>NZ_SOZH01000004.1 GCF_004519295.1 Cellulosimicrobium funkei
CGACCGCACCACCGCCTCCACGGCATCCGCAGCCAGCACCGCCAACCGCTCCGCCGGAGCGATCACGACCTCCATCAGACCCTCGCCTCCTCGGGCACCGTCCGGTGCTCCACCGCGACCACGTCGCCCGTCTCGACCGAGCGGTACGCCGCGTCGATCACGGCGAGCGACGCGCGCGCCTCCTCGATCCCGTAGTCCGGCCGTCCGCCGGCCAGCACCGCCCCGACCACGTGCCGCAGGTACGCCGCCGCGGCGACCTGGCCCGCGTCCGCGGCGATCGTCGTCCGACCGTCCGCGCCGAACCGCGCGACGGCCGGGGCGTCGTCGTCCGTGACGGCGTGGCCGTGCGACCCGAGCAGCCGCACCGACGACGTGGTGGGCGTCCCGCCGGGCGCGAACGGGACGCGCCCGAGGGTGATCGTCGCGGTCACGCCGCGCTCCAGCTCGAGCGTGACGACCGCCGTGTCCTCCACCCCGGCCTCGCGGTGCGGCTCCAGGAACAGCGACCCCGCGAAGGCGTGCACCTCGACGGTGCGCAGCCCGGTGAGGTGGTGCGCCGCGTCGGCGCAGTAGCCGAGGAAGTTTCAGCAGCTCGCCGCCCCCGGAGAGCGTGCGGTCGACGACGAGGCCCGGGCGCTCGACCGACGTCGCGAAGTGGGCGCCGGACGCGAGGAACTCGAGGTCCAGGTGGCGCGGCAGGCCCACGTGGCCGGCGTCGACCCACGCGCGCAGACGGCGCAGCGCGGGCGCGTGCGTGCGGTTCACGACGGCGCACGTGCGCTCCGTGCGGGCGGCGACGGCGACGAGGTGGTCGGCGTCGGCGAGGGTCGTCGCGACGGGCTTGTCGACGAGCACGTCGAGGCCCGCCTCCAGCAGCGCCGCCGCCAGGCGCGCGTGCCGGGTCGGCTCGGCGCACACGACGACGAGGTCGACGGTGCTGCCCAGGGCCTCCGCGGCCGCGGCCACGTCGGCGACCTCGGCGTAAGGCACTCCGGCGCGCTCGGCGACGGCGCGCGAGTCGCCCCGCACCCAGCCGGGCGCGTCCGCCTCCTCGACGACGCCGACGAGCTCGACGCGGTCGTCGGCGCCGAGGATCCGCAGGTAGTCGGCCGCGTGGCGCACGGCCGACGCGAACGCGACGCGCAGGGTCGTGCTCATGCGGCCACCCCCGTGGTCGCGTAGCCGGGGACGTCGGCGACGCGCTCGCGCCGCTCGGAGACGAGCGAGCGCTGCGCGGCGAGCGCGGTCGCGAGCGCGGCCCGCACCTGCGGCGTCGTGACGACGGGCGCCGCGTCGCCGCGCACCACGTCGAGCCAGTGCGCGAGCTGGATCCCCAGCGCGCCCTCGACGGAGACGGGCGGGGCGGTCGTGGCGTCGGAGTGCAGGCCGTCCTCCTCGGTGGTCGAGTGCGCGAGCGTGCCCTCCGTCCCCACGAGCACGACCCGGCGCACGAGCTCGCCGCGGCGGCGCAGCGCGTAGCAGAGCTCGAGCGTCGCGAGCGCGCCCGACGCCGTGCGGAGCTGCACGTGGAACGAGTCGGGCGACTCCATGTCGGGCGAGAACGTGCGGAAGCCGCGCGCGAAGACCTCGACCGGCTCGTCGTCGAGCAGCCACCTCGCGGCGTCCATGATGTGGGTGCCGTTGTGCACGGGGTGCCCGCCCGAGAGCTCCGGGTCGAGCTGCCAGCCGCGCCACCCGGCGGGCCACGCGTGGCCCGTGTACCAGGAGATGTGCGCGAGCCGCGGGGTGCCGATCTCACCCCGGCGGGCTGCGGCGGCGAGCGCCGTCACGGCGGGCTGGAAGCGTACGGTCTGCCCGACGACGAGCGTCGTGCCCCGGCCCTCGGTCGCCGCGACCATCGCGTCGAGCTCGGGCAGCGACAGCGCCGCCGGCTTCTCGACCTGGACGTGCTTGCCGGCCTCGCCCGCGGCGATCGTGTCGCGCGCGTGCGTGGGTGTCGCGGTGACGACGTCCACGGCGTGCACGGCGTCGTCCGCGAGCGCCTCGTCGAGGGCGGTCGTCGCCCGGGCACCGGGGACGAGCGCCGCGAGCGCGCGGGTGCGCTCCAGGTCGTGCCCGACGACCCAGCGCACGTCCGCGCCGTCGAGCGCCGCGAGCGCGGTGAGGTGCTCGCGCGCGAACGCCCCGATGCCCACGACGGCGATCCCGACGGGGCGGCGGCTCGAACGTCGCCCGGCCGGGGGGAGGTGCTGGGGTCTCACGCGGTCGTCACCCCGAGGGCCCGGTCGATCGGCTGGTAGTGCGAGGCGACGGCGGCCCGGAACGCGTCGACGTCGCCGGCCTCGGCGGCGTCGAGCATCGCGCCGTGCGCGCGGGCGGTCTGGTCGAGGTCGGCGGCGACGGAGAGCCCGAGCTTGGGGATCACGGCGGTGTGCACGTCCCAGAACGCGGCGACGAGCTGCCCGACGAGCGAGTTGTCGAGCCGCGCGAGCAGGCCGGTGTGGAAGGCCCGGTCCTGGGTGGGGAACGACTGGCCCTGCGACGCCGCGGCGACCATCTCCTCGACGAGGGCGTGCAGGTCGGGGTTCGACGTCCCGGTGAGGCTCGCGACGATGCGCTCGGCCATGGCGAGGTCGAGGGACTGGCGCACCTCGACGACGTCGCGCAGCGCCCGCAGGTCGTCGCCGGGGGAGAGGACGCCGCGGAAGACGAGCGCCTCGACGAGCGCGTCGAGCGACATGCTGCCGACGAACGTGCCGTGCCCGTGGCGGACCTCGACGATGTCGAGGGTCGACAGGGTCCGGATCGCCTCGCGCACGCTCGACCGGGAGACGCCGAGGTGCTCGCACAGCTCGGCCTCGGTGGGGAGCGGGTCCCCGGGCCGCAGCCCCTCGCCGAGGATGAAGTCCTTGATCCGGTCGGCGGTGGTGGTCCGCCGCGGTGCGGTCGCACCGGTGCTGCCGGCTCTGGAGGCGTCGAGCGTCGCGAAGCTCCTCCGCCGTGGTGTCGCCATCTTGACCCCTTCGGTTTCTGGTCCTAGTGTCATGCTACACAACGTCAGACATCAGACATCTTCTCTCCGGAAGAGTGTCGGTCTCATGTCAGGAGAACCAATGAAGCTTCACGTCAGCTCACCTCCCCGTCGCCGGGGAGTCGCTGCGGTCGCCGCGGGCGTCGTGCTCGCGCTCGGCCTCGCGGCGTGCTCGGGTGGCGACGCCGCGCAGGACGACCCGACCGAGGGCACCGCCGCCCAGGGCGAGATCGACCAGGACGCCGTGATCGAGGCGGGCATCTCGTACTCCCTCTCCGGTGGTTTCGACCCGATGATCACCACCGGTGCCGTGACAGTAGCCGCGAACTGGCACGTGTTCGAGGGACTCACCGAGCTCGACCCCGCGACGCGCGAGGTCTACGCGGCGCTCGGCACCGATCTCCCGGCGCAGGTCGACGACACCCACTACGAGGTGGACATCCGCGAGGGCGCGGTCTTCCACGACGGCACCCCCGTCACCGTCGACGACGTCGTCTTCAGCTTCGAGCGCGTGCTCGACCCGGCGAGCGAGTCGCTCTACGCCGGATTCATCGACTTCATCGAGTCCGTCACCCCGGTCGACGACGACACGGTCTCGATCAACCTCAAGTACCCGTTCAGCCTCGTCCCCGAGCGCGTGTCGGTCGTCAAGATCGTCCCGAAGGCGCTCGTCGAGTCCGACTACGAGGCCTTCAACGCCCTCCCCGTCGGGACCGGCCCGTTCAAGATGACCCAGGCGACGCCCGACGACAAGATCACGTTCGAGCGGTTCGACGACTACAACGGCCGTCGCCCCGCGCTGGCCGCCGGTCTCGTGTGGAACCTGCTGTCCGACCCGGCCGCGCGCGTCACCGCGATGAGCTCCGGCACGGTCAGCGCGATCGAGGACGTCCCCTACATCGACGTCCCGACGCTCGAGGGCGCCGTGGACGTGGAGTCGGTCCAGTCGTTCGGCACGCTCTTCATGATGTTCAACACCGACCTGCCCCCGTTCGACGACGTCCGCGTGCGCCAGGCGTTCTTCTACGCCCTCGACATGGACAAGATCATCGACAACGGGCTCCTCGGCAACGGTGCCGCGGCCACGAGCTTCCTGCCGCAGAGCCACCCGAACTACCACGAGGCGTCGACCGTCTACTCGTACGACCCGGAGAAGGCGAAGTCGCTGCTCGCCGAGGCCGGCGTGAGCGACCTGTCCATCACCCTCATGACGACGGACACCGGCTGGGTCGCGGACATCGCCCCGCTCATCAAGGAGAACCTCGACGCGATCGGCGTCGACACGACGCTCGACATCGGCCAGTCCGGCGGCCAGTACACCAAGGTGGACAACGGTGACCTGCAGGTCATGGTGGCGCCCGGCGACCCGTCCGTCTTCGGCAACGACCCCGACCTGCTCATGCGCTGGTGGTACGGCGACAACGTCTGGTCGCAGTCGCGCTACCGCTGGAACGACGACCCGAAGTTCGCCGAGCTCCAGTCGATCCTCGACGACGCCGTCCGCACGTCGGGCGACGAGCAGCAGGAACTGTGGAACCAGGCGTTCGACCTGATCTCCACCGAGGTGCCGCTCTACCCGCTGCTGCACCGCAAGCTGCCGACCGCGTGGGACGGCGACACGCTCTCCGGCTTCAAGCCGCTGCCCATCACGGGCCTGTCGTTCCTCGACGCCGGCCTCGTCAAGTAGCCGCGGGCGCGTAGCCCTCGGCGCCGACCGACCCCGGGCCCCTCGCCCGCCCCGGCGAGGGGCCCGGTACGCGCCCGGCACCCAGAACGGACAGACATGCACCGCACCCCCGACGCACCAGGAGGTCGACCATGAGCGCGCTGCTGCGACTCGTCGGACGCCGCCTCCTGCAGCTGCCGATCATGATCCTCGGCATCACGTTCCTCGTGTTCCTCGTGATGTCGTTCTCGCAGGTCGACCCCGCGATCCAGGCCCTCGGCGAGGGTGCCTCGGTCGAGGCGCGCGAGGCGTACCGCGAGGCCAACGGGCTCAACGACCCGCTCCTCGTCCGGTACGTCGCGTTCCTCGGCGGCCTCCTGCACGGGGACCTCGGCACGTTCAGCGCACGCCAGGTGCCCGTGGCCGACGAGGTCGCGCGCGCCCTGCCGATCACCCTGCAGCTCACGCTCATGGGCCTCGTCATCGCCGTCGTGGCCGCGCTCGTCATGGGCATCCTCGCGGCGCTCTACCGCGACCGGTGGCCCGACAAGGCGATCCGCGTCGTGTCCGTCGCGTCCCTCGCGACGCCGTCGTTCTGGCTCGCGGTGCTGCTCATCCAGGTCGTCACGCTGAGCGCCGGGTGGCTGCCCGCGAGCGGGCCCCTGCCCGACCCGTCCGAGGACCTCGGCGGCTACCTCGCGCGCATGACGCTGCCCGCGCTCGCGCTCGCGATCCCCGTCGTCGGCCAGCTCACGCGCGTCGTGCGCACGTCCGTCGTCGAGGAGCTCGACAAGGACTACGTCCGTACCGCGATCGGCGCGGGCATCCCGCGCCACGTCGTCGTCGGGCGCAACGTGCTGCGCAACGCGCTCATCACCCCGATCACGGTCCTCGGCCTGCGCGTCGGCTACCTCATCGGCGGCGCCGTCGTCATCGAGATCATCTTCGCGCTGCCCGGCATGGGCACGCTCATCCTCAACGGCGTCACCAACAACGAGCCCAACCTCGTGCAGGGCGTGACCCTCACCGTGGCGCTCGCGTTCGTGCTCATCAACATCGTGGTCGACATGCTCTACGTGCTCGTCAACCCGCGGATCAGGACGGTGTGACGTGCGCCGACAGCTCACCGAACGACTCTCGACCCCCGGGCTGCGCCTGCGCGCGCTGCCCCTCGGGTCCAAGATCTCCCTCGCGTTCGTGCTCCTCGTGGCGCTCGCGGCCGTCTTCGCGCCGCTCGTCGCGAGCCACGACCCGCTCGCCACCGGCACGCCCGTCCAGCCCCCGGGCGCGGAGAACTGGTTCGGCACCGACCGCCAGGGGCGCGACATCTTCTCCCGCGTCGTCTACGGCGCGCGGTACTCGCTCGTCATCGGCCTCGGGGCCACCGCCATCGCGCTCGCCGCGGCCGCCGTGCTCGGCGCCGTCGCCGCGACGGCGCGCAAGAGCGTCTCCGAGACCCTCATGCGCGTCCTCGACATCGTCATGTCCTTCCCCGGCATCGCGCTGGCCGCCGTGTTCGTCTCGGTCTTCGGCCGCTCGCTGCCCGTGCTCGTGCTGACGATCGCGTTCCTCTACACGCCGCAGCTCACGCGCGTCGTGCGGGCCAACATCCTCGACCAGTACGGCGAGGACTACGTCGCCGCGACCCGCGTCATGGGCGCCCGCACGGCCTGGATCCTCGCGAAGCACGTCGCCCGCAACTGCGCGGCGCCCGTGCTGGTGTTCACCACCGTGCTCGTGGCCGACGCGATCGTCTTCGAGGCGTCGCTGTCCTTCATCCAGGCGGGCGTGCCCGACCCGGAGCCCTCGTGGGGCAACATCATCGCCGCCGGCCGCGACCTCGTCATGGGCGGCTACTGGTGGGCGACGTTCTTCCCGGGCCTGGCCATCATGCTCACCGTCCTGTGCCTCAACATCTTGTCCGAGGGCATGACGGACGCGATGGTCGCCGCCCCGCGGGCGACGCGCGCCACCCCGGCGAAGGCCCTCGCGACCGACTCCGACGACGCGGCGGTCGCCGCGGAGCTCACCGCGATGGACGCCGACGAACCGGTCGAGACGGCGG
This sequence comes from Cellulosimicrobium funkei, assembly GCF_004519295.1. Classification (GTDB taxonomy): domain Bacteria; phylum Actinomycetota; class Actinomycetes; order Actinomycetales; family Cellulomonadaceae; genus Cellulosimicrobium; species Cellulosimicrobium funkei. Next base: position 6,724 of record NZ_SOZH01000004.1, read on the forward strand.
ACGAGGCACGCCTCGCCGAGTCCGAGCCGGTCGTGCCGGACGTCGAGCCGCAGGTCGCGCACGTCGGGCGGGCCGTGCCCCTCGCCTCGCGCCTCGCCACGCTGCGCGCTGCCGAGTCGGCCCGCACCGACCGTCCCGTGTACGACGGCGACGCCGAGCCCCTGCTCGAGGTGCGCAACCTGTCCATCCGCTTCCCGCGCCACGGCGACGTCGCGGTGGTCGACGACGTCTCGTTCTCGGTCCGCCCCGGCGAGACCATGGCGCTGGTCGGCGAGTCCGGCTGCGGCAAGTCGATCACCTCGCTCGCCGTCATGGGCCTGCTGGACCCCTCCGCGCAGATCAGCGGCGAGATCCGGTACGGCGGCAAGGACCTGCTGGCGATGGGCAACCGCGAGCGCGCGGCGCTGCGCGGCACCGAGATCGCGATGATCTACCAGGACGCGCTGAGCTCCCTCAACCCGTCGATGCTCGTCCGGGCGCAGATGAAGCAGCTCACGCGCCGCGGCGGGACCCGCACGGCCGAGGAGCTCCTCGAGCTCGTGGGCCTCGACCCGGAGCGCACGCTCAAGAGCTACCCGCACGAGCTCTCCGGCGGGCAGCGCCAGCGCGTGCTCATCGCCATGGCCCTCACGCGCGACCCGAAGCTGGTCATCGCGGACGAGCCGACGACGGCGCTCGACGTCACCGTCCAGGCCCAGGTCGTCGCGCTGCTCGACGAGCTGCGCGTCAAGCTCGGCTTCGCGATGGTGTTCGTCAGCCACGACCTCGCGCTCGTCGCGCAGATCGCGCACCGCATCACGGTCATGTACGCGGGCCAGGTCGTCGAGCAGGCGCCGACGAGCGAGCTGCTCACCGACCCCCGCCACGAGTACACGCAGGGCCTGCTCGGCGCGGTGCTCTCGATCGAGCAGCGCTCCACGCGCCTGCACCAGATCCCCGGCACCGTCCCGTCGCCGCGCGACTTCCCGACGGGCGACCGGTTCGCGCCGCGCTCGTCGCGCCCCGACCGCGGCCTCGACGTGCGGCCCGTGCTGCGCGCCGTGGACGCGGACGGGCAGCACCTCGTCGCGATGCCGCCGGACGAGCCGGTCGGCGCCGTCGCGGGCGGTGGCCCCGCCCCGATCACCACCGGAGGGACGCGATGAGCGCCACCGACCAGACCCCGTCCGCCGCGGAGCGGGGGTCCGCGACCGACCACGACACCCCCGTCGTCGAGCTGCGCGGCGTGCACGTCGTCTTCAAGGCCCGCACGGGCACGCTCTTCAAGGCCAACCGGGTGCACGCCGTGAACGACGTGAGCGTCGCGGTCCGCCGCGGCAGCACGCTCGGGATCGTCGGCGAGTCCGGCTCGGGCAAGTCGACCATGGCGAAGGTGCTCGTCGGGCTGCAGGCGCCGACGTCCGGCGAGATCCGCTTCCGCGGGCAGCCGGTCGACAAGTACACGACGCGCGTGCGGCGCGACGTCGGGCGGGTCGTGTCCGTCGTCTTCCAGGACCCGGCCACCGCGCTCAACGCCCGCATGCGCGTGCGGGACGCCCTGCGGGACCCGCTCGACGTGCACCGCGTCGGCGACGCCGCGTCGCGCGAGGCGCGCGTCCGCGAGCTCGTGCACCTCGTCGGGCTGCCCGAGTCGGCGCTCGACGCGCTGCCCGGCCAGCTCTCCGGCGGGCAGCGGCAGCGCGTCGCCATCGCGCGCGCCCTCGCGCTCGCGCCGGACGTGATCGTCGCCGACGAGCCCACGTCCGCGCTCGACGTGTCCGTGCGGGCCCAGATCCTCAACCTGCTCGCCGACCTCAAGGCCGAGCTCGACCTGGGGATGGTCTTCATCTCGCACGACATCCAGACGGTGCGCCACGTCTCCGACGAGATCGTCGTCATGCAGGGCGGCCGCATCGTCGAGTCCGGCCCCGCCGCGCGCGTGCTCGACGACCCCCAGGACGACTACACCCGCACCCTGCTCGGCGCGGCGCCCGCGCTCCTGTGAGCGCCGCCGCGCCCCGCCCGACGCCGGGCACCACCCCGACCACCACACCGCTGAACCCAGAACCGGAGCTCCTCGTGACCACCCCCTTCCGCGGGATCGTCCCGCCCGTCCTCACCCCGCTCACGACCGAGGGCGAGGTCGACGTCGCGTCCCTCGAGCGTCTCGTGGACCACCTCGTCACCGAGGGCGTGCACGGCCTGTTCGTGCTCGGGTCGACCGGCGAGGTCGCGTACCTCACCGACGCGCAGCGCGACGTCGTCGTGCGAACCGTCGTGCGCGCTGCCGCCGGTCGCGTGCCCGTCATGGGCGGCGCCATCGACCTGACGACGGCGCGCGTCGTCGAGCAGGCGAAGGCGCTCGTGGCGGGCGGGGTGGACGCGGTCGTCGCCACGGCCCCCGTCTACGCGCTCAACGACCTCGACGAGATCGAGCGCCACCTGCGGGCCGTCGCGGCCGCCGTCGGCGTGCCGCTGTTCGCGTACGACATCCCGGTGCGCGTGCGGACGAAGCTGCCCGCGGACCTCCTCGTCCGGCTCGGCACCGAGGGCGTCCTCGCGGGCGTCAAGGACTCGTCGGGCGACGACGTCGGCTTCCGCCGCCTCGTCGCCGCCAACGCGGCGGCCGGCTCGCCCCTCGCGCTCTTCACGGGGCACGAGGTCGTGGTCGACGGGATGCTGCTGCTCGGCGCCGACGGCGTCGTGCCGGGCCTCGCGAACGTCGACGCGGGCGGCTACGTGCGCCTGTGGGACCTCGCCCAGGCCGGGAAGTGGGACGATGCCCGGGTGGAGCAGGACCGTATCGCCGCGCTGTTCGAGATCGTGTTCCAGGCACGCGGCCGCTCGGGCGACGCCGCGGGCGTCGGGGCGTTCAAGGTGGCCGCGCAGCGCCAGGGGCTCATCGCGACGGAGACCCTCGCGTTCCCCGTCGAGCCGCTCGCGGACGACGTCGCCGCGCGCGTCGAGGAGATCACGCGCGCCGCGGGGCTCCTGCGTGGCTGACGCCTCTCCGGGCGCCGCCGCGCCGACGGTCGTCGTCGGCGTCGACCTCGGCGGCACCAAGACGGCCGCGGCGACCGTCGCGGCCGACGGGACCCTCGGTCCCGTGCTCGCCGTGCCGACCCCGGCCGCCGGCGGCCCCGACGCGGTGCTCGACGCCGTCGCCGGGGTCGTGCGCGAGGTCGTCGCCGCGCTGCCGGGCGCGGCGCGCCTGCGCGCGCTCGGGGTCGGCGCGGCCGGGGTGGTGGACGTCGGTCGCGGCGTGATCGTCTCCGCGACCGACACTCTGCCCGGCTGGCCCGGGACCGACGTCGCGGGTGGCCTGCGCCGCCGGCTCGCCGACCTCGCTGAGGTCCCCGACCTGCCCGTGTTCGTCGAGAACGACGTCGACGCGCACGCCGCGGGCGAGGTGTGGCGCGGCGCCGCCGCGGGCGCGCGCAGCGCGCTGCTCGTCGCCGTCGGGACCGGCGTGGGGGGCGCCGTCGTGCTCGACGGGCATCCCCTGCGCGGCGCGCACCACGTCGCGGGGGAGCTGGGGCACGTGCCCGTCCCCGGTGCGGAGCTGCTGCGCTGCCCGTGCGGACGCACCGGCCATCTGGAGGCCATCGGGGCGGGCCCGGCCGTCCACCGCCGCTACCTCGCGCTCGGCGGGGACGCGACCAGCCCCGACACGCGCGACGTCGTCGCCCGGGCCGACACGGGCGACGAGCTCGCGGCCTCGGTCGTGCGCGACGCCGCCCGGGCCGTGGGCCGCGCCGTCGCCGGGGTCGTCACCGTGCTCGACCCGGAGGTGGTCGTCGTCGGGGGCGGCATGGCCGGCGCGGGCGACCTGTGGTGGTCCGCGCTCGAGGAGGCGCTGCGCGCGGAGGTCGTCGACGTGCTCGCCGACCTGCCGCTGCGGCCCGCCGCGCTGGGGAACGTCGCGGCGGTCGTCGGCGCGGCGCGCGGCGCGTGGAACCTGCTGGACGACCGCACGACCGACGGAGGAGCGCGATGAGCGCGGAGCAGCACGACCGGACGCCCTGGACGCGCGAGCGCGTCCTCGACGCGATGCGCGGACGCCTCACGGTGTCGTGCCAGGCCTACCCCGGCGAGCCCCTGCGCGACCCGCGCACGACGGCGCAGATGGCGCGCGCCGTCGTCGCCGGGGGCGCGGCCGCCGTCCGCGTGCAGGGCCTGGACGACGTCGCGGCCGTCGTCGCGGCGGTCGACGTGCCCGTCGTCGGGCTGTGGAAGGACGGCGACGGCGGGGTCTTCATCACCCCGACCCTCCGGCACGCCGTCGCGGTCGCGGACGCGGGTGCGCACGTCGTCGCGCTCGACGGCACGCGCCGGCCGCGCCCCGACGGGCTCACCCTCGCCGAGACCGTCGCGCGCCTGCGCGAGACGACGGACGCGCTCGTCATGGCGGACTGCGGGTCGCTCGACGACGCGCTCGCCGCGCAGGACGCGGGCGTCGACCTGCTCGGCACGACCCTCTCCGGCTACACCGGCGAGCGGCCCCGGACCGACGGTCCGGACCTCGCGCTCGTCGACGAGATGGTCGCGGGCTGCACCCTCCCGGTCGTCGTCGAGGGCCGCGTGCACACCCCCGCCCAGGCCGCCGAGGCGATGGCGCACGGCGCGTTCGCCGTGTGCGTCGGCACCGCGATCACCCACCCGACGACTCTGACGTCTTGGTTCGTCGACGCGGTGGCGCCGCCCGTCTGACGCGGTGCGCGCCGGGGTTGCGACCCGTCATCCCGGTTTCCGGGAGGGGAACGGGCGCGTCCAGCGCGAGTTCGTCACCGCCCTGGCTCGCGAGTCCGGCCATCGCCTGGACTGGACCAGGGTGACGCTCGGCAGGCCCGGGTACGAGTCCGAGAACGACCAGACCTCCCGCCTGGCCCGCACGGGAGACCGCGGCCCGCTGCGCACCATGTTCGCGCGCATCACCACCAAGGCCGGCGCGATCGACGACCACGTGAACGACGCCCTGCGCCTGGTCGCCGCCTCCCGACCCCCGTCCACCGCCCCGCCGCCCGCCAACGCGTCGGCCGTCGCGCGCGTCAGCCGTCCCGCACCCGGCGCACCCGGCAGGGACTACGGCAGATGAGCCCTCGCCGCCGCCTCACCGTCCTGGCCGCCACCACCGTCGTCGTCGCCGCCGCGTGTAGCTCGCCGCGGCCCGAGGTCACGGTCGAGGTCGGGGGAGAGGCGTTCGCCGTGGAGCTCGCGGACACCGCCAGCGAGTAGAAGGAAGGTCTGGCCGGGCGCGAGGAGATCCCGTCCGGCACCGGGATGCTGTTCCAGTTCGCAGAGCGAGCCGAGCACCAGATGTGGATGGCCGGCATGCAGGTCCCGATCGACGTCGCCTGGATCGACGACGCTCGCGTGATCGGCGTCGCGACCCTCGACCCGTGCACCGAGGTCGATCAGACGACCTGCCCGCGGTCGACGGCACCGGGCCCAGCGACCGCGCTGCTCGAGGTACCGGCCGGAGCCCTGGCCGACGTCGCCGCCGGCGAGGCGGTGACGCTGCGCGAGCCCTGAGAAACCAAGCGCTATAAGATGCCTAATGAATGGAGGTGGTGAGCATGTCGACCATCGATCAGCCCACCGTGCAGGAGCTGCGCCGGCTACGTAGCCGGCGCTCGGTCACCGAGCTGTCCTACCAGCGGACGCTGCGCGCGCTCGCAACGACGATGACGCAGAGCGAGCTCGCCGCCGAGCTGCACGTCACGCAGTCCGCGGTGAGCCAGGCGCTGAAGACCGCACGGATCGTCGACGACGTCCGGCCCGGGTTCTCCGGCGCGAGCCCGTACGAGATCGCCCAGCGGTACGCCGCGGGGGAGCTGGACCGCGACCGTGCGCTGGAGGAGCTCATGCGCTGGCCGTACGACCCGGTCGCGCGCAGCGACGGGTACGACGCCCTGGTCGTCGACGCGCCCGGGGCGCACACGCTCGAGGAGGTCGTGCGCGCCTACCGCGAGGGCCTGATCGACCAGGACATGTATGTCGCGGTGGGCCAGGCGCACCAGACGAACTAGGCTCCCAGGCCGTGACGACGGCCGCCGAAGTTGACCGCCATGCCCAGACTGTCCGGGCCCTGTCGGCACCCGGCGCGCCGCTGTCGCGCGAGAGCCCGCATGCCACGATCGCGAACCCGGCCTGGTTCTTCACCCCCGGGATGCCCACCCCGATGCGCGAGGAGCTGCACCAGCAGATCCTCGGCCGCTTCCGCGCCACGATGGAGACCGAGGTCGCGCACGACAAGCGCGCCATCGTCCTCGCTGGGCCGCCCGGGCCGGTAAGTCACGCCTTCTGGGAGAGCTGATCGGTGAGCCCGGCACCGAGGGCCGACGCCGGTGGCTCGAGGTCGACCCCGACGAGATCAAGACCCAGCTCCTGGACGCGGCCGCCGCTGACGGGTCCTACGAGACGTTCATCAAGCCGCCCGCGGTGCGCGAGTTCGAGGCCCAGGGAGAGCGGTTCTTCCCGCTCGACTTCGCCGCCCTCGTGCACGAAGAGTCCTCCGCGCTGGCCAAGGTCGTGCGCGAGGAAGCGATCCGCGCCGGCGCCAACGTCGTCATCGACTCGGTCCTGTCCAAGCCGGACGCCGCCGTCGAGCTCGGGCACCAGCTCGAGCGCGCCGGCTACCGCGTCGACGTCGTGGACGTCGAGGTCCCCTTCGACGTCTCCGCCGCCAGGATCGCTCAACGCTGGCGTCACGACTACACCCTGGCGCTCCAAGGAGACCCCGAGCACCGCCACGGCGGCCGCTGGGTCCCCGAGGACTATGCCCGCAGCGTGTACGCGGGGGAGGGGCCACGCGCGATGTCCCAGGAGTCCGCCATACGCCTCGCGCAGTGCAGCAATATCACGAGCTTCCGCCGCTACTGGACACCCGCTAGCGACCGCCCGCGCGTCACCGAAGTGGATCAGGTGCGCGGCCTGAACGGCGGTCTCGTCGATCGCCGTGCAGCGGACGCCGCTCGCAGCGCCCGCGCTAGTTTCCCGGCCGCCCCACAAGTACGTCAGACGCATCGAGGAAGGCGTCCCGGGCGGACCGGGCCTGAGCGTTAGGTCGGGTCCAGAGCGCCGACGGCGGACTCCAGCTGAAGTGATGCGGGAGCGGACGGGGGAGGGCGCGTCCGTGTGCGCGGTGCAGGAGGCGGGAACCCCGCCGGGCCGGCGCGGCGGTGCGCAGCACGGGAAGAAAAAGTAAACCCGTCCCCAGAGGGGACGGGCGGTATGAAGGCAACATTACGTGCTGGGGTTGAGATACCGCAACCTTCTGTCCGTGTGTTACAGCGGAGACTATGCCGCGGAGAGGATGTCCGGAAGCAATATGCGGTGACGATATGCCTGAGCGGAGCGTCGGAGGCAAGACGCGGAAGCCGTCCGCCCATGGTAGGCGTCTGCGTCTGCGGGCGGTCTGACCTGCTGGAACACGCCCATCACAGGGCCGGAGAGGTGGCACCTACCAGGCAGCCGGGCGAGTGAGCTTGCCAACGGTCACCGGTAGCTGTGAGGCGTACAGGTCGTCGCACGTCAGCTGGTACCACCAGTGCCCACCTGGTCCCTGGGCGGGGTCGCCGTTGAGCTTGCCGGCCGGGTAGCCCTTGGTCGGGTTGACCAGACCGATCGGCACGAGGCCGCGGGCATGGCGCACAGGGAACTCCAGGTCGGAGTCGTTGGAGATGACCACTGCCGCATCCACAGCGCCGGTGAGGACGTCGATCAGCAGGTGCGCGGCGACGTTGACGTCCGAGCCCTTCTCCTCGCGCCGCGAGACCGAGGCCATGAACGTCGCGTCCGGCACGTCGCCGTCTGAGTTGCGCACCATCAGCGGCCAGCGCGGGTGAGCGAGCACCGGCCGTCCCCGCGGGCCCACGGTGGCCAAGGGCGCCATAGCGACCCGCGTCACGTAGGCGCCCATCGCGAGCTCGTCAACCGCACCAGCAGCCTCGAGCGCGCGCAGGTACACGTCCTGCTCACGCTGACCCACCGCGTTGTCCGCCCCCGAGATCCGCGCCGTGCAAAAGACGACCCGTGACACCTCCGGCGCGTCCCATCCCGATTGTTCCGCAACCAGGCGCCCCGACAAGGCACGCAGATCCAGCCACCGCCACCCCGCGGTGCTGCGCCCGCATAGGCCCCGCGCACCGTAGTAGAGGTTGAACCCGTCGATGTAGACCCCGACTCGCATGCACGCACGGTAGCCCGCCGATGTGGGCCGCAGGTGTCACACTCACCTGCATGGACGCTCAGGCAGCGGTTGGTGTTCAGTTCGAGGCCGTCGACCTCGCCGACTTCGGTGTCGCTCCTGGCGAGTCACCCGTCACCGAGCTCGTCGCGTGGTGCGCGCTGACGCTCGGTGCGAACGCCATCGAACCCGAAGCGGTCCGACTCGTCATCGCGGGGGACTTCACCGCGTCGGTGAACGCGCGCATGGGGGATCTGGGTCCAGTCTTCGACACCCGGCGCAACGGCGGGACCGTGGGCGGCAAGACCATGGCGCTCGAGGACGGGACGATCGACGTCGTTCTGCCCGCCGCCTTCTTCAGCATCGACATGGAGCCCCTGTACCGGGCCCGTGTAGACCAGCTGACCAAGCGGACCGTGACGCACGAGAGTTTTCACGTGGCGATGATGCAGGCAGGCGAGGGCGAGCAGAGCTACGCAACCGCGCCGCTCGCCCGCCAGCAGTTCCTTGCGTGCGCGGACTTTGTGATCGGCGAGTACCGGGCCGAGGCCGCGGTCCCGTCCGAGCTGCGAGGCGACGAACCTGGTTGGGACCTAGCCGACGTACTCGAGACGCTGCGCCGCGACCTAACACAGATCACCACGATGGACTACCAGCAGCACCGCGACGTCGGCCGGCTCACCGATGCAGTCATGTCGGAGGTGCTCACGGCCTGGAAGATCCTTGCCGTCGACATCGCGGTGAACGAAACCCTCGAGCCCGACGACGCCAACGGCCTCTGGGACACGATGGTCGGTCCGCACGGCGACGCCCTCACGGAAATCCTTCACGGGCTCCCGCCCGGCAGCGAACGAGTCAACGCGGACGACCTTGAGCGCGCCACGGCTCGTCTCGCCGACGAGTTCGACGATTGGCTGCACCGTCTCGGGTTCCACCTCGTCGACTACCCAGACGGTCACGCCCAGTTCAATATCGTGAGCTGGGACCTCTTCGTCCAGTCCTAGTTGACGCCGTGGCCAAGGTGAGGGCCGCGCTACGCGCCTGTCCGGTGGCGCTACACCCTCGGGACGCAGTGTGCTCATCCGACTTCGAGAAGATGGGCACTGACGTAGCAGCGCTCAGTCTGACCCTTGGTGGGATCTACGACTGGCTGTACGAAGAGCGCTAGCGGTCGCGGACTGAGCACTGGTAGAACCGTCGGGTCTGCTACACAAGTTGGTGACCTGGCCAGGCTGTCGAGTGACTCGGTGCACGCTGCCGGGCTGTACGCATGGCCAAGGGAGTGGAGACAGGTCGCATATCGTGGAGGATCCTGTGGCGGATAAGTCCAAGAAGTCACGCAAGAAGTCGAAGGCGCGGACGAAGCAGCGGCAGTCCAAACACGTTGCCGCGGACATCGGTGTCGAGATCGTTCGCCGCAAGCTGCCGCTTCAATGGGTAGCTCGGCCCATCAACCCCGACTACGGACTCGATCTCCATGTCGAGGTGTTCGAGCCTGACGACGATGACCCGACGAGTGGCAATACCTTGGGGGAGCACCTCTACGTGCAGGTGAAGGCCACGAAGAGCGTGGAGCTGAAGCGGGTGACGGTCCGCAGTCGAAGAAACGTCGCGAAGTGCGAGCCCGAAACACAAAGCGGCGAGCCGATCGAGATCGAGGTAGCGAAGTTTGCGCTGGATACTGAGACGCTTCTGACGGTGGAGGCGATGGGTGCTGCCGTCCCGGTTCTTCTGTGCTACGTCGACCTTTCCGCCGAGAAGGTCTACTACGTCTGCTTGAACGACTACATCACCAAGGCTCTGCTGCCCTATAAGCCGACGTATGAGGGCCAAGGCTCCGTAACCATCATGATCCCGAGTTGGAACGTGCTGGACTGTACAGACCCAAGCATCACGTACCTGTGGTTACTGGCTCGCAGGGGAAAATACTACGCGGCCTTCAATATGTTCGGCTACCAGTACAACGAGCTTATGTGGGCGCAGTCAGAGCATCCGAATCTCGTACACGAGGACCATCCGGAGATGGTTTTGCCTGCCGCCGAGATGCTTACGATGGCCCGAAGCTTCCTGCGCTCGGCTCTGCGACTGTCGATCTGGGGCCCGGCGGGTCCCGGGTATTGGGCTCCCCTTGGAGACGTTCAGAAGCACTTGCTGTTCCTTCAGGAGCACCTGCCGCCAGCAGGACGCCTGCTGCCAGCGGTGGAGGTTGCCCAGTACCAGCACTACCTGCTCGACGGTTTCAGACGGGCTGCCAACCTGGGACGGATGTACGAGGAGTTAGTCCGCGAGTGGCGCATGCCGACGGCCCTCGCCGCACTCTTGGACTTCGACGAGGGCAACAAGTACAACCCGCCAGACTACGCGCCGTAGGTCGGCTCGACCGGTGGCGGTGGGATCGTCTCGCCGGTGAACGTCAGCAGCAAGTAGATGACGAGGGCGACGGCGAGGATGGCGGTCACGATCTTGCTTACATGCCTTGGGTGCGCGATGAGGAGCCCGACGACGGTCGGCGCGACCAGCATCCCGATCGACTCGGCATACCCCTGAGCCGCTGTGTGGCCGCATGTGTCAGGGATCGGCCCCGACTCGCGACAGTTGCCGTTCTTGAAGTCGGTCGCGACGGCGAAGGTGATCACCATCGGGATGAACAGTGCGACGGTGCCACCGAGAGCAACGATCAGGCCGAGCAGCGCGCGCCACCACGGAACTCGCGGCGCTGTGGTCTGCGGGGCTCCTACCTGTGAGCTCACCACCGGAGTGTCCCATCGCGCGCCGCGCGCAATGGGATGCCTCCCGAGGTTTCGTGCATCAGATGCACGGAACCTGCAGTGATCTGCGCCAACACGGCATGGGCCGAGAGATCCCGGCGACGGATATGGCAGGGAGACGGGCGCCCTGACCTGCACAGGCGCGGACTTCGTCGCGAGGCGCGAGCTCCTGCGTCAGATGCAACTCGCACTCCTCGCGCGCCGATAATTGCCCTTATGTCATTACTCATACGTTTTGTCGGGTTTGACATAATGTGGCGATAGTTGCTGTTGTAGCACCATCGTCTCTTGGATCGCCACAGACCGGTTATCCGGGCAATTGCTCCATTGCTCGTTCGATCTGCTCGACCACGACCCCGCCCAACGCTCCTCCGGCACCAGCAGCGATCGTGGTCTTGATCTTCGCCAGGATCGACCTGATCAACCCAGGTTCCTTGGAAGGGTCTACGGTGCGCGCTTGCTCGAGCGCTTCAGCGAGGGCTGCTCGATCGGCACCTGCCTGCGCGAGGGCTTCGAGGGTCTCGCGCACGAGGTCCAACGCATTGGTCGCTGCCTCGACAGCCTGCAGGTCGAGGGTTGTGGCTGTCTGGGTGAAGCCACTGCCGCCAACGGCGACGTTCGAGATCTGCCCGGTGAACTTGGTATGGAACGTCTGCTGTACGGGGGCAGCGTGAGGGCTGTTCACGTCGGCACCGCTCTCGACCACCTGAGTCCCGCTTGCTGTGATCGTCGGACGCGCGATACCGCCACCGGAGGACCCCTGTCCGTCGATGTGCCCAGTCTCACGGAGCCACCTGGATGCCTGGTGAAGCTCGCGCTTGCTGAACGGCTGACCGTGAAACTGGTTGTGCTCAGACTGTAGGAAGTGGTCCAGGGTCGGGTGGGCACCGACCCCTTGGTCGTAGACCCAGCGCAGCAGACTGTTCCGCACCGCCTTGTTGCGCTCCACAGCCGACGCGCGCACACGTCGCACCCGCTCGACCAGGTCCTCACCGACTGGTAGGAGGATGCCACCGCTGAACCCCGCGATGCTCGCCCACGAAGAGACCAGCCTCATGTCCACCAGCGCCTGCAACGCATCCTGCACCCGCTCAACACCCAACTCGTCGTTCAGAGGCTCGATGGACGTCTCCTGGGAAGACGAACGGCCTGGCGCGTCGTACAAGAACTCCAGGACGCGCAACTGCCTGGTGCGGGTTGCTGAGAGCATCGGTGCTTCGAGCGGCGACATCGCTACCTCTCCTCTGGTCTGGAACGCGTTAACGCACCGGCCCTAGCCAGCGCCCAGGACGCCAACGTCTACGCACAGTTTGTTGCCGTACGCATAATCAAGGAGCCGGGCACGATGCATCTGGTGAACAGCGACACCCGGAGAGACGCCCACACGGGCGGCAGTAGACCGGATGTCATTGTCCCAGCTCAAGCCCTTGAACGGTGTCAACCCATCAGCGCCGAACAGGGTGTCCATCGCGAACTTGTTCGCCGCCTTCTCGGCGACGCTGTTTCGCTTCTTCTCCGTGCTGTACTCCACGTGGACGTCGCCGCGCGGATCGTTCAGTACGTGCCCGATCTCGTGGAACAACGTCCAGATGACAAATCCGTCTTTCTGTCGTCGCCCAGACTGCTGAATCACCGGCACGCGCTTGTCTATCCAACGAGTTACCCCGTACAGGGGCAGCTTCTTCGGTGCTGGTGTCAGCATGAAGGCGACGCCAGCTTTGCTGAGAATGTGGCTCAGGTCGGACAGCATTGACTCGTCTGGGTGGGCAGCCCGTGCGCGTAGCTCTGGCAGCAACGACCGAAGGGCATCCTCGTCGTACTTGGTGTGCCGCGCGAGCTCGAACCTCTCGTCACGTTCTGCGGCGCACAACCAGGTGGACAGGAGCGTCGTGTCCAGACCGGACTTGCTCTCGACGAGTGCCGCCAGGGCGAACTCGCCCGAGGACTCTGCGGCCATGCGCTGCTCGTACGCGCCCCAGGTTCCGCACCGGTGGAAGGACAAGAAATCTGAGACGAGCAGTCCAGGGTCGCGTTTGGTCGCCCGCGTCGCGCCGACCTGACGCAGGTAGGAAGCGGCCTGGGGGTGAATCTGGTCGGCGTGCTGCGCGAGGCCTTCCTCGTCGCGTAGGCGCTGGAGGTCGGCACGGTAAAGGGCCTCGTAGCGCAACCAGGCGTCGACTGGGATGCCGGTGAGGCGGGCAAGCCTGGACGCGGTGTCAGCGGTGATGGGGGCGTGGCCGTTGACGACCTCGTTGACCTGCTTGCGGGAGTACCCCAGGCGTGAGGCTGCCTGGCCCTGCGTCATGTTCTCGTCGTCCAGCCACTCCTCTAGGAACGCGCCTGGGGCGACTGCGTAGTTGGTGGTAGCCACGTCTACGGCCCCTTCCTCTAGTGGTAGTCCACCCCGGCGGCGATCACTGTGACCGTCACCGAGTCGGGACCTGGTTCGTCGCCCTCTGGGCGCACGATGATGCGGTGGTTGCGGCTGACACGCCCTGACCATGTTCCCGCCCGGTCGCCAGTGAGCTGGTGCCAGTGGCCCCCCGGGTCTTGGTCTGGCAGGGCACCGACGTTAGGTGCCGCCTCGAGGGCCTTGATCCGCAGAGGGAGCTTGGCGGCGATGTCGGCTCGCTTCTTCTTCATCTCCTTCTCGTCGGTGCACAGTCGCTTGAGCGACTCGTTGTCGTACGCCACCTGCATCCTGTCACCGATCTCGTTACAGCGTAACCGCGTCTGGAGGTTGGATCTTCCCACATCCGTGGGGATCGTGTGGTGATTCCGGTCGCCGAGACGCCGCCGCCAGGGTTTCGCGCTCGTCTATGGCTACGACATACTTCGAACGGGTGTTCGATAGGCTGGTGTCGTGGGTACTCGTCGACGCCCGCCTCCGGGTGGCTGGCCGTCTGGCATCGAGACCGTGCCGATGCGCGACCACGCCGAAGAGGCGCCTGAGCTCGCGCGCCGCGGCGTGACGATCAGCGCCAGAGCGGTGAGGCTCGCGTCGACGGTGAGGCCGTCGCATGGGCCGGCCGCCAGGTCCACGTGCGCTACCTGTCCCCCAACGGACGCGAGGGATGGGTCTGGCTGTGGGCCGACGCCGTCGAGAGGCGCTGAGGACGCCGCCTACCGGTGCTCGTCAGCGCGCCCTTCGACCCGGATGCCGATGAGCCGCTCGCCGTCCCGCACCTGCTCGTCGAGCAGGGCGCGCGCCACCTCGTAGGTCGCGGCGTCCACCGTGACCTCGCGCACGGGACCGTCGGCGCGCTGGCCGGGCTCGGGGACGAGCTGGTACGTGCCGTGGACGATTACCACTGCGCTCCTTCACATGGTCGCGACGATTATCGTCGCACCATGACAGCACCCGTCATCGTGCCGACACGGCTTCTCGAGGTCCGAGGTCGGTCGTCGGATGGCCCGCGCTGCGGAACGTGGGGCATGTTCTGCACCGAGCGCTTGACCGTAGATTTCTGCGTGGGGCAGCGTTCGCGCCATGCAGGTACTACCCCTTCTCACTTGCCCGAACAGCCAGAAACACGCCGACCCGTACCAGGTGGCGAGAGCAGAGCTTGTTACGCCCCATGCCCCGGCCGTCTACCGGTCCGAGTTCCGCAGCGGAGCGACCAGTGCTCGCAGCGTTCCTACGGTCTCCCCGAAGCCGGCGAGCGGCACCTTTCGCTGCCTCACCTGCGGACGCGAGTTTGACTCGGAGGTCGCCGACTAGCGACCCATGTCGCGGGTACGGCTCATCGTCAGCAGGCCAGGCCGCATGCGTGGTCGGGGCGCCTCGAACTCGGCCGCGAGCTGCGACGGGGTCATGCCGCCCGTCGTCATCAATCCCCCTTAGACACGCGCCGCGCACCACGGCCACGTCGCGGCGTCCCCGTGCGGTCGAGGCTTCGGCGCACCGCCGTCTGCGTGCGCCCGGTCAGTTCCCCGATTTCGCGGAGCGAGCGCCCGGCCGTGTACTGCTCGGCCACGAACCGGTCGAGCCGGTTTCGCTCGACCGGGATGTCTCGGTGCTTCGCGTCGTCGCGGAACTGCGGCAGCACCTCGAGCACGGGACGCGACGGGTAGACCACGGGCCAGACCGTAGCCGAAGGCCGCTCGCGAGAGCCCGCAGTCCACAGATCCATGGGCTCGGTGCCAGAGCCTGCGGCTGTCAGTCCGCGAATGCTGGAACGATGCACCGGTGATCGAAAATCCTCGAACGGCGATGCTCGCTGGCATTGGCGCTGTCGCTATGGACAGTGCGTACGCGTCCATGGCGCTGCAGCAGGTCGCCGAGTCCGTCACCGGCACGGGCTTGGTGCACTTCACCCTTCAGGACATGACGCTTGGGTCGCAGGTCAAGCAGGTCAAGACCTGGGTGAGCAAGGCGGGCACGAACGAGTGGATCGAGCACCCACCGGTCCATGACGGCACGCGCGAGATGCTCCTCTCCGCCCTGGGCGACCTCTCCTGGCTCGTGTCGCTGCGGAACCGCGTGGTGCACGACGTCTGGGAGGCGGTCCCCACAGACGAGCAGCCAGATGCCATCCGCGGCAGCGCCGCCGCTCGATGGGGCTCGCGTTCCGATGTGGAGACGACCGTGGCTTCCCTGCGTCTGCTCGCCGGCACGCTCTACCTATCCGCGTGCTTCTTGAGCCACGCCGGCGCGGCATTGGTCCAGCTTCGCGAGCAGAGCGACGACAGATACTCGCGGACGCACGAGATGAGTGAGACCGAGCGCTATCACCGTGAGCTGAGGGATCGTGCGGAAGCCATGCGGGCCGGGACGCTGACGGGGTGGCGGTGGCCAAAGGGCCGCTGACCTCTCCCGCGCGTCCCAGGGCAGGCCGCCGACGGCGCGACGACGTCTACGTGACCGAGGGGAGGTGCCGGTAAAGGGTGTCCCGGGAGACGCCCAGCGCCCGAGCGACAGCGGCGCGGGACTGTCCGCCGGCGAGCGCGACGCGCGCGGCAGCGATGCGGTCGGGCGTCATGACGGTGGGGCGGCCGCCGACGCGGCCGCGGGCGCGGGCGGCCGCGAGGCCGTCGAGGGTGCGCTCTCGCGCCAGGTCGGCTTCCATCTGCGCGACGGCGGCGAGCACGTGCACCATGAGGCGTCCGGCCGCGCTCGAGGTGTCGAGCGTCTCCGACAGTGACCGGAGCGTGACGCCGCGCTCGTCGAGGTCGCGCACCAGCCGAGCAACGTGCGCGGCCGAGCGGCCGAGCCGGTCCAGCTTCGTCACGACGAGGGTGTCCCCCTCGCACAGCTGCGCGAGGACCCGCGCGAGCTCGGGGCGGTCCTCGCGGCGCCCGGAGGCCTTCTCCACGACGACGTCGCGGACGTCGACGCCGCCGGCGCTCGTGAGCGCGTCGACCTGGGCGTCGAGGTTCTGCGCCGTGGTGGAGACCCGGGCGTACCCGTAGACGTGTGCCATGGCGGCGACGGTAGCGAAAACCCTCGGGTCACGTTCTGCGACACCGTGGGTTTCCGGACACTAGTTCTGCGGCATGTTCTCTCGGCGTGTCGCGGCGGCGGCCGCGGTGTCCGAGAAACGGTCGGTTCTGCGGCGTCGGACAACCTTGTGGGAAGTGACCAAAGACGTGGCGAGGGTGAGACGCTGAGGCGACCGGGGGCGCTCGGACGCCGGAGGTGACCGTGATCGACATTCCAGGGCTACCGGAGCCGGACGCGGGCCCGGTGTTCGATCTTGCGCTGCTGGTGCACGTCGCCGCGGGGGTGACGTCGGTCCTTGCGGGGTTGGTCGCGATGCTCGCGCGCAAGGGCGGGCGGTGGCACGTCGCGGCAGGGCGAGTCTTCCTCGGCGGGATCGTCGCCCTCTTCGGGTCGATGGTCGTCATGGTGGTGATCCGCTGGCCCGCCACGGTCCATCTGGCCGTGCTCGGAGGTGTCGCCCTGGCCGCCGTGCTGCTTGGCTGGCGCAACCGGCGCCGTGGCGGCAGCGACGGTGCGCACATCGCGTGGATGGGTCTGGCGTACATCGCGATGCTGACGGCGTTCTACGTCGACAACGGACCACACCTGCCGGTGTGGGAACGGCTGCCCGCCTGGTCGTTCTGGTTCCTGCCCGCCGCGATCGGGACACCGCTCACGATCTGGGCGATGCGACGACACCGCCCACACCACCCGACAGCCTCGCGCGAACCCGCACCGACACCGTAGGTCGGTCGAGCTCAGTCAGCGCGCGGCCCGGGCCGCGACAGCCGCGGCAAGCGCCTCGTCGTCAGGAACACCGCGCAAACCTGCGCTCGTGGGATAGACGCGGCACGCCACACCAGGACGAGCCCCGGGCACGGGGAACACGTCCTGCCCGTCGACGTGGAACGACGGCGACCCGTGGAAGCCATACCTCTGGGCCTGGTCGTCGTCCGCGATGACCACGGTCGCGATCGGCACGTTCACCCCGACCCGGTCCAGGACCCGGCGCAGCACGTCCCGGGCGGGTGCCTCATTCGGACACGCGTCGACGACCAGGAGCTCAACCTTCACCGGTCCATCATCTCTCGCCGGCGCCGTTGCTGCCGCGCTCACAGCAGCGAGGCGATGTGGGCCAGGGTGCCGGACTCGATGAGGATGAACACGCCGAGGCCGATGAACACCACCGGCACGAGCCAGTGCTCGACCTTCTCCAGCCCTTCGGTCACCTTCTCGTTCGTGCCGATCGCGCGCGCGAGCAGGCACCACAGCGCGAGCAGGACGAGGAACACCGCGATCGTGACCAGGGCGTCGGTGGTGGAGATGGTGCGGAACACCGGGGTGTAGATCGCGATGTTGTCCCCGCCGTTGGCGATCGTGATGCCCGCGACGCCGAGCAGCCCGACGGCCTTGAGCGCGGACTCGGCCTCGTCGTCGTCGTCCTTGCCGCGCAGCGTGCGCACCAGGGCCAGCACACCGATCGCGAGCGGGATCAGACCGAGCAGGCCCACCCACTCGTCCGGCACGATCGTCAGGCCGAGCGCAGCCAGGAAGCTCACCGCGATCAAGGTGACCAGGCCCAGGTACTGCCCTGCCACGATCTGCCACCCGCGCAGCCGCGACGTCCCACGCGCGGCGACCGCGAACAGGACCGTCAGGACCACGATGTCGTCGAGGTTGGTCGCGACGAACAACCCGACCGCGGCCGCGATCGTGCTCAGCACGCCGACACCTGCCCGTCCACGCCGTACGTCGGGCACAGCGCGACCGCGCTGCCCGTTGCCGCGAGCAGCGTCTCCGCGGCCGCGAGCATGTCCAGCAGCTCCGGGCGGGCCAGCGAGTAGAACACCCGCCGGCCCTCCATGCGCCCGGCCACCAGGCCGCAGTCCTTCAAGCACGCCACGTGCGAGGACACCGTCGACTGCGCCAGCCCCAGATCAGCCGTCAGTTCCGCGACGCGCGCCTCCCCGACCGCGAGCCGGCGCACGATCGCCAATCGCGCCGGGTCACCCAACGACCGAAACAACGCGACCGCTGGCTCAACATCGGCCGTGGTCGCGGCGCACACCTCAGGTTCTATGATCGACACAGGACGATAATAACCGGTCGCTGACGATCAACGCCGGGTTGCCGCAGCACGCCGTCAGCGCGGCTCGCGAGCACGCCGCGCCCCTGTGCGCCCCTACGGAGCGGCCGTGCGCAGAACCCACCGTTTGCCGTACGTCGCAGAACCCTCTTCTCGGACGCCCGACAAACGGTCGTTTTCCGCCATCTGTACGGCCGCGCTGTACACCCACGTCATACTCGGCGGATGGCGTACGAGCGATCGCCCGCACACCGATTCAACCCTTGTCGAGGTCCGATGCGGCCTTGGGTGTTGCTAGTTCGTTCGAGAATGTTGCTCGCGAGCGTCTTGCCCGCCTGGGACAGAGCGGGCTTCGATGGCTTTCGCAGACTTCGCCATGACCTGATTTCCCGCGCCTCGCTCGTCGATCCCGCGCTGCGTCAGGCGCGCCCGGTGCGCTCGAGCACGCCGCGGAGGTACGCGGCCTGGCCCGCGTGCTCGAGGGCGTCCACCGCGACGCTCACGAGCCGGACGCCCAGCGTCACGGGCGGGTCCCACGCCTCGTCGACGACCCGGTCGAGGTCGTCGGCGGTGAGGGACGCGAGCACGTCGCGGGACTCGACCTGGACCGCGTGGACGTAGCCGAGCAGCAGGTCGTCGCGCGCGCGGACGCGCGCGACGTCGTCGGCCGACTGCCCGTAGCCGGTCGCGCCGTCGTCGAACGGCAGGTCGAACCGGCGGGCCCACCCGTCGCGCGTCCACACCTGGTCCCGCCCGACGGCGCCCGCGACCTGGGCGTCCTGCCCGCGCGCGAGGTGCCACGCGAGCCACGCGATCGTGTTGGCGCCCGGGTCGACGCGCGCGGTGAGCGCGTCCTCGCCGAGGCCGTCGACCGCGCGCGTCGCGGTCGGCCCGATCCTCCCGAACAGGTCCTCCAGCACGGTGATCGCGTCCACGGTCCTCCCTCTCCTCGGGTGCCCGGCGGTTCGTCGCCTCTGGCAGCGTCTCCGGACCGCGGGACGCTCGCGACCGGGAGCGGCCTCAGGTCGACACGCATCGCGGCGCGCACGGGCGAAGGTCCAGGTCCCAGACGTGCAGACGGCCTCCTGCCCCTGCGGCGCGCAGCACTCCGTGATAGATGTCAGGAGGTCGCGTCTCGACGCAGGGGACGAGCAGGGGGAAGAGACTTTGACGACGACCGACGCGCTCCAGGACGAGCGCACGCGGGTCCTGGCGCTCCAGCGGCTCGGGGTGCTCGACAGCTCGCCCGAGGAACGGTTCGACCGCGTGACGCGGCTCGCGCAGCGCCTGTTCGGCGTCCCGACGGTGAGCATCACGCTCGTGGACGCGGACCGGCAGTGGCGCAAGGCCTTCGTCGGCCTCGACGGCCCGGTCGCGCAGCGCGAGGGGGCGTTCTGCGACGTGACGATCCGTGCGGACCGCACGCTCGTCGTCGAGGACGCGGCGCAGGACGCCACGTTCGCCGACAACCCCTTCGTGGTCGGCGACCCGCACCTGCGGTTCTACGCCGGGCACCCCATCGCGGCGCCGGGCGGCGAGCTGGTCGGCACGCTGTGCGTCATCGACACCCGGCCGCGCCGGTTCGACGACGCCGACCGCTCCCTGCTGCGCGACCTCGCGCTGTGGGTCCAGGGGGAGCTCCAGCACGACGTCGAGCTCGACCGGGCGGGCGCGGTGCAGCGCGGGCTGCTCCCGCGCCGCGCCCCGGAGCTCGAGGGCTACCGGGTGGCCGCGCGGTGCCTGCCGGCCCGCGGCGTCGGGGGCGACTTCTACGACTGGACGACGACGGCCGACGGCGCCGGGTTCGTCGTCGCGGACGTCATGGGCAAGGGCATGCCCGCCGCGATCGTGGCGGCGTCGGCACGCGCCGCGCTGCGGCCCGCGCTCCGGTCGCCGTCGCTCGCGGCGGGCGTCGAGACCGCCGACGACCTGCTCGCCCCGGACCTGGAGGAGGTCGGGTCGTTCGTCACCGCCTGGTGCGCCACGGTCGAGCGGGACAGCGGCCGGCTGGCGTACGTCGACGCGGGGCACGGCCTGGCGAGCGTGCTGCGGCCCGACGGCGGCATCCACCGCCTGGAGGCGGACGGCCTGCCGCTCGGCGTCGCGCCGGGCACCGCGCGGGTCGTCCACCACGTGACCCTCGACCCGGGCGACCGCCTCGTCGTCGTGAGCGACGGGCTCGTCGACCTGCTCGCCGACCTCGGGGTCCCGGGCGGGGACCCGCGCCTCCTCGACCCGGACGTCCCGCTGCCCGTCCCGGACGGGCCGGCCCTCGCGCGTGCCGCGCGCGAGGTCCGGCAGGCCGGGGACGCCGCGGCGACGCTCGACGTGCTGGTCGGGCTCGCCGAGGGGCGGTACGTCGGGGACGACCTCACGGTCCTCGTGGTCGAGCGGGTCGCGGGATGAGGGGCTCCGCGCGGCGGCTCGTGCTGATCCGCGTGCTCGTCGTGCTGGCGCTGGTCACGGGCGTCAACTACGTCGCCTGGCGGTGGCTCGAATCCGTGGCGTGGTCGCACTGGTGGATCGCCGTCCCGCTCGTGCTGGCCGAGACGTACAGCCTCGTGGACACCGCCCTCTTCGGCGTGACGATGTGGCGCCTGCGCGAGCGGGGCGAGCCGCCGCCCGCCCCGGAGGGCGTCACGGTCGACGTCTTCGTCACGACGTACGACGAGCCCGAGGAGCTCGTCCTCGCGACCGCCCGCGCGGCCCGGGCCATCCGGTACCCGCACCGCACGTGGATCCTCGACGACGGCGCGCGCGAGAGCATGCGGGCCGCCGCCGCGGAGGCGGGCGTCGGGTACCTCACGCGCAGCGCGAGCTGGGCGGGCAAGCCGCGGCACGCGAAGGCCGGCAACCTCAACAACGCGCTGTTCCAGACGGACGGCGAGCTGCTGCTCGTGCTCGACGCCGACCAGGTGCCCGACCCGGCGATCCTCGACCGGACGGTCGGGTACTTCGCCGCCGACGAGCGCGTCGCGATCGTCCAGACCCCGCAGTGGTTCGTCAACGTCGACGACGCCGACCCCCTCGGGAGCCAGGCGCCGCTCTTCTACGGGCCGATCCAGCAGGGGAAGGACGGGTGGAACGCCGCGTTCTTCTGCGGCTCCAACGCGGTGCTGCGGCGCGAGGCGCTCATGCAGCTGGGCGTCGTCGGGTACGTGCGGGGCGTGACGGTCGGCGTGCGGCGCGCGCTGCGCACCGCGGGCTCGGTGCTCGCCCGGGCGGCGCGCTCGCCGGAGGCGGCCGACCCGGCGGTACGGACCGCCGTCGAGCGGCTGCGCGCGGAGGCCGACGAGGCCCGCCGCGCCCTCGCGGCGGGGGAGCCCGCCGCCGACGTCACCTACCGGTTCCAGCGCCGCGTCGACGAGGCGTCGCGCAGCGTCGTCGCCGGCCAGGTGGAGGCGCTGCGGGCGGAGCTGGCGACGGTGGAGCCCGAGCTCGTGTCCGGCGGCCCGCTCCAGGTCGACGAGGAGATCGGCCAGCTCGTCGTCGACGAGGAGGCGCTCGACCGGCTCGCGCGGCGCGACCTCTCGCCCCTCGTCGCGGTCGAGGCGGTGCGCCGCCTCGCGGACGCGGTCGACGTCGGGCGCAGCGACGAGGCGCAGGCCGTCATGCCGATGGCGACGATCTCCGTCACCGAGGACATGGCCACCGCGATGCGGCTGCACGCGCTCGGCTGGCGGTCGGTCTACCACCACGAGGTGCTGGCCCACGGGCTGGCGCCCGAGGACATGCCGACGATGCTCCAGCAGCGCCTGCGCTGGGCGCAGGGCACGGTGCAGGTGATGCTCCGGGAGAACCCGCTCACGCTGCGCGGGCTGCGCGTGGGGCAGCGGCTCATGTACTTCGCGACGATGTGGAGCTACCTCGCGGGCTTCGCCGCCCTCGCGTACCTCGCGGCGCCCATGGTGTACCTGTGCTTCGGCATCCTCCCGGTCCAGGCGTTCGGGACGGACTTCTTCGTGCGCTTCGTGCCGTACTTCGTGCTCAACCAGCTCTTGTTCCTCGTCGTGGCGCGCGGGGTGCGGACCTGGCGGGGGCAGCAGTACTCGCTCGCGCTCTTCCCGGTGTGGATCCGGGCCTGCTGGACGGCGTTCGCGAACGTCGTCCTCGGCCGCCCGCTCGGGTTCGTCGTGACGCCCAAGACGCGGACCGGCGAGCACCGGCCGGCCTGGCGCACCATCTGGCCCCAGCTCACGGCCATGGTGCTGCTCGTGGTCTCGGCCGTCGTCGGCACGGTGCGCCTCGTCGCGTTCGACGCCGACCTCGGCGCGACCCTCGTCACCCTCGCCTGGGTGGCGTACGACCTCGCGGTGCTCGGGGTGCTCGTCCCCGCCGCGCGGTACTCCGGCCCGCGCCCGCCGCGCGAGCCCGTGCCGGAGACGACGATGACCGGACGACGGACGGAGGACCAGTGAAGCTCGACGTGACACCGCTCGAGGAGACGGGGGCGGTGATCGTGCCGCGGGGGCGGCTCACGCTCACCACGGCACCCCAGCTGCGCGACGCGGTCGCCGACCTCGTCGAGGCGGGCCGGACCCGGCTCGTCGTCGACCTCGGGAGCCTCGAGTTCGTCGACTCCTCGGGCCTCGGCGCCCTCGTCGGCGGGCTGCGCACGACGCGCGCCGCCGGCGGAGACCTGCGGCTCGCGAACGCCGCGCCCTCCGTGGCGACGGTCCTGCGGCTCACCAACCTCGACCGCGTGCTGCGCGTGCACGACGACGCGGCGAGCGCGTTCGCCGACGGGTGACCCCCGCGTGACCCCGCCGGACGACGCCCCGCTCGTCGTGCTGAGCGCGACCGCGTCCCCGCCGTGGCTCGACGCCCTCCCGGACGCGTTCGCCGCGCTCTGGGGCCAGGCGCCGTGGGTGCCCGCCGACGACCGGCTCGCCGTCGAGCTCGCC
Organism: Cellulosimicrobium funkei; assembly: GCF_004519295.1. Classification (GTDB taxonomy): domain Bacteria; phylum Actinomycetota; class Actinomycetes; order Actinomycetales; family Cellulomonadaceae; genus Cellulosimicrobium; species Cellulosimicrobium funkei. The sequence continues at coordinate 30,071 of NZ_SOZH01000004.1, forward strand.
ACGACGGAGATCGCCGCGAACATCGTGCGGCACTCGCCCGCACCCGAGACGGTCGAGGTCCGGGCCGAGCTCGACGCCGGGGCGGGACGCGTCGTCGTCGTGCTGCGCGACACCGCGCCCGCCGCCGACGTCGACCTCGACCGCACCATGCCGCCCCCCGAGGCCGAGTCCGGGCGCGGGCTCGCGCTCGCGCGGGCGTGCGTCGACCGGCTCGAGCACCGCTGGGTCGCGGGGACCTCCGGCAACGAGTGGCGCCTCGAACGCCGCGTGCGCACCGCCGGAGGCGGCCCCGGCGGCTAGCGTGGGGGCGTCCCGCGCGCGCCGACCCGGGCGCGGCGCCGGTAGCCGGAGGTGCAGATGGAGTTCCCGTTCAGCCTGACCGAGGAGCAGATCCTCTCCCTCATCGTCGTCGGGACGCTCGCGGTCGTCGCGATCGTCGGGGTCAACGCCTTGGCGCCGAAGGCGGGCGTGGCCGCGCCTCTCGTGCTCGTCGCGGTCGGCGTCGTCGTGAGCTTCGTGCCCGCCGTCCCCGAGATCGAGTTCGAGCCCGAGTGGATCCTCGCCGGGATCCTGCCGCCGCTGCTCTACTCGGCGGCCGTCGGCCTGCCCACGATGGACTTCCGGCGGGACTTCACCGCGATCAGCGGTCTGTCGGTCGTGCTCGTCCTGCTCAGCACCGCGCTCCTCGGCTACCTCTTCACGTGGCTCATCCCCGGCATCCCGCTCGCGGCGGGCTTCGCGCTCGGCGCCATCGTCAGCCCGACCGACGCCGTCGCGACGTCCATCGTCAAACGGCTCGGCGCGTCACCCCGCGTCGTCACGCTGCTCGAGGGCGAGAGCCTGCTCAACGACGCGTCCGCCCTCGTCCTCCTGCGCTCCGCCATCGCCGGGATCGGGATCGCCGTCGCGACCGGGGAGTCCGCCACCCGCGTGTCGCTGTGGTCGGTCGCGGGCGACTTCGTGTTCGCCGTCGTCGTGGCCGTGCTCGTCGGGTTCCTCGTCGGGTTCCTCGGCCTCTTCGTCCGGCGCCGCCTCGCCAACCCCGCGCTGAGCACCGCGGTGTCCTTCGTCGTGCCGTTCCTCGCCTACCTGCCGTCGGAGGAGCTCGGCGCGTCGGGCCTCGTCGCCGTCGTCACCGCGGGCCTCGTCACCGGCAACGGCGCCGCCAAGTACCTGCGCCCCCAGCACCGGCTCGCCGAGGAGTCGAACTGGCGGACCGTCGAGCTCCTGCTCGAGGGCACCGTCTTCCTCCTCATGGGGCTCGAGCTGTTCGCGCTCGTCACCGACGTGCAGGAGGCCCACGGCAGCCTGTGGCGCGCGGTCGGCGTGGCGGCGCTCGCGGCCGTCGTCATCCTCGTCGTGCGCTCCGCGTACGTCGCGACGCTCCTGCGGTCGCTCGCGCGGCGCGCGCGGCGGGGAGAGTCGATGCGCGGCGTCATCGCGGGCATGCAGGAGAAGCTCGACGCGCGCTTCGCGGCCGACGGCACGCCCGTCACGCCGGCCACGCCGCCCCCGGCCAGGCCGGCGCCCGGGACCCCGGAGCGACGCGGCGCGGAGATGGTCGCCAAGGCGCCCCCGGAGCGGGTGGGCCGGCTGCGGTCGTCGCTGCGTCGTCGTGCGGCCGACATCGACTACCTGACGGCCGAGCGGCTCGGGTGGCGCGAGGGCACGCTCCTCGTGTGGGCGGGCATGCGCGGCGTCGTGACGCTCGCCGCGGCGCAGACGCTCCCGCTCGACACCCCGCAGCGCTCGTTCCTCGTGCTCGTTGCCTTCGGGGTCGCGGCCGGGACGCTCGTCGTGCAGGGCGGCACGCTCCCGTGGGTCGTGCGCCGGCTCGGCCTCTCGGGCGGCTCCACGCGCGCCGACGAGGACCGCGGCGCCGTGCGCGCCGAGCTCGACGGCGCGGCCGTGGCCGTGATCGACGCGCCCGACCTCCGCCGCGCCGACGGCACCACCTACGACGGTGCCGTCGTCGCCCGCGTGCGCCGTGACGTCGTGCGCGAGCTGGAGAACCGCGACACCGACGCCGCGACGTCGGCCGACCTGTTCGCGCAGTACAAGGAGCTGCGGCTCCGGGCGATCGCCGCGCAGCGCGTCGCGCTGCTCGACGCGCGCACGTCCGGCGCGTACAGCTCGCAGGCGCTGCGGCACGCGCTCGACCTGCTGGACGCCGAGCAGATCGACCTCGAGCTCCGCCGCGGGCCCTACGTGCCCGGCGACGACGACTGAGCCGACCCCTTGCGGCTGCCCCAGGGGAAGGCCCTAGCGTCGCGGGCATGGACGAGTACACGACGGGTCAGGTGGCGCGCGCGACGGGGCTGAGCGAGAAGGCCGTCCGGATGTACGTCGACCGCGGGCTCCTCGACGCGCGCCGCACCTCCGCGGACGGCCCGCGGCTGCTCGACGGCGGCCAGGTGGAGCGCGCCCGCCTCGTCCGGCTCCTGCGGGGCGTCGGGCTGTCGCTCGCCGAGGTGGGCGACGTGCTCGCCGCCCCCGACCCGGTCCCCGCGTTCGACGCCGTGTGGAGCGACCGCCGCTCGGCGCTCGCGGCGTCGCTGACGGCGGCGGAGTACGTCCGGTCCGCGCTCGTCGGCGCGCCACGGCTGGACGTCGTGGTGCACCGACGGCACGTGCCGGAGCGGCTCGTGCTCGGGACGGAGCGCCGCGCGACGCTCGCCGAGCTGCCGTCCGTGCTCCCCGAGGCGACCGGAGCGGTCTTCGCCGTGCTGCGCGCCGCCGACGTGCCCCTCGCCGGCCACCCCTACGTCGAGCTCCACGAGCGCGCGACCGAGGGGTACGCCGCCCGCCTCACGCTCCGGGTGCCCGTCCCCGCGCCCGTGCGGCCGCCGTCGGGCTTCGCCCTCACGACGGACGACGCGCACGAGGAGGCGTACGTCGCGCTGACGGCCGCGGAGGCCCGCGACCAGGAGCGCCTGGTGCTCGTGCACGACTACCTGGCGTCCGGGCGGGCGCTCGCGGGCGGTGCGCCCGCGGGAGACGACCGGGAGGTCTACCTGCCGACCTGGGAGGCGGGCGGTCCCGGCCCGGTGATGGAGGTCGCCGTGCCGGTCGCGCCCGCCCCCGGTCCCTGAGGTCAGGCCTGCTCAGCGCGGCGGGCGGCGGCCCGACGGCGCAGGACGCGCGCCGTCGTGACGAGCGCGAGGCCGGCGACGAGGAGCGTCCAGGCCGCGACGACGTGGAACGCGGTCGCGACGCCGGTCACGGCGAGGACGGGGGCGGTCTGGGCGAGGGTCGAGTTGTACATGGCTGCTGTCCTTCCGGGACGGGTGAGGGCATGCCGAGGACGTCCCGGTCGCGTGCGCGGCGGGGCGGGTCGGCGGGGGTGAGGGTCAGGCGGTGGCGGCGACGTGGTTCCACGTCGTCTGGCGCCGCGTGACGAACAGCGCTGCGGCGTGCAGGAACGCGCGCTGCAGGGCGAGGTCGTAGAGGAGCTCCGGCAGCACGAGCGCGGCCAGCAGCCGCGCGCGCCGCCCGGCGCCCCAGACGGTGACGAGGCGCTCCGCGGCGAACACGAGCCCGACGGCCGCCCACAGCGGGGACAGCGTGAAGGTCCCCGTCACGAGGGTGACGGCCGTGAGGAGCAGGTAGGCCGCCATCATGAGCGTGCCGACGGCGAGCATCACCTGCTGGCCGACGTAGCGCCACGTGGTGCGCGTGAGGCCGTACTCGGCGAGGTTGTCGAGCATCCCCTTGTACCAGCGGACGCGCTGCCGATGCAGATCGCCTGCCGTCGGCATGAGCTCGGTCGTGCAGCTCATGGTGACGGGGGAGCGCAGCTCGTGGCCGAGCGTGCGCAGCGCGAGGGTGAGCTCGGAGTCCTCGGTGATCGCGTGCCGGTCGTACACGTCGCCGCGCTCGCCGGGGAGGACCGAGCCGCGGGCGTCGGCGACCTCCTGGAGCGCGGTGCGGCGCACGAGCGCGGCGGTCCCGGTGAGCACGGCCGTGCGGCCGGTGAGGTCCACCTGCACGCCGTAGCGCGTGTACTCGTTGGCCTGGCAGTGCTGCAGGTAGCCCTGCGGCGGCCGACCGCGGAACACGCCGCCGACCGCGGCGACCTCGGGCTCCGAGGCGAGCACGGCGAGCCCTTCCTCGACGAAGGTGGGGGCGATCGTGGTGTCCGCGTCGAGGACCATGACGACGTCCTCCGTCGTGGTCGCGATCGCCTGGTTGAGCGCCCCCGCCTTGCGGGCCGTGTTGCCCACGGTCTCCATGACGTCCGCGCCGGCGGCGCGGGCGACCGCGACGGTCGCGTCCGTGCTGTTGTCCGAGACGACGAGCACCCGGTCGGGGCGGCGCGTCTGGGCCGCGAGCGAGGCGACGGTGGCGGGGAGCGCCTGCTCCTCGTCGTGGGCGGGGATGACGACGACGACGCGCACGGCGGCCCCGTCCGCGGGACGGGCGGCCGCCTCGGCGCGGTGGCGGGGGGCGTGCGGGGCAGTGGTGTTCACCGGAGGCTCCAGGTCGACGAGTGCTGTCGACAAGGAGCCTCGGGCGGTCGCCTCAGCGTTCCCCCGGGGGTGGCGCAGCGGTCGGCGAGGTCTGGCTCAGCGTTCCGGAAATCTGATTGAGAGTTCAATCAGAGGAATTCTTGAGATTCGCGCCGCCCTCGCGGCGCGGACGCGGTCAGACGTCGGCGGCCGCGAGCGCGCCGTCCACCCCCACGACCCCGAGCTCGAGCCGCGCGATCCCGTCCACGGGCACCGCCGACGACGCGCCCAGGCCCGACGAGCTCCCCGCCTCCGTCGAGGACCACGTCGCCACGACCGAGCGCGTGCCGTCGTCGTCCACGAGCACGAGCTCGTACGTCGCGCCGTCCTCCCAGACCCCGGCCGGGTACGAGCACGACCAGTCGAGGCGCGTGCCCCACGAGGCCGGCGTGAGCGTGAGCTCGGCGCGCACGTCCGCGCCGCCGACCGGCTCGAGCGCGACCTGGGTCGTGCCGGACGTCGCGGGGGGTGGGACGTCGTCGGGCCGCGTCACCGCCGCGCCGCCCGCGGCGCCCGCGACGACCAGACCCACCGCCGCCACGGACAGGAGCGACCGCCGTCGGGTGCGGCGGCGCCGGGCGCTCGCGGCCACCACCGCGAGGGGCACGACGGCGCCCCCCGCCCCGCCGGACGCCTCGGCCGGGACGTCGGTGCGCGCGTCGTCCACGAGCGCGTCCGCGTGCTCGGCCGTGAGCATGCCGAGGATGCCCGGCATGCCCGCGAGCTCCGCGACGGCCTCGCGGCACGCCACGCACGTCGCGAGGTGCTGCTCGAACGCGCGCCGGTCGCGCGGGCTGAGCGCGCCCAGCACGTAGGCGGCGTCCCACTCGCGGTACGGGTCCGGGGTAGCGGTCATGACGAGACTCCCTTCTCCTGCAGCGCGAGCCTCAGCGCGCGGAGCGCGTAGTGCATGCGGGACTTCACCGTCCCGGGCGGGACGCCGTGCGCCGACGCCATCTCGGCCACGGAGCGCCCGTGGTAGTAGGCGTCGACGACGACCGCCCGGTGCTCGGGCGAGAGCGAGACCAGCGCGTCCGCGACGAGCCACGCGTCGAGCACGGCCTGGGTCGCGTCGGCCTCGCCGCGGTCGGGCACGTCGGCGCTCGCGAGCTCGCGGCGGTGGTGGGCGCTGCGCAGCTCGTCGACGACGAGGTTGCGCGCCACCGTGAAGAGCCACGCGCGCACCGAACCCTCCGGCCGCTCCAGCACCTCCGGGTGGCGCCACGCGCGCAGCAACGTCTCCTGCACCACGTCCTGCGCCTGCGCCGGGTCGTCGGTGAGGCGCGCGACGTAGCGCTCCAGCGCCGGCCCGTGCGCGGCGTGGACCGCCCGCAGCAGGTCGTCGGCGTCGGCGCGCACGCGCGGCACCTCCCCGTCGGTCACGACCCGGCCGACCGCACGAGGTCGAGGCCGAACTCGACGCTGCCCGCGTCGTCGACCGTGACGAACCCGAGGCTCGGCGCCTCCACGTCGAAGTCGGAGAACGTGATCGGCACGCTCCCGACGACCTGGACGCCGTCGGTGGTCGGGCCGACCTGCGCCTCGACCGTGACGGCCTGCGTCACGCCGTGGATCGTCAGGTCGCCCGCGAGCTCGACGTCGCCCGACCCGGTCGGCAGGTCCACGGGACCGGTCAGCTCGAACGTCGCGGTCGGGTACGTCCCGACCTCGAGCGCGTCGCCCCGGAAGTACGCGTCGCGCGGCGGCTCGTCGGTCGCGACGCTCGCCATGTCGACCTCGATCGTCGCCGCGGTGAGCGCGCCGTCCGCGACGGTGAACGACCCCGTGACCTCCTCGGTCCGGCCGGTCACCGTGACGTCCTCGCCCTGCAGCACCTCGTGCACGCGGTACCCCGCGTACGAGCCGTCCCCGACCGTCCACGCACCGGCCAGGTCCGCCGGGTCGAGCGCGGCGCCGTCGCCCGACGGCGCGTCGAGCGTCGGCTCCTCGGCCGCCGCGCGGTTGGACCAGTCCGCGTACAGGCCCGGGCCGAACGCGACGGCCGCACCGCCGAGCACCACGACACCGACGCCGACCCCCACGAGCACCTTCGTCCTCCTGCGCACGTCTGCCCCTTCCGATCATCCTCTGCGACTCCGTCACCTGGGAGACGAGGCAGCGCCCCGATCGGTTCACCCGGGCCCGTCGACGCTACGCGGCCGGGCGGTGGGCCCGACGGTCGGACGGGCCGCCGGACGGGCGTGCGGGCCGACGCGCGGGCGGGCCGGTGAACCTCGCGGCGCGCCGCGCCGTCGTGAGAGTAGGGGCCGTGCTCGCGACCCCGACCGTCCTTCCGAGGAGTCGACATGCGACGCACCCTGACCACCGGTGTCCCGGCCGCCACCACGTGGGCCGTCACCGCCCTGCTCGCCGCCACCCTCGCCGGGTGCTCCGGCGGGGGAGGCGGCCTGTACGGGGGCGGTGGCTCCAGCCCGTCGAGCTCGACCTCCGACGGCTCGGCGGGCGACGGCTCGTCGGACGTCGCGCTCGGCACGGCGGACTCCTCGCTCGGGACCGTCGTGGTCGACGGCCAGGGCATGACCGTCTACTACTACGACAAGGACACGAAGGGCTCGGGCACGAGCGCGTGCGAGGGCGAGTGCGCCGCCGCGTGGCCCGCCGTCCACGCGGCGAGCGCGGACCCCGAGGTCGACGGCGTGACGGGCGAGGTCGGCACCATCACCGGGGTCGACGGCGAGCTCCAGGTCACCGTCGACGGCCGCCCGGTCTACACGTACGCGGCCGACACCGGCCCCGGCGACGTCACGGGCCAGGGGGTGAACGGCGTCTGGCACGTCGTGGCTCCCGACGGGACCGAGATCATGGACGCGGCCCCCGGCGCCGGGTCGGGCTACTGACCGGTGCGCCGGCGGGACGCGCGCGGGCTGGTCGTGCGGGGACCGGCCTCGCGCGGGTCGGCCCTGCGCAGGCCCCTCACGGGTGGTCGAGCGGCGGCGAGCTCAGGCAGAACGGGTGGCCCTCCGGGTCCGCGTAGACGCGGAACAGGTCGTCGGGGTGGCCCTCGTCCTCCGGCGTGCCCGTGAGCGGGCGCGCGCCGCAGGCGAGCGCGTGCTCGTGCGCCGCGTCGAGGTCGGGGACGTCGAGGTCGACGTGCACGCGCGCCCCGCCGGGCCAGGGTCGTACCTCGGCGTCGGAGCGCTGGAACGCGAGGCGGGACGCGCCGCCCGGGACCTGGAGCGAGAGCCAGTCGTCGCCCGCCGGGTCGGCGACCTCGTGGCCCGGCGTGTACGCCCAGCCGGTCAGGCGCCGGTAGAACTCCGCGAGCGCGCGCGGGTCGCGCGCATCGACGGTGACGTTGCGGAGCCGCAGCGGGCGCGGGTCTCCCACGGCTCAGCCGACCTGCTCGCGCAGCCACGCGACGTCGGCCGGGACGTCGGCGTGCGTCTCGCAGACGACCGACGTGCCCGCGGCGCGCACGACCCCGAGCAGGAGCTCCGGGTCGATCGTCCCGGCCGTGAGGCCGGCGTGGCGGTCCGCGCCGGAGCCCGCGGTGTCGCGGCTGTTGTTGAGGTGCACGAGGTCGACGCGGCCGGTGATCGCGCGCACGTCGTCGACCGCCGTCGTGAGGTCGATGCCGCCCGCCCAGGCGTGGCACGTGTCGAGGCAGAACCCGACGTTCCCGGCGCCGTCGGCCTGCTGCACGGCCGCCCACAGGCCCTCGATGCGGTCGAGGCGGCGGGCCATCGAGAAGTCGCCGCCGGCGGTGTTCTCGATGTAGACGGTGACGTCCGTCTGGAGGGCGTCGATCGCCTTGCGCCAGTTGTCGAAGCCCTTCGCCGGGTCCTCCTTCGCGGTGACGTGCCCGCCGTGGACCACGACGCCCGTCGCGCCGACCGCCGCCGCGCCGTCCACGATCTGCTGGAGCAGCTTGCGGCTCGGGATGCGGATGCGGTTGTTGGGGCTCGCGACGTTGATGACGTACGGCGCGTGCACGACGAGCTCGAGGTCCGCCGCCGTGGCGGCGTCCTTCAGGGCCTCCGCGCCGCCCGGGAACGTGAACTCCGGACCCTTCCACGACTGGGGGTCGCCGAGGAAGATCTGGGCGACGTCCGCGCCGATGCTCGCTGCCTGCGCGATGACGTCCGACTGGTCGAGGTGGGCTCCGATCCGCATGGGGACCAACCTACGCGGCGCCGCCCACGCGCGCGGCCGTTCGTCACCAGCCGGTCGAGCTCCTCCGGATGACGTCACGGCGCAGGTCGAGCAGCGCCGCGCGGGCGCGCCGCCGGCGGTCGGTCGGGTCGACCGTGAGCTCGTCGCCGGGGTTCGCCCGTCGGCGCGGCTCGCCGTGGACGTTGAGGTCGGGCGCGGAGCCGTGGTCGGCCGCGCGGTGCGCCGTCGTGGTCGTCGGGCCGGCCGACGTCGGGGCGGACGGTGCGGAGAAGAGCGGGCGGTTGTCCGGCACGGGAGCCTCCTCGGGGACTCCGTCGCGCGGGGCGGCGGAGGGTCGGGACGATGCTGGTGCGCCGGGCTCGCCGCCTGGCGCCCCCTCATCGTGCGACCGCGACGTTTCCCCCGGTCGTCCTGGACGTTTCGGCGATGTTGCGGTCCCACCCGGCCGTCGAGCACGGGGTTCCCGACCGCCCGAGCCCGATCCCGGTCGCCGACCCCGTGCTCGACGACGCCTGGGCGGGTGGGGGGCACTCCCGCGTCAGGACGGGCCGCGGGCTCCGCAGGTGGCGACCGTCTGCGGACCTTCCTCGCCGTCGACCACCACCGAGGCCTCCCAGCGCCAGCCCTGCGGCAGCAGGGCGACCGTCCCCGCCGGAACGTGGACGGTGTCGAGACCGGAACCGGGCGGTGTGGGGGCGACGGCCTCCCACGACACCCCGCCGTCCGGCGTCGGCTCCACGTGGAAGGGCGAGCGGAGCTCCGCGAGCTCGTCGCCCTGCCACGTCTCGAGGCGCAGGACGAGCGCGCCGTCCAGCGGGGCCGCGAGCGTGGGGCCCGGGAGGTCCAGGCCGAACCTCGCGTCGAACCCGGCGTCCGTGCCGGTCGCGGGCGGCAGGGGCGTCGTACGGGTCACGCCCCACCGCGTCGTGGTGCCCGCCGTCGACCAGCTCGACACCTGGACGTCGTCGACGAGCAGAGGCGCGGGGGCAGTCGTGGGCGGCGTGCACGACGACGTCCACACGTCCCCGCTGGTGGACGTGGCGGGGCCGAGCATGAAGAGGGCGCTGCCCGCCGCGAGGACCGTCGCCGCGCCGGTCACGACGCGCGACGGCGTCGGGCCGCCGAGACCGGTGCCCGGGCCGAGGAACGGGACGGGCGGTCGGACGCGCCGGAGCACGACGGTGCTGCACAGCGAGTCGGCGAACGTGCGGCGCTCCGCGTTCCACAGGGGGCGGAGGAAGCCGATGTAGAGCAGCGCGTCGAGGATGTGCGCCACGCTCCGCAGGATCGTGCGCACGAGGCCCGCAGGGCGACCCGTGGCGTCGTGCACGACGACGATCCCCACCGTCCGCTTGCCGGGCGTCGCGCCGGTCCAGGCCTGGAGGGCGAGGAACGCGGCCGCGGTGCCGAACGCCCACCAGCCCCCGCCGGGCACCGGTGCCTCCGTGCTCACGCCGAAGCTGATCGTCGGGATCCACGCGACCTCGTAGGCCGGCCCGACGGCGAGGAACAGCACCGTCGCGGCGATCGCGGTGTCGAGCAGCGACGCGACGACCCGGCGCGACCAGCTCGCGTAGGGGCCGTGCGCGGGTTCGAGCTCCGGCAGCGTGTCGTCGAGGTCTCCGGCTCCGACGGCGTGCGTCGGCCCCCTGCCGGTCGGGGCGTCGATGGCCACGCGCGCATCCTGGCACAGCGCGACCTCGGCGACCACACCCTTCCGCCGAGCACGACGTTGCTGTCGTCGTCCGACGGATAGCGACGGCAACGTCGTGCTCGGCCGGGGATGGGCAGGGGCGTGGGCGGGCGGACTCGGTCACTCGGGGCGCGGGGCGTACATGATGACGGCGACGCCGACGAGGCACAGCAGCGCGCCGGCCACGTCCCAGCGGTCCGGGCGGAAGCCGTCCACGACCATGCCCCACGCGAGCGAGCCGGCGACGAACACGCCGCCGTACGCGGCGAGGATGCGCCCGAAATTCGCGTCCGGCTGGAGCGTCGCGACGACGCCGTAGAGCCCGAGCGCGACGACCCCCGCCCCGATCCACAGCCAGCCCCGGTGCTCGCGCAGCCCCTGCCACACGAGCCACGCCCCGCCGATCTCGAGCAGGGCAGCGAGCACGAACAGCGGGATCGAGCGCGCGAGGTCCATGCGCGCCAGCGTAGGGGCGTGCTGCTCAGCGGGCGGTGCTTTCCGCGCGGTCCGCGGCGATCGCGCGGACGGGTCGGCACGGGTTCCCCACCGCGACGACGCCCGCGGGGATGTCCCGCGTGACCACGGACCCGGCGCCGATGATGCTGTCGTCGCCGATCGTCACGCCGGGCGTGATGGTGACCGAGCCGCCGATCCACACGTTGCTCCCGATCGTGACGGGCTCGGGGCGCTCCCAGCCCTCGCGGCGGCGGACGACGTCCTCGGCGTGGTTCGGCGTGTAGATCGAGCAGCGCGGGCCGATGAGGCAGTCCGGGCCGATCGTGACGAGGCCGCCGCCGATGACCATGAAGTCGGCGTTGATGAAGGTCCGCGCGCCGATCAGCAGCCGGTCGCCGTAGTCGATCGTCAGCGGCGGGCGGAAGTCGATCCCCTCCTCGGCGCCGGGGACGAGCCGGTGGAAGAGGCGGCGTGCCTCGTCGACGTCCTCGAAGTACACGCGCCCGATGCGGGCGCACGTCGCGTGCGCGTCGCGGGTCAGCTCCTGCAGCGCGGGCGACGTGCGGTAGCGCAGCCACCCGCCGGAGAGCAGGCTGCGGAGGTCCTCGTCCGTGGCGGCCAGCTCGGCCATCCTCGTCGTCGGCTCGGTCGTGCTGCTCATCGGACTCCCTCGTCGTTATTAGTATTTCGGTTAAACATATCGGCGCGCGCGAAGGGACGCAAGACTCCTCGGGCTCGACCTCTCTGGGCCGCCGTCGCCGGGCGGCCCCCGGAACGCCGTGACCGGGGCGGCTCCCGGCGCCCGGTCAGGACGTGCGGTCGAGGACGCGGCGCAGGCGCGCCTTCTTCTCGTTCTCGCGCACGACCCACGCCACGTCCGGGTCCGACGACCCGCGCAGCGCCGCGAACCGCGGCACGCCGGTGGCCGGGTCGCCGACGACGGCGACGCTCCAGCAGTACCCGAGAGCCTGGCGCAGCGTGCGCACGTCGGGGTCGCGGCGCGCGTCGGCGGGGAGCGCGCCGATCGAGGCGGTCGCGGCCGCGCACGCGTCCAGGGCGGCGGTCGCGGTCGCGGGGTCCCGCAGGAGGCGCGGCTCGCAGATCCCGGCGACGGCGGCGCGGCGGACCAGCGGGTCGGGGTCGGCGACCCACGTCGCGACGAGCGCGCGGAGCGTAGCGGGCTCGGCGTCGCCGATCCGTTGGAGCGCCGTCGCGGCGGCCTCACGGACGCGCCACGACCCGTCCGACGCGCGGGCGCGCACCCGGTCGGTCGGCTCCGCGCGCGCGTCGGCGGGGGCCTCGACGACGAGCCGGCCCAGCCCGCACGTCCCGCAGCACCGGAGGTACTCGTCGGGGTCGTCGGCCAGGGCGCGCACGAGCTCGGCGGGCGCGACGTCGGCGAACGCGCCCAGGAGCTCGAGGTTCGCGCGCGGGCCCGGCAGCCCCGATCCCGCGGTGAGGTGCGCGCGCACCGCCGCCGGGTCGCCGTCGAGCGCGCGCAGCGCGGACCGGTGCTCCTCTCGCACGGTCATGCCGACCACGCTAGGACGCGGCGCCCCCGCCCGACAGGGTCTTTCGGCCGGGCTCGGCCGGCCGCGATCCGCGAGCCGGGAGCCGTCCGAGGACGCCCGGCCGCCGGGCTCAGCGCAGCGGGTCGAACGCGCGGATCTCGTCGGGGGTCTCGCCGGTCGTCACGAGGTGGGCGAGCGCCCGGCCGGTCGCGGGCCCGAGCACCATGCCCCACATGCCGTGGCCGCCCGCGACGTAGACGCCGCGCGTGCGCGTCGCGCCGACGAGCGGCAGGCCGTCGGGCGTGACGGGGCGCGAGCCGACCCACTCGTCGTGCCGGTCGTCGAGGTCGACGCCCTGGAACAGGTGCCGCACGGACGCGAGGATCGCGTCGATCCGCCGAGGCTGGAGCGGCTCGTCCGGGCCGCGGAACTCCATGGTCCCCGCGATGCGGAACCGGCCCTGGTAGGGCGTGCACGCGACGCGGCGCGCGGGCAGGTAGATCGGTGTCTCGACGGGCTCGTCGGTCTTCACGGTGAACGAGTAGCCGCGTCCGGCCTGCACGCGCGTGCGCACGCCGAGCGGCGCCGCGAGCGAGGGCAGCCATGCCCCGGTCGCGAGCACGACGGCGTCGCCCCGCAGCACGACGCCCTCCTCGCGGTCGGCGGGGGAGCCAGCCGGGCGCGGCGCCCCGGCGTCCGGCCCGACGCCGTCGGTCACCCCGGGCCCGTCGCTCGCCCCGGCGCCCACGAGGGCAGGGTGCCGGGCGGCGTCGGGGTGCACGGCGCGCGCGAAGACGCACGCGCCGAGGCGGCCGGGCTCGACGTCGAGCACGTCGAGGCCGGTGAGGATGGTGCCGCCGCGGGCGCGCACGGAGTCGGCGAGCGCGTGGACGTACGGTCCGGGCTCGAGGAAGCGCTGGCCCTCGAGGGCGTAGACGGTGGAGACGCGCTCGGTGAGCTGGTGAGCGCGCTCCCCGGCCTCGACGCGCCGGACGGGGACGGTCTGCCCGGCGGCGGCGACGTGCTCCAGCTCGCGCAGGAAGGGCCGGGCCTCGCGGACGTGCTCGAACGCGACGGTGAACGGGCCGGGGGTCGTGCCGGCCTCGACGCCGTGGCCGAGGCTGCCGCCCGCGGCGAGCTCGTCGAACGCGTCGAGCGCGACGCGGTCGATCGGGGTGAGGGCCGCCATCGCGCGGTCCCAGCGGGCCTGCGTCGCGTGCGCCATGAAGCGCGCGAAGAACGTCCACAGGCGCGGGTCGAACCGCAGCGGGACGTGCAGGGGAGCGGCGGGGTCGAGGAGGGCGCGCGGCCCGTACGTCCACAGGGACGGGTCGGCGAGCGGCATCGCCATGCCGGGGGTGAGCCACCCGGCGTTGCCCCACGAGGAGCCCGCGGCGACGCCCTCGCGGTCGACGACGGTCACCTCGACGCCCTGCTCCTGGAGGTGCCACGCGGTGGCGAGCCCCACCATGCCGGCGCCGACGACGACGGCCGTGCGAGGGGCGCGGCCGGGGGGTGCCGACCGGGCGTCGCGAGAACGGGGACGGGGACGAGAGGTCGTGCTCACGCCGGGCTCCTTCGACCGACGCCCGCCCCGCGGGTGGCGAGGCGGGCGCGTGGCTGGTGTGCGGCGGGATGGTGCCGCACGACTCACAGCGTGGTGGATCCTTCGGCGTGCGGCAAGATGTGCCGAAGGATCATCGTCCCGGGCTGCTGCCGCCGCCGCGACGTTCGCCCGCTGACCAGGGGAGGCCCACCGTGCCGAAGGATCTTCGACCGTCCGCGCTGGACGACGTCGACCGCCGCATCCTCGACGTCCTCGCGACCGACGCGCGCGCCACGAACGCGGCGGTCGCTGCCCGCGTCGGCATCGCCGCCTCGACGTGCCACGCGCGCGTCCGGGCCCTCGTGGACCGCGGCGTGATCCGAGGCTTCCGGGCCGACGTCGACCCCGCGGCGCTCGGCCGGGGGCTCGAGGCGCTCATCGCGATCCGCCTCCAGGCCGGGGCGCGCAAGGGCCTGGAGGCGTTCCGCGACTACCTGCTGACGCTGCCCGACGTCGAGGGCGTCTTCTTCGTCACCGGCGACCGCGACTTCCTGCTGCACGTCGCGGTCGCCGACTCGGACGCGCTGCGCGACCTGGTGTCCCGGACGCTCAGCGTGCGCCCCGAGGTGGCCGGGACGAGCACGACGGTGATCTTCGAGCACGCGCGCCCCTGAGACCGCGCGCCCCTGAGACCGCGCGCCCCTGAGACCGCGCGCCCCTGAGGCCGTCCGCCCCGCTGCCGTCCGTGCCCGCGCCGTGCGCCCGGGGGAGCCGCGTCCCGGCCTCACGCCACCGTCGTCCCCTCCCTCACGCGCGACCGCAGGACGTGCTTGGTGAGCTTGCCGGAGGGGTTGCGGGGGAGCTCCGTCACGAGCGCGACGTCGCGCGGCACCTTGTAGCGCGCGAGCCGGTCGGCGAGGAACGCGCGCAGCGAGTCGAGCGTCGGCTCGGCGCCGGGGGCGGGGACGACGAACGCGACGACCGTCTCGCCCCAGTCGGCGTGCGGCCGCCCGACGACGGCGACGTCCGCGACCTCCGGGGAGCCGCGCAGCGCCTCCTCGACCTCCTGGGAGTAGACGTTCTCGCCGCCCGTGATGATGACGTCCTTGAGCCGGTCGACGATGAACAGGTACCCGTCCTCGTCGACGCGCACGACGTCGCCGGTGCGGTACCAGTCGCCGACGAGCACGGCCTCGGTCGCCTCCGGGTCGTCGAGGTAGCCGACCATCCGGGTGTCCGACCGCAGCCAGATCTCCCCGGTCCCGCCCGGGCCGACGTCGTTCCCGTCGAGGTCCACGACCCGCACGTCGACGCCGGGCATGCCCGCGTGCCCGATCGAGCCCGCCTTGCGCTCCTGGTCGGCCGGGCCGAGCGCGGTGCCGACCGGCCCCATCTCGCTCATGCCGTAGACCTGGTGCAGCTCGCCCGGGTAGGCGGCGCGGATCGCCCGCACGGTGTCGGCGCCGACGGGCGCGCCGCCGGCGAGCCACAGCCGTGCGCTCGACAGGTCGAACGTCGACAGGTCGATGCCCTGCGCGGCGGCGACCTGGAGCGGCGCGACGTACGCGATGGGCGCGCCGAAGAACGCGGTCGTGCGCTCGGCCTCGACCGTCCGCAGCATCTCGATCGGGTGGTACTCGCGCAGCAGCACGGTCGTCCCGCCGAGGAACACCATCGACAGGAACCAGTTGTTGAGCGGCGAGGCGTGCCAGATCGGCATCGCGAGCAGGAAGCGGTCGTCCGCGCGCAGCCCGACGGCCGCCGTCGTGTAGGCCGCGACCGAGCTCAGCCCGCGGTGGGTGTGCTCGCAGCCCTTGGGGGCCGCCGTCGTGCCGGACGTGTAGAGCAGCTGGGCGATCGTGTCCTGGTCCGGCGGCACGCCGTCCCACGGCGCGGCGGCCGCGACGAGCGCGTCGAAGTCGTCGCGCCCCGGCGTCCCCTCCGCGTCCTGCCCGACGGCGTCCGCCTCCGTCCACAGCCAGCGCACCGCGGGCGCGGCGGCGGTCGCGACGGGGGCCAGGCTCGCGTCCGCGACGCCCAGCACGGCGCCGCTGTGGGCGACGAGCCGCGCGACCTCGGGCGCCTGGAGCTTGTGGTTGACGGGGACGAGCACGGCGCCCGCGCGCCACAGGCCGAACGCCGCGACGACGAACCCCGGCGTGTTGTAGGTCATGACCGTGACGCGGTCGCCGGGGCGCACGCCGGCGTCCCGGAAGACGGCCGCGGCGCGGCGCGCGGCCGCGTCGAGCTCGGCGTACGTGAGCCGGCGCTCGCCCAGCACGAGCGCCTCCTTGGTCGGGACCTTGCGTGCCGTGCTCTCGAGCATGCTGCCCAGGTGCATGTCGTCCTCCTCGACGTCGTGCGCGGCGTCGTCCTCGACGCCTCCGGCCCGGCGGCCGGTACCGCGATGAATTGAAGCATGCTTCAATTCTTCGTGGAAGCCGCCCCGAGGCGGTTCACCCGACGACGACGGAGGACCCGTGCCCTACCGCGAGACCCCGGCGACGCGCGCCGCCCGCGAGCGCAAGCGCGACGCCCTGCTCGACGCAGCGCGGACGATCGTCGCCGAGCACGGGTTCGCCGGCGCGAGCGTGCAGGCGCTCGCGGCGCGCGCCGGGGTGAGCACCGGCGGCGTCTACTCCTACTTCCCGACGAAAGCCGACCTGCTCGTCGCGGTGTTCCGCCAGGCGGCCGACGTCGAGCTCGACGCGGTGCGCGCGGCCGCCGCCTCGCGCCCGGACGACCCGCCCGGCGGCGGCACCGCGGAGCGCCTCGGCCGCGCCGTCGACACGTTCGCGCGGCGCGCGCTGCGCGGCCCGACGCTCGCGTGGGCGCTCCTGCTCGAGCCCGTCGACCCGGCCGTCGACGCCGCGCGCCTCGAGTACCGCCGCGCGTACGCGACGACGTTCGCGGACGTCGTGCGCGACGGCGTCGCGGCGGGCGAGATCCCCGACCAGGACGTCGCGGTCGTCGCGACCGCGCTCGTCGGGGCGGTCGGCGAGTCGCTCACCGGCCCGCTGTCGCCGCTCGCCGCGGTCCGCGACGGCGGGTCCACGGGCCCGGCGCCGACCCCCGGCGAGCGGGACGCCGTCGTCGCCACGATCCAGCGCTTCTGCCTGGGTGCCGTCGGCGCGCGGGCGGTGGCGCCTGCCCCCGCCTGACCATCCCGCCCGGACCACGCACCCGAACCACCCGCCCGACCCGCCCGTCCGGGCCGCACCCGAGCACCGCCGCACCGACCCCGAGCCACCCGCAGAGCCGCAGGAGGACACCGTGACCCCGACCGACACCCGCAGCGACACCCCCACCTGGACCGCCGGCACCACCGGGACCGCAGGCGTCACCGACGCCGCGACCGCCGTCGCGCACCCGGTACCCCGCACGACCCACCGCGTGACCAACCAGCCGCCGGAGCGCGAGGGGGTCAACGAGTACCTCGACCACCCCGTGCTGCGCGAGGCGGTGCACGCGTACGGCGGGGCGTGGGGCGAGGACCGGCTCGTCGAGGTCGGCGCGCTCGTCGGGACGGGGGACTTCCAGCGCGCGGCCGAGCTCGCGAACGTCCACGAGCCCGTGCTGCGCACGCACGACCGCCGGGGCCACCGCATCGACGAGGTGGAGTACCACCCGGCGTACCACGAGGTGATCGGGGCGGCCGTCGCGCACGGCGCGCACACGAGCGCGTGGGCGGAGCCAGGGCCGGGCGCGAACGTGGTGCGGGGCGCAGTGTTCTCGCTGTTCGCGCAGGTCGAGCCGGGCCACGCGTGCCCGGTCTCCATGACGCACGCGGCCGTGCCCTCGCTGCGGCACGCGCCGTCGCTCGCCGCGGCGTGGGAGCCGCGCCTGCTCTCCCGCGGGTACGACGGCGCCCTCGCGGCCCCGGGCAGCAAGCCCGGCGTGCTCGTCGGGATGGCGATGACGGAGAAGCAGGGCGGCTCGGACGTGCGCGCGAACGCGACGACGGCCGTGCCCGCCGGGGTGGACGGCGCCTACCTGCTGACCGGGCACAAGTGGTTCTGCTCGGCGCCGATGTCCGACGCGTTCCTCGTGCTCGCGCAGGTGCCGGGCGCACCGGGCGAGGGGGCGCCGTCGTGCTTCCTCGTGCCGCGCGTGCTGGACGACGGCACGCGCAACGTGTTCCGCATCCAGCGTCTCAAGGAGAAGCTGGGCAACCGGTCGAACGCGTCGTCGGAGATCGAGCTCGACGGCACCGTCGGGTTCCTCGTCGGGGAGCCGGGCCGCGGCGTGCGGACGATCATCGAGATGGTGTCGCGCACGCGGCTCGACTGCGTGCACGGCTCGGCCGCGGGCATGCGCCAGGCGGTCACCGAGGCGCTGTGGCACGCGCGGCACCGCACCGCGTTCGGCGCGGCGCTCGTGGACCAGCCCGCGATGACCGCGGTGCTCGCCGACCTCGCGCTCGAGTCCGAGGCCGCGACGCTCACGTCGGTGCGCCTCGCCGCCGCGCACGACGGCGAGTCCGAGCACGACCGCGCGTTCCGCCGCCTCGCGACGGCCGTGAGCAAGTACTGGGTGTGCAAGCGCGGGCCGCACCACGCGTACGAGGCGATGGAGTGCCTGGGCGGCAACGGCTACACGGAGGCGTTCCCGCTCGCGCGCCGCTACCGCGAGCAGCCGGTCATGGCGATCTGGGAGGGGTCGGGCAACGTCATCGCGCTCGACGTGCTCCGCGCCATGGGCCGCGAGCCCGCGTCCGTCGCGGCGTTCGAGGCGGAGCTCGCCACGACGGCGGGCGCGCACCCCGTCCTCGACGCGCACGTCGCGCGCACGCGCCGTCTGCTCGCGGAGGTCGCGGGGGCCGACGCCGGGGCGAAGCAGGCGCAGGCCCGTCGCGTCGTGGAGTCGCTCGCCCTCGCGCTCCAGGCGTCGCTCGTGGTGCGGCACGCGCCGTCGGGCACGGCCGACGCGTTCGTCGCCGCGCGGCTCGGCGAGGACCGCGGCCACGGCTACGGCGTCCTGCCGCGGGGCACCGACGCACACGCGATCCTCGCGCGGCACACGCACCTCGGGATCGCCCCGGGCCGGTGAGCGGACCCCGCCCGCGCGACGCCGGCCCGTGCCCGGGTCGCGCCGGGTCGGGTCGTGCGGCGCCGGGTGGCGCCGCGTCCGGTCGGTCGGTCGGGCGGTGTCGGTCGCCGAGGCTACTGTCGCGCGCATGGATGTCAGCCTCCGGGAGCTCGCGGACCGGGACCTGGACCGCGTCTACGCCTGGGAGCGCGACCCCGCCGCCGTCGCGCTGGCGGCCTTCACGCGCCCTGATCCCGCCGACCGCGAGGCGTTCGACCGGCACTACGCGCGGATCCGCAGCGACCCGACGTGCACGGTCCTCGCCGTCGAGCACGACGGCGAGCTCGTCGCCACGATCGGGAGCTTCACGATGGACGGCGAGCGCGAGGTGACCTACTGGGTCGACCCCGCGCGCTGGGGGCAGGGGATCGCGTCGGCCGCGCTCGCGGCGTTCCTCGCCGTCGAGCGCGAGCGTCCGCTCGTGGCGCGCGTCGCGGCGCACAACCCGGGCTCCGCGCGGGTGCTGGCCCGTGCGGGGTTCGTCGAAGTGGGGAGCGAGACCTCGTACGCCGCGGGCGTGGGTGCGGACGTCGTCGAGCAGGTCTACCGCCTCGCCGGGTGAGGAGGAGCGGGTGCCTGGTCGGCTGTGGGTGCCTCGCCGTACCGTCCGCGCCATGGACCGAGAGACCTTCTGGGGCATCGTCGAGACGGCACGCGAGCGGGCGGGCGCGGGTGCCGACGACCGCGGTGCCGAGGAAGACCCGCTGCCCGGCGCCCTCACCGACCTCCTCGTCGAGCGCCTCACCGCGGACGAGATGCTGGCGTTCGTCGACGTGGCAGGGGACGTGGCGAACGACGCCTACGCCTGGCCGGTGTGGGGTGCGGCCTACCTCGTCGAGGGCGGGTGCAGCGACGACGGGTTCATGGACTTCCGCGACGGGCTCGTCCTCGCCGGCCGGGCGGTGCTCGAGCGCACCCTGGCCGACCCGGACTCGCTCGCCGACCACCCCGTCGTCGCCGCGATGGCCGACGGCGGGTCGCCCTGGTTCGGGTTCGAGTCGCTGGACTCGCTCGTGGGGGACGCGTGGTCCCGCGCGACCGGCGAGGACGACGAGGCGTACTACGCGGCGCGCGAGCGGACGTCGTCGGTGCGGGCACGCAGCGAGCCCGCCGGCGAGCCGTGGGACTTCGACGACGACGAGGAGAACGCGCGCCGCCTCCCGCGGCTCACCGCCCTGTTCGCCGTGTGACGGAACGGCCCGCCCCCGGGGGACCGGGGGCGGACCGGGTCACACGCGCCAGGCGAACAGGCCCGTCGGGTCGTACGCCGCGCGCACCGACGCGAGGCGTGCCGCGGTCTCGGGCGACCAGGCCCGGGCGAGCGCGTCGTCCGTCCAGGGCCCGGGCAGGAAGTTGATGTTCGTCTCCGTCGCGGCCCACGGCTGCGACCACTGCGCGAACGAGGCCGCGGCGGCGACCATGTCCGGCAGCCGCGGCGGGTTGACGCCCACGAGGCTCAGCAGGAACCCGGCGGTGCGGCCGCCCGCGGCGGACCCGCCCTCGACGTCGCGCGCCCCGGCGCCGCCGACGTGCCGCAGCTCGGCCGCGACGAACGGCGACCCGCTGCCCGGCCCGAGCTCGGCGAGGAACCGGTCGAGGAACTCCTCGTCCACCTCCCGCAGGCCCGCGCCGTAGACCCACGACGGCCCGGCGTCCTCCGGGTCCGCGTGGATCGTCGCGACGGCCGTCACGGGCAGCTCGCCCACCGTGTCGGCGAGGGCGGGCGCGAGCGCCCGCAGCGGCGCGGCGAGGCGCTCGCCCTCCGCGGGGTCGCCCGGGTAGGCGAAGCGCAGGGCGAGCACCGTGCGGCCGCGCAGGTGCTCCGGGACGAACGGCAGGTCCGGGAGGGCGAGCACCGCGACCGAGGTCGTGACGTCGTCGGGCGCGGTCGCGGTCCACGCCGCCCAGCCGCGCAGGACGTCCTCGACGTGCGGGGCGTCGAACGTGAGCGACCCCGCGTACAGCGTGCGCAGCGGCACGAGCTCGAGGTCGAGCCGCGTCACGACGCCGAGCCCGCCCTTGCCGCCGCGCAGCGCCCAGAACAGGTCCGGCTCCGTGTCCGGGCCCGCCTCGACGACCGACCCGTCGGCGAGCACGACCCGGAACCCGCGCACCCGGTCCGACGTCAGGCCGTGGCTGCGCGTCAGGGGCCCGTACCCACCGCCGAGCGTGTACCCGACGACCCCGACGGACGTCGACGAGCCCGTGACGGGCGCGAGCCCGTGCTCCGCGGCCGCGTCGACGACCGCGTTCCAGCGCGTCCCGGCACCGATGCGCGCGACGCGCGACGCCGGGTCGACCTCGACGCCCGCGAGGCCGCTCGTCCCGAGGACGACTCCGTCCGTGATCGGCGACGACTCGCCGTGGCCCGTCGCGTGCGACCGTACGCGCAGCCCGTGGTGGGCCGCGAACCGCACGGCCTCCACGACGTCGGCCTCCGTCTCCGCGAGCACCGCGACGTCGGGGTCGTGCGCGACGAGCGTGCTGTGCGCGGCGACGGCCTCCGCGGCGGTCGGGCCGCCGTCGGGCAGGTCGCCCCGCGCGAGGACGCGACCCGTGACGCGGTCCCGCAGCGCGGCGACGTCGGTGGGCGAGAGCGTGGTGGAGGCGGTCATGGTGCTGGTCCCCTTCGTCGGTGTGCGCGCTGCACGGCCGGAGGTGCGGTCAGGTCACCTGGACGACGACGCGCGGGCACGGTCTGTGACATGCCCGAGGGGTAGGGAGGGCGCCGCCTCAGGTTCGTGGCGTCCCGGCCAGCGGCAGCCAGTCGAGGACGTGCTGGATGGTGCGGTCCCAGAAGCCCCACTCGTGCGTCCCGGGCGAGAACTCCGACCGCAGCGCCACGCCGGACTCATCGGCCACCCGCTCGAACGCCCGGTTGCCGTCGACGAGGAAGTCCTCCGTCCCGCACGCGAGGAACAGCGCGGGGAGATCGGCCGTGCGACCCTCGGCCGCGGCGCGCCGCAGCAGGGCGAGCAGGTCGTCGTCCGAGCCCGCGATCTCGCGGTCGCCGAACACGCGCTCGATGTCCGGCAGGCGCCGCTCGCGGTACGACTCGTCGGCGAGGTCGAGCACCCCGGACAGGCTCGCCGCCGCCGCGAACCGCTCGGGGTGCCGCAGCGCCCAGCGGAACGCGCCGTACCCGCCCATCGACAGCCCCGCGACGAACGTGTCCTCGCGGCGCGTCGACACGCGGAAGAACTGGTCGACGAGGCTCGGCAGCTCCTCGGACAGGAACGTCCAGTAGCGGTGCCCGTGCACCTCGTCGGCGTAGAAGCTGCGCTCCACGCGCGGCATGACGACGGCCAGCCCGCGGTCGGCGACGTACCGCTCGATCGACGTCCGGCGCGTCCAGATCGTCTCGTCGTCGCTCATGCCGTGGAGCAGGTAGAGCACCGGGGCGCCCTCGGCGCGGGCGCTCGCCGACCCGGCCATGCCGATCTGGGTCGTCGTGGCCTGGGGGAGCACGACGGTCATCGACGTGCTCACCTCGAGCACGTCGGAGTAGAAGCTGCAGCGGACGAGAGCCACGGGTCGCCTCCCGGCGGGGTCGGACGGGCCGCCGGCGGTCCGCGGCGGCGGACCCAGTCTGCCCTCCGGACGGGCGGCGGCCGCTCAGCCGCGCAGCGCGTCCAGGAGGCGCTGCACGGACGACCCCAGACCCCAGCGCTCGCCGAGCTCGGCGAGCGCGTCCGGGTCGGCCGGGGCGGTGGGCAGCGCGTCGTCGACGTCGCCCAGCGGGGCGTCGGGCGCGACGCGCACGACGAGCGGGGCGACCTCCAGGTACGGGGCCGCCTCGGTCAGCCGGCGCCGCTGGGTCGCCGTCAGACCCGGGTCGCCCGCGTCGCGCGCCGCGAGCACGCCCGCGAGGTCGCCGTACCTCCCGAGGAGGGCGACCGCCGTCTTCTCGCCGATGCCCGGGACGCCCGGCAGGCCGTCGCTCGGGTCGCCGCGCAGCACCGCCATGTCCGCGTAGGCCGCCCCCGTCGCGACGCCGTACCGCTCGCGCAGGCGCGCCTGGTCGACGACGTCGAGGTTCTTCACGCCCTTCGTCGGGTAGAGCACGCGCACGCCCGCGGCGTCGTCGACGAGCTGGAACAGGTCGCGGTCGCCCGTGACGACCTCGACCGCCGCCCGGCCCGACGGGTCCGGCGTCGCGCCCGCCGCCGCACGGCGCGCGACCTCGCGCGCGGTGAGGGTGCCGATGACGTCGTCCGCCTCGTAGCCCGCCGCCCCGACGCGCGCGATGCCCAGCGCCGCGAGCACGTCGACGATGACCGGGACCTGCGCGACGAGCTTCTCCGGGACCTCCTCGACGCCCGTCGTGCCCGGGACGACCTCCGCGACGCGGTGCGCCTTGTACGAGGGGATCGCCTCGACCCGGAAGGACGGCCGCCAGTCCACGTCCCAGCACGCGACGAGGCGCGTCGGACGACGGTCCGTGACGAGCGTCGCGACCATGTCGAGCAGGCCGCGCACCGCGTTGACGGGCGTGCCGTCCGGCGCCTTGATCGAGTCCGGCACCCCGAAGAACGCCCGGAAGTACAGGCTCGCGGTGTCGAGCAGCATGAGCTCGCCGCCGGGGGTGGCTTCGCTGCGCGCGGGGGCGCCCTCGTCCGTGCTCTGCGTCATGCGGTCATCCTGCCGCACGGCCCCGACACCGGTCTCCCCGGGGCGTCGCGCGGGCCGGCCTGGCCGTCGGGCGGCGCGAGCGGTTCACTGGTGCCCGGAGGTGAGCGACATGTCCACGACGACACGACGAGCAGCCGGCACGGCCGTCGCCCTCGCGGTGCTCCTGCTCCTGGGGGCGTGCGCGGCCGGGCCGAACGTCGCCGCGAACCCCGGGGGCTACGGGTTCTGGTGGGGCCTGTGGCAGGGCGCGATCCTGCCGGTGACGTTCATCGTGTCCCTCTTCACGGACACGGTGAGCATCTACGAGGTCGACAACAACGGGACCTGGTACGACGTCGGGTTCGTGCTGGGCATCGCGCTCTTCTCCGGCCCTGCGATCGCGCTGCGCGGCCGACGGTCCTGACGAGCCGGTGTCAGCCCTCGGCCGGCTGCGGCCCGAACACACCTCGCGCCGCCAGCGCACGGTCCGCAGGAGACGACGAGCAGGGTGCCTCGCTCGTCGTCGGACGACCGTCGCCGACGGCCGGTCGGTGCGGACGGCGCCACCGACAGGGGCGAGCGTAGGGACAGGAGGAGGGAGCGCGCGGCGAAGCGGCGCTCAGCGCCCCGCGATCTCCGTGAGCGACTCCGCGACGCGGGCGAGGGCGCCCGGGACGAGCGAGTAGTACGCCCAGCGGCCGCGCTGCTCGCGGGTCAGCAGACCGGCGTCGACCAGGATCTTGAGGTGGTGGCTGACGGTCGGCTGGGAGAGGCCGACCGGCCCGGTGAGGTCGCACACGCACGCCTCGTGCCCCTCCTGGGCGGCGACGATCGCGAGGAGCTGGACCCGCGTCGGGTCCGCCAGGGCCTTGAAGGTGCGCGCGAGCTCGCGCGCGGCATCGGGGTCTGCCGCCCCGGTGGCGGCCGGGCCGCAGCAGCCGGGTGCGCCGCGCGGGGGCGCCGGGGGCAGTGTGGCCGTCGTCATGCGGCCATCCTGTCACACATTGACACTCATCGATGGGTGGTCCACGATGCTCGCATCGATAACCTTCAATACGAGGAGTGCTCATGGTCGAGGTGGGGCGGGACGAGCTCCCGGTCGTGGTGATCGGTGCAGGTCCGGTGGGTCTGGCCGCGGCGGCGCACCTGCTGGAGCGCGGGCTGGAGACGATCGTGCTCGAGGCGGGCGACGGGCCGGGTGCGGCCGTGGCGTCGTGGGGGCACGTGCGGTTGTTCTCGCCGTGGCGCTACGACGTCGACGCCGCCGCGCGGCGCCTGCTGGAGGCGACGGGGTGGGTGGAGCCGGATCCGGACGCGCTGCCCACCGGCGGGGAGCTCGTGGGGCGCTACCTGGCTCCGCTGGCCGCGACGCCGCAGATCGCGCCCCGACTGCGTACCGGCACGCGAGTGGTGTCGGTCGCCCGCGACGGTGCGGACAAGACACGCTCCCTCGGCCGGGAGCGGCGCGGGTACCGGGTGCGGACGGTGGACGCCGGCGGCACGGTGACCGACGTGCTGGCCCGCGCGGTGATCGACGCGTCGGGGACGTTCTCGACGTCGAACCCGCTGGGGGTCTCGGGTCTTCCGGCCGTTGGCGAGCAGGAGTCGGCGGCGTTCGTCACCGGACCTCTCCCGGACGTGCTCGGCACCCGGCGCGACCGGTTCGCGGGCAGGGACACCCTCGTCGTCGGGATGGGCCACTCCGCGGCGAACACGCTCCTGAACCTCGTCGAGCTCTCCGAGTCCGAGCCGGGCACCACGATCACGTGGGCGATCCGCGGTGGTTCCGCGCGTCGCCTCTTCGGCGGTGGAGCCGACGACGCGCTCCCCGCGCGAGGCATGCTCGGCACGCGCCTGCGGGCCGCCGTGGAGGCTGGGCGGCTGACGCTGCTCACGCGCGTCTCGATCGAACGCCTCGTCCCCGGTGCCGGAACCGTCCAGGTGCTGGGGACCGTGCGCGACGGGGCGCTGAGCCTCGAGGTGCACCAGATCGTCGACGCGACCGGCTTCCGGCCGGACCTGGACATGCTGCGCGAGGTGCGCCTCGACCTGGACCCGGTCGTGGAGGCACCTGCGGCGCTCGCTCCGCTCATCGACCCGAACCAGCACTCCTGCGGCACCGTGCCGCCGCACGGCGAGCAGGTGCTGTCCCACCCGGACGACGGGTTCTACCTCGCAGGCATGAAGTCCTACGGGCGTGCGCCGACGTTCCTGCTCGCCACGGGCTACGAGCAGGTGCGCTCGATCGCGGCGGCGCTGGCAGGGGACCGGGCTGCGGCCGACGCGGTCGAGCTGGCCCTTCCCGCGACCGGGGTCTGCTCGACCGACCTCGCTCTGGAGGCGGACGGCGCGGGGGCGAGCGGGTCGTGCTGCGGCACCGCGCCGGCGGCGCCGCAGCCGGTCACCCTCGGGGTCGGGGCACCGGCCGGGGTCGGGTTCGCGACCGGCGTCGTGCACGGCCGCTCGGGCGACGCGGACCACGGCTGAGCGCCCGGCCGCGCGTCGGGTCCGGGTGGGACCGGCGCGCGGCCGGCTCCTCAGCCGCGCGGGAGAGCGACCGGGGCGACGCCGAGCTCGTCGAGGAGCGTCAGTACGCGGGTGCGGATCTCGTCGCGGATCGGGCGCACGGACTCGATGCCCTGTCCGGCTGGGTCTTCCAGGGCCCAGTCCTCGTACCGCTTGCCCGGGAAGATCGGGCAGGCGTCCCCGCAGCCCATGGTGATCACGACATCGGACGCCTGCACCGCCTCGGTGGTCAGGACCTTGGGCTGCTCGGCGCGGAGGTCGATGCCCTCCTCGAGCATGGCCTCGACGGCGACGGGGTTGATCTGGTCGGCCGGGGCGGACCCGGCAGAGCGGACCTCCACGGCCCCGCCGGACAGGGCGCGCAGGTACCCGGCGGCCATCTGGGACCGGCCGGCGTTGTGCACGCAGACGAACAGGGCGGACGGCTTCGCGGTGGCGTTCTCGGTCATGGTGATGTCTCCCGGGGTCAGGCTGGGGGCAGGTCGAGGTCGGGCAGGAGGTCGGCGAGCAGGGCGCGCACGCGAGTGTCGAGCTCGTCGCGGATCGCGGCGACCCCGGCCGGGGAGGCCAGGGCCGGGTCGCCCACGAGCCAGTCCTCGTACCGCGTGCCGGGCAAGACCGGGCACACGTCTCCGCAGCCCATCGTGACGACGACGTCCGCAGCGCGGACGGCGTCGTCGGTCAACGGCTTGGGGAACGCGTCGTCGGCGGTGATGTCGAGCGCGGTCAGGCTCTCGCGCACGCCCTCGTGTATGTCGGACGCGGGCGCCGACCCCGCGGACCGGACGACGACCCGGTCGCCGGCGTAGCGGCGCAGCAGGGCGGCGGCGAGCTGGGAGCGTCCGGCGTTGGCGACGCAGACGAACAGCACCTGCGGTCGCGCGTCCGCGGGGCGGGTCAGGTCGCTCAGCCGCTGCCGGGCGAACCGTTCCGTGAGCGGCACCAGGTGGGCCGAGACCTTCGCCGAGCGGGCCAGGTCGGTGTACGACTCGCGGACCACGCGCTGCACGACGTCGAACCGCACGTCGGCGAAGGTCCCGGCCAGGTCCTCGGCCAGGTGGTCGAGGGCGGCGTCGACGGCGTCGAGCCCGGCGAGGACGGTCGCGCCGTGCCTGGCGCCGAGCGCCGCCGGGGCGAAGGAGTCCAGCAGCGTCGTGACCGCGGTCGTGTACCCCGGCGCGACGCGGTACCAGACCCAGGTGCCGCGTCGCTCGGACGTCAGCACCCCGACGTCGCGCAGCACCTTCAGGTGGTGCGAGACGGTCGGCTGCGAGACGTCCGTGAGGGAGGCGAGGTCGCACACGCACGCCTCACCGGCCGTGGAGGTCGCGATGAAGGAGAGCATGCGCAGCCGCAGCGGCTCGGCGAGGGCCTTGAGCGTCGTGGCGACGGCGCCCGCGACCTCGGTCCCGATCGCGTGCGCCTCGACCTGCGGCGTGCAGTCGGCGTCCGTGACGGTCATCCGCAGGGGAGCGGTGGTCATGACCTCACCTCTTCCAGCTCTCGTGCTCGGGTCGGGTCGGCGTAGGGGTCGATGGCGAACCAGCGGCGTGCGAGCCACAAGGAGACGTAGACGAGACCGACTAGGACGGGGACCTCGATGAGCGGACCGACGACCCCGGCCAGGGCCTGGCCGGAGGTCGCATCGAACGTGGCGATGGCGACGGCGATCGCGAGCTCGAAGTTGTTGCCCGCCGCGGTGAACGCGAGCGTCGTGGAGCGCGCGTAGCCGAGCGCGAGCGTCTTGCCGGCGACGATGCCGATGCCCCACATGGCCGCGAAGTACACCAGGAGCGGCAGGGCGATGCGGGCGACGTCGAGCGGGTGGGAGGTGACGGCCTCGCCCTGGAGGGCGAACAGCAGCACGACCGTGAACAGCAGCCCGTACAACGCCCAGGCTCCGATCGCCGGCAGGAACCGGTCCTCGTACCAGGCGCGGCCCCGGGCGCGTTCCCCGACCAGGCGCGAGGCGAACCCGGCGACCAGCGGGACGCCGAGGAACACGAGCACGTTGAGCGCGATCTGCCCCACCGACACGTCCAGGCCCTGGGTGTCCAGGCCCAGCCACGCGGGCAGCACCGTGAGGTAGAAGTAGCCGAGCAACGAGAAGGCGACGACCTGGAACACGGAGTTGATGGCGACGAGCACCGCCGCGGCCTCCCGGTCCCCGCACGCCAGGTCGTTCCAGATCACGACCATGGCGATGCACCGGGCCAGGCCGACGACGATCAGCCCGGTGCGGTACTCGGGCAGGTCCGGCAGGAAGGACCACGCCAGGGCGAACATCAGCGCAGGCCCGACCAGCCAGTTCAGGACCAGCGAGGATGCCAGGAGCCGCGTGTCGCCGGTGACCGCACCCACCCGGTCGTAGCGGACCTTGGCCAGCACCGGGTACATCATCACGAGCAGGCCGAGGGCGATCGGCACGGAGATCCCGCCGACCTCCAGCGCGGCGAGCACGTCGGACAGGGCAGGGACGAACCGGCCCAGGACGAGCCCGGCGACCATCGCGAGCCCGATCCACAGCGGCAGCCACCGGTCGAGCGCCGACAGTCGTGGACCCGGTGCGGTGCTGGGCGTGCTCACGGGAGGTCCGGCCCGTCGGTGGCGACGACCCAGGGCCGCGTGGATCGTATCGACATGCTTCTATATTGACAGGTCTCGATGCAGTCGCCAAGTGCGGGTGCCCCTCCTGTGCGGGAGCGTGTCGGGCACCGGGTCGAGATGCTGTTCGTGGACCCCGCGCTGCACGGGCGCGGGATCGGCCGCGCGCTGCTCGACGCGGTCGGGCGCGGTCACCCGGTCGTCGAGCTCGACGTCAACGGAGCAGAACCCGGGCGCGCGGGCCTTCTACCGGGCGCTCGGGTTCGAGGTGACCGGTCGGTCGGAGACGGACGACCAGGGCCGCCCGTTCCTGCTGCTGCACCTCCGCCGCGAGGCCTGATGCCCCGCGATCGATGAGCCGGTGGCCTGCGGCCGGTCGACCCTGAGGAGAGCGGGCGCCCGCCCGCGCGACCTCAGGAGGAGACATGCTCGACACGGCGTTCAGCGGGTTCTCGGTCGACGACGTCGACGCGGCGCGGCGGTTCTACGCGGACGACCTCGGCCTCACCGTCAGCGGGGACGACATGCTCTGGCTCGAGATCGGCGGCGGTGCGCGCGTGCTCGTCTACCCGAAGGGCGAGGCACACGCCCCGGCGTCGTTCACGGTGCTGAACTTCCCGGTCGCCGACGTGCCGGGCACGGTCGCCGCGCTCCGCGAGCGCGGCGTGGCGTTCGAGCGCTACGCGGGCACGCCCGTCGAGACGGACGACGACTTCGTCTTCCGCGGGGGCGGCCCGCTCATCGCGTGGTTCACCGACCCGGCGGGGAACGTGCTGTCGGTCATCCAGGACGACGACGCCTGACGCGTCAGCCGCCGCCCAGCCCTTCCTCGCGCGCCCGCACGATCGCGGCGGCGCGGTCGCGGACGGCGAGCTTGGCGAGCACGTTCGCGACGTGGTTGCGCACCGTCTTGGGGCTCAGCACGAGCCGCCGGGAGATCGACGCGTTGTCGAGACCGGCCGCGACGAGGTCGAGCACCTCGCGCTCGCGGTCGGTGAGCTGGGGGAACGGCGCGCGCACGGCGGAGCGCCCGCCCACGACGTACGCCATCGCCCGGTCGGCGACGGACGGGGAGAGGATCATCGCGCCGTCGGCCACCGCGCGGACGGCGCGCTCGACCTCCGCGGGGCTCGCGGACTTCACGAGGAACCCGCGCGCCCCCGCGCGCACGGCCGCGACGACGGCGTCCTCGTCCTCGTGCATCGTCACGACGAGCACGCGCGCGGCCGGGTCCGCACGCACGAGGTCGCGCGTCACGTCCACGCCCGACCCGTCGCCGAGGTCGAGGTCCAGGAGCACGACGTCGGCCCGCGCCCCAGTGCTCGCATCCTCGCCGGGGCCGAGGCCGAGCAATGCGCGCGCCTCCGTGGCCGACGCCGCGCTCCCGACGACGCGCACGCCGTCGAACGAGTCGAGCAGGGCGGCCATGCCGAGCCGGAACACCGGGTGGTCGTCGACGACCGCGACCCGGATCACGACGCCGCCCCGCGCGCGAGCGCCCCGGCCGGGACCAGCGGGAGCGTGGCGCGCACGCGCGTGCCCGGGCGCTCGCCGTCGGGCCGCACCGCGGCGACCTCGAGCCGGCCGCCGAGCTCGTCGGCCCGCTCGCGCAGCGACCGGGAGCCGACGCCGGCCACCGCGTCCGGCGCGACGCCCCGGCCGTCGTCCTCGCACGTGACGACGAGCGCGCCGTCCCCGAGCCGGACCGTCAGGCGGCACTCCGGCGCCCCGGAGTGCCGGGCGGCGTTGACGACGCTCTCGCTCGCGATCGCGTACGCGGCCGCGGCGACGCGCGGGTCGAGGCCCCCGCACGGGTCGCAGCGCACGTCCACGACGAACCCGCCGAGCGCCTGCCGCCCCGCGAGCTCGCCGAGCGCGACCTCGAGACCGTGCTCGTCGAGAGACGGCGGCAGGAGGCTGCGGGACAGCGCGCGCACGTCCTCGACGCGCTGCGCCACCTCCACCCCCAGGGCGTCCAGCACCGCGGCCGCGGCCTCGGGGTCGGTCCGCAGCGTGTTCCGCGCGCCCTGGAGCCCCAGGCGCAGGCCCACGAGCCACGGCCCGACGCCGTCGTGCAGCTCCCGGCGGATCACGCGCCGCTCGGCGAGGCGCGCGCGGGTCGTGGCGTCGCGCGCCTCCTCGAGCTCGCGCGCGCCCCGCGCGAGTGCGAGACCGGCGCCGAGCACGGGCAGGAGCTGCTCGAGCGCGTCGCGCGTCCGGGCGTCGAGCCGCTCGCCGGCCCGCGCGACGACGTGGACCCTGCCGAGCGCCCGCCCGCCGTGCTCCACGGGGAGCGTGACGGCGTCGCCGGACGGGTGGCCGTCGGGGCCCGCCCAGGGCGCCGGGCCCGCGGGGCTGGCGGACGCCGTCGGGCCGGGTGCGGACCGCTCGATCGTCACGCTCTCCAGGCGCAGCGCCTCGCGCACGCCGACGGCGAGGCTCACGACGAGGTCGTCGGCCGTCGACGCGGACGACAGGTGGCGGCCGACGCTCAGGGCCGCCCGGCCCGGATCGTTGCCCTCCCCGTAGACGAGCGTGCGCACGCGGTGCCGCAGCCACGTGTGCAGGGGCTGCACCGCGAGCGCGACCCCGACCGCCGCGACGACCTGCGCGGCGGGACCGTCGACGACGGTCGTCGCGAGGACGACGACCACGGCGTAGACGACGGCGAGGCCCACGGCCAGCATCGCGGCCACGGTCGCGCGCGAGAGGACGAGGTCGATGCCCCACAAACGGTTGCGCAGCACGCACACGAGGATCGCGGCGGGGAACAGCGCCTGGCACGCGAGGTGCGTGAGGGGGAGCGCGAGGAGCACGTCCGGGTCGGCCCACGTGCCGAGCAGCGGGAGGAACGACAGCGCCATGAGCGCCGTCCCGAGCGCGAGGAGGCCCAGCCCGCGCCGCTCCTCGACCGGCCCGCGGAACCGACGCCACGCCGTCGCGCCCGCGGTGACGAGCCCCATGACGACGACGCCGACGATCGCAGGGCGCGGGTCGTCGGAGGGAGCGAGGAAGAAGAAGGTGATGGACGCGACGCCGCCCGCGACCCCGCACCACGCGCCCGCGCCGAGCCGCCCGCCGCGCACGAACCAGGGCACGAGGACGAAGAGCCCGACCGTGCCCGGCACCCACGCCCACCCGTAGGCGTCGGCGAGCGGCGTGAGCGGGGGCAGGCCGGGGTGGGTCGACGCGTAGCTGCGCCACCCGCCGCCCAGGGCCGCGATCCCGCCGCCGATCGCGGCGAGGGCCACGAGCCAACCCACGACGTGCGGCCGCCGCACCAGGATCACCGCCGCAACCGTGCCGTAGACGAGCGCGACCGTCGCGTCCACGACGACGAACAGCAGGTCGCCCAGCAGGAGCGGCACGCCGGACGTGAGCTGGAGCGCGAGCGCGGACACGCCGAGCACCCAGGCGAGGACGCCGATCGTCCAGCCCGTGCGGGGCATCCCGGCGCGGCCGGGCCCGGGCTCGGCCACGGGCCCACGGTAGGGCCGCGGCACGCGCGGCGAGAAGGGCCCGGGCGGGAGATCACCCGGCCGTGGACGACGGCGAGATCGGCGGTCCCGTGTGGGGTCGGCGGTCCAGACCGCCGATCCCGACCGGACCCGCCGATCTCGTCGCGCGTCGCCGATCTCGCGCGTCGCGCTCAGCGCCGGTCCCCGAGGGCGAAGCCGAGCGCGGTGACGAGCAGCCAGATCGGTCCGACGAACCCCGCCATGTACTGCAGCGGCGACACGCCCGTGAGGAGCGCGAGCCCGCCGAGCACGAACCCGACGACGCCGAGCCAGCGCGGCGCGGCCGCGTGCCGCAGCGCCGCGACGCCGAGCGCGACGCCCGCGACGCCCGCTCCGACCCACAGCCACGGGATCGTCGCGACCCAGTCGCTGTAGAACGCGCCCGACTCCGGGACGATGAGCGCCGTGTCGCCGAGGCCGAACAGGAACTGCGTGTCGAGGCCCGAGCCCAGCAGCCCGGCGACGGAGACGAGCACGAGCCCCCAGCCCGCGACCGTCGGGAGGATCGACCCGGCGGGCGCCTGCCCGTCGAGCCGTCGCTTGAGCCCGGCGGCGAAGACGAGCACGAGCAGCGCGCACGCGATCGTCGCGGTGTGGAACACGATCTGCGTGCCCGTGCGGCCGGAGAGGTCGGCGACGATCGCCTCCGCGTCGCCCGCGGTCTCCTCCCAGTTGATGCCGAGCGCCATCGAGGACTGGATCGAGACCAGGCCGAGGACACCGGCGACGACCCCGGTCCAGGCCCACGCGCGGGGCGTCGTGCCGCGGGCGCGGCGGGGCGTGCCGTCGGCGACCGCCGACGGCGTGGTGAGCGAGCTGTCCTGCATGGGACGACCTTCCGTTCGAGGCCGCCTCCCGCGGCCGGGGCCCGTCACGCGGTGCGACGGCCCCCGCAGCGTCGGCCGGGCGGCGTCCCGGGTCCCAGGGGCAGGTGTCCCGACCTCCCGGGCAGGTCGCACGGGGCGGGCTCCCGCGCCGCACCAGCGGTTGCGGAACCTCCCGCGCGGCGGGACGGTTGCGGCATGATCCGGTTCCTGCTGAGCTTCGCGATCAACGTGGTCCTCGCCGCCGTGGGCCTCCTCGTCGCCGCGAACGTCTTCGACGGCGTCACGGTGCACGCCTCCGGGTTCACGGTCGCCGTCCTCGTGTTCGCGGTGGCCCAGGGGGTGCTCGCGCCCTTCGTGTTCAACGTCGCGCGCAAGTACGCGTCCGCGGTGCTCGGCGGCATCGGCCTCGTGTCGACGTTCCTCGCGCTGTGGATCGCGACGCTCGTGGGCGACGGCCTGGAGATCTCCGGGGCCTCCACGTGGATCGGGGTGACGGTCGTCGTCTGGCTGATCAGCGCGCTCGGCGGCTGGCTCCTCGGGTGGCTCGTCCTCACCCGCTGGTGGGACCGCCGCCAGGAGGACAAGCGGATCCGCGAGGCGACGACCCGCGGCTGACGACGCCGACGGCGCTCACCGCGCCCTGCGGTCGCCGTCCCCGGTCGTCGTCAGGTCGGCCACCGGGGCGAGCACGGGGAACTCCGGGGTGCCCGGGGGGACGTCCACGCGCAGGGGGCGCATCGAGCGGGCGACGAGCCACAGCGGCAGGACGGCCACGCAGAGCACCGGGAGCAGGTGGACGTCGCCGACCGTCACGGCCGCCATGAAGAGGGCGAGCCAGCCGTCGCGCGCCACGACGAGGACGGCGCCGAGGACAGCGGCGGAAACGGCGATCGCGGGCGGCACGGCGGGGACGAGGGACGACGCCGAGAGGCCCAGGGCGACGCCGATGAAGACCGCGGGGAAGATGCGGCCGCCGCGGAACCCGGCGGCCGCCGCGACGACGAGCGCCGCGACCTTGACGACCGCCATGAGCAGGATCGTGGACCAGGCGTACGTGTCGGCCTGCTGCGCGAGCTCCTTCATCTCGTCGAGGCCCTTGAACAGCGTGAGCGGCCCGCCGAGGAGCCCGAGCAGACCGAGGACGAGGCCGCCCGCACCGAGCGCCAGCACCGGGCTGCGGAGGCGGTGGAACAGCGTGTGCACGACGGGCAGGGCGGCCACGGCGAGCGCCGTCACGAGGGCCGCGGCGGCGCCGATCAGCACGCTGCTCGCGACGTCGCCGAGGGCCGGTCCGGGATAGTCGGGCAGGTCGACGGAGAACGTCGGGGCCCCGACCGCCGTCATGGTGACGGCACCCGCGCCGGCCGCGGCCAGGGGCGCGAACAGCCGGTCGAACAGGGGACCGCTCTGCCCGCCGCGCTCCGCGAAGCTCTCCGTGAGGACGAGCGCCGCCGCGACGGGGGTGGCGAACATCGCGCCGATGGTCCCGGCCATCGCGAGCGCCACGGCGCCCGGGACGGGGACGCCGAACCGGGGGCGGCAGAGGAACCACGCGGCGAGGGCGACGTTGAGGGCGATGATCGGGTTCTCGGGACCGAGGCTCACGCCGCCGGCGAGGCCGAGGACGAGGGCGAGCGCGAGGCCGGGCAGGGCGCGCAGGGGGAGCGGCTCGGAGACCAGCTCGGTCGTCGCGGGGTCGACGCCCGCGTGCCCCGGTGCCCACCGGACCGTGGCGCCCACGAGCAGCCCGGTGACGGTCAGCACGAGGACGGTCCACCACGTCCGCGTGCTCGCGACCCCCCACGCCTCCGGCAGCCGGTCCCACACGAGGTGCTGGATCCACGTCGCGAGCTCGGAGAGGGCGAGGAGCGTCAGGGCGCTGACGATCCCGACGACGAGGGCCGGCACCACGGAGCGCAGGAGGCGACCCGACGTCGTCCCGGTAGCCGGCGCGTCGGACACACGGGAAGAGAACCACGGGGGCGACCGCACCGCATCCGGAGCCGCGGCACCTCCACCTCGCCGCTGCGCGGGTCCTCGACGCTCGCCGCGCGCGACCCGGGAGGCGGGGATACGTTCGACGCGTCACGGGGCGCGACGGCGCGTCCCCGCCGAACGAACGATCCGGAACGAGGTCTGACGTGGCAACGCTCACCGTGTGGAAGTTCGACACCCCCGAGGGTGCCCAGCGCGCCGAGGACGCGCTCCTCGCCCTCCAGAAGCAGGAGCTCATCCAGGTCCAGGACGCGGCCACCGTGTCCTGGGAGGAGGGCAAGAAGAAGCCGAAGACCCGCCAGGGGAACAACACGACGGCGATCGGGGCGCTCGGCGGCACGTTCTGGGGCCTGCTGTTCGGGCTCCTGTTCTTCGTCCCGCTCCTGGGCGCGGCGATCGGCGCGGCGTCCGGCGCGATCGCCGGCGCGCTGACGGACGTCGGCATCGACGACGACTTCATCGACTCCGTGCGCAGCAAGGTCACGCCGGGCACGTCCGCGCTGTTCGTCCTCACATCGGGCGCCGTCGTCGACCGCGTGCACGAGGCGCTCCAGGCCGAGGGCATCCACGGCGAGCTCATCCAGACGAACCTCTCCGCCGACGAGGAGGCCAAGCTCCGCGCGGCCTTCGACGAGAACGCCTGAGCGGTCCAGGACCCGCGGCGAGGCCGCACGGGTGAGGTGCCCGACGGCGGTGCGTGACGCCGTCGGGCACCTCGCCCGCCGTCCGGTTCGCCGCTCGGACCGCCATCGGTCCGGTGCGACGCCGGCCGCTAGTCGATGCCCTCGGCGCGCCGCTCGTCGACCGTGCGCTCGGCCTCGAGGTTCGCCTCGCGGTTGCGGCGTCGGCGGCGGGCGGTGCGCCCGTCGTCGTCCTTGGTCTTCCCGTCGCCCTTGCCGTCCCCCTTGCCCCGGCCCGGGCCGTGGCCCTCGGCGTCCGGGTCGTGGAGCATGTGCGACTCGATGAGCTCGTGCCGCTGGAGGTAGGTGTTCCCGACGGCCTGGATCGTCGCGGCGATGGGCAGGGCGAGGAACGCGCCCAGCGCGCCGAACACCGCACCGAACGCGAGCACGACGACGAAGCTCACCGCCGGGTTCATCTCCAGCGCCCGGGCGGAGACCTTGGGCGAGAAGTACAGGTTCTCGAGCTGCTGGTACCCGATGATGAACGCGAGCACGCCCAGGGCCTGCGGCAGCCCCTGCGACGTGAGCGCGACGGCGACGGGCAGCGCGCCGCCGATGTACGTGCCGATCGTGGGGACGAACTGCGAGACGACGCCCGTGAACACCGCGAGCGGCAGGGCGTACGGCGTCTGGAGGATCAGCAGGAAGACGAACGTGAAGACGCTCGACAGCGCGGCGAGCACGATGCGCGAGTTGATGAAGTCCGACACCTTGACCTGGGTGATCTCCCAGAGGCGCAGCACCTCCTCCTGCCGGTTCGGCGTGAGCCAGCGGCACACGGCCGCCCGGAACCGCGGTCCCGCCGCGAGGAGGTAGTAGGTGACGAGGAGGATCGTCAGGCTCGCGAAGACCCCGCCGACGATCGTGGTCGTCACGACGATCGCGCCGGACGCGACGTCGTCGCCGAAGTCGTTGATGACCTGCTTGAGGAGGTCGTCGGAGTCCGGGATGACGACGTCGAAGCGGTCCGCGACGAAGTCCTGGATGCTCGCGTACAGCGCGGGGATCGACTGGACGAGCTGCACGAGCTGCTGGACGAACAGGTTCCCGAACAGCGCGAGCACGACGAGGATCCCGACGAGCGACCCCAGGAGCGCCACGGCGGCGGCCGCGCCCCGCCGCCAGCCGTGTCGCACGAGCCAGACGACGATCGGCTCGAGCGCGAGCGCGACGAAGAACGCGATGAGGATGTTGACGCCCAGTGCCTTGAGCTGACCGAGGGCGTACCAGGCGAAGATGCCGACGAACACCGCGACGACGGCCATCGCGAGCGCGCGGGGCACCCAGCGCGGCGGGCGCCGCGAGTCGTGCTGGACCGGGCGCGTGCCGGCGTCCGGGACGCCCGACCACGGGTCGTCGGTGGGGGGCGGGGTCGTCATGGCCACGAACCTAGCGGGGCCGCCGGGCAGCGGCCCCGGGACGCGCCGACCCTCCGGATGCCGAACCGGACGGCCGGTGCCACGATCGATCCGCACGCTCGTCCGGTCGGGGCTCCACGGTTCTCAGGAGGATGGCATGGCACGCTCGTCACAGGTGACGGCATGGGTCGGCTGGGTCTGGTTCGCCGGCATCGTGCTCGTCACGATCGGCTTCTTCAACGCCATCAGCGGCCTGGTCGCGGTGTTCTCCCCGAACAGCCTCGTCGGCGTCTCCGACGCGGGCATCGTCGTGCTCGACGTGTCGACCTGGGGGTGGATCCACCTCGTCATCGGGGTGCTGCTGGTCCTCACCGGCTTCGCCCTGCTCTCGGGCAAGGGATGGGCCCGCATGGTCGCCATCGTCCTGGTGGTGATCAACGCGATCGCCCAGTTCACGACGTTGCAGGTGACGCCCTGGTGGTCGCTGATCACCATCGTGCTCGACGTCTTCGTCCTGTGGGCGCTCGTCGTGCACGGCGACGAGGCCGAGCGCGCCGCACGCTGACCGCCGGCCCGGCACCGTCCTCGCCCCACGACCTGCTGACAGGAGCACCGTCCATGGCCACGTCCACCTTCGGCCCGGTCGAGATCGTCGCGGTCGCGTTCCCCACCGAGCGCATCCCCGACGGCATCCGTGCGGCCGTCCTCGAGGTGCTCGCGCAGGGCACCGTCACGCTCCTCGACCTCGCCGTGGTCCGGCGCTCGCGCGACGGCGACGTCGAGGTGCTCGAGGTGACCGACCTCGGCGACGAGCTCGCGATCACCGACGTCGAGCTCACCGCGGCCGGTCTCGCCGCCGAGGAGGACCTCGACCACGTCGCGGCCGGTCTCGCGCCGGGCACGTCCGCGGTCGTGCTCGTCGTCGAGCACACGTGGGCGCGCGCCCTGGTGGCCGCGACCCGCAGCGCCGACGGCGTCGTGCTCCTCAGCGAGCGCGTCCCCGCCGAGGTGGTCAACGAGGTCGCCGACCTCGCGCTCGCCGACGGCTGACCCGCTCGGCCCGGGCGTCCCGGCCCGGGCGCAGACCCGTCCGACAGACAGGAGTGACCACATGCTCGTCCGACGATTCGGGCGCCCCGGGCTCATCGGGACCGCCGCCCGCACCGCCGTCATCGCGGGCACGGCCTCCGCGACCGCGGGAGCCGTGCGGCGCCACCAGGCGAACCGCGCCCAGGAGTCGTGGGAGGCCCAGCGGGCCGCGGCCGCGCAGGACCAGGCGAGGGTCGAGGCGGCCGCGCAGCAGGCCGCGGCGCAGTACGCGCAGCCCGCTCCCGCGTCGGTGCAGGACGACCTCCTCGACCAGCTCGAGCGGCTCGGTCAGCTCCACTCCTCGGGCGTCCTGAACGACGCCGAGTTCGCCGCCGCCAAGGCCAAGCTGCTCGGCTGAGAGAAACGGAGAGAACGATGGCCACCTTCACCGTCTGGAAGTTCGACTCCCCCGAGGGCGCCGACGCGGCGTCCCGGATCCTCCACGACTCGGCGTCCGAGCACGCCGTCAAGATCGTCGACACCGCCGTCGTGTCGTGGCCCGAGGGCGCGGCCAAGCCGACGACGCGCCACGGCCACCAGGACGAGTGGCGCGGCACGGGCTGGGGCGCCTTCTGGGGCCTGCTGCTCGGGTCGCTGTTCTTCGCGCCCGTGCTGGGCGCCGCGGCCGGGGCGGCGATCGGCGCGTCGACGAAGGCGATGGAGGCCGTCGGGATCGACAAGGACCAGCTCGACCGCATCCGCGAGGGCGTGACGCCCGGGACGTCGGCGCTGTTCGTCGTCACCGAGGACGGCGACCTCGACCGCGTCGGCGAGCGGTTCCACGGGGTCCACGGCACGCTCGTCGCGACGAACCTCACCGACGCCGAGCGGAGCACGCTCCTCGAGACGTTCGGCTGACCCGCGACGCGTCAGTCGTCGAGGCGCTCCGGGAGCCCGAACAGCGGAAACCACGAGGCCGTGTCGAGGAACGCGTTGATGGCCGTGACGCGGCCGCCCTCCGTCTCGACGACCTGGAGCGCCCACGGCTCGTGACCGCCGCCGGCCGCGCGGCGGTACTGGCCGAACCCGAACGTGCCGTTCACCACGACCGGGACCATGCGCGAGCCCTCGCACTCGTGACCCGGACCCGTCATCCACGTGACGATGTCCGCCGGGCCGCGCATCCACAGCGGGTACGGCGGCATCGACAGCGTCGCGTCCTCGTGGAGGATCGCGACGAGCGCGTCCATGTCGTAGCGCTCGAACGCGTCGAGGTAGCGCTCGAGCAGGAGCTTCTCCTCGTCGCCGAGACCCGTGTTCGCCGCGACCGGCGCGGCGGACCCCGACTCGTCGCCCAGCCCCGAGCTGTCCCAGTGCGCGCGCGCCGCCAGGGTGGCGCGGGCGCGCTGGAGCGCGCTGTTCACCGACGCGACCGTCGTGTCGAGGAGCTCCGCGACCTCGCTCGCCTGCCAGCGCAGCACCTCGCGCAGCAGCAGCACCGCGCGCTGCCGCGGCGGCAGGAACTGGAGGGCCGCGACGAACGCGAGGCGGATGGTCTCGCGCCCCACCGCGACCTGAGCCGGGTCGCCGTCGTGCGGCAGCACCCGGTCGTCGGGGACGGGCTCGACCCACGTCTCCTCGGGCAGCACCTGGCCCAGGTTCTCCAGCTCCGGGGCCTGCGGTCCGCCCAGGCCCATCGGGCGCTCGCGCCGCTTGCGCGCGCCGAGCGCGTCGAAGCACACGTTCGTCGCGATGCGGTACAGCCACGAGCGCAGGGCCGAGCGGCCCTCGAAGCGGTCGTAGGACCGCCACGCGCGCAGGAACGTCTCCTGCACCGCGTCGTCGGCCTCGAACGACGACCCGAGCATGCGGTAGCAGTAGCCGGTGAGCTCGCGCCGGTGGCCGTCGAGGACGGCGTCGAGGTGCTCGCGGTCGGGCAGCGGGGCAGGGGCGTCAACGGGGGCGGCGGCGGTCGCGGTGGCGTCGCCGCGCAGGGTCGCGGGGGTGGCGAGGTCGGTCATGGTGCTGCCTCTCAGGACTCGGTCGTCTCGACGTGCACGAGGGGTCACGGGATCGCGCGCGGTGCCCGGGGGGAGTGGCCCACCTCACACACGCTACCGCCGCCCTCCGACACCGCACAGGGGCACCGGACGAGCGCCCGGGTCAGCCGTCGAGGTCCAGCTCGAACCACACAGTCTTGGCCGCCCTGCCGTCGGCCGCACCGCCGTCGGCCGCACCGCCGTCGGCCGGGTCGCCGTGGGCTGCACCGCCGTCCGCGGGGCGGCCGTCGGCAGCGCTGTCGTCGGCCGGGTCGTCGTGGAGGTCGACGCCCCAGCGCGACGCGCACCGTTCCAGGAACTGCACTCCCCGGCCGCCCGTCTCCTCCGGCCGCGGCGAGCGCAGCCTCGGCAGCGCGGTCGACCCGTCCTCGACGCCGACCCGCACCACCCGGTGCCCGACCTCGAGCACGGCCCGGACCGGAGGCGTGCCGTGCTGCACCGCGTTCGTGAGGATCTCGCTCGTCAGGAGCATCGCGACGCGGCGCACCGCAGGCGACACGTCGCAGCTCTCGAGCGCGTCGTCGACCCACCGCCGCGCGGGGCCGATCGCCGCCGACGTGTGCTCGACCGGCCGCGTCAGCACCGACGGGCGCCCGGGCGCCGGCGCCCGCGGGACCGTGTGCCGCACGCGCAGGGCGAGGACCGCGACGTCGTCCCGCTGGTCGGCGACAAGGCGGCGGACGAGCGCGTCCGGGAGGGCCGACGTCGCGGTGCCCGCGTGCTCGCCGAGGACGGCCCGCAGGCCGGCGAGGCGCTCGGCGAACGACGTGCCGCGGCGCTCGACGAGGCCGTCGGTGTAGAGGAGCAGCGTGTCGCCCGGCGCGAGGCGCGTGCGGTGGTCGTGCCGCTGCGTGCTCGGCAGCACCCCCAGCATGAGGTCGGGCGCGGACTCGAGCGTGTCGACCGTCCCGTCGGCGCGCAGGACGAGGGGTGCGGGGTGCCCGGCGTTCGACCACGTGAGGTCGAACCCCTGCGGGGTGCGGTCGAGCCGCACGACGACGGCCGTCGCGCTGGAGTGCAGCGCGAGGCCGCGGTTCGCGCGGTCGAGCAGCCGCAGCAGCACGGCGGGCGGCTCGTCCTGGCACCAGGCGAACGTCCGCAGCATCGACCGGAGCTGGCCCATCTGCGCCGCGGCACGCATGTCGTGCCCGGTGACGTCGCCGATCATGAGCACGCACGCGTCGTCGTCGAGCACCACCGCGTCGTACCAGTCGCCGCCGACCTGGTCGGTGCGGGTCGCGGACGCGTAGGTCGCCGCGAGCTCTGCGCCGCGCACCGGCGGCAGCTCGGTGAGCATCGCGGCCTGGAGGGTCGCCGCGACGCGGTGGCGCTCCTCGAGCAGCCGGACGCGCTCGACCGCGTGCGCGACGTACGAGGCGATCGTCGTCTCCGTCTTCACGGCGTCGTCGTCGAACTCGCGGACCGTGTCCCACGCGAGGGCCACGACCCCCAGGAGGCGGTCGTCCGCGAGGACGGGCACGAACGAGCGCGCCTCGACCGTGTCGGGCGCGATGAGCGACGCGGCCTCGGGGAACCGCTCGCCGTACTGCACGTGGTCACGGAAGAACAAGGGCTCGCGCGTCCGTGCCGCGGTCGACGCGGCGCGGTCCGCGTCCACGCGCATGCGGCGGAACGACGCCGGCACCCCCGGCTCCAGGTGGTCCAGCGTCGTGAACTCGAGGCGGGTGCCGCCGCCGTCGAGCAGCGCGAGCCCGGCGTAGCGCGCGCCGATGGCCGCCCCGACGGCGGCCAGCCGCTCGGCGACGTCGCGGACGGACGTCGCGGCGGCGAACGACTCGGACAGCTCCAGGAGCAGGCGCGACCGCTTGTTCGCCGCGAGGGCGATACGCTGCATGCGCCTCGCGCGGGCTCGCGCCAGGCGCAGCCGGAGCTCGGACGTGCACGCGGACGCCAGGTCCGCGAGCGTCGCCAGCTCGTCGTCCGACCAGGTGCGGGGGCGCGGGTCGAACGCGCACAGCGACCCGACCGCACGGCCCTGCGGGTCGAAGATCGGGAAGCCCGCGTAGGCGACGACGCCGATGTCGTCGACGGCCCGCAGCGTGGCCAGGTGCGGGACGGTGCGCGCGTCCTCGACCACGAGCGGGCGCGCCTCGTTCGCCACGAACTGGCAGAACGTGTGGCTGCGCGGGGTCCGGCGCGCCGACTGGTACGGCTCGGGCACGCCGTGCGCGCCGGGCAGCACCGCCTCGTCGTCGAGGACCAGCGTGACGAGCGCCGACGACACCCCGAGCTGCCGGTGCACGAGCCGCGCGAAGCGGTCGAACGACTCGTCCGACGCCGGCTCGGCGAGCCCCGCCTGGACGAGCTCGTGGATCGCCTGGGCGTCGGTCATGGTCCAGTATCACCGGGACGAGCCTGGTCAAACAGCGCAACCCGCCCCACCCGGCGCGGCGTCGGGGGTGAAATCGGACAGAAGGGAACGTCGTCGGACCGTCCCGACGGGCGGTGGGCGAGCCTCGGTCGCCCGTCAGGTGCCCCCGCGGGCCCGGAGGTCCGTGACCGCGTGCTCGGCGCCCTGCGCGTCGAGGTAGGTGCCGCCGCGGACCTCCGGGACGAGCGCGCCGTCGGGCCCGGCCGTGAAGCGGTGCACGAGCGGGTGCCCGGTGGGCACGTCGAGGTCCTGGACCTCCTCGGGCGTGAGGTCGTCGACGAGCACGGACAGGGCGCGCAGCGAGTTGCCGTGCCCGACGACGAGCACCGCCTCCCCGTGCACGAGCCGCGTGCGGGTGGCGGCCCAGAAGGGGCGCAGGCGCTCGACGACGTCCGCGAGGGACTCGGCGTCCGGCCGCAGGGTGGCGCGCGCGGCGTCGGGCAGGCGCAGGAGCGTGTCGTCGACGAGGGCGCGCGCCGGGTCGTCGTCGGCGAGCGGCGGCGGCCGGTGCAGGTACGACCGGCGGTAGCGCCAGTAGGCGGCCTCGCCGTAGTCGCGGCGGACGACGTCGCGCAGCTTGTCGGTGAACGCGCCGTAGTGCCGCTCGACGAGCCGCCACTCGACCGCGAGCGACGGCGGCCCGGGCAGGGCCTCGGCCACGACGGCGGCCGTCGCGGACGCGCGCACGAGCGGCGAGGTCACGACACGCCGCGGGGCGAGCGCGGGCTCGCGCGCGACGGCGTCCGCGAGGAGCCGCGCCGCGCGGCGCGCCTCGGCGACCCCGACGTCGGAGAGCGGCACGTCGAGCAGCCCGGTGAAGCGGTCGCCCGCGTTGAACGTGCTCTGCCCGTGCCGCACGAGCACGAGCGCCCCGGGCGACGGGTCCACGCGTCAGACCTCGAGCAGCCCGCGCTGGTGCGCGAGCGAGACGGCCTCGGCGCGCCCCGACGCCCCGAGCTTGGCGAGGACGTTCGACACGTGCACGCTCACCGTCTTCCCCGAGATGAACAGGCGCTCGCCGATCTGCCGGTTGGTCAGGCCCTGCGCGACGAGCAGCAGGACCTCCTCCTCGCGCTCGGTGAGGACGGCCGTCGTGGACCGGCGGACGCCGGGCAGGTCGAGGCGACCGCGCCGGCCGAGCGCACGGACCGCCTCGGCGAGCGGCGCCGCGCCCATGGCCTCGGCCTCCTCGAGCGCCTGCGCGGCCTCGATCTCGGCGGCGTTGCGGTCGCCCGCACCGAGCAGGGCCTGCGCCCACCGGAACCGGGACCGCGCCACCTCGTACCGGTAGCCGTAGTCGAAGAGGCGCGTCGTCTCCTCCCACAGCGCGGGGTCGTCCGTGCCGGTGAGGCGCGAGTGCTCCGCCGCGGCGCGCGCGAGCCACGCGCGGCCCTCCGGCCCGAGCCGGCCCCCCCGAGGGCGGCCGCGCTCGGCGGTCGTGCGGGCGGCGTCGAGCAGCTCGGCCCCGCGGGCGACGAGCTCGCGGACCGTGGCGGCCCCGGCCGCGCCCTGGAGGCGAGCGGCGTCCGCGGCGTCGGCGAGGGCGGCGAGCGCGAGCGCGGAGATCCAGATGCGACCCAGGAAGTAGTCGCTCCACGTGCGGCCCAGGTGGTCGACGAGCTCGACGGCGAGCGCCACCGCCTCGTCGCGGCGCCCGGCCCACGTGAGGGCGTCGATCGAGCAGCCGCCCGAGATGAGCGCGATCTGCCCGTCCCGGAACCAGTCGCGCCGCAGCGCGGTGCCCCGCGCGATCGCGTCCGCGTCGCCGCGCGCGACGGCGGCGTAGAGCTGGACGCACGACAGCTGCGGCGCGGAGCCCTCGGGCATGGTCTCGCCCGCGGTGTCCGTGGGGGTGAGGTCGCCCAGCACGTACCGGACGAGGTCGCGGAACAGGCGCAGCTCGACGCCGTACGCGCTCCACCCGAGGCCGGTCGCCCGCGCGCGGTCGAGGCCGTCCTCCGTGACCTGGAGGGCCTCGTCGATGCGGCCCGCGTAGTAG
This sequence comes from Cellulosimicrobium funkei, assembly GCF_004519295.1. GTDB lineage: Bacteria > Actinomycetota > Actinomycetes > Actinomycetales > Cellulomonadaceae > Cellulosimicrobium > Cellulosimicrobium funkei. Next base: position 74,609 of record NZ_SOZH01000004.1, read on the forward strand.
CGGTTCGCGGCGATGTTGTACCAGCAGCGCAGCTCGGTGAGGATGTCGCCCGCCTCGACCGCGCGCTCGCGGGCCTGGGCCAGCAGCACCGCGGCGCGGTCGTCGTCCGCGACCTCGAGGATCGCCATCGTGGTCAGCACGTCGGCCTCCACGTCGGGCGCGTCGAGGCGGTGCGCGACGTCGATCGCCTCCGCCGCGACCTCGGCGGCGAGCTCGTCGAGGTCGGCGTTCATCGCGGCGCGCGCCCGCATGGCCAGCGTCCAGGCGCGGTCGAGCGACGGCGGCTCGACGGGCAGGACGGCGAGCGCCGCCTCGGTGTGCGCGAGGGTCTCCTCGACCTCCTCCGTGCCGAGCAGGTACCGAGACAGCACGTGCCGCAGCGAGGCCTGGCGCATCGGGTCGTCGGCGGTGCCCTCGACGACGCGTCGTGCGAGCGCGACGGCGCGGTCCGGCTCGCCCGCGCGGCTCGCCGCCCCGGCCGCGGCGAGCGCGACGGTGACGCGGTCCTCGCCGAGGAGGGTCGCGGCGTCGGGCACGGCCTGCCACAGCGCGAGCACCTGCTCGAGGTGCCGGAGCTCCTCCGCGGGCGCGAGCACGCGCGCCGCCTTGCGCGCCGCGGCGCGCGACGCGGTGAGCGCGGCCGGGAGGTCGTGCGCGGCGAGCGCGTGGTGGGCCCGCAGGGCGGGGGAGCCGAGCTGCGGGTCGTCGTCGAGTGCGGCGAGGTAGGCGCGGTGCACGCCGACGCGCTCGCCCGGGAGCAGGTCGGACGCGACCGCCTCGGCGAGCAGCGCGTGCCGGAACACGACCGTGTCGCGCGCCCCGTCGCCCTCGACCGCGAGCACGTGGTGCGCGATGGCCTCGCGCAGCGCGGCGTCGAACGGACGCCCGGACGACCGGTCCGCGGGCTCGCCCTCGTCGGTGTCCCGCGCCAGCGCGGCCCGCAGGAGCGGCTCGCTCACCTGGCGTCCCGAGACCGACGCGACGCGCACGAGGTGCTGGACGGCCGGGTCGAGCCCTTCCAAACGGGCGCGCAGCACGTCCGCGAGCGACCACGGCAGCTCGTCTCCCAGGCCGGACTCGACGAGCTCCTCGGCGAAGTAGGCGTTCCCCTCGGAGCGCGTGCGCACGGACTCGAACGCCGCGGGCGGCAGCGGGCTGCCGGCGAGCGCCGTGGTGAACTCCCGCAGCTCGCGCTCGGTGAAGGGCGAGAGCTGCACGTGCTCGACGCGCGGGTGGCGCAGCAGCTCCGCGAGCACCGGGCGCAGGGGGTGGCGGCGGTGCAGGTCGTCCGCGCGGTAGCTCGCGACGACCAGGACGTGCTCCGCGCGCAGGCGTGCGACGACGAAGCGCAGGACGTCGCGGCTCGACGGGTCCGCCCAGTGCAGGTCCTCGACGACGAGCACGAGCGGCGCCTCGGGCGTCCCGGACGCCGCGATCGCGGCGGCGACGCTCTCGAAGAGCTGGAGGCGCTCGCCCTGGCTCTGCTCGTCGTCGGCCGGGGTGCCGGCGTCGAGCAGACGTGCGAGCGCGGGACGGGCCGCGACCGTCTCGTCGACGGCGGGGTGCTGGGCGCGCAGGGTCGTGAGCGCCTCGGAGAAGGGGAGGTAGGGGAGGCCGACCTCGCCGAGGTCGACGCAGTGGCTCCACACCACCGTCGCGCCCGTCCCCGCCGCGAGCTCCGCCGCGCGGGTGAGCAGGCGCGTCTTGCCCACGCCCGCGTCCGCGCCGACGAGCACGACGCCCGGCTCGCCGCGGCGCGCGCGCTCGACCGCCGCGGCGAGCACGTCGAGCTCGGCCGCGCGGGCCACGAAGGGCGCGCGCGTGGAGGGTCGGGGCACGGTTCCCATCCTCGCAGCGGGCACCGACACGTGACCAGCCGATTGACCGCCCTGCGCCGACCGGGTCACCCCGACGGACACGACGACGCCGCCGGCGAGAGGTACCTCGTCGGCGGCGTTGGGCGGCGCGGTCATCGCGCGGGCTGGTCGTGGCGACGACGACGGCCGCGCCACCAGTGCAGCAGCGCGGGCTCGTCGTGCCGCAGGTCCGCCCGCAGACGCTCCGCGCGGTACTCCAGGTCCGCGTCGAACGTCGGATCGATGTGCGTGCTCATGGTCGTCCCCGTCTCCCAGGCTCCCTGCCTGTCCGACACTCACAGTCGTCCTGAGCACCGGGCCGTCGCATCGGTCGACCGCGCACCGTTCGTCGGGGGGTGCCTTAGGCGCACGAGGATCCGGGTGTCGAGAGGTCTGAGGTGGTCCCCGGCGCCTAAGGCACCGGTCCCGAGGCGGCCGACGCCGGGGGCCCCACGCTGCGCTCGCTCGTCGGGGGGACAGGTGCTTGGGTGGGCGAACCAGCGTGGTCCGCCGGGGCGGACAGACCAGGGAGGACAGCGATGACCGAGCACGTCGACGCCGACAACTTCGTGCGCGCCGAGACCGACAGGATGTTCGCCGCGCTGCAGCGGGACGCGGGCGGGGTCAACCAGTTCTTCCACAACCGGGAGCCTGCGCCCGTGGACCGGCAGACGGTCGTGCGTCTGAACCGGGACACGCTCTACAGCTTCGCCGTCGTGGACCTGTCCGCCGGTGCCGCACTGACTCTGCCCGACGCCGGGGACCGTTACCTGTCAGCGATGGTCGTCGACAACGACCACTTCGTGGCGGACGTCCTGCACGCCCCGGGCGAGCATCGTCTCGACGCGACGGGCGTGGGCACGCGCTACGCCGTCGTGGCGGTCCGCACGCTCGTGGACCCCGCCGACCCGGCCGACCTCGAGGCCGTCGCCGCGGTGCAGGACGGCGTCGTGCTGCGTGCCGGCTCGGCGGATCCGTTCGTGTCTCCCGACTACGACGCGGTGAGCATGGACGCGACCCGGGACGCGCTGCTCGCGCTCGCCGCGGGCCTGCGCAGGTTCGACGGCATGTTCGGCACCCGGGAGCAGGTCGACCCGGTGCGGCACCTGGTGGGGACCGCGGCGGGCTGGGGCGGGCTGCCCACGACGGAGGCGTCGTACGTCGGTGTCGACCCGGGCGTGCCGCCCGGCCGGTACGCGCTCACGCTGCGCGACGTCCCGGTCGACGCGTTCTGGTCGGTCTCGGTCTACGACGAGAAGGGCTTCTTCGAGCCGAACCCCGAGGGCGTCTACAGCGTCAACAGCGTCACGGCCGTGCCCGACCCGGACGGCGGGGTCACCGTGCGATTCGCCCCGCGCACCGAGGTGGGAGACGCGCCGAACACGATCCCGGTCCCGGAGCGGTGGAACTTCCTCGTCCGCCTCTACCGCCCTCGCGCGGAAGTCCTCGACGGCACGTGGCGTGTCCCGGAGCTGCACGCGCTCTGACTGCCCTGACGGAGGTCCGGCAGGCGCACGCGGGAGGAGGACGGCCGGACCGAGCGACGAACGTGACCCGCGTCACTCCTCCCGTTGCCAACAGGAGGACCCCGGCGCAGACTGGACGCAGGACCGGACCCGCTGTGGGGGTGACCTCGTGACCGACACCTACGACATGCTGCCGATGCTGGGCCGTGGCAAGCACCGCAACCCGAAGAAGGGTGCGTGCTTCATGGAGCTCGCGTCGTATCTCGCGGGAGAGCGCTGGAGCGACCATCCACGGTGCACGCACCCGCTGCTCGCGATGCTCGCGCGCGCCGTGAACGACCTCACGGTCGACCCGGAGCGCCCGAAGCTCGCGCCGCTCATCCCGTCCGTCATCGGGTTGACGAGCGACGACCCGCACTGGGACGTGCGCATCGCGCTGCGCGCCGCCGTGACGGCGCTGCCGATCGCCCCGGCGGACCGGCAGCAGACCCTCGCGGTGGCGATCATCGGCGCCGAGAAGATGCTCGACGTCCTCGACGACCGCCCCGCGGGCACGCTGAGCGCCGAGTCGGCCGACGCGCTCGCGAGCTGCCCGCGCACCGCGCGGTGGGCGCAGCGGTTCTGCGAGGGCGCGCGACTGCGGCCCACGCGGTTCGTGCGCGACGCCGCACCGAGCATCATCTCCGCGGCGGTGCAGGGCATCGCCGAGGCGTGCGTGAGCGACCCGGACGAGCGCCTGCGCGCGCTCCTCTCCGCGACGATCGACGACTGCCGTGCCTGGGCTGCGGCAGAACCCGCGCCTGCTCTCGACCCCGAGGCGTGGGCGCCGGTCGTCCGGGCCGCCGGGGCGGGGGCGCGGTGACGACGGACCGCGCGCCCAACGTCAACGGCGAGGGTCTCGACGACCCTGTGCTCGCGGCCGCCCTCGCCACCGCGGTACGTGTCGAGGTGCCCCCGAGCGGCACCGGGTGCGCCGAGTGCGACCAGGACGGCGGCTGGTGGGTGCACCTGCGCCGGTGCGCGACGTGCGGGCACGTGGGCTGCTGCGACACGTCGCCCGCGCAGCACGCGACCGCGCACTACGACGAGACCGGCCACCGGCTCATGCGCTCGTTCGAGCCGGGCGAGGAGTGGTACTGGGACTTCGAGACCGAGCAGGTGCTCGAGGGCCCGCACCTCGCCGCGCCGCTGTCCCGGCCGCCCGAGCAGGGGTCGCCGGGCCCCGCCGACCGCGTGCCGCCCGATTGGACGTCGCTCATCCACCGCTGACGGAGCGCCCGTTGCCGCCGCGCATCGGGGCGCGTAGCCTGGGGGTGCAGGACCCCATTAGGCCGAGTGCCGAACACGGGGCCCTGCCTCCGCAGCCCTCGGCCTCTGGCCGAGGGTTTTTGCGTGCGGGGGTGTTCTTACCGCTCCGCACTTCCCGCTGACGCGGTGGGACGACACGCGCACCGCCCCCCGCGTCGCTCCGCGTGCCACCTGTCCACGGCCCGTCGCCGACACCTCGTGACGCCGATCAGTTGTTCTGTGCTGTGCCGTGTTGTCTTTTTCTGGTGGAAGTTGTTTGATTCTGGGGAGACGTTGTGCGGTGCGCCAAGGACGGCGACCGCCGGAGCATCGGTGCCCGGTTCGCCGCCGCGTCGTGCAGTCCCTGGATTCACTCGACGAGGAGGAAGCACGGATGCAGTCCATGACAGCGGTAGCACCCCCACGGGGCAGACCGGCGAGGATCCTGGCGGCGGCACTGGCCGCCGCGCTCACGGTGCCCCTGGCCGTGGCGACGGCGGCGGGGGCGACCGCGACGCCGTCGGCCCCGACCGACGAGGCCACGCAGGACGTCGCGGCCCAGGACCTCGCCCTCGACAACGGGCTCAAGGGCGAGTACTTCCTGTCCGGCGGACCCGGCTGGCCGCTCACCGACCTCAAGGCCACGATCCCCGACCAGCGGATCGAGTTCCCCAACCTGGTCCCGACGTTCGCCGAGCTCACCGGCCGCGGCGAGCGCACGTCCGCGCGCTGGACGGGGCAGATCACGCCCGACTACAGCGAGGCGTACACGTTCTCCGCGATCGGCGACAACGGGTTCCGGCTGTGGATCGACGACCGGCTCGTCATCGACCACTGGGTCGACGACTGGGACGTCGAGCAGACGTCCGCGCCGGTGCAGCTGCAGGCGGGCCAGGAGTACGCGTTCCGCATGGAGATGTTCCAGAACACCGGCGGGTCGCACCTCCGGTTGCGGTGGCAGAGCCCTTCGCAGCAACGTGAGATCGTGCCGACCGACGCCTTCACGTACCCCGACGACTTCGTCGTCTTCCCCGCGCAGGCCGCGCTCGAGAGCGACGGCACGAGCCTCAACGTGGCGTTCGAGGGCGCCGCGGGCGGCGTCGACGAGAGCCTCGTCGACCACCTCAAGGTCCAGGTCGACCAGCTCGCGTGGCCCGTCGCGCAGGTCGCGGCGCAGGGCGACGTCCTCGGCATCACGCTGGCCGAGCCCGTCGACCGCGCGTCGACCGCGCGCCTCGTCTACGACGGCGAGGGCGACCTGACGGTCGGCGGCGAGAAGGTCGGGCCGCTCAACCTGCCGGTCACCAACGGTTCCGAGTTCCGGATCCAGACCCCGTGGGCCGACGACTTCGACCCGACGAACCCGCTGCCGGAGTACCCGCGCCCCCAGCTCACGCGCGACGCGTGGCAGAACCTCAACGGCGTGTGGCAGTTCGAGGCGGCGGAGTCCGACGACGCCGTGCCGAGCGGCCGCGACCTCGACGAGGAGATCGTCGTCCCGTACGCGGTCGAGTCCGCGCTGTCGGGCATCGAGCGGCGCGAGGACGACATGTTCTACCGCCGCACGTTCGAGGTGCCGCAGGACTGGGCGGTCGGGAGCGACAACCGCCTGCGCCTGAACTTCGGCGCGGTCGACTACGTCGCGACGGCGTACGTGAACGGCCAGGAGGTCGGCACGCACCGCGGCGGCTACGACGCGTTCTCGTTCGACGTCACCGACGCGCTCGTCGCGGGCGCGGAGCAGGAGCTCGTCGTGCGGGTCGTCGACACGACGGACGGCAGCAACCAGGCCGTCGGCAAGCAGACGCTCAACCCGGGCGGCATCTTCTACACCCCGACGTCGGGCATCTGGCAGACGGTGTGGATGGAGCCCGTCCCGGCGGCGGCGATCGACGCCGTCGTCACGACGCCCGACGTCGAGGCCGGCGTCCTCGCGGTGACCGCGCAGTCGGCCGCCGCGTCCGACGCCGCCGAGGTCACCGCCGTCGTGCGGGACGCGGACGGCACCGAGGTCGGGACCGCGACCGGCGCCGCGAACGAGCTGCTCGCGGTCGAGATCCCGGACGCGCACCTGTGGTCGCCCGACGACCCGTACCTCTACGACGTCGACGTCACGCTCACCGACGGGGACTCGACCGACACCGTGGCGTCGTACGCGGGCATGCGCTCGATCGAGGTCTCCAAGGTGGACGGCGTCCAGCGCATCCTGCTGAACGGCGAGAGGACCTTCCTCATGTCGACGCTCGACCAGGGCTACTGGCCGGACGGCATCTACACGCCCGCGTCCGACGAGGCGTACGTGTTCGACCTCCAGGCGCACAAGGACCTGGGCTTCAACACGGTGCGCAAGCACATCAAGGTCGAGCCGGCCCGCTGGTACCACCACGCCGACACGCTGGGCCTCATGGTCTGGCAGGACATCCCGAGCGGGTGGTTCGACAACGGCGACACGGACCCGGCGTCGCGCGTCTTCTGGGAGCAGGAGATGAAGACGATCATCGACCAGCACCGCTCGGTGCCGTCGATCGTCGGCTGGGTGACGTTCAACGAGGGCTGGGGCGAGTGGAACCTCGCCGACACGGCGCGGATCGGCAACGTGATCGACGAGTACGACCCGAGCCGCATCCTCAACACGCACTCCGGCTACAACTGCTGCGCGTCCAAGGGTGACTCCAAGACGGGCGACATCATCGACTGGCACCAGTACACCGGCCCGGCCCTGCCGAAGCCGGACGCCACGCGCGCCGCGATCGACGGCGAGCACGGCGGCTTCTCGATGAGCGTCCCGGGCCACATGTGGCCGGGCGTGTCCGCCAACCCGTACGGGGGCGTCGCAAACAGCGAGGCGCTGACCGACGCGTACGTGCAGAACACCGAGAAGCTCGTGCGGCCGGCGCAGTGCTACCTGTCCGGCTCGGTGTACACGGAGATCTCCGACGTGGAGAACGAGCTGAACGGCTTCTGGACGTACGACCGGCGCGTCCTCAAGATGGACGCCGCGCGCGTCAAGGACGTCAACGAGCGGGTCGTCGCGGCGGCGGTGCAGGGCTCGGCGCCCGTCGACCCGGGCACCCCGGGACTGACCGGCACGGGCCGCTGGTCGTTCGACGAGGGCCAGGGCACGACGGCGGCCGACGGCGTCGGCGACCACGCGGCGTCGGGCACGGGCACGTGGGTCGCCGGTCACGGCGACAGCGGGTCCGCGATCAGGCTCGACGGCACGAACCAGTCGTTCGCGACCGAGGGTCCCGTGGTCGACACGACCGGCTCGTACACGGTGTCCGCGTGGGTCCAGCTCGACAAGACGCCCGGTGGCGCGTGGTCGACGATCGTCGGCCAGGACTCGGTCACGGGCTCGAGCGCGTTCTACCTCCAGTACGGCGGGGGCGGCCGGTGGGCCTTCTCGTACGACGGCGAGCCGCGCGCGGAGTACGTCGTGCAGCCCGTGCTGGGCGACTGGTACCACGTCGTGGGCGTCCGCGACGCGGCCGACCAGAAGCTCAAGCTCTACGTCAACGGCGACCTCGTCGGCCAGTCCGACGTGTGCGGCGGCACCACGCCGTCCGGTCCGCTGACGATCGGGCGCGGGCAGTGGAGCGGCAACCCCGTCGACTACTGGCCGGGCACGATCGACGACGTGCGCGTCTTCGACCGCGCGCTGTCCGACGCCGAGGTCGCCCAGGTCTACGCCGGTGACGACGGCGAGGAGCCGACGCTCGACGTGACGGTCACGGCCGAGACCCGCTGCCTCGCGGGCAAGGCCTACGTGGCCGTGCGCGCGACGAACGGCGAGGACGTCCCCGTGGACGTCACGCTCGCCACGCCGTTCGGGACCAGGGCGGTCACCGCCGTGGCCCCGGGGGCGAACGCGTACCAGTCGTTCGCGGTGCGCGCCCCGTCCGCGGAGGCGGGCGAGGCGACCGTCACCGCCACGGCGACGGTCGACGGCGAGCAGGTCAGCACGGAGGTCGTCGCGCCGTACGCCGCGACCACCTGCGGCTGACGGCCGACCGGCGCCGCAGCGCGGCACCGGCCCGGGGTCGTCCCCCGCCCGTCACGGGCGGGGGACGACCCCTCGTCGTACCACCGTGCGACCGCAGCACCCCGTCGTGAGACCCCGGGAGCCCGTCGTCGCACCGGTCAGGCCACGGGCGCTCCGCGCTCGGACGGCATCTCGGCGGACGTGTCACCCGGCATCTCGGCGGTCCCGTGGACCGGGGCGTCCTCCGGGCCGGTCCGGAGCACGACGAGCGCGACGTCGTCCTCGCCCGGCCCCGGCAGCATCCGCGTGAGCGCCGCCTCGACGACCTCCTCGATGGGCCCGCGGTGCGTGCTCTCCAGCGCGCGGGCGAGGTCGGCCAGGTCGTCGCGCAGGTTGTGGCCGCGACGCTCCACGAGCCCGTCGGTGTACAGCACGAGCGTGTCGTCCGGGTAGAGCTCGACCGTGTGCTCGGTCCGCACGGTGCCCGGGGAGAGCCCGAGCGGCAGGTCGTTGCGCCGCGTGAGCGTGTCGACGCGGCCGTCCGCGCGCACGAGCATCGGCGGCAGGTGCCCCGCGCTCGACCACCGCACCGTCCGGGCCCCGTGGCGACGCTGCTCCGGGCTCTGCTCGATGCGCGCGAGGACCAGCGTCGCGATCGCGCCGCTCCCGAGCGCGAGCCCCTGCACCGCCATGTCCACGCGCTCGAGGACGCGCGCCGGCGACTCACCGCTGTCGTAGCCGATCGCCCGCACCAGCCCGCGCAGCTGCCCCATCATCACCGCCGCCGCGAGGTCGTGGCCGACGACGTCGCCCACCACGAGGGTCGTCGCGCCGTCGGGCGTCACGAACCCGTCGTACCAGTCACCGCCGATGTCGCGGTCGAGCGCGGCGGGCTGGTAGTGCACCGCGACCTGGAGGTGGTCGGGGTCGGGCGGCTCCGTGAGCACCGCCTGCTGGAGCGCGAGCGCGACCTCGCGCATCTGCGCCGTCTGCTCCTCCGAGCGCTCGACCCGCAGCCGCAGCGCGTCCATCGTCGTGCGCAGGCGGACCGCGTCGCGCAGCGCGGCCCCGACCGTCGCGGCCAGGCCGGCGAGGTACCGCGCGTAGTCGCGGTCCCAGGGGCGCAGCGGGCTCGCTCGGAGCACGAGGATCCCGGCCACGCCGCCGCGCACCGCGTCGCGCAGCGGCTTGACGACGAGACCCTGCGAGACGATGCGCTGGCGGGTCCGGAACACGCGCTCGACGAGGCGGGTCTCCGCCGGCTCCGCCTCCGGGCCGACCGACCCGACCACGCGGGGGCGCGCGCCGCGCACGTCGTAGAACGCGGCGCGCGCGACGTCGGGGCTCCCGGCGAGGACGTCGAGCACCGGGCGGCCGAACGTCGCCAGGTCGGTGAACGTCGTCGGGAGCGCGCCCTGGAGCTCCCCGAGCATCGCGAGGCGGCGTTGGTTGACGACCGCCAGGGTCGTCTCCGTCGAGATGTCGAGCACGCCCGCGATACGGCCGTCGTCGTCCCGCAGCGGGCTGTAGGAGAAGGTGAAGAACGTCTCCTCGTCGTAGCCGGAGCGGTTCATCACGAGGTGCAGGTCCCGGTCGGACGACGCGCGCCCGGTGCGCAGGACCTCGTCGAACAGCGGCCCGACCTCGTCCCAGATCTCCGCCCACACCACTGCCGCCGGGGCGCCCAGCGCGCCCGCGTGCTTGGCGGTGCCGAGCATCTCCTCGTAGCCGTCGTTGTAGATCAGCGTGAGGTCCGGCCCCCAGACCAGCATGACGGGGAACTGCGTCGAGAAGCACAGGCGGACGGCGTGGCGCAGCGCCTCGGGCCACTCGTCGGGCAGGCCCAGGGGCGTCCGCTCCCACGCGACCTCGCGCGCCTGCCGACCCACGGCGCACTGCGCCGTGGCGTCGACGAACCACTCGGCATCCATCCGCGCATCGTAGGCGAACGGCCGTCGCCCGCTCCCTGGACGGGGTCCGCCCGTGCGGACGGGCGGCCGGTCTCGCGCGGCGGGTCCGCCCGTCTGCCGACGCCGCAGGTCGGCTAGGGTGTGCCCGGCCCGACGGCGGCCACCGGACCGCGGGCCGCTCGCCCGCGCCGGCCGGCAGGACCGAGACCGACAGGGGCGTGGACGTGCAGCGCAACCTCGTCCACGTGTTCGACGTGACGGGCGCGGACCCGGCGCTGCTCGACGACGACCCGACCGTCCGCCGCTGCCTCGACGCGATCGTCCGCGAGGCCGGGATGACGCCGCTCGGGGAGGTGTCCCACCGCTTCGAGCCGCAGGGCACCAGCGTCGTGCTGCTGCTCGCGGAGTCGCACCTCGCCGTGCACACCTGGCCCGAGGACGGCACGGCCTACGTGACCCTCACGACGTGCCGCGCCCCGGCGTCGGCCACGTTCACGGACGACGTGCGCGCGCTCCTCGCCGCGGAGCTCGGGGCCGCCGACGTCGCCGTGCGGAGCCTCGTGTGAGCAGGACGCTCCGCCCGCGGCTCGCGATGCGCGTCGGCGAGGACCTCGTCGGCGCCCCGCCGCAGCGCGCGACGCCGCGCGCCGTCGCCGTGCTCTCGACCGTGCACGGCGGCTCCACGTTCACGTGGGAGGAGTGGCAGCTCCTCGCCCACGACGGCTCCGACGTGTGGGTCGAGTACGACCACGACACGCGCGACGTGACGCTCCTGCACCCGACCGAGCCGTGGCCGCCCGTCGTCGACCTCTCGGGCCTGCAGACCGGCCGGACCCTCGGGCTGACCCTCGAGGGGCGCCAGCACACGCTCACGGTGCGCGAGCACGGGACGGGGCGCGTCGAGCACGTCGAGGGGCAGTTCGCCGAGCCGTTCGCCGTCGGGCAGGAGGTCGAGTACGTCGACCTCTCGGCCCACGGGACGATCGTGTCGATCGAGCGCACGACCGGACCGCTCGGCCCCGTCACCTCCGTCTACCACGGGCGCCGTCTCGACAGCGCCGAGCAGAAGCGCCTGTTCGGGCGTCGCGTCGCGCCGCGCACGGTCCCCGGCGGGCGGTTCGTCGCCTTCGCGGTCGCGGCGGTCGTGCTGCTCGGTCTCGGGTCGTGCGCCGCCCGCGCCGCCTCGGGCAGCGCGTCGTGCACGCCCCGGTCCGTCGTCACGACGTCGCCCACCACCGGCCAGGTCGGCACGACCGACGACGGCACGTGCGTGCGGCGCACCGTCTACGGCGGGGGCGGCGGAGGGCTCGGCAAGTGACCCGACCCGCGCCCGCCCGTCCCGGCCCCGAACCCCTGCACCCGTCCGCCCGTCCCACGACCCGAACCCGGGAGACCCCGTGATCTCAGCCGCCGCCCCGCTGGCGTTCCTCTGGTCCTTCTTCTCGACCGTCCTCTACTCGGTGCTCGGCATCGTGCTGCTGCTCGTCACGCTCGTGGTCGCGAACAAGGTGTTCCGGCTCAACCTGCACCGCGAGCTCGTCGACGAGCACAACGTCGCGTTCGGCGTGATGATCGCGGGCCTCGCCGTGGCGATCGGCCTCATCATCGCGGGGACGATCAGCTCCTGACCGTGCTCGACCAGCAGGAGGTCCCGCCCGGCTGCCCGCCCGGGGCGGACGCGGCCGCGGACCGCGACGCGCCCGCCGGGCGCTCGGGGGCGCGCCACCTCGACCGACCGACCGTGTTCGCCGCCGCGCTGCTCGTCGCCGTCGGCGGGCTCGTCTACGAGCTCATCCTCGGGACGGCGGCGTCGTACCTGTTCGGCGACTCGGTCGTCGCGTTCTCCGTCGCGACGGGGCTCACGCTGTTCGGCATGGGCCTCGGCTCGCTCCTCGCGCCGCGTCTGCAGCGCACCGCGGGGCTGAGCTTCGTGCGCAACGAGCTCGTGCTCTCGCTCCTCGGCGGGACGTCGGTGCTCGCGCTGTTCTGGGCGTACGCGGCGACGGAGCTCGCGTGGGTCGTGTTCGTCGTGCTGTCGCTCGCGATCGGGACGGCGATCGGCGTCGAGATCCCGCTCCTCGTGGCGGTGCTCAAGGAGCGGGGGAGCGAAGGCTCCGTCTCGCTGCTGTCGAAGGTGCTCGCGCTCGACTACTTCGGCGCGCTCGCCGCCTCGCTGCTGTTCCCCTTCCTGCTGCTCCCCTACCTCGGCCTCGTGCGCACCGCGTTCGCGGTCGCGGTGCTCAACGTCGCCGTCGCGGGGTTCATGCTCGCGCGCATGGGCCACCCGCCGCGGTGGTCGGTGCTCGCGGGCGTCACGCTCGTCGTGCTCCTCGCCGGGTTCGCGGCGTCGTCGTGGCTCGAGGCGCGCATCAGCGCGGGGATGTACCAGGACCCGGTCGTCGCGCAGGAGCGCAGCGCCTACCAGCAGGTCGTCGTCACCGAGTACCAGGGGGATACGCGCCTCTACCTCGACAACCAGCTCCAGTTCTCCTCCGTCGACGAGGCGCGGTACCACGAGACGCTCGCGCACGCGGCGATGACGTCGGTCGCGGCGCCCGCGTCCGTCGCGATCCTCGGCGGCGGCGACGGCCTCCTCGCGCGCGAGGTCCTGCGCTACGGCTCGGTCCAGGAGGTCACGCTCGTCGACCTCGACCCCGCCGTCACCGACCTCGCGCGCGAGAACCGGCTCCTCACCGCCGTGAACGAGCACGCGCTCGACGACCCCCGCGTCACGGTCGTCAACGCCGACGCGTTCCGCTGGGTCGAGGACACGCCGCAGACGTTCGACGTCGTGCTCGTCGACCTCGTCGACCCCTCGTCCGAGCGTGTCGCCAAGCTCTACTCGCAGGAGTTCTACGGCATGGTCGCCGCGCACCTGCGGCCCGGCGGCGCGTTCGCGACGCAGGCGACGTCGTCGTACTTCACGCCCGACGCGTTCTGGCAGGTGGTCTCGACCGTCCGCGCCGCGGCGCCCGGGCGCACCGTCGTGCCGCTCACCGTCAACGTGCCCTCCTTCGGGGAGTGGGGCTTCGCGCTCTCGCTCCCGGGCGGACCGGCCGACGTCGTGCCCGGCCCCTTCGCGCGCACGCCCCTCCCGGACGGGCTGCGCTTCCACGACGCCGCGTCCCTCGCGGCGGCCACGCGCCTCCCGGCCGACAACCCGCCGCGGGACCTGCCGCCGTCGACCCTGCTGTCCCCGACGGTCCAGCGCACGTACCAGGAGGACATGCGCGCCTGGCGCTACTGACGCGGCGCCGGCGGGACGACGTCGGTCGTCAGAGCACGGACGGGAGCTGGTCGCGCGACGTGATGCCCAGCTTCCGGAAGATCCGGTAGACGTGGTTGTCGACGGTGCGGTCGCTGAGCACGAGCTCGCGCGCGACGTCCTTGTTGCTCAGCCCGCGCGCGACGAGCCGGGCGACCTCGCGCTCGCGCGGGCTCAGGGTGTCCGCAGGCGCGACGGGCGGCACGAGCAGGTCCAGCTCCTCGCCCCCGGTCGCCACGAGGGTGCGGAGCCGGTGCGCCTCGTCGGTGGCGAGGGCCGTGCGACCGTCGTCGCGCAGCAGCCGGACGGCGGTCGCGTGGGCCTGGGTGCCGTGCAGCACGAGGCCGCGGGCGCGCAGGTCGTCGGCTGCCGCGAGGAGCGCCTCGGGCGAGCGGTCGGCGGCGGCGACGACGTAGTGGCCGAGGGCCGGCAGGAGGGTGCCCTGCGCGGCGGCCGCGTGCTCCGCGACCTGCCGGGCGCGACGCGCGTCGGGCCAGAGGGTCACGAGCCAGGCCGCGTCGAAGAGCGCGGCGACGAGGTACCCGCGGCGGTCCATCGCCTCGACGAGCTCCCACGCCGCGCGCGTCGCGACCTCGGGCCCGGCCTGGCCGGTCGCGAGCGCGAGCTCCGCGGCGAGCGGGTGCGGCCGGGCGAGCGGCGTGGACGCCGCGAGGAGCTGCAGCGCGTCGAGCTGGCGCGCGAGCGAGCGCGCGCTCGTGACGTTCCCCTCGCGGAGCGAGAGCTCGGCGCCGAGGCAGCGCAGTCCCGCGCGGGTGCTCGGGCGCAGGGGCGCGTGCGCGCCGGCGGCGAAGACGCTCGTCAGGTGCTCGCGCAGCGACGTGAACCGGCCCTGGAGGTACAGGCCGAGCGCGACGACGTGGCCGTGCGGCTCGATCTGGGACGCCGCGAACCGGTCGCGCGCCTGGTCCAGCAGCCGACGCGACCGCTCGACGGCCGCCTCCACTTCGCCCGAGCAGAGGAGCGCGAGGGACCGCCACGAGGGCGCGTCCTGACGGTCCGCCGACTGCGGCACGACGACACGGTCGAGCTCGACGCCCGCGTCGTCGACCCGCCCCCGGGCGAGCAGGACCTCGCCGCGGACCAGCCGCACCACGTTGTCGGGCCCGACGAGCAGCGCCTCTCCGGGCGGGACCGTCACGTCCGCACGCGCCGGAGGGCGGTCGAGGGGCGGCGGGAGCTCCGCGGACGGTCCCGTGCCCTCGACGTCGCCCACGGCGAGCAGGACGTGCTGGGCGACGGCCTCCCGGACGGCGTCCTCGACGTCGTCGTGCGCGGTCGTCGTCGGCTCGAGCAGGGCGAGGGCCGCGTCGCGCTCGTGGAGCACGACCGCGCGGTAGACGGCCTCCCACGCGGCGAGAAAGCTCCCGCGACCGGTCTCCGCGGGCGCGAGGTCGTGCGCCCGCGCGAGGACCTGCTCGATCGCGTCCGGCGGAGCCTCGTCGTTGGCGAGGTCGTCGAGGTAGCGCACGGTGTTCCGCGTCGTCGGGGTGCGCTCCCAGGCGTCGCGGCGCGCGAGGAGCTGGGCGGCGGTGTGCCGGCGCAGGGCGCGGCCGAGGATCGCCGCGGACTCGCGCGACGCGGCCCAGCCGGTCGGGACGGCGGTGTCGACGGTGCGCGCGAGGGGGTCCCACTCGTCCGCCCGGCCGCTGCCGAGCGCGTCGGCGACCTGCTCCGCCGCGCGCAGCGCCCGCGCGCCCCCGGTCTGGCGCAGGAGCTCCCCGACGAGCGGCGGGTAGAGCGTCACCGTCGTGCGACCTTCGGCCTCGACGAAGCGGACCAGGCCGTGGTCGTCGAGCGCGACGAGCACGGGCCAGGGCAGGAACCGGTGCACCGTCCCGAGCTCCGCGGCGCCGGTCGCCGCGAGCGCCCAGACGCCGTCCACCTCCTCGGGCGACAGCCCGCTGACCAGGCGGCCGACGTCGCCGGCGAGCGCCGAGGTCACGAGGTCCCGGCGCGCGACCCAGGTCCCGGACTCCTCGACGAGGCGGCCGGCGCGCCGGGCCTCGGTGGCGACGGACCGGACCAGGCCGGGCAGGCCGCCGGACAGGCCGTACAGGCGACCGGCGACACCGGCGTCGAGGTCGCCGCCGAGCAGCGCGCTCGCGGTGGCGTGCATCTCCTCGAAGGCGAGGGGCGGCATCGGCAGCGCGGTCGCGGGTCGGCCGCCGAGCACGGTCTCGACCGGGGCCGCGGGGTAGGGCGGGCGCTGGCTCAGCACGACGGTGACGTCCTGGCGGGCGGAGACCGCCCCGAGGACCGCGGCGGAGGTGTCGTCGAGCGCGTCGGCGTCGTCCGCGAGGAGGACCGCCGGCCCGGTGCCGAGCGCCCGCTCGACGGCGTCGACCGCGCGCCCGAGCGACACGGGCTGGCCGGGGGCGGCGTCGAGCACCCCGGCGAGGACGAGCGACTCGAGCGGACGCGGGGCGCCGGGGCCGACGCCCACGAGGGACAGGACGTGCCGGTCGTCGTCGAGGACGGCGGCCCGGACGCGCGCGAGGAGCGTGGACCGGCCGGAGCCCGGGAGCCCGGAGACCACGACCGACGTGCCCTCGCGCACCGCGCCGAGCACGGTGTCGACGAGGGACGCGCGTGGCCCCGGGGCGCTCATGGGGCGGTCAGGCGCGTGTCCGCTGCCGTTGTGCGCGGGCCTGCGCGTCGCGGTAGACCCGCAGCCGCTCGACCTGGACCTCGCCGAGCGTGGGGGCGTCCACCTCGTCGGCGAACGCCTCGGAGAGCTGGCGGAGGATGTCGGTCTCGAGGTCGTCGAGCTCCTCGAGCCGACGGCGGTCTCCCGGGCTCAGCAGGGGCCAGGTCTCGGTGTAGGTCGGTGCGTGCTCGCTCACCTGCCCATGGTCGGCTCTCCGGCGCGGTCTCGCAGGTCGACGGCCGCCGTCAGACGGCGGGGCGGGTCACCGCGGCGAGCGCGTCGAGCGCGCTGAACGGGTCGTCCGGCCGGGCAGGGTCGGCTGTCGTGGCGACGAGGACGACGCTGGACACCCCGCCGGCGCCGAGCTCGGCGAGCCGCGCGCGGAAGGCCTCGGGCGACCCGACGACGGCGAGCGCGTCGACCCACGCGTCGGGCATCGCGGCGGCGAAGTCGTCGGGGGTGGCGCCCGCGTCGCGCAGGGCGCGGAACGCGTCGGCGAAGGGCAGCGGGTCGATCTGGGCGGACCAGTCGGCCTCGCCGAGGACCGCGAGGTAGGGGCGGACGATCTCGCGGGCCGTCGCGACGTCGTCGTGCACGGCGCCGACGGAGAACGCGACGACGCGGTGCGCGGGCGGGGCCGCGTCCCCGGCGCTCGCGCGCCCGGCGGCGATCGCGGCGCGCGCGACGGCGAGGTACTCGGGGGTCACGGGCATGTCGAGGATGGTCCCGTCCGCGACGCGGCCCGAGACCTCGAGCGACCGCGGGCCGCGCACCCCGGCGAGCACGGGCGGCGGCGAGGCGGGCGGGGCGTGGAGGGCGACGTCGTCGACGGACACGTAGCGGCCCGCGACGCTGACGCGCTCGCCGTGCAGCAGGGCGCGCACGGTCGCGGTGGTCTCCTCGAGCATCGCGAGAGGGCTCGCGGGCCACACGCCGATCTGCCGCATCCACGCCGGCATGCCGTGCCCGAGCCCGAGGTGCAGGCGGCCGGGGTGCAGGGCGGCGAGCGTGCCGGCCTCCATCGCGGCGGTCGACGGCGCACGCGTGGCGGCGGGCAGGATCCCGATGCCGACGGTGAGGCGCTGGGTCGCGGCGAGGACCGTCGCGGCCTGCGCGATCCCGCCGTGGAAGGTGAGGTCCTCGACGACCCACAGCTCGTCGAGGCCGACCTCCTCCGCGCGGCGCGCGAACGGCACGATGAGGTCGGCGGGGAGCTCGCGCGGGAGGATCACGCCGAGCGCGGGGGTCGTCGTCGAGGTCGCCATGCGGCGACCGTACCGTGATAGCGCTCCCACCCGTGACGACGTGCGGCTCTCCGGGACAAAAGTCCTGGCCGGGAGCGCCCCGGCCCGCCTACGGTCGGGCCATGACCGCGCTCGACGACGCCGCTCTCGCCGCCCTCGACACGCACCTGCGCTCCGCCGCGGACGCCGACGACTTCTCCGGCGTCGTGCGGGTCGAACGCCACGGCGAGGTGCTCCTCGAACGCGCCTACGGCGTCGCGTCGCGCCGCTGGGGCGTCCCGGTCCGCACGAGCACGCGGTTCGACGTCGCGTCCGTCACCAAGCTCTTCACCGCCGTCGCGGTGCTCCAGCTCGTGGGCGACGGCCGGCTCGGGCTCGACGACCGCGTCCACGACCACGTGGACCTTGCGGGCACGACCATCCCGCGCGAGGTGACGATCCGGCACCTGCTGACCCACACGTCGGGCATCGCGGACGACGCCGACGAGGAGGCGGGGGAGTCGTACGAGGAGCTGTGGGTCGACCGACCGAGCTACTCCGTGACGCGCACGGCAGACTTCCTGCCCGGGTTCGTCCACAAGGAGCCGAACTTCGCGCCCGGCGAGGGGTGTCGCTACTGCAACGTCGGCTATGTCCTCGCCGGCCTCGCGCTGGAGTCCGTCACCGGGACGACGTACCGCGACCACGTCCGCGAGCACGTGTTCGCGCGCGCGGGCATGGACCGCTCCGGGTTCTTCCGCATGGACGAGGCCGAGCCGGACGTCGCGGAGGGCTGGGAGCCCGTGCACGAGGGCCCGGACGACGACGGCCCCGTCACCGGGTGGCGGCAGAACGTCTACTCCTACCCGCCCGTCGGCTCGCCCGACGGCGGCGCGCACGTCACGGCGCGCGACCTCGCCCGGTTCTGGGCGGCGGTGCGCGGCGGCGAGCTCCTCCCGCCCGACCTCACGCGCGCGTTCCTCACCCCGCAGGTGCTGCACGACGACGGCGCGGACGACACGGACGGGGCCGAGCCCGCCCCGAGCGTGCACTACGGCTTCGGGCTCGAGTTCGAGCTGCTCGCCGACGGGTCGGTGCGCTCGGCGTACAAGGACGGCATCAACACCGGGGCGAGCGCCATCCTGCGCCACTACCCGGACCCGGTGGCCGCCGCGGACGGCCCGGACGCGTCGCCGCAGGCCGGGGCGCCGGGCGTGACGGTCGTCGTGCTGTCGAACAGCGAGGCGGGCGCCTGGGACCCGATCCGCCGCCTCGACGAGCTCGTCCGCGGCTGAGCGGGCCGGTCCTCCGCGCGTCCCGCGCCTCCGCACGAGACCTCCACACCCTCCCGGCCGCATCGGCGCTCGCGCCACGGACCGCTCGCCTAGGCTCGTGACCCATGCCCTCCGGACTCTCCGCCGCCCTGACGGCCGCCGTGCCCGCCGCCACGACGGCGGAGCCCGCTCTCGACGGCGTCGCCGGCTGGGCGGTCAACCTCATGGAGACCCTGGGCCCGGTCGGGGCCGCGATCGCCATCGCCCTCGAGAACCTGTTCCCGCCGCTGCCGAGCGAGATCATCCTGCCGCTCGCGGGCTTCACGGCGAGCCAGGGGAGCTTCGGGCTCGTCGAGGCGATCCTGTGGACGACGGCGGGGTCCGTCGTCGGCGCCCTCGCGCTCTACACGGTCGGGGCGATCATCGGGCGCGAGCGCACGCGGTGGATCGCGGAGCGCCTGCCGCTCGTCAAGGTCGAGGACGTCGACCGCACCGAGCAGTTCTTCCTCCGGCACGGCAGCGCGACGGTCTTCTTCGGCCGCTTCATCCCCATCTTCCGCAGCCTCATCTCGATCCCCGCTGGCGTCGAGCGCATGCCCCTGTGGAAGTTCACCGCGCTCACCACCGCCGGCAGCGCCGTGTGGAACACGATCTTCGTCTACGCCGGGTACGCGCTCGGCGAGCAGTGGCACGTCGTCGAGGAGTACGCGGGCGTCCTGCAGAAGGTCGTCATCGCCGTCGTCGCGGCGGCGGTCGTGTGGTTCGTCGTGACGCGCGTCTGGCGCTGGGTGCACGACGACGAGCGGCCCGCCCACGCGCGCGGCCGTCGGGACGCGGCGCCCGCGCGCGACGAGGCCTGACCACCGCGACCACGCGCGACGGCGCCTGACCGCCTCGCCCGGACGTCCGGAGCCGTAGGCCCGCCCGCGCGGTGCGCGCCGCGGTGGCGGATGATCGGAACGTGCCCGCCCCGACCGAACGGCCCAGCGTGCCCGTGCGCGCGGCCCGCGTCGCGCCCGCCGCGGGCGACGGCCTCGGGGTCGCGTCGTGATCCTCTCGCTGCTCGCCGCCGTGGCCGCGAGCCTCCTGTACGCGGTGAGCACGATCATGCAGGCCGTCGCGACGCGCCGGGCCCACGGCCTCGCGGCCGTGGCCCAGCCGCTCGTCGTCGGCGGGCTCGTGGTCGACGGCGTCGGCTGGCTCCTCTCCCTCCTCGCCCTGGACCACCTGCCGCTCTTCGTGGTGCAGGCGGTCGTCGCGGCGTCGCTCGTCGCCGTCGTGCTGCTCGCCCGCCTCGTGCTCGGCGCGACGCTGCGTCGCACGGACGTCGTGTCGATCGGCGTCGTCGTCGCGGGGCTCGTGGTGCTGGCGCTCGCGGCGGGGGAGCAGCCCGCGACGCACCCGCCGGCCGGGTTCACGACCTGGGTCAACGTCGCCGGGGTGGCCGTGGCGGTCGGCACCGCCGCCGCGTACCGACGCGGGCACCCCGTGCTGCTCGCCGTCCTGGGCGGCCTCGGCTACTCGGTCGCCGCCGTGGCGGCGCGCGGCGCGCACGCGTCCGGCGACCTGCTCGACACCGTGCTCCAGCCGCTCGCCCTCGCGATCGTGCTCGGCGGCGTCGCGGGCGCGCTCGCCTACCTGCGCGCCCTGGAGCGGGGCGCGGTGGGGACGGTCGCCGCGACGGTCTCCGTGATCGAGGTGCTCGCCCCGGGGATCGTCGGCCTCGCCGTGCTCGGCGACGTCGTGCGGTCGGGCTGGGCGGCGCCCGCCGTCGTGGCGACGCTGGCCGCCGTCGGGGGGTGCGTCGTGCTCGCGACGAGCCCGGCGAACGCCGCGGCCGAGGAGGGCGCGCCCGCGGCGACGGAGCCCGAGCCCGCCTAGGGTGGGCCGGGTCGGCCGACCGGGGCAGGCCCGCCGACCGGTGCCGGGCAGACGCTCGGCCCGCACCGAGGAGGGGCACGATGCGCACACCGTTGGACGTCCTCACGCTCGACGAGCTGCGCCGTCGGACGTCGGTGAAGTGGCGCACCTTCGCCCCCGACGTGCTGCCGCTGTTCGTCGCCGAGATGGACGTCGCGCCGTGCGACGCGGTCGTGGACGCCGTGACGGCCGCCCTGCGCTCGGGCGACACCGGGTACGACGTCGGCACCGCGTACGGCGAGGCGTACGCGCGCTTCGCCCGGCGCCGCTGGGGCTGGACGCCCGACGCGGCGACGTCGCGCACGCTGCCCGACGTCATGGTCGCGATCGTCGAGGTGCTGCGCGTCCTCACGTCCCCGGGCGACGCGGTCGTCGTCAACCCGCCCGTGTACCCGCCGTTCTACGGCTTCACCGCGAACGAGGGGCGCCGCGTCGTCGACGCGCCGCTGGGCACCGACGGGCGTCTCGACCTCGACACCCTGGAGCGGGCGTTCGCCGACGCGACCGGTGCCGCCGCGAACGGTGACGGCCCGGGGAGCGGGCGCCGCGCCGTCTGGCTCGTGTGCAACCCGCAGAACCCGACGGGGACCGCGCACACGCGCGCGGAGCTGGCGGACGGCCTGGCGCTCGCCGCGCGGTACGGGGTGCGCGTCGTGGCGGACGAGATCCACGCGCCCCTCACGCGGCCCGGGCTCGACGGGCGCCCCGCGACGACCCACACGCCGCTCCTCACCGTCCCCGGGGCGGGATCGGCCGTCGCGATCGTCTCCGCGTCGAAGGCGTGGAACCTGCCGGGCCTCAAGGCGGCGGCGGCCGTCGCCGGCCCGGACGCCGCCGACGACCTGCGGCGCATCCCCGAGGAGGCGAGCCACGGCGTCCAGCACGTGGCCGTGCTCGCGCACGTCGCGGCGCTCGACCACGGCGAGGCGTGGCTCGACGACGTCCTCGCGGGCGTCGAGCGCAACGCGTGGCTCCTCGCCGACCTGCTCGCGGAGCATCTGCCCGCGGTGCGCTACCGGCCCGGCGAGGCGACGTACCTCGCGTGGCTCGACGCGCGCGGTCTGCCCGGCCCGGCGGGTGCGGACCCCCGGTCGTGGTTCCTCGACCGCGCGCGCGTCGCGCTGGAGGACGGGCGCCGGTTCGGCCCCGGCGGGCAGGGGCACGTCCGCCTCAACCTCGCGACGGGCGTCGACGTGCTCACCGAGGCGGTCGAGCGCATGGGCACGTCGGTGCGGGACGCCTGAACGTCGCTCGACCACGACCGACGAGTTCTCGGCCCTCGGCCGGTCAGACCCCCCGACCACGACCGCACGACCCACCGGAGCACTCCCATGTCGTTCGAGCCCGTCCTCCTCGACCACACGTTCACCGCGCCCGTCGGCGTCGACGTCAAGGGCGACACGTGGCCCTGCGTGGAGGTGCCCGGGGCGCGCGAGCTCTTCGGGTCGCTGCGCGCGGTCCGCGTGGACGCGACCGTCGACGACGTCGCGCTGCGCAACGCGGGGCTCATGCCGACCGGGTCGGGCGGGCTGATGCTGTCGCTCAACGCCGGCGTGCGCAAGCGCCTCGGCAAGGACGTCGGTGACACGGTGGTGGTGCGGCTGGAGCGCCGCCTGAGCTGAGGCGCGCCGCCGCGCCCGCCCTGTCCGGGCATGGGCAGTTGTCCCCATCGCGGCGGTCGACCCGGCCGCGTACCGTCGGCGTGCGACCGTCGAGGACGAAGGCGTCGACGCGTGCGCGTGAGGGGACGCGCAGGGGCGGGAGGGGACGGCATGAGCGGGATGTGGGGCGCCGACGTCCGTGCGCTGCGCGCGCTCGCGTCCGGCCTGCGCTCCGGCGCCGACGCGCTGCGGACCCATCGCGCGCAGGTGGCGGCCGTCGTCGAGGCCGCGACCCGGTGGGACGGGCCCGACGCCGCGCAGTTCCGCAGCGCGTGGGCCAGCACGCTCGGGCCCTCGCTCACCGGCACCGCGAGCCTCCTCGACGCCGCCGCCGACCGCCTCGCTACGGACGCCGACCAGCAGGAGTCCGCGAGCGCCGACGGCGGCGCCCTCGCGGGCCCGGGCGGCGCGCCCACGTCCGGCCCGAGCGGGCCGCAGCAGACCGTCCCCACGCCGACGCCTGGCGAGTACGCCGCGATGGACGCGGGCGAGCGCGCCGCGTGGCTCGAGAACGCGACGGACGCGCAGGTCGCGGCGCTCTACGACCAGATGGTGCGCCTCGGTGTCGACCCCGACTCCCCGGGGTTCGCGGAGCTCGCCGTCACGCACTGGACGCGCGTCGCCGCGGGCGAGGCGGGGTTCGACTTCGCCGACTGGGACCCGTCCGCGGGGGCGTCGGCCAACCGCGAGATCATCGAGAGCGTCTACACGTACTACGGCGAGCTCTACCTGGACAACCCGTGGATGCAGTGGGCCGGCATGGCCGCGATGATCGGGCCGTCGTTCGCCGCCGGGTTCTTCGACCTCGACATGATGCGGCAGCTCGCGCAGGGCGTCGCGAGCGGCGCCCGGGCGCTGCCGCCCGGCGTCGACCGGGCGGCGCTCGAGGCGATCGCGACGATGTCGGACGCCGAGCTCGGCTTCTACGAGAACCAGTTCCTGTCGATGCAGCGCGAGATCTTCGTGGACCAGGCCGTCATGCACGAGGCGTACCTGAACGGCGGCATGCAGGAGATGGAGCGGCTGCTCGAGGCCGGCGTCATCGACGGCGCCGCGTACCAGGCGTGGGCGGACGTCGAGGCCGGCCGGGCGGGCGACGCGCAGGCGCTCGCGGACGGCAACACCGCCCTGCTGTGGCGCGAGCAGAACCAGATCATCGCCGACGACTGGCAGACCATGCGCGACCACCCGGTCACCGGCGAGGCGTTCACGTACCTCATGACGCTCGTCGGCGAGCCGTCGATCCCCGGCGCGGGCACGTACGCGCAGCACGACCCCTTCACGGTCAGCGTCGAGACGCCCGGCCCGGAGAACCTCGGGATCCCGTTCACGGGCATCACGTTCGACAACCCGGTGCAGGGCACCGTGACCGTGGAGACGCCGCTGCCGGGCGGGAACATCGCCGACCAGGCGACCCGCTGGGAGTACATCTCGAACGACACGCTGCCCGCCTACCAGCAGCTCGTCACGCAGCACCCGGACCAGGCGGCGCAGATCATCGGCACCGACGTCTCGGACCGGATCGCCGACTACCGGCTCACCAACCCCGCCCGCATCGGGCGCATCCTTGACAGACTGACCGAGTGGGACGTGGACGTGGACCAGTGAGCCGGGGGTTCCGTCGCGCGCACGGGACGGCGCCGAGGGCCGGCGTCGCCGCGGTCCTGCTCGCGGGGGCGCTCGCCGGGTCTCTCGTGCTGACGGGGTGCACGGTGACGTTTGGCGACCCGGACGACGCGGCCACCGGACCGGGCGGGACGACCGCCCCGGGCGGCCCGACGTCGTCGGGCGGTTCGGGCGGCGAGGGCGGCGGGGGCGAGGCGGGCACGACGACGATCGACGACATCGAGAGGGGCGAGACCGTGCGCTGGGACGTGAGCAGGCCGATCACCGCGGAGTCCGTCGGGCTGGGCGAGTCGATGGCCGTCGTGCAGGTGCCGGACGGCGCGGCCGAGGTCGAGGTGACGCTCCCCGACGGCACGTGGACCACGACGGCCGAGGAGCTGACGATCCAGCCCCGGCGCGGGTACGTGAGCGCGATCAACGTCTTCCGCACGCTCTCCGGCGGGCAGGCCGTGCACGACCAGCTCGTGGCCGACGCGCAGGTGCTGGGCTTCCCCCGGTCGCAGGTCGACCGGTGGCTCGACGAGCTGCCCGCGTCGCTCGACGCGTCGCGCGCGGGCGGGACGCGGGCCCGCACGGGCATCAACGGGTCGAACGGCGACGTCGAGACGTCCGTGCAGATCAGCCACGAGCCCGGGCCGGGGGGCGACGCGTCGGTGCGCCTCTGGTACGTCATCAGCCCGGTCACGCCGGACTGACGTCCACGGCGGACGCGCGTCACGGGCAGGCCGACGTGCCCCCGCCGCCCTGCTCGGCGACCTGGAAGTAGATCGGGTTCTGCCAGTCGGCGCCCTCCCCGCGCACGCGCGGCAGGTCGGCGCAGGTCCAGCCCTGCTGCGGGGTGAACTGGCCCCCGGCGACGACGTGGGCGCCGCTCCACCGCCACGAGGTCTCCTGGCCGGTCGCGGCCCGGAGGTCGACGTCGAAGGACACCGACCGCGTGCCCGCGGGCACGGTGAAGGCCACGTAGTAGTTGCGGACCTGGCTCCCCGGCTCGCCCCACGTCTCGAACGAGATCGAGCGGACCGTGCAGCCGGAGAGGACGGTGCGACCCTCGCCGCGCGCGACGCACGTGCCGGCCGTCGTCGTCTGCCACCGGCCGGCGGAGACGGGCGCGGCGGCCTGGGCCTGGTCCGTCCACGCGGCCGTCGTGGGCTCGACGGCCGCGTGGGCGACCCCCCACCACGACACCGTCACGAGGGTCAGGACCGCGAGGAACAGGCTCAGCGTGCGGCGCCCGGCCGTGGGACCGGCGGTCCCGCCGGCCCTCCGGCCGGTCCGGGTGCCGGTCACCGGTGGACCGGCACGCGCCGCGGTGCGGGCGGGACGAGCAGGGTGAGGCCGAGCAGGCCGAGCAGGCCGACGAGGAGGGGGACTGCCACGGCGGGGGTCGTCAGACGCACGATCGCGGTGCCCCAGCCGGCGAGCTGGACCGCGGGCTTCCAGACGTCGCCCGAGGCGGTGTAGTCCAGGGCGTCCGCGTAGGCGTTGTTGTCGCCCTTCATGCTGACCGTGTACTGGTCGTCGCCCGTCTGCTCGACGGCCTCGACGCGGTGGGTCACCAGGTCGCCGGTCAGCTCGCTGGGCAGGCTCACCACGTCGCCGACGGCCAGGTCGGCCGCCGGGACCGGCCGGGCGACCAGGAGGTCGCCCGTCATGATCCCCGGCTCCATCGATCCGGAGATCACGACGAGGGGCTTGATAAGGCCGGCCGCGGTCGCGCCCCACACCGCCCCGCACACCAGCCCGAAGGCGGCGAGGACCCACAGGACGAGGACGGCCCCGCGCCGCAGTACCTGCATCGGTGGTTCTCCTCCTCCTGCGTGCGGCGTCGGGTCAGGCCGTCGCGGTGGCGGAGACCGTGACGACGAGCGTCCCGGTGGCCCCCTGGTTCGACGGCGCCCAGTCGCTCGGTGCCGTGACGGTGAGCCGGAACTGGTCGCTGGACGTCCCGCCGGCGGCGTCGAGCGTCGTGGCGAGGCCGGAGACGGAGGCGGAGGGGTTCGTGGTGAACGTCGAGCCCGAGGCGAAGCGGACGCTGGACGTGAGCGCGGCCTTCACCGAGCTCTCGTTGCGCACCCACAGGTCGATCGTGCGCGTCTGGCCGGGCAGGAGGTTCGCGAGCGCGTCCGACGGCACGACGAGCTCGATGGCGTCCGGGTCGGCCGAGTCCTTCCAGGTCGTCCCGTCCAGCGACCCCTGGAGGTCGAAGGTCGCGGCCGTCGCGGGCGCCGCGAAGAACGCGTTGTCGGTCCAGGCGGCGCTGGTGAGCGCCGCCCCGATGCCGCCGACGGCAAGTGCCGCCAGCCCGAAGGCGGCGAAGGCGCGGCGCTTGTCGCGGCGCGGGGCGGGGGTCGTCTCGGGGGTGTGGAGAGTCATGACTCGAAAAGTACGGAGTCCTCCTCAACTCTGGCGCACCTGTTCCTCAGGAAAAGCGCAGGATCAGCCCGGGATCGCGGCGCGCGCCCGCACACCTGCGCAAAGACCGGGCGAGCGTGCGGGGAAGGGGAGCGCGTCGCGGCTCCGCGGGACGTGGGAGAAGTTGTGGGAGGTGAAGAAGCGGCGGACGAACCGGGCCGGTCCGTCCGTCGGTGCCGGCGGCGTCGGTGCCGTCGGGTAGCGTCCGTCTCGTCCCGAACGGCACGGAGCAGGGGAGCACAACGAGTGAGCAGCGTCGCGCACGGCCACGGTCGGTCCGGCACGCACGGCCGGTGGCGCGGGAGGGCCGCCCGCTGGACGACGGCCGCGGCGCTCGTCCTCGCCCTGCCCCTCGCGGCGTGCACGCCCGACCGCCCGGAGGCGTCCGACGCCGCAGCCGCGCTCGCCGACGCCCTCCAGGCCGGCGACGTGAGCGCGCTGGAGTTCCGCAACGGCGCCGCGAAGGACGTCCAGGGCCACCTGGAGGCGGTGCTCGAGCCGCTCGCGCCGTACGAGCGCACGGTCGAGGTGGAGTCGGTGGACGTCGACGAGGAGGGCGACGACGCGGGCGACCGCGCGACGGCGACGCTCGCCTACCGCTGGGAGGTCGCGGGCGACCAGGCCTGGGAGTACACCACCACGGCGGAGCTCACGTTCGCGGAGCCGGGCGAGGGCGAGGACGGCCCGGGCGCCTGGGACGTCGTGTGGGAGCCCGACGTGCTCGTCCCCGAGCTCGGCCAGGGCGGCCGGCTCGCGGTGAGCCGCGTGCCGGCGGTCCGTGCGGGCATCCTCGGCGCCGACGGCGTCCCCATCGTCGAGGACCGTCCCGTCTACCGGATCGGCGTCGACAAGACGCGCGTGGGCTCCGCCCAGTGGGACGGCGCGGCGCGGGCGCTCGCGGGCGTCGTCGGGCTGGACCCGGAGGAGTACGCGCAGCGCGTCGCGGGCGCCGGGGAGAGGGCGTTCGTCGAGGCCATCACCGTCCGCGCGGAGGACACCGCGGGCGTCGACGTCGACGCGGCGCGCGGCATCGAGGGCGTCGCGGTCATCGACGACGCGATCCCCCTCGCCCCGACGCGCGAGTTCGCGCGTCCCCTGCTCGGGCGCGTGGGCGAGGCGACGGCGGAGATCGTCGAGGAGTCCGAGGGCGCGGTCGCTGCGGGCGACCAGGTCGGTATCTCCGGCCTCCAGCGTCAGTACGACGAGCAGCTCCGCGGGGTGCCGGGCCTGTCGATCGAGGTCGTGCCGGGCGAGGCGGACGCGGACGCGGAGCCGACGGAGGTGTTCTCGGTCGATCCGGTGGACGGCGTGCCGCTGAGCACGACGCTGCGCCCGGACATGCAGGTCGCCGCCGAGGCGGTGCTCGCCGGGCAGGGACCGAGCGCGATCGTCGCGATCCAGCCCTCGACGGGCTCCGTGCTCGCGGCGGCGAGCTCGACCGCGGGCGAGGGTCTCTCGACCGCCACGACGGGCCAGTACGCGCCGGGATCGACGTTCAAGGTCGCGACGACGCTCGCGATGCTGCGCGCGGGCCTCACCCCGGACACGACCGTCTCCTGCCCGCCCACGCTGACCGTCGAGGGCCGCGAGTTCCAGAACGTGCCCGGCTACCCGACGGCGGCGCTCGGCGACGTGCCGCTGCGCACGGCGTTCGCGAACTCGTGCAACACGGCGATGATCGGGCAGCGGGAGGCCGTGTCGCAGCAGGCGCTGCACGACGCCGCCGCCTCGCTCGGGCTGGGCGTCGAGTCCGAGCTCGGCGCGCCCGCGTTCTTCGGCGACGTCCCGACCGACTCGCAGGGCACCGAGCACGCCGCGTCGATGATCGGGCAGGGCAAGGTCCAGGCCTCGCCTCTCGCGATGGCGACGGTCGCCGCGAGCGTCGCCGCCGGGCGCACGGTGGCGCCGGTCCTCGTCCACCCGGACGTGCAGACCGTCGCCGAGGAGCAGCCCGCCTCGACCCTCACCGAGCAGGAGGCGGCGACGCTGCGCGAGCTCATGCGCGGCGTCGTCACGGACGGCTCGGCGTCGATCCTCCAGGACCTCCCGGGCGAGCCCGGGGCGAAGACGGGCACGGCGCAGTACGGCGACGGCAGCCAGTCCCACGCGTGGATGATCGCGACGCAGGGCGACCTCGCGGTCGCCGTGTTCGTCGAGACGGGCGAGGGCGGCGCCGTCACGGCGGGGCCGCTCATGCACGCGTTCCTCGACGCGCCGAACGCCTGACGCCCGCCGCTCCGCGGCGGCCGGAATAGGTCCGGCCGCCGGACGGTTGTCCACGAGCGGGTATGATCGGTTGCCGCGGGCGTCCGTATGCCCGCGTCCAGCGAGAACCCACCGTTCCGGGAGAACCTCCGTGTTCGTCAGCGTGCCTGCCTGGCAGCTCACCCAGCGCCGCGACGTCGACCTCCGTCGAGTCGCCAGCGCGCTGTGTCGCTGACCCCCCGTCGCCGCTGACGCCTCCCCGCCTCCGCACACCCGTCAGGACCCTGGGTCGCCTCGCGACCTGAGCCGCTCTGACGCGCGTGGCGCGCACCCCGTCAGGCCGCAGGCCACCTCCGTGCCTGCGTCCCTGCCCGGGCCGCGCTGCTGCCGGCGCCCCGCGACGACGTCCCGAGCCCCTCTCCCGAGAGCGGGCGCTCGTGCGCCCGCGACACCCGAAAGGTCCCCCGTGTCCTCGACCCCCTCACCGGCCTCCTCCAAGGCCGGCTCGCAGCAGGTGAGCCAGGCCCCGGCCGCCGCACCCGCCACGAAGAAACGCCGGTTCCCCTCGTTCAGCGTCCAGATCCTGCTGGGCCTCGCGGTCGGCGTCGGCCTCGGTGCCCTCGCCCTCGCCATGGGCCCGCAGGACGCGGCCGGCGAGGTTCCCAACGGCCTGACCACGACGCTCGACACCGTCGGCTCCTCGTTCGTCACGCTGCTCAAGGCCGTCGTCCCGCCGCTCATCTTCACCGCGATCGTCGCGTCGATCGCGAACCTGCGCACCGTCACCAACGCCGCGCGCCTCGCCGGCCAGACGCTCCTGTGGTTCGCCATCACCGCGGCGATCTCCGTGGCCGTCGGCATCGGCCTGGGCCTGCTGTTCAACCCGGGCCAGAACGCCTCGGTGTCCGTCGACGACGCCTACGAGGCCGGCCGCACCGGCACGTGGCTCGACTTCCTCACCGGCCTCATCCCGGGCAACGTCCTGGGCCTCGGGGCGTCGACCCGCCTGACGACCGGGGACGACGGCGCGCTGACGGGTGCCGCCGAGACCTCGGTGAACTTCAACGTCCTGCAGATCCTCGTCGTCGCGCTGGTGATCGGCATCGCCGCGCTCAAGTCGGGCAAGAAGGCGGACCCGTTCCTCGCGTTCAACCGCTCCGCGCTCGCGATCGTGCAGAAGGTGCTGTGGTGGATCATCCGCCTCGCGCCGATCGGCACCGCCGGCCTGATCGGCTACGCCATCGCGGCGTACGGCTGGACGTCGCTCGCGTCGCTCGCGTGGTTCGCCGTCGCGATCTACGTCGGCCTCGCGGTCGTGCTGTTCGTCGTCTACCCGATCCTGCTGCGCACCAACGGCCTGAAGATCTCGAGCTACTTCCGCGGCGCGTGGCCCGCGATCCAGCTCGCGTTCGTCTCGCGCTCCTCGATCGGCACGCTGCCCGTGACGCAGCGCGTCACCGAGCGCAACCTCGGCGTGCCGAGCGAGTACGCGTCGTTCGCCGTGCCGCTGGCCGCGACCACCAAGATGGACGGTTGCGCCTCGATCTACCCGGCCATCTCGGCGATCTTCGTCGCGCAGATCTTCGGCATCGACCTGTCGATCACCGACTACCTGCTCATCGCGTTCGTGTCCGTCGTCGGCTCCGCCGCGACCGCGGGCCTCACCGGCGCGATCGTCATGCTGACCCTCACGCTCTCGACCGTGGGCCTGCCGCTCGCGGGCGTGGGCCTGCTGCTCGCGATCGACCCGATCCTCGACATGGGCCGCACCGCGGTCAACGTCGCGGGCCAGGCGCTCGTGCCCACGATCGTGGCGAAGCGCGAGGGCATCCTCGACCTCGAGCAGTACGAGGCCGCCACCGCCGAGGATCTCTTCGTGGACGAGGACGACGACGCGTCGTCCGAGGCGACCGCGGAGTCCCCGGCACCGGCCGAGACCGGGGAGGCCACGCCGTCGGGCACCAAGGAGCGCGTGGGCGCCTCCGCCTGACGCCGACCAGGCGATCCCTCGCCGTCGAGCACGACGTTGCTGCCGTTGTCCGCGGGATGACGGCAGCAACGTCGTTCTCGGCGTCAGGGGTGGGGGTGGCCCTCGCGCAGGACGGCGAGGCGCGAGCGGTACTCCTGCTCGTCGATCTCGCCGCGCGCGTACCGCTCGCCGAGGATCGCGACCGGGTCAGGGCCGGGGGCGCGCCAGCCGCCGGGACCGCCCGGGCCCCAGCCGCGCCGCGCGCGGCGGGCGAGCAGGAAGACCACGGACGCGAAGAGCAGGAACCACAGCAGGGGGAACACGAACCACCACGGCCCGGGCCCCCAGCCGGGGTGGGCCGCGGACGCGACGGCCTCCGTGGGGACCACGGCCCCGGTGAGTGCGGTGAGCATGACGACCTCCGGTGTCGGTGCGCCTCGCCGGTCCCGGCGAGGGCGGCCGTCCGCCGGCCGCACCCCCAGGCTCGCGCCCGCCCGACGCCGCGTCGTCACCCGGGCGTGCCGACCTCGCTCGTCCCCGGGTACCGCCGCGACGGTCGGAGGCTCAGCCCGCCCAGCCCGGACGGACGACGCCCGACTCGTACGCCGCGACGACGAGCTGCGCCCGGTCCCGCGCACCCAGCTTCGCCATGACCCGCGAGACGTGGGTCTTCACGGTCGACTCCGACAGGAAGAGCGACCCGGCGATCTCCTCGTTGGACAGCCCGCCCGCGACCTCGACGAGCACCTCGCGCTCGCGCGGCGTGAGCTCCTCGACACCACGCACCGGCCCGACGGCGCGCGTCGCGTCCGCGACCCGCGACAGCAGTCGCCGGGTCACGGTGGGCGAGAGCAGCGCGTCGCCCCGCGCCGCGACCCGCACCGCCCGGACGAGGTCGACGGGCTCGGTGTCCTTGACGAGGAAGCCGCTCGCGCCGCCGCGGATCGCGTCGGTCACGTACTCGTCGAGCTCGAACGTCGTGACGACCACGACGTGCACGTGCGACGCCGCGCGGTCCGCGACGATCCGGCGCGTCGCCTCCAGGCCGTCGAGACCGGGCATGCGGATGTCCATGAGCACGACGTCGGGCAGGTGCTCGAGCGCGAGGCGGACGGCGTCGTCGCCGGTCGCGGCCTCGGCGACGACGCGCATGTCGTCCTCGGAGTCGATGAGCGCGCGGAAGCCACCGCGCACGAGCGCCTGGTCGTCGGCCAGCACGACGTCGATCACGGTGCCTCCTCGCGCTGCGGCGGTGCGTCGTCGGCCGCGTCGGACCGTCCGGCGGTGCCCGGTCCGGGCGGGGAGCCCGGCCAGGGAAAGACTGCCCGCACGCGGAAGCCACGTCCAGAGGGGGACGGCGCCGGGCCGGCGGAGAGCGAGCCGCCGACGCTCTCGACGCGCTCGCGCATGCCCCGCAGGCCGTAGCCCGGCTCCGGCTCCGCGCCCGGGGCCGCGCCGTCGTCGGTCACGGTCACGGTCACCGTGCCGTGCGGCGCGGGACGCACCGCGACCCGCACGTCCGCCCGCGTGGCACCGTGCGCGTGCCGGCGCACGTTGGTCAGCGACTCCTGCACCACGCGGTAGACGACGCCCGCGAGCCGGTCGGGCAGTCCCGCGGCGGCCGGGTCGACGTCGAGCGCGACCGCGAGGCCGCCGCCCTCCGCCTGCCGCACGAGCCGGGGGAGCGCCGCGAGGTCCCACGTCGGGGCGAGAGGCGCGCCGTCGTCGCCCGCGTCGCCGCGCACGACGCCCAGCACCGCGCGCACCTCGTCGAGCGCCTCGGTGCTCGCGGCGCGGATCGCGGTGAGCGCACCGCGGGCCTGCTCGGGGTCGCGGTCGAGCAGGTGCAGGCCGACGCCCGCCTGGACGGTGATCGCGGACAGCGAGTGCGCGAGCACGTCGTGGACCTCGCGCGCGATCCGCAGGCGCTCGTCGGCGACGGCGGTCCGCTCCCGCTCGGCGCGCGCGGCGCGCTCCGCCTCGCGCGCCGCGGCGAGGCGCGCGGACCGGTCGCGGACCGTCCCGGCGACGAGCAGCACGACGACGGTCCACGCGGTCCCGCCGAGCAGCGTCGCCGGGGGCGGCGCGTCCGGGCGCAGCGCCGCCGCCGTGACCACCGCGCCCGCCAGGAGCACCGCCCCGCCCCACGCGACCCGGCGCGCGCGCACCGCGTGCCCGCTGAGCAGCACCCCCACGAGCACGCCCACGGGACCGGCGAGCACCGGGCCCCACGCGTACCCGGCGACGAGGAACGCGCCCGCGGCACCCACGGACACGACGACGGCGACGACCGGCCACCGCACGAGGAGCACGAGGGCGAGCGGGGGCACGAGGAGGAGCGCGAGCGCCGCCGCGTCGAGCGGCCGGGCACCGGGCTGGCCGTGCGTCGCGCCCGCCGTGCCGACGACCGCGACCACCGCGAGCACCACGGCGAGGAACGCCCGGGGGCGGCGGCGGTCGAGCGGGCCCATGCGTCGCACGCTACGCCGCGCGCGGCCGGGCCGCGTCCGACCGGGGTGCCGGGCGACGTCGTCCCGGGGTGCCGGGCCGCGTGGCCCCGGGTGCCGCGCGGCGGCGGACGGGGGCGCGGGCGTCAGGCGCCGTCGTGCACCGCGTCGAGCACGACCGGGTCGGCGCACCCGCGCGCGAAGCCGGCGATGCGCCGGTCGACGTCGCGCTGGAGCACCCACGACCCGACGCGCTCGGCGACCGGGGCGAGCCAGCGTGGCCGGCACCGGAAGCTGTACCGCCACGTCGCGCGCGTGCCGCCGGCCGGGTCGGGCGCGAAGCGCCAGCCGCCCGCGAGGTTCTCGAAGAACCACGACCCGCGGACCATGCGCATGCCGACGTTGGTCGGCGGGTTGTACGAGACGTACTCGCTCACCATGGACAGCCCGCTGCGGTGGCGGGTGAAGGTCCGCACGCCCTTCGCGGGCGCGGTCGCGCCGTCGAGGAAGTGCTGGTGGCGGATGAAGGGGTCCCAGCGCAGGCGGACGGCGCCCGTCGTCTGCGAGACGGCGAACGCCGTCGCGGGGTCGACGGGGACCACGAGCGAGGACTCGACGACGGGCATGGTCGGATGCTCCCACGCCGGGCGGCGCCTCGCCGCCCGCCTCAGGACGCGGCGAGCCCGGCACCGGCGCGCCCCCCGACGCGAGCAGGCCCTGGACGCGAGGACGGCCCGCCCCTCGACGAGGGACGGGCCGTCCGGACCGCGGCGCGTGGCGTCAGGACGCGAAGGCGTACCCGGCCTCGACACACTGGGCGCGGAACGCGTCGAGCGACTCCTGGAGCTTCGACGTGCTGACCGTCTCGCCCTGGACGGCGGCCTCGAAGGGCGCCTTGATCCCGTTGAGGTTCTCCTGGAGCTCCGGGTCGGCGAAGTTCTGCACCGCGGCGATGCGCTCGCGCGTCGTGTAGATCGCGGCGGCGGCGTCCTCGTCGTCCGGCGTGGCGAGCAGCGGCGTCGTCTCGGTGACGAGGCGCTCGGCGGAGTACTCGCCGCCGTAGAAGGTGCTGCACGTCGTGGTGACGGCGACGACGGTCGGCGTGACCTCGGGGGCCGCCTCGGTCGTGGTCTCGGTCGCGGGGGTGGTCGCCGCGTCGTCGCTCGCCGGGTCGGTCGGCGAGGCGCAGGACGCCAGCAGGAGGGCACAGGAGAGCGCCGCGGTGGCGGCAAGAAGCTTACGCATGCTAACGATTCCACACTCTGGCGCACGCGGGGCGCAAGAAGATTGAGCGGGCGCCGGGGCGGGAGCCGCGGAATCCCGCGGCTCCTGCGGTGAGCTTGTGCTCAGCGTCACAAAGGAGCGCGCCGCGTCACACGACGTCGAGGACGACCTTCCCCCGCACGTGCCCCTCGGCGACGAGGCGGAGCGCCTCCGCGGCCTCGGCGAGCGGGAACCGGGCCGAGATCTCCGCCCGGAGCCGCCCGTCCTCCGCGAGCGCGAGCACCTCGTCGAGGGCGCCCTTCGCGTCGACCTTGTCGGCGATCCCGGCGGCGCGCGAGGCGTCCGTCCCGACGACGGTCACGGCGCTCGGCGGGTCGTCGGCGTCGGCGGAGGAGAGGTGCTCGCCCAGCAGCGCGACGGTCGCGGCCACGGTCTCCTCCGTGCCGACGAGGTCGACGACGACGCTCACCTCGTCGAGCCCGTCGGGCAGCGCGCGGACCGCGTCGACGAGCCCCGGGCCGTACGCGACGGGCGTCGCACCGAGGCCGCGCACGTAGTCGTGGTTCGCGGGCGAGGCCGTCCCGACGACGCGGGCACCGAGCGCGGTGGCGATCTGCACCGCGGCGGACCCGACGCCACCGCTCGCGCCGTGCACGAGCACGACGTCCCCCTCGCCCGTGTCGGCCTGGACGAGCGCGGAGAACGCGGTCGCCGCCGCGACGGGCAGGACCGCGGCCTGGTCGAACGGGACGGACGACGGCTTGCGCCGCACGTGGTCGGCGCGGACGAGCGAGAGCTCCCGCTGCGCGCCCGTGCCGTGCCACACGACCTCGTCGCCGGGGGCGAGGTCCGGGACGTCGGGCCCGACGGCGTCGACCACCCCGGCCGCCTCGAACCCCAGCACGCCGGGGACGCGGCCACCGAACGCGCCGGCGAGCCGCTTGAGGTCCGCGGGGTTGACGCCGACGACGCGGTTCGCGACGCGCACCTGGCCGGGGCCGGGAGCGCCGACCTCCTCGTCGTCGACCCGCAGGCCCTCGGGCCCGCCGAACTCCTCGAAGACGACGACCGTGCTCATGCCGACCCCCGTGGTCTCGCCGTCGGTCGCCCACCGCGAGGGCGAGTCCGCGCGGTGGCCCCGGGGTGGCCGGGCGGTTCCACTCTTCCATCGCGGACCGCCGCTGTCATGCGGCGGACGTGGGCAGGAGTACCCGTCCGGGACGGTTTCACCCCGTCCCGAGCGTTGGGGAGGGTGATGACGACACCACCCGAGGACCCCGGCCACCCGCTCGACCCGCGGCCCGCGCGCGAGCGGCTGCTCGCCGTGCGCACGGAGGCGTCGGAGCGCCTGCGGGCGCTGCGTGCCGACGTCGCGGGCATCGTCGAGGCGTCGCGCGACTCCAACGCGGACGACGAGCACGACCCCGACGGCGCGACGATCGCGTTCGAGCGCGCCCAGGTGGACGCGCTCGCGCGCGACGCGGCCGCGCGGGTCGAGGAGGTCGACGCCGCCCTCGCGCGCCTGGACGCGGGGACCTACGGCGTCTGCGCGGGGTGCGGACAGCAGATCGCCGCCGGGCGCCTGGAGGCGCGCCCGACGGCGCGGACCTGCGTCGCGTGCGCGGCCGCGGTGCACTGAGCGACCGGGCCCGCCGCGACCGGGCCCGCCGCGACCGGGGCCGCCGCGACCGGGGCCGCCGCGACCGGGCCTGCCGCGACCGGGCCCGCCGCGGCGGGGTCAGAGCTGGCCGTGGCCCTTCTTCGACGGGACGCCGGCGATGAGGCCGCCGTCCACGACGAACTCCGAGCCCGTCGAGTACGACGCCTCGTCGCTCGCGAGGAAGACGATCATGCGCGAGACCTCCTCGGGCGCCGCGGGGCGGCCGAGCGGGATGAGGAGGTCGTCCGGGTTGAGCGACGCGGTCATGGGCGTCGAGATGAACCCGGGGTGCACCGAGTTGACGCGCACGCCGTACGGGCCGAGGTCGAGCGCGACGGACTTCGTCAGCCCGCGGACGCCGAACTTCGACGCGACGTAGCCGTGCAGGCCCGCGCTCCCGCGCATGCCCTCGACCGACGAGATGTTGATGATCGACCCCGCGCCGGCCTTCGCCATGATCGGCGACACCGCGCGGATCCCGAGGAACGTGCCGGTGAGGTTGATGTCGATGATCCGGCGCCAGGCGGCGACGTCGAACTCCGTGATGGGACCGCCGTTGGCGATGCCCGCGTTGTTGACGAGCACGTCGACGCGCCCGAACGCGTCGAGCGTGGCCGCGACGGCGGCCGCCCACTCGTCCTCGCTCGTCACGTCGAGGTGCACGTAGCGGGCGTCGGGGCCGAGCTCGCGCGCGAGCGCCTCGCCCTTCGCGTCGTCGAGGTCCGCGACCACGACCTTCGCGCCCTCGGCGACGAGCGCGCGCGCGTTCGTGACGCCCATGCCGCCGGTGCCGCCGGTGACGATCGCGACCTTGTTCTGCACCCTTCCGGGAGTGCTGCCCATGGTGGGGCTCCTTTCCTTGCCGGGCACGGCGGCGTCGGCCCGCCTCGTGAGCGGGGGCGTCGTCGCGCGGGTGGTGCGCACCTGCCCGCCGGGGACCGCGGTCGACCGGCGGAGGGGACGGCTCGTCAGGGCGACGGCGTGGTCCACCAGGCGGGCAGGGCGTCTCGGGCGACCCGCGGGAAGAGCCCGGGGTCACGGGGAGGGGGCGTGGCGAGCCACACCTCGAGCGCGCCGACCGTGCCGAAGCCGACGTACGTCGCGAACGCGCGCGCCGCGACGTCGGCCGTCGCGGTGGTCGTGGCTCCGGCCGACGGCTCGGCCGGGAGTCCCGCCGAGGTGCCGGCCGGGGCCGA
Organism: Cellulosimicrobium funkei; assembly: GCF_004519295.1. Classification (GTDB taxonomy): domain Bacteria; phylum Actinomycetota; class Actinomycetes; order Actinomycetales; family Cellulomonadaceae; genus Cellulosimicrobium; species Cellulosimicrobium funkei. Next base: position 111,863 of record NZ_SOZH01000004.1, read on the forward strand.
CGGCAGGAGGCCGGGGTGGGCGTGCAGGTGCTCGACGAGCGTGCCGGTGACGTGGCTCGCGAGCAGCCGGAACAGCGGCGCGCTGAGGCCGCCCTCGAGCGCGCGCTCGTAGACGGGGAGGTGGGCCTCGACGTGCACGACGAGCGCACGGCTCCAGTGGTCGACGACCTCGCGGGAGCGGGCGGCGACGTCGTCGGCCGTCTCGGCGGCCCGGACGTCGGCGAAGAAACGGTCGCGGATCGCGTCGAGCTCGGCGCCGAGCACGCGCGCGAGGAGCTCGGACGGGCTCGACGCGTGGTCGTAGAACGTCACGCGGTTGATCCCCGCCCGGGCCGCGACGGCGGACACCGTGAGCCGGGTGACGTCCTGCTCCGCGGCGAGCGCGAGGATCGCGGTCCGCAGGGCCGCGGCGGTGCGGGCGGTGCGCTTGTCCACGGCCACCTCCTCCGCGTCGTGCCGTGCGCTGCGTCGTCCTCGACGTTACGCCGAGGCAATCACTTAAGCAACAGGTGTTGCCTATCTCACTCGCCCAGAGGCGGTGCCGGGACCGCGGTCGTACCGTCGAGAGAGCGGCCGCAGGTCCGCGGCCACACCAACCCGAGGGGGCGGACATGGTCACGAACACGCGCCGGGCCGAGAGGCACACCGGAGAACCCGACGTCGTCGAGCTCAACCCGGTCTTCGCCAGACCGGGGGAGGCGACGGCGCTGCCCAAGTTCCGGTTCCCGGAGGACGAGTCCCTCCAGGAGACGGCGTACCAGATCGTCCACGACGAGGCGATGCTCGACGGGAACGCGCGGCTCAACCTCGCGACGTTCGTCGGCACGTGGATGGACGAGCACGCCGCGCGGCTGTACCTCGAGGCCGCCGACAAGAACATGATCGACAAGGACGAGTACCCGCAGACGGCGGCCGTCGAGACGCGGTGCTGGACGATGCTCGCCGACCTGTGGCACGCGCCCGACCCGGAGCACACCATCGGGACGTCGACCATCGGCTCGTCCGAGGCGTGCATGCTCGGCGGTCTCGCCCTCAAGCGGCGCTGGCAGCACGCGCGCCGCGCCGCCGGCAAGCCGACCGACCGTCCGAACCTCGTGCTCTCGAGCGCGGTCCAGGTGTGCTGGGAGAAGTTCTGCAACTACTTCGAGGTCGAGGCGCGCTACGTCCCGATCTCCGAGGACCACAAGGTCCTCGACGGCCACGACCTCGAGACGTACGTGGACGAGAACACGATCGGCGTCGTCGCCATCATGGGCGTGACCTACACCGGCATGTACGAGCCGGTCGCCGAGATCGCCGCGGCCCTCGACCGGATCCAGGAGTCCACCGGCCTGGACGTGCCCATCCACGTCGACGGCGCGTCGGGCGCGATGATCGCCCCGTTCCTCCAGCCCGACCTCGAGTGGGACTTCCGCGTCCCCCGCGTCGCGTCGATCAACACCTCGGGCCACAAGTACGGCCTCGTCTACCCGGGCCTCGGGTGGGTCGTCTGGCGCGACACGGAGTCGCTGCCGGAGGACCTCGTGTTCCGCGTGAGCTACCTCGGCGGGGACATGCCGACGTTCGCCCTCAACTTCTCGCGCCCCGGCGCGCAGGTGCTCCTCCAGTACTACCTCTTCCTGCGGCTCGGGCGCACCGGTTACGAGGCCGTGCAGCGCACGTCGCGCGACGTCGCGCTCTACCTGTCGGGCGAGATCGCGAAGATGCCCGCGTTCGAGCTGTGGAACGACGGCTCGGACATCCCCGTGTTCGCGTGGCGCCTGCGCGAGGGCCACACGAAGAACTGGGACCTCTACCACCTGTCGGAGCGGCTGCGCACCAAGGGCTGGCTCGTGCCCGCGTACCCCATGCCCGACGACCTCACGGACCTCACCGTCCAGCGCGTCGTCGTGCGCAACGGCTTCAGCCACGACCTGGCGTCCGCGTTCCTCGCGGACCTGCGCGACGAGGTCGCGCTCCTCGACGCCCTCACCGGCCCGATGCCGACCGAGGGCCAGCGCTCCAACTTCCACCACTGACCCGGGCGACCGCGGGAAGGACGGACCATGGCACAGGGGGCAGCACAGGATCCGCCCGGCGGCTCGGGACCTCACGTCCGGGCCGACGGCACGCACGCGCCGACGGCGGCGCACGTCCGGCCGCACCCGTACGGGTCGCCCGGCTCCCGGCAGCCGCCGGGCCACACGGGGCCCGCCATCGGGGCGCCCGCCGCGGGCGCGACGACGTTCATGTCGGTCGTGCAGCTCGCGATGCTCACCGTGGTGGTGGTCGCGTCGCTGCGCTCGCTGCCGGCGATGGCGTCGTACGGGCTCGGCTCGGTGACGCTCTTCATCGTCCCGGCGATCCTCTTCCTCGTCCCGACGGCGCTCGTCGCGGCCGAGCTCGCGACCGGCTGGAAGGGCGGCGTCTTCACGTGGGTGCGCGAGGCGTTCGGCGAGCGCGCCGGGTTCGTCGCGATCTGGCTCCAGTGGATCCAGAACGTCGTCTGGTACCCCACGCAGATCGCGTTCATCGCGGCGAGCCTGTCGTTCGTCGTGGGCGACCCCGGTCTCACGCAGAACGGCCTCTACACGGCCGTCGTGATCCTCGTCCTGTACTGGGGGTCGACGCTCATCACGCTCGCCGGCGGCAACCTGTTCGCCAAGGTCGGCTCGTGGAGCGGCGTCTTCGGCACGATCCTGCCCGCCGTCCTGCTCATCGTGCTCGGCGCGGTCTGGCTCGGCGCCGGCGAGCGCTCGGAGACGACGCTCGAGGCGTCCGCCGTCATCCCGCCGTGGACCGGGATCGCGTCCATCGTGCTCATCGTCTCGAACGTGCTCGCGTACGCGGGCATGGAGGTCAACGCGGTGCACGCGAACGACCTGCGCAACCCCGGTCGGGGCTTCCCGCGCTCGATCGCCATCGCGACCGTGCTGATCCTCGGTGTCTTCATCCTCCCGACGCTCGCGATCTCCGTGGCCGTCCCGAAGTCCGCGCTCGGCGTGACCGACGGGATCAACCTCGCGTTCAAGGCGTTCTTCGACCACTGGGGCATGAGCTGGGGCACCCCGGTCATCTCGCTCCTCATCGCCCTCGGGGCGTTCGCGTCGGTCGTCACGTGGATCGCCGGGCCGTCGCGCGGCCTGCTCGCCGCGGCTAGGACCGGCCTGCTCCCGCCCGCGCTCCAGCGTCGCAACAAGGCCGGGGTCCAGGTCGGGATCCTCGCGGTGCAGGGCGGGATCGTCACGCTGCTCGCGCTGCTGTTCGTCCTCGTGCCGAACGGCAACACGGCGTTCATCGCGCTGGTCGACATGGCAGCGGCGCTCTACCTCGTCATGTACATGCTCATGTTCGCCGCGGCGATCCGGCTGCGGCGCACCAAGCCCGACGTGGTGCGGACCTACCGCACGCCCGCGATGCGGTTCGTCGCGGGGCTGGGGTTCGTCGCGTGCGCGGCCGCGTTCGTGCTCGCGTTCGTCCGGCCGTCCGGCTTCAGCGGCCTCTCCGAGACCGCCTACCCGATCGTGGTCGCCGGGGTCGTCGTCGTGCTCGGCGGCCCGCCGCTCCTCTTCTACGCGCTGCGGCGCCCCACGTGGGATCGTCGTACCGCGGCGGAGCGGCAGACCGCCGACGACGTCCTCGTCAACCCGCCGACGCAGCCCGCGCCGGCGCCCGCCCGCACACCGCGCGACCCGGAGGAGACCACGTGACGGGTACCAGCACCGTCGGGCGCGAGACGCCCACCCCGGACGGCGGACGGCGCGCTCCAGCGCCGCCCGCCGTCGCGTCGCCCTGGGCCGAGGCGGTCGCACGCTGGGGCGGCCGGATCCTCGAGGTCTACGCGGTGTGGCTCCTCGTCGCGCTGATCCTCCGTCCCGTCGCGCACCACGCCGAGCGCCCGGTCGCCGAGGTCCTGTCGGTCACGAACGTGCCGTCGTACCCGTCGCTCTTCTCCGCGGTCGTGGTCGGGCTCGTCGCGAGCGGCTTCCTGCGCCGGCGCCGCGCCGCGCTGTGGTTCGTGGTCCTCGTCTGGCAGCTCCCGTCCGCGCTCGTCATGCTGCTCGCGATCGTGCTCGACCGGATCGACCCGGCGGCCGGCGTGCTCGACGACGTGCACTGGACGGCGTACGCGGGCGGGCTCGTCGGGCTCGTGCTCGTCGTGGTGCTCGTCGCCGCGCGCCACGCGTTCCCGGCCCGTATCGCCCGGGGTGCGTGGTGGACGGCGGCGCTCGTCCTCGTGCTCGGCCTCGCCGTCGCGACCGGCGTCGTGTGGGCGCTGCTCCAGGTCGTGCCGTCGAGCCTCGACGACCAGTCGGCGCGGCTCGGGTGGGCCCTGAGCGTCTCGGTCGGGCTGTCGCCGCACGAGGAGCCGTTCGCCATCGACGGCGGCGCGCCCGGCTGGCTCGCGCTCGTCGGCGGCCTGCTCGCGGGCGCCGCGCTGCTGCTCGCGGTGCTCGTGTTCCTGCGGACCGGTCCGCGCGACGCCGCACGCACCCCGGACGAGGAGCTCGCCGTGCGCCGTCTGCTCCTGGAGCACCCGAGCGACGACTCGCTCGAGTACTTCGCGACGCGCGACGACCGCGACGCGATCTTCTCCGGCGACGGCCGCGCCGCCGTGTCGTACCGCGTGGTGAGCGGCGTGCTGCTCGCCGCGGGCGACCCGCTCGGGGACCCGGCGTCGTGGCCCGACGCGATCGAGCGCACGCTCGCGTACGCGCGGCGCCACGGGTGGGCGCCCGGCGTGCTCTCGGCGAGCGAGAAGGGCGCGCGGGCCTACCGCGACGCCGGGCTCGCCGTCCTCACGATGGGTGACGAGGCGATCGTCGAGACGCGGTCCTTCGACCTCGCGTCGCCGTCGATGCGGCCCGTGCGGCACGCCGTCGCGCGGCCCCAGCGCGAGGGGTACACCGTGCGCCTGCGGCGGCAGCGCGAGATCCCGGCGGACGAGCTCGCGGCGCTCGCGCAGGCCGTCGACGCGTGGCGGCACGGCGAGGACGAGCGCGGCTTCTCGATGGCCCTGGAGCGCCTCGGCAGCCCGCGCGACCCGCGCGTGCTCGTCGTCACCGCGCACGACCGCGACGGCGCGCCGCGCGGCCTGCTCACGTTCGTCCCGTGGGGCCGCAAGGGGGTCTCGCTCGACTACATGCGTCGGTCTCCCGACGCGGTGCCGGGCGTCACGGAGCTCATGATCTCGACGCTCGCGAGCGAGGGCGCGGGCATGGCGATCGACCGGGTCTCGCTCAACTTCGCGATGTTCCGCGGCCTGATCGAGCAGGGCGAGTCGGTCGCGGCGAGCCCCTTCCAGCGTTTCCTGCGCCGCCTCGTCCTCACGGCCTCGCGCTGGTGGCAGCTCGACCAGCTGTACCGCTCGAACCAGAAGTACGAGCCGCGCTGGCGCACGCGCTACCTCTGCTACGCCGCCCCCGCCCAGCTCACGTCCGTGTCGCTCGCGGCGGGGCAGGCCGAGGGCTTCGTGCCGCAGTGGCCCGGCGCGCGCGGCGGCACCGGGAGCCAGCAGGTCGCGACGGCCGACGCCGCGCTCGGCGCCGCCGTGCGCGAGCAGGAGGACGCGCTGCTGGCGCTCGACGTCCCGACCCGGCGGCTCACCGACCAGGAGCGCGCCCGCCGCGCCAAGCTCGACGTGCTCGCGGCGGCCGGCATGCCCGCCTACCCCGTGGCCGTGCCGCGCACGCACCGGCTCGCCGACGTCGACGACCTGCTGCTCGGGCACGAGGTGTCCGTCTCGGGGCGCGTCGTGCGGCTCCGGGACCTCGGTGGCGTCGTCTTCGCCGTCCTGCGCGAGGAGAACCACGAGCGCCAGGTGATGCTCACCGCCGACGGCGCCGCCGACCTCGCGCTCTGGCGCCGCGTCGTCGACCTCGCGGACCAGGTGAGCGTCACGGGGACCGTCGCGCGCAGCCGGACGGGGGAGCTGTCCGTGCACGCGGGGTCGTGGGTCATGGCGTCGAAGTCGCTCAAGGCGCCACCGGACAAGTTCCGCGGGCTCGCCGACCCGGAGACGCGCATGCGCCTGCGCCACGTCGACCTCGCGCTCGACACGCGGTCGTCCGTGACGCTCCGCGGTCGCTCCGCCGCCGTGCACTCGCTGCGCTCGTCGCTCGTCGAGCGCGGCTTCATCGAGGTCGAGACGCCGATCCTGCAGCGCGTGCACGGGGGCGCGAACGCGCGGCCGTTCCGCACGCACATCAACGCGTACGACATGGACCTGTACCTGCGCATCGCCCCGGAGCTGTTCCTCAAGCAGCTCGCGATCGGCGGCATCGAGCGCGTCTTCGAGCTGGGCCGCAACTTCCGCAACGAGGGCGCCGACGCGACGCACAACCCCGAGTTCACGTCGCTCGAGGCGTACCAGGCGTTCGGCGACTACACGACGATGCGGCACCTCACGCGCGAGCTCGTCGTCGCGGCCGCGGTCGCGGTGCACGGCGACGCCGTGTCGCGCCGGCCCGACGGCAGCGAGGTCCGGCTCGACGGCGAGTGGCCCGTCGTCACCGTGCACGACGCCGTCTCGCGCGCCGTCGGCGCCGAGGTCACCCCGGACACCCCCGACGCGGAGCTGCACGCCCTGTGCGCCCGGCTCGGCATCGAGGTCGGCGAGGACGAGACGCACGGTGCGGTGGTCAACGAGATGTACGACCGCCTCGTCGAGGGCCAGACGGTCGAGCCGACGTTCTACACCGACTTCCCGGTCGAGACGTCGCCGCTCACCCGCGTGCACCGCCGCGACCCGCGCCTCGCGGAGCGCTGGGACCTCGTCGCGTTCGGCGCCGAGCTCGGCACCGCGTACTCGGAGCTCATCGACCCGATCGACCAGCGCGAGCGGTTCACGCAGCAGTCGCTCCTGGCGGCCGCGGGCGACCCGGAGGCCATGGAGATCGACGAGGACTTCCTCTCGGCGCTCGAGTTCGCGATGCCGCCCACCGGCGGGCTCGGCCTCGGTGTCGACCGCATCTACATGACCATCATCGGGGCGTCGATCCGCGAGACGCTCGCCTTCCCGTTCGTGAAGCCGCAGCGCCGGTCCTGACCGTGGCGACCGGCCTCCCCGTCCCGGACACCGACCCGGCCCTGCCCGCGGCCGTGCTGCGCGAGCTGCAGCCTGCCGAGACGTACCTGACGAGCTACCCGGTCGCCGTCGTGCTGACGGTGCTCGGGGCGGGAGCGGTGGCGTGGGCCGTGGTGCGCGCACGGCGCGGCGCCCGGGCGCGGCGCGCGCGGCGGGCCCGGGGCGAGGACCCGCGCCGACCGTGGCGTTCGCGCGTCGCGACGGCGTCCCTCGCGGCGCTCGGCGCGCTGTCCCTCGTGCTGGGCCTGGCGGTCGGCGCCAACGCCTACTCCGGCTACGTCCCGACGTGGGGGGCCGCCCGGGTGCAGCTCGTCGCGCTGGGTCTGACGGACCTGTCGGCCGACGCGCCGGGCGGCGCGCACCGGGGCCAGGTGCGGACGCTCGCGATCCCGGGGACGGCCGCCGAGCAGATCGCGGACGAGGACGCCTGGGTGTACCTCCCGCCGGGGTTCGACCCCGAGGGCTCGACCCGCTACCCGGTCGTGTACCTGATCCACGGGTCGCCCGACGACCCGAGCAGCTGGTTCGCCGCCGGGCGGGTGCCCCGCACGATGGACGTGCTCATCCGGCGCGGGCTCGTCGACCCGATGATCGTCGTCGCCCCCACGGTGAACGGCACGGGGCCGGGCGGGCTCGACACCGAGTGCCTCGACTCGATGACGGGCGGCGAGCAGGTCGAGACGTACCTGACGACGACCGTCGTCGACACCGTCGACGCGACGTACCCGACGCTCGCGGACCGCGAGCACCGCGTGCTCGGCGGCATGTCGTCGGGCGGGTTCTGCGCGCTCAACGTGGGTCTGCGGAACCTCGACCTGTTCGGGGCGATCCTCGCGATCGAGCCCTACGGGAACCCGGGCCCCGGGCCGGAACGGACGATGCTCTCGACGCAGGCGGAGATCGACGCGAACACCCCGACGACGTACCTGCCCACGATGACGTTCACGCACCCGATGCCGGTCTTCCTCGACTCCGGGCAGGAGGCGCCGCGGGAGGCGCTCACCACGGTGCGGCGGATGGCGCAGGACCTCGAGGACCAGGGGCAGACCGTCGAGCTCCGCGAGGAGCCCGGTCAGACGCACACGTGGGCCATGGCCGCGACCGCGCTCCCGTACGGGCTCGTGTTCGCGCAGCGGCAGATGGCGGGCGGCGGCTGACGCCGCGTCACTCGTCGGTGAGGAACTGTCCGCCGATGCCCGCCTGGGTCTCGAGCAGGTCGCCGGTGTCGCCGAGCACGACCCAGTTCGGCCCGGCGAGCGCGGCCTCGCCCTCCTCGGTGGGCTGACGCGGCAGGAGCGCGAGGAACTCGTCCTCGGCGATCCCGTCGGTGAACACGGCGAGGAGCGTCGTGTCGTCGCACGCGCCCAGCTCGACGTCCTCGCTGTCCGTGCTCTCGGTCGTGAACGACAGGCACGTGAGGCCGGCGGACGTGGCGGCGCGGTGGAGCGCGTCGAGCGAGTCGTACTCGACGTCCTTGTCGCCCGGGCCGGGGCCGGAGCAGGCGGCGAGCGCCCCGACGAGGACGACGAGACCGACGACCGGGCCGGTCGCGGCGCTGCGAGGGCGGGGAGCGGGTCGGGTAGGCATGTTCCGATGGTCCGCCGCCGCGCGGGTTCGCGCCACGGGAACCTCGCCCGTCATCCCGGCGGGCCGGGATCGCCTCGGTCGGGTTCGGCGTCCGCGGACTGCCAGGTGAAGGGCGCGAACGTCGACGAGTCGTCCCGCCAGGCCGGTGTGCGGGCGCGGTACAGGAGCAGCGGGAGGGCCACGAAGACGAGGGCGAGCGCGACGAGCAGCACGACGTACGTCGTCGGGCTGCCGACCGCGACCTGGCCGGGCGGGGCGAAGCTCGTGACGAGCGCGAGCAGCGACGCGACGAACCCGAGCCCGCCGACCGCCCAGACCCCGACGCGGCCCCCCGGCACCCGGTAGGGGCGCGGCCGGTCGGGCTGCGTGCGGCGCAGCACGACGACCGCGGCGAACATCAGGAGGTAGGCGACGAGGTAGAGGATCACGGTGAGCTGGCTGAGGAGCTGGTACGCGGACTGCACGGAGGGCATGACGACGAACAGCACCGACAGCACGGTCACGACCAGCGCCTGGACCAGGAGGATGTTCGTCGCCATGCCGCGGTCGTTCGTCCGGTGGAACCACCGCGGGAGGAACCCTGCTCGCGCGACGGCGTGCAGGCCCGTGGCGGGCCCGGCGACCCACGTCGTGACGCCGGCGAGGACGCCGACGGCGAGCATCGCCGCGACGACCGGCCCGGCCCAGCCGATCCCCGCCCAGGCGAGCAGGTGGTCGAACGCCTGGAGCAGGCTCGTCGTGAGGCTGATGTCCTGCTGCGGCACGACGACCGCGATCGTCAGCGTGCCGAGGGTCAGCACGACGACGGCCACGAGCGCGGCGACGAGGATCGCGAGCGGGTAGGTGCGCTCCGGCCGCCGGATCGAGCGGACGTGGACCGCGTTGACCTCGATGCCCGCGTAGAAGAGGAAGATCCCGGCGGCGAGCACGATGTTGTCGAGACGCGTGAGGTCCGGGACGAACGCGCCCCAGGAGAGCGTGGTCCGGGACGGCTCGCCGCCGAGGAGGTAGGCGGCGCCGAGCCCGACGAGCAGCGCGGCGGGGACGAGCGTCCCGACGATCCCGCCCCAGCGCGCGGTGCGGGCGAACGCGGACGCGCCGCGCAGGGCGATGAGCGTCGCGGCCCAGAACACGACGAGAACGATCGCGAGGACGAAGAGCCGGTCGTCGGCGACCCGTTCGTCGAACCGCGCCTCGGGTCCCGTGTAGGCCAGGGTGACGGCGGCGAACGTGAGGACGGTCGGGAACCAGATGCAGCCCTCGACGAACACCATCGCGATCGCGAGGAAGCCCCACCTGCTCCCGAACGCCTCGCCGACCCAGCGGAACATGCCGCCCTCCTCGGGCCACGTGGACGCGAGCTCGGCCGCGACGACGGCGACGGGTGCGAGGAAGCAGACGGCGGCGAGCAGGTAGTAGAACGCGGAGGAGAGCCCGTACTCCGCCTCGGCGGGCAGACCACGCAGGCTGACCACCGCGGCGACGTTGAGCATGACCAGCGACGTGGCCGTGATGGTCGCCGCGGCGGGCCGGGCGGGGTGCTGCGAGGTGGCGGTCCGGGCCATGGCGTCCCCCTCGGCGGGCGCGACGGCCCTCGGGGGGAACGCTAGCGACGCCGCGCGCGACCGGCGAGCGGGGCCGGCGTCAGGCCCGGAAGCGCTCGCCGCGCTCGACGACGCGGCCCGCGCCGCGCCCGTCGGCGGCCGTCGCGTCCCACGTGTAGACCTCGGTGCCGGTGATCAGCACGTGCTCCGCGCGCGACGTCACGTCGAGCGGGTCGCCCGACCACACGACGACGTCCCCGTCGAGGCCCGGCGCGAGCGCGCCGACGCGGTCGTCGAGACCGAGGAAGGCCGCGGGGTTCACGGTGAGTGCGCGCAGCGCGGTGTCGCGGTCGAGGCCCTCCTTGACCGCGAGCGACGCCTGGTGCACGAGGAAGTTGATCGGCACGACGGGGTGGTCGGTCGTGATCGCGACGCGCACGCCCGCGCGGGCGAGCGCCCCGAGGTTCGCGATGTCGCGGTTGCGCAGCTCGATCTTCGAGCGTGACGTGAACAGCGGGCCGAAGATCACCGGCACGTCGCGTTCGGCGAGGACGTCCGCGACGGCCGCGCCGTCGGTGCCGTGGTTGACGACGAGCCGGTAGCCGAACTCGTCCGCGAGGCGCAGCGCGGTCGCGATGTCGTCGGCGCGGTGCGTGTGCTGGTCCCAGTACAGCTCGCCCGCGAGGACGCGCGCGAGGGTCTCCTTCGCGAGGTCGCGGTCGAACGGCTCGCCCTTCGCCTCGGCCGCGTCACGCCGCGCGGCGTAGTTCTGCGCGTCGACGAACGCGGCACGGATGACCTTCGCGACGCCGAGGCGCGTCGAGGGCGTCTTCTTCTGGTCCCCGTACACGCGCTTGGGGTTCTCGCCGAGCGCCGACTTCACGGAGACCGCCTCGCGGATCACCTGCTCGTCGACGGTGCGGCCGCCCCACGTCTTGATCGCGACGGTCTGCCCGCCGATGGGGTTGCCCGAGCCCGGCTTCACGACGGCGCTCGTCACGCCGCCGACCAGCGCGTCGCGGAAGCCCTCGTCCTCGACGTTGATCGCGTCGATCGCGCGCAGCGCCGCGCCGTTCGGGTCGGTCATCTCGTTCGTGTCGTTGCCGGCCCAGCCCTCGGCCTCCTCCATGACGCCCATGTGGGCGTGCGCCTCGACGAAGCCGGGCAGCACCCAGCGGTCGCGCGCGTCGAGGGTCGGGACGCCGTCGGGCACGACGACGTCCGCGCCGACCGCGGTGATGACCCCGTCCTCGACGAGGACGGTCCCGTTCTCGATCGGGTCGGACGCGACGGGCACGAGGTAGCCGTTCACGACGGCGACGCTGCGGCGCGCGGTGCGAGGGGCGGTGCGGGCGGGGGTGGAGGAGGTCGTCATGCCCCCATCATCGCCCGGGGCGACCGTCCGCCACACGCCATGGTGTAGCGTGAGGGCTGCGCCCAGGTCGCGAGCAGGGTCTCGCGACGATCTTCGGTCCTCGGCATCGAAGCACGACCGCGGGCGCCGGGCAGCAGACGCTGCCGACGACGATCTCCGCCCCAGAAGCGCGCGGAGCGAGAGCAGAGAAACACATCACTTCTTCCACCATCCTTGACCGCCCGGCGACCGCTCCTGCGGCCGCGGGCACGCCCGGACCAGACCTCGTGCTGCGCCGCGCCGACGACGACCTGTGGGTCGCGACGGCCGACGGCGAGTACGCCGGGATGGTCACCCGACGCCCGGACGGCTTCCACGTCCACGACCGCTTCACGCGGCCCGTGACCGTCGTCGCCGCCCTGGAGCACGCGCGGCGCCATCTGAGCGCCCCGCCCGGTCGCCCGGCGGGCTCCCGCCGCGACCACACCCCGAACTGCCGGCGCCCTGCAGGGCGCGGTACCCGGACCCGCGCACGTGGGCCGGTCGTCTCGACGAAGGAAAACACCATGGCTACAGGCACCGTGAAGTGGTTCAACGCGGAGAAGGGCTTCGGCTTCATCGCCCCCTCCGACGGCACCGCGGACGTGTTCGCCCACTACAGCGAGATCCAGTCGAGCGGCTACCGCTCGCTCGAGGAGAACCAGAGCGTCTCCTTCGACGTCACGCAGGGCCCCAAGGGCCCGCAGGCGACGAACATCCAGGCACTCTGATCCCGCTCCCGCCCGGCGCCTCGCGCCGGCGGGGGTGACGATCTCCACCGGAGGGCCGCGCCTCGTGCGCGGCCCTTCGGCGTGCCCGGACCTCGACGCGCGCCGCGGTGCCCGACGGCGGTCGTGCCCCGGCCGCGAGGACTAGGCTCTCGACCGGAGCCACACCGCGCGCGAAGGAGCCCGCATGCACGTCGTCGTCGGACTGTTCCGGCTGTTCCTCGTCGTCCTCGCCCTCGTCGGGACGCGCGCGATCTGGCGCGACGGGGACATCGAGGGCCTCGTCTACTTCACGAACCAGACGGGCTTCCTCATCGCGGTCGTCTTCGCCTGGGCGGGCCTCGCGTCCCTCCTGCGCCGCCGGCAGCCGCCGGGGTGGCTGAAGGGCGGCGTGACGCTGTTCGCCGCGATCGCGGGCCTCGTGTCGTGGCTCGTGCTCGCGCCCGAGGACCCGGGCGCGCCCGCCGTCTTCCTCGGGCTCACCGACGGCCAGATCGAGCACGAGGTGCTCCCGCTCGCCGTGGTCGCCGACTTCCTCCTGCTCGACGCGCACCGGCGCCTGCGCGGCCTCGACGCCGCGCGCTGGCTCCTGTACCCGCTCGCGTACTTCGCGTTCACGACGATCCGCGGGTTCGTCAGCCCCGGCAGCGAGTACCCGTACGGGTTCGTCGACCTCGACGCGCTCGGCTGGACCGGGCTGCTCGTCAACGTCGTGCTCTACGGGGCGGGCTTCCTCGTGCTCGGGCTCGTGATCGTCGGGCTCGACCGGCTCCTGCCCACCGGCCCCGCGATCGGCCGGTACGCGGAGCGTCGGCCCGCCCCGGCCCCCGCGTCGCAGCGGTCCCGGGCCGAGGGCGTGGACACCTCGCGCTAGGGTGGCCGTCGTGCCCTCCCCGGTCGTCGGTCCGCTGCGCGTCGCCCGCGCCGCGCTCGTGGCGACCCTCGTGCTCGCGTTGACGGCGCTCGCGCACCGCGTCGCCGGGGGCGCACTCCCGGACCCGCTGGTCCTCGCGGCGCTCGCCGCGTTCACGCTCGCCGGCACGACGGCGGCCGCCCGCCTGCGCTTCACGCCCGCCCGGCTCGTCGTGCTCCTCGGGGGTGCGCAGCTCGCGCTCCACCAGGCGCTCACCGTCCTGACCCCGGGGTCGTGCCACGCCGTCGGCGGGGGAGCCGGGCACGCTGCGCACCTCGCGGCGTCGTCGGGCGCGGTCGTGTGCGCGGTGCCGTCGGCCGACGGCGCGGCGTCCCCGCTGCACCCGGAGCACCTCGCGGCGTCGGGCGCGTGGATGGTCGCCGCCCACGCCGCCGCGACGGTCGTGCTCGCCCTCGTGCTGGCGCACGGCGAGCGCGCGCTCGAGCGGTTCCTCACCTGGGTGACCCCGCGCGCCGCGCTCCCGCTCCCGGCCCGTGCGGCGGTCCTCGGCCGCCGCGGCGTCGTCCCCGCGCGCCCGGTGCGCGTCGTCGGCGTGTGGCGGTCGCTCCGGGCGCCGACGCGCGGACCGCCGCGGGCGCACGGTCCGTCGGGAGCACTGCTGCGCCCCCTCGCCGCGTCCTGACGCGGCCCCCGACGAGGCCGACCCGGCGACGGCCGGGCCCCGGGGCACCACCGTGCGGCCACCGGCCGCGCCTCGGACGGAAGAACCTCATGACCCTCTCCCTGCGCCGACCGCTGTCGGCCCTGCCCACCCTGCTCGCCCTCCTCGCCGCCGCGGTCCTGACGCTCGGCCTCACCGCGACGGTCACGACGCTCACGGCCGGCCCGGCGTCCGCGCACGACCGGCTCCTCACCTCCGACCCGGCCGACGGCGCACAGCTCGAGGCCCCGCCCGCGGCGATCACGCTGACGTTCAACACCGAGCCGCTCCCCGTCGAGCCGCAGGTCGTCGTCTCCGACGCGGCCGGCACGGTCGTCACGCAGGGTGCGCCGACGATCGACGGCAGCACCGCGACCTTCGCGATCGACCCGGCCGTCGCGCTCGGCGGCGACACGTACACCGTCGCGTGGCGCGTCGTCTCGTCCGACGGGCACCCGATCGAGGGCACGTTCGCGTTCGCCGTCGCAGCCCAGCCGGAGGCGCCCGCGACGGACGACCCCGCGACGGACACGGCGACGCCGGAGGAGACCGCGACCGAGGAGCCGACGACCGGCACCACGACCGAGCCCTCCGCGACCACGACGACCGACGCCGCCGAGACCGCGGACGACGGCACCTCGTCGCTGCTGCCGGTGCTCGTGGGGCTCGGCGCGCTCGTCGTCGCCGCGGCGGTCGTCGTCGTGGTCGTGCTGCGCCGTCGGGGCCCCGGCCCGGACGCCGGCACCGACGACGGCGCCCCGCACGACCCGCAGGGCTGACCGTGCCGGCGCACGCCGCCCTCTCCCGCGCGGAGAGGGCGGCGCCGGCCCCTGCCGCCGGAGCCCCTTCTCCCGCTAGGGTGCGTCCGTGACGTCGCCCGGAGCAGGGGTGCTCCGCGGCGTGCGGGTGCTGCTGCTCGCCGCCGCGGTCGTCGGGCTGTCCGTCGTCGCGCACGGCCTCGCCGGGGGCACCGACCCCGGGGCGGTCCCGCTCGGGGTCCTCGCGGTCCTCACCGCCGTGGCCGTGCGACCCCTCACCCGGCGCGAGGTCGGGCTGCCGCGGCTGCTCGGCGCGGGCCAGCTCGTGCTCCACGTCGTCTTCGACCGCTGCGCCGCGCTGTCCCCGGCCGACGCCGCCGCGCACGCGCACTCCTCCTCGCCGCTCGCGATGCTCGGCGCGCACGCCGTCGCGACGCTCGCCGTCGCGCTCGTGCTGCGGTACGGCGACGCCGTGCTGTGGCGCCTGTGGACGTGGCTCGCAGGACGCCGGGTCCCCGGCCGCCCGCGGCCCGTCGTCGTCCTCGCGGCCCCTCCCGCCGTCGGCGCGCTGCCGACGGTGCGCGACCTGCTCGTGCGCGGCGCCGCCCCCGGGCGGGGGCCGCCCCTTCCCGCCTGACCTCTCCCGGACGCCCCCCGGACGCCGTCGCCCGACGGAGTCCGCGGCGTCCCGCTCCCGCGCGCCCGCGCGACCGCTCACCCGCCGCCGGCCGGCTCCGCCGACCCGTGGCGCGGCGCGCCGTCGTGCCCGCCGGAGCAGCGTCGCCTCTCCCCGCACCTCTCCCCGAAAGGCACCACCATGCGAAAGACCCTGCGCGCCGTCGGCGTCGCCGCACTGACCACCGGGCTCGTCGTGACCGGCGCGGCCGCCGCCTCCGCCCACGTGACCGTCACGCCCGACACGACCGAGGCGGGCTCCTACGCCCTCCTCACGTTCGGCGTCCCGCACGGCTGCGGCCACTCCCCGACGACGAAGGTCTCCGTCCAGGTCCCCGAGCAGGTCGTCACCGTGACCCCCACGGTCAACCCCGGCTGGGACGTCGAGAAGGTCATGGAGGACCTCGCCGAGCCCGTCGACGACGGGCACGGCGGCCAGTACACCGAGCGCGTCGCGGAGGTCGTGTACACCGCGAAGGCGCCGCTGCCCGACGGCTACCGCGACGCGTTCGTGCTGTCGCTCAAGCTGCCCGACGCGGCGGGCGAGACGCTCGTCTTCCCGACCGTGCAGGAGTGCGCCGAGGGCGAGAGCGCCTGGGTGCAGGTCCCGGCGGAAGGCGAGGACGGCGAGGAGCTCGACCTGCCCGCCCCGCTGTTCGAGCTGACGGCCGCGTCCGGCGGCGACGCGCACGGCACCCAGGACGCCGCGGCGGACGCGACCGCCGAGCCGGCCGCCGCGGACGGCGAGACGACGGAGGCCGCGAGCACGTCGAGCGGACCGGCCCCCGCGGTCACGTGGACGGCGCTCGTCCTCGCGGCGGCGGGCCTCGTGCTCGGGCTGCTCGGGTTCGTGCGCTCGCGCCCGCGGGCCTGACCCGTGGGCCGCCCCCTGGCGCTGCGCCGGGCGGTGGCCGTCGTCGTCGGTGCCGCGGCCGCGGTCCTGCTCGCGATCCTCGCGAGCGGCCCGGCCGCGGCCCACGCCGTCCTCGTGGGCACCGACCCGCAGGACGGCACCGTCCTCGACGCGCCGCCCGACGCGCTGACCCTCACCTTCAACGAGCCCGTCCAGGTCGTCCCCGGCGGCACGACCGTCCTCGCGGCCGACGGCACCCCCGTCGACGTGGACGTCGCCGCGGTCGACGACGCGCTCGTCGTCACGCCCGGCACGGCCCTCGGCGACGGCACCTACGTCGTCAGCTGGCGCGTCGTGTCGCTCGACACGCACCCCGTGGCGGGGGCGTTCACGTTCTCCGTCGGCGCGCCGAGCACGACCGCGGTCGAGGCGCGCGTGGCCGAGCCGACGGCGGCGCTCGTCGCCGTCCGGGCGCTCGACCAGGCCGCCGTCTACGCCGGGACGTTCCTCGTCGCGGGGCTCGTCGTGTTCGAGCTCCTCGTGCTGCACGTCTCGCCCGGCGCGGCCCCCGTGCTGCGGCGGCGGCTCCACCGCGTCCGGCGCGGGGCGCTCGGCGTCGCGGTCCTCGGGACCGTGCTCGCGGTCCCGCTCACGCCCGCCTGGCAGGCGGGCGGCGGGCTGGGCGCGCTCGCGGACCCGGCGACGTGGGCCGCGGGCCTCGCCTCCGACACCACCGTCGCGGGCGCGCTCGGGCTCGCGGGTCTCGTCGTCGCGACGCTGCTCGCGCCCCGGGCCGCGCGCGAGACCCGGGCCGCGTGGCCCGCGGGGACCGTGCTCGGCGCCGCCGCGCTCGCGCTGGGCTCGCTCGTGCTCGTGGGCCACACGCGGACCTTCGGGCCGCCGTGGCTCGTCGTCACGGCGGACGCGCTGCACGTCGCGGCCGGGGCGGTGTGGCTCGGCGGCGTCGTCGGGCTCGGGCTCGTGCTCGCGCCGTCCGCCCACGTGGACGCCCGCCGCGCGGGCGTGACCGTGGCGCGGTTCTCCGCGCTCGGCGCGTGGGTCGTCCTCGCGCTCGCGGTCACCGGGACCGTCCTCGGGTGGCGCATCCTCGGGACCCTCGACGCGCTCGTCTCGACGACGTACGGCCGGACGCTGCTCGTCAAGGTCGGCGTCGCGCTGGTGCTCGTCGGCATCGCGGCGTGGAACCGGTACCGGCTCGTCCCCGAGGTCGCCGGGCCGGGAGGTGCCGCTGCGGCGGGCGGCACGACCGCGACGACGGCGCGCCGTCGGCTCGGCCGGACCGTCGCGGTCGAGGCCGCGCTGCTCGTGCTCGTGCTCGCCGCGACGGGCGTGCTCGTCTCGCGCAGCCCGGTCGTCCCGCCGACACCGTCCGCGCAGGACGCCGCGACCTCCGGCGTCGAGGTGGTCGAGGAGCTCGGGGACGGCACGCTCCGCGCGCGCGTCACGCCGGGGCGCGTGGGCGTCAACGCGCTCGAGATCGAGCTGCTCGACGCCGACGGAGCGCCGTTCGAGCCCGTCGCGGTGCCCGAGCTGGCGACGACGCTCGCCGACCCGGCGCTCGGCCCGTTCTCGCGCCCGCTCACGCGCACGGGGCCGGGTGCGTACGAGGCGACGCTCGACCTGCCGATGCCCGGCTCCTGGACGCTCGAGGTGAGCGTGCGGACGTCCAAGTACGAGAACCCGATCGTCCGCATCCCCGTGGAGGTGACCTCATGACCCCCGACCGACGGCCGCCCGGGCCGCACCGCGGTGCGCGCGCCCTCGTCGCCCTGGCCGCCGCCGGGGCGTTCGCCCTGCTCACGGTCGCACCCGCGGCCGCGCACGTGCTCATCGAGACGGTCGAGCCGCGCGGCGACGGCACGTCGCGGCTCACGTTCACGTTCGACCACGGGTGCGACGGCGAGCCCACCGACGCCCTGCGCGTCACCCTGCCCGCGGGCGTCGAGGCGCTGGACGCGGGCCAGCCGGCCGGCTGGACCGCCGAGGTGACGGACGACGCCGTCGCGTGGGCGGGCGCGCCCGTGCCCGACGGCGAGCGCGCGGCCTTCACGCTCGACGTTCGCGTGACGGGCGAGCCTGGGCAGGCGTTCGTCTTCCCGGCGGTGCAGGAGTGCCCGTCCGGGGCGTCGTACGCGTGGACGGACACCGACCCGGCGGGCGCCCGTCCGGCACCCACGTTCGTCGCGACGGCGGCGTCGCTCGCCCCCGCGCCCGTCGCGCCGGGCGCTTCCCCGACGCCGACCGGCCCGCTCGTCGGGGCGGTCGTGCTCGGGGCGGGCGTCGTCGGCGTCGCGGGCGGGGCGTGGTCCCGCCGGCGCGTGCGGGGGTGACCTCCGCAGCCGTCGCGGGTCCCGCGCTCAGGGGCCCGCGACGGTGAAGCCGACGCTCACGGTCGGCCCGAACCCGGCGGCGTCCGACGCCGGCTCGACGAACCGGATCCCGAACGTGTGCGGTCCCGGGGCGAGGCCGCGCACCTGGCGCACCGCGGGCTCGTCGCCGAGCTCGTGGAGGTTGCCGGTCGAGCGTCCGTCGACGAACGCCTCGACGACCAGGCCCGGGGTGCCCGTGAAGGTCGCGAGGACGGAGAAGCGCGGGTCCTCCCACGGCGCGGTCTCGCGCGCGCCGAGGACGGTCTCGCCGGGGCCCGGCGACAGCACGCGCGGGAGGTCGAACACGTAGGGGCCGAGCGGCGCGGCAGCCGCCGAGACGACGCCGTCGACGTCCTGGACGACGTCGAGCACGTGCTCCCCGGTGGCGCCGAGCCCGGTCGGGACGAGCGCCCAGCGACCGTTGGGCGCCACGGTCGTCGTGCCGACGACCGCTCCCGCCGCGTCGAGCGCCCGCACGGTCGCCCCGGGCTCACCGGTGCCGCGCAGGGTGGGGTAGACGGTGAGCGCCCCGGCCGGGGGTGCCTCGTCGACGACGGGTGCCGGAGGCGCCGGTTCCTCGGGCCCGGGCTCTTCGGGCGCGGGTTCCTCCGCACCGGGCTGCTCGGGCTCCGGCGGGGTCGGCGCGGCCGGCTCGACCGACGGCGGGCCCGGCTCGGGCACGGTCTCGCCGGCTCCGGGCACGTCCTGCCCGTCCGAACGGGAGACGGGCGGGGCGTCGACGCCCGCCGCGGGCGGCTCGGGGCGGTCGCCCGCCCCGACGGGGGCGTCGGGCTCGGTCGGGGCCGGCACGTCGTCCGCGTCGTTCTCCGCCGGGTCGCCGTCCGGCAGGACGGGGAGCGGCGCGGCGAGACCGGGAGCGGACGACGGCTGCCCGGCCGCTGCGGAAGGCGGCTCGGCGGCGGACCACGGCCGCGCCACGGCCAGCACGCCGACGACGGCCGCCACGACCACCGCGGCGAGCGCGCCGACCAGGACGCCGGGGACCGCGGCTCCCGCGGCGGCGGCTCCGGCCCCGGCGCCGGACGCCGCTCCGCCGGCCCCGCCCCCGGTGGTGCCGGTCGTCAGGCCCGTCGTCGTGCCGGGAGCCGGGCCCGTCGCCGTGGCGGGCGCGGAGGTCGTCGCCGCGAGCGCGCCGGTCGCGGCGTCGACCGCGGCCGGGACGCCGAGGACGAGCGGCAGGAGGACGATGCGCAGGCGCGAGGCGACGTCGTCGAGCTCCTCCGCGAGGATCGAGCACGACAGGCACCCGGTGAGGTGCTCTTCGACGCGGTCCTGCGCAGTGCGCGACAGCGTCCCGCGCGCGTGGTCGCCCAGGCGCTCGACCGTCCAGCGGCACTCGGGGGCCACAGCGTCGCTGCTCACGTGGGCCTGGAGCCACTCGCGGCGCAGGCCCTCGCGGGCGCGGTAGGAGAGCGCGGCGGTCGCGCCCGCCGAGAGCCCGAGCAGCGGTGCCGCCTCGCGCGGCTCCATCCCCTCGACCTCGGTGTACCAGAGCACGGCCTGCCACCGCTCCGGGAGGCGGCGGAACGCGCGGACGGTCACCGAGCGCTCGAGGACCTCGGTCGACAGGTCGCGCGGGTCGACGACCTCCGGCACGTCCTCGACGGGCAGCGGGTCCGGCGTCCGGGCCCAGCCCGCCGCGACGTGGCGCAGCGTC
The DNA here is from genome assembly GCF_004519295.1 of Cellulosimicrobium funkei. Lineage (GTDB taxonomy): Bacteria > Actinomycetota > Actinomycetes > Actinomycetales > Cellulomonadaceae > Cellulosimicrobium > Cellulosimicrobium funkei. Next base: position 132,109 of record NZ_SOZH01000004.1, read on the forward strand.
GTGTAGAGGTAGGGCCGGAACGGTCCGGTCGGCCCGTGGCCGGACTGCAGCGCGCCGAGCACGCGCAGGTACGCCTCCTGGACCAGGTCGTCCGGGTCGTACGTCGCCGTGAGGCGACGCGCGGCCGAGCGCCCGGCGTCCGCGTGCCGCTCCCAGAGCACGGCGAACGCCTCGGAGCGGCCCCCGCGCACCGCGTCGGCGAGCTGCTCGTCGCCGAGCTCCGTCAGGTCCTGCGTGTGCACGCCCGCTCCCGTCCCGGCCGCCTCCGTCCGGCGGCCCTCAGGGAGGAGGACGCTCGAGAGCCGCGATCATGACGCGGTTCGCGGTGTGACGTGCGCGCGCGCTCGGGCCGCGCCCGACCTACTGTGATTCACATCACTGGCAACGCGCGTCACGAACGGGCGCCCCGGTGCTCTTGCACTGGTGGGGGACGTCGCCACGACGGGTCACGTGGCGACACACCTGGACCGGTGGCGGTCCGCGACGAGAGCTTCGCTGGGGGGAGCTCTCGCGGCGGATCGCCACCGGTTCTCCCGTCTCCGGGGGGTTTCCGTCCTTCCGGCACGCGCCCTCGCGTCCCGGTGGCAGCGCCCCGATTCTCAGACGGCGTCCGTGCGCGCGCCGAGCCAGGGCGCGAGGACGTCGGTGCGCCCCAGCCAGCGCAGCCCGCCGTCGGCCAGCTCGTCCCGCGTCGCGAGCACGTCGCGGAACGCGTCGAGGACCCGCTCGCGCACGTCCTCGCCCGGCTCGCCCTCCGGCGGCGTCGCGCCGACGACCACCACGCGCGTGTGCGGCTCGACGGGCCGCCCCTCGGCGGTGGTCGCGTCGTCCCACGTGCCGAGCGTGCCGATGCAGAGCTGGCCGCCCGCGCCGTCCCACGCGCACAGCGAGTCCGGGCGGTTCGCGACGTGGAACACCCCGCGCGACCGGACCCGCCCCGTGCCCAGGTCCTCGATGCGGCGCAGCAGCCGCTCGGGGTCGAAGGGGCGGGCCGAGCGCAGCTCGACCGTCCAGCTCCGGTCGCCCGCGCGGCGCGTGCGCCGGGGGAGCGGGCCCCGCACGCCGAGCGGGTGGGCCCGGCGCTCGCCGGCCACCGGGTCGTGCGTGCGCCCCGCGAGGTCCGCGGCGGCGAGCGCGTGGAGGCCGTCGACCCGGCGGGTCCCGACGCCGCGCAGCCGGTCGACGAGCCCCGCCCCGGTCGCGGCGGCGACAGGATCGCCGGTCGTCACGACGAGGTCGGCGTGCTCGAGCTGCGCGGCGAGCACCTCCCCGACGGCCCGCTGGTCGTCCTCCGTGAGCCCCACCCCGCGCTCGGCGACGAGCTCGTCGTCGAGCAGGTCGTGCTCGAGCGTGTCGACGTCAGCGACGGCGAGCACGGTCGCGAGGCGCAGCCGATCGAGCTCGGCGCCGGGGGTGGTCTGCGCGGCGAGCGCGCGGACGACGGGCAGCGACTCGGCCGCCACGGGGAGCGCGAGCACGACGTGGTCCCAGCGCCCGTCGTCCGCGAGCCGCCGCAGCGTCGGGACGGCGTCCTCCCGGACCGCGCACGACAGGCACGCGTGCTCGAGCGGCACGACCTCGTCCTCGACGACGCCGCTCGCGTCGACGACGACCCGGCGCAGCGCGCCCTCGGCGGCGCGGATGTCGTGGCGGAGCGCGACGACGCGCGGTGCCCCGACGACGAGCCCGAACACCGCGCTGTCGCGCAGCACGGGATCGATGGTCGCGAGGACGCTGAGGGCGACGCGGGTGTCGTCGGGCGCCGGGTCTGGCGAGGGATCCGGCGACGGGTCTGGCGAGGGGTGCGACGAGAAGGGCATGAAGCGCTCCGATCCGTGGTCTGGGGCGTCCCGGGAGGCGCGGCGGCCGGTGCGGGAACAACCTGCTCCTGAGAACTGTTCTCGACAGCGGGTCAGCATAGCGTCTTGACGGGAATGATTCTCACTATCTAGTGTCGTCCCCGTCGCCCCGACCGACCCCGAGAGGAACCGCCATGTCCGCCGTCTGCCAGGTGCTCGGCACCGCTCCCGGGTTCGGCCACGCGATCTCGCACTCCCACGTGCGGACCAAGCGTCGCTTCGACCCGAACATCCAGAAGAAGCGCTACTGGGTGCCGTCGCTGGGTCGCCACGTGACCCTGCGCGTCAGCGCCCGGGGCATCAAGACCATCGACCGCCAGGGGATCGACGCCGTCGTGGCGCGGATCCTCGCCCGAGGGGAGAAGCTCTGATGGCTACCCGCACCGACCTCCGTCCCGTGATCAAGCTCCGGTCCACCGCGGGCACCGGGTTCACCTACGTGACCCGCAAGAACCGCCGCAACGACCCCGACCGCATGGTCCTGCGCAAGTTCGACCCCGTCGTCCGCCGCCACGTCGACTTCCGCGAGGAGCGCTGATGGCGAAGCGGTCGAAGATCGCGCGCAACGAGCAGCGGGCGGCCGTCGTCGCCCGCTACGCCGAGCGTCGTGCCGAGCTGAAGCGCGTCGTCGCGTCGCCGTCGTCGTCCTTCGAGGAGAAGGCGGACGCGGTGCGCGAGCTCCAGCGCCAGCCGCGCGACGCGAGCGCCACGCGCACGCGCAACCGCGACGTCGTCGACGGCCGCCCGCGCGGCTACCTGAGGAAGTTCGGGCTCTCCCGCGTCCGCCTGCGCCAGCAGGCGCACCGCGGCGAGCTGCCCGGAGTCACGAAGTCGAGCTGGTGACCGCCGCCCCGAGCGGCGGCCGGCCCTGGCTCAGCAAGGAGGCCACCATGAAGAAGGACATCCACCCCGTCTACGGGCCCGTCGTCTACCGCGACAAGTCCGCCGACTTCTCGTTCCTGACCCGCTCGACCCTCGCGGGCGACCACCCGCAGGGCCCGGGCGTCCCGCGCGAGACCGTGACGTGGACGGACGGGAACACCTACCCCGTCGTCGACGTCGAGATCTCGAGCGCGAGCCACCCGTTCTACACGGGCACGCAGCGCGTCGTGGACACGGCCGGCCGCGTCGAGAAGTTCCGCCAGCGCTACGGCGCCCGCGGCGGCGCGCAGGGCGGGGGCGCGCGATGAAGGTCCGCGCCTCGCTCCGCTCGCTCAAGGACAAGCCCGGGGCGAAGGTCGTGCGCCGGCACGGCAAGACCTTCGTCCTCAACAAGGCCAACCCGCGCTGGAAGGCCCGTCAGGGCTGACCCGCGCACCACCACCACCGGAGAGGAGCGGCCGCCCGGGTGTCCGGGCGGCCGACCACGCATGCACCACACCGCACCCGACCCGACCGACGCCGCTGCCGATTCCGCCCGGGTGACGGCCCCTCCCGGCGCCCGTGCCCGACGCCGCCCGCTCGCCCTCGCGCTCGGCCTCGCCCTCCCGCTCACGCTCGTCGCGGCGTGCGCGCAGGGCGCGGGCTCCGAGGGCGAGCAGGGCGACGCGGCGGAGCCCGCGCCGTCCGCCACGTCCGACGTGAGCGAGGCCGCGGCGCTCACCCCGCGCCTCGCGATCACCTACGACGGCGGCGTCCAGGTCCTCGACGCGACGACGCTCGAGGTCGTCGACGACCTCGAGCTCGACGGCTTCAACCGCCTCAACCCCGCGGGCGACGGGCGGCACCTGCTCGTCTCGACGTCCGGCGGGTTCCAGGTGCTCGACGCCGGCACCTGGGCCGAGCCGCACGGCGACCACGCCCACTACTACACGGCCGACCCGGTCCTCACGGACGTGACGTACGCGGCCGAGAAGCCGGGCCACGTCGTCGTGCACGACGGCCGCACCGCGCTGTTCGACGACGGCACGGGCGACATCACCGTGCTCGACTCGGCCACCGTGGCCGACCCGCACGGCATCGACGACGCGCGCACCCTGACCACCCCCGCGGCGCACCACGGTGTCGCGGTCGAGCTGTCCGACGGCTCGCTCGTCGTCTCCGAGGGCACCGAGGACGCGCGCACCGGCGTCCGCCTCCTCGACGCCGCAGGTGACGAGGTCTCGGCGAACGACCAGTGCCCCGGCGTGCACGGGGAGGCCGTCGCCGCGGGCGAGGCCGTCGTCATCGGCTGCGAGGACGGCGTGCTCGTCGTCGCGGGCGGCGCGATCACCAAGGTCGCCGCCCCGGACGCCTACGGGCGCATCGGCAACCAGGCGGGCAGCGAGGCGTCGCCCGTCGTGCTCGGCGACTACAAGTCCGACCCTGACGCGGAGCTCGAGCGGCCCACGCGCGTCTCCCTCGTGGACACGCGCGACGCGAGCCTGCGCCTCGTCGACCTCCCCGCGAGCTACACCTTCCGCTCGCTCGGGCGGGGCGACGCGGGCGAGGCGCTCGTGCTCGGCACCGACGGGTCGCTGCACGTCATCGACCCGGAGTCGGGCACGGTCGTCCGGTCCGTCCCCGTCGTCGACGCGTGGGAGGAGCCCGAGGAGTGGCAGGAGCCGCGGCCGGCGCTGTTCGTCCAGGACGGCATCGCCTACGTCACGGACCCGGCCGGTCGCGCGATCCACGCGGTCGACTACGTGGGCGGCGAGGTGTGGAAGAGCGCGGAGCTCGACGTCGTCCCGAACGAGCTCAACGGGGTCACCGGCAAGCCGGCCACCACGGGGGGCCACGAGGCCGACGAGCACGCCCACGAGGACGGCGAGCACGGTCACGACGAGCCCGCGCACGACGAGCACGAGGGCCACGACCACGAGCACGAGGACGGCTGAGCGAGGACACGCGACGACGAGAGCCGCGAGAAGTCGCGCGAAACTCCGCGTGTTCCCTAGTGTTGTCCCCGGTGCACGGCCCCGCGGCTGGCACACTGAGACCGTGACGACGGGTGGTGACCACCGCGCGTCGTGAACCGAAGAAGGGATTCGCATGTCGCTCAACAAGTCCGAGCTCGTCTCGGCCATCGCCAGCAAGGCCGACCTGTCGAAGGCGGACGCCGAGAAGGCTCTCAACGCCTTCCAGGAGGTGCTCATCGAGTCGCTGGGCAAGGGCGAGGCCGTCAAGGTCACGGGCCTCCTGTCCGTCGAGCGCGTCGAGCGTGCCGCCCGCACGGGCCGCAACCCCCGTACGGGCGAGGAGATCTCGATCCCGGCCGGTTACGGCGTGAAGATCAGCGCCGGCAGCCTGCTCAAGAAGGCCGTCGCCAAGTGACGTCCCGCTGACCGGCCGTCGCCGGCCCGGTCAGCAGCACGAAGGCCCGGACCCCCGTGAGGGGATCCGGGCCTTCGTGCGTGCGGGGGGCGGGTCAGGCGTGCACGACGTTCGCGAGGATGCCGTGCTGCGTGAGGCGCGTGCCGATCGCCTGGTCGACCTCGCCGAACGCCTTGTTCGAGCGTGCGACGCCGACGGCGCCGGCCATCGCGCCGTGCCCGGTCGGGCGGTCGATGCGCGCGACGAGCTGGTCGCCGTGGACCATGAAGTCGACCGTGAAGACGAGGTGCTGGGCCTTGCCGGCGAACGCGCCGAGCCAGAACGTCTTCTGCTTGCTGCCGCGCTCGGCGGCCCACTGGCCCGTGGGGCGCGTGGTCACCGTGAAGCCCTGCTCCTGGAGCGCGGCGTGCAGGTGCTGCTTGGCGACCTCCGGGTCACCGGAGAGGAAGTAGTCGACCGTGGCCATGAGGGCTCCTCGTGCGTCGTGGTGGTGGGTGCGGCGGTCGCGCCGGGTCGTGGCGGGGCGCGCGGCCCCGGGGATGCTACCGCCGGGCCGGGCCAGCGACCGGACTGTCTTGAGAATCGTTCTCACGAACCGGTAGGCTGGACGCTCGCCCACCGGAAGGACCCCTCATGGCCGTGCCCAAGCGCAAGCTCTCCCGCTCGAACACCCGCGCCCGTCGCTCGCAGTGGAAGGCGCAGGTGCCCGAGCTCGTGACCGTCGTCGTCGACGGCCGCGAGGTCACCCTCCCGCGTCGCCTCGTCGCGGGCGTGCGCCGCGGCCACGTGACGCTCCCCGAGTGAGCCGGAGGGGGCCCCGGACGGCCCGGCCCGCGCGATCGGTGCCCGACGGCGCGTGCCGCCGGGCGCCGTCGGGCCGCCGTGGCAGCATCCTCGCGTGAGCGCACCGACCCCTCCCGAGACGCCCGGGCGCGGCGAGCGCCGCACGCGGTCCCGGCGGGTGCCCGACGTCCTGGCGCGCGGCACCGCACGCACCCCGGCGCACGCGCACGCCCACGCGCACGGCCCGGCCGCGCCCGCGACCCGGCGCGTGCGGGTCACGCTCGCCGCGCTCCTGGTGCCCGCGCTGCTCGTCACGCTCGCCGGGCTCGTCGCGCTGTGGCCCGCCGCGGCGGACGTGCCCGCACGCATCCCCGTCGCCGCGGAGGGCAGCACCGTCCTGCGCGCGACCGTCACCGGGCCGGTCGACGAGGCGACGAGCGAGGTGCCCGCCCGGCTCGACGCGGGCTCCCGAGCGGGCGGCGAGGACGTGGGCGGCGACGCGATCACCGTCAACGCGCCGCCCGAGTACGTCGCCTACGGGTTCGACGAGGGCGACCGCCTGCGCGTCCTGTACATCGCCGAGGCCGCGGGCGCGGGCGGCACGCCCTACGTCTTCATGGACTTCGAGCGCGGGCTGCCCATCGGCGTCCTCGCGGTCGCGTACGCCGTCGTGGTGCTCGCCGTCGCACGGTGGCGGGGGCTCGCGGCGCTCGCGGGGCTCGCGGGGGCGTTCGTCGTCATCACGTCGTTCACGCTGCCCGCGCTCCTCACGGGGCAGAACGCGCTGGGCGTCGCGCTCGTGACGTCGTCGCTCGTCATGTTCGTCGTGCTGTACGTCGCGCACGGATTCACCGCGCGGACGTCGACGGCGCTGCTCGGCACCCTCGTCGGCCTGGTGCTCACGGCCGTGCTGGGCTGGTGGGGATCCGGGGCGGCCAACATCACGGGCCTCACGTCGGAGGAGTCCCTGTGGATCCCGCAGTACGCGCCCGAGCTCTCGATCCGCGGGGTCGTGCTGTGCGGGATCGTGCTCGCCGGCATGGGCGTGCTCAACGACGTGACGATCACGCAGGCGTCCGCGGTGTGGGAGCTGCGCGCCGTCGCGCCGCTCGCGACCCGGCGCGAGCTGTACGCGCGCGCGATGCGCATCGGGCGCGACCACATCGCCTCGACCGTCTACACGATCGCGTTCGCGTACGTCGGCGCCGCGCTGCCGCTCCTCATGGCGGTCTACCTCTCCGACCAGAACCTCGCGACCAGCCTCACCTCGGGGGAGATCGCGGAGGAGGTCGTGCGCACCCTCGTCGGCTCGATCGGGCTCGTGCTCGCGATCCCCATCACCACGGGCATCGCGGCGCTCACCGTGCCCGGTGCCGGCTCGGCGCGGTCGGTCCCCGTGGGTAGGGTCGAGGTTCCCGCGACCTGACGGCGGGACGCCCGCCCGCGCGGGCACGACGACCGGGGCGACCCGGCGGCACGACGAGAGGACGACGGTGACGGAGACGACGGACGGCCTGAGCGGCCGGGACGGCCGGGACGTGGCGGTGCTCGGGCCGGGCGGGGTCGGCGGGCTGGTCGGCGCGCTGCTCGTCCGGTCGGGCGCCCGGGTGACGTTCCTCGCGGGCGAGGCCACGGCGGCCACCCTCACGGAGCGCGGCCTGCACGTGCGCAGCCGCCAGGTGGGCGACCTCCACGTCCCGGCGCACGCGGCCACGCGCCTCGACGCCCCGGTCGACGTCGTCGTGGTGGCGGTCAAGCAGACCGCGCTCGACGACGCGCTCGACCGCGTGCCGCCGGAGGTGCTCGGCGACGGGGTGGTCGTCCCGATGCTCAACGGCCTCGACCACCTCGACGCGCTGCGCGCGCGGTACGGCACCGCGCGCGTGCTCCCCGCGACGGTCCGCGTCGAGTCCACGCGCGTCGCGCCGGGCGAGATCGAGCACACGAGCGCGTTCGTCGAGGTCGACGTCGCGCCGGGCGGGGTGGACCGGGAGCGGGTCGAGGCCGTGCGCGCGCTCCTCGACGGGGCGGGCATCCCCACCACCGTGCACGACGACGAGACGGCGCTGATGTGGGCGAAGCTCGGCTTCCTCGCGCCGTTCGCGCTGCTCACGACGGCGCACCGCGCCCCGATCGGCGAGGTGCGGACCACGCACCGGGCCGAGCTCGAGGCGCTCGTCCGCGAGGTCGCCGCCGTCGCGGCGGCGAGCGGCGCGCCGTCGGACCAGGACCGCACCCTGACGTTCTACGACCGCTTCGGGGCCGACGCGAAGTCCTCGATGCTGCGCGACGCCGAGGCGGGCCGGCCGCTCGAGACCGACGCGATCGGCGGCGCGATCGTGCGCGCCGCCGACCGCGCGGGGGTCGACGCGCCTCTGACGCGCGCGCTCGTCGAGCGACTCCGGGGCTGAGCGCGGCCGTCGTGAGGTCTCCCGGCGCGCGGGCTCATCCCGCGGCCGGGCCGGGCGCAGCGACGGCGTGCTCGGCGGCGCGGCTCACGTCCTCCCAGGCCGCCCACGTGTCCTGACGCTGCCGCGAGATCCCCTGGGCGAGGTCGTAGACCATGCTGCCGAGCAGGAGGCGCAGCGGCGGGTCCTCGCTGTCGACGAGCGTGAGCACCGCGTCGGCGGCGAGCCGCGGGTCGCTGTCGACCGAGCCGTCCGCCCACTGCTTCTCGAGCTCCGCGCGCAGGGGCGCGTAGGCGTCGAGCGCGGTCGTCGTCGTCATGCTCGTGTACAGGTCCGTCCAGTACCCGCCCGGCTGCACGAGGGTGACCAAGACCCCGAAGCGCGCCGCCTCCATCGCGAGCGCCTCGCTCATCCCCTCGAGCGCGAACTTGCTCGCGCTGTAGAGGCCCGTGCTCGGGAAGCCGGCGAGCGCGGCGACGCTCGACATCTGGAGCACGTGGCCCGAGCCCTGGCGCCGCAGGTGCGGCAGCGCCGCCTGGCTGACCCACAGCGCCCCGAAGAAGTTCACCTCGAGCTGCGCGCGCGCCTGCGCCTCGGTGAACTCCTCGACCATGCCCATCGACATCGTCCCGGCGTTGTTCACGACGACGTCGAGCCGGCCGAGGTGCTCGACGGCGGTGTCGACCGCGGCCACCACCGCGTCGCGGTCGGTGACGTCGAGGGGGAGCGCGAGCACGCGGTCGTGGTGCTCCGGGGCGAAGGCGTCCCGGGACGCGGTGCGCGCGGCGGCCACGACGCGGTCGCCGCGCTCCAGCGCCGCGACGGCGATCGCGTGCCCGATGCCGCGGCTCGCGCCGGAGACGAACCAGGTCCGGGCCGGCGGGGAGGTGTGTCGCATGACGGTTCCCTTCGACAATATGACGAGACGGTCCGTCTCGTTGGCTCGACCTTAGAGGGCTGCACAACTGCCGTCAAGACGAAACGGTCCGTCTCGCCGGGGTAGGCTGCCGCCATGGCCGCACCCGATCCCTCGCGCCGCAGCGAGTCCTCCCGCCGCGCCGTCCTCGCCGCCGCGCTCGACCTCCTCCAGGAGATCCCGTACCCGCAGCTGAGCATCGAGGGCATCGCGGCCCGCGCCCGCGTGGGGAAGCAGACGATCTACCGGTGGTGGCCCTCGAAGGCTGCGATCGTCCTCGACGCGTTCCTCACGCTCAGCGAGGGCGAGGACGGGGGAGCGCCGGTCCTGCCCGACACCGGAGACCTCGTCGCCGACCTGCGGCACGTGCTGCACGCGACCGTCGCCGAGCTGGAGGACCCGCGTCTCGCCGCGCCCATGCGCGCGCTCGCCACGGAGGCGGCGCACGACCCGGCGCTCGCGGACCTCTACCGCGAGCGCCTCGACGAGCCGCTCCGCGAGGCCAAGCGGCAGCGGCTCCGCAGCGCGCAGGAGTCCGGGGAGCTGGCCCCCGACGTCGACCTCGACGTCGCCGTCGACCTCGTCTGGGGCCCGGTGCTCAACCGCTGGCTCCAGCGGACGGGCCCGCTCACCGTCGAGTACGTCGACCGCGTCCTCGACACGGCGCTGGGCGGGCTGCGCCCGCGCTGACCCGCGGTTCCTCACGACGGCGGCCGAGCTCTTCACCGGACCGCCACGCGACCCCCTGTGGACGCGTCCCCAGGCGCCTCACAGGTTCGCCAGGATGTCCGTCATGAGAGAGCCGTGGGTCGACGTCGCGCTGGCGCGGCTCCCCGAGACGCGTTCCTGCCCCGCGTGCGCCGCGCCGTTGCGGTCGTCGCGGTGCGACCGGTGCCTGCTCGACCTCGTCGGGCCGCTCGCGTTCGAGGTGGCGGCGGCGTCGACCGACGCGGCCGACGCGCTCCGGCGGCGCCAGACCGCCCTCGACACGCTCCGGGCCGCACAGCCCGAGGCGGCCGCGTGGGCCGCCCGTGCCGCCGTCGCGGGCCCGTCCGGCACGCTCCCTGGCACCCTGCGCGGTGGCCGGCCCGGCGCAGCAGCGGGCGGCAGCTGGGGGACCCCGGCGGGCCCGCCGCCGATGCGCCCGCTCGACACGGCCGGGCGCGGCGCGGCGGGGCCTCGCTCGTCGACCCTGTCGCCCGTCGCCGGACTGGGCGGGCCGGTGCGTCCCGGAGCGGCCGGCCCGGTCGCGCCGGTGCCTGTGCCGGTGCCTGTGCCTGTGCCGGGGCCTGCGGGCCCGCGCGCCGGTGGTGTCGGTCCGAGTGCGGTCCCCGCGCGGTCCGTCGGCCTCCAGCCCGTGCTCGCCGGGGCGGGCGCCGGGCTGCTCGCCGTGGCAGCCGTCGTCTTCGTGTTCTTCACGTTCGCCGACGACCTGGCCCTGCGCGCCCTCGTCACCGGGGTGGTCACCGCGCTCACGGTCGGCGCCGCGGTGCTCCTGCGGTCGCGCGGACTGCGGTCGTCCGCGGAGGCCGTCGCGGCGCTGGCCGTCGTGCTCGCCCTGGTCGACGTCGAGCTCGCGCTCAGCGCGTGGGCGCTCGACCCGGTGGGTGCCGCCGCGGCGCGCGCGACGCTGCTCGCCGTCGTGCTCGTCGGCCTCGGCGTCGTGGGCGAGCGGGCGCGCGTCCGGGCCTGGGTGACGGGCGCCGTCGTGCTCGGTCCCCTCGTGCCGCTGGTCGGCGCGCCCGCCGCGCAGGCGTCGTGGGGCTGGGCCGTCGCGCTCCTCGTGACGGCGTGCCTGACGGCGGTCGCCGGCCCCGTCGCCGCGGCGGCGGGCGCGCGCGTGGGCGGCACCCTCGGCGCGGAGCGCGGGTTCCTGGGCGTCGTGCGCACGGTCGCCGTGCTCCTCGCGGTCCTCGTCGGCCTCACCGTCCCCGCGCCGCCGGGGCTGCCCGGGGGCGCAGGTGCGGCGCTCGTCGCGCTCGGGGCGGCGCTCGTCGCGACGCTGCTCCGGGTCACGACGGGCGAGCGGCGCTGGTACGCGGTCGGCGGCGCCGCGGCGGTGCTCGCCGGCGCGCTGCTCGGCACGGGCGACGGCGTCGGCTTCGTGGGTCTCGCGCCCGCGCTCGGCGCGCTCGCGTGGGTCGTCGTGCTGGTGCTCACCGGCCGCCGCGTGTCGGCGGGGGTGCTCCGGGTGCCGGTCCCGCCGATCGGGCGCTCCGACGCGCTGCTCGGGGGCGCCGTCGTCGTGCTCGTCATGGCGGGCCCCGCCCTCGCGCTCGCGGGCCTGCGGGCCGCCGAGGTGCTCGTGACCCCGACCGCGGGGACGAGCGCCGTGCGCGACGCCGCGCCGCTCGGCGTGGGCGTCCTGTCCGCCGGGCTGGCGGGCGAGGGCACGGCGCCCGGGACCGTCGGCGCGACGCTGCTCGACGGCACGCTCGTCGGCCTCCTCTCCGTGCTCGTCGTCCTGCTCGTCGCGGCCCGGCTCCCGCTGCGCACGTCGCGGACCGCGCCGCCCCTCCTCGGTGGGACGCCCCGGCTCGGGACGGCGCCGCTCGTCGTGACCGGGCGCGCGCTCGCGCCCTGGGCGGCCCTCGCGCTCGTCCTCACCCTGGCGCTCGACCCGCGGCTCGCGGGCGTCTCGTCGCTCGTCCTGCTCGCGCTGCTCGCCGCGGTGCTGCTCGTCGCGACGGCGCGGCCGGCCCCGGCTGCCCCGTCGCCCGGGGCCGTCGTGCGCGCCGTCCGGCGCGGGCTCGGACGCGCCCTGCGCCCCGTCGGGCGCCTCGTGCCCGGCCCGCGCACCGCCGTCCGCCACGGTCTGCTGCCCGTCGGCCGGTCCGAGCGGCGGGCCGCGCACGCCGCCGCCGTCGCCGGCACGGTCCTCGCGCTCGTCCTCCTCGTCGCCGGGTCCTGGGTCGCGCGCCCGACGGCAACCGCCGGGGCCGTCGTCGTCGGCCTGCTCCTCCTCGCGGCGCGCGCCGCCGCGCCGCGGTCCCTGCACGCGCCCCTCGTCGGGGTCGCGTACGGGTACGCGCTGCTCGTGCTCGGGGTGACGCTCGGGTGGAGCGGCGCCGGGACGGTCGTCGTGCTGTGCGGGGTCTCCGGCGTCGCCTCGCTCGCGGCGCTCGCGGTGACGCTCGCCCCGCGCGTCGACCGGCACTCGTGGTGGGCGGTCCTCGGCGTGACGGCCGTGCCGTTCGGGCTCGGCGTGCTCACCGTCGTCGACGAGCGCAGCACCTGGTCCGTCGCGGCGTGCCTCGCGATGCTCGCGCTCGAGGTCGTCCTGGTCGGCTCCCGGCGCCCCGGCTCGGTGACGGCGCTGCGCGTCCTCGCCGCGGCCCTCGTGCTCCCGACGGCGGCCGTCGCCGTGGTGAGCGCGGGCGCGCTCGTCCTCCCGGGCAGCGGCTCGCCCGTCGTCCTGCCCGTCGTCGCCGTCCTCGTCGCGGCGGCCCTCGCGGGGGCCCGGCCGCTCGCGGCACGGCTCGACCTCGGCGCCGGCCGCGTCGCCGTCGAGGCGAGCGCGGCCGTGACGGGGGCCATCGCGGTCGGGCTCGCGTACGGGCGCCCCGCCGCAGGCCCGACGATCGCCGTCGCCGTGCTGCTCCTGCTCGCCGTCGGTGCAGGGCTCGCCGCGCGCGACCGCGACCGGCGGGGGGAGTGGTGGCTCGCCGCCGTCCTCGGCACCGCGGCGCTGTGGACGGCGCTCGCGGCCGCCGAGGTCGGGCTCGTCGAGGCGTACACCGCGCCGCCCGCGGTCGCTGCCGTCGTCGTCGGCGCGCTCCTCGCCCGCCGTGCGCGGCGCTGGTGGGATCTCGCGGGCGCGGGTCTCGTGCTGCTCGTCGTGCCGTCGGTGCTCGTCCTGGGCGCGGCCCCGGGCGCGGGCGACGTCCGCGCGTCGCTGCTCGTCGTCGCCGGTGCGGTGTCCGTCGCCGGTGCGGTGCTGCTCCGGCAGGGCACGACGGCGGGCGGCGTCGCCCCGGCCGCGACGACCCGCAGCGCGTGGCGGCGGGCCGGTGCGCTCCGGCTCGCCGGAGCCGCGGTGCTCGCCGCGGTCGCCGGGACGGTGGAGTCGCTGCACGTCGCGCACGTGCCCGGCGGTGGCGCGCTGTTCGTCCTCGGGTTCGCGTGGGCGGTCGCGGCGGGCGGCGTGGCGCTCGGCGCCGGGTTCGTCGCGGCGCGCGCGGCGTCGGGTCGTGGCACCGTGGCGGCGCGGCGCTGGGCCGTCGCGCCCGCCCTGACGCTCGTGGTGGTCGGCGCCGTCGCGAACGTGCGGCCCGTGTGGGGCGTCATCGCGACGGTCTGGCTCGTCGAGGTCGCGCTCCTCGCGGTGCTCGTGGTGGGGGTGCGCCGCGCCGTGCGCGGGCGGCTCGACCTCCCGCCCGCGTGGTTCCTGTGGCTGCTCGCCCTCGTCGCCGCGATCGGTGCGTGGTCGCCGCGCGAGCTGCGCGTCGAGGTCTTCTCCCTGCCCCTCGGCGCCGGGCTCCTCGTCGCGGGCTACCTCGCGCTCGCGGCGGGAACCGCGGGAACCGCGGGAACCGCGGGCACGGCGAGCGCGGCCGCGGGCGGACCGAGCGGTCTCCCGGCGGCGCGCGCGGCCCGGCCCCTCGGCGGCTGGCCCGTCGGCGTCGTCGGGTCGTGGCGCACCCTCGCGCCCGGGCTCCTCGCGCTCGTCGGGCCGTCGGTGCTCGCGACGTACACCGACGCGCGCACGTGGCGCGCGATGCTCGTCGTCGTGCTCGCGCTCGCGGCGGTCCTCGTCGGGACGCGCAAGCACCTCGCGGCCCCGTTCCTGCTGGGCGTCGCCGTGCTGCCGGTCGAGATCCTCGTCGTGTTCGTCTCGCAGCTCGGCACGCGCATCTCCGCCGGGCCGTGGATGCTCACGCTCGCCGCGGCGGGCGGCCTGCTGCTCATCATCGCGACGTACTACGAGCGGCGGATCGCCGCGTACGACGGCGCCGCCGCGTACGTCCGGGACCTGCGCTGAGTCGCCGGGCTTGAGTCGCCGGGCTGAGTCGCTCGACGGCGTCAGCGCCCGCGGCGCTGCTTCTCGATGAGTGGCCGCAGCCGGTAGGGGATGAGCTCGCCCATGGAGAGCGACGTCTCGGTGCGCTCGACGCCGTCGATCGCGAGTATCGCGGCGTCGATGCGGAACAGGTGGTCCGTGTCGCGGCACGCGACGGTGACGCGCAGGTCCGCGGTGCCGCTGCGCCCGAACGCCTGCACGACCTCCGGGATGCGCGCGAGGTCGTCGACGATGCGCGCGAGCTCCTTCTGCCGGAGCTGCACCTCGACGAACGCCGTGAGGGGGTGCCCCAGCACGTGCGGGTCGATGCGCCGGTCGAGGTCGAGGAACGCGCCCTCGGCCTCGAGGCGGGCGAGCCGCGCGGCGACCGTGTTGCGGGAGAGCCGCAGCCGGTCGGCGAGCGCGACGATCGTGGCCCGCGGGTCGTCGGCGAGCGCGAGCAGGAGGTCGAGGTCGACAGCGTCGGCGCTGTGCATGCTGCTCACCCTAACCGAGTGACAGCGGTCACAGTGCACGGTGCGGCAGGCGTCGGTGGAGCCATGTGCGTGACGCGGGTTACGTTCCCCCTACCTCGGTCCTCGACGGAGAGGACCGGCTCCCCGAGGTGAGGTGGCGACGATGCCCAGCGAACCTGCGGTGCGGACCGGACCGACGGCGGCGACCCCGCCGAAGGCGTACGACGGTCACCGGGCGGCAACCCCGCGCGACGCACGAGCAGACCGGAAGAACGTGGTGCGCGACGTGCGCAAGGACGCGCCGCGGCAGGACCCGCCCGACCCGAGCCCCGGGTCGACGCCGACCCTGCGCGTGCTCGACGAGGACGGCACCCGCCACCGCGACCCGGACCTGGACCGGTGGCTCGCGGACCTCGACCCGACGGCGCCCGACGACGCCGCGCGCGCGTCGGCCCGGTCGACGCTGCTGCGGCTCCACGAGGACATGGTCGTGGCGCGTCGCATCGACGCGGAGGCCACGGCGCTCCAGCGGCAGGGCGAGCTCGCGCTCTGGCCGCCGCTCCTCGGCCAGGAGGCGGCGCAGGTCGGCTCGGCACGCGCGCTGCGCGACGACGACTTCGTCTTCTCCTCCTACCGCGAGCACGCCGTCGCGCGGGTGCGCGGTGCGGCGCTCGTCGACCTCGTGCGCGTGTGGCGCGGCGTCGCGGTCTCCGGCTGGGACCCGTACGCGATCGGCATGGCGTCGCCGCAGGTCATCATCGGCGCCCAGGCGCTGCACGCGACGGGCTGGGCGATGGGCGTGCAGAACGACGTCGACGCCGGCCGCGTCGACGCCGCCGCCGGGCTGCCGGTCGGGGTGTCGTACTTCGGCGACGGCGCGATGAGCCAGGGCGACGTGAACGAGGCGTTCGTCTTCGCGTCCACGTACCGCTCGCCGGTGGTGTTCTTCTGCCAGAACAACCAGTGGGCCATCTCCGAGCCGGTCGCGCTCCAGTCGCGCGTCCCGCTCGCGGAGCGCGCCCGCGGATTCGGCCTGCCGGGCGTGCGCGTCGACGGCAACGACGTCCTCGCCGTGCTCGCCGTGACCCGCGCGGCCCTCGACCGCGCCCGGCACGACGGCGGCCCGACCTTGATCGAGGCCGTCACCTACCGCATGGGCCCGCACACCACGGCCGACGACCCGAAGCGCTACCGCGACGCGGCCGAGGTGGAGGAGTGGACGCGCCGCGACCCGATCGCGCGCTTCGAGGCGTACCTGCGCGCCGTCGGGGTGCTCGACGACGCGGGCGCGGCGCACGTTCAGGAGGTCGCCGACGCGGCGGCCGCCGAGCTGCGCGCCGGGTGCGTCGCGCTCACCGACCCGCCGCCGCTCTCGCTCTTCGACCACGTCTACGCGGAGCCGCACCACGCGCTGGACCGCGAGCGCGCCGAGTACGCGCACTATCTCGCCGGCTTCGACGGGGAGGAGGCACGATGACGACCCTCACGCTCGCGAAGGCGCTCGGCGCCGGGCTGCACCGTGCGATGACCGACGACGACCGCGTGGTCGTCATGGGCGAGGACGTCGGCCGCCTGGGCGGCGTCTACCGCGTGACGGACGGGCTCCAGGCGGAGTTCGGACCGCGGCGCGTGCTCGACACCCCGCTCGCGGAGTCCGGGATCATCGGGACGGCCGTCGGGCTCGCGTACCGCGGCTACCGGCCGGTGTGCGAGATCCAGTTCGACGGCTTCGTGTTCGTCGCGTTCGACCAGATCCTGTCCCAGCTCGCGAAGATGCACGCCCGCACCGGCGGGAAGGTGCGCCTGCCGATCACGATCCGCATCCCCGTGGGGGGCGGCATCGGCGCGGCCGAGCACCACTCGGAGTCGCCCGAGGCGCTGTTCGCGCACACGGCCGGGCTGCGCGTCGTGTCGGTCGCGAACCCCCAGGACGCGTACACCGTGCTCCGCCAGGCCGTCGCGTGCGACGACCCGGTGATCTTCTTCGAGCCCAAGCGGCGCTACCACCTCAAGGGCGAGGTCGACCTCGACCCCGTCGACCCGCCGCCCATGGACCGGGCCCGCGTCGTGCGCGAGGGCCACGACGTCACGCTCGTCACGTGGGGCGGCCTCGTCGGGACCGCGCTGGACGCGGCCGTCGCCGCGTCGGACGACGGCGTGTCCGTCGAGGTGGTCGACCTGCGCTCGCTGTCGCCGATCGACCACGACACCGTCGCGGCGTCGGTCCGCAAGACGGGGCGCGTCGTCGTCACGCACGAGGCCCCGCGCCAGGCCGGGATCGGCGCGGAGATCGCCGCGACCGTGACGGACCGCTGCTTCGAGTACCTCGAGGCCGCGCCCGTGCGGGTCACGGGCCACGGCATGCCGTACCCGCCCGCGAAGCTCGAGGGCCACTACCTGCCCGACCTCGACCGCATCCTCGACGGCGTCGACCGCGTGCTGGGGCGGGTGGAGCCGTTCGTGCCGTCGTCCGGGCGCCCCGTCGCGGAGGTGGCCCGATGACGGCGCTGCGCGAGTTCCGCCTCCCCGACCTGGGCGAGGGTCTCACCGAGTCCGACATCGTCAGCTGGCACGTCCACGCGGGCGACCGCGTCGAGCTCAACCAGGTCATCGCGGAGGTCGAGACCGCGAAGGCCCTCGTCGACCTCCCGTCCCCGTACGCGGGCGTCGTCGCGTCCCTCCACGCCGAGGAGGGCCAGACGGTGAGCGTCGGCGAGCCGCTCGTCACCTTCGAGGTCGACGACGGCGCGGCCCCCGTGTCCGGCGGCGGTGCCGCCCCGGTGACGGACGGCGCCGCGGCGCCCGGGTCCGCCGAGGTCCCGGCTCGGGTGCCCGACGCCGTCCCCGCCCTGGTCGGGGCGGTCGCCGAGGTGCGAGCCGCCCCGGCCGACCCCACCGACGCGCCCGGGTCCGCCGAGGTCCCGGCCCGGGCGTCCGACGCCGTCCCCGCCCTGGTCGGGGCGGTCGCCGCGGTGGGAGCCGCCCCGGCCGACCCCACCGACGCGCCCGAGCCGAACCTCGTCGGCTACGGGGCCCGACCCGACCGGGTCGGGCGGCCCGCGCGTCGACCCCGGCGGGCGGCGACTGAGACCCAGGTTTCAGGGCCCGACGTCGCCGAGGCACCCCGCCGCACCACCGTGACCGGCGAGCGGCCCCGGTCGACACCGCCCGTGCGCGCGCTCGCAAAGAAGCTCGGCGTGCGGATCGACCGGGTCGAAGGCTCCGGCCGCGACGGGCTCATCACGCGCGACGACGTCCTCGCGGCGGTGAGCTGCCACCGCGACGTCGCCCGCCGACCGCGCGACGAGCACCACGCGCACCCCGCGACGTCCGCCGGCCCGGGGGCATCGAGCGGCGAGAAGCGAGAAGTGGCCCCTCCGGACCGCGGCCGCGGGGCCACTTCTCCCCTCTCGGCGCCGGGTGCGGCGACGGGCGTGGCCGCCGACCGCTCGACCGGCCTCGAGCCGGAGGTCGTGCCCGTGCGGGGCGTGCGCAAGCACACCGCGGCGGCGATGGTGGCGAGCGCGTTCACGGCGCCCCACGCGACGGTGTTCCTCACGGTGGACGTCACGCGCAGCGTCGAGCTCCTGGAACGGCTGCGCACCCACCGCCTCGCGCGCGGCGCGCGGATCACCGTGCTGGCGCTCGCGGCCCGCGCGCTGTGCCTCGTGCTGCCGCGCCACCCCGCGCTCAACAGCGCGTGGCGCGACCTCCCCGACGGCTCGGCGGAGATCGTGCGGCACCGACGGGTGCACCTGGGGATCGCGGTCGCGACCGACCGGGGGCTCGTCGTGCCGCACGTGCCCGACGCGCAGGCGCTCGACCTGCCCGACCTCGCCGTCGCGCTGACCGACCTCACGACGACCGCGCGCGACGGCCGCACGACGCCCGAGCGCCTGACCGGCGGGACGATCTCGATCACCAACGTCGGGGTGTTCGGCGTCGACGCGGGCACCCCGATCCTCGTCCCCGGCGAGGCGGCGATCCTCGGCCTGGGGGCGGTGCGGCGTCGGCCCTGGGAGCACGACGGCGAGGTCGGGCTGCGCGACGTCGTCACGCTCAGCCTGTCGTTCGACCACCGCGTGGTCGACGGCGAGCAGGGCGCGCGCTTCCTCGCCGACCTGGGCGCGCTGCTGGAGGACCCGGCGCTCGCGCTCCTCGCCGGGAGCCGGCAGGAGGTGGTCGCGTGACCGTCCTGACGAGCGCCGTCGAGCCCGGGTCGGACGCGGCTCGGGCGAACGACGCCGCGCAGCGCGGGCTCGCTCAGGAGCTGCGCGAGCGCACGGCGGACGTCGCGCGCGGCGGCCCGGCGTCGGCGCGCGACCGGCACGTGGCGCGCGGCAAGCTGCTCCCGCGCGACCGCGTCGACCGGCTGCTCGACGAGGGCAGCCCGTTCCTGGAGATCGCACCGCTCGCCGGGTACGGCGTGGACGACGGCGCGTGGCCGGCCGCGGGTGTCGTCGCCGGGATCGGGGTGGTGAGCGGGCGGCAGATCATGGTCGTCTGCAACGACGCGACCGTGAAGGGCGGCACGTACCACCCGCTCACGGTGAAGAAGCACCTGCGGGCGCAGGAGATCGCGCTGGAGAACCGGCTGCCGTGCGTCTACCTCGTCGACTCGGGCGGTGCGTTCCTGCCCCGGCAGGCCGAGGTGTTCCCGGACCGCGACCACTTCGGCCGCATCTTCTACCACCAGGCGCGTCTCTCGGCGGCGGGGATCCCGCAGATCTCCGCGGTGCTCGGGTCGTGCACGGCGGGCGGCGCCTACGTGCCCGCGATGAGCGACGAGACGGTCATCGTGCGCGGGCAGGGCACGATCTTCCTCGGCGGTCCGCCGCTCGTGAAGGCGGCGATCGGCGAGGTCGTCACGGCCGAGGAGCTCGGCGGCGGTGAGCTGCACGCGCGCCGCAGCGGCGTCGTCGACCACCTCGCCGACGACGACGAGGACGCGCTCGACACCGTGCGGCGCATCGTCGCGACGCTCCCGCCCGACCCGGAGCCCGCGTGGGACGTGGCGCCCAGCGAGCCTCCCCGTGTGGCGGGTGCCGCCGTACAGGACCCGGGGGAGGATCTGTACGCCGCCGTCCCGGCCGACGTCCAGGCTCCCTACGACCCCCGCGAGGTCATCGCCCGGCTCGCCGACGGGAGCCGGTTCGACGAGTTCAAGCGCGAGTACGGCGACACGCTCGTCACGGGCTTCGCGCGGATCCACGGGCACCCCGTCGGGATCCTCGCGAACCAGGGTGTGCTGTTCTCGGCGTCCGCGCTCAAGGGGGCGCACTTCGTCGAGCTGTGCGACCAGCGCGGCATCCCGCTGCTGTTCCTGCAGAACATCTCCGGCTTCATGGTCGGCACGGACGCCGAGGCGGGCGGGATCGCGAAGGACGGCGCGAAGATGGTCACGGCCGTCGCGACGACGCGCGTCCCGAAGCTCACGGTGATCGTCGGCGGGTCGTTCGGGGCGGGGAACTACTCGATGTGCGGGCGCGCGTACTCGCCGCGCTTCCTGTGGTCGTGGCCCGCGAGCCGCATCTCCGTGATGGGCGGCCCGCAGGCCGCGTCCGTGCTGTCGACCGTCAAGCGCGACCAGCTCGCGGCGCGCGGCGAGACGTGGGACCCCGACGAGGAGGCCGCGTTCTCCGCGGGCATCCGCGCCGACTACGACGAGCACGGCAGCCCCTACTACGCGACCGCGCGGCTGTGGGACGACGGCGTGATCGACCCCGCCGACACGCGCCGCGTGCTCGGCCTCGCCCTCGGCGTGTGCGCGCGCACGCCCCTCGCCGAGACCTGGACCGGTGACAGGTTCGGCCTCTTCCGGATGTGAGCCGATGACCTCCCGCACCCTCCACGACGCGACCGCCCGCCCGCCCGGCGGTACCGGGTTCCGCACGGTCCTCGTCGCGAACCGCGGCGAGATCGCGTGCCGCGTGATCGGCACGCTGCGCCGCCTCGGCGTGCGGTCCGTCGCCGTCTTCTCCGACGCCGACGCCGACGCGCGCCACGTGCGCGAGGCGGACGTCGCGGTCCGGCTCGGGCCCGCGCCCGCGACGCAGAGCTACCTCGACGTCGACGCCGTCGTCGCCGCGGCCGTCGCGACCGGGGCCGAGGCGGTCCACCCCGGCTACGGCTTCCTCTCGGAGAACCCGGCGCTCACCCGGGCGTGCGAGCGCGCGGGGATCGCGTTCGTCGGGCCGGGCGTCGACGCGCTCGAGGCGATGGCCGACAAGCTCGCCGCGAAGAGCATCGTCGGCGCGCGGGGCGTGCCCGTCGTGCCCGGGGCGGGCGAGCCGGGCATGTCCGACGACGACCTCCTCGCCGCCGCGGGCGCCGTCGGGTTCCCGCTGCTCGTCAAGCCGTCCGCCGGGGGCGGGGGCAAGGGCATGGTCGTCGTGCGCGCGGAGGCCGACCTGCCCGGCGCCCTCGCGTCCGCGCGCCGGGTCGCCGCGTCGTCGTTCGGCGACGACACGCTCCTGCTCGAACGGCTCGTCGAGGCGCCGCGCCACATCGAGGTGCAGGTGCTCGCTGACACGCACGGGACCGTGGTCCACCTGGGCGAGCGCGAGTGCTCGCTCCAGCGCCGCCACCAGAAGGTCGTCGAGGAGGCGCCGTCGCCGCTCCTCACCGCGGAGCAGCGCGCCCGCATGGGCGAGGCCGCGTGCGAGGTCGCGCGGTCGGTCGGGTACGTCGGCGCCGGGACGGTCGAGTTCCTCGTCCCCGCCGCGAGCCCGGACGAGTTCTTCTTCATCGAGATGAACACGCGACTCCAGGTGGAGCACCCCGTGACCGAGATGGTCACCGACCTCGACCTCGTCGCGCTCCAGCTGCGCGTCGCGGCGGGCGAGCCGCTGGGCCTGGCACAGGACGACGTCGTGCTGCGCGGCCACGCCGTCGAGGCGCGCCTCTACGCAGAGTCGCCCGAGCGCGGCTTCCTCCCGGCGACCGGGTCGGTCCGGGTCTACGACGACGGTGGCGTCCCGTCCGGGCCCGGCGCCTCCCCGCTGCGCCTCGACTCCGGGATCTCCGCCGGTGCCGTGGTGGGTGGGCACTACGACCCGATGCTCGCGAAGGCCGTCGCCTGGGGCGAGACGCGCGACGAGGCCGTGGAGCGCCTCGACGGCCTGCTCGCGCGGACGGTCGTGCTAGGTGTCGAGACGAACACGGCGTTCCTGCGGTCTCTCCTCGCGGACGACGACGTCCGTGCCGGTCGGCTCGACACCGGCCTGATCGACCGTCTGGTCTCCGCCGGTTCTGGGATGGCCGGGTCCGGCGAGGGGCCGGGGGGTGCGCGCGCCGTCTACCCTCCGCGCCCTCGTTCCTCGGGCGCTCCCGCCAGGCCCGACCACGACGGCGCGCACACCCCCCGACCCCTCGCCTCGGAGGTCGGCTCGCCATCCGACGGCCCGGACTGGGTCGACCTCGTCGCCGCAGCCCTGTTCCTCGTCGAGCAGGCGGTTGCGGCTCGTCCGGAGGGTGGGACGGGCCACGACCGCCTGCTCGGCGGGGGGATCGGGGGGCGGGACGACGATCCCTGGCGGGTGGGGGACGGGTGGCGGCTCAACGGGGACGCGGCGCCGCGGCGGGTTCTGCTCGTCGATGCCGGCGGGGGCGCGCACGAGGTGCGGGTGACCGGGGTGGTGGGGGACGCCGTCGTGCACGTGCCGGCACCCGACGACGGTGCGTGGCCCGGCTCGACGACGCACGCGGTGCGGGCGTCGCTCGCTCGCGACCCCGGGGTCGACGGCGCGTGGTGGCTCACCCTGGACGGTGTCCGGGAGCGCGTGCGGCTCGCCCTCGACGCACCCCCCGCCGACGGGGAGCCCGCGACGGTGTGGGTGTGGCGCGACGGGCGGACCGTCGCCCTGGCCGCCCCGGACCGGGAGCAGCGCGCGGCTCGGGCGCGGGCCGACCGCCGTCGGGCACGGGGTGACGCGCCCGGCGCGACCGACCCCGAGGTGCGCGCCGCGATGCCCGGCACGGTCGTGACGGCCGCCGCGGACGGCGAGCCCGTCACCGCCGGGGACGTCCTCGTCACCGTCGAGGCCATGAAGATGGAGCACCCGCTCCTCGCCCCGCACGACGGCGTCGCCGACGTGCGCGTGCGCCCCGGCGACCTCGTGCGCCGGGACCAGGTGGTCGCCGTCGTCCACCCTCACGACTCCGGTGCGGCACAACCCGCCGCTCCGGTCCCGCAACCCGACACCCAGGGAGCATCATGATCGAGGCCGACGTCCTGCTCGACGACGAGCAGCGGAAGCTCAGCCAGGTGGTGCGCGACTTCGCGGACAGCGTCGTCGCGCCCGCCGCCTACCGCTACGACACGGAACGCCGCCTGCCGATGGAGATCATCGCGCAGATGGGGGAGCTCGGGCTGTTCGGGCTGCCGTTCCCGCGCGACATCGGCGGCCAGGGCCAGGACTACGTGTCGCTGTGCCTCGCCGTCGAGGCGCTCGCGCGCGTCGACCAGTCGATCGCGGTGACGCTCGAGGCCGGGGTCGGGCTCGGGATCGTCCCGCTCTACCGGCACGGCTCGCGCGAGCAGCAGGAGCGGTGGCTGCCCGACCTGCTCGCCGGGCGGGCGCTCGCGGCGTTCGGGCTCACCGAGGCCGGTGCCGGGTCCGACGCGGGCGGCACCCGCACGACCGCGCGGCTCGACGGCGACGAGTGGGTGATCGACGGGTCGAAGCAGTTCATCACCAACTCGGGGACGCCCATCACGAGCCTCGTGACGATCACCGCCGTCACGGGCGAGACGGTCGGCGTGGAGGGCGAGCTGCGCAAGGAGCTGTCGAGCATCATCGTCCCCGCGGGGACGCCCGGGCTCGAGGTCGGGCCGTCGTACGACAAGGTCGGCTGGCACACCTCGGACACGCACCCCCTCACGCTGACCGGCGTCCGGGTGCCCGCCGGGAACCTGCTCGGCGAGCGCGGCCGCGGGTACGCGAACTTCCTCCGCGCGCTCGACGAGGGCCGCATCGCGTTCGCCGCCCTCGCGACCGGCGCCGCGCAGGGCTGCCTCGAGGAGGCGCTGCGGTACGCGCGCGAGCGCGTCGTGTTCGGTCGGTCGATCGGGGAGAACCAGCACGTCGCGTTCACGCTCGCCCGCATGCAGGCGCGCGTCCACACCGCGCGCCTCGCGTGGCTCGACGCCGCGCAGAAGCTCGTGCGCGGCAAGCCGTTCAAGGCGGAGGCGTCGGTCGCGAAGCTCGTCGGCGGCGAGGCCGCGATGGCGAACGCGCGCGACGCGTCGCAGATCTTCGGCGGCTACGGGTTCCTCAACGAGAACCCCGTCGCGCGGCACTACCGCGACGCGAAGGTGCTCGAGGTCGGCGAGGGCACGACCGAGGTGCAGCTCATGGTCATCGCGAGGAGCCTGGGACTGGACGGCTAGCGGGGGACCGACGCCGACGTCAGGGACGAGGGGAGGAGCAGCATGCGCGAGGTGGTCCAGCGGGGCCTGTACTACGACGAGCTGGAGACGGGCGTGGTGTACCGCCACCGGCCTGGCCGCACGCTCACGGAGGCGGACGACGTCGTCTTCTCCACGCTCACGATGAACCACCAGGCGTTGCACCTCGACGCCGCGTGGGCCGCGACCCAGCCGTTCGGGCAGCGGCTCGTCAACTCGATGATGACGCTGTCCACGCTCGTCGGGCTGTCCGTCGGGCAGGTCACGCAGGGCACGATCGTCGCGAACCTCGGGTTCCGCGAGGTCGAGTTTCCCCAGCCGCTGTTCCACGGCGACACCCTCTACGCCGAGACGGAGGTCGTGGAGAAGCGGCTCTCCGCGTCGCGGCCGGGGCAGGGCGTCGTGACCCTCGAGCACCGCGGCCTCAACCAGGACGGCGTGCTCGTCGCGCGCGCCGTCCGCACCGCGCTCTTCTGGACGCGCGCCGCCCACGAGGCGGCGTCCGCGGCCGTGCCCGACGACGCCCGGTCCCCCGGGGCGTCCACCGGACCCGGGGCTGCGGGCACGGTGGGTACCGATCCCGGCGACACCCCCGGGCCCGGCGCCGGGCGCGACGACGGCCCCGGGCTCAGCGAGCACGCGGCGGGGGTGCACGAGCCCGTGCTCGAGCGCGGCGACGAGGAGAGCGCGTGGTGACCGACGGCGTCGGGCACCGCGCCGCCTCCCCGCCAGGGTTCGGGCTCGGGCCCGCGCTGCTGTTCTGCCCCGGCGACCGACCCGACCGGTTCGCGAAGGCCGCGGACCGCGCGGACGCCGTGATCCTCGACCTCGAGGACGCCGTCGCCCCGCACGCCAAGGACGCCGCGCGGCGTGCCGTCGTCGAGGCGTCCGCGACGCTCGACCCGGCGCGCACGGTCGTGCGGGTGAACCCCGTCGGGACGCCCGAGCACGCGCTCGACGTGGCGGCGCTCGCGGACACGCGCCTGCGGACGGTCATGGTCGCCAAGGCCGGGCCGGAGCTGCTCGTGTCGCTCGGCGGGCTCGCGACGACGCTCCCCGGGGTGCGAGTGCTCGCGCTGTGCGAGACGGCCGCCGGTGTCGTGGCGGCGCCGGAGCTCGCCCGCAGGCCCGAGGTCGTCGCGCTGATGTGGGGCGCGGAGGACCTCGTCGCGTCCCTCGGGGGGACGTCGAGCCGCCGCCCCGACGGCACGTACCGCGACGTCGCGCGGCACGCCCGCGCCGCGGTGCTGCTCGCGGCGGGTGCGGCGGGGAAGGCCGCGGTCGACGCGGTGCACCTCGACGTGGGCGACCTCGACGGGCTGCGCGCCGAGGCCGAGGACGCGGCCGCGTCGGGGTTCGCCGCGACGGCGTGCATCCACCCGAGCCACGTCCCCGTGATCCGCGCCGCCTACGCGCCGACCGCCGAGCAGGTGGCCGACGCCCGCGCGCTGCTCGACGCCGCGGCCGCGAACCCGGGCGGCGCGGGCGCCGTCTTCACGTTCGAGGGCCGCATGGTCGACGAGCCGGTCCTCCGGCACGCGCGGGCGGTCCTCGACCGGGTGGTTCTCGACCGGGCGCGCTCGGACGGGTGAGCGCGGGGATCTCGCGCTCGCGGGCCCGGCCGACGGCGCCTCGTCGCGGCCGACCGGACAAATACCCCGCTCCGCCCGTTCCGCTTGCGGGCTCGGGCATCGTATGGTCACTCGCGTGAACGTCTACGTCGTCCTGTCCCGCAGTCGTACGGTCCTGTCCCGGACGATCGCGCTGGCGACGCGCGACGAGTTCACGCACTCCTCCCTGGCGCTCGACCAGGGGCTCGACCTCATGTTCAGCTTCGGCCGGCGCCGGGCGGGCAACCCGTTCGTCGGCTGCTTCCGGCGCGAGCGGTTCGACGACGGCCTGTACCGCGGCATGGACGTCGTGCCGGGGGTCGTGCTCGCGGTGCCCGTGACCCCCGAGCAGCACGAGGCGATCCGCGTCCGGATCACCGAGTTCCTGCTCGACTCGCACGCGTTCTCGTACAACGTGCGCGGCCTCGTCGGCGCGCGGTTCGGCCGCGGGCACGAGGCCGCGGACCGGTTCTTCTGCTCGGAGTTCGTCTACCACGTGCTGCACGGCGCGGGCGTGTGGGACCTCGGGGTCGAGCGGTGGCAGGTGCGGCCCCAGACGCTGCTCGACCTGCCGGGCCGCGTCGTCTTCCGCGGGGACCTCAAGGACTACGTCGCCGCGCACCGGACGCTCGAGACGCTGCCGTCGCTGACGTTCGCGCCCGCCCGGGAGCGCGTGCCCGGCTGATCGCCGGGGCGCGCTCCGCGGGCCCCGCGCCGTCCCCGTCGCCCGCGGCCCCTCAGCCCGCGCGGAGCGCCGCCACGATGTCCTCGACCCGCAGCTTGGCGTCCCCGAAGAGCATCCCGGTGTTCTCGCGGAAGAACAGCGGGTTCTGCACCCCGGCGTAGCCCGCCGCCATGGACCGCTTGAAGACGACGACCTGCTCCGCCTCCCACACGTGCAGCACGGGCATGCCCGCGATGGGCGAGCCCGGGTCGTCGAGCGCGGCCGGGTTCACGGTGTCGTTCGCCCCGATGACGAGCACGACGTCCGTCCCCGCCAGGTCGTCGTTGATCTCGTCCATCTCGAGCACGATGTCGTACGGGACGCGCGCCTCCGCGAGCAGCACGTTCATGTGCCCGGGGAGCCGGCCCGCGACGGGGTGGACGCCGAAGCGGACCTGGGCGCCGCCGTCGCGCAGGAGCTGCACGAGGTCGGCGACGGGGTACTGCGCCTTGGCGACAGCCATGCCGTAGCCCGGGGTGATGACGACGCTCCGCGCGTCGCGCAGGAGGGCCGCGACGTCGTCGGCGCTCACCTCGCGGTGCTCGCCCTGCGGTCCCTCGCCACCCGCGGGGGCCGCACCCTCCTCGGCCCCGAAGCCGCCGAGGATGACGGACACGAACGACCGGTTCATGGCCCGGCACATGATGTAGCTGAGGATCGCACCGGAGGACCCGACGAGCGCGCCCGTGACGATGAGCAGGTCGTTCCCGAGCATGAAGCCCGCCGCGGCGGCGGCCCAGCCGGAGTACGAGTTGAGCATCGAGACGACGACGGGCATGTCGCCGCCCCCGATCGACGCGACGAGGTGCCAGCCCAGCGCGAGCGACACGACGGTGAGCAGGAGCAGCGGCCACACGGACGGCGCGACGACGAACCACGCTACGAGCCCGAGGCTCGCCACGAGCGCCCCGAGGTTGAGCAGGTTCCGGCCGGGGAGCTGGAGCGGCGCCGACCGCGTGCGACCGGACAGCTTGAGGAACGCGACGACGGAGCCGGTGAACGTCACGGCGCCCACGAGCACGCCGAGCGAGACCTCGACGAGGTGCGCGACGTCGTCGTGCCCCGCAGCCTGTGCGGTGAGGTACGAGTTGAAGCCGACGAGCACGGCCGCGGCCCCGACGAAGCTGTGCAGGATCGCGATGAGTTCCGGCATCTGCGTCATCTCGACGCGGCGGGCCCGCCACGTCCCGACGGCGGCGCCCACGAGGAGCACGACCACGACGAGCAGCGCGGTGACGAGGACCGGGCGGGCGCTCGTGCCGAGCGCGAGGACGATCGTCGCGGCGAGCGCGAGGACCATGCCGACCATGCCGAGGACGTTGCCGCGGCGCGCGGACTCCTGCTTCGACAGGCCCGCGAGGCTCAGCACGAACAGGACGGCCGCGAGGACGTAGACGGCCTGGGCGACGGACGTGGCGGTCATCGGGCCACCCCCTGCGCGCGGGCGGGGACGTCCTTGCGGAACATGCCGATCATGCGGTTCGCGACGAGGAAGCCACCGAACACGTTGATGCTCGCGAGCGTCGCCGCGACGAGCGCGAGCGTCGTGACGACCCAGTCGTCGGAGCCGAGCTGCAGGAGCGCGCCGACGAGGATGATGCCGGAGATCGCGTTCGTCTGGGCCATGAGCGGCGTGTGCAGGGAGTGCGTGACGTTCGAGATGACGTAGTACCCGACGATCACCGCGAGCGTGAACACCGTGACGTGCCCGACGAGCGACGGCGGCGCGAACGACAGTGCGAGCGTGATGAGCACCGCGGCCAGCGCGGCCCCGACGGTCCGACGGCGGCGGCGCAGGCTCGCGGCGGCGGCGGCCTCCGTGGCGGCCCGCTCGCGGTCCGCAGCCTCCTGGGCGGGGTCCGGCGGTGGTGGCGCGGCGGGGGACGGCGCCGCGCTCACCGCGACGGGCGGCGGCGGCCAGAGCACCTCGCCGGCGCGCGCGACGGTCATGCCGCGCTGGACCGGGTCGTCGAGGTCGAGGGCGGGCACGCCGTCCTTGCCGGGCGTGAGCAGCTCGAGCAGGTGCACGACGTTCGTCCCCAGGAGCTGCGACGTGTGCTGCGGGAGCCGGCCCGCGAGGTCGGTCCAGCCGACGACCACGACGCCGTTCTCGGTGACGACGCGCTCGCCCGGCACGGTGAGCGCGCAGTTGCCGCCGCCCGAGGCCGCGAGGTCGACGACGACGCTCCCGGGCCGCATCCCGGCGACCGCCTCGGCCGTGAGGGTGCGCGGCGCCCGGCCGCGCACGAGCGCCGTCGTGACGACGACGTCCGCGTCGGCCGCCTCGCGCGCGTAGACGGCGAGGGCCGCCGCCTCCTGCTCGGGCGTGAGCGGCTTCGCGTAGCCGTCGGCCGACATGCCCTGCTGCGCCGCGGGCTCGCGCACGGCGGTGCCGCCCATGGACTCGATCTGCTCGGCCGCCTCCGACCGGACGTCGAACGCGCGGACCTGCGCGCCGAGGCTCGCTGCCGCGCCGACCGCGGCGAGGCCCGCGACCCCGCCGCCGATGACGAAGACCTTCGCGGGCGGCGTCTTGCCTGCGGCGGTGACCTGCCCCGCGAACATGCCGCCGTACTCGGCCGCGGCCTCGACGACGGCGCGGTAGCCCGCGACGTTCGACAGCGTGCTCAGGACGTCGAGGGCCTGGGCACGCGAGATGCGGGGCACGGCGTCGAGCGCGAGCGCGGTCACGCCGTGGTCGGCGAGGCGCCGCACGAGGTCGGGGTCGTTCGCGGGACCGAGCATCGCGACGAGGGTCGCGCCCGGGTGCAGGAGCGCCACCTGCGCGTCGGTGGGCGCGTTCACGGCGGTGACGACGTCGGCCCCCCACGCCGTCGCGGCGTCGACCACCGCGGCGCCCGCAGCCTCGTACGCGGCGTCGGAGAACGTGGCACCCGCGCCCGCGTCGTGCTCGACGACCACCTCGTAGCCGAGCGCCCGCAGGCGCTCGACCGTGCGCGGGGTGGCGGCGACCAGCCGCTCCCCGTCCCTCACCTCGCGGGGGACACCGATCCTCACGTGCGGGCTCCTCACCTCGTCGGGCGTCGTCGGCACGCGCGCGACCGGTGGGGACGGCGGGTGCGCGGCGAGCCTATCGGGGGCCGCCCGCGCCGTCCCGGGTCGAACGTCCCCGGGCCTGCGGCGTCCGCCCACGCGGTGCGCGGACCGCGACGGGGCCGGTCGTGCGGGCTAGAGGTCGCCCTTCTTCTGCAGGAAGCGCATGGCGAACCAGCCGATGGGGATGCGCGCCCAGTACGTCGCGACGCGGAACAGCATCGCGACCGACGTCGCGATGGCGGGCGGCACCTGGGCTGCGGTGAGGCCGGCGATGAGGGCGAGCTCGATCGCGCCGAGGCCGCCCGGCGTCGGGACGGCCGCGCCGGCCGCGTTGCCCACCAGGTAGATGACCGCGACGTCGACGAGGTCGAGCTCCTGCCCGAACGCCGCGAGCGCGGCGTCGAAGGCGAGCACGTAGCCGAGCGTCATGACGATGTTGCCCGCGAACCCGAGCGCGAGGCGGCCGGGCTGGCCCAGCATCTCCGAGAGCCGCGGCCAGACCTGCTGGACCGTCGGCCGGATCTTGGCGAGCGCCCAGGTCCGCACCGCCGGCACGAGCAGCGTCGCGAGCACGGCGAGCGCGACGCCGCCGATGGCGAGCAGCACCGTCGTCGAGGGGAGCTGGACGAGGCCGCCCTCGCCGGTGAAGACGGACAGGACCACGAGGATGAGGATCGTCACGACGAACTGCGACACCTGGACGAGCGCGACGGTGGCGACCGCCATGGGCGTCGAGATGCCGCGCTTCGTGAGCAGCCGCAGGTTGAGCGCCGCCGGGCCGATGCCGGCGGGCGCGGCGAGCGCGATGTACGACCCGGCGGCCTGCGTGAGCGTGACGCGCCACATCGACAGTCGCTTCGGGGAGAACGCGGCGAGGGTGAGGGCCGCGCCGACCCACGTGAGGATGCCGAGCGCGAAGGACAGGACGGCGAACCAGGGGTTCGCCTCCGTGACGGCTGTGGCGATCTGGTCGAAGTTGAAGGACGTCACCAGCGCCGTGACGGCCGCGATGACGAGGACGAGCGTGAGGATGGTGCGGCCGCCGAAGCGGGTGATGCGCTGCGGCTCGACGTCGGCTTCCGGCAGCCGCTCCACGAGCGCCGCGCGCAGCTCCTTGAGCAGCTCCTTGTCCTGCCGGATCTCCTCGCGCGTGCTCGGCGGCAGGGCGACGGACTGGAGCAGCGGACCGATGGCGGCGATGTCGTCGTCGGGCAGCACGCTCACCGCGGACTCGACCGCGCGCTGCGCCCCGACGCGCAGCGCCAGCAGCGCGACCATCTGGGCGAGGTCCATGCGGCGCGCGAGCTCGGACGACGCGATGTCGCCCTGCTCCCACCCGGTGAGCCACACCTCGGGGGCGCCCGTCGCCGGCTCGTGCGAGACGAGCACGACGTCGGAGGTCAGGGCGCGGTGGGCGATCCCCGCGGAGTGGGCGAGGCGGAGCTGGCGCCACGCCTCGTTGAGCACCGAGCCGGTGAGGTCCTCGACGGGGAGGTCGCGCAGCGACACGGCGCCCGTCGCGTGCTCCTGGACCAGCACCATCGAGTCGGCGGACTCGGCGACGCCCAGGAGCCGCGGCGTGCGGACGCCCGCTGCCCGGGCCGCGTAGGACAGGAGGGCCGTGCGCTCCGCGGCGGCGCGCAGCGAGATCGCGGCGCGGCCCTCGCTGCCGCGCAGGCGCAGCGACCGCCAGAAGCGGGTGAGGAAGCCGACGACCTGGCGGTCGCCGTCGAGCACGACGACGTCGCGGCGCACGTCGTCCTCCGCGAGCATCGCGTAGACGCGGTTGTCGCCCGCGCGCGTCAGCGCGATCGCGGCCGGGTCGGACGGGGCGCCCTGGGGCTCGGGGGCGGCGTCCGTGCCCTGCGGTGCGGCGCCCTCGTCGGGGTGCGCGGCCCCGAGGTGGTGCGCCGCGAGGGCGGCGTCGGCGGTGAGGACGGTCCCGCCGTCGTCGTCCGCGCCGGGCGCGCGCAGCACACCGACGTGCACCTCGGCCGTGATGCGGCCCTCGGCGTCGACCTCCGTGATGGGGTCGTCCGCCGCCTCGGCGAGCTCGTCGTCGTCGGTGACGTCGCGCACGCGGACGAGCGCCACGGGAGAGAACCCCGCGCGCCGGACCCCGGCCACGAGGTCGGGACCGTACGCGCGCTCGCTGCGCACGCCGGAGACATAACGCACGGCCAGCCCGGCGAGCCGTCCGAGCAGCAGCGTGATGAGGATGCCCGGCAGCGAGACCTGGCCGGTGATGAGCACGACGCCGATGCCGACGAACAGCAGGTTCCACGACCACTTGACGGTGCGCCGCCGGGTGCGGGTCCCTGCGGCGGTGAGCAGCCCGCCGATCGCCGCGACGTAGCCCGGGACGGTCAGGCGCCACGCGCCCTGGGAGTAGACGGAGAGGCCGCGCACCAGCTCGTCGGAGCCCCAGGCGCCCAGGGCCAGCACGACGAGCACCCCGAGCAGCAGGCCGAGACCCGCGGCGACGATCGACTCGACGACCTGGCGACCGAGCCGGCGCACGCCGAGCTCGGTGAGGACCGCGATCGGGACGAACAGGGTGATGAGGCCCTCGAGCACCGCGACCGGCACGAACAGGATCCGCGCGAGCAGGTCGGAGAAGTTGCGGACGTCCTCGGCCACGCCGGCCGTCGTGCCGTGCGCGTACACGGACATGAGGAGCACCACGGCGACGCCGATCGCGCACAGCACGAGGTTGACGAGGTCGATCGGGTGCCGGACCCGCTGCTCGGCGGTGTCGACGACGCGGACCGTGCCCTCGTCGTCGCCGTCGCGCGGGGCGAGCAGCGCCTCGAGCGCGCCGGTCTGGGGACGGGCGTCACGCCGGCCCGACGCGGTGAGCGACCCGACCTCGACGACCGCGCCCACGTGGGGCGTGTCGCCCGTCGTCGGCTCGGGCGCGGGGGAGGACATGCCTGCGAGTCTAGGTCCGGGGGTCCCGGCAGGCGCGGTATTTGGCCGATTCCTCCGGGTGATTCGCCCGGTTCGACCGGTTGTCCGACGCACGTGGGGGGTTGTTCGACGGGCGGGTGTGAGGAAGGCCTCCCTAGCATGGGGGTGCGAGCACCCCTGGGGAGGTCGGCATGGCACGTGGCACGACGACGCAGCGCGACGAGGCCGGAGGCGCCGCACCCGTGACGCCGGACGAGAGCGGGCAGGAGCGCAACCCCTTCCGGCGGGTGTGGTGGCTCCCCGTCGTCCGGGGCACGCTCCTCGTCGTCCTGGGCCTGCTCCTCATGATCGAGCCGCTCGAGCAGCTGGGGACCCTGCGGGTCGTGCTGGGGGCGTTCCTCGTGGCCGACGGCGTGCTGGTCGCCGTCCAGGGGTTCGTGCACCGCAAGCAGGTCGGGTCGGCGTGGTGGCTCGCGCAGGCCGGGGTCAACGTCGTGTTCGGCGTCGTGGTGGCGCTGTGGCCGGACCTCGGCGCGACGGCGCTGTACTACGTCCTCGCCGTCTGGGTGCTCGTCCTCGGCATCACGACGATCGCGGGGGCGGCGGCGCTCGTGCGCAACCGCGACCTCGGCTGGGCGTGGATGCTCGCCGTGGGGATCGTGTCGGTGCTCTTCGGGATCCTCCTCGTCACGCGCCCGCTCGACGCGTTCGACGTGCTGCGCCTCGTCACCGTGGTGTTCGCCCTGTACGCGTTCGTGTCGGGGGCGATCCACGTGGTGTCCGGCTTCGCGGTCCGGGCGGTCGCACGCGAGCTCGCCGACCTGCGCGCGCAGGCGGTCGCGGCCGGTGTCGTCGTGACGGGCGGGTCGGTGCTGGGCGCCGCCGCGGTGCACCCGGGCGTGGCTCCGCCGTCGGCCGTGAGCGGGGCGCCCGCCGGGACCCCGGCGGCTCCTGCGCCCGACGCGTCCCCGACGAGCGACCTCGCCCCGGCCGAGCCCGCCCCGGTGGAGCCCGCCCCGGGCGAGCCTGGCCCGGGCGACCCGGCGGCGGGTGGTCCCGGGGTGGCCGGACCGGAGGACCGCGCGGGCTCCTGAGGGCCGTTCGGTTGTCGTCCGCCAGGGCCGGGCGCCCCGAAAGGGGCGGGACTTTACACCCACGACGCGACCGCTGTGAGTGTGTCTCACGTCACGACCGTTGCCCGGGGCGCAGGGTTACGACCGGGTAACAACGCTGGCGTTCTGTCCGGTTTTCTGTCGATCCTGACACCTGTGCGACACGGCACTGTGCTAGAAATCACGGCACTCCGCCGACAGGTCGGGGTCCTGGTGCGTGCAAGGTCGCGCCACCGGTGTCTCGCACCCCGAGAAACCCGAGAAAGAGGTAGACACATGACAGCGGTGTCCAGGAAGCGGCTCCTCGCCGCGGCCGCCGGTATCACGGCGGTGACGCTGACCCTGACCGCGTGCGGCGGGGGCTCGAGCGACGGCGAGGGCGACGGGGACGGCGGCGGCTCGGCGAGCGGCTCGCTCGTCATCGGCACCACCGACAAGATCACGGTGCTCGACCCGGCCGGCTCGTACGACAACGGCTCGTTCGCCGTGATGAACCAGGTCTTCCCGTTCCTCATGAACACCCCGTACGGCAGCCCCGACGTCGAGCCCGACATCGCGGAGTCGGCCGAGTTCACCTCGCCGACCGAGTACACGGTCAAGCTCAAGCCGGGCCTCAAGTGGGCCAACGGCAACGACCTCACGTCGTCCGACGTGAAGTTCTCGTTCGACCGCCAGGTCGCGATCAACGACGAGAACGGGCCGGCGTCGCTGCTCTACAACCTCGACAGCGTCGAGGCGCCCGACGACACGACCGTCGTCTTCCACCTCAAGAGCGAGAACGACCAGCTCTTCCCGCAGATCCTGTCCAGCCCGGCGGGCCCGATCGTCGACGAGGACGTCTTCGCGGCCGACGCGCTCACCTCGGACCAGGACATCGTCGACGGCAAGGCGTTCGCCGGCCAGTACACGATCACGGGCTACAAGTTCAACGAGCTCGTCTCCTACGAGGCGTACGACGGCTACGAGGGCCTCCTCGGCCCGGCGAAGACCGACAAGGTCGCGGTGAAGTACTTCGCCGAGGCGTCGAACATGAAGCTCGAGATCCAGCAGGGCAAGATCGACGTCGCGTGGCGCAGCCTGTCCGCGACGGACATCGAGGACCTGCGCGGCAACGACGACGTCAAGGTCGTGGACGGCCCCGGCGGCGAGATCCGCTACATCACGTTCAACTTCGACACCCAGCCATTCGGCGCGAAGACGCCGGAGGCCGACCCGGCGAAGGCGCTCGCCGTGCGCCAGGCCGCCGCGTCGCTCATCGACCGCGACGAGCTCTCGGACCAGGTCTACAAGGGCACCTACACCCCGCTGTACTCCTACGTGCCCGCGGGCCTGACCGGCGCCGCCGAGCCGCTCAAGGAGATGTACGGCGACGGCGCGGGCAAGCCCGACGCCGCGAAGGCGCAGCAGCTCCTGGCCGACGCGGGCGTCGAGACGCCCGTGACGCTCAACCTGCAGTACTCGAACGACCACTACGGCCCGTCGTCGGCCGACGAGTACGCGCTCATCAAGGACCAGCTCGAGAAGGACGGCCTCTTCACGGTCAACCTGCAGACCACCGAGTGGGTCACGTACGCCAAGGAGCGCACGTCCGACGTCTACCCGGCGTACCAGCTCGGCTGGTTCCCGGACTACTCCGACGCGGACAACTACCTCACGCCGTTCTTCCTCACGGAGAACTTCCTGGTGAACCACTACGCCAACCAGGAGGTCAACGACCTCATCCTCCAGCAGGCGGCGACGCCCGACGCCGACGAGCGCACCGCGCTCATCGAGGAGATCCAGAGCAAGGTCGCGGCGGACCTGTCCACGCTCCCGTACCTCCAGGGCGCGCAGGTCGCGGTCGTCGGGACGGACGTGGAGGGGGCCGAGGACACGCTGGACCCGTCCTTCAAGTTCCGCTACGCGGCGCTGTCCAAGGGCTGACCGGCAGCTGCCCCAGCCGCCCGGCCCTCCCCGCGCGACCCGCGGGGAGGGCCGGGCACCGCTCGTCCGGACCGGCGACCACGCCGACGCCCGGGCACCTGAGGAAGAGACGACATGACGACCACCACCACCGACGTGCCCGTCGGCGAGGACGCGCCCCGCGACCCCGGCGGCACGGGGCGGGTGCGCACCCCACGCACGACCCGCCGTCGCGGCGGCGGGCTCGGGAGCTACATCCTGGTCCGCGCGCTGCTCATCATCCCGACGGTCTTCATCCTCGTGACCACGGTCTTCGTGGTCATGCGGGCCACGGGCGACCCGATCACCGCCGCGCTCGGCGGACGGCTCACGCCGGACCAGCTCGCCGAGCGCATCCACGAGGCCGGGTACGACCGCCCGGTGGTCGTGCAGTACCTCGAGTACCTCGGCGGCATCGTGCGCGGCGACTTCGGCACGACGATCAGCGACAACCGTCCCGTCACCGAGGTGCTCGCGACGTACGGCACCGCGACGCTCGAGCTCGCGGTCTACGCCCTGCTCGTCGCGTTCGTCGTCGGCATCCCGCTGGGCATGCTCGCGGGCTACCTGCGCGACCGCGTGCCCGACGCGATCCTGCGCGTCTCCGCGATCCTCGCCTACGCGACGCCCGTGTTCTTCGCCGGCCTCATGCTCAAGCTCGTCTTCTCGGTGTGGCTCGGCTGGCTGCCCGTGTCCGGGCGCGCGTCCACCGACGCGGAGATCGAGCTGCAGTTCCTCGACGACCCGACCGGCTTCTACCTGATCGACGCGATCCGGACGGGGGACCCGGCGATCGTCGGCGACGTCCTCCAGCACGCCGTCCTCCCGGCGCTCGCGCTCGGGCTGCTCACGGCGGGCGTGTTCCTGCGGCTCGTGCGCACCAACGTCATCGGGACGCTCTCGACCGACTACGTGGTCGCGGCGCGGTCGCGCGGCGTGCGCGAGTCCCGGCTCGTGCGCGCGCACGCGTGGCGCCCCGCGCTCATCCCCATCATCACCGTCATCGGGCTCCAGGTCGCGATGCTCCTCGCGGGCGCCGTGCTCACCGAGACGACGTTCGAGTGGAAGGGGCTCGGCTTCCAGCTCGCCGAGTACCTCCAGGCGCGCGACTTCGTCGCCGTGCAGGGGATCGTCGTGCTCATGGCCGTGATCGTCGCGGTCACGAACTTCCTCGTCGACATCATCGCGGCGCTCATCGACCCGAGGGTGAGGTACTGACATGGTCGCGGAGACCGTCGTCCCGGCCGGTCCGGGCACCGGGGGCCCCGTCCCCGTCGTCGTCCCCGAGCGCGGGCGCGTCGCGTGGTGGAAGCGTCTGCCCGTCGTCCACCAGCTCCGGCAGAGCGTCGGGCTGCAGCGCGGCATGCTCGTCACGGGCCTCGTCATCACGGGCCTCTTCCTGCTCACCGCCGCCCTCGCGCCCGTGCTCGCCCCCTACGGGTACAGCCAGCTCCGCACGGCGGACGGGCCGTTCGGCGCGCAGCAGCCGCCGTCGGCCGAGCACCTGCTCGGCACGACCGTCGGCGGTTACGACGTCCTGTCGCGCGTCATCTGGGGCGCGCAGACGGCGCTCCTCGTCATCGTCGTGGCGATCCTCGCCTCGATCGTCGTCGGGGTGCTGCTCGGGCTCGTCTCCGGGTACTTCGGCGGCTGGGCCGACCGCCTGCTCGTCGTGGTCTGCGACGCGATCTACGCGTTCCCGTCCCTGCTCCTCGCGATCCTCATGGCGATCGTCATCTCCGGCGGCCAGTCGAGCATGTGGGGCGGCATCCTCGCCGCGGCCTTCTCGATCACCGTGGTGTTCGTGCCGCAGTACTTCCGCGTCACGCGCGCGGAGGTCGTGCGGATCAAGGGCGAGGCGTTCGTCGACTCGGCGCGCGTGCTCGGCACGCCGCACCGGCGCATCATGGTGCGCCACGTCCTGCGGAACTCGACCCGCACGCTGCCGCTCATCGTCACGCTCAACGCGTCCGAGGCGATCCTCACGCTCGCCGGGCTCGGGTTCCTCGGGTTCGGCATCGAGCCGACGGCGGCCGCCGAGTGGGGCTACGACCTCAACAAGGCCGTGTCCGACGTGACGAGCGGCATCTGGTGGACCGCGCTCTTCCCGGGGCTCGCGATCGTGCTCGTGGTGCTCGGCATCACGCTTGTCGGCGAGAGCCTCAACGACCTCGCCGACCCGCGGCTGCGCTCCCGCCGCGCGTCCGCCGAGGTGTCGGGCGACGTCGCGGAGACGTCGGTCGTGCCGGGCGGGACGCTCACCGCCGGCCCCGGCGGCCTCGACGCGATCGAGGGCGCGGGCTCGCGCTCCGACGAGCTCGCGGCCACCCCCGGGCAGCGCGACCCCGACGCCGTCGGGCTCGACGGGCGGGCCGGCAGCACCCCGGACGACGGCGGCCCTGCGACAGGTCCGGCGACGGGCCCCGCGGCCGGTCCTGCGGCTGCTCCGGCGGACGCACCCCACGACGAGACGGAGGACCGGCGATGAGCGCCGTGACCGAGACGACCCGCCGCGAGAGCGGTGACGCCGCACGCCCCGTCGTGACGATCCGCGACCTCGCGGTGTCGTTCGCGACCGACGCCGGGGCCGTGCGCGCCGTCGACGGCGTCGACCTGGAGGTCGCGCCCGGAGAGGTGCTGGCCGTCGTCGGCGAGTCCGGGTCCGGCAAGACGGTGACCGCGAAGACGATCCTCGGCCTGCTGCCGTCGACCGCGACGGCGCGCGGCGCCGTCGTGCTGACGAACAAGGCCGGGACGGCCGACCACGACGTCGTCACGCTCGGCGGGGAGCGGCTGCGTCAGGTCCGCGGGACCGACGTCGCGATGGTCTTCCAGGAGCCGTCCGCCGCGCTCAACCCGGTGTACACGGTGGGCTGGCAGATCGTCGAGGGCATCCGCGCGCACACGAAGGTGTCGCGGCGCGAGGCGCGCCGGCGCGCGGTCGACGTGCTGCGGCGCGTCGGCATCCCCGACCCGGAGACGCGCGTCGACCACTACCCGCACCAGTTCTCCGGCGGGCAGAAGCAGCGCATCGTCATCGCCATGGCCCTCGTGCTCGACCCGGGGCTCATCGTCGCCGACGAGCCCACGACCGCGCTCGACGTGACCGTCCAGGCCGAGATCCTCGACCTCCTGCGCCGGTGCCGCGACGAGTTCGGCACGGCCATCGTGCTCATCACGCACAACATGGGCGTCGTCGCGGACCTCGCCGACCGGGTCGCGGTCATGTACCAGGGGAAGGTCGTCGAGCAGGCGCCCGCGCGCGAGCTCTTCGCCGCCCCGCAGGCCGCGTACACGCGCGCGCTGCTCGACTCCGTGCCGCGCGTCGGCGAGGGGACCGCGCGGGCCGAGGCCCGCGCGTCGGCCCGCGACGTCGGATGGGCGGACGCGGAGCCCGTGGTGGCGGCGCAGGGACTGACCGTCACCTACCCGGGCCGCCTGCGCCGCCCCGGCTTCACCGCGGTCGACGACGTCTCGCTCACCATCCGGCCCGGCGAGGTGCTCGGCCTCGTGGGCGAGTCCGGCTCCGGCAAGACGACGTTCGCGCGCGCCGTCGCCGGTCTCACCCGGGTGACGGGCGGGTCGCTGCGCGTGCTCGGCGTCGAGATGAACGGCGTGAGGGAACGCGAGCTGCGCCCCGTGCGGCCGCGCATCGGGTTCGTGTTCCAGGACCCCGCGACGAGCTTCAACCCGCTGCTCACGATCGCGGACTGCGTCGCGGAGCCGCTCGTCGTGCACGGGCGCGCGGAGTCGCCCCAGGCGGCGCGCGGGCGCGTCGACGAGCTCCTGGAGGCCGTGCAGCTCCCGCGGTCGTACGGCGACCGGTTCCCGCACGAGCTCTCCGGCGGGCAGCGCCAGCGCGCGTCGCTCGCCCGGGCCCTCGCGCTCGACCCGGAGCTGCTCGTGGCCGACGAGCCGACGTCGGCGCTCGACGTCTCCGTGCAGGCGCGCGTGCTGGAGCTGTTCGCCGAGCTCCAGCGCGAGCTGGGCTTCGCGAGCCTGTTCGTGTCGCACGACCTCGCCGTCGTGGACCTGCTGTCCGACCGCATCGCGGTGCTCTACCGCGGGCGGCTGGTCGAGGAGGGCACGGGCGCCGAGGTGCTGGGCAGCCCGCGCGAGGAGTACACGCAGCGACTCCTCGCGTCCCTGCCCGTCCCGGACCCGGTCCTCCAGGCGGAGCGCCGCGAGCAGCTCCGCGCCCTCCGCGGGGCTTGACCCTCCGGCCCGCCGAGGGAGAGCCCTGGTCCGCCGAGGCAGAGCCCTGGTCCCCTGAGGTAGACCCCTGGTCCGCCG
Source organism: Cellulosimicrobium funkei (assembly GCF_004519295.1). Taxonomy (GTDB): domain Bacteria; phylum Actinomycetota; class Actinomycetes; order Actinomycetales; family Cellulomonadaceae; genus Cellulosimicrobium; species Cellulosimicrobium funkei. The sequence continues at coordinate 171,858 of NZ_SOZH01000004.1, forward strand.
AGGTAGAGCCGTGGTCCCGTGAGGTAGAGCCGTGGTGGTGCGGGACAGGCCGGGGCTCTGCTCCGGACGACCACGGCTCTCCCTCGGCGGGCGTCAGGCGAGGCCGAGGGACTGCTTCCACTCCAGGGGGAGGAGCGCGTACCCGACGAACGCGACGACGTCGAGCAGGGTGTGCGCGATCACGAGCGGCATGACGCGGTGCCGTCCCCAGCGGGACGTGTAGAACCACGAGAACACGACGCCCATGACGACGTTCCCGAGGAACGGCCCGAAGCCCTGGTACAGGTGGTACGACCCGCGCAGGAGCGAGCTCCACACGACGAACTTCACGCGTCCCCAGCCGAGGTCGCGCGTGCGCTCGAACAGGTACCCGACCGCGATGACCTCCTCGAGCAGACCGTTCTGCAGCGCGGCGAGGATGAGCACGGGCACCGTCCACCACGCGGCGTTGAGCGCCGACGCCTGCACCTCGACCGTGATGCCGAGGACGCGGCCGAGCGCGTAGAACCCGAGGCCGGGGATGCCGATGGCCGCAGCGAGGGCGAAGCCCCAGCCGACGTCGCGCAGGGGCCGGGCGCCGTCGAGCCCGATGGCGCGGACGGCCGACCGGCCGCGCGCGCTCAGCAGGTAGAGCGCGAGCGCGACGGGCAGCACGGCGAAGAAGATCCCGACGAGCTGGTAGGTGAGGTCGAGGTACGGCCGGGCCGACCGGCTCACGTTGAGGCTCGCGGACTGCTCGCCGAGCGGGGTCCCGGCGGTGAGCCGCGCGACGATGTTGATGACCGCGTAGACCGCGGACTTGCCGAGGCTGAGCCCGAGCACGATCCAGATCTCCGCGCCGATGCGACGGCGCGTGGCACGGTCCGGGCGCGCGGGAGCGCCGTCGGCGGTCCCGGGGACGACGGCGGCCGTCGGGCCCGGCACGGGCGCGGCGGGGGAGCCGGGAGCGGTCAGGTCGGACACCGTCCGGTTATAGCACCGCTCACCGGAACCCACCTCGGTGCCCCCTGGACGGAACCTGCTCGCCGACCACGGGCGGAGCGCCCCGCGAGCACGCGATCCGCGACCGGATCGGGACGAGAGCGGTCGCGGACCCCGTGCTCGGCGGGTGGGGGGCTATTGGCGGGGTGGGCGGCCCGGGCGGCGGGGTGGGCGGACGTCGCGGGGGAGGCGGCCCGCGTCGTCGAGCGCGCGGCGCAGGAGCATCTCGATCTGCGCGTTGACGCTGCGCAGGTCGTCGCCGGCCCAGCGGGCGAGGGCGTCGTGCACGGCGGGGTCGAGGCGCAGGAGGACCGACTTGCGCTGCGGGCGCTGCGCTCGGCCCGTGCCCGCGCTCGTGCCCGGATCACCCGCGGGCACGCCGCGGCCCGACGACGGCTGGTCGCCGTCGTCGGGCGCGTCGCGCTTCTCGGGCGGCGTGGGCCCGACGGACGTCACTGGTACAGGGACCCCGTGTTGACGACGGGCGTCACGCGGCTGTCGCCGCAGAGCACCACGAGGAGGTTGGAGACCATCGTCGCGCGGCGCTCGTCGTCGAGCGTGACGATGTCCTCGGCCTCGAGGCGGGACAGGGCGTCCTCGACCATGGACACCGCGCCCTCGACGATGCGCGAGCGTGCCGCGATGATCGCCCCGGCCTGCTGGCGCTGGAGCATCGCCTGCGCGATCTCGGGCGCATAGGCGAGGTTGGAGATGCGGGCCTCGATGACCTCGACTCCCGCCACGACGACGCGCTCCGCGACCTCCGCCGCGATCTCGGCCGAGACGACCTCCGTCGCGCCGCGCAGCGACTCCTCGCCGGCCTCGGCGTCGTCGTAGGGGTGGGACATCGCGACGTGGCGCAGCGCGGACTCGGCCTGGACCACGACGAAGTCGTCGTAGTCCTCGACCGCGAACGACGCCTTGGCGGTGTCGGCGACCTGCCAGACGACGATCGCGGCGATGTTGATGGGGTTGCCGTCGGCGTCGTTGACCTTGAGCTCGCTCGTCTCGAAGTTCCGGACGCGCACGGACACGCGGCGGCGGGTGCTGAGCGGCACCGTCGCGACGAGGCCCGTGGTGCGGACGGTGCCGAGGTAGCGGCCGAAGAACTGGACGACGACCGTCTCGCCGGGGTTGATGACGGCGACGCCGGTCGGGACGAGCACGCCCGCGAGGAACGCCAGGACGCCGAGCGTGATGAGCACGGCGGGGTTGCCGGCCTCCGCCGCGGCGGCCACGACGAGCCCTGTGCCGCCGAGGAGCAGGACGATGCTCAGCGCGATGACGGCGGCCGCGCCGCCCGCTCCGAGGGACCAGGCGGGCCGCTCGGTGACGTCGACGCGCGTGCCGTCGTGACCGACGGGGCGGCCGGTCGGTTCGCCGCCGACGGACTCCTGCGGGGGTGCTGCGCTCTCGGTCACGGTGGTCGTCCTCTCCTGCGGCGGGGCCGCGTCGTGTATAGCAAAGTGATATCACATTTCTGAGCTGTGCCGCCATCCGTCCCGCGGGGCCTTGCGCGAGGGCGTTCGCGTGTGGGAATCTACAAACAGGTTTGCAGTGCAAAGTAGTTTCCGGAACGACCCGCACCACCGAGAGGCCACCATGACGACCGACCACGGCGACGCCGTCCACGACGGAGCCGTCGGCGAGCCCGACGAGCCGTCCCTCGGCGCCGCCGAGACGCTCCGCCTCATCCGCGAGCAGCAGGAGCGCGCGCGCCAGGCGACCGAGCCCGACTCCCGGCTGCTGTTCCTCGCGTGGGGCGTCGCGTGGCTCGTCGGCTACCTGTGCCTGTGGACGAGCGCGGTCCGGGTCGCGGACGGGACCGCGACGGTCCGCGTCACGAGCGGCGCCGGCCAGGTCATGGGCGCCCAGCCCGAGCCGTGGGCCTTCTGGGTCTTCTTCAGCCTCATCGCGGCCGCCGTCGCGTTCACGATCGTCCACAGCGTCACGCGCACCGCCGGGACGCGCGGCGTGAGCGCCCGCACCGGGGCGATGTACGGGTGGTCGTGGATGCTCGGGTTCCTGTGCTTCGGCCTCGTCCTCGGCGGGCTGGCCCGCGCCGGGGCGTCCGAGGAGGTCATGGCGCTCGCGAGCAACGCCTTCGCGTGCGTCGTCGTGGGCCTCCTCTACCTCGGCGGCGCGGCCGCGTTCGGCGACCGCGGGCTGTTCGTCCTCGGCGTGTGGATCCTCCTCACCGCGGCCGTCGCGACGTTCGCCGGGCTGCCGCTCACCTACCTCGTCATGGCGCTCGCGGGCGGCGGCGGCTTCCTCGTCATGGCCGCGATCGAGCAGGTCGTGCGCGTCCGACGACGGCGTCGCGCGTCCCGCCCCGTGCCCGCCCGGCCGGCGGAGGGTGCGGCCGATGCCTGAGACCGAGCTCGACCCCGTCATCCACGCGCCCGCGCGGCTGCGCGTGGTCGCGACGCTCGCCACCCTCCCGACGGGCGACGAGCTGTCCTTCCCCAAGCTCCAGAAGCTCCTCGACATGACCGCGGGCAACCTCTCGACGCACCTGCGCAAGCTCGAGGACGCCGGCTACGTGACCGTCACCAAGACGCACGAGGGCCGTACGCCCGCCACCTACCTGTCCCTCACCGCCCGCGGTCGTGTCGCCTTCGAGGACTACACGACCGCCCTCGACGCCCTCCTGAAGGGAGCCCGACCATGAGCGACGAGCGCACCGAGCGCGCCCCGCGCACCGGCCCGGTCCGGACCGCCCGAGCCGAGCCCGCGCCGTCGGGCACGGGCCGCACCCCGTCCGTGGTCGCCGTCGACCGCGTGACGCGTCGCTTCGGCGCGGTCGTCGCGCTCGACGACGTCTCCCTCACCGTCGGGGGCGGCGAGCTCGTCGGGCTGCTCGGCCCGAACGGCGCCGGGAAGTCGACCCTGCTGTCCCTGGTCAGCGGGCAGCGACGGCCCGACTCCGGGACGGTGCGGCTCCTCGGGGGCGACCCGCGCGACGCGCGCAGCCGCGTCGGCCTCGGCCTCACGCCGCAGGAGACGGGCCTGCCCGCGACGCTCAAGGTGCGGGAGGTCGTGGACTTCGTCGGCGGCCACTACCCCGACCCGGTCCCGACGGCGGAGCTGCTCGAGCAGTTCGGCCTCACCGAGCTCGCGGGCCGCCAGACGGGCGCGATGTCCGGCGGGCAGAAGCGCCGCCTCGCCGTCGCGCTCTCGCTCGTGGGCCGCCCGCGCGTCGTGCTGCTCGACGAGCCGACGACGGGCCTCGACGTCGGCGCGCGGCAGGCGCTGTGGGACGCGATCCGCGCGTACCACGCGGGCGGCGGGACGGTGCTGCTCACGAGCCACTACCTCGAGGAGGTGCAGGCGCTCGCGCAGCGCGTCGTCGTCATCGACCAGGGCGTCGTGAAGGCCGACGACTCGCTCGACGCGATCCTGCGGCGCGTGTCCCTGCGGCGCGTCGTCGTCGGGTCTGCCGTCGACCTGCGCGACCGTCCGGGCGTCGTGCGGGCCGATCGCCTCGGCGACGGCCGCCAGGAGCTGTACACGCCCGACGCCGACGCGCTCGTGCGCGAGCTCGTCACCTCGGGCGTCGACTTCCACGACCTCGAGATCCGGGGGGCGAGCCTCGAGGAGGCGTTCGAGCAGATGGTCGCGCGCGGCGCGGCCCCGACGACGGAGGCACGGGCCCGATGACCACCACGACCACCACCCCGCGGACGGCGACGCTGCCCGGGCCGCTGCGCCTCACGTGGCTGCACCTCAAGTACCAGTTCCTCGAGACCGTGCGCGTGCCCGTCGCGGTGCTCGGCAACCTGCTGTTCCCGGCGCTCGCGATGTTCTTCTTCGTCGTGCCGCAGAAGGCCGTGGCGCAGGACCCGGTGGCGGCGACCATGGCCGTCGCCTCGCTCGGGCTGTTCGCGATCTGCTCGGCGAGCCTGTTCACGTACGGGCTCGGCGTGGCGGAGGACCGGCAGCTGCCGTTCGACCCGTTCGTCCGCACGCTGCCCGCGGGGCCCGCGCCGCGCATGGCGGCGCGCGTGCTCAACGGCGGGATCTTCTCGCTGTTCGGCCTCGTGCCGCTCATCCTCATCGGCTGGCTGTTCACCGACGCGAGCGTCACCGCGACCCAGCTGCTCGCGGGCGTCGGGACGGTGCTGCTCGTGTCCGTGCCGTTCGTGCTGCTCGGCATGGCCATCGGCTACTCGCTGTCGGCGAAGGCGGCGCTCCCGGTGGTCCAGGTGATCCTCTTCCCGCTCGCGTTCGCGGGCGGCCTGTTCCTGCCGCCGTTCCTCTTCCCCGACTGGCTCGACGCGATCTCGAAGGCCACCCCGACCCGCGCGGGCCGCGACCTGCTCGTCCAGGCCCTCACGGGCGAGCCGGCGTACGGCGCGGCGTGGTTCGTGCTCCTCGGCTGGACGGTGCTGTTCGCCGTCCTCGCGGTCGGCGCCTACCGCCGCGACGAGGGCCGCCGCTTCCGCTGACCCTGGGACTCCGTCCACCCCTCCCACCGAGCACGGGATCGGCGACCAGATCTGAGCGATTCCGGTCGCGGATCCCGTGCTCGCCGGGCGATCCCGTCGACGAGTGTCAGGCAGCGCGGCGGAGGCGGAGGGAGTTGCCGACGACGAGCACCGAGCTCGCGGCCATCGCCGCGCCCGCGATCATCGGGTTGAGCAGGCCGGCCGCGGCGAGCGGGATCGCCGCCACGTTGTAGGCGAAGGCCCAGAAGAGGTTCTGCTGGATGACGCGCAGCGTGCGGCGCGACAGCCGGATCGCGGTCGCCGCGCTGCGCAGGTCGCCGCGGACGAGCGTGAGGTCGCTCGCCTCGATCGCGACGTCCGTGCCGGTCCCCATCGCGAGCCCGAGGTCAGCCGTCGCGAGCGCGGCGGCGTCGTTCACGCCGTCCCCGACCATCGCGACGACGCGGCCCTCGCGCTGGAGCCGGGCCACGACGCCGACCTTCTCGTCGGGGAGGACGCGCGCGACGACGTCCGTCTCCGCGATGCCGACGGCGCGCGCCGCCTCGAGGGCCGCGCCCTCGCCGTCGCCCGTGAGCAGGTACGGCCGCAGGCCGAGCTCCCGAAGCTCGCGCACGGCCTCGGCCGACGTGGCCTTCACCGGGTCGCGCAGCACGAGCACCGCGCGCGCCCGGCCGTCCCACGCGACGACGACGGCGCTCGCCCCCGACGCCTCGGCCGCCGCGAACGCGTCGTCGAGGGCCGGCTCCGGGGTCACGCCCTCGCGCGCGAGCCACGCGGGCTGCCCGACGAGCACCCGGCGCGCGGTGAGCCCCGCGGCCCCGGCGCCCCGCGAGAGGCCCGAGTGCGCGGTCCGGACGACGGCCTCGACCCCGCCGCCCGGGGCGCTGCGGAAGTCGAACGCCTGCAGCGATCCCACCGCGACGCCGTCGGCCCCGACCCGGGGGCCGTCGTCCGACGCCGGGGCGCCCGCGGGCAGGTCGCGCGCGGCCGCGGTGATCGCGCGGGCGATCGGGTGCTCGCTCAGGGCCTCGACCGCGCCCGCGTGGCGCAGGGCGTCGCGCGCGTCCGCAGCCGCGGGGCCGTCGGCCACGAGCCGGTCGAGCGGCGCGCGGCCCGACGGCGTGACGACCGCCTCGAGCGCCATCGCGCCCTGGGTGACCGTGCCCGTCTTGTCGAGCACCACCGTGTCGACGCGGCGCGTCGACTCGAGGATCTCCGGGCCCTTGATGAGGACGCCGAGCTGCGCGCCCCGGCCCGTGCCGACGAGCAGGGCCGTCGGCGTCGCGAGCCCCAGCGCGCACGGGCACGCGATGATGAGGACCGCGACCGCGGCGGTGAACGCGAGCTGCGTCCCGGCGCCCGCGAGGAGCCACGCGGCCAGGGTCCCCACCGCGAGCACGAGCACGACCGGCACGAACACCGCGGAGATACGGTCCGCGAGCCGCTGCACCGGCGCCTTGCCCGCCTGGGCCTGCGTGACGAGGCGGCCGATCTGCGCGAGCGTCGTCTCCTCGCCCACGCGCGTCGCCCGCACCAGCAGCGCGCCCGCCGCGTTCACCGTCGCGCCGGTCACGGCGTCGCCGGGTCCGACGTCGACCGGCACCGGCTCGCCCGTGAGCAGCGACGTGTCGACGGCGCTCGACCCCTCGAGCACGACGCCGTCCGTCGCGACCTTGTCGCCCGGCCGCACGAGGAACACGTCGCCCACCGCGAGGTCGGCGACGGGCACGCGCTCGGTGACGCGCGCGCCGTCGGGCCCGGTGCGCGGGGTGCCGTCGGGGGCGAGCAGCACGCGCTCCGCGTCCTTCGCGCCCAGCGCGAGCAGCGACCGCAGCGCGTCGCCCGCGCGCCGCTTCGAGCGGTGCTCGGCGTACCGGCCCGCGAGCAGGAACGTCGTGACGACGGCCGCGACCTCGAAGTAGAGCTCGGGCGCGGCGCCCGCGTGGCCGCGCGACGGGACGAGCGTCGGCTCCATGCGCATCCCGAGCGCGCCTGCGCCGCCCAGCAGCAGCGCCCACAGCGACCAGAGCGTCGCGGCGACCACGCCGAGCGACACGAGCGTGTCCATCGTCGACGCGCCGTGCCGGGCCGCGCGGAACGCCGCCGCGTGGAACGGCCACGCGGCCCACGTGACGACGGGCAGCGAGAGCGCCGCGACGACCCACTGCCAGCCGGTGAACTGCAGCGCCGGGACCATCGACAGCGCGACGACCGGCACGGTGAGCACCGCCGCGACGCGCAGGCGCTGCGCCAGCACGGCGCCGCGGTCGGTCGGGACGGCGCCGTCGTCGGGTGCGGCGGTGGCGCGGTCAGGCCCGGCGGCGCGGTCGGGCCCGATGGCGGGGCCCGGCTCGGTGGCGGGGTCGGCGGGGGTGCGCGGGCCCGGCTCCGGGGCCTCCGGCCGCGCCGCCTCCTCGGCGGTCGTCTCGCCCTGGTCCGCCGGGGGAGTGCCCCGGTCGGCCGCGGCGGCTGCGCGGCGGGTCGTGACGCGGGCCGTGTAGCCGGCCTTCTCGACGGCCTCGACGAGGTCGGCGTCGGTGACGTCGGCCGCGAGGACGACGTGCGCGGTCTCCAGCGGGAGGTTGACCGTCGCGGTGACGCCCTCGACGCGGTTGAGGCGCTTCTCGACGCGCGCGACGCACGACGCGCACGTCATGCCGCCGATCGCGAGGTCGACCTCGGCGACGGGCCGGGCCTCCGCGGCTCCGCCGGGTGCGGCGGTCGGCGTGGGCGCGGGCTGTGCGGTCATCGGTGGGGCTCCTCGACGGGGTGCGGGGCGAGGTCGCCGCGGTGGTCCGGCGTGGTGGCCGTCGCGGCGTGCGCGGCGCTGCTCGTGCGCGCGGGGGGTCGGGGGTCGCGGTGGCGACCGGGACCCGGGGTGCCCGACGACGGTCGCGGCCTCGTGCGGTCGAGGCGCGTCCCGCCGTCGGGCACCGGGGAGGTGCGGACCGGGGACGGTCAGGCGCGGGGCGGGACCTGGAGGTCGTACGTCTTCGTCGCGGGGGCGGCGTCGGCGGCGGGCTCGGTGCCGCAGCCGCACGCGCAGTCGTGCGCCTCCTGCTTGTCGGCCGCCTGCTCGGCGTACTGGGCGGCGAGCGCGTCCTGCTGGACCTCGACCGACGCGACCTCGTACCCGGCCTCGTCGACGGCCTCGCGCAGCGCGGCCTCGTCGAGCGGGTCGTCGGAGAAGACCGTGACCTCGGACGTGCTGCCGACGCGGAGCTCGACGCTCACGTTCTCGACGCCGGCGACGGCCTCGAGGTCCTTCGTGACGTGGGCGACGCAGTTGCCGCAGGTCATGCCGGTGACGCCCAGGGTCGTGACGGTGCTCATGGTGCTCCTCGGGTGGTGGGGTGGTCAGCTGCGGACGAGGCGGGCGATGGCGTCGGCGGCCTCCTTGACCTTGGCCGCGCCCTCCGCCTCCGACTGGCGGGCCGCGTCCACGACGCAGTGGCCCAGGTGGTCCTCGACGAGGCCGATGCTCACGGCCTGGAGCGCCTTGGTGACGGCGGAGACCTGCGTGAGGATGTCGATGCAGTAGACGTCCTCGTCGATCATGCGGGCGATGCCGCGCACCTGGCCCTCGATGCGGCGCATGCGCTTGAGGTACGCCTCCTTGTCGGACGCGTAGCCGTGCGGACCGGTGTGGACCGCCTGCTCCTGCTCGACGGCCGTCGCCTCGGTCGTGTCGCTCATGCTCTCCTCCTCGTCCAGGACGCGGTAGCGCGCCCGCCGCGCGGGTGGTGCGGCGGTGATACCCCGTCAGGGTACGCCCCATCATACCCCCGTGAGGTATCCGTCGGGAGGTTCGACGATCCCCTCCGAGCGCATGACACGTGTCATGCCCGTCGGGTGAGGACTCCACCCCGTCCGGTGACGGGCCGCACTGCCGCAGACGCCGTGCCGCCGCGAGGCTGGAGGCACCACCAACGAGAGGCGCACCATGACCGACATCGTCACCGGGCTCCAGGACCTCACGCAGGGCCTGCCGCCCTTCCTGCGCTGGGTCGGGGTCCTGCTCGCCGGCGCGATCCCCTACGTCGAGGCCGAGGGCGCGGCGGTCCTCGGGGTCGTCGCGGGCGTCAACCCGTTCGTCGCCATCCCGGTCGCGATCGTCGGCAACGCGATCGCGCTCGCCCTGGTCGTCTGGGTCATCGGCGCCGCACGCACCGGGATCACGCGCGGACGGACCGTCGAGACCACGCCCAAGCGCCAGCGGATGCGGCAGGTGTTCGACCGCTACGGCGTGCCCGGCGTCAGCCTCCTCGGGCCGCTGCTCCTGCCGAGCCACGTCACCGCCGCGGCGATGGTCGGGTTCGGGGCTCCGCGTGCCCGCGTCTTCGCGTGGGGAGTCGTGGCGGTCGCCGCCTGGGCGCTCGTGCTGGGCGTCGTCGTGCACCTCGGGGTGAGCGCCGCCGTCGGCTGACGGCCGATCACGACGCCGTCACGACGGGATCACGATTCGTCGCCCGCCGCGCGGTGCCCCGGGTGCGCACCTACCCTCCCAAGCATGGGCACGGGAGCCGGAGCACGACGCGCGTTGCGCGTGACGGTGGTGTCGGTCGCGCTCGCGGGAACCGGCGTGGTCGCGGCGCCGCCGGCGGGCGCGTGCGCGTGCGGCGGCCTCGTCGACGGGCCCGCGTACGACACGGCGGTCTCCCACGAGACCGCGGTCCTCCAGTGGGACGGGACCACCGAGACGATGCTCGTCGAGCTCTCCACGCTGTCGAACGCGCCCGAGGTCGGTCTCCTGCTGCCCACACCCGCACCCGCGGAGGTCGCGCTCGCCGACCCGCAGGTGTTCCGCGAGCTCGACGAGCTCACCCGGCCGCGCGCCGTCGTCTCCGACACCCGGTGGTGGCCCGAGCTCGGGTTCGGGAGCGGGGCCGACGCTGCGGCGGGCGCGGGCGTCACGGTGCTCGACGAGGTCCGGCTCGGGTCGCTCGACGTCACGACGCTCGGCGCGAGCGACGCGGGCGCGCTCGACGCCTGGCTCACCGAGCGCGGGTTCCAGCTCCCCGAGACGATCCGGACGGCCCTCGCCCCCTACGTCGGCGAGGGCTGGTCGTTCGTCGCGGCCCGGCTCGCGCCCGAGGAGGCGGCCGCGTTCGACGGCACGCTCCAGCCGCTCCGGGTCACGTTCCCGAGCGGCTCGCTCGTCTACCCCATGCGCATGTCCGCCGTCGCGGAGGACACCCAGAGCACGCGCACATACGTCCTGGCCGACCACCGCGTCGACCGCGTCGACGCGACCGCCGAGGCGCAGGAGCCGACCGTGCGCTTCGCCGGGCGCCTCGACCCGGCGCACGTCGTGTCGCAGGAGCTCGCCGCGCTGCTCGCCGGCGGCGGCTTCGTCACGGCCCACGAGCAGGTGTTCACCGCGCCGGCGACGCAGATCGTCTCCGACTTCTCCTTCGCCCCCGCCGCCGCGGACGTCGCCTTCACCCCGACGTACGCCGTGGTCGCCGAGAAGCGGATCGGGCCGTTCTTCGCCGGGCCAGTCCTCGCGTTCGCCGGCGTGCTCGCGCTCGCGGCGCTCGTCGTCTGGAGAGGCCGACGACGCCGCGCGCCCTCGCCGGCCCTCGCCCCGCACCCCGCGCGCGCCTGAGCGGCACGACCCGGCCCGCTGCCCGGGTCACCCCGGACGGGCGAGACGCGCGGTTCGCCGCGACACGCGGCACCGCCGGGTGTTCCATGGAGGCGAAGCGGGAGGCGCCCGGGCCCAGGCCGTCGGGAGCCGGCCCGTCACCTCGGCAGGGGAGTGACCATGACGATCCAGGACCCGATCCTCACCGCCTTCTCGCGCACCGCGAAGCAGGTCTGGTACTGGCCGGTGATCCGCGGCGTGCTCGCCATCCTCTTCGGCATCATCGCGCTCGCGTGGCCGGACAAGACGGCGGCCGTCGTCATCTGGGTGATCGGCATCTTCGCCGTCGTCGACGGCATCGTCGAGATCGTCGAGGGCGTCCGGCGCCGCGGCACGGGCAGCGGCACCGCGTTGCTCGTGACGATGGGCGTCCTGAGCCTCGCGGTCGGCGTCGTGCTGCTCGTGTGGCCGGGCAAGACCGCGATCGTGCTCACCTGGATCGTCGGGTTCTGGGCCGTGGTCTACGGCCTGTTCCAGACGGTCGCGAGCCTCGACCTGCGCAAGGTGCCCGGGAGCGGGTGGGGCTGGGGCGTCGTCGCCGGCCTGCTCGGCATCGTCTTCGGTCTGCTCGTGCTGTTCAACGTCAACGCCGGCCTGGTGTCCATCGTGTGGCTGCTCGCGCTCTTCGCGATCGTCTGGGGCGTCATGCTCATCGCGTTCGGCATCCAGATCCGCTCGCTCGGCCGACAGGCCGGACGCGCGGCCACACCCGGCACGTACTGACCCGACCGGCTCGCGACGAGGCAGGCGCGCTCCGGTCGAGCGGGCGTCGTGGCGGCAAGAGCGACCGCGTGTCTCACGACCGCTGCGCCGGTCGTCGCGATCGGGCGGCTTCCCGCGGGTGAGCGCGCCGGGTGGCTCGCCGTCGGCAGGCCTGCTGACGCGCTCGCGTCGACCGGATCAGGCGCGATCGCAGAGACTCTCGTCCTGCGGAGGCGGGGTGGAGGGCCGTATCGCGAGCGACTGTCCGTGCCGGGAGACAACAAGGCCCCGGGGGGTCTCTCACCGAAGTGAGTCGCCATGATTCCCGGGGCTCTCTGTTGGCTACAGTCTAGCGACTCGCACGCACGTCGCTCAACAGGGGGCCCACGGATGTCGATGTACCCGCCCGTCCAACGCACGATGGTCGGGCTGCTGTCACGACCACGGATGTCCACGTACGAGCAGGCGTCGGGGGGCGACGTGCCGGCCGCGGTCGACCTGTACAGGTGGAATCTGGACATCTCGATGGCGCTGTTCGAGGCGATCCACTACCTGGAGGTCGCGGTCCGCAACCGGATCGACGACGCGCTGACGCAGCGTGCAGGAGCCGGGGTGGACTGGCTCGACTCACCGCCCACCGTGCCGCTCAACGGGGGGACGAGGGCGAGGATCGCCAGGGCGCGGGAGTTCGCGTCCCGGAACGGCAGGGTGCCCACGCACGGTCACGTCATCGCGGAGATCACGTTCGGCTTCTGGCCGTACCTGTTCGCCGACAACTACAACCGCACGCTGTGGCAGCCCGCGCTGAAGAGAGCATTTCCGACGGCGCAGCGGACCGCGCTCCACGCGCAGCTCACGGCCGTGAGCGACCTGCGCAACCGGATCGCGCACCACGAGCCGCTGCTCGGCCTGGACATCCCTCGCGAGTACCAGGGGATCATCTCGCTCGCGGAGCTCGTCGAGCCGCGGCTGGGGTGGTGGATCGACACGACGTCGCGCGTCGACGCGGTGCGTCGCGCCGATCCCCGCCTCTGACGCGGCGACAGGCGGTCTCAGACGTCGCCACCGCCCCGCCGACCACGGGGTTGCTGTCGTTCTGAGCGTCAGAACGACGGCAACCCCGTGGTCGGCGGTGGGACGCTCCGGCCGGGCGCCGTCAGGCGGGGCGGGCCTCGGCGGCCGCGCGGGCGGCGGCGGGGAACGCGTCGAGGATGCGTGCGACGGCGGTGTCGTCGTGGGCGGCCGAGACGAACCACGCCTCGAACACCGACGGCGGCAGGCTGACCCCGGCGTCGAGCATCGCGTGGAAGAACGCGCGGTACCGGAACGACTCCTGCGCCTGGGCCTGCGCGTAGTCGCGCACGCCCGCGGTCGCGGCGAGCTCGCCGAACATCACGGAGAAGAGCGAGCCCGCGCGCTGCACGCGGTGCGGCACGCCCGCGGCGTCGAGCGCGGAGCTCACCGCCGCCGACAGCACGCCCGCGACCTCGTCCACGCGCGCGTACACCGTCTCGTCGGCCAGCCGCAGCGTCGCCAGGCCCGCGGCGACCGCGACGGGGTTCCCCGAGAGCGTGCCCGCCTGGTAGACGGGTCCGAGGGGCGCGAGCTGGTCCATGACGCTCGCCGGTCCGCCGACCGCGGCGACGGGCATCCCGCCGCCCACGACCTTGCCGAAGGTGAACAGGTCGGGCGTGTAGCCGTCCGCGCCCTGGCCGCGCAGCACCGCGTTCTCGAGACCCCACCAGCCGCTCGGCCCGACGCGGAAGCCCGTGAGCACCTCGTCGAGGATCAGCAGCGCGCCGTGCGCCGCCGTGATGCGGCGCAGGCCCTCGTTGAAGCCCTCCGCGGGCGGGACGACGCCCATGTTCGCGGGCGACGCCTCGGTGATGACGGCCGCGATCTCGGAGCCGCGCTCCGCGAACGCCGCCTCGACGGCCGCGAGGTCGTTGTACGGGAGCACGAGCGTCTCGGCCGCCGTCGCCTCGGTGACCCCGGCCGAGCCGGGCAGGGCGAGCGTCGCGACGCCGGACCCCGCCTCGGCGAGCAGCGCGTCCACGTGCCCGTGGTAGCAGCCGGCGAACTTCACGACGACGTCGCGCCCGGTCACGCCGCGCGCGAGCCGGATCGCGGTCATCGTGGCCTCCGTGCCCGTGGACACGAGGCGCACGCGCTCCGCGGCGGGCACCCGGCGGCGGATCTCCTCCCCGAGCTCGACCTCGCCGAGCGTCGGCGCGCCGAACGACAGCCCGCGGGCCGCCGCCTCCTGGACCGCGGCGACGACGTCGGGGTGCGCGTGCCCGAGCAGGGCCGGGCCCCACGAGCACACGAGGTCGACGTACTCGCGGCCCGCGACGTCGGTCACGTACGGGCCGCGCGCCGAGGCGAGGAACCGCGGGTCGCCGCCCACGGACCCGTAGGCGCGCACGGGCGAGCTGACGCCGCCCGGGAGCACGCCCTGCGCGCGCACGAACGCGGCGTGGTTGTCCGCCCCGCCCGCGCCCGGCGCGCCGAACAGCGCCGCGTCCTGCGCCTGCACGGCCTCCGCCGTCCCGAAACCGCCCGTGTCCGTCATGCCCGCGTCCTTCCGTCGTTCTCGTCCAGCCAGCCCGCGAGCTCCGTCGCCCAGTAGGTGAGGATCACGTCCGCGCCGGCGCGCTTGATGCCGAGCACCGACTCCGTGACGGCGGCGCGCCGGTCGATCCAGCCGTTCGCCGCGGCCGCCTCGATCATCGCGTACTCGCCCGACACCTGGTACGCCGCGACGGGCACCGCCGACATCTCCGCGACCGCCGCGAGCACGTCGAGGTACGACCCGGCGGGCTTCACCATGACCATGTCCGCACCCTCGGCGAGGTCGAGGTTGGCCTCGCGCAGGCCCTCGCGGGCGTTGCCCGCGTCCATCTGGTAGGTGCGGCGGTCGCCTTGGAGCGCCGAGTCCACGGCCTCCCGGAACGGCCCGTAGAACGCGCTCGCGTACTTCGCGGAGTACGCGAGGATGCCGACGTCGTCGAACCCGGCGGCGTCGAGCGCCTCGCGGATCACGGCGACCTGGCCGTCCATCATGCCCGACGGCGCGACGACGTCCGCGCCCGCCCGCGCCTGCGCGACGGCCATCGAGGCGTAGCGGTCGAGCGTCGCGTCGTTGTCGACGACGACGCCCCCGTCCCGGCCCTCGGCCAGCACGCCGCAGTGCCCGTGGTCGGTGAACTCGTCGAGGCACGTGTCCGCCATGACGACCGGCCCGCCGTTCGTGTGCTCGCGCGCCGCCTCGACCGCGACCCGGATGCCGCGCTGCAGGATGCCGTCCTCGGCGTCCGCCTGGGTGCCGGTCGCGTCGCGCTCGGCCGGGATGCCGAAGAGCATGACGCCGCCGACCCCGGCGCGCGCGGCGTCGCGCACGGCGTCCGCGAGCGTCGCCTCGGTGTGCTGCACGACGCCCGGCATCGACGAGATGGGGCGCGGCGCGTCGAGGCCCTCCTTGACGAACAGGGGGAGCACGAGGTCGGACGCGTGCACGCGCGTCTCGCTGACGAGCCGTCGCACGCGCGGGCTCGTGCGCAGGCGGCGCGGCCGGTGGTGCCCGACGGGGAGCTGGTGGGTCACGAGGGGTCTCCTTCGGGAGTCGGGTCGACGCCGGTCGTGCCGGCGGCCGGGGGAGCGGCCGGGTCGTCGGGCAGGGCGGCGGAGCCGGCGGTGGTGCGGGTGGCGGCGAGCGCGCCGACGAGCGCGGCGGCCAGCGCGGCGTCGGTCGGGCGCTCCGCGACGGCATCGAGCCGCAGCCCGACGTCGCGCGCGGCCCGGGCGGTCGGGTCGCCGATCGCGACGCCCACGACGTCGTCGCGCGGGCCGAGCTGCCGCGCGACCTCGCGCGCGACGCTCCCCGAGGTGAGCACGACGGCGTCCACCGCGCCCGCGCGCCACGCCGCGACGACGTCCGGCGCGAGCGTGTGCGTGACGGTGCGGTAGACGGTGACGACGTGCGGGACGTACCCGAGGTCGTGCAGGCCGTCGTGCATCGTCGGCGCGGCGAGGTCCCCCTGCGGCAGCAGGACCACACCTCTACCTCGCGAGGTAGAGCCCTGGTCCCCCGAGGTAGAGGCCTGGTCCGACGGAGGGAGGGCGGCGAACGCGGCGACGAGGCCGCGGGCGGAGTTCTCGTCGGGCTCGAGCTCGACGGTGACGCCGACCGCCTCCAGGGCGCGGCGCGTCGCGGGCCCGACGGCGGCCCAGCGGGCCCGGCGCGCGGCGTCGCCGAGGTCGACGCCCTGGCGGGCGGCGCTCGCGAGGAGCTCGTCGATCGCGTTGACGCTCGTCACGACGACCCACGCGAAGTCGCCGTGGACCAGGCGGGCGAGGGCACCGTCGACGGGCGCGGTGTCCTCGACGGGCGCGCGCTCGATCGCCGGGCTGACGAGGACGTGGGCGCCCGCGTCGCGGAGCGTCGCCGCGAGGCCCGCGGCGCGCTCGGGCGCACGCGGGACCAGGACGGTCCGACCGGCGAGCGCGTCGGCCCGGCGGGCCGCGTCCAGGTCGTCCACCGGCCCCACGGCGTCCACGGGGTACCCAGCGTCCACCGGGGCACCAGGGTCCACCGCGCCCGCCGTGCCACGCGCCGGGAGCGGGGGCACCACGGGCGCGGGCCCCCGCGACGGGTCGCGCAGCGGTCCGGGGCTCATTCCGCCGCGCCGCGGTAGCCGCCGTCGCGGAGCTGCTCGCGGGCAGCCTCCACGGCGCGGTCGGTCGCCGGGGCCTCCGCGGCCGGGGCGTCGAGGACAGGGGTGCCCGCCCCGGTCTCGCGCAGCGGCGCGAGGCGCGCGGCGCCGTCGGCGAGGAGCGCGTCGGCGACGCGGGCACCCAGCCCGCGCGCGACGTCGTCCCGGGCGGTCGCGGCCGCGGCGAGCGATCCGGCGCTCGGGGGGAGCGCGGCGCGCGCGGAGTGCGTGAGCTGCTCGGCGCCGTCGACCCGCGCGACGACGGCCGTCAGCGCCACGTCGCCGTCCTCCACGACGGCGTGCGCGCCGACGGGGGCCGCGCACCCGGCCTCGAGCCGGCCGAGGAGCGCGCGCTCGGCGAGCACGGCGAGGCGCGTGGGCTCGTGGTCGAGGTCGTGCAGGGCGCGGGCGAGGACCGGGTCGTCGAGCGACGACGTGCGCACCTCGACGGCGAGCGCGCCCTGCCCGGCGGCGGGCGCCATGATCGCGGTGTCGATCACCTCGGACACGGCCTCGAGCCGGCCGAGGCGGGCGAGCCCTGCGTACGCGAGCACGACGGCGTCGAGGTCCGCCTCCTCACCGAGCGCCCGAGCGAGGCGCGTGTCGACGTTGCCGCGGATGTCGACGACGTCGAGGTCGGGCCGGACGGACCGGAGCTGCGCGGCGCGCCGCGGCGACCCGGTGCCGACGCGCGCGCCGCGCCGGAGCGTCGTGATGGTCAGGCCGCCGCGCGCGCACAGGACGTCGCGCGGGTTCTCGCGCTCGGGCGTGATGACGGTGAGCCCCGGTGCGGGCTCGGTCGGGAGGTCCTTGAGGGAGTGCACCGCGACGTCGCACCGGCCGTCGAGCAGCGCCTCGCGGAGCGCGGTCACGAAGACGCCCGTGCCGCCCATCTGGGCGAGCGAGCCGGTGAGCACGTCGCCGTCGGTGCGGATGCGCACGATCTCGACGTCGCGGCCGGTCAGCTCTTCGAGGCGGCGGGCGACGTGGCCGGTCTGGGTCGTCGCGAGGGCGCTGCCGCGCGTGCCCACGCGGAGGGGCGTCGTACCTGCAGGACTCACGGAACCAGTCTCTCCCCACTTCGGCATTCCACGAAAATGTGCACGTCACGGCGCGGGAATGATGCGGGGAGTGACGTGGTCCTGACGCCCGGTCAGGAACTTGCGGACAATGTGTCAGGTCATTTCGCGCGGAATTCTCGGGACTATTCCGGCGCGCAATCCGGTGAGGATTCCCTCAACCCGCGGCCGCGAGGCCGCGGGCACATTCCTGCGCGTGGCCGACGATCGACGCGAGCCCCGTCCCGGCGATCCAGCCGCCGGTCACGGCCAGCCCGGGCACGGCGTCCACGCGCGCGACGAACGCCGCGACCTCGCGCCGGAACGCGGGCGTGGGCGGGGGCAGCGCGCCGTTCCACCGCGTGACGACGTGGCCGAGGACGCGCCCGTGCAGGTCGACGCCGAAGAGGCGCGACGCGTCCAGGACGACGCGGTCGAGGTCCGGCTCCGTCGTCGCGCCGATGCGCCCGTAGCTGAGGCGCACCACGTGGTGCCCCGGCCCGGCGGCGGCGCGGACGCGGTCGCGCAGCCAGGGCCACTTGGCGGTCGAGTGCGTGAGCGCCTTGGCCTCGACGTCCGACGGCGGCGCCGCGCGCCCGGCGTCGCGGTGCGGCGGGGCGACGAGCAGGCCGGTCCCGCGCGGGGCGTCGTCGAGCTCGGGCGCGCGCAGCAGGAGCGTCACGAGCCGCACGTCCGCGCCGGGCTCCGGGTCCGGCAGGAGGTCGGCCGCCGTCCCGACGAGCGGGCCGAGCGCGTCGACGAGCGCCGGGGTCGTCACGACGAGGCGCGGCGCGGCGAGGTCGACCGAGCCGCTCGGGGTCTCGGCGCGCACGAGCCAGGTCCCGGGGCCGCCGTCCGGGGCCGCGGCGCGCGAGATCCCCGTGACCTCGTGGCGCAGCCGGAGGTCGGCACCCGCGGCGAGCCCCTCGACGAGCCGGTGCATGCCGCCGTCGATGCCGCGCACGGCCGACCCGGCCGGGGCGAGGGCGCGCATCGACGCGACGGCGCGCGCGAGCGACCCCTCGCGCTCGAACGCCTCGCGGAGCCCGGGCGCGACCGCCGCGACGTCCAGCCGGTCGAGGGGGGCGGAGTGCACGCCGGAGGCGACCGGCGCGACGAGCCGCTCGGTCACGCGCGCCCCCATGCGGGACCGCGCGAACGTCTCGAGCGTCCGCAGGTCGGTGAACCGGCGGGGCAGCACCCGGTCGAGGCTCGCGCGCAGCGACCCGCCGAGGCCGACGGCGCGGCGCACGTCGCGCGACCACGGGTCCGCGGGGATGCCGAGGACGCCCGCGCGCGGCAGGGGGTACGCGTGCCCGGCGGCGTAGCCCCACGCGCCCGCGCCCGACGGCTCGACGACGTCGAGCCCCAGCTCGCGCACGAGGTCGCCGACGGCGGTGCCCCGGGCTGCGAACGACTCGGCCCCGAGGTCGACGCGCACGCCGTCGAGGCCGGGGAGGTCCCCGCCGCGGACGGGCCCGCCGGGCACCTCGGCGGCATCCAGCACGACGACGCGCAGCCCCTGCGCGCGCAGCGTCCGCGCGGCGGTGAGCCCGGCGACGCCCGCGCCGACGACGATCGCGTCCGCGGTCTCGACCCCCTCCGGTGCGGCGGGTCCGGACGGACGGGGCGTCGTCGGCTCGGTGCTCACCGTCGGGTCGCCTCCTCGGTGGCGGTGTCGGCGGCGCTGCCGGGAGCGTCGTCCGCGAGCGCGTGGACGAGCGCGACGACGCGCGTCAGCACGTCGGGGTCGGTGTCCGGCGGGACGCCGTGGCCGAGGTTGACCACGTGCCCCGGGGCCGTGCGCCCGCGGCGCACGACGTCCCGGACGTGCGCCTCGAGCACGTCCCACGGCGCGGCGAGCAGCGCGGGGTCGATGTTGCCCTGCACCGGCACGGGGGCGTGGCCCTCGCCGAGGAGCCGGGCGGCGTCGTCGAGCGGCGTGCGGTAGTCGACGCCCACGGCGACGTCCTGCACCCCGGCTGCGGTCACGGCGTCGCGCATCGCGGGGAGCAGGTGGCCCGTGCCCGTGCCGAAGTGGACGACGGGCACGCCGAGGTCCGCGACGTGGGTGAGCGCGCGCGTGCTCGCGGGGGCGGCGCCGGCCGCGTAGTCCGCGAGCGAGAGCGAGCCGGCCCACGAGTCGAAGAGCTGCGCCGCGCTCGCGCCCGCCTCGACCTGCGTCCGCAGGAACGTGCCGGTGAGGTCGGCCGCCCAGTCGACGAGGCGCTGCCACGTCTCCGGGTCGCCGCGCAGCAGGGCGCGCGCCGCGAGGTGGTCGCGCGACGGCCGGCCCTCCACGAGGTAGGCGGCGAGGGTGAACGGCGCCCCGGCGAACCCGATGAGGGGCGTCGTGCCCAGCGCGTCGACGGTCAGCGCGACGGCCTCGCGGATCGGGGCGAGCGCGTCCTCGGTGAGCTCGCTCTCCACGAGCCGGGCGACGTCGTCGGGCGTGCGGTACGCCTGGCCCATGACGGGGCCGACCCCCGGCGCGATCTCCACCTCGACGCCCGCGAGCCGCAGCGGGACCACGATGTCCGAGAAGAAGATGCCCGCGTCCACGCGGTGCCGGCGCACCGGCTGGAGCGTGATCTCGGACGCGAGGTCGGGGCGCAGGCAGGAGTCGAGCATGCTCACGCCCTCGCGCGCGGCGCGGTACTCCGGCAGCGAGCGGCCGGCCTGGCGCATGAACCACACGGGTGTGATTTCCGGGCGCTTTCCGGTCGTGCCCGCGCGCAGGGCCTGCACGAGCGGGGAACGGTCCGTGCGGCCGTCGGTCAGGGGATGGCCCGGGGAAAGGGCGACAGGAATCACAGCTACCGATTCTGCCTCTCTCCCGGGGGAATGATTAAATCGGAGGCACTGTGGCTCTTCTCTCCCTCACGGCCAGCCACCACGAGCTGGACCTCGACGCCCTGGAACGACTCTCCACCGGGGCCCACTCGATCGGCGGCTCCGCGGTCGCGGCGTGCGACGTGATCACCGGTGCGGTCGTCCTCGCGACGTGCAACCGGTTCGAGCTGTACCTCGACGTGGACGCCCCCCTCGACGGCACCGGCGTGCAGCACGCGACCGAGCACGTCGCGCGCATGGTCGCCGAGGCGTCGGGCGTGGAGGTGGCCGAGGCGCTCGCGTCGTTCCGCACGCGCGCCGGGACCGAGGTCGCCGAGCACCTGTTCGCCGTCGCGTCGGGCCTGGACTCGATGGTCGTGGGGGAGCGCGAGATCGCCGGCCAGGTGAAGCGGGCGCTGGAGACCGCGCACGCCGACGGTGTCACGTCCTCGACGCTCGAGCTCCTCTTCCAGACGGCGTCGCGCACCTCCAAGAAGGTCAGCACGCAGACGACGCTCGGCGGGGCCGGTCGCTCCGTCGTCGCGCTCGGGCTCGACCTCGCCGCCGCCGAGCTGCCGCCGTGGCCGCAGGTCCGCGCCGTCCTCATCGGCACCGGGTCGTACGCGGGCGCGAGCCTCGCCGCGCTGCGGGCGCTCGGGTGCGACGACGTGCGGGTCTACTCGCAGTCCGGCCGCGCCGAGGAGTTCGCCGCCGCGCGCGGCGTGGAGGCCGTGGCTGACCTCGTCGCGGCGCTCGAGGACGCGGACCTCGTGGTGTCGTGCAGCGGCGCGCGCGGGCGGGCGCTCGCGGCGGACGCCGCGCGCCCGGGCGCGGAGCGGCGCGAGCAGGCGATCGAGCACGTGCTCGACGCCGCCGCGGTGGTGCGCGCGCGCGAGCGGGCCGCGGTGCGGGCGGGCGAGGAGCCCGTCGCGCGCCCCACGGTCGTGCTCGACCTCGCGCTGCACCGCGACGTCGACCCGCGCGTGGCCGACGTCGAGGGCGTGCTCCTGTACGACCTCGCGACGCTCGCGGCGCACTCGCCGTCGATCGCGTCCGAGCTCGTGACCCAGGCCCGCGCGATCGTCGACGAGGCCACGCGGGCGTTCGAGGAGACGCGCCTCGGCCGGGCGGCGGACACCGCGGTCGTCGCCCTGCTGGCCGACGCCGAGCGGCGCGTCGCGCTCGAGGTGGCCGACGTCGTCGCGCTGCGCGAGGCGGACGGCGACCCGGTGGAGCCGGACGAGGCCGACGAGATCGCGCGCGGCGTGCGGCGCCGCGTGCACGCCGACCTGCACCGCGCGATCGTCGCGGCCCGTGCGGAGGCCGTCGCGGCGGCGCAGGCCGAGGAGCGCGCGGTCGTCGCGGACGCCCAGGCGCTCGTCCACGAGGCCGCCGGCGTGCGCTGACCCCCGTCCGCTCGACGGACCCGCTGCCTCGGGCATCCGATTGACAGCGCAGTCATAGCCGGGAGAGGGTGGCCGACGGACGCCCGTCGTCGACCAGGAGCACCGTCGCCCCGCCACGAGCGGCCCGGGCGGCACCTGACCGACGGCCCCGGGGCGCCCCGGGCGACGACGCCCGGTCGCACGTCGAAGAGGACATGGCATGAGACGACCACGACTCGCCCTGCTCGCCGCGGGGCTCGCGCTCGCCGTCGCGCCGGGCACGCTGCTGCCCGCCGCCGCGGGCGCCGCCCCCGCCGACGAGGGCACCGTCACCGCCGCCGCGAGCGACGACCTCACGCTCGAGGTCAACCCGTTCGTCGGCACCGAGAGCGAGGGCAACGCCTACCCGGGCGCGACCGTCCCGTTCGGCATGGTCCAGCTCAGCCCGGACAACACCAACTCCTACGCCTCGACGTCGTACAGCACGAACGCCGGGCGCGTGTGGGGCTTCAGCCACCGGCACGTGAACAGCGCGGGCTGCCCCGCAGCGGGCGAGCTGCTCGTCACGCCGGACACGAGCACCACCCCGCGCACGTCGCGCTCCTTCATCGCGATCAAGGACCAGAAGAGCACCGAGCGCGCGTCGGCCGGGTTCTACGAGGTGACGCTCGCGAACGACGTGCACGCCGAGCTCACCGCGACCACGCGCGTCGGCGCGCACCGCTACACGTTCCCCGCGTCGACGACGTCGCACCTGTCGTTCAACGTGGGCCAGACCCTGCGCGACGCGGGCGCGAGCTCGGTGACGTGGGTCGACGACCGCACGCTCCAAGGCTGGGTCGACAACGGCGGCTTCTGCGGCGGCACGCCCGACAAGCAGCGGTACTTCTTCAGCGCGACGTTCGACCGCCCGGTCGCGTCGAGCGGCACGTGGGGCACCGACGCGCGCTACGTCGCGGGCTCCACGACGAGCGAGGTCGCGGGCGGGAACAACGGCGCCGTCGCGGTGTTCGACACCACGACCGACCGCGACGTCGAGGTGAGCGTGGGCGTGTCGTTCGTGAGCGTCGACGGCGCGCGCGCCAACCGCGAGGCCGAGGCCACCGACGAGGGCGGGCAGGTCGCGTTCGACACCGTGCGCGAGGAGGCCCGCGACGCGTGGAACGCCGAGCTGGGCCGTGCCGCGATCGACGCGTCGCCCGACCAGCGCCGGATCTTCTACACCCAGCTCTACAAGACCCTGCTGTCCCCGACGATCGGCAGCGACGTCGACGGCCGGTACCGGGGCATGGACCTCGAGGTCCACCAGGCCGACGGCTGGGACTACTACCAGAACTTCTCGCTCTGGGACACGTACCGCACGCAGGCGACGCTGCACGCCCTCCTGCTGCCCGAGCGCGCGCAGGACATCGTGCGTTCGATGTACCAGCACCGCGTCGAGGGCGGCTGGCTGCCGCGCTGGTCTCTCGGCGCGCTGGAGACCAACATCATGGCGGGCGACCCGGTCACGCCGTGGCTCGCGGAGAACTTCGCGCTCGGCACCGTCCCCGACGACATCACCGACGAGCTGTGGGACTACCTCGTGGAGAACGCCACGACGACCCCGCCGGACGACGTCGCGTCCGTCGGGCGGCGCAGCACCGAGTTCTACGCCGAGCACGGCCACGTGCCGTTCTACCCCGAGAACGAGGGCGGCCTCGGCGGCCAGTTCGAGGAGTACCGCCACGGCGGCTCGGCGACGCTCGAGCTCGCGCTCGCCGACGCGAGCCTCGGCGCCGCGGCCGAGCGCACGGGCCGCGAGGGCGGCCAGGCGTTCCTCGACAAGGGTCGCAACTGGCGCAACCTCTGGAACCCGGACGTCCAGCTCTCCGGCGGCTTCCAGGGCATGGTCAACGCGAAGCGCCCGACGGGCGAGTTCGTCACCCTGCCCGAGCTGACGGACGTCACGCGCTCCGGCTTCCACGAGGGCGTGCCGTGGCAGTACCAGTGGATGGTGCCGCAGGACGTCACGGGCCTCCAGGAGGTCATGGGCGGCGAGGACGGCTTCGTCGAGCGTCTCGACTACTACTTCGACCAGCCGGCGCTCGCCGCGAACCCCGGCGTCTCGCCGAGCACGTGGGCCAAGGGCGGCAGCTCGTACTACACGACCATCCGCTACAACCCGGGCAACGAGCCGACGATCATGAACGCGTGGCTCTACGGCTACGTGGGCCAGCCGTGGAAGACGAACGACGTCCTCGCCGCGAACCTCAACCGCTTCCCGGACACCCCGGGCGGCGGCGTCGGGAACGACGACCTCGGCACGCTCGCCGCCTGGTACGTCATGGCGTCGCTCGGGTTCGAGCCCGTCATGCCGGGCTCCGGGATCCTCGCGCTCAACGCGCCCAAGGTGCAGGCCGCGACGGTCACGACCGACGCCGGGGCGACGCTGCGCATCGACGCGGCGGGCGCGAACGAGAAGCTCCCGAGCTACGTCGCCGGGCTGGAGGTCGACGGCGTCGCGCACACCGCCGCGTGGCTGGACGTCGCGGCGCTCCAGGACGGCGGCACGCTCGACTTCGACCTCTCCGACACGAGCGCGGGCCTCACGTGGGGCACGGGGGCGGCCGACCGCATCCCGTCGGTCTCCGCCGTCGTGCCGCCCGCGCCGGTCGAGGTCGAGGCGAGCGCGCGCTGCCTCGGCGGCCGGGCGTTCGTCGCGGTCCGCGCGACCAGCACGGCCGACGCGCCGGTGGACGTGACCCTCACGACGCCGTTCGGCGAGCGGACGGTCCGGCACGTGCAGCCGGGCAGGAGCGCCTACCAGTCGTTCACGACGCGCGCGACGTCCGTCGAGGCCGGGACGGCGACCGTCACGGTCGTCGCCGCGGACGGCACGACCACGACGGTCGACGCGGCGTACGACGCGCTGGCCTGCGGCTGACCGCCGCGTCACCGCGGGTGCGCGCCGCGCACCGGACGAGGGCCGTCGTCGGGCAGGACGCCCGACGGCGGCCCTCGCCGCGCCGCTAGGCTCGCCGCGTGAGCACCACTACGCGCCTCGGCGTCCTCGACATCGGCTCGAACACCGTGCACCTCGCCGTCGTCGACGCCGCGTACGCGGCGCGTCCCGTGCAGGCCGCGGGGGCGCGCACGGTCGTGCGCATCATGCGCTACCTCCGGCCCGACGGGTCGCTGTCCCCGGAAGGGGTCGCGGCGATGCTGGCCGCCGTCGACGACGCGATGGCTCTCGCGCGCGAGTCGGCCGTCGACGAGATGCTGCCCATGGCGACGTCGGCGCTGCGGGACGCGACCAACGGGCCCGAGGTGCTCGCCGCGATCGGCGAGCGCGTCGGGCAGCCGGTGAAGGTGCTCTCCGGCGAGGACGAGTCGCGCCTGACGTTCCTCGCCGCGCGCCGCTGGCACGGCTGGGCCGCGGGCCGGCTGCTGGTCCTCGACATCGGGGGCGGGTCGCTCGAGATCGCGTCGGGCGTCGACGAGGAGCCCGACCTCGCCGTGTCCCTCCCGCTCGGCGCGGGGCGCATGACCATGGCCTTCCTGCCCGACGACCCGCCCGCACCCGAGCACGTCGAGGCGCTGCGGGAGCACGTGCGCACGACGCTCGCGCCCGCCGTCGCGCGGTTCGCCCGGCTCCCGCGCCCGGACCACGTCGTCGCGACGTCCAAGACCTTTCGCTCGCTCGCGCGGCTCGCGGGCATGCAGACCGAGGCGGTCGGCCCCGACGACCGGTGGCGGATGCGGCGCGCGCAGCTCGCGGACTGGGTGCCGCGGCTCGCGCGCATCACGGCCGAGGGCCGCACCGCGCTGCCGGGGATCACGCCGGAGCGCACGTTCCAGATCGTCGCGGGCGGGGTGGTCGCGGTCGAGACGATGCGCGCGCTCGGCGTGGACGAGGTCGAGATCTGCCCGTGGGCGCTGCGCGAGGGCGCGATCCTGCGCCGCCTCGACCACGCCTGACGCCCGGAGAGCAGCTCAGCCGTCGGCTCCGCGCGCGCCGGGCGGGGTCGCCCACCGCGGCGCGTCCGCACCCCACGGCCGGGCCGGCGCGGGGTAGTCGTCGACGGGCTCGCCCGCGAGGCGGTCGAGCGCGGGCCGCGTCGTCGTCGCCTCGACGTCCCGGCCGTCGAGGCGCACCCGGTGCCCGACGACGCACCGCGCCCCCGGCGTCCGCGGCGGCCCGTGCGCGGGGTCGCGCCCGGGCGCGGCGAGCAGCGCGTTCGCGGTGCGGGCGAGCGCGCCGTCCACGTCGCGCCCGCGGCCGTCGGCCGCGCGGTCGGCGAGGGCGTCCACGACGGCCGCGGCCAGGAGGTAGCCCGTCGCGTGGTCGAGCGCCTGGGCGGGCAGGGCGCCGGGCGCGGACGTCGAGGCGTCGCCCACGGTCCCGTCCCGGGTGCCCTCCACGAGCGCGATCCCGCTGGCCGCCTGCACGATCGAGTCGAAGCCGCGGCGGCGGGCCCACGGACCGTCGTCGCCCCACGCGCTGACGCGGGCGCGCACCGCGCCGCCCGGCAGGCGCAGGCCGAACGCCTCGACCGCGCCCGGACGGTAGCCCGTCACGAGCACGTCGGCGGCGTCGAGCAGCTCCTGGGCCCGGGCCCGGCCGTCGGGGGTCGCGAGGTCGAGCAGCGCGGACCGCTTGCCCTGCCCCGTGTCGAGGTGCTGGACCTCGATCTCGGGCAGGCCCGGCGGGTCGACGCGCAGGACGTCCGCGCCGAGCAGCGCGAGCGTCCGCGTCGCGACGGGCCCGGCGATGACGCGGGTCAGGTCCAGGACCCGGAGGCCGGCGAGCGGCCGGGGGCCGGGGGCGAGCGGGCGCGGGGGAGCGGCGTCGTCGCGCACCGCGGTCCGCACGCCAGGGCCCGACGCCGCGGCCCGGCCCGGCGCGGACGCGCGCCACTCGTCCGCAGAGCGCACGCGCACGGCGATCGCGCCGACCGAGGCCGCGAGGTCCTCGACCTCCTGGGCGGACCGCGCGGCGAGCGCCGTCGCGACGTCGTCCCGGGACGGGTGGTCCGCGACCGTGGCGGGCAGGTCGAGGAGCGCGAGCAGCCGCGCGCGGTGGTGCGGGTAGTTCGCGTGCGTGCGGACCCAGCCGTCCGCCGCGCGGAAGAAGCCGGACAGCGGCGCGAACCCGTCCACCGGAGCGCCGTCGACCCGCAGCAGCCGGTCGCTCGCGAACGCCGCCGCGACGCGCTCGGGGTCCGGGGCCGGTCCGGGGTCGAACCCGCCCGCCCGCGCCGCGGCGTCGCGCACCGCGGCGACCGACGCGATCGCCAGGCCCCGGACGGGCAGCGTCGCGGCGAGGAAGTCGTGGCCCACGCCTCCCGTCCCGGCGGTCATGACACGACGGTACGCCCTGGTGCGTCGGGGCCCTGGGTCATGTTGGACGGTCGTCCATCTGGCGGTCCGCGCGGACGGGACTTAGCGTTCCTGAGGCGTGTCAACCCGACACGCCGGGCATGTCGGATCTCTTCAGGGGGCAGCAGATGGTTCGGAACGCGAGGCGCTGGTCGGGCGTGGCGGGCGTGGCGATGGCGACGGCGCTCGCCACGGGGCTCGGCGGTCTGCTCGTCGCTCCGAGCGCGAGCGCGGCGGGCGCCGTCGTGGCGCCGCTGGGCGCGCGCACCTACTCGGTCTCCTCCTACTACGGCCCGCGCTGCATGCCCGTCGCCGGTGCGTCGGCGTGGCACCTCGGGCAGGACCTCGGCGCGGCCTCCGGCACCCGGATCAACGCCATCGCCGACGGCACCGTCCTGCGCGCGGGCAGCGTCACCGGGTTCGGGCAGTGGGTCGTCCTGCGGCACACCATCGGCGGGAGGACGGTCTCGAGCGTGTACGGGCACGTCATCGACGGCGACAAGTACGTCAAGGCCGGGCAGACGGTCAAGGCCGGGCAGCGCATCGCCGACGTCGGGTCCAGCGGCTTGTCCACGTCCCCCCACCTGCACCTCGAGGTCTGGAACGGCACCTACGGATCGGGCGCGTCGCACACCGACCCGCTCGCCTACCTGACGGGCCAGGGCGTCGACCTCGGGCGCGACGCGACACGGGTGGCCGCCAGGTCGACCGCGACGTCGTGCACCTACTACACGAACGCCGTCGTCGACCTCCGGGCCGGGGCGGCCACCGGCTCCGCCGTCGTCGCCCGGATCCCGCACGGGGCGACCGTCGTCGGCGCCCCCGGGGACGAGAGCGGTTCGTGGCGCCGGGTCACGTCGGGGCAGGCGACGGGCTGGGTCCCTGCGGCGAGCATCGGGCCGACCAGGCCCGCGCCGATCGGCACACCCCCGGCACCCCAGCCGCCCGCATCCCAGCCCCCGGCGCCCCAGCCGTCGGCACTTCAGCAGGCGACCCGGTACGTCACGGCCGCGTCGCTCAACCTCCGGGCGTCGGCGACGAGGGCCTCGGCCGTGGTCGCACGGCTCCCGAAGGGCACGACGCTCTCCGTCGTGACCACGTCGGGCGGCTGGCTCAAGGTCACCGCGAACGGCCGGACCGGCTGGGTGTCCGCCCAGTACACCTCGACGGGCGCCCCGTCGGCGCCCGCGACGCCGACCCCTGCCCCGGTGACGCCCCAGGCCGGGACGTCGTACGTCACCGCCTCGAGCCTCAATCTGCGGGCGTCGGCGTCGACCTCGTCCAAGGTCGTCGCGCGGCTCGGGCGCGGCACCGTGGTGACGCACGTGGGCACCGCCTCGAAGGGGTGGCTCAAGGTGACCGCCGGGGGCAGGACGGGCTTCGTCTCCACCGCGTACCTCTCGGCGCAGAAGCCCCGCTGAGCCGATCTCCGCGCCGCGCCCCTCCGGAGGCGCGGCGTCAGTTCCCCAGCGTCACCGTGCCGGGGAACCGGGCGGCGGACCGGTCGGTGACCGAGCCGTCGCCCGCGGCGTTGATCTCGCTGATCATCATGACGAGGTCCAGGTCGGAGTCGGCCGCCCGGGCGAGGCTCGTGGCGAGCTGGTACGGGTCCGAGAGCGGCTTCATGTCGTAGTCGGTGACGATCGCCCGCGTCTGCATGCCGAGGGCGTCGTTCTCGACGGCGGTCCGCACGCTGTCGGCCAGGCGGTTCATCTGCGACTCGGTGAGCGTCATCGTCACCTGCTGGCCGGGTGACACCTCGCCGGACGGCGAGAAGCCGGAGAAGTCGCGCGTGTTGAAGTACTGCGACGACATGTCGTCGGCCGTGACGTCGAACGAGTACGTGCGCGCCGACAGGTCCTCCGTGCCGGACGCGTCGAACGACTGCGACAGGCGGAAGTCGCCCCGGTCGCCGTACGTCGCGGTCATGAGCTGCTCGGTGCTGCCGTCGGGGTAGGTCGTCGCGACGAGCGAGCCCGTGTTCTGGCCGAGCTGCCACTCGGCCCCGCCGACGGGCGTGTCGAAGCCGACGGTCGACGTCGAGTCGTAGTTGACGCGCTCGATGGTCGTCGTGCCGGAGATCCCGGTCGACGGGTCGCCGGGGATCTCGCCGGTGACGAGGTAGGTGTCGTAGGCGGCCTGGCCCTCGGGCGTGGACAGATCGAACTCGGCGCTGCGCAGGGACGCGCCGTCGAGCGACGTCGTGTTGCCGAGCATGACCTTGACCGCGTCGAAGTCGAGGCCGAGGCCCGCATGGTTCGCGATCGCCTCCGTCGGGCCCGCGGTGACGCGGACCGTGTCGTCGCCCGTGCGCTCGATGAGGCTGCTCACGCCCTCGGAGTCCTTGACGGACGACTCCAGCGCGATGTGCCGGAACGCGGCGTCGAGCTCGGTCTTGGAGTAGCTCCCGCCGTCCATCGTCACGGACGAGCCGACCGGCATGCTCCGCGGGTCGAACGGGTTGACGGACCCGGGGTCGACGTCGGTGCCGTCGGGCATCTTCAGGGTGTACTCGGACGTGACGCCGGTCGTGTACCCGCCGCTGACGCCCGTGCCGCCCTTCGAGACGCCGCCCTCGACGCCGATCGAGACGTCCGACTTCGACGTGTAGGTGGTGAAGCCGTCCTCCGACTTCTCCCCGACCGTGTACTCGGCGCCGCCGTTGACGCCGAACGAGACCTTGGAGCCGTCGGTCGTCTTGAACCAGTCGGCGAGCGACCCGCTGCCGGAGTACGTCGTCTCGCCGCTGTCCGGGTCGTGGGAGACGCCGAAGCCGACCTTCGACTCCGTGCCCTCCGTCGCGGGGCTCCCGAGGCCGCCGTTGTCGGAGCCGCCGCTCTGGCTGCCCTTCACCGAGACCGTCGGGCCGCCGGGGCCGTCGCCGCTCTCGCCCGAGCCGCCGTCGCCCGACCCTCCGGAGCCCGAGCCGCCGGACCCCGACCCGGACCCGCCCGACCCGCCGGCATCCCCGCCGGCGCCACCGCCCGTGCCGTCGGAGCTGGCGCTCTCCTGCTGGTCGGCGTTCGTGCGCACCTTGTCGGCCGCGTCGCGCAGCGTCGCCGCGGCCGCGGCGAGCGCGGGGCCGAGCTCGGAGGTCCAGCGGCCGCGCAGCTCGTCGCCGTCGGGCCCGGCCCAGCGGGCCCCGCTGACGGTGGACTGGAGGCCGCCGCGCGTCGTCTCGAGCGACTCCGACGCCGTCGTCAGGCTCTGCGCGAGCCTGCGCAGCTCGCCGATGTCGGCACCGTAGAACCCCATGGTCGTCCCTCTGTCGCGGCGGATCGTGCTTCCGGAGCGTACGTGGACGGGCGCCCCCGCGTCTCGGGGTGCCCATGGGGCGAGGTCCCCATACCACGTCCGAGCGGCCTGCCTGCGGGCGCGCGGTCAGGCCGAGAGCACGTCCGCGAGGCGTTCGAGGACGATGCGGCCGGCGGGCGGGACGCGGTCCGCGTCCGCCGGCGTGAGCCACGCGAGCTCGGCGATCTCGGCGTTCGGTGCCGGCTCGGGGGACCCGGGCAGCGGCTCGGCGTACAGGCAGTGCATCCGCACGACGCGCCCGCCCAGCCCGTGCCCCGGGGCCTCGGCGACGAACGCGGGCCGGACCGTCTCCGGGTCCAGGCGCACGCCGAGCTCCTCGTGGATCTCGCGCACCAGCGCCTCGGTGTCCGTCTCGCCGGGCTCGACCTTGCCGCCCGGCATGAAGAAGCGGTCCTTCCCGGTCGTCCGCACCGCGAGCAGGCGTCCGTCACGGACGTTCACCCAGCCGACGGTGCGCAGGGGCGGGAGGTCGGACGGCGGGGCCGACGCTCCGGCGGTCGAGGGGCCGGCGGGGCGCAGGTCGGGCGTGCTCACGCGTCCCACTGTGCCACCCGGCACCCACGTCGGGGCGGACGGAAAACCCCGACGGCGCGTGGCGCACCCAGCGAACCACGCGCCGTCGGGCCTGCCCCTCGCGCGGCCCCAGTTCCGGCGAAGGGCGATCGTGCCGGGCCGAGGCCCGGCACGACGATCGTCACACCGACCAGCGGACCCTGCTCGGTGCGGACTCGTTCCAGACGCGGTCGAGCGCGGTCACGGCGTACGTGTACCGGCGCCCGCGGACGGCGGTCGGGTCGAGGAAGTCCTGGACCACCCGGCCCTCGGCCCGCTGCGTCGCGACGAGGTTCGCCGGGTTCTCGGTGTCCACGTGCTGCACCCACCCGTCGGCACGGTAGATCGCGAACGACGTCGCCGCGAACCGGCGGCCGCCGGCGTCGGTCCAGTGCACGCGGACGCCGTCGTCGCGCCAGCCGGCCCACGCGAGCACGGGCGTGCGGACCTTCGTGCCCGGGAGGTGCGGCATGGCCGGGACGAGCGCCGGGTTCCGGTAGTGGTCGTCGCGCACGCGCGTCATCGAGCCCTGCGGGTCGGCCGGGACGTGCTTGGCCGAGAAGTAGACGTTGCCGTGCACCGGGTGCTCCTGCTCCTGGCAGAACGTCAGGTGGTTCGACAGCTCGGCCGGGTCGGTGAAGACGCCCGACGTCACCTTGTACAGCGCCTCCCCGATGTACAGGTGCGTGCCGGACTGTGCGGCGACGTCGGCCCACCACGGGACGAGCTTCGCGTAGTCCGCGACGGCGAGCCCCAGCTGCCAGTAGATCTGCGGGTTGATGTAGTCGAGCCAGCCCTCGAGGACCCACTTGCGCGTGTCGGCGAACTGCATGTCGTACGACTGCGAGCCGCCCGTCTGCGAGCCGC
This sequence comes from Cellulosimicrobium funkei, assembly GCF_004519295.1. GTDB lineage: Bacteria > Actinomycetota > Actinomycetes > Actinomycetales > Cellulomonadaceae > Cellulosimicrobium > Cellulosimicrobium funkei. The sequence continues at coordinate 203,715 of NZ_SOZH01000004.1, forward strand.
GCGGGTCCGTGGAGGCGTTGCGCCAGATGCCGAACGGGCTGATGCCGAACTTGACCCACGGCTTCGCCTGCTTGATGCGCTGCGAGATGGACTGCACGAACGTGTCGACGTTGTGGCGCCGCCAGTCCTCGACCCGGTCGAAGCCGGCGCCGTGGGTCGCGAAGGTCGCGGCGTCCGGGATCGTCTCGCCCGCGACGGCGTAGGGGTAGAAGTAGTCGTCGAAGTGCACGCCGTCGATGTCGTAGTTCTCGACGCTGTGCAGGATCGCGTTCTTGATGTGCTCCTGCGCCGCGGGCAGGCCGGGGTCGAAGTAGAGCTTTCCCCCGTAGGCCCACACCCACTCCGGGTGCTGCCGCGCGGGGTGCTCGGGGACGAGCCGCGCCGGGTCGGCCTGCATCGACACGCGGTACGGGTTGTACCAGGCGTGGATCTCCAGGTTGCGCCGGTGGCACTCCTCGACGACGAACGCGAGGGGGTCGTAGCCGGGGTCCCGGCCCTGCACACCCGTGAGGTACTGCGACCACGGCTCGTAGGGGCTGGGCCAGAACGCGTCGGCCGTCGGGCGGACCTGGACGAACACGGCGTTGAGACGGAAGTCGCGCGCGACGTCGAGCCAGCCGAGGAGCTCGGCCTGCTGCTGCTCCGCCGAGAGCCCGGACGCCGACGGCCAGTCGATGTTCACGACGCTCGAGATCCACATCGCGCGCAGCTCGCGCTTGCGGGGCGCCGGGGCCGCGGTCGGTGCGGCGTGGGTCGCGCCGGGCGCGGTGAGCGCGGCGGCCGGGGTGAGCGAGCCGACCGTCACGGTGAGCGTGCTCGCCGCGACGCCCGCCGTGGCGAGGGTGAGGAACTGTCGTCGTCCGACGCCGGCCGGAGCCGGGGCGGGAGACGTGGGGGAGCCGTCGAGCGTCATTGCTGATCCTCCGGGTCGTCGAGTATGTGGCAGATAGTTTCACAGAACATCGTGTCTGTGAAGGTTTGCGCCACGCGTTCCTGGCGGAGGGGCCGAGAGTGGGGTCGTCGGCGTTCCGGGACTCGACGAGCTCGCCGAGGTGCGCGCGTCGCACCGTGCCCAGCTCGCGGCCACGGGTGGGATGCCGGGCCGGGGCGGCCCCCACCCGGGCGAGCCGACCGCCGTCTGACCCGGGCGCCGTCGAGCACGACGCGGGGTGCGGACGAGAACGGGGTCGGCGACCGAGATCCCGAGGATTCGGTCGCCGACCCCGTGCTCGGCACCGGCCGGTCAGTCCAGGTAGGTCTCGACCAGGCGGGAGGCGAGGCCCGTGTACGTCGCGGGGGTGAGGTCCGCGAGGCGCTGCGCGACGTCGTCGGGCAGGCCGAGGCCCGCGACGAACTCGCGGAGCCGCGCCGCGTCGACGCGCTGGCCGCGCGTGAGGTCCTTGAGGCGCTCGTACGGGTTCTCCATGCCGGGGACGCCCGCGACCGACGCCGCGCGCATCGCCGACTGGATGGGCTCGCCGAGCACCTCCCAGTTCTCGTCGAGGTCCGCCGCCATGAGGTCGGCGTTCGCGGCGAGGGCCTTCAGGCCGCGGCGCACGTTGTCGATCGCGAGGAGCGAGTGGCCGAACGCGGGGCCGACGTTGCGCTGCGTCGTCGAGTCCGTGAGGTCGCGCTGGAGGCGCGACGTCACGAGCGTCGCGCCGAGCGTGTCGAGCAGCGCGGACGAGATCTCGAGGTTCGCCTCGGCGTTCTCGAACCGGATCGGGTTGACCTTGTGCGGCATGGTCGACGACCCGGTCGCGCCCGGCACGGGGATCTGCGTGAAGAACCCGAGCGAGATGTACGTCCACACGTCGGTCGCGAGGTTGTGGAGGATCCGGTTGAACCGCGCGACGTCCGCGTACAGCTCGGCCTGCCAGTCGTGCGACTCGATCTGCGTCGTCAGCGGGTTCCACGTGAGACCGAGACCCTCGACGAAGTGCTTCGAGACCGACGGCCAGTTCACGCCCGGGACGGCGACGGAGTGCGCGCCGTACGTGCCCGTCGCACCGTTGAGCTTGCCCAGGTACTCGGCCGCACCGACGCGGCGGAGCTGCCGGCGCAGCCGGTGCGCGAGGACGGCGAGCTCCTTGCCGAGCGTCGTCGGCGTCGCGGGCTGGCCGTGCGTGCGGGAGAGCATCGGCACGTCGGCGTGCTCGCGCGCCATCTCCGCGAGCTGGTCGGCGAGCGCCGTCGCGGCGGGCAGCCACACGTGCTCGACGGCGCCGCGCACCATGAGCGCGTAGGACAGGTTGTTGACGTCCTCGCTCGTGCACGCGAAGTGCACGAGCTCGCCGACGCCGGGCAGCACCGTGTCGGGGCCCAGCGTGTCGGGCGCTGCGGCGAGGCGCCGCTTGACGAAGTACTCGACCGCCTTGACGTCGTGCACCGTCTCGCGCTCGATCGCGGCGAGCTCGGCGATCTCGTCGCCACCGAACGTCGCGGGGATGCGGCGCAGGTAGGCGACCTCGGCGTCGGAGAGCTGGGGCGCGCCGGGCACGACCGGGCGGACCGCGTTCTCGTCGACCGCCTGGACGCCGTTGCACAGCGTGATGAGCCACTCGACCTCGACGTGGATGCGCTCGCGGTTGAGCGCGGCCTCGCTGAGGTGGTCGACGAGCGGGGCGACCGCGGCGCGGTAGCGGCCGTCGAGCGGGCCGAGCGCGATCGGCGGGGTCACCTCGGCGAGGCTCACGCGGGCAGGGGCGGCTGCGGCAGGGTTCTCGGGCACGCCCCTGATTCTCCCACGCGTGCCCGACGGCGGTCGGTGCCGCCCGCAGTCCGGGCAACGGAGCCGTCGCGCGGCCCGTGGCCGTCCCCAGCGTCCGGGCGCGAGGGTTCGGTCCACAGCCTGGCGACCTGCCGCGCCGTCGGCCGGCGGGGCTCCGTACGGTCGCCGCCATGCCGACCCCGCCACCACCGCCGTGCCTCGCCGCACCCTTCGGGATCACCCGTGCCCGCGACAAGGTCCGCACGGCGACCGACGACGCCGCGCGCGCCGGCGCCGCCCTGGAGACCCCCGACCTCCCGTGGGCCGGGCAGGCGCGGCACGCGTACGACGACGCGACGGCGGAGGGTCGGGCAGCCCTGCTCCGACTCGACGAGACGCTCGGCACGTGCCTCGTGCGGCTGGACGCGCTCACCGTGCTCGCGGAGGCCGACGTCACGAGCCTGCGGGCGGGGCTGGCCGCGGGGCTCGCCGCGGGAGGTGGCTGATGAGCGGGTCGCCGCCCGGTCCGTCCGTCGTGATCCGTGGCGGGACGGAGCCGACGGTCGTCGAGACGGCGGGGGTCGTCGCGCAGGCCGCGGTGCTCGCGGCCCGGGCGGACCTCCTTGCGGGAGCGGCAGGGGCGCTGCGGGACGCGCGGCACGCGGTGGAGGTCACGACGGCCACGCCGACGGCGTACGCCGGGCGGCTCGTCCCGGCCGAGCCGCTCGGGTCGGCCGCAGGCGCGAACCTGACGACGACGCCGTTCTGGTCGGCGGAGGTCCGGGCCGCGCGCGCGGCTCTCCTCGACGACCTCGACGCGGCGGCCCTGCTCACCGGGCAGGAGGAGCAGCGGTTGCGCGGGCTCGCCGGGCGGCTGCACCAGGCGGTCCGGGTGTACGACGACGCGGACGCCGCGGCCGCCGCCGGGTGGTCCGACACCGCGCTGGTCGTGGCGGGACGGCACTACGGGCTGGCGGGGGCGGGCGCCGCCGGGCTCGGGATGATCGTCACGCAGGGCCTCGCCGGGCTCGCGCAGTCCCTGCTGCACGGAGGACCCGCTCTCGGCCGGCTCGTCACGACGGGCGAGGCGCTGCACCCCGCGACCGTCCGCGCGCTGGGTCGCACGATCGGCATGCTCGACCCGGACCGCGCCTGGTACGCCGTGCCGACGGTCGGGAACGCGGCGGCGGTGCTGCGGGCGTCCGTCCAGCCGCTGCGCGACCGGTTCCTGCCCGACCCGGAGGTGCGGCGGGTCGACGCTGCGCCCTACGACCTGCCGACCCCCACGGACACGCGGTCCGCACTCGGCGCCGTGGCGGCGCTCGGGAGCACGGACTCGGTGCTGAGCGTCCAGCGCATCGTCAAGGACGGCGGGACGCCGACGTGGGTCGTCGCGATCCCGGGCACCCAGCCCGGCAACCTCCGGACGGTGTGGAACATGACGTCCAACTACGACCTGATGTCCGACGACGAGTCCCAGCGCGCGCGGGCGGACAGCGCGCGGGCGGTGCTCGACGCGATGGGCCAGTCGGGCATCGAGCCCGAGGACGACGTCGTGCTCGTCGGGCACAGCCAGGGCGGCATGGTCGCCGCCACGATCGCGGCGGCGACGGTCGGGACCTACCAGGTGCGCCACGTCGTCACCGCCGGGTCACCGGTCGGGGGGCACGGCCTCCCGCCCGGCGTGCGCGCCACGCACCTCGAGACGAGCGGGGAGGGGGTCTCCGGCCTCGACGGGAAGCCGAACCCGGCGACGCCTGAACGCGTGACGGTGACCGGTACCGTCTTCGCGCCCGGCGGCGGGCCGCCGCTCGACGTGCCGCACTCCGTCGGCTACCACCAGGACGTGCTCGACGCCGCGGTCGAGGTGGGCGACCGCGGCCTCGAGGAGCACCTCGCCGACGTGGAGCACTGGCTCGACGGGGAGGCGGAGGACCCGCTCGTCTACGAGGCACGTCTCGTCCCGGACCCCGAGACGACGTTCTGCGTCGGCGAGCTCGCGGTGCCGAGGCCGCCGTGGCCCCCGTGGCAGGCACCGGACGGCGTCGTGACGGCGCCGGGCCCGTCCCTCGGCACGCCGGGGACGTCCGGGACGGCCGGCGGCTCCGGCGCGACGGCCGGGTCCGGGACGACGGGCGGCTCCGGCACGCTCGGCGGCACGGGGACGTTCGGGGGCGCCGGGACGGGTGGTGGCGAGGACGATGCGCGGTGACGGCCCGGCGCCGTCCCCCGGTGGGCCGGTCGGGAGCACGGGCGGCGGCGCGCGCGGCGGAGCGCTCGGGTCAGCGGTCCTGGGCCTTCGGCACGACGGCCGAGACGAGGAAGTTGATCACGGCGATGATGAGGGCCGCGAGCAGCGCCCACCAGAACCCGCCGATGATGCGGATGCCCCAGTCCGTCTGCTCGGTGATCCACGCGGTGAGCATGAGCATGAGCGCGTTGACGACGAGCGAGAACAGCCCCAGCGTGAGGATGTAGAGCGGGATCGAGAGGACCTGCACGATCGGCTTGATCACCGCGTTCACGAGCGAGTAGAGCAGCGCCACGACGAGGACGATCACGACCTTGCCGCCGGCCGTGTCGGAGCCGACGATCTGGAAGTGCTCGTCCATGAACAGGCTCGTGAGCCAGATCGCGAGACCGGTGATGAGGACGCGGACGACGAAGCTCATACCCGGCATCCTGCCATCCGGGCGGTCGTGCGGCACGGGCGCCGCGCGTGGCGCGCCGTCGTCCGCCACGGACCGCGGTGCACGGGTGGCATGATCGAGGACCGTGGCCCACGAACCCCGCGTCCCCCTGCGTCCTGCCGTCGCCGCCCTGCCGGCCTACGTCCCGGGGGCGCGCGTCGCCCCGGGTGCGGCGGCGTTCAAGCTCTCCTCGAACGAGAACCCGTACCCGCCCCTGCCCTCGGTCGTGGCGGCGATCGCCGACGCCGCGGCGGACGCGAACCGCTACCCGGACATGTACGCGACCGAGCTCACCGAGGCGCTCGCGGCGGACCTCGGGGTGGGGGCCGACGAGGTCGTCGTGGGCAACGGCTCGGTCGCGGTGCTCGCGCACGTCCTCCAGGCGGTCGTCGAGCCGGGCGACGAGGTCGTCTACCCGTGGCGCTCGTTCGAGGCGTACCCCATCGCGGTCGCGGTCGCGGGCGGCACGTCGGTGCGGGTCCCGCTCCTGACGGGGGAGCACCGTGGGCGCCTCGACCTGCCCGCGATGGCTGCGGCGGTCACCGAGCGCACGCGCGTCGTCATGGTGTGCACGCCCAACAACCCGACCGGTCCGGCCGTGCACCGCGACGAGCTCGAGACGTTCCTCGCGGCGGTGCCGTCGGACGTGCTCGTGGTGCTCGACGAGGCGTACCTCGAGTTCGTGCGCGACCCGGAGGCCCCCGACGGCCTCGCGGTGTACGCGCAGCACCCGAACGTCGTGCTGCTGCGCACGTTCTCCAAGGCGTACGGCCTCGCCGGCCTGCGCGTCGGGTACGCCGTCGGGCGTCCGCGCCTCGCGGCGGGCATCCGTGCCGTCTCCACGCCGTTCGGGGTCTCGCACGTCGCGCAGCGGGCCGCGATCGCGTCGCTCGGGGCGCGGGACGAGCTCCTGCAGCGGGTCGAGCAACTCGTGGCGGACCGCACCCGCCTCGTCGAAGGGCTGCGCGACCAGGGCTGGTCCCTGCCGGAGTCGCAGGCGAACTTCGTGTGGTTCGACCTGGGGGACCGCACGGCGCAGCGCGCCGAGGAGGCGCGTGCCGCCGGCGCGATCGTGCGCCCGTTCGCGGGCGAGGGCCTGCGCGTGAGCGTGGGCGAGCCCGAGGCGACCGACCTCTTCCTGCGCGTCAGCGCGACCTGGCTGTAGCCCCTCCTCGACGCTCCCCGGCGTTCCGGCAACAGAACTTCCCCAGATCGTCCCAGCCCCTGGTGCTCGCGTCTCCGGATTGCTACTTTTACGTAGCAATCACTTCCGAAGGGGGAGATATGAAGTTTGGTCGAGTACTGACGACGGCGATGGTCGCCGGTGTCCTGGCTCTGACGCCCGCAGCGGCGTTCGCCGGCTCGCAGCTCGTGGGCGGCGGGATCTGGAACTACGGGACCAGCTCCGGGGCGATCTACTCGCACTACCTGCACAACACCCAGTGCCACGGGGCGTCGGTGCACAACGGGAAGCTCTACCGGGTGACCAACATCAAGCCCGGGGTCTGGGCGAAGGTGCACGCCAAGGACTGGCCCATGCGCGTGGACCACGCCTACTGGCACACGTGCGCGTAGCACGGACGCAGGGCAGGGGCGGCGCCGTGCCGCCCCTGCTCGGTCCGGCGCGGAGCCTCCATGCCGAACAGAAGCCTCAGCCTGGCCTACGCCCTTGCGGTGGTCGTCAGCCTCTTCCTCGCCTTCTTCACGGTGCAGGCGTACAGCGAGTTCGCGGTCCGCGGGTTCGACGCCCAGCTCCGCGTCGACTCCCTCGGCACGACCGCGTCGAGCGCCGAGGTGTACGGCACGATCGCGACCTTCGCGACCTCCCGCGACTGCACCGTCGCCAAGGTGACCTTCGACCTCACCGACGTCTCGACGCGGCACCTCTCGGTCCTCGGTGACGGCTCGGCCGACCCAGGCGGGCGGTGGCTCGACCACGGCGTCGCCGACTTCAGCCGCGGCGTCACCACGCAGGTGCACCCCGGTGCCGAGCTCGGGGCCACGAGCCCGGTGGGCTCCTACGGGCTCTCGTGCGGCACGGCGGAGGCCGAGGCGCTGGCCGCCGCGCTGCGGGAGGCCGGGGTGACGGCGTCGGCCGACTCCTACCCGACGATCCTCTCGTGGCACCGCTACCTCGCGGGCACGCCGATCCCGGCGGGCTACGCCATCGCGGCGGTCGCCGTCGTGCTCCTCGCGGGGTGCGGCGCGCTCCTCAACGCCCGGGCGTACGCGGTCCAGCGCCTCCAGGGCGCGCCGTTCTCCAGCATCCTGCGGCGCGACCTCGCCCCGATCGGCCGACGCCTCGCCCTCCACCTGGGTGGTGCTGCCGTCGTGTGCGCGATCGTGCTCGGCGCCTACAACGGGTTCGCGCAGGCGACGACGTTCCTCGGCCTGGCCGGCGCCGTCCTCGCCGGGCTGCTGCTCGTCACCGTGACCGCCCACGCCGTCTCGACGGCCGCCGCGCAGCGCATCCCGCTCGCGGCCGCGATCAAGGGCGAGTCCGTCGGGGCCTGGGTCGTCCCCGCCGCGTTCGGCGTGCGGTTCTGCGCCCTCGTCATCCTCGTCGCGTCGATCTTCTCCGCCGTGCACGCGGGCCAGCTCATCGCGGGCCAGCAGGCCGCCCGCTCCGCCTGGCAGAGCGCGGGCGGCGCGAGCTCCGTGGGCGTGGGCGGCGACGACCAGGCCCGGGCGGGCGAGTTCGCGCAGCGCCTCGGCGAGGTCGTCGTGCGGGCCCTCGACGACCGCGAGGCGGTGCTCGCCGCGCGGCAGCCCGTCTCGGCGTTCGGCACGGTGACCGTCGCCCCCGAGGACCAGCCGGTCCTCCTCGTCAGCCCCTCGTACCTGAAGGAGCAGGACGTCCGCGACGCGGCCGGGTCGCGGCTCGCCTCGGCGCCGGGGTCGTGCCTCACGATCCATCTGCCCGCCACGCTGCGGGCGGACCAGCAGGACGACGTCGTGGCCGCCGTCGGCTCGTGGGCGGACTACTTCGGTGCGACGTGCGCCGTCGAGCGCGGTGCGCCGCTCGCCGAGGGCAGCACGCTGTTCGACTACGGCAACGCGGCGGACCCGAGCGCGTCGCCGCTCGTGGACGAGCCGGTCGTGCTCGTCGTGGACCCGGCCTCGGAGGTCGTGAGCGCCGACGGGTACGGCGCGTACACCTCGACGGGGGACGTCGTCTTCCTCGACCCGGCGTACGTGCTGGAGGAGAGCCGCGCGGCGGGCATCCGCGACTACGTCCTGTCGGTCACGCCGATCGCCGACGCCGCGGCCGAGGAGTACCAGAAGCTCGTCCGGAGCTTCCGGCTCGGGCTCGCGAACATCGCGGCGGCGGCCGGCGTCGTGCTCCTCACCGCGGTCGTGGTGTCGAGCGCGTACACGCGGCGGTACGCGCAGAGCGTGTTCGTCCGCTACATCGCGGGGTGGTCGTTCGCCGCGCGGTACCGCGCGGCGTTCCTCGCCGAGGCCGCCTCGGCGGTGCTGCTCGTCGCGTACGTGGCGGCGAACCCGCCGCGCACGCCGCCGGCCCTCGGCGCCGTCGTCGCGGCCGCCGCACCGCGGCTGCTCGGGGGAGCGGAGCCGCTCGTCGCGGTGGCGGTGTGCCTCGTGTCGTCCGCCCTGCTGGTGACCGCGCTCGCGGTGGCCCAGCGCCGGCTCCTGCGGACGCGATCCAGTGACAGCTGAACGAAGGGGGATGGCGATGATCGAGGTCGTGGGTGCGGCCAAGTTCTACGGGGCGCGGACGGTCTGGACGGGCCTCACGCTGAGCGTGGAGGCGGGCTCGATGGCGGGCCTCGTGGGGTCGAGCGGCTCGGGGAAGACGACGCTGCTCAACTGCGTGGGCCTGCTCGACCGGCTGGACGCGGGGACGCTGTTCGTGGACGGCCGCGACGTCACCGCGCTGAGCCCGCACGGGCGACGCCTGTTCCGACGGGACGAGCTCGGGTACCTGTTCCAGAACTACGCGCTCATCGACAACGCGACGGTCGCGGCGAACCTCGACGTCGCGTTCGTGAGCCGGGGCGTCCGGCGGGCGGACCGCGCGCGCCGGCGCGAGGAGGTGCTCGAGCGCGTGGGGCTCGGCGGCTACGAGCGCGCGGCCGTCTACGAGCTGTCGGGCGGCGAGCAGCAGCGCGTCGCCGTGGCGCGGCTGCTCCTCAAGCGGCCGCGCGTCGTGCTCGCCGACGAGCCCACGGGGGCGCTCGACGAGGGGAACGCCGACGCGATCGTCGGCCTCCTGCGCGAGCTCGCGGACGAGGGGCGTGCCGTGGTCGTCGCGACGCACAACCCGCGCGTCGAGCAGGCCTGCGACACCGTCCTCGAACTCGGCGTCTCGACCCAGCACGTGGCCCGCGCGCTCGTCGGCGCGGACGACGACGGCACGCCGTAGCGGGCGGGCGACGGCGGCGCGGTTGCCGGGCCCTGGTCACGCGAGAAGACTCGCGGCATGGACAACCAGGAGTACGACCAGTTCGTCGACGACTACGGCTGGCTCTTCGGGGGCGCGGCCCTGGTCGTCTACATCGCGGTGGCGGTGATCTTCTTCATCGCCTACGTCCGGATCATCCAGAAGGCCGGCTACTCCGGCTGGTGGGTGCTCGTGGGCCTCGTGCCGATCCTCAACGTCGTCATGTTCCTCGTGTTCGCGTTCTCGCGCTGGCCGGTCCTGCGCGAGCGCGACGCGCTGCGCTCGGGCGGCGTCTACCCGCGGTAGGGGCAGCCCTCCTGGTACCGGGGGTGCGCCGGTGGAGATTGGAGGTTCTCTACAGCCGGTCGTGACGGACGTTGGGCGACACGTCGGAGGCGCTACCTACGGGGTCGTAGCCTACGCTTGCGTAGGCTACGGAGACGTAGGTTCCGACGGCGCCCTCTATCGGGCGCCTCCTGCCCCCGAGCGGGCCGGCCGCACGGTCGGGCCGCACCGAAGGAGAGTCGCGTGACCGAGAACGACGCGAGAACCGGCGTGCGGGACGCTGCGAGCACGCACCCCGACCTCCCCGACGTCGCGGGCGGTCCCGACGACGCACCCCTGCTCCAGCTCGTGACACCTGCGGGCGCCCGCGTCACGACCCCGGAGACCGACGGCTACCGCGAGCGCGTCGCCCACCTCGACGCCGCGGCGCTGCGCGGGCTCTACCGCGACATGGTGCTCACGCGCCGCTTCGACGACGAGGCGACGTCGCTCCAGCGCCAGGGCGAGCTCGGCCTGTTCGCGCAGGCGAAGGGCCAGGAGGCCGCGCAGATCGGCTCGGGCCGCGCGCTCGCCCCCCAGGACTACGTCTTCCCGTCGTACCGCGAGCACGGCGTCTCGCACGTGCGCGGCATCGACCCGACGGCGCGCCTGCGCCTCTTCCGCGGCGTGGACCACGGCGGGTGGGACCCGACGGCGCACAACGTCCACCTGTACACGCTCGTCATCGGGTCGCACGCGCTGCACGCGACGGGGTACGCCATGGGCGTCCAGCGTGACGGCCTCGTCGGGTCGGGCGACCCGGAGCGCGACGCGGCCGTCGTCACGTACTTCGGCGACGGCGCGACGTCGCAGGGCGACGTGAACGAGGCGCTCGTCTTCGCGGCCGTGAACAACGCGCCGGTCGTCTTCTTCTGCCAGAACAACCAGTGGGCGATCTCGGAGCCGACGACCCGGCAGACCCGCGTGCCGCTCTACCGCCGCGGCGGCGGGTTCGGCATCCCCAGCGTGCGGGTCGACGGCAACGACGTGCTCGCGTGCTACGCCGTGACCGCGGAGGCGCTCGAGCGCGCCCGCTCCGGCGGCGGCCCGACGTTCGTCGAGGCGTTCACCTACCGCATGGGCGCGCACACGACGTCCGACGACCCGACGAAGTACCGGTCGCGCGCCCAGGAGGACTACTGGCGCCGCCGGGACCCGATCGACCGGCTCGAGAACCTGCTCCGCGCCGAGGACGCGTGGGACGACGCGTTCGCCGCCGACCTGGCCGCCGAGGCCGACGCGCTGGGCGAGCGGCTGCGCGAGGAGGTCCGCGCGCTCGCCGCACCGGACCCGGCGAGCATGTTCGACCACGTCTACGCGACCCCGAACGCCGTGGTCGAGCGCGAGAAGGCGTGGTTCGCCGACTACCAGCAGTCCTTCGAGGAGCCGACCGCGGAGGTGGCGCGATGAGCGACAGCAAGACCCTGACCCTGGCCCGCGCCATCAACGAGGGGCTGCGCCGGTCGCTGGAGAGCGACCCCAAGGTCCTGCTCATGGGCGAGGACATCGGCGCGCTCGGCGGCGTCTTCCGCGTGACGGACGGCCTGCAGAAGGACTTCGGCGAGGACCGCGTCGTCGACACGCCGCTCGCGGAGTCCGGCATCCTCGGCACCGCGATCGGTCTCGCGCTGCGCGGCTACCGGCCGGTGTGCGAGATCCAGTTCGACGGGTTCATCTTCCCCGCGTACGACCAGATCACGACGCAGCTCGCGAAGATGGGCTACCGCTCGGGCGGGAAGCTCCAGGTGCCCGTCGTGATCCGCGTGCCGTACGGCGGCGGGATCGGGGCGGTCGAGCACCACAGCGAGAGCCCCGAGGCGCTGTTCGCGCACACGGCCGGCCTGCGCGTCGTGTCGCCGTCCACGCCGCAGGACGCGTACACGATGATCCAGGAGGCCGTCGCCTCGCCGGACCCGGTGCTCTTCTTCGAGCCCAAGGGCCGCTACTGGGAGAAGGGGCCGGTCGACGTCGCGGGCCGCGGCGAGGGCGCGACCGTGCTCGACCGGGCGCGCGTCGTCCGCCCCGGCACGGACCTCACGCTCGTCGCCTACGGGCCGACCGTAGCGACCGCGCTCCGCGTCGCCGCGGCGGCCGAGCAGGAGGGCCGCAGCATCGAGGTCGTGGACCTGCGCAGCATCTCGCCGCTCGACACCGCGACCGTCGTCGAGTCCGTCCGCCGGACGGGACGCTGCGTCGTCGTGCACGAGGCCCCGACCTACCTCGGCTCGGGCGCCGAGGTCGCGGCCCGCGTGACCGAGGAGTGCTTCTACTCGCTCGAGGCGCCCGTGCTGCGCGTCGGCGGCTTCCACACGCCGTACCCCGTCGCGAAGATCGAGCACGACTACCTGCCGAGCCTCGACCGCGTGCTCGACGCCGTCGACCGCGCGTTCGCGTTCTGACGCGCGTCCGCCGCGACCTCGACAGCGCCGACCGGGACCACCAGGAGGACCACGCAGTGCCCACTTTCGAGAAGTTCAACCTCCCCGACGCGGGCGAGGGCCTCACCGAGGCCGAGATCGTGCACTGGCACGTCGCCGTCGGCGACGCCGTCACGGTCAACCAGACGATCGTCGAGATCGAGACGGCGAAGTCGCTCGTCGAGCTGCCGTCGCCGTACACGGGCGTCGTCACGGAGATCCTCACGCCCGAGGGCACGACGGTCGAGGTCGGCGTGCCGATCATCGTCGTGGACACGGACCCGGGCGGCACCGCCCCGGCGCCGACCGCACCGGCCGGCGTCGTGCCCGACGGCGCGGACGCGCCCGCAGCGGCCGCGTCGCCGCAGGCCGGCACCGGTGACGCGACGCCCGCTGCGAGCGAGGGCTCCGGCTCGGTGCTCGTCGGGTACGGCACCGTCGAGCCGGGTACGGCCCGACGGCGCCGCCGCGCGGCCGAGCCCGCCGCCGCAGCGCCCGCGGCCGAGCCCACCGCCGCAGCACCCGCGACCGACCGCCCCGGCCCGGCGGCCCCGGACCGGACGGCCCCGGCGGCGAGCATCGCGGCGTCGGCCCCGGCGCCCACCCCCGCCCCGCGGGCGAGCGCGCCGGCCGCCGTCGGGCACGCGACCCTGCCGGTGCTGGCCAAGCCGCCGGTGCGCAAGCTCGCGAAGGACCTGGGCGTCGACCTGGCGAGCGTCGCGGGCACCGGCCCAGGCGGGATCGTCACGCGCGAGGACGTGCAGGCCTACCACGAGCAGGCGAAGGCGCAGCCGCTCGCGACGTACGCCGACGACGACCAGCCGTGGCTCGCGACGGGCGCCGTCACGGCCGACGGCCGCCAGACGCGCGTGCCCGTGAAGTCGGTGCGCAAGCGCACGGCCGAGGCGATGGTCACGAGCGCGTTCACCGCCCCCCACGTGACGGTCTTCCACACGGTCGACGTCACGCGCACCATGAAGCTCGTCCGCACCCTGCGGGAGGACCGCGAGTTCGCGGACGTGCGCGTCACGCCCCTGCTCGTCACCGCCAAGGCGCTGCTCCTCGCGGTGCGCCGCCACCCGGAGATCAACGCGAGCTGGGACGACGCCGCGCAGGAGATCGTCTACAAGCACTACGTGAACCTGGGGATCGCGGCGGCGACGCCGCGCGGGCTCGTCGTGCCGAACATCAAGGACGCGCACCGCCTCGACCTGCACGGCCTCGCCGGCGGGATCGCGGACCTCACCGCGACCGCGCGGGCCGGGCGCACGTCGCCCACCGACATGTCCGACGGCACGATCACGATCACCAACGTCGGGGTGTTCGGCATCGACACGGGCACGCCCATCCTCAACCCCGGCGAGGCCGCGATCCTCGCGTTCGGCGCGATCCGCGAGCAGCCCTGGGTCCACAAGGGGAAGATCCGCAAGCGCTGGGTCACGCAGCTCGCGCTGAGCTTCGACCACCGCCTCGTCGACGGCGAGCTCGGCGCGCGCGTGCTGGCCGACGTCGCGCGGATCCTCGAGGACCCGGCGCGCGGTCTCGTCTGGGGCTGAGCCCACCCGTCGGCGCGCGGGACGCGCGTCGGCACTCGTTGCGCCGCTCGGCACCTCGAGGTGCCGAGCGGGCGCGCCCCGTGCCGAACCGTGCCTGGGCCACTGCTTGCGAGCGCACCCAGAACCGCGAGCATGAGGCTCAGCGCCGGCGACACGGTCGGCGTGGCGTCGCCACGGGAGGGTCGTGTGCTCGGGAGTGCTGGTCGGCGGTCACGGACGGGTCCGGGCGTCGGGCTCGCGGCCCTCGCGCTCGTGACCGCCACGCTCGCGGGGTGCGCGGGACCCGGCGCGGCGGAGGCGCGGGACGTCGTCGAGGACCTCGCGGGCGCGCTCGCCACGGGGGACGGTGACGCGGCGTGCGCCCTGATCCTGCCCGACGCCGCCGACGCGCTCGCCGCCGACGAGGGCGAGCCGTGCGCGGACGTCGTCACCGCGCCGGACGGCCCGCTCGCCGGGCTGGCCGCGGCCGGACCCGCCGTCGTCGTCGAGGACGTCCACGTCGCGGGACGTCAGGCGCAGGTCGTGACGGCGACCGACACCGTCTTCCTCGCGCTCTCCGGTGACGCGTGGGTGGTCACCGCGGCGGGCTGCACGCCCCGCGACGACCGCCCCTACGACTGCGAGGTGGAGGCATGAGGGTCCCACGGCTGATGTTCTGGGCCACGCTCGTGCTCGTCGTCGCGGGCCTCGCGGTCACGTTCGTGCTGGCGGCGGTGCACCGATGAGCGCCGGCAGCGGGACGGGCGGCGTCCTCGGTGGCCTGCGCGCGAGCTCGCTGAGCCTCTTCTTCGCGCTCGCGTTCCTCGCGTCGCTCGTCGCGCAGGCCGTGAGCGGCGTCGCCGTCTTCAACACCGACCAGCGGGCGGCGGGCCTCGACCCGGTGACGTTCGGCCAGTACGTGCTGTCGTCGGCGTTCTGGGTCGACGTCACGGAGAACTGGCAGTCCGAGTACCTGCAGTTCCTCCTCTTCATCACCGCGACGGTGTGGTTCGTGCAGCGGGGCTCGCCCGAGTCGAAGAGGCTCGACCAGGCGGGCCGCGAGTCCGACGAGGACCAGAAGGTCGGCGAGCACGCGACCGCCGACTCCCCGGCGTGGGCCCGCGCCCGGGGCTGGCGGCTCGCCGTCTACTCGCGCTCCCTGTCGCTCGTCATGGGCGCGATCTTCCTCGGGTCGTGGGCCGCGCAGTCGGCGGCGGGTGCGGTCGCGTTCAGCGAGGAGCAGCTGCGCGACCTCCAGGACCCCGTGCCGTGGACGGAGTACCTGTCCATGCCGGACTTCTGGAGCCGCACGTTCCAGAACTGGCAGTCCGAGATGCTGGCCGTCCTCAGCATGGTCGTGCTCGCGATCTACCTGCGCGAGCGCGGGTCGCCCGAGTCCAAGCCGGTGGGCTCGTCCCACGAGGCGACCGGCGTCGAGGGCTGACGGCGACCGCACGGACGGCCGCTCACAGCGCCCGCCGAGCGGGTGTGCGGAAGACCTCACACGGCCTTAACGGGGGTCGCGCGCGGGGGAAACACGGCGTTCCTAGCGTCCTGGTCACTGACCGGGACCTGCTGAAGGAGCCGCCATGTCCGCGCCCACGAGCCCCACCACCCACGAGGGTGAGCAGTCCGCAGCCCGCCCGTCCGGCGTCGTGCCCGCGACGCCGCCCGCCCCGGGACTCGCCCCGGCACCACCGAGGGCGCCGCACCGCCGCTCCGGGCGGTGGATCGACCGCTGGGACCCGGAGGACCCGACGTTCTGGCGCGACGGCGGCCGCCGGGTCGCTTCCCGCAACCTGGGGATCTCGGTGTTCGCGGAGTTTCTCGGCTTCGCGGTCTGGGCGCTGTGGTCGATCGTCGTGCCGCAGCTCCCCGCCGCCGGGTTCACCTTCACCGTGGACCAGCAGTTCTGGCTCATCGCCGTGCCGAGCCTCGTCGGCGCGACGCTGCGCATCCCCTACACGTTCGCCGTGCCCCTGTTCGGCGGGCGCAACTGGACGGTCGTGTCCGCCCTCCTCCTGCTGCTCCCGACGGCGGCGCTCGCGGTCGTCGTGCAGGACCCCGGCACGTCGTTCGGCGTGATGCTGGCCGTCGCGGCGCTCGCCGGCTTCGGCGGCGGCAACTTCGCGTCCTCGATGGCGAACATCTCGTTCTTCTACCCGGAGCGGGAGAAGGGCAAGGCGCTGGGCCTCAACGCCGCGGGCGGCAACCTGGGGACGGCGGTCGTGCAGCTCGCGGTGCCGCTCGTCATCGTCGCCGGGGCGGGTGTCGCGCTCGAGCGTGCGGGCCTCATGATGATCCCGTTCATCCTGCTCGCGGCGTTCCTCGCGTGGCGGTTCATGGACAACCTCGCCACGGCGAAGGCGGACCCGCGGTCGTTCGCCGTCGCGACGCGGAACCGGCACACGTGGATCATCTCGTTCCTCTACATCGGGACGTTCGGGTCGTTCATCGGCTACGCCGGTGCGTTCCCGACGCTCCTCGCGGGCCAGTTCCCCGAGGTCACGCTCTCGATCGCGTTCCTCGGCGCGCTGGTCGGCTCGGTGTCCCGGCCGCTGGGCGGCATCGTCGCGGACCGCCTGGGCGGCGCGCGCGTGACGATCGCGTCGTACGGGGTCATGGCGCTCGGCGCGGTCGGAGCGATCCGGGCGCTGGAGACGCACAGCTTCGGCCTCTTCTTCGCGTCGTTCCTCGTCCTGTTCGTCGCGACGGGCGTCGGGAACGGGTCGACCTACCGGATGATCCCGGCCGTCTTCCAGGCGAGCGCGGCCCACGACCTCGACGGCCCGACGGCGAGCGACCCCGCGGCTCTGGCCGCAGCCCCGGTCCGCGCCCGCCAGGCCGCGGCCGGGTGCATCGGGATCGCGGGCGCCGTCGGCGCGTTCGGCGGGTTCCTCATCCCGCGCGGGTTCGCCGCGTCGACGAGCCTCTCGGGCTCGCTCGTCCCCGCCCTGTGGACGTTCGTGGGGATGTACGCGGTGATGGCGGTCGTCGCGTGGGCGGTCTACCTGCGCAAGGGCTCGGCCCTCGCGGCGGCCGGGATCTGAGCGTGGACACCCACTGCCCCTACTGCGCGCTCCAGTGCGGCATGACGCTCACCCCCGCGCGCGGCCCGCTGCCGGTCGCGGTCGCCCCGCGCGACTTCCCGACCAACCGGGGTGGGCTGTGCCAGAAGGGCTGGACGAGCGCCACGGTCCTGCGCGCACCCGACCGGTTGACGAGCCCGCTCCTGCGCGGGCCCGACGGCGAGCTCCGCCCCGCCCCGTGGGACGAGGCCCTCGACGTGGTCGCGGCCGGGATCGAGCGGGTCCAGGCCGCGCACGGCCGCGACGCCGTCGCGGTGTTCGGGGGCGGCGGCCTGACGAACGAGAAGGCGTACGCGCTCGGGAAGTTCGCGCGCACGGTGCTGCGGACCGCGAACATCGACTACAACGGGCGGTTCTGCATGGCGTCCGCCGCGGCGGGGGCGAACCGCGCGTTCGGCGCCGACCGCGGGCTCCCGTTCCCGCTCGCCGACCTCGGCGGCGCGGACGCCGTGCTGCTGCTCGGGTCGAACGTCGCCGAGACGATGCCGCCGTCCGTCCAGCACCTCGCCGGCGTGCGGGCACGGGGCGGGCTCGTCGTCGTGGACCCGCGCCGCAGCGCGACGGCGGCGCTCACGGGGGAGGCGGGGGACGCCGTCGGGCAGGGGGTGCACCTGCAGCCGGTCCCGGGCACCGACCTCGTGGTGCTGCTCGCGCTGCTGCACGTCGTGGTCGCGGAGGGGCTCGCGGACACGGCCTACCTCGACGCGCGCACGACCGGGTTCGACGACGTCCGCCGGTCCGTCGCCGGGTGGTGGCCCGAGCGCGCGGAGACGGTGTGCGGGGTGCCGGCGGGACGGCTGCGGCACGTCGCCCGGCTGCTCGCGGCGGCGTCGCCCGTCCACGGGGGTGCGGGTGCGTACGTGCTCACGGGCCGCGGCGTCGAGCAGTCCGCGCAGGGTACGGCGACCGTGACCGCGGCGATCGACCTCGCGCTCGCCCTCGGCCTGCCCGGCCGGGTGGGGTCGGGGTACGGCGCGATCACCGGCCAGGGGAACGGGCAGGGCGGACGCGAGCACGGGCAGAAGGCGGACCAGCTCCCCGGGTACCGCAGGATCGACGACCCAGGGGCCCGCGCGCACGTCGCCGCGGTGTGGGGCGTCGACCCGGCGACGCTCCCCGGTCCTGGGATGCCCGCCGTCGAGCTCCTGCGGTCTCTCGGCGCGCGGCCCGGACCGGGCGGTGCGACCACGACCTACGCCGAGGACGGGCGCCCGCGCGCCTTGCTCGTGCACGGGTCGAACGTCGTGGTCAGCGCCCCGGACGCGGACCGGGTCGCGGCGAACCTGCGCGCGCTCGACCTGCTCGTCGTGTGCGACCTCGTGCCGTCGGAGACGGCGCTGCTCGCGGACGTCGTGCTGCCCGTGACGCAGTGGGCCGAGGAGGAGGGCACCATGACGTCGCTCGAGGGACGCGTGATCCGACGGCGCCGCGCGGTCGACGCGCCGGGCGACGCACGGTCGGAGCTGTGGATCCTGGCGGAGCTCGCGCGTCGGCTGGGATCGCCGGTCTCCTTCCCGACCGACCCGGCCGTCGTCTTCGACGAGCTCGCGCGCGCGTCCGCGGGCGGCGTCGCGGACTACGCCGGGCTCAGCCACGCGCGCCTCGACGCGGACGAGGCGGACGGCGGCCCGGGCCTGCACTGGCCGGTGCCGTCCCCCGACCACCCGGGCACCCCGCGGATGTTCCTCGACCGGTTCCCGACGCCGGACGGTCGTGCCCGCCTGGTCGCGGTCGACCACACGGGCCCGAGCGACGACGTGCGGCCCGACGCGCCGCTCTACCTCGTCACGGGCCGCGTGCTCCAGCACTACCAGTCGGGCGCGCAGACCCGGCGCGTGCCGGAGCTCGACCGACTCGTCCCGGAGCCGTTCGTCGAGGTCCACCCGGTCCTGGGCACGCGCCTCGGCATCGACGACGGAGACCGGGCGCGCCTCACGACCGCGCGCGGCGCGATCGAGGCGGTCGTGCGGTGGACGGACCGCGTCCGGCCGGACACGGTCTTCATGCCCTTCCACTGGGGCGGCGAGGGCAGCGTCAACCGCGTGACGACCGACGCGACCGACCCCGTCTCCGGGATGCCGGAGTTCAAGGTCTGCGCCGTGGACGTGCGACGCGCCCCCGCGCTCCAGGAGGTCGGGGGATGACGCGCGTCGTCGTGGTCGGTCACGGCATGGTCGGGTCGCGGTTCGCGGGCGACCTCGCGGCACGGTGCGGGGGGTCCGCCGACGTCGAGGTCACCGTGCTCGGCGCGGAGGAGCACGAGCCGTACAACCGCGTGCTGCTCAGCGAGGTCGTCGCGGGCCGGGCCGACGTCGCGACGATCGCCCTGCCCGCCACGGACGACCCTCGCGTGACGGTCCGGCGCGGTACCGAGGCCCTCGCGGTCGACCGGGCGGCGCGCCGAGTCGTCACGGGCGAGGGCACCTACCCGTACGACGTCGTCGTGCTCGCGACGGGCGCCGCCGCGCGCGTCCCCGAGGTGCCCGGCCTCACCGGCCTGCCCGGCGGCCTGCCGCGCGGCGCACACGTCCTGCGGACGCTCGACGACGCACGCGCGATCGTCGCGAGGTCGCTCGACGCGCGGCACGCCGTCGTCGTGGGGGCGGGCGTCCTCGGCCTCGAGGTCGCGTGCGGGCTCGCGCGTCGCGGCGTCGCCGTGAGCCTCGTGCACGGCGGCGCGAGCGTGATGGACCGCCAGCTCGACCGTGCGGCGGGCGGCGTCGTCGCGCGCGGTCTCGCCGGCCTCGGGGTGCGCGCCTGGACCTCAGCCCGGACCGAGCGCGTGGTCGTGGCCGGCGGCAGCGTGCGGGGCGTGACGCTCCGCGTGCCCGACGGCGGCCCGCACGACCCCGCGGCGGGCGGCCCGGGCGCGGCCCGGGGAGCGCCGGACGGCGTGCGTCGCGTCGACCTCGACGCCGACCTCGTCGTGCTCGCGTGCGGCACCGTGCCCGAGGCCGGGCTCGCGCGGGCGGCGGGGCTCACGGTCGACCGGGGGGTCGTCGTCGGGCCCGACCTCGCCAGCCCGGACGACGCGCGCGTGTTCGCGATCGGCGACTGCGCCCAGCCGCCCGAGGGTGGTACCGGGCTGATCGCCCAGGGGTGGGACCAGGCGCGCCGGCTCGCGCAGCACCTCGCGGAGCGGCTCGCCGCCGGGGCCGACGGCGCAGGGAGGCCGGGCGCCGCGCAGTGGGCCGCGCCCGACCGGCGGCGTGCGCGCCGAGGACCGGCCGCCGGCCGGCCGAGCGTGGCGCTGCGGCTCGCCACGGACGTCGTCGCGCGACCGCTCGAGCCGACGGGCGACCCCCGGGTCGGCACGCGCGCGACCGCCGGGACCGACGTCGTGCGGGTCAAGGCGGCGGGGCTCGAGATCGTGACGATGGGCGTGTGCGGCGAGCGTCGCGCGCCCGACGCGGCGCACCGCTCCGTGACGCTGAGCGACCCGGCGGCGGGGCGGCACGTCGAGGTCGTCGTCGCGGACGGGCTGCTCGTCGGCGCGACGTGCGTCGGCGCGCCCGAGGTGGGCGCCGACCTCGCCGCCGCGTACACGCGCCGCGTCCCCGTGCCCGCCGACCCGGCCCACCTGCTGCTGCGCCCGGTCGCGCAGGCGCCCGCCCCGGCGTCGTCCCCGACGCTCATGCCCGACCGCACGACCGTGTGCACGTGCAACGGCGTGACCAAGGGCGACGTCGTGGGCTGCTGGCACGACGGCGCCCGGAGCGTCGACGACGTCGCACGGGCGACGCGCGCGACGACGGGCTGCGGCGGGTGCAAGGACGTCGTGTGCGGCCTGGTCGACTGGCTCGCGCAGACCGACCCGGAGCAGCCGCAGGCCGACGGCGCACGGGCGAGCGTCGGCCTCGGCGCGTGAGGTCGGCAAGCCCTGCCGAGATCGGCAGTCACGATCGCCGATCTGGACACGACCTGCCGGTCTCGCACCGCTCCGCCGACCTCACACGGCGGCGTCCGGCCGGGTGAGAACACCGTTACGGACGGGCAACGGGCGGGGCACGGTCGCGAAACCGCCCGTCCGTAGCGTCGTCAGCACCATCCCCGGGGGCCTCTCCTCGCTCTCGTCGGACCCCGCGGACGGTGACCGATCCGCCCCGACGCCCCCAGGAGCCCGCCGTGACCGGACCTGAGACCGATCCCGCCCCCGCCCCGGCCCCCGGTGCGCCCCGGCACCTCGTCGTCGTCGGCGGCGGCATGGTGGCGCAGCGGCTCGTCGAGGCGTTGCGCGCGCGCGACGCCGACGGCACGTGGCGCGTCTCGCTCTTCGCCGAGGAGCCGCGCAAGCCGTACGACCGCGTCGCCCTGACGAGCTACTTCTCGGCGCGCGACGCCGAGGAGCTCACGCTCGGCGACCCTGCCCTGTGGGACGACCCGCTGGTCACGCTGCACCGTGACTGCGCGGTGACGTCGATCGACCGCGAGGCGCAGACCGTCACCGACCGGCTCGGGCGCGTGCACGCCTACGACGAGCTCGTCCTCGCGACCGGTTCGAACGCCGCGCGCCCCCCGATCCCCGGCAACGAGCTGCCCGGCGTGTTCGTCTACCGCACGATCGACGACGTCGCGGCCCTGCGCGGCTGGGTCGAGGAGAAGCGGCGCAGCGCCACGACCGAGGGTGGCTGGGAACGCCCGGTGCGCGGTGCCGTCATCGGCGGCGGACTCCTGGGCCTCGAGGCCGCGGGCGCGCTCAAGGCCCTCGGCGCGCAGGCCACGGTCGTCCAGTTCGGCACGCACCTGATGGACGCGCAGATCGACCTGGGCGGCGGCGAGGCCCTCAAGCGCCTCATCAACGGCATGGGCATCGCGGTCCGGTGCGACACCGGGACCAAGGAGCTGAGGGTCTCCCGCAAGACCGGGCACGTGGGCCGGCTCGACTTCGCCGACGGCGGCCGGCTCGACGTCGACGTCGTGGTCCTCGCGACGGGCGTGCGGCCGCGCGACGAGCTCGCGCGCGCGGCGGGGCTCGCGGTCGGGGAGCGCGGTGGCGCCGTCGTGGACCTCGCGTGCCGCACCGAGGACGAGCACGTGTGGGCGGTCGGCGAGGTCGCGTGCCTCGAGGGCCGGTGCCTCGGCCTGGTCGCGCCGGGCTACGCGATGGCGGAGGTCGTCGTGGACCGCCTGCTCGGCGGCGAGGCGACGTTCCCCGGCGCGGACACGGCGACCAAGCTCAAGCTCCAGGGGGTCGACGTCGCGAGCTTCGGCGACGCGCACGGCCGCACCGAGGGCGCGATGGAGCTCGTCTGGGCCGACCCGGTCGCGGGCGTCTACAAGAAGCTCGTCCTGTCCGACGACGCGCGCACCCTCCTGGGCGGGGTGTTCGTGGGCGACGCCGCGCCGTACGCGTCGCTGCGGCCGATGCTCGGCACGGAGCTTCCGGGCGACCCGGGGCTGTTCCTCCTTCCCGAGGGGTCCGGCGGCGGGGTGCCGAGCCTCGAGCTCCCCGACGACGCCACGGTCTGCTCGTGCAACAACGTCAGCGCGGGCACGATCCGGAGCGCGGTCACCGAGCACGCCTGCACCGACCTCGCGGGCGTCAAGGCGTGCACGCGCGCGGGGACGAGCTGCGGATCGTGCCTGCCGCTCGTCAAGAAGATCACGACGACCGAGCTCGCCCGGGCCGGCGTCGAGGTCTCGAACGCGCTGTGCGAGCACTTCGACCTCTCGCGCGCGCAGCTCTTCGACGCGGTGCGCGTCGCGGACCTGCACACGTTCAGCGAGATCGTCCGGCGGTTCGGCCGGGGTGTCACTGCGCCGGTGGACGAGAGCGCAGCCACGCAGGGTGCCGTGCTGGTGCGCGACGCCGGGCGCGGCTGCGACATCTGCAAGCCCACGATCGCGTCGATCCTCGCGTCGCTCGGCAACGGTCACGTCCTCGACGGCGAGCAGGCGACGCTGCAGGACACGAACGACCACGTCCTGGCGAACATGCAGAAGGACGGCACGTACTCCGTCGTCCCGCGCATCCCCGGGGGCGAGATCACGCCCGACGGGCTGCTCGTCATCGGGCAGGTCGCCAAGGACTTCGGGCTCTACACGAAGATCACGGGCGGCCAGCGCATCGACATGTTCGGGGCGCGCATCGAGCAGCTCCCGCACATCTGGCGCCGGCTCGTGGAGCACGGGTTCGAGTCCGGCCACGCGTACGGCAAGTCGCTGCGCACGGTGAAGTCGTGCGTCGGGTCCACGTGGTGCCGGTTCGGCGTACAGGACTCGGTGGGCATGGCCGTCGAGCTCGAGCTCCGGTACCGCGGCCTGCGCTCGCCGCACAAGATCAAGCTCGGCGTCTCGGGGTGCGCGCGCGAGTGCGCCGAGGCGCGCGGCAAGGACGTCGGCGTCATCGCGACGGACAAGGGCTGGAACGTGTACGTCGGCGGCAACGGCGGGTTCACGCCCCGGCACGCGCAGCTCCTCGCCGAGGACCTGGACGACGAGGCGCTCGTCCGCACCGTCGACCGCTTCCTCATGTACTACGTGCGGACGGCCGACCGCCTGCAGCGCACGGCCGCGTGGGTCGAGGACCACGAAGGCGGTCTCGACGCGATCCGCGAGGTGGTCGTCGAGGACTCGCTCGGCATCGGTGCCGACCTCGACGCCGCGATGGCCCGCCACGTCGGCGACTACGAGGACGAGTGGCGCGCGGTCCTCGAGGACCCGGAGAAGCTGCGCCGCTTCGGCTCGTTCGTCAACGCGCCCGCCGAGCCCGACCCCGACCTCGCGTACGTCACCGAGCGCGGCCAGATCCGGCCCGCCAGGGCGGACGAGCGGGCCGCCCTCGAGGAGGCCCGCGCCGCGGGTCTCGCCACCGTCCCCGCCGGCCCCGTGGTGATCGCCGGCACGACCCTGGAGGTCCGTCGATGAGCGTCGTGCCAGCAGAGCAGGCCGCGTACCCCGTGGAGACGCCGACGTCGGACGCGGCGGGGTGGGAGCGCGTGTGCCTCCTGCGCGACCTCCTCGTCGAACGCGGCGCCGCCGCCCTCGTCGGCGGGGTGCAGGTCGCGCTGTTCCGCCTCCCCGACGACACGGTCCGCGTCGTGCAGCAGCGCGACCCGTTCTCCGGTGCGAACGTCCTGTCGCGCGGCATCGTCGGCACGCGCGGGGGCGTGCCGACGGTCGCCGGCCCCATGTACAAGCAGGTCTTCGACCTCACGACCGGCCGG
This sequence comes from Cellulosimicrobium funkei, assembly GCF_004519295.1. GTDB lineage: Bacteria > Actinomycetota > Actinomycetes > Actinomycetales > Cellulomonadaceae > Cellulosimicrobium > Cellulosimicrobium funkei. The sequence continues at coordinate 228,051 of NZ_SOZH01000004.1, forward strand.
TGCCTCGAGGCCGCCGGGTACGTGCCCGTCCAAGGCCTCGCGCCGGACCTGGCGACGTGGCCCGCCGAGGTGCGCGACGGCGTCGTGCACGTGGGCCTGCGCCCCCACGCCGCCGGGCCCGCGGACGGTGCGTCGTGACGACGCTCCTCGGGATCGACCTCGCCGGGCGCACGGTGCTCGTCGCGGGCGGCGGCCCCGTCGCGGCCCGCCGCGCGCGGGCCATGGCCGACGACGGCGCGCACGTCCGCGTCGTCGCGCCCCACGTCTGCGAGGACCTGCGCGATCTCGTCGCCGCCTCGCTGCGCGCCCCGCTCCGGGCACCCTCACCCGCCGGGCTGCGGGCCGACGGCGAGGTCGCGCCGGGTGGTCGTGTCACCTGGGCGCCGCGCGACGTCCGCGAGTCCGACCTCGAGGACGTGTGGCTCGTGCTCGCGGCGACGGACGACTCGGGAACCAACCGGGACGTCGCTGCATGGGCCGCCGCGCGCCGCACCTGGTGCGTCCACGCCGGGGCCGCGCACGAGGGCACCGCGCGCACGCCCGCGACGACCCGCAGCGGCGACGTCCTCGTCGGGGTCGTCACGGACGCCCCCGCGGTCGGCGTGCCGGCGGACGTCCGGGAACGACGAGCGGCTGACGCCGCGGCCGAGCGGCGCGGTCCGGACCCGCGGCGGGCCCGCGCGGTGCGCGACGCGATCGCCGAGCACCTGCGCTCCGGCGGGGCCGACCAGCGGCGCCACCGCCCGGCGTCCGGCGGTCTCGGGAGCGTGACGCTCGTGGGCGGAGGGCCCGGCGCGGTCGACCTGCTCACGGTCCGGGGCCGCCGGGCGCTCGCGGAGGCGGACGTCGTCGTCGCGGACCGGCTCGGACCGGTCGACGTGCTCGACGAGCTCGCGCCCGGCGTCGAGGTGATCGACGTCGGCAAGACGCCCGGCCACCACCCCGTGCCGCAGCACGAGATCAACGCCCTCCTCGTGGAGCACGCGCAGCGCGGGCGGCGCGTCGTGCGGCTCAAGGGCGGCGACCCGTTCGTCTACGGGCGCGGCGGCGAGGAGGTGCTCGCGTGCCGCGCGGCGGGCGTGCCGGTCGACGTCGTGCCGGGCGTGTCGAGCGCGCTGAGCGTCCCGGCGCTCGCGGGCATCCCGCTCACGCACCGGGGCACGGTCGCCGCGTTCCACGTGGTCAGCGGTCACGACGGGCTCGACGCCGCCGCGCTCACCGGCGTGCGCGACCGCACGGCTACGCTGGTGGTCCTCATGGGTGTCTCGCAGCTCGCGCACATCACGGCCCAGGCCCTCGACGCCGGGGCCGACCCTGCGCTGCCCGTCGCGATCGTGGAGAACGGGTCGACGCCCCGCCAGCGCGTGACGCGCGCCCCGCTCGGCGAGGTCGTGGAGCGCGCCGCCCAGGTCGGGGTCCGGGCCCCCGCGATCATCGTGGTGGGGGACGTCGCCGCCGCGGGACGGCTCGACCCGGACCCGGCGACGGTCGCGTGAGCGACTCCGGCCCCGACGGGGAGCGCCCCGCCCTCGGCCAGGTCATGGCGGGCTGCACCGTGCTCGTCACGGCCGACCGCCGCAAGAGCGAGCTCGCCGCCGCCCTCCAGCGCCGGGGCGCCGAGGTCCGTCACGCACCCGCGCTGAGCATGATCCCGCACGCCGACGACGAGCAGCTCCTCGCCGGGACGCGTGACCTCGTCGAGCGGCCGCCGGACGTCGTCGTCGTGACGACCGGCATCGGCTTCCGGTCCTGGGTCGAGGCCGCGGACGCGCACGGCCTCGCCGACCGCCTGCTCGAGGTGCTCGCCGACGCGCGGATCGTCGCGCGCGGACCCAAGGCGCGCGGCGCGATCCAGGCCGCCGGGCTCACCGCCGACTGGGTCGCCGAGTCCGAGACGTCGGCCGAGATCGCCGACGTGCTGCTCGGCGAGGGCGTCGCCGGGCTGCGGATCGCCGTCCAGCACCACGGCGCCGGGGCCGACGGCCTCGACGTCGTGTTCGCCGAGGCGGGCGCCGAGGTCGCGAGCCTCGTCGTCTACCGCTGGGGGCCGCCGCCCGACCCCGAGGCGCTGCGCGCGTCGGTCGAGGCCGCGGCCGTCGGGGAGATCGACGCCGTCGTGTTCACCTCCGCCCCCGGCGCCGAGGCGTGGCTGAGCGCCGCCGAGGAGCACGGCGTGGGGCGGCTCGTCGTGTCCCGGTTCCAGGACCGGTCGATGGTCGCGGCTGCCGTCGGTCCCGTCACCGCGCGGCCGCTCGAGCACCGCGGCGTCACGCCGCTGCAGCCCGAGCGCGGACGCCTCGGCGCGCTCGTGCGGACGCTCGTCGCGCACTACGAGCAGGCCGAGACCGTGGCCCTCGCGACCGTCGCCGGGACGCTCCAGATCCGCTCGCGCGTCGCCGTGCTCGACGGCGAGGTGCTGCCCCTGTCGCCCAGCAGCCTCGAGGTGCTGCGCCTCCTCGCCGCGCGCCGCGGCGAGGTCGTCACGCGCGACGACGTGCTCGACGTCCTGCCCGGCGACTCGCGCGACCCGCACGCGGCCGAGGTCGCGGTCGCGCGCCTGCGCGAGGCCACCGGCCGCCGGGACCTCGTCAAGACCGTCGTCAAGCGCGGATACCGATTGGAGCTCGCATGAGCCCGGACAGCCCCACCTCCCTCGACGCCGTTGCCGATGCTCCGGCCGGCCCGCGCGCCGCGGCGCCGGTGCTCGTCGGCTGCTCCCACGGCACGGACGACCTCGCGGGCCGCGCGGTGGTCCGCGCCCTCCTGGACGACGTGCGCGCCGCCCGCCCCGACCTCGACGTGCGCGAGGCGTTCGTGGACGTGCAGCAGCCCGAGGTGGCGGACGTCGTGACGGCCGTCGTCGCGCCGTCCGACGGCGGGGCGCCCGGCGACGCCGTGGTGGTGCCCCTCTTGCTCTCCGCCGGGTTCCACGTGAGCGTGGACGTCGCCGCGGCCGTCGAGGACCGCGGCCCCGGCACCGGGGCCGCTGCCGCGTCGGGGCCGCTCGGTCCCGACCCGCGCCTCGTGGACCTGCTCGCCGAGCGGCTCGCGGAGGCCGGGCTGCGCGACGGCGACGCCGTCGTGATCGCCGCCGCGGGGTCGAGCCGCCCGGGTGCCGCGCGCGACGTCGAGACGCTCGCCGCCGGGCTCCGCGAGCGCGTCCCCGGCCCGGTCTCCGTCGGCTACGGCGCCATGGCGACGCCCACGGTGCCCGACGCCGTCGCCGCCGCCCGCGCGGGCCTCGCCCCGGGCGGGCGGGTCGTCGTCGCGGCCTACCTCCTCGCGCCCGGCTTCTTCTACGACCGGGTGCTGGAGGCGGGCGCCGACGTCGTGACCGGCCCGCTCGCGCCCGACCCGCGGCTCACCGCGATCGTGCTCGACCGGTACGCCGACGCCGCCGCCGGGCTGCGCGCTACGCCCTGAGGACCGGGCGCGTGCGCGGTGCGAGGAGGGCGACGCCCGCCGCGAGCAGCACCGTGACCCCGAAGCACACGACGTACGACGCCAGGCCGAGCGTGGGGTGCAGGGCCCACAGGAGCGACCCGGTGACGGCGAGCGCGGTCGCGGCGGCGACGGCGTCGGACACCTGGAGCGCGGACGAGTTCGCGCCCTGCTCGGCGACGGGCGAGAGCTCGAGCGTGAGCACGGACAGCGTCGGGTGCGTCATGCCCATGCCGAGCCCGGCAAGGGTCCACGCGACCATCCCGACCACGGGCGGCACGGCCGTCCAGGCGAGCAGCGCGGCGCCGCCGATCCCGAGCGCGACGAGCGTCCCGCCGAGGCGCACGTAGCCCGCGTGCTGGAGCCCCCAGGTCGCCCGGCCGCGGAGCCACGACCCCGTCGACCAGCCGACGGCGCCGAACGTGAGCACGGCGCCCGCGAGCGACGGCGAGAGGCCGCGCTCGTGCGACAGCAGGAGCGGGAGCAGCACCTCGGCGCCGGTGAACGCGGCCGCGACGAGGCCGCGGATCGCGATGACGCTCGGCAGGCCGCGGGCCGCGCGGGTCGTGCCGCGGGGGAGCAGTCGGGGGACGGCGAGCGCGACGGCGGCGAGCGACGCGACGAGCAGGGCCGCGAGCCCGACCCCGCGCAGCTGGCCCGCGTAGTTGAGCGCCCCGATGCCGACGGCGGCGACGACGGCCCAGGTGAGCGACGCCTGGCGCGCGGTCCGGTCGAGCGGCGGCTCGGCGTCGTCGGGCCGGTCCCCGGACAGCGGGGTGGACGCCGGGGCGGGCTCGGGGGCCGAGCCGCGGGCGGCACGCATCCCCGGGCGCATGAGCAACAGCGCGGGCACCGCGAGGACCGGGACGGCGAGGAACACCCAGCGCCACCCGACGTGCTCGACCACGAGCCCCGCGATGGCGGGCCCGACGATCGACGGGATCACCCAGGCCGCCGCGAACGCCGCGAAGACCTTCGGGCGCCGGTCGGTGGGGAAGACGCGCGCGACGAGCACGTACAGCGCGACGATGTACAGCCCCGTCCCGACGCCCTGGAGCACGCGGCCCGCGACGAGCACGAGCATGTCCTGCGCGAGCCCGGCGACGAGCAGCCCGGCGAGGAAGAGCCCGATGCCGGTCCACAGCGGGGTGGTCGGGCCGGCGCGGTCGCTCCAGCGGCCGGACGCCACCATGCCGACGACGCTCGACGCGAGCGACGCGGCGAACGCCAGCGTGTACAGCGTGAGCCCGTCGAGCTCGACGGCGACCGTCGGCATGGCGGTCGCGACGGCGAGCGCCTCGAACGCGCCGAGGAACACGAACGCGACCATGCCGAACAGCACCGTGCGCTGCGTCCCGGGCGAGAGCGTGCCCGCCTCGGTCGGGCCGGTCGCGGGGGCGGTCGTGGGTACGCCGACGTCTCCCGTGCCGGCCTCGCCCGCGCCGGGCGCGGGGGAGCCGTACGCCGGTGCGTCGGCGTCGGTGCGGGGGTCCGCCGTCATACGAGAACGACCTTTCCGGTGGTGGCGCGCGCTTCGAGCTCGCGGTGGGCGCGCGCGGCCTCCGCGAGGGGGATCTGGTGCGTGACGACCCGCCACGTCCCGTCCGCCGCGAGCGCGAGCGCGCGCTCCTGCAGCGCGGACAGGTCTCCCCAGGGTCGGGCCCGGGGTCCCACCGCCCACCGTACGTCCGGCGTGCCGCCGTCGGCCCCCGTTTTCCCGTCCGGGTGGTCGACGTCACCGGCCCGGTTCGGCGCCCCCGACGCCCAGCCGTAGAGCACGAGGCGACCGGTCGGCGCGACGAGGCTCGCGGCGTTGGTGCCCGCGTCGCCGCCGACGCCGTCGAGGAGCACGGTCGCGCCCTCCGGGGCGTGCTGCCCGACGGCGGTCCGCGCCTCGTCGAGCCAGCCGTCGGCCCGGTAGTCGACGGCGGCGAGGCGGTCCTTTTGCGCCGCTCCGGCGAGCGACCGCACGAGGGCGATCTTCTCCGGGCTGCCGGCGAGCGCGACGACGCGCGTTCCCACCGCGAGCGCGCTCTGCACGAGCAGCGTGCCGAGCCCGCCGGCCGCGGCGGTGACGACGACGGTGTCCGTCGCGGCGAGCCCCGCGAGGTCGAGGATGCCGACGGCGGTCCGCCCGGTGCCGATCATGGCCAGCGCGTCGGGCGCGGTGACGTGGTCGGGGATCCGGTGCAGCGCCTCGACGGGCACGAGCGCCAGGCGCGCGTACCCGCCGCCGTCGGGCGTGGCGCCGAGGTGGGCCGCGACGCGTCGCCCGCGCCACGCGGCGTCGACGCCCGGCCCGACGACGTCCACCACCCCGGCGACCTCGCGCCCGGGGACCGTGGGCAGGGCGGGAAGGGGGAGCGGTCCCGCGACCTCGCCCCGGCGCAGCGTCGTGTCGAGCAGGTGGACGCCGTGCGCGCGCACGGCGACGCGTACCTGGCCGGGGCCGGGGACCGGGTCGGGGAGCTGGTCCAGCACGAGGTTCTCGGGTGGTCCGAACGCGTGCAGGCGGATGGCGTCCACGGGTGCTCCTCGGGGTCGGGATCGGGGTCGTGCGGCCTCGCGGTCGCGCCGCCCTGCTAGTCTCGAACCTCAACAATTGTTCAGGTCAAGTACCCGTGCCGACGGGCGGCCGGCCGTGCCCGCCGCGTCGCCGCTGCACCCGTCCGCGTGGAGGAACCGCCATGCCCGACGCCGCCCCGTCCCCGAGCGACGAGCTCACCGTCGGCCAGCTCGCGGCGCGCAGCGGCGTCGCCGTGTCCGCGCTGCACTTCTACGAGCGCGAGGGGCTCATCACGAGCCGTCGGACGCCCGGCAACCAGCGGCGCTTCACGCGCGAGACGCTGCGCCGCGTCGCGTTCGTGCGCGCGTCGCAGCGCGTCGGCATCCCGCTCGCCCGCATCCGCGCCGCACTCGCGACGCTCCCCGGCGACCGCACGCCCACGGCCAAGGACTGGCACCGGCTCTCGGCCGGGTGGCACGCCGACCTCGACGCGCGCATCGAGCAGCTCACGCGCCTGCGCGACCACCTCACGGACTGCATCGGCTGCGGGTGCCTCTCGCTGCGCCGGTGCGTCCTCGTCAACCCCGACGACGCGCTCGCCGACGAGGGCCCCGGCCCCCGCACGCTGCTCGTCGAGGGGATCGAGGACTGAGCCACACGGCGCCGAGCGTCCGATCGGCCGCGGGGCCGCGTGGCAGGAGCGTGGGGCGGGTCCGGCGACGAGGCCGTCAGCCCGGCGCGCGCAGCGAGCCGAACGTCGGACGGTGGCGCAGGGCGAACCCGAGCCGCTCGTAGACGCCGATCGCGCCGACGTTCTGCGCCGCGGCGTGCAGGAACGCGCGGTCGCCCCGCTCCTGGACGTGGAACGCGACGTGGCGCACCAGACGCGAGGCGAGGCCGCGCCCGCGGTGGTCGGGGTCGGTCGTCACGGCGCTGATCTCGGTCCACCCCGCGGGCCGCAGGCGCTCGCCCGCCATGGCGACGAGGCGGCCGTCGTCGTCGCGGAACCCGACGTACCGGCCGAGGAGGTAGGTCCGGGCCTCGAAAGGACCCGGTCGGCTGCGCTCGACGAGCGCGAGCATCTCCGGGACGTCGTCCGCGCCGAGCACGACCGCCTCCGGGTCGGGTCGGGTGACGAGGTGCTCGGTCTCGACGAGCTGGACGCCCTCGACGCGGGCCTCGACCGTCCAGCCGTGCGGCGGCTCGACCCCGACCGGCGGCGCCGAGAAGTGCCCGCCCGGGCCGACGAGCGCGGCGATCGCGTCCCACACGCCCGGGTCGGTCCACGAGCGCACGCCCGTGATCGGGGAGACGTCGGCCGGGTAGCGTCGCGCCAGGTCGCCGCCCTCGGCGAGGTGCGCGTGCGCGCCGGTGAGCGCGCTCCACGACGGGTTGTCCAGGGCCGGGTCGTCGACGCCGGTGGCGCCGGGCCCCGTGCTCGTCGCGGTCATGCTGCTCCTCCTCGCCCGGTCGCCCGGGTGCCGTGCCGTCGTCGCGGCCGTCCGGCCGTGCGTCTCCTCCGTGGCGAACGCGTCCGGGCGGTCGCCTCTTCCCGGCGCGCTCAGCCGTGCCACCGGTCCCGGTGCACGACCTCCGCGAGCGGGCGCCGCCGCGGCTCGGACCAGCGGCTCCGGGTCGGGTACCCGAGGGGGAGCAGGCCCATCGTCAGCGCGTCGTCGGGCAGGCCGAGCAGCGCGGCGACGTCGCCCTCGCGGACGGTGCGGAAGGTCGTGAGCGTCGTCCCGATCCCGTAGGCCCGGGCCGCGAGGACGAGGTTCTGCACCGCGCCGTAGATCGAGGCCCCGAGCCGGGGGTCGGTCGAGCGCGCCGCGTCCCGCAGCACTGGCACGACCCACACCGGAGCCTCCTCCAGGTGCAGCGCCAGGTGCTCGACGGCGCGGAAGCCCGCCTCGCTCACGCCGGCGTGCGTGGTCGCGGCACCGAGGACGGCGTCCCGGCGGTCCCCGTACGCCGCGCGCCACCCCTCGCGGTACCAGGCGGCGATCTGCGCCTTCGTCGCGGGGTCCCGCACGACGACCCACGCCCACCGCTGCCGGTTGCCCCCGCTCGGTCCGCGGACCGCGGCGTCGAGGATCGCGTCGAGCACGTCGTCGGGCACCGGGTCGGGCGAGAGGTAGCGGCGCGACGGCGTCGAGTGGAGCGCGCGCAGGACGGGCAGGTCCTCGGGTGTGGTCACGGTCGCCGAGGGTACGGGCGAGCCGCTGGCGCGTCCTCGGGTCGTGCCCGTCGTCTCGCAGGCTGGGCAACCCTGCGACGGGTCCCGCTCCACCGGCCGACCAGGAGAGCAGGCGGTCGCCGGAGCGGCCGGCGGACGACGGCGGATCGGCCGCGGCGCAGCCGGCGCTCACCAGTTCTTGGTGCCGCCCCCGCTGCTGTCGCCCGGGTCGCTGCCGGTGCCCGGCTGGTCCCCGTAGAGGTCGCGGTACTCCTGCTCGAGGCGCTCCTGCTCGTCGCGCGCCTCGGAGCCCTGCTGCTCGAGCTGCTCCTGGCGCTGCTGCTCCTCGCGCTCGGCCTGGCTCTGCTGGTCCTCGCCCTGCGCGCCGTCCCCGCCCGAGGCGTCCGACTGCTCGTCGCCCTCGGAGCCGTCGCCCTCGCCCTCCGAGGTGTCGCCACCGTCCTGGTTCTCCGGCTGCGCGTCCTGCGCCTCCTGCTGCTTGTCCTGGAGGCGCTGCTGCGCGGCCGCGTCCTGCTCCTGCTGCTCGGGGGTCTGCTCGGACTCCCCGCAGTCGGGCCAGCCGCGGATCTGCTCGGCCGTCGCGTACTCCTGCTCGGCGTACTCGTACCAGTCCTGGACGTCCTGGCGCAGCTCCGCCGGGTCGGGCTCGGTACCGTCGCCGTACGGGTCGAGGACCCCCTCGTCGTACGGCAGGCCCGCGTCGCGGGCGGCGATCGCCTCCTCGACGAGGGCGAGCTCCGCCGCCTTGCGGTCGGCGTAGGCCATGTCGCCGTCGCCCTGGATCTCGTACGTCAGCGAGAGGTTCGTCTGGATCATGCACCGTTCCTCGGGAGACGCGTTCTCCGCGAGGTCGTAGGCGCGGTCGAGGGACCGGATCGCGTCGTACAGCGACCACGAGTCCTCGGTCCGCGCGAGCGCCGTCCCGTGGTTGTAGTGGGCCTTCCACGGCTCGACGAGGTTGAGCGTCCGCTGGAGGCCGTACGTGCTCGCCGCGCCCTCGGTGTCGCCGGCGTCGTAGCGGTCCTTCGCGAGCGAGGCGACCGGGGCGCGCAGGGCGAGCGTGACCCCCAGCACGAGGAGCACGAGCACGACGGGCAGGGTCCCGAGGAGCCACCACCGGCGCCGGCGCAGCCGCGCCGCACGCAGGGCGGCGGCGCCCGTGGGCCGGGGCGCGCGGGCGCCGGGCGGGGGTGCCGGGGGAGGGGTCCAGGTCATCGGCGCACCTCCGCCCGGTCGGGCGCCGTCGGGCGGACGAGCGAGCGGCTCGCCGAGCGCGCCCAGAACCACGCCTCGACGCCGAGCAGCGTCACGAGCGCGAGGGCGAACGGCCACACGACCGGCCGGTACGCCGTGACGTCGCGGCGTCCGTCCGCTGCCACCTGCTGCGGGTCGACGCCCGCGACGAGCGACGCCGTCTCCGACGGCTCCTGCCGGTGCACGTACGGCACGCCGAGCTGGTCGGCGAGCGCGGTGAGCGTCGCCTCGTCCAGCACGGACAGCGCCTCGACGGGCTCGCCGCCGTCGCTCGGCTTCGACCAGTCGACGAGGTACTCCGCGTCCTCGGGGTCCACGTCCGGGTCGTACTCCTTCATGCGGCCTCCCTCGGCGGTCCCGTAGCCCAGCACCGCGCCGCCGTCGACGAGCGGCGCGAGGTCGGCGAACGACCGCGGCTCGCCCTCCGCCGTCTGCTCGCCGTCGGTGAGGAAGAAGACGAGCCGCACGTTGGCCGGGTGCTGCTCCGCCGAGCCCTCGAGCGCCGACCGCAGCTCGTCGAGCGGCCGGTCCGTGAGGGAGCCCTGCGAGTACCGCGTGATCTCGCGGTGGAACGTGTCGGCCCAGGAGGTGATCGCGCGCGCGTCCGTCGTCAGCGGGAGCTGGCGCGACGCCTGCGAGTCGAACGAGATGATCGAGTACCGCGCCCCGGGGATCGCCTCGGTGAGGCTCGTGATGTCGTGCCGCACGCCGTCGAGGCGCTCCTGGCCACCCTCGGGCCCGTAGTCCTCGGCCGCCATCGACCCCGTGCGGTCGACGACGAAGAACATGTCGACGTTCGCGACCGACGTGTCGCGGTCCGTCGATGCGACCGACGGCGCGATCCCGATGATCCCGAGCAGCGCGACCGCCCCGGCCCGTCGCACCCAGGCCGCTCGCGGGGCGCCGGGGCGGGGGGCGCCGTCGGGCCCCGGGCGCCCGGCCACGACCGCCTGCCACCCGGCGAGGCCGAGCAGCGGCAGCACGAGCAGCGCCAGCGCCCACAGGGGCACGAGCGGCTGGAACGTGAGTCCGGCGAGGTTCATCGGCGCGTCACTCCTTCACCCGCCACGCGACGACGAGCAGCAGCGCGACGCCGAGGACCGCGACGAGGAACCAGCCCGCGGGCCGGTCCGTGACGACCACCTCGGGGGACGCGTCGAGCTCGACGGCCTGCTGCGCGACGACGTCGTCGACCATGCCCTGCACCGCGGCCGGGTCGTCCGCGAGGAAGTACAGGCCGCCGCCCGACTCGACGGTCTCGCGGTACTCGGTCTCCTCGGGCGTGCCCTCGTAGCGCTGGGACCCGCCGAAGATGCCGTGCAGCGTGATGTCGCGCGACGCGACGAGGTCAGCCGCCTGCGGGAGCGTGTAGATCGGCTCGCCGGAGACGTAGTTGTCCGTGGCCAGGATGATCGAGCGCGAGCGCTCGGTGTCCTCCGCGTCGAACTGGAGCGCGCAGCTCGCGAGCCCGTCGCCGATGAGGCTCGCGCCCGAGAGGTTCGCGGTCGTGCCCGCCGTGAACTGCGCGTACTCGAGGATCTCCGCGTCGTCGGTGCCGCCCGTGTAGTCGAACGTCGCCGGGTCCTGGTCGAGCGCGGCGATCCCGGCCTGGAGCTCCTCCTGGACGAGCGTGTAGTCGTCCGTGAGCGGGAAGACCGTGCGCGACGACGAGTTGAAGATCGACAGCGCGATCCGCTCGCCCTCGAAGTTGTCGACGAGCTCCTGGAACACCTTGAGCACCGCGCCGTCGTACTCGATCATCGAGCCCGACACGTCGAGGCACAGCACGATGTCGCGCGTGCCGAGGCGGTCGACGACGACGTCCGTCTCCACCGGGCGGGCCGCTACCGCGCCCGCCCCGACGACCGCCACGAGCAGCCCCGCCGCGGTGAGGCCCTGCAGCACGCGGTAGCGGCGCACCCACGCGGCGAACGCCGGGACGCGCGCGAGGTAGTCGGAGTTCGCGACCCAGAGCACGCCCGCGTCAGCGTCGCGCGCCCGGCGCCGCCGCGCGAGCCACCACGCCACCGCCGCCGCCGCGAGCACCGCGACGACGAGGACGACCCACAGCCACGGCCACAGGATCGACGGGCCCTGCGGCCCCGGGACGACGGCGGTGCTCGCCGCGACGGAGCGATTCACCATCCGCGCACCACCGCCCGGGCACGGTCGATCGAGTCCTCGCCGTCCGTCGAGCGCGCCGCCGGGTCGTTGTCGTGGTCCGCGAACGACGGCCGGTAGTAGCGCGCGATGAGCTGCGTGAGGCGGCCCGCCTCGGCGAGCTGCTGGATCTCCGAGAGCGTCATGGACGACGCGTCCTGGCCGAGCCGTCCGGTCGCGAAGCCGCGCATCTCCGCCGAGAGGGCGAGGTGCAGGGTGCGCTCGTCGAGCTCGCCCGCGCGGAACCGCTCGGCGACGGCGTCGAGGCGCCGCTCGTACTCCGCCCGCAGCGACGCGTACGGGTCGTGCGGGCCCGTGGGGAGCAGCGGGGCGGGGCGCGGGGCGTTCTTCTCCTCCGCGCTCGCACGCGTCAGCCAGATCACGAGGAACACGACCGCGGCGGCCGCGAGGACCAGGACGATTCCCAGGGCCGTCCACCACCCCGAGTAGCCGACGGGGTCGACGAGCTCATCGACGGGCACGCTTCTGCCTCCCCAGGAGCTCGACGAACCGCTGCAGCACGTCGTCGGACCCCTCGACGAGCACGGCCTCGACCTGCAGGGCGCGCAGCCTGTCGGCCACCTCGGCACGCCGCGCGGCCAGCGCCTCGGCGGCAGGCGCCGCGAGCGCGGCCCGGCCCTGCAGGAACGGCGGCAGGCGCAGCGTGCCGTCGACGTCGGCCACCTCCCCGACCCCGGCGCCCACCGGCGAGAGGTCCGCGACCTGCACGACCATCACCTCGTGGCGCACGCGCAGCGAGCGCAGGAGCTGCTCGTGCTCGGCGGCGGGGCGGGCCTCGTCGGTCACGACGACCACGAGCGAGCGACGCCGGAAGGCCGTCTGCGCGCGGTCGAGCGGCCGGGACAGGTCGCTCCCGGGGGCGTCTGGGCGCCACAGCCCCTCCACGGTGCGCAGCAGCACCTCGAGGTCGCGCGTGCTCGCGCGCGGCGGGAGCTGCACGAGGCGCTCGGCGTCTCCCGCGACGAGCGCGACGCGGTCGCCCCGGTCGCGGGCGAGGTAGGCGACGAGCGCGCAGCAGAAGCTCGCGATCTCCGCCTTCGTCTCCCCGCTCGGCGCCGTCGCGCCCATGGTGCGCCCCGTGTCCACGACGAGCACGAGGTTGAGGTTCGACTCGCGCACGAACCGGCGGATGATCGGCAGCCCGGCGCGCGCCGAGGACTTCCAGTCGATGTCGCCGACGTCCTCGCCCGGCGCGTACAGGTGCAGGTCGTCGAAGTCCTGCCCGTGCCCCTTGAACACCGAGCGGTGCCGGCCCTCGAGCAGGCCGGACGCCCGGCGCGCGACCGGCAGGTCGAGCCGGGCCCGGACCTGGGCGAGACGGGAGACGTCGGGCACGTGGTGCTCTCTCGGGACGGTGGGCGGACCGGTCAGGGCGTGGGGACGGCGTCGAACACCGCGTCCACGAGCTGCTCCGGCGGCACGTTGTTGGCGAGCGCGTCGAACGTGCGCACGAGGCGGTGGCGCAGCACCGAGTACCGCACCGCCTTGATGTCGTCCGGGATGACGTACGCCCGGCCCGCGAGGATCGCGAGCGCCTGGCCCACGCGCATGAGCGCGATGCCGCCGCGCGGCGACGCACCCACGCGCACGTGGCGGTCCAGGCCCGGCACCGGGCGCGGGCCCGAGAACCGCGTCGTGTTGATGAGGTCGACGACGTAGCGCTTGATCGAGTCGTCCACGTACACGTCGTCGACGAGGCCGCGCAGGAAGCGCACGTCGTCGAGCGAGATCGGCTGCGCCGTGAGGGGGCGCGTCATCTGCCCGGTCGCGATGCGCTGGAGGATCTCGAGCTCCTGCGGCGGCGTCGGGTACGTGAGCACCTCCTTCATGAGGAAGCGGTCCATCTGGGCCTCGGGGAGCACGTACGTGCCCTCCTCCTCGATGGGGTTCTGCGTCGCGAGCACCATGAACGGGTCGGGGAGCGCGTAGTTCTCGCCACCGATCGACGTCTGCTTCTCCTGCATCGCCTCGAGCATCGCCGACTGCGTCTTGGCCGACGAGCGGTTGATCTCGTCGAGCAGGACGACGTTCGCGTGCACCGGGCCGAGCTGGGTCGTGAACTGGCCGGTCGCGTAGTTGAAGATCTGCGTGCCGACGATGTCGTTCGGCATGAGGTCCGGCGTGCACTGGATGCGGTGGAACGAGCCGTCGACCGCCGCGGCGAGCGTCTGCGCCGCGGTCGTCTTGGCGAGGCCCGGGACCGACTCGAGCAGGATGTGCCCGCCCGCGAGCAGCGTGCTCACGAGCGCGGTGCGCAGGGCCTCCTGCCCGACGACGCGCTGGTCGAAGACCTGGCCGACGCGCTTGAGCAGGTGGCTCGCGCGGTCGAGGTCCTGCGTCGAGATGCTGCCGTGCCCTGCGGCCATCGGTCGTCCTCCGGGTGGTGCGGGTGGTGTGGTCCCGTGCGCGGCCGGAGGGCGGACGGAGCCTCGCGAGCCCCCGGCGAACCCGGCCCAGTATGCCAGCGCGGACCCCGCCGGACCGGGCGTCGTCCACAGGTCCGGGTGGGGAGAGGTCCCCACCGTGCGGTGCGCCGGGAATGCCCCGGAGGGCCACGACGGTTGGCCCGGCATGAGCACCGACGCCCTCGACGCCTCTCGTGACACCGACCGCGACGTCCCCGACCGCGCGCCCCGCGCCGCGCTCGGCGAGCCCGCGCTCCTCGACCTGGTCGCCGCACGCCGCCAGGGCGTCCTCGCGACCGTGAAGAAGGACGGGCGGCCCCAGCTCTCCAACGTGCTCTACGTCTGGGATCCGGAGGACGGGCTCGCGCGCGTCTCCGTCACCGCCGACCGCGCGAAGACCCGCAACGCGGCGCGCGACCCGCGCGTCTCGCTCCATGTGAGCGCGGAGGACTTCGCGGGCTACGCCGTCGTCGAGGGCGACGCCGAGCTGAGCGCCGTCGCGCTCGACCCCCACGACGATGCCGCCGACGAGCTCGTCGCGACCTACCGCGCGGCCACCGGGGGCGAGCACCCGGACTGGGAGGAGTTCCGGCGCGCCATGGTCGCGGACCGCCGCCAGGTGCTGCGCGTGCGCGCGACGAAGGTCTACGGGATGGCCCGCCTGTCCCGGCCCTGAGCCGTGACCGGAGGGGCCCGCGCGGTCGATACCCTGGTGGGGTGACCACCACTGCCCTGCGCCGCGCGCCCTCGGACGCCCGACCCGCGAACCCGTGGTGGCTCGTCGTCGCCGGGCCGTTCGCCGTCGTCGTCGCGGTCGTCGCCGTGCTCGCCGCCGGCGCGTTCTCGGCCGCGTTCACCGTCCCCGCCGGCTTCCCGGACCCGGGCGCCCTGGCGCGCCTCGGCACCCCGGTCGTCACGGTGCTCACCGAGCTCGCCGTCGCGCTGACGCTCGGCTCGCTCGTCCTCGCGGCGTGCGTGCTGCCCGCCGGGACGCCCGTGCGCAAGGCGCTCGGCGTCGCGGGGGCGGCGTCGGCCACGTGGGCGGTGCTCACCGTCCTGCAGGTCGTGCTGCGCTACTCCTCCATCTCGAGCACGCCGGTCACCAACCCGACGTTCGGCGACCAGCTCGGCCTCTTCGTCTCGCAGGTCAGCCTCGGCCGGAACTACCTCGCGATCGTCGTCGTCGCGGCCCTGACGTCCGCCGTCGCGCTCGCCGTGCGCAGCGCGACCGGGGCGATGTGGACCGCGGCCCTCGCCCTCGTCGCCCTCGCGATGCAGGCCAACACCGGCCACGCGGCCGGCGCGGTGAGCCACGAGCTCGCCGTCTCCTCGATGTTCCTGCACCTGGCCGGCGCCGCGCTGTGGGTCGGCGGGCTCGGGACGCTCGCCGTCGTGCGCGTGCGCGGCGGCCTGGGCCGCGCGGACTTCGCGTCGTCCGTCGCGCGGTACTCCGCGATCGCGCTGTGGTGCTACGTCGCCGTCGCCGTCTCGGGCGTCGCGAACGCGAGCATCCGGGTCGACTCCCTCGCCGGCCTGACCACCGACTACGGCATCCTCCTGCTCACCAAGCTCGCGCTCCTGCTCGTCCTCGGCGCGGTCGGCTTCGCGCACCGCGAGCTCGTCGTGCGTCGCCTCGCCGGCCCGACGGCGGCCCCTCGCCCGGCCGGGGACGGCGCCCCGGCGAGCGGTGCCGGGACGGGCGGGACGTCGTCGTCCACGAGCGCACGGGCCGCGGCAGCCGAGGGGACGCGCTGGCTGTTCTGGCGCCTCGTCGCGGTCGAGCTCGCGATCATGGGCGCCGTGTCCGGCGTCGCGGTCGCGCTCGGGTCCACCGCCCCGCCCGTACCGCAGGAGGAGCCGCTCGACACCTCCGCCGCGTACCAGGTGACGGGGCACGCGCTCCCGCCCGAGCCGACGCTCGCCCGCTGGTTCACCGAGTGGCGCTGGGACCTGCTGCCCGCGTTCGCGTGCGTCGCGGCGATCGTCGTGTACCTGCGCTGGGTGCGCCGCCTCGCGCGGCGCGGGGACTCGTGGTCGGTGGGGCGCACCGTCTCCTGGTGCCTGGGGATCCTCGTCCTGTTCTGGGTCACGTCCGGCGGCCCGGCGATGTACGGCCACGTGCTGTTCAGCGCGCACATGGTCCAGCACATGATCCTCGCGATGGTCGTGCCGATCTTCCTCGTGCTCGCCGCCCCCGTCACGCTCCTGGTGCGCGCGGTGCCGCCGCGCAAGGACGGGTCGCGGGGACCGCGCGAGTGGGTGCTCGCCCTCGTCACGTCGCGCGTGGGCCAGTTCTTCGCGAACCCGGTCGTCGCGGCGGTGAACTTCGCCGGCTCGATGATCGTCTTCTACTACACGCCCGCCTTCGAGTACGCGCTCACGACGTACGCCGGCCACCTCGTCATGCTGGTGCACTTCACGCTCGCGGGGTACCTGTTCGCGAACGCGCTCGTCGGGATCGACCCCGGCCCGCACCGCCCGCCCTACCCGCAGCGTCTGCTCCTGCTGTTCGCGACCATGGCGTTCCATGCGTTCTTCGGCGTCGCGCTCACGTCGGGCGAGGAGCTGCTCGTGCCCGAGTGGTTCGGCCTCCTCGGCCGCGAGTGGGGCCCGAGCGCCATCGCCGACCAGCAGCGCGGCGGCGCCGTCGCGTGGGGCATCGGCGAGCTGCCGACGCTCATCCTCGCGATCGTCGTCGCCGTGATGTGGACGCGCTCCGACGAGCGCGAGGCCAAGCGCCGCGACCGCCAGGCCGACCGCGACGGCGACGCCGAGCTCCAGGAGTACAACGACATGCTCGCGGAAATGTCGAAGCGGAACGACTGACCGAGCCCCCCGTTCCGCCGCCCCCTCCCGCCCCCGCCCCCCGTCTCCGCCGAACACGGGGTTGGAGACCGAGAATCCGGGATTTCGGTCGCTGATCGCGTGCTCGCGGGTGGTGATGGTGGTCAGGGCCGACTCTTTGTGGTTTTGCACAGGGTCGGGTTTGGGCGGGGTGTTCACAGGGGCGGAGCCTGCGTGCCGCAGTGGACTGGGCGTCGTGCTGCCATGCCGACCATGGCGTTCTCACCGGAGCTGGACCGGCTCGTCGCTGCGCAGGCCGGGCTCGTGTCGATCGACCAGCTGCTCGCCGCAGGGGTCTCCTCGCGCGTCGCTCGTCGTCGCGTCGACTCGGGTGCCTGGGCGCGCGTCACGCGTGGTGTCTACGACCTCTGGCCGCCGGCCGGTCAGCGCTGGGACTGGGACCATCGACGGCGGAGATCGGCGTGGGCGGGCCTGCTCGCGTTCGGCCCGGAGGCCATCGCCGTCGGGACGACGGCGCTCGTGCTGCACGGCGTCCAGGGGATCCCCGTCGGGGTCGCCCCGGAGGTCGCCCTGCCCCGTGCGAGCGACCGCACCACGCGTGACGGCATCCGCCTGCGGCAGTTCGACGACGGGATGACGACCGTCCAGATCGGTGGGCGAGCCGTCGCGACCGTCGAACGCGCCCTCGCCCAGGCGGTGCCCGAGCTGCCTCGCGCGCACGCGCTGGCCGACCTGGACTCCGCGCTGCACCGGCGGTCGACCGACCCCGACGGGCTCGCGAGGGCGCACGACCTGGCACGAGGGCGTCGTGGCGTCGCCGCCACGCACGCGCTCTGGGGAATGGCGGACGGCCGCGCAGAGTCGCCGTTGGAGTCCTTCGGGCGGCTCGACTGCGTGGATGCGGGCGTGCCGCCCGACGTCCTCCAGCTGCCGGTGCTCGACGCGGACGGTCGCGTCGTCGCGCGGGGAGACATGGGTTGGCGCCTCGGTGGCGGGCGGTGGCTGGTGGCGGAGATGGACGGAGCGGACGTGCACTCCGACCCCCAGGCCGTGTACGCCGACCGCACGCGCCAGAACCGTCTCGCCGCCTGGGGCACGATCGAGCTCCTCCGGTTCACGGGTCGTGACGTGCCGGGCGGCGTCGGCCCCGCGGTACGAACGTTCCTCGGGCACCGCGGCGCCCTCCCCGCGGCCAGACCGCCCGAACACGGGAGAGGCGACCGTCGAGCACGGGGTTGAAGACCCGAATCGGCGGATTCCGGTCTCTGACCCCGTGTTCGGCGGGAGCCGGTTTCCGGGGAGGGGCGTGATAGGACGTACGGGTGAGCAATCTGGCTGGCACGCCCGGTACACCCGACCCGACCGTGGGACCGTTCCACGATCTCGACCGATATCTCGCGATCCCGCGCGTCGGGGGCCTCGCGCTCTCGCCCGACGGGACGCGCCTCGTCACGACCGTCCAGACGCTCGACCCGCAGCGCACCGGGTACCGGGCGGCGCTGTGGGAGGTCGACCCGGCGGGGGAGGCGCCCGCGCGTCGGCTGACGCGTAGCACGAAGGGCGAGTCGAGCGCGACGTTCACGGGCGCGGGCGACGTGCTGTTCACGTCGGCGCGGCCCGACCCGGACGGCGGCTCCGACGACGACGCGACGTCGGCGCTGTGGCTGCTGCCGGCGTCGGGCGGGGAGGCACGCGTGGTCGCCACGGCGCCCGCGGGCGTGAGCGGGCCGCTCGCGGCGACGGACGCGCCGGTCGTGTCGGTCGCGGCGTCGGTGCTGCCGAGCGCGCGCGACCTCGCGCATGACGCCGAGCTCCGGTCGGCGCGCAAGGACGCGAAGGTCGCGGCGATCCTGCACAGCGCCTACCCCGTGCGGCAGTGGGACCACGACCGCGGCCCCGACGAGGCGCACCGGTTCGTCGGCGACCTCACGACGCTGGTCGACGCGCCCGCGCAGCCCCTCCCCGCCCCGGCCGCCCCGACCGACGCGCCCGCGCCCTCGGGCAGCGCCGCGCCGCTCGCCGCCGCGCCGCTCGCCGCGGGAGCGCAGGGCACCGCCGCGGAGCACGCCGCCGAGCACGCCGCAGCCGAGCACGACGCGCGGCTGCTCGACCTGCGCGACGTGAGCCGCGGCGTCGGGCACGACGGCACGGCGCCCGGGCGCGCGCTGCACGAGCACTCGGCGGACCTGTCCGCCGACGGCACGACGCTCGTCACGACGTGGCAGGTGCCGGGTCCCGGCCCGCAGGTGCGCAGCACGCTCGTCGCGATCGACACGGCGACGGGCGCGCGCCGCACGCTCGTCGACGAGCCGCGCGCC
The DNA here is from genome assembly GCF_004519295.1 of Cellulosimicrobium funkei. Lineage (GTDB taxonomy): Bacteria > Actinomycetota > Actinomycetes > Actinomycetales > Cellulomonadaceae > Cellulosimicrobium > Cellulosimicrobium funkei. Next base: position 247,158 of record NZ_SOZH01000004.1, read on the forward strand.
GAGGCGCACTCGCCCCGCATCTCGCCCGACGGCGCGTGGGTCGCGTTCGTGCGCGAGACGATCTCGACGCCGCACCAGGCGCCGGAGGAGAGCCTCGCCGTCGTGCCGCTGCACGGGCCGGACGGGCCCGCCGGGACCGCGGAGGGCCACGACGACTCGGCGACGACGCGCGCCGAGAACCACGCGTCGCCGCGCACGCTCGTGCCGCACTGGGACCGCTGGCCGACGTCGCTGCGCTGGCTGCCCGACGGCTCGGGCCTGCTCGTCACCGCGGACGACGACGGCCGCGGCCCGGTCTTCCTCGTCCCCTTCGACCCCGCGGGCAACGGCGCGGCCGAGCACGGCACGGCGGAGCGCGTGACGAGCGACGACGCGACGTTCACGGACGTGCAGGTCGCGCCCGACGGCCGGACGCTCTACGCGCTGCGGACGAGCTACCTGGAGCCCGCGCACCCGGTGCGCGTCGACCTCGGCGCGTTCCTCGACTCCGGCATGGCGGGTGGCCGCACGCCGGTGCCCGCGACGCCGCTGCGCGGCCCGGTCGCGACGCCCGACCTGCCGGGCACGCTCGTCGACGTCGAGACGGCGGCGGGGGACGACGTGCGCGTGCGGGGCTGGCTCGCGCTGCCGCACGGCGCGTCCGCGGAGGACCCGGCACCGCTGCTGCTGTGGATCCACGGCGGCCCGCTCGGGTCGTGGAACGCGTGGAGCTGGCGCTGGAACCCGTGGCTGATGGTCGCGCAGGGGTACGCGGTGCTGCTGCCGGACCCGGCGCTGTCGACCGGGTACGGGCAGGACTTCGTGCAGCGCGGGTGGGGCGCGTGGGGCAAGGCCCCGTACACGGACCTGCTCGCGATCACGGACGCCGTGGAGGCGCGCCCGGAGATCGACGCGACCCGGACGGCCGCGATGGGCGGGTCCTTCGGCGGGTACATGGCGAACTGGGTCGCGGGCCACACGGACCGCTTCCGCGCGATCGTCACGCACGCGAGCCTGTGGGCGCTGGACCAGTTCGGCCCGACGACCGACCACGCGTACTACTGGGCGCGCGAGATGACGGACGAGATGGCGCTGGAGAACAGCCCGCACCGGTTCGTCCAGGACATCGTGACGCCGATGCTCGTCATCCACGGCGACAAGGACTATCGCGTGCCGATCGGCGAGGGCCTGCGGCTCTGGTACGAGCTGCTCGCGTCGTCCGGGCTGCCCGCCGGCCCGGACGGCGACACGGTGCACCGGTTCCTCTTCTACCCGGACGAGAACCACTGGATCCTCCAGCCGCAGCACGCGAAGGTCTGGTACCAGGTGGTGCTGGCCTTCCTCGCGGAGCACGTGCTGGGGGCCGCCCCGGGCGAGGGCGACGCCGCGTTGCCGACGACGCTCGGCTGACCTGTGGGCCGCCGCCCGCGGGCGGCGGCCCGCAGGGCTCCCCCCCGACGGCCAGCGTCAGGCGACCGCCGTCAGGCGACGGTCGACGGGAGCCCCGCGGCCGCCGCGCGCCAGCGCCGCACGAGGCGCCGGTCGGCGGCGCCGCGCGCGGCCGCCCACAGGCAGTGCTGGGTCGTCTCGCGGTGCTCGAGGAGCGCGTCGCGGTCGTTCTCGAGCGCCCAGAGCAGGGCGGTGCGCACCTCGGTGCGCGAGGGGGCGGAGGGCAGGGTGTCGTGCATGGTCCGTCTCGTCGTCCGTCGTTCTGCGGCGGCCGGTCGGCCGTCCACACGAGGAGAAGGCAGAAGTCTCCGTCTGTGACGCGACTTCGGGGACTTTTTTTCCGGAACGCGCACGATGTCTCACCCGGAGGTCAGGAGACGGCGTCGACGATCACGGCCGCGAGGTCCCGCGGGCGGGAGAACATCGGCCAGTGGCCGGTCGGGAGGTCGACGTAGGTGACGTCCTCGACCTCGCCCAGCTCGGTGTGCAGGGGCGGCCCCGGGTGCGCCATCTCGGCGAGGACGGCGGACGGGATCGACGAGCAGACGGCGGTCGCGGGCACCTTCAGGCGGCCCGGGTCCGACACCCGCACCGCCCCCCGCGCGACGGGCCCGGGGGTGGGCACCGCCCGCTCGCGGAACCGCGCCAGCGCGGCCTCGTCCAGCCCGTCGAGGCTCGACCCGGCCTCGGCGAGCTCCTCCCACGTCGGGAGCGGGACCTCCGCGGCGTCGGCCGGGAGGCCCGGCGACAGCGCCGCGCCGTCGACGAGCGGGCCCGTGTCGACGTAGACGACGCGCTCGATGCGCGCGGGGCCCCGGTCGAGGGCCTCCTGCACGACCGGCCCGCCGCCGCTGTGCCCCACGAGCACGACGCGGCCGTCGAGCCCGTCCACGAGTTCCGTGACCGCGGCGACGTGGTCCGCGCGCGTGACGTGCGCGCGGTCGGCGGCGGTCGCGCCGGGCTCCAGGCCCGGCAGGGTCACCGGGTGCGGGACGAGGCCGGCGGCCTCGAGGTGGGGGACGACGTCGTCCCAGGCCCACGCGCCGAGCCAGAAGCCGGGGACGAGGACGACGTGGACGGGCTGCTCGGGTGTTCCGTGGGTGCTCATGCAGCCACCCTCGCAGGGTGTCGGTGACACCTGTCTGTCACCATTCTGGGGTGAACAGGACGGAGCGCCTCTACGCGCTCGCGGAGGAGCTGCGCCGCGCGGGCCGGACGGGCACGACGGGGCCGCGTCTCGCCGCGGCGCTCGAGGTGAGCGAACGGACGATCAAGCGCGACGTCGCCGCGCTCCAGCAGGCCGGGCTCACGATCTGGGCCCAGGCGGGGCCCGGGGGCGGGTACGTGCTCGACCCGAGCGCGTCGCTGCCACCCGTGAACTTCACGCCCGGCCAGGCCGTCGCCGTGGCCGTCGCGCTCGCGACGCTCCCGCCCGGCAGCCCGTTCGCGGTCGACGCCCTCGCCGCCCGCGGCAAGGTGTGGGACGCGCTCGGCGCGGGCGACCGCGCACGGGCCGAGGCGCTCGCCGCGCGCGTGTGGGTCCGCCACGCCGTGCCGGACCCGGACCGGCCCGACGCCGTCCCGCCCGCGAGCCCGCCCGACGCCGTCCCGCCCGCAGCAGGCCCGCCCGCCGCCCCGGCCGACGCCGTCCCGTCCGACGCCGTCCCTTCCGACGCCGTCCCGCCCGCCGCCGTCCACCCGGGAGAGCCGTACGGCGACACGACCGCGCCGGGCCGGGGCGACGTCGTCGGGCGTGCGCGGACCCACCTCGGGGTGCTGCGCGCGGTCGAGCAGTCGATCGCGGGCGGGCGCGTGCTGGCGATCCGCTACCGGGACGGGCGCGGGTCGACGTCGGCGCGTCGCGTCGAGCCCGTGCTGCTCGCGCACACCGACGGCCGCTGGTACCTCGTCGCGTGGTGCCGCACGCGCGAGGCGATCCGCTGGTTCCGGCTCTCGCGCGTCGAGCGCGCGGACCTCACCGCGGAGGCGTACGACCCGCGCCCCGTCGCGGACGTGGGGGAGCCGCCCCCGGGCTCGGCCGCGGTGTACCGCCCCGGCCCCGCCTGACGCGGAGGGGTCAGTCGGCGCGCAGGACGCAGAACTCGTTGCCCTCGACGTCCGCCAGGACGACGAACGTCTCGTGCTCGCCCTGCCCGACGTCGACGCGTCGCGCGCCGAGCCCTTCGAGCCGTGCGACGTCGGCGGCCTGCGTCGACGACGAGAAGTCGAGGTGGAGGCGGTTCTTCACCGTCTTGCCCTCGGGGACGCGCTGGAAGACGAGGCTCGGCGGCCCGAGGATCGTCTCGCCGTCGCGCGGGAAGAGCACGGCCTCGCTGTGCGGCCCGGTCTCGCGCCCCGTCCACCCGAGCGCGGCCTGCCAGAAGTCCGCCACGGCGGCGGGGTCGGCGCAGTCGACCACGGCGCCGCTGAAGGTGAGTGTCATGGCGCCAGTGTGACGTGCGCCACCCACACCGGGGGCGGTTCTCAGTCCGCGGCGGGCAGCGGCTCGACGAGCCGGCCGACGAGCGCCGGGAGCCAGTCCGCGCTCCGGGCGCGCTGCACGGCGTCGTCGCCCGCGGGGCTGAGGAACGCGTCGCGCGCCGCGCACGTGTACGCGCTGATGAGCACGCGCGTCGCGGCCGCCGGGTCGATCGCGAACCGCATGCCGACCTCGGTGAGCACGCGGGTGAGGATGCCCGCGAGCTCGGCGCGGAACGACTCCTCCTGGTCCGCGAACCGCGCCGCGACCTGCGGGTCGCGCAGCGCGAGCAGCTCGAGCTCCGCGCTCATGAGGCACCAGCGGCGCTCGTCGCGCGGGTCGGCCATGACGGCCGCGACGATCGCGGCGATCGTGTCGGGCGCGATGACGCCGTCGCGGACCGGGTCGTCGGGCAGGTGCTCGACGGCGGCCTCGAGGTTGCGCATGCGCGTCCGGATCTCGCGCTCCGTGAGGGCGAGGAACAGCGACTCCTTCGACTCGAAGTTCGAGTAGAACGCGCCGCGGGTGAAGCCCGCGGCCTCGCACACCGCCTCGATCGAGGTGCCGTTGATGCCGTGCTCGGCGAAGAGGCCGTAGGCGGCGTCGAGCAGGCGCTCGCGCGTGCGCTCGCGGCGCCGCGAGAGCGGCGCGTCGTTCTCCGCGCGGTCGACTCGGGTCGGGTCGAGGTCCGTCGTCACGCCGGACATGCTCCCACTGTCGGACGGCGCCGCCCGAACCGGGCGGCCTTGCGATGCACGAGTGTATCCGATACGTTCGCGCATCGGATACAGCGGCGTATCCTCAAATCCGTCTGCACTCTCCCCGGGAGGCCGCCCGTGTCCTCAGCGCTGTACTCGCTCGGCCGGTGGGCGGTCGGGGCGCGCCGGCTCGTCCTCGTGGCCTGGATCGGCATCCTCGTGCTGGCCGGAGGGCTCGCCGGGCTCGTCGGCCAGGGCCTCGACGACGAGGTGACCATCCCCGGCACCGAGTCGCAGGCCGCGCTCGACCGTCTCGCCGCCACGTTCCCGCAGGTCAGCGGGGCGTCCGCGCAGGTCGTCGTCGTCGCTCCCGACGGCTCGACCATCGAGGACGACGCGGTCCGCGGCCCCGTGGAGGACGCCGTCACCGCGCTCGGCGACGTCGACGGCGTCGCCGCCGTCACCTCCCCCTACGACGACACCATGCCCGCGTCGGTCAGCGACGACGACGTCGCGACCCTCATGACCGTCCAGCTCGACGAGGGCCAGAGCGAGGTCACCGACGCCACGAAGGACGCGCTCGGCGACGTCGTCGACGACCTCGCCGCGGCCCTGCCCGACGGCGCGCAGGCCGCCCTCGGCGGCCAGCTCTTCAGCACCGAGTTCCCGACCCTCACCGTCACCGAGGCGCTCGGCCTCCTCGTCGCGCTCGTCGTGCTCGTGCTCACGTTCGGCTCGTTCGTCGCGGCCGGGCTGCCGCTCCTCAACGCCGTCGTCGGGGTCGGCGTGAGCATGGGGCTCCTGTTCGCCGCGACCGCCGTCGCGCAGATCAACTCCACGACCCCGATGCTCGCCGTCATGCTCGGCCTCGCCGTCGGCATCGACTACGCGCTGTTCATCGTGTCCCGGCAGCGCGACGAGCTCGCGACCGGCCTCAGCGTCGAGGAGGCCACGGCGCGGGCCGTCGCGACCGCCGGCTCGGCCGTCATCTTCGCGGGCCTCACCGTCATGATCGCGCTCGTCGGCCTCGGCGTCGCCGGCATCCCGTTCCTCACCGTCATGGGCGTCGCCGCCGCCGTCGGGGTCGGGCTCGCCGTCCTCGTCTCGATCACGCTGCTGCCTGCCATGCTGGGCTTCGCGGGCGAGCGCCTCCGCCCGAAGGCACCGCGCCGTCGTGGGCGCGGGCGACGGCGTGCGGCCGCGGGAGCGGACGGCGGAGGGCCGGCCGGGGCGACCGGGTCGCCCGGGCGACGGACCGGACGAGCGGTGGGGGCGGCCTCGGATGCGAGAGGGCGTCAAGCCGCGCTCGTGAACCCCCGCCCGGACGACCCGGGTGACGGCGCGGCAGCCCCGAGCACCGAGGGCGCCCCCACCGCGGACCCGACCAGGGACCTCTCCGACCCGACCAGGGACCTCTCCGACCCGACCAGGGACCTCTCCGACCCGACCACGACCGAGCACCGCAACCGGTTCTTCGCGGGGTGGGTGCGTGCCGTCACGCGGATCCCGCTGCTGACCATCGGGCTCGTCGTCGCCGCGATCGTGCTGCTCACGCTGCCGGCGCGCGACCTGCAGCTCGCGCTTCCCGACGCGGGGACGCTGCCCGAGGACAACCAGGCGCGCGTCACGTACGACCTCGTGTCGGAGCACTTCGGCCCGGGCTTCAACGGGCCTCTCATCGTCACGGGCACGATCGTCACGTCCACGGACCCCGTCGGTCTCATGAACGACCTGGGCGACGAGATCGCGGACCTCCCGGGCGTGGCGGACGTGCCCCTCGCGACGCCGAACCTCACGGCGGACACGGGCATCGTGCAGGTCGTCCCGACCGGCGCGCCGGACTCGGAGGAGACGAAGGACCTCGTCACGGAGATCCGCGCGCAGCACGACCACTTCCTCGACGAGTACGGCGTCGACCTCGCGGTCACGGGGTTCACGGCGGTCGGGATCGACGTCTCGGCGAAGCTCGGGGCGGCGCTGCTGCCGTTCGCGTTCGTCGTCGTCGGCCTGTCGCTCGTGCTGCTGACGATGGTGTTCCGGTCGGTCGCGGTGCCGATCAAGGCGACGCTCGGCTACCTGTTCTCGGTCGGCGCGGCGTTCGGCGTCGTGACGCTCGTGTTCGAGCACGGGTTCCTCGCGGACGCGCTGCACGTGACACGGCTCGGGCCGGTCATCTCGTTCATGCCGATCGTCCTCATGGGCGTGCTGTTCGGCCTCGCGATGGACTACGAGGTGTTCCTCGTGGCGCGCATCCGCGAGGACTACGTGCACTCGGGCCAGGCCCGGCGGTCGATCTTCACGGGGTTCCAGGCGTCGGCGAAGGTCGTCACCGCGGCCGCGGTCATCATGTTCGCCGTGTTCGTGGCGTTCGTGCCCGAGGGCGACATGAGCCTCAAACCCATCGCGCTCGGCCTCGCGGTCGGCGTGCTCGTCGACGCGTTCGTCGTGCGCATGACGCTCGTCCCGGCCGTGCTCGCCCTGCTCGGCGACAAGGCGTGGTGGATGCCGCGCTGGCTCGACCGGGTGCTGCCGTCGTTCGACGTCGAGGGCGAGGGGCTGTCGAAGGAGCTCGCGCTCGCGGACTGGCCGGAGCCGGGCAGCACGGACGCGGTCGTCGCACACGACCTCGTCGTCGCCGGCGCGCGCGGCCCGCTGGCCGAGCCGGTCACGGTCCGGGTGCCCGACGGCGGGTCGCTCGTCGTGCACGGGGAGTCGCCCGCGGCGGTGTCCGGGGTCGTGCTCGCGCTCGCGGGGCGCCTGCGCCCGACGAGCGGGGCGCTCAAGGTCACGGGCCTGGTGCTGCCGGAGCGTGCGCTGACCGTGCGGCGCCGCGTCGCGCTCGTGGACCTCGCGGCGGACGTCGCCGCGCTCCCCGGCGACGCCCCGGCGCCCGCGGCGCACCGCGTGCCGGCGGCGGCGAGCGTCGCCGAGGTCCTGCGCGAGCGGCCCCGGCTCCTGGCGGTCGTCGGGACCGACGCCGTCACGTCGCCCGCCGAGCGGGCCGCGCTGGCCGAGGTGCTCGCCGACGCGGCGGGGCGCGGCACGGCGGTGGTGCTCGGCGCCGTCGGCCCGGCACCGACGGACCTCGCCCCGCCCGGGACGCCCGTCCTCGACCTGCACGACCCGCACCACCCCGACCGCACCGTCCCCGCCGCGCCCGTCGTCGGCCCGCGCACCGAGGAGGTGCCCGCATGAGCGTCTTCCCGCCCGAGCCGGTCCCGACCGACCCGACCGCCGACCCGACGTCCCCAGGGGCGCCGACCGGCGGGGCGCGCCCCCGCCGCGTCGACGCCCGGCGCGCGTGGACCGTGGCCGCCGCCGTCGCGCTGCCCCTCGCCGTCCTCGGCCTGCTCCTGTGGGCGCTGTGGAACCCGCAGGAGCGGCTGGACACGGTCAAGGCCGCGGTCGTGAACCTCGACGAGCCGGTCGAGGTGGACGGCCAGACCGTCCCGCTCGGCCGTCAGCTCACCGCCGGGCTCGTCAGCGGGGGCGCAGCCTCGTCCGACACCGGCGCGGTCGCCGTGCAGCCCGACCCGGGGACGACGAACTACGACTGGGTCATCACCGACGCGGACGACGCCGCGGCCGGTCTCGCCGACGGCACGTACGCGGCCGTCGTGACGATCCCGGAGAACTTCTCCGCGGCGGCCACGTCGTTCGGCGGCGACCCGTCGGCCGCGACGCAGGCCACGCTGTCCGTCGAGACGACGCCCGGCGGGCGGGTCGTCGACGAGGCGCTCGCGCGCATCGTCACCACGACCGCGACGTCGGTGCTCGGCACGACGCTCACCGAGAACTACGTGGACGGCGTCCTCACCGGCTTCACGACGCTCCACGACCAGCTCGGCGAGGCGGCCGACGGCGCGGACCAGCTCGCCGACGGCGCCGCCCAGGCGAGCGACGGGGCGACGCAGCTCGCGTCGGGCGCGGGCGAGGTCGCCACCGGGGCGGGCGCGCTCGCGTCCGGCGTCGGCGAGCTCGGCACGGGCGCCGACGGCCTGGCCGCCGGGGTCGGGGAGCTCGGCAGCGGCGCGGACCAGCTCGCGTCGGGCGCGCAGGGCGTCGCGAGCGGCGCCCAGGGTCTCGCCGCGGGGTCGCGGCAGGTGGCCGACGGCGTCGACCAGAGCGCCGCGGGCGCGGGGCAGCTGGCCTCCGGGGCGCAGAGCCTCGCGGGCGGCGTGGGTGCGCTGTCCACCGGGGCGTCGGACCTCGCGAGCGGGCTCGGCGCGCTCGACGCCTCGATCGCGGACGTGCGGCTGCCCGACGGCACGTCGACCGGCCGGTCGCTCCCGGAGACCGCGACCGCGCTCGCGACGGGCTCGCGCGACGTGGCGGGCGGCCTCGTCCAGGTCGTGGCCGGTCTCGAGCAGCAGCGGGTCGCGGCGGGGTGCGTCGACGGGTCGACGGACCCCACGTGCGGGGTGCTCGACCAGCAGCTCGAGGTACTGAGCCCGCTCGCCGCCGACGCGGCGGGCGTCGCCGCGGGGAACGCGGCCCTGGCGGGCTCGCCGTCGGGCCAGGGTGGTGCCCCGACCGGTCTGTACGCGCTCGCGGCGGGCGTCGACCGGCTCGCCACGGGCGCCGACGACCTGTCCGCAGGCGCGGCGCAGGCGTCGACCGGGGCCGCCGGCGTGGCCCAGGGCGCGGCCGCGCTCTCCGCCGGGCTCGGGCAGCTCGCGCCCGGGGCGGACCAGGTCGCGGACGGCGCGGCGCAGCTCTCCGGCGGCGCGGGCCAGCTGTCCACCGGGGCCGACGGCCTGGCCGCCGGGGTCGGGGCGCTCGGCAGCGGCGCGGACCGGCTCGCCGACGGCGTCGGCGCCCTCGGGACCGGCGCGGACCAGCTCGCGACCGGCACCCAGGAGCTGGCGACGGGCGCGGGCGACCTCGCGGGCGGCGTCGGACAGCTCGCGGGCGGCACGTCCGACCTCGCCGACGGTCTGGACGAGGCGACCGGGCAGATCCCCTCGTACACCGACGCGGAGCGCGAGAACCTCGCGAGCGTCGTGGCCGACCCCGTGGCCGCGCCCGGCGTCGACGACCTCGGGACCGGCTCGACCGGCCCGCTGTTCGCGGTGCTCGCGCTGTGGCTGGGCGCGCTCGCGATCTTCGTCGCGTTCCCGCCGGTCCCGGCGCGGCTCCTGGGGTCGACGCGCGGCCCCGGCCGGCTCGCGCTCGCGGCCCTCGCGCTCCCGGCCGGGATCGCCGCGGCGACCGGTCTCGTGGTCGGCGGCGTCCTCGCCGCGGTCGAGGGGGCGAGCGTGGGCGGCTGGATCGGTCTGCTCGCGTCCGGGGCGCTCGCGTCGGTCGTGTTCGTCGCGCTCAACCAGGCGCTCGCCGCGCTCCTCGGGAACGTGGGGCGCGCGATCGGCCTGCTCGTCGCGGTGCTGCTCGTCGCGACCGGCATCGTCGCGACCGTCCCGGCCGCGCTCACGAGCCTGCGCGACGTCCTGCCGGTGGGCTCGGCGCTCCGCCTGCTCACGTCGATCGTCGACCCCGGCGCGGCCGGGGGAGCGGGCGACGCCGTGGCGCTGGTCCTGTGGGGCCTCGTGTCCGTCGCGGTGACGACGCTCGTCGTCGCGCGCCGCCGGTCCGTCCGGGTGGAGCAGCTCCTGCGCGCCTGACGCGGGTGCGGCGCGCCGCGGTGCGCGTGTGGGCGGCTGCCGCCAGACTCGCTCGGCAGGACGCGGGCGGCGGGAGCCGTCCGCCGGGCGAGGGGACGGTGCACCGATGGACCAGCAGAAGGCACGGGAGATCAAGTCGCAGCTCGCGGACTACGCGCGCGAGCTCGCCGAGCGGTCGGGCCTGGCGGGCCGGTCGGACACGGCGATCGAGGCTCGCGACGTGCCCGACGCCGCGGAGGTCGTGCGCGCCCCCACGCTCGCGATCGGGCTCGCCCCGCACGACGACGGCGGGTACGCGATCGCGGTCCGGTACCGCCTCGGGGTGCCCACCGCGCGCAGCATCGCGCGCAAGGTCGCCTCGGAGGCGGGCGACACGGTGGACGTGCGGCGCACGGGACGCATCCGTCCGCTCGCCGCCGCGCCGGGCGCCGGGCGTGCCCGCGGCGACGGCCCGGGCGTGCGCCCGCCCGTCGTCACCGCGTACGCGACCGGCGAGACCGGCCGCGTCCGGCCGCTGCGGCCCGGGGTCTCCGTCGCGCACGTCGACGTCACCGCGGGGACGCTCGGGGCGTTCGTGCGCGTCGCGCCGCCAGCGGTCGACGGCGCCGACGAGGCCTCGGTCTACGCGCTGTCCAACTGGCACGTGCTCGTCGGCTCGCCGGCCGCCCGGGTGGGGGACGTCGTCGTGCAGCCCGGCCCGGCCGACGGCGGTCGCGCGCCCGACGACCGCGTGGGCACCCTCGCCGGGCTGGTCCCGCTCGAGGCCGGGATCACGCAGACCGTGGACGCCGCGGTCGCGCTGCTCGACGACCCGGACGTCGACCCGGAGTACCCGGTCGGCAGGATCACGACGACGGCGGTCGCGCTGGGCGGCGAGGTCGTGGGCAAGTCGGGCCGAACCACGGGGGTGACCGCGGGGCGGGTCACGGCGATCGAGCTCGACGACGTCGTCGTCGGGTACGGCGACGGGCTCGGCGCGCTGCGCTTCGACGACCAGATCGAGGTCGAGTCCACGGGAGACGGGCCCTTCTCGCGCGGCGGCGACTCCGGGTCGCTCGTGTACCGCGAGGACGGCGTGGCGCTGGGGCTGCTGTTCGCGGGGTCGGAGACCGGGGGTGCGAACGGCACCGGGCTCACGTACTGCAACCCCATCGGGACCGTGCTCGATCGGCTGGGTGCGACGCTGCTCGGCTGAGCCTGGCGAGACGTCGATCTGGCCGTCCGGAGGGACCCGCTCGCCCGCCCCCCTGGAGGGAGGGACGGTCGGCCCTGCCTTCCGGCCGCCGTCGGGCGCACAATGGGTGCGGGAGGTGGTTGCCGTGGCGACCCTCGAACGAGCCCGGGAGGCCAAGGCCGCGCTGCGCGACGAGCTCGCGGGCCTCGACGGCGTGACCGGCGTCGGCATCGCGCGCGCCGACCTGACCGGCGCCCCGGTGCGCGGGGCCGGGACGTCCGGCCTCGGCGACGACTGGCTGCTGCGCGTGAACGTGACGTCCGACGACGTCGCGGTCCCCGAGACCGTGGACGGCGTGGACGTGGAGGTGCGCGTCGTCGGCGACGTGACGGCGTCGCGCGCCTGAGCCTCTGCCGCACGACCCGTCCGTCGCACGACGCGTGCCCGGCACCGCACCGGGAGGGTGCGGCACCGGGCACGAGGGCGCCGGGACGACGCGGCCGGTGATCCGTGCGGTCAGGCGGCGCGCGCGTACCGGGCCGGGTCGGCGTCGAACAGCGGCCCGCACGACGAGCAGCACAGCCAGTAGCGCACGCCCTCGTGGTCGCGCACGAGCCCGGCCGCCTCGGCGTGGGCCTTCGCGACCATGCTCCCGTGCATCACGGGGCACTCGGCGAGGTCGTCGTCCGCCGCCTCACTCGTCGCTGGCGCGATCCCCGCGGCGGTCGCGGGCGCGTGGTGGTGCGCCGCGTCGTGCGCACCGTGGTGCCCGCCGTCGTGCGGGTGGTCGTCGTGGCCGGGGTGCGTGTCGTCGTGGTGCTGGCACATGCGGGGTCCTCCTGGAGGGTCGTCAGTCGGGGTCGGGGTCGGGGTCAGACGCCGGCGAGCCGGGCCTTCGGCGCGGTCGCGGCGGGCGTGCCGGGGTGCGCGCCGGTCGCGCGGCTGGAGAACGAGCGCAGCCGCAGGCTGTTGCCCACCACGAAGACGCTCGAGAACGCCATCGCGGCACCGGCGAGCATGGGGTTGAGCAGGCCGAGCGCGGCGAGCGGGATCGCGGCGACGTTGTAGGCGAAGGCCCAGAAGAGGTTCACCTTGATCGTCCCGAGCGTCCGACGCGCGAGCCGGATCGCGTCGGCCGCGGAGCGGAGGTCGCCCCGCACGAGCGTGATGTCGGCGGCCTCGATCGCGACGTCCGTGCCCGTCCCCATGGCGAGGCCCAGGTCCGCCTGGGCGAGCGCGGCGGCGTCGTTCACGCCGTCGCCGACCATCGCGACGACCTTGCCCTCGCCCTGGAGCCGGCTGACGACGTCGACCTTGTCGCGCGGCATGACCTCCGCGATGACCTCGTCGATGCCGACCTCGGCCGCGATCCGTCGGGCGACGGTCGCGTTGTCCCCGGTGAGGAGCACCGGGGTGAGGCCGAGCGCGCGGAGCTGGCGGATCGCCTCGGCGCTCGTGGGCTTGACCGCGTCGGCCACCACGAGGATGCCGCGGGCCTGCCCGTCCCAGCCGACGACGACGGCCGTGCCGCCCTGCTCCTCGGCGCGCGCCTTGGCGTCGGCGAGCTCGCGCGGGAGGTGCTGCGCCCACTCGGCGAGGAGCGACTCGCGGCCGACGAGCACGGCGTGCCCGTCCACGACGCCCTGCACGCCCTTGCCCTCGACGTTGGTGAACTCCGTGGGCACGGGCAGCGGGCCGACCTCCTGGACCGCGCCGCGGGCGATCGCCCGGGCGACGGGGTGCTCGGAGGCGTCCTCGAGCGCGCCCGCGAGGCGCAGGAGCTCCGCGCGGTCGGTGCCCGTCCCGGTGACGACCTCGGTGAGCGTCATGACGCCCGTCGTCACGGTGCCCGTCTTGTCGAGCACGACGGTGTCCACGGAGCGCGTCGACTCCAGGACCTCCGGCCCCTTGATGAGGACGCCCATCTGCGCGCCGCGTCCCGTCCCGACGAGCAGCGCCGTCGGGGTCGCGAGGCCCAGGGCGCACGGGCACGCGATGATGAGGACCGCGACGGCGGCGGTGAACGCCGCCGAGGCCGGGGCGCCCGCCCCGAGCCACGCGCCCAGCGCGCCGACGGCGATCGCGATGGCGATGGGGACGAAGATCGCGGAGACCCGGTCGGCGAGGCGCTGGACCTGCGCCTTGCCGGACTGCGCGTCCTCGACGAGGCGCGCCATCTGCGCGAGCTGGGTGTCGCCGCCGACGCGCGTCGCACGCACGACGAGCCGCCCGCCGGCGTTGACGGTCGCCCCGGTGACGGCGTCGCCCTCCCCGACCTCGACGGGCACGGACTCGCCCGTGAGCATCGAGGCGTCGACGGCGGACGTGCCGGCCACGACCGTCCCGTCCGTCGCGATCTTCTCGCCCGGGCGCACGACGAACTCGTCGCCCACGGCGAGGTCGGTGATCGGGATGCGGGTCTCCGCGCCGTCGCGCAGCACCGCGACGTCCTTCGCGCCGAGCTCGAGCAGGGCGCGCAGCGCGGCGCCCGCCTGCCGCTTGGACCGCTTCTCGAAGTAGCGGCCCGCGAGGATGAACGTCGTGACGCCCGCGGCGACCTCGAGGTAGATGTTCGCCGCGCCGTCGGCCCGGGCGACCGAGAGCGTGAACGGGTGCGTCATGCCCGGCTCCCCGGCCGTGCCGAGGAAGAGCGCGTACAGCGACCAGAGGAACGCGGCGCTGGTCCCGACGGAGATCAGGGTGTCCATGGTGGCCGCGCCGTGCCGCAGGTTCGTCCACGCGGCGCGGTGGAACGGCCACGCCGCCCACACCACGACGGGCGCGGTGAGCACGAGGCTCGCCCACTGCCAGTACGTGAACTGGAGCGCGGGGACCATCGCCATGGCGATGACCGGGACCGACAGCACGACGGCGCCGATCAGCCGGTGCCGCAGCGCGGTGAGCTCGGGGTCGTCCGCGTCCGTGCCCGCGTCCTCGTCGGCGGTGGGGGCCTCGGCGCGCGGGACCTGCGCCGTGTAACCCGTCTTCTCGACCTCCGCGATGAGCGTGGCCGCGTCGACGCCGTCCGGGACGGTGACCCTCGCCTTCTCGGTCGCGTAGTTCACGGTCGCGGTGACGCCGTCGAGCCGGTTGAGCTTCTTCTCGATCCGCATGGCGCACGAGGCGCAGGTCATCCCCCCGATCTCGAGCTCGACGAACGTCCCCGGCGACGGGGCGGCCGATGCCGTCATGAGGTTCTCCTTCCGGCCGGGCAGCGGGCTGCCCGGTGCAGGGTGGTCAGTGGTCGTCGTGCGCGGCGGGGTCGTCGTCGGCCGGGGCGTCGGCCGGGGCCTCGTCCGGGGTCACCGTGGCGCCGGTGGCCTCGACGGTGAAGGCCGCGGTGCGCACCTGGCCCTCGACCTGGAAGTCGAGGTACAGGAGGTACCGGCCCGCGGTGGGTGCCTCGACGGCGAACGCCACGGTCGGGCCCGAGACCTCGCCGGGCGCGGCCTCCGCGCCCTCGGGGTGGGCGTGCAGGTAGGCGAGGTCGCCGTCGCGGAGCGCGACGAGGTGGCCGAACGCGCCGAGATACGGCTCGAGCGTCGTGACCGGCTTGCCGTCCCGCGTGACCTCGAGCGTCAGCCTCCAGGCCGTGCCGACCTGGAGGCTCCCGTCGAGCGTGACGTCGTACCCGTCGACGGACGCCGTGGTCGTGGGGGCTCCCGCCCGGACGGGCACGACGTCGCCCGCGACCTCGACGGTGCGGCTCAGGGTGATCGGGTCGCCGCCGGTGGGGACGGCGTCGGCGTACACGCGGTAGGTGCCCGCGGCGTCCCACGTCCAGGGCACCGACCAGCGGCCGACGTCGTCCAGCTCGGGGTGGGCGTGGCGGTAGTGCGCCCCGTCGGAGCGCACGACGACGAGGTGCAGGCGCTGCTCGTGCGCGACGGCGAAGTCGGTCACCGGCGCGCCCGTCGGATCGGTCAGGGTGAAGGCGAGCTCGCCGGGCGTGCCGGGCGACTGCGGCGCCTCGATCTCGCCGAGCGTGTAGCCGCCCTGCTCCAGGGACAGTCCGCCGACCATCTCCGCTCCTCTCGTGGTCTCCTGCGGGGGGTCGTCGCTCGTGGCGGCGTGCTGCTCCGGCGCGTGCGCGGCGGGCGGCTCCGCCAGCGCGCCCTCGGGGACGACGGCGCCCGCGACGGCGGCCGAGGCCACGAACACGACCCCGAGCCCGGCGACGTAGAGCGCGATCCGGGCGGGGGCTCTCATCGCGTCCGCTCCGCCGTGTAGCCGGCCTCGTCGACGGCGGCGAGGACCGCGGCGTCGTCGAGGGGCTGGTCGGCCGTGACGACCAGCCGACCGGTGGTCGCGCTCACGTCGATCGCGGTGACGCCGGGCACCTGCCCGACCTCCTCGCGCACCGACATCTCGCAGTGGCCGCACGTCATCCCGGTCACCTGGTACTCGATCTCGACGATGCTCACGACGTTCCTCCTCCGTGCTGATACCCCCATGGGGTATGGCTGGGATGGCGAATATACCCACAGGGGGTATCTAGGTCAAGGAGGAGAGATGGGCGACGTGGACAGGCCGGACGTGGTGGTGGTCGGCGGCGGAGCCGCCGGGCGCGCCGCCGTGACGACGCTGCGCGGCGAGGGGTTCGACGGTCGCGTCGTCCTCGTGCACGGCGAGGAGGGGGAGCCCTACCTGCGCACCCTCGTCGACAAGGCGATCCTCCAAGGCCTGCTCACCGCGGAGCAGGCCGCCCTGCCGGTGCCGCTCGACGTCGAGCTCGTGCGGGCGCGCGCGACCGGGCTGGACCCCGCGCGGCGGGCCGTCGTCCTCGCGGACGGGCGCGAGCTCACCGCCGCCGCCGTCGTCCTCGCGACCGGCGCGGTGCCTCGCCCCGGGCCGGCCGTGGACCGCGTCCCGGCGCTCGCGGGCGCCGACGGCGGGGAGCCCCGCGTGGTGCACCTGCACACCGCGCGGGACGCCGAGCGGCTGCGTGCCCTGCTCGGCCCCGATCCCGCGCGGCGCACGGTCACCGTGCTCGGCGCCGGGTTCGTCGGTTCCGAGACCGCCGCCTGGCTCGCCGAGGTCGGCGCGACCGTCCACCTCGTCGCCCGCTCGCGGCTCCCGCTCGCGGGGGCGCTCGGGACCGCGGTCGCACGCGCCGTCGCCCTGCGTCACGAGGAGCACCTCGACGCCCACCTCGGCCGCCGGGTCGAGGCGGTGACCGAGCACCCGGGCGGCGTCACCGTGCGCCTCGCGGGCGGACGGTCCTGGAGTCCGACCTCGCCGTCGTCGCGCACGGCACCGCGCCCGCCGCACCCGGCACCGGCGGCGGCGTCGACGTCGACGACCGCCTCGCCGTCCCCGCCGCGCCCGGCCTGTTCGCCGCCGGGGCGGTCGCCGTCCACCGGGACCGGCACGGACGACGGTTCCGGACCGACCACTGGGACGCCGCCGTCGCGCAGGGCGCCCACGCGGCGCGCGCCGCCCTGCGCCGTCTCGTCGGCGGCCCGGACCCCGGCCCGTACGTGCCCGACGCCGGTTTCTCCCTCGTGCTGCACGGCGCCCAGGTCGCCGGGTTCGGCGTCGCCGTGCCCGGCGCGACCCCGGAGCACCGCACGCTCGACGGCGGCGGGCTGCTCACCGAGCTGCGTGTCGGGGGCGACCTGGTCGCCGTGGTCGGCCTCGGCGCGACGCGGGAGCTCCACGCGCTGCGCCGAGACCTGCGCCGCCCCTGAGGCGTCGTCGGTCCACAGCGCGCCGGCGCGCGAGAATGGCCGCGTGACCACCGAGCGACTTCCCCGTGTCCGCGCGTCCGAGCTCGTCGGGCGCGGCTGGCTCAACACCGGCGGCCGCGACCTGACCCTCGCCGACCTGCGCGGCAAGATCGTCCTGGTCGACTTCTGGACCTTCTGCTGCGTCAACTGCCTGCACGTCCTCGACGAGCTGCGCGAGCTCGAGGAGCGGCACCGAGACGTGCTGGTCGTCGTCGGCGTGCACTCGCCGAAGTTCGAGCACGAGGCGGACCCGGCGGCGCTCGCGGCCGCGGTCGAGCGGTACGAGGTCCACCATCCCGTGCTCGACGACCCGGAGCTCGTCACCTGGTCCGCGTACGCGGCGCGCGCCTGGCCGACGCTCGTGGTCGTCGACCCCGAGGGCTACGTCGTCGCGCAGATGGCGGGGGAGGGGCACGCGTCCGCGATCGCCGCGCTCGTCGAGGAGCTCGTCTCGGAGCACGACGCGAAGGGCACGCTGCACCGGGGCGACGGCCCGTACGTGGCGCCCGAGCCGTCGTCGGGCACGCTGCGCTTCCCCGCGAAGGCGATCGAGCTGCCCGGTGGCAACATCCTCGTCGCGGACGCCGGGCACCACGCGCTCGCCGAGCTCCTGCCCGACGGCGAGACCCTCGTCCGGCGCATCGGGTCCGGCGAGCGCGGGCTCGCCGACGGCGGCCCCGAGGACGCGCGGTTCGCCGAGCCGAACGGGCTGTGCCTGGTCCCGGTCGAGCTCCGGCCGTGGCTCGGGTACGACGTCGTCGTCGCGGACACGGCCAACCACGTCCTGCGCGGGGTCCGCCTCGAGGACGGCCACGTGACCACCGTCGCGGGGACGGGCGAGCAGTTCATGGTCGGCGGGGTCGAGAACGTCGTGCTGCGGGAGGGACGGGGCGCCGACGTCACGGGCCACGGTCCTGCCGAGGCGGGCGGGCAGTACGCGCCGCTCGACGTGCGCCTCTCGTCGCCGTGGGACGTGGCCTGGTCGCAGGACCTCGCGGCGTTCGTCGTCGCGATGGCCGGGAACCACACGCTGTGGGCGTTCGACGGCGAGCAGGGCTCGATGACGCACCTCGCCGGGACCATGAACGAGGGTCTGGAGGACGGGCCGGGAGCGTCGGCCTGGTTCGCCCAGCCGTCCGGGCTGGCCGTCGCACCCGACGGCGCCGTCTGGGTCGCCGACGCCGAGACCTCGGCGCTGCGCCGCGTGACCGCGGTCACCGGCGAAGGTGTGGAGGTGCGGACCGCCGTCGGGCAAGGGCTGTTCGACTTCGGCCACCGCGACGGCCCGGCCGAGCAGGCGCTGATGCAGCACCCGCTCGGGGTCGCGACGCTGCCCGACGGGAGCGTCGTCGTCGCCGACACCTACGACGGCGCGCTGCGCCGGTTCGCGCCCGCGGCCGGTGACGCCGGGAGCGTCGGGGACGACACCTCCGGAACCCGCCTCGCCGGCGAGGTCACGACCCTGGCGACGGGCCTCGCGGAGCCGAGCGGCGTCGTCGTGCAGGTGGGCGAGGGGCCGGACGGCGAGCCGCAGGTCCACCTGCTCGTCGTGGAGTCCGCGGCGCACCGCCTGACGCGCGTCGCGCTCCCGGCGTCGCTCGCGGGCGAGGTGCTCGACGGCGGCGCGCACCGCACGCAGCGCCCCGTCACCGACATCGGGGCCGGGCCGCTGTGGCTCGACGTGCCGTTCGTCCCGGCGCCGGGGCAGAAGCTCGACGACCGGTTCGGCCCGTCGACGGAGCTGCGCGTGAGCGCGACGCCGCCCGAGCTCCTGCTGTCCGGGGAGGGCGTCGGCGTCGAGCTCGGCCGCGACCTGGTCATCAACCCCGCGGTCGGGGAGGGCGTGCTGCACGTGACGGCCCGGGCAGCGTCGTGCGACGTCGTCCCGCTCGGCCCGGACGGCGAGCCCGACCCGGACGTGTTCCCCGCGTGCCACCTCGCGCAGCAGGACTGGGGCGTGCCGGTCCGCGTGGTCGACCGCGGCGAGCCGGGGGACGTCCCGTCCCTCACGCTCCCGCTGCGCGGCTGACGAGGTCGTCCGGCTCGCCGTCGTCGAGCTCGTCGTCGAACCGGCGCTGGGCCGCCTCGACCTCGCGGCGGTGCGCGTCGACCCAGGCGAGCAGCGCGTCGACGGGCTCGCGGAGCGTCTTGCCGAGCGGGGTGATGCGGTACTCGACCGCGACAGGCCGGGTGCGGACCACGCGACGGTCGACGATGCCGTGGCGCTCGAGGCGCCGCAGCGTCGTCACGAGCGACTTCTGCGTCACGGCAGGGATCGCGCGCCGGAGCTCGTTGAACCGTGCGGGGCCGTCGCAGAGGGCCTCGAGGACGTGGACGGACCACGTGTCGAGCACCTGGTTCAGCAGGCGCCGGTGGTCGTCGCCGATCTTCAGGCGGTGCGACTCGGGTGGTGGGGCGGTATCGGGCACGACACCTCGTCTCGTTGAAGTGCGTTCGGGCGATCAAGTATCCATGGGATACCCCATCGAGAGGAAGGTCCCCATGGCCGTCCAGCGCCTCACCCCCGAGGGCATGCTCCAGCCCGCCCCCTACCACCACGTCGCGGTCGCGACGGGGAGCCGCCAGGTGCACGTCGCCGGCCAGGTCGGCGGAGACCCCGACCGCGACGACCTCACGCGTCAGGTCGCTGCGGCCCTCCGCAGCACCGCCCGGGGGCTCGCGGCCGCGGGTGCCACGTTCGACGACGTCGTGCGCCTCACGTTCTTCGTCGTCGGGTGGGAGCCGACCGCGATGGCGGACTTCCTGGCCGGCATCGAGAGCGTCTCGGACGAGCTCGCGATGCCGCGGCCGCTCCCGCCTGCCTCGCTGATCGGTGTCCAGGCGCTCTTCGCGCCGGGGGTGCTCGTCGAGGTCGAGGCGACCGCCGTGCTCGACTGACACGCGGCGCCCCGCCCGGCCCCGCCGGGTCGCGCCGGCAGGGCGGGCCGGGCGTCAGCCCCAGGTGAGCAGCTCCTCGCCGTGGGCGGCCCACGCACCGACCTCGGCGAGCGAGGTCACGTCGTCGGGCGCCGCCTCGAGCGCGACCACGGGGCACACGGCCGAGCGGCCGCCGGCGCGCACGGCCTTCGGGTCCCACGTGACGAGCACCGTGCCGCGCTGGACGTGGTCGCCCTGCGCGACGTGCGTCGTGAAGCCCTCGCCGCCGAGCTGGACGGTGTTGATGCCGAGGTGCACGAGGACCGCGCGGCCGTCGTCGTGCTGGACGACGAACGCGTGCGGGTGCAGCTTGACGACCGTGCCCGTGATGGGCGCGACGGCCTCGCCGCCCTGCGCGTCGTCGGGCTCGACCGCGAGCCCGGGGCCGACGAGCCCGGCGGAGAAGACGGGGTCGTCGACGTCGCCGACGTCCACGACCGTGCCCGTGACGGGGACGAGCACCGTGAGCGGCGCCGCCATCAGCGGAGGTCCTCGATGTCGGAGGCGATGTTGTCGGCCTCGGGGCCGACGATGACCTGGATCGCGGCGCCCGACCGCACGACGGCGATCGCCCCGGCCGCGGTCAGCGTGGCGTCGTCGACGAGCGCCGGGTCCTCGACCTCGACGCGCAGGCGCGTGATGCACGCCTCCAGGTCGAGGACGTTCGCGTCGCCGCCGAGGCCTCGGAGGATCTGCTCTGCCTTGCTCACGGGTGCTCCTCGTGGTCGGGGTCCGGCCGGGGCCGGGTCGGGGGCCCGGCCGGCAGCCGTGCCGGTCGGGGTGCGCGGGGTGCGCTGGAGAAGGGCGGTGGCCCGGGTCGCGCGCGGGCCGGGTTCCTCACATGAGGTCGGCGAGGTCGGACGCGATGGTGTCGACCTGCGGGCCGACCACCACCTGCACGACCCGCCCGTTCACCATGACGCCGAACGCGCCGGCGCGGCGCAGGAGCGCGGCGTCGACGAGCGCGGGGTCCTTGACGAGCGACCGGAGCCGCGTGGTGCACGGGTCGATCTCCTCGATGTTCCCCACCCCGCCGAGGCCGGCGAGGATCGTCGCGGCGCGTTCCGCGTCGGACTGTGTCATCGGTCGTTCCCTTCGGTCGCCCGTGCCGGCACCGGCACGGGGGCGAGCTGGTCGGTCGGCGCGTCGTCGGTGACGGCGCCCCCGTCCGCGGCGGCGGCGTCGTCGGCGGTGGTGCTGCGCGGCACGAGCGTCGGGCGCGCCTCGCGCAGCGGGACGAAGACGCTGTACCGGTCGCCGCGGTAGCTGGACCGGGAGTACATGAGGGGCGAGTCGCCCGCGAACGTGCGTCGCACGGTGCGCATGACGGCTCGCGAGGCGCGGAGCCCGAGCAGCTTCTGCTCCTGGACGGTGGCGTCGGACGCGGTGATCGTGTCCTCGCCCCACGTCGGCGCGAGGCCGCGCTCGCGCAGGGCGCCGTACAGGCTCTCGGGCACGCCGTCGTCGAGCAGGTCGGGGGCGAGGTCCACGGGGATCCAGGCCTCCTCGACGCTCATGGGCGACCCGTCCGCGCTGCGCAGGCGCACGACGTGGTGCATCGGGTCGCCGGTCGCGCGGCCGAGCGACTCGGCGACGGACGCGGGCGCGGGGGCGGTCCCCACCTCCAGCACCTCGGTGCCCGGCTCCATGCCGCGCCGTCGTGCCTCCTCGCCGAACGTCGTGAGGCGCATCTCGAAGTCGGCGCGCGGCGGAGCGACGAAGGTGCCCCGCCCCTGCGCGCGCTCCAGCACGCCCTCCGTGACGAGCGCGTCGACGGCCTGGCGCACGGTCATGCGCGAGACGCCGAACTTCTCGGTGAGGCTGCGCTCGGACGGCACCGCGTCGCCGACGGAGAGCTCGCTCGCCACGAGGTCGGCGAGGTAGGCGCGCACCGTGAGGTACTTGTGCTCGCTCGCCTGCGATCGTGACCTGCTCATCGTCGTGCCGCGTCCTCGTCCTCGTGCCGTCCCTGGTCCCGGTCGTCGCCGACCGTCCTGCTCCGGTGCCGCGTTCTCCACGGCTGCATTCTCGTTGCCCGGCCGTGGTGCGACCTGCGGCGACGCGCCCCGCGGGGCCTGCCGTGTGTCCCGGGTCACCCTCGGGGGTTGACACATCATGAGGTCTAGACCACTCTTCCTGCAAGTGGTCCAGACAACCTGGACCGACAGCCCGGGCACGACGACCCCAGGTCTTCTCGTCGCGCCCCGGAACCGGCAACGACGCCGCTCGACGTCGCGCCACAGCCGCCGCACGACGCACCTCGCCTGCGCCCCAGGCCTGCCCAGGAGGAGAAGGACATGACGACCGTCGCCGAACCGACGAGGACCAAGAGGGGGGTGCCCGGCTTCGCGCAGCTCCAGCGCGTCGGGCGCTCGCTCATGCTGCCCATCGCGTCGCTGCCCGCCGCCGCGCTGCTGCTGCGCCTCGGCCAGCCGGACATGCTCGGGGCCGACGGCGTCGCCGGCACCTTCGCGTGGATGCAGCCCGTCGCCGACGTCCTCGGCGCCGCCGGGAACGCGCTGTTCAGCAACCTCCCGATCATCTTCGCCCTCGGCGTCGCGGTCGGGTACGCGAAGAAGTCGGACGGCACGACGGGGCTCGCCGCCCTCATCGGCTACCTCGTCTTCAAGGGCGTCAGCGACTCGCTCTCGCCCTACGTGCTCGGCGAGGCGGCGGAGGGCGAGACGCAGGCGCTCATCAACTACGGCGTGCTCGGCGGCATCGTCATCGGCCTGACGGCCGCGCTCCTGTACCAGAAGTACTACCGGATCAAGCTGCCGCAGTACCTCGCGTTCTTCGGCGGTCGGCGGTTCGTGCCGATCGTCACGGCGGGCGTCTCGGTGCTCATCGCCGTGGTGGGCGCGCTGATCTACCCCGCGTTCGACTGGCTCATCAACGAGCAGATCGGCGGGTTCGTCACGGGCTCGACCATCCTCGGCGCGTTCGTCTTCGGCACGCTCAACCGCCTCCTCGTGCCCATCGGCCTGCACCACCTGCTCAACTCGCTGCCGTGGTTCCAGTTCGGCGAGTACACCGCCGCCGACGGCACGGTCGCGCAGGGCGACATCTTCCGGTTCCTCGCGGGCGACCCCACCGCGGGCACCTTCCTCACCGGGTTCTTCCCCATCATGATGTTCGCGCTCCCGGCCGCCGCGCTCGCGATCGTCCACACCGCCAAGCCGGCGCAGCGCAAGGTCGTCGCGGGCATCATGGGCTCGGCCGCGCTCGTCTCGTTCGTCACGGGCGTCACCGAGCCGCTCGAGTTCGCGTTCGTGTTCGTCGCCTACCCGCTGTACGTCATCCACGCGGTGCTCACCGGCACGTCGATGGCGCTCGTCAACGCGCTCGGCATCCGCGACGGGTTCGGCTTCTCCGCGGGCGCGATCGACTACCTGCTGAACTTCCGGATCGCCGAGATGCCGCTGCTTCTCATCCCCATCGGGCTCGGGTACGCGGTGCTCTACTACGTCCTCTTCCGCTTCGTCATCACCCGCTGGAACCTGCGGACGCCGGGTCGTGAGGACGACGACGCGGAGGGCGCCGTCCAGGCGACGGGCGCCGTGGACACCACCGACGACGCCCGGCCGGACGCCTCGGCGGCCGAGGCCGCGTCGGTGCGGCGCGCGGCCGCTGACACCGCGGAGGCAGGCACCCCGAGCCGGACGGGCGCGTCCGGCGGCGGGGGCACGGCGTGACGCTCGCCGACGACGTGACGCGCGCCCCGGCGCGGGCCGCCGACCCGGGGCTGACCGGCGTGCCGGTCAGCCCCGGGCGGGGGGCGGGGCCGGTGGCCCGGATGCCCGGCTCGGTCGCGGAGCCGGACCCGGCTCCGCTGTCCGCCGCCGCGTCGGGCGCCGACGTCGACCTCGCGGTGACGCAGGTCCTCGCGGCGGTGACGACGGTCCAGGAAGACCTCACGGCCCGCGCAGCGCGGGCCGAGGGCACCGCGGCGGAGGTCCTGGGCGTGACCGCCGCGATGGCGGCCGACCCCGCCCTGGCGCGCGACGCCGTCGGGCGGGTGCGCGAGCAGCGGGCCACCCCGGCCCGGGCCGTGTGGGACGCGGCGGGGGTCGTCGTCGGGCGGCTCGAGGCGCTGGGCGGCCTCCTCGCCGAGCGGGCGCGCGACGTGCGGGACGTGCGCGACCGGATCGTCGCGACCCTGCTCGGCCTCCCCGTACCCGGCGTGCCCGATCCGGGCCACCCGTTCGTGCTCGTGGCCGACGACCTCGCGCCCGCGGACACGGCACAGCTCGATCCCGAGCGCGTGCTCGCGGTCGTCACGCGCGGTGGTGGGCCGACGTCGCACACCGCGATCCTCGCGCGCGCCCTGGGCATCCCGGCCGTCGTCGCGGTCGAGGGCGCGCTCGCGCTGCGCGACGGCGAGACCGTGCTCGTGGACGGCGGCCTCGGCACGGTGGAGCGCGACCCGTCGGAGCACGACGTGGCGGCGGTCGTCGCGGCCCGGGGCGCGCGCCGCGCCCGTCGGCGCCTCGACGGCCCGGGGCGGACGGCGGACGGCCGGCGCGTGGAGCTGCTCGCCAACGTCGCGGACGGCGCGGACGCGCGCGCCGCCGCCGAGGCGGGCGCGGAGGGCGTCGGGCTGTTCCGCACCGAGGTCTGCTTCCTCGGCCGGACCGTCGAGCCGACGGTCGACGAGCAGGTCGCGGCCTATCGGGAGGTGCTCGCCGCGTTCCCGGGCCGCAAGGTCGTCGTGCGCACGCTCGACGCGGGCGCCGACAAGCCGCTCCCGTTCGTCACGCCCGACGCCGAGCCGAACCCCGCGCTCGGGGTGCGCGGCCTGCGGACCGCGCGCCGCCACCCCGAGGTGCTCGACCGTCAGCTCACGGCCGTCGCGCGCGCGGCGGAGGCGGAGGCGGCGGACGTGTGGGTCATGGCGCCGATGATCGCGACGCCGGACGAGGCGGAGTCGTTCGTCGCGCTGTGCGCGGACCACGGCCTCGCGACGGCGGGCGTGATGATCGAGGTGCCGGCCGCGGCCCTCGGCGCGCGCTGGGTGCTGGCCAGGGCGGCGTTCGCGAGCATCGGCACGAACGACCTCACGCAGTACACGATGGCGGCCGACCGCGAGGTCTCCGACCTCGCGCGCCTGTCCACCGCGTGGCAGCCGACGGTCCTCGCGCTCGTCGGGGCCACGGGCTCGGGGGCGGCGCTCAACGGGCGACCGCTCGGCGTGTGCGGGGAGGCGGCGGCCGACCCGGTGCTCGCCCCGGTGCTCGTCGGGCTCGGCGTGACGTCGTTGTCCATGACGCCGCGCGCGCTCCCGGACGTCGCCGCGGTGCTGGCGGCCACGACGTCGGGGGAGTGCGAGGAGCTCGCGTTCCTCGCGCTGCAGCAGCCCACGCCCGACGCCGCGCGCGCGGCAGTGCGCGCCCGGCTCCCCGTGCTCGACGAGCTGGGTCTGTGACGAGCGCCGTGCCCGGCCCCGCGCCCGCGGGGCCGGGCACCGCGTCAGGCGACCTCGGTCTGCTCCAGGAAGGCGACGAGCGCGTCGATCGACGCGCTCGCTTCGTCGCCGTCGGCGTCGGTGGAGAGCACGACCTCGTCCCCGGCCGAGACGCCGAGCGTCATGACCCCGAGGATGCTCGCCGCCTCGACGGCGTCGCCGCCGGGCTTGGCGATGCGCACGGGCGCGGGCTGGGCGGCGGCGGTCTTGACGAAGAGCGCGGCCGGGCGGGCGTGCAGGCCCTCGGTGATCGCGACGACGACGGCACGGTCCATGGTGTTCCTCCGGCAGACAAGTGGTCTGGACCAGTGCATCCTAGGCGATCCGGCCCGGAAAGGGGAGGGTCGGAAGCCCTTCGCGCGGCGCGGCGTCGTCGGCGCCGCCCGTCCGCTGGTGTGGGCCACAGCGGACGGGTCTAGGGTGACCGGCATGTCAGACGCGACGACGCCGCGAGAGGCCCCCCGGTCACCGGGGGAGCAGCCGCGCATCCACGTCACGCTGTCCACGGCGAGCGTCTACCCGCGCAAGGCCCAGTACGCCTTCGAGGCGGCGGCCGACCTCGGGTACGACGGCGTCGAGGTCATGGTGTGGTCCGACGAGACGACGCAGGACGCCGCGGCGCTGCGCCGGCTCTCCGCCGAGCACGACGTGCCGATCCGCAGCATCCACGCGCCCACGCTCCTCGTGAGCCAGCGCGTGTGGGGACGGTCGCCCGGCCCCAAGCTGCGGCGCAGCGTCGAGCTGGCGCAGGAGGTCGGGGCGAGCACCGTCGTCGTGCACCCGCCGTTCCGCTGGCAGTACCGGTACGCGCGCGAGTTCGAGGACCTCGTCGGCGAGCTCGACGAGACCGAGGGCGTCACCATCGCGGTCGAGAACATGTACCCGTGGCGCAGCCGCAAGCGCGAGATGCAGGCGTACCTGCCCGGCTGGGACCCGTCCGAGCACGGCTACGAGCACGTCACGCTCGACCTGTCGCACGCCGCCGTCGCGCAGCAGGACGCGCTCGCGCTGCTCGACGTGTTCGACGGTCGTCTCGCGCACGTGCACCTCGCGGACGGGTCGTCGTCCATCACGGACGAGCACCTCGTCCCCGGGCGCGGCGACCAGCCGTGCGACCTCGTCCTCGCCGAGCTCGTGCGCCGCGGCTGGGAGGGGGACGTCGTCGTCGAGATCTCGACGCGGCGCGCCCGCACCGCGGCCGAGCGGCGCGAGGACCTCGCCGCCTCCCTGTTCTTCGCGCGCACCTACCTCACGCCCGGGCCGCACCCCGGGTACTCGCCACCGCCCGGACCTCCGCACCGCCACGTCGACGCGTGGGGCGAGGCGGAGGCGCGCGAGATAGCGGCGGCGGAGGACGCCGCGGGCAGCGCCGGCACCGGCTGACGGCGGAGCGTCAGAACCGTAGCGAGCCGAGGATCCCGCGCAGCGTCTCGAGCCCCGCGTCGTCACCGGGCAGCGAGATCATCAGCATGAGGTTCTCTCCGCCGTCCGCGCCGTGGACCCGGACGTCCGCGCTGAGCGCCGAGATCCGGTCGTCCGCCCAGAACGGCCCCTGGTGCAGGAGCACCTCGGCGAAGTCGGCGCCCGGGACCTCGATCCGCTGCCCGTGCCACCCCTCGCCGGAGTAGTCGAACGCGCGCGCCCCGGAGCCGCCTCGCTGGACGAACATGTTCCAGTGCACGTCGGGGGACGTGCCGTCCTGGACAGGCCCGGGGTTCGTGGCGAACGGGCCCGTCCACTCCACGCCGGGACCGTAGTTGCCCTCGACGTCGGCGACGGTCCAGCCCGGCGGCACGGCGTAGGAGAGGGTGCCCGTCGTGGCCGTCTGCCACCCGGCGGGCGTGCCCGTGGTGAGCGGGCCGATCTCCGGGTACGTGTACGTCGGGCTGAACCACTCCGGCGCGCCCTCGGCCGCGAACCACAGGTTGCCGAGGAAGTCGCGGGCGAGCTCGTCGCCCACGGCGTCGTCCGTGAAGTCGAGGCGGATCGTCCAGCCCGTTCCGCCGTACCGGACCCGGGCCTCCCAGCGGGCGAGGTCCGGGTCGTCGGCCGGGCCCCGCGTCACCACGACGAAGTCCGAGCCGGGGACCTCGACCGTCCAGGCCCCGGAGTCCCGGGCCGGCACGACCCACGACGCGGCCCCGGGGTCGACGTCGATGCTCACCGTGGCGCCGGAGTCGACCATGGGCGGCGGGACCGCGTCCGCGGGGATCTCCGACCCCGGAGGGGCCCAGTGCTCCGGGCCCTTCCAGCGGACCGACGCGGGCTCGCCGGACGCCTCGCCCTCGACCTCCCACCCCCCGGGGGGCAGCGTGTACGTGAGCCCGCCCTGCACGGTGTAGTCCCCGTGGTGCGTGCCGACGACGCCGTGCTCGACACCCGGCAGCTCCGGCAGCTCGCCGTCGCCCACCGGCAGGTAGCGTGCGGGCTCCTGCGGTGGCGCCGCGGGAGCGGGGGCCGCTCCCTCCGACGCCGGTGCGGTGGTCCGCGCGGGGGCCGCCGCGAGCGCGGGCGGCGGCGCCGACCCGCGGGACAGGGCCCCGGGGAGGAGCGCCGCGACCGCGACCAGCGCCGCCACGGCGACGGCCGACCCGCTCGCGGCGACCACGCGCCGTCGTGCCCGCACGCGCCGGACCGCGCGGCGCGCCAGAGAGTCCGGGTCCAGCGTGGGCGGCACCTCGACGGCGGTCTGCGCGGCGCGCACCCGCTCCACGAGGTCCTCGTCGTCCGGGGTCCTGCGTTCCGGCGTCGTGCTCATCGCTCGGTCTCCGTCCCGTGCTCGGGTGCGATCAGGGTGCGCAGGCGGGCCAGGGCCCGGGACCCGGTCGACTTCACGGTGCCGACCGCGATCCCGAGCTCTGCGGCGGTCTCGGCCTCGGACCGGTCGAGGACGTAGCGCAGCAGGACGACCCGCCGCTGCTTGACGGGGAGGGCGAGCAGGGCCCGCACGACCCGGTCCCGGTCCTCGATCCCGGACGAGTCGCCCGTCGCCGGGACGTCGAGACCCACGAGGGTGTCGTGCTCCACGGAGACCTCCCTCCGGGTGCGCCGCCACGAGTCGATGCGAGCCGTCACCACGACGCGGCGCGCGTAGGCGAACGGCTGCCCGTCGCCCACGCGCGTCCACGCGCGGAACGTCCGTTCGAGCGCGAGCTGCACCAGGTCGTGCGCCCGGTGCGCGTCCCCGCACAGCAGGTACGCGTACCGGTACAGGTCGGCGGAGCTCGTCCGGGCGAACTCGGTGAAGCGCTCCTCGGCGGTCAGGCCGACGCGCACGACCTGCACCTCGGGCGCGCCGCCCCACCGCTCGGTCGTGACGTCCGTCATGGCCGACCGCCCCCCTGCTGCGGTCGGCGCCTCGGCCGACGTCGGTTCCTCACGACTGCTAGACGCAGCGGAGGGTGCCACGGGTTCCACCTTTCTCCGGGAGCTCGCAGGGATCGCCCAGGATGCCACCGTCGACTCCCGGGCGTCCCGCGCCCGGCCGGCCCGCGCGGCCGGTCTGCCCGCGCGGCCTGCGGGCTGACGTAGGCTCGGCGGTCGTGGCTCGAGTCAACGGTCTTCTCGCCGACACGACCCCGCTGCGCATCTCCCCGCCGTTCCGCCGCCTGTGGTGGGGGCTCGGCATCTCCAACCTCGGCTCGCAGCTCACGGTCGTCGCCGTCGGCCTGCAGGTGTACGCGCTCACGGGCTCGTCGCTCGCGGTCGGCGTGCTCGGCCTCTGCGCGCTCGTCCCGCTGGTGGTGCTCGGGCTCTACGGCGGCGCGCTCGTCGACGCGTACGACCGCCGCAAGGTCGCGCTCGCGGCCTCGACGGCGCTGTGGGTGGTCACCGCGCTCATCGCCGTCCAGGCGTGGCTGCACCTGAACTCGGTCGGGGTGCTCTACGCGCTCGTCGCGGCGCAGTCCGCGGCGTTCGCGATCAACAACCCGGCGCGCTCCGCGATCATCCCGCGCCTCGTCGAGCCGCGGCTCCTGCCCGCGGCGAACGCGCTCCAGACGATCGCGTGGAACGTCGCGCTCACCGTCGGCCCGCTGGGCGGCGCGCTCCTCGTCGCGCTGTGGGGCTACCAGGTCGCGTACACGATCGACGCCGTCCTGTTCACGGCCGCGCTGTGGGCCGTGTGGCGGCTCCCCGACATCCCGCCTCTGCCCGCCGGGCCCGGCGCCCCGGCCGCGGTCGCCGCCGCCCCCGCGGGGCGCCGGCGCCGCGTCGTGGGGTGGCGGTCCGTCGTCGACGGCCTGCGGTACCTCGCGACCCAGCCCAACGTCCGCACGACGTTCCTCGTCGACCTCGCCGCGATGGTGCTCGCCTCGCCGCGCGTGCTCCTGCCCGCCGCCGGGGTCGTGTTCCTCGGGGGCGGCGAGGCGACGACGGGCGTCCTCACCGCGGCGTTCGCCGTCGGGGCGGTGCTCGCGGGCGTGTTCTCCGGGGGCCTGTCGCGCGTGCGGTGGCAGGGCCGCGTCATCGTGTGGGCGATCACGGCCTACGGGCTGTCGATCGTGCTGTTCGGCGTCGTGCTCCTCGGCGTGGGCGCGACCACCCCGACGACCGTCCTCGTGGGCGGCGTCGTCGCGGCGAGCGTCGCGCTGGCGCTCGCGGGCGCGTCCGACGCCGTGAGCGCGGTGTTCCGCCAGACGATCCTCCAGACCGCGACGCCCGACGACATGCGCGGCCGCCTCCAGGGCGTGTTCATCGTCGTCGTCGCGGGCGGGCCCCGCCTCGGCGAGCTCGTCCTCGGCGCGCAGGCCACCTGGGTGGGGGAGGCGTGGGCCGCCGTCGCGGGCGGTGTCGCGTGCGTCGTCGTGCTGTGGCTCGTCGTGCGGGCCCAGCGCCGGTTCTGGCGCTACGACGCCCTGCACCCGGAGCCCTGAGGCCCCGGCTCAGCCGAGGCGTGCGGCGCCGATCCGCTCGATGCGGTCACGACCCCAGTCCCCGAGGGACTCGAGCGCCGCGTTGAGCGTGCTGCCGTGCTCGGTGAGGGAGTACTCGACGCGCGGCGGCACCTCCGGGAACACCTCGCGCACGAGCAAGCCGTCCGCCTCCATCTCGCGGAGCTGCTGCGCGAGCACCTTGTCGCTCACCCCGGGCAGGCTGCGCTTGAGCGCGGCGTACCGGCGCACGCCGTGGTCCTCGAGCTCCCAGAGGATGAGCGACTTCCACTTCCCGCTCACGACGTCCATCGCGGCGTCGAGCCCGCAGACGTAGGGCCCGCGCCGCGCGGTGCCGGTGGACGTGCCGGTGGGCGTCCCCGTGCCGGGGGAGGTGCGGACCGTCGTCGTCATCGTTCGCTCCTTCGTCGCAGACCCGTTCCGTTCCGGGGGACGCCCTGACCTGCACGCTCACCCAGAGGTGAGAACCCCACCTCGAAGTGCGTTCTTCCCGGGGGACCGCACGCCGGGGAGGGTGGACCGCGAGGGCACGCCGCGCCGCCGGCCGCCCCAGGACCCACGACCCGACCCGACCCGGAGGAACGATGCCCGACCAGTCACCCGCCCCAGCAGCCGCCACGCGGCCCGTCACCGTGCTCGGCCTCGGGGCGATGGGCCGCGCCCTCGCCGCCGGGACCGTCGCCGTCGGTCACCCCACCACGGTGTGGAACCGCACGCCCGGACGTGCGGACGTGCTCGTCGCGGCCGGCGCGCGCGAGGCGGCGTCGGTGCGCGACGCCGTCACCGCCTCGCCGCTCGTCGTCGCGGTCCTCCTCGACCACGCGTCGGTGCACCAGACGCTGGACCCGGTGGCGGAGGAGCTCGCGGGCCGGACGCTCGTCAACCTCGTGACGACGACGCCCGAGGAGTCGCGCGAGCTCGCCGCGTGGGCGGGCTCCCACGGGGCGGCCTACCTGGACGGCGGCATCATGGCCGTCCCCGGCATGATCGGCGGGGCGGGGGCCGAGATCCTGTACAGCGGGTCGCGCGCGGCGTTCGACGACTCCCGCCCCGTGCTCGACACGTGGGGCGCGAGCACGTGGTTCGGCGAGGACCCGGGCCTCGCGCCGCTCTACGACCTGGCGCTGCTCGCGGGCATGTACGCGATGTTCGCGGGCTTCTTCCACGGCGTCGCGATGGTGGGGACGGCGGGTGTGAGCGCGCGCGACTTCGCACGCCGTGCCGCGCCCTGGATCGCGGCGATGACGTCGGAGCTCGCCGGCTACGCCGACGTCATCGACCGCCGTGACTACGCGGGCCCCGGCCAGCAGAGCCTCGAGTTCTCGGACCTGTCCGACATGGTCCGGGCGAGCGCGGAGGCCGGGCTCGCGACCGACGTCGTCGCGGCCGTCCAGGCGCTGGTCCGCCGTCAGATCGAGGCAGGCCACGGTGCCGACGGCTTCGCGCGCGCCGTCGAGAGCCTCCGAGAACCGGTCCGCACCCCCGTCGGCACCGCCCTCGCAGGAGGAGCACGATGAGCACACCCGCCCCCGTCACCCTGATCGGCCTGGGCCCGATGGGCCAGGCGATGGTCCGCACGCTGCTCGCCGCGGGCCACCCCGTCACCGTGTGGAACCGGACGCCGGCGCGCGCCGACGCGCTCGTGGCCGAAGGCGCGGTCCTCGCCACGACGGCGGCCCAGGCCGTCGCGGCGAGCGACCTCGTCCTGCTGAGCCTGACGGACTACGCCGCGATGCACGACGTCCTGGACGCCGCGACGGAGGTCCTGCGCGGTCGGACGGTCGTCAACCTCGGCTCGGGCACCCCCGGAGAGACCCGCACCGCGGCCCGGTGGGCGGACGAGCACGGCGCGACGCTCGTCACGGGCGGCGTCATGACGCCCCCACCAGGTGTCGGGGGCGCCGACGCGTACGTGTACTACAGCGGTCCGGAGGCGGCGTTCCGTGCGCACGAGACCACGCTCGCGCTGCTGGGCGCACCCCGCTACCTCGGCGATGACCCGGGGCTCGCGCAGCTCCTGTACCAGGCGCAGCTCGACGTGTTCCTCACCGCGCTGTCGGGCGTCGCGCACGCGGCCGCGCTCGCGCAGGCGGCCGGGGTCGCACCCACGAACTTCGTCCCGGAGGCGCTGCGGACGCTCGTCGAGACGCCCGCGATGATCGCGGGCGACGGCCCGCCGGGCGCGGAGTTCGAGACCGGCGTCCACCCGGGCCACCTCAGCACCGCGACGATGATGGGCGCGACCGCGGCGCACGTCCTCGGAGCGAGCGAGGAGCTGGGAGTCGACGACGTGCTGCCGCGCGCCGTGCTGTCGCACTACGAGCGCACGCTCGCCGCCGGGCACGGGCGGGACGGCTGGACGGCGATCTTCGAGGTCGTCAAGGCGCGGACGCCCGCGGCGCAGAGCGTCGGTGGAGAGTCCTAGGCTCGGGGCGTGCCCCCGAAGAAGCCGACGACCGAGCCACCCGCGATCGACCCGGTCGTCCTGGACGACCTCCAGCCCGGTGACGCCTACGACCTCGAGGCGGAGGCCGACCTCGAGGGGTTCGAGATCACGGACCTCCGTCTCGACCGGCTCGACCTGCACGGCGCGACCGTGTTCTCCACGCGGCTCGACCAGGTGCGCGCCGACGAGGCCGACCTGGGGGCGGTGAGGCTCACGGAGGTCGTGCTGGGGCGCCTCGACGTCCCGGTGGTGCGCGGGACGCGCGGCCGGTGGCGCGAGGTCGAGGTGCGGGGCGCGCGCCTCGGGTCCGCCGAGCTCTACGAGTCGTCGTGGGCCGGGGTGCGGTTCGTCGGGTGCAAGCTCGGGTTCGTCAACCTGCGCGGCGCGTCGCTGCGCGACGTGGTGTTCACCGACTGCACGATCGACGAGCTCGACCTCGTCGCGTCCGACGCGCTGCGCGTCGCGTTCGAGGGCACGCGCGTGCGCCGGCTCGACGTGCAGGGCGCCACGCTCGCCCACGTGGACCTGCGCGGTGCCGAGATCGACGAGCTCGGCGGCATCGAGTCGCTGCGCGGCTCGACCATCGACTCGATGCAGCTCGCCCGCCTGGCCGCGACGTTCGCCCACAGCCTCGGCATCACGGTGACGGACTGATGGCGGCCCCGCAGGCCGAGGTCCTCGTGGCCGGGCCGGCGTCGTGGAACCTCCTCGTCCAGCTCGACGAGCTGCCCGCTCCCACGCCCCACACCGTGTTCGCGCGGTCGCACCGGCACACGGTCGGCGGCACGTCCGCGGGCAAGGCGCTCAACCTCGCGCGCCTCGGCCGGTCGGTGCTCCTGCGCACCGTGCTCGGGGCGGACGACGACGGCGCGCGCGTCCGGTCCCTTCTCGAGAGCGCGGGCGTGCGGGTGCTCGCGGAGCCCTCGCCCGACGGCCGCACCGAGAGCCACCTCAACCTCATGGACGACGGCGGCGGCCGCGTCTCGGTCTACCTGCGCGCACCGGGCGAGGTCCCGGCCCAGGGCGAGGCGTGGGACGCCACGGTCGCCGCGCTCGACGTGGCGCGGGCCGTCGTCGTCGACCTGGCACTGCCCGCCCTCCCGGTGCTCGACCTCGCGGTGGCCCGAGGCCGCGACGTCTGGGTCGACCTGCACGACTACGACGGCGAGTCCGCCTTCCACCGGCCCTGGGTCGACGCGGGCACGCACGTGTTCCTCAGCGGGGACCGGCTCGACGACTGGCGCGGTTTCATGGCCGCCCGGGTCGCGGCGGGCGCGCGCCTGGTGGTCTGCACGCACGGCTCGCGCGGCGCGGTCGCGCTCACGCCGGAGGGCGGCTTCGTCGAGGTCCCGGCACAGCCCGTGCCGCACGTCGTCGACACGAACGGCGCCGGCGACGGCTTCTTCGCCGGGTTCCTCGACGCGCACCTGCGCGGTGCAGGCGTCGAGGAGGCGATGCGGGCGGGCGCCCGGCACGCCGCCCTCGTCGTGCAGAGCCCGGACCTCGCCCCGGCCTGACCAGTCCTGACGACCCGACCCCTCGCCTGCCCCGCCCCGGCGCCGACCCCGGCCCGCCGCCCACGCCCCGCCCCCGCCCACCCGGCGAGCACGGGGTCGGCGACCGGATCGGGCGGGTTCCGGTCGGTAACCCCGTGCTCGGGCGGGCGTCGGGCGCGTGGTCGGCGGTCGGGTGCAAGGGGCGGTCAGGCGAGGCCGGAGTCCCGCGCGACGATCGCCGCCTGCATGCGGGTCGCGACGCCCAGCTTCGCGAGCACGCGTGAGACGTGCGTCTTGGCCGTGGCCTCGGTGATGTAGAGGTCGGTCGCGATGCCCTGGTTGGACAGGCCGCGGCCGAGCGCCGCGAGCACGTCGACCTCGCGCGGCGTGAGGTCGGCGAGCCGCGGGTCGGGCCGGTCGTCGACGACGCCCCCGCCGCCCGACGCCGCGGGGTCCCCGGGGCCGTCCGCGCCGCCCGGGCGCGATCCCGAGTGGGGCCGGGGGGCGGCGTCGGGCACGGGGTCGCGCGCGAACGCGGCGAGGAGCCGGCGGGTGACCTCGGGTGCGAGGACGCCGTCTCCGTCGGCGACGCGCCGCACGGCGTCGATGAGCGCGGCGGGCTCGGCGGACTTGAGCAGGAACCCCGCGGCCCCGGCGCGCAGCGCCCCGTCCACGTACTCGTCGAGGTCGAACGTCGTGAGCACGAGGACCTCGGCGAGGCGCTCGCCGGTGATGACACGCGTCGCCTCGATGCCGTCGACGCCCGGCATCCGCAGGTCCATGAGCACGACGTCGGGCCGGAGCGCCCGGGCGTTCGTGACCGCGGCGGTGCCGTCCGCGGCCTCGCCGACCACCTCGACGTCGGGCGCGGCGTCGAGCAGGAGGCGCAGGCCCGCCCGGATGGCGGCGTGGTCGTCGGCGAGGAGCACCCGGACCGGTCGTCGCGTCACGCGTCCTGCCTCTCGACGGGCAGCCCGGCCACGGGGATCTCGGCGCGCACGGACCACCCGCCCGCGGGCAGCGGGCCGGCGCTGCACGTGCCGCCGAGACCGTCGGCGCGCTCACGCATCGTGAGCAGGCCGGTGCCGGCGCTCAGCGGCGCCTCGACCGTCCCGGAGCCGGGGGCGCCGTCGTCGCGCACCTCCAGCACGACGGCCGCCCCGTGCCGGGAGAGCTCGACGACGACCGGGGCGCCGGGCGCGTGCTTGAGCGCGTTCGTCACGGCCTCCTGCGCGATGCGGAACAGCGCCTGGTCCGCCGCCGCGGGCAGGGGCGACGCGGCGACACCGTCCGGGTCGTGGAGCGTGACGGTCGTCGTCGCGCGTGCGGCGGCGAGGAGCGTGTCGAGTCCGGCGAGGCGGCCGGGGGCGACGACGGCGTCGGACGCACCGCCGTCCTCGCGTCGCCCCTCCGTGCGCAGCAGCAGGATCATGGACCGCATCTCGTCGAGCGACGCGACGGCGCTCGCGCGCACCTGCTCGAGCGCGGCGCGGTCCTTCGCGGCGTCGGGCGGGAGGGCGAGCGCGGCGCCGGAGTGGATGGCGATGGTCGACAGGTGCGACGCGATGACGTCGTGCAGGTCGCGCGCCATCGCGGCCCGCTCCGCGCGGACGGCCTCGTGCCGGTCGAGCTGCGCGATGCGCTCGAGGTCGCTCGCGCGCTGGCGCTCCAGGTCGGCCGTGCGGGCCGACGCCTCGGCCTCGCGCGCGGCGAGGTCGGCGCGCTCGCTCGCGACCTCGGCGAGCTCGCTCGTGGTGCGCACGTTGGTGGCCCACCACATCGGCACGAGGAGCAGCGCGCTGAGCTGGAGCCCCATGTACACGAACTCCCGCACGTCCCGCGTGGCCTCGCCCGCCCCGACGGCGCCCACCGCCACGACCGTCGCCGCGACGCCCCAGAGCCACGCGCGCGCCCGGGGCCGCGACCAGAGCGCCGCGGCGTAGAGCAGGTCCCACAGGACGAGCATGAGGGCGAGGCTCCCGCCCCACCGCAGGTCGACGGCGGTGACGACGACCCCGCCGAGGAGCGCGAGGATCGGGTGCGCGCGCTTGACGAGGATGAGGAGGCACCCGACGCCGAGCAGCGCGACGCGCCACCAGGCGTGCGGGGGTTCCACGACGAACGACGCGCGGACGATGCCGACGAGCCCGACCTCGAGCAGCACCCACCCGAGGACGAACGTCGTCACGGCGGAGAACAGGTCGTTGCGCCGGTCCTCGATGCGCCACACTCCGCGGAGGGAACCGGTCAGCGCGCGCCAGCGCCCCGCCCGCCCGGGCGCGGTGGCGCGCGCGTCCTGCGTCCCGCCGTCGTGCGTGCTCACGCCCCCATCCCAGCACAGCCCGCCGGGCAGCGGATCGGTCGAACGGTGTACGACGCCCGCGCCCGCTCCCCGGAACTGCGCCCGTCTCGCTCCTCCGCGGCCCGCGGTGCGGCGCGCGGGTCGGTCGTTCGCCGGACGACGCGCGCGCGCCCGGACGGGAGGCTCGGGCCATGGACCTCCCCCTCGACCTCGACGCCGTCGGCGGTCCGGGCCTCGGCCTGGCCGCGATGGCCGGCGTGCTCGTCGTGCTGGCGCTCATCGACTCCACGAGCTTCGGCACGCTGCTCATCCCCGTGTGGCTCCTGCTCGCGCCCGGGCGGCTACGTGCGGGGCGCGTGCTCGTGTACCTCGGCACGGTGGCGGGGTTCTACCTCGCCGTCGGGATCGTCGTGCTGCTCGGCGCGGGCGCGTTCCTCGACCGGTTCGGCGACGCGCTCGACACGCGAGCCGCCGCGATCGTGCAGCTGCTCCTGGGCATCGGGCTCTTCGCGCTGAGCTTCCGGTTCGACAGCAAGCGCGCGGCGCGCAAGGCCGCGCAGTCCGACGCCGCCCCGTTCGGTGCCACCCCGTCCGCCGCCGGCCGGGCCGACGCCGTGGGGGCCAGCCCGTGGACCGGTGCCGGTGCCGGTGCCGAGACTGCCGGGCCGGGGGCGCCGTCGTCGCCCCCGCGCCCGGGGAGGCTCTCGCGGTGGCGCGAGCGTGCGCTCGGGATCGAGGCGGACGCCGTCGGGACCGGGGTGGTCCGGACGCGCTCGTCGGTGCTGCCGCTCATGGGGCTGGCCCTCGGGGCCGTCGCGATCGAGGTGGGGACGATGCTGCCGTACCTCGCCGCGATCGGGATCGTCACGACGTCGGACGTCGGCTGGCCCGGGAACGCTGCGATCCTCGCCGCGTACTGCGTCGTCATGGTCGCGCCCGCGCTCCTGCTGCTGCTCGGCCGGCTCGTCGCGGCGCGTGCGGTCGACCCGGTGCTGCACCGTCTCGACCGGTGGCTCACGAAGAACGCGACGGACATGACGGGCTGGGTGCTCGGGGCGCTGGGCGTGCTGCTCGCGCTCAACGCGTTCGGGCGCCTCGGCTGGGCCTGACCGGCCCCGGTTCTGTCGGCCGGCTCGCCGACCATGCGGCTGTGGCCCGCCCGGAGGTCCGGACGGGCCACGGCCGCATGGTCGGCGGGGTGGGTCAGTGCGACGTGCCGTTGGTCGGCGCGTCGCCCGAGCCCGCGAGCTGCGTGCCCGCGAGGTTGGCGATGAGCTGGTTGATGTCGACGCCGGTGAGCTGCTTGATGACGCCCTGGCCCTCGCCTAGGACGGACGCGACGTTCTTCGTGAGCGCGGACGCGCCGTCGGTCGAGACGACGGTCATGCCCTGGATGTTGCCGATCGGCTCGGCCGCGGCGCGCACGATCTCGGGCAGGCGCTCGATGAGCTCCTGGACGAGCGCCGCCTCGCCGTACTTCTGGAGCGCGTCGGCCTTGGCGTCGGTCGCCGCCGCCTCGGCGCGACCCTCGGCCTCGATCGCCGCGGCGCGGGCCTCACCCTCGGCCCGGATACCGGCCGCGAGGGCGACCTGGCGGTCGCGCTCGGCCTCACCGGCACGACGCACGGCCTGCGCGGACGCCTCGGCGTCCTGGATGGCCGCGGTCTTGTTCGCCTCGGCGATGACGGTGCGCTTGTACGCGTCGGCCTCGGTGGCGGCGTTCGCGGCGTCACGACGCGCGTTGGCCTCCTGGACCTCCGCGTACGCCTTGGCCTCGGCGGGCTTGCGGACCTCGATGTCGAGGCGCTCCTGCGTCACGCGCGCCTGCTCGGCGAGCGCCTCGCGCTCCTGCTGCGCGACGAGGCGGTCCTGCTCGGCGCGCGCGAGCTGGCCCGAGGCCTCGGCCTCGGCGTTGGCGCGGTCGGTGTCGGCCTTGATCGCGGCGCGCTTGAGGTCGAGGGCCTTCTGGCGCTCGGCGATCTGCTCGGCCGCCTCGATGACGGCGAACTCCGACGCGCGCTGGGCCTCGGCCTCGGAGACCTCGGCGACCTGGCGGGCGCGGGCCGACTCGGCGCGCCCGAGGTTCGCGAGGTAGTCCGACCCGGGCGTCGAGATGTCGGAGATGTTGAGCAGGTCGACCTGGAGGCCCTGCTCCGAGAGGTCGGCCTTCGTGGACTCGACGACGCGGTCGGACAGGCCCTTGCGGTCGGAGATGATCTGCTCGATCGTCATGTCGCCGACGATGGAGCGCAGCGAGCCCTCGAGGGACTCCTTGATGATCTCGGTGAGGGTGCCCTGCTGGGAGAGGAAGCGCTGGGCCGCGCGGCGCACGCCCTCCTCGTCGCCCCGCACCTTGAAGTTGATCGACGCCTTGATGGCGATCTTGATGCGGTTCTTGTCCACGCCCTCGACCGTGATGCCGATCTGGCGCTGCTCGAGCGAGATGGAGAAGCCCTGCTGGAGGATCGGCCAGACGAACGTGCGGCCGCCGACGACGACCTTCTGCCCGCTGCCCCCGGCCTCCTTGCGGCCCGCGCCGCGGCCGACGATGACCAGGGCCTCGTTCGGCGGGACGCGGCGGATGCGCTTGCTGATGAAGATGACCACCGCGAAGAACGCGATGACCAGGGCGACGATCGCCAGGGTCGTGATGAGGTTCGTGTCGTCGAACATGGTCCGCGCCGGGGCGCGTCTCCTTCCGTGGGTGCGGGCAGGTCAGGACGTGCGGCAGTCGTGCGGGTGCGCGGCACCCACGGGACGACGCGCGGGGCGTCGTGGTCGGTCCGTCGGACCTCAGTCGTTGGGGTAGTGCCGCTGGACGCGCACGCGGCTCCCGGACTGCTCGAGCACGACGACGCGCGCGCCCTCCGGGATCGGTTCGTCGGACCACGCGAGGCGGCGCTCGAGCTCGTGCGCCGCGTCGAGCGAGACCTCGCCGCGCGCGGGGTCGATCGCGGTGGTCGCGGTGCCCTGGACGCCCACGAGGGACACGGGGACGCCGTCCTCCGACGCGCGCAGGTTCTTGACCAGCAGCTGGACGAGGACCATGACGACGAGCGCCACGACGAGGGACCCGACGTACGCGAGCCAGGTCGGCAGGTCGTTGGAGGCCACGATCACGCCGACGGCGCCGAACACCACGCCACCGACGCCGAGCGTCGTCCCGGACACCGCGCCGTCACCCAGGTCGACGATCTCGCCGACGAGCAGCGAGAGGAGCAGGAGGGCGAGTCCGGCGATGCCGATGACGATGAACGCGATCATGCGAGGTCCCCTCGGACGGGTGGCCACGGCGCGGGAGTGGCGTGTGGAGTTGTCGTGAACGTACGCACACCTTACCGTGACCCGACCGTGCCGTGGGGCGATCCGGGGGTACGTCACATGGGGAGGACTCCCCACGGGGGAGTCTCAGACGCCCAGCTCGTCCAGCATCCGCAGCAGGTTGGCGCGGGCCGTGCCGGCGTACCCCTCGACCCAGTCGCCCTCGTAGCCCCGCGGCACCACCTCGACCGCGAGGAGGCACGACAGGTAGGTGCGGTACAGGCGCAGGCGCGTCCACGCGGCGGGGTCGCCGCTGCCGGGCGTGCCGTCGCCGAGGCCCAGGTCGCCGCCCTCGGCGGCGTAGCCCGCGAGGAGGTCCGCGTCGACGGGCCCGGCACCGAGCTGGTCGGCGCCCGCGAGCTCGAACAGCGGGTCGCCCCAGAGCGACCGCTCGGCGTCGAGCACGCCGACGATCCGCGGGGTGTCCGGCGCGAGCAGCACGTTCCCCGGCCACAGGTCCGCGTGCACGAGCCGGGGGACCTCGACGCGGGCGAGGACCTCGCGGTGCCGGGCGACGGCGTCGCGCACCCGGGCCTCCGGGAGCTCGACCCCCCACGTGCGCGCGTCGTCGAGCACGGCGTCGACCATGCGCACGACCGCGTCGGGCCAGGTCGCCGCGGCGAGGTCCGACGCGGGGGCCGGGTAGCCGAACCGGTCGCCCGCGATCCGGTGCAGCCGCGCCATGAAGGACCCGAGCCCGCGGCGGACGGCGGCGGACTCCGCCGCGTCGGCCTCGCGCGCGCTCCACAGGGTCCCGTCGAGGAACGTCACGACGAGCGCGTCGCCGTCCACGTGCTCGCGCGTCAGGTCGGCGTGCAGCACCTGCGGGACGGGCAGGCCCGCGGCGTGGGCGGCCCGGTAGGCCGCCGCCTCGGTGCCGGGGATGCCGTGCTCGTAGCGCAGGAGCCGGGACGTGTCGGCGCCCGTGACCTTGACGACGACGCGGCCCGGGACGTCGTCGGGCGTCGCGCCGGGCCGCGGGGCGAGGTCGACCGCGAAGACGCTCGCGAACATCCCGCCGCTCAGCGGCTCGGACCGCAGCGCCTCGCCGAGCGGCGCCACGAGCGCCGCGAGCTGGTCGTCCGTGACCGTCGTCCTGGTGAGCACGCGGCGATGCTACCGGCCGGGGCGGCGGCGCCGGACGCGCGCCCGCGACGGCCACCGGCGGGGTCAGGACGCCGTGAGCAGGCCCTGGTCCGTCACCGCGTCGAGGCTCAGGGTCCGGTACCCGTGCGTCTCGAAGAGCACGGTCACGCGGTCGTCGCCCTCGTAGCCCATGACGGTCCCCTCGCCGAACTCCGGGTGCCGCACCGTCGTGCCCGTCGACCACGGCGCGGACGCGTCGTCGGCGGCCCTCTCCTCCGCGGTGCCGGCCCAGCAGGTGTCGCAGCGCCCGCACGGCTCGGGCAGCTCCTCGCCGAGGTAGGCGAGCAGGAACTGGCGCCGGCACTGCGGGGTCTCGGCGTACGCGCGCATCATCTGCAGGCGCGAGTCGTCGACCCGGCGGCGGGCCTCCGCGAGCTCGTGCGCGACGTCGGCCACCGCACCCGGGCGCGCGTCCTCGCCGGCGAGCGCCCGCGCGTCCTCCACGAGCGCGCGCAGGCGCGCGAGGCGCCGGGGCAGCCGCGCCCGCCCTCCCGGCGACGACGAGCCCGACGCCGGACCGCCCCGGCCCAGGGCGCGCGCGACCTCGCGGAGGTCGTCGCGGTCGGGCACGCCGACGGCGAAGTAGCGCTGGAGGCCCAGGTCCTCCGGCCGGTAGAACAGCACCGCGACGGCGGGCTCGCCGTCGCGGCCCGCGCGGCCGACCTCCTGGTAGTAGGAGTCCGGGGAACCGGGGACGTCGGCGTGCACGACGAACCGCACGTCCGGCTTGTCGATGCCCATGCCGAACGCGGACGTCGCGACGACGACGTCCACCTCGTCGTCCGTGAACCGCCGCTGGGCCTCGTCGCGCTCGGCCCGCCGCAGCCCGCCGTGGTAGGCCGCGGTGCGCAGGCCCGCCTCCGCGAGCGCGTCGGCGACCTCGGCCGTGCGGCGTCGCGTGCCGACGTAGACGATCCCGACGCCGTGCTCGGCCTCCGCGCGGACGCGTTCGACGACCGCGCGGTCCTTGTCCGCCGCCTCGACGGTGCGCACGACCTCCAGCGCGATCCCCGGGCGGGCGAACCCGCGGACGATCACCGCGGCGTCGCGCAGGTGCAGGCGCTCGGCGACGTCCTCGCGCACGGGCGGGGACGCCGTCGCGGTGAGCGCGAGCACGGGCGGTCGCGGGTCGAGCGTGTCGAGGCGCTCGCCCACCCGGAGGTACTCGGGCCGGAAGTCGTGCCCCCAGGTCGAGACGCAGTGCGCCTCGTCGACCGCGACGAGGCTGGGCCGGGCCGCGCGGACGGCGTCGAGCACCTCCTCGTTGGCGAGCTGCTCGGGCGAGAGGAAGAGAAACTCCAGCTCGCCCGCCGCGGCGGCCTCGAGCGCGGCGCGGCGCTCGGCCGCGGGCACGGCCGAGCTCACGGCGGCGGCCCGCGCGTCGTCGTCGCCGAGCTCGAGGAGGGAGCGCACCTGGTCCTGCTGGAGCGCGATGAGCGGCGAGACGACGAGCGTCGGCCCGGGCAGCTCGAGACCGGGGAGCTGGTAGACCGCGGACTTGCCGGCCCCCGTGGGCAGCACGAGCAGGACGTCGCGGCCGTCGAGGAGCGCGGTGATCGCCTCGCGCTGCCCGGGGCGCAGGTCGCGGTAGCCGAAGACCTCCCGGGCGGTGTCGCGGACGTCGGCGAGGGTGGGCTCGTCGGTCACGGGCGGGGCACGTTGCGCAGGTTGGCGCGGGCCATCGAGACGACCTCGCCCATGCCGCCGCCGAGGACCTCCTTGCTCATCGCGACCGCGAACCCGCGGACCTGGCCCGCGGTGATGTTCGGCGGGATCGAGAGTGCGCGGGGGTCGGTGACGACGTCGACGAGCGCCGGTCCCGGCCGGTTCAGCGCCTCCTGGAGGGCGCGGCGCAGGTCCTTCGGCTTCTCGACGCGCACCGCCGGGATGCCGATCGCGTTCGCGACCGCGGCGTAGTCCACGGGCGGCGACTCGGTGCCGAACATCGGCAGGCCGTCGACGAGCATCTCGAGGCGCACCATGCCGAGGCTCGCGTTGTCGAACAGGACGACCTTGACCGGCAGGTCGTAGTGCTTGAGCGTCACGA
Source organism: Cellulosimicrobium funkei (assembly GCF_004519295.1). Lineage (GTDB taxonomy): Bacteria > Actinomycetota > Actinomycetes > Actinomycetales > Cellulomonadaceae > Cellulosimicrobium > Cellulosimicrobium funkei. The sequence goes on from NZ_SOZH01000004.1 coordinate 290,338, forward strand.
GCTCGCCGAGCAGCATCGAGAGGCCGCCGTCGCCGGCCATGGCGACGACCTGGCGTTCGCGGCCCCCTGCACGCCCGGCGGCCGCGGCGCCGATGGCGTGGGGGAGCGCGTTGGCCATCGAGCCGTGGATGAACGACCCGATGACGCGGCGCTTCCCGTTGGGCGTGATGTACCGCGCGGCCCACACGTTGCACATGCCCGTGTCGACGGTGAACACCGCGTCGTCGGCGGCGACCTGGTCGAGCGTGTCCGCGACGAACTCGGGGTGGATCGGCGTCGTGCGCTCGACCTTCTTCGTGTACGCCCCGACGACGCCGGTCATCGCCTTCTCGTGCTTGGCGACCATCGAGTCGAGGAACTTGCGCGACCGCGCCTTCTTCACGAGCGGCAGGAGCGCGCGCACCGTCTCGCCGACGTCACCCACGACGGCGAGGTCGAGGCGCGTGCGCCGGCCGAGGTGGGTCGGGTCGACGTCGACCTGCGCCGTACGGACCGACTCCGGGAGGAACTGGTCGTACGGGAAGTCGGTGCCGAGCAGCACCAGGAGGTCGCAGTCGTGCATGGCGTCGAACGCGGCGCCGTAGCCGAGGAGGCCGGACATGCCGACGTCGAACGGGTTGTCGTACTGGATGAACTCCTTGCCGCGCAGCGAGTGGCCCACGGGCGCGGCGATCTTGTCGGCGAGCGCGATCACGTCGTCGTGCGCGCCGCGCACCCCCGCGCCGGCGAAGATCGTGACCTTCTTCGCGGCGTCGATCGCGTCCGCGAGCTGCTGGACGGCGGTCGCGTCGGGGACGACGCGCGGGGGCGCGGGCCGGCACGCGACGTCGGGCACGGCGGCCGGGGCGTCGAGGTCGGCGACGTCGCCCGGGAGCGTGAGGACGGAGACGCCGCGGGCGCCGTACGCGTGGTGGATCGCGGAGTTGATGACGCGCGGCGCCTGCTCGGCGCTCGAGATCATCTCCGAGTAGACGGAGCACTCGGTGAACAGGCGGTCGGGGTGGGTCTCCTGGAAGAACCCGGTGCCGATCTGCTTGCTCGGGATGTGGCTCGCGATGGCGAGCACCGGCACGCGCGACCGGTTGGCGTCGTACAGGCCGTTGATGAGGTGGAGGTTCCCCGGCCCGCACGACCCCGCGCACACCGCGAGGCTGCCCGTGACCTCGGCCTCGGCAGCCGCGGCGAACGCGGCGGCCTCCTCGTGGCGCACGTGGATCCACTCGATCCCCTTGCCCGCGTTCTCGCCCGCGTTGGACCGGTGCACGGCGTCGACCACGGGGTTGAGGCTGTCGCCGACGATGCCGTAGATCCGGCGCACCCCCGCCTCGATGAGCTGCGCGACGAGCAGGTCGGCGACCGTGCGGTTGCGCTTGTCCTGCGGGGACCGACCGATTCCGAACGGCATGACGTACCTCCACGGTGGGCTGGGGTCGTCCTCCATCGTGCGACGGGCCGCCCGGCCGCGCAGCGCGAGCGGGCGTCTCGTGCGTCACCCTCCGCGCGGCCGGGCCCGCGGTCGCCCCCCGACCGCGGGCCCGGCCCGGTGCCTCGGGCCGCCGCCTCAGACCGCGGGCTCGGCGTGCGTCGCGAACGGCGTCCGGCGTCGTGCGACGGCCGCCGCGTCGGCCTGCGCGAACTCCCCGTGGATCCCCGCGCCGGCCATGACCCCGGCCGCCGCCGACGCGCCGACCTGCGCCATGAGGTCGCTCGAGTTGCCCGCGGCCCACACGCCCGGCACGGCGGTCGCGCCGCGCGGGTCGGCGGGCACGAACCGGCCCGCCGGGTGCTCCTCGAGCGTCCCGCCGAGCTGCTCGAACAGCTCGCCGCGCGCGACGAACCGCGGCCCGACGACGACCGCGTCCACCGGGAACGACGTCCCGTCGGCGAGCACGACCGACCGCACCGACCGGCCGTCGACGTCGAGCCGCGCGACCTCGCCCTCGACCACGCGCACGCCGAGCGCCGAGAGCTGTTCCCACGTGGCGTCGTCGGGCTCGGGGGCGGTGTGCTGGAACAGCGTGACGTGCGGGGTGAGCTGGCGGAACAGCAGCACCTGGTGCGCCGCCGCGGGCCCGGTCGCGAGCACCGCGATCCGCTGCCCGCGGACCTCCCACCCGTGGCAGAACGGGCAGTGCAGCACGCTCGACCCCCAGCCCTCGCGGACCCCGGGGACGTCGGGCAGCTCGTCGACGAGGCCGGTCGCGAGCAGCACGCGGCGCGCGCGGACCGTCCCGCCGTCGTCGAGCGTGAGCGTGAAGCCGGACCCGGCGTCGCCGTCGGCGCGGGCGACGCGCGCGTCGCGGACCTCGGCGCCGTAACCCTCGGCCTCGGCGCGGCCGGTGGCGAGCAGCTCGCGCGGCGGCACGCCCTCGCGCCCGAGCAGGTTGTGCGCGCCCTCCGCGGGCGCGTTGCGGGGCTCGCCGGCGTCGAGCACGACGACGGACCGCAGCGACCGCGCGAGCGTCACCGCCGCGCTCAGCCCGGCGGGCCCGCCGCCGACGATCGCGACGTCGTAGGGGGCGTTCTTCTCGGTGGTGGTATCCATGACTCTCCTCGGCAGGGGACGGGGGTCCACCGCTGAGTGCGTGAAACAGTCGCGGGGATCGGCCCGGACGGCGACTGTTCGATGCACTCAGCGGGGGCGGCGGGCGGCCCAGACGACGCGGCCGCCCCGGGCGCGGACGGTGTGGTCGGTGGTGCCGGGCGCGGTCGCGGCGAGCACGGCGTCGAGCGCGGCGAGGTCGGCGGGCTCCAGCCGGTCCGCCAGGTGCTCGCGCTGGCGCAGCGCGGTGGCGTGCGCCCAGCGGGACGTGTCCGGCCCCGGCGGCACGACGGCGCTTGGCTCGCGCCGGTCCACCACCTCCAGCCCGGCGTCGGTCAGGTACGGGGTCCAGTCGGGGTAGCGGTTCCAGCCGGCGTGCGCCATGGCGCTCTCGAGGTGCGCGGCGAGGTCGGTGTGGTCCGCGCCGTCGGGCAGGACGGGCGACGTCGCGGTCATCTCCACGACGACGAGCAGGCCGCCCGGGGCGAGCGCGTCGCGGGCGTCGTGCAGGACGCGCGCCGGGTCGGCGACGTGGTGCAGCGAGGCCGACGCCCACACGACGTCCGCGACGCCGACGGGCGGCCACCCGGCGTCGAGGTCGGCCTCGACGGTGTGCACGCGGTCCGCGAGACCGGTCCCGGCGAGCCGGGCGCGCAGGCGGTCGAGCATCGCGGCGTCCGCGTCGACGGCGGCGACCTCGGCCTCCGGGAACGCCCGCGCGAGCGCCCGGGTGCCGGTGCCGGTCCCCGCACCGAGGTCGACCACGGCGCGCGTCGGGTCCGGGGCGTGCCCGACGGCGACCGCCACGGCCTCGTCGAGGAGGTCCCCGAACACGAGCGCGTCGAGCTCGAGCAGCTCGGCCAGCCCGGCACCGTCGTGCGGGCCGTGGCCGCCGTGGCCGTGGCCGTGGGAGTGGCCGAGCTCAGCGGAGTGCCCCGGGGCGTGACCGTCGCGGTGCGGGGAGACCGCGGCGGCGGCGTCGGGGGCGGGCGCGGGGCGCCCGGCGGCGGGGAGGTCCATGGCTCCACCGTAGAACGGCCGTGCGCGCTGAGCATAGGATCTTGCTCATGACGCAAGAACCGGACCTCGACGCCGTCGTGCGGCAGCGCATCCGCGGGCTGCGGCTCGCGCGCGGCTGGACGCTCGACGCGCTCGCCGCGCGCTGCTTCCTCAGCCCGTCCACGCTCAGCCGGATCGAGACCGGGCACCGGCGCATCGCTCTCGACCAGCTCGTGCCGATCGCCCGCGCGCTCGGCACGACCCTCGACCAGCTCGTCGAGCCCGTCGACGACGAGGACGTCGTGATCCGGCCCGAGCCGCAGCGCCGCCCGGGGGAGACCACGTGGCTGCTGTCGCGCGAGCGGACCGGGACGATGGTCGCGAAGATGCGCCTCACGCCCGAGCGCGCCGTCGGGCCGGAGCACCAGCGCGTCCACCCGGGGCACGAGTGGTTCACCGTGCTGTCCGGGACGGCCGTCGTCTACCTCGCGGACCGCCGGATCCTCGTCCAGGAGGGCCAGGCGGCGGAGTTCTCGACGATGGTGCCGCACTCGTTCGGCGCGCACGACGGCCCGGTCGAGATCCTCACGATCTTCGACCAGGAGGGCGAGCGGGCCCACCTCTCGGGCGCCGACCCGGCCTGAGCGTCACGCCGGCCGCGGCCGGACCGATATCCGGTCGATGCTCCCCGGGCGCGATCCGGCGCCCCGTCAGTGGGCCGGCGTGCCGTCCGTGACGTCCTCGCGGTCGGCGCTGCGTCGCAGCGACCGCAGGGCCACGAGCACCAGCACGACGGCGAGCGCGGCCGCCGCGACGACGACCTCGAACCCGGCGTGCGCGCCGCCCGCGTCGATGCGCGACCCGGCGACGGACGACCCGATCGACACCCCGACGCCGAGCGACGTCCCGACCCACGCGAGGCCCTCGGTGAGCTGGGTCGGGGCCACGAGGTTCTGCACGAGGTTGTTGCCGTTGATGAGCGTCGGCGCGATGGCGAACCCGGTGACGAACATGACCGCCGCGAGGACGGGGATCGACGTGACGAAGAAGAACAGCGAGACGCCCGCGGCGAGCGCGACGATCCCGATGACGAACCGGCGCCACAGCGGGGACACCCAGTGGCGGGCGCCGTAGACGAGGCCGGAGATGAGCGAGCCCAGGGCGAACACGGCGAGGATGACGCCGGCGGCGCCCTTCTGGCCCTCCTCCTCGGCGAACGCGATGGTCGAGACGTCGGTCGCGCCGAACACGATGCCCATCGCCACGAAGATCACGGCGAGCACGACCATCCCCGTCGACCGCATGGCCGAGCGCTGCTTGACGCCGGCCTCGGGCACGACGACGGGCGGCTCGGTCGCGCGCTGGGACAGGAACCACAGCCCGCCCACGACGGCCGCGACCAGGGGGACGACCAGACCGGCCGACGGCGACACGCTCGTGGCGAGCACGGTCGCGAGCACGGGCCCGACGACGAACACGAGCTCGTCGAGCGCGGACTCGAGCGAGTACGCGGTGTGCAGGCGCCGCGCGTCGGGCACGACGTGCGTCCAGCGCGCGCGGACCATCGAGCCGTACGACCCCTGCGTCGCGCCGGAGACGGCGGCGAACACGTAGAGCGTCCACTCGGGCGCGCGGAGCACGGCGCACAGGATGAGCCCGCCGAGCCCGAGCGTCGCGGCGGCGAGCAGCGGCAGCATGACGACGCGCTGCCCCGTGCGGTCCACGAGGCGCGCGATCTGGGGCGACACGACCGCCTGCGCCACGACGAGCGCGGCCGCGACGCGTCCCGCGAGCGCGTACTCGCCGTAGATGCCCTGGATCATGAGGATCGTGCCGATGCCGACCATGGACATCGGCAGGCGCGCGACGAGCGCCGCGGCGGAGAACCGCCACGCGCCGGGCAGCGTGAGCACGGCGCGGTAGGGGTTGCGGGAGGCCCGGACCTCGGCGTCGGGCGCGGTGCCCGACGTCGTCCCCTCGGTCGTCAGGTCGTCCCGCCGGTGCTCGGGGTTCTCGGGGTCGTCAGCGCGCGACGGGGAATCCTGGACCACCGTCCCAGTGTCGCACCCGGAAGCCGTCCGGCCGGTAGCGAATCCGTGTCGCCACGCCCGACGTGACCGCCGTCTCCGGGGTCGCGCCGTGGTTGTCCGGGGGCGCCGGGCCGACGACGATGGCGGCATGACCGACAGCCCCGCACCCCGCACGCCCACCGTCACCGTCACCGACGAGGGCGACCGCTTCGAGGCCCGCACCGACGACGGCGTCGTCGCCGGCTTCGCCGCCTACGTGCGGGAGCCGGGCGCGGTGATCTTCACGCACACCGAGGTCGACCCCGCGTTCGAGGGGCGCGGCGTCGGGTCCGCGCTCGCCGCCGGCGCGCTCGACAGCGTGCGGGAGTCGGGTGAGCGCGTCGTCGCGCTGTGCCCCTTCATCCGCGCGTACGTCGAGCGGCACCCGGAGTACGAGGACCTGACCCGGCGCTGAGCGCACGAGAGCCCCGGTCCGTCGGGACCGGGGCTCTCGCGGCAGGCGCGGGCGGCGTCAGGAGATCGTGCCGGTGCCCTCGCCCTCGATGCGCTCGTCGTGCAGGAGCTCGCCCTCCGCGTCCACGGGCGTGATCACGGCGTCGAACGTGATCGGCGAGCCGGGCTGGTAGCGGAAGTTCGTCGCGTACGAGTACGACTGGCCCGTCGCGAACGGGTACACCGACGGCTCGCGGTACGCCTGGTTGTGCATCGCGTCGTCGTGCACGCCCTGCGCCTCGTACAGTGCGTCGTCGACGATCGTGTCCATGCCCTGCATGTACGGCCAGTCGTCGTAGCGCTCGTCGATGCTCACGAGGCTCGAGCCGAGGTCGATCGGGTCGCCCTCGTTCGTGATGACGTAGTTGATGAAGACGATGTCGTCGCCCGCGGCGATGAGCGGCTGGTTGGTGTCCGGGTCGACGAACAGGCCGTCCTTCGAGGCCTGCGTGACGCCCACCTGGTAGACGTCGACGCGCACGTCGCCGACGTTGAACGTCGAGATCTGCTCGCCCGGCGTCGCGACGGGGTTGGCCCAGTCGGGGAGCTCGCCGTCGGAGCCGGTCTCCGCCGCCGCGTCGTCGGTCTCCTCGGCGTCCTCGGCGGGCGCGGACTCCTCCGTCGTCGTCTCCTCGGGGGCGGACGTCTTCGGGGCGTCCCCGCCGTCGACGGCGACGGTGCACGCGGTGAGGCCGAGCGCGAGCGCGGCGGCGACGGTCAGGCGGGCGGCGGTACGGGCGGGACGCATGAGTGCTCCGGTGGTTCGGGGAGGGGTTCCGCACGGACCTTACCCACAGACGGGCCGCGGGCTCGATGGGGAGCGGTGCCCATGGGGCCCCGGACCGGGACCTTCGCCTGTTGCGCTGCCCCGGCGGCGCGGGGACCCTTCCCCTATGCCTCGGCACGCTCTCCCCCCGCTCCGCCCTGCACGCCCCGGACCGGCCGGCCTCTCCCGCACGCCCCGAGGACGCCGGTGACCGCGCTGCGCGTCGAGCGCGCCGACGTGGTCGTGGTCGGGGGCGGCGCCGCAGGGCTGAGCGCGGCGCTCGCCGTCGCCGAGGCAGCGGCCCGCGACGTCGGTCGCGCCCCCGTGGTCGCGCTCGTGTCGAAGGTGTACCCGATGCGCTCGCACACGGTCGCCGCCGAGGGCGGCGCGGCGGGCGTCGTGGGGGACGACGACTCGCTCGAGCAGCACGTCGCCGACACGCTCGCGGGCGGCGCGGGGCTGTGCGAGGACGACGCCGTCCGGTTCGTCGTGGAGCGCGCGGCCGGCGAGCTCTACCGGCTCGAGCGGTGGGGGCTGCCGTGGTCACGCACCGACGCCGGCGACGTGGCCGTCCGCCGGTTCGGCGGCATGAGCCGCGCGCGCACCTGGTTCGCCGCCGACAAGACCGGCTTCCACCTCCTGCACACCCTGTTCCAGACGTCGCTGCGGCACTCCGGCGCCGACGGTCCCGTCCGCCGGTACGACGAGCACCACGTGCTCGACCTCGTGGTCGACGACCCGGGCGGCCCGGACGCCCGGGTGCGCGGCGTCGTCGTGCACGACCAGCACCGCGGCGAGCCGCTGCTCCTGGAGGCGCCCGCCGTGGTCCTCGCGACGGGTGGCTCGGCGCGCGCGTGGGGGACCAGCACGAACGCGGGCATCTGCACGGGCGACGGCACCGCGATGGCGCTGCGGGCGGGCGTGCCGCTGCGCGACATGGAGTTCCTCCAGTTCCACCCGACCGGCCTCCCGGGCAGCGGCATCCTCCTCACCGAGGCCGCGCGCGGCGAGGGCGGGGTGCTGCTCGACGCCGACGGCCGCCGCTACCTCGCCGACTACGGCCTCGGGCCCGAGTCGCCCGTCGGGGCGCCCGTGCCGCGCACCATGGAGCTCGGGCCGCGCGACCGCCTGTCGCAGGCGTTCTGGCACGCCGACCGCGACGGCCGCACGATCCCCACGTCCGACGGCGGCGTCGTCCTGCTCGACCTGCGGCACCTCGGCAAGGAACGGCTCGCCGAGCGGCTGCCGCTCGTGACCGGCCTCGCCAAGCAGTTCGCGGGCGTCGACCCGGCGGACGAGCCCGTCCCCGTCCGCCCGACGGCGCACTACACGATGGGCGGCATCCGCACCGACGCGCGCGGCACGACCGGCGTCGCCGGGCTGTTCGCCGCGGGGGAGTGCGCCTCCACCGGCCTGCACGGCGCCAACCGGCTCGGGTCCAACTCGCTCGTCGAGACGCTCGTCGTCGGGCGCGCGGCGGGCGAGGCGGCGCTCGCGTGGTCGCGGGAGGTCGGTCAGCCCGGGGCCGACGGCGGGCCCTCGGCCCTCCCGACGGGTCCCGCGGTCGTGGACCGGGCCGCCGAGATCGCCGACGGCTACCTCGCGATGCGCGGCCGGGGGACCGAGCCGCCCGCCGCGATCCGGGCCGAGCTCGGGCGCGTCCTCGACGCCGACGCCGGGATCTACCGCGACGCCGACGGCCTGCGGCGGGCGCTCGGGGCCGTCGAGGACCTGCGGGCCCGGTACGACGACGTGCGCGTCGCCGACACGAGCGCCGTGCTCAACACCGACTGGGCGACGACCGTCGAGCTCGGCGCGACGCTGCTCGTCGCGCACGCGACCGTCGCCGCCGCGCTCGCGCGGGAGGAGTCGCGCGGCGCCCACCAGCGGCTGGACTTCCCGGCGCCGGACGCGGTGGCGCGCCACTCCGAGGTCCGCCTCGGCGCGGGCGGCACCATCGAGGTGGCGCACGTCCCGGTGGGCGCCGGGACCCCCGCCGAGCACGGGGTTGCTGTCGGGAAGAGCTCGGAGACGACGACAACGTCGTTCTCGGCGAAGGAGGGAGAGGGCGCGTGAGCGAGCAGACGGTGCGGCTGGAGGTCGCGCGCACGTCGCCCGACGGCGCGAGCACCGGCCGGCGGGACGTGTTCGACGTGCCCTACGACGACCGCACGTCCGTGCTCGACGCGCTCCAGTGGGTCAAGGACCACGCCGACCCCACGCTGACGTTCCGGTGGTCGTGCAAGATGGCGGTCTGCGGGAGCTGCGGCGTCATGGTCAACGGACGCCCGGTGCTCGGGTGCGAGACGTTCGTGCGCGGCTACCGCACGTCCGGCCTCGTCGTCGAGCCGCTCGCGCACGCCGAGGTGCTGCGCGACCTCGTCGTCGACACCGACACGTTCCTCGGCAAGCTCGCCACCGTGCAGCCCTGGCTCGTGCCCGACGGCGCCACGCGCCTCCCGCTCGTCGACCCGCCCTCGGCCGGGGTCGGGGCGGGGGCCGGGGCCAGGACCGGGGCCGGCGCCGGGGTCGAGGTGGGCGAGGACGTCGACGGCTCGCGGACGCCGGACGGCGGCGACGTGCTGCGGGCGGTCGGGCCGGCGTCGGGCCACCGGCAGACGCCGGGCGAGCTCGCCGCGTTCAAGGGTTTCGCCGAGTGCATCGACTGCATGCTCTGCTACGCGGCGTGCCCGCAGCTCGACGTCGCGCCCGACTTCCTCGGCCCGGCCGTCGTCGCGACGGCGCGCCGCTGGGACGAGGACTCGCGCGACGCGGGCGAGCTCGACCGCGCCGACGTCCTCGACACCGAGCTCGGCGCCTGGCCGTGCATCCAGATCGGTGCGTGCACGCAGGTCTGCCCGAAGGGCGTCGACCCGGCCCGCGCGCTCCGCGACGCCCAGCGCGTCGCGACGGACACGTGGGACGCTCGCGAGCGCCGTCGGACGACGTAGCCCCTCTCTCGCGGGGGAGAGCCCCGGTCCCGCGAGGTAGAGGCGTGGTCCCGCGAGGTAGAGCCCCGGTTTCGCGAGGTAGAGGCGTGGTCGTGACCACGCCTCTACCTCGGCGGGGTCGTCAGCTCCCGAGGGCCGCGGAGACGACGTCCTTCGCCTCGGCCTGGACCTGGGTCAGGTGCTCGGCGGAGACGAACGACTCGGCGTAGATCTTGTAGACGTTCTCCGTGCCCGACGGCCGGGCCGCGAACCACGCGTTCTCGGTCGTCACCTTGAGCCCGCCGATCGGGGCGTCGTTGCCGGGGGCGTTCGTGAGCTTCGCGGTGATCGGCTCGCCCGCGAGCTCGGTCGCCGTGACCTGCTCGGGCGAGAGCTTGCCGAGCGTCGCCTTCTCCTCGAGGGTCGCCTGCGCGTCGACGCGCGCGTACCAGGACTCGCCGTAGCGCTCGACGAGGTCGCGGTGGTGCTCGGAGGGCGTGCGGCCCGTCGTCGCGATGATCTCCGACGCGAGCAGCGCGAGGAGCAGGCCGTCCTTGTCCGTGGACCAGACGCGGCCGTCCTTGCGGAGGAACGACGCCCCCGCGGACTCCTCGCCGCCGAACCCGACCGAGCCGTCGAGCAGGCCGGGAACGAACCACTTGAACCCGACGGGGACCTCGACGAGCCGACGGCCGAGCCCGCCCGCGACGCGGTCGATGAGCGCGGACGACACGAGCGTCTTGCCGATCGCGGCGTCGTCGCGCCAGCCCTCGCGCGCGCCGCCGTAGAGGTACTGGATCGCGACGGCCAGGTAGTGGTTGGGGTTCATGAGCCCGGCGTCGGGCGTGACGATCCCGTGGCGGTCGGAGTCGGCGTCGTTCCCGGTGGCGACGTCGAACGGTGCGCCACCCTCGGCGTTCCCGGACTCCCCGGTCATGCCCGCGACGAGGGACGCCATCGCGTACGGCGAGGAGCAGTCCATGCGGATCTTGCCGTCCCAGTCGAGGGTCATGAACGCCCAGCGGGGGTCGACCTGCGGGTTGACGACCGTGAGGTCGAGCCCGTACCGCTCGCCGATCTCGCCCCAGTACTCGACCGACGCGCCACCCAGCGGATCGGCGCCGATCCGCACGCCGGAGTCGCGGATCGCGTCGAGGTCGAGGACGTTCGCCAGGTCGTCGACGTACGTGGTGAGGAAGTCGTGCTTGTGCACGTGCTCGGACGTGAGCGCCTGGGTCAGCGGCACGCGCGGCACGCTGCCGACGCCGGTGCGCAGGATCTCGTTCGCGCGGTCCGCGATCCAGCCGGTCGCCTCGGACCCGGCGGGGCCGCCGTGCGGCGGGTTGTACTTGAAGCCGCCGTCGCGCGGGGGGTTGTGCGAGGGCGTGACGACGATCCCGTCGGCGAGGCCGGGGCCGGTGGTGCGGACGCCGTCGACCGTCGTCGCCTCGTTGTGCAGGAGGATCGACTGCGAGACGGCGGGGGTCGGGGTGAACGAGTCGCGCGCGTCGACGTACGTCTGGACGCCCGCCGCGACGAGGACCTCGAGCGCGGTCTGCCACGCCGGGAGCGACAGCGCGTGCGTGTCGCGCCCGATGAACAGCGGCCCGTCGGTGCCCTGCGAGCGCCGGTACTCGACGATCGCGGCCGTGATCGCGATGATGTGCGCCTCGTTGAACGCGTGGTCCAGGCTCGACCCCCGGTGGCCCGACGTGCCGAACACGACCTTCTGGGCGGGGTCGTCGACGTCGGGCGCGAGGTCGTAGTAGGCGCCGACCACGGCGTCGACGTCGATGAGGTCGCTGGGCTGGGCGGGCGTGCCGGCGCGGGGATCCATGGGTCGATCCTGCCAGGGGTGGCGCCCGCACGTCAGCCGGGACGGACGTCGTGGCGCGGGACCTTCGGCACGACCTCCCTAGCCTGCGGGGTCGGGTTCCTCCGGCGCGGCGGCGGGGTCGTCGGACCGGTCGGCGCTCGCGCTGTCGATGGCCAGCTCGACGGCGTCGAGCAGGCGGTCGAGGCTCGCGTCGAAGGGCCCCTGCGGCGCGTCGAAGCCGCCCGCGACGTAGACGCGCGTCATGACGGGGTAGCGCTCGACGTCGAACCAGTCCTCCCAGAAGCTGCCGAGGGTCGTCCAGTACTCGTCGTTGCCCACGCCGGTCGCGTCGCGCTCGGTCCGCTCGGCGATCGTGGCGCGCGCGAGGCCCTGGACGTAGTTGTCGACGAGGCCGAGCGTGTCGACGACCTGGAGCTCGGAGAGACCGGTGTCGACGATGGTCCGCAGCCCGGCCTCCTGGGCGTCGAGCACGTGCGGCGCGAGCGGGGCGCGCCACATGTTGGTCTGGAGGATCCACGGGTGGCGCAGGTAGAGGTTCCACAGCTCGTGCGCGTACTGCGCGAGCGCGGGCCGCCACGGGGCTCCCGCAGCGGGCAGGTCGAGCTCGGCGTACGCGCGGTCGATCATGAGGTCGACGAGCTCGGTGCGGCCGGGCACGTAGGTGTAGAGCGACATCGCCCCGACGCCGAGCTCGGTCGCGACGCGGCGCATGGACAGCGCGTCGAGCCCGCCCTCCTGCGCGACGGCGATCCCCGCCCGCACGACGTCGTCGAGCGTGAGGCGCGGCTTGCGGCCGCGCGTCGCGGGGGCCGGCGGGTCCCACAGGAGCGCGAGGCGGCGCGTGATCTCGGGGGTGCGGACGATCTCGGTGAACTGGGCGCGCGCGTGCTCGGCCGCCTGCACCGCGGAGGCGACCCCGGCGTCCGCGGCGGCCGCGACGCCGCGCGGACGCACGGCGTCGTCGTTGCCCGCGGCGTCCTCGGGGTCCGGGGTCGCGGGCGGGGTCGGCGCGGTGGCCGACGGCGCACGGTCGGCCGCGCGGGCGTCGGTCGGGTCGGTCGTCACGTGCGTATCCTCCCCGACTTCCCGCGGGATCTCGCCTCCGGTGCCGTCTCGCGACGAAGGCTTGCCTTTTCCCGTACACCGTATGCTAGCGTGGTCGCTCCATTTCGGTACGGCGTACGAGAGGGTGGCTCCGGTGATCCGAGCCCGCGGCCTGACCAAGACCTTCCACCGCAAGAAAGAGACCGTCGAGGCCGTCAAGGGCATCGACGTCGACGTCCGGGAGGGCGAGCTCGTCGCCTTCCTCGGCCCGAACGGGGCCGGCAAGTCCACGACCCTGAGGATGCTGACGAGCCTCCTCGCACCGACCGCCGGGACCGCGGAGGTCGCCGGGTACGACGTCGCGCGCGATCCCGCCCGGGTCCGCTCGCGCATCGGCTTCATCGGCCAGGGCAACGGCGGCGGGTTCTCCTACCGCGTGCTCGACGAGCTCCACAACCAGGGCCGCTTCTACGGGCTGCCGCCCACCGAGTACACGCGGCGCGCCGCCGAGCTCCTCGACGCCCTCGACCTCGGCGGGCTCGAGAAGCGGACCGTGCAGTCGCTGTCCGGCGGCCAGCGCCGCCGCCTCGACGTCGCGCTGGGGCTGATGAACCACCCGCCGCTGCTCTTCCTCGACGAGCCGACGACGGGCCTCGACCCCCACGCCCGCGCGAACCTCTGGGAGCACATCGCGGCGATGCGCGAGCGCTACGGCATGACGATCGTGCTCACGACCCACTACCTCGACGAGGCCGACAGCATGGCGGAGCGCGTCGTCGTCATCGACCACGGGGAGATCATCGCCGACGCCACCCCGGACTCCCTCAAGCACGACCACGCGGACGACGTCATCACGCTCGCCGTGGTCCCGGCGCCCGGTGGCGGCGCCCCGGGAGAGGCGTCGCCGGGAACGGTGCCCGACGTCGTCGGCCGCGTCCGCGCGTCCCTCGCCGAGGACGCGGGCGAGGTCGCGACCACGAACGGCCCGGACGGCGTCGTGACGGTCCGCATCTCGACGACGCACGGCGCCGACCGTCTCCCGGAGGCCATCGAGGCGCTGCGCGTCGCGGGGCTGGCCGTGCGCTCGGCGGAGCTGAAGCAGGCGAGCCTCGACGACGTCTTCCTCAACCTCACCGGCCGCAGCCTGCGAGAGGAGGCCGCATGAGCACGCGGACCGACCTGGCGGGCGCGCGCGTCGGGGCGCCGACCGTCGGTGCCGACGCGGCGATGCGGACCGGCGTCGCGAAGTTCCTCGGCGACACGTGGGCCGTCTTCACGCGCGAGATCCTGCTCGTGCTGCGCGACCCGTTCACGCTGATCTTCTCGCTGCTGCAGCCGCTGATCTTCCTCGGTCTGTTCGGCCCGCTCCTCACGGGCGCGGTCGGCGGGTTCGGCGGCGGCGCGCCCGGTGGCGGCGGGTCGACGGCCGAGACGCTGCAGTGGTTCGTCCCGGGCGTGATCGTCATGATCTCGCTGTTCGGCACGTCCATGAGCGGGTCGAACCTGCTCTACGAGATGATGACCGGCTCCTACGAGCGTGTGCTCGCGACCCCCCTCGACCGCTCCGCGATCCTCGTCGGGCGCTCGCTCAAGGAGTTCGCGCCGCTCGTCGTGCAGGGGCTGCTCATCGCGCTCGTGTGCGTCCCGTTCGGCTTCACGCTCTACCCGCTGCACCTGCTCGTCGGGCTGCTGCTGCTCGGGCTGTTCGGCATCGGGGTGGGCGCGCTGTCGATCGCGCTCGCGCTCGCCGCGAAGAACCGCGAGTGGCTGTTCTGGGGAGTGCAGCAGTCGCTGCTGTTCCCGCTGCTCATCCTCTCCGGCATGATGCTGCCGCTCGAGGCCGGGCCGGCGTGGATGCGCACCGCGGCGCTCTTCAACCCGCTGACCTACATCGTCGACGCCGAGCGCGCGCTGCTCGCCGGGTCGTTCGCCGACCCCGACGTGCTGTGGGGATTCGTCGCCGCGGCGGTGACGTGCGCCGTCGGGCTGTGGGTCGGCATCCGCCGCACCCGCAAGACGGTCTGACGACTCACGCGGCGCGGCTGCGCGGGGTGAAGGTGTTTCCGGCGGGCGTGGTCGCCGTCCGTGGTGGGTGGGGGTCGTCCATGAGATCGTCGAGCGCAACCGACCACCAGGAGGACGACATGTCGTGGACCACGCCGGCGAAGAAGGCGGTCTCCGGGCTCGTGCTCGCGGTGATCGCCTGCGTGATCTTCTTCAGTGCCGCCGCCGTGGGTTCCTTCCTCACCGCCGTCGTCGTCGCCCCGGACGCTCCCGACGTCACCACACCTGTCCCGCGCGGCGCGCTCACCGCCCTCTACTTCTGCGGGTTCGTCCTCTTCCTCTGGGGAACCTTCCGGATGACGACGGCGACGTGGGAGATGATCGGGAGCATCCGCCGCCCGGCCGAGCCCGACCCCGCTCCCCGGCGCCGCGCGTCCCGGTGATCCGGCGGCCCCGGGGCTGCCGTCGTCAGGCGCTCGTCGTCGCGCGGTCCGACACCCACGGGACGGCGCGCCCCGTCGCGAGCGAGGCCCGCGCGTCGAGCACGCGCTGGTTGGTGCTGCCGCGGAACGCGAGCGTGAGGTCGCGGCGCGCGAGCTCGAACCGACCGTCGACCAGCACGTCGACCTCGGCGAGGAGCGCGCGCTGGTCCGCGGTCCCCGCGCGCAGCTCCTCGAACGTGTAGCCCGTCCAGCACCACACGTCCCGGCGGTCGCCGTGCTCGGCGCGCAGGCGGCGCACGAGCCGCAGGCACACGCCCGTGTTGAGGAACGGCTCGCCGCCGAGCAGGGACAGGCCCTGCACGGCGGGGTGCGCGAGGTCGGCGAGGACGCGGTCCTCCAGGGAGTCGTCGTACGGGCGCCCGTAGCGGAAGCTCCACGCGGCCTCGTTGAAGCAGCCCTCGCACGCGAAGAGGCACCCGCTCACGTACAACGAGCAGCGCACGCCCTCGCCGTCGACCATGACGAACGGCTTGTAGTCCGCGACGTACCCCTGGCTGACGCGGTCCGAGCGCCAGCCGGGGCCGGGGGTGCGCGCCACGGTCACGCCGACGCCGGGTCCGGCAGGTGCTTCACACGCGCGGAGATCTCCGCGTGGCGGCCGTGCACCATGGGGCGCTGCTGCGGGTTGCCGAGGTACCCGCACGTGCGCTTCACGACGTCGCACGTGCGCGGGTCGGCGTTGCCGCAGGACGGGCACGCGAAGCCGCGCGCGGTCGGGTCGAAGTCGCCGGTGAACCCGCACGCGTAGCAGCGGTCGATGGGCGTGTTCGTGCCGAGGTAGCCCACGCGGTCGTACGCGTAGTCCCACACGGCCTCCAGCGCCCGCGGGTTCTGCTGGAGCACGGGGTACTCGCAGTAGTGGATGAACCCGCCCGACGTGTACCTCGCGTACTCGGCCTCGAAGTCGAGCTTCTCGAAGGGCGTCGGGCTCTTGCGGACGTCGTAGTGGAAGCTGTTCGTGTAGTAGTCCTTGTCGGTGATGTCGGGCACCGCGCCGAACCGCTCCCGGTCGAGGCGGCAGAACCGGTCGGTCAGGCTCTCGCTCGGCGTCGCGTAGACGCTGATCCGGTAGCCGAGCCGCGCCGTCCACCCGGCGGCGTGCGCGTGCAGGGACCGCAGCACGTCGAGCGTGAGCTCCTTGGCCCGCGGGTCGTGCTCCCAGGCGCCGCCGAAGAACGCGGCGGCGACCTCGTACAGCCCGATGTACCCGAGCGACACCGTGGCGCGGCCGTCGCGGAAGAGCCGGTCGACGTCGTCGCCGGGAGCGAGGCGCTCCCCGAACGCCCCGTGGACGTAGAGGATCGGCGCGTTGCCCGGCGTCGCCTCCTTGCAGCGCTCGATGCGGAAGACGAGCGCGTCGTGCACGGTCTCCAGGCGCTCGTCGAGCAGGCGCCAGAACGCGTCGAGGTCGCCGTCCGCCTCGAGCGCGATGCGCGGCAGGTTGAGCGTCACGACGCCCAGGTTCATACGGCCCTCGGAGACGTCCTGGCCGTGCTCGTCCTGCCAGCCCTGGAGGAACGACCGGCAGCCCATGGGCACCTTGAACGACCCGGTGAGCTCGACGATCTTGTCGTACGACAGCACGTCCGGGTACATGCGCTTCGTCGCGCACTCGACCGCGAGCTGCTTGAGGTCGTGGTTGGGGTCGCCGGGGTCGAGGTTCAGCCCGCGGCGCAGCGTGAAGATGAGCTTGGGGAAGATCGCGGTGCGACCCTCGCTGCCGAGACCGCGGATGCGGATCTGGAGGATCGCGCGCTGGATCTCGCGCTCCAGCCAGCCCGTGCCGAGCCCGAACCCGACCGACGTGAACGGCGTCTGCCCGTTCGACGTGAACAGGGTGTTGATCTCGTACTCCAGCGACTGCATCGCGTCGTAGATGTCCTTGCGCGTCTTCTCGCGCGCGTACTCCTCGTGCGCAGAGGCGTCGGCGATCCAGCGGCGCGCGTCCGCGAGGTGCTTCTCCAGGTTGCGCTCGGCGTACGGGGCGAGGAGCTCGTCGATGCGGTTGACCGAGCACCCGCCGTACTGGCTGGAGGACACGTTCGCGATGATCTGGCTGATCTGCGCCGTCGCGGTCTGGATCGAGCGCGGCGGCTCCACCTGCGCGTTCCCGATCCGGAAGCCGCTCGACAGCATCGACCGGAAGTCGATGAGGCAGCAGTTCGTCATGGGCGCGTAGGGGTGGTAGTCGAGGTCGTGGTAGTGCAGGTCGCCCTTCTGGTGCGCGTTCGCGACGTGCGGCGGCAGCATCCGGAGCCCGATCGCCTTGCCCACGGTCCCGGCCGTGAGGTCGCGCTGGGTGTTGAAGACCTCGCTGTCCTTGTTCGCGTTCTCGTTGACGACCGTCGAGTCCTTGTCCAGCAGCCGCACGATCGAGTGGTTGAGGTCCGTCGCCCGGCTGCGCGCGAAGTCGCGCTGCACGCGGTAGTCGATGTAGGCGCGTGCGACGTCGTACTCGTGCGACTCGAGGAGCACGTGCTCGACGACGCCCTGGATCTCGTAGATCTTCACGGTCGCGTCGAACCGCGCGGCGATCTCCGCGTCGACCCGGTCGACGACCTCCGCAACGCGGCGGCGGTGCGTCGCCGTGAGGTCGCCGTGCACCTCCGCGAACGCCTTCGTCACGGCGGCGCGGATGCGGGCGTCGTCGAACGGCCGTCGCCGGCCGTCGCGCTTGAGGACCTCCAGCGTGGCGGTCGTGCGGTGCGGTGCTGCCTGGTCGAGCTCGATGGCGGTCATCGCTCGTCCCCTCTGCCCACCGGGTTCTCGCCGGCGCGCAGGGGTTGCGCGACGGACCGTACCCCAACATGTGGGGTGTGAATCACGGCTGCGCCACCATATCTAGTCCGACGACCGCGCGTGACGGCGGACGACGGCGCGCCGCGGGACGCCGTCGAAGGTCAGGACGAAGGTCCCGCGCGGCCGGGACGTGCGCCCGCGCGCACGGGGGACTCCGCGCGGCCGGAGCCGGCCGCCGCGGCGCTAGCCTCGGGAGGTGGCCCGACGTCCGCCCGGCTGGGTGCCGAACCAGCACGGCGCGTGGCCCATGCTCCTGCTGCCGTTCGTGGTCGGCACGGTGCGCGGCGTGCAGGACGCCGGGTTCCGTCCGGTGACCCTCGCGCTCGGCGCGCTCTGGCTCGTCGGGTACCTCGCCTACTCCGCGACCGGGCTGTGGCTGAAGTCCCGCCGCCGGCCCCGCTACCGGCGCCCGATGCTCACGTACGGCGCGGCGGCGGCCGTGCTCGGGACGGTCGTGCTCCTGCTCGACCCGGCGCTCGCGGCCTGGGCGCCCGCGTTCGTGCCGTTCCTCGCGCTCGGGCTGTGGGCGTCGGCGCGACGCACCGAGCGGTCCGTCGCCGCGGGCGGCGCCCTGACGGTCGCGGCGTCGCTCATGACGGTCGTCGCCTACGCAGCGTGCCGGCCCGCGGGTGCGTCCGTGCTCGCCGTCCCGGCCGTCGTCTGGCTGGTCGCCGCGCTGCTCCTCGCGTACCTGTTCGGCACGGTGCTCTACGTCAAGACGATGATCCGCGAGCGCGGCGTGCGGTCGTACGTCGTCGCCTCGGTCGCGTACCACGCGGCGGTCACCGTCGCGGCAGGCGTCGTCGCCGCCGTGCACGACCCCACGTGGTGGTGGGCGACGGCGTTCCTCGCGGCCGCGACCGCCCGGGCGGCGGTGCTGCCGGGCCGACGGCTGAGCCCGCGGGCCGTCGGGGTCGGGGAGATCGTCGCGACGGTGCTGCTGCTCGTCGTCGCGCTCGTCGTGCGGTAGGTCCGCTGTTCGGTAGGTCATGCGGGGATCGGCACCTCGTGCTGCCGAGTGCGGACGGTGGGTGCCGAACGGTCGGGGGTGCCAGATGGTTCACTGGCGCGATGGACGACGACGCGCCCCTCACCCTGCCCGCGCTCGGCGAGCGCGTCGAGGCGGTGTCGGCGCTGTACGCGCGCAAGTTCGGCGTCGACCGCGACCCGGACTGGTTCATGCTCAAGCTCACCGAGGAGGTCGGCGAGCTGACCCAGGCGTTCCTCGCCGCGACCGGCCGCACCCGCCCGCGCGGGGGTCCGGAGACGTCGGTGCCCGACGGCGAGGTGGTGCCCGACGGCGCAGCGTCGCCGCTCGCGGACGAGGTCGCCGACGTCCTGGCGCACCTGCTGCTGCTCGCGCGCTCCCAGGGCGTCGACGTCGAGGCGGCGGTGCGGCGCAAGTGGCTCGCGTGGGAGGCGGACCTGCCCTGAGCGGGCGCACCGGCGCGGTCGCTAGGGTGGCGCCGTGACCGACCACCGCACCGACCCGCCCGTCGCCGCCGACGAGGTGACCACGCTGCGCGGGTTCCTCGACTTCCACCGCGACACGCTGCGCTGGAAGACGGCCGGGCTCGATGCCACGGAGCTCGCGCACCGGCTGCGGCCGTCGTCGATGACGCTGGGCGGGCTGCTGAAGCACCTCGCGTTCGTCGAGTCGCAGTGGTTCTCGCAGGTGCTCCTGGGCGAGGAGCTCATGCCCCCGTTCGACACGGCGGACTGGGCCGACGACCGCGACTGGGACTGGACCTCCGCGGCGGGCGACTCGCCGGAGGAGCTGCGCATGCTGTTCGACCGCGCGGTCGCGGCGTCGGACGCGGTGCTCGACGCGGCGCTCGCGGACGGCGGGCTCGACCGGCTGAGCGCCCGCGCCGACCGGCACACGGGCGAGCGCTGGACGCTGCGCTGGATCCTCGTGCACCTGGTCGAGGAGTACGCGCGGCACAACGGTCACGCCGACCTGCTGCGCGAGGCGATCGACGGGACCGTGGGGGAGTAGCCCCGGCGTCGGTTGCCGCGGGCGCAGCCGCCCGGGACGATGGCGGACGTGACCGCCCCCGAGCAGCCCGCGCCCCGTCCGGTCCGTCCGCGCGGCGCCGCCGTCGTCCTGGTGGCGCTCGTCGTGCTGGGGGTGGGACTGCTGCTCGCCGCGCTCTGGGTCGCAAGCCGCCCGACGTCGTTCGGCTGGTTCGCGTACGCGCCGGTCTCCGGGACGACGTTCGTCCCCGTGGGCGCGTACCCGCCGGGTGCCGCGGCGCTTCTCGCGGGAGCCGGAGCCCTGCTGGTGGGCGGGGCGGTCGGGTTCGTCCTCGGACGGCGCCGCGCCGCCCCGTCGCAGGAGACCTCGGCGCCCTCGCCGGCACCGTCCGACGGCCCCGGCCCCGGCCCCGGCTCCGCCCCGTCCGACGGCGGGACGGCACCGACCGCCTGACGCGCCACCTCCGACGCCCGGTCCCGCACGCCGCGGGGGCCGGGCGTCGTCGTGTACCCACCGCCCGACGGCCGGGCACTCCTCCGCAGCCCCCGCGTGCTCACCCGGCGTCCGGGGCGGTGCTCCACCGCGTCCGGGGCCCGGATGGGTACCGGCCCGTGCGACGGACGGTGGAACCACCGACGACGACAGGAGGTGGATCGTGTACCAGCTCGGTACGACTCAGGCAGGGACCGTGCTCGCGACGACGGGAGCGATCGCGGGCTTCTACGTGGTGGGAGCCTGGACGCTCGTCGTGGCGGGGCTCGCGCTCGTCATGACGGCGCGCGTCCTGCGCAAGCGGCTCGCGGAGCACCGATGAGCGCGGCGACGCTCCCACGGGTGGTGGTCGTGGTCCCGGCGCACGACGAGGCCGCAGCCCTGCCGACGACGCTCGCGTCGGTCCGGGCGCAGACGCGTCCGGTCGACCGGGTCGTCGTCGTGTCCGACCGCAGCACCGACGCGACGGTCGAGACCGCGCGCCGCCTGGGCGCCGACGTCGTCGAGACGGTCGGCAACACCGGCCGCAAGGCCGGGGCGCTGAACCAGGCGCTGCGCGGGGTGGAGGCGGAGAACGTCCTCGTGCTCGACGCGGACACGACCATCGCCCCGACGTTCGTCGAGGACGGCCTCGACCTGCTCGACGCGCGCCCGGAGCTCGGCGCGGTCGGTGGCGTCTTCCGCGGCACACCGCCGCGCTCGGTGCTGGAGCAGCTCCAGTCCGACGAGTACGAGCGGTACGGCGTGCAGATCGACGTGACCGGGCGGACGTCCGTCCTCACGGGCACGGCCGCGCTCGTGCGGACCGAGGCGCTGCGGGCGGTCGCCGCCGCGCGCGGGGACCGGCTCCCGGGGCGGCGCGGCGACGTGTACGACGTCGGCGCCATCACCGAGGACTCCGAGCTCACCCTCGCGCTGCGCACGCTCGGCTACGAGCTCGCGTCGCCGGTGCGGATGTCCTGTACGACGGAGCTCATGCCGACGTGCCGCGACCTGCACCGCCAGCGCGTGCGCTGGTACAAGGGGATGCTCGACAACCTGCGCGCGTACGGGTTCACGCGGGTCACCGCCCGGTACGTCGGGCAGCAGGCGATGCTCGTGCTGAGCACGCTCATGCTCGCGAGCCTCCTCGTGCTCACGGCGCTGACCGTCGTCGCGGGCACGTTCCGGGTGGTCCCGGCGTGGCTCGCCGTAGGCGGGGTCCTCGTGCTCGAACGGCTGGTCACGGTGTGGCGGAACGGGCCCCGGGGTCGGCTGCTCGCCGTGCTCGTGCTGCCCGAGCTCCTCTACGACCTGTTCCTCCAGGTGGCGTTCGTCCGGGCGTGCTTCCTCGCCGCGACGTCGCGCGACGCCGGGTGGCACCACGTGGCGCACGCGACCGTCTCCGGGAGCGCGACCGAGGACGCCCCCGAGACCGGCCCCGCGAGCAGCATCGAGAACACGAGGGGCCCGAAGCAATTGACCTTGACGTGACGTCAACTTCTACCGTGGTCCCGGTGCCGCACGAGAGCACCACACCGACGCACGGGAGGAGCGGGAGATGAGCACGACGGGCGCCCGCACGGCCGACTGGTCCATCCAGGAGGTCGCGCGCCTGGCCGGGACGACGAGCCGGACGCTGCGTCACTACGACGCGGTCGGGCTCCTGCCCCCGAGCCGGGTCGCGGCGAACGGCTACCGCCACTACGACGCCGACGCGCTCGTCCGGCTCCAGCGGATCCTGCTCCTGCGCGACCTGGGTCTCGGCCTCCCCGCGATCCGCGAGGCGCTCGACGGCCCGACCGTCCGGCAGGGTGACGGGCCGCCGTCGGACAGTGCCCGGCGGGAGGCCCAGGTGCGGGCGCTGCGCGGCCACCTCGGGTGGCTGCGGGCGGAGCGGCAGCGGCTGGCGCGGCAGATCGCGTCGGTCGAACGGACGATCACCACGATGGAAGGAGGTGGCGAGCTCATGGCGGACGACATGTTCGACGGGTTCGACCACACGCAGCACCGCGACGAGGTCGAGGCCCGCTGGGGGAAGGACGCGTACGCGCGGAGCGACACCTGGTGGCGCGGGATGTCCGACGACGACCGCGCCGCCTGGCAGGACCGCACGCGCGCGCTCGGAGAGGACTGGGCCGCGGCGGCCGCCCGGGGCGTCGACCCGGCGTCCGACGAGGCGCAACAGCTCGCACGCCGCCACGTCGAGTGGCTCGGCGGCATCCCCGGCACCCCGGGTGCCGGCGCGGCGCCGGTCAAGGAGTACGTCGTCGGCCTCGGCGAGATGTACGTCGCGGACGAGCGGTTCGCGAAGAACTACGGCGGCGTCGAGGGTGCGACGCTCGTGCGCGACGCCCTGCGCGTCTACGCGGACCCCGTGCCCGGGCCGGGACCTCCGGCCCGGGCACGATCCGTTCGACGTCACTAGCCTGGAACCCCGGCGGGACACGGCGCCCCGCCGCCGCCAGGAGGCAGCCATGGCCACGACGTCGACGTCCACCGGCCCGGCCACGACCCGCAACGTCGCCCTCGTCGGGCACAGCGGCTCGGGCAAGACCACGCTCGCCGAGGCGTTCCTCCACCGTGCGGGCGCCGTCCCGCGCCCGGGCTCCGTCGCGGAGGGCACGACCGTGTGCGACCACGAGCCCGAGGAGGTCGCGCGCGGCATCTCCGTGAGCCTCGGCGTCGCGCACCTCGACTGGCGCGCGCCCGACGGCACGACCTACCAGGTCACGCTGCTCGACACCCCCGGCTCGCCCGACTTCGCGGGGTCCGTGGACGCGGCGCTCGCGGTGGCGGACCTCGCGGTCGTGGTGGTGAGCGCCGTCGACGGGGTGCAGTCGGGCACGGAGGAGGTCTGGCGGCGGTGCGACGAGGCGGGGATCCCCCGCCTCGTCGTCGTCTCCCAGGAGGACCGCGCGCGGGCGAGCTTCCGCGCCGTCCTCGCCGCGCTCCGGGCCGCGTTCGACGCGCCGTTCGCGCCGCTCGAGCTGCCGCTCGGGGAGGAGCAGACGCTGCACGGCGTGGCCGACGTCCTCACCGAGCGCGCCCGCGAGTACGGCGGCGGGGCGCAGGGGGTCTGGCAGGGCCACGACGAGGAGGTCCCCGCCGACGTCCGCGACGAGGAGCACGCGCTGCACGACGAGGTCGTCGAGGAGATCGTCACGCACGACGACGACCAGCTCGAGGCCTACCTCGGGGGCGACGAGCCGGGCCCGGCCGACCTGGAGCGCACGCTCGCGCACGAGGTGCTGACGGGCGAGGCCGTGCCGGTGCTGCTCGCGTCCGCCGTCACCGGCGTCGGGGTGGACCGCGTCCTCGACCTCGTGTGCGAGCTCGGGCCGTCGCCCGCGGACCGCCCGGCCGTCGTCGCGCTGCCCGACGCCGCCGGGTCGGGCGAGGCCGTGACGTCCGAGGTCGTGGCCGACCCCGCGGGCGACGCGCTCGTCCACGTCTTCCGGACCGTCGTCGACCCGTTCGTCGGGCAGGTGTCCGTGTTCAAGGTGCTGTCCGGGACCGTCGCGACGGGCGACCGGCTCGTGAGCACGGCGACCGGCGCGGACGACCGCGTCCACGGGCTCTTCCGGCTGCGCGGCCGCGAGCACCTGGCCGTGGACCGGGTCGTCGCGGGCGACGTCGCCGCCGTCGCGAAGCTCTCCGCCGCGTCGACCGGCACGCTCCTCGCGGGCCGCCGGATGCCCGTCGCGGCGCGGGACCTGCCACCCCGGCCACCGGTGTACGCGCTCGCGCTGCGGCCCGTGTCGCAGTCCGACGACGACAAGCTGTCCGCCGCGCTCACCCGGCTGCGCGCCGAGGACGCGACGCTGCACGTCGACCTCACGGGCTCCCAGGCGGTCCTCGGCGGCCTCGGTGACACGCACCTCGCGGTCGCCGTCGAACGGCTCGAACGGTCCTTCGGTGTCCGCGTCACGACCGAGCCCGTCCAGGTCGCCTACCGGGAGACGATCACGCGCGCCGTCGAGGTCGAGGGCCGCGTGAAGAAGCAGTCCGGCGGGCACGGGCAGTTCGCCGTGGTGCGGCTGCGCGTCTCCCCGCTCCCGCGCGGCGAGGGGTTCGCGTTCGTGAGCTCCGTCGTCGGCGGGTCGGTGCCGCGCCAGTACCTGCCCGCGGTCGAGCGCGGCGCGCGCGAGGCCATGGAGAGCGGCGGGCCGCACGGCTACCCCGTCGTGGACCTGCGCGTCGAGGTCCTCGACGGCAAGGCGCACTCCGTCGACTCGTCCGACATGGCGTTCCGCACCGCGGGCGGCGTGGGGGTGCGCGAGGCGCTCGCCACGGCCGGGACGGTCGTGCTCGAGCCCGTCTCCGCGGTGACCGTGACCGTCCCGCCCGACGCGCAGGGCGACGTCATGGGCGACCTCTCCGCGCGGCGCGGCCACATCACCTCGACCGACTCCCTGCCCGACGGCCGCGTGCGCATCGACGCGCTCGTGCCCGAGGCCGAGCTGACCCGCTACGTCCTCGACCTGCGCTCGATCACCGGCGGGCGAGGGTCGTTCACGGCCGCGCCCGACCGCTACGAGGTGCTCCCCGGCGGCGTCGGGGCGAGTCGCTAGGGACGGCCTTCTCGACGGGTGGTGCTCACGGCAGCGAGGTGGTGCGACCAGAACGGGTCGGAGCGCCAGCCCTGCGGGATGCCCATACCTGCGAGCGGCACGTCGGGGTGCTGGTCGAGGAGGAGGCCCAACCGCCGAGCCCACGAGGAGCGGGGTGACACCACCGCCAGAACGCTCTGGAGCGAGGCCAGTACCGGATAGAGGCGTTTGCGGCGATCAGACGACGAGAGGACCTCCTCGTCGGTGAGCCACCGAACCGAGGGCGAGGTCGGGATCGCGGGGTAGACGCCGAGGCCGACGTTCCAGAGCCGCCCGTGATGAGCGCAGACGTTCCGCACCCGTACGTACGTGCGCAGCCAGGACAGCAGCAATGGGCCGGGAAGGCCCAGCGGGCGCGCCACCCGGCCGACGTCGGAGGCGCGACGCAAGTTGCCGACGAGGCCAGACAGCTGGCCCAAGGTGAGCGTCTCGACCATCAGCCACGACGGCGGCAGAGCTGGTTCGCCGTAGGTCGTCAGGTAGTGCTCCAGCGCAGAGGCGTGAGCGAGGTCGCCCCCAGCGCTCTCGGGTGCGCTCGCCAGCCGGTCCTCACAGGTCTTCCGGACCATCTCCAAGAACCGCTGATGCCGACGCTCGTCCCTGAAGTGCTCCGGCTCGCAGTACCACGAAGGACCACCGCGGTGCACGGACATGTGGTCGGTGAGACTGGACCGGACCGCGACCTCGATGCGCTCCAGGGCGTCCATGACGAGCAGACGGAGCTTGCGGTCGAAGATGTACAGGTCGAGCACCTGGTCGAACGTCGTTCCGCCGCGCAGCGCCTCGGCGCCCGGTTCCTTGCGGAAAGGGATGAGGTACGGCGAGAACCGGTAGTAGCCCACGTGGCGGACGTACCGGGCGGCGCGCTCCGGCTCCGGGACGACGAGCCCGCGCTCGATCATCCTCGCCACCAGCTCGTCGTGCGTGGAGCGCTGGCTTGGCGTAGCGGTGCGGCCCCCGAGGTCGCGTCGGTCGTGCTGGCATCTGCTCTCTTCGCCCCCCGCGCAGAGAAAATCCCCCGGGTTGCGCATCGTTGAGAGGCGTGGGGGATGTCGTGATCCCGACCCTATCGTCCTCGAGGACGGCGGACAAGGGCGGCGGTCGCCGGCGCCTCACCACGCGCTGCCGGGGGCCGACCGCCCGCGCTCAGCGGCGCGGCACGACGATCGGCGCGCCGCCGCCGGGGTGGTCGACGACCTCGACGGGGTAGTCGTAGACGCCGCTCAGCAGCTCGGCGGTGAGGACGTCGCGCGGACCGCCGTCGGCGACGACGCGCCCGCCCGCGAGGACGGTGACCTGGTCGGCGTACGCGGCCGCGAGCGAGAGGTCGTGCACGACGACGACCACCGCACCGCCGGCGGCGGCGTGCGCCCGGGCGAGCTGGAGCACGAGCTCCTGGTGCTTGAGGTCGAGCGCGGCGGTCGGCTCGTCGAGCATGAGGAGCGCGGTGCGCTGGGCGAGCACGCGCGCGAGCGCGACGCGGGCCTTCTCCCCGCCGGACAGCGACGTGAAGTGCCGGTCGGCGAGGTGCTCCACGTCGGTCGCGGCGAGCGCCTCGGCGACCGCGGCGTCGTCGTCGTCCTCGAACGGGGTGCCGCGCCACGGCGAGCGGCCCATGCGCACGACGTCCACGGCGGTGAACGGGAAGCTCAGCGAGACCTGCTGGAGCATGACCGACCGGCGCAGGGCGAGCTCGGTCGGGGTCCACGCGGCGAGCGGGCGGCCGTCCACGGTGACGTCCCCGGCCTCGGGGCGCAGGTCGCCGGTGAGGACGCCCAGCAGCGACGACTTCCCGGCCCCGTTCGGGCCGAGCAGCGCGCGGACCTCGCCCGCGCGCACGTCGACCGACACGTCGCGCAGGATCGGCGCCTCGCCGAGGGTGAGGGACACGCCCTGCGCGGCGGTGACCACGTCGCCGGGCGCGGCACGCCCCGGGAGCCGGGGCCGCCGTCGGGCACCGGTGACGGCGGTGCGCAGCGCGCCGAGGACCGACGAGCCCTCGTGGCGCAGGTCGCTCATGCCCAGCCTCCCTGGCGCGAGCGCGTGCGGCGCAGGAGGTAGAAGAAGAACGGCCCGCCGACGAGCGACGTGATCATGCCGAGCGGCAGCTCGACGTTCGCGACGGCGCTGCGCGCGAGGAGGTCGGCGGCGAGCAGCACGACGGCGCCGCCCAGCACGGACGCGGGGACGAGCGTGCGGTGGCTCGGCCCGCACACCATGCGCACGAGGTGCGGCACGACGAGCCCGACGAACGCGATGATCCCCGTGAACGCGACCCCGGCGGAGACGAGCAGCGCGACGAGGACGATGACGAGCTGGCGCAGCCGCTCGACGTCGACCCCGAGGTGCTGCGCGGCGCGCTCGCCGAGCGCGAGCAGGTCCATCCTGCGGCGCACGAGCATCGCGCCGGTGACGCCGACGACCGCGATCGGCAGGACGACCGCGACGGACTGCCACGTCGCGCCGCCGAGCGACCCGAGCTGCCAGAAGACGATCTGCTCGCGCGCGGCCGGGTCGGCCACGAACGTGAAGAACGCGAGCATCCCGCCCGCGAACGCGTTGACCGCGATGCCGGTGAGCACGAGCGTCACGACCTCGGTGCGACCACCCGCGCGCGCGAGCGCGTAGACGACGAACGTGGTCACGAGCCCGCCGACGAACGCCGCCGCGGCGACCCACGTGCCGGGCACGAGCGCGCCCGCGGTGACGATGACCGCGCACGCGCCCACGGCCGCGCCCGAGGACACCCCGATGACGCCGGGCTCGGCGAGCGGGTTGCCGAACACGCCCTGCATGAGGGCGCCCGAGCACGCGAGCGCCGCGCCCACGACGATCGCCAGGACGACGCGTGGGAACCGCACGACCCACAGCGCGTTCTCGCCCTGCGGGTGCGACGGCATGGGCCCCCAGTCGAGCCCGACGTGGTGCGCGAGCGAGCCGAGCACCTCCGCGGGCGACACGGGCACCTGCCCCGTCATGCCGGACACGACGGTGAGCACCGCGAGCGCCACGCCCAGCCCGACCATCAGCCACCGGGCGGCGTGGCGGCGCTGCTGCCCGACCGCGGGCCCCACCCGGGCGGGCCGACCACCGGGGCGCGGGGCGCCGTCGGGCGCGGCGACGCCCTCGGGACCGGGCGCGTCCTCCGGAGTGCCGAGGGGACGGGTGGCGGGCGCGCTCACGACGCCGGGAGCTCCGGCGCGGGCACGCCGTAGAAGGCCTCGACGAGCGACGCGATGGTGGAGCCGGTGCGGGGGCCGAACGTGAGCAGGCGCGAGCCGTCCATGTCGACGACGCGGCGCGCCTCGCCCGCGGGCGTCTGCGCGAGGCCGGGGATCGCCATCATGGCGTCGAGGCCGCCCATCGACTCGAGCCCGTCGGTCATGACGAGGTAGGCGTCGGGCGCGGCGCTGATGATCGCCTCGCTCGTGACCGGCGCGTACTGCTGCGTGAGGCCGATGGCGGTCCCGGCGTCCTCGCCGCCGATCTCGCGGATCAGGTCGTCGGCGCCGGAGCCGGGCCCGAACAGCATCTTGATGTTCGCCCCGCGCAGGTAGAGGAACGCGACGCGGGGCGTCCCGGTGTCCTGCGGCACCGCGGCAAGGGCTGCGCAGATCTGCCGGTCCGTGCGCTCGACGAGCGCCTCGCCCTGCTCGGGCACGCCCAGCGCGGTGGCGACCGCGCGGATCCGGTCGTCGACCCCGTCGAGCGTGCGAGCCTCGTCGAAGTACACGACGGGGATGCCCGAGCTCTCGAGCTGGCCGCGCACGTCGTCGGTGAGGATCGTCGCGTCGGTGAGGATCACGGAGGGGTTCAGCCCGAGGATCGCCTCGACGTCGAGCGCGTGGCCGGCGCCCGTGACGACGGGGACGTCCGCGGCCTCGGGGAAGCCGGTCGGCAGGTCGCGGCCCACGACGTTCGCACCCAGCCCCAGGCTGTAGACGATCTCGCCGAGCGTCCCGTACAGGTCGACGGGGATGATGCGGCTCACGTCCGTGATCTCGACCTGGCGCCCGTCGACCGACCCGACCGTCACCGGGAGCTGCGGGGCGGGCGCCTCGGCGACCGGGTGGATCGCGTCGTCGGTGAACGTCGCGCTCGTGGGCCCGGTGGGGAACGACGCGGGGTCGACGTCGGAGCCGCCGCCCGCGGCCCGGGACTCCTCGAGCGTCGTGCAGGCGGCCTCGGTGCCCGGGGTCTCGGCCGGGGTCGCCTCGACGGGTGCGGCGTCCTGGCTCGCCGCGGCCGACGGCGTCGCGGGCGCCTCGTAGGGGAGCGGCGAGCACGCGGCGACCAGGCCCAGCAGGACGACGGCGCCCGCCCCGGCCAGCGCGGTCACGGTCCGGCGTGCGCGGCGGGGTGCGGCACCCGGCGTGCCGGCGGGCGACGTCGGGCGGCGCGGCGACGAGCCGGGGTGCGGCGCAGGGCGGGCAGCGTGAGGCATGGGGAGTTCTCCAGGAAGCGGTCCGAGGGCGCGGCCGCCACGGCCGCCGCCACCAGGTAAGACGAGCCTAACCTGACCCGCGGACGTTTCTCGACCGCCGTGGAGGTAACTCACCTCACGAACGCCCCCCGGCGCGCGGCCGAGCATGGCGACGCGGCCCGTCGGCTGGGTGGGACGGGCCGCAGCCGCATGGTCGGCGGCGGCGGGGGTGGGTTGGGGGTGGGGCAGGTCAGGGGTGGGCGGCGCCGAGGTCGGCGAAGAGGTCGCTGTTGAGGCGGAAGGCGTGCTTGGCCTCGGCGACGGTCTCGTCGAGCTGCTCGGGGGTGAGGACCAGGGCGTCGAGGCGCTCGCGGTAGACGTCCTTGAACGGCTTGGACTTGGGGATCTCGACGAACGTGTAGAAGGCGAGGCCGTCGCCCGAGAGCCCGTAGTGGCGCTCGAGCATGCGCTTGATGATCTGCCCACCCGAGAGGTCGCCGAGGTAGCGCGTGTAGGCGTGCGCCGCGTATGCCGGCAGCGACCCGCCGACCGTGCGCAGGCGGGCGACGTAGCGCTCGGTCGCGGGGTGGATCGTCACGCGCTCGGCCCAGTCGGCGCCCACGAGGAACGTGAGGTCCTTCTCGATCTCGGGCGTGCGCGTGAGCTCGTCGAACACGAGGCTCGCGCCCTGGGCGTCGTCGCGCAT
Source organism: Cellulosimicrobium funkei (assembly GCF_004519295.1). Classification (GTDB taxonomy): domain Bacteria; phylum Actinomycetota; class Actinomycetes; order Actinomycetales; family Cellulomonadaceae; genus Cellulosimicrobium; species Cellulosimicrobium funkei. Next base: position 320,475 of record NZ_SOZH01000004.1, read on the forward strand.
CGCGGCGCTCGCGTCCTCGAGCGCGCCGTAGACGGCCCACTGCTGGGCGGCGAGGTCGGCGTACGCGGCGACGTCGAGGCGCCCGGACATGAGCCGCTCGACGAACCCGGAGCCCTCGGCCTGCTCGTGCTCGGGGCGCGTGCCCTCGCGCAGCCGCTGCGACAGCGGGACGGACTCGTCGGCGCGGTGGAGGTCGTGGGTGAGGGCAGTCACGGGGTGGCTCCTGCGGGTGCGTCGGGGCGGGACAGCACGTCCTGACGCCGTGTCATGACGATGCGTCAGGAACTGTAACCCACGGAGGTGAGGCTTGCCTATCCTCTGTCCGTCATCCGGCCCGGCCGAGCGGGCAGGGCGTCAGCCCGCGAGCGCGGGCGAGGTCGCGTCGGCCCCCACGGCGCGCAGCACGAACGCCTCCGTCGCCTCGATCGCCTGCTCGCGTGCGACCGGGTCGTCGGGCACGAGCCGCCCGGACAGGCACGCGTTGACGAGCTGGACGGTCGTGTCGATGTCCTGCGCGGGGAACTCGCCCGCCTCGATCCCCGACCGGACGATGCGGCGCAGGATCGCCTCGACGAGCTCGGCGTGCTCGCGCAGCCGCTGGCGCGTGGTGCGCGAGAGCACGGTGCGCAGGTCCGGCCCCGGGGCGAGGTGGAAGATGCGCTTGAGCTGCGCCTGCTGGCGGATGTACGTGCGCAGCTGCTCGACCGGGTCGTCCACGTGCTCCAGCGCGCGCTCCAGCGTTCCGACGTACTGCTCCGTCTCGTGGGTGATGAACCCGAGGAGCAGGGCCTCCTTGTCGGGGAAGTGGTTGTACACCGCGGTGCGGCCGACCCCGGCGGCGGCGGCGATGTCCGCGAGCGAGATGGCGTCGAAGCCCCGGTCCATCATGAGGGTCGAGAGCGCCGCGAAGAGCTTCTGCCGGGTCTGGGCGCGGTGCTCGTGGAGGGACCCTCCGATGATCTTGGGCATGCTGACATCATAGGCAGTTCGTGTCAGAACGCTAATCCCGGGCGACCGGCCCGCGGAGGGCGCTGCGCCGTCTGGCACACTGCCGCCATGGACACGACCGCGTCGCCCGAGGGCGTCCCCGCCGCCCCGGACCCGGAGTTCCCGCCCGTCCCCGCGGACACCAAGGACTGGACGTGGGTCATGGAGCGGCCGTGCCCCGCGTGCGGGTTCGTCGCAGGCGAGGTCACGCCCGACCGCGTGGGCGCCGTCGTGCGCGACGCCGTCCCGCGCTACGTCGCGGCCCTGGGTCGGCCCGACGCGCGGACCCGCCCCGACCCGACGACCTGGTCGGTGCTCGAGTACGCCGCGCACGTCCGCGACGTCTTCTCCGTGTTCGACGTGCGCGTGCAGTCCATGGTCGAGGGCGACGACCCGCGGTTCGCCAACTGGGACCAGGACGCGACCGCGGTCGCGGAGGACTACGCGCACCAGGACCCGGCCGTGGTCGCGCGCGAGCTCCGGATCGCGGGCGACCGCGTCGCGGGCCGCTTCGACGCGCTCGTCCCCGACCAGTGGGAGCGCCCCGGCCGGCGCTCGAACGGCTCGGTCTTCACCGTCCGGACGCTGGGGCAGTACTTCGTGCACGACGTCGTCCACCACCTCCGCGACGTCGGCGCCTGACGTCCGCGGGGTCCCCGTGAGCGGACCCACGCTCGTGACACCGCCGTAACACCGTCGCCTCCGGGGCGCTCTACGTTCCGGTCATGGACGCCCCCGTCGCCGGCCTGGTGCCGGACGCGCACGCCGGTGCGCACCTGCTCGCGACGCCCCGCTCGCGCGGCGCGGCCCGCACGCCCGTGGACGCGCTCGCGCGCGCCTGGTTCGTCGGCGCGGCCTGGACGACCCCGCCGGGCGGCGGGGGAGCGGCGCGCCCCATGGCCGGTGCGCGGTTCCGTGGCGTGGTGCCCGACGGCGTCGTCGCACCGGGCGAGCTGCGCCTCGCCGAGGGGGCGCGCGTCGTCGGGCCCTTCGCGCTCACGCCGCCGCAGACGCAGGCGCTCGGCCTCGCGGGCGGGGGCGCCGAGGCGTTCGCGCTGCACGTCGACCACCCCGACGCGCGGCTCGCGCCCGTCGCGCGGACCGGCGCCTGGGCCGACACGTCGACCGGCACGTCGACCGGCACGTCGACCGGCTCGGTGACCGACGACCGCGACGGGCTGGTGCGCGCGTTCCCGGCAGGGCTGCCGCAGGGGCTCGAGCTCCGCGTGCTGGGCTGGGCCGTCGCCGCGGCCCGGCGCGTCGGCGGCGCGGTCGTCGCGGACGGCCGGACCGTGCTCACGCCCGACCCGGCGTCGGGCGTCGACCTCACGCTCTACAGCGCCCACGTGCTCGGGCCCGACGACGCGCTCGGCGTCCTGCGCACGACGGTCCCCGGCGCGGGGGTCGTCGTGGTGCGGCCGGGCGCGGACGGCCTCGCGGAGTACGTGCTGTCGGGCGAGACCCCGTACGACGGCGCGGTGCGGCTCGAGGCCCGACGCGTCGCGCGGGTCCCGCTCGCGCTCGACGGCCTCGACTGGCGCGAGCACGGGCCGCACGCCTACCGCCTCACGTGGGTGCCGACCGAGCCGGACGAGCTCGCGGTCGAGCGGCCCTCGGGGCTGCACGTCATCGCGCGCTCGCGAGCCCGGGTGCTGCTCGCCCGGCTCGCGGCGATGCTCCAGGGCCGGCTCGCGGGGACGCTCGTCGACGACGGCGGGTTCGTCGTGCGCGACCTCGACCTCGACGAGCGGCTCTCCCCGGCGGCGGCACCGTCGGCGCGGTTCTGGGTCTGAGGGCGTGCGCACGGGCCGCGCCGCGGGGTCGGACGGGCCTGGCCCGCGGCGAGGCCTGTCCACAGAATTCATCCACAGGCCTGTGGGCGGCGTGGGAACGGCGCGGGCCGTCCTGTGGACGAACCTGTGGTCATCCGGCCGGCCCAAATGACAACGGTGGGAACTCTTGCAGACCCCCGGGCCGAGGACTACAAACGTCCGTAACGGCCCGGACGGGCGCACACGGACGACGGGGTTCCGGCACGCATCACGCAGGGGTCTGACGGCCCCGCCAGGACCGCACGACGTCTCGCCGCGCACGCGAGGGCACGGCCGACCGGAGAACGGTGGACGACCCGCCACCCCCTGCTGCGGGGCTGCGCGCGACGGCGCAGGTTCCTACCGGACCCGGAAGGCCGACCGCGATCGGCGTCACCGCACCTGCCCGGGCACCCGGGCGGACGCGAGGGCGCCGGGCCGCCACGTCGCGAGCGGCGCCCCGACGGGCCACCCGGCCCGACCGCCCCGGGGTCGCGCGGACACGGCGAGGCCCCTCGGAATCCTGCTCCGAGGGGCCTCGTCCCCATTCTCCCGCGGGCACGGCCCGACGCGAAGACCGCCCCCAGACGCAGGACGGCGCCGCCCCGCGCGCCTACGCTCGTGCCATGAGCAACCTCGAGACCCGGCCCGAGGAGCGCGTCTGCTCGGCGGGCGCGCCCCACGACGACGGCGGACGCGCCGCGGTCGAGATCCTCGAGCACCGGGACGTCCCGCTCGGGGGCACCCGGGCGATGCGGGTGCGGCGCACGATCCCGCAGCGCGCGCGGTCGCTCGTCGGCGCGTGGTGCTTCCTCGACCACTACGGGCCCGACCCGCTGCCCGCGATCGGCGACGGCACCGACGGCATGCAGGTGCCGCCGCACCCCCACACCGGGCTCCAGACGGTCACGTGGCTGTTCGCGGGGGAGATCTTGCACCGCGACGCCGTCGGGTCGCTCCAGACGGTGCGGCCCGGCGAGCTCAACCTCATGACCGCGGGCCGCGGCATCTCGCACTCGGAGGAGTCGCCGCGCGGCGAGCGCCCCCCGGTCCTGCACGGCGTCCAGCTCTGGGTCGCGCTCCCGGGCGACCGCCTCGCGGACCCGCCCGCGTTCGAGCACCACGCCGACCTCCCCGTCGCCACGGTCGACGGCGCGCGCGTGCAGGTCTTCCTCGGCGCGCTCCGCGTGGGCGGCGCCGCCCTGCGCTCGCCCGCCACGACGTACACGCCGATCGTCGGGGCGCAGCTCGACCTCGCGCCCGGCGCGCGCGTCACGCTCGACGTGGACCCGACGTTCGAGCACGGCCTGCTCGTCGACGAGGGCGTCGTGCGGCTGGAGGGCTCGCCGGTGCCGCCGTCGTCGCTGGGGTACGTCGAGCCCGGCCGCACGACGCTCGTCGTCGAGGCGGGGCCGGACGCCCCGGCGCGGGCCGTGCTCGTGGGGGGCGAGCCGTTCGGCGAGGACATCGTCATGTGGTGGAACTTCGTGGGCCGCACGCACGACGACGTCGCGCGCGCCCGCGCGGACTGGCAGGCCCAGCTCGTCGTCACGGGGGACCAGGGTCCGAACCGCGGCGGCACCCGGTACGCCGACGGCGCGCGCGAGCGCCGCTACGGCGAGGTCGTCGGGTACGACGGCGGACCCCTGCCCGCGCCCGCGCTGCCCGACGTCCGCCTGCGCCCGCGCACCCGGCCCGCCGCGCCGCCCCGCCCGTAGGCCGCGCCAGTAGACTGCCGCGCATGGCCAAGAACACCACGCCCGACTTCGTGCTGCGCCCGTTCGAGGGGCTCCCCGGCGAGACCGACTGGGTCGCGATGCGCGAGGTCGTCCCCTCGGCCACCGCGACCGCGCGCACGACCGCCGAGCACGGGGCGCGCGACGTCCTCGTCGTGACGGTCCTGCCCGCCGGCTGGGCCGCGCTGCACCGCCAGGACGGCGCGATCCTCCTCGCCGTCCAGACCCTCGCCGGCTCGGGCGACACGAGCCGCGACCTCGCCGCCGCGCTCCTCGAGGCGATCGACGCCGAGCCCGGCACGTCCATCGAGACGAGCGCCCTGCCCGACGCCGGCCCGCGCCTGCAGGACGTGCTCGACCTCTCCGTCCCGTTCGACGTCACCGTGCACGAGGACTTCGCGTTCTGGCTCGACCCGTCGGCGGAGATCACGCCCGACCTGCGCGCCTCGCTCGACCAGGCGGCCGAGTCGATGGTGCCCACCGTCAAGCTCGACGCGGTCGAGTCGGCGTACTGGTGCCGCATGTCGCGCGAGTTCCTGCGCTGGGCCCGCCCCGAGCCGGAGGACGCCCTCATCGACGCGATCTCGCGCCTGCACGCGAAGCGCGAGTCCGGCCTCGCGGGCGGCAAGTTCGTCGGCGCCTTCCGGTCGAGCGGCCTGCTCGTCCCCGTCTGGGAGCTGCCCCGCGGCACGGAGGCGGACGAGCTCGAGGGCCCGGTCGCGGAGCTCGACGCGCGGCTCACCGAGGCGCTCGCGGTCACGGAGCCGCTCGACGCGAACGAGCGCCGTGCGCGCGCGGGCATCGTGTCCCGGCAGGTCACGCTCCGCTGACCCCGCGCACGCTCTGCTGATCCAGAGCCCCCGCGCGAGCACACGACGCGGGAGCGCGACCACGCCGAGAGCCCGCCGACGCCCCTGTCGGCGGGCTCTCGCGTCGAGTAGGATCCGGGAGACCTGGGAACGCAGCCCGGTCGTCCTGCGGAGATCCCGAGCGGATCCGCTGGTGGAACGACGACACATCTGCGGCCAACTCTTTGCACTACTAGGCTGGACGGCGTGAACGCGGACCATCGGTCGACCGATACGGGGAAGAACACGGGGAGTGCCCCCACGAGCACGGCGAGCACGCCGCCGACGTACCTGTCGGCGTCCGGCACGCGGGCGCGCACGCCGCGCCCCGTGGCCGGTGACGGGCGCACGGGCCGCGCCGTCCGCCAGCGCGTCGCGGTGATCATCCCCGCGAAGGACGAGTCCCGCCGCATCGCCGCCACCGTGCGCGCCGCGAAGGCCATCCCGCACGTCGACCTCGTGCTCGTCGTCGACGACGGGAGTGAGGACGACACCCAGCACGTCGCGCGCGAGGCGGGCGCCGTCGTCGTGCGGCACTCCCACAACCGCGGGAAGGCTGCGGCCATGGAGACGGGCGCCGCCGTCGTCGCGATGCGCGACGCGGCCGACCGCCCGCCGCGCCTCCTGCTCTTCATCGACGGCGACCTCGGCGAGACCGCGGTGAACACCGCGCCGCTCGTCGCGCCCGTGCTCGACGGGTACGCCGACGTCGCCATCGCGCTGCTCCCGCCGCAGCCGGGCGCGGGCGGCCGGGGGATCGTCGTGGGGGCCGCGCGCCGCGCGATCCAGTCCCTCACGGGGTGGACCCCGACGCAGCCCCTCTCCGGGATGCGGTGCCTCACGCGCGAGGCGTTCGAGGCCGCGACGCCGCTCGCGCGCGGGTGGGGCGTCGAGACGGGCATGACGATCGACCTGCTCCGCAAGGGGTACGTGGCGGTCGAGGTGCCGTGCGACCTGCGCCACCGCGCGTCGTCGAACGACCTCAAGGGCCAGCTCCACCGCGCCGCCCAGTACCGCGACGTGCTGCTGGCGGTGAACGCGCGCAAGATGCGCTCCGCCGTCGACCGCGTGCGCGCGGGCGACCACTGACCGAGGCGGCGCTCAGGGCGTCGGCGTGCGGACCATGCCGTGCACGACGGGACCGTCGTGCACCTGCGTGGTCGCGGTGCGCACGAAGCCCAGCCGCTCGTAGAAGGTGACGTTGCGCGCGTCGGAGGTCTCGAGCGCGACGGGCGCGTCCCCGAGGGCGGGGTCGCGCAGGGCGGCCCGGCACACCGCGCTGCCGAGCCCGGTGCCCTGGAGCGACGGCAGGACCCCCACCGTCGCGAGCGTCCACGCGTCCGGCGGGGACGGCGGGAGCTCGGCGGCGGCCACGGCCTGCAGGCGCGGGCCGTGCAGCGCGGCGACGCGCTCCTGGACGTCATCGGGGGGAGCGGGGGCGTCGGGCGGCATGAGCGCGACGACGGCGTCCGCCGGGTCGTGGACGACCACGATCCCGTGCGCGAGGGCGTGCTCGAGGTAGATCTCCTGGAGCGCGGCGAGGCGCTCGGGGTAGCCGTCCTCCGGGACGGCCCAGCGGGTCCAGGGGTAGTCGTGGAACGCGGCGGCGAGGGTGCGGGCCGCGGCGGGGACGTCGGCGGCGGTGGCTCGACGGAACGTCGGCGTCATGGTGCGGTGCCTCTCGGGGTCGGGTCGGGCTGGGGCTCGATCGCGCCGGTGCGGGCGATCTGCTCGAGCGTGCGCACGTGCTGCCGGAACGCGTCGAGCCCGCGGTCGCTGATGCGGACCCACGTGCGCGTCCGGCGTCCGGCGGCCTCCTTGCGGATCTCCACAAGACCCGCGTCGGAGAGCGCGGTGAGGGCCTGGGAGAGGGACGAGTCGCTCAGCTCGACCAGGTCGGCCAGGAAGCGGAAGTCCGCGCTCTCGACGTTCGCCAGGGCGGCGAGGATCGAGAAGCGCACGGGCGAGTGGATGAGCGCGTCCAGGCCCTTGCGCGGGTGGCTCACCGGCGTGCGCTCGCGAACGCGCACGCCGCGAACGGGGACGCGGCGACGACGCCGGCGACGACCCACCAGGCGGGCGACGTCGCGCCGACGAGCTGGAGCGCCGGGTCGAGCATCACGAAGTACAGCACCGCCCAGGTGATGAGGGCGATGCCCATGTCGCGCACCCAGTGCCGGGGCGCCGTCCGGTGGTGCCGCGCGACGGCGGACCACAGCAGCGCGAGGACGACCACGAGCACCGTGGTGGCGGGCCACCACGGTGCGTCGAGGGCGTCGATCGCGATCGTGTACGCGAGGGCGGCGACGGCGTGCCCGACGCTGAGCCAGGGGTACCAGCGGGTCGCGCGGTGGGCCTGGGCGGCGACCTCCTCCGCCTGGCCGAGCTGACGACGGGCCTGCTCCGGGGTGATGGAGTTCTGGATCATGCAATCACTTTAACACTCCTAAAGTGATTGCTGTCCACCCGACGCGGTGTCCTCCCGCATCTCCTCGAGCGGGCGGTTCGCCGTCTCGGGCAGCGCGCGGAGCACGAGCACGAACGACGCTGCCGCGAACACCGCGTAGAGGGCGTAGCTGCCGGGAAGCGACAGGTCCCGGAGCGAGGGGAACGTGAGATTGACGGCGATGCCCGCCGCCCAGTTGGCGGCGGCGGCGAGCGACGCGGCGCGGGCGCGCAGCAGGTTGGGGAACATCTCCCCGACGAGGATCCACACCACCGGGCCCCACGAGACGGCGAAGGCCACGACGAAGACGTTCGCCGCGACCAGGGTCACGACGCCCCAGGCGTCGACGAACACGACGCCGTCCGCCGTCTGCCGCGCCTGGGCGAACCCGGTCGCCATGACGGCCAGGGCGACCGTCATGCCCACCGACCCCACGAGCAGCAGGCGACGCCGACCCACGCGGTCGACGAGGAAGATCGCGACGACGGTCGCCGCGACGTTGACGAGCGACGTGAGGGCCGAGAGCCAGAAGGCCTGCTGCTCGCCGAAGCCCACCTGCGCCCAGAGCGACGTCGAGTAGTAGAAGATGACGTCGATGCCGACCAGCGCCTGGAGCGCGGCGAGCGCGATCCCCAGCCAGACGATGGGCTTGAGGCGGCCCGGGCCGGAGAACAGGTGGGACCACGCGGGCCGCGCCTCGTGGAGCGTTCCCTCGATGGTCGCGACGCCCAGCAGCGCGTCGCCCTCCGGGACGCGGTGGAGGCGCCGCAGCGTGCGGGCGGCGCCGTCCCGGTCGCCGCGCATCACCAGGTACCGCGGCGACTCGGGCAGCAGGACCGCCGCGACCACGTACGCCACCGACGGCACGACCGCGACGAGGAACATCCACCGCCAGGCGGGCAGGCCGAGGGCCAGTTCCGCCTCGGCCCCGCCCGCGGCGCGGACGAGGAACGCGTTCGAGACGAGCGCGGCGAAGATGCCCAGGACGATCGACATCTGCTGCGCCGTCGCGAGCCGCCCGCGCAGCCGGGCGGGGGCGATCTCGGCGATGTAGAGCGGGGCGACGACGGACGCCATCCCCACCCCCACGCCACCCAGGAAGCGCCACAGCGCGAGGGTCGGGCCGTCGTGCGCGACGGCGCACAGCACCGACGTGGTGACGAACAGGGTCCCGGCGACCATCATGAGGCGCCGTCGCCCGAAGCGGTCCGCGATCGTGCCCGCGGAGAAGGCGCCCACGGCCGCGCCGAGCAGCGCGCTCGCGACGATCACCCCGACGAGCGCGCTCCCGACGCCGAGCTCGGCCTTGAGAGCGTCGACGGCGCCGTTGACCACGGCCGTGTCGAAGCCGAACATGAACCCGCCCAGCGCCGCCCCGACGGTCGACGCGACGACGAGCGGGGTGAGGGCACCGTGGCCGAGCCGGCCCGTCGCGGCGTTCACGGCGTGCCCCGGCGGGGGGTCGTCGGGGTGGAGGTCTGCGTCATCGGAGGTCCTCTCGGAAGGTGTCGACGGGGTGGGCGATCGTGCTGAACAGGGCGTTGGCGGCCTGCCGCGAGTCGAGCCGCGTGTGCTGGACGACGACGGGCGCCGACGCGACGACGACGGCCGAGTAGTCGGTGCCGCGGGGCACGGGCTCGGGGTCGTCGAGGTCGTTGAGCGTCACGTGGCGCACCCGCTCGGCGGGCACCACCACGACGTAGGGACCGGCCGGCGGGCGGTCCGCGAAGTAGAGCCGGATCTCGACGCGCGCGTCGTCGGGACCGGCGTTGAGCAGGCACAGGCTCTCGTGGCTCGCGAGGGTCGGGTCGTCGCCCGTGCCGTACGGCGGGATCCAGCCGTCGCCGATCGCCCAGCACGTCGCCCCGACCCGGGGGCGACGTGCCGGGGCGTCCGGCGCGCTCATACGCTGATCGACGACTTGGCGAGGACGCCGCCGTCGCACCCGACGAGCGACCCGGTCGTGTACGACGAGCGGTCCGACAGCAGCCAGAGCACGGGCTCGGCGATCTCCTCGGGCCGCGCGAGCCGACCCAGCGGGACCTCGTGCTCGATCTGCGCGCGCGTGGCCGCGACCTCGTCGGCGGGCACGTTGGCCCACATGAGGGGGGTCTCCGTCGGGCCGGGGACGATCGCGTTCACCCGGACCCCGTGGCGCGCGTAGTCGACCGCGAGGGTGCGGACCATGGACGACACCGCGCCCTTCGAGGCGCCGTAGGCCGTCGCGCCCCCGGCCGCGAAGCCGACCGTCGCGGCGGGCGAGCCGCACAGAACGACGCTCCCGCCGTCGCCGTCGATCATCGCGCGCAGCACCTCGCGCACGACGAGGAACGTGCCCGTCACGTTGACGTCGAGCACGCGGCGCCACGTGGCCGGGTCGAGCTCGTGCGCCGCCCCGCCCACGTCGATCCCGGCGCCCGCGAAGAGGCCGCGCAGCGGCGGTCCGGATTCCACGGCCGTGCCGACCGCCGCCGCGACGGCGGCGGCGTCGGTCACGTCGAGCACGTGCGCGCGCCCGTCCCCGCCCGCCTGCCGGGCGAGGTCCACGGTGGCCGCGGCGCCGTCGGGGTCGAGGTCGAGCACGTGCACGAACCAGCCGTCGCGCGCCGCGCCCACGGCGACCGCGCGGCCGATCCCCGACGCCGCGCCCGTCACGACGAGCGACCGCGGGCTCACGACGCGCTCCCGAGCAGCGCGTCGACGTCGCAGTAGCGCGCGAGGCGGTCGCGGTCGAGCGTGATGCCGAGGCCCGGGCCGTCCGGGATCGGGAGCATCCCGTCCGCGTCGAGCGTCCAGCGGTCGGTCGTCAGGTCGTCGATGTAGGGCGAGCCGGTGACGTACTCGACGAGGTCCGTGTCCGGCAGGGCGGAGGCGAGCTGGAGGTCGGTGGCGAGCCCGACGGCGGTGTTCCACCCGTGCGGCACGAGCTTGACGCCGTGGTCGTGCGCGGACCACGCGATGCGCCGCAGCTCGCTCGTCCCGCCGACCTTCGTGACGTCGGGCTGCACGATGTCGAGGGCGCCGCCCTCGATCCACGGCTGGAACGCCTGCCGACGCGTGAGCACCTCGCCGCCCGAGATCGGCACGGGCGAGCGCCGGCGCAGGTGCGTGTAGTCCTCGATCGCGTCCGGCGGGAGCGGCTCCTCGAACCACGCGACGCCGTACGCGTCGAGCATGCGCGCGGTGCGCAGGGCCCACTTGTAGCCCTGGCTCCACGCGCTGTCGCTGCCACCGGCGTCGACCATGAGCATCGCGTCGGGGCCGACGGCGTCGCGCGCCGCGGCGACGATGCGCTCGTCGAGCCGCTCGTCGACCCGGCCGAAGGGACCCCAGCCGATCTTGAACGCGGTCCACCCCTCGGCGCGCAGCGCGGTGAGGTGGTCGCGCAGCGCGTCGGGCTGGTCCATGAGCAGGGACGCGTACGGGCGCACCCGGTCGCGGTACCGCCCGCCGAGCAGGCGCCCGACGGGCTGGCCCGTCGCCTGGCCGAGGAGGTCCCACAGCGCGGTGTCGACGCCGCTGATCGCGTGCGTGATCGACCCGCCGCGGCCCATCCAGAACGTCGTGCGGTGCAGCCGCTCGCTCGTGCGCTCCGGCTCCAGCGCGTTCGCCCCCAGGAGCAGGGGCCGCAGGACGTCGAGCGCTCCGCGCACGAGGTCCTCGGTGGTGAACACGCTGCCGACGCCGACGAGACCCTCGTCGGTGTGGACGGCGACGAGGGTGTGCACGACGTCGTCCTGCCGCAGCTCCTCCTGCCAGCCGCCCTCGGGGGTGGCGCCGCGCAGCCCGGCGGCGGTGATGGCGGTGATCCTCATGGGTGTCCTCTCGTCGGTGCCGTGGACCGCGACTCTAGGTCGCTCGATGGTAGATGGTCAACCATCGGCCACCCACTAGGGTGGAGCCCTCCCGAGTGAGAGGTCGCCGTCGTGCCCGTCCTGCCCGCATCGCCGCCCGAGTCCCGGCGCGACTGGGTCCTGCGCCACCTGCGCGAACGCATCGCCTCCGGCGACCTGGCCGCCGGGGACCGCCTCGTCGAGCGCGACCTCTCCGCCGCCTACGGCATCAGCCGCGGCCCGGTGCGCGAGGCGATCATGGTGCTCGAGCAGGAAGGGCTCGTCGTCTCCCACCCGTACCGCGGCGCCGTCGTGGTGGACATCTCCCAGGAGGAGATCGCCGAGATCCTCGTCCCGGTGCGGACCGTCATCGAGAAGGTCGCGTTCCGCTCGGCGGCGCGTGCGCAGGACCCCGCGCTCCTGGACGCGCTCGACCGCACGGTGGCGGCGATGGAGCGCGCGGCGGACCCGCTCGACGCCCGTCGCCTCGCCGACCTCGACCTCGAGTTCCACGAGGCGGTGATCGCCGCCGCGAGCCACACGCAGTCGCTGCAGATCTGGCGGCTCATCCAGCCGCGCGTCCGCGCGTACTTCGTCCGCGACGCGCCGCACCACGAGGACCCGCACGCCGTCGTCGAGCAGCACCGGGACCTGCTCGCGGCGCTGCGGTCGGCCGACCCGGACCGCGCGGAGCGCGCGGTCGAGGAGCACATCGCCGTCTACCTGCAGCCCTGAGGCGCGCCCCTGCCGGTGGCCCCATCCGGAGCCCGGACGCACCATGGGAGGACGGGGCACGACGTCGTGACCCGGCGGCGCGCGGTCCCGCGTGCCGTGCCGACGACGACGGGGGCAGCGCGATGTGCACAGGGATCAGGTTCTCGGACGACCAGGGCAGCGTGTACCTGGCACGCAACCTCGACTGGACGAGCGGCTACGGGCAGCAGGTCGTGGTGACGCCCACGGGCTACGCGCCGCGCTCGCCGTTCGGCGCCGTGCGCTCGATCGAGCACGCGGTCATCGGCATGGGCATCGTGGAGGAGGACACCCCGCTCTACTTCGACTGCGGCAACGACGCGGGCCTGGCCGTCGCGGGGCTCAACTTCCCGGGCTACGCGGCCTACGCGCCCGGGCCGGTCGACGGCGCGGTCAACGTCGCCGCGTTCGAGCTCCCGCTGTGGGTGTGCGCGCAGTTCGCGAGCGTGGACGAGGTCGAGGCAGCCCTCGCGGACGTGGTGGTCGTCGACCGTCCCATCAACGAGAAGTACCCCAGCTCGATGCTGCACTGGATCGTCGCCGACGCGCAGCGCGCGATCGTGCTGGAGCACACGGCGGACGGCCTGCACGTGTTCCAGGACGACGTCGACGTGCTCACGAACCAGCCCGGGTTCGACTGGCACCACGAGAACCTGCGCAACTACCTCAACGTCTCGCCGGACTTCCCCGAGGACACGGTCGTGGGCCGGGCCCACCTCGCCCCGTTCGGCTCGGGCTCGCACATGCGCGGCGTCCCCGGCGACTACTACTCGCCGTCCCGGTTCGTCCGGGCCGCGTACGTCAACTCCCACTACCCGACGAAGGGGACCGAGGAGGAGAACGTCAGCCGCGCCTTCCACACGCTGCAGCAGGTCGCGATGGTCGACGGCTGCGCCGCGATGGGGTCGGGCGAGTTCGAGATCACGGTGTACACCGGGCTCTTCTCGTCCCGCACCTCGACGTACTACTGGAACACCTACGAGGACCCGGCGATCCGGAGCGTCGCCCTCGGTGACCACGCCACGGGCGGCACGGAGCTCGTGCTCGTCTAGCGCGTCACGGCGCCACGCTCCCGACGCCCGTCGTGGAGCCCGCCTCGGTGCGCTCGTCCGGGTCCTCGCCCTCGCCCTCGGCCGTGCCGTCGGCGTCGTCCGCCGCATGGAGCGCGGCGACGGTGAGCAGCGGCACCGCCGGGATGAGCGCGACGAGCGCGATCCGCACGCCGAAGTCGTTGACGAGGGAGCCCGCGACGGCCACGATCCACAGGGCGAGCAGGGTCGGGCGCACGAGCGGCCACGCGGCCTCCGTGCGTGCGAACCAGCGCGGCGTGAAGCGCCGGGGCCAGAAGAGCAGCAGCGCGGTCGCGACGAGCACGGCGATGGTCAGCCACACGGGCACCCCGCCCAGCACGGACCGCGCGGCGTAGCCCGCCTTGCGGAGCAGCGTCTCCCACGCCGACCCGTCGACCACCTGCTCGACGAACCGCCCGAGGTGCGAGCGCTCGTCGGCCGGGCGCAGCCAGTCGAGCACGCCGACGGCGGCGACGAGCGCGACGCCCGCCGTGGCGACGAGCAGGAAGCGGCGCCACGTGACGCGCGCGCCCGAGGCGGCGAGGCCCAGCACCGCGAACGCGGGCACGACGACGAGACCGCCGCCGAGGTCGGCGCCGAGCGTCGGCCACACGTCCACGACCATCGTCACGAGGCCGATGACCCCCACCGTCGCGGCGGCGACGTAGCGGTGGCCGCGCGCGACGAGCCACTGCGCGAGCGCCGCGGCGACGACGAGCGCCGCGACCGCGTACACGGAGAACGTCGGGTTCCCGAACCCGTAGAACCGGGCGCCGAACGTCGGTGCCGAGCCGAGCGGGCTCGCCCGGTTGAGCGGGGTGCCGACGAGCGCGTCGAGCGTGAGCACGGCGAACGTGATGCCAGCGACGATCCCGGGCCCGAGCCACACCGGCCGACGCGGGGCGAGCGCGCCCAGGCCGGCGACGGCCGCCGTCGCGAGGACCGTGGAGACGACGATCGCGAGGGTCTGGTTCCCGAACCGCCACCAGCCCGTGAGCGACACCAGGAAGGCGGCGGTGGGCACGGCGGCGACGACGAGCGCGGAACCCCGGGCCCAGTGCGCCGCCCGGGCCCAGCGGGCGCGCGCACGGTCGCCCGTCGCTCGCCTGGCGCGCGGCGCGAGCAGGAGGCAGAGCCCGGCGATCGCGAGCCCCGCGTAGAGCGGCACGTCGACGAACGCGGTGTAGACGGCGCGGCGCACGTGGTCGCGGGTCGTGAGGTCGGCGAGGGCGTCGGCGGTCGACGTCGCGTCGGCCGGGCGCGGCGAGCCCCAGGCCAGCGGGGTGTCCTGGATCCGCGCCGGGGTGGCGGCGCCCGCGGCGTCGAGCACCGTCGCGGGGACGTCGAGCACGCGCGCGACGCCGTCGGTCCGGGTGGCGGCGCTCGTCAGGTAGCGCGACTGGTCGGGGCCGTCGGACGACGGGCGCACGAGCGCCGTGCCGAGCGCCGGGCGCGTGCCGGGCGTCCCGGCGACGTCCACGACGAGCACGGTCGTGCCGCTCGGGGCCGCGTCGAGCACGGCGCCGACGGTCGCGTCGACCGCGGTGAGGCGGTCGGCGCGCAGGGTGCTGCGCAGCGTGGCGCGCTCGTCCGCCGGGAGGCCGGGGTCAACGACCGGCGGGGTCGCGTCGCCCGCGTCGACGACGGTCACGGGGCACGCGAACGCGTCGGAGCCGGGTGCGGTCGTGTCCGCGAGGTCGCGGTAGCGCGCGACCTGGCCCGCGGAGTCCGCGAGCGCGACCGCCGCACCGGGGCCCACCGCCGTCGCGCACACCGCGCCGTCGGCGCCGGCTGCGGCGAGCGCGTCGCCGAGGACGCCGAGGCGCGCCTGGTAGCCCGAGCCGCGCTGGAGCGCGACCAGGTCGTCCCACCCCTCGACCCGCGCACCGTCCGCGCCGTCGGGGGCGGGCTGTACCGTCGGGCACGCCCACGCGCCGTCGGGCGCGCGCTCGGTCGTGACCTCGGCGAGCTGCCCGGCGGAGAGCGCGAGCCAGCCGCCGACGGTGCAGCGGCTCGCCGCGCCCGTGGGCTGGGAGACGCCGCCGGCGCCCGCGCCGTCGGTGAGCAGGGCGTGGAGGTTCGGGGTGGCGGACGACGTGACGTCGCTCCACGTGACGCCCGTGGTCCCGACGACGACGACCGGCCGGTCCGTCGCGATCGCGTCGGAACGGGTCACCGACGCCTCGCCGCCCGCCGGGGCGGCGCTGGCCGCCGGTCGGAGCCCCGTCGAGGCGAGCACCGTGGCGGCGAGCAGGACGACGAGCAGGAGCCCGCCTCCCACCGTCGCGAGCATCGTCGGCATGCGCCGGATCCCCGGCTCGGGGACGGCTCCCGCGGTCTGCCGGGGCGCGGGGCGCGCGAGGAACCCCGGGACGATCATCGCGGTCGCGACCACCACGACCATGACGGCGATGATGACGCCCGAGTCGTTGAGGACGGAGCCGACACCCGCGACGACGACGAGCGCGACGACGAGCGGGCGCAGCACCGGCCAGGTCTCGTAGGCCCGCGCGACCTCCGGGAGGCGGAAGCGCTCGGGGCGCAGCACGGCGACGGCCACGAGGACCACGAGCACCGCGGCGACCGCGCCGAGCGGGTTCGCGAGGGTCGCCCACGCGCCGAGCGCCTTGCGGCCGATCACGTCGAGCGCGGCGCCGTCCACGACGGTCTGGACGAACCCGCCGAGGTGGGACCGCCCACCCGGCAGCAGCCAGTCGACGACCGCGACGACCACGACCACGAGCACCGTCGCGAGCGCGACGACGAGCGCGCGCAGCCACGTGATGCGGATGCGGCCCACGAGGAGCGCGAGGACGGCGAACGCGGGGACGAGGGCGAGGATGCCGCCGAAGTCGGCGCCGAAGGCTGGCCAGCCGTCGATGACGACCGTGACCACCCCGACGGCGACGACGGACCAGGCCGCGAGCCGACGCAGTCCGCGGGCGGTCGCGGCCGACGCGAGGCCGCCCGCGAGCACGAGGCCGGCGACGGCGTACACGGCGAAGGTCACGTTGTTGAAGCCGTAGAAGCGCGTGAAGCCCACGACGGCGGACGTCCCGAGCAGGGACGCCTGCTGGAGCGTCGTGCCGGTCGCGCCGTCGACGGTGAGCACGAGCCACGTCACCCCCGCGAGGGCCGACGGCAGCGCCCAGGGGCGCCGCGGGAGGAGACGTGAGACGACCCACGCGACGAGGGCGACGACGACCGCGCTCACCGCGAGCGCCAGCGTGAGCGCCGGGGCGGGCGCGCTCCACACCCACCAGCGGGACAGGCTCGCGAGCGACGCCGCGACGGGAGCCGCCGCGACCACCATGAGCACGGCGGAGAGCACGCGCAGGCCGCGCGGCCCCGGGCCGGGCTCGCGGCCGCGGCGGACGGCGGCGCGGCGCGCCCACAGGACGCCGCCGAGCGCGAGGACCAGGGTGGCGACGAGGAGGCCCACGAGCACGGGGTAGAGCGTGGGGATGGTGCTCGTGAGGACGTTGAGGTACTGCCGGTTCTCGACCGTCCGGGCCACGTCCATGCGACGGACCTCGCCCTGCTCCAGGGCGGCGCCCTCAAGGCCTTCGGTGCTGCCGCCCGCCGACTCCACGACGGTCGCCGTCAGGTCGGTGAGCTGGACGATGCCGTCCTTCTGCGTGCTCGGCGAGTGGAGCCACCGGCTCGTCGGCTGCCCCTTGCGCCAGTCGACGACGACCTGGAGCCCCGTCTCGCCGACCGGTCCGGCGGACACGCCGGCCACGACGACGCGCGTGCCCCGATCGACCTCGTCCATGATCCGGGCGAGGGCCTCGTCGAGCTCGTCGAGGCTCTCCCCGCGCCCGGTGGCCGAGTCGACGATCTCGCCCTGGTCGACGACCGTCACGTCGCACGCGTCGAGGCCGCCGGCGGGGAGGGCGGCGAGCGAGGGCGTGTACCGCTCGACGTGACCGACGGCGTCCGCGAGCATCACCGCGGCACCCGGCCCGACGGCGGTCGTGCAGACGCCCGTCCCGGCGATCCGGGCTGCGGCGGTCCCGGGGTCGTGCCGTGCCGCCTGCGCGGGCGTCTCCTCCGTGGCAGGCGCCGTGAGGACGGCCCAGCCGGGGACGTCCGCGGGGCGTGCGTCGGGCGTGGTCGTGCCGGTCGTCGCGACGGCGGGCACGGGCACGGGGAGGCAGCCGCTCGCCGGCTCCTCGGCGTCGGCGGGGAGCGGCTCCGCGGGCTGCTCCGCCGTCTGGGCCGAGACCATGCGCCCCGCCGACAGCGTGAGCCACGCGTCGGTCGTGCACACCGTGCGCCCGAGGTTGAGCGACGCGACGGACCCCGTCCGGATCATCGACCACAGCGTGGGCGTCGCGGTGGGGGAGACGTCGCTCCAGTACAGGCCGGCCACCGCGACCAGGACGACGGGCCGCGGGTCGTGCGTCGGCGCGGCGGCGAGCGGGCTCGCGGTCTCGGCGACGCCGGCCGCTGTGCCCGGGCCTCCCGACGCGACCGCCGGGGGCGCCCCGGTCGTCGCCGCCGCGGTGGTCGCCGTTGCCGGGCCCGCCGTCGCGAGGAGCGTCAGCAGCAGCGCGACGGCGGTGGCGAGCGCCGCCGTCCGCCGCCCGAGGCCCCGGTCCCGGCGGACGGGCTGGGTGCGGGCAGGGGGGAGCGCGGCGGCCGGGAACGTCACCGGACCAGCCTACGGGGGCGCGACGCGCCGCCCCCGACCGCCCCGGCCGCGTCCGCGCAGGTCCGCGCGCGACGCTCACGCGGCCTCCACGGGGGCTGCGCGCAATCTTCTGGACGGGCAGACTTGGGAACGTGTACAAATTGTATCCATGTACAAGTTGAAGGAGCGACGGTGCGTGCGCTGACCCGCGCCGAGGCGCGGTCCGCGATCGTCAACGTCGACCCGGCGGAGGGGAAGGTCCGCCTGCCCGGCCACTTCGACGCGCTGCGCTGGGAGGAGCTCGACTACCTCGGGTGGCGCGACCCGCGCGCGCCCTCCCGCGCGTTCCTCGTCGCGGACGTCGACGGGCGCGCGGTCGGGGCGCTCCTGCGCCAGAGCCCGAGCCACGCCGAGGCCGGGTCGCGCGCCGTGATGTGCGCCCTGTGCCGCTTCTCGCGGCGCTTCAACGAGGTCGCGCTGTTCGCGGCGCACCGGCCGTCGCGCGACCCGCGGAAGCGGCTCAGCAGCGTGGGCCTCCTGCTGTGCACCGACCTCGACTGCCATCGCAACGTCGGGACCGTCCGGTCCGGCGGTCCGCTCGACCCCCCTCCCGACGAGGTCGTGCGGACTCGTCGGGAGGGCCTGCGGGCGCGTACCGTCGCGTTCCTGCACACCCTGACCGACGGCGCCCCGACGGCGCGGACGAGGAGTCGTTGATGGCCTACCTGCCGCGCGCGGAGCGTCGGGACTCCATCGTCGCGGCAGCGGCGGCCGTCGTGCGCCGCGACGGGCTCGGCGCCGTCACCGCGCGCGTCGTCGCCGACGAGCTCGGCGGGTCGCCGGGGCAGATCCACCACCACTTCGCGTCGACGGACGAGCTCGTCGCCGAGGCGTGGCGGCGGTACGCCGACGTCGAGATCGGCGCCTTCGAGGAGGCGGCCCGCGGCCGCTCCGCCCGTGCCGCGCTCGAGCTCTTCTTCGAGGACCTGCTCGGGCCCGGCGGTGACGGCCAGGCGCTCGCCCGGTGGGCGGAGGCCGGGGCGCACGCGCAGCTGCGGCCCGCCGTCGCGCGGGCGTACGTGGAGACGCTCGGGCTCCTGACCGACGTCCTGGCGGACGTCCTCGGCGACCGCGGCGACGCGCGACGTCGGGAGGCGGCGGGACGCCTGCTCATGGTCGGCGTCGGTCTCGCGGGCCTCACTCGCGTCGGTGGGGAGCGGGTCGTCCCGCCGGCGGCGGTCATGCGGTCGGCGATCGACGCGGAGACGGCCCGCGCGGACTGACCGCGTGGACCGACCGCGTGGACCGACCGCGCGGCGCCGACCGCGGGCCGGCCGTGCCCGTGGCCCGCCGCCGCGCGTCAGGCCGTGCGGACCACCAGCGCACCCGGGTCGACGCGCGTCTCGATCTCGACGGCGAGGCCCAGCACGTCGCCGTCGACCTGCGCCTGCTCGCCCTCCTCGACGCGCACCCGGACCCGCCGGGCGCGCGCGTGGTCGATGCGCCCGATCTTGGCGGGCAGGTCGTTCCGCACGCCGAGGCCCTGCATGACGACCTCGCCGAAGAGCTGCGCCCACCCCACGACGCCGCCGCGCGTGTCGACCGCGGCGACGTCGAGCACGCCGTCGTCGATCACGGCGTCGGGCAGGAGCGTGATGCCGCCGGGGAGCCGCCCGCAGTTGCCGATCATGAGGGAGCGCAGCCGCGCGTCGACGGGCGGCGAGTCGTCGAGCTGGATGCGGGCCCGCATGCGCCGGCCGTGCAGGTGGCGGATCCCGGCGACGAAGTACGCGACCCACCCGACCTTGGCCTTGAGCTCGTCGTCGGCGTCGGCGACCATCGCGGCGTCGAACCCGAGGCCCGCGATGACGAGGAAGATGTGCTCCTTGCCGGGCTCCCGGACGGGGTCGAGGGTCGTGCCCTCCACGTCCCCGGGACCCGCGGGGTCCGCGTACCGCAGGACCGTGACCCAGCCGACGTCGATCGGGCGGTCCGACCCCGCGATCACGACGGCGAGCGCCGCGCGGGCGTCGCCCACGGGCAGGTCGAGGTTGCGCGCGAGGAGGTTGCCGGTGCCGACGGGCACGAGGCCCATCGTTCGGCCGCTGCCGACCATGCCCTCCGCGACCGCCCGCACCGTGCCGTCCCCGCCCACGGCGACGACGACGTCCGCCCCCTGGGCGAGCGCGGCGCGGGTCTGCCCGACGCCCGGGTCGGCGACCGTCGTCTCGAACCACAGCGGGTCCGGGAGCGCGGCGTCGGCGAAGGCGCGGCGCACCACGGCCTCCAGCCCGACGACGTCGGGCTTCGACGGGTTGGCGACGAACGCGACGAGCTCGCGCGGGTCGTCGTCGAGGGGCGTCTCCTCGACGGGGAGGTCCGCGCCGTGCGCGCGCCGCAGGCGCGACTGCTGGGCGCGCAGCCCCAGCGCGACGACGAGGGCCACGACGGCGACGGCGAGCGCCGCGATCGCGACCCAGAGGGTCCAGGCCATGGCGACACCGTAGCGGGGTCGTGGCTGTGGAGGACCACGACCGCTGCGCCGCCGGGTTCGTTAGGCTGCTGGCGTGATCGACCTCCGCCTCCTGCGCGACAACCCCGACATCGTCCGTGCCAGCCAGGTCACCCGTGGTGACGACCCCGCGCTGGTGGACGCCGCCCTCGACGCCGACGCGCGCCACCGCGCCGCGCTGAGCGAGTTCGAGAGCCTGCGCGCCGAGCAGAAGTCCCTCGGCAAGCAGGTCGCGCAGGCGCAGGGGGAGGAGAAGCAGGAGCTGCTCGCGCGCACCAAGCAGCTCGCCGCCGACGTCAAGGCGCGCCAGGCCGACGCGGACGCCGCGGCGGAGGAGCTGCGCGGGCTGCTGTTCCGCATCTCCAACGTCGTCGAGGGGGCGCCTCCCGGGGGCGAGGACGACTACGTCGTGCTGCGCGAGGAGGGCACGATCCGCGACTTCGCGGCCGAGGGGTTCACGCCGCGCGACCACCTGGAGCTGGGCGAGGGCCTGCGCGCGATCGACACCGAGCGCGGTGCGAAGGTCTCGGGCGCCCGGTTCTACTACCTCACGGGCGTGGGTGCGCGCCTCGAGCTCGCGCTGCTCAACGCGGCGATGGACACGGCGGTCGCGGCGGGCTTCACGCCCGTCATCACGCCGACCCTCGTGCGGCCCGAGGTCATGCAGGGCACCGGGTTCCTCGGCGCGCACGCGGACGAGATCTACCGCCTGGAGAAGGACGACCTCTACCTCGTCGGCACGAGCGAGGTCGCGCTCGCGGGCTACCACGCGAACGAGATCGTCGACCTGTCGGGCGGCCCGCTCCGGTACGCCGGGTGGAGCGCGTGCTACCGCCGCGAGGCCGGCTCGCACGGCAAGGACGTGCGCGGCATCATCCGCGTGCACCAGTTCCACAAGGTCGAGATGTTCTCCTACTGCGACCCGGCCGACGCCGCCGCGGAGCACCAGCGCCTGCTCGGCTGGGAGGAGCAGATGCTGCGCCTCGTCGACCTGCCGTACCGCGTCATCGACACCGCGGCGGGCGACCTCGGGTCGAGCGCCGCGCGCAAGTTCGACTGCGAGGCGTGGCTGCCCACCCAGCAGCGCTACCTGGAGCTCACGTCGACGTCGAACTGCACGACGTTCCAGGCGCGCCGCCTCAACGTGCGCGAGCGGGTCGAGACGGACGGCAAGACGGAGACGCGGACCGTCGCCACGCTGAACGGCACCCTCGGCACGACGCGCTGGATCGTCGCGATCCTCGAGAACCACCAGCAGCCCGACGGGTCGGTCCGCGTGCCCGAGGGGCTGCGGCCGTACCTCGGCGGCCTCGAGGTCCTCGAGCCGGTGGTGGCGTGACGGACCCCCGGGAGACCACCGATGCGGCCGAGCCGCTGCTCGTCGCGCTCGACATCGACGGCACGCTCATGTCCTACGACCAGGAGCTGTCGGACGACGTGCGCGACGCCGTCGCGGACCTGCGCGCCGCGGGGCACCACGTGGTGCTCGCGTCGGGACGGTCGCTCATCGCGATGACGCCCGTCGCGGAGATCCTCGGGATCGACCGCGGCTGGGTCGTCGCGTCCAACGGCGCCGTGACCGCGCGGCTGGACCCCGACGAGCCCGACGGGTACGTCCTCGAGGACGTCGTGACGTTCGACCCGGGCCCGGCCCTGCGGCTCCTGCGCGAGCACCTGCCCGACGCGCGGTACGCCGTCGAGGACGTCGGCGTCGGGTTCCGCATGAACGAGCTCTTCCCCGACGGCGAGCTCGACGGCGTGCACCGCGTGGTCGAGTTCGACGAGCTGTGGTCCGGCGAGGTGACGCGCGTCGTCGTGCGGGCGCCGGGGTCGACGAGCGAGCAGTTCCACGAGCTCGTGGAGCGGCTCGGCCTCGACGACGTCACGTACGCCGTGGGCTGGACGGCGTGGATGGACCTCGCGCCCCTCGGCGTCACGAAGGCGACCGGCCTGGAGCTCGTGCGTCGCACCCTGCACGTCCAGCCGCACCGGACCGTCGCGGTCGGCGACGGCCGCAACGACGTCGAGATGCTCCGCTGGGCGTCGCGCGGCGTCGCGATGGGCCACGCGGACGACGTCGTGCAGGCGGCGGCCGACGAGGTGACCGGCACCATCGAGGACGACGGCGCGGCGCGCGTCCTGCAGAGCCTCCTACCCGCGCGGTAGAGCTGCGGTACCCCGAGGTAGAGACGCGGTCATCTCCGGGCTCCCACCGGGGGCAGGACGGCGGGCCGGTCCGCACCCGACCGGGCGTACGCCTCAGGGCCGTGTGAAGGTGACCTTTCCCGCCGCGTCGCGCGAGACGGTCCCGGTGTACGAGGCGCGCACCTCGGCGGGCAGGTCGCCGTTGTCCCAGAGCAGGACGGTGTACTCCGCCGTGGCCTGGTACGCCCCCTCGACGTACCGGATCTCTGGCCCGGGTTCGGCGAACCACTCCGTGCGGGAGGTCTCGCGTGCGTTCTCGACGAGCTCCGACGGGCACGACGGACCGGTGAGACCCTCGTCCTCGCAGGCGGCCCGCAGACCCTCGATCGCCTCCTCCACCCCCGGCTCGACGTCGGGCCGCAAGGTCGGGGTGAACGCGAAGCCCTCGGCCACGACCCCGTCCTCCCGAACGACGTCGGGCACGTAGGCCGTGAACGACGAGCCCCGGCGCAACCCTTCGAGGAGACCGGTCGGGTCGATGTACTCGACGGCATAGGCACCGGGGAGCAACGTGACGGGGGTGAGCTCTGCCGCCGGGTACTCGACCTGGCCGTTGACCGTCAGCGTGCCGGACACCGGCTGACCCGCACCGATCGTGTCGGCGGTGCCCAGGTCGCTGATCGTCGTGCGGTCGCCGTCGCGGGTCGTCCGGACCTCCAGGCTCACGGGGCCGTCGACGCCGTCGAGGGTGAACTCGACCGTCACGCTCGCGCCGGCCGACGAGCCGGAGGACGCCACCACGCGCGCGTCGGTGGGCCGAGCCACGGAAGCACGGTAGAAGTCGTCGTCGACGAGATCCTCGTCGAGGTCGATCGTGGTGAGCGCCGCCGCGTCGCTCGCCCTCCCGGCCTCCAGGCTCGCGAAGAAGTCCTCGACCACCGCGACGCTCTCGGTCGTGTCGGTGTCGACCGTGCCCGGCGCGCACCCGGCGAGCACGACGGCGACGGCGAGACCGCCGGTGAGGCGGGCCGCGGCTCGCCGCCGCCGAGCGTCGCGGGGGCAGTCGGCCACCCTGGTTCGCGCGTCCCCGGAGCCTCGGTCGAGGTCGCGTCCGTGAGGGTCGTGCGTCATCCCTACATCCTCTTCGATCGACGACGAGAGCGTGGCGCCACGCGTCACGCGCGCCCGGACGGTGCGGCCGAGGGGGCGGGTAGCGACGTCTGACGGTGCTCGGACGTCGCTCGGCGCCCGCTGCGACGACAGCCGCCGGCCCGGGTACCGCGGCTCTACCTCGGCGGACCGGGGCTCTACCTCGCGGTACCGGGGCTCTACCTCGGGACGGTCAGTCGCGGGGCTCGCGCGCGGTGAGCACGACGGGGCCGTCCTCGGTGATCGCGACGGTGTGCTCGCTGTGCGCGCCGCGCGACCCGTCGGCGGAGCGGAGGGTCCAGCCGTCGGGGTCGGTGTAGATCTCGTCGGTGGTCTCGAGGAACCAGGGCTCGATCGCGATGACGAGGCCCGGCTTGAGCGGGAACCCGCGCTTGCGGCGGCCGTCGTTCGGGATGTGGGGCTCGCCGTGCATGGTGCGGCCGACGCCGTGCCCGCCGAAGTCGGTGTTCACCGAGTAGCCCGCGGCGTGCGCGACGTCGGCGATGGCGGCGGAGATGTCGCCGACCTTCTTGCCCGGCTGCGCGGCGGCGATGCCCGCCTCGAGCGCGCGCTCGGTCGTCTGGATGAGCCGGGCGTCCGCCTCGCCGAGCGCGCCCGCGCGCGGCGTGCCGACGACGAACGACAGCGCCGAGTCCGCGACCCACCCGTCGACCGAGGCGGCGAAGTCGATGCTCAGCAGGTCGCCGTCGCGCAGCGCGTAGTCGTGGGGGAGGCCGTGCAGCACGGCGTCGTTCACGGACGTGCAGATCACCTTGCCGAACGGGCTCGCGCCGAACGACGGGTGGTAGTCGATGTAGCAGGACTCGGCCCCGCGGTCGCGGATCATCCGGTGCGCGACCTCGTCGAGCTCGAGCAGGTTCGTCCCGACCTTCGTGGCGGCGCGCACCGTGGTGAGGACGTCGGCGACGAACCGTCCGGCGGGCCGCATCTGCTCGATCTCCCGCGGGGTCCTCAGCTCGATCATCGTGGTCCTTCCGGTTCGCAGGTGGTGGTGCCCGACGACGGCACGGCGGGCTCGTACGTACCGAGCGGTGCCGAGGGGCGGGCCCGACCACGATATCGGTCCCGGCGAGGGCAAGCGCTTGCATCGATCTGCTCACGATGCGGCACGGCGCCTCGCCAGGGTCCGTCCCGGCGTGGCAGCATCACCCGTCGTGGCAGGTATCGACGACGTCGCCCAGGCCGCCGGGGTGTCCACGGCGACCGTCTCGCGCGCCCTGCGCGGCCTGCCGAACGTCTCCGAGGCGACGCGCCTGCGGGTGCTCGCGGAGGCGGCGCGGCTCGGGTACGTGCCCACGCCGTCGGCGTCGTCCCTGGCCACGGGGCGGACCCGGACGATCGGCGTGCTGACCCCGTGGGTGAACCGGTGGTTCTTCGCCAACGTGATCGAGGGCGCCGAGCGCGCCCTGCGCGACCTCGGCTACGACGTGCTGCTCTACACGTTCGACGTCCGGCGCACGTCGTCGCGCCGCCGGGTCGACCCGAGCGTGCTGCGCCACCGCGTGGACGGGACGCTCGTCGTCGGGCTGCCGCTGGACGACGACGAGGTGCGCTCGCTCGTCGGGCTGGCGCGCCCGCTGGCGTTCGTGGGGTCCGGGCCGGCGGAGCAGGTGACGGTGCGGCTCGACGACGTCGCGACCGGGCGCGCGGCGACGCGCCACCTGCTCGACCTCGGGCACCGGGTGATCGGGCACGTGACCGGGGTGCCGGACCTCGTGTCGTCGTGGTCCCCGCCCGTGGAGCGCGCGCGGGGGTACGTGCGCGCGCTCGAGGAGGCGGGCGTCGTCGTGCAGCCGGACCTGGAGGTGAACGGCGACTTCGACGTCGCGGGCGGCCGCGAGTCGACCGCGGAGCTGCTGCGCCGCCGCCCGGACGTGACCGCGGTGTTCGCGGCGTCGGACGAGATGGCGATGGGCGCGATCCTCGCGGCGCGCGACCTCGGCCGGCGGGTGCCGGAGGACCTGTCCGTCGTGGGCGTGGACGGCCACGACCTCGGCGAGCTCGTCGGCCTGACCACGATCGCGCAGGACGCCTACCAGCAGGGCTTCGACGCGGCGCTCCTGCTGCTCGACATGATCAACGGTGCCCCGGTGCCCGAGAGCCTGACGTACCCGACGGAGCTCATCCGGCGCGGTTCGACGGCGCCGCTCCCCCCGGGCGCGTAGGGCCGGCCGCGACCCCTGCCCACACCGGGACGCCCTGCGGGCGCACGGTGTGGGAGCGCGGCCAGCCTTCCGGGCCCCGAGAGAGCGCGCACCCGCCGCGCGTGACGGAATCGTTACGCAAACTCACCTCCGCTGTGCTTGCACCCCGGGGATGCAACCGCTTGCATGGTGGGAGGGCGAGAGCGCACCCGCGCTCGCGACGTCGCGATGCGCCCGGTCCTCACCGGACCGGGGTGACGGCGTCCGGACCCACGACGAGGTGGAGGCTGAGATGACCAGGACCACGAGGACCAGCGCGGCGCGTCGCCGCACGCTGGCGGTCGCCGCCGGCGGCGCGAGCCTCGCGCTCGTGCTCGGGGCGTGCAGCAGCGGGGGCGGCGGCGGGGGCGACGACGAGTCGCCCAGCGCCGAGGTGGACTGCGCCGACTTCGAGCAGTACGGCGACCTGTCCGGCAAGACCGTCACGGTCTACTCGACGATCGTCGACACCGAGGCCGAGCAGCAGCAGGCGTCGTACGAGCCGTTCGAGGAGTGCACCGGCGCGACGATCGAGTACGAGGGCTCCAAGGAGTTCGAGGCCCAGCTCCCCGTCCGCATCCAGTCGGGCAGCGCGCCCGACATCGCGTACCTGCCGCAGCCCGGCCTCCTGCGCCGCATCGTCGCGGACTTCCCCGACGCGATCCAGCCGGTCGGCGACCAGGCCGCGGCCAACGTCGACCAGTACTACACGGAGTCCTGGAAGGAGTACGGCACCGTCGACGGCACGCTGTACGCGACGCCGCTCGGCGCGAACGTGAAGTCGTTCGTCTGGTACTCGCCGTCCATGTTCGAGGAGGCGGGCTACGAGGTCCCGACGACGTGGGACGAGCTCATGGAGCTCTCCGACCAGATCGTCGCCGACAACCCGGAGGGCGACGTCAAGCCCTGGTGCGCCGGCATCGCGTCCGGCGAGGCGACCGGCTGGCCGGCCACCGACTGGATGGAGGACGTCGTCCTGCGCACGGCGGGCCCCGAGGTCTACGACCAGTGGGTCAACCACGAGATCCCGTTCAACGACCCGCAGATCGCCACGGCCCTCGCCACGGTCGGCGACGTGCTGAAGAACGAGGACTACGTCAACGGCGGCCTGGGCGACGTGAGCAGCATCGCGACGACCGAGTTCACCGAGGGCGGGTACCCGATCATCGACGGCCTGTGCTACATGCACCGCCAGGCCACGTTCTACCAGGCGAACTGGACGACCCTCGACCCCGACCTCGAGGTCGCCGAGGACGGCGACGTGTGGGCGTTCTACCTGCCGGGCGAGTCGGCCGACGACAAGCCGCTGCTCGGCGGCGGCGAGTTCGTCGCGGCGTTCAACGACCGTCCCGAGGTCCAGGCCTTCCACGCGTACCTGTCGAGCCCCGAGTGGTCCAACGCCAAGGCGAGCGTGACCCCGCAGGGTTGGATCAGCGCCAACAACGGCCTCGACCCCGAGCTGCTGCAGTCGCCGATGGACCAGCAGGCGTACGAGCTGCTCACGGACGAGAGCTACACGTTCCGCTTCGACGGCTCGGACATGATGCCCGCCGCCGTCGGCGCCGGCTCGTTCTGGTCCGAGATGACCGAGTGGATCGCGAGCGACAAGTCCGACCAGGCCGTGCTCGACGCCATCGAGGCGTCCTGGCCGACGTCCTGACCCGCGAGCGGCCCGGGGGCTGACGGCGCGGCGCGAGCCACGTCGTCGGGCCCCGGGCCCGCGCGTCGACCCGGGGGCGGGTCGCCCCTGGCAGGACCCGGGCGGCCCGCCCTCGCCGACCGTCCCTCGTCGTCCACCTCGTCCTCCCGGCCGCCGCCGGCCACCTCAGGAGCCTCACATGGACTGGTTGCTCGAACCCTCCGGGACGGGGGGCAAGCTCGCGGTGATGGTCGTCGCGATCCTGCTCTTCGTCGTCGTCATGGGTCTGATCCTCTTCCTCGTCGACCGGCCGAAGCGCGTGCCCGGCTGGGTCGTCGCGATCGCGTTCGCCGGGCCCGCGGTCGTCATGCTCGCGTTCGGCCTGCTGTACCCAGGGCTGCGCACCATCCGCGACTCGTTCTACAACCGCACGGGCTCCGCGTTCGTCGGGCTCGACAACTACGTCACCGCGTTCACGCGGGACGAGTTCCAGATCGTCCTGCGCAACACGGCGATCTGGGTCATCGTCGTCCCGCTCGTCTCGACGTTCCTCGGGCTGGTGTACGCGGTCGTCGTCGACCGGTCCCGCTTCGAGAAGCTCGCGAAGACCCTGATCTTCCTGCCCATGGCGATCTCCATGGTCGGCGCGGGCATCATCTGGAAGTTCATGTACGAGTACAAGCCGGCCAGCCAGCCGCAGATCGGCCTGTTCAACCAGGTCCTCGTGTGGCTCGGGCTGGAGCCGCAGCAGTTCCTGCTCAGCGCGCCGGCGAACACGTTCTTCCTCATCCTCGTGATGATCTGGATCCAGGCCGGGTTCGCCATGACGATCCTCGCCGCCGCGATCCGCGCCATCCCGGACGACATCGTCGAGGCGGCCCGGCTCGACGGCGTCGGCGGCATGCGGATGTTCCGCTACATCACCGTGCCGAGCATCCGCCCGGCCCTCGTGGTCGTCCTCACGACGATCGCCATCGGCACGCTCAAGGTCTTCGACATCGTCCGCACGATGACGGGCGGCCGGTTCGAGACGTCGGTCGTGGCGAACGAGTTCTACACGCAGGCGCTGCGCCAGGGCGAGCAGGGCCTGGGCGCCGCGCTCGCCGTCATCCTCTTCGTGCTCGTCATCCCGATCATCGTGTACAACGTGCGGCAGCTGAAGCAGGCGGAGGAGATCCGATGAGCACCCCACTGTCCGCCTCCGTGCCCGACGCCCCGCTCGTCGACGAGACCGTCGAGGAGGGCAGCGGCAAGGGCGTCGTCGCCGGCCTGGACGCGCGCGCCGACAAGGTGCGCCGCAAGGTCTCGTCCCGGCCGGCGTCGATCATCGCGATCGTGCTCGCCGTCCTGTGGACGATCCCGACGTTCGGGCTCCTCGTCACGTCGTTCCGGCCGCCGCGCGAGATCCGCCGGTCGGGGTGGTGGGAGGCGTTCGCGAACCCCGAGTTCACGGTCGACAACTACACGGACGCGCTGTTCGGCGGCTCGACGAGCTTCGCGACCTACTTCGTCAACTCCCTCGTCATCACGCTGCCCGCGGTGATCATCCCGATCACGCTCGCGTCGCTCGCCGCGTACGCGTTCGCGTGGGTGAACTTCAAGGGCCGCAACCTGCTGTTCGTCGCGGTCTTCGCGCTCCAGATCGTGCCCATCCAGGTCACGCTCGTCCCGCTGCTCACGCAGTACGTGGACTGGGGGATCGACGGCTCGTTCTGGCCCGTGTGGCTGTCGCACTCGATCTTCGCGCTGCCGCTCGCGATCTTCCTGCTGCACAACTTCATGAAGGACATCCCGCGCGAGCTCGTCGAGGCCGCCCGGGTCGACGGTGCGGGGCACGTGAAGATCTTCTTCCAGGTCCTCATGCCGCTCCTCGTCCCCGCCATCGCGGCGTTCGGCATCTTCCAGTTCCTCTGGGTATGGAACGACCTGCTCGTCGCGCTGACGTTCGCGTCCGGCCAGGACACCGCACCGATCACGGTGCGGCTCGCCGAGCTGTCCGGCTCGCGCGGCGCGAGCTGGCACCTGCTCCCGGCGGGCGCGTTCATCTCCATGGTCGTGCCCGTGGTCGTGTTCCTCGCGCTCCAGCGGTACTTCGTGCGCGGCCTGCTCGCCGGCTCGGTCAAGGGCTGACGCCGGCCGCGGCGAGACGGTGGCGGCGGCCCGTCCCGCAGGCGGGCGGGCCGCCGTCGCACGACCGGCGTGCGACGTCTCCGGGCGGGCGCGGTCGTAGAGTCGGTCGGTGCCCACCCGAACCGCCGCCCTCGACCGCGTCCCGGCACCGGCCCTGTTCGTCGTCTCGGGCCTCACGCAGTACCTGGGCGCGGCGATCGCCGTCGGGCTGTTCGCCGTCGCCGGGGCGGTCGAGGTGGGCTGGCTGCGCATCGCGGCCTCCGCGCTGCTCCTGGTGGCCTGGCGCCGCCCGTGGCGGCGGCGCTGGACGCGGCACGACCTCGCGTGGGCCGCGGTCTTCGGGGTCGCGCTCGCGGCGATGAACCTCGCGTTCTACGTCGCGATCGACCACCTCCCGCTCGGCACCGCCGTCGCGATCGAGTTCCTCGGCCCGGTCGCGGTCGCGGCGGTCACGGGCAGCGGCTGGCGCGAGCGCGGCGCCATCGCGGTCGCGGCGGCCGGGGTCGTGCTGCTCGCCGGCGTGACGGTCGGGTCCGACCTCCCGCACGACGACGCCGTGCTCGGCCTCGCGGCGATCGCCGTCGCCGCCGCGTGCTGGGCCGCGTACATCGTGCTCGGCCGCCGGGTCGCCGTCGGGGGCTCGGGCGTCACGTCGCTCGCGGTCGGGATGGCCGTGGGCGCGCTCGCGTTCGCGCCGTTCCTCGCGCCGGACGCCGTCCCGGTGCTCGGCGACTGGCGGCACGCCCTGGCAGTCGCGGGGATCGCGCTGTTCTCGTCCGCCGTGCCCTACGCGCTCGAGCAGGTGATCCTGCGCCGCGTCAGCGCGGCGACGTTCTCGGTGCTCCTCGCGCTGCTCCCGGCGACGGCGGCCGTCGTGGGCGCCGTCGTGCTCCGGCAGGTCCCGAGCCCCCTGGAGCTGGTCGGCCTCGTGCTCGTCTCCGGGGCGATCGCCATGACCGCCGCGCGCCCGGGCGCGAGCGGGCGCGGAGAGCCGGACGACGTGCTGCCGACCGACCCCCCGCCCGCCTGAGCGGACCGGGGCCTCAGAGGTACTGGCCGGGCGAGGGGCGTCCGTCGTGCTCGTCCGGGCGCGGCTGCTGCCCCGGCATCCCGCCGGGCGCACCGTGGCCCATGGGCGGCAGCGAGCCGGGCGGCAGAGCCCGGCGCATCTGCGAGAGCTGCGCCTGCGCGGCCATCTGCTGCGCGACGAGCGCCGTCTGGATGCCGTGGAACAGCCCCTCGAGCCAGCCCACGAGCTGCGCCTGCGCGACCCGGAGCTCCGCGTCCGTCGGGACGCTGTCGTCCGAGAACGGCAGCGTGATGCGGTGCAGCTCGTCGACGAGGTCTGGCGAGAGGCCCTCCTCGAGCTCCGTGAGGGACCGCTCGTGGATCTCCGCGAGCCGCGAGCGCGCCGCCTCGTCGAGCGGGGCGTCGCGCACCTCGTCGAGGAGCTTCTTGATCATGCCGCCGATGCGCATGACCTTGGCCGGCTCCTCGATGACGGTCGCCGGGTTGCGGTCGGGGTCGGTCGAGTCGTCGCTCTCGACGACGCTCACCCCCGTGCCGTCAGGCATGACCACGGTGGAACGGCCGGGCTCGTCGTCGCCCTGCGCGGTCGCCGCAGGGTCGGGAGCGGTGGGCTCGTCGGGACGGGGGTCGCGCGGTTCGTCAGCCATGGGTCCAGTCTTGCGCGTGCCACCCCCGCGCGCACCGACGAGCGCGACCCGCCGTCACGGGACGAGCAGCACCTTGCCGAACACCTCGCCCGAGTCGAGCAGCTCGTGCGCGCGCGCCGCCTCGTCGAGCGGCAGGCGCGCGTGCACGACCGGCCGCACCCGCCCGTCTTCCACCAGCGGCCAGACGTGCGTCAGCACCTCGTGCACGATGCGCGCCTTCTCCTGCGGCGGGCGGGCCCGCAGCGTCGTGCCGGCCACCGTGGCACGCCGGGCGAGGAGGAGGCCGAGGTCGAGCTCCGCGCGTCGTCCCTTCTGCATGCCGATGACGACGAGGCGACCGCCCGTGGCGAGGACCTCGAGGTTGCGCGGCAGGTAGGCGGCCCCGACGACGTCCAGCACCACGTCCGCGCCGTGGCCGCCCGACGCGTCCCGCACCGCGGCGACGAAGTCCTCCTCGCGGTGGTCGACGGCGAGGCTCGCCCCGAGCGCCAGGCACCGGTCGGCGCGGCCGCGACCGCCCGCGGTCACCGCGACGTGCGCCCCCAGCGCCGCGCCCAGCTGGACGCCCACCGTCCCGACGCCGCCCGAGCCGCCGTGCACGAGCAGCCACTCGCCGGGCGCCAGGCGGCCCACGTCGACCACGTTGCTCCAGACCGTGCACACCGCCTCGGGGAGGGCGGCCGCGTCCACGAGGTCGACCCCCTCGGGGACGGGGAGCACCTGCGTCGCGCGCACCCGCACCTGCTCCGCGTAGCCGCCGCCGTCGAGCAGCGCGACCACCCGGTCGCCGACCGACCAGCCCGACACAGCGTCCCCGACGCGGGCCACCGTGCCCGAGACCTCGAGGCCCGGCCAGTCGGGTGCGCCGGGCGGGGGAGGGTAGGATCCAGCGCGTTGTAGCAGGTCAGCACGGTTCACGCCAGCGGAAGCGACGTCGACCACGAGCTCGTCCGGCCCAGGGGTCTGGTCAGGGAGCGTGGAAACCGTTAGTTTCTCAGGGCCACCGGGGCCCGATATCGTGACGCCTCGCATCTCGCCGAGACTACGCGGACGGCCCCGGAGGCGCCGGATCACCGACGGGGGCACCGCGTGACGAGGGCGATTGTTCGTGCTCCTCGCGGATTAGGTGTCCGGGGGAAGTGCACCGATAGTTAGTACGCACGACCGGGGAGCGAGCCCGGGAGGCGCCGCTGCCACGCGCGTCGACCATGCCGCCGAACGGGTGGACCAGGTGATGGAGGCAGGTTCGTATGCTCCGCAGGTTGAGCGTCCGCGGGAAGATCCTTGCGGCACTCGCGGTGCCCGTCCTCGTCCTCTTCGCCGCCGCGGCGATCATCTCGGCCCAGGCCATCGGGACCGCGCGCGACGCGAGCCAGACGAGCGCGCTCGTCGCGGCGCTCGCGGCGCAGGACGCGGCCGGGACGGAGATCGCGGCCGAGCGCACGTACTCGTTCCTCGACGCCAACAGCACGCGCGACACGGCCGAGGAGGCCGAGGCGCAGATGATGGCGCAGCGCGAGAAGACCGACCGCGCGCTCGACGCGCGCGACCGCGCGTACGAGCGGCTCAACACCTCCGCGCTCGACCCCCGCGTGCGCAAGGCCGTGGCCGACACGATCGGTGACCGGTCTGAGCTCGTGGGTGTCCGCCAGGCGATCGACCGGTCCGGTCTCGGCCAGCTGCAGCGCAACTCGATGTACAGCGACCTCATCGACGCGGCGCTGGACGTGCCGCGCACGCTCGCGGACACCACTCCCGACCGCAGCCTCGCGCAGTACCTCGACACCTACGTGCTCCTCGACGAGCTGCTCGCCCAGCAGGCGCTCGAGCAGCCGCTGGCTGGAGCGGTGCTGCAGGCCGCGCAGGCGGGCCAGCAGAACACCGTCACCAACCAGCAGGCCGCCGTCCTCGTCACCACCGGAGACACGCTCGCCGCCCGCGCGCGCGCCGCGGTCCGCCAGCTGCCCGGGGAGTTCCGCCTCGAGACGCCGACGGCGACCTACAACCAGATCCGGCAGAACCTCATCGGGTCGCGCCCGGCAGCCACCCCGCCCAGCCAGGCGGCGCAGTGGCCGACGCTCTCGCAGGAGGACCGCGACCAGACCGCCCCCGTGCGCGACGCGGTGCGCACCGAGACCGCGGAGAAGGCCTCGGACCTCGCGGGGGCCGCCACGACGCGCGCCGTAATCACCATCCTCGTGACGCTCGCCGCGGTCGTCGCCTCGATCCTCGTGGCCGGCCTCATCGCGCGTGCGATCGTCAACCCGCTGCGGCGCCTCACCGACGCCGCCGAGGACGTCCGTGACCAGCTCCCCAAGCTCGTCGAGCAGGTCGCCGTGCCTGGCCAGGGTCCGGGCATCGACCTCGCGCCGATCACCGTCGAGTCCAGCGACGAGGTCGGCCAGCTCGCCACCGCGTTCAACGACGTGAACCAGACGACGATCAAGGTCGCCCGCGAGCAGGCCGCGCTGCGTGGCTCGATCGCCGAGATGTTCGTCAACGTGGCCCGCCGCGACCAGGTGCTCCTCAACCGCCAGCTCGCGTTCCTCGACGACCTCGAGCGCTCCGAGGAGGACGCGGGCACGCTGTCCAACCTCTTCCGCCTCGACCACCTCGCGACCCGGATGCGCCGCAACGCAGAGTCGCTGCTCGTGCTCGCCGGCATCGACTCGGGCCGTCGGGTGCGCCAGCCGATGCCGGCCTCCGACGTGATCCGTACCGCGTCCTCCGAGATCGAGCTGTACGACCGCGTGCGCCTCAACCTCGTCGTCGACCCGCTCATGCTGGGGCACAACGCGCTCAACGCGGCGCACCTGCTCGCCGAGCTCCTCGAGAACGCCACGATGTTCTCCGAGCCGCACACGCCCGTCGAGGTCACCACCGGCCGCGACGCGGACTTCGTGCACATCACCGTCCGGGACCACGGTCTGGGCATGACGGCCGAGGAGATCGCGGAGGCGAACCGGAAGGTCGCGACGCACGCGGCCTCGGACGTCGTCGGCGCCCAGCGCCTGGGCCTGTTCGTGGTCGGCCGCCTCTCGGAGCGGCTCGGAGCCAAGGTCCGCTTCAGCGCCGGTGGCGACGAGCAGGGCACCGAGGTCGTCGTGTCCTTCCCGGCCGTCCTCTTCGTGCCCGACTCGAACGTCCCGCTCCCGCAGCCGACGGACCCGTTGGAGACGAGCACCCAGGCCGCCGCGCAGCAGCTCACGAGCACGGGCGTGATGCCGGCCCTCCCCGCCGAGCCCGCCGCTCCCGCACCCGTCCCGACGGCGTCCGTCGCGGCCGTGGAGCCCGAGGCGCCCGCCGCCGTGCCGGTCGACCTCGACGCGCTCACCGACGGCACCACGCAGACGGGCATGCCGCGCCGTCGCTCCCGCACGGTCGACCCGGCGGCGGCCGCGCCCAGCGCGTCGTTCGCGTCGGGCCCGCAGACGGGCGCCATCGTGCTCCCGCCGCTCGCGACCCCGGCCCTGCCGGACGAGCTGCCCGCCGCGGACGAGGCCTGGACTCCGCCCGCGGAGGTGGCTCCCGCCGCGTCCGCGCTCCCGAGCCGGTCGCGTGCCGCCGCGACCCCGGTCGAGCCCGTCTCGGCCGAGATCCCGGTGCTCGATGTCAGCACCCGCAGCGCGCTCTTCTCGAGCTTCCGTCCCGTGGGCGAGCGGCCGGTCACCGAGAACCCGGTCGAGCTGCCGGTCGCGCCGGACGTCACGGCGACCGACATCCCGCTGGTGAGCGACGTGCCGACGGCCGAGGCCGCCGTCCACCACGAGGTCGTCTGGACCCCGCCGGAGGTCGCGGAGCAGCCGGCCGCCCCGAGCGCGGCCACGGGCACGGAGCAGGCCTGGGCACCCGAGCAGGGCTGGGCCCCGGAGCAGCCCGCCGAGCAGACGTGGACCCCGGAGCAGCCCGCCGAGCAGACGTGGACCCCGGAGCAGCCCGCCGAGCAGGCCTGGGAGCCCGAGCCTGCGCAGGAGACCGCGTCCGCGGGCTGGGCGCCGTCGTCGTTCGCCGAGGAGCCGCTCGACGCGACCCGCGTCGTCCCGCCCGTGGCGGCGCAGCCGGAGCAGCCCGCGGCCGAGCGCGCGCCGCTCGCCGACCGGAGCCGGGCCGCGGCCGACGCGACCGAGGTCCGGCCCGTGGCGCCCTCCGCCCCGGAGCAGACGGACGTCCCGGTCGTGGCCGAGGGACGTGCCGCGGACGGCGCCGAGGAGATCCCCGCCGAGCTCTCGTTCGAGGCGCTTCCCCGCTTCGAGGAGCTCATGGCCGACCTCCCGACGCGCCGCTCGCTGCGCGAGAGCCAGGCGCGCAAGCGCGGTCTCTTCGGGCGTCGTCCGCGGACGACCGCCACGCCGCAGGCGACGCGACCCGCCGGCCCCTCGGCCGAGGCGCTCGCCTCGCGCCCGGCCGCGTCGACGCCGGCACCGGCGGCGGCCGCACCCGCGGCGTCGAACCCGGTGGCACCTGCGCCCGCGGCGCCCGCCCCGGTCCAGGCGGCCCCGGCCGCGCGGCAGGGGCCGGGCGCGCCGGCGCGCACGTCCGCGTTCGCGCCGCGCGCCGACCTCCCTGCTGCGCCCACGCCGTCCTTCGCCCCCGAGGCGCCGGCGGCCCCGGTGCAGGAGACGCGGAGCCTCCCCCCGGTCCAGGACGACCCGTACCCCGCGGCCCGGCCGTCCGTGCCCGAGCCGGCGGACTCCGCCGCCGCGTGGGACGCCGCTCCCGCCAGGGACGCGGCGTCGGGCTACGGTCCGCCGAGCCC
Source organism: Cellulosimicrobium funkei (assembly GCF_004519295.1). Taxonomy (GTDB): domain Bacteria; phylum Actinomycetota; class Actinomycetes; order Actinomycetales; family Cellulomonadaceae; genus Cellulosimicrobium; species Cellulosimicrobium funkei. Next base: position 356,806 of record NZ_SOZH01000004.1, read on the forward strand.
GCTCGCCCGACGCCCGGTCGCGGAGTCCCTCGAGCCGCTGGACGCGGGCTACGTCTCCGACTCGGTCGAGGCGCGGTCGGACTGGATGGCGTCGGCGGTGCTGTACGAGGAGATGTCCACCCTGCTGCAGGGCAGCACCGATTTCCAGGAAGCGACCTTGGCGGACCCGAACGACGGCATCTACCAGCCGCTCAAGGTCGACGCCGCGGCGTCGGGCCTCGCGCGACGCTCGCGCGGCGAGGAGCGCGACGGGTACGTCGACCGCTTCACGGCGCGGATCGACCGCGACCCGGAGCAGCTGCGGGCGCGTCTGTCGGCGTTCCAGTCGGCGACCGCCCGCGGGCGCGTCGAGGGGCAGGACGAGACGAGTTCGACGTGGAACCCCGAGGCCATGGATTATGTCCCTGATTCAGCGCCGCAGGCGCGGTGACGACATGCCGTCTGCGGCAACTGACGAGGAGGAACAGTGAACGCGCTCAGCACCGAGGCCACGAACTTCGGGTGGCTGCTCGACAACTTCGTGCGGACCGTACCGGGCAGCCGGCACACGCTCGTGGTGTCGGCGGACGGCCTGCTCATGGCGATGTCCGACCAGCTCGACCGGACGAGCGGTGACCAGCTCGCCGCGATCGTCTCGGGCATGTCGAGCCTGACCCGCGGTGCGGCCCGCCAGCTCAACGGCGGGAACGTCCGGCAGGCCATCATCGAGATGGACAACGGGTTCCTGTTCCTCATGAACGTGTCGAACGGCTCCGTCCTGGGCGTGGTGGCCGAGGCGAACTGCGACATCGGCCTCATCGGCTACGAGATGGCGCTCCTCGTCTCGCGCACGGAGGCGACCCTGACGCCGCAGCTCATCTCGGAGATGCGGGGTAGCCTTCCGGTCGACGGTGCGACCCGAACCCCGGTGGGATGAGGACTGATCGATGACGAACGTACCTTTCGGCAGCATGGGAGCCCACGACGGGTACGAGGCGGCGACCGTCCGCCCGTACGCGGTGACGGGTGGTCGCGTGCGGTCCGCCACGTCCGACCTCCCGCTCGAGGCGCTCGTCGAGGTCATGCCGGGTGCCGTGAACAGCTTCGGGCTGCCGCCCGAGAAGCGCTCGATCCTCCAGCACGCCGCGCACACGTACGTCTCGATCGCCGAGCTCTCCGCGCTCCTGCGCCTGCCGCTCGGCGTGACGAAGGTGCTCGTCGCGGACCTGCAGGAGGACAACTACATCACCGTCCACACGTCGACCCCGCTCAACGTCCACACGGGTCACGGCAGCAACCACTCGGGTCTGTCCCTGAGCGTCTTGGAGAGTGTTCTCAATGGCATTTCCACCCTCTGACGGCTCGGGGAGCGGGCCGCAGGCAGGGCAGCCGTCCGGGGCGAGCGGGGGTGCGCCCGGCGGTCAGCCGGCGCTGCGCCAGACGGCGTGGGCTCCGGTGAGCGCACCCGTCGGCGTGCCGACCCAGGCGGCTCCGGCGACGCCCGGCCAGCCCGCGGCACCGCAGCAGCCGGCCGCCGCCCAGCCCGTCGCTCCGGCGGCACCGCAGCCCGCCGCGCCGGTGGCCACGCAGCCCGCGACGGCTCCGGCCGCACCGCAGCCGGTCGCTCCGGCTGCCGCGCAGCCGTCCCCGGCCGCCGCGCAGCCTGCGTCGGCTCCCGTCGCGCAGGCCGCGGCCCAGCCGCGCACCGCGCCGCAGCCCCTGGCCGCCGCGCAGCCCGTGGCTCCCGCCCAGCAGGCGCCCGCTCAGCCGGTCGCCCCGGTGCAGCAGGCGGCCCCCGCGCGCCCGGTCGCGGCAGCGCCCGCGGCTCCGCCCGCTGCGGCGGCGCAGCCCGGTGGTGCCGCAGCGGCGTCCCGGACCGCGCCGACGGTCGTGAAGATCGTCGTCGCGGGCGGCTTCGCCGTCGGCAAGACGACGTTCATCGGCTCGATCTCGGACGTGGAGCCGCTCAACACCGAGGCCGCCATGACGGAGCACTCGGTGGGCGTCGACGACGCGGGCGGCGTGTCCGACCGCAAGACGACGACGACCGTCGCGATGGACTTCGGCCGCGTCTCGCTGCCGGGCAACCTGTGGCTCTACCTGTTCGGCACGCCGGGCCAGGACCGCTTCCTCTTCATGTGGGACGACCTGGTCCGCGGCGCGATCGGCGCCGTCGTGCTCGTCGACACCGACCGCCTGGAGCAGTGCTTCCCGGCGATCGACTACTTCGAGTCGCGCAACATCCCGTTCGTCGTGGGCGTCAACTGCTTCGACGGCGTCGCCAAGCACAAGCTCGAGGACGTCCGCGAGGCGCTGCAGATCCCGCCGCACGTGCCGATGCTCTACACGGACGCGCGCTCGCGCGCGGCGACGAAGCAGACGCTCATCGCGCTCGTCCAGCTCGCGATGCGCCAGCTCCGCGGCGCGGCCTGACCGCTCCCGCACCCCGCGCCACGCACGACGGCGGGCCGCCCTCCACGGGTCGGCCCGCCGTCGTCGTGCAGGGGCGGGGCGTGCCACAATGGCTCGCCGGGAGGGCTGACAGAGCGGCCTAATGTGACGGTCTTGAAAACCGTTGTGCGGCAACGCACCGGGGGTTCGAATCCCTCGCCCTCCGCCAGTCGTGCCGTCAGGCCGGGTCGGGAGCCGTGCTCCGTCCCGGCCTGACGCGCGCCGGGCGCAGGGCCGCCGGGGCGTGCGCCGGGACCAGCGGGTGCCGCGGTGCGACCGGGCCCAGCACCGCGTACGCAGCGCCGAGCGGCGGGCGCACGTCCTTCTCGCCCGCGTTGGGCCAGAGCGCACAGGCCCGTTCCGCGAGCGCCGTGATCGTGAGCGACGGGTTCACCCCGAGGTTCGCGCTCACCGCGGACCCGTCCATGACGTGCAGGCCGGGCTGACCGTGGACACGGTGGTACGGGTCGATCACGCCCGTCCGCGGCGAGGTGCCGATCGCGCACCCGCCGAGGATGTGGGCCGTCATCGGGACGTCGAAGGGCTCGCCGACGGTCCCTCCGGGCATGCCGCCCATGCGCTGGGCCATGCGCCGTGCGGTGTCGTTCCCGGCCGGGATCCAGGTCGGGTTGGGCGCGCCGTGCCCCTGGCGGGACGTGAGGACCTTGCGGCCGAGGAACCCGCGCCGCAGCGAGGTGGTGAGCGAGTTGTCGTGGCTCTGCATGACGAGCGCGATGATCGTCCGCGACGACCAGCCGCGCAGGTCGGCCATCGCCGGCAGGTCCCGACGTCGGCGCCACAGCTCGCGCAGCCAGGTGCGCCACCGGCTCGGACCACCGTCCGTGAGGACCGTCTGGAGCAGCCCCATGGCGCCCGACCCCTTCCCGTACCGCACGGGCTCGACGTGGGTCCGGGCGTCCGGGTAGAACGACGACGTGATCGCGACGCCGCGCGAGTAGTCGGGCGCGTCGGGCCGTCGCTGGTGGTCGCGACGCCGGACCGTGGCGCCGAGCAGGGCCTCGGAGTTGGTGCGCGTGAGGTGTCCCAGTCGCTCGGAGACCCCCGGCAGGCGTCCCGAGTCCCGCATGGCGTGGAGGAGTCTCTGCGTGCCCAGCGCCCCCGCGGAGAGCACGACGTGGCGTGCCGTGTAGCGCTGCCGTCCTGCCCAGGGGCGCCCCGAGCGGTGGGCGAGGACCTCGTGCAGGACGCCGCCCGCGCCGTCGGGCACGGGCCGCACCTCGGTGACGGTCGTGAGCGGCAGGACCTGGGCGCCGCCGCGCTCGGCGAGGTAGAGGTAGTTCTTCACGAGCGTGTTCTTCGCACCGACACGGCACCCCGTCATGCACGCGCCGCACTCGGTGCAGCCGCGCCGCTCGGGCCCGGCCCCGCCGAAGTAGGGGTCGGGGGCGGTGCCCCCCGGCTCCCGCGTCCCGCCTCGGCCGAAGAACACACCGACCGGCGCCTTCACGAAGGTGTCGCCCACCCCGGTCTCGCGGGCCACGTCCTCCAGGACGTCGTCCGCGGGGGTGCGCCCGGCGTAGGTGGTGACGCCGAGCATCCGGCGCGCCTGGTCGTACCAGGGCGCCAGCTCGGTCCGCCAGTCGGCGACGTCGGCCCAGGCGGGGTCCGTGAAGAAGTCGTCGAGCGGCTCGTACAGCGTGTTCGCGTACACGAGGCTGCCGCCGCCGACACCGGCGCCGGCGAGGACGAGCACGTCGCGGAGGCGGTGGATGCGCTGGATCCCGAAGCATCCGAGGGCGGGTGCCCACAGGAACGACCGGAGACGCCACGACGTGCGGGGGAGCTCCTCGTCGGTGAAGCGGCGGCCCGCCTCGAGGACGCCGACGCGATAGCCCTTCTCAGTGAGGCGCAGGGCGGTGACGCTCCCGCCGAACCCCGAGCCGACCACCAGCACGTCGAAGTCGGTCGGGACGCGCGGGCCACCGCGCCCGGGTACGTCGGCGGGGGCGGTGCGGGGGACGTCGGCGGCCATGGGCAGACGGTACGTCACGACGGCGCGGGGCTCTGGCCGGGAGGTCCGGGACCTTCGGCGAGTGCCGGGCGCGGGGCGGTGCGGGATCATGGCGTCGTGACGCCTGAGCCCTCCCCGGCCGACGAAGCCGGTCTCGAGCCCGTCGACCTCATCCGCCGGTCGGGCACCGTGCTGCGGATCGGTCGGCTCGCGCTGTCGGCGGGCACCGGCAGCTACCGCGTGAAGTCGCACATGACGCGCGCGGCCCGGGCGCTGGGCCTGGACCGCATCGCGGCGCACGTGACGCTGACGGAGATCACCGCGACGTCGTACCGCGGGCCGATCTTCCGCACGGAGCTCACCGAGGTGCGCTCCATCGGGATCAACGCGGACCGGCTCGCGCAGCTCGAGCGCTTCTCGGCCACGCTGCCGGCGGGGGCCGACCTCGACGAGGTCGACGCGGAGCTCGACCGGATCGCGCGCCGACCGCCGCTCTACGGGGCGTTCCTCAACGCCCTGTGGGCAGGGATCGCGTGCGCCGCGTTCGCGTTCCTCAACCACGGCGGCCTCGTCGAGTGCGGCGCCGTGCTCGTCGCGGCGGCGCTGGGGCAGGGTGTCCGGCGCGCGATGCTGCACCGGGGCATCAACCAGTTCGGCGTGACGATGCTCGCGGCCGCGGTCGCGAGCGTCGCGTACCTGGGGCTCGTGCTGGGGCTCTCCGCGCTGGCCGGGGTCGAGGGCGGCCACGAGGCGGGGTACGTCTCGGCGGTGCTGTTCCTCGTGCCCGGGTTCGCGCTCGTGACGGGCGCGCTCGACCTCGCGAAGCTCGACTTCTCGGCGGGCGTCGCGCGCGTGACGTACGCGCTGATGATCCTCGCGTCCGCGGCGCTGGCGGTGTGGGGCGTCTCCGCCGCCGCGGGCCTCGCCCCGGACCCGGTGCCCGCCCCGGTTCTCGCGGAGCCGCTGCTGTTCGGCCTGCGCGCGGTCGCGAGCTTCCTCGGGGTGCTGGGGTTCGCGCTGATGTTCAACAGCCCCTGGGCGATGGCGCTCGGGGCGGCCTCGATCGGCATGGTGGCGAACGTGGGGCGCCTGCTCCTCGTCGACGCCGACGTCGTCCCGCAGGCGGCCGCCGCGGCGGCGGCGCTGCTCGTGGGCCTGCTCGCGGCGACGGTCGCGCCCGCGCTGCAGGTCCCGCGCATCACGGTGTCCGTCCCGGCTGTGGTCATCATGGTCCCCGGCGTCACGGCGTACCGGGCGGTGTACGAGTTCAACACCGGCGCGACGGCGCAGGCCCTCGCCTACGCCGTCGAGGCCGGCCTCGTGATCGTCGCGCTCGCGATCGGGCTCGCCGTCGCGCGCATGCTCACCGACCGGGAGTGGACCTTCGAGCGGTAGGAGGGGACGCCGTCGGGTCGGCGGTTTGGTCTGGTGGCGACGCCCTTGTACCCTGGGCGACGCAGGCTCTTCGCGGAGTCCTGCGAGGAGACGTCGCATAGTCAGGTCTAGTGCGCCACCCTGCTAAGGTGGTAACGGGGCAACCCGTTCGAGGGTTCAAATCCCTCCGTCTCCGCTCAGGAAGGTCTCGGTGTGCACGCACCCGGGGCCTTTTCTGTTGCCCGGGATCGTGCGGCCTGCACCGCCCGACGCGCGGGCGGGGCGGCCGGGCTCGTGGCCGAGCCCCTGCCGCCCCGGCGCCGACACCGGCGCTGCGTGACAGCCCGACGTCGGGCCTGCTCCGTGGGCCGTGCCCTACGCCGTGCCGGTCGTCGCGAGCGCCGACCGCACGACGAACCGCGACGCGCCCGCCCCGGCGAGCACGAGCGCGGACGCCCCCAGGACGCACAGCAGGAACTGCAGGGCGACGCTCGCGTTCGTGAAGGCGTTGATGCCGAGGACGGGCACCATGAACAGCAGCACGGCCGCGGTCGCGACGCCTACGCTCACGACGAGCGGCACGAGCGTCTCGCGGAAGCGCGCCCGGTCGAGCGTCCGCAGGTCGGTGCCCGCGAGGACGAGCGTGCGGTACTCGCCGCGCTGGTCGATGACCCGGCCCGCCTGCATGACGCCCGTCGAGACGGCGGCCAGGACGCCCGCGATGGCGAGGGTGAGGAAGCCGCCCGTCTTGATGTCGACGAGGAACTGGGCCTCCGCCGGGTCGGACGCCATGCCCGGGTCGAAGAGCGCGAAGATGCTCGCGAGGCCCGCGATGAACGTCGCGAGCGCGACCCCGCCCACGGACCGCCACGCGGTCTTCGGGTTGTCCACGATCCGCCGTCCGGCGAGCAGCGTGGGCACGCGGCGCGCGGAGCCGGCGGTGATCCTGCCGACGACCCAGATGACGAACGGCCCGACGAGGTTGAGCGTCGCGAAGCCGATCAGCAGGATGACGACGACGACGGTGATCCCCACCGCGGCCGAGCCGAACGACAGGTTGGTCGCGACGATCATCGCGACGGCCGCGAGCCCGGTCGCGAGCAGGCGCACCGCCTTGAGGCCCGGGGGAGTGACGCGCGCGGCGACGCCGAGCGGCGTGATCGCGACGCGCCGGAGGCTGACGAGCGCGGACACGAGCGCGACCGCGACCACGAGCACGACGGCGCCCAGCAGGGCGGGCACGCCGACCCACAGCTCGGCGACGTCGAACGTGCGGCCCTGGAAGCGCAGCTGCGCGACGAGCGGCAGGAGGGCGCCGTAGCCGACCAGCCCGACGAGCGCCCCCGTGACGGCCTGGGCGGCGGCGTCGAGCACCGTGAGGGACGTGACCTGGCCGGTCGTGGCCCCCGCGAGCCGGAGCGCCGCGAGGCGCGCGTCGCGGCGCGCGACGGCGAGCCGCGCGGCCGCCCCGCCGAGCGTCACGAGCGGGATGAGCAGCAGGAGCGAGGCGATGCCCGCGAAGATCGGGTACTGCGTGTCGTACGACGTCACGGCCGCGTCCACGCCCTCCTGCATGCCCTCGATCCCGCCCGCACGGCCGAGGAACGCGCCGAACCCGCCCACGACGACGAGCAGGATCGCGGTGGTCGTGGCGAACGCGATGACGGCGAGCACGTTGGTCAGGCCCTGCGGGTCGCGCTCGTCGGCGCTGCGGCGGCGCAGGAGCCACCAGAGGTCGACGGTCCTCATCGGACGTTCTCCTGACCGGGGACGGCCGGGGCGGCCACGTCGTGGCCGGGCGCGAAGAACTCGCCGGAGATGACCCCGTCGCGCATCGTCACCGTGCGCGAGCAGTGCCGCGCGACCCCGGCGTCGTGCGTCACGACGACGAGCGCGGCACCCGAGTCGCGGGTCGCGCGCGTCAGGACGTCGAGCACCTCGGCGCCGGTCGACTGGTCGAGGGCGCCCGTCGGCTCGTCGGCGAACACGACGCCCGGCGACCCGACGAGGGCACGCGCGATCGCGACGCGCTGCGCCTGCCCGCCGGAGAGCTCGCCCGGCCGGCGCTGCTCCATCCCGGCGAGGCCGAGGTGGGCGAGCCAGCGGGCGGCGACCGCGGTGGCCTCCGCGCGGGCCGTGCCGGCGAGCATGAGCGGCAGCGCCGCGTTCTCGACGGCGGGCAGCTCGGGCAGGAGCTGGCCCGACTGGAAGACGAAGCCGAAGTCCTGGCGGCGCAGGATCGTGCGCCGCGCCTCCGAGAGCGTCGCGACGTCCTCGCCGCGCCACGACACCGACCCGGACGTCGGCGTGATGATGCCCGCGAGGCAGTGCAGGAGCGTCGTCTTGCCGGACCCGGACGGGCCCATGATCGCGAGCGACTCCCCGGGGCGGACCGTGAGGCTCACCCCCGCGAGGGCGTGCGTCGCGGTCTGCGCGGAGCCGTAGACCTTGGTGAGCGCGCTCGCGACGAGGGGCGAGCCGCCGGGGACGGGAGTGGGGCCGGTGAACGTCATGCGTCGATCGTCCGCCGGGGAGCGGTGCCGCCGCGTCGGGCTGGGGACGGGACGTCGTCCGGCGCGGGTCCGACCGTGGGGGGACCGTGCGGCGTCGTTCGTGCGGCGACGGTCGGACGGCGTGGCGTCCGTCACGCTGCGGCCTCCGGGCCCGGATCCGGTTTGGGATCAGGGCGAGGACGCGGTAGTGTTCTCGACGGCCGGTGAGCGATCAACGGCCAGCACGACCAGCGCCCGTAGCTCAACGGATAGAGCATCTGACTACGGATCAGAAGGTTGGGGGTTCGAATCCCTCCGGGCGCACAGCGGAACGGCCCCACCCGACGGGTGGGGCCGTTCGTCGTTTCCCGCGCGTCTCGTGACCCCGCGTCCGGGCGACCGGCCCTCCCGGTTTCCGCACGATCGTGCTACGTTCGCCGGGTGACCAAGGGCGACGACACGCGGCAGGCGATCCTGCACCGCGGCGTGGAGGCCGCGTACCGCGTCGGCCTGGCGGGCCTGACGATCGGTGAGCTCGCGCGTGCCACGGGCATGTCGAAGAGCGGGCTCTACGCGCACTTCCGCTCCAAGGAGTCGCTCCAGCTCGCGGTGCTCGACCAGGCCCGCGCGGAGTTCGTCGACACGGTCGTGGCGCCCGCGCTGCGCACGCCCCGCGGCGAGCGCCGCCTGCGCGAGCTGTTCGAGCGCTGGCTCGTGTGCGACCTGCGGCAGCAGCCCGGCGGCTGCCTGTTCGTCAAGGCGGCGACCGAGCTCGCCGCCCAGGAGGGGCCGGTCCGCGACCAGCTCGTGCGCGACCACCAGGACCTGTACGACGCCGTCGCGCAGGTCTACCGGACGTGCGTCGCGGAGAGCGGCTTCCGCGACGACGTAGACCCCCAGCAGTTCGCGTCGGAGCTGTACGGGGTGATGCTCGCGCTGCACCACGCGCACGTCTTCATGGCCGACCCGCTGGCCGAGGACCGGGCGCGTCGCGCGTTCGAGGCGCTCCTCGACGGGTCGCGCGCACCCGTGCCCGTCGCCTGAGCACCTGCCCCGCACCCGACCCACCCCGACGGAGAGGATCCTCGTGACCACCTCGCGAGCCGAGAAAAGCACGACCGTTCGGCTGGAACGACGGCGCGCCGCGCGCCGTCGGAAGGCCGCGGCTCGACTCGCCCTCGTGCGCGCTCGGTTCGCGGTGCTCCAGACGGTGTCGCCCCGGCGGGCCGCCCGGCTCGCCCTCGACCTGTGGTGCACCCCGCCCGACGGCGCAGGTCGTCGCCGCGACGACCGCGCCGTCGCCGGTGCGCTGAGCACCGTGACGACGTCGTCCGGCGCGCGGGTCGTCGTCGAGACGTGGGACCCGCACGCCTCCGCGGACGACGCGCCCGACGGGACCGCGGGACACGGGGCGGGGGCCGGCGTCGTCTACCTCGCGCACGGGTGGGGCGGGCGGCGCGGCCAGCTCGGCGCGTTCGTCGAGCCCCTGCGTGCCGCGGGCCACCGCGTCGTCGCGTTCGACGCGCCGAGCCACGGGGACTCCGGGCCCGGCCGCCTCGGTCCGCGGCGCAGCACGATGCCCGAGCTCGCGGACGCCCTCGCCGCGGTCGTGCGCGAGCACGGGGAGGCGACGGCCGTCGTCGCACACTCGCTCGGCACGGCGACGACCGTGCTCGCGGTGCGCGACGGCCTGCCCGCGGGGCGCCTCGTGCTCGTCGCGGCGATCGCCGACGTCCTCGGCCAGCTCCACGGGTTCGCCGACCTGCTGGGCCTGTCGCGCCCGACGCGCGAGCTCCTCCAGAGCCGGCTCTCCGACCTGGCCGGGCGCCCGTTGCCCGAGCTCGACGTGCGCGAGACGCTGCGCACCCACCCGGTGCCGCCGGCGCTCGTCGTGCACGACCGCGCCGACAAGGAGGTCCCGTACCCCGTGGGTGCCGCGCTCGCGGCGGCCTGGCCCGAGGGCGAGCTGCTCACGACCGACGGGCTCGGGCACCACCGGCTGCTGCGCGACCCCGACGTCGTGCGGGCGGTCGTCGACTACGTGCGCTCTCCCGCCGCCCGGCCCGACCCGGAGCCCGTCGTCAGGCCGGCGGCCGGTAGCCGGTGACCTGCGTGAGCGCCCGTGCCCGGTTCGAGCGCGCGAGCATCACGCACCCCGGGACGAACGCCCCGAGCAGGAGCGGCCCGACGACGAGCATCGCGGCCCACATCATCAGGGCGAGGTAACCGGCGGCCGAGTTGCTCGACGGGTCGCTGTCCGCGTAGGCGAGCAGGCCGATGCTCAGCGCGCCCGCGGCGACCATGAGGACGACCGGCACCCAGATGAGCACCCAGGCGGTGCGTCGGTACCTCGGTGTGAAGGCGGCCGCCGGCGGCGGGGGCGTCGGTGCGTACCCCGGCGGCGGGTACCCGGGACGCGGCGGGTAGGTGGGCTGCGGGGGATAGGCGGGCTGCGGCGGGTGCGCGCGGTACGGCGGGCCCGGCGAGAAGCCGCCGTACGGGGAACCACGCCGCGGGTCGTGCGGGGGGTGGGGCGGCGGGGAGGTCATCCCTCCTGGATACCAGCCGGACGAGGATCGTGCGCGGACGTCCGGCGGCGTGCTCGGGTGTCGGGGGACCCCGGTAGCGTCGGGCCATGCCGTCGGACAAGGTCGACCTCAAGGCGTCCCACCGCGAGCTCTACGCACCGCCCCGCGGCCGGTTCGTCGAGGTCGACGTGCCGACCCTGGCCTACCTCGCCGTCGACGGCGAGGGCGACCCCAACACGGCGCCGGCCTACGGGCAGGCGGTCGAAGCGCTGTTCTCGCTGTCCTACGCCGTGAAGTTCGCGAGCAAGCGCGCGGGGCGGGACTACGTCGTCGGGCCGCTCGAGGGGCTGTGGACGGCCGACGACCCGGGGACGTTCGTGCGCCGCGAGAAGGGCGCGTGGCGGTGGACCCTCCTCGTCCTCCAGCCCGACTGGGTCGACGAGGACACGGTGGTCGCCGCCGCGGAGACGCTCCGGGCGAAGAAGGAGCCCCCGGTCGCGCTCGACCTCGTGCGCCGCACGAGCCTCACGGAGGGGTGGTCGGTGCAGACGCTGCACGTCGGCCCGTACGACGACGAGGGCCCGGTGCTCGCCGAGCTGCACGACGTCTACCTGCCCGAGCACGGGCTCACGTTCGCCGGGCCGCACCACGAGATCTACCTGAGCGACGTCCGGCGCACCGACCCCGCGAGGCTGCGCACCGTGCTCCGCCAGCCGGTTCGCCCGGTCTGACGCGCGGGCCCGCCCGGCGCCAGGACGCTCGATCGGGCCGCGAGTGCGGGGCCGACCCCGCCCACCCGCGGCGCGACGTCAGGCGGCGACCCGCCGTCGCGCCCAGGCGAGGTCGGTCGCGTCGAGCACGTCGGTGAGGCGGCGGCCCGCGAGGCCGCGCGCCCAGGCGGGGGACGCGCCGTCGGGCACGGCCTCCTGGAGCACCCACTCGCGCACGCCGAGACGGCGCAGGTGCGTCCCGAGGGCGAGGAGCTCGGTGCGCGAGTGCACGCTCGGGTCGACGGTCGTGCGCACCTCGTGGTCGACGCCCGAGCGCAGGATCACGGCCAGCGCCTCGAACGCGCGGCGTCCCGACGGGATCGTGCCCGTCACGACGGGGTAGCGGGACGGCAGGTGCTTGATGTCGAGGCCGACCCAGTCGACGAACGGCAGGAGCCGGGCGAGCCGCGCCGGCCACGGGCCGGCCGTGTGGAGCCCGACGTCGAGGCCGAGGCCCCGCACGTCGTCGATCGCGCCGAGCAGCCCGGGGTGCAGGGTCGGCTCGCCGCCCGAGAACACGACGCCGTCGAGCAGGCGACGGCGCGGCGCGAGGAACGCGACGACCTCGGACCAGGGGACCGTGTCCTGCGGCGGCGGGCCGCCGAGCGCGGCGACCGCGCACAGCCCCGGGTGGTGGCAGTAGCCGCAGCGCCACGGGCAGCCCTGGGTGAGGACCGTCGCGACCCGACGGCCGGGCCAGTCCGTGACGGACAGCCGGTCCAGTCCGGCGACCACGAGGCCGGGGCGGGTCATCGGCGGCTCCTTCGGACCACGACGGCCCGGCGGTCCGGACCTCCCGGCGGCGGTGCCGTCAGGACCTCGAACGTATCCTCGCGGGCCCCCGCGCCGGACCGGCCGAAGGTCCCGACCTGGCGGGCCCGATCCGGGCCCGGTCCAGGCCTGACGCAGGCCCAGCGGGACGCGCGCGCCGGACGCGACGGACCCGGGGCCGCGCGCCACGGCGGGCGCACGACCCCGGGTCCGGGGGAGCGGCACGGTCAGCCGCAGGCGGGCTGCCCGTGCTCCGGTGTCGCGACGGTCTCGCGCTCGTCGGCGTCGTCGGACGGCGTGGCCGTCGTGGTCACGGGGCCGGTCGTGGCCCCGCGGACGGCGAACGACTGGTACGCGTTCTTCCCCGGGGCGACCGCGGGGAAGCTCTTCGCGCCCCACGGGGTGGCGACCTCGACGTCGAGCGGGACGTCGTCGTCGTTCACGACGCGCACCGCCACGTACGCCTTGCCCGCGAGGCACCGCACCTCGGCCGTCGCCGTCACGGCGACCCCGGGGTGGGCCGCGGGGTCCGCGGCGCCGGGCGCGAGCACGCGCAGCGCCGTGAGGCCCGGGTCGCCGTCGCGCCACGACGTGCTCAGCGCGACGTACCGGGCCGTGCGGTCCACGGCGAGCGCGCCGCGCACGTCGCCGGTGCCGATCGTCCCGACGTCGGTGAACGTCAGGCCGTCGTCGCTCACCGAGACGACCGACTCCGGCGCGCCGCCGCGCTCCCACGCGGCGACGACGGTGCCGATCTTGCGCGGCGCGCCCAGGTCGGTGACCATGCGGCCGTCCGGTCCGGGCACCCACGACGTCGCGGCGTCGCCGTCCACGGCGAGCGACGGCGACGTCATGCCGGCGGGCAGCACGGACGCGGGGAACGTGAGCGTGCTGAGCGCGTGGTCCGCGACCGGGAACGGGGTCGCGTCCCGGAGGGTGACGCGCGTGCCCGACGGCGTCGCCCCGACGGTGCGCGTCGCGCCCGTCTCGGCGTGGTGCAGCACGACCGGCGCCCCGTCGCCGCTGACGCGGAACGAGCGGGCGTCGTCGACGGCGACCGTGACCCCGGAGGGGGTCTGCCCGGCGGGCGTGGCGACCGTCGCGCGCGGGGCGAGGACGACGGCGTCGCCCGCGGGGACCGTGACCGCGAGCGTCGAGGCGTCCGACCCCACGGCCTGGGTGCCGGCGTAGACCGGGACGGCCCCGCCGTCGTGCGGGACGGTGAGGGTCGTCGCGACGTCGGCGCCCGTGAGGTTGAACGCGACGACGTACCCGTCGACCGCGCTCACGAGCACGCCCGCCGCGTCGGCCGTGGGCACGCGAGCCCCGGCCTGTGCGGCCGTGGCCGCGGCGTCGCCCGGGACCATCTCGACGAGCCGGGGCCCGGTCGCGCCGTCGGTGAGCCGCACGACGTGGCGCGTGTCCGTCGCGCGCGAGACGGTCACGGGGGCGTCCGAGCCGCGCACGACGAACCCGGCCTCGCCCTCGACGTTGAGCCAGTCGCCCTCGCTGCTCAGCACCTGGTCGCCCGTGTACCGGAACGACGCGGCGTCGTGCCACGTCTGCCCGTCGAGCGACGTCTGCACGCGGTACTCCTGGCCCGCGGCGACCTCCCAGCCGAGCTGGACCTGGCTCACCGCGGTGGGCACGCCGAGGTCGACCTGGACCCAGGAGTCGGGCCGCGTGCGGTCCGCGACCGCGACGGCCCAGCGGGTCGTGGCGGAGCCGTCGGTGACGGCGCTCGCAGGGTTGGACCCGTTGGCGCTCGACGCCGTGGCCGCCTTGCCCGCGGCGACGTCGGTCCCCGTGGGCGAGAACGCGCGCAGGTGGTAGAGCGAGTAGCCGTAGGCCGCGTCGCCGCGCACGCCCTGCATGCGGACGTAGCGCGTCGTGACGGGGCCGGGCTCGTCGGCGCCCGCGGGCGTGAGGTCGACGGTGTCGAGCCGCGCGACGTTCACGTCCGCCGGGGCCTTGCCGTAGGCGGTCGCGGTGGTCCAGGTCTCGCCGTCGGTCGACGTCTGGACGAGGTAGCGCGCGCCCGCGCTCGCCTCCCACGCGAACCGCACGCCGCCCACGGTGGTCTCCTCGCCGAGGTCGACCTGGATCCACGAGTCGGGGCGCGTGCGCTCGCCGACCGCGACGGCCCAGCGGGTCGACGGGTTGCCGTCGGTCACGCGCGCCGCGGTGCGGCCGCCCGCCGTGTCCTGGCTGGACGCGGTCGCGACCTTCCCGGCGGCGAGGTCGGTCGTCGACCCCTCGTCGCCGTAGGCGTGGAACGCGAACATCGAGTAGCCGTACTGCGGGTGGCCCTGCTGCCCGAGGAGCCGGACGTACCGCGCCGTGACGGGCGCGAACGACAGGTCGTCGACGCGCGCGGCCTTCGCGTCCGCGGGGTCGGCCGGACGCGTCACGGGGAGCGTCGCGGTGGTCTCGCCCTCGGCGGTCGTGTAGGTGCGCGACCCGTCGAGGCCCGAGTAGCCGTTCATGGCGAGGTTGCGGACCGACAGGCTGGCGTCCTCCGTGCCCGCCCCGGTCGACGCGTAGACGGCCGCGCCGGTCGGGAGCGTGACCTGACCCGCGTAGCCGCTGCCGACCCGGAACACCGACGACGTGCCCTCGAAGCCGTCGCGCGGCCCGGTGTACGTCCGCACGTGCCGGTCGTCGACCGTCGCGCCCGTGGTCGGGTAGAGGAACGGGGTCGAGCCGGAGACGTGGAACAACCACGAGTCGTGCGCGGGGACCCAGGGGAACTTGACGAAGCCCTTGCGGCTCGACGCCGCGGCCCACGCGTCCGCCGTCTGCTGGACGGTCAGGCCGGGCCCGGCGCCGAAGTCGCGCACGCCGGCGAGGCGCTCGAAGAACTCGTCCTGCGGCGTCGGCTCGACGGGGCCCTCGGGCGACTCGGCGGCCTCGACGTGCAGGAGGTAGGAGATCGCGATCTCGGCCCGCGCCTCGGGCTCGTACTTGGGCTCGCCCGAGAACTTCGCGAGCCGGTAGACCGGCGCGTACGACTGGTAGTCCTCGAGCGCGGCGGCGAGGTTCGCCTCGGCGCGCGCGGCGTCGGGGTCGCGCAGGACCTGGCCGAGGAACGCCATCGGGATGGCGTCGCGGCCGTAGAGGAACTCGCGGTCGGCGACCATGGGCATGAACGGCTCGCCCGCGTCGGACATGACGAGCTTGATCGACTCCCACAGCTCCGCCGAGTTGGGCTGGTGCGTGAGGATCTCCGGCAGCGGCTCGTCGCGCAGGAGGAAGTGGATCGCGTTGCGCCCGCCTGACCGCCAGATGTCGGACTGGTAGTGCGGGCCGAACGACCCGTGGTTCTCCACGAGGTACGTGTCGTGGATGGTCTGCATGGTGTTCGTCGACACGGGCCTGCCCGCGACGACGGCCGGGTTGTTCCGGTCGGCCGTCGGCTGGCCCGCCGCGTTGCGGCCCCAGTCGCCGAGCTGCTCGGCCCAGCGCGCGGCGTCGGGGTCGTCGGGCGCCCACGCGAGGCCGGGCGCGAGGGCCTGCGTGTAGACGCCGACCTCCTCCTGCGCGGTGTCGCCCTCGTGCTTGCCCGTCGGCCAGTCCGCGGTCCACGAACCCGAGAGCGGGTCCTTGCCGAAGTCGAGGTCGGCCGTGTACTTCGACTGGCCCGTCGCGATCGTCGTGAGGTTGGCCTGCGTCGTGGCGTCGAGCTCGTCCCACAGCAGCGTCCCGGCCGCGAGGAAGTAGGACTGGAACGTCGAGTCCCAGAACAGCTTCTTGCCCCACGCGCCCGCCGGGTCCACGAACCGGTTGGTCGCTGCGTAGTGCCGGATCGTCGCGAGCGTGCGGGCACGCAGCGTCTCCTCCGGGACCCCCGCGAGCTCGGCGTCGTACTCGCCGTGGGTCAGGAGCACGGCGTTGCCCAGCACGACGGCGAAGTTGAAGTCCTTGAGCTGGTACACCCCGGCGGACTCGTCCCAGACGGTCTCGACCCAGCGCGTGTGCCGCAGCAGCGCGCCGTAGTAGTCGGCGGCGGTCGCGTCGGGGGCGCCGTACGCCGGAGCGGCGTCGACCGTGGTCGACGCCGGGGCCGCGGGCGGGGAGGCCGGCGCGCCCTGGGCGGTCGCGGGGGCCAGAAGGAGGGAGCCGGCCGTCGCGAGCGCGAGGGCGGCGGTCGTCGTGCGGCGCCGAGCGCGGCGCACGGCAGGGGGCGGGGCGGGCGATCGGGTCATGGTGCGTGTCTCTCGTCGGCGTCGTCGGGAGCGGGTCCGCCGGGGACGGCGGTGCGGCGCGGGTGGTTGCCGAGGGGCCAGGGGTGCGGAGCGCCGGTGCTCGCCATCCTGACAGCGCTGTCTGGCTGTGTCCAGGGGTTCCGGAGAACTGCTGCGGGTGATCCTCGGCGGTGCGGGACGAGCGGAGGCCCGCCGGGGAACGTGGTGCGACCACGCTCCCCGACGGGCCTCCGGGCGGCGGACGACGCCCGGTCGGGGCTCAGCCCTTGACCGAGCCCGACATCAGCCCCCCGACGAAGTACTTGCCGAGGACGATGTACACGAGCAGCGTCGGGAGCGACGCGAAGAGCGCGCCGGCCATGGAGACGCCGTAGTTCTGCAGCAGCGCGCCGTTCGCGAGGTTGTTCAGCGCGAGCGTCACGGGGCCGTTCTGGCTGGAGGAGAAGAACACCGCGAAGAGGAAGTCGTTCCACGCGGACGTGAACTGCCAGATGAGCACGACCACGAAGCTCGGGATCGAGATCGGCAGGATGATCGACCAGTAGGTGCGCAGCATCCCGGCGCCGTCGACGCGCGCGGCCTCGACGAGCTCGTGCGGCACGGTCATGTAGTAGTTGCGGAAGATGAGCGTCGTGATCGGGATGCCGTAGATGACGTGCAGCAGGATCAGGGACGGCACGCCGCTCGGGATGCCCAGGCCCAGCACGAGCTGGTTGAGCGGGATCATGACGGCCTGGTACGGGATGAACATCCCGAAGAGGATCAGCGTGAAGACGATGTTCGCGCCCTTGAACGACCAGCGGGAGAGCACGAACCCGTTGAGCGACCCGAGGAAGGCCGCGATGATCGCCGACGGCACGACCATCTGCACCGTGCGCCAGATGGCGGGGGACAGCGCGGTCCACGCCGTCTGCCAGTTCTCCGTCGTCCACGTCTGCGGGAGCGACCACGCGCGCGCCGGCGACGCGTCGCCCGCGCCCTTGAAGCTCGTCACGAAGAGCACGTAGACGGGGATGAGGACGATGACGAGGAACAGCACGAGCGCCGCGTACTTGAGCGTGCGGCCGACCGAGAAGCGTTCGCGCGGCGTGCGGCGCGCCGGCTGGTGCGGCGTGCCGACGACTTCGGGGGCGGGGACGGCCGGCGTCGAGGTGGTCGTCATCGCTTCTCCTGACGGTTGGTGCGGATCAGGTAGGGCACGATGACGACGGCCACGATGATCAGCAGGATCGAGCCGACGGCTGCCGCGTTGGCGTAGTCGAAGCTCGACTTGAAGACGTACATGTCGACGGCCGGAACCTTGGTCTGGTAGTTCGCGGGCTTCGAGATCGACATGATGAGGTCGAACGCCTTGAGCGACATGTGCCCGATGATGATGAGCGCCGAGAGCGCGATGGGCGAGAGCTGCGGGAACAGCACGTGGCGGTACAGCTTCCACTCGCTCGCGCCGTCCATGCGGGCGGCCTCGCGCAGCTCGTCGGGGATGCCGCGGAACCCGGCGAGGAACAGCGCCATGACGTACCCGGAGAGCTGCCAGATCGCGGGGATCGCGATGGCCGTGATGCCCCACGTGACGTTGTTCCACCAGTTGTTCTGCAGGAAGTCGAGCCCGACGATCTGGAACAGCCGGTTGAGGCCGCTCGCCTGCTCGCCCTGGTTGGAGTTGAGCAGCCAGCGCCACACGACACCGGACGCGACGAACGACACGGCCATGGGGAACAGGTAGACGGAACGGAAGATCCCCTCGCCCTTGACCGGCTTGTCGAGCATCCACGCCCACAGGAAGCCCATGAGCATCGTGCCGGCGAGGAAGACCACCGTGTAGAGCACGAGGTTCTTCAGCGAGTGCTGGAACGCCTCGCTGCCGAGGAGGGCCGTGTAGTTCTCGAACCACACGACGACCGACGGCTTCTGGCCCGTGGCCTGTGCCGCGGTGTGGTTGTCCGTGATCGACGTCTGGAAGTTGGCGCCGATCAGGCCGTAGACGAACACGCCGACGAGGATCAGCGAGGGCGCGAGCAGCAGCAGCGCTGGGCCGGCGCGTCGCAGTGACTTGAGCATGGTGGGTCTTCCCGGTCGTGGGGGCGTGGGCCGCGGCGCTGGGGAGCGCGGGCGTCCCGGGGACGTGTTCCGGCCGCGCGGGTCCGCCGCGCGCCGTCGGGACGTGCCCGACGACGCGCGGCGGCTCCGGCGGAGCGGTGTCAGCCCTGCGCGGTGGCGGCGGCGAGCTCGGACTGGTAGGTCGCGAGGTCGGACCCGCCCGACGTGAACTTGCTCGTCGCGTCGGAGATCGCGTTGAGCGTCGCGACCGGGGCGGCGGCGCCGTGCGCGAGCGAGGAGACGATCGTGTCGTTGCCGAACGACTCGATCGCCGTCTGCTGGTACTCCGAGAACTCGGCCGGGTCGGCGTCGGTGCGAGCCGGGATGGATCCCTTGGCCTTGTTGAACGCGACCTGGCCCTCGAGCGAGCCCACGGTCTCGAGCCACGCCTTGGCGCCGTCGGGGTGCGGGGCGCCCACCGGGAGGGTGAACGAGTCGGCGAGGAAGTCGAACACGCCGTCGGTACCCGGGACCGGGAACGCGGTGAAGTCGGTGCCGAGCGTCTTGCCCTGCTCCTCGAACGCCGCGACGGCCCAGTCGCCCATGACGTTGAACGCGGCGTTGCCGTCGATCACCATCTGGGTCGCCTCGGGCCAGTCGAGCCCGTCACGGTCGGTGTTGGTGTAGCTCATGAGCTTCTCGAAGTCCTCGAGGGCGGCCGTGACCTCGGCGCCCTCCCAGTCGGTCGAGCCGTCCCACAGGCCGTTGTAGCCCTCGGCCCCGAGGTCCGCGAGGAGCACGGTCTCCAGGAGGTTGACCTGGGTCCAGGTCGTCGCGACCGACAGCGGCGTGACGCCCGCGGCCTTGAGCTTGTCGAGGTCCGCCATCCAGGCGTCGAGGTCCGCGTAGGTCGCGGCCGGGTCGACGCCGTTGGCCTCGAGGACCGTCGGGTTCGCCCAGACCACGTTCGCGCGGTGGATGTTCGACGGGATCGAGTAGATCGCGCCGTCGTCGGACTTGAGGCGGTCGACGAGGTCGGCCGGGAAGACGTCGGTGAGGCCGAACTCGTCGTAGAGCGAGGAGACGTCCTCGATCTGCGCGGCGTCGATGTAGTCCTGGAGCTCGGCACCGGCGTGCGCCTGGAACGTGTCCGGCGGGTCCTGGGCCTGGAGGCGGGACTGGAGGAGGTCCTTGGCGGCCGAGCCGGCGCCGCCGGCCACCGCGCCGTTGATGAACTCCACGTCGGGGTGCTGCTCCTCGAACACGCCGACCAGCGCGTCGAGACCGGCCTTCTCGGAGCCGGCGGCCCACCAGGTGAAGACCTCGACCTCGTCGCCGCCCCCCGAAGCGCCCCCGTCACCGGTGCCCCCGTCACCGGAACCACCGCCGCTGCACGCGGCGAGTGCGAGACCCACGAGGGCGGCCGTCGCCACCGTCGCGCTCGTCCTGCGATCGATTCGCATCGTGATATCCCTACGCCTTCTTCGGTCGTGGGGGACCGGCGGGACGACCACGTCGCACCGGCCGGGCGCACCGGCGCGCCCTCGAACCCGAGGCCCATACAACGGCGCCCGACCCTTGATGTCAAGAAATGAACGCAAGCGTCGCTGAATCGTGATGTACGCGTCAGGAGATGGATCCAAACCCCGCGGCCGTGCGGCGACCATCATTCTGACAGCGCTGTCCGATCCTTGTCGAGCCGTCCGTCCCCACCTGCACGGCGAGGCGTCCCACCAGGACCGGCGCGTCCCGGCGGTATCCTGACCGACGTGCGCGCTGACCGGGTGACACCGGGCTCGCAGACTTCACTGCGTGAGGCCAACCGAGCCCGGATCGTGAGCGCCGTCCAGCAGCGTGGCTCCCTCACGCAGATCGAGCTGGCCGGCGTCACCGGGCTGTCCCCGGCCACCGTCTCCAACATCGTCAAGGAGCTCACCGGCGCGGGCGTCCTGCACACCTCGCCGTCCACGCGCAGCGGGCGCCGCGCCCTCCAGGTCACCCTCGCGCGCAACCTCGGGCTCGTCGCGGGGGTGCACTTCGGCACCCGCTCGATGCGCGTCGCGCTCGCGGACGCGTCCATGCGCGTGCTCGCCGACCAGCGCATGCCGCTCGCCCCGGACCACCGCGCGGACACCGGCCTGCAGCGCGCCGCGCTGCTCGTCGGGGAGATGGTCGCGTCGGTCGACGCGTCCCCCGAGGAGCTGCTCGCCGTCGGTGTCGGGGTGCCCGCCCCCGTGGACGTGCGCGCCGGGCGCATCGCGACGGTCGGCATGATGCGGGGCTGGGACGGCGTCGTCGTCCCCGAGCTGCTCGAGGCCGAGCTCGGCGCGCCCGTGACGGTCGACAACGACGCCAACCTCGGCGCCCTCGCCGAGACCCGGTTCGGGGCGGCCGTCGGGCACGACGCCGTCGCCTACCTGCGCGTGTCCCACGGCGTGGGCGGCGGGCTCGTCCTGGGCGGGCGCGTCGTGCACGGCCGCGCGGGCGTCGCGGGCGAGATCGGGCACGTGACGATCGACGAGAACGGCCCCGTGTGCCGCTGCGGCAACCGCGGGTGCCTCGAGATGTACGTCGGCGCGGGCGTGCTGCTGTCCATGCTCTCCGAGAGCCGCGGCCACCTCACGCTGCGCGACGTCATCGCGCGCGCCCAGGAGGGCGACCCCGGCTGCCGCCGCGTCCTGTTCGACGCCGGGCAGCACCTCGGCGTCGCGGCCGCGAACCTGTGCAACCTCGTCGACCCGGAGATCGTCGTCGTCGGCGGGCAGCTCGCCGAGGCGGGCGAGGCCCTGCTCGGTCCGCTCCGCACCGCGCTCGAGCAGCGCACGGTCCCCAGCACGGCGGGCCCGGTCGAGGTCGTCGCGTCCGAGCTGGGGTCGGCCGCCGAGGTGCGCGGCGCGCTCGCCGTCGCGCTCGACCTCGCGCGCGTGAGCGGTTCCCTGGGGGTGAGCGCATGACGGGGGCCCTCGTCCGGGCCGGGGGCGCCCGCCGTCGCGCGCGGGGCGCGGTGACGGCGGCTGTCACGGCGGTCGTGCTCGCCCTCCTGGCGCTCGCGGGCTGCGCGCCGTCGGAGGAGCCCGCCGGGCCCTCGGAGGGGACCATCGGGCTCCTGCTACCCGAGGCCAAGACCGCCCGGTACGAGACGACCGACCGCCCGACCTTCGTCGGGGTGGTCGAGCGGCGCTGCCCGTCGTGCGAGGTGCTGTACGCGAACGCCGCCCAGGACGCCGCGAACCAGCAGCAGCAGGCCGAGTCGATGCTCGCGCGCGGCGCGGACGTCCTCGTGCTCGACGCGGTCGACGCCGTCGCCGCGGTGAGCGTCGTCGCCGAGGCCCAGCGCCTCGGCGTGCCCGTCATCGCCTACGATCGCTTCGTCGACGGCGCGAACTACTACGTCTCGTTCGACAACGAGCTCATCGGGTACCTCATGGGGGAGGCGCTCGTCGGCGCGGTCCTCGACCGCGCGGAGCAGGACCCGCCGGCGCAGGGCCGGCGGCCGGGTGTCCTGCTCGTGCAGGGCTCGCCGACCGACCCGAACGCCGCGGAGCTCGCCGCCGGCGCCCACCGTGCGCTCGAGGGAGAGGACATCGACGTGCTCGCCGAGTACGACACGCCCGACTGGAGCCCCGACAAGGCGACCGAGTGGGTCGAGGGGCAGCTCACGCAGTACCCGGGTCGCGTCGACGGCGTCTTCGCGGCGAGCGACGGCATCGCGGGCGGTGCCATCGCCGCGATGAAGGCCGCCGGCCTCGACCCGGTGCCGCCCACCACGGGCCAGGACGGCGAGCTCGCGGCCGTCCAGCGCGTCGTCTCGGGCGACCAGTACATGACCGTCTACAAGGCCACGACGCAGCAGGCGCGCACGGCCGCCGAGCTCGCCGTACGGGTGCTGCGCGGCGAGGACCCCCGCGCGACCGTGGTGATCGACGGCGTCCCGAGCCTCCTGCTCGCGCCGCGCGCGGTCGGCGTCGACGACGTCCGGCGCGTCCTCGTCGACGGCGGCGTCCACACGGTCGACGAGATCTGCACCCCGTCGTACGTCGACGCGTGCGTCGACGCGGGTCTCCTGGAGGCGGCACCGTGAGCGCCCCCGTCCTGACCCTGCGCGGGGTCTCCAAGAGCTTCGGCGGCGTCCGGGCGCTCGTCGACGTCGACGTCGAGGTGCGCGAGCACGAGGTCCTCGCCGTCGTGGGCGACAACGGCGCCGGCAAGTCGACGCTCGCGGGCGTCGTCGCGGGCGCGTTCCGCCCCGACGCGGGCGAGGTGCTGCTCGACGGCGCGCCCGTCGTGCTCGACTCGCCGGCGGCCGCGCGCCAGCACGGGATCGCGGCGGTGTTCCAGCAGCTCGCGCTCGTCGACGACCTCGACGTCGTCGAGAACGTGTTCCTCGGGCAGGAGGTCCTCCACGGGCCGTTCCTCGACGAGATCGCGATGGAGCGCGAGGCGTGGGGCCTGCTCGACCAGCTCGCCGCGACCGTCCCGTCCGTGCGGCAGCCGGTGCGCACGCTCTCGGGCGGCCAGCGGCAGGTCGTGGCGGTCGCACGCGCCCTCCTGGGGTCGCCGCGCGTGCTCGTCCTCGACGAGCCGACGGCGGCGCTCGGCGTCCGGCAGACCGCCGAGGTGCTCAACCTCATCGAGAAGCTGCGCGAGCGCGGGCACGCCGTCGTCCTCATCAGCCACCAGGCGGGCGACCTCCAGGCCGTCGCCGACCGCATCCTCGTGCTGCGGCTCGGCCGCGTGCACGGCGAGTTCCCGGGCGACACGTCCTACGAGGACCTGCTCGCCGCGATGACCGGCGCCGTGCGCCCGGCGCGCCCGGGCGGACCGATCGGGAGCGCGGGCGGGACCGAGCACGAGCGGCGCACGGGCGGCACCGGGGCGGTGCACCGATGAGCGTCCCCGGCCGCACCTCGGGCGCGGCGCTCGACCGGCCCCTGACGGGCGCGCTGTCCGGGTCCGTCGTGCAGCAGCTGCGCGGCGCGCACCTCGGCATGCTGCCGATCGTCGCCGCGCTCGTGCTCATCTGGGTCGTGCTCGGCGCGATCAACCCCGCGTTCCTCTCCGCGGAGAACCTCGTCAACCTCACGCTCCAGAGCGCCCCCACGGGGATCATCGCGCTCGGCGTCGTGCTCGTGCTGCTCGTCGGCCAGATCGACCTGTCGGTCGGTTCGGTGAGCGGGCTCGCCGCGGCGGTGCTCGCCGTCGGGACGGTCGGGCTGGGCTGGCCGGTCGGGATCGCGATCGTCGCGGCGCTGTCCGTCGGGGTGGTCGTCGGGCTCGGGTACGGGCTGCTGTCCACGCGCCTCGGGCTCGCGTCGTTCGTCTTCACGCTCGCGGGCCTGCTGATCCTCGCGGGCGTGCAGCTGCGCGTCCTCGGTCCGAAGGGCTCGATCAACCTGCCGTTCGAGTCGTGGCTCGTGCGCACGGTCCAGCAGGGCTTCCTCGCCCCCGCGGTCGCGTGGGGCCTCGTGGTCGTGGTCGTGGCGGGGTACGCCGCGCTGCGCGTGACCGACCACGTGCGCCGCGTGCGGGCGGAGCTCCCGAGCCCGGGCCTGGCCCGCGTCGCGGTCCGGACGGCGGTCCTCGCGGCGGTGCTCGTCGCGACGGTCGCGTACCTCGGGACGGCGCGCGGGATCGGCTACACCGTGGTGCTCTTCGTGGCGCTCGTGGTCGTGGTCGACGTGCTGCTGCGCCGCACGCGGTGGGGACGCTCCGTGCGCGCCGTCGGGGGCAACCGGCGCTCCGCGCTCCTCGCGGGCGTCGCGGTGCGCCGCACGGTCGTCTCGTGCTTCGTCGCGTGCTCGACGTTCGCGGCGCTCGGCGGCGTCCTCGCCGCGGGGCGGCTCGCGGCGGCGAACCAGGGGACCGGCGCGGCGGACACCTACCTGACGGCGATCGCGGCCGCGGTCATCGGCGGCACGAGCCTGTTCGGCGGGCGCGGGAGCGCGTGGTCGGCGCTGCTCGGCGTGCTCGTGCTCCAGTCCATCGCGAACGGGCTCACGCTGCTCAACCTCGACACGGCCACGCGGTACATCGTGACCGGAGCGGTCCTGCTGCTCGCTATCGTCGTCGACATGCTGATTCGTGGTCGACGGGAGGTCTGAGATGGTGATGCAGGGGGAGAGCGCGGGGACGGTCCCGCCGGGCGAGGTCGGGGTCGTGGTCCCCGACATCCCGACGGGGGCGGCCGTGGCGCGTCCGCACGGCGGACGCGGAGGCCGGCGCCCGACGCTCGCCTCCGTCGCGGAGGTCGCCGGCGTGAGCCTCAAGACGGCGTCGCGCGTCCTCAACGAAGAGCCGAACGTCGCGCCGCAGACGCGCGCCAAGGTCCAGGAGGCCGCGCAGCGGCTCGGCTTCCGGCGCAACGCCGTGGCCGCCGACCTCGCGCGCGGCGGCTCGTCGCGGCTCGTCGGCTTCGTCACCGGCGACCTCGCGAACCCGTTCTACTCCGCGCTGGCCAGCGGCATCGAGCGTGAGCTCCGCCACCACGGCCTCCAGCTGATCACCACGAGCTCGGACGAGGAGCCGGAGCGCGAGCGGTCGCTCACCGAGGCGCTCGTCGAGCGCCGCGTCGGCGCGCTCGTCGTCACCCCGACGTCGACGGACCACTCGGGCCTGCGCCGCGAGCTCGAGGACGGCCTGCCGGTCGTGTTCATCGACCGCCCCGCGCGCGGCGTCGAGGCGGACACGGTCGTCATCGACAACCGCGGGGGAGTGCGCGACGCCGTGACGCACCTCCTCGCGCACGGGCACCGCCGGATCGCGCTCGTGGGCGACGTGTCGCGCCTGTGGACGTTCCAGGAGCGTCGTGACGAGTTCGTCGCGACGCTGCGGGCCGCGGGCGTCGAGGACCCGGGCCGGTACGTGCGGGACGGCGCGCACGACGCCGACCTCGCGCGCGTGTTCGTCGCGGACCTCCTCGCCCTGCCCGAGCCCCCGACGGCGTTCGTCACGGCGAACAACAAGATCACGGTCGGCGCGCTCCACGCCCTGCGCGACCGCGAGTCGTCGGGCGGGGCGGCGGACGTCGCGCTCGTCGGCTTCGACGACTTCGAGCTCGCGGACCTCCTGCACGTGACGGTCGTGGGGTACGACGTCGTCGAGATGGGCCGGCAGGCGGCGGCGCTCGCGGTGTCCCGCGCCGAGAACCCGGAGCTCGCCCCGCGGCTCGTCGTGGTGCCGACGCGGCTCGTCGTCCGCGGCACGGGGGAGGTCCCCGGCCCCGCGGCCTAGGCGTGGCCGCGGTGCCCGTGCGCGTGTCGGTGCGAGCGCGGTCGTGCTGACGGCGTACGACCTCCTCCGCGGTCGAGCGGGTGGCGCGAAAGTCACACTGAGCGTGACTTTTGCGCCAGGGGGTCCTCTTGTCGGCGCCCTGTCGGCAGAGCCCTGACCGCGTTGACAAAGCCCGGAGCCGACGCATAGGTTCAGGTCGCCCCTGACAACGCTTCCCCCTGCGCGTTGTCAGGGGCACCCCTGCAGCCTGACAGCGCTGTCAGACGATCGAAGGAGATCGCGGCATGACCAGACCACTCCCGTCCGGACGCGCGGTCGCGCGGTCCGGCAGCGGCCGCGCCCGGCCTCTCGGCCTCGTGCTCGCCGCCGCACTCGCCGTCCCGCTCGGGGTGCCTCTCGCGGCCCCCGCGGGAGCCCTCGCCGCCGCCCCCGCCGCGGCCGCCGAGCCGGGCGACTTCTCATCGTCGTTCGAGTCCGGCGACCCGGCGGCGCTGCCCACCACGGTGGCCGAGCGCGACGGCGCGCCCTGGCAGGCGAACGTCGGCTCGTTCACGGCCGGCCTGCCCGGGAGCGTCCTCGGGCAGCTGAAGGGCGTCACGGCGAGCGCGCAGAACCTGCCCAACGAGGGCGCGGCGAACCTCGCCGACGGCAGCTCGGGCACCAAGTGGCTCGCGTTCGCGTCGACCGGCTGGGTCCGGTACGAGTTCACCGAGCCCGTCTCGTTCGTCGCGTACACGATGACCTCCGGCGACGACGCCGCCGGTCGCGACCCGAAGACCTGGACGGTCGAGGGGTCGAACGACGGGTCCACGTGGACCGCGCTCGACCGGCGGACGGACGAGGACTTCCCGAACCGCCAGCAGACGCGCACGTTCGAGCTCGAGGCGCCTACCGCGGCGTACACCTACCTGCGCCTCAACGTCACGGCGAACTCGGGCGACTCCATCGTCCAGCTCGCCGGGTGGGACCTCTCGGCCGACCTGAGCGCCGGCCCGTCCGCGGCCCCCATGACGACGAAGGTCGGCACCGGGCCGCGCGTCAGCTTCACCAACAAGGCGGGCGTCGGTTTCTCCGGCCTGCACTCGCTCCGGTACGACGGCTCGCACCTCGCCGACGGCGAGACCTACGCGACGAACGTGCTCTACGACGACGTGGACGTCGTCGTCGGCGAGGACACGCGCCTGAGCTACACGATCTTCCCCGAGCTGCTCGACGACCTGCAGTACCCGTCGACGTACGCGGCGGTGGACGTCCTGTTCACCGACGGGACCTACCTGTCCGACCTCGGCGCGCGCGACGCGCACGAGACGGTCGCGACCGCGCAGGCGCAGGGCGAGGGCAAGATCCTCTACGCGGACCAGTGGAACTCCGTGCGGGTCGACCTCGGCGACGTCGCCGCGGGCAAGACCGTGGACCAGGTGCTGCTCGGGTACGACAACCCCGGCGGCCACGCCGGGACGAAGTTCGCGGGCTGGCTCGACGACGTCGCGATCACGGCGGAGCCGGCCACGATCGACGGGTCGAGCCTCGCCAACTACGTGGACACGCGCCGCGGCACGCTCGCGTCGGGCAGCTTCTCGCGCGGGAACAACATCCCCGCGACGGCGACGCCCAACGGGTTCAACTTCTGGACGCCGTACACGAACGCCTCCTCGCAGAGCTGGCTGTACGAGTACCACAAGGCCAACAACGCCAACAACAAGCCCGTCCTCCAGGGCTTCGGGATCTCGCACGAGCCGAGCCCGTGGATGGGCGACCGCAACCAGCTGACGTTCCTCCCGTCGACGGCGTCGGGGACGCCCGACGCCACGCTCTCGACGCGCGGCCTCGAGTTCGACCACGCCGACGAGACGGCGCGGCCCGACTACTACGGGGTCACGTTCACCAACGGGTCCGCGATCGAGGCGACGCCCACCGACCACGGCGCGGTGCTCCGCTTCAGCTACCCCGGAGCCAAGGGCCACGTGCTCGTGGACAAGGTGGACGGCTCCTCCAGGCTCACGTACGACCAGGCCACGGGCACGATCTCCGGCTGGGTCGAGAACGGCTCGGGCCTGTCCGTGGGCCGCACGCGGATGTTCGTCGCCGGCACCTTCGACCGTAGTCCGACGGCGGTCGGGACGGCGGCGGGCAACCGTGCGGACGCGCGCTTCGCGACGTTCGACACGTCGTCCGACAAGACGGTCGAGCTGCGCGTCGCGACGTCGTTCATCAGCCTCGACCAGGCGCGCAAGAACCTCGACCTGGAGGTGACCGGCAAGACCTTCACGGAGGTCAAGGCCGCCGCCGCGCAGGCGTGGAACGACCGCCTGGGGGTCATCGAGGTCGAGGGCGCGAGCGAGGACCAGCTCGTCACGCTGTACTCGAACCTCTACCGCCTCAACCTGTACCCGAACTCGCAGTTCGAGAACACGGGCACGGCGCAGGAGCCGGTGTACAGGTACGCGAGCCCGGTCTCCGCGACCACGGGCTCCGCGACGGACACGCAGACCAACGCGAAGGTCGTCGACGGCAAGATCTACGTGAACAACGGGTTCTGGGACACGTACCGCACGGCCTGGCCGGCGTACTCGCTCCTCTACCCGGAGCTCGCGGCCGAGCTGGTCGACGGGTTCGTCCAGCAGTACCGCGACGGCGGCTGGATCGCGCGCTGGTCCTCGCCGGGCTACGCCGACCTCATGACGGGCACGAGCTCCGACGTGGCGTTCGCGGACGCGTACCTCAAGGGCTCGCTCCCCACGGGCACGGCGCTCGAGGCGTACGACGCCGCGCTGCGCAACGCGACCGTCGCGCCGCCGAGCAACGCCGTGGGCCGCAAGGGCCTGCAGACCTCGCCGTTCCTCGGGTTCACGCCGGAGTCCACGCACGAGTCCGTGTCGTGGGGCCTGGAGGGCCTGGTCAACGACTTCGGCATCGGCAACATGGCCGCCGCCCTCGCGGAGGACCCGGCGACGCCGGAGGAGCGCCGCGAGACGCTGCGCGAGGAGTCCGCGTACTTCCTCGAGCGGGCCACGCACTACGTCGAGCTGTTCGACCCCGAGGTCGACTTCTTCGTGCCGCGGCACGAGGACGGCACGTGGGCCGTCGACCCCGAGACGTACGACCCGGAGGCCTGGGGCGGCGGGTACACCGAGACGAACGGCTGGAACTTCGCGTTCCACGCCCCGCAGGACGGCCAGGGCCTCGCCAACCTCTACGGCGGCAAGCAGGGCCTCGAGGACAAGCTCGACGAGTTCTTCTCCACGCCTGAGAAGGGCGCTGGCAACGGCGGCATCCACGAGCAGCGCGAGGCGCGCGACGTCCGTATGGGCCAGTGGGGCATGAGCAACCAGGTGTCGCACCACATCCCGTGGCTCTACGACGCCGCGGGCGCGCCGTCGAAGGTGCAGGAGAAGGTCCGCGAGGTCACCCGCCGCCTGTTCGTGGGCAGCGAGATCGGCCAGGGCTACCCGGGCGACGAGGACAACGGCGAGATGTCGTCGTGGTGGATCTTCGCCTCGCTCGGCTTCTACCCGCTCCAGGTCGGCTCGGACCAGTACGCGGTCGGCTCGCCGCTGTTCGACAAGGCGACCGTGCACCTGCCGGACGGCGACCTCGTCGTCAACGCCGAGAACAACTCGGTCGACAACGTCTACGTGCAGTCCCTCGCGGTGGACGGCGAGGCCCGCACCTCGACGTCACTCTCCCAGGCGGACCTCTCGGGCGGCACGACGCTGGACTTCGTCATGGGTCCGGAGCCGTCGGACTGGGGCACGGGCGAGGACGACGCGCCGCCGTCGCTCACCGAGGGCGACGAGCCCCCGGCGCCGGTGCAGGACGCGACGACCGCGGGTCTCGGCACGACGACCGTCGCCGACGGCGACGCCACCACGAGCGCCGCGGCGCTCACGGACAACACGTCCGGGACGCGCACGACGTTCGCCACCACGACGCCGTCGATCACGTGGGCGGGCAACGGCATCCGCCCGACCGTCGGGTCGTACACGCTGACCTCCGGGGCGAGCGGGACGGCGTCGCCGTCCGCGTGGACCCTCGAGGGCTCCGACGACGGCGAGACGTGGACGACGCTCGACGAGCGGTCCGGCGAGCAGTTCCGCTGGGCCCTGCAGACGCGGCCGTTCACGGTCGCGGAGCCGACGGCGTTCGCGCGGTACCGGGTCACGGTCACCGCGACGTCGGGCTCCGGCGCGCTGTCGCTCGCCGAGGTCGAGCTCCTCGCCGACCCGAAGGAGTCCGGGGCCGAGGAGCTCACCCTCTCGGCCGCACCGGACCGTGACGGCGTCACGGGCCGCGAGGTCTCGGGCTCGTTCGCGACCCTCACCGGGGTCGAGGGCGACGTCGCGGCGCTCGACGTGCAGGTCGCGTTCGGCGACGGCTCCGACCCGGTCGCCGGGTCGCTGCGGGCGGGCGCGTTCGGCGGGTACGCGGTGGACGCCGCGCACACGTGGACCGCACCCGGCGTCTACCCCGTGACCGTCACGGTCTCGGGCGAGGGGATCGAGACCGTCTCGGCCTCCTCGTACGTCAGCGTCTCGCTCCTGCGCGAGGGCTCGCTGCTCGCCGCGTACGACAACGTCTGCATCGGCGACGCCGGGACGACGGTCGGCTCGTGCGACGGCCAGGGCGTGTTCTTCGACCGGGCGCAGCTCGCGGCGAAGGGCTTCGTCCAGGGCGAGCGCGCGACGGTGCCGGGCACGGACCTCGCGTTCGACGTCCCGGCGGTCCCCGCCGGGCAGCCGGACAACGCCACGGGCGACGGGCAGACCATCGAGCTCGACGTCCCCGCGGACGCGGAGCAGCTCTCCGTGATCGGCACGGGCACGGAGAAGAACCAGCAGGCCACCGGCACGCTGACCTTCGACGACGGCTCGACCCAGCCGATCGACCTGAGCTTCGGCGACTGGTCGGGCGCGGCCCGCAACCCCGTGTTCGGGAACATCCCCGTCGCGGTGACGGACAGCCGCCTCCGCGGTGGCAGCCCGCAGACCGGCACCCCCGCCGCGTTCTTCGCGACGGCGCCGATCACCCTCCCCGAGGGCAAGCGGCCCGTGAGCCTCACGCTCCCGGACCAGCCGGGCGAGCTCTCGCGCGACGGCCGCATCCACGTGGTCGCGGTCGCGCACGACGGCACGTTCGCCGAGCACCCCGCGCTCGAGGTCACGGCCGCGGAGGGCGTGACGCTCGCCGTCGGGCAGACCTCGGACGTGGCGCTCGCCCAGGTGGCGGGCGGCCGCGAGGGCGCCGACCTCCGGGCGGCGGTCACGTGGGGCGACGGCTCCGACGTCGCGGCCGGCACGGTGGCCGACGGATCGGTCTCCGGCTCGCACGCCTACACGGCGGCCGGGACGTACACGGCGTACGTCGTGGTCGACGACGGCTGGACCAGCCGGGTGGTCGAGGTCCCCGTGACCGTGACCGAGGCGGAGCCGGCCCTCGCCGTCGACGTCACGGTGAGCACCCGCTGCCTCGCCGGCAAGGCGTACGTCGCGGTTCGCGCCGAGAACGGCGAGGACGTGCCGCTCGCGATCCGGCTCGTCACGCCGTTCGGCACCAAGGAGGTCGCGGCCGTCGCGCCGGGCGCCAACGCCTACCAGTCGTTCGCGACGCGGGCCACGGCGGTCGAGGCCGGCACCGTCACCGTCGAGGCGACGCGCGGCACCGGCGACGAGGAGGTGACGGCGTCGATCCAGGCCGACTACGCCGCCGTGACCTGCGGCTGAACCCCTGAGCCCGCCCCGCCCCGCGTCCGACCGGGGTGAGGCAGGCATGCACCACCGGCGGTGCCCCGGGATGATCGTCCCGGGGCACCGCGCCGTACGGGCGCCGCGCCCGGTGCGGCGCCACGCACCCAGCACGAGAAGGACCGAGAGATGACCGAGCACCCGACCGAGCAGCCCACGCCAGCGACCGACCTGCGGCGCTGGCGTCGCGAGCAGCTCGCCGACCTGCTGCGCTTCGGCGAGGCGTCGCTGCGCGCGGACGGCGCCGCGCAGTGGCTCGACGACGACGGGCGCCCCGACCTGTCGCAGCCGGTGCACACGTGGATCACGTCGCGCATGGCGCACGTGTACGCGTTCGCGTCGCTCCTCGGCGTGCCGGGGGCGGGGGAGCGGGCCGACGCCGCGCTGCACGGGCTGCGGGCGGTGCTCGTCGACGCCGAGAACGGCGGCTGGGTCTCGTCGCGCGGCCCCGCGCGGCGCCCGGGCGACGGCCACGACCCGGCGGCGGGCGAGGCCGTCCCGGTGGACGGGACGAAGAGCGCCTACGCGCACGCGTTCGTGGTGCTCGCCGCGGCGTCGGGCACGATCGCGGGCCGCGAGGGTGCGCGCGAGCTGCTCGACGCGGCGCTCGCCGTGCTCGACGAGCGGTTCTGGGAGCCCGGGCCGCGCATGCACGCCGACGAGTGGTCGCGCGACTGGACCGTGCTCGACGAGTACCGCGGCGTCAACGCGAACATGCACTCCGTCGAGGCGCTCCTCGCCGCGCACGACGCGACGGGCGACCCCGAGTGGCTCGCGCGCGCGGCGTCGGTCGCGGACCGCGTCGTGGGGTGGGCGCGCGAGAACGACTGGCGCATCCCCGAGCACTTCGACGCCGGCTGGACCCCCCTGCCGGACTACAACGCGGACCGCCCCCGCGACCCCTTCAAGCCCTACGGGTCGACGCCGGGCCACGGCCTGGAGTGGGCACGCCTGCTGCTCCAGGTCGACGTCGCGGCCGGGACCCCCGGCGCCCGCACCGACGCGGCGGTCGCCCTCTTCGACCGGGCCGTCGCGGACGGCTGGGACGGCGAGCACGGCGGCGGCTTCGTGTACACGGTCGACTGGTCGGGCACGCCGGTCGAGCCCCGGCGCTACCACTGGGTCGCGGCGGAGGCCGTCGCGGCCGCCGACGTGCTGGGCCGCGTCACGGGCGACCCCCGGTTCGCCGAGGCCGCCGCGGGCTGGTGGGCGTGGATCGACGAGCACCTCGTCGACCACGAGCGCGGGTCGTGGCACCACGAGCTCGACACCGCCAACCGGCCCGACGGCGTCACGTGGGTCGGCAAGCCCGACGTCTACCACGCGGCCCAGGCCGTGATCCTGCCCGACCTGCCGCTCACCGGCTCCCTCGCCGCCTCGGCCAAGGCCGCGGGCAGCATCCTGGGCTGACGCCCGGGCCTCGGACCGCCGAGGCCGGGGTCGCGCGCCACGTCACCGTCGCCGTGGCGCGCGACCTCGGGCTCGGCGACGACACCCCCATCAAGAATCGTTTTCTTGATGGGGGTTCCGTGTTCGTCGGGAGCGTCCGATGGCACGCCCGCACGCTCTTCGCCGCGCGTGACGTCGCCACCGAGGGCGATCTGCGCCTGTCCCGGGTGTGGACGGCAGACGATCTGCTGGCGGCGTGGCCGTGACGAAGCGCGTCCGGCCTGAGGCCCACGACGACGAGAGCCCCGCACCGGACCGGTGCGGGGCTCTCGCAGGCTGAGCGGGTGACGGGAATCGAACCCGCGCTATCAGCTTGGGAAGCTGAAGTTCTACCATTGAACTACACCCGCGCGGCGCCGGTGGCGTCCGCCCCGGGCCCTCTGGGAGGATCCTCGGCGAACCAGCGCGCGACCCGATCATAGCGGACGACGCCGGTGATGCCAGAACCGCCCGCACCACGACCAGTCCCGCGCCGACGAGCGGCGCGCCGCCCGAGGAGCCGCCTTGTCCGAGAACCCGTACCAGCAGCAGCCCGACCCGTCGCAGGGGAGCCCCGCCCCCGGCGACCCGGTCTACGGCGGCCCCGCCACGCCGTCGGGCCCGACGCCGGGTTCCGGCCAGCAGCCCGGGGCCGGTGACGCGTACGGCCAGCAGGCGTACGGGACGCCGGGTGCTCCGGGCTACGGACAGCCGACGCCCGACCAGGGCTACGGCTCCGCCCCGCAGCCGGGCTACGCCCAGCAGGGATACGGCCAGCAGCCGGGCTACGCGCAGCCCGGCGCCTACGGTCAGCCCGGCGCGTACGGCCAGCCCGGCTACGACCCGGCGTACGACCCCCAGGCGAAGTCGCGCCTCGCCGCGGGCCTGCTGGGCATCCTCGTCGGCAGCCTCGGCATCCACCGCTTCTACCTCGGGTACACCGGCATCGGCCTGACGATGCTGCTCGTGTCGGTGCTGTCCTTCGGGTTCGCGGCGCCGGTCATCGCGATCTGGGGCCTGGTCGAGGGCATCCTCTACCTGACCTCGAAGACGGGCTACTACTCCGTGGACTCGACGGGCCGCCCGCTGCGCGCCTGACCTCCCGTCCGCGGGCGGGGGCCGCGCCGCCTCGACGACGAGCCGGCGCGGCCCCGCGCCCGACGGCGCTCGGCCCGCGCTGACCCAGGGCGCCGGTCGGGGGTGCCGATCCAGGGCGCCGATCCACGGTGCGGAGCCCGGTCCGGGCACGCTCCGGCGTCGGCTAGCGTGGGCCCGTGCTGCTCTCCGACCGCGACATCCGGGCCGAGCTCGACGCCGGCCGCGTCCAGCTCGAGCCGTACGACCCGGCGATGCTCCAGCCGTCGAGCATCGACGTGCGCCTCGACCGGTTCTTCCGGCTGTTCGACAACCACAAGTACCCCTTCATCGACCCGTCGCAGGACCAGCCCGACCTCACGCGGCTCGTCGAGGTCGACCCGGCCGAGCCGTTCGTGCTCCACCCCGGGGAGTTCGTGCTCGGGTCCACGTTCGAGACGGTCACGCTGCCCGACGACGTGGCGGCGCGCCTCGAGGGCAAGTCGAGCCTGGGCCGTCTGGGCCTCCTCACGCACTCCACGGCGGGGTTCATCGACCCGGGCTTCTCCGGGCACGTGACGCTCGAGCTGAGCAACGTGGCGACGCTGCCGATCACCCTGTGGCCGGGCATGAAGATCGGCCAGCTGTGCTTCTTCCGGCTGTCCTCGCCCGCCGACAACCCGTACGGCTCCAGCGTCTACGGCTCTCGCTACCAGGGCCAGCGCGGCCCGACGGCCTCCCGCTCGTGGCAGAACTTCCACCGCACCGACGTCTGAGCGCGGCCCGCCGCGTCGGACGCCGCTCGACCCCGCAGGACCCGAGGACCGGAGGACCGCACCGCATGAGCCCGCTCCCGCCGCTGCCGCACCCCGCCGGGCCCGGCGCCGCGCAGTCCTACCAGGCGCGGCACGTGCTGGGGCTGCCCGCCGACGTCCACGTGGACGAGGTCGAGACGCTCGCGCTCTCGCGGTTCGCGGGCGCGCGCTGGGACGTCGCGCCGGAGGGCACCGAGCCCCTCGTGCCGCCCGCGCGCACCGCGCGGCCGGGCGAGCCGGGGGTCCTGCGCACGTCGCGCCACACGACGCTCACCGGCCCGTACGCGGGCCCCGGCTCGGGCGTGCCGGGCACCGCGCTCGTGTTCGACGTCGTCTGCCCCCGCGAGCGCGGGGACGTCCCCTACCCGGGCGGCGGGGACCGGGACGGCGTCGGGCGCGCGTTCCCCGGCGGCCTGCCGGTCCGGGAGGAGGAGCGCGTGGTCGCGTTCCTCGTCGCGGCGGCGCGCCGCCTCGGCGGGTCGGTCCGGACCGACGTCGGCAACCCGGCGGGGGCGGGCGTCGTCCTCACGCCGGACCCGGGCGTCGCCGTCGACATGACGCTGTACTCGGACGTGTGGCTCGACCCGCACGCCGCGCTCGCGCTCGTCGGCCGGCTCCACCCCCGCACGCGGCTCGCGACGGAGGGCAAGCCGTACGAGGGGCCGCCGAAGGGCATCGCGGAGCTGCCGCTCTACCCGGGCGAGAAGATGGACCCCGAGCTGCGGCGCGCGCTGCACGCCGCGGCGGACGACGTCGACATCAAGGCGCTGACCGCCGGTGCGGTGCTCGACGGGTACGGCCTCCTCGTCGACCTGGGCATGGACGGGCTCGTCGCGGTCGAGGTCGGCGGCGAGGAGGCGCTGCCCCTCCTGCTGCGCGGGCTGCCGTGGACCGTGGGGGGCGCGGTGAGCTACCGCGTGCGCTGGGAGCCGCAGGACCTCGCGGAGTCCCAGCGGGAGCAGCCGTCGCTCGACCACCAGATCGCGCGCAAGCGCGCCGCGGAGGTGGTCACGCAGGTCACGCGGACGCTGCACCAGGCGGTCGGCGGGGAGATCGCGGACGAGGCGGAGTTCCTCGTGGACCCCGAGGATCTGTGACGGCCGACTGAGGAATCGGTCACGGACGGGGCTACGGGCGCCCCGCACGGCTGAGGAGTCGGTAAAATGGTTCTCGGCCCGGCCTCGTCGGCGCCGTGAACTGTCGTGCCCTGCGGCTTCTCCCCGCCCGGGCGCGGCGATGACAAGTCCAGCAAGAACTTCGCCCACCCGCCCCCGACCCGGACGGAGCGGCCCGTGCTCTACGTGCTCCTTGCCCATCTCGTGATGGCACTGGGCGCGCCTGCACTCGTCTCGTTCCTCGGCCGCCGGGCGTTCCTCGTCATGGCGCTCGCGCCGGCGTCCGCGGCGGCCTACGCGCTCGCCTGGACCGACCGCGTGATGTCGGGGGAGCACCCGACGCAGGTCATCGAGTGGGTGCCCGGGCTGGGGCTCGAGCTCGCCTTCCGCATGGACACGCTGTCGTGGCTCATGCTGCTGCTCGTCGGCGGCGTGGGCGCCCTCGTCCTCGTCTACTGCTCGGCCTACTTCTCGCCCACCGCGCAGGGCCTGCGGCGGTTCGGCGGCGTCCTCACCGCGTTCGCGGGGGCGATGGTCGGGCTCGTCACCGCGGACGACATGCTGCTCCTGTTCGTGTTCTGGGAGCTCACGACGGTCTTCTCGTACCTGCTGATCGGCCACTACGCCGACCGCAAGGCGAGCCGTCGCGCCGCCATGCAGGCGATCATCCTCACCACCGCGGGCGGCCTCGCCATGCTCGTGGGGGTCGTGATCCTCGGTGTCCAGGGCGGGACGTTCCGCATGTCCGAGATCATCGCGGACCCCCCGACGGGCGGCGCCGTGACCGCCGCGATCGTCTGCCTCCTCGTGGGCGCGGCGAGCAAGTCCGCGCTCATCCCGCTGCACTTCTGGCTCCCCGCCGCGATGGCGGCGCCCACGCCGGTGAGCGCGTATCTGCACGCGGCCGCGATGGTCAAGGCCGGTGTCTACCTCGTCGCGCGCTTCGCGCCCGCCTACTCGGACACGACGGTCTGGCGCACGCTCGTCGTCGTGCTCGGCGCGGGCACCCTGCTCGTGGGCGGCTACCGCGCGCTGCGGCAGTACGACCTCAAGCTCGTCCTCGCGTTCGGCACCGTGAGCCAGCTCGGCCTCATCATCCTGCTCGTGGGCCTCGGGACGCGCGGGGCCGCGCTCGCCGGGCTCGCGATGATCGGCGCGCACGCGATGTTCAAGGCCTCGCTGTTCCTCGTCGTCGGCGTGGTCGACGCCGCGGCCGGCACGCGCGACCTGCGCCGCCTCACGGGCGTGGGCAAGGCCCTGCCGTGGACCGCGGTCGCGGGCGGGCTCGCCACCGCGTCGATGATCGGGCTGCCGCCGTTCGCCGGGTACGTCGCGAAGGAGGCGGCGCTCGAGTCGCTCCTGCACGGCGAGGGGCCGGTGTGGGTCGACACGGTCGTGCTGTGGTCGGTCGTCGTCGGCTCGATGTTCACGGTCGCGTACGGCCTGCGCTTCTGGTGGGGCGCGTTCGCGTCCAAGCCGCACCTCGGCCGGTCGCCCGCGCGCGCCAACGCGCACGAGAAGGCGTGGGGCGCCGGCGCCGGTACCGGCACCGCGCGCCGCCCGGTCGTCGAGGCCGAGGAGCCGCCGATCGACCCGGCGCGTATCCACCGCCAGCCGTTCCTGCTCGTGGGCCCGGCCGTCGTGCTCGCGGTCCTCGGCCTCGCGACGGCGCTCGTGCCGCACTTCGGCGAGGACCTCCTCGCCCCGTACGCGGACACGTACCCCGTCGGCGAGCCCGGGCACCTCGTCCTGTGGGCCGGCTTCACGCCCGCGCTCGCCCTGACGGTCCTCGTGCTCGCGGTCGGCGTCGTGCTGTTCTGGCAGCGGTCGCGCGTCGAGCGGTTCCAGGCGTCGCTGTGGACGGGGCCCGAGGCCGACGTCACGTACCGCAAGGTCATGC
The DNA here is from genome assembly GCF_004519295.1 of Cellulosimicrobium funkei. Lineage (GTDB taxonomy): Bacteria > Actinomycetota > Actinomycetes > Actinomycetales > Cellulomonadaceae > Cellulosimicrobium > Cellulosimicrobium funkei. The sequence continues at coordinate 394,691 of NZ_SOZH01000004.1, forward strand.
GCAAGCTCGATGACCTGGCCGCCGACATCACGGCCGTCACGCAGCGTGGTTCGCTCCCGTTCTACCTCGGCGCCATCCTCGTGGTCCTCGTGCTCGGCCCGGGCGTCGTCATGGTCGCGCAGACCGCGTGGCCCGAGCAGCTCCGGGCCTGGGACCGTCCCGCGCAGCTCGTCGCCGTCGCCGCGATCTGCATCGCCTCGGTGCTCGCCGCGCGCTCGCGCCGCCGGCTCAAGGCCGTGATCCTCGTCGGGATCGCGGGGTACGGCAACGCCGTCCTCTTCCTCCTGCACGGCGCGCCCGACCTCGCGCTCACGCAGGTCCTCGTCGAGACGATCACGCTCGTCGTCATGGTGCTCGTGCTGCGGCGCCTGCCCGCGTACTTCTCGAACCGGCCGCTCGCGGCGAGCCGGTGGGTCCGCCTGGGCATCGGCCTCGCGGTGGCCGTGGTCATGATGGGCTTCGCGCTCGTCGCGCCGCTCGCGCGCGTCGCGACGCCCGTCTCGGTGGACTTCCCGGCCGAGGCCTACGAGTTCGGGCACGGCAAGAACATCGTCAACGTGACCCTCGTGGACATCCGCGCGTGGGACACGATGGGCGAGATCTCCGTCCTCCTGGCCGCCGCGACGGGCGTCGCGTCGCTCGTGTTCCTGCGCTCGCGCAGCGGCGAGATCCTGCGCGCGTCGGGGGCCCGGCCCGCGACCACGGCCACCGGCTCCGGCGTCTGGAGCGACACCGACGACCCGGGTGCCGCGCTGCGCCGCCGCGGGGTCACGGAGAAGGACCAGCCGCGCATGCTCGTGTGGCTGAGCGCCGGCCGCACCCTCGCGCCGCAACGGCGCTCGGTGATCTTCGAGGTCGTCACGCGCGTGCTGTTCCACGCCATGATCGTCTTCGCGCTCTTCCTGCTGTTCTCGGGCCACAACGCGCCGGGCGGCGGGTTCGCGGCGGGGCTCGTCGTGGGCATCGCGCTCATCGTGCGCTACCTCGCGGGCGGGCGGTACGAGCTCGGCGAGGCCGCGCCCGTCCACCCGGGTCTGCTCCTCGGGACGGGGCTGTTCCTGTCCGCGGGCGTGGGGCTCGTCGCGTTCCTGCTCACCGGCAACGTGCTCGGCAGCGAGGCCTACGACCTCGCGCTCCCGCTCGTCGGGGAGATCCACCTCGTGACGTCGCTGTTCTTCGACGTCGGCGTGTTCCTCGTCGTCGTGGGTCTCGTCCTCGACATCCTGCGCACGCTCGGCGCCGAGATCGACCGGCACGCGGAACGCGCCGCGGCGGGCCGCGAGCCCGGCGAGGACACGGGGCCGTTCGAGGCCATGGAGCCCGACTCGATCGGAGGTGGCCGCCGGTGAACGTCATCGACATGACGCCCAGCGTCGTCCTCGTCCTCGCGATCGGCGTGCTCTTCGCCGCGGGCGTCTACCTGCTCCTCGAGCGGAGCCTGACGCGCGTCCTGCTCGGGTTCATCCTCATGGGGAACGGCGCCAACCTGCTCTTCCTCGTCGCCGGCGGGCGCGCCGGGGGCGCGCCGCTCATCGGCACGACGCCCGAGGAGGACATGAGCGACCCGCTCGTCCAGGCGATGGTCCTCACGGCCATCGTCATCACGCTCGGCATCACGGCGTTCGTGCTCGCGATGGCCTACCGCTCGTGGCAGCTCCACGGCCACGACGAGGTGCAGGACGACCTCGAGGACCGCCGCGTCGCGCGGCACGCCGCGCGCAACGCGCCCGCGTTCGAGGACGCGGACACGGAGGAGAGCGGCGCCACCCTGGACGACGAGGCCGCCCAGGTCCGCGACGAGACCGACGGCGACGGCGACGGCGTCACGGACGGCGAGGAACCGCCGTCGGGCCCGGCCGGGCAGGACGCCGGGGACGCCACGGACGGCCGCACCGGCGGCTCCGACGCCCGGGACGACGACGCACGACCTGACGACCGACGGACCGACGGGAAGGAGCCGCGATGAGCCTCACCGCGGCGGCCCTCGTCCCGCTCCCCGTCGTCCTGCCGCTCGTCGCGGCCGGCCTCGCGCTCGCGCTCTGGCGCCACCCGCGCGCCCAGCGCATCATCACCGTCGCCGCGCTCGCGCTCGTCCTCGCGGCGTCCGTCGGCCTCCTGGTCGCGGCCGACTCGGGGCCGATCGTCGTCGACGTCGGCGGCTGGGCGGCGCCGGTCGGGATCGACCTCGTCGCAGACCGGCTCTCGTCGCTCATGCTCGTGGTGTCGAGCTTCGTCATGCTGTGCGTCCTGCTGTACTCGCTCGCGCAGGGCGTGGCGGACGGCGACGAGGAGGCGCCGGTCGCCATCTACCACCCGACGTTCATGGTGCTCGCGGCGGGCGTGTTCAACGCGTTCCTCTCGGGCGACCTGTTCAACCTCTACGTCGGGTTCGAGATCTTCCTCGCCGCGAGCTACGTGCTCCTCACGCTCGGCGGCACGGGCGAGCGCATCCGCGCCGGGTCGATCTACGTGGTCGTGGCGCTGCTCTCCTCGATCGTCTTCCTCGTCGCGATCGCGCTCACTTACGCCGCAACCGGCACGGTCAACCTCGCCCAGCTCTCGGAGCGGTACGCGGAGATCGACCCCGGGACGGCGCTCGCGATCCAGCTCCTGCTGCTGCTCGCGTTCGGCATCAAGGCGGCGATCTTCCCGCTGTCCGCATGGCTGCCCGACTCCTACCCGACGGCGCCCGCGCCCGTCACCGCGGTCTTCGCGGGCCTGCTCACCAAGGTGGGCGTCTACGCGATCATCCGCACGCAGACGCTGCTCTTCCCCGAGGACAGCGTCGTCGACGACGTCCTCATGTGGCTCGCGCTGCTGACCATGGTCGTGGGCATCCTCGGCGCCGTCGCGCAGAACGACATCAAGCGACTGCTGTCGTTCACGCTCGTGAGCCACATCGGCTACATGATCTTCGGCATCGCGCTCGCGTCCGAGCCGGGCATGGCGGCCGCGATCTTCTACGTGGTGCACCACATCACGGTGCAGACGACGCTGTTCCTCGTCGTCGGCCTCGTGGAACGCCGCGGTGGGTCGACGTCGCTCGACCGGCTCGGCGGGCTCGCCAAGCTCGCGCCCGGGCTGGCCATCCTGTTCTTCATCCCGGCGATGAACCTCGCGGGCATCCCGCCGCTGTCGGGCTTCCTCGGCAAGGTCGGCCTCCTCGAGGAGGGCGTCGCGCAGGGCACGCCGCTCACGTGGGCGCTCGTCGTGGGGTCCGTCGTGACGTCGCTGCTCACGCTGTACGCGATCGTCAAGGCGTGGAACAAGGCCTTCTGGCAGACGGCGCCCGTCGAGATCCCCGCGGACGCGCGCCTGCCGCGCGGCATGGTGGGCCCGGCGACGGCGCTCGTCGCGTTCGGCCTCGCGCTCACCGTGGTCGCGGGCCCGCTCTACTCGTACACCGAGCGCGCCGCCGCGACGCTGCTCGACGGCCACACGTACGTCGACGCCGTGTTCCCCGGCGACTCCGACCGGGGCCAGGGCGAGTCGAACGAGGTCGCGACGGGCGAGAGCGACGGCACGGAACCTGCCGGCACCGAACCGGCGGGCACGGACGGGGGTGCGGACGGATGAGCCTGCACCGCCGCCGCCGCGCGCTCGCCTCCGGCTGGTTCGCCCGCGTCACCACGCAGTGGCGCACCGTCCTGTGGCTGACGATCGTCTGGGTCATGCTCTGGGGCGACCTGTCCGTGGGCAACGTGCTCGCGGGCGTCCTCATCGGGTTCGCCGTCATCACGTTCTTCCCGCTGCCGTCGATCGCGGCGCGCGGGAAGTTCCGGCCGTGGCCGTTCCTCGTGCTTGTGGCACGCTTCGTCTCCGACCTCGTCGTCGCGTCGTTCCAGGTGAGCCTCCTCGCGCTGAACCCGCGGCACACGCCGCGCGGAGCCGTCGTGGGCGTGCGGCTGCGGAACCCGTCCGACATCTACCTGACCATCACGGCCGAGCTGTCGTCGCTCGTGCCCGGCTCGATCGTCGTCGAGGCGCACCGCCTCACCGGGATGCTCTACCTGCACGTGCTCGACGTCGAGACCGCGGGCGGCGTGGAGAAGGTCCGCGAGGACACGCTCGCGCTCGAGGCGCGCGTGCTGCACGCGTTCGCGTCGAACGACGAGCTGCGGGCCGCCGGCCTGTACGACGTCCCGTCCGCGCGAGAGGTGGCCGAGGCATGAGCGACACCGTCTACCTCGTGATCGTCGTGGTGAGCGCCGTGCTGCTCGCCGCGGGGGCCAGCCTCGCCGTCGCGCGCGCCGAGCGCGGGCCGTCGATGCTCGACCGGACGATCGCGCTCGACGTCTTCACGACGACGCTCGTCGGGGCGATCGCGCTCGAGGCCGCGTTCTCCCGGCGCACGGACACGATCCCGATCCTCGTCGTGCTCTCGCTCGTCGGGTTCGTGGGCTCGGTGACGATCGCGCGGTTCGCGTCGGTCGAGCCCGAGGACGAGGGTCGCATCCGCACGGCCGAGGAGATCGCCGCCGAGGACGCCGCCCGCCGCGAGGCGGAGGAGTCCGACCGGGACTCGGCGGTCGACGCCGAGCACCACGGCGGCGCGCCCGACGGGGAGGTGCGCTGATGGACCCGACCACCGGCCTGTGGGACACGATCGCCGACGTCGTGTCCGCGGTCTTCCTCCTGTGCGGCGCGTTCCTCGCGTTCGCCGCGGGCGTGGGCGTCGTGCGGTTCCCCGACCTGCTGGCGCGCATGCACGCGGCGACCAAGCCCCAGGTGCTCGGGCTGATCCTCGTGCTCGCGGGCCTGAGCCTGCGGCTGCGCTCGTGGGGAGCCGTCGCGACGCTGTTCCTCGTCGTCGTGTTCCAGCTCCTCACGTCGCCCGTCGCGGCGCACATGGTCGGCCGTGCGGGCTACCGCACGGGCAAGGTGCGCACGGACCTGCTCGTCGTCGACGAGCTCACGCGCGACCAGGAGGCGGCCGAGCGCGAGGACACGGGCGAGCACGACGACGCCGACCCGCATGGCGAGCCGGGCGCCACCGGCGGCGTCGAGCTCGCCGACACGGGCGACCCCGGGCCCGACGGCGCGGGACGCCCTGCCGACGCGGAGGGCTCGTCGCGCTGACACCGCCGCGCGCCCGGTCCCGCGCGCGGGTCCCGCACGCGGCTGGTAGACCGGCAGCATGCCCGACGCCACCACGCCCGCCCCGCCGCAGCCGGAGTCGCGCAACCCGCGCGTCGCGCGACCGGAGGGTGGCGGCGACAGCACCGTCACGGTGATCGTCGCGTTCCTCGCGAACGCGCTCATCGCGGGCGCGAAGACGGTCGCCGCGACGGTGACCGGCTCGGCGTCGATGCTCGCGGAGGCCGTCCACTCGTGGGCGGACACGGGCAACGAGATCTTCCTCCTCGTCGCCGACCGGCGCTCGCGCCGCCCGGCGGACACCGAGCACCCCCTCGGGTTCGGCCGCGAGGCGTACGTGTGGTCGATGTTCGCGGCGATCGGGCTGTTCGCGGTCGGCGCGGGGGTGTCGATCACGCACGGCATCCAGGAGCTGGTGCACCCGCAGCCGGCGGACGACTTCGTGGTCGCCTACGCGGTCCTCGCCCTGGCGTTCGTGCTCGAGGGGGTGTCGTTCCTGCGCGCCCGGCGGCAGGCGCGGGCCGAGGCGCGGGCGGCGGACCGCGACACCTTGCACCACGTGCTCGTCACGTCGGACCCGACGCTGCGCGCGGTGTTCGCGGAGGACGCCGCCGCGCTGATCGGCCTCGTGGTCGCGTTCGGGGGCGTCCTGGCCCACCAGCTCACCGGGTCGCCCGTGCCCGACGCCGTCGGGTCGATCGTCGTCGGCCTCGTCCTCGCTGTGGTGTCCGTCGTGCTCATCGACCGCAACCGGCGGTTCCTCGTGGGGGAGGCGGCGATGCCGGCGACGCGCGCCGCGGTGCTCGCGGGCATCCGCGACCTGCCGGAGGTCGAGCGCGTCACGTACCTGCGGCTCGAGTACGTCGGGCCGCGCGCGCTGTACCTCGTGGCGAGCGTGGACCTGCGCGGCGACGAGTCCGAGACGTCCGTCGCCCGCCGGCTCGACGAGCTCGAGCGCCGGGTGACGTCCGTGCCGCTCATCGCGGGCGCGGTGTTCACGGTCTCCGCCCCGGAGGAGCCGTCGATCGTCTGACCTGGCGGCCGACCCCCCGTCGAACGGGCGCAGAACGGACGAAGCGGTACACATCCATGTTCCTGATGGGTAGGGTCGAGCGATGGTCTCGCAGCGCACGCCCCGGCACCGTTCGGCGGGGGCGGCGCCCGCACCGTTTTCCGAGTCGTCTCCTGTGCCCGCGTCTTCCGCCGCGCCCGCACGCCGGCGCGGCGGCCCGTTCGCCCGGCACCTGCGGTCCGGTCCGCGCGTCGCGGTGACGTCGGGCGTCGCCGCCGCCCTGCTCCTCGGCCCTCCGCTCGGCCTCACGGCCGCGACGGTGACGGGCGAGATCCGGCCCGAGCACGTGGGCCCGCTCGGCCCCGTCGTCGCGGCGCTCCCGTGGCAGGGGAGCGCGCCGCAGGAGTGGCTCGCGGGGCGCGACCCGCGCGACGACCGCGCGTCGCGCACCCTGGCCGACGCGCGGGACGACCAACCCGCGGACGCCCCGACGGCGCCCGGTGCGCCCGGGGCCGACGACGCGCCGCCCGCGGAGACTGCGCCCGCGCCCGCGGCGACCGAGGAGCCTCCCGCCGAGCCGGTGCCGACGCCCACGCCGGAGGACGTGCCGCCCGCCGAGGGCGTGGCGGACCCGGCCGGCCCGGACGGCGCGACCGCGTCGGGCCCGACGCCCGGCAGCGGAACGGCCGACGGCGCCGCGCCGGCTGCCGGGACCGCCTCGGCCGCCGGGGCGGCGGCGCCGGGCGGAGCCGGTCCCGGGGCGCTCACGGCGGAGGGCGCGGCGGTCGTCGAGCTGACGAACGCGGAGCGGGCCGCCGCCGGGTGCGAGCCGCTCGCCGTCGACGACCGGCTCACCGCCGCGGCGCAGCTCCACAGCGAGGACATGGACGCGCAGGGGTACATGGACCACACGAGCCTCGACGGCCGCTCGCCGTGGGACCGGGCGCACGCGCAGGGCTACCCGAACCCGGGCGCCGAGAACGTGGCGAAGGGCTACCGGACCGCCCAGGACGTGGTGCGCGGGTGGATGGACTCGCCGGGCCACCGCGCGAACATCCTCAACTGCGGCCTGCGGGAGATCGGCGTCGGGCACGCGAACGGGGCGTGGACGCAGGTCTTCGGCTGGGGCTGAGCCCCGGCCCCTCTCGGCGGCGGGCGCACCGCCCGTCCCGCGTCTCGCGGGAGCAGCCCCACGCGCGGTGAATATCGCAGGTCCGCTATCTTATCGCCGGAAAGTGGAACGCTACTGCTCGACGAGGAGTTCAGAATGGCCCCCACCGGACCCGCCGCACCGACCCCGTCCACCCTCGCCCCCGCTGCGGAGGGGCCGCGGCGCGCCGCGGCCCGGCGGCTCCGCGAGGGGCTCTGCGAGCGCCTCGCCGCCTGGTCCGTGCCGGCCCTGCGGGTCGCCCTCGGCCTCGTCTTCCTCGTCTTCGGGGTGCTCAAGTTCTTCCCGGGCGCGAGCCCGGCGGAGCAGATCGTGCGCCGCACGGTCGAGGCGCTGACCTTCGGCCTCGTCGACGGCACCGCCGCCGTGGTCCTCACGGCGGTCGTCGAGACGGCGGTCGGGCTCGCGCTCCTCACCGGTCGTGCGCTGCGGGCCGGGCTCGTCGTGCTCGCCATCACGCTGGCCGGCGTCCTCTCCCCGGTCGCGCTCTTCCCGGGCGACCTGTTCGGCGACGGCATGACCCTCATGGGTCAGTACGTGCTCAAGGACGTCGTGCTCGTCGCCGCCGCCGGGGTGGTGGCGGCGACGCTCGGGGCCCGGTTCACGCTCGCGGAGCCGGCGCGCGCTCCGGCGGCGTGATGCCGGGCCGGTCCGTCCGCGCCGGGCTCAGCGCGCCGGTGCAGAGACGGTCGCCCGGGCCTCGCGGTCGAGGAGGCTGCGCTTGACGTCCAGTCCGTAGCGGAAGCCGCCGAGGCTGCCGTCCGTGCGCAGGACGCGGTGGCAGGGCACGAACAGGGCCGCCGCGTTCATCGCGCAGGCGCCCGCGGCGGCGCGCACGGCGGCGGGCCGCCCCGACAGCTCGGCGTACCGGGTGTAGGTCACCGGGTCGCCGGGCTCGACCGTGCGCAGCACGTCCCACGCGTGCGCGCGGTAGGCGCCCGAGGCCTGCCGCACCGGCACGGCGTCGATCGCGCGCACGTCGCCCGCGTAGTAGGCCCGGACGGCGGCGACGGCGGTCGCGACGGCGGGGTCGCCGTCGGGCACGGGGGAGACCGTCGCCGGGCGCAGGCCGGGGTGCACGAGCGCGACGAGGTCCGCGGGCTCGTCCGTCCAGCCGGACGCGAGGACCGCGCCGGCGGCGTCGACGACGACCGTGAACGGGCCGTCGGGCGTGGTGAGCGTCGTGGTGGCGGCCGGGCTCGTGCCTGCCGTCGCGGTGGTGGTGGTCGGGGCGGGTGCGGTGGTCACGGGGTCTCCTTCGCAGGGGTCGGGGTGGGCGCGGAGGCGCGCCAGAGGTGCATCGCGGCGTACGAGCGCCACGGCGCCCAGAGCTCGGCGCGGGCGGCGAGCGCGCGGCGGTCGTCGGGCAGGCCGAGCGCGGCGGCGCCGACGCGGAGCGCGAGGTCGCCGTCGAGCAGGACGTCGGGGTCGTGCAGCACGCGCATCGCCACGTACCCGGAGGTCCACGGCCCGACGCCGGGCATCGCCTCGAGCGCCGCGCGCTGGGCCGCGGGGTCGTCGGCCGGGGAGAGGGCGAGCGACCCGTCGGCGAGGGCGTGCGCGACGCCGAGCACCGCGGCCGTGCGCCGGGCGGGACCGCGCAGGTGGTCCGCGCCCCCGGCGGCGAGCTGCGCGGGCGTCGGGAACAGGCGCGTCGGCCCGAACCGCGACGCGAAGGGCGTCCCGAGCGCGACGGCGAGCCGCGACAGGTGCGTCCGCGCGGCCGCGACCGAGATCTGCTGCCCGACGAGCGCGCGCACGAGGATCTCGGCGGGGTCCACCGCCCCCGGGACGCGGATACCCGGCACCGCGCGCACCGAGGCGGCGAGCGCGGGGTCCGCCGCGAGGGCCGCGTCCACGGCGGCCGGGTCGGCGTCGAGGTCGAACAGCCGCCGGACGCGCGCGATCGCGGCCGGGAGGTCGGCCACGGACGTCAGCTCGAGCTCTACGTGGAAGCGCGGTGCGCGCCGTCGGCTCCCGGGCGGCGGCCCGTAGGTGGCCCGGAACGCGCCCGGCCCGTGCGGCAGCGCGAGCGTCCGCGCGTAGGAGAGCAGCGGGCCGTCGAGGTCGACGACCTCGACGCCGTCGACGGCGCGCGCCGCGAGGAACGCGAACACGCCGCGCGCGTCGAACGGCTCGCGCAGGGGAAGGGTGAGGTCGAGCGCGGCGGTGGCGCCGCCGTCGTCCGCGGTGGACCCGGCGGGAGCTGCGGCGGGCGGGCGGCGCGGGTCGCCGGTCGACGGCGCCCGGTCCGGTCGGGCCCGACGCCGCAGCTCACCCGGCGTCGTGTCGAAGACCTCGGTGATCGTGTCGTTGAACTGCCGCACGCTCCCGAAGCCGGCGGCGAACGCGACGTCGGCGAGCCGCAGGTCGGTCCCGGTGAGCAGCGCCCGCGCCGTCTGGGCGCGCAGCGCGCGGGCGAGCGCGACCGGGCCGGCGCCGAGCTCCGCGACGAGCACGCGGTGCACGTGCCGGGCCGAGTACCCGAGGCGGGCGGCGAGGCCGTCGACGCCCTCGCGGTCCACGACGCCGTCCGCGACGAGCCGCATGGCCCGGGCGGAGAGGTCGTGCCCGAGGTCCCAGCTCGGCGTGCCCGGCACCGCCTCCGGGAGGCAGCGCTTGCACGCGCGGTAGCCGGCCTCGTGGGCGGCGGCCGAGGTGAGGTAGAAGGTGACGTTCTCGGGCTTCGGGGTGCGCGCCGGGCACGACGGCCGGCAGTAGATGCCGGTGCTGCTCACGGCGGTGATGAACTGCCCGTCGAAGCGGCGGTCGCGCGACGCGATGGCGCGGTAGCGCTCGGCGAACACGGGGTCCGTGGTCGCCGGGGGCGTCGCGAGGGTCGTCGTCATGACTCGATCCTCACTCGCCGGACCACGCCCTGGCTAGCGGGATTCGGACACGACGCTGTGGTCGTCGTCGGGCAGAGCGCGGCGGAGCAGGGGCTTGTTCACCCGCTCGGTGAAGAAGTCGATGAGCGGACCGGCGAAGAACGCGGTCATGACCGTCCCGACACCGACCGGCCCGCCCAGCGCGACGGCCAGACCGAGGAAACCGAGGTCCTGCGCGACTCGGACGACGCGGTACCGCGCGCGCGTGCGGTCGACGACGATCGGTGCGACAGCGTCGTACGGCGCGGTCCCCACGCCCGCCGTCATGTACGCGGACGCGCCCGCGGTGAACAGGACGATCCCCACGACGAACAGCCCGGTCTGGACGAGGTGGCTCGGAGGGTCCGGGACGAGCGGGGCGAGGAGCGCGGAGAACCACTGGACGAAGAATCCCGTCATGACCATGTTGATGATCGTCCCGACACCGATGTAGGTCCGCCCCCACACCACGACGGGGACGAGCAGCACCGCGTTGACCGCGAGCTGGTAGACGCCGAGGTCGATCCCGAGCAGCGTGCTCGCACCGATGTTCGCGGCGGTGAACGGATCCACGCCGACCTGTGCGGACAGCAGCACCGCCGACCCCAGGCCGAGCACCGCCACACCGACGAGCGCCCAGGCCGCGCGCAGCACGACGTGGGAAGGGCGGGTCCGAGGTGCGCGCGTGGTCACACGGCGACGCTAGGGGCGCGTCCCCGCGGGCGCGACCGCGGAGACCGGGGTGAGCAGACCGTCGCGGCTCAGACGCGCGCGTCGAGCCAGTCGAGGACCTCGCGCAGGTACGCCGACCGGGCGGGCTCGGGGGAGAGCGCCAGGTCGTGCGCGCCGCCCTCGACCGTGACGACGGTGACGTCGTCGCCCAGCCGCTCGGCGCGCGACGTGATGTGCCCGACGTCGAGCACGCTGTCCGTCGTGAGCAGGGCGTCGTGCCAGCCCGACGCCGGGCCGCTGCGCGCGGACGCGAGCACGAGCACCGGGCAGTCGACGTGCAGCCCGCGCGCGACGCGGGCGTGGCCCCGGCGCACCGCCCGCAGGAACCCGGCGCGCACCGGGAACCCCTCGATCGGCTTCCACGCGAGGTCGAAGTCCCACTCGCCGCCGGTGCTCGCGTGCAACGCCTTCGCCCAGTGCGGGTCGAGCGCGCCCACGACGAGCCGCGGCGCGACCCGCCCGACGACGTCGACCACCCACGTCACCGGGCCGCGGAACACCCACGGCTTGTTGAGGTCGAACCACGGGCTGTTGAGCACGAGCGCCGCGAGCCGGCCGGGCCGCGCGTCGGCCCACAGGCTCGCGAGGAGACCGCCGGTCGAGTGCCCGAGCACCACGAGCCGGTCGTGCCCCTCGGCGCGCACCGCGCGCGCCGCCGCGTCGAGGTCCTGCGCGTAGACGGCGAGGTCGGTGACGAAGTTCGGGTCGTCGTCGGGCCGCGACGGCGCGCCCGAGCCGCGGCCGATCGAGCGCCCGTAGCCGCGCAGGTCGACGGCGTAGAACCGGTACCCGCGCGCCTCGACCGCCTCCGCGACGTGCGTCTGGAAGAAGTAGTCGATGAACCCGTGCACGTACAGCACCGCGGGCCGGTCGCCCGCGGGCGCCGCGGCGTCGCGCCGCACCAGGGTCGCCACCGCGCCGTCCGGGAGGTCGAGGTCGCGCGCGACCCAGTCCCCGCCCAGCACGTCGGGCCGCCAGGTCCCGTCCGTCCGCGTCGCCTCGTCCACCGCCGCCTCCTCGCTGCCGCCGGCACCGCCGGCCCGACCCCTCTGCCGTGCCAGGGTCCCACGTCGTGCGCACCCGCGGCCGCCGACGGGCGGTAGCGTGACGCGGATGACGAGCGAGATCCTCGCCCGCGTCGACGACGGCGTCGGGCACCTCACCCTGGACCGGCCCCGCGCGCTCAACGCGCTCGGGTACTCGATGCTCGGCGAGATCGCCGACGTGCTGGGCGAGTGGCGCGTCGACCCGACCGTGCGGCTCGTGCTGCTCGACGGCGCGGGCGACCGCGGCCTGTGCGCGGGCGGCGACATCCGCGAGCTGCACGCGTCGGTCGTCGCCGGGCGGCAGGCCGACGCGCGCCGGTACTTCCGGCGCGAGTACGCGGTCGACGCGGCGCTCGCGGAGCTGCCCGTGCCCGTCGTGACGATCATGGACGGCATCACCATGGGCGGCGGCGTCGGCCTCGCGGCCCACGCGCCGGTCCGCGTCGTCACCGAGCGCTCGCGCGTCGCGATGCCCGAGACGCGGATCGGCTTCACGCCCGACGTCGGCGGGTCGTGGCTCCTCGCCCGCACGCCCGGGCGGCTGGGGGAGATGCTCGCGCTCGGCGCGGTGACGATGGACGCCGCCGACGCGATCCACGCCGGGTTCGCCGACCACTACGTGCCGAGCGAGCGGCTGCCCGTGCTCGGCGCGGACCTCGCCGCGCTCGCGAGCGCGGGCGTCGACCCGCTCGACGTCGAGGCCGTGCGCGACGTCGTGCGGCGGCACGCCCTCCCGGCGCCGGTGTCCGGGCTCGTCGCGCGCCGCGCCGCGATCGACGCCGCGTACGCGGCGGACACGGTGCCGGAGATCGTGGCGCGCCTGCGCGCGGCCGCCGCCGACGGCGACGAGCGCGCGGGTGCGGAGGCGGACGAGCTCGAACGGCTGTCGCCCACGGCGGTCACCGTCGCGCTCGCGGCCGTCCGCAGCGCGCGCGACCTGCCCGACCTCCGCGCGGCGCTCGCCCAGGAGTACGGGCTCGTCTGCTGGTTCGTCGACACGCAGCCCGACCTCGTCGAGGGGATCCGCGCGCAGGTGGTCGACAAGGACCGCGACCCGTCGTGGCGCCCCGCGACGCTCGCGGAGGTCGACCCCGCGCTCGGCGCCGAGGCGCTCGCCTACGTGCCCGCGGAGGCGCTGTGGGACGACGCCCTCGGCCCGCGGCTCGCGCGCCGCGCGGTCGAGGCCGTCGTGCGCCGCTTCAGCGAGGGGGATCCGACGCCCGACGAGCTCGCCGCGGCGCACGACGACCTCGTCGTCGAGCTCGTGGAGCGGCACGAGGACGGGAGCGTCGTCGTGCACCTCGCCGACACGTGCGGCGAGCACTTCCTCGACGGCTACTGGCCCGCGGTGCGGCTCGACGCCGTCGGCGACGTCGTCGAGGTCACCGTCGAGTCCTGAGCGGTCCCGGACGCACGACGGCCCGCCCCGGTCTCCCGGGGCGGGCCGTCGTGTCGTGCGGGGTGCGGACCGCTCAGTCGGTCGGCGGGCGCAGGCGCGTCGCGTCGTCGATCTCGTCGTCGGGACCGGCCTGCGCGCCCGGGCCGTCCTGGCCCGCGGGGCCCGGCTGCGGCGGGAGCGGCTGGGTCGGTGCCGGCGGCTGGTGCGGCGGGAGCGGCTGGGTCGCTCCCGGCGGGACGGGCGGCTGGGCGGGCAGCGGCGTCGTCGGGGACGACTGCGGGTGCGGCGCGCCGGGGGGCGCGAACGGCGCGGCGCCCGGGTAGCCGCCCTGCTGCTGCGGCGGCGCCGGCGGCTGGCCGCCGTACGGGCCGCCCTGCTGGCCCGGGCCGGACGGCGTCCCGTAGCCCTGCGGCTGGCCGGGCTGGCCCGGGTGCTGGCCCTGCTGGCCGGGGTACTGGCCCGGCTGACCCGGGTACTGACCCTGCTGGCCGGGGTGCTGGCCGGGCTGACCGGGGTACTGGCCCTGCTGGCCGGGGTGCGCGCCGGGCTGGCCGTACTGGCCCGGGTACTGGCCCTGCTGGCCCTGCCCGGGGTACTGGCCCTGCTGGCCCGGGTACGGCTGCTGGCCGGGGTACTGACCCTGCTGGCCGGGCTGGCCCGGGTACTGACCCGGCGCGCCGTAGACGCCCTGCTGGCCGGGCTGGCCCGGCTGGCCGGGGTACCCGCCCTGCGGGAAGCCCGTGCCCTGGCCGTCCTGCGTGCCGGGCTTCGAGCGGAGCACGAGCCACAGCACGAGGCCGATGATGCCGAGCAGCACGAGGCCGCCGACCAGGAACCAGATCCACGCCGACGAGCCGGACCCGTCGGAGCTCTCGGCGTCGGGCGCGGTCGCGCCGTCGTCGGTGCCCGCGTCCGTGCCCTCGTCCGTCCCCGAGCCCGCGGAGCCGCCGGGCACGGCCGAGCCGCGCGCCGTCATCTCGTTGACCTCGCCGACCACCGGGGTCCACGTCACGGTGTTGCCGTCGACCTCGCCGTTGGACTCCGCCACCTCGCCGGGGAACGTGATGGCGATCTTGATGTCGAGGCCCTCCATCATCTGCCGCGACATCTCGTCGGTCGCCGCGTCGCCCGTGTCCGGGTTGAACTCCTCACCCGTCATGTCCATCGAGCCGCTCACGACGTACTCGTCGCCCTCTCGGGTGACGGAGATCGAGTCGGCGGCGCCGGTGTCGAGCTGCGCGATCGGCTGGTCGGCGTAGGTGATCTTGGTGCCGGTGTAGCCGTCCTGCGCGTACGGCTCCTGCGTCGCGCCCTCCGGCATCTCGGACTCCATCTCGGAGCCCATCTGGTCCCAGAGCTCCTGGGGGTCCGAGCCCATCGACTCGGCGACCTCGTCCGAGAACGCCATGACGACGCTGCCGTCGAACGTGTCGTCCTCGTTGAGGGTGATGGCCATGTCCATCCTCATGCACCCCGCGAGGAACAGTGCGAGGGTGGCGAAGAGGGCGCCGAGGCCGAGTCGTCTGCGCAAGGGTGAGGAGTTCACCCGCCCAGCATGTCTCGGATCGTCGCCCGGGGCGAGGGTCGATGCCGATTTGAGACGGAATGCGGCCGGACTTCATCCGCTCCGAGGGCGTGCGAGGACGGCGAGCGGTCGTCCGGGAGTGCCGAACGAAGTTGAGCGGAATACACTCAACTTAGGAGTCGTTCCACTGGCCAGACCAGATTTTCGAGGCATCACATCGGAGCACCTATGGAAACGAAGTTCACCACGATGTCGCAGCAGGCGATCGGCGAGGCGATCCAGACCGCGTCGGCCGCCGGCAACCCGCAGCTCGAGCCGACCCACCTCCTGGCCGCGCTGCTCACGCAGGAGGGCGGTGTCGCCGTCGGGCTCCTGGACGCCGTCGGCGCGGACAAGCAGGCCGTCGGGCAGAAGGTGCGCGCGGCGCTCGTCGCGCTGCCCACCGCGAGCGGCTCGGCCGTCGCGCAGCCGACGCCGTCGCGCGCCACGTCCGCGGCCCTCGACGCCGCCGCGAAGGAGGCCCAGGCGCTCGGCGACGAGTACGTCTCGACGGAGCACCTGCTCCTCGGCATCGCGGCCGGGTCGTCGCAGGCCGCGACGATCCTCCAGCAGGCCGGCGCGACCGCCGAGGCCTTGCGCTCCGCGCTGCCCGCCGTCCGCGGGAGCGCGCGCGTGACGAGCCCCAACCCGGAGGGCACCTACAAGGCGCTGGAGCAGTACGGGACCGACCTCACGGCGCGCGCCGCCGAGGGCAAGCTCGACCCCGTCATCGGTCGCGACTCCGAGATCCGGCGCGTCGTGCAGGTGCTCAGCCGCCGCACCAAGAACAACCCGGTGCTCATCGGCGAGCCGGGCGTCGGCAAGACCGCCGTCGTCGAGGGTCTCGCCCAGCGCATCGTCGCGGGCGACGTCCCGACCTCGCTCCAGGGGAAGCGCCTCGTGTCGCTCGACCTCGCGAGCATGGTCGCGGGCGCGAAGTACCGCGGCGAGTTCGAGGAGCGCCTCAAGGCCGTCCTGGAGGAGATCAAGTCCTCCGACGGCGAGGTCGTCACGTTCATCGACGAGCTGCACACGGTCGTCGGGGCGGGCGCGGGCGGCGAGGGCGCCATGGACGCGGGCAACATGCTCAAGCCGATGCTCGCGCGCGGCGAGCTGCGCCTCGTCGGCGCGACCACGCTCGACGAGTACCGCGAGTACATCGAGAAGGACCCGGCGCTCGAGCGCCGGTTCCAGCAGGTGTTCGTCGGCGAGCCCTCGGTGGAGGACACCGTCGCGATCCTGCGCGGGCTCAAGGAGCGGTACGAGGCGCACCACAAGGTGACGATCGCCGACTCCGCGCTCGTCGCCGCGGCGTCGCTCTCCGACCGGTACATCACCGGGCGCCAGCTCCCGGACAAGGCGATCGACCTCGTCGACGAGGCGGCGTCGCGCCTGCGCATGGAGCTCGACTCCTCGCCGATCGAGATCGACGAGCTGCAGCGCGCCGTCACGCGGCTCGAGATGGAGGAGGTCGTGCTGTCCGAGTCGACGGACCCCGCGTCGCTCGAACGGCTCGAGAAGCTGCGCGCCGACCTCGCGGACCGTCGCGAGGAGCTCGCCGCGCTCACCGCGCGGTGGGAGGCCGAGAAGGCGGGCCACAACCGCGTCGGCGAGCTGCGCGCGAAGCTCGACGAGCTGCGCGTCCAGGTCGAGCGCGCGATCCGCGAGGGCGACCTCGAGACCGCGGGCCGGCTGCAGTACGGCGAGATCCCGCAGGTGCAGCGCGAGCTCGACGAGGCCGAGGCGGCCGAGCAGGCCGACGACGCGTTCGCCGCGTCCGGCCCCGAGGCAGCTCCGATGATCGCGGACAAGGTCGGCGCCGACGAGATCGCGGAGGTCGTGTCCGCGTGGACGGGCATCCCCGCCGGCCGCATGCTCCAGGGCGAGAGCGAGAAGCTCCTGCACATGGAGGAGGCCATCGGGGAGCGCCTCATCGGCCAGCAGGCCGCCGTCCGCTCCGTGTCCGACGCCGTCCGCCGCTCGCGCGCGGGCGTCGCCGACCCGGACCGCCCCACGGGCTCGTTCCTCTTCCTCGGCCCCACGGGCGTCGGCAAGACGGAGCTCGCGAAGTCGCTCGCCGACTTCCTCTTCGACGACGAGCGCGCCATGGTGCGCATCGACATGTCCGAGTACTCCGAGAAGCACTCGGTCGCCCGGCTCGTCGGCGCGCCCCCCGGGTACGTCGGCTACGAGGAGGGCGGCCAGCTCACCGAGGCCGTCCGGCGTCGGCCGTACTCGGTCGTGCTGCTCGACGAGGTCGAGAAGGCGCACCCCGAGGTCTTCGACATCCTGCTGCAGGTGCTCGACGACGGCCGTCTCACCGACGGCCAGGGCCGCACGGTCGACTTCCGCAACGTCATCCTCGTGCTGACGTCGAACCTCGGCTCGCAGTTCCTCGTCGACCCGATGCTCGACGACGCGGAGAAGCGCGAGGCCGTCATGAGCACGGTGCGGGCGTCCTTCAAGCCCGAGTTCCTCAACCGGCTCGACGACGTCATCGTGTTCGAGCCGCTGACGATCGAGGAGCTCGGCCGGATCGTCGACATCCAGGTCGCCGCGCTCGGCCGGCGCCTCGCGGACCGGCGCATCACGCTCGACGTGACGACGGCCGCCCGCGAGTGGCTCGCGCTCGAGGGCTTCGACCCGGCGTACGGGGCGCGCCCGCTGCGCCGCCTCGTGCAGCGCGAGATCGGCGACCGCCTCGCGCGGATGCTGCTCTCGGGCGACGTCGCCGACGGCGACGTCGTGCGGGTCGACCGCGACCCCGAGGGCGACGGCCTCGTCCTCAGCACGGAGATCCTCACGGCCTGATATCCCGCTCGGCTGCCCCGCGCCACGTGCCGTCGTCGAACGGCTGGCACGTGGCCTGGGGCGGGGTCGTGCCCTGCCCGCCCTGCGGCAAGGGCGGCGCTCTCGAGCCTTGAGGAGCGGGTGCGGCCGGGTGCCCGGGACGACGTCCGTAGCCCCCCGGACCGGCGCCGGGAGGCATCCTGATCCTCGATTCGCGCGTTCACGCGGACCTTTGCGCACCCGGTCCGTCATCACGGTCACGATGCGTCACGTCCATGGCTCGCCAGAGGCGACCCCCGGGGAGTCGCGCCGTCCCAGGTAACGCTGCCCGTCCGCGTCCCCGGCGGCTCTTTGTTAGCACCTCAGATTTAGGTCTTGTGGCGCGCGCACTGGCGTGCAATCCTCGTGCCAGCCGCCCAGGGGGGGGGCGCCAAGACAGGGGAAATCGCGATGACGCGAAGATTGGTCTCAGCCATTGCGGCGTCAGCTCGTGATCGGTGCGGTGGTGGCAGTGCCTGTCACAGCTGCGGCGACACCCGGGATCAACGGCTGCCACTTCCAGATCTACGACTGGGCGACATACACCGAGACCTTTCGTGGAAACTGTGGACTGACACGTGCGCGGTTCGACTCTCGCACCACCAACGGTGGGGTGTTCCAGGACATCGCCTACTGGCACACATTGTCCGAGACGAGTCGTTACTCGTCGTCCTGGAGAGTCGCGAACTACGGCCAGGTGTGGGACCGCAATCAAACCAGCGGGTGGAAGGTGCCGTGATCGTATGACGGTGCCGGGACGATGGTTGTCGACCGTCGTCGCTGCGGTTGCTCTCCTGTCCGGCTGTTCCCAGAACGCCGGGCAGGAGGGCCCGTACGCAGCAGAGTTCGATGCTGCATACGAGGCATCGACGTCCGATTTCGAACGGGGCGTGCTGCGCGACGGAACCATCTCGGACGCGGAGATGGTCGAGGCTCGGAGCCGACTCGTCGCGTGCTTGGAAGACCGTGGCGTCCCGGTGGAAGCTCTCGGTGACCGGTATCGGCTCGGACCGTTCGAGGACGAAGCGGAGTCCCGAGGCGCGGACTCGATCCTCGCAGAGTGCGAGACCGGGACGACAGCGCTCATCGAGCCCCTCTATGCGGCTGTCCTCGGGAATCCTCAGGACGAGGACGTGACCACCGCCGCCGCGGAGTGCATGATCCGGCATGGCGTGCGAGGGGCCGACTACTCTGCCGACGACGTCGTCCGTGAGATCGATGAGGGGGCTTTCGACGGGCTTGAGCCGGATGCATGGGAAGTGCGCTGCATGAGGAATCCGGACTCGTGAGAAGAGGTGCCCGCCGTGCCGCGGTATCGCTGCTCGTCGCCTGTGCCGTCGCGTTCGCGGGGGCGTGCACGCCCCGTCCGACCGTCCCTCCGCTGACTCTCGAGGAGAGCCGTGAGCTCGCGGACGCAGCAGATGTTCGGACAGTCGTGCTGCCCGAGGGTTTTGCGTCTGACGGGGTGGTCCGAGATCGGGCGATCGACGAGTCGCTCAACGATGTCCCGATCGGTTTCTCCCGCGAGTGGGGGCAGGCCCTGGGGAGGCCCGTGTTCGTCGTCTACGAGTTTGTCGGATCGTGCGGGGGCGAGCCGGAGCGCGGATGGACGTACGTCTTCGACGCCGACTCGGAACCGGAGTGCATCATCGAGCCGACGTCCGATGAAGCGCTCGAGAGGGTCGTGGATCTTGCCGATCGCTCGGTCGGCTCGCGTGGTCCCGTCGTCGTGGTGATGGACCGCGACCGCTCGCTGGTCGTCGATCTCGCGAAGGACTGATCCAGGCAGGAACCTCTCGGAGTGCCTGGGTTCGAAGAAATGCAGGGGTGATGACGGTGAGCAAGCGTGACGGGCCCGGGGTCACGGTGGCCACGATCATGCTGGGCGTGGTGACGCTTCTTGCGGGTGGCGTGGCCGCAGGTGTGGTTCTGGCGCCGGATCGTGTGCCGCAGAGCGTACGGTCGCCGGAGGCGGTGGCTACGGCGCCGGTCTCGTCGCAGGCATTCGACGACATGCGGCGGGTGAAGGTGACGCCGCAGGTCGCGCAGGATACGCCGCTGTCGTTGGCGGGCTCGGGTCGGGTGACGGCGTCGTCGTGCGTGCCGGGTGGGGTGATCGAGTCGGGATCGAGCCCCGTGACGATCGACGACCGGCCGGTTCTGGCGCTGGCGACGTCGATCCCGCTGTGGCGTGACCTCGCCCCGGGCGCGGAGGGTGACGACGTGCGTGCGCTCCAGGCCGAGCTCGCGCGGATCGGGTTCCCTGTTCGTGCGGACGGGGAGTATGGGGACGCGACGAAGACGGCGGTGGCGCGTCTGTTCGAGGAAGCGGGGGCTGCAGAGCCGTCGGATGACCTTCCGGCGGCGTCCGTGCTGTGGTTGCCGGCGCCGTCGGTGGCGGTGGCGGAGTGCGGGGCGCCGTTGGGCACGGTCGCGGGCGACGAGTCGTTCATGACCGTTGCAGGCGGGCTGTCGTCGTTGCAGCTCGCTGACTCGGTCAGGGACGGCGCCCCGGGTGCGCGGGTGGTGCGGTACGGAGAGCTGACCGCGCCGGTGGGCGAGGGCGGCGTGGTGACGGACCCGACGTTCCTGGAGGAGGTGCAACGAGGCCCGGAGCTCGAGGCGTGGCAGCGTTCGGAGGGCTCGGAGCCGGTGACGCTGGAGTACGTGCTGGCCGAGCCGCTGGACGTGGCGGTGGTGCCCCCGGGCGCGTTGTTCGCGCTTTCGGGCAGTTCGGGGTGTGTCGTGGGAGACGGTAGCCCCCGGCCGGTGACGGTGGTGTCGTCGTCCTTGGGGCAGACGTTGGTGACGTTCGACGGCGCTGCGCCGTCCGTCGTCGACCTCACGCCGCAACAGGGGCAGTCATCGTGCGCATGAGGCCGCGCAGAGCGGGCCGAGGGAGCCCAGACGCAGGAGCGCCGAAAGCCAAGTACGTGCGCACGTCCGGTTTGTCTCACGCGTTCGACGGGACGCGCACCCTGTTTACAGGCTTGGACATGGTGCTGCGACCAGGTGAGGTCGTGGGACTGGTCGGCCCGTCGGGCTCGGGCAAGTCCACGCTGCTCAGCCTGCTCGCAGGCTGGGTGACGCCTCGGGCGGGCACGATCGAGCGGGTCGGGGTCGATCACACGGGCTGGGTGTTCCAGAATCCGCACGGGGTGGCAGGGCGGGCGGCCCTGGACCACGTGGTGCTGCCGTTGCTGGCACGGGGGGCCCGACGCCGCGACGCGGAGACCCAGGCGCTGGAGGTCCTGGACCGGTTCGCGCTCGCGCCGGTCGCGGGCCGGCCCTTCCGCGCGCTGTCGGGCGGAGAGGCGCAGCGGCTCATGCTCGCGCGTGCGGTCGCGATCGCTCCGGACCTGCTGCTCGTGGACGAACCGACCGCGCAGCTCGATCTCGCGACCGCCGGGACCGTGAACGATGTCCTCGAGGGGATCGCGCAGCAGTCCTCGATCGTCGTCGTCGCGACGCACGACCCGAACACGCGCGACGCGTGCACGCGCATCGTCGATCTCGCGGACCACCAGGAGGAGACGTCCCGCCTCGCGGCGCAGCGGGACGGAGGGGCGGGATGACCACCACCCCGCCCGCAGCGACGGCTCCGCCCACGAACGTGCCTGCCTCCACGCCCGCTGGGATACCCGACCAGACCCCGCCGCGCGGTCGTCGGTCGATGCGGGCTGCGTCGACGATGTCCGAAGCGTGGCGCAACGTCCTGACCGGCACCACACGCGCGGCGCCGTACGCCGTCGTACTGCTGCTCGCCGTCGGCGTGCTCGCCGCGGTGGATGCGCGTGCGGTGGTCGACGTAGTGCGCGGCGCGCAGGACTTCCGCGACGCCGGCGCGAGCGTGCAGGTGCTCGAGTCGCCCGAACACGTGGACGCGGCGCGATGCGAGGCGCTGACCCAGATCGCCGGGGTGCGCGCCGCCGGAGCGCTGCGTGCGGGCGAGCCGGTTCGTGCTCTGAACCTCCCGGGGTCAGAACTCTCCACCTACGAGATCACTCCCGGCCTGGCGCGCGTGCTCGACCCGTCGGCCACGACCGCCTCCGGCGTGTGGCTGGCGAGCGATCTCGCAGAGGCGCTCGGCATCCGCGCTGGCGACCAGATCGCGACCAGTACGGGGACGGCCGTCGTCGCGGGCGTTTATCCCTACCCCGACGACGGCCGGGTCCGCACGCTCGGCTACACCTTGCTCGCCCCGGTACCGGCCACCGGGTCCTTCGACGCGTGCTGGGCCGAGATCTGGCCCGCCGATGCGACCACGGCCGCCTACCTACGCACCGCTCTCGTGCCCGACCCGTCCGGTGAGACCAGGCCCACCCAGAGCCAGCTCAACGCTCGCCTCGGCACCAGCTATGACGCGCCGGCCCTGCTCGCCGAGCGCCTGACCCGGCATGCCCCGGTCGCCGCGCTCGCCGTCGGGATCGCCTTGGGCTACACCGCGATCCGCTCCCGTCGCCTCGAGCTCGCCGCCGCCCTGCACGCCCGCGTCCCGCGACCTGCACTCGCCTGGCAGGCCCTGCTCGAGACGCTCGCGTGGACACTCGCCGCCACCACCGTCGCCGCCACCGCACTGTGGTGGGTCGCCGCCTGGGAGAACCCTGACCTCGGCATCGAGACCTGGGCCACGGGCGCGCGGTCCCTGGCCGCCGGCGCGGTCGGCACCTTCCTCGGCGCCCAGACCGCCGTCCTCACCACGCGAGAGAAGCACCTCTTCCGCTATTTCAAGGAGCGATAGGCCGCAGCCCGTCCCACCACCCGGCTCCCGTTCGTCAACGAGCAGTCTCGGCCGGAGCCCGGGCGGACAGCGCGCCGCCAGGACATACTCGGTCCGTGCCGACCGACGAGACGACCTCTTCCGCGACCACCTCCGCGCAGCGGCGGCCCGACGACGTCCCGCGCCGCTCCGCGGTCATCGTCAACCCGAACCGCGTCGAGGGGCTCGACGCGCTGCGCGAGCTCATCGTCGCGCGCCTCACGGACGCCGGGTGGCCCGAGCCCGCGTGGCTCGAGACGACGGCCGAGGACCCGGGGACGGGACAGGCGCGCCAGGCCGTCGAGGACGGCGCCGAGGTGGTCTTCGTGAGCGGCGGCGACGGCACGGTCCGCGCCGTCGTCGAGGGGCTCGCGGGCACCGACGCCGCGCTGGCGATCCTGCCGGGCGGCACGGGGAACCTGCTCGCCGCCAACCTCGGGGTCCCGTCGGACGCCGAGGAGGGGATCCGGCTCGTGCTGCGGGGCGGCCGGCGCACGATCGACGTCGGGGTGGCCGACGGGCAGACGTTCGCGATCATGGCGGGCATGGGCCTCGACGCCGCGATGATGCAGGACGCGCCGACGGCGCTCAAGGCCCGCGCGGGCTCGATCGCGTACGTCTTCTCCGCGCTCAAGCACCTCGCCGACGACGAGATGCACGTCGAGGTCACCGTCGACGGGCGGACGCGTCGGCGCCGGGCACGCACCGTGGTCATCGGGAACGTCGGGCGGCTCCAGGCCGGGACGAACCTCCTCCCGGACGCGGAACCCGACAACGGCCAGCTCGAGGTCGCGATCTTCGCGCCCCGGAACCTCAAGCACTGGGTCCAGCTCCTGTGGGGCGTGGTGCGCGGCAAGAGCCGGGTGCCGAGCCGCGAGGTCGTGCGGGGGTGTGAGGTGTCGGTCGTGTCCGACCGGCCGCAGCCCCGCCAGCTCGACGGCGACGTCATCGATCCGGACGAGCGCCTCGACGTCAGCGTGCGGCCGGACGCCCTGCACGTGTGCGTCTACCACCCCGAGGAGTCCGAGGACCTCACGCGCGGCGCTCCCGGCAACCGCTGAGCGAACGGACTGCTCCGCGGCCCGCCGACGCCCCTGTCGCGGGTGCCGTCCCTCGGGCACGATGTGCGCATGAGCGCTCCCCAGCCCGGCCCCGAGACCTGGTCGCCGCCCGCCGCGTACGGCACCTCGTCCCCTCCTCCCGCACGGCGCTCGCCGTCGGCCGTCACCGCGTTCGTCGCCGGTGTCGTCACCGTGCTGGCCGGCGGGCTCGCGTCGCTGGCGCTCCCGCTCGTGCTGTCGTCGGGGTACGACCCCACGGCGGTGGGCCTGCTCCAGCTCGTGCGGGGCGCGCTGACGGGCGTGCTCGCGCTCGTCGCGACCGTCACCGGCACCGTCGCGCTCGTGCGACGCCAGCCGGGCACCGCGCTCGCGGCAGCCGGCACGGCGCTCGGCGCGTCCGCGCTCTTCGGCATCGTGGGCGGGCTCGTCCAGGGTGCGCTGTACCAGGTGCTCTGACCGGTGCGCTGACCTCGTGCGAGGGTGGGCGCGGGGGAGCACCGTAGGGCCATGAGCCCACGACCGCCCGAGCGTCCGGTCGTGCCCGTACCCGGTGCGTCGCCGCACCCGACACCGCGGGTCGTGGTGAACGCCCAGCGCTGGGAGGACCTGACGTTCCTGCACTGGCCCGTCGACCCGGCCGTCGTGCAGGGCTGGCTCCCGCCCGGCCTCACCGTGCAGCAGGCGGGTGGGACGACGTGGCTCGGGGTGGTCCCGTTCCGCATGGCGGGCGTCCGGGTCCCGCCGCTGCCGCCGCTGGGCGCGTGGTCGACGTTCCCCGAGCTCAACGTCCGCGTGTACGTGCGCGACCGTGCGGGCGCCGAGGGCGTGTGGTTCCTCGGCCTGTGGGCGACGTCGCGCGCGTTCGTCGCCGCGACGCGCGCGGCCGGCGTCCCGTACCACCCGACCCGCGCGGCGGTGCACGCGCGCGGCGACCGGGCCGGGGCACCGTCCGCGGTGCGCTACCGGTTCCGGTCCGACGGCCGCGGGCCCCTGCGCGTGCCGCACGAGCACCCGGGGCTGCGCGACCTCTCCCTGCACGCCGAGGTGCGCGCGCACGAGGAGGTGGACGCGTCGTCGGGCCTCGTGCGGTGGCTCACGGCACGGTGGTCCGCGTACGGCGCGCGGGCCGGGCGGCTGTGGCGGTTCCCCGTCGTGCACGAGCCGTGGACCCTGCGACGCGGAACCCTCGACGTCCTCGACACCGACCTGCTCGACCGCCTCGGGCTGCCCCCCGCGGACCCGCCGCTCGTGCACGTCGCCGCGCCGGTGCACGCCCGGTTCGCGGTCCCGCGGCCGGTGGGCTGAGGTCAGGCGGCCGGGTCGACGATCCCGTGCCGGAACGCCCAGACGACGAGCTGCACGCGGTCGCGCGCGCCCGTCTTCGTCATGGCCCGGCTCAGGTGCGACTTCACGGTGCTCGGCTCGAGGAACAGCGCCGTCGCGATCTCCGCGTTCGACGACCCCCGGCACAGCAGCGTCACGATGTCGAGCTCGCGCGGCGTGAGGAGCGCGGCCGCGTCGTCGTCCCGCGACACCGGGGCACGACGCCGCGCGAACTCGCCGAGCACGCGGCGCGTGAGCGACTGGTCCACGAGGCCGTCGCCCGACGCGACGCGGCGGACGGCGTCCACGAGCACCTCCGGCTCCGCGTCCTTGAGCAGGAACCCGCTCGCCCCGGCCTCCAGCGCCCCGAACACGTAGTCGTCGAGGTCGAACGTGCTCACCACGAGGACGGGCACCGGGTCCGTGACGTCGGGCCCGGCGAGCGCGCGCGTCGCCGTGATGCCGTCGCCGCCGGGCATGCGCACGTCCATGCACACGACGTCGGGGCGCTCGCGGCGCGCGACCCGCACGGCGTCCGCGCCGTTCGACGCCTCGCCGACGACCTCCAGGCCCTCGCTCTCGAGGATGACGGTGAAACCGGCGCGGACGACGGCCTGGTCGTCCACCAGCACGACGCGTGTCACGAGGCCTCCTGGGCGGGGGTGCGGGGGTCGCGCGCGGGCGCGCGGGGGACGGTCAGCCGGACGAGCCACGCGCCGTCGGGCGTGCGCCGCGCGTCGAGCGTGCCGCCGAGCACGGCCGCGCGCTCGCGCATCCCGACGAGGCCGTGGCCCGGTCGCGCGTCCTGCGGGGGAGCGACGCGACCGGCGGGGTTGCGCACGGTGACGACGACGGCCGCCGGGCTCCACGCGAGCCGCACCGCGACCGGTCGCCCGGGTGCGTGCCGCCGCGCGTTGGCGAGCGCCTCCTGCAGCACGCGGTAGACGGCGATCTGCGCGGTGGGCGCGGGCTCCCAGGGCTCGCCCTCGGTCTCGACGGTGACCGTCGTGCCCGCCGCGCGCGCCGTCTCGAGGAGCGCGGGGAGGTCGGCGAGCGTCGGCTGCGGGGCCTCGCGCTCGTCGCCCTCGTCGTCGCGCCCGCGCAGGATGCCGACCACGAGGCGCAGGTCGTCGAGGGTCTCGCGGCCCTGCGACCGGATCCAGCGCACCGACTCCTTGGCGCGCTCCGGGTCGGCGTCGACGAGCCGTTCCGCCGCGGACGCCTGCACGACGATGCCCGAGAGGTGGTGGGCCGCGACGTCGTGCAGCTCGCGCGCCATGCGGGCACGCTCCTCGAGCACCGCCTGCGCGGCGAGCGCCTCGCGCTCGCGCTCGGCGCGCACCACGCGGTCGCGCAGCTCGGCGACGAGCTCGCGCCGCGTCGCGACGTACGAGCCGACGAGCGCCGCGCCCACGAACGTGAGGACTGCCGAGAGCAGCGAGCCCCCCACCTGGAGCGCGTGCTGCGCGGGCCCGGCCCCGGCGGGGACACCGAACCCGCCGAGCGCGAAGACGAGCAGGACCTGCGCGAGCGCCGCGAGCGCCGGCGCCCCGAGGCGCGCGCGGCGGGGCGCGTAGGCCCCGGCGGAGTAGGCGGCGACGAGCGTCGCCGGGGCCTGGAACCCGACGTACGGCGGCAGGAGGGCGGTGATCGCCACCTGCGCGACGACGGTCAGCGCGAGGCAGACCAGCGGCGCCCGACGGCGGAGCACGAGCGCCGCGGCCTGGCCGACGACGAGCGCGAGCACGGTCGCGCGCACGCCCGGACTGATCAGGCTCTCCCCCGGCGCGCCGAACGTGGCCCCGACCTCCGTCGCGAGGACGCGCTCGATGCCGAGGAACAGCACGACGGTCGCGAGGGCGACCACACCGGCCAGCACGGCGTCGCGGCCGGTGTCGGTGCGGACGCCGACCCGGTCGAGCGCGCGGCGCAGGGTCTCGGTCACGGTCCTCCTCCAACGGGCGACGGGTGCGGGGACGGGGTGCGCCGTCGGGCCCGCCCACCCTACGGGGCGGGCGGGCCGACGGCGCC
The DNA here is from genome assembly GCF_004519295.1 of Cellulosimicrobium funkei. Taxonomy (GTDB): domain Bacteria; phylum Actinomycetota; class Actinomycetes; order Actinomycetales; family Cellulomonadaceae; genus Cellulosimicrobium; species Cellulosimicrobium funkei. The sequence continues at coordinate 421,579 of NZ_SOZH01000004.1, forward strand.
GTGCGGCTCCCGGCCTGTGGACGACCGGGTCGTCGCGTCGGGAGCCGGACGGGCTGTGGTCAGACGAGGTCGCGCCGGCGCAGGCTCACGGCGCCCCCGCCGAGCAGGACCGCGGCCCAGGCCGCGAGCCCGGTGAGGGCGGCGAGCGCGCCGAGCGAGGCCGCGCCGCCGAGGAGCGTCGCGGCGGACCCGCCGGTCGACGCGAGCGCGCCCAGCCCGAGCGGGAGCCACTCGGCCGCGGCCGAGTCGCCGCCGGACAGGAGCGTCACCGCGCCGCGGACGATCGGCTCGGCGAGCGCGAGCGCGGCGACCGTGACGACGCCCGCGACCTGGCCGCGCACGAGGGTGCCGATGCCGAGCCCGAGCCACGCGAGCAGGACGAGCACCGCGAGCCCGCGGGCCCAGACGCCGAGGACGTCGCCCGGGCCGAGCGCGAGGCCCGCGCCCGGCGTCGTGACGATCGCGACGAGCAGGCCCAGGGCGCCCAGGAGGGCGAGGACGACGCCCACGCCGAGCGCGACGGTCGCGGTCGCGCCCGCCTTCGCGCCGAGGATGCGCAGCCGCGACGGCTGGACGAGCGCCGTGGGCACGATGCCGCCCGTGCGGAAGTCGGTCGTCACGGCGAGCACGCCGAGCAGGAGCATGCACACGGTCGCGACGCCGACGGAGCCGGAGCCGCCGAGGCCGGTGCCGAGGAGGTCGAGCATCGAGCGCTGGAACGCGGGCTGCGAGACGTCGGCGAGCGCGCCGAGGTCCGGCGCGAGCTCGGCCACCATCTCGGGCGGGGCCTGGAGCCCGACGGTCGTGCCGCCGCCGACCGCGTCGGCGCTGCGCAGGATCGTGGGGAGGAGCAGGGTGAAGGCCTGGACGACGAGCATCCCGGCGACGGCGACGGCCGCGACGACCCACGTCGCGCGGGTCGTGCGGAGCTTGAGCATCTCGGCGCGGTACATCAGCGCACCCCTTCGGTCGTGGCGGTCAGGTCGAGGTAGAAGTCCTCGAGGGACTCCCCGTGCAGCAGCTCGTCGAGCGGCCCCTCCGCGACGACGCGTCCCTGCCCGACGACGACGAGGTCGTCCGCGACCTGCCGCACCTCGGACAGCACGTGGCTCGCGAGGAGCACGGTGCCGCCGTCGTCGGCGAACGCGCGGACGAGGTCGCGCAGCCAGCGCATCCCGGCGGGGTCGAGACCGTTGGCGGGCTCGTCGAGGACGAGGACCTCCGGGTCGCCGAGCAGCGCGGCCGCGATCCCGACGCGCTGCCGCATCCCCAGCGAGTACGTCCGGACACGGCGGTCTGCGGCGGGGGTCATGCCGACGAGCGCGAGCACCTCGTCGACGCGACGCGCCGGGATCCGGCCGGCGGACGCGAGCACGCGCAGGTGGTCGCGGCCCGTGCGTCCCGGGTGCAGGCCGCCCGCGTCGAGCAGCGCGCCGACGGTGCGGGCCGGGTGCGCCAGGTCCGCGAACGTGCGGCCGTCGAACGTCGCGGTGCCCGCGGTCGGGGCCGCGAGCCCGAGCAGGACGTGGAGCGTGGTCGTCTTGCCGGCGCCGTTCGGGCCGAGCAGCCCGACGACGCGGCCCGGCGCGGCGGTGAACGTCACGTCGTGCACGGCGTCGAACGCCCCGTACGCCTTGCGCAGCCCGGAGACGTGGATGGTGGTCATGCCGGTCCCTCCCTCGTGCGTCCCGCACGGGCCTCCCGTGCGGTGCCCCACCAGGCTGTCGCGCGGGCCCCCGCCGGGTCTTGCGGCGCAGGGCGGAACCTGCGTTGCGACCTCCGTCGGAGGCGTGGCGCCGCACCGCTGGACCGGGGGAGCCCTGGTGGGCATCGCCGCAGGTGAGGGCGTCGGGCGTGACACACGAGCCGGGATGGGGCAGGGTGGACGTCCACCCGATCGCCCTGGTGGGCAGCGTGTCGCGCCGTCCGCCCCCACGACAGCCCCGGAAGGAGGCGACGTGCGCCGACGCCACGACCGGTCCGGACCCGCCGAGCGGGACCGCACCGCCCCCCTCCAGCGGCCCGCGCGCCGCACCGCCACGCCGTGGGTCACGGTTGCCGCCGGCGCCGGGGCGGTGACGCTCGTCGTCGCCGTCGCGGGCATGGTCGGTGCCGCGACGGGCGGTGGCGAGGCGGTCGTCGTCGGCGGGGTCTCCGCCGAGGGCGGCGCGAACGGCGAGGACGCGGTCCCCGCGGTCACGCCGCGCCCCGACACCCCCCGCCCCGAGGTGACCCGCATCCCTCCGCCCGACGCGGCGGACGGCACGTCCGACGACGCGCGCCCGGCCCCGTCCCCGCGCCCGTCCGCGAGCGGCCCGGGAGAGCAGGCCGCGCCCGGCGCGCCCTCGCCCACCACCGAGCCCGCGCCCGCTCCCACCGCGTCCGAGCCGACCCCGGGACCGACCGCGCCCACCCCCACGCCCTCCCCGACGACCGACCCCGGCACGGCGTCCGTCTCGTGGGTCCAGGAGCGGCTCCGCGTGCACGGTGCCGACGTCGCCGTCACGGGGACGATGGACGACGCCACGCGCACCGCGCTGCGGTCGTTCCAGAAGGCGCACGGCCTCACGCCCGACGGCACCGTCACCGCGGCGACCGCCGAAGCCCTGCGGGCCGCGCCGCCCGACGTCGAGGACCCCACCGGACCTGGCCCGACGCCCCCGGCCGAGCCTGCGCCGACGCCCTCCGCCGACCGGCCGTCGGTCGCGGTGCCCGGGCCGTCGTCGAGCGCAGACGAGCCCGCCCCGACGCTCGCCCCCGCACCCTGAACCTCCTCCGCCCGGGCGCGGGCACCCCGCCGGGCCGCACCGCGGTCGGTAGGGTGTGCCCTCGTCGGACGACGGACGGAGCAGTGCCATGACGAGCGCGGCCATCGGCGCCGGGCAGGACCCCACGGGCTCCCGCCGCGCCGCGGCGCCCGACCCCGCCCGCGGGTACGCGAAGGGACGCGCCAAGCGTGAGGAGATCCTCCAGGCGGCCGTCGTGCTCTTCGGCGAGGTCGGCTTCCACGCCGCGTCGCTGCGCGAGCTCGCGTCCCGCGTCGGCATGTCCCACCCCGGGCTGCTCCACCACTTCCCGACGAAGGCGGCGCTCCTCGAGGCGGTGCTCGACCACCGGGAGACCGTCGACCGCGCCGACCTCGAGGAGGACCTCGCGCGCGGGACCGACTTCTTCGACGCGCTCGTGCGGCTCGTCGAGCGCAACGCCCTGCGCAGGCCCATCGTCGAGCTGTTCACGGCGCTCGCGGCCGAGGCGACGTCGCCCGACCACCCGGCGCACGCGTACTTCGTCGAGCGCTACGAGTCCACCGTCGCGCGCATCGGCGAGCAGCTGTCCCGGCGCGCCCGGTCGGGCGGCCTGCGCGACGGCGTCGAGCCGGAGGTCGCGGCCCGCCAGCTCGTCGCGCTCATGGACGGTCTGCAGGTCCAGTGGCTGCTGTCCCTCGACCGCCCGCGGCCCGAGCGCGTCGACATGGCCGCGGACCTGCGCGCGTACCTGCGCCTCGTGCTGTCCGACGCCGAACGCTGACGGCGCGGTCCGCCCGGGACGTCAACCGATCAGGTCCGCCGGGAGCGGGGCCTCGCTGCTCGCCAGGCACAGCCCGGTGCGGTCGCCGCCGCGCCACGACGCCTCGGTCGGTGCCCACACCACGAGCCGCACGTCCTCCGGGGCATCCGGACCGAGGGTCTCGGGCGTGCACACGCGCGCCACGCGGCGGTCCACGGCGTCCTGGCCGGGCCAGACCTCGTCCGCGCCCATGTCGGTGCGCCCGACGACCTGCGCACGGTGCTCGTCGGCGCACGGGACGGCGCGCACGCGCGACACCTCGCCGTCGGGCGGGAGCTCGTCGAGGCACGTCCCCAGCACGAGCTGCACCGCGCTCACCGTGCGGGGTGCGTCCACGTCGCCCGCGAGCGGCGTGCGCGCCTGCTCGCCCTGCCACCAGGCGATCCCGCCCACCACCCATCCGAGCGTCGCGACGGCGCCGAGCACCATCCCGGTCACGGCCAGGCCGCGTCCGCGGGTGCCGCGGGAGCGGACGCGCGACAGGGCCGCGGCGCCGAGGCCGACCCCGACCGGCCCGAGCACCACGCCCGCGGGCACGCTCGCGACGGCGAGCGGCTCGACGCCGGGCGTTGCGGGCTGCCACCCGGGCGCGTAGTACGTCTCGGGGGCGAAGCCGGGCCGGTCCCCGGGCCCGGGCGGCGGCACGGGTGCCGTCGCACCGGAGGGGCCGTGCGGCGTCGGGCCGGGCCGGGGCGCGCCGGCTTCCGCGGCGCGAGGCTCCGCGGCCCCGGGCGCTCCCGAGGGGGGCGGGACGGGCAGGCGTCCCGAGGGCCCGGACGCGGCGTCGCCGGGCGGGGCGAAGAGGTCGTCGTCGCTCACGGTGCCGAGTCCCCGAGCGTGCCGGCGAGGACCACGAGCATCGCGAACGCCGTGCCGACCGCGCCGACGACGATCCCGGTCACCGCGAAACCGCGCCCGCGCGTGCCGTCGCGCATGACCTGGTTGAGCGCCACGATGCCCAGCACGAGGCCGACGAGGCCGGGGAAGCCCGCGCAGAGCACGAGGCTCGCGATCGACACGATCATGGACGCGAGCGCGAGCCCGTTGGTCCGCGGCGGGGGCGCGTAGGGCGCGCCGTACGGCGGCGGGTAGCCCCCGTAGCCCGGTGTCGGGTACGCCGCGGGTCCGGGCGGCGCCGCGTACCCGGGCGTCCCGCCGTACGACGGCGTCGCCCCAGGGGCGTAGGGGGAGCCGGGGCCGTAGGGGGACCCGGCGGGCGCGGCCGGCGCGCCGTACGGGGCGCCGGCGCCCGACGTGCTCCCGTACCCGCTCCCGCCGCCCGGCGTGCTCCCGTACCCGCCCCCGGCGCCCGACGGAGCGACGAACCCGCCGTCGTCCGGCGCGGCGGGGGCGTCCTCGGTGGGCGGGTGGTACGGCGTGAGCGGCGGCTGGTGCGGACGCCGCGGGGCGTACGGGTCGGCGGGCTCGTCGGGGGACCCGTACGGAGGGACGGGTGGCGTCGTCATGGACACACCGTAGCGAGGAGACGCGCCCTGCCCGGCCCAAACCCGCGGCTCGGACCCGCGGCCCGAGCCCGACGGCGGACGCCCCGGAGGTCAGCCCGCCAGGTCGACGACGACCGGCACGTGGTCCGACGCGCCCTTGCCCTTGCGCTCGTCGCGGTCGATCGTCACGCCCGTGACGCGCGCGCGGGCGGCGGGCGACAGGTACGCGAAGTCGATGCGCATGCCCTCGTTCCGCGGGAACCGCAGCCGCTGGTAGTCCCAGTAGGTGTAGGTGCGCTCGGCGGGGATCGCCTCGCGCGTGACCTCGGTGTACCCGGCGGCGCCGAACGCGGCGAAGGCGTCCCGCTCGGCGGGGGTGACGTGCGTCTTCCCGGCGAAGTACGCGACGTCCCACACGTCGGTGTCGAGCGGCGCGACGTTCCAGTCCCCGACGAGCGCGACCTGCGCCGCCGGGTCGGCGGCGAGCCAGCCCGCGGCCTGCGCGCGCAGCTCGTCGAGCCAGCGCAGCTTGTAGGCGTAGTGCGGGTCGCCGACCTCGCGCCCGTGCGGCACGTAGAGGCTCCACACGCGCACGCCCCCGCACGTCGCGCCGAGCGCGCGCGCCTCGACCTTGTCGCCGAACGCGGGCTGCCCGGGGAACGACGTCTCGACGTCGTCGAGGCCCACGCGCGAGACGACGGCGACGCCGTTCCACTGGTTCACGCCGACGTGCGCGACCTCGTACCCGGCCGCCTCGAACGGCGCGACGGGGAACTGCGCGTCCGTGCACTTGGTCTCCTGGAGCGCGAGGACGTCGGTCCCCGTCCGCTCGAGGAACGCGACCGCCCGGTCGACGCGGGCACGGACGGAGTTGATGTTCCAGGTCGCGAGGCGCACGGGCCCCACCGTACGGCGTCGCGGGCGCGACCCGCAGCGACCCGCAGCGGTCCCGCCGGTCAGGCGGGCCGGTAGCCGTTCTCCGGTCGCCCGGCCGCGCCGTACCGGGGCGCGACGTCGGCACGCCCCGTGGCGACGAGGTGCTCGAGGTAGCGGCGCGCGCTCACGCGCGACATCCCGGTCCGCGCGGCGACCTCGCCCGCCGACGCGTCGCCCGCGTCGGCGCACGCCGCCGCGAGCGCCTCGACGACGAGCCGCAGGCTGCGCTCGGACAGCCCCTTCGGCAGCGCCGCGGCCTCCGGCGTCCCGCGCCGCACGAGGCGGTCGACGGCGTCCTGGTCGAGCTCGTCGCCCGCGGTGCGCAGCGAGTCGCGCAGACGGGCGACCTCGTCGAGCCGGCCGCGCAGCGCCGCGGCCGTGAACGGCTTGACGAGGTAGTGCTGCACGCCGCCCGCCATGGCCTGGCGGACGCTCTCCAGCTCGCGCGCGGCGGTCGTCGCGACGACGTCGACGGGCGGGGACGGCCGGCGCCGGATCTGGCGCAGCACGTGCAGCCCGGTCGCGTCCGGCAGGTAGATGTCGAGCAGCACGACGTCCGGGTCGAGCACGGCGAACGCGCGCAGCGCCTCGGCCGCCGTGCGCGCCTCGCCCACGACGACGAAGCGCGGGTGCGACTCGACGAAGCCGCGGTGCAGGCGCGCGATCGTCGGGTCGTCCTCGACGACGAGGACGCGGAGCCGGTCGCCCGGCGGCGCCGTGGGCGCGCCGGTGGGGGCGGGGGAGCGGCCGGCGGGGATCACGACGCCGTCTCCGGCGTCCGGGCCCGGGCGCCCGCGGCGGCGTCGACGGGCTGCGCGGGGAGGGCCACCGCGACGCGCGCCCCGCCGAGCACGGAGGTGGTCACCTCCACCGTCCCGCCGCGGCGCGCGGCGACGCGCCGTACGAGGGCGAGGCCGATCCCGCGCCCGGGCGGGCCCGCCTTGGTGGTGTACCCGGCGGCGAAGACGTCGGCGCGCGAGCCCGCGGGGATGCCGGGCCCGTCGTCCTCGACGACGACGACCACCCGGTCGCCCGGCGTCGGGCCCGTGCCGTCGGGCGCGCGGTCGGTCACGAGCACGCGGACGCGGCCCCCGGCCCCGACGGCGTCGACCGCGTTGTCGACGAGGTTGCCGAGCACGGTGAGGGCGTCGCCGTGCAGGGCGGCGTCGTCGGGCCCCGCGGGCGCGGCGAGGTGCGCGGACGGCGACACCTCGAGGCGCGAGCCGCGCTCGCGCGTCGTCGTGGCCTTGACCAGGAGCAGCGCCGCGACCTCGGGGGAGTGGACGCCGGGCGCGACGCCCGACGCGGTGAGCAGCCCGCCGTGCCCGGCGCGCTCGATGAACGCGACGGCCTCGTCGGCCTGCCCGAGCTCCAGCAGGCCCGAGACGACGTGGAGCTTGTTGGCGAACTCGTGGGACTGCGCGCGCAGCGCGTCGGTGAGGCCGCGCGCGCCGTCCAGGTCGCGCAGGAGCGCGTGCAGCTCGGTGTGGTCGCGCAGGAGCAGCACGGTCCCGACGGCGCGCCCGTCGACGCGGGCCCGGTCGGCGCGCGCGAGCAGCACGCGCTCGCCCGCGAGGACGAGCGCGCCGCCCTCCTCGGGCCCGGCGGCGGGCACGTCGGGGTCGTCGGCCGTCTCCGCGGTGTCGGGCACGAGCGCGAGGAGCTGCGGGTCGAGGACGTCGTGCGCGGGCCGCCCGACGGCGTCGGCCGCCGCGACCCCGAGCAGGCGCTGCGCCTCGTCGTTGACGAGCACGACCGTCCCGTCGCGGTCGAGCGCGACGACGCCCTCGGAGATGCCGTGGAGCATCGCGTCGCGCGTCTCGAGCAGCCGGCCGATCTCCTCGGGCTCGAGCCGGAAGATGCGGCGGCGCACGGCACGCGTCACGAACGCCGCGCACACCACGCCGAGCGCCGCCGCGACGCTGAGGGCCGCGAGCAGCCACCCGAGGTCGTCGGCGAGGTCGTCGGCCAGGTCGGACTCGAGGATGCCGACGCTCGCCGTCCCGACGACGTCGCCCTCGGGCCCGAACACCGGGACCTTGACGCGCCACGACTCGCCCAGCGTGCCGGTCTGCGTGCCCGTCCACACCTCGCCGGAGAGCGGGACCGACGGGTCCGTCGAGACCCTCTCGCCGATGCGGGTCGGGTCCGGGTGGGAGTACCGCACGCCCTCGTCGTCCGTGACGACGACGTACGTGACGTCGGAGGCCTCGCGGATGACCTCCGCGATCGGCTGGATCGTCGCGGCGGGGTCGTCGTCGTCGAACGCGTCGATGATCGCGGGCAGGCGCGCGACGGAGAACGCGACCGCGGTCATGCGGTCGAGGTAGGCGTCGCGGAGCTGGCGGTGCTGCAGGGTCGAGGCGACGGCCCCCGCCGACGCCACGACAAGGAGCACGATGGCGACCTGCAGCACGAGGAGCTGCACCCGGAGCGACACTGCTCGACCCACCGCACCAGTGTGCCCCAGGTCCGCCGCACCCGGGCCTCGGCCGTGACCACAACGACCGCAACCACCGGATCGACCACAACGTCCAGTACGACCGCAGCCCTCGCCGTGCCGCCCCGCGCTCCTAGGCTCCCCGGATCAGGTCGTGAGGCCCGCGCCGTTGCGGGTCCCGCTCAAGGAGGAGACATGCGATCCGTCGTCCGCCCGCGCTCCGGGCACACCGTCAGCCCGCGGCACGCTCTCACCGCGACGCTCGCCGCAGGACTCGTCCTCGGTCTCGCCGCGTGCTCGGGCCTCGAGCCCGGCGCCCCCACGACGGGCGGCTCCGGCGACGCGTCCGGCGAGGCCGCCGCGTCGGTCGACGAGCTCGCGATCGTCGTCCCGGCCGACCCCGGCGGGGGCTGGGACCAGACCGGCCGCGCGATGCAGCAGGACCTCCAGGGTTCCGGGCTCGTGCGCACCGCGACCGTCACGAACGTCGGCGGCGCCGGCGGCACGGTCGGTCTCGCGTCGCTCGCCAACACCACCGACCCCCACACGCTGCTCGTCATGGGCCTCGTCATGGTCGGCGCGGTCGAGACCAACGAGTCGCAGGCCCGCATCGAGGACACCACCCCGATCGCGCGCCTCACCGAGGAGCCCCTCGTCGTCGTCGTGCCCGCGTCGTCGCCGTACCAGACGCTCGAGGACCTCGTCGACGACGTCGTGGCGAACGGCAAGTCCGTCTCCATCACCGGCGGCTCCGCCGGCGGGGCCGACCACATCCTCGCGGGGATGCTCCTCCAGGCGGCCGACGTGCCGTCGGCCGAGGTGGGCGGGCTCCTCAACTACGTCGCCTACTCGGGCGGCGGCGAGTCGCTCGCCGCGCTGCTCGGCAACAAGGTCAGCGCCGGGATCTCGGGCGTCGGCGAGTACGCGGAGCAGGTCAAGGCCGGGACCGTCCGGGCGCTCGCGGTCTCGGGCGCCGAGCGCACGGACCTGCTGCCCGACGTGCCGACCATGACCGAGGCCGGGTACGACGTCGAGCTCACGAACTGGCGCGGCGTCGTCGCGCCGGGCGACCTCTCCGACGAGGACCGCGCCGCCCTCGAGCTGCTCGTCAGCGAGATGGTCGCGTCCGACGAGTGGCAGGCGACGCTCGAGGAGAAGGGCTGGGACGACGCGTTCCTCGTGGGCGAGGAGTTCGACGGCTTCCTCACGGAGAACATCGCCGACATCAAGATGACGCTCACCGACGTCGGCCTGGTCGCGCCGTGACCAGGCGTCGCGCCTCGCGCGACGCGCCACCCGACGCGTCGCGCGAGCCGGGGTCGTCGGAGGGTCCGTCCGCGGGGTCGTCCGCCGCGGCTCCCGAGCCAGGACCGTCCGACGCCGAGCCCCGCCCCGGGCCGGCGCCGGCGACGGCCGTCGGCGACCCCGCCGACGGCCAGGCCGCCGGGGACCCCGCAGGCGCCACCCCCGCCGCGGGTCCCCGGCGGCGACCCGGCGAGCTCGTCGTCGCCGGGGTCACCGCCGCCCTCGGGGTGTTCGTGCTCCTCGACGCGGGGACGATCGTCGTGCCGGGCTCGTCGAACACGCTCGGTCCCCGCGCGTTCCCCTACCTCGTGGGCGCGCTGCTGCTCGCCACCGGCCTCGTGCTGCTCGTCGCCGTCTGGCGGGGGCACGGCGGCCAGGAGGAGGACAGCGAGGACGTCGACCCCGACGCCCGCACCGACTGGCTGACCGTCGGTCTCCTCGGCGCGGTGCTGTTCGTGCACGTCTACGCGATCAACCTCGTCGGGTGGCCGCTCGCCGCGACGCTCCTGTTCGCCGGGGCCGCGATCGTCCTCGGCGCTCGCCCGTGGTGGCGCGCCGCCGTGCTCGGCCTCGTCCTGGCCCTGGTGATCCAGGTCCTGTTCGGGGGCGTGCTCGGGCTGTCGCTCCCGCCCGGCCCGCTCCTGGAGGGGGTGACCTGGTTCCGTGGATAACCTCACCGCGCTGCTCGACGGGTTCGCGACCGTCGTCCAGCCCGTCTACCTGCTCTACGCGCTGTTCGGCGTGTTCGTCGGGACCGCGGTCGGGGTGCTCCCCGGCATCGGCCCCGCGATGACGATCGCGCTGCTCCTGCCGCTCACGTACTCGCTCGACGCGACGGCCGCCATCATCGTGTTCGCCGGCATCTACTACGGCGGCATGTACGGCGGGTCGACGACGTCGATCCTGCTCAACACGCCCGGCGAGTCGTCGTCGATCGTCACGGCGCTCGAGGGCAACAGGATGGCCCGCATGGGCCGCGGGGCGGCCGCGCTCGCGACCGCCGCGATCGGCTCGTTCGTCGCGGGCACCATCGCGACCGTCGCCCTGACGTTCGTCGCGCCGTACGTCGCGCGCTGGGCCGTGCAGCTCGGCGAGCCCGACTACTTCGCGCTCATGGTCGTCGCGTTCGTGACCGTCGGCGCGCTGCTCGGGTCGTCGGTGCCGCGCGGCATGGCGTCCCTGTCGCTCGGCCTGTTCCTCGGGCTCATGGGCACCGACACGCTCACCGGCCAGCAGCGGTTCACGTTCGGCGTCCCGACGCTCGCCGACGGGATCGACGTCGTCATCGTCGCCGTCGGCCTCTTCGCGGTGGGCGAGGCGCTGTACGTCGGGTCGCGCCTGCGGCACGGTCCCGTGCACGTCATCCCCGTCGAGAAGGGGTGGCGCTCCTGGATGAAGCGCGAGGACTGGCGGCGCTCGTGGAAGCCGTGGCTGCGCGGGACGGCGATCGGGTTCCCCGTCGGCACCATCCCGGCGGGCGGCGCCGACGTCGCGACCTTCCTGTCGTACGCCGCCGAGCGCAGGTCCGCCGGGAAGCACAAGGACGAGTTCGGCAAGGGCGCGATCGAGGGTGTCGCGGGCCCGGAGGCGGCGAACAACGCCGCGGCGTCCGGCGTCCTCGTGCCGCTCCTCACGCTCGGCCTCCCGACGACGGCGACCGCCGCGATCATCATCGTCGCGTTCCAGTCGTACGGCATCCAGCCGGGCCCGCTGCTCTTCGAGAGCCAGTCCGCGCTCGTGTGGGCGCTCGTCGCGAGCCTCTACGTGGGCAACCTCATGCTCATCGTGCTCAACCTGCCCCTCGTGGGCATGTGGGTGAAGGTGCTCCAGATCCCGCGGCACTACCTCTACGCGGGCATCCTGCTGTTCGGCGCGCTCGGCTCGTACGCGCTGAACTTCTCCCCGGTCGACGTGCTCATCCTGCTCGTCATCGGCGCGATCGGGTTCTTCATGCGGCGCTACGGCTACCCCGTCGCGCCCATGGTCGTCGGCATGATCCTCGGGCCCATGGCCGAGGACCGCCTGCGCCGCTCGCTCGCGATCAGCCAGGGCGACCTGACGACGCTCGTCACCAGCCCGTTCGCCGCGACGGCCTACGCCCTCGTCGCCGTCGTGGTCCTCGCGGGCCTCTGGCTGCGCCGGCGCGAGCGCCGCACCGGCGCCGAGCTCGCGGCGCTCGCGGAGGACGTCCGCGTCGAGGCCCAGGACCAGGAGGTGCGCTGATGACCGTCGTCCTCGCCTACGCGCCCGGCGAGCTCGGGACCGCCGCGACGCGGGCCGCGGCCCGGGCGGCCGTCCTGCTCGGCGCCGGCGTCGTCGTGGTCAACACGACGCGCGGCGACCGGCTCGTCGACCCGCGCTGGGCCGACCACGACCAGCTCGTCGAGGTCGGCACGATCCTCGAGGAGGCGGGCGTCGAGCACGAGGTGCGGCACCTGCAGTCCTCCGCGCTGCCCGCGGAGGTCGTGCTCGGTGTCGCGGCCGAGGTCGACGCCGACCTCGTCGTCGTGGGGGTGCGGCACCGCACGCCCGTGGGGAAGCTCGTGCTCGGTTCCACCGCCCAGCAGATCCTGCTGGGCGCCGCGTGCCCCGTGCTCGCCGTGAAGCCGCCGGCCCGGTGACACGACTCCACCCCGCCTGCGGGCGCCCGGGTCACCCGGGCGCCCGTAGGCTGTGACCATGGCGACAGCACTCATCACCGGCGCGAGCGCCGGCCTGGGTTTGGAGTTCGCGTGGCAGCTCGCCACGGCGCGGCACGACCTCGTCCTCGTGGCGCGCGACGAGGCGCGCCTCGAGGAGACCGCACGGCAGATCCGCGCCGCGGCCGGGGTGCGCGTCCAGGTGCTGCGCGCCGACCTCTCCGTGCCCGACGACGTCGCGCGCGTCGCGGAGCGCCTCGCCACGACCGGCGGCCCGGACGAGCGCCCGGTCGGCCTGCTCGTCAACAACGCGGGCTTCGCGACGCACCAGCACTTCGTCGGGGGCGACCTCGACGTCGAGCTCGAGGCGCTCGACGTCATGGTCCGCGCCGTCATGGTGCTGTCGCACGCGGCGGCGGGCCAGATGACGGAGCGCGGGCGCGGCGCGATCCTCAACGTCGCGTCGGTCGCGGCCCTCACCGCGGGCGGCACGTACGCGGCGGCGAAGGCGTGGGTGCGGTCCTTCACGGAGGGGCTCGCCGTCGAGCTGCACGGCACGGGCGTCACGGCGACCGTGCTGTGCCCCGGCTTCACGCACACCGAGTTCCACGACCGCGCGGGCATCGACAAGTCGGTGCTCCCCGACCTCGCGTGGCTCGACGCCGACCGGGTCGTCGCGGAGGCGCTCGCGGACGTCCGGCGGGGCGTCGTCATCTCCACGCCGTCGGTGCGGTACCGGGTCGCGTCGGCGGCCCTGCGCGCGATGCCGCGCTCTGCCGTCCGCGCGATCGGCAAGTACCGCTAGGCACCGGGCGGGCCCGATACCCTGGCGGTCGTGACTACCGACCCCGCCTCGACGCTCGCCTCGACCCCCCGCGAGCAGCTGCTCGGCCTCATCCGTGAGCTCGCCGTCGTGCACGGCCGCGTAACGCTCTCCTCGGGCAAGGAGGCGGACTACTACGTGGACCTGCGCCGCGTGACGCTGCACCACCGCGCGGCGCCGCTCATCGGCCACCAGCTCCTCGACCTCCTCGAGGAGCAGGGGCTCGGCACGGCGGAGATCGACGCCGTCGGCGGCCTGACGCTGGGTGCCGACCCCATCGCGACCGCCCTCCTGCACGCCGCCGCGTCCCGTGGTCAGGACCTCGACGCGTTCGTGGTGCGCAAGGCGGCGAAGGCGCACGGGATGCAGCGCCAGATCGAGGGCCCCGACGTCGCGGGCCGGCGCGTCGTCGTGGTCGAGGACACCACGACGACGGGCGGCTCGCCGATCACGGCGATCGAGGCCGTGCGCGCGGCCGGGGGCGAGGTCGCGGGCGTCGCGACGATCGTCGACCGTGCCACGGGTGCGGGCGCGAAGATCGAGGCGCTCGGCGTGCCGTACCACTACCTGTTCAGCCTGGAGGACCTCGGCCTCGCCTGAGCCCCTCCCGCTCCGTCTCCCGCCGCTCGACGCGGCGCACCGCCCCGCGGCCTCCTGGGTCGCGGGGCGTCGTCGTGGCGGGAGGAGGCGCGCGTCACATGTCGATAGGTCAGGCTTACCTTGCTTTGGTGAGGCGACCCTTATATGGTCCGTCTCGGCGGAGCGTGAGCACGCTCCCTTCTCGGTCCCGCTCCCCGCCGGGACCTCGCCCGGACCAGCACGGGAGACCTTGTGCGCACTTCATCGCCGAGACGCGTTCGACGCGCCCTCGCCTCGTTCCTCGCCGCGGCGCTCGCCGCCGGCCTCACCGTCGCCGGCACCGGCGCCCCGGCCCAGGCGGCCGCGGCCGACGTGACCGGCGGGTCGGCTACCTGGAACTTCGTCGACTCGTGGACGTCGTACGTCACGGGCGGCATCGCCCAGGGCACGATCACCCCGCCGCTCCAGGGCGGCCAGGCGTCCTACGGCCCCGCGTCCGGCAGCTACGACGCCGCGTCCGGGACGGGCTCCGTCCGTCTCGGCGGCTCGACCCGGTACGAGGGCCACCACGGCGCGCTCGACGTGACGATCTCCGACGTGCGGCTCGACCTCACCGGCCCGACGACGGGCGCGGTCTACGCGGACTTCGCGGGCACGGTGAACCCCGGCGCGGGGGACGACGTGAAGGTCGCCGACGTCACGGTGTCCACGACGCGGGTCGGCGACGAGGTCACGTTCGTGGCCGACGGGACCGTCGTCGGGACGCTCGGGAACGTCTCGCCGTACTTCGCGTCGTACGCGGGCAAGCCCCTGTCGACCCTGACCGCCCGCGTCGTGTCGCCCGAGTCGGTGGCGCCCGCGCAGGCGACGACGACCACGCTCGCCGCAGCGCCCGCGGGCACGTCCGCGGCCGGGGCGAGCGTGACGCTCACCGCGACCGTCGCGCCCGCCGCCGCGGGCACGGTCGAGTTCCGCGACGGCGGCACCGCCCTCGGCACCGCTCCCGTGGCCGACGGCGTCGCGCGCCTCGAGACCGCGGCCCTCGCCCCGGGCAGCCACCAGCTGAGCGCCGCCTTCGCGCCCGCCGACCCGGCCGCGTTCGTCGCCTCGGCCTCCGCGGCCGTCGCGCACACGGTGACCGTTCCGGAGCCCGAGCCCGAGCCGGAGCCCGAGCCGGAGCCCGCCGTCGACCCCGCGGTCACGGTGTCGCCGTCGGCGCCCGTCGACCCGGCGGTGGAGAACACGTTTACGATCCAGGGCACCGGGTTCGTCGGCGCGGGCGCCGCGAACGGCGCGTACGTGCTCCTCGGCGACGCCTCGATCTGGGACGGCAGCGGCCCTCTCGTCGCGAGCGGCTGGCTCGCCCAGGGCTGGGTCATGCCGCAGCAGGTGCGCGACGGCGCGTTCACGACGACGCTGACCGTCCCGGCAGGAAAGCTCGACCCGGCGAAGCAGTACGTGGTGGCGACGTCCGCCGCGCACGGCCTCTCGGCGACCGACCGCAGCCTCGACACGTTCACGCCCGTCGCGGTCCAGGGCGGCACGACGCCCGAGCCGGTCTGGGAGCCGCGGATCACCCTCTACGCCGCCGACGGCACGACGCCGCTCGGGGACGCGCCCGTCCGCCCGGACGACAGGATCGTCGTCAAGGGCTCGGGCTTCGACCCGGCCGCGAACGTCGCGCCGGCGGGCAACCGCCCGCCGATCTCCGGCGGCATCCCCGCCGGCACCTACGTGGTCTTCGGCAGCTTCGCGGCCGACTGGCGCCCGTCGGAGGGTGCCCCGTCGAGCGCGCGCACGGCCGGCTCGCAGCGGTGGGCACTCTCGTCCGCGGCGCTCGACCAGGTGGACCCGCGCTACCAGTCCGCGATCCGCGGGCAGTGGGCCGAGCTCGCGCCGGACGGCACGTTCACCGCCGAGCTCGTCGCGAGCGAGCTCGAGCGTGAGGGCGGCCGCTACGGCGTCTACACGTACGCCGCGGGCGGCACGGTCAACGCCGCGCAGGAGCTGTACGCGCCCGTCGCGTTCACGACGGAGCCCGAGGCGCCCGTGTGGGAGCCCGAGATCTCGGTGCTCGCCGCGGACGGCACGACGCCCCTCGGCGACACCCCGGTCGCGGTGGGCGACACGATCGTCGTCCGGGGCACCGGCTTCGACCCGGCGGCGAACGTCGGCGGGCGCGGCGTCCCGATCCCGGCGACGCTCCCGCAGGGCACCTACGTCGTGTTCGGGAGCTTCGCCGAGCAGTGGCGGCCGTCCGAGGGCGCCGCGGCGTCGACCCGCAAGGTCGGCTCGCAGGTGTGGGCCCTCGCCGAGCCCGTGCTCGACCAGGTCCCCGCGCAGTACCAGTCGGTGGTCCGGGCGCAGTGGGCGGACATCACGCCGGACGGCACGTTCGAGGCGCGTCTCGTCGTGAAGAACCCCGCCGCGCTCGAGGGCGGTCGCTACGGCGTCGCCACCTACGGCGCGGGCGGCGTGAGCAACGCCGCGCAGGAGCTCTTCGTCCCCGTCGCGTACGACGCGCCGGGCACGCTCACGGTCACGCCCGCGTCCACCACGGTGGAGGCCGGCTCGACGATCCGCCTCGCCGTGCGCGGCCTCGCTGCGGACGACGCGGTCAAGGCCGTGACGTTCGGCGGCGCCCCGGCGTCGTACTCCCGCGACGGCGCGACGCTCGTGCTCACGGTCCCCGCCGGCACCCCCGCCGGGCCCGTCCCCGTGGTCGTCACGTCGGAGCTCGGCCTGACCGGCAGCACCACGCTGACCGTGACCGCCCCGGTCCCCGGGGGCGAGGCGAAGTCGACCACGACGACGCTCGCGTCGTCGGCGACGTCGGTCGTCGAGGGCGCGGCGGTGACGCTCACCGCGACGGTCGCGCCGAAGGCGGCCGGCACGGTCCGGTTCGTCGCGGGCGGCACGACCCTGGGCACCGCGGCCGTCACGGACGGTGTCGCGACGTTCCGGACGGGCCCGCTCGCCGTCGGGTCGCACGCCCTGAGCGCGACGTTCGTCCCCACGGACGCCACCGCCTACCGCGGCTCGACGTCCGCGCCGGTGACCGTCGCGGTGACCGCCACGCCGGTGACCCCGGCGCCGACGACGGCCGGCAGCCTCACGTGGGGCGTCAAGGAGTCGTTCCGCAGCTACATCGTGGGCCCGGTCGCGAAGGGCGGCGCGACGGCGACGAGCGGCGCGAGCGTCGTCGACGGCGTCTTCCGCTTCGGCCAGGCCGACGGCGGCACGTGGACCGCGTCGAGCGGCCGGGGGACGGCCCGGTACGCCGGGACGGTCCGCTTCACCGGCCACGCGGGCGCGCTCGACCTCACCCTGTCGAACCCGGTGGTCGAGATCACCGGCCCGGGCACGGGTCGCCTGCTCGCGGACGCGCGCTCCACGGGGCTGGACGGCTCGACGTTCGACCGCACGGGCGTCGCCGTCGCGACCCTGGCGCTCGGTGCGCCGACGACGAGCGCGGACGGGGCCGTGACGTTCCGCGACGCGGCCGCGACGCTCACCGCGGACGGCTCGCTCGCGTTCGTCGGCTTCTACCCGGCCGGGACCGCGCTCGACCCCGTGACGTTCACGGTCGGCGCGAAGGCGACCGCGCCCGGGGGCGGCGGCACCATCGGCGCCCCGGGCGACGGCTCGACCGGCGGGTCCGTGGACCCGGCGAAGGCGACGCTCTCGGTGGCGCAGGCTCGCCCGGGCGACGAGGTGACGATCAGCGGCGTCGGGTTCGGCGCGCGCGAGTCCGGCATCCGCACGGAGCTCCGCTCCACGCCGCGCACGCTCGCGACGGGCACGACCGCGAACGCCGGTGGCGCCGCGAGCTCGACCGTGACGATCCCGAAGGACGTCGCCCCGGGCGAGCACACGCTCCTCCTCGTCGGTGCGGACCACACCGCGTCCGCGCCCATCACGATCGTGGGCGCCGGCACGACCGGCACCGGCTCCGGTTCCGGCAGCGCGACGGAGCAGTGCTTCGCGCAGGGCGTCAACGGCGCGACCCTCTCGTGGGGTGTGAGCGACCGGTTCCGGTCGTACGTCACCGGCCCGATCGCGAAGGGTTCGGTCTCGACGGACGGCGTGCGGGACGGCGGCTCGGCGTTCACGTGGAGCGGCGGCAAGGGCTCGTTCAACACGGACCTCGGCAAGGGCCGCGCGAGCTTCGGCGGGTCGGTGTCGTTCTCCGGGCACGAGGGCATCCTCGACCTGCGGATCAGCAACCCGCGGGTGGTCGTGGACGGGTCGTCGGGCACGCTCGTGGTCGACGTGCAGAGCAGCGACATGGAGGGCAACAAGTCCTCGTCGACCGGCGTCGCGTTCGCGAGCCTGGACCTGTCGGGGAAGAAGGCGACGTCGGGCTCCACGATCACGTGGAGCGGCGTCCCCGCGACCCTCACGGCCGCCGGCGCGAAGGCGTTCGCCGGGTTCTACGAGGCCGGGACCGCGCTCTCGCCGGTGACGGTGAGCTTCCCCGTCGGCGGCGACGTCGAGTGCGACGCCTACTCGGGCGCGCTCGCCACCACCGGCTCCGACGCCGGGAGCCTCGCGCTCCTGGCCGGGACGCTGCTGCTCACCGGTGCGGCCCTCCTGGCGGTGCGCCGCCGTCGCGCGGGTCGCGTGGAGGTGGCCGCGGCCGGCTGACCCCGGTCCCCGGCACGACGACGCCCGGTCACCTCGCGGTGACCGGGCGTCGTCGTGCGTGCGGGGTTCCCCGGGGAGCTGGAACGGCCGGACCGGCCCGGCGTGCCCTCAGACGAGGTCGACGAGGTCCGCGACGGAGTCGACGACCTTGCTCGGCCGGAACGGGTAGCGGTCGACGTCGGACATCGTCGTGGAGCCCGTCATGACGAGGTAGGTGTACAGGCCCGCCTCGATGCCCGCGACGACGTCGGTGTCCATCCGGTCGCCGATCATCGCGGTCGTCTCGGAGTGGGCGTCGATGCGGTTGAGCGCGGAGCGGAACATCATCGGGTTGGGCTTGCCGACGAAGTACGGCTTGCGGCCCGTCGCCGAGGTGATCATCGCCGCGACGGCGCCCGTGGCGGGCAACGGTCCCTCCTGCGAGGGTCCGGTCGTGTCGGGGTTGGTGCAGATGAACCGCGACCCGCCCAGCACGAGGCGGATCGCCTTGGTGATCGCCTCGAACGAGTACGTCCGCGTCTCGCCCAGCACCACGTAGTCCGGGTCGGACTCGGTGAGCGTGTAGCCGGCCTCGTAGAGCGCCGTCGTCAGCCCGGCCTCGCCCACGGCGTACGCGCTGCCCTGGGGGATCTGGTCGGTGAGGAACTGCGCCGTCGCGAGCGCCGACGTCCAGATCGACTCCTCCGGCACGTCGATGCCTGACGTCGCGAGCCGCGCCCGCAGGTCGCGTGCCGTGAAGATCGAGTTGTTCGTGAGGATGAGGAACGGCCGGCCCTTGTCGCGCAGCGCGCGCACGAACTCCGGTGCGCCGGGGATCGCGTGGCCCTCGTGGACGAGCACGCCGTCCATGTCGGTGAGCCAGCTCGTGATCTCTCGGGTCATGTCAGGCGTCCTTCCCGTCCGTGTCGGCCTGGCCGACGGCGGTCGCGTCCTCCGCGACCCCGGTCCTCTGCTGGGCGTCGGCCGCGATCTGCGCCTCGAGCGCCGCCGCCCGCTTCTCCGCCCGCCGCCCGCGCCAGACCTCGACGACCATGGGCAGCACGGACAGGAAGACGATGAGGAGGACGAGCGCCTCGATGTTCTCCTTGACGAACGTGATGTTCCCCAGGAGGTAGCCGAGCCACGTGAGGCCGACGGCCCAGAGCAGCGCGCCGAGCGCGTTGAACCCGACGAAGTGCCGGTAGTGCATCTTGCCGACACCCGCGGCGACGGGGGCGTACGTGCGCACGATGGGCACGAACCGCGCGATGACGATCGTCCGGCCGCCGTACTTCTCGAAGTAGGCGTTCGTCTGGTCGATGTACTTGCGCTTGAAGAACCGGGAGTCGGGCCGGTCGAACACCTTGGGCCCGACGGTGCGTCCGATGAGGTACGCCGTCTGGTCGCCGAGGAACGCCGCGGCGAACAGCAGGACGAGCAGCACGGGCAGGCTGATCTGCAGCGACTCCTGCGCGACGAGCGCGCCCGCGGTGAACAGCAGCGAGTCGCCCGGCAGGATCGGGAAGAGCAGGCCCGTCTCGATGAAGATGACGACGACGATCCCGACGAGCGCGGCGTCGCCGAAGCGCTCGATGAGCGTCATCGGGTCCATCCAGTCGGGGCCCAGGGCGGCGACCGGTCCGGCGGCGCCGAGGCTCGCGGCGTGCGCGGCTCCCGGGAGGGCGGAGGCGAGCTCGGCGAGGGTGGTCACGGGTCACCAGCGTAGCCGGGCGCGGCCGCGTGGCCCGGCGGTCGGTGTGGACCCGCCGTGGAGGTCCGGCGACGACGGACCTGCGGGTCCCGGCAGAATGTGCGCCATGGCGAGCAGCGCGGGCGAGCGGGAGGCGGACGAGCGCGAGGTCGGCGTCGGCCCGTGGCCGGGCGGCCCGGAGGCGTGGCCCCGCGTCCCGGACCCCGCCGGACCGCCCGGAGCGACGCGGCTCGACCCTCGGTACGACCCCGAGCTGCTCGCGCACGGCGACCGCCGCAACGTCGTCGACGCCTACCGGTACTGGACGGTCGAGGCCGTCGTCGCCGACCTCGACGCGCGCCGCGACCCGGCCCGCCGGCTCCACGTCGCGATCGAGAACTGGGCGCACGACCTGAACATCGGCTCCGTCGTCCGCACCGCCAACGCGTTCAACGCGGCCGGGGTGCACGTCGTGGGGCGACGGCGGTGGAACCGCCGCGGCGCCATGGTCACCGACCGCTACCTGCACGTCCACCACCATGCGTCGGTGGCGGACCTCGCGGTCTGGGCGGCGGGGGAGGGGCTGCCGCTCCTCGGGGTCGACAACGTCCCGGGGTCGGTGCCGATCGAGGGCTACGCGCTGCCCGCGTCGTGCGTGCTGCTCCTCGGCCAGGAGTCGGCCGGGCTGACGCCCGAGGCGGTCGAGGCGTGCCGCGCGGTGCTCCACATCACGCAGCACGGGTCGACCCGGTCGATCAACGCCGGCGCCGCCGGCGCGATCGCCCTGCACGCGTGGGCGGCGCAGCACCTGGGGCCGACGGGGTCGCCGAGGTAGAGGCGTGGTCATCCGGGGACCACAGGTCGAACGGCCCTGACCTCGCGCTGTCATCCATGCCAGACTTTGACCTGACAGTCCACCCCGCACGACTCCACAGGAGCTCCGCATGCCCATCGCAACCCCCGAGGTCTACGCCGAGATGATCGACCGGGCGAAGGCAGGCTCGTTCGCCTACCCGGCCGTCAACATCACCTCGTCGCAGACCATCACCGCCGCGCTCCAGGGCTTTGCCGAGGCCGAGTCCGACGGCATCATCCAGGTCTCCGTGGGCGGCGCCGAGTACGGCTCGGGTTCGACGGTCAAGGACCGCATCGCCGGTTCGCTCGCGCTCGCGGCGTACGCGCGCGAGGTCGCGAAGAACTACCCGGTGCAGATCGCGATCCACACCGACCACTGCGTCAAGAAGAACCTCGACTCCTGGGTCCGCCCGCTCCTGGCCATCGAGGCCGAGCAGGTGAAGAACGGCGGCCTGCCGACGTTCCAGTCGCACATGTACGACGGCTCGGACGTCCCCCTGGACGAGAACCTCACCATCGCGGCCGAGCTGCTCGAGCTCTCGCAGGCGGCGCGCACGATCCTCGAGATCGAGGTCGGCGTCGTCGGCGGCGAGGAGGACGGCCACGAGGCCGAGATCAACGAGAAGCTCTACACGACGGTCGAGGACGGCCTCGCGACGATCGAGGCGCTCGGCACGGGCGAGAAGGGCCGCTACCTGACGGCCCTCACGTTCGGCAACGTGCACGGCGTGTACAAGCCGGGTGCGGTCAAGCTCCGCCCGGAGATCCTCAAGGAGATCCAGGAGGCCGTCGGCGCGAAGGTCGGCAAGGAGAACCCGTTCGACCTGGTCTTCCACGGCGGCTCCGGCTCCACGGCCGAGGAGATCTCGGCGGCGGTGGACTTCGGCGTCATCAAGATGAACATCGACACCGACACGCAGTACGCGTTCACGCGCCCCGTCGTCGGGCACATGTTCTCGAACTACGACGGCGTCCTGAAGATCGACGGCGAGGTCGGCAACAAGAAGGCCTACGACCCGCGCGCCTGGGGCAAGCTGGCCGAGGCCGGCATGGCCGCGCGCATCATCGAGGCGTCGCAGCAGCTGCGCTCCGCGGGCAACAAGATCCGCTGACGCCGCACGGCCCGGCGTCCGCTCCGGGCCCGCGTCGCACGAAGGCCCCCGGTCCGTGAGGACCGGGGGCCTTCGTCGTGCTGCGGCGGCGGGCGCGCCCGACGACGGGCGTCAGGCGGCCACGGGAATCAGTCGGTGGTGCCCGCGCCGCTGCCGGGAGGCTCGTCGAGGTCGAAGCCGGGGTCCACGTCGACGATGTCGAGCAGCTCGCCGATGCGGGTCACCTCGAGCAGGAACCGGACCGTGGGCGGGGCGCGGAGGACGCGCACGCGGTGCGGGCCGCGCGACGCGAGACGTGCGAGGAACGCCACACCGGACGAGTCCATGAAGGTCACGTGGTGGGCGTCGATCTCGACGGGCAGGCCGGAGTCCTCCGCCGCGGCGGTCGCCTCCTGGAGGTCGGCGCCGAGGTCGGCGTCGATCTCGCCCGAGAGCACGATGCGGGCTCGCGTCGTACCCACGATGACGTGCACGCTCGCGGGGTCGCCCGCTCCTGCGGGGTCGCCGGCGACGCCGACCGGGCGGTCTGCGGCCGGGGGTGTACCTTCGCGCACCGGCGCTCCTCTCTGGCGTGGTCCGGACCGGTTCCGGTCTCGGGAAGCACCAATCTACGGTTGAATGTCCAGTCGGGACAGTAACGCGACCGTGGCGTCCGTTTCCAGACGATCGACGCTCGGACCGTCGGAGGTGACGATGGGCAGCTCGCCGGGGCTCGGCACCGACCTGCCCGCGCACGTCCAGGAACTGTGCACACGCGCGATGGACGCCACCGGGGTCGCGATGTTCGTCACGGGCCCGCGGTCGGCGGAGATGCCGATCGTCTGGGTCAACCGCGCGTTCGAGCGGCAGACCGGGTTCACCGCCGCCGAGGTGCTCGGCCGCAGCCCCCAGGTCCTCGAGTCGCTCCTCGCGAACCCCGTCGACGCCCAGCAGCTCCGCGCCGCCGTGGCCGACGAGCGCGAGCTCACCTACACCGTGCGCACCTTCCGGCGCGACGGGGTCGCGGTGTGGACGCAGCTCTCGCTCGCGCCCCTCACCGGCCCGGACGGCACGGTGACCCACTGGGTCGGTGCGCAGGTCGACGTCTCCGAGCACCTCGACCGGTACGCGGCCCAGGTCGCGTCGCTCGCGCTCGAGCGGCGCGAGCGCGCGGTGCTCGACGTCGTCTCCCGAAGCTCCGACCTCCTCGCCGACCTCGACCAGCCGTACGCGTTGCGCGACATCACGGCGCTGCTCGCGGGGTACGTCGTCGACTGGGCGGGCTTCTACCTCAACGACGACGGGCTGCGGTACGCGGAGGGCGTCGACACGGCGGCGCCCCCGAGCGGGCGCGGCCAGCGGCACGGCCGCTACACGCCCGGCGTCCTGCCCCTGGCCCCGGGCGTGCACGCGACCGACGCGCTCGGCGACTCGGCCTCCGTCACCGGCTCGGTGCCGCGCGTCCGCGTGGACGTGCCCGACCGCGTCCAGGACGTGCTCGACGGGCGCATCGAGGGGCCGGTGACGCTCGACCTCTCCGCCACGTACCCGCAGTGGTCCGCCTCGGGCTGGCTCCAGCGCGACCTCCACCACCGGCTCTCCGGGCTGCCCCGGCGACCGGGGTCCGTGACGGTGTCCGCCGTCCCGGGGCGCCGGCGCATCCTCGGCCTGCTCGTCACGGGAGACCTGCCCGACACGCCGCCGCAGGGGTTCGGCACCGACGCGGAGGCCCGCGAGGGCGTGCGCACGCTGCTGCAGGTCATCGCCCGCCGCGCCGGCACCGCGATCGACAACGTGCGCCTGTACGCGCGCGAGCACCGCCTCGCCGAGACGCTCCAGCGCGCGATGCTCCCCGAGCAGGCCGACGTCACGGGCCTCGACGTGTGGACGTACTACGCGCCGAACTCCGAGCACGCCCAGGTGGGCGGCGACTGGTACGACGTCCTGCAGATCGCGCCGGACGTCGTCGGCCTCGTCATCGGCGACGTCGTGGGGCACGACGTCGAGGCCGCGGCCGCGATGGGCCAGCTGCGCTCGGTGGTGCGCTCGTACGCGTACGAGCTCACGACGCCCGGCCCCGTGCTCGAGCGCGTCGACCAGCTCGTCCAGGGCATGCGCATCCCGCGCTCCGCGAGCCTCGTGTACGCGGCGCTCACGCAGCCGGACGCCGCGCAGCCCGAGGACACGTGGCGGATCGAGTACTCGCGCGCCGGTCACCTGCCGCCGCTCCTGCTGCGCGACGGCACCGTGACGCAGCTCGACGACGCCGGGGGAGCGCTCGTCGGCTTCGGCGGCCGCAGCCGCTCGACGGGCGTCGCGACGCTCCTGCCGGGCGACACGCTCGTCTTCTACACCGACGGCCTCATCGAGCGCCGCGACCGCGCCCTGCGGGTCGGGCTCGAGGCGCTCGTCGCGGCGTCCGAGGCGGTCACGGCCGTCGACGCCGCGGGCGTGGGCGAGGAGCTGCTGTCGCGCCTGGCCGACGCCCCCGAGGACGACGTCGCGCTCGTCGTCGTGCGCATCCCCGACCCGCAGCGGGACGCGTCCGCCGTCGTGCTCAGCCCGCGCAGCCGCCGCTGGCTCCTGCCGAGCGAGCCGGCGTCGATCGGGCGTGCGCGGCACGCCGTCGTGCGCACGTGCCAGGCGTGGGGCGTGCGGGAGAGCGCCAACGCGGAGCTCGTCGTCTCGGAGCTCGTCGCGAACGGCGTGCTGCACGGGTGGGGCCACCTCGCGCTGCGCCTGTTCGACACGGGCGACGGCATCCGCGTCGAGGTCGAGGACTCCAACCCGGCGCCCCCCGTCCCCACGGACGGGCACCCGAACCGCATGGGCGGCTTCGGCATGCAGATCGTCGAGCGGCTCGCCGACTGGGGGTGGCGCCCGACGGCGTCGGGCAAGCTCGTGTGGGCAACCCTGCGACCCTCGGGGCGCTAGGACGCCCCGCGGGCGTCAGGCCGGGGGCTCGACCTTGGCGAAGCCGGACGGGGGCGTCGCGGGCTCGCAGCGGTGGTCGTTGTCGATGCGGAACAGCTCGAGCGCGCCGCACACCTCGAGCACGAACAGGTCCCGGTCGTCGCAGCCGCGCAGCACCGTCGCACCGCCGCGCTTGCGACCGGCGTCGGCGAGCGAGATGAGGAACGCCGCGCCGGTGGAGTCCATGAACGTCACGCGGCACATGTCGATGACGAGGAGCTGACGGCGCAGCCCGACGACGCGTGCAGCGATCTCCGGGAACTGGTCGCGCTCGGCGAGATCGAGGTCTCCGGCGATGACGAGGGTCGTCGTCGCGGGGGACGTGGCGATCTCGATCATGCCCACGACTCTAGACGCCGCCCGGGTGCGTCGCGCGCCCACCCGGTGGTCGCCGGGCGGACGCGCGGCCGGTCAGCGCAGCGCGCGCACCTCGTCGGCCGAGGTGCCGGAGTCGCGCAGGAACTGCTCGCAGCGCTCCGCCTCCTCGACCTCGCCGAGGTACGCGGCGCACTCGGCGAGGGCCAGGAGCGCGCGCAGGAAGCCCTGGTTCGGCACGTGGTCGGCCGGGATCGGGCCCTGGCCGCGCCAGCCGGCGCGCCGCAGGGAGTCCAGCCCGCGGTGGTAGCCGGTGCGCGCGAACGCGTAGGCCGTCACCGCGCCGCGCGAGCCGTTCTCGTGGAGGAAGTCCTCGGCGAGGTAGGCCCACGCGAGCGAGCTCGCGGGCGAGCGGCCGGCGATCTCGTACGGGTCGCCGTCGGCCGCGATGGCGTCGCGGACGTGCGCGTAGTCGTCGGGGAGGCGGACGGGTGCGGGGCCGTCGAGGAGGTTCGGGTGGGTGTCGCTCATGAGGCCATTCTGCCCATCCCGGGCGTGACGCGGTCGATAGCCGCCTCGAAGGTCAATTTCCGTCATCCGACCGGTAAACTCGGCGCCGGTCCCCGGGTCTCTGCCGCCCGGGTGACGCCTCGGGCCCGCGGGCCCGGCGCCGTCGGGCACGCCGTGCCCGCTCCGCTCCGGACGCCGGTGCGCGCCCACGACCATGACCGGCCCGAGGAACAGGCAGCGCGAAAGTGGGGATTCCATGCCAGGCGTGGTGCTCGTCGGTGCCCAGTGGGGCGATGAGGGCAAGGGCAAGGCGACCGACCTCCTCGGGTCCCGGGTCGACTACGTGGTCAAGTTCAACGGCGGCAACAACGCCGGCCACACGGTCGTCATCGGGGACGAGAAGTACGCGCTCCACCTGCTGCCGTCGGGCATCCTGTCCCCGGGGGTCACGCCGGTCATCGCGAACGGTGTCGTCGTCGACATCGAGGTGCTGTTCCAGGAGCTCGACGACCTGATCTCGCGCGGCGTCGACGTCTCGCGCCTGCTCGTCTCGGGCTCCGCGCACGTCATCGCCGGCTACCACCGCACGATCGACAAGGTGAGCGAGCGGTTCCTCGGCAAGCGTCGCATCGGCACGACGGGCCGCGGCATCGGGCCGGCGTACGCGGACAAGATCAACCGCGTCGGCATCCGCATCTGGGACCTGTTCGACGAGAAGATCCTCGCGGAGAAGATCGAGGGCTCGCTCGACCAGAAGAACCACCTGCTGGTGAAGGTCTACAACCGCCGCGCCATCACGGTGGACGAGACCGTGGCCGAGCTGCTGCAGTACGCCGACCGGCTCAAGCCGATGGTCGCGGACACGGCGCTCGAGCTGAACAAGGCGCTCGACGCGGGCAAGAACGTCCTCTTCGAGGGCGGGCAGGCCACGATGCTCGACGTCGACCACGGGACGTACCCGTTCGTCACGTCGTCCAACGCGACCGCGGGCGGCGCGCTCACGGGCTCGGGCGTCGGGCCGACGCGCATCAGCTCCGTGATCGGCGTCATCAAGGCGTACACGACGCGCGTGGGCGAGGGCCCGTTCCCGACCGAGCTGTTCGACGCGAACGGCGAGTACCTGCTCAAGCAGGGCGGCGAGTACGGCGTCACGACGGGTCGCGCGCGCCGCTGCGGCTGGTACGACTCGGTCATCGCTCGCTACGCGACCCGCGTCAACGGCATCACCGACATGGTGCTCACCAAGCTCGACATCCTCACCGGCTTCGAGAAGGTGCCGGTCTGCGTCGCGTACGACGTCGACGGCGTCCGGTACGACGAGATGCCGCTCGACCAGACGGCGTTCCACCACGCGAAGCCGATCTACGAGGAGCTCGACGGCTGGTGGGAGGACATCTCCGGCGCCCGCACGTTCGACGACCTGCCGGTCAACGCGCAGCGCTACGTGCACGCGCTGGAGGAGATGTCGGGCACGCGGATCTCCGCGATCGGCGTCGGCCCGAGCCGCGACGCGATCATCCCGCGCCACGACCTCATCCACTGAGCCGACGACGCCCGCCGACCACGGCCCGGACGCCCCGCGGGGCGTCCGGGCCGTCTCGGTAGACTCGGCGCCCGTGAAGATCCTCGTCGTCGGGACCGGTGCCCGCGAGCACGCCATCGTCCACGCCCTCGCGCACGAGGCCGACCGCCCGGGCGCGGAGCGCCACGAGCTGCACGCCGCCCCGGGGAACCCGGGCATCGGGGACCTCGCGACGCTGCACGCGGTGGACCAGAACGACGGCGCCGCGGTGGCCGCGCTCGCGACGGACCTGGGCGTCGAACTCGTCGTCGTCGGCCCGGAGGCGCCGCTCGTCGCCGGCGTCGGGGACGCGGTGCGCGAGGCCGGCGTCCCCGTGTTCGGGCCGAGCGCCGAGGCCGCGCGGCTCGAGGGGTCCAAGGCGTTCGCGAAGGACGTCATGGCCGCCGCGTCGGTCCCCACGGCGCTCGCGCACGTGTGCACCGACGTCGACGAGGTCGCGGCCGCCGTCGACGCGTTCGGCGCGCCCTACGTCATCAAGGACGACGGCCTGGCCGCGGGCAAGGGCGTCGTCGTCACGGAGGACCGCCAGGCCGCGCTCGAGCACGCCGCCGCGTGCTTCGCGACGCCCCGCCGCGCGGCGGACGGCACGCCCGAGGACCCGTGCGTCGTCGTCGAGGAGTACCTCGACGGTCCCGAGGTCTCCCTCTTCTGCGTGAGCGACGGCGCGACGGTGGTGCCGCTCGCGCCCGCCCAGGACTTCAAGCGCGCGTTCGACGCCGACGCGGGCCCGAACACGGGCGGCATGGGCGCCTACAGCCCGCTGCCGTGGGCGCCCGAGGGCCTGGTGGAGGAGGTCGTCACGCGCGTCGCGCAGCCGACGATCGACGAGATGGCGCGCCGCGGCACCCCGTTCGTCGGCGTGCTCTACGTGGGCCTCGCGCTGACGAGCCGCGGCACGCGCGTCGTCGAGTTCAACGCGCGCTTCGGCGACCCCGAGACGCAGTCCGTGCTCACGCGCCTCGCGACGCCGCTGTCCGCGGTCATGCTCGCGGCGGCCCAGGGGCGGCTCGCCGAGGTCGGCCCGCTGCGCTGGCACGACGACGCGTCGGTCACCGTCGTCGTCGCGGCGCACGGCTACCCGGGCGCCGACCGCGGCGGCGACCCCATCACGGGGATCGACGCGGCGGAGGGCGTGGAGGGCGTGCACGTGCTGCACGCGGGCACGTCGCGCGCGGACGACGGCGGCCTGGTCGCCTCGGGCGGCCGCGTGCTGTCGGTCGTGGCGCGCGGCGCGGACCTGGCCGAGGCGCGCCGCCGTGCGTACGCGGCGGTCGACCGCATCGTGCTCCCGGGATCGCACCACCGCACCGACATCGCGGCGAGGGCCGCCGCGGGCGAGGTCACGCTCGCGCGCTGACACTCCGCCGTCGAGCACGGCACGGCGGTCGTTCTCCGCGGGGAGCGACCGCCGTGCCGTGCGCAGCACCTCAGGGGCGAGGCGTCAGGCGCGGCGCCACTTCTGGGCCGCGGTGCCGTTGCACGTCCAGATCTGCAGCTTGGTGCCGTCGGCGCTGTTGCTGCTCGGCACGTCGACGCACTTGTTCGCCAGCACCGACACGAGGTCGCCCGCGCCGCTGAGCACGAACTTCTGGGCCGCGTTGCCGCTGCAGTTCGCGAGCTGGAGCGCCGTGCCGTCGGCCGTGGCCGCCCACGCGACGTCCATGCACCTGCCGCCCGCGCGGACGGTGCCGTCGGCCTCGAACGTCCAGCGCTGCGCGCTCGACCCGTTGCACGTCCACAGCTGGAGGCGCTTGCCGTCGCTGAAGTCGGACCCGGGGACGTCGATGCACTTGCCCGCGAGCCCGACGAGCGCGCTGCCCGACCCGCCGCCCGTGGTCACGAGCGATAGTCCGTAGGCCGACAGGATGGGGTTGACGGGCTGGTAGATGAACTTGCCGCCGTTCGAGCAGTCGTTGATGCGGCCCGACGTGACGCCCTGCGCCTGGTTGCCGGAGATCACCGACCCGCCCGAGTCGCCGCCCTCCGCGCACGCGCTGCCGCGCACGAGGCCGGGAATGTCGCCGTTGCCGTAGTTGACGGTGATGTTCTTCTGCTCGATGACGCCGCAGCGCCAGCCGGTCGTGGCGCCCGAGCGGCACACCGACGCACCCACGGGCGCCTCGGCCGAGCCGGCGACGTCGACGGTGCCGCCCGCGTAGTTGTTCACCCGGGGGACGGGGGAGAACCCGGCGTCGACGCGCACCCACGCGTAGTCGTGGCCGGGGAACGACGCCGCCTGGACCGTACCCATGCGCGCCCAGCTCGCGGTGAGCACCTCCTTGCCCGCCGCGCCGCAGTGCCCCGCCGTGACGAAGCCGCCCTGCACGGCGAAGCCGATCGAGCAGGCCGAGCCCGACGACGCGCCCGGGTCCCGGGTGATGTAGCGGTCGCCGCCGCGCACGTCGGCCGTGAGCTCGTACGGCGCCGCGAGGACCTCGGTGCGCACCGCGGCGGCGTCGACCCCGGACGCGGCGACGAACGCCTGCGCTGCCGCGGGGTCGAGCGACTCGACGACCACCTCGTTCGTGGTGACGTCGACGTACCAGGCCTGCACGGCGTCGGGGGTGGTGGTCGCGTCGAGCCGGGCGGCGACGTCGTCGAGCTCGGCCAGGCCGTGCTCCACGACGACGGCCGTGGCCCCGGCCGCCTCGACGTCGGCGACGGCCGCCGGGTCGGTCACGGCGACGACGGGGGCGCCCGCCGCGGCGTCGACCCACGTGCCGGCGTACGCCGTCCCGAGGCCGTCGCTCAGTGCGCGCTCGACGGTGGCCGTCGCTGCGTCGAGCGCGAGCCGGTCGGCGACGCCCGCGGCATCGAGCCCCAGGTCGCGCTCGAGAGCGCGGAGCTGCCCGTCAGACAGGTCGTCGGGGGCGGGGGCGGCGGGGCTCGCGGTCGTCGGTGACGGGCTCGGGCTCGGTGCGGACAGGGGCGCGCCCGCGGGACCGAGAGCGCCCGCGTGCGCGGTCGTCGCGAGGCCCACGCTCGCGACGACCACCCCCATTCCGGCCGCTAGCGCTGTCAGGCGATGGTGCATCGTGCGGTGGTGCATCGTTGCCTCCTCCGTGCGGATGGGGCCCGCCGCCGTCGGCAGGCCCGGACAGCAGCGCACGCGCCCCCGCAGGAGTCGCGCCGGTGCGGCCCCCTGACGGCGGGAGAGCGCTCCCACGGCCGTCCTGGCCAGCAGACTAGCGGCACGCCGGTCGATCGGCACGCGCGGGAGTACTGGCGCGAGACCGACCTCCCCCGTGCGGCGAGCGCCCGGTGCGGCGCTCCGTCAGGGCTCGAGCGACCCGTCGTCGAGGAGGTCCGGCGACGAGCCGAGCAGCGAGCGCGTGATGCGCTCGGCGTCGGCGGTCATCTCGTGCACGGCCGACCGGAGATCCTCGTCGCCCACGTCGTGCCCGGCCTCGACCGCGCGCAGCACGGCTCGTCGGACGACCTCCTTGACGAAGGAGGCGGTCACGCCGTCCGTGCGATCGGCGGCGTCGGCGAGCGCTCCGGAGGTGAACGGCAGGTCGCCGCGGTAGAGCTCGAACAGCCGTAGCCGCGCCGACGCGTCCGGCAGCGGGATCTCGACCGCGAGGTCGACCCGGCCGGGCCGCTGCGCGAGCGCCCGCTCCAGGAGGTCGGCCCGGTTCGTCGTCAGGACGAACGCGACGTCGGAGTCGCTGCCGAGGCCGTCCATCGCGTCCAGCACCTCGAACAGCAGTGGCTGCGGGCCGTCGTGGAACGAGCGGTCCTCGGCGATGAGGTCGCAGTCCTCGAGCACGATGATCGCGGGCTGCAGCGCGCGAGCCGTCTCGGCGGCGAGCCGGACGAGCCGCAGCGCACCGCCCGCGAGGACGATCACCGTCGTGCCCGGGCTCTCGCCGACCAGGTGGCGGACGGTGTGCGTCTTGCCGGTCCCGGGCGGGCCGTAGAGCAGGACGCCGCGCTTGAGGTGCTGGCCTGCCGCGAGGAGCTCCGTGCGGTGCCGCGCGACGCCGAGCACCTGACGCTCGATCCTGCTCAGCGTGCCGTCCGGGAGCACCACGTCGGTCGCCGGGACCCGGTCCCGCCGCAGGAACGTCATGCCGCCGGCCTGCGCGCCGTAGTCCGACGCCGTGAACGTCACGACCTGGCCGCGCAGCACGCTGTGCTCGACCATGGCCGCCCGGAGCTCGGCGAGGAGCGACAGGGCGGCGTCCTCCTGGGGGCACATGACCTCGACGCTGCCCTCGTCGCCGTGCCGCGGGTTCGCCGCGCGCTGCAGGAGCGCGACGGGCGTGCCCGCGTACGCGAAGAGGTGCAGACCGAAGGAGACGGTGCGGCGCTCGCTCTCGGGGCCCGTCGCCGCGCGCGCGTAGTCCACCGCGCCGACGGGAAACTGGCGCCACAGGGCGGAGTGCTCGACGATCTCGGAGAGGGACGTGTGCATCCGCTGCTCGCCGCCACCGACGCCGACGACGCGGCCACCGCCGTGACAGGCGACGACGGCCTCGATCGCGACGTCCGCGTCGACGCTGCGCAGAGCGGACACCGTCTCAGTGACGACCGCGATCGAGCGCGGGTCGGTGCCGAGGTGCTCGCGCAGCACGTCCGCGACGGACGGCCCGGCGTCGGTCCGCTGCCGCTGGGCCTGCTCGTTGGCGGTCTCCATGAAGGCCGAGAAGGTCGCGAGGAAGTCGCGCACCGCCGGGTCGTGCGTCGCGCGCCCGGCGTCCTCGCCCTGGTCGGGCGTGCCGCCGAGCGCGCCGCCGGGGGCGGCTCCCGAGGTGGACGAGGGGCCGGGTTCGAATCGCATGGTGCGACACTAGGGGCCGTGACCCACACCCCGCAGGACCCCGGCTCGGCTCTCTCGCTCGGCGAGGCCGACGCCCTCGACACGGCCGCGCTCGACCTGCCCGGCTGGACGCACGCGTACTCCGGCAAGGTGCGCGACCTGTACACGCCGGACCTGCCGGCCGTCGGAGGCGTGCACCCCCTGGGCGACGTCGTGCTCGTCGTCGCGAGCGACCGGGTGAGCGCCTACGACCACGTGCTGTCGCCCGGTATCCCCGACAAGGGTGTCGTGCTCACGCAGCTCAGCCTGTGGTGGTTCGAGCAGCTCGCCGACCTCGTGCCGAACCACGTCGTCTCGACCGCCGTCTCGGCGGTGCCGGGCGACGGCCTCGTGCCGGACGTCGTCGCCGGGCGCGCGATGATCTGCCGCCGCCTCGACATGTTCCCGGTCGAGTGCGTGGCCCGCGGGTACCTGACGGGCTCCGGCCTCGTGGAGTACCGCGCGGGCGGCGAGGTGTGCGGCGTGCCGCTGCCCGACGGCCTCGTCGACGGGTCGCGCCTGCCCGAGCCGATCTTCACGCCGGCGACGAAGGCGGCCGTGGGCGAGCACGACGAGAACGTCTCCTTCGACGTCGTGGCCGAGCAGATCGGCCTCGACGACGCCACGCGCCTGCGCGACCTCACGCTCGCCGTCTACGCGCGCGCCGAGGAGATCGCGCGCGATCGCGGCGTGATCCTCGCGGACACCAAGCTCGAGTTCGGCGTGGACCCGGCGACGGGGGAGACGGTGCTCGGCGACGAGGTGCTCACGCCCGACTCGTCGCGCTTCTGGCCCGCGGACCAGTGGGAGCCGGGCCGCGCGCAGCCGAGCTTCGACAAGCAGTTCGTGCGCGACTGGCTCGCGTCGCCCGCGTCGGGCTGGGACCGCGCCGCGGACACCCCGCCGCCGTCGATCCCGGCCGACGTCGTCGCACGTACCCGCGCGCGCTACCTCGAGGCGTACGAGCGGCTCACCGGGTCGACGCTCGCCTGACGCCTGACGCCTGACGCCTGACGCTTCTCTCCTGACGCCTCTCCCCACCCTCACGCGGTCCGGAGGGTGCCGGGCCGGAGGTAGGTGTGCCCGCTCGGCGCGGTCCACCGGACCGACCCGTCGGCGAGCAGCGCCGGGCGCCAGCCGTCGCGTGCGCGGACGACCCGGTGGTGGCGGCACAGTGCGACGAGGTTGTCGGCCCCGTGCGTGGACTCCGCGTCGTCGTCCGTGCCTGTGCTCGTGCCCGGCCGCGGGGCGACCAGGTGGTCGAGGTCGCAGCGGAACGCCGGTACGCGGCAGCCCGGGAAGACGCACGTCCCGTCGCGCGCGAGGACGCGGGCCACGGTGGCCGGCGCGGGTCGTGAACGGCCGCGGTCGATCGTCGGGACGGGTGCTGCCGGTGCGTCCATGGGGAGCCTCCGTGCGTCGTCGGGCGAGGTGTCGTGCGAGGGCGGGGAAGGGGCAGGACCCCGCCCTCGCACCGTGCTCGAGCGTGCGTCTCGAACACGTGTTCGAGACTAGCCCCACCCTCCGACACGCGCCGAGCACTTGCGCACATAGGTCGCCGGGCGATATATATCGACCATGGTCACCTCAGCCCCGTTCCGCATGACGGAGCAGGCGTACCTCGTGCTCCTCGCGCTCAGCGGGGAGCCGCTCCACGGCTACGCCGTCATCCGGTCGGTGAGCGATCTCTCCGACGGCCGTACCCGCCTCGGCGCGGGCACCCTCTACGGGAACCTCGACCGTCTCGTCGCGGCCGGTCTCGTGGAGCCGACGGGCGAGGAGGTCGTCGACGGCCGGCTGCGTCGCTACTACCGCGCGACCGACGACGGGCGCCGCGCAGCGCGCGCCGAGACCCTGCGCCTCGCCGAGCTCGCGGAGCGCGCGCGCCGGTCGCTCTCCCGCGGTGCCGGTCGGGGTGCCGCCGACGGTCTCGCCGGGAGCGGCGCGTGACCGGGCGACGGGCCGCCGCCGACGGCGCGCAGCCCGGCCGCCCTGCCCGCGGGGCGCGCGGCGCAGACCGGTACGAGCGGTCCGCGCGGTTCTGGCTGCGCGCCTACCCCCGGCGCTGGCGCGACCTGCACGGGGACGAGGCGCTCGCCGTCCTGCTCGACCTGGCGCCCGAGCCGGACGCCGGCGCCGCTCCGCGCGGCATCGGCGCCCGCGAGGCGTGGGGCCTCGTGCGCGCGGGGTGGGCGCTGCGGTGGCGCGAGCACCCGCCGCTCGGGCGCTGGCTGCTCTACCGGTCGCTCGACCTGCGGCTCCCCGCGCGGTACTGGTGGTGGGTCGCCGACGACATCCACGGGGCGCTCTATCCGTGGCGCGTCACCCTGGGCAGCCTGGGGACCGCGCTGGCGGTGTTCTACGGGTGGCCCGTCCTGGGCCATGCGCTGTTCTCGTACGACGTCACTCGGCCGGACCTGTGGATGGGTGCGCTGTGGTGCGCGGCTGCACTCGTGAGCGGGTTCCTGTTCCGGCGGTCCCACGTCGACCGGGCCTGGCGCAAGCACGTGCTCGACGGCAACATCCCGGTCGACACCCCGGACCAGCGCCGCACCGCGGGCGGCTGAGCACGCCCGCTCACCGTGCGGACGCCCGACCGGGCGGGTGCGCGCGCCCGCTAGACTGAGCGCGGAATCCCGCCGTCGGCTCCCGCTCGTCCCGTCCTCCCGGGCGTCCTCGACGCCCGTGACGTGGCCGGGATCCCGGAGCCCCGGCCCTCCCAACACTCTCGCCAAGGAGCCCCCGTGGGACGCGTCGTCGTCGAGGTCATGCCCAAGCCCGAGATCCTGGACCCGCAGGGCAAGGCCGTCGTCGGGGCGCTGCCGCGCCTCGGCTTCACCCAGTTCACCTCCGTCCGCCAGGGCAAGCGGTTCGAGCTCGAGGTCGAGGGCCCGGTGACGCCGGAGGTCCTTGCCGCCGCCGAGGAGGCCGCGGTGAAGCTCCTGTCGAACCCCGTCATCGAGGACGTCGTGCGCGTCGCCGACATCGAGACGGACGCCGCCGCGACGATCACGTCGCAGGGTCTCGCCTGATGACCGCCTCGGCTCTCGCGACGGCCACGGTCGGCGTCGTCACCTTCCCCGGCACGCTCGACGACCGCGACGCCGCGCGCGCGGTGCGTCTCGCGGGCGGCGAGGCGGTGTCGCTCTGGCACGCCGACGCCGACCTCCACGGCGTGGACGCGGTCGTCCTGCCCGGCGGCTTCTCCTACGGCGACTACCTGCGCGCGGGCGCGATCAGCCGCTTCGCGCCGGTCATGGAGTCGATCGTGGACGCCGCGAAGGGCGGCATGCCCGTGCTCGGCATCTGCAACGGCTTCCAGATCCTCACCGAGGCCCACCTGCTCCCGGGGTCGATGGTCAAGAACGACCACCTGCACTTCGTGTGCCGCGAGCAGGTCCTCGTGGTCGAGAACGCCGACACCGCCTGGACGCGCGACTACACGGCCGGCCAGCGCATCACGATCCCGCTGAAGAACCAGGACGGGCAGTTCGTCGCCGACGAGCGGACGCTCGACGAGCTCGAGGCCGAGGGGCGCGTCGTCTTCCGCTACGACGGGTGGAACCCGAACGGGTCGCGCCGCGGCATCGCGGGCATCTCGAACGCGGCGGGCAACGTCGTCGGCCTCATGCCCCACCCGGAGCACGCCGTCGAGCCCGGCTTCGGCCCGGCGGCCGAGGCCGGCCCGCGCGCCGGCACCGACGGTCTCGGGTTCTTCACGTCCGTCCTGGGCGCGCTCGTCCGCGCGTGACGCTCCCGCGCGTCCTGCCCGACGCCGTCGGGCGCCCCGGGACCGGGGTCGTCACCGTGGCGACGGTCCCGGCGGACGACGCCGCGGCCGAGCGGCTGCGGTCGCGGCAGCAGGCGGAGCTCGCGGTGCGCTACGGCGAGCCCGACGCCGGCACGTTCGCCCCCGAGGCGGCGCTCGCGAACGTCGTGGTCCGGGAGGACGGCGAGCCGGTCGCGTTCGTCGCGCTGCGCGACGTCTCCGGCACGCCGGACGGACGCGGCGGCACGCACCCCGCGCGGACCGGCGAGGTGAAGCGCCTGTACGTCGAGCCCGCCCACCGGGGTCGCGGGCACGCACGCACCGCGATGCGCGCGCTGCACGAGCGCGCGGTCGCCGCGGGCCTCGACCGGCTCGTGCTCGAGACGGGCACGCTCCAGCCGGAGTCCATCGACCTCTACCTCTCGCTCGGGTACGTGCCGATCGAGTCGTACGGCCACTACGCCGGGCAGCCGCTCTCGCGCTGCTTCGCGCTCGACCTGCGCGTGTCGCCCGCCGCTGCGTCGGATGCCGCCGGAGCGCGGACCGCCGCGCCGGATGCCACCGGACCACGGGGCGCTGCGCTGGACGGCACGAGGTCGGGGTCCGGCGCCGCGGCGGGCGGCCTGGTCGTCGGGGGTGCGGCGGTCGAGCTCCGAGCCGTCCCGTGGGACGACCCCGACGCGGCAGCGCTGCGCCGCGAGATGCACGAGACGTCGTCGGCCGTCCTGTACCCCGAGCTCTTCAGCGGCCTCGACTCCGCCGGGGGCTTCGAGGCCGTGGACGCGCGCCTGGGAGCGGACGTCGTGGTCACCCTCGTCGCGTACCGGGACGGCGAGGCGCTCGGGTGCGCGTCGCTGCGACGGCCCGAGCCCGGCGCGCCGCAGGACGCGCTCGAGGTGAAGAAGGTGTTCGTGCGCGAAAGCGCGCGCCGCACGGGGACCGCGCGCCGGCTCCTCGACGGGCTGGAGACGGCGGCGCGTGAGCGCGGGGTCTCCACGCTCCTGCTCGAGACGGGCATCCGCCAGCCCGGCGCCATCGCGCTCTACCGCTCGCTCGGCTTCCGTGCCGTCGCGCACTTCCCGCCCTACGACGGCGACAACCACGTCGCGCTGTGCTTCGCCAAGCCGCTGACCTGAGGCGATACCCCGCCGTGCCGCATATGACCGCGCTGTCCGGTTCCGCTAGGGTGGACCGGTGATCCCCCTCGCGTCCGGCGCCCACTCCGTGGCCTCCGTCGTCCTCGAGCTGCTCGGGTGGGTCTCCGCAGCCGTGACGCGGGTGCCCGGACGGATCGGTGCGCTCGCGGCGGAAGTGCGCGAGACCGCGGCGGGCTCGGGCCTCCCGGTCGGCGAGGTGACCGACCTCTATGCCGACTTCCCCGTCCGCCTCGCGCTCGCCGTCGGCGCCGTCGCGCTGGTGTGCGCGGTGGTCGCCCTCGTCCACGGCCTGCGGCAGCGGCCCGGCGCCGCGGGCACCGAGGGCGACACCGGGCGCGTCACCGGGAGCTGAGCAGCGGCGCGACCTCTCGCCCGAGGAAGCGCACGAACGCCTCGACGTCGGGCTCGTCCGCGGTCGGCTGGACCGCCACGGCCGTCGCGCCCGCCTCCGCGAGAGCCAGGACGCCCGCCGCGACCGCCTGCGCGTCGCCCGCGGCGCCGATGCCCCGACCGGGCTCCGCGCCCCACACCGGCAGCTCGCGGTCGACCCGCGCCTGCGCGTCCGGGCCCGTCGCGGCGATGAGCGTCGCGTGGACGTCGAACCCGGGGCCCGCACCGCCCTCGCGCGCGACGGCCGCCGCGCCCCGCACGTCCTCGGGGGTCAGCGCGTTCGTGAGGATGAGACCGTCGCCGAGCTCGCCGGCCAGCGCGAGCGTCCGCGGCCCCGACCCGCCCAGCCACAGCGGGACGGGACCCGTGGGCGGCCAGTCGAGCCGGACGGCGTCGAGCGTGACGTACCGGCCGTCCGTCGTGACCTCCTCGCCCGCGAGCAGGCTGCGCAGCGCCGTCGCGTGCTCGCGCAGGAGCGTCAGGGGAGACGCGACGCGCACCCCCGCCTGCCCCATCCACTCCTGGACGCCGTGCCCGAACCCCGCGACGAGGCGACCGGGGAACATCCGCGCGAGCGTCGCCACCTCCATCGCCGTGATCGCCGTGCTGCGCAGCGGGGCGGGCATGAGCCCGATGCCGACGCGCACGCGCTCGGTCCACGCCAGGGCAGCGGCCGCCGAGGCGAGTCCGGACTGCTTGAAGCAGTCCTCCCACACCCAGAGGTCGTCGAGGCCGGCGTCCTCCGCCGTCGTCGCGAGCCGCCGCAGGCTCTCGGGTGCGTGGGTGGGCACGAACGCGATACCGAGCCGTGGTGTCGTCATCCCGTCATCGTGCACCGTGGCACCGACAGTCAGCCGTCGCGGCTCGGGGCGCCGGGGGTGTCGTCGGCCGCGTCAGCTCCGATGTCGGCGATCGTTCTGGTTCTGGTTCTGGTGCTGGTGCTGGTGCTGGTGCCGGTGCCCGCGTCGGTGTCTGGGCCGGCGAGGAACGCGAGCTGCGCGGCGACGGACTGCCGGGCGGCTCCTCGCACCGCGGGGTCGACGTCGGCGTAGACCCGCGCGACCACCTCGTCGACCGCGCCCGGCGCGTCCGGGGCAAGGCCGAGCGCGACCAGCGCGGCCCGCACCTGGGCGAGGCGCTCGTGACGGTGCTCCCGGTACGCGCGCACGCGCGCCGCGAGGTCGTCGACGACCGGTCCGTGGCCCGGGAGGCCGGCCACCGGTCCCAGGCCGCCCGAGACGGCCTCGATCGCGTCGAGGCTCGCGAGGTAGGCGCCGAGGGACCCGTCGGGCGCCGCGATCACCGTCGTCCCCGCCCCGAGCACCGTGTCGCCCGTGAGGATCGTCGTGCCCGACGGCGCCCGCGCGCCCTCGTCCGCCGCGGTCCCGGAGCCCGCGGCGACGGGGCCCGCGGTGCCGGAGCCCGCCGGGCCCGGGTCCGCCGTGCGGCGGGCGCGGTCGTCGGTCGAGGCGACCGGGCCGTCGTCGGGCAGGACGAGGCAGATCGAGTCGGCGGTGTGGCCGGGCGTGGCGAGGACCGCGACCCGCAGGCCTGCGGCCTCGATCACCTCGCCGTCGCGCAGCGGCGCGCCGCCGTGGCAGTGGTCCGGGTCGGCGGCCCGCACGGGTGCGCCGGTGCGCGCGCGCAGCCCGGGGGACCCGGCCGTGTGGTCGGCGTGCCGGTGGGTCACGAGCACGAGCTCGACCGGCCCGGCGGCGGCGAGCGCGTCGAGGTGGGTCGCGTCGTCGGGCCCCGGGTCCACGACGACGCACGACGCCGAGCCCGGCGCGCGCAGCGCGTACGAGCGCGTGCCGTCGAGCGTCATGGGGCCGGGGTTGTCGGCGCGGAGGACGGCGGCGAGGCGCGTGACGGGCGTCGGGGCGCTCATGTCACGCGCGGTGCCGCAGGACCGCCGGGCGGCCCTCGTCGTCCCACTGGGCGAACCGCGCGTCGATCAGCGGCGCGACGAGCTCGTACGTCTCCCACGTGTCCGGGACGCGGTACACGTCCTCGGGCTCCCCGTCGCCGGGGCTCACGGCGTCCACGTAGTCCTCGAGGTAGAGGCCGGCGTCGCCCTCGTCCTCGTCGTCGCCCGCGTAGTAGGCGCTCGCGAACGCGGTGCCGACGTCGTCGAGGTCGTGGTCGACGAGCTTGCCGTCGCACGAGTCGTGCACGAACGCGCCCGGCGTGACGGTGCGCTCGCGCAGCGCCGCGAGCTCGTCCTCGGAGTCCTCCTCGAGCTCCGGGGACGCGTGCCCCGCGAGCACCGCCCACGCGAGGAACATGCCGATGTGCGTCGCCCCCGCCTCGGGACCGGCCTCGGGCGGGTAGCCCTCGCCGCCCGAGTGCCAGGACGCGTCGTCGTACTTCGTGGTCATGCGCGCGACGCTACCGCCTCCCACCGACGCCGCCGCGCCCCCGCCACGACGCCGCCGCCGACCACGACGCCGCTCCCCGTCGAGCACGACCTTGCTGTCGTGACGGGCGCTATGGCGACAGCAACGTCGTGCTCGGCGGGGAGGGTCAGACGGCGAGCTCTCCCGCGAGGAGCTCGAGCGTGCGCGCGCGGCCCGGCGTCGCGTCGAGCGCCTCGTCCGCACGGGACGCGGCGACGGGCACGACCATGACCTCGTCCACGCCGTGGCGCTCGGCGAGCCGACGGACCTCGGCCGCCGCAGCGTCGGGCGTCCCGACGGCCCAGCGGCGCAGGCTGTCCTCGACCATCTGCCCGGCCGCGCCGTCGAGCGGCGCGGCCTGCGCCTCCTCGACGGTCTCGAGCGCGGTGAGCGCCTGCCCGGTGCGCAGGCGCGCCATCATGCGGGCCTGGGGGAGGGCCCGGGCGCGCGCCTCGTCGTCGGTCTCCGCGACGACGGCGTTGAGGGTGAGGAACGTGCGGGGCTCGGGGAACGCCTCGCTCGGGCGGTAGCCCTCGCGGTACAGGGCGAGGATCTCGTCGATGCCCTGGCCCGAAAAGTGGTTCGCGAACACGTACGGCAGGCCGAGCTCGGCCGCGAGGCGCGCGGAGTAGTCGCTCGACCCGAGCAGCCAGACCGTCGGGGTGCCGTCCGCGGCGGGCGTCGCGTGCACGTCGTAGACCTGCCCGCTCGTGAGGCGCAGCGTCGCGCCCTGCGGGCTCATGAGCGCGAGGATGTCCGTCACGTGCTGGGGGAAGCGGTCGACGTCGGCCGTGGGGCCGGTGATGCGCAGCAGCTGGGTGACCACCGGGTCCGAGCCGGGCGCACGGCCCAGGCCGAGGTCGACCCGTCCGGGGGCGATCGCCTCGAGCGCGGCGAACTGCTCGGCCACGACGAGCGGCGCGTGGTTGGGCAGCATGACGCCGCCCGAGCCGACGCGGATCCGGTCCGTCACCGACGCCGCCGCGGCGATCATGACGGGCGGGGTCGAGGCCGCGACCGCGGGCATGTTGTGGTGCTCGGCGAACCAGTAGCGCTCGAAGCCGAGCCGGTCGGCGAGGCGGACCAGGTCGAGCGACGCTCGCACCGCCTGGGTGCTGGACTGGCCCGAGCGGACGGGCACGAGGTCGAGGACGGACAGGCGGGGGGTCTGGGTGCTCACCCTGGTGCCAACCGGCCACCCCCGTGCCTCATTCCCCGGGGCGACTGCGCACGCCTGCCAGGATGGTCGTCATGGACGTCCCCTCGCTGATCATGGGCGCCGCCGTCGCGTCCGTCGCCTGGATCGTGCTCGTGCCCTGGGGCCGACTCAAGGAGCTGCGCGAGCGCGATCAGGCGGAGCGCACCGAGGACTGACCGCCGGGCAGCGGAGTCCGCAGCCCGCTCGCCCGGTGGACCGGGCTCGTCACCGCGGTGCGCACGGCGTCCTCGGAGCCGACGACGCGCACGAACGACTGCGCGCGCGTCACCGCCGTGTACAGCAGCTCGCGCGTGAGCAGCGGCGAGGTCGCG
Organism: Cellulosimicrobium funkei; assembly: GCF_004519295.1. Lineage (GTDB taxonomy): Bacteria > Actinomycetota > Actinomycetes > Actinomycetales > Cellulomonadaceae > Cellulosimicrobium > Cellulosimicrobium funkei. Next base: position 462,998 of record NZ_SOZH01000004.1, read on the forward strand.
GGCGGCAGGACGAGCGTGACGCGGTCGAACTGGCTGCCCTGCGCGCGGTGGACCGTCATGGCGTGCACGGTCTCCACGGGCGGCAGCCGGTGCGTGCGCACGCGCAGCGGCGCGCGCGGGTCCCCGAACACGGCGACGACCCCGCCCGAGGGCTCCGCGACGAGCACGCCGGTGTCGCCGTTGTAGAGGCCGACCTCGGCGTCGTTCGTCGTGACGAGCAGGGGCCGCCCGGCGACCCACGGGGAGTCGGTCGTGTGGTGGCCGGTCGCCTCCTCGACCCACGCCTCGACCTGCGCCGCCCACCGGCCGCGCCCCGCGGGCCCGCGCCGGTGCGCCACCATGACGCGGTGCCGCGCGAGCGCGTCGAGCGCGGCGGCGGCGTCCCCGGCGCGCGCGGCCTCGACGAGCAGGGTCCCCGCCGCGACGGCGTCCGCGCGGACCGCAGCCAGCACCGCGTCGTCCGGCTCGTCGTCGGGCGTCTCGAGGAACTCCACGGACCCGTGCCCCGCGCGCAGCAGGGCGAGCGTCGCCTCTGCGTCCTCGGCCCGGATCGCGGCAGCGAGCGGCAGGATCTCCGAGTCGCGGTCCTGACGGTGGACGGTGCGCAGCCGGACGACGCCGTTGCCGAGCACCGCCCGGTCGTCGACCTCGCCGTCGGCGGGCGGCGGCGCGTCGGCCAGCGCGGTCTCGGCCGCCGCGAGCACGACCGGTGCGGTGGCCGGGGGCGTGACGGGCTCGCGGTGCACGAGGTCGCCGAGCACGGCACCGGCCTCCACCGAGGCGAGCTGGTCCGGGTCCCCGACGAGCACGAGCCGCGCGTCGGGCCGCAGCGCCTCGAGCAGCCGCGCCATGAGCGGCAGCGCGACCATCGACGTCTCGTCGACGACGACGACGTCGTGCGGCAGGTGGTGGTGCGCGTCGTGGCGGAACCGCGTGCTGCTGCCCGGCCGGTACCCGAGCAGGCGGTGCAGCGTCGTCGCGACGGGCGTCCCGACGCGCGCGCGGTCGGCGGCGTCGCCGAACCCGGCGACGACCTCGCGCACCGCCTCCTGGAGCCGTGCGGCCGCCTTCCCGGTCGGGGCGGCGAGCGCGACGCGCAGCGCCGTGCCCTGGTCGGCCGGGACGTTCGCCCCCGCGCGCGACGGAGCGGGCGCCGCCGCGGTCGCGGGGCGGGCAGCGTCGTGCGGGACGGCGTCGTGCAGGACGGCGAGCAGCCGCGCGACCGTCGTCGTCTTGCCCGTGCCGGGGCCACCCGTGAGGACGGTGAGCCGGCGCGTGGCGGCGTGCGCGGCGGCGAGCCGCTGCCGCGTGTCCTCCGCCGCGGGGAAGAGGCGGGCCAGCGCGACGTCGAGGCGGTCGGCGTCGACCGGCAGGTCGGGCGCCGCGAGCCGACCGTCGACGTCGTGCCGGACCGCGAGCTCGTCGCGCCAGTAGCGGTCGAGGTACAGCGCGCCCCCGACCCAGCGCGCGGGCCTGTCGGGCGCGCCGTCGACCCCGACGGCGACCAGCGGGCTGCGCGCGACCGCGCCGGCCCACGCGGCGCGGTCCGGCCACGGCAGGTCCGCGGCGTCGGTCCGGGCGGCCTCCTCGTCCTCGGGCAGCGCCAGGGAGCCGAGGTCGTCGAGGCGCACGCACACGGAGCCGCTGCGCACGGCACGGACGGCGAGCGCGACGGCGAGCAGCACCTGGTCGTCGTGCTCGCCCGTGAGCCGGCCGAGCCGCAGCGCGACGCGCACGTCGGCGGCCGAGACCACGCGCGCGACGTTGAACGGCGCCAGGCCCGCCGGCACGCCGACGGCGAGCCGCGGGTCGCCCTCGTCGACCACGTCGCCCGCAGGAGGAGCGGTGGGCCGGAGCGCCGACCCGGGAGTGGTCGTGGTCATGCGCGACCTCCGTCGAGCAGGGCGGACAGGGCGACGACGAGCCCGGGCGGCGGGCTCCAGGCGACGACGCCGTACGGGGTGCCGTCGGGGCCGCGGGGCGTGTCCGGGCCGGCCATGCCGCGCACGAAGAGGTACGCCCCACCGGCGAGGTCGCGGTCCGGGTCGTAGTCGCGCACGCGCCACCGCAGGTAGCGGTGGAGCGCGACGAGGTAGAGCACGAGCTGCAGCGGGTAGTGCGAGGCGAGCATCGCGTCGCGCATGGCGTCGGGGTGGTAGTCGCCCACGGCGAGCGGGACCCCGGGCGGCCCGACGCGGTTCGTCTTGTAGTCGACGACCAGGTACCGGTGGCGGCCGCCCGGATCCCCGTCCGGAGCGCCGTCGGGACCCGGGGCGGGCACGCGCAGCACGGCGTCGATCGAGCCCGTGAGGTAGCCGCGCAGCGGGACGCCGCCGGTGCTCGTGCCCGTCTCGGACTCGTCGGCCAGCGCCGCCAGGAGGTCGGGGTATCGGGCGAACGCGTCGTCGGCGGGCAGGTGCGCCCGCAGGACGTCCGCGAGGTCGCGCAGCGTCGCGGGACGCACGCCCTCCGTCTCGTCGCCCCCGGCGAGCGGGAGCTCGAACTCGAGCTCGGGCAGCCGGTCCCGCGGGTCGACGTCGGCGAGCGTGAGCCCGCCCGCGATCGGGCCGAGCGGCGTGCGCAGCGACAGGCCGAGCGCCGTCGCGAGCGCGACGGGCTCGACGCCCGGCACGCGGACCGTCGCCGCCTGCGCACAGCGGGCGCGCACCTCGGCGTCGAGGTCGTCGGCCGCGGTGTCGACGTACTCGAGGATCTCGTGCACGAGCGTGCCGAACGCGGTGCCGCCCGGCTGCCCCTCGTACGGGGACGGCACGTCCGCGCCGGGGCGTGGGGTCGAGGCCGGGGCCGAGGGCGCGGCGGTGTCGTCGTCGGTGGTCTCCTCCGGCTCGTCCTGCACGCCCGGGTCCTCGGGCTCGCTCTCGATCCCGCCGACCGGGCCGTGGTGCGCGGCCGCGGTCAGGGCCGAGTACGACGCCCGCCGCCAGTCGCGGTCCGGGAGGTGGACCGCGGTCGCGAGCGCGAGGTCCGTGCCCGACCGGGTGCCGGGCGACCAGGGCTCGCCCTTCGGCCGGGCGTCGACCTGCTCGACGACGACCGTCCCGCCCGACCGCGCCGCGACCGCCTCGAACGCGGACCGGACGGCGTCGTCGCGCATCGCGTCGGGCCGTGCGTGGCGCCCGGGCTCGCCGCCGAGCATCCGGTCGGCGAGCAGGAGGCGGGTGAGCGGTCCCGATCCCGTGCTGCGCTTCGTGGGGGTCCAGTGCACGACGACCTGGTGCCGAGCCCGGGTGAGCGCCACGTACAGCAGGCGCAGGTCCTCGCCGAGCTCTTCGTCGCGCCAGCGCGCCTTGGCGTCCACGAACCCGGGGGAGCCGACCCCGCCGAGGTGCAGCACGCGCTGCCCGTGGTCGTCGTGGAACGCGAACAGCTCCTGGTCGTCGGGCTCGAACCGCTCCCACCCGAACGGGACGTAGACGACGCCGAACTCCAGACCCTTCGCGGCGTGCACGGTGACGACCTGCACGGCGGCGGCGTCGGTCTCGAGACGGCGGGTGCGCTCGTCGGTGAAGACCGTCCCGACCTCGGCGATCCGGGTCCGGAGCCAGGCCGTGAGCGCGGCCGTGCCGAGCCCCTCGGTCGTCGCGGCCTCGTGCAGCGCATGCGTGACGTGGCGCAGGTCGGTGAGGTAGCGCTCGCCGTCGGCGCGCGCCATGACACGGGCCGTCGCCCCGCGCCGTGCGGCGACCTCCGCGACCGCGGCCACGCCCCGGTCGGCGAGCAGGTGCGCCCAGGCCCGGACCGTGTCGCCGAGCTCGTCGTGGTCCGCGTCGTCCGCCGTCGCGAGGCGCTGCGCGTCCCAGCCGACGAACGGGGTGAGGGCGAGCGCCGTCGCGCGCCGGTGGAGGCCCGGCTGCTCCAGCGCCGCGAGGAGCGTGAGCCAGTCCTGCGCCGCGGCCGACCCGAACACGCTCGACGGCCCGGAGACGACCGCGGGCACGCCCAGCGCGACGAGCGCCGAGCGCACCGCCTCGGCCTGCGCGTTCGTGCGCGTCAGCACGGCGACGTCGCGCGGCTCGAGCGGGCGCCAGCGCGCCGCGTCGCTCGCCGCCCCGCCGGCGTCGTCGCGCACGCGGTCGCCCCCGCCGGACGCGGTGCCGAGACGGCTCGCGACGTCGGCCGCGACGTCCTTCGCGAGCAGGCCGCGCGCGTCCGGGGCCGACGGCGCCGACGAGGCGCCCAGCCGGTAGGCGCGGCGCGTCACCTGCCGCAGCCGCACCGGCGCGCCGCCGGAGAACCGTGCCTCGGGGTGCGCCGCGTCGACCGGACGCACGACGATGCGCGGGTCGCCGAGCGCCGTCTCGCCGAGCAGCGCGTGCAGGCCCGCGAGGAGCGGGCCGTCGCTGCGCCAGCTCGTGCTGAGCGTCGCGGTGTCCGTCGCGTCCTCGACGGCCTGCAGGTACGTCACGACGTCCGCGCCGCGGAACGCGTAGATCGCCTGCTTGGGGTCCCCGATGAGGACGAGCGCGCTGCTCTCGTCGGGCCGCCCGTGGAACGCGGTGCGCAGGATCGCCCACTGCTCGGGGTCCGTGTCCTGGAACTCGTCCACCATGACGACGCGGAACCTCGACCGGACGCGCTGCGTCGCCGTCGCACCGTGCTCCGGGTCGGTGAGGGCGCGTCGCAGCAGGACGAGGAGGTCGTCGTAGTCGAGCAGGTGCATCGCCCGCTTGCGCGCCTCCACCTCGCGGCGGGCGGCGACGGCGACCTCGTACCGCGCCGCGGCCACCGAGCCCTCGGCCGCGTCCGACGGCGCGACCACCGCCCCGTGGTCGCTCACCGCCGCGCGGGCGACCGCGCGCACGTCGCGCGGCGAGAGGATCGGCTCGCTCTGGTCGGCGAACCGCCGCACGTACAGGTCGTCCGTGACCTCCTCGACGAGGTCGGCCACGTCGGGCAGGAAGCTCGTCGCGAGGTCGACGTCGGCCGCCGTCCCGAGCGCGGTGAGCATCTGCTGGCAGAACCCGTGCGTCGTCGTGATCGTCGCGGCGTCGAGCTGGGACAGCGCGACGCGCAGGCGCTCGCGACGGCGGGCGAGCTCGTCGGCGTCGACCGCGGCGAGGAACGTGACGAGCTCGTCGGCGCTGTGCGCCGGGTCGTGGCCGCGCAGCGCGCGCTCGGTCGCGACGAGGCGCTCGCGCACGCGGTCGCGCAGCTCCGACGTCGCGGCCCGGCCGAACGTCACGAGCATGATCTCGGGCAGCGCCGCCACGCCCTCGGCGACGTAGCGCGTGGTGAGGGTCGCGATGGTGTGCGTCTTGCCCGTGCCGGCGCTCGCCTCGAGCACGACCGTCCCGCGCGGCAGGTCGCCGAACGGGTCGAAGCGCCGCGGGCTCCCCGCGACGGGTCCGGGCACCGCGGGTCCGGACGCCGCGGCGGGCGTGGCGGGTGCGGACGTCGGGCCGCTCATCGCGCACCTCGCAGCTCGTGCTCCAGCAGGGGGTCCCACACGCGGCGCGCGAGCGCGCCGAGGCGGGTCGGGTCGTCGGGGAAGCGGCCCAGGTCGGCGGTCGTCGCGTGGCCCGCGAGGTCGGGGAGCGCCGGGTCCTGGCCCCACGCGAGCACGACGTACGGGTCCTTGCGCTCGAAGCCCTTGTTCCACGCCCACCCGGCGCGCATCAGGGCGTCGCGCGCGTCGGTGGTGCGCCGCTCCTCGGCGTAGCGGAGCGCGACCTCGGGCAGCAGCGGCAGGGGCTCGCGGGCGGCCTCGTCGCGCAGGGCCACGAGGTCGGCCAGCACGGCGGCCGCCGTGTCGCGGTCGGGCGGCGTGAGCGTCGACCACGCGACCCCCGGGCCGCGGGGCGATCGGCCGATCGCGACGGCGTCCCACGGGCGGTCCGGGTCGCTCACGCGCAGCGCGAGCGCCTGCACCCAGGCGCGCAGCCGGTGCTTCGGCCCGAGCCGCGAGTACTCCGTACGCACCACGCGCGCGCCGTGCACGCCCGGCACGCTGCCGACGAGCGTGCCGCCGTCCGGGAGGGTCGCTCGCACGTCGACCGTCTCGGCGGAGCTCAGCACGTCCTGGCTCACGGGACGACCGGCCGCGACGTCGGCCTCGCGCGCGGCCTCGACGGACGCGACCCGGAGCGGCCCCACGGCCCGGACGACCTCCTGGAGCGCCGACCGGCCGAGCTCGCGCGGCGGGACCTGGCCGCGGCGCCACTCGGCCTGCATCGCGCGGTTCGGGTCGACGCCCGCGAGCGCGGCCCGCAGCACGCGGTCGCCCACGCCCCAGCCCGCGAGCCCCGTGAGGGAGAGGGGCAGCCGGTCCTCGACGTCCTCCTCCTCCAGCACGAGACCCACGTCGAGCGTGTGCTGCGCGAACCAGCGGGGCGCGTTCTCGAGCAGGCGGACCAGGTCGTCGAGCTCGACGTCCACGCGGCCCCCGGTCGCCGTGGGCGACCCCGGTCCTTCGATGGAGCCGACGGCGGCACCGGTCGGCAGCGAGAGCGGTGCGCCGACGAGGGCCCCGACCGGCTCACGCTTCTGGCGCGCCTGGCGGGCCCCGGCGAACGCGGCGTCGTCGTGGCTGAACGGTCCGGGGACGCCGAGCGCGCCCGGCGTGAAGTTCCGCTCGTCGACCGTCTGGAGCGGGTGCTGCACGACGACCTGCTCCCGCGCGGGGCGCCCGTCGGCCGTGGTGGCCACCCGGTCCAGCGCGTCGAGCAGCTCCGCCACGGGCACCGCGGGCGGGCGCGGCGCCCCGGTGCGCTCGTCGGCCCCCGTGTGCACGACGACGAGGTGGTCGCCCGCCGCGGCGACGGCGTCGAGGAAGATCTGCCGGTCCTCGCTGCGCGCGTCGCGCTCGCCGATCTCGGGGTGCCGGGCGAGCAGGTCGTCACCCGCGGGCGCGGCGGTGCGGGGGAACACGCCGTCGTCGAGCCCGAGGAGGCAGACCACCCGGTGCGGCACGGAGCGCATCGGCTCGAGCGAGCACACGGTGAGCGCGCCCGTGCGGAACCCGGCGCGCGTGGGGCGCCCGGCGAGGCGGTCGTCGAGCAGCGCCCGCACGTCCGCGAGCCGCAGCGCGACGCCGCCGTGCGCGGCACCCGCCGCCCGGACGTCGCCCAGCACGCGGCGCGCGGAGCCGATCTGCCACGCCTCCGTCGGCGGCGCCTCCGCCAGGAGCGTGAGCGCGCGGTCGAGGGTGTCGAGCCAGTGCGCGAGCGGGTGCACGCCGTCGAGGCCGCGCAGGATCTCCGTGAGCCGCGCAACGAGCTCCGCGAGCCGGCCCGCGAGGTCCACGTCCGTCGAGCCGATGTCGTCCAGCGGGAGCGCAGGCCCGACGAACCGGGCGTCCTCGTCGGCCATCGCGGCGCCGAGCAGGATGCGGTCGAGCGCCGCGTCCCACGTGCCCTGCCGCACGTGCTCGTCGATCCCGAAGCGGGCACGCCGCTCGCCGTCCTCGCCCCAGTGGACCCCCGCCTCGACGGCCCACTGCCGCAGGCGGTCGACGTCGTCGTCGGAGAAGCGGAACCGGCGGCGGACCGGGCCGCTCGCCGCGAGGTCGAGCACCTCGGACGCCGTGACGCGGCCGTCCGCGAGGCGCAGCAGCGTGGCGAGCAGCGCGAGCACGGGGTTGGTGGTCCCGGCGCCGCGGTCCGCGAGGCTGACCCGCAGCCGCTGGCCGGGGTGCGCGTCGTCGCCCAGCTCAGGGACGGCGCCGAAGGTCGCGGTGACGAGCGGCGCGAACGTCTCGACGTCGGGGCACAGCACGATGACGTCGCGCGCCTGGAGCGTCGGGTCGGCGGAGAACAGGCCGACGAGCGTCTCGCGCAGCACCTCGACCTGCCGGGCGCGGCCGTGGCACGCGAGCACCTGCACGGAGCGGTCCGTCGGGTCCAGCGCGTGGGTGCCGTCCGGTGCGTCGGCCCGCAGCGCGGACTGCAGCGCGCCGAGCAGGGTCGGTGGCGGGGGCGCCGCCTCGTGGTGGGTCTCGCGCGCCTCGCCCGCGGCGAGCCGCAGCTGCAGCTCGACCGTGTCCCGGCCGGTGGACGCGAGGAACGGGTGGCGCGCGAACGTCGGCAGGTCCGCGCGACGCCGGACGGGCGCGCCCGCGCGGTCCGAGCCCGGGTCCGCGTCGCCCTTGGAGGGGTCGCCGGCGGACGCGGCGACCGTCGCCCACAGCGCCGGCGAGGGGTGCACGAGCCACAGGTGGACGTCGCGGTGCGCGGCGAGCGCGCGCAGGACCCGGAGCTCGTCCTCGGGGAGCCGCGTCGGTCCGAACACGGACAGCCGCGGCGGCAGGTCGACGGCCGCTGGGTCCGCGCGCAGCGCCGCGACCGCCTCCGTCACGCGCCGCGCCGGGTCCGTCGCCGGGACGCGCTCCACCAGGCGGCGCCACAGCTCGGGCTGCCACGCGAGGTCGTCCGGCGCGACGGCGGTCCCCGCGACCGGGGCCGACCACGCGAGCACGACCTCGGGCCGCTGGCGGGCGTAGTCGACCAGGAGGTCCGCGAGCCGTCGCGCGAGCGTGAGCCGCCGGCCCCGCCGCACCTCGTCGCTCGGGTCGCCGACGTAGCGCGCGAGCGGCGCCGCCCAGGGCTCGGCGAGGTGCGCGTCGAGCACCTCGAGCACCGACCACGCGAGCCGCTCGGGCCGCCACGGGTCGTCGTCGGGGTCGAGGTCCGTGAGGTCGGCCACGACCTGCTCGACGAGCCGCCGCGGGCCCCGGAAATCCACGTTCGCGCAGATCCCCGCCGTCTCGCCCGCGCCCAGGTGGTGCGAGAGCCGCTGCGCGAGCCACCGCTCCACCCCGCGCGTCGGGACCGCCACGACGTCCGGCGTGAACGGGTCCGCCGGGACCTCCGCGAGCACGGCGGCGAGCGGCGCCACGAGCGCCTCGGCACGCTCGGAGCGGTGCACGTGCAGCAAGAGGACCCCTGTCGATGGTGGTGGCGTGATCATGTGCCCGGCCCGTGGCCGTGCGCTACGAGGAATCTACGAGGTGCGACCCACACCGTCGAACCGCCCTCCACAGGTTGATCGTGCCCGTGACCGAGCACCCAGCGCCCGCGTCGGAACCGGTCGGCGTTCTCTCAGCCGCGCCGTGCGACGAACACCCACTCGCGACCCGGGCGGTCGGGCGCGTCCCGGACGTCCACGACCTCGAACCCGCACGCCACGAGCGACGTCTCGACCTCCTCGCGCTCCCGGAAGCGCAGCGTCGAGTCGGAGTGGAGCGTGGTGCCGTCGGGCAGCACGGTCGTGTCGTGGAAGGACACGAAGGGGAGCGACACGTCGGTGAGGTCGGTCCACGACTCGACCGGGCCGACGTCGGGCACGTCCACGCGCGTGGTCGTCGCCTCGCGGACCCACCCCTCCCAGGCCCGACGGGCGGGCACGCGCGTCTCGAGCACCAGCCACCCGCCCGGCGCGAGCGCGTCGTGGACGCCCCGCAGCGTCGCGGCCCACGCGTCGTCGGTGAGGAACACCTGCGCGACGTTCGCCGTCATCGTCGCGAGGTCGACCTGGAGCGGGGGGAGGGCCGTCGCGTCGCCGTGCAGCCAGCGCACGCGCTCGGCGCCCGGCTTCGTGCGGGCGACGTCGAGCGACGCACCCGCCGGGTCGAGGCCGACCACCTCGACGCCGCGCTGCGCGAGCAGGCACGCGAACGTCCCGGTGCCGCACCCGACGTCGAGCACTCGGCGCGCGCCCAGCTCGTCGACGATCGCGACGTAGGCGTCGAGGTCGGACCGGTCCGGGTCGAGCGGGTCGTAGAGGGCGGCGAGGCGGGGGTCGTCGAAGAGGGCGTCGGGCACCCGACGACGCTACGAAAGCTCACGTGACCGGTCCACCCGATCCGGGGAAGCCCCCGGTGCCGACCAGGCCCCTGCTGCCCGCTGAACAGGTGGTTGTGGCCCGTCCCGACGTCGGGACGGGCCACAACCGCCTGCTCGGCGGGAGGCGGGGGGGTCAGGAGTTCAGGGCTTGCTCGACGTCCTCGATGATGTCTTGCGGGTCTTCCAGGCCCACCGACAGGCGCACGGTCGTCTCCGCGATCCCGACGGCGGCGCGGCCCTCGGGGCCGAGCTTGCGGTGGGTCGTGGTGGCCGGGTGCGTGACGAGGGACTTCGCGTCGCCGAGGTTGTTCGAGATGTCGACGACCTGGAGCGCGTCGAGGAACGTGAACGCGCGCTTCTTCGCCGTCTCGGGGTCGGTGCCCTCGGGCACGGCGAGGTCGAACGTCACGACGGTCCCGCCGCCGCTCTGCTGCGACCGCGCGAGCTCGCGCTGCGGGTGCGACGCGAGGAACGGGTAGCGCACGCGGCCGATCCCGGGGAGCTGCTCCAGCGCCTCCGCGACCTGCGCCGCCGCGGCGTTCTGAGCGGCGACGCGCACGGGCAGCGTCTCGAGGCCCTTGAGCAGCACCCACGCGTTGAACGCCGAGAGCGACGGCCCGGTGTTGCGGATGAAGGTCTGCACCGGGCCGGTGACGTACTCCTCCGTCCCGAGGATCGCGCCGCCGAGCACGCGGCCCTGCCCGTCGATGTGCTTGGTCGCCGAGTAGACGACGACGTCGGCCCCGAGCTCGAGCGGCCGCTGCAGCAACGGCGTCGCGAACACGTTGTCGAGCACGACGACCGCGCCGGCGGCGTGCGCGAGCTCGCTCACGCGCCGCGCGTCGACGATGTCCTGCATGGGGTTGGACGGCGTCTCGAAGAACACGACGTCCGCGGGGGTGGACAGCGCCTCCTCCCACTGCGACAGCACGTGGCCGTCGACGTAGTCCGTCCGCACGCCCCACTTCGCGAAGATCTCGTCGAAGATGACGAGGCTCGACCCGAACAGCGCGCGCGCCGCGACGATGCGCGACCCGGACCGCACCAGCGCGGCGAGCGCAGTGAACACGGCGGACATGCCGGACGCCGTCGCGTAGCACGCCTCCGCACCCTCCAGGAGGCGCAGGCGCTCCTCGAACGTGTGCACGGTCGGGTTGCCGTAGCGTGAGTAGACGAACCGGTCGAGCTCTCCCTTGAACGCCGCCTCGGCGTCCGCCGCACGGTCGTACGTGTAGCCCTGCGTGAGGAACAGTGCCTCGGAGGTCTCCTGGAACTCGGTGCGCGCGTGGCCGCCGCGCACGGCGAGCGTCGCGGGACGGGCGCTCACGGGCAGGGGCTTGCGGCCGGAGCCGCCGGGCGCGACCGCGCTCACCGGGCGGCCTCGTCGAACGTCGTGGTGGGCAGCCCGCGGACCTTCCAGCCCTCGACGTCCCGCAGGCCCGAGAACCCCTGGGCGCCCTCGAAGCCCTCGAGCACGTTGTACGACGGCCCGAGCCCGGCAGCCGTGGCCGCGCGCGCCGCGCCGATCGACCGCTGGCCCGAGCGGCACAGGAACACGACGGGACGCTCGTCGCCGGGCGTCAGACCTGCCTCGACGAGCCGGTCGAGGAACCGCGGGTTGGGGCCCGCCGGGGTCACCCACTCGTCGAACAGGACGTCGCGGCCGAGCTCCGTGGCGTCGGGCACGCCGATGGTGCGCCACTCGCCCTCGGTACGGACGTCCACGAGCACGGCGCGCTCGTCGCGCGCGAGCAGGTCCCACGCCTGCTGCGGGGTGAGGTCGCCGGCGTAGCCGACGGCGGGACGCGCCTCGGGGGGTGCCGGCCGGGGTGCCGACGCCTGCTGGGACTGGTCGCTCATGAGAGTCCTCCTCCATCGATCGTGGCAGTAGCACCCTGCGCCCGGCCGCCGAGGCGGTCCGGGGGGTTGCTGCGGCGTCGACGTGCCACGTCACTCGGCCGCTCCGGATGGTTGGCTCGGATCGTACGCCACGCGTCCGACGTGCGGAACGCCCGTCTCGGGGAGCGGCCCGTGAGGGGTGCCCGACGCCGCGCGGCTCCGCTAGCGTGGCCGCGCGGCCGGGCGGGGGTCCCGGCGGGCGGGGGGAGTCGATGCAGACGGGACGAGCACGCGCTGCGGGCGCGGGCGTGGCGGCGGTCGTCGTCGCGGCGGGCGCTTGGTGGTGGGCCGCGTCCGGCGGGGAGGAGCCCCCGCAGGGTGTCGTGAGCGTGGGGCCCGTCGGGGACGATGCCGCGCGGACGCCCGGGGAGCGGCCGTCCGTCCACCCGGTTCGCCCCGAGGGCGAGCGACCCGACGACGAGCGGCCCGACGGCGAGCGGCTCGACCCGCCCCCGCCGTCGTCGGACGGGGCCGCGGCGCACCGGGGCGAGCCGGTCGACCTGGCCGATCACACGGTCGGCGGGTACGAGGGCTGGTGGAGCTCCGACGGGAACGGCGCGGCGTGCGACGCCTACGCCGACGCGCACCCGGAGGTCGTGCTCGCGAGCACCCGCACGGGCGCGGTGATCGAGGCCCACACGCGCGGTGTGCGCCTCCAGCGCCCGCCGGCGACACCGCCGGGCGACCCGGCGCGGTGGCCGGCCGACTCGGTCGTCGTGCTCGACGCCGGCACGGGGGAGGTGCTCGAGTCGTTCGCGGTCGACGAGTCGGGGTGGCGCCTTGAGACGCCCGTGGGCTGCGTCCCGCCATCCGAGACGCCTTGACCACCGGTTGACACGCCGCCGTCCGCGCGGACATCCTGGTCCGCAGGTCATGAGTGCCAGCGCGAAACCCCGGTTTGCTGGCCGGCAACCCTCCTCTCGCGGCGGGGTGCCCCGGGTGACGACCAGGCCGCACGCCGACCGGCGGGCGGCAAGCGCGGGGAGGTTCTCCCCGGACGACCCTGGAGGACTGTGCCATGACTGCTCTCGCGGACGTCTCGTGTCCCACCGACGCCCCGGCCCCTGACCTCGCGGCGCTCGCCGACGCGCCCGCGCTCCTGCCCGTCGTCGGCGGGGACACGCTCGTCCCGCTCGTCGACGGCCGCAGCGTGCCGTACGCGAACCTCGACGTCGCGGCCTCGGCCCCGGCGCTGCGCTCGGTCGCGGACCGCGTGACCGAGGTGCTGCCGCTCTACGCGAGCGTGCACCGCGGCGCGGGCTACCTCTCGCAGGTCTCCACGGCGCTCTACGAGGCGTCGCGCCGCACGATCGGTGCGTTCGTCGGCGCACGCGAGGACGACGTCACGGTCGTCACGCGCAACACGACCGACTCGCTCAACCTGCTCGCGGGCTGCGTCCCGGCGAACGCGGACGGCACGCCCGGGCGCGTGCTCGTCCTCGACGTCGAGCACCACGCGAACCTGCTGCCGTGGCAGCGCGCCGGCGGCGCGACGGTCCTCGCGGGCGGCGCGTCCGTCGCGGAGACGCTCTCGGGCCTGCGCACCGAGCTCGCGCGCTTCCCGTACGCGCTCGTCGCCGCGACCGGCGCCTCCAACGTCACGGGCGAGTCCCTGCCCGTCGCCGAGGTCGTCCGCGCCGCGCACGACGCCGGGGCGCGCGTCGTGCTCGACGGCGCGCAGCTCGTCCCGCACCGCGGGTTCTCGCTCGCCGCGTCGGGCGTCGACTACGTCGCGTTCTCGGGGCACAAGACCTACGCGCCGTTCGGCGCGGGGGCGCTCGTCGGGCGGCGCGACTGGCTCGACGCGGGCACCCCCTACCTCGCGGGCGGCGGCGCCGTGCGCCAGGTCGCGGTGACCGGGACCCAGTGGCAGACGGCGCCCGCACGCCACGAGGCCGGCTCGCCGAACGTGGTGGGCGCCGCGGCGCTCGCGGCGGCGTGCGACGCGCTCGCCGCGCTCGACCCGACCGACCTGCACGCGCACGAGGCGGCGCTCCGCGCGGCCCTCGTCGCGGGCCTGGAGGCGGTCCCGGGTGTCCGGGTCGTGCGCGTGTGGGACGACGCCGTCGACCCGGTCGGCGTCGTGACGTTCGCCGTCGAGGGCCACGACCCGGGCCTCGTCGCCGCCTACCTCTCGGCCGAGCACGGCATCGGCGTGCGCGACGGCCGGTTCTGCGCGCACCCGCTGCTCGCGCGCCTCGGCTACGACGCGGGCGCGATCCGCGCCTCGGTGGGCGTCGGGACGACCGGTGCGGACGTCGTGCGTCTCGTCGAGGCCGTGCGCGCGTACGTCGAGCAGGGCCCGACGACCCGGTACGAGGTCGTCGACGGCTGCTGGGCCGTCGTGGACGACCCCCGCCCGGTCCCCGTGGGGTCCGGCCTGGAGGGGCTCTTCGCGACCGCGGCGGCGGGCTTCCTCGCCGACGCGGCGGGCTGCGGGCCGGCCGTCTGACCGGCGTCGGCGGCCGACGGCGGAGCCCGTTCACCGGACCGTCGCCGAGCGTTGTCCACCGCGTCGCCGGACCCTCTTGGCGCGGTGTTCCGCGTGTGCTCTGATATGCGCTGTGCTGCACGACGTCGTCCTCTCGGGGCACGGTTTCCGGCTGGAACCGCTGGCCCTGGAGCACGCTGAGACGCTGGCCGGCCTCGTCGACGAGGCGATGTGGTCAGGGATGAGCATCCCCCTGCCCTACGGGGTCGCGGGGATGGCCGATCTCGTGGCCGCGACCCGTGCGGCCCCGGACCTCACGGGCTTCGTCGTGCGCGCCGTCGGCCCCGACGGCGCGCCCGGCGCCGTGCTCGGCAGCACCGCGTTCCGCGACCTGTCGCTCGTCGACCGCCGCGTCGAGGTGGGCCGCACGTTCTACGCGCGCTCCACGTGGGGGAGCCTCGTCAACCCTGTGGCGAAGTGGCTGCTGCTGCGCCACGCGTTCGAGACGTGGGACGTGCACCGGGTCGGCTTCCGCGTCGACACGCGCAACGCGCGCTCGCTCGGGGCCATGCGCCGTCTCGGCGCCCACGAGGAGGGCGTCATGCGCGGCCACCGCACCGCGCCCGACGGGACGCGCGCCGACTCCGTGCTGTTCTCGATCCTCGCGCCCGAGTGGCCCGGGGTCGAGGTGGGTCTCCTCGCGCGGATCACGGCCCCGCGCGTCGTGCCGGTGCTCGCCCCGGCGCCGTCGGCCGACGTCCGGCCGCTCGCCGCGTCCTGACCGTCGCGGCTCCCAGTCGTCGCGTCCGTCGCGTCCCGGGCGTCGCATCCCGGGCGAACGGCCCCGGAGACGCCACGAGGGCCCCGCCGGAGCGGAGCCCTCGTGAGCAGAACGGTGGAGCACGTCAGCGGTCGAACGCGTCCTTGACGTCGTCGCCCGCCTGCTTGACGTTGGCCTTGGCCTGGTCGCCCTGGCCCTCGGCCTCGAGCCGCTCGTTGTCCGTGAGCTTGCCCGCGCCTTCCTTGAGCTTGCCACCCGCCTCTTCGGCGGCGTGCTTGGCCTTGTCTCCGAGTCCCATGGGTGCTCCTCTCGTCGGTACCTCTCGACCGTAACCACGGTCGGCCGGGTTCGCACGCGGTCGAGCCACCGGGGTGTGGTGGGATGTGCGGGTGCAGCACGACACCGTCCTCGAAGGCTTCGGCGTCCGTCTCGAACCGCTCGCCGCGACCCACGCGCCGGCGCTCGGCGCCCTCGTCGACGACGGCATCTGGGCGGGCATGTCCAGCGCCGTCCCGCGCGGCACGGAGGCGATGGAGGGCTACGTGCGCGACGCGGTCGCCGCGCCGGGCCGGCTCGCGTTCGCGGTCCTGGGCGCCTCCAGCGCTCCCGGTGCGGACGGCGCGACCGCCGACGCCGTGGTCCGCGGCTCGACGTCGCTCTACGAGTGGGTGCCGTCGCAGGGCCGGGTCGAGCTCGGGTCCACGTTCTACGCGCGCGAGTGGTGGGGTGGGACGACGAACCCGGCCTGCAAGTACCTCCTGCTGCGGCACGCGTTCGAGGACCTCGGGGTCGCGCGTGTCGCGCTCCGCGCCGACGCCCGCAACAGCCGGTCCATCGGGGCGATCCGGCGCCTGGGCGCGGTGCCGGAGGGCGTCCTGCGCAGCCACCGCGTGGCGCCCGACGGCTCCCGCCAGGACACCGCCTACTTCTCGGTCCTCCGCGACGAGTGGCCGACCGTCCGCGCCGGCCTGCTCGCCCGCCTCCCCTGACGGGGCTGTCCCGCCGAGCACGAGCCTGCGCGGCGTCGAGCACGGGGTAGGTGTCGTCATGCGCTCGAGAACGACAAGAACCCCGTGCTCGGCGGCGAGGTCAGGGGCGCGGCGTGACGCGGCCCGCGAGGTGGAGTCGGCCCTTGCCGTCCCACGCCTGGTAGGCGACGCCCGTGCCCGGGTCGCCCGCGCCGTCGGGCACGGCCGCCGCGACCTGCCCGACGGCGTCCCGCACCTCGGCGCGCACGTCGCCCGCCGGGCGCAGCGCGACGTCGACCGTGCCGGGCAGCAGCACCGGCTTGGCGAACGTGACGGTCCAGTCGTAGGCGTCGCCGCGACCGGGGCCCGCCTCGGCGAGCGCCCGCGCCGCGGTGTACATGCCGTGCGCGATGGCCCGCGGGAACCCGAACGCCTTGGCGCCCAGCGCCGAGGTGTGGATCGGGTTGCGGTCGCCCGACACCGCCGCGTACGCGCGGCCCGTCCCCGCCCCGAGCGTCCACCGCGCGGTGGGCAGGGGCGGGACGAACGCGGCGGGGCCGTCGGCGTCGGCCGGGGCGGGGCCGCCCGGGAGGGACGCGCCCTTCGCGAGGTACGTCGAGACGCCCCGGTAGGCGAGCGTCGTCGCGGCCAGCCCGCTCCCCGCGGCGCGCTCGTCGTCCGTGCGCAGCACCGAGACCTCGGTGACGAGGTCCACCTGGACCCCGCGACGGTGCGGGCGCAGGTCCTGCGCCCACGCGCGGACCTCGAGCGCGTCCCCGAGCCGCACCGGGCGCAGCACGGACACCGAGTTCGCGAGGTGCACCATGCCGAGCAGCGGGAGCGGGAAGTCGGCCCGCACCATGACGGCCGTCGCGAGCGGGAACCCCAGCACGTGCAGGTACCCGGCGGGCAGGACGTCCGACGGCGCCTCGCCCACGAGCCGCGCGTACCGCGCGAGGTGCGCGGCGCTGCCGACGTGGCCCGGCGCCGCGTCGTCGCCCGTCGGGACGGCCGCGACCCGGTAGGTGACGTCCGGGAGCGTGAGCTCCGTCCGGTCGCCCCGGACGGGCAGCCGGTGCGCCGCCGCGATCCGGCCCGACGCCGCGAGCCCGCGCACGTACAGGCCGCCCAGACCCGGGACGGCGGGCAGCGTCTCGACGCGCGCCGCGGCGCCCGCGGGCGCCGTCACCGGCCCACCACGTTCTGCCCGCACACGCGCAGCACCTGCCCGTTGACGCCCCCGGCCGCGGGCGACGCGAGGAACGCGATCGCCTCGGCCACGTCCACGGGCTGGCCGCCCTGCTGGAGCGACGCGACGCGGCGCGCGACCTCGCGCTGCACGAACGGGATCGACGCCGTCATGTCCGTCTCGATGAAGCCCGGCGCGACGGCGTTCGCCGTCCCGCCCGGACCGCCCGGCGCCGCGAGCAGGCGGGCGAACGCGCGCGTGTGCCCGATGACGCCCGCCTTCGAGAACGCGTAGTTCGCCTGGCCGCGGTTGCCCGCGATCCCGCTCGTCGAGGCGAGCGAGACGACGCGCGGCGCGGAGGAGAACCCGTTCGCGCCGAGCAGGTACTCCGTGATCCGCAGCTGCGCGGCGAGGTTCACCGCGACCACCGCGTCCCACTTGTCGGGCGACATGTTGGCGAGCAGCTTGTCGCGCAGGATGCCGGCGTTGTGCACGAGGACGTCGAGCCCGCCGTGCCGCGCGCGGGCGTGCTCGAGGATCCGGGCACCCGCGTCGTCGGCGGTCACGTCGAGCTGCAGCGCCGTGCCCTTGATCTCGTTCGCGACCCGGGCGAGCGCCTCGCCCGCCGCGGGCACGTCGACCACGACGACCTTCGCGCCGTCGCGCGCGAGCGTCCGGGCGACCTGCGCCCCGATGCCGCGGGCCGCGCCCGTGACGACGGCGACCTTGCCGGCGAGCGGCTGGTCGAGGTCGGCGGAGGTGCCCGCCGCGCCGTCGGTCGCGCTCGGGCCCACCCGGAGGAGCTGGCCGTCGACGAACGCGGACTTGGCGGACAGGAAGAAGCGGAGGGTCGCGAGGACGCTCGGGCTGTCGACAGGGGCGTCGTCGGTCACCTGGATGCCGTTGGCGGTCGCGCCGTAGCGCAGCTCCTTGGCGACGGACCGCAGGAACCCGTCGACGCCCTCGCGGGCGGCGGCGAGCTCGGGGGAGTCGGTGTCGGCGGGGGCCCGGGAGATCGTCACGACGCGGCCGTTCGGCGCGAGACGTCGGAGCGTCGCCGAGAGCGCCATGACGGGCGCGGACGCGTCCTGCGGCCGCTCGATCCCGCTGAGCACGACGACGACCGCGCCCCAGCGGGTCGTGTCGTCCGGGGTCTGGCGGACGTCGAGGTCCCAGCCGAGCAGGGCCTCGGCGACGAGGTCGGCGTCGTCGCGCACGCCGGGCGTGCCGCCGAGCACGAGCACGGGCCCGACGGTGAGCGGGTCGCCCGCGCGGAAGCGGCGCAGGACCGCGGGGCGCGGGAGGCCGAGCTTCTTGGCGAGCGTCTTCGTGAAGCCGGAGTTGACGGCCTGGACGTAGGAGTCGGTCACGGTGTTCCTCTCGGTCGTCGGGGCGTCAGGCGGCGTCGGTCGCGGGGACGGACTCGAGGATCGCGGCGACGCCGAGGCCCCCCGCGGCGCACACGGAGATCAGCGCACGCGCGGGCGCCCCGGTCTCGGCGGTGCGCTGCGCGAGGAGCTTGGCCGCCGTCGCGACGATGCGCCCGCCGGTCGCGGCGAACGGGTGGCCCGCGGCGAGCGAGGAGCCGTTGACGTTGAGCCGCGAGCGGTCGATCGAGCCGAGCGCGCCGTCGAGCCCGAGCTCGGTGCGGCAGTACTCGTCGTCCTCCCAGGCCTTGAGCGTCGTGAGCACGGTCGACGCGAACGCCTCGTGGATCTCGTAGAGGTCGAAGTCGCCGAGCGTGAGCCCGTTGCGGGCGAGCAGGCGGGGGACCGCGTGCGCGGGGGCCATGAGCAGGCCCTCGTGGCCGTGCACGAAGTCGACGGCGGCGGTCTCCGCGTCGACGACGCGCGCGAGGAGCGGCAGGTCGCGCTCGCGCGCCCACTCGGCCGAGGCGAGGAGGACGGTCGACGCGCCGTCGGTGAGCGGGGTCGAGTTGCCCGCCGTCATGGTCGGGGTGACGCCTTCCAGGCGCTTGCCGTACACCGGCTTGAGCGCGGCGAGCTTCTCGAGCGACGAGTCGGCGCGCAGGTTGTCGTCGCGCACGAGCCCGCGGAACGGGGTGACGAGGTCGTCGAAGAACCCGGCGTCCCACGCGGCCGCGAGGTGCTCGTGGCTCGCGAGCGCGAGCTCGTCCTGCGCCTCGCGCGAGATGTCCCAGCGGGCCGTCGTGATCGCCTGGTGCTCGCCCATCGACAGGCCGGTGCGCGGCTCGTCGGTCGCGGGCGTGAGGGGCGCGAGGTCGGCGGGGCGGACCTTCGCGAACGCCTTGACGCGCTGGCCGAACGTCTTGGCGTGGCTCGCCTCGAGCAGCGCCCGACGCAGGCCCTCGCTCACGGCGATGGGGGCGTCGGACACGGTGTCGGAGCCGCCCGCGACGCCCGACTCGACCTGGCCGAGACGGATCTTGTTCGCGACGGCGATGGTCGCCTCCAGGCCGGTCGCGCACGCCTGCTGGAGGTCGTAGGCCGGGGTCTGCGGGGAGAGCGACGACCCGAGCACCGACTCGCGCACGAGGTTGAAGTCGCGGGAGTGCTTGAGCACGGCGCCGCCGACGACCTCCCCGAGCCGCTCGCCCTGGAGGCCGAAGCGCGCGACGAGCCCCTCGAGCGCGGCGGTGAACATCTCCTGGTTGCTCGCGGACGCGTACTTCTTGCCGGCGCGGGCGAACGGGATGCGGTTCCCGCCCACGACCCACGCGTCGCGGGGAGCGCCCGCAGGGGCGTCTTCCCGGGGGGACTGCTCGGGGGTCGGGCGGGGGCTGGTGCTGGTGGCCACTGTGCCTCACTTCCTGTCCGTGCTCGCTGCGCTGCGTTCGGTGCCGGCCCGGGAGAGCGCCTCGGCACGGCGTGCGCGAGGCGGGGGAGAGGACCGGTTGGTGTCCAATACCAAGAGTACCTGATACTCTCGGTTTCGTGAGTCGGGTCACAGGGCTGTGCCCTGCCCCGGCGCGGCACCCGTGACGAGGTGCCGACGACATCGAGGTCGGGCGCAACGGAGGACGACGTGAACGCAGGTGCCGACGCGCGACCGGTCACCCGAGGGCGGGTGCAGCCGGCCGCGGTGGTCGACGGTCGGTCGACCCGCTGGGACGAGCACCGGGCGGCGCGCCGCGCGGAGCTCATCCGGGCGGCGAGCAAGGCGGTGCACCGGGGAGGCCCCGGGGTCTCCATGGACGAGATCGCGGCGGCGTCGGGCACGTCGAAGTCGATCATCTACCGCTACTTCGACGACAAGACCGGGCTCCAGGTCGCCCTGGGCTCCGCCGTCGTGGGGCAGATGCACGACGCCCTGACCCAGGCGGCCGAGGCCGCCGAGACGCCCAAGCGCGCGCTGCGCGCGATGGTCGGCGTGTACCTCGAGATGATCGAGAGCTCGCCCAACGTGTACTACTTCGTCACCCGGACGAGCGCCGTCGCGGGGACGGAGGAGCCCGCCGCCCAGCTCGCGGCGAGCGGCCTCACCCAGGGCGCGGGCGGCGCCGACCGCGCCCCGCTCGCCGCCTTCCTCGACTCGGTGATCGAGCTCGTCGCCGAGCCGTTCGCCCGGGTCACCGACGTCTCCCCGGCCGACGCCGCGGCGTGGGCCGCGGGCGCCGTCGGCTTCGTCCGGGGCGCCGGCGAGTGGTGGCTCGCCCACCGCGAGCGCGCCGACGTCCCCGACCGCGAGCAGCTCACCGAGCGCGTCGCCGCGTGGCTGTGGGCCGGCCCCGTCGGCGTCCTCTCCCACAACCCGGGCACGACCCGCTCGGACGCCGTCCGCCCTCCGCACCCGGCGACCGCCTCAGACCCCAAGGAGAAGCCATGACCGCCACGTCCGACCGTCCCGCGCTCGCACCGCGCACGACGAGCGCCGGCGACGCGGGCCCGACGTCGCAGGGCGACGCCCGCGTCGACGTCGCCGCGCTCGAGAAGATCCTGCTCGGCCGCTGGGCCGACCTGCGCGCGACGGCGCGCGCGACCGCGGGCGAGGAGGCGTTCCAGCGCATCGAGGGCCTGAGCCTGCGTGAGCACCGCGAGCGCGTGCTGGAGCAGATGCACCTGCTCGTGGGCAAGGGCCAGGTGTGGCGCGGGTACCCGGAGCGCCTCGGCGGCGCGGACGACGCGGGCGGCAACCTCGCCGGGTTCGAGGAGCTCGTCGCGGCCGACCCGTCGCTGCAGATCAAGGCGGGCGTGCAGTGGGGGCTGTTCGGCTCGGCCATCCTGCACCTGGGCACGCCCGAGCAGCAGGACCGCCTCCTGCCGGGCGCCATGGACCTCTCGGTGCCGGGTGCGTTCGCGATGACGGAGATCGGCCACGGGTCCGACGTCGCGAGCATCGCCACCACGGCGACGTACGACCCGGAGACCGAGGAGTTCGTCATCCACACCCCGTTCCGCGGGGCGTGGAAGGACTACCTCGGCAACGCGGGCGTGCACGGCGTGGCCGCCGTCGTGTTCGCGCAGCTGATCACGAAGAACGTCAACCACGGCGTGCACGCGTTCTACGTGCCCATCCGCGACACCGCGGGCGAGCGCGACGAGCTCGGCCGGCTGCCCTTCCTGCCCGGCGTGGGCGGCGAGGACGACGGCCAGAAGGGCGGGCTCAACGGCATCGACAACGGGCGCCTGCACTTCGACCACGTGCGGGTCCCGCGCACCGACCTGCTCGCCCGCTACGGCTCGGTGGACGCCGACGGCACGTACTCCAGCCCCATCGACAGCCCCGGGCGCCGCTTCTTCACGATGCTCGGCTCGCTCGTCCAGGGTCGCGTGTCGCTCGACGGCGCCGCGGTGACCGCGGCGAAGCTCGGCCTCGCGATCGCGGTGCGGTACGCGAACGAGCGCCGCCAGTTCACGGGCGCGACGCCGACGGAGGAGGTCGTGCTCCTCGACTACGGCACGCACAAGCGTCGCCTGATCGTCCCCATCGCGGAGACCTACGCGGCGCACTTCGCGCACGACCGCCTGCTCGACCTGTTCCACTCGGTGTTCTCCGGTGAGGAGGACACCCCGGAGCAGCGCGAGGACCTCGAGACGACGGCGGCCGCGCTCAAGGCCACGAGCACGCGGTTCGCGCTCGACGTGCTCCAGGAGACGCGCGAGGCGTGCGGCGGGGCCGGGTTCCTCACGACCAACCGCATCACGAGCCTGCGCGCCGACCTCGACGTGTACGCGACGTTCGAGGGCGACAACACCGTGCTGCTCCAGCTCGTCGCGAAGCGCCTGCTCGCCGACTACGGCAAGCAGTTCAAGGGCATCACCCCCGGCCAGATGGCGCGCGTCGTCGTCGAGCGTGCGGGCGACATGGCGCTGCACCGCACGCCGCTCAAGCGGGCCGCCCAGGCGCTCGCGGACGTCGGCGACCCGCGCCGCGCGGCCGGCCACCTGCGCGACCCCGAGACGCAGCGCGCGCTGCTCACCGACCGGGTCGAGACGATGGTCGCGGACGTCGCGCAGGCGCTGCGCCCCGCGCAGAAGGCCGACCCGGAGACGGCGACGAACCTGTTCAACGCCCACCAGGTCGAGCTCGTCGAGGCGGCCCGCGCCCACGCGGAGCTGCTGCGCTGGGAGGCGTTCACGCAGGCGCTCGACACGATCGAGGACGCGGGCACGCGCGAGGTCCTCACCACGGTGCGCGACCTGTTCGGCCTGAGCCTCGTCGAGCGGCACCTCGCCTGGTACCTGCTCAACGGGCGCCTCTCGACGCAGCGCGCGCGCACGGTGACGAGCTACCTGGACCGCCTCATCGACCGGCTGCGTCCGCACGCGCAGGACCTCGTGGACGCCTGGGGCTACGGCCCCGAGCACCTGCGCGCGACGATCGCGACGGGCATCGAGAAGGAGCGCCAGGACGAGGCGCGCGACTACTACCGGCGCCTGCGCGCGAGCGGCGACGAGCCGCGGAGCGAGAAGTCGCTGCGCAAGGCCGCGAAGGGCGGCCCGCAGGCCCGCTGACCACCCCGGCGCCGTCCTCGGCGCCACCCCGGAACGTCCTCGGCGTCGCAGGCGGAGCGGTACCGCTGCCGAGGGTCAGGCCCGGGCGGCACGACGTCCACCAGCCGTCGTGCCGCCCGGGCCGTTGCCGTCTCGGTCTCGTTCTCCGTCTCGGTCGCCGAGCACGAGGTTCCTCTCGTTCCGAGGCACATGCCGACAGGAACCTCGTGCTCGACGGGGAGGGACGTCGTGCTCGGCGGCCGAGCCGGTGCGCGGGCCGCAGTCGGGACGACGGCGGCGGTCAGGCGGGGTTGCAGCGCGCGGACATCGTGGCGAGGAGCCCGACGTCGGGCCGCCAGGGCTCGAGGTTCCACGTCGCCTTGTCCAGGGCGCCGACGGCGTGGCACACGAGCTGGTCGTGCATCGTCGGGGTGTCGGCCTCCGGCTCGGCGGCGACGACCTGCGCCCACACGAGCTCCTGGCCCGCCTGCCCCGCGGCGCGGGCCCACGCGGTCGGGTCGACGGCGAGCGAAAGGCCGCCCTCGCGCTCGCCCCAGTCGGTGCTCCGCACCGCGCGCGTGCCGAGCGGGACGACGACCTCCCACGCCCCGGCGTCGTCGGTCGTCGCGGTCCCGTCCGGGTCCCCGTCGGGAGCGCCCGCCGCGTCGCCCCCGCCCGGCGCCGTCCCCGCCGTCCCCACGAGCGTCACCTCCGCGCGGTGGGCGTCGACGAGCGCGACCCGGACGCGCGGGGTCCCGGGTGCGGGGGTGCCCGCCGCGGGGCCGGCGTCCGTGCCGTCGGCCGTCCCGCCCTCTGCCCCGCTCGCCCCGTTCGCACCGTCGGCGCCGTCCGCGCCGGGCGTGCCCGGCGCGCCGTGCCGGCCCACGACGCGCGGGGCGCCGAGCCCGCCGACGGGTGTGCCGCCGTCGTCCAGGACGGTGAGCGTGCCGTCCGGGTGGCGCACGAGCGAGCCGCCCTCCACCGAGACCACGGCTGGGGCACCCGCAAGGGCGAGCGTGACGTCGGACGCGCCCTCGGCGTCGGCCGTGACCCGGGGGGGTGCCGCCCCGCCCGACGCCGGCGGGGGCACGGCGATCTCGACCGTCGCCGTCCCGACGGGGAACCGCAGGGACGCGAGCTCGGCGTCGCCGCTCCGGTCGCCGTCCGGGTCGTCCGCGGCGCGGCCGTCCTCCGTGGTGGCGCCAGGGCCGGGGGACGGGACCCGCGCCGGTGCGGACGTCACCACGTCCGGGTCCGGCGGCGGGGTGCCGGGCGTGCACGCGGCGAGCGCGACCGGGACCAGGACGCCGACGGCGAGCGCGCCCAGCACCGTCGTCCCGGGCCGCCCGTCGGCGACCCGGCGCGGGCGGGTCACGACGGCACGGGGAGCAGGCCGGCCCAGCGGCGGGCCACGTCGACCAGGCCGACGCGGTCCAGCGCGTCGACCTCGTCGGGCGTGAACCAGCCGACGTCGTCGGTCGACTCGTCCTCCTCGACGCGCAGCTCTCCGCCTACCACGTGGGCCCGGTAGACGATGCGGATCGCGTGCAGCGACCGGTCGCGGTCCTCGGGCCGGATCCGGTCGGCGGCGTCGATCACGAGGCTGTCGACGCCGAGCAGGCCGTCGAGCTCGACGTCGTAGCCGGTCTCCTCGCGCACCTCGCGGACGGCCGCGGCGGCGGGGTCCTCGCCCGGGTCGATGCCGCCGCCGGGCAGCGTCCAGCCGCCGCGGTCCCCCTCGCTCCAGTGGGGGAGGAGCATCCGGCCGTCCTCGCGGACGACCACGGCGTAGGCGGCGACGCGGATCTGCATGGACCCATCATGCGCGACGGGTTCCCTCCGTCCGGCGCGGTGCGTCGGTCCCTCGGCTCCCCGGGGGCCAGCTCGGGGCGCTGGTCGGTGACGGAGCCCGCCGCTCGCCCCGGGAGGCGACGTCGTCGACGGACGTCCGTGTCAGCATGTGGAAGGTCCCCCCGAGCACGCGGGCGGGAGAGGACGATCCTCCCGTTCGTCCCAGGGGGGCGTCAGGAAGGGGACATCGCGATGAGGCGAAAGATCATGGCTACCGTGACCGCGGCGGCACTGGCCCTCGGAGGGGCCGTGCTCGTCCAGGGGTCGGCGGAGGCCGCGCTGTGGGCGAACTGCTCGGGGCAGATCCTGAGGAACGGCGCCGGTCAGAGCGCACCGCGGATCTCGTGCACGACCGTCGGTCCTCGGACCGAGGCGCGCGGGAAGCTGGACTGCACGGCTGCGCCCGACACGGCCACCGCCTGGGTTCGCGCGTACCAGAGCTCGACCGGGGGCTTCTGCCTGTTCGGCGCCCGCGGCTACTCCTACGAGGTCCGCGGGTACTAGCGACCACGGCGTCGTAGGGAGCAGAGCATGACCACGGTCGAGTTCCGGGATGCGACGCTCGTGGTGGGGAGGGGGCGCGTGGCGCGCCCCCTCTTCCGCGGGTTCTCACGGGTGTTCCGCGCAGGGTGCGTGACGGCCGTCGTCGGCCCGTCGGGGAGCGGCAAGACCAGTCTCCTGCGGGCCGTCCTCGGAGAGGTGCCGCTGTCGGCCGGGTCGGTGCACGTGGCGGGGCGAGACGTCGGTCGGCTCCGGGACAAGTCTGCGCTTCGACGGACCTCGGTCACGACGATCGCGCAGGACCTCAACCTCGTCGACACCCTCACGGCCGAGGAGAACGTCCTGTTCGGGCTCAGGGTGGCAGGGGTCCGCGGTGCCGAGGCCCAGGTCGAGGGCTGGTTCGAGCGGCTCGGCATCGCCGACGTCCGTACCATGCTGCCGACGACGCTCTCGGGCGGCGAGCGGCAGCGGGTCGCGATCGCGCGTTCCCTGGCGTCACCACATCCCGTCGTGCTCGCCGACGAGCCGACGGGAGCGCTCGACGAGGAGAACACCCGCATCGTCGTCGAACAGCTCAAGTACTTCTCGTCCGAGGGAAAGTGCTGCATCGTCGTCACGCACGACCCCGTCGTGGCCGCGGGTGCCGACGAGGTCGTGGCGTTCCACGAGGGCTTCGTGGGATGAGAGCCGTCACCCCCGCGGGCCTGGGCGTGCGCAACCTGCGGGGGCTGTGGCGGCACTCCGCGTTGCTGGCGGTCGTCGTCGCGGTCGTCGTCGCGGGGACGTTCGCGGTGTTCTCGGTGCGCGGCAGCGCCCAGTACTCCGGTGAGGAGCTCGCGCGCATCGCCATGGGCGAGGCGGACCTCCAGGCACGCTTCGCGGGGGGCGACGTCGCGTCCGTGCCCGAGGTCGAGCCCGGGCCCGGGACCGGAATCGCTCGCGTGCTCACCGACACCGACCTGCGCACGACGCTCGTCGCGGGCACCGCGTCGCAGATGCTCGACGGGCGGGTCGTCGCCTACGAGGACCCGATGACGACGGGGATCGTCACCTTCGCCCGCGACGTCTCCGGCTCTCCCGAGCTCGCGCTGTCCCCGGCAGCGGCCGACCGCCTCGGGGTCGTCCTCGGAGACACGGTCGGCGTCCGGACTGCCGGGTCGACCGTGACGCTGACCTTCACCGACGAGGTGCGGTACGCCGGCGCCACCGACGCCGCGTTCTTCCTGATCTCCCCGGCCGGGGCCGACGCAGCGCAGCTCGAGCAGATCGTGGACGGCGCGTCGAGCTCCTTGACTCCCCGATGGCTGGTCGAGAGCACGGACCCGCTCGTGACAGGCCAGCGTCTGCGCGACCTGGGGCTCACGGTGGCGACACGAGGCGGCTTCACGGCTCAGCCACCGACGGACCTGGTCGACGTCGATCTCGTGCTGGGCGGTGTCGGGCTGGTAGCCGCCGGCGTCCTCGGCGCCACGACGGCCTCGCTGGCGCAGGCGCGCGGGCGCCAGGACGCGATCCTGCGCGCGCTGGGTGCGACGAGGCGCGAGCGGCGGACGGTGTGGTCGGTCCACGCGGGCGCGGCAGCGGGAGGTGGTGCGGCGGTCGGCCTCGTGCTCGGGGCAGTCGTGACGCACGTGGGCGTCGCGCTGCTCTCGGGCGTCGTCCACCAGGACTGGGGCGGCATCGACTACGCGTGGCTCCCGGGGATCCTCGCCGCTGCGCTCGCGAGCGCTGCCGTGCTCGTGGTCGTCGTCGGCGGTGTCCGTGAGCCTGCCGCGGCAGGGGAGCCGGCTCGTGGGAGGGGACCCGCGTGGACGCGCCGCGGTGGCTACACGGTGCGCGTGGCCGCACGCCTCGCGACCCGATCCCGGGGACTTCGGAGGGTCGGGGTGGTCGTCGTCGGCTCGGCGGTCGCCGTGAGCTGCGCGGGTCTGGCGACGGTGGAGGCCGCCCGGGAGAGGGCGGTCACGGCCTACGTCGCGGCGGTGCCCGTCGGCGATGCGGAGCTCCGGACGGGCCGAGCGCTGACCGACGCCGAGCGGTCGGCGATCGAGGTGAGCGGCAACCTCCGGGTGATCGACGACGCACGGGCGTCGTTCACGGTCGACTCGGCGGGCACGGACGTCCCGGTCGTCCTCGAGAGCGACTTCACCCGGTGCGCGCGCGCCGGGGCCGTCGACGACTGCCTCGACCGAGCAACCCTGCAGGACGACCGGTCGGTGCTCCTGGTGGACGGCGCCGACGAGGCTGCGGCGCTCCTCGGTCGAGACGTCACGGCCGAGGAGAGGAGCGCGCTCGACGAGGGGGACGGGCTCCTCCTGGTCGAGCCGGACGACGACGTGGTGCTCGTGCCGCCACCCGGCTACAGCGAGTCCGAGACGGACTTCCGCCGGGCGCTCGATCCGGTCGCCGTCGACGGGTACGCGACGTTCGGCAGGCTTCCGGCTCTGATCGTCTCCGCGGAGCGCGGGGTGGAGCTGGGGCTCTTCGAGGAGAGGAGCGGGCTGGGGTTCTCCTTCCTCGTCCCTCAGACCGGGGCGATCGACGAGAGCGTCGTCCGGACCGCGCTGCCGGCAGACGTCTCCGGCACCGCCGAGCTCGTCGTCGAGGCCGGGCCGCCTCTCGTCGGGATCCTCGACACGATCGCCCGCACCACGCTCCTCGTCGGCAGCGGGCTCGTCGTCCTCGTCGTCCTCCTCCTGGTCGCGGCCTGGGCAGAGGACAGCGCGCCTCAGCTGCGCGCCCTGGCCGCCGTGGGAGCACGTCCGCGGATGCTGCGCGGGGTCCTCGTGCTGCGCAGCCTGGTGTCGGTCCTCCCCGCGGTGCTGCTGGGCCTCGGGACCGCCGCGGTCCTCGCGGGCGCGTTCGCGCTGGTCGCCGGAGCCCGTCCCTCCGGGGCGGGAGACGCGTGGTGGCTACCGGTGCTCGTCGCGGTGCTGGGGTCGGGCGCCGCCGCGTGGCTCCTGGCTCCCGTGCCGCGGCAGTCTCTCGCGCGGCGCTGAGGCGGGTGGCGCGGCCGATCGTCGGTCCCGCGGTGCCCACGCGCCTCCCGCCGAACGGCGGGTCGTCGGTCACTCGTCGTCGATGCCGTCCTCCAGGCGGGACACGTCGGAGAACGCGATCCGGCGGTGGCGCACCGAGCGGTTGTAGAGCCACGTGACGAACGAGAGCACGACCCCGAGGGCCACGAGCGCGCCCGCGATGACGTACTGCTCCTGCTGCTCGGCGCTGCGGGCCCACGGCCCGGCGAGGTACGCGCACGTGAGGGCGCCGAGCACCGCGAGCCAGGTGCGGGTGCGGAAGTGCTCGTGGTCGACGCGGTCGCGGCGCAGCACGAGGAGCGCGATGTTGACGATCGTGAAGACGACGAGCAGGAGCAGCGACGTCGTCCCGCCCAGCAGGGCGACCGCGTTGGTGCCCTCCGCGGTCCCGGACTGCCGCACGACGTACACGATGAGCGCGAACGCGATGGCCGTCGTCACGAGGATCGCGACCCACGGCGTGCGGCGGAACGGGTGCACCTGGCCGAACGCACGCGGCAGCACGCCCTGGTTCGCCATCCCGTAGAGCAGGCGGGACGCCATGAGCATGTTGATGAGCGCCGAGTTCGCGACGGCGAACATCCCGATGAACGGGAAGATCGTGTCGAAGGGCAGGTTCGGCGCGCCCGCCGCGACGACCTGCGTGAGCGCCGACCCCTTGGCGTCGTCCGTGAGGTCGCCCACGGGGACGAGCGCGACGGCGGTGATCGCGACGAGCACGTAGATCGCGCCCGTGATCGAGAGCCCCGTGAGCATCATGCGCGGGAAGTCCCGCACGGGGTTCTTGCACTCCTCCGCCATGTTCACGGAGTCCTCGAACCCGACCATGGCGAAGAACGCGAGCGTCGTCGCGGCGGTGACGGCGAGGAACACGCTCTTGTCGTCGGCGCTCTCGAACACGACGACGCGCGAGAAGTCGGCGCGACCCTGCGTCGTCGCCCACAGCCCCACGAAGACGACGAGCAGGAGGCCGGACAGCTCGACGAGCGACAGCACGACGTTCGCCTTGACGCTCTCACCGACCCCGCGCAGGTTGACGAGCGCGACGAGGGCCATGAAGGCGAGGGCGATGAGCAGGCGGCCGTCGCCGCCCGTCGGCAGCCCGAGCCCGAACCCGTCGGAGACGAACCCCGCGAACGCGTTGGACGCCGTGGAGGCCGAGGTGATCCCGGAGCTCATGACCATGAACGCGACGACGAACGTCAGCAGGTGGATGCCGAACGCCTTGTGCGTGTAGAGCGCGGCGCCGGCGGCGCTCGGGTACTTCGTGACGAGCTCGAGGTAGGAGAACGCGGTGATCGTCGCGACGACGAACGCGAGCAGGAACGGCAGCCACGCCGCCCCGCCGACCTCGCCCGCGACCTGGCCGGTGAGCGCGTACACGCCCGTGCCCAGGATGTCCCCGACGATGAACAGCAGGAGCAGCTTGGGCCCCATGACGCGCTTGAGCTCCGGTTGCTGCCGTTCCTGCGTGCGGCCCGCGGTCTCGCTCATGAGAGGCTCCTTCGCGTCTCGGACGTCCCGGACTCCCATGGAACCCCCGCGCGGGCGTCCTGTCAGCGCGAACGCGCGCGTGTCGCGGTCGGACCGTCGGTCGCGGTCGCGTCGGGGCGCCCGGGAGCGGGCGCAGAGGGCGGGCCTGCCGCGAGGGAGGACGGCACCGCGACGGAGGGCGCCCCCGCGCCAGGCACGACCGCCGTGCCGGGCGGGCGCCGTCGCCCCAGGACGCCCGTCGTCGTCGCGACGCCCAGCAGGAGCACGGCACCGCCCACCACCTCGGCCGCGTTCGGCACCTCGTCGAGCACGAGCCACGCGGCGAGCATCCCGACCGGCGGCACGAGCATCGTGAACGGCACGACCGCCGACGCCGGGTACCGCGCGAGGAGCGTGTTCCAGATCCCGTACCCCACGAGGCTCGCGAGCCAGGCGGTGTAGAGGGTCGACAGGACCGGCGCGAGCGTGAGGTGGGTGAGCGCGTGCCCGACGGCGTCCGGCCCGTCGAGCGCGAGCGACAGCCCGAGCATGGGGACCGGCACCACGAGCGCCGACCACACCGTCATCGACAGCCCCTCCAGCCCCGGCCGCGGGGAAGAGCCCCGCCCCGCCGAGGCAGACCCCTGGTCGCCCGAGGTAGAGCCCTGGGTGCGCGAGGTAGAGCCGTGGTCACGGCGGCTCCCGGCGCGTCGGGCGACGACGTTCCCGACCGCCCACGACGCCGCGGCGGCGAGCGTCACGACGAACGCGAGGGCCGGCGTCGAGGCGCTGCGGCCCACGCCGACGACGACCAGCCCGGCGGCGCCGACCAGCACGCCCACGAGCTGCACGCGCGTCGGGACCTCGCGCAGCGCCGGGGCGGCGAACAGCACGGTGAGCCCGACCTGGGCCTGCAGCACGAGCGACGCCAGCCCGGCGGGCATGCCGAGCGCGAGCGCGGTGTACAGCAGGCCGAACTGGCCGAGGCTCATGAACGCGCCGACGAGCAGCACGTCCCGCCACCGCGCGCGGGGCCGCGGCACGAGGAACACCGCCGGGACCAGGACGACGAGGAAGCGCAGGGCGACGAACAGCGTCGGCGGCACGTCGCCGAGCCCGAGGTCGATGACGACGAAGTTCACACCCCAGACGACGGCGACGAGGACGGCGAGGAGGGACGGGCGCAGCGGCATGGCATCGAGGGTGCGCCCGCGGCATCGTGCACGTCCAGCGCACAGTCGTGCACAGTTCCCGGTAGCCAGGCTTCCGGATAGCATCGGCTGCATGATCGACCTCGCCGCCGTGGACGCCCTGCTCGCCGTCGAGCGCACCGGCACCGTGCACGCGGCGGCACGCGACCTCGGGTACACGCCGTCCGCCGTCTCGCAGCAGGTGAAGCGCCTGGAGCGCGACCTCGGCGCGCGCCTGCTCGACCGCGAGGGCCGCGGCGTCGTGCTCACGGCCGCGGGGCGGCGCGTCGTCGAGGAGGGTCGCGCGCTGCGCGAGCAGGTCGAGTCGCTGCGGGCCCGCCTGCACGACGCCGGCGCCCGCCCCACGGGGACCGTGCGCCTCGGGTCGTTCTCGACGGCCGTGCGCGGCGTCGTCGCACCGCTCCTCGCGCAGGTGCGGGACGACGTGCCGGACCTGCGCCTCGTCGTCGAGGAGACCGAGCCGTGGGACGCCGTCGCGGCCGTCGCGGCGGGCACCCTGGACCTCGCGCTCGTGCACCACTGGGAGGGCGTCGGCCTCGCGCTGCCCCCGAGCCTGCGCGCCGAGGAGCTGTTCCGCGACGAGGCCGACGTGCTCGTGCACGCGTCGAGCGCGCTCGCGGGGCGGGAGGCGCTCACGCCGTCGGACCTGCTCGACGAGACGTGGGTCTGCACGCCCGACGGCACCATCTGCTACGAGTGGTTCTGCCACATGTTCGCGCGCGAGCCGCGCGTCCCGCGCATCGACTTCCGGTGCCTCGAGTTCGCGTCGCAGGTCGAGGTCGTGGCCCAGGGCCTCGCCGTCGCGCTCGTGCCGCGCCTCGGGCGCGGCCCGCTGCCGGCCGACGTCGTCGCCGTGCCCGTGCGCGAGCCCGTCCCGACCCGCCCGGTCACGGTCGTGTGGCGCGCGACCATGACCGACGCGCCCGCGGTGCGCTACCTGCGCGAACGCCTGCGCGCCGCAGGAACCCGGCACGGTCGCGGGCCGTTAGGAACCCCGAGCACACCTGCCGACGAAGGGGCACGATGACCGAGCACGCGCCGACCCGACGGGTCGCCGACCCGCGCACCGTGGCGATCGCAGGGCTGTCCACCGTGGCGTGGTACGCCGTGCCCGACGTCGTCCGCCCGCGCTGGGCGCGCGCGCTCGTCAAGACCGCCGTCGCGACGGCCGCCGTCGTGCTGACGTTCACCTCGACGACCGAGGGGACCGAGGCGCGCGAGGGCCTGCGCTCCCTGCGCGACGCGGCCCGCGAGGCGGACGCGGACGAGACCGACGCGGAACCCGAGATCGCGACGGCCGACGGCGCCCCGCGCGAGGACAACACCTGGGCGACCGACGACGACGCCACGCCGGTGCCGGCGGGCGTCGCCGTCGCGGGCGCGACGGCCGGGCTCGCGCTCGCGACGACCCTCGTCGTCGCGGGCGAGAAGTGGGTCTACCGGCGCGGGGAGCGGCTGCGCGAGCGCGGCGTGCGGCTGCCGCACACGCGCGTCGGGCTCGTGGTCGGCGCGCTGGCCGTGGCGCTCGCGGCGGCCGAGCCGCTCCTGTGGAACGCTGAGGAGCGCTGAGGCAGCGACACCCGGTCGGTACGCCGGGGTCTGCGCACCGTGCGGCCTCGCGGACCGGGAGGGACCGACGATGATCGGGTTCGGGCTGGCGCTCGCGGGGGTCGCCGCGGCGATCCACGTGTACATCTTCGTCATGGAGTCGCTCACGTGGACGAGCGACCGCACGCGCGCCACGTTCGGCACGTCGCCGCAGGAGGCGGCGGCCACGCGCGAGATGGCCTTCAACCAGGGGTTCTACAACCTGTTCCTCGCGGTGCTCGTCGTGCTCGGCATCGTCCTGTACGCGGCGGACCGGCAGGACGTCGGCCTGACGCTCGTGGTCGCGGGGGCCGGTTCCATGGTCGCGGCGGGGCTCGTGCTCCTCGTCTCGTCGCCGTCGAAGGCGCGGGCGGCGCTCGTCCAGCTCGTCCCGCCCGCGCTCGGCGTACTGGGGGTCGTGCTGGGGCTGACGCTCTGAGCCGTCCCGCGTGCCGCGGTGGCCGCGCTCGGAGTCGCGGCCGGGAGCCTGGTCAGCAGGACGCGGCGACGCGCATGGCGCTGAGCATCTCGAGGCGCGACAGGATGCGCTCGCGCTCGGTCTCGAGCTCGTCCCGGTAGCGGCCCTCCGCCGGTTCGACGGTCTCGACGGCCCCGTGGCCCACGTAGGAGCCCGTGCGCCGGGAGTAGCCGTTGAGCTGGCGCTCGACGAGCGTGAGCTCGTGGCCGAGCCGCTCCAGGTGCGGGTCGAGGAGGTCGCTGGTCCTGCTGCGGTCGGTGCCGGACGTCGGTTCGAGAAGGGTGGTCACCCTTCCATCGGAACCCGGAAACCGGGTTTCCGCACGGCGAGACGCTCGTCTCACTTCTCGGCCGCCCGCGACGCGAGACGCGAGGACGGCCTCTCCGCGGGCGCCGGTAGACTGGCCGCGCGCCGTCGTGCGCTCCCGCTCAGCGCCCACCCGAGGGAAACGATGACCGCCCCCGCACCCCAGGCTTCCGCACGCTCCGAGGCTCGTCCCGCCGCGTCGACGCTCGACACCGTCGAGCACGCCGCCGCCACGCCCGACGAGGTCCAGCCGTTCGCCGAGCTCGGCCTCAAGCCGGACGAGTACCAGCGCATCCGCGACATCCTGGGGCGCCGCCCCACGGCCGCGGAGCTCGCGATGTACTCCGTCATGTGGTCCGAGCACTGCTCGTACAAGTCCTCCAAGGTCCACCTGTCGAAGTTCGGCGCCGCCACCACGGACGAGATGAAGAAGCACCTGCTCGTCGGCATCGGCGAGAACGCGGGCGTCGTCGACATCGGTGACGGCTGGGCCGTGACGTTCAAGGTCGAGTCGCACAACCACCCGTCGTTCGTCGAGCCCTACCAGGGCGCCGCGACGGGTGTCGGCGGCATCGTGCGCGACATCATCTCCATGGGCGCGCGCCCCGTCGCCGTCATGGACCAGCTCCGCTTCGGCGCCGTCGACCACCCGGACACGGCGCGCGTCGTGCACGGCGTCGTGAGCGGCGTCGGCGGGTACGGCAACAGCCTCGGCCTGCCGAACATCGGCGGCGAGCTCGTCTTCGACTCGTCGTACCAGGGCAACCCGCTCGTCAACGCGCTGTGCCTCGGCGTGCTGCGCCACGAGGACATCCACCTCGCCAACGCCTCGGGCGTCGGCAACAAGGTCGTGCTGTTCGGCGCCCGCACGGGCGGCGACGGCATCGGCGGCGCCTCGATCCTCGCGTCGGAGACGTTCGAGGACGGCGTGCCCGCCAAGCGTCCGAGCGTCCAGGTGGGCGACCCCTTCATGGAGAAGGTCCTCATCGAGTGCTGCCTCGAGCTCTACGCGGCGCAGGTCGTGGAGGGCATCCAGGACCTCGGTGCCGCCGGCATCTCGTGCGCGACGTCGGAGCTCGCCTCCAACGGCGACGGCGGCATGCACGTGTGGCTCGACGACGTCCTGCTGCGCGACCCGACGCTCAACGCGGGCGAGATCCTCATGTCGGAGTCGCAGGAGCGCATGATGGCGGTCGTCGCGCCGGAGAAGCTCGACGAGTTCCTCGCCATCACCGCCAAGTGGGACGTCGAGACCGCCGTCATCGGCGAGGTCAACGACTCCGGCCGCCTGACGATCGACCACCACGGCGAGCGCATCGTCGACGTCGACCCGCGGACCGTCGCGCACGAGGGCCCGGTGTACCACCGCCCGTACGCGCGCCCGTCGTGGCAGGACGGGCTCAACGCCCGCACCGTGGCCGCCGACGCTCTCGCCCGACCCGAGAGCGGCGACGAGCTCCGCGCGACGGCGCTGCGCCTCCTCGCGTCGCCGAACCTCGCGTCCAAGGAGTGGGTGACGAACCAGTACGACCGGTTCGTCCAGGGCAACACCGCGCTCGCGCAGCCCGACGACTCGGGCGTGGTCCGCGTCGACGAGAGCACGGGTCTCGGCGTCGCGCTCGCGACGGACGCGAACGGCCGCTACGGCAAGCTCGACCCGCGCACGGGCGCCCGCCTCGCGCTCGCCGAGGCGTACCGCAACGTCGCGACGACGGGCGCCCGCCCGCTCGCCGTGACCGACTGCCTCAACTTCGGCTCGCCCGAGGACCCCGACTCGATGTGGCAGCTCGTCGAGGCGATCGAGGGCCTCGCGGACGCGTGCCGCGAGCTCGGCGTCCCCGTGACGGGCGGCAACGTGTCGCTCTACAACGGGACCGGCGAGCCGGGGCAGATCGACTCGTCGATCCACCCGACCCCGGTCGTGGGCGTGCTCGGCGTGCTCGACGACGTCGCGCACGCCACGCCGTCGGGCTGGCGCGAGACGGGGGAGAGCATCTACCTCCTCGGCACCACGCGTGCGGAGCTCGACGGCTCGGCGTGGGCCGACGTCGAGCACGGCCACCTGGGCGGCGTGCCCCCGCGGGTCGACCTCGCGGCTGAGAAGGCGCTCGCCGGCGTCCTCGTCAACGCGAGCCGCGACGACCTCGTGTCGGCCGCGCACGACCTCTCCGAGGGTGGGCTCGCGCAGGCGCTCCTCGAGGCGTCGCTGCGCTTCGGCGTCGGGGCCACCGTGTCGCTCGACGCGCTGACCGAGCGCGACGGCGTCACGCCGTTCGAGGCGCTGTTCTCCGAGTCGACGGCCCGCGCGCTCGTCGCGGTGCCCCGCGGCGAGGAGTCCAAGCTCGTCGACGCGTGCGTCGCGCGCGGCGTCCCCGTCCTGAAGATCGGCGAGACGGGCACCGAGCCCGGCGCCGTCGCCGAGTCGGGCGAGGCGCTCGAGGTCGCGGGCCTGTTCACCGTCCCGCTCAGCGAGGCGGACGCGGCCTTCCGCGGCACGCTGCCGGCCATCTTCGGCTGACACCCGCTCCACCGACGCCCCGGTCACCACGTGGTGACCGGGGCGTCGTCGTCCGGTCCCGGTCCAGCCCTCGGTCGAGCACGAGGTTGGCGTCGGGACGGACCCCGGAACGACGGCAACCTCGTGCTCGGTGGACGGAGGGGACGGGCGGGTGGGCGGGTTCGGTGGAGATCACCGGGCGGGCCGGTGGGGCGGGTCGCGGCGGCGGGGCGGCGCTGCGAGAGTCCGGGCATGACCTCGGCCACCACGCGCCTCCCGCCCGCGCGCGTCACGACGCGGCGCCGACCGGGCGGCCGACCCCTCACGGTCGTCCTCGCCACGGGCGTCGTCGCGGTGCTCCTCCTCACGCTCGTGCGCATGCTGCCCGACGACGCGTGGACGCCCGTCGCGCAGCTCGTCGGGTTCACGCCGTTCGTCGCCCTGGGCGCCGCCGTCGGGCTCGTGCTCACGCTGCTCGCGCGCCGGTGGCTGCTCGCGGCGCTGCTCGCCGTCTGCGTCACCGTGCAGGCGGTGTGGCTCGTGCCCGCGTTCGTGCCCGGCCCCGCGCCGCCCGACGACGCGGTGACGCTGCGCGTCATGGGTGCCAACACCTGGTACGGCGCGGCGGACGCGGAGGCGCTCGTCGACCTCGTCCGCACCGAGGACGTGCAGGTGCTCGCCGTGCTGGAGCTCACGACGGACCTGCGCGAGCGGCTCGTCGCGGCGGGGATCGAGGACGTGCTGCCGTACAGCGCCGACGGCAAGGTCGGGCGCGGCGCCATGGGCAGCGGGCTGTGGAGCGCGCTGCCGCTCCGCGACGTGGACGTCGAGCCGTTCTCGAACGACGCGATGCCGTCGGCGACGGTGGAGGTCGACGGCGTCCCGGTGCGGGTCACCGCGGTGCACCCGATCCCGCCGATCCCGGAGTACGTGGACATCTGGCACGAGGAGACGGACGCGCTCGCCGAGCGCGCGCACGGCGACCCGCTGCCCCAGGTGCTCGTCGGCGACTTCAACTCCACCCACGACCACGCGACGTTCCGCCGGCTGCTGGGCGACCGGTTCCACGACGCGTCGCGCGCCTCGGGCGGCGGGCTCGACCTGTCGTGGTCGCCGCGCCCCGGCGTCGTGCCGCCGGTGCTCAACCTCGACCACGTGGTGACCGACCGTGAGAACGTCGTGACCGACGTCGGCTCCCTGCACGTCGTGGGCAGCGACCACCGCGCGATCGTCGCGACGGTGCACGTGCCCCGCCCCTGACGACGACGGACCCGGCACCACCGGCCGACGAGCGGGCTCGCTCGTCGACCGGTGGCACCGGGTCCGGTGCGGGGCTCCGCGGCCTCAGCCGCGCGCGGTCTCCGGCTCGGTCGCGTCCGGGCCGGTCGTGCCCGGCTCGGTGCCGTCGTCGGGCGCGACGCCCTGAGCCGCCGGGTCGGTCGACCCGTCGAGGTGGTGCGGGTGCCGGCGCTCGAGCGCGGCGCCCTCCACGTCGACGTCGGGCAGGATGCGGTCGAGCCAGCGGGGGAGCCACCACGCCTTGTCGCCCACGAGGTGCATGAGCGCCGGGACGAGCAGCATCCGCACGACGAACGCGTCGACCAGCACACCGAACGCGAGCGCGAACCCGATGGGCCGGATCATCGCGCTGTGCGAGAAGACGAACCCGCCGAAGACGGAGATCATGATGATCGCCGCGGCCGTCACCACGGCCCGGCCCGCGCGGACGCCCTGCACGATCGCGACGCGCGCGGGGGCGCCGTGCGCGTACGCCTCGCGCATCCCCGAGCCGAGGAAGAGCTGGTAGTCCATCGCGAGGCCGAACAGGATGCCGACGAGGATAGTGGGCAGGAAGTTGAGGATCGGGCCCGGCGTCTCGACGCCGAACACCCCCGCGAGCCAGCCCCACTGGTAGATCGCGACGACCCCGCCGAGCGCGGCGAAGTACGACAGGATGAACCCGAGCGTCGCGACGACCGGCACGAAGATCGACCGGAACACGAGCACGAGGATGACGAGCGACAGCCCGACGACGACCGCGAGGTAGATCGGCAGGGCCTGCGCGAGCTTCTCCGAGATGTCGATGTTGCCGCTGGCCGAGCCCGCGACGCCGAGCGTGACCTCGCCGTCGAGCGGCTCGAGGGCGCGCAGCGCGTGCACGAGCTCCTCGGTGGACTCGCTCGTCGGACCCTCGGCCGGGATCACCTGGAACGCCGCGACCGTGCGGTCCTCGGACGTCCCGATCGGGGCGACCGCCACGACGTCGTCCTGCGCGAACAGCTCCTCGGCCACGCCGACCTGGTACTCGAGCGCCTCGGCCTCGGTGGGCTCGCCCGGCAGGTCGGCGACGACGAGCAGCGGCCCGTTCGTGCCCTCGCCGAACTCCTCGGCGACGGTCGAGTACGCGCGGTACTGCGTGGAGTCGTGCGCCTCGGACGAGCCGTCGGGCAGGTTGGTCCGCAGGTCGAGCGCGGGCAGGGCGATCACGCCGAGCGCGACGACGGAGAGCAGGGCCGTCCCCACCGCGCGGACGGTCGACATGGGGCGCACGGGCTCCGCGGCGGGCAGGCCGCCCGCGGCGCCCGGCTCCGACGACGCGGTCCCGGCCGACGCGCCCGTCGAGGCGCCCGTCGACGCGGCGGGCCCGGCGAGCGCGGCGCGCTCGCGGCGGCTGAGGATCCGCGGGCCGATCATGCCGAGCAGGGCCGGCGTGAGCGTGACGGCGATGAGCACGGCGATCGCGACGCACAGCGCACCGACCGTGCCCATGAGGCCGAGGAACGGGATGCCGGTGACGTTGAGCGCGAGCAGCGCGATGAGCACCGTCGCCCCGGCGAACACGACCGCGTTGCCCGACGTGCCGTTCGCGAGCGCGATCGACTCGTGCAGCTCGTCGCCCTGCTTGAGCTGGCGCCGGTGCCGGTTGACGATGAACAGCGAGTAGTCGATCCCGACGGCGAGCCCCAGCATGAGGCCGAGCACCGGCGTCACCGACGACATCTCCACGACCCCGGACAGCGACATCGCGGCGAGCGCGCCGATCCCGACCCCGATGAGTGCCGTGAGGATCGGCAGGCCGGCGCCCACGAGCGTCCCGAGCATGACGACGAGCACGATCGCCGCGACGACCAGGCCGACGGCCTCGCCCACGCCGAACACCTGCGGCACGCCCTGGGCGATGTCGGACGAGAAGTCGGTCTGGACGCCGTCGACCGGGTCGTCGGCGAAGACGGCCACGAGGTCGTCCTTCGTCTGCTGGTCGATGCTCATGTTCGGCTCGGTGAACGTCACGTTCGCGACCGCCGCGCTCCCGTCCGTGGACACGAGGCGGATGTCGGACGCCATGTCGAGCAGGGGAGCGGAGAGCTCGAGCTGCGCGGACTGCTCCTCGAGCGTCGCGCTCTGGTCCTCCAGCGCGGTGACCTGCTGGTCGAGCGTCGTGGCCTGCGACTCGAGCGTGGCGCGGCCCGCGTCGATCTCGGCCTGCTGCGCGTCGAGCTGCGGCGCCGCCTGCTCCAGCGCGCCCGCGGCCTCCGCCTGGGCACGTGCGGCGTCGAGCTCGGCCTGGCCCGCGTCGAGCTGGGCGCGCGCGGCGTCGACCTGCTCCTGCGCGGCGGCGAGCTGCGCGCGGCCGTCCTCGATCTGCTCGCGTCCCGCGGCGATCTGGGTGCGGCCGTCGTCGATCTGCTTCCGCTGGTCGGCGAGCTCCTCCTGCGTCGCGAACGGGTCGACGACCGACGCGACGCCGTCGACCTCCTCCGCCGCGGCGAAGCGGTCCGCGATCGCCGCCTCCTGCTCGGGCGTGAACGGCGCGCCGTCCTCCGTCGCGAGGACGATCGTGCCGCTCCCGCCCGACGCCTCGGGCAGCGCGGTCTGGAGCCGCTCGGTGACGTCCGCGGTGGGGGTGCCGGGGATCGAGAAGCTGCTGGCGAGCGTGCCGCCGAACGCGACGAACGCCGCCCCGGCGAGCACGAGCACCGCGAGCCACGCGGCGAGGACGGTCCGCGCGCGGCGCGCGCACGCGCGGCCGAGGCGGTAGAGGAGTTCAGCCATGAGGATCCTTCGGTGGGAGTCCGGTCCGGGTCCGGCGGGTGTGCCCGGGGTGGCGGGTGCGGTGCTGCGGGAGAGGTGGTCGCGAGGCGGGACAGGGCGGGGAGGGTGCGGGTCGTGTCAGACGGGGTCCGCCCAGCCGGCGCGGATCCGTTCGACGAGGCGGTCGAGCAGGCCGGACCACACCGCGCGCGACGCGTCGTCGTCGGCGGCGCCGGTCTCGGCCCACCAGCGCCGCTGGATGACGAGGACCCCGGCCATGAGCGCGCCCACGAGCATCTCGATCTCGAGCGGGTCGACGTCCGGGTGCCGGCGCGTGGTCGCCGCGACGAGGCGCTCGGCGAGGTGGGTGAAGGTGCGCACGACCATCGTCGTGACGCGCGGCGTGGGCTCGGTCGCGGTACCGCCGAGGGCGCGCGTGAGGTAGGCCATGGGGCCGACGAGGTCCGTGCCGCGCAGCGCCGCGGTGACGTCGTCGAGGGGCGTGGGGCGGTCGGTGCCCGGCTCGGCCGCGCTCGCCCCGAGCGTCTCGACGACCGAGCCCAGCACGTCCTCGCAGACCTCGACCACGACGTCGTCGAGCGACGCGAAGTGGTTGAAGATCGTGCGGCGCGCGACGTCGGCCCGGGCCGCGAGCTCGTCGACGGTGAAGCGCGCGCCGCCCTTCTCCTCCATGAGCGTCGCGGCGGCGGCGACGATCGCACGGCGGTGGCGTGCGCGCAGGGCCGCGCGACGGTCCGGAGCCGCGGCGTCCGGGCCGGGGACGTCCGCGCTCGGCGCGTCCGGGGTCACGGCGTCCGTCGCGGGCGCGGTCGGGCGCTCGGGTCCGGGGAGGAGAGACACCTCTTGACACTAGGTGCATCGATGCACTCGGTGCAAACGAGGGCCTCTGCTGCTCAAAGTTGACCGATCGAGTCCAGTATGTGGGAAGGTCCCGGCGGTGCGTTGACACCCTCTCCGACCGCTCGTAGGTTCCCGGCAACCGAGGTCCACGGACCCCGGCACAGGACATGGTCATGAGCTCCGACGCGAAGCCCCGGCTCGTCGGACGGCAACCCTCCCGCGCGGCGGGGTGCCCCGGGTGAGGACCAGGTCCCGCGTCGCGCGACCTGCGCGGTGCGGGGCAACACGCGGCGCCCGGAGACGGGCACGAAGGAGACGGACGATGGACCGGCGAGAGTCGAGCACCGCGGTGAGCACCCCGCACGCGCCGACGTGCCCCTGTCCGGTCCGCGGTGCGGCCGTCGTCCCCTGTCCGGTCGGCGCCCCCGTGCGCGTCACCTGTTGTCGCTGACGACGCCCCGCTCCTGACGCCGCGCGCTCCCGCGCGCACGCCCTGACGGGCCTCCCTCCGGCCTCCCCGGCCCCGCCCTGCCGTCCCGCGGCGGGACGACCCTGCCCACCCCCGGCACCCCGCCGCGCCCTGAGCGCGCCGCCGGCGCCTGTCCCAGAACGGATCCTCGCGATGCCCGACCCCCGCCCCGCCCGCACCGTCCACCTGGGCGTCGACCTCACCGACGCCGGTGCGCACCCCGCCGCCTGGCGGACCGTGGGCTCCCAGGCCCAGCGCCTGTTCGACGCCAAGCGCCTCGTCGAGCTCGTGGCCACGGCCCAGCGCGGCCTGCTCGACCTCGTCACGCTCGACGACGCGTTCACCCTCCAGCCGGGCCGCAACGGGTCCGTGCGCGGCCGGCTCGACGCCGCGCTCGTCGCGTCCCGGCTCGCGCCGCGCAGCGCGGGCATCGGCCTCGTCCCGACCGTCACCACCACGCACACCGAGCCGTTCCACGTCTCCAAGGCGGTCGCGACGATCGACCACGTGAGCTCCGGGCGCGCGGGATGGCAGGTCGGGTGGTCCACGACCCCGGCCGAGGCCGCGGCCTTCGGGCGCAAGGGCGCCCAGGACGAGCCCGACGCCGTCGCCGAGGCCGACGAGGCGGTCGAGGTCGTCACGCGGCTCTGGGACTCGTGGGAGGACGACGCCGAGAT
Source organism: Cellulosimicrobium funkei (assembly GCF_004519295.1). Lineage (GTDB taxonomy): Bacteria > Actinomycetota > Actinomycetes > Actinomycetales > Cellulomonadaceae > Cellulosimicrobium > Cellulosimicrobium funkei. The sequence continues at coordinate 504,962 of NZ_SOZH01000004.1, forward strand.
CCGCGACGTCGCGACGGGCCGGTTCGTGGACCGCGAGAAGCTGCACTACGTCGACCACGAGGGCATCCGGTTCGCCGTCAAGGGACCGTCGATCACGCCGCGCCCGCCGCAGGGCCAGCCGCCCGTCGTCGTCCGGGCGAGCGCGCCGGCGTCGCTCGACCTCGCGGCCCGGCGGGCCGACGTCGTGCGGGTCCGCGCGGCGACGCGGGACGAGGCGGTCGCGCTGCGGGCGCAGGTGCGCGACGCCGCCGCCGATGCCGGGCGCGACCCCGACGGGCTGCGGGTCCTCGTGGACGCGTACGTCGTCGTCGGGGACACGCGGGCGAGCGCCCAGGCGCGCCTCGACCTGCTCGAGGACCTCGAGGGCGTCTCGTGGGACACCGACTCGCTGACGCACGTCGGCACGGCGCGCGACCTCGCGGCGACGGTCGAGGAGTGGGCGCACGCCGGTGCCGCCGACGGCTTCCTGCTGCGGCCGTCGTCGCTGAGCACGGACCTCGACGCGATCGTCGACGGGGTCGTGCCGCTGCTCCAGGGCGTGGGGCTGTTCCGCACCGCGTACCCGGGCACGACGCTGCGCGACACGCTCGGCCTCCCGCACCCCGCGAACCGCTACGCGGCGATCGCCTGAGCCCGGACGGAACGACATGAGCACCCGACCCCGCAAGCAGATCCACCTCGGCGCCCACTTCCCAGGCGTCAACAACACCACCGTGTGGAGCGACCCCCGCTCGCGCAGCCAGATCGACTTCGCGTCGTTCGAGCACCTCGCGCGCCGCGCCGAGGAGGCGAGGCTCGACTTCTTCTTCCTCGCCGAGGGCCTGCGCCTGCGCGAGCACAAGGGCCGCATCCACGACCTCGACGTCGTCGGCCGCCCCGACACGCTGCCCGTCCTCGCCGCGCTCGCCGCCGTCACCGAGCGGCTCGGCCTCGCGGGCACGATCAACACGACGTTCAACGAGCCGTGGGAGCTCGCGAAGCAGTTCGCGACGCTCGACCTGCTCTCCGAGGGCCGCGCGGCGTGGAACCTCGTGACGAGCCCCGACGCCTTCACGGGCGCCAACTTCCGCCGCGGCGGGTACCTGCTTTACCCCGAGCGGTACGCGCGGGCGGCCGAGGTCGTCGAGGTCGCGCGCGCCCTGTGGGACTCGTGGGACGACGACGCGGTGCTGGCCGACCGGATCGCGGGCGAGTTCCTGCGGCCCGGGGCGGTGCGGCCGGTCGCGCACCACGGGACGTACGCGGACGTCGTCGGGCTGTTCGAGACGCCGCGCGGCCCGCAGGGCCACCCCGTCCTGTTCCAGGCGGGCGACTCGGCCGACGGGCGCGAGTTCGCCGCCGCGACCGCCGACGTCGTGTTCTCCGCGCACTCGACGTTCGACGCCGGGCGCGCGTTCTACGAGGACGTCAAGGGGCGGCTCGCGGCGCACGGGCGCGAGCGCGACTCCCTGAAGATCCTGCCCGCGACCGTCGTCGTGCTGGGCGACACGCCCGCCGAGGCGGAGGAGCGCGCCCGGGAGATCCGGCTCCAGCAGGTGTCGGGCCCGACGGCGATCGCGTTCCTCGAGCAGGTCTGGGGCCGCGACCTCGAGGCGTACGACCCCGAGGGCCCGCTGCCCGACGTCGACCCCGACACCGAGAACCTGTCGATCACGCGCGGCCGGGTGCGGCACGCGAAGGACCCGGCGGCGGTCGCCGCGGCGTGGCGCGAGCAGGCCGAGGCGAACGGGTGGTCGATCCGCGAGCTCGTCATCCAGGTGACGTCGCGCGGCGGGTTCGTCGGCACGCCGCAGCAGGTCGCGGACGACATCGACCGCCACGTGCAGGAGGACGCCTCCGACGGCTTCATCCTCGTGCCCCACCTCACGCCGGGCGGGCTCGACGACGTCTTCGACCAGGTCGTCCCGCTGCTCCAGGAGCGCGGCTCGTTCCGCACGGAGTACGCGGGCACGACCCTGCGCGAGCACCTCGGCCTCGCCCGCCCCGGCACGACGCGAGGCGACGGCGAGCCCACGACGGCGCACCCCGCCGAGCTCGTCGGCTGACCGCCGCCGGCACCGCGGCGACCACCGCACCGACCACCCGCACCGACCTCGGAGGACCCATGAGCACGAGCACGCCGACCGCCACGGGCGCCGTGGCCACCGCACCCGCCGACCCCGTCGCGTCCGCGTCGCCCGACGCGGCGGCGTGGGCCGCCTGGCACGCCGAGCGCGAGGACGGGCTGCGCCCGCCGCACGGCTGGCTGAGCCTCGTCGCGTACCACGCGCTCCCGGCCGAGCCCGCCGCCCTCCCGGGTGTCCCCGGGCTCTGGTGGGCCGACGCCGACGGCGCGCACCACCGCGCGAACGCGGGCGGCGCCGTCCGGACGACGACGGGCGGCGCCGTCGGGACCGTCGTCGTCGCGGAGGGCGGGTCGACGGTCGCCGGCACGTTCCTGCCGCACGACCGGGACGCGGGCGACCCGGCGGACGGGGGCGAGACGCGCGAGGTCGCGGTGGAGGTCGTGCGCCGCACGGGCCGCTACGCCGTCCGCGTACGCGACCCGCTCGCCCCGGCCCGGACGGCGTTCGACGGCGTCCCGACGTTCGCCTACGACCCCGCCTGGGTCGTCGACGCGCCGGTGCGCTGGTACGACGCGCCGCGGCCCGTCGTCGTCGTCGGCGCCGCCCGGCCCGGCCTCGTGCACCACGTGCGCACGGTCGGCGAGGTCGACCTCGTCGTCGAGCGCGACGGCGCCCGGCGCGGCGCGACGCTCGCCCTCACCGGCGCGCCGGGCGGTGCGGTGACGCTGCTCTTCAGCGACGAGGCGGACGGCGTCGCCCCCTGGCGCGTCCTGCGCGTGGACGCCGACGCGGAGCCCGGCACCGCGGGGAGCGTGCGCCTCGACCTCAACCGGGCCGTCAACCTGCCGTACGCGTTCAGCGACTTCGGCACGTGCCCGGCGCCGGTCGAGGGCAACCACGTGCCGTTCGCCGTCACCGCGGGCGAGAGGGCACCCCGGTGACCGCGGTCGCTGCGCGTCCCGCCACGGTGAGCGGGGCGCGCGAGGTCCGGTCCGTCGCGATGCACGACCCGCTCGTGCGGCCGCTCCTCGACGAGCTCTCCCACGAGTACTGGACGCGGTACCAGCGCGTGCTCACCGCCGAGGAGCTCCGGGCCGAGATGGAGCACTACCCCGCGCAGGACTTCGCGCCGCCGCACGGCGAGCTCGTGCTGGTGCTGGAGGACGGCGAGCCCGTCGCGGGCGGCGCGTTCCGCCGTCGGACCGAGCCGGAGCTCGGCGACCCGGCGCGCCTCGCCCGGCCGGCCGCGCGCCGCGCCGACGGGACGCCCGCCGTGCGCACCGCCGAGCTCAAGCGGATCTGGACGCACTCGGCGCACCGGCGCCGCGGGCTGGCGCGCCTCGTGCTCGCCGAGCTCGAGCGTCGGGCCGTCGAGCGCGGCTACCGGCGCGTGTACCTCACGACGGGCCCGCGCCAGCCCGAGGCCGCCGGCCTGTACCTCGCGACGGGCTACACGCCCCTGTTCGACACCGGGACCGATCCCGAGGAGATCGGCCCGCTCGCCTTCGAGAAGTGGTTGGAGGTCGCGCCATGAGCACCGTGTCGCTCCCGCAGGACGAGTCCCGGCAGCTCGCGCCGCCGCCGGGCCGGCATCCCGCCGACCCGCGCGGCGGTGTCGAGGACGCGCTGCCGCTCGAGAGCCTGCGCATCGTCCCCGCCCGGCACCCGGGCCGCTGGGCCGCGACGGCCGGCGTGGCCGTGCTGCTCGCCATGGTCGTCAGCTCGCTCGTGACGAACGACCGCTGGGAGTGGGGCGTCGTCGCGCAGTACCTCACGTGGCCCTCGATCCTCGAGGGCGCGTGGGCGACGATCCGGCTCACGCTCGTCGCGTCGGTCGTCGGGTTCGCGCTCGGCACCGTGCTCGCGCTCATGCGGCTGTCGCGCTCGCCGCTCCTGCAGTCGGTCTCGTGGACGTACACGTGGGTGTTCCGGTCCGTGCCGCTGCTGCTGCAGCTGTTGCTCTGGTACAACCTCGCCTACCTGTACCCGTACCTGAGCGTCGGCATCCCCTTCGGGCCGGAGTTCCTGTACTTCGACACGCTGTCCGTGATCGACAAGTTCTGGGCCGCGATCCTCGGGCTCGGGCTCTCGCAGGCCGCGTACTCGGCCGAGATCGTGCGGGCCGGGATCCTCTCGGTCGACCAGGGGCAGCAGGAGGCCGCCGCGTCGCTCGGCATCCCCAAGCGCCGCCAGGTGAGCCGCATCATCCTGCCGCAGGCGATGCGCTCCATCATCCCGACGGCCGTCAACGAGGTGATCGGGCTCCTCAAGGGCACGTCGATCGTCTACGTGCTGGCGTACGGCGAGCTGTTCTACATCGTCAGCGTCATCTACGGCCGCAACGGGCGCGTCGTGCCGCTGCTCATCGTCGCGTCGATCTGGTACCTCGTGCTCACGACGCTCATCACCGTCGTGCAGTACTACGTCGAGCGGCACTACGCGAAGGGCGCGGTGCGCACGCTGCCCCCGACCCCGCTGCAGAAGGCGCGGTGGACCGTGCTCGTCTGGGCGTCGCGGCTCTCCGGCCGCCCCGTGCCCGACGCCGTCCCGCCCGCGTACGCGGCCCGCGCCCGGGTGGGCGTGCTGACCCGCACCGCGCGCACGTCGGGAGGTGCGGCATGAGCGCCGACGTCGCGACCGCCGGGCTCGTCGAGATCCACGGCGTCCACAAGAGCTTCGGCACCCTCGAGGTGCTGCGCGACGTGTCGCTCACCGTGCCGCCCGGGTCCGTGACGGTCGTGCTCGGCCCGTCCGGCTCCGGGAAGTCGACGCTGCTGCGCGCGATCAACCACCTGGAGAAGGTCGACAAGGGGTTCATCTCGCTCGACGGCGAGCTCATCGGGTACCGCCGCAAGGGCAGCACCCTGCGCGAGCTCAAGGAGCGCGAGATCCTCGGCCAGCGCACCCAGATCGGTTTCGTCTTCCAGAGCTTCAACCTCTTCCCGCACCTCACCGCGCTCGAGAACGTCGTCGAGGCGCCGGTCTCGGCGCAGCGCCGCCGCCGCGAGGACGTCGAGCCCGAGGCCCGCGCGCTGCTCGAGCGCGTCGGGCTCGCGGACAAGGCCGACGCCCGGCCGCGCCAGCTCTCCGGCGGGCAGCAGCAGCGCGTCGCCATCGCCCGTGCGCTCGCGCTGCGGCCCAAGGTGCTCCTGTTCGACGAGCCCACCTCGGCGCTCGACCCCGAGCTCGTCGGGGAGGTGCTCGAGGTCATCAAGGACGTCGCGAGCACCGGCACGACGCTCGTCGTCGTCACGCACGAGATCGGCTTCGCCCGCGAGGTCGCCGACACCGTCGTGTTCATGGACGACGGCGTCGTCGTGGAGCAGGGCACGCCCGCCGAGGTGCTCGACCACCCGCGCCACGACCGCACCCGGGCCTTCCTCCAGAAGGTCCTCTGAACCACCGACTCCACCAATGCCCACCGTCGTGACCCGCGACCGGCCGCCCGGCCGTCCCGCACACCCGCACACCCTGCGTCATCCCGACGCACCACCCGAGAGGTAGGACACCCGTGACCGCAACGACCACCCGCGCCCGCGCCCCCCGCGCGCTCGCCGCCCTCGCCGTCGTGCCCCTGCTGGCGCTCGCGGCCTGCTCCGGGGTGAGCACCGACGCCCCGGCCGCCGCGGACGAGGGCGCGGCGACCGACGAGAGCACGACGTCCGTCTCGGACGCCCTCGACGTGAGCACGAGCCCGGACCAGGACCGCATCCGCACCACCGAGTCGGCCGAGGCCGTCGCGCTCCTCCCGGACGCCTGGAAGGACAAGGACGAGCTCGTCGTCGCGATCTCCGCGGGCGCGGCGCCGCCGCTCGGCTTCCTCGCCGACGACGACGAGACGCCCATCGGCAACGAGACCGACATCGCGCAGCTCGTCGCCGACGCGCTCGGCAAGGACCTGCGCCTCGAGGTCAAGGCCTGGGCCGACTGGCCGCTCGCGCTCGGCTCGGGCGACGTCGACGCCGTGATCTCCAACGTCACGGTGACCGAGGAGCGCAAGGAGACCATCGACTTCTCCACGTACCGGAACGACGAGCTCGGCTGGCTCGTGGGCGCCGACTCCGACATCACGTCGATCACGAAGCGCGAGGACATCGCGGGCAAGGTCGTCGCCGTCGGCTCCGGGACGAACCAGGAGAAGATCGTGCTCGAGTGGGACCGCCTCAACCAGGAGGACGGCCTCGAGCCCATCCAGGGCCCCGAGTACTACGAGCAGTTCTCCGACGTCCTGCTCGCGCTCCAGTCCGGGCGCATCGAGACGTACGTCGGCCCCAACGCGTCGCTCGCGTACCAGGCGGCGATCTCCCCGCAGGACTTCAAGGTCGTGGGCACGCTCAACGGCGGCTGGCCCGACACGGCGCAGATCGCCGTCGCCACGAAGAAGGGCAACGAGGCGGCCCCGGCCATCACGGCCGCGATCAACCACGCCATCGAGGACGGCACCTACCTCGAGGTGCTCCAGCGGTGGGGCCTGGAGTCCGAGGCCGTCGAGGAGTCGCAGACCAACCCGCCCGGCCTGCCGAAGACGGAGTGACCCGCGCATGACCACCAGCACCCAGCACGTCGACCACCTCGTGGTCGGGGGCGGCGTCATGGGCTCGGCCGCGGCGTGGCAGCTCGCCCGGCGTGGGCGCGACGTCGTGCTGCTCGAGCGCTTCGCGCCCGGGCACGCGCACGGCGCCTCGCACGGGACGTCGCGCATCTACCGCACGACGTACGCCGAGCCCGAGTACCTCGACCTCGCGCAGGAGGCGCTACGCCAGTGGCGCGAGGTCGAGGACGAGACCGGGACCGAGCTCCTCGACGTGACCGGCGGCGTGAGCCACGGGCGTCGTGACGGCGCGGCCGAGCGCCGCGTCGACGCGATCGGCGCCGCGTTCGCGGTCCGGGGGATCGAGCACGAGTGGCTCGACCCCGCGGCCGCGGCCGAGCGCTGGCCGGGGCTGCGGTTCGAGGGCCGGGTGCTGCACGAGGTCGCGACGGCCGGCCGGCTCCACGCCGACCGGGCCGTCGCGGCCCTCCAGGGGGCCGCGGCCGCGCGGGGCGCCGACGTGCGGCACGAGGTCGCCGTCCGGCACGTCGAGCGCGTCCCCGAGGGCGTGCGCGTCGTCACCGACGGCGCCGACGTCGTCGCGCGGGTCGTCGTCGTGACCGTCGGGGCGTGGAGCGCGGGTCTGCTGGGTTCCCCGGCGGGCGGCCTGCTCGGGCAGGAGCTCCCGCTCGTCGTCACGCAGGAGCAGCCCGCCCACTTCGCGCTCGCCCCCGGCACGTCGCCCGCGGGGTGGCCCGCGTTCACGCACGACGTCGGTCCCGGCACCGCGTGGCCGAGCGGCGTCTACGGGCTCGCGACCCCGGGCGAGGGCGTCAAGGTCGGCTTCCACGGCGTCGGCCCCGTCGTCGACCCCGACCGGCGCTCCTACCGGCCGGAGCCGGGCCAGCTCGCCGCGCTGCGCGACTACGTGCGCACCTGGCTGCCCGGCCTCGACCCCGACGCGTACGTCCCCGTGAGCTGCACGTACACCACGACGCCGGACCACGACTTCGTGCTCGACCGGCGCGGCCCGGTCGTCGTCGGCGCCGGGTTCTCCGGCCACGGCTTCAAGTTCGCCCCGGCCGTCGGGCGCGTGCTCGCCGACCTCGCGACCGCCCCCGGCGCCCTGCCCGACGGCGGCACCGCCGCCGAGCGGTTCGCGCTCGCCCGCCTCGCTGCACTCCCCGAGAGGACCGCCTCATGACGATCGCTCCCGCACCCACCGCCGGGGACGCTCCGGCCCCGGCCGCGGACCCCGGGACGCTCCCCGCGCCGTCCCGCGACACCGACGGCGCCCGCGCCGCGCTCGCGGCGCGGTACGGCGTCGACCCCGCCGGGGTCGAGGACGTCGCGCCCGGCGCGGCCGCGGTCCTGGCGCCCGCCGCGGACCGTCCCGGGACCGTCCTCGCGACGCAGCTGGGCCACCGGACGGTGCGCCGCTACCGCACCGACCCGCTGGCCCACCACGTCGTGCCGACGCTCGTCGCCGCCGCACAGTCCGCCCCGACGTCGTCGAACCTCCAGCTCTGGAGCGTCGTCGCCGTCACCGACCCCGTGCGCAAGGCGCGGCTCGCGGCGCTCGCGGGCGACCAGGAGCACGTGCGCACCGCGCCGCTGCTGCTCGTCTGGCTCGCCGACGTCGCGCGGGCCCGCGCTCTCGGCGAGCGCGAGGGCGTCCGGCTCGAGGCGACCGACTACCTCGAGACGACGGTCGTCGCGTTCCTCGACGCCGCGCTCGCCGCGCAGAACGCCGTCGTGGCGGCGGAGTCGCTCGGTCTGGGCACCGTGTACATCGGCGCGCTGCGCAACCACCCCGCCCAGGTCGCGGCCGAGCTCGGCCTGCCCGAGGGCGTCGTCGCGGTCGTGGGGCTCGTCGTCGGGCACCCCGACCCCGCGGGCGGCGAACGGGTCAAGCCGCGGCTGCCGCAGGCCGCCGTCCTGCACGCCGAGCGCTACCGCGCCGCCGGCCAGGAGGAGCACGTCGCGGCGTACGAGGAGCGCATCGCGCCCTTCTACCGCGAGGAAGGGCTCGACGGCGGCTGGCGCGACCGCGTCGTCGACCGCCTGCGCGTCCCCGGCGCCCTGCGCGGGCGCGCCCACCTGCGCACCACGCTCGCCGCGCTCGGGTTCCCGTCCAAGTAGCCCGGCGACCGCGTCGCCCCGAGCCACCGCACCCCACCAGAGGAAGCCATGTCCCACCAGCACCCGCACCCGACCGCCACCCCCGGCGGGCCGCGACCGGCGTCCGGCCGCGTCCCGCTGTCCGTGCTCGACCTCGCGATCGTCCCCGAGGGGGCGACGGGCCAGGACGCGGTGCGCCGCGCCGTCGGGCTCGCGCGCGACCTCGACCGGCTCGGCTACCACCGCGTCTGGTACGCCGAGCACCACCTGTCGCCCGGCGTCGGCTCGGCGTCGCCCGCCGTGCTCGCCGCCGCCGTCGCGGCCCGGACCGAGCGCATCCGCGTCGGCAGCGGTGCCGTGCTGCTCAGCACGACGAGCCCGCTCGTCGCCGCCGAGCAGTTCGGGACGATCGCCGCGCTCCACCCGGGCCGCGTCGACCTCGGGCTCGGCCGGGCGTTCACGCCGCCGCCGGGGGAGAAGGGGGCCGGGGCTCCGCGGCGGGCCCGGCCGGCCACCGGGCCGCGGGTCGTCGACGGGCTGTACGTGCCCGGCGCGCCGCCGGCGGACGTCAACGACTCCGTGCTGCGCGAGCGGATCCTCGCGCAGAAGCGGATCGTCGGGGCGTCGCGCACCCCGGCGAGCTTCCGCGACGAGCTCGAGCTCGTGCTCGGGCTGCGCGCGGGGACCTACCGCGACGAGCGCGGGACGTCGTACGTGAGCCCGCCCGTCGAGGGCGCCGACTGGGACCTGTGGGTCCTCGCGTCGAGCGCGGGCGAGAGCGCGCGCGTCGCGGGCGAGCTCGGGCTGCCGCTCGCCGCGAACTACCACGTGGCGCCGTCGGCGACGCTCGACACCGTCGCCGCGTACCGCGAGGCGTTCCGGCCGGGCGTGCTCGACGAGCCCTACGTCGTCGTGTCCGCCGACGTGCTCGTCGCCGACACCGTCGAGCGGGCCCGCGAGCTCGCGACGCCGTTCGCGGACTGGGTGCTCTCCATCCGCAGCGGCGCCGACGGCGCGATCGCCTACCCCGCGCCGGGCACGTCGCCCGCGTGGGAGGACCGCCCGGAGGCGGAGCGCGCGCTCGTCGCCGACCGCGTCGACACGCGCATCGTCGGCGACCCCGAGACCGTCGTGCGGCGGCTCGAGACTCTGCGCCGCGCGACCGGCGCGGACGAGCTGCTCGTCACCACCGCGACCCACGACGCCGACGACGCCCGACGCTCGTTCGCGCTGCTCGCCGAGCACTGGTTCGCGGGCGCCCCGGCCGTCGGCGACACGACGACCGCCACCCCCGCCGTCGCACCCGCGCTCGCCACCACCCGCTGACGCCACCACCCCGCGAAGGAGACACCCATGACCACGACCCCGCCCCTGCGGGCCGCGACCGACGCCGCCGCCCAGGTCGCCGACGGCGCGCTGCTGATCGACGTTCGCTCGGCCGGCGGTCGCGCCGCGCACGGCGAGATCCCCGGCGCCACGCTCGCCGACCGCGACGACCTCGACGCGCTGTTCGGCCCCGCCGACGCCCCGGTGATCTCGCTCGACACGCCCGTCGTCGTCGTGTGCGGGTCGCCCAACGGCTCCGGGCCGGTGGCCGAGGCGCTCGCACGCCGCGGGTACACGCACGTGTCCCACGTCGACGGCGGCTTCCCCGCGTGGAAGGAGGCCGGCCTCCCGGCGTCCGACCCGGTCGACGGGCCCGCTCCGTCCTCCGAGCCGACGTCGTCCGCGGATCCGTCGGTGCCCTCGAAGCAGACGGCGCCCGCCGCCCCCTGAGCCGACACCCGTGCGCCGTCGCGCACGTCCGGTCCGCGAACCCGCACCCCGAACCACCCGCACCGACACCACGGAGACCCTCATGCCCGTCGAGTTCCTCGGCATCGCCACGACCAACGACGCCTCGGAGACCACCGAGCGCACGACCGCCGCGTTCGACCCCGCCTACCTCGAGCGCCTCGTGCGTGCGCACGAGGACAACGGCTGGACGCGCGTCCTCTTCGCGTACGGCTCCTCCGGCCCCGAGCCCGCCGCGCTCGCCGCCTACACCGCCGCGCGCCTGCAGTCGATCGAGCTGCTGCTCGCGCACCGGCCCAACGTGTCCTACCCGACGTACGCCGCCAAGACGTTCGCGACGCTCGACCAGCTCTCCGGCGGGCGGCTCTCCGTGCACTTCATCACCGGCGGCAACGACCACGAGCAGGGCCGCGAGGGCGACACGCTGACCAAGGACGAGCGGTACGCGCGCACCCACGAGTACATCCAGATCGTCAAGCAGGCCTGGTCGAGCGCCGAGCCGTTCGACCACCACGGCCCGTTCTACGACTTCGACGACTTCGTGCTCGACGCCAAGCCGTTCGAGGGCCGCACCCCGACCATCTCGTTCGGCGGGTCGTCGGACGCCGCGTTCCGCGTCGGCGCGGCCGAGGCCGACATCTACGCCGTCTGGGGCGAGCCGCTCGACCGCACCGCCGAGCAGATCGCGCGCGTGCACGCCGAGGCAGCTGCTGCGGGCCGCGCGACGCCGCCGCGCATCCACGCCGCGTTCCGGCCGATCGTCGCGCCGACCGAGGAGCTCGCCTGGGAGAAGGCGCACCGCATCCTCGACCGGATCGAGGCGCGCAAGGCCGCCGCCGGGGGGCAGCTCAGCCGTCGGCACCCGATCGACAAGCCCGAGAACGCGGGTTCCCAGCGCCTGCTCGAGATCGCCGCCCAGGGCGAGCGCTTCGACACCGCGCTGTGGACCGCGACCGCGAAGGCCACCGGCGGCGCCGGCAACTCCAACGCGCTCGTCGGCACGCCCGAGCAGGTCGCCGAGGCGCTCCTCGCCTACTACGACCTCGGCGTCCGCGTCATCTCCGCGCGCGGCTACGACCTGCTGGACGACGCGGTCGACTTCGGTCGCTACGTCATCCCGCTCGTCCGCGAGGAGGTCGCGAAGCGCGACGCCGTCGCCGCCGAGGCTGCCGCGGCCTGACAGATCGGCGACCCCGCCCCGCTTCGGCAGCTCCGGTCGGGTTCGGCACCTGCGCGTGCCGATCACGACCGGAGCTGCCGAACGCGCGGGTACCGGGGCCCCGGACGACGACACCGACAGCAAGGAGCAGGACCGTGCGGTTCCAGGTACTCGACATCGTGTTCAACCCGCCCCACCCCGTGACCGGGGAGGCGGTCGCGCCGTCCGACCGGTTGAACCGGGTCGTCGAGACGGCGGTGCTGGCGGAGGAGCTCAGGTTCGACTCGTTCGCGGTGGGGGAGCGGCACGCGGGAGAGGTGCTGTCGTCGGCGCCGACGGTGATCCTCGGCGCAGTCGCGGCGCGGACGTCGCGCATCCTGCTGAGCACGGGCGTCACCGTGCTGTCGCTGCTCGACCCGATCCGTGTCGCCGAGGACCTGGCGACGGTCGACCAGCTGAGCCGCGGGCGGCTGGAGATCGTCATCGGCAAGGGCAACGAGGTGCTGCAGTACCCGCTGCTCGGGCTGGACCTCGACAAGCAGTACGAGTACCTCCAGGAGAACTACGAGCTGCTGCGGCTGCTGCTGTCCGAGGAGGACGTGAGCTGGACCGGGCGGCACCGGCACGCGCTGGAGCACGCGACGACGCTGCCACGGCCGTTCGCCGGGCCGTTCCGGATCTGGCACGGGTCGGCGACGTCGCGCTTCGCGGTCGACCTCGCGGCCCGGTACGGGGACCCGATCGTCAGCGCCAACGCGTTGCAGCCGCGCGAGAACTACCAGGTGCTCATCGACCGCTACCGCGAGCAGTACGCGGCGCACGGGCACGACCCGGCGTACGGGTTCGTCGGGTCGGGCTCGGGCGGGCTGTTCCTCGCCGACACGACGGAGGAGGCGATCGAGCAGTACCGCCCGATCTACGAGGGCCAGGTCGCGGCGGCGGCGCGCCGGGGGTACGGGCCGGACGCCGTCGGGAAGGCGCCGAGCTTCCGGACGGTCGAGGACGCCGTCGAGCGCGGGCCCGCGCTCGTGGGGTCGCCGGAGCGCGTGGCCGAGAAGATCCTCGACTACCACGCCTCGTACCGGCACGACCTGCAGTCCGTCTCGGTGAACCACCTGATCCCCGCGGCGCAGCAGGAGGACGTGCTGCGCCGGTTCGCGGAGGAGGTCGTGCCCGTCGTGCAGGCCGAGGTGAAGACGGACCTGTGGAGCCCGGCCGACACCCGCCGCGCGGCGGGCTTCACCGCGACCTGACGAGGCATCGGCGCCCCGATCTGTGGCACCGGGTGTCAGGTACCGAAGAGATCGAGCGCCCTCCTTGCAAAATCCCGCAGACCTCGTTACCTTTCACACACCACCGCTGGCTGTGTGTTCGCTGAGTGCAGCGCTGGGGTCGAGCCCACAGGGGGTGTTCGGCTTCGGACTGTCGCTCGACGCTGCTGTCGGGCGCCCTCGTTGGAGGAGCGGTGGCCTTGGCTCATCGTCGTCTGCCTGCCCATCTCTTCGATGCGCGCCGCGTCGCCATCGCGTCGTGCCTCGCTCTCGTCGCATCGACCATGACCAGCGGTGCTGTCGCCCTGGCCGAGGAGACCGCCGACGTCGAGGCTGCGCGAGCCTGCGTGGGCTCAGCACCCACCGCGCAGGACGCTGCGGCGTTGGCCAGGTCGTGCGACCAGGACGTGGAGATCGTCTCCGAGCGCACCGAGTGGGAGACGACCTATGCGACCCCCGAGGGGGCGACGAGGCTCGACATCTCCTCGACGGCTGTTCGTACGACGGTGAATGGTTCGTGGGAGGCGATTGACACCTCTGTGACCTCCGTGGGGGGAGAGCTGCGCGTGGTCGCCCCTGCGTTCGAGATGACGTTCTCGGACGGGTCAGGCAGCGAGCCGTTGGCGCGGATCGTCAAGGACGGTCACGAGCTGACCTTCGACGCTCCCTTCGAGCTGACGCCACCGGTGGTCGAGGGCTCTCGCGTGACCTATCCGGGGGTGCTCGAGGGCGTGGACCTGGTGGTGTCCGTCCATGAGGACGGCACCGGCTTCTCCGAGGTGCTGCGGGTCGAGTCTCCGGAGGCGGCGGCGAACCCCGCGCTGGCCGAGCTGTCGTTCCCCGTGGCGACCAGCGAGGAGCTCGCCGTCTCGCAGTCCGGGGGCGGCTTCCAGGCTGTTGACGGGTCCGGGGAGCGGGTGTTCTCCTCGCCGGTGCCGTTGATGTGGGACTCCGCCACCGCCACGCCGAACGAAGCGCCGGGTGGGGCCGCGGCCCGTCCGAGCGCGTCGTCGCGCATCGCGGCGAGCGGGGACGTCGCGGGGGACGCATCGAGCGCCGACCGGGTCGCCGGGCCGCTGGACGGAGACGTGGTCGTCGCGATGCCAGCCCAGGTGGAGGAAGGCGCGGTGACCATCGTCCCGGACACGCGGATGATCGATGATCCCGGGACGCAGTGGCCGGTGTTCATCGACCCGAGCGTCAGCGGAGGGCTCCACGAGCGGACCCTGATCCGGTCGGGAAACCCCGACATCGTGGCCGGGTACAACTGGTCCGGCAACGCGGGCCTCGGACTGTGCGACCCAGGTACGGATTCGGCGTGCTCCAAGTGGAACGACGTCCACCGACTCATCTACGAGTACAACGGTCTGTCGACGATCGGTTCGATGGCGGGGTCCGACGTGATCTCGGCGACGTTCTCCGTGTTCGGCGCTCACTCGTTCGGATGCACGCCCACGGGTGTCGAGGCGCACTGGGTCACAGGAATCTCCGCCGGCACCACCTGGAACAACTACGGAAACAACTTCTCCGGTCTCCTCCAGGCTCAGTCCGTCGCGCACAAGCCCGCCTGCTCGAACGCACGTCAGATCGAGTTCGACGTGACCCGGCTGCTCAGGGGGACCGCGGACGGCGGCTACTCGACGGCGGCGATCGGGCTGCGGGCGTCGAACGAGGGCTCGATGGCTGGTGGCTGGAAGCGGTACGGGGGCGACGCGACGTTGTCCGTGACGTACAACCGTGCTCCCGCGGTGCCGACGGGCCTGGCGACCGTGAACCCGGACACGGTCTGCAAGGCGGGGGCTGATCACCCGTTCATCCGCTCTGCCACGCCGTCGCTCCGGGCGAAGGTCTCCGACCCGGACCCGGGGCAGACGGTACGAGCAAACTTTGAGATCCGCAGGTACTCGGACCACGCGCTGGTGTGGTCCACGAGCACCGGTTACGCCGCGAGCGGGACCACGCTCGGCGCCACTGTCCCCTCGGGCAAGCTCGCGGACGGGACGCGGTACCGGTGGTGGGCCTCCTTCACGGACAACGAGGGGCGATCCGGTCCCGCGAACGCGACCGGTTGCGAGTTCACGGTCGACACGACGCGACCGGCCACGCCCCCCGTGGTGAAGCCGGTGGAGGGGCAACCGCCTCTGTACCAGAAGGACACGGTCTCTGGTGCGATCGGGAAGACCGGACGCTTCGCGTTCGAGACGGGTGGCGTCTCGGACGTCGTCTCCTACAAGTACTCCTTCGGGACGGACAGCCTGGACACGCCGATCGCGGCGGGGCCAGGGGCGGTTGTGGCGTTCACGCCGACGCGCACGGGGTCGCACTCGCTGTGGGTGCAGTCCGTGGACCGCGCCGGGAACGTGAGCGACGTGGAGCACTACCGGTTCAGCGTGACCAAGACGCCTTCGAACGGTCTGTGGCCCATGGACGAAGGCGCGGGAACGACGGCCGCGGACCTCGAGGCAGGGAACTCCCTGACCCTCAGCGGCGGTGCGGGTTGGGCGGCGGGCCCGTTGTCGTACCTCGATCCGGCAGATCGGGCCCTGGCGTTCGACTCTGCGGATGACGGCGCACGCACCGCCGGACCGGTCGTCACCACGAACCAGAGCTACTCCGTCATGGCCTTCGTGAAGCTCGACCCTGCTGCGACCGGTGGTGCCGCTGCCGCGGTGAGCCAGGGCGGGCAGTTCACGACCGCTTTCGGGCTAGGCCACAAGAAGGGTTCGACCTGCCCGACGGGTGACGGGAGCTGCTGGGCGTTCTGGACGTACGGGAAGGACGCGCCGAGCCCAGGATGGTCCACGCCCGTGATGTCCTCGGTGCCTGTCGAGGCGAACGAGTGGGTGCATCTGACGGGTGTCTACGACGACGTCGCTGGCATGATCACGCTCTATGTCTGCCCGGCGGGTGGTGCGCCCCAGGCTGCAGCCTCTGTCCCCTTCACCGCGACATGGAGCGCGGGCGGCGCACTGGAAGTCGGGCGAGCCTTTTCCAACGGGACCGCCGTGGACGAGTGGGTCGGCGCGGTCGACCATCTCCGGGTCTACGCGCGCGTCGTGAGCGGGGAAGAGATCCGGAGAGACTGCTCGAAGGCAGTCGGTCCCGAGTCGGGCGTCTGATGGGCCGCGGTCGGGTCGCCCCCCTCGCTGCGGTGGTCGCCGGAGCCTCGATCATCTCGCTGGCCGGGGGTGCGGCCGTTGCCTCACCGCCCGAGGGCGCACTGCCCGCCGTGGTGGCGGAAGCATGCGGGCCCCGTGCTCTTCGTGCCGCCGACGCTGCGGAGACGGCAGTGCGTTGTGGCACGGAGGTCGAGGTCGTTGCCGAGCGGACGCCGTGGGACACGACGTTCGCGACCCCCGAGGGTATGACCCGGGTGGAATCCTCGGCGAGTGCGGTGCGGACCGACGTCAACGGGGTGTGGGAGCCGATCGACACCGCGGTCGTCGAGGGTGAGGGCGGGCTGCGTGTGGTGGCGCCGGCGTTCGAGATGGTGTTCTCGGACGGGACGGCCGGCACGCCGTTGGCACGGATCGTCAAAGACGGTCATGAGCTGACGTTCGATGCGCCGTTCGAGCTGACCGATCCTGTGGTGGACGAGTCGCAGGTGACCTATCCACAGGTGCTCGAGGGCGTCGACCTGGTGGTGTCGGTGCACGACGACGGCACCGGCTTCTCCGAGGTCCTGCGGGTCGGGTCGCCCGAGGCTGCGGCCAACCCCGCGCTCGCCGAGCTCTCGTTCCCGATCACCACGAGCGAGGACCTGTCCGTCGCCCAGGCCGACGGCGGCTTCGAAGCGGTCGACGGTTCCGGAGCGCTGGTGTTCTCCGCCCCCGCGCCGTTGATGTGGGACTCGGCCGGGTCGCTCGCCGGCTCAGGCTCCGTCCCGAGTGAGAGCGCGACCACGGGATTTGTCGCCTCGGCCCCGCCGGGGGGAGAGAAGGCCGGGCCGGCGGACCTCACGAGAGCGGCGACCGACGAGAACGAACGAGCCGCCGATCCTGTGGGAGGAGACCGGGTCGAGGCGATGCCGACGACCGTGGTGGACGACTCGGTGACGGTCGAGCCGGTCCAGGAGTTCATGCGCGACCCTGGCACCGTGTGGCCGGTGTACGTCGACCCGAAGGTGTCTGGCAGCCGCAACTCCTGGGCGCTGATTCGTTCGGCGGTGCCGGGCGTCTCGGAGTACATGTTCTCGGGCAACGTCGGACTCGGGCTGTGCGACCCGGGGACCACCTCAGAGTGCAACCGACAGAACGACGTGCATCGGCCGATCTGGCACTTCACCGGGCTTCCCGGGCTTGCCGCAGCCGAGTCGGCTGACGTCATCGCGGCGCAGTTCACCGCGTTCGGGCAGCACTCCTACGGGTGTACGCCATCGGGGGTGCAGGCGTACGCCGTCGGCCCGGTGACGAGCGGCACCACGTGGAACAACCACGTCGGGACCTGGCTGTTCCCCCAACAGGCCCTCTCGGTGGCGCACTCGAAGAACTGTGGTGGTCAGCGTCCGATCGAGTTCGACGTCACGGATGGTGCCCGCCGGGTCGCTGACTCCGACTCGTCGACCTTGACGATCGGGCTGCGCGCGGTCAACGAGTCCAGCATGGCCATCGGGTGGAAGCGGTATGCCTGGGACACCACGCTGTCGGTGACGTACTCGCGCGTACCAGCAGCGGCGACCGCGATGACGACCGACCCCGCGACGCCGTGCGTCATCGGGGCGAGCCGACCCTTTCTCCGGACGACCACGCCGACGCTGTCGTACCGGGTTGCCGACCCCGACGGGGGTTCGGTGACCGGCAACCTCGACGTTCTCGACATGGCGACGTGGTCGATCGTCTGGGACGCGGCGTACGACACGACGCTGCCGAGCGGTTCGACGTTCACGAAGGCCGTGCCGCCGGGACGGTTGCAGAACGGGAAGTCGTACGAGTGGCGCGCCGGCGGCAGAGACGTCGAGTCGGGCCGATTCGGGCCGATGTCCAAGTGCCAGTTCACGGTCGACACGGTCCGTCCCGACAAGGTGCCGGGAGTCGCGCCGGTGGCGGGGCAGGTGGGCGTGTATCCCGAGGACGCCGTCTCCGGCGGTGTGGGCATGGACGGGAAGTTCCAGCTGTCCAACGGTGGTGTGAGCGACGTCGTGTCCTACAACTACTCGTTCAACAGCGACGGTCTGGCTTCGTGGAAGGCCGTGACTGTCGCCCAGGGTGGCGTGATCGACTTCGCCGCGACCTCTGCGGGCTCGCAGCGCCTCTACGTCCAGTCCGTGGACCGCGCCGGCAACACCTCGGACGTCCGCCTCTACCGCTTCAGCGTGAGCTTCCCGAGCGAACGTGCGCACTGGCAGTTCGATGAAGGGACCGGTTCGGTGGCGAGCGACGTGCGCGGTGGCCACCCGGCGGCCCTGACCGGTGGCGCCTCATGGGTCTCGGGCCCGCTCGCAGACCTGGGCATTCAGCCGGCGGACAAGGCGCTGCGGCTCGTCGGCACGGGGCAGTTCGCGAGCACCTCGGGGCCCGTGGTCAACACAGCACAGGACTACACCGTCATGGCGCAGGTCAAGGTCGAGGACATGACCACCGTGCGGGTCGCGGTCAGCCAGGACGGGCAACGGTTCGGCGCCTTCAAGCTGGGCCTCCTGAGTCAGGGCTACTGCCAGAACCAGCAGCCGTGCTGGGGCTTCTGGACCTCGGCGGACGACGTGACGGGAACTCCCGTCATGGCCCGTTCGCAGATGCCGGTCACGCCGGGGTCGTGGGTTCACCTCACCGGTGTCCACGACGCAGGAGCCCAGACGATCCAGCTCTATGTGTGCGAGCTCGGCTCACCCGACAACCCGGGTGACGGCAACCCCGTCCTCGCTGCGAGCGTGCCGTTCGGGTCCTCCGGGAGCTGGACCGGTGGCGCGAGCGTCCAGATCGGCCGCTCCCTCGTGGACGGTCTCTATCGCGAGCAGTGGATCGGATCGATCGACGACGTTCGGCTCTACGACGCGGCGGTCGACATCGGCGAGATCCGGCGTGCCTGCGTGTCGACGCCCACGAGGATGACGGAGTCCGGATCGTGAGCCGCGCACTCACCCTGCTCGCGGTTTCTGGGCTCCTCGCCCCGCTCAGCGTCGTCAGCACGCCGTCGGCAGGTACCGTCGAGGCGGTGGCCTGCCACACTGAGGCATTCTCGGGGGCGGACGCGTCTCGGCTGGCTACCGAGTGCGGGCACGAGGTCGCGATCACCGGTGCGCAGACGCCCTGGGACACGGTCTACGCGACGCCCGAGGGATTCACCCGCGTCGAGACCTCCGCCACCGCGGTCCGCACCGACGTCAACGGTTCGTGGGAACCGATCGACACCACCGTCATCGCCGGTGAGCGCGGGCTGGAGGTCGTCGCACCTGCGCTGGAGATGGAGTTCTCGGACGGTACGGGTACGAGCCCGTTGGCCCGGATCGTGCGTGACGGTCACGAGCTGACGTTCGACGTGCCGTTCGACCTCACTCCTGCTGTGGTGCAGGGCTCGCGGATCACCTACCCGCAGGTGCTCGAGGGCGTGGACCTGGTGGTGTCCGTCGACGAGGACGGGACCGGCTTCAGCGAGGTGCTGCGCGTGGAGTCGCCTGAAGCCGCGGCCAACCCAGCACTTGCCGAGCTGTCGTTCCCCGTGACGACGACCCAGGGCCTCGGCATCTCCGCCGCAGGGGTGGCTTCGAGGCGGTCGACGAGTCTGGCGAGCGCGTGTTCACCTCCCCGACTCCGCTGATGTGGGACTCCTCCTCATCGCTCGCTGACACGGCGGCGAGCCGACTCACGGCGCGTACCGCCGTCAGCTCAGCGGCGCTTGGCGCCGTGGCCGAGAGCGGGGGCCTCGAGGATCGTGCGGCGGCACCGTTGAGCGGGGATCGTGTCGCGGAGATGCCGGCGGACCTCGGTGCAGGCGTGGTCACCATCGTGCCCGACCCGGACATGCTCGCAGACCCGCAGACGCGGTGGCCGATCTATATCGACCCGGGGGTTTCCGGCAACCGGAACGAATGGACCCTGATCCGTTCGGCTGTCCCCAACACGGTCGCCGGTTACGGGTTCTCGTCCCCGGCGGGAATGGGCTTGTGCGATCCGGGCGCGACGGCAGAGTGTTCCCGGTCGAACGACGTGCACCGTCTCATCTGGGAGTTCAACGGCCTGCAGGCCGTCGGTACGCTCGCCTCGACTCACGTGCTGTCGGCAACCTTCAGCGTGTACGGGGCGCACTCCTGGAGTTGCGCTCCCACAGGTGTCGAGGCGTATCGAGTGAACGAGATCTCGTCGGGGACGACGTGGTCGAACCACATCGGAACCTGGGGTGCTTTCCAGTCCTCGCGGGCCCTCTCCCACAGCAAGGCCTGCGGAAATCAGGGTCGCTTCGAGTTCGACGTGACCGAGAGTGCCCGGGTCATGGCAGATTTCGATACCGGGTCGGTCGCGATCGGTCTCAAGGCGGCGAACGAGTCGAGCATGCAGATCGGGTGGAAGCGCTACGGGTACGACGCGACGTACTCGGTGACGTACAACCGTCCCCCGAACGTTCCAACAGGGCTGCGGACCACCTTCCCCGACACGGCGTGCGCGACAGGATCCGGTCGCCCGTTCATACGCTCGACGACTCCGTCGTTGTGGGCGACATTTTCGGACCCCGACGGCGACAACGTCTCTGCCGCGTTCTTCATCTATCGCGACGACGGCTTCCTCGTCTGGAATCCAGGACCGGGGTTCGCGTTCAGTTCGGGTTTGCAGTTCGCGATCGCTGTGCCGTCAGGTCTTCTCAAGAATGGTGAGACCTACAAGTGGTGCGCACAAGCTCGTGACGTGAGCGGGGTGTACGGCGTCTCGACCTTCTGCGAGTTCACCGTCGATGTGACCCGCCCGGACGCATTGCCGGAAGTCGTTGCGGTGCAGGGGCAGCCCGGCGTGTATGGCGAGGACACGGTCGGCGGTGGTGTCGGCCAGGCGGGTCAGTTCCAGCTCGGCACCGGTGGCGTCTCGGACGTGGTGTCGTACAAGTACTCGTTCAACTCGGACGCCCTGGACCGTGCGGTGACCGTCGCGGCGGGTGGCAAGGTCGCGTTCACACCCTCCGCTGCGGGGACGCAGCGACTGTCCGTGCAGTCGGTCGACCGTGCCGGGAACACCAGCGACGTGCGCACGTACCGGTTCAGCGTCGACCACCCCGGCTCATCGAGCCGGTGGCCGACCGATGACGGAGCCGGCCCGGCCGCCGCGAACACGGTGCGTCCAGAAGCGCCACTCGTGCTCAGCGGGCCTGCGCAGTGGGTGGCGGGGCCGCTGGCCGAGGCTGGTCTGTCCACGAGCGACCGCGCCCTGAGATTCTCGGCGGGCGCGACGGCGAGCACGTCCGGACCCATCGTCAACGTCGCTCGGGACTACGCGGTGCTCGCCAACGTGCGTCTCGATCAGGTGACAGGGACGGCGACCGCCGTGAGCCAGGACGGACAGAGCGTGAGCGGTTTCAAGGTAGGGGTGCGACAGGATCCACAGTGCCCCACCGGCGATGGGCTGTGCTGGGGCGCCTCCACGTCCAGCTCTGACGACGCGGGTGCCCCGGTGGTCACGACCCTCTCGGGTGTACCGGTGACGACGGGTGCCTGGGTCATGCTCGCCGTGGTCCACGACACCTCGAGCGCGCAGCTGCGCCTGTACGTGTGTGACCTCGGTGGCCGCGAGCAACCTGCGGCGCCGGCATCGACTCTCGGCATGACTCGGTGGACAGCCGCGGGCGCCTTCCGGATCGGGCGAGGGCAGGCCGCTGGCCTGCCCGCCGAGGCATGGAACGGCGCGATCGACAACATCCGCGTGTTCGACTCCGCCGTCGACGTCCGGGAGATCCGGCAGCAGTGCTCACCGACGAGCTGAGCATGCGCCCCCCTACCAACCCCAGTTTTCGTTTCGTCGCGCTTTCGAGAGAAGAGGACGCCATGGGCGGTCAGCGCCTGGCACGTACTGCTATCGCTGGCACTGTCAGTGCTGCGCTGTTGTTCACCCTGCTCGGCGCTGCGCCGGCGACAGCGGTGGCCGAGCCGTCTGCAGCCGAGCGGTCGTCATGGAGCGAGGAGGAGCGGCGGGCGCACGGGCGCGAACTGTGGCCGGAGGCCGATGTCGAACAGGTCGTCGCTTCGACGAAGGACGTTCCGGCGGCTGGCATCGCCCCTGAGCGGTCCGGTGCCCCGGCCCCCGCCGGAGGCGCAGCGCCTACGTGGCCTGAGGAGGGCCGTACGAGGCTCGACATCGTTCCCGAGGAAGACGCGGCGTCGGCGGACGGACCGATCGCGCTCGTCACCCCCGACGAGGCGGCCAACGGCTCCGGCGCGTATGACGTCGTCGTGGCGGATCGGGAGACGACCGCGAGGGCCGGGGTGGACGGCGTTCTCCTCGAGATCGCGCCGCCCGGAGAGTCGGAGGGCCCCGTCGAGGTCAGCGTCGACTACTCGAAGTTCGCTGGGGCGTACGGCGGCGACTGGGCGCAGCGTCTGCGCCTGGTCGAGGTGCCGGCCTGTGACGTCGAGGACAGCACGGCGAACTGCGCGGTGCTGGACCCCGTAGAGGTCGAGTCGGTCAACGATGCGCAGTCCGCCACGGTCAGCGCGATCGTCGAGCCCGCCGGTGCGACGACGTTCGCTGTGACGGCGGCGGCGTCTGGTTCGACGGGGGACTGGTCGGCGACGCCGTTGGCGGCGTCGGCGTCGTGGCAGGTGTCGGAGCAGACGGGTGACTTCGCGTGGTCGTATCCGGTGCGGGTGCCGCCGGCTGCGGGCGGGTTGGAGCCTGAGGTCGGGTTGAACTATTCCTCGGGGTCGATCGACGGTCGTGTCGCGTCGACGAACAACCAGACGTCGTGGGTCGGGGACGGGTGGGACCTGACGTCGGGGTACGTGGAGCGCAAGTACGTGGCGTGCGCGGACGACCGGGAAGGGTCGGCGAACAATGCGACCCGGGAGACCGGGGATCTGTGCTGGAAGTCCGATAACGCGACCCTGGTGTTCAACGGGTCGGCGACCGAGCTCGTCAAGGATGCGACGTCGGGGGTGTGGAAGCCGAAGTCGGACGATGGGACGAAGGTCGAGAAGCTGACCGGGGCGTGGAACGCGGGTCAGTCCGGTGAGCACTGGAAGGTCACCACGACCGATGGCACGCAGTACTTCTTCGGCCGGGACAAGCGGTCGGCCACTGACACGCTCGCCTTGAACTCTGCGTGGACGGTGCCGGTGTTCGGCAACCACCCGGGCGAGCCGTGCTACAACGCGGCGTTCGCGTCGGCGTCGTGCAACCAGGTGTGGCGGTGGAACCTGGACTATGTCGTGGACCCGTCGGGGAACTCGTTGACCTACGTGTATGCGAAGGAGACGAACAACTACGGGCGCAACCTGGGCACCGCGGTGTCCTCGTACGTGCGGGGTGGGTACCTGGCGCGGATCGACTATGGGCAGCGCGCCGGGGAGGAGACCGCGAGCTCGCCTGCGCGGGTCGAGTTCACGGTGGGGGAGCGGTGCCTGCCGTCGGGTGCGGTGACGTGTGACCCGGCGCAGCTGACGTCGGCGAACGCGTCGAAGTGGCCGGACGTGCCGTTCGACCTGATCTGCTCGTCGGCGACGTCGTGCCCGAACCAGTTCTCTCCGGCGTTCTTCACTCGCAAGCGGTTGACCACGGTCACGACGAAGGTCCTGAGCGGGTCCACGTATCGCGACGTCGACTCCTGGACCTTGGGCCACCAGTTCCCTGACCCCGGTGACGGGACCGACCCGGTGCTGTGGCTGGCGTCGATCGAGCACAAGGGCCTGGCGGCCTCGAGCGCGATCACGCTGCCCAAGACGACGTTCATCGGGGCGCAGATGGCGAACCGGGTCGACAAGCTCGGTGACCTCGGGCCGGCGATGAACCGGTATCGCATCACCGGCATCAACACCGAGTCCGGTGGCACGACCGCTGTCAACTACACGCCGGTCGACTGCACGACGTCGAACCTGCCTGCCGCGGCCGAGTCGAACTCGCGGCGCTGCTTCCCGGTGTACTGGGATCCGGAGGGTTCGATCGGCCTCACGCAGGAGTACTTCCACAAGTACCTGGTGTCGTCCATCGTCGACACGGGGCGCGACAGCCAGTCCGAGCCGGTGCTCACGAGGTACTCCTACGTCGGTGGTGCGGCGTGGCACTACGACGACAACGAGCTCGTGCAGCCGAAGTACCGCACGTGGGGGCAGTTCCGCGGGTACGCCACGGTCGACGTCGTGACCGGTGCGAGCGGGAACCCGGACTACCCGCAGCTCAAGACCCGGTACCGGTTCTTCCGTGGCATGCACGGTGACCGGGCAGCGCCCGCGGGTGGGACGAAGACGGTCGCCGTGGACGGGATCACCGACCACGACCACTTCAACGGGTTCACCCGTGAGGAGATCACCTACAACGGCGCCGCCGAGGTGTCCGGCACGCTGACAACCCCCTGGGCGTCGAACCCGACCGCGACGGGCGCGAACGGGATCGCGGCCCGGCACTCCGGTGTCGGGACGAGCGAGACCCGCACCACGGCACCGGCACTGCCGGGCGGAAAGCGCACCACCCGCACCGTGACGACCTATGGCGACTACGGCATGCCGGTCCAGGTCGACGACCAGGGCGACACGGCGACCACGGTCGACGACCGGTGCACCCGCATCGAGTACGCGCGCAACACCACCAAGCACATCCTGGGCACGGTGTCGCGCACCGAGACCGTCGCCAAGGCCTGCGCCACCACGCCGGCACGACCCGGCGACGTGATCAGCGACGCCCGCACGGCCTACGACGGTCTTGCGGTCGGCGCCGCACCCACGCGAGGGCTGGTGACTCAGTCCCAGGAGCTCAAGGCGTACTCGGGGACCACCGCGCAGTACGTCACGACGGCGACGAACACCTATGACGCGCTCGGGCGCGTGACGAAGGTGACCGACGCGCTCGGGCGTGCGACGACGACTGCCTACACCCCAGCCGGGGCGGGACCCGTCACGAAGACGGTGCTGACCGGGCCGGACCCCGACGGCACCGGCCCGTTGACGGCGCACGTCACCACGACGGACCTCGACCCGGCGTGGGGGACACCGACCAAGACGACGGACGCGAACGGAAAGATCACCTCCGGTTCGTATGACGCGCTCGGGCGCCTGACCGGCGTGTGGAAGCCGGGGCGGGTGCAGGGCACCGACTCCGCGCACTCGACGTTCGCGTACACGATCAGTGCGACCGGGCAGAACGCCGTCACCACGAAGAGCCTGATCCACGACGGCACCTACACCACATCCGTGGCTCTCTACGACGGCTTGCTGCGACAGCGCCAGACCCAAGCCCCCACCGGTGACCGCGAAACCGCGGGCCGCGTCGTGACCGACCAGGCCTTCGACTCCCGCGGGCTCCTGACCCGCACGAACAGCCCGTGGTACACCACCGGAGACCCCGCCACCACGCCCGTCGTGCCGACCACGGCGCTGCCCGGGCGCACCCTGACGTCCTACGACGGCGCCGGGCGGCCGGTCGCGGAGATCTTCCAGGTCGCCGAGCAAGAACGCTGGCGCACCACCACCACCTACGGCGGCGACCGCGTCAGCGTCGACCCGCCCACCGGCGGCACACCGACCACCACCATCACCGACGCCCGCGGGCAGACCACCCAGCTCCTGCAGTACACCGGGCCCGCGCCCACCGGTGCCCACCAGGCCACGACCTACACCTGGGACAAGGCCGGGCGCCTCGCCTCCATGACCGACCCCGCCGGCAACAAGTGGACCTACACCTACGACCTGAGAGGCCGCCAGACCGGCGCCACCGACCCGGACAAGGGCGCCAGCGCCTCGACGTACGACGACGCGGGACAGCTCCTGACGTCCACCGACGCACGGGGGATCACGCTCGCGACCACCTATGACCTCCTCGGGCGCAAGACTCAGCTGCGGGAGGGATCCGCCACCGGGACCGTGCGCGCGTCGTGGGCCTACGACACCCTCGCCAAGGGACAGCTCACCTCCTCCACCCGCAACGACGGCGGCGCCGCCTACGTCACGGCGATCACCGGCTACGACAACGGGTACCGCCCGCTCGGCACGTCCGTCACGCTCCCGTCGGCGACCGGAGCACTGGCAGGGACGTACACCACCAACTACACCTACACGCTCGACGGGCAGCTCAGCACCACGAGATACCCCGCCGCCGGAGGAATGGCCTCCGAGACCGTGACCACCTACCACGACAGCCGGTCCGTCCCCGAGTGGATGGGTGGGGGCCTCGGGTGGGGTGTCTACGTCGCCGGGACCCGATACTCCGTGTACGGAGAGCCGCTGCTGGTCGACATGGGAGCCAACTTCTCCCAGATGCTCAACTACTCCTACGAGCACGGCACCCGCCGCCCCGACAAGACGTGGCTCCAGCGTGAGGGTCAGGCGTCCTACGACCTCGACGTCCAGTACACGTATGACGACGCCGGGAACATCACCTCCATCGCGGACACCCCCGGGACCCGTGCCAAGGACGTCCAGTGCTTCACCTACGACGGCCTGCGCCGTCTTACCGAGGCGTGGACGCCCACCACGACCGACTGCGCCCCGAGCGGACGCACCACGGCGAATCTCGGCGGCGCCGCCGCCTACTGGACCAGCTACACCTTCGACACCGTCGGCAACCGGACCAGCACCATCGACCACGCGACCGCGGGGAACACCACCAGCACCTACAGCTACCCCGCCCCGGGCACCGAGCGACCCCACGCCGTCTCCGGCGTCGTGGACACCGGCGCCACCACAGGTACCGATACCTACGCCTACGACGCGGCCGGCAACACCACGACTCGCAGCATCGCGGGCAAGCCCGCTCAGACGCTGACCTGGGACGCCGAAGGCAAGCTCGACACGCTCTCCGAGGCCAGCACCGTCCAGGGCGACTACACCTACACCGCCGATGGCGACCGGCTCGTTCGCAAGGAGGGCAACACCACCACCGCCTATCTCCCGGGCTTCGAGCTCAGCGCCAAGGGCACCACGGTCACGGCGACCCGCTACTACAGCTTCGCGGGCAAGACCATCGCCACCCGGAGCACGCTCGACCAGAGCGGCGTGAACACCCTGGTCGCCGACCACCACAACACTGCGGAGATCGCGGTCAACGGCGGAACCAACCAAGCGATCCGCCGCTACCACGACCCCTACGGCAACCCGCGCAGCACCGGCGGCGCCTGGGTCGACGACAAGGGCTTCCTCGGCAAGCCCACCGACACCACGGGTCTGACCCATATCGGCGCGCGGTACTACGACCCCCAGATCGGTCGATTCATCACCGTCGACCCGATCATGGACCTCACCGACCCCCAGCAGTGGCAGGCCTACGCCTACGCCAACAACACCCCCGTCACCATGTCCGATCCCACCGGACTCATCGGTATGCGACCCGATGGCGATTTCTCCAGGCCTGGGCCATCAAGGAAGCAACCCCCGCCTCCTACGCCCCCTACTCCGCAAGCGTCCGCACCAGCTAAGCCAAAGACGACGAACAGCACGAGAACCGCGCGTACGTGGAGCACCGTAAAGCAGGCGGCGAACCAAACAAATGCCAAGATCGGGACCGGCCTCAAGGCAATTGGAAACTGGTTCTCCGACAACCGTGGCACCATCGCAACGGTTGCGGCGATCGGCGGATGTCTCATTCCAGCAGTCGGGCAGGTGGCCTGTGTTGGGCTCCAAGCAGCCGCCTTTGGGGTCCGCACGCAACAGACGGTTTCAGTGGAGGGGTGGAATCGTCAAACCGCCCTTACCGTCGCAGGTGACGCCGTTCTGACCGGGACCGGGCTAGGTCTTGCGGGCGGCGTTGCGTCAGGTGCGGGGCGCGTCGGCGCACTCACTGCCCAAAGAACCTCTGGCATGGCAGACGACGCGCTCAGATTCACAGCAAAGTCCGCAGACGACATCCCGTCCGCTCCGGCCGTCAATTGGGGCCAACAAGAGAAGCACTTCCCAGGACACCCGAACTTCGTCCCAGGGCGCAGTCCGATGACTTCGGATCCTCGGGTGCTAGCTCAACAAGCTGGCACCGGTCAGCAAGTCGGGAGAATCCCTGTGGGCCAGGCCGGTTCTAAGGAGCGAGTTAACTTTGGAGAATTCATCGGTGAATATTCCGAGCGGGGTGCAGGTCTTAGCCGCACGACGGTGGGACTGATCCACTATGGAAACAAGGGTGTCCACATCGTCCCCGGCCGCCCGCTAGGATGAGACCATGGATTTTCGAGTGCGCGCGCTTCTGTCAATTCAACGAGCAATCTGGGAACTGGTGACGCCTAACCTGCGGGGAATTGCTATCGCCTGCAGTTACCCTGCAATCTCAGCGCGTTTCTTATTCGAGAACCGCCCCACAGAAGAAGACTGTGAGAACGTTTCGCTTGCAGAGACATATAGCATTGCGGATTTCGGCGACGAGGTGGTGATCGAGTTTGCTCCCGTCTGGCTGCCGTGTTCTATGAGCCGTGCGCTGGAACCGGGTGAAGAGTGGGTCTACTTACGCAAAGAGCCGTAGAAGAGCCGCTTTTTTGTGCTCACCCGCCCGCCGCAGACTGCGACACCTGTGAACACGGGGGCTTCTGAGCGCAAACTGGTGGGCACGCGCCCAGTGCGTCGTTCCCGAAGTTGCCGATCGAGTCCTGCGCGCTCAGCCTGGGCTGCGTGCCCGCAGTTCTTGCGGGCCTTCGGGCTGCGGCTCGGGGCTTGGCCGCCACGGCTTCGGTCGCCGGTCGGGCCCGCCTGACGTCGGCGCATCCGGGTGTCATCGAGGTCGCTGGCGATGCCCTTGGCGCGCAGGTCGCTCGCAGTGTGCGACGCGGCGTTTGGCGGTGTCGTACGGAGCGCGCCCGTGTTCGGGCGCCGAACGCGTCATGCTGGGCTGCTCCGGAGGCCGCACGGGCGCGAGGGTCAGGGTCCAGCTCGTACTCGCCGGCGCTCCGCGCTTGGTCCGCCAGCCGGTGCTCGCGGTCGGCCTGCTGCATGAGCGGCTGGGCCTCGGCGTGCTGCACGGTGGTGTGGTGGCGCTCCTTCTCGGCGGTCGCGTGAGCCACGAGCTTCGGCTAGTCCAGGAGGTGCGAGGACTTCGACGCCATCGCGAGATCTACGTCGGGCCCCTTGCGCTTCCACACCCGCACGTCGCGTAGGCCGCCGCGCCCCATTGGCCCAAGGTTGGCATCCGCCGGCACGTGGTTGCTCGCCGCTAGCACGTCGTCCTTTGTGAGTGAGCGGATCGACTGTGAGCCGTCGAGCTCGTCGCGGGCCTCGAACCGCGGTCCGGGCATGCGGGCGTGGAGTTCGGACTGCGCCCTCTCCGCGAAGCCGTCTGGGTCGAGTCCGTAGCGCGTGCGCCCCTCGGTGCGCATGTGCTTCTCACCGCGTCTGGGACCTCACGGGCCCACGATCTGCCGACCTGATACGAACGGTCTACCTGTTCCGCGTGGCACGGTCCCACCAGTCCGACCTCAACACGTTCTCGATCTCGACGGGTGTGACGCGCCGCTCTGCCAGGAGTCGGGTCTGCGGTTTGCGAGGCTGATACGTGCGTGCCTGCCGCCGCGCGCCGCAGCGCCTCTCGCGCGCGCACGCAGTGCGCACCTCTGCCCTTCGAGGGACGCTCAGCACCCCGGGCGGGCCAGGAGTTCCACCGCGCGCCACCTGAGTCGCCCGTCCCAGTGCGGTGACACGTGACGCAGCCGCAGCCCACGCCGTCTCAACCGAAACAACCGTCCGCCTGGCGGGACGCGCGTCTCGATACTTGACTTACCCGGTCGAGATTGTCTTTCCTGCTCCCAGGTGACGAGCGTCAGCACGCAGGCCCGGCTCGCTGACCAGCAACCCTTCGACGTGACGGGGTGCTCCGGGAACGACCTGACCGCGTGGCTCCCGCCGCGCGGTAAGCACGGCACCCCGGTGGGTTCCCCCGCCGCGACGGCCCTGAGCCCGGCGCGGTCGACCACCGGCGCCGGACGACCGCCGGTCCTCAGCCGGCACACGAGGAGAGCAGCACGACATGATCCCCACACCTCACCGACGCCGGTCCCTGACCGTCGCCGCGGCGGCCGCCGCGACGGGCCTCCTGCTCAGCGCGTGCGCGGGCGGCGGCTCCGGCGCGTCCGACGGCGACGGGTCGCCCAGCCCGTCCGGCGAGCCCGAGGCGGGCGGCGACCTGACGTTCGCCCTTACGGTCGACTCGCACTGCATCGACCCGCAGCAGGTCGGCAACAACGACGCCATCGCGGCGGCCCGCCAGACGGTCGCGTCGCTCACGGCGCAGGACCCGGAGTCGGGCGAGATCCTGCCGTGGCTCGCGGAGAGCTGGGAGGTGAACGACGACGCGTCGAGCTACACGTTCCACCTGCGCGACGACGCGACGTACGCCGACGGCACGCCGATCGACGCCGAGTCGGTGAAGACGAACTTCGACGCGATCGTCGCGCTCGGCGCGACGGCGTCGCTCGGGTCGCAGTACCTCGTCGGCTACGAGGGCACGACCGTCACCGACCCGCAGACCCTCACGGTGGACTTCGCGGAGCCGAGCGCGCAGTTCCTCCAGGCGACGTCGACGTTCTCGCTCGGCCTCCTCGCCCCGTCCTCGGCCGACCTGAGCGTCGAGGACCGCTGCGCCGGGAAGTTCGTCGGCTCCGGCCCGTTCTCCGTGAAGTCGTACACGCAGGACCAGGAGATCGTGCTCGAGAAGGTCGCGGGCTACGCGTGGGGCTCGGAGGCGAGCGACCACCAGGGCGAGGCCTACCTCGACACGGTGACGTTCAAGGTCATCCCCGAGGCGAGCGTGCGCAGCGGCAGCCTGCAGTCCGGGCAGATCGACGCCACGGCCGCGATCTCGACCGTCGACCTGCCGCAGTTCGACGGGAACGGGTTCTGGCTCGAGTACCGCGCCAACCCGGGAGTCGTGTTCAACCTCTTCCCCAACGAGTCGAGCCCGCTCGCGGGCGACGAGGCCGTGCGGACGGCGATCCTCCAGGGCATCGACCGCGAGCAGATCGCGGACACCGTGCTCAGCGCCCAGGACGAGCCGGCCACGAGCGTCCTGTCGCACTCGACGCCGCTCTACGAGAGCGTCGCGGACGAGCTCGCCTACGACCCCGAGGGCGCGAAGAAGATCCTCGACGACGCGGGCTGGGTCGAGGGCGCCGACGGCGTGCGGGAGAAGGACGGCCAGAAGCTCTCCACGACCGTGACGTTCTGGCAGGTGCCGGAGCCGCTCGAGCTGGTCCAGCAGCAGCTCGCGCAGATCGGCGTGGACCTCCAGCTCCAGCACGTGACCGTCGCCGAGTCGCAGGCGATCAAGGAGAGCGGCGACTTCGACTTCGACTACTACAACCTCACGCGCTCCGACCCGGACGTGCTGCGGACGATCTTCTCGGCGAACGCGCGCAACATCAACCAGCGGGACGCGGAGGAGGTCGACGACCTGCTCGACGCGTCGGCCGCGGCGACCGACCCGGCCGAGCGCCAGGAGCTCGTCACGGAGGCGTCGCGCCTGCTCGTGCAGAAGGGGCACGCGATCCCGGTCTACGAGCTCTCGACGACCATCGCGGCCGCCGACACGGTCCACGGCCTGACGTTCGAGGCGTCGTCGCGCCTCGACTTCTACGACGCCTGGGTCACCCAGGGCTGACCCGCCGGGCCCGCCTGCCCGACGCCGCGGCGTCGGGCAGGCGGGCATCCCCCACGGAAGGAGGCCGACCATGGGCCGGTACGTCCTGCGTCGCGCCGGGCAGGGCCTGTTCGTGCTCTGGGCGGCGTTCACCATCTCGTTCTTCGTCCTCTACCTGCTGCCCAGCGACCCGGCCGCGCTCATGGCGAGCGGCGGTGGCGAGGCGGACCAGGTGGACCCCGCGCTGCTCGACGCCCTGCGCGCCCAGTACGGCCTCGACCGGCCCGTGCTCGTGCAGTACGCCGACGCGCTGTGGCACGCGCTGCGGCTCGACTTCGGGACGTCGTACGCGTCCGGGGCGCCCGCGACGCAGCTCGTGCTCCAGGCGCTCCCGGAGACGCTCCGGCTCACGGCCGCGGCGCTCGTCCTCGCCGTCGTGGCGGGCGCCGGCATCGCGATCGCGAGCACGTTCCCGCGCGCGGCCTGGCTGCGCCACGCGCTCGCGTCGCTCCCTCCGCTCGGCGTTGCCCTGCCGCCGTTCTGGCTGGGCCTCCTCCTGCTGCAGTGGTTCTCCTTCCAGCTCCCGCTGTTCCCCGCGATCGGCAACCAGGGCGCGATCAGCCTCGTGCTGCCGGCGATCACGCTCGCCGTGCCGGCGAGCGCCGCGCTCGCCCAGGTGCTCGCGCGGAGCCTGCGCGGGACGCTCGGCGAGCCGTACGTGGAGACGGCGCGCGCCAAGGGCGCGAGCCGCGCGCGCGTGCACTTCCGTCACGCGCTGCGCAACGCCGCGATCCCCGCGCTGACCGTGCTGGGGGTCGTCGTGGGCGGGCTGCTCGGCGGCACGGTCGTCACCGAGACGGTGTTCTCGCGCGCGGGCCTGGGACGGCTCACGGTGACGTCGGTGGACGCGCAGGACATCCCCGTGGTGCAGGCGGTCGTCGTCCTCTCGGCGCTCGTGTTCGTGGTCGTCACGCTCGTGGTCGACCTGCTCTACCCCCTGCTCGACCCCCGGATCGACGCACGACAGAAGGCGGTGGCCGCATGAGCACCAGGCCGGGAGTGCGCATCGTGCTCCGGGACGAGGCCCGGGTCGCGGACCGTGCCGCGGTGGCGGACGTGCCGCCGGCGGGCGCGCTCGCCCCCGACGCCCCGCCCGCCGACGCGCCCAAGGGGCGCACGCCTGCGGAGATCGAGGTCGAGGACCGCGAGGACGCGCGCGCGATCCTGCGGCACGGCCGCGTGCGGACCCGGGGCACGGCGAGCCGGTGGCGGCGCGGGGCGCGGTACGCCGTGCGGCGGCCCGGGCTGGTCGTCGCCGTGCTCGTCGTCCTGCTCGTCACGGCGTGGGCGGTCGTCCCGCAGCTCTTCACGGCGTACGACCCGCTGACGGGCGTGCCCGCGGACCGGCTGCAGCCGCCGTCGGGCGCGCACCTGTTCGGCACCGACCACCTGGGGCGGGACGTGTACGCGCGCGTCGTCCACGGCGCGTCGGCCTCGCTCGGCGCGACCGTCGTCGCGGTCGCGGTCGGGCTCGTCGCCGGGTCGCTGCTCGGCCTGCTCGCGGGATTCGTGCGCGGGTGGGTGGACGACGTCGTCGGCCGGTTCGTCGACGTGCTGCTCGCGATCCCCAGCATCCTGCTCTCGCTCGCGATCATCACGGCGCTCGGGTTCGGGACGGTCAAGGTCGCGATCGCCGTCGGCATCACGAGCGTCGCGACGTTCGCGCGCGTCATGCGGGCCGAGGTCCTGCGCACCTCGACGTCGGTGTACGTCGAGGCGGCCCGCGCGTCGGGGGTGCGCTGGTACGGCGTGCTGGGGCGCCACGTGCTGCCCAACTCGACGGGACCGGTGCTCGCGCTCGTCGCGCTCGAGCTCGGCACGGCCGTGCTCGCCATCTCGGCCCTGAGCTTCCTCGGCTACGGGACGCCGCCGCCCGCGCCGGAGTGGGGGTCGCTCGTCTCGGGCGGGCGCGACTACCTGGCCACCGCGTGGTGGCTCACGACCATGCCGGGCCTCGTGATCGTCGCCGTCGTGCTGTCGGCGAACCGCATCGCGCGGGCCCTGGAACGGACCGGAGGGGACGCATGACCGCCACGACGCCGACCACCCAGGAGCGTCCCGGCCCGACGTCGGGCGAGGCGCCCGCGCTCGAGATCCGCGGTCTGGAGGTCGCCTACCGCACGCGCGACGGCGGCTCGTACGCGGCCGTGCGCGGCGTCGACCTCACGGTCGGGGCGGGCGAGGTCGTCGCGCTCGTGGGCGAGTCCGGGTCGGGCAAGAGCACGACGGCGCACGCGGCCCTGCACCTGCTCGCGCGCGGGGGCGAGGTGACGGCAGGGACCATCCGCCTCGGCGGCCGCGAGGTCGGACGGCTCTCCGAGAAGGAGTGGCAGCAGGTGCGGGGCCGCGACGTCGGGCTCGTGCCGCAGGACCCGACGGTCTCGCTCAACCCCGTCACGCGCGTGGGCGACCAGGTCGCGGAGGTGCTCGTCATCCACGGGCTCGCGCGGCGCAAGGAGGCGCGCGAGCGTGCGGTCGAGCTGCTGCGCCAGGCCGGGATCGACGACCCGGAGGCCCGCGCGCGGCAGTTCCCGTCGCAGCTCTCCGGCGGGATGCGCCAGCGCGTGCTCATCGCGATCGCCGTCGCGGCCCGGCCGCGCCTCGTCGTCGCGGACGAGCCCACGAGCGCGCTCGACGTGACGGTCCAGCGCCGCATCCTCGACCACCTCGACGGACTCGTGCGCGACCTCGGCACCGCCGTCCTGCTCATCACGCACGACCTCGGCGTCGCGGCGGACCGCGCCGACCGGATCGTCGTTCTCGAGCACGGGGTCGTCGTCGAGGAGGGCACCGCCGAGCAGGTGCTGCACGACCCACGCCACCCGTACACCCAGCAGCTCATCGCGGCGGCGCCGAGCCTCGCGAGCTCGCGCCTCGTCGCAGGCGGCACCCCGGAGACGGCGCCGAACGACGGCGTCGTCCCGCGCGCCGACGCGAGCCGCGCCGCGGTCGCGAGCCGCGCCGTCGGTCAGGGGATCGCGGTGCCCGACGCCGCCGGCCCGGACACCGCGGGTACGCCCGTCCTCGCGGTGCGGGACCTGCGCAAGGAGTTCACGCTGCCGCGCGGGTCGGCGCACCGGACGCTCGTCGCGGTGGACGGCGTGAGCCTCGCGGTCGGGCGCGGCGAGACGTACGCGCTCGTGGGGGAGTCGGGGTCGGGCAAGAGCACGACGGCGCGCCTCGCCCTCCGGCTCGAGCGGCCCACCGCGGGCACGGTGGAGTTCGCCGGCGAGGACATCACGACGGCGCGCGGCGAGCGGCTGCGGTCGCTGCGCCGCGGCTTCCAGGTGGTCTACCAGTCCCCGTACGCGTCGCTCGACCCGCGGTTCACCGTCGAGCAGATCGTCACCGAGCCGCTCCGGGCGTACCGGGTCGGGTCGCCGTCCGAGCGCGCCGACCGGGCGCGTGCGCTCGTCGAGGACGTCGCGCTCCCGCCCGACGTGCTCCGCCGGGGGCCGCGCGAGCTCTCGGGCGGGCAGCGCCAGCGCGTCGCCATCGCGCGGGCGCTCGCCCTGAACCCGGCGCTCGTCGTGCTCGACGAGCCCGTCTCGGCGCTCGACGTGTCCGTGCAGGCGCAGATCCTCGAGCTGCTCGTGCGGCTCCAGGCGGAGCACGGGCTCGCGTACCTGTTCATCTCGCACGACCTCGCCGTCGTGCGGCAGGTGTCCGACCACGTCGGCGTCATGCACCGCGGGCGCGTCGTCGAGCAGGGGGCGGCCGAGCAGATCCTGCTCGACCCGCAGGAGGAGTACACGCGTGAGCTCGTCGCGGCCATCCCCGGCCGCCGCGCGCACCAGGGGCGCACGGCGAGGTAGGACGGCCCGTCGCGAGGTAGCACACGGCGTGCTCTACCTCGCGACGGGCCGTTCTACCTCGCGGCGGCGGGCCGGGTCAGGCCTCGCGGTTCTCCGAGGAGAGGAACCAGGCCTGCTTCTCCAGGTCCGCGATGATCTCGTGCAGGATGTCGGCGCTCGTCGGGTCCTCGGCGTCGACGTCGTCGTGCACGGCGCGGACGACCTCGACCGTCTGCGCGATGCGCTCGACGACCGCGTCGACGGTGTCGCCGACCGACACGAGGCCGGCCGGGTACGGCGAGAGGTCCGTCGTCGTCGCGACGGTCTCGGTGCGGCCGTCGGGCACGACCTGGAGCGCGCGCATGCGCTCGGCGACGGTGTCGCTGTGCTCGCGCGCGGCGTCCACGACGTCGTCGAGCTGGAGGTGCAGGTCGCGGAACCCGCGGCCCGTGACGTTCCAGTGGGCCTGCTTGCCCTGGACGTGCAGGTCGACGAGCGCGACGAGCACGCGCTGCAGGTGGGCGCGGAGCTTCTCCGACGCCTCGAAGCGGGCCGTCGTGCGGTGGATGGTGGGTGCGGACATGGTGCTCCTCGCTCTCTCGGGGGTCGCCCGGAATCGTGCGGCGGTCACCCGGCTTCCGTCGGTGCCGTTCACTTGAACGATTCCAGACTAGGTGGCATTCCGCGCGTCCGCCAGCAAGGAGAGGCGTGCCTGACCTGCGGCGGGGCTCGTCGCGCGCCGAGCCGCAGCGTGGCGCGTCACGTCCTCTCGCCAGGTGAGAGGACGGCGTCCGCCCTTGCCCCGGGCAGCGGACGGTGGTCCGCTGGGGCCATGACCGACACCACCCGGACCCCCGCCCCCGGCACCCTCCCGTCGCGCACGCTCGGCACCGGCGGGGCGGCGCTCGCCGTCTCCGCCGTCGGGTTCGGCGGGATGTCCGTCACCGACGCCTACGGCCCCGCGGACGCCGCGGAGGCGGAGGCCGTGCTGCGCCGCGCGCTCGAGCTCGGCGTGACGCTCTTCGACACGGCCGACGTCTACGGCCACGGCCGCAACGAGGAGCTGTTCGGCCGGGTCCTCGGGCCGCACCGGGACGAGATCGTCCTCGCGTCGAAGTTCGGGCTCCCGCCCGCGGGCGGCCACCCCGACGGGCGTCCTGTCGACGGCCGCCCCGAGTACGTCCGTGCCGCGGTCGACGCGAGCCTGCGCCGCCTCGGCACCGACCGCCTCGACCTGTACTACCTGCACCGCGTCGACCCCCAGGTGCCGATCGAGGAGACGGTCGGCGCGCTCGCCGAGCTCGTGGAGGCAGGGAAGGTCCGCGGCATCGGTCTCTCGGAGCCGTCCGCCGCGACCGTGCGCCGCGCGCACGCCGTGCACTCCGTGACGGCCGTGCAGAGCGAGTACTCGCTGTGGACGCGCGACCCGGAGGACGAGGTGCTGCCGACGCTGCGCGAGCTCGGGGTCGGCTTCGTGCCCTTCTCGCCGCTCGGCCGGGGCATCCTCACCGGGACCGTGGACGCCACCGACGGCTTCGCGGAGGACGACGTGCGCCGCGCCCACGCCCGGTACGCCGGCGAGGCGTTCGAGCACAACCGCGGCCTCGTGCGCTCCCTGGAGCAGCTCGCCGCGGAGCACGGCGTCACGACGGCGCAGCTCGCGCTCGCGTGGCTCCTCGCGCAGGGCGACGACGTCGTCCCGATCCCGGGGACGAAGCGCGTCGCGTACCTGGAGCAGAACGTCGCGGCGGCCGCGGTCGAGCTCACGCCGGACGACGTCGCGACGATCGGCGCGGCGATCCCGCGCGCGGCCGTCCAGGGCGTGCGGCACCCGCAGCCGGACCTCCTCGACGGCTGACCCGCCGCGCGGGCCGGCGGCGAGGACAGGGGGCCGCTCGCCCTGCCCCGCGGGGCCGGGGAGACCTAGACTGGAGAGGTCCTGTGGGTCTCCCCGCGCAGAGGTCGGCTCCGATGTCGTGGCTGCTCATGATCTGGTGCGCGACGGCGTGCACGGCCGCCGCCGCGTGGTGGGTGCTGCGCCGGGCCGGGCGGCCTCCGAGCCACCGGACGGGCGGGCGCCGTCGTGCCGCCGCGGCACCGGACCCGCTCACGACGCTCGCGCTCCAGGTGCGGCTCACCGCGCTCGCCGCGGAGCTCCGGCGCATCGAGGCCGACCCGGACGTCTACGCGCGCGCCCACCACTACCTCGCGGTCCAGGGCGCCTACGACGCGCTGCTGCGCGAGGCCTGTCGGCTCACGGGGCTCCCGGTCGCGGACGCGCCCCTGCGCGCGGGCTTCCGCACCGGCGACGACGAGCGGTTCCGCGAGGAGCTCGAGCTCAGCGCGCGCGGCTGGAGCTGGTGACGGACCACCCGTGAGGGGCGGCACGGGACGGGCGAGGGGCCCGACGGCGGGACCTCCGCCGTCGGGCCCCTCGCCCGTCCGTGTGCTCAGAGCGCGGAGTGGTCGCCGATCCGGTGGTAGGTGCGGTCGTGGTAGACGAGCGGCGACGCCGCCGCCTCCCCCGACGCCCTGGGCGCGGCGCCGACGCTCGACGCGAGCGCGCGCAGCGAGACGAGGTAGGAGTCGCCCACCGGCGTGCGCTGGACGACCCTCCCGCGCACCCACGACAGCGCGCCGTCGATCACGGGCTCGCCCGTCGACAGGCGCGACCAGCCGCCGTCCGCGAACCGGTCGATGCCGCTCGTCGCGAACCGGGCCGAGACGTCGTCCTGGTGGTCCGCGAGGAAGCTCACGGTCAGCGTGCGCGCGGTCGAGACCCCGGGCCACGACGACGACGTGGACGCGAGCGAGAACGCGAGGAGCGGGGGCGCGGCCGAGACGGAGATGACCGACGTCGCGGTGAAGCCGACGAGGCGGTCGCCGTGCTCGAGCGCGACGACGGCGACGCCCGCGGGGTGGCCGCGGAACACGGCCTTGTACTCGTCGGGGGAGAGCTGGGGCTCGTCCTGCTCGGCCAGGAGGGCCTCCAGGTGGGTGAGCTCGGCGGTCATCGGGCCACCCCCGCGAACGCGTCGGCGACAGCCTCGTCGGTGCGGGCCGCCGGGCGGTCCTCCGCCGGGGGGAGCGGTGCCGTGGCGCGGCGCAGGGCGTCGCCCTCGCGCGCGAGCCACGCGTCCACGACCGGTCCCAGGTCCGCGAGCTGCGGCTCGGTGACCGTGAGCGACCGGGTCGGGACGACGGCACCGAGCTCGACGAGCACGGGCCGCAGGTGCACCTCCCCGACG
The DNA here is from genome assembly GCF_004519295.1 of Cellulosimicrobium funkei. Classification (GTDB taxonomy): domain Bacteria; phylum Actinomycetota; class Actinomycetes; order Actinomycetales; family Cellulomonadaceae; genus Cellulosimicrobium; species Cellulosimicrobium funkei. The sequence continues at coordinate 543,674 of NZ_SOZH01000004.1, forward strand.
AGCGCGTGCGCCGGGTTCCCGGACACGACGAGCGGGACCACGACGACGCCCGCGAGCCCGTCGGGGCCGTAGAGGTCGAGGAAGGCCTTGAGCAGCCCGGTGTACGACGCCTTGTAGACCGGCGTCGCCACGACGGCGACGGTCGCCCGCGCGAGCTGCTCACGGGCGGCGTCGGCCGCCGGGTGGTCGGCGGCGAGCACCTCGCCGGCGAGCGACGCCAGGTCGATGGTGGCGACGTCGGCCGTGCCGAGGAGGTCGGCGACGCGGCGCGCGACCGTCTCGGCGGCGCCGAGCGTCCGCGAGCCGGGCCGCGGGTTGCCCGAGACGGCGAGCACCGTCGGGTGGGTGGGGTGGTGGGTCATGTGCACCTCGCAGTAGTCGTCGATCACGCTTGCCGTGCGGGCCGTCCTCGCCGGTGGCGAGGCAGGCCGGGCTCGGCCTGGTCATCTCCCGGAGCACCCCGCCGTGACAGGGGGTTGCCGGCCAGCGAGCCGGGGCTTCGCGCTGGCGCTCGTGACCTGGGGACGGGTATAGCAACCGCCCCGTGAAACCGCACCGGATCGGTAGGGTTTCTCAGTGGGTGGACGGATGTGTCGTCGTCGGCGACTCCTGTGCCGCCCCGTGCGGTCGCTCCTGCCCTGCGGCCGCCCGTCCCGGTGCGCGCGGAGTGAGACGGTGTGACGGGAGCTTCTGGCACAGGCGTACCGTCAGCAGGAGTTCCGCCCGCGTCAGACGAGGAGTACCCATGGACAGCCGACTGCAGTCCGTCTACGACGAGGTCCTGCGTCGCAACCCCGGCGAGGCCGAGTTCCACCAGGCCGTGCGCGAGGTCTTCGACTCGCTCGGCCCCGTGCTGCGCAAGCACCCGCGCTACGTCGAGGCCGCCGTCCTCGAGCGCGTGTGCGAGCCGGAGCGCCAGATCATCTTCCGGGTCCCGTGGGTGGACGACACCGGGCGCGTGCAGATCAACCGCGGCTTCCGCGTCGAGTTCAACTCCGCGCTCGGCCCGTACAAGGGCGGCCTGCGGTTCCACCCGTCGGTCTACCTCGGCATCGTGAAGTTCCTCGGCTTCGAGCAGATCTTCAAGAACTCGCTCACGGGCATGCCCATCGGCGGCGGCAAGGGCGGTTCCGACTTCGACCCGCGCGGGCGGTCCGACGGCGAGGTCATGCGGTTCTGCCAGTCGTTCATGACGGAGCTCTACCGGCACATCGGCGAGAACACGGACGTCCCCGCGGGCGACATCGGCGTGGGCGGCCGCGAGATCGGCTACCTCTTCGGGCAGTACAAGCGCATCACCAACCGGTACGAGTCCGGCGTCCTCACGGGCAAGGGCATCTCGTGGGGCGGCTCGCTCGTCCGCACGGAGGCCACGGGCTACGGCACGGTCCTCTTCGCGCAGAACATGCTGGAGACGCGCGGGCAGGAGCTCGACGGGCGCCGCGTCGTCGTCTCGGGCTCGGGCAACGTCGCGATCTACGCGACGGCCAAGGCGCAGCAGCTCGGCGCGAACGTGGTCGCGTTCTCCGACTCGTCGGGCTACGTCGTCGACGAGGCCGGGGTCGACCTCGAGCTCCTGCGCCAGATCAAGGAGGTCGAGCGCGGGCGCGTCGCCGACTACGCCGCGCGCCGCCCCGGGGCCCGCGTCGTCACCGACGGGTCCATCTGGGACGTGCCGTGCGACGTCGCGCTCCCGTGCGCGACGCAGAACGAGCTCGACGAGGCGGCGGCCAAGCAGCTCGTCGCGAACGGCGTCGTCGCGGTCGCGGAGGGCGCCAACATGCCCACGACGCCGAGCGCCGTCGCGCTGCTCCAGGAGGCGGGCGTCCTCTTCGCGCCGGGCAAGGCCGCCAACGCGGGCGGCGTCGCGACGTCGGCCCTCGAGATGCAGCAGAACGCGTCGCGCGACGCGTGGTCCTTCGAGTACACCGAGGACCGCCTCGCGCAGATCATGGCGGGCATCCACGACCGCTGCGTCGAGACGGCCGACGAGTACGGCACGCCCGGCAACTACGTGCTCGGCGCCAACATCGCGGGCTTCACCAAGGTCGCCGACGCGATCCTCGCGCTCGGCGTCATCTGACCCGAGCCGCACGACGACGGCCGTCGGTGCCCCGCGCAGAGCGGTGGCATCGGCGGCCGTCGTGCGCCCGTGAAAAGCCCTCCGGCCGAGAAGGGTCGGGCGCCTAGGGTGGCCGGATGGCGACGGTCAGGCAGGTCCAGGTCACGTTCGACTGCGCGCAGCCACGGCGCGTCGCCCGGTTCTGGTGCGAGGTGCTGGGCTACGTCCCGGCGCCGCCCCCGGAGGGCTTCAGCACCTGGGACGACGCCGAGGCCTCCCTCCCGGCCACAGAGCGGGACGCGTGGTCCGCGTGCAGCGACCCCACCGGGGCCGGTCCGCGCCTGTACTTCCAGCGTGTCCCCGAGGGCAAGGTCGTCAAGAACCGCGTGCACCTCGACGTGCGTGCCGGCACCGGGCTCGTGGGTGCCGAGCGTCTCGCCGCGCTCGAGGCCGAGCGCGACCGGCTCGTCGCGCTCGACGCGACGTGCGTGCGCGTGATGGTCGCCGACGAGGAGAACGAGTCCTGCATCGTCATGCAGGACGTCGAGGGCAACGAGTTCTGCCTGGACTGACCGCCGGGCCGACCCGCGGACCGCTCCGCCAGCCGGCCCCGGCGGTCGTGCCGAGGGGTGCCCTACGCGACCGTCGTGCGGACGGTGACCGGGATGTTGCCCCGGGTCGCGAGCGAGTACGGGCAGACGGCGTGCGCGGCCTCCGCGAGCTCCTCGGCGACGTCCTGGGTGACGCCGCCCCCGAGCTCGACGTGCAGCGTCGCGCCGAGCGAGAAGCCGCCGTCGCCGGTCGGGACGAGGTCGACCTCGGCGACGACGGCCGAGTCGGCCACGGGGACCTCGCGCTGCGCCGCGACCATCTTCAGCGCCGAGTGGAAGCATGACGACCACCCGGCTGCGAACAGCTGCTCCGGGTTCGTCCCGCCACCGGGGCCGCCCATCTGGCGCGGGACGGCGAGCGTGACGTCGAGCTGGCCGTCGTCGGACACGGCGCGGCCTCCGGCGCGACCGTCGCCGGTCGCGGTGGCCACGGCGGTGTAGAGGGTGTCAGCCATGAGGTGCCTCTCGAGAGTGGGATCGAAGTAGAGTTACTAGTACGTCTACATCGGAGAACCTAGACTGGCGGCCGACCGCGCGCAAGGGCGGAGACAAGGAGGGGGCATGGTCGACGACTCGCCGACGCCCGGGGCGACGGGCCGCGGCACCGCGGCCGACACGCGCCGCCGCATCCTCGAGGCAGCCTCGGCGCTCTTCTACGCCCAGGGCATCCGAGCGACGAGCGCCGACCGCGTCATCGAGCAGGTCGGCATCACCAAGGTGACGTTCTACCGCCACTTCCGCACGAAGTCCGACCTCGTCGTCGCCTACCTCGAGGCGCAGGCCGCACGCGACCGCGCCGTCGTCGACGAGTCGCTCCGCGACGCCGAGCCGCTCGACGCCCTGAGCGCCCTCGCGGGCGCCATCGGCGCCGTGAGCTGCGTGCCGGGCTTCCGCGGCTGCCCGTTCATCAACGCCGCGGCGGAGACACCCGACCCGCAGGACCCGGTGCGCGTCGTCGTGGACCGCCACCGGCGCTGGACGCGGGACGTGTTCGCCCGCCTCGCCGCCGCGGTCGGCGTCACGGACGCCGACGCGACCGCGGCGCAGCTCATGATGCTGCGCGACGGCGCCATGGTCGCGGGCTACCTCGGCGACCCCGACGAGGTGGCCGCGACCCTGCGGTCCGCGTGCCTCGCCGCCGTCGCCACGGGACGGCCGACGCCGGCCTGAGCTCCCGCGCCCGGCCCGCGCCCGGAGTCGTCTACCCTGGCCGACGGCCGCCGTCGTGCGGGTCGCGCGACGCGACGGCCGCCGGACCGGACGACGGGAGAGCGCCATGACGACCACCCACCCCGAGGGGGGCGCGGCGCCCGCGGCCCGCGACGTGGCCCTCGAGCTCGCGGTCCAGGACCCCGACGGCGTCCGCGTGGCCGCGGCCGTGCGTGCGCACCGGGTCGAGCTGTGCGTCGGGCTCGGCGCGACGGGCGGGCTCACGCCCAGCGCCGGGCTCGTCGAGGCCGCGGTCGCCGCCGCGGCGGAGGCCGACGGTCCGGGGCCGCGCGTCGAGGTGCACGTGCTCGTGCGCCCGCGCCCGGGCGGCTTCGTCCTCACGCCCACCGACCTCGACGTCCAGGTGCGCGACGTCCGGGCCGCGGTGGCGGCCGGGGCGCGCGGCGTCGTCGTGGGTGCGCTCACCCCGGACGGCCTGGTCGACGTCGGCGCCGTCCGCGCCCTCGTGGACGCCGCCGACGGGCGCGAGGTCACGTTCCACCGCGCCGTCGACGTCGTCGCCGACCCGCTCGCCGCGCTCGACGCGCTCTCCGGGGCCGGGGTCGTGCGCGTGCTCACGTCGGGCGGTGCGTCGCGCAGCATCGACGGCACCGACCGGCTGCGCGCCATGGCGGCGCACGCGCGCGACGCGCTCGGCGGGCGTGTGCAGGTCATGGCCGGCGGGGGAGTGCGGCCGCAGGACGTCGGAGCCCTGGTGGCCGCGGGCGTCGACGCCGTGCACCTCTCGGCCAAGCGCGTCGTCGCGGACGACGCCGGGCCGGGGGGCGGCGGCGACGCCGGCTACGAGGTCACCGACCCCGAGGTCGCGCGGGCCGCGCGTGCCGCGCTGGACGCCGCTCGCTGACCCTGCCCCTCCGGCCCGCCGGCGGCGCTGCCGCCGTCCCGCCGCCGGCCCCGTCCGGCCGCTCCCGCCCGCATCGCCTGCTGCGCCGGGACCGGCTGCGAACCGTCCACTCCTGACCGTCCTCGGCACCTCGGCCGGGCCCCGCTCCGCGGGGTCCGGCCGACCCTGTTCGGGCGCGATCCTGGTATCGATGTCTCAGTTAGGTAACTTTCCTGTCGTATTCGTAGGAGGGTCGGTGGCTATTAGTTAGTGTTCCTGCCACACGCCTGCGGGCGCCGAAGAACGACGTGAGGACGCGTCGTCCATGCGAAAGGACCGAAGATGATTCGAAGCACGGCGCGCAAGCGTCTGCTCACGGCCGCGGCACTCGTGACGGGCGTCTCGCTGCTCGCGGGCGCCTGCACCGGCGGGGGCGATGGCGAGGGTGAGGGCAACGGCGGTGAGGCCCGTGTCCTCAACGTCTGGGCCGGCACCCAGACGCCCATGGTCGCGAACTTCAACCCGTACGCGCCCAACCCGCTGCACGTGACGAACGGTGGCATCTACGAGCCGCTGTTCTTCTACAACCGCGCCGAGGCCGGCGACCCGACGCCCCGCCTGGGCGAGTCCTACGAGTGGAGCGAGGACGGCACCGAGCTGACCGTCAAGATCCGCGAGGGCGTGAAGTGGTCCGACGGCGAGGACTTCACGGTCGAGGACGTCATCTTCTCGTACACCAACGACGCGGCGAAGCGCGACTACCTGAACACGATCGAGAAGGTCGACGAGTCGACCGTCAAGTTCACGTTCAACGGCGCGCAGTTCACGAGCGCCGTGCAGATCCTCGGCACCACGCTCATGGTCCCCGAGCACCTCTTCAAGGAGGTGTCGGACCTCATCACGTTCACGAACGACGAGCCGGTGGGCACCGGGCCGTTCACGCTCGACACCATCACGAACGCGACCTACACCGTCGTCCCGAACGAGGACTACTGGGGCGGCGAGCCGAGCCTCGGGAAGGTCCGCTTCCTCGCGCTCGACAAGAACCAGAGCGCCCAGGACCTCCTCGCCACCGGCAAGATCGACTGGACCACGATGTTCATCGCGGACCCGGAGGCGGTCACCGGCGGCGGCCAGGTCTCGCTGCTCAACACCCCGCAGGACCCGACCACGATCATGTCGTGCTCGAACGCGGCGCTCGGCTGCGCGGGCCCGCAGACGGACCTCGCCGTCCGCCAGGCGGTCAACCTGCTCGTCGACCGCGGCGAGATCAACGAGAAGGCGTTCTCGGGCCACGCGGCCGTCGCGTCGCCGTCGCTCGCGCTCGTCGGTCGTGACGACCGCTGGATCTCCTCCGAGATCGAGAAGGAGAGCCCGCAGGAGAGCGACCCGGCCGAGGCGGCCAAGGTCCTCGAGGCGGCCGGCTACACCAAGGGTGCCGACGGCATCTTCGAGAAGGACGGCCAGAAGCTCTCGGTCGACCTCATCTCGGTCGACGGCTGGAGCGACCACAACGCGGCGGGTGACCTCATCGCGCAGCAGGCGCTCGAGGCGGGCGTGCAGATCAACCACGTGAAGATCACGCAGCAGGAGATGTCCGACGCCCGGACCAGCGGCAACTACCAGATGATGATCAGTGGCATCACGGGCACGTCGCTCGACGACCCGTTCGCCATCTACCGCCAGTGGCTCACGACCGAGTACACGACGCCGGTGGGCGAGACCATCGAGGCCGGCCGCTTCAACTTCCCGCGCTACTCGAACCCGCTCGTCGACGAGGCCGTGGCCACCGCCGCCGGCACCAACGACGAGGACACGAAGAAGGCCGCGTACGCCGCGGTGCAGAAGGAGATCGCCCGCGACCTCCCCTACATCGCCCTCGTCGTGAACCCGACCATGTCGTTCGTCAACACGAAGGACTACACCGGCTGGCCGTCGGAGGACGACATGTACGCCTTCCCGCCGTCGTGGGCCACGATCAGCAACGGCGTGATCCTCTCCCAGCTCAAGCCCGCGAGCTGATGTCGCACTGCCGAAGAGGAGCTCGGGTGAACGAGGAGTCGGTTCAATGAGGTACTACGCACGGCGGATCGCGTTCTACGTGGTCACCTTCTGGGCCGCCGTCTCGCTCAACTTCCTTCTCCCGCGGGCCATCCCCGGTGATCCCAAGCAGATCTACCTCGACACCCTGCTCCGGAAGAACGGTGAGCTGACTCCGGGCCTCATCCAGAGTGTCGACATCCTCTTCGGCAGTGACGACGCCTCGCTGTGGGAGCAGTACCTCACGTACTGGAAGAACATCTTCACAGGTGATCTCGGTACGTCGGTCCTGTACTTCCCGGCACCCGTCAGCCAGCTGCTCGGCGAGGCCCTCCCCTGGACGGTGGGCCTCGTCGGGCTGGCGACGATCATCGCGTTCCTCCTCGGCGTCGGCCTCGGCGCATGGGTCGGGTGGAAGCGCGGTACGTGGGTCGACCACATCATCCCCGCGTCGACCTTCCTCCAGGCGGTGCCGTACTTCTGGCTCGCCCTGGTCCTCATCTCGATCTTCTCGGTGTCGCTCGGCTGGTTCCCCATCGTGGGCGCGTACGACATCTTCGAGTTCGACAGCGGTCCCGAGTGGTCGTGGGACTTCGTGGGCAGCGTGATCTACCACGGCACGCTCCCGGCCGTGACGATCATCCTGTCGGCGATGGGCGGCTGGCTCCTCGGGATGCGCAACATGATGGTCTCGACGATCGCCGAGGACTACGTCACGACGGCCGAGGCCAAGGGCCTGCGCCCCTTCCGGGTCGCGCTGACGTACGCGACGCGGAACGCGGTCCTGCCGTCCGTCACGGGCTTCGGCATCGCGCTCGGCTTCGTCGTCGCCGGGTCGGTGGTCATGGAGCAGGCCTTCAGCTACCCCGGCATCGGCAAGCTGCTCTTCACCGCGGTCCAGGCGAAGGACTACGCGCTCATGCAGGGCGCCTTCCTCGTGATCACCGTCGTGGTGCTCGCGGCGAACTTCCTCATGGACCTGATCAACGGCATCATCGACCCGAGGACGCGGAACAATGGCTGACCCCACCCGTGACGCCGAGACCGTGACTCCCGCGGCCGACGCCGCTCCTGCCGCCTCCGTGGTGGTGGACGGCCTGCCGCCCGAGAACCGGACCGCCGGCATCGTGCCGGACGTGCCCATCGCCCCGCCCGAGGCCGTCGTCGCGGGCGAGCCCGTCCCACAGAGCACCGCGCCGAAGCGCGGCATCCGGGCGATGCTCCCGCGCCGTTCGGGCAAGCTCGTCGTCGGCCTCGTGCTGACGCTCGGGATCGTGCTCTTCTCCGTCGTGGCGCCGCTGTTCAGCCAGAGCCCGCGGGCGACGTCGAACCCGGCGTACCTGCCGCCGAGCACCGAGCACCTGCTCGGCACGAACAACATCGGCGTCGACATCTTCGCCCAGGTCGCGCACGGCGGCCTCGGCTCCCTCACGGTGGGACTGCTCGCGGGCGTGATCGCGATGGTCCTCTCGCTCCTGTTCGGCATCATCGCCGGCTACGTCGGGGGCTGGACCAACGAGATCCTGTCCTTCGTCACGAACATCATGCTCGTGATCCCCGGGCTCCCCCTGATCATCGTGATCTCCGCCTACCTCGAGTCCCGCTCGCTCTTCCTCGTCGCCCTGATCCTCGGCATCACCGGGTGGGCGGGGGCGGCGATCGTGCTACGGGCACAGGCCCGGTCCCTGCGCAGCCGCGACTACGTCTACGCGGCCAACGTCGCGGGCGAGAAGGCGCCGCGCATCGTCCTCGTCGAGATCCTGCCGAACCTCCTGCCGCTGCTCACCGCGAACTTCCTGGGCGCCGTGCTCCTCGCGATCCTCAGCGAGGCCGGCCTCTCGTACCTCGGCCTCGGGCCGTCCGGGTCGGTGACGTGGGGCACCATCCTCAACGAGGCCAGCACGCAGAACGCGATGGCGTACGGGCGCTGGTGGTGGTTCGTCCCGCCGGGCCTCCTCATCGCGCTGTTCGGCTGCGGGCTCGCCCTCATCAACTTCAGCATCGACGAGATCATCAACCCCAAGCTGCGGACGGCCCCTGCCGCGGTCAAGAACGTCCGCCTCGCGCGCAAGCAGCGTGCGAAGCTCCAGGCGGCGATCGCGCCGAGCACCGCCACGGCCGGCACGGCGGGCACCGCGGCCGACACCCCCGCCCGCGACGACGAGAAGGTCCAGTCATGAGCGCACCGACCCTCACCGCGAAGCCTGCGGGCGACTTCGGGGCCCCGCCCGGTGCGGTCCCCGTGCTCACGGCGCGGAACGTCTCGATCGAGTACCAGGTGAACCCGGTCGTGCAGGCCGTGAAGGACGTGTCCCTGACCCTGCACCGAGGCGAGATCCTCGGCCTCGCGGGCGAGTCCGGCTGCGGCAAGACGACCCTCGCGTACGGGCTCAACCAGCTCCTCAAACCGCCGGCGCTGCGCACGAGCGGGGAGATCGTCCTCCACGACAAGGACGGCGACGACATCGACGTCGCCGCCCTGTCCGGGGACTCGCTGCGGGCGTTCCGCTGGGACAAGGTCTCGATGGTCTTCCAGGGGGCGATGAACTCCCTCAATCCCGTGATCAGCATCAAGGCCCAGCTGTTCGACGTCTTCGCGACGCACCGCCCGGGGATGTCCGCGAAGGCCAAGCTCGAGCGCAGCCGTGAGCTGCTGGAGCTCGTCGGGGTCGACCCGAACCGGCTCGACAGCTACGCGCACGAGCTCTCCGGCGGCATGCGCCAGCGCGTCATGATCGCGATGGCCCTCGCGCTCCAGCCGCAGGTCATGATCATGGACGAGCCGACGACGGCGCTCGACGTCGTCGTCCAGCGCGGCATCCTGCGCGAGATCATGCGGCTCCGCGAGCAGTTCGACTTCGCCGTCGTCTTCATCACGCACGACCTGCCGCTGCTGCTGGAGATCAGCGACCGGATCGCGGTCATGCTCCGCGGCGAGATCGTCGAGCTCAACACGGCCGAGGAGATCTACAACGCGCCCGCGCACGAGTACACGCGCCGCCTGCTCGGGTCGTTCCCGAGCCTGACGGGCGACCGTGGCGGGTTCGTCCGGTCCGGCGAGGACACCGCCGACAGCACGGGAGGGGTGGCCTGATGGGCACGCTCGAGATCCGGAACCTCACCAAAGACTTCGTCATCCGCAACGGGTGGAAGCGGTCGCGGCTGCGTGCGGTGAACGACGTGTCGTTCACGCTCGAGCCGGGCAAGACGATCGCCATCGTCGGTGAGTCGGGTTCCGGGAAGTCGACCGTCGCGCGGATGATCGCGAAGCTCGAGACGCCGACGTCCGGCGACATCCTGCTCGACGGCGTCCCGTCCGCCCGGCGTGGCCGTGGCCTGGCCGAGTACCGGCACGACGTCCAGATGGTGTTCCAGGACCCGTTCGCGTCGCTCAACCCGTTCCACTCGATCCGTCACCACCTGGAGCGGCCGCTGCGGATCCACGGGCGCGCGAAGACGGCCGCCGAGCTCGACGCAGCCGTCGACGAGCTCCTCACGCGCGTGAACCTCACGCCCCCGGGGACGTTCGCGGAGAAGCGTCCGCACGAGATGTCCGGAGGTCAGCGGCAGCGCGTCGCGATCGCCCGCGCGCTCGCCCCCGGCTCCCGGTTCCTCGTCGCGGACGAGCCCGTGTCGATGCTCGACGTGTCGATCCGGCTCGGGGTGCTCAACCTGCTGGCGCGCCTGCAGCGCGAGGAGAACCTCGGCGTCCTCTACATCACGCACGACCTCGCGACGGCGCGGCACTTCAGCGACGAGATCCTCGTGATGTTCCGCGGGAACGTCGTCGAGCGCGGGCCGTCGGACCAGGTCATCCTCGACCCGCAGCACGAGTACACGAAGCTGCTCCTCGGGGCGGCGCCGGAGCCGCAGAACCACGGCCGCCTCCGCGAGGAGGTGCGCCGCGAGCTCGCCGCGGCCGCGGCGGGCGAGGGCGACGCCGTCGCCCGCGACCGCTTCGGCACGCGCGGCATGTGAGACGGGCGTCGCCCGTCCCCTCTTCGTCCGGGCAGCGGGGGTTGCCCGGCGGCACGCGTCGGTAGTGACGCGTGCGCGTCGCGCGGGCCAGGTCAGTCGGACGCCCTGGCCCGCGCGCTCGCCCCGTCCGTCGTCGTTCGTCCTGCCACGCAGGACGTCCCCGGCGACGGGTGGGTAGGGTCGGGCTCGTGCCCGCCCGTCACCTGCGCCTCGCGCGACCCGAGCCCTCCGCCCCGAGCACCGCCGCGCTGGTCACCGACGCGCTCGCGGCGCTGCGCCGCGAGATGGAGGTACCGGAGAGCTTCCCGGACGGGGTGCTCGCCGAGGCCGAGGAGGTCGTGCGCGAGGACCGCGCGGTGCCCGGTCCGGGGCGCGTCGACCTGCGCGACGTCCCGTTCGTCACGATCGACCCGCCGGGCTCGATGGACCTCGACCAGGCGCTGCACCTCGAGCGGGCCGGGGGAGCGCCGGGCGACCCGGCGGGCGCCGCGTTCGTCGTGCGCTACGCGATCGCCGACGTCGGCGCGTTCGTCGTGCCGGGCGGCGCGATCGACGCCGAGGTCCACGAGCGCGGCACGACCCTCTACGCGCCCGACGGCCGCACCCCGCTGCACCCGGCCGTGCTGTCCGAGGGCGCGGCGAGCCTCCTGCCGGGCGAGGACCGCCCGGCCGCGGCCTGGCGCGTCGTGCTCGACGCCCGCGGCGAGATCCTCGACGCGAGGGTGCGGCGCGCCGTCGTGCGCTCGACGCAGCGCCTCACCTACGGCGAGGCGCAGGCCCGGATCGACGCTCGTCCCGCCGGGGACGACACCGGCGACCCCCTCCTGCTGCTCCGCGAGGTGGGCGAGCTGCGGCTCGCGCGCGAGCGCGAGCGCGGCGGTGTGTCGCTCGAGGTCCCGGAGCAGGAGATCGTCACGCGCGACGACGGCTCGTTCGGCCTCGAGTTCCGCTCGACCCTCCCGGCGGAGGCCTGGAACGCGCAGGTGTCGCTGCTCACGGGCATCGCGGCGGCGCGGATCATGCGCGCGGGGGGTGTCGGCGTCTTCCGCGCGCTGCCGGAGGCCGACCCGCGCGACCTCGCGCGCCTGCGCCGCACGGCCCGCGCGCTCGGCATCGGCTGGCCGCGCGAGACGCCGTACGCCGAGCTCGTCCCGACGCTCGACTCGCGCGTCCCGCGCCATGCCGCGTTCCTCAACGAGGCGACGTCGCTGTTCCGGGGCGCGTCGTACGAGGCGTTCGGCGGCACGGGCCAGGAGCCCGGCGTGCCCGACGACGCGGCGCACGCCGCGATCGGCGCGGAGTACGCGCACGTCACCGCGCCCCTGCGCCGGCTCGTGGACCGCTACGGCACCGAGGTGTGCCTCGCGCTGTGCACGGGGGAGGACGTGCCGCAGTGGGTGCTCGACGCCCTGCCCGGTCTCCCGCGCACCATGGCCCGCACGGGCCAGCGCGCGAGCGCGTACGAGCGCGCGATCGTCGACGTCGTCGAGGCCGCGCTGCTCACCGGCCGCGAGGGCGAGGAGTTCGACGGCGTCGTGGTCGACGTCGAGGACGACCGCGAGCGCGCCCGCCGTCTCGAGCGCGAGGACGCCGACGAGGCGGGCGGGGCACGGCGCGGCCAGGTGGTCCTCGCCGACCCCGCGGTGCGCGCCCCCGTCGAGGGGGCGGACCTCCCGCTCGGCAAACCGGTGCGCGCCACGCTGCGCGAGGCGTCGGTGCCCGGGCGCCGGGTCCGGTTCACCGTCGGCTGACGCCGGGCCGCGCGGCCTAGGCTGGTCCTCGTGCCTGCCCGACGCCGTACCGACCCCGCCGCCGGCCGCCTCGCCCTGGCGACGTGGCGCGACGACCCCACCGACCGCCGCGCCGTGACGACGGCCGTGCGGTTCACGCTCGAGGAGCTCGCCGACGTCGCGCCCGGGCACACGGTCGAGGTGCGCGTACCGCCCGCGGGGGCCGTCCAGGCGGTCGAGGGCCCGCGGCACACGCGCGGGACGCCGCCGAACGTCGTCGAGACGGACCCGCAGACGTGGCTGGGCCTCGTCACGGGGGCCGTCGCCTGGGCCGACGCCGTCGCGGACGGGCGCGTCCGCGCGTCGGGCGAGCGCTCCGACATCTCCTTCCTGCTGCCGCTCCAGGCGGCCCGGCCGCGCTGACCCCTCCGGCGGGGCCTCGGCATCCGCTCGCGGGCGGCGAGCGTGTTACCGGTGGGTAACGTTCTGGGGGCCGGTCTGGCGGAGCGCCGGACGGGGGACTAGCGTCCCAGGATGACCGGCCGCCGTCCGCGCGGGCGCTCGCGGCACGACGACGTGCGCTGGCGTTCTCGTGACGGTGACACGGCAGCAACCGCACGTTCATCCAGGTGGGGTGCGATGTCCCGGGGAGGCAGGGCGTCGCCCCGTCCGAGGGACGTCCCCGACCCACGGGAACGCGCGAGCTGCTGCCCGGCCGTCCGCACGAGATGAAGGAGTCAGCGTGACCGACCACCAGCACCTGCGGCGACGGAGGGTGGTGGCGGGCACGTTGACCGTGGCCCTCGCCGTGCCGTTCTCCGTCGCGGCGGCCACCGCCGCGAGCGCGGCGCCCGACGGGTCGGGCCTCGTCATCAACGAGGCCTACCTGAGCGGCGGCAGCGCCAACGCCCCGTACACCCACAAGTTCGTCGAGCTGTACAACCCCACGCAGGCGGCGATCGACCTCTCCGGGATGTCGCTGCAGTACCGCTCCGCGACGAGCACGGGCGCCTTCACGGGCGTGACCGCGCTGACCGGCTCGGTCGCCCCCGGGGGCTACTACCTGGTGCAGGGCGGGTCGAACGGCTCGAACGGCGCCGAGCTGCCCACGCCCGACGCGACGGGCGGTCTCAACCCGTCGGGCACGACGGGCACCCTCGCGCTCGTGCGGTCGACCTCCCCGGTGACGCTGCCGGCGGGGAACGCCGCGGGCGCCGCGAACGTCGTCGACCTCATCGGGTACGGCACCTCGAACACGTTCGAGACGGCCGTGGGCCCCGCGCCGTCGGCCAACAACGTGCCCGCGTCGATCAACCGGACCGGGTACGCCGACTCGGACGACAACAGCAAGGACCTCACGCTCTCCAGCACCGTTACGCCGCAGAACAGCGGTGACGACGGCGGCGGCCCGGGCCCCGAGCCGGGCGAGGTCGTCCCGATCGCGGAGATCCAGGGCACGGGCGCGGCGAGCCCGCTCGTCGGGCAGACGGTCACCACGCGCGGCGTCGTCACCGCGACGTACCCCACGGGCGGCTACGACGGCTTCTACCTGCAGACCGAGGGCACCGGCGGCGACCTCGACGCGTCGCACACGGCGTCGGACGCGATCTTCGTCTACTCGAAGGCGGGCGCGGCCGCGGTGGCGGTCGGCGACCACGTCGAGGTGACGGGCGCGGTGTCCGAGTACTTCACGCTCACCCAGATCACGCCCGCGGCGGGCGGCTGGACCGTGCTCGACGAGGCGGCGCAGGACGTCAAGCCCGCGAACGTCGCGTTCCCGGCGACCGACGCCGAGCGCGAGGTCCTCGAGGGCATGCTCGTGCAGCCGGCGGGCGACTACGTCGTCGCGGACAACTACGACACGAACTACTACGGGTCGTTCGTGCTCGCGGCGGGGACGGACCCGTTCGTCCAGCCGACGTCGGCCGGGCGGCCGGGCAGCGCGGAGGCGGCGGCCGCCGTCGCGGACCGTGCCGCGCGGGCCGTGGTGCTCGACGACGGCGCCACGACGAACTTCAACAACACCGCGAACAAGGGCGTCCCGCTCCCGTACCTCACGGGCGGGGCACCGGCGCGCGTGGGTGCGGCCGTGTCGTTCACGACGCCGGTCATCCTCGACTACCGGTTCGACGCCTGGACGTTCCAGCCGCGCACGCAGCTCACCGCGGGCGACGGCGGCAACGCCGCCACGGTGCAGCCGGTCACGTTCGAGAACACGCGGGAGGACGCTCCGGCCGAGGTCGGGGGCGACCTCTCCGTCGCGACCTTCAACGTCCTCAACTACTTCACGACCACGGGCGACCAGGTCGCGGGCTGCCAGTTCTACACGGACCGCGCGGGGAACCCGATCACGGTCCGCACGGGCTGCGACGCGCGCGGCGCGGCGGACGCCGCGAACCTCGAGCGGCAGCAGACGAAGATCGTCGCCGCGATCGACGCCCTCGACGCGGACGTCGTCGCGCTCATGGAGATCGAGAACTCCGAGCCGTTCGGCAAGGACCGCGACCAGGCGCTGTCGGACCTCGTGGACGCGCTCAACGCGGCCGCGGGCGCGGAGGAGTGGGCGTTCGTCCCGTCCCCGGCCGCCGTGCCGACGGACGAGGACGTCATCCGCCTCGCGTACATCTACCAGGTGGCCGAGGCCGAGCCGGTCGGCGACTCCGTGATCCTGCTCGACGACCCGGCGTTCTCGAACGCGCGCGAGCCCCTCGCCCAGGTCTTCCAGCCCGCGGGCGGGATCACCGAGGGTGACGACGCGGCGAGCGACGACGTGCTCGTCGTCGCGAACCACCTCAAGTCGAAGGGCGGCAGCGACTCCGCGCCCGCCGACCAGAAGGACACCGGCGACGGCCAGGGCGCGTACAACAAGGCGCGCGTGGGCCAGGCGACGGCGCTCGTCGCCTTCGCCGAGGACGTCGCGGCCGACGCCGGGACGGACAAGGTCCTGCTCGCGGGCGACTTCAACTCCTACGAGCAGGAGGACCCGCTGCAGGTGCTCAAGGACGCCGGCTACACCGACCTCGGTGCGTCGACGGGCGAGCACACCTACCTGTTCGACGGGTACGTCGGGTCGCTCGACCACGTGTTCGCGTCGCCGGCCGCGGCGGACGCCGTCACCGGCACCGACGTGTGGAACATCAACTCGGTCGAGCCGATCGCCAACGAGTACAGCCGGTACAACTACAACGCGTCGATCCTCTACGACACGACGCCGTTCCGGTCGTCCGACCACGACCCCGTCCTCGTGGGCCTCCAGCTCGGCGCCGCCGAGCCCGGCACCACGCAGCTGGACCTGCTGGCGATCAACGACTTCCACGGTCGCATCGACGCCAACACGGTGAAGTTCGCGGGCACGATCGAGCAGCTGCGCGCGGCGAACCCCGACGGGACGGCCTTCGTCTCGGCGGGCGACAACATCGGCGCCTCGCTGTTCGCGTCGGCGCTCCAGGAGGACCAGCCGACGATCGACGTGCTGAACGCGCTCGACCTCGCGGCGTCCGCGGTGGGCAACCACGAGTTCGACCAGGGCATGGACGACCTCACGGGTCGTGTCACCGACGAGGCCGACTGGGCCTACCTGGGCGCGAACGTCTACGACAAGGGCACGACGAACCCGGCGCTGCCGGAGTACCAGGTCGTCGAGATCGACGGCCTCGACGTCGGCTTCGTCGGCGTCGTGACGGAGGAGACCCCGACGCTCGTCACGCCGTCGGGCATCGCCGACGTCGAGTTCGGCGACCCCGTCGAGGCGCTCAACCGCGTCACCGCCCAGCTCCAGGACGGCGACCCGGCGAACGGTGAGGCGGACGTCGTCGTGGGTCTCGTCCACGAGGGCGCGTCCGCGGGCACGCCCGACGGCGCGACGCTCGAGGAGGAGGTCGCCGCGGGCGGCGCCTTCGCGGACATCGTCGACGGGACCGACGCGCGCGTCGCGGCGATCTTCACGGGCCACACCCACAAGCAGTACGCGTGGGACGCGCCCGTCCCGGGCGCCCCGGGCAAGACCCGCCCGATCGTCCAGACCGGCAACTACGGCGAGTTCATCGGGCACGTGTCGCTCACCGTGGACACCGCGACCCACGAGGTCACGGCGTACACGGCGCAGAACGTGGCCCGCACGAAGGCGGAGGACGCGACCCTGGTCGCGACGTACCCGCGCGTCGCGGAGGTCAAGACGATCGTCGACGCGGCGCTCCAGCAGGCCGAGATCATCGGCGCGACTCCGATCGGCGAGGTCACCGCGGACATCACGACCGCGTTCGCGGGCGGCTCGTACACCGGTCCCGGCGGGACGTACGTGGGCTCCGGCCCGAACCCGACCTCCGGGCGTGACGACCGCGCCTCGGAGTCGACGCTCGGCAACCTCGTCGCCGACTCGCTCCTCGCGACGCTCTCCGACCCGGCGCGCGGCGCTGCGGACATCGGTGTCGTCAACCCCGGCGGGCTGCGCAGCGAGCTGTTCCACGACGGTGACGGCGTCATCACCTACGCCGAGGCCAACGCGGTGCTGCCGTTCGTCAACAACCTGTGGACCGTGACCCTGACGGGCGAGCAGGTCGTCGAGATGCTCGAGCAGCAGTGGCAGACGGACGCGAACGGCAACCGTCCGTCGCGCCCGTACCTCGCCCTGGGCCTCTCGGACAACGTGTCGTGGACGGCGAGCACCGCCGACCCGAACGCGGCGCCGGGGAGCAACGTCTCGTCCGTGACGATCGACGGCGAGCCGATCGACCCCGCCGGGGAGTACCGCGTCGCGACGTTCTCGTTCCTGGCCACCGGGGGCGACAACTTCCGCGTGTTCACGGACGGCACCGACCCGCGCGACTCCGGTCTGGTCGACCGGGACGCGTGGATCGCGTACCTGCAGCAGAGCTCGCCGGTGTCGCCGTCGTTCGACCGCTCGCGCGTGGTCGTCGACGAGCTGCCCGGCACCGTGACGGCGGGCTCCGACGTGAGCGTGGGGCTCTCGGGCCTGAACCTCACGTCGCTCGGGTCGCCGACGAACACGTCGGTGGACGGGTACCTCGTCGCCGCGGACGCCACGTTCGACCCGGCGAACCCGGGCACCGCGGCGGGCACCGCCACGGTGACGGGCGGGGCGGCGACCCTGACGGCGACGGTCCCGGCCGACGCCGCGGCGGGCGAGTACGACCTGTGGGTCGTCGCGTCGCCGAGCGGCACGACGGCGCGCATCCCCGTCACGGTCGAGGCCGCCGCCCCGACGGTGGAGCTCGTGAACCTCGAGGCCACCGCGCGCTGCACGGGCAAGTTCGTCCACCTCGCGGTCCGCGCCACCAACGGCGAGGACGCGCCGGTCGAGGTCGTCCTCCAGACGCCCTACGGTTCCAAGCGGTTCCCGAACCTCCAGCCGGGCAAGAACGCCTACCAGTCGTTCAACACCCGGGCCACGTCGATCGAGGGCGGGACGGTCACCGTGACCGCGACGCTCGACGGCGTGACGCAGGAGTACGAGATCCCCTTCGAGGGTCAGACCTGCGGCTGACGCCTGCCTGACGCCGTGCGGCACCGCCGAGGAGGCGACGCCACGTCCCGCGACCCGGGTCCCGTCCGACGGGCCCGGGTCGCGGTGCGTCCGGGGCGAGGGCTCTGCGGGGAGTCCCAGGAAGCGCGGGTAGGGTCGTGCTCGTGAGCTCCGAGCAGTCCCGCGTGCCCGACGGCACGACCCCAGACCCGTCCGCCGCGCCCGACGCCGTGGTGCCCGACGCCGCGCGCCCCGAGGCCGGGTCCGAGGCCGCCGAGCCCGGGGGCGCTGAGCCCGAGGCCGCCGGGCCGGGGACGAGGGCGGACGAGACGCCGGGCGCGGCGTCCGACGACGCCGCCTCCGCCGGTGGCGAGGAGGTCGAGATCGAGTCCGTGGTCGACCCGGCGACGGTCCGCCGCGCCCCCCGCTACCGTGCGTTCTTCACGGTCGGCATCCTCCTGGGCACGGTCCTCGGCCTGGGCATCGGTGGTGCGTGGCTCCAGTCGCCCGCCGCGGCGCCGGTCTTCAAGCCCGGCGTCTACTTCACCGTCATCCTCGTGACGTGCGCGGCGCTCGGCGCCGCGGTCGCGGGGGTGTGGGCCGTCGTCGCCGACCGCCGCAGCCTGCGCGGGCGCCGCTGACCGCTCAGCCGACGAGCGGCTCGGCCACGCGCCGGTCCGCCGGCTCGGACGCCGTACCGGTCGGGGCGCCGGCGGCGGGGGAGAGCCGCACCGCCACGCCGGGCGCCAGGCCCAGCGTCCGCGCTTCCGCGCGGGTCACGACGACGGACACCACCTCGTCGCCCGCGGTCACCTCCGCGCGCACCTCGAACCCCACGCGCGTCGTGCGCGTGACGACGCCGGTCACGCCCGCCGCGTCCGCCGTGTCCCCGATCGCGACACCCCGGTGCGCCGACGGGTCGAGGCTCGCCCCGCCGTCGGGCAGCACCTCGACGTGGACGTCGTGCGGGCGGACGAGCACGCCGCCGAGGCGCGTCACCGGCCCGAGGAAGCCCATGACGAAGTCGTTCGCGGGGCGGTCGTAGAGGTCGTCGGGCGTGCCGACCTGCTCGATGCGGCCCTCGTTGACGACGACGATCTCGTCCGCGACCTCGAGCGCCTCCTCCTGGTCGTGCGTGACGAACACGGTGGTCACAGGGATCTCGTCGTGCAGGCGGCGCAGCCAGTCGCGCAGCTCCTTGCGGACCTTCGCGTCCAGCGCGCCGAACGGCTCGTCGAGCAGGAGGACGCTCGGGCGGATCGCGAGCGCGCGGGCGAGCGCCATGCGCTGGCGCTGCCCGCCGGAGAGCTGCGACGGCAGCCGGTGGGCGAAGCTCTCGAGGTGCACGAGCCGCAGCAGCTCGTCGACGCGCTCGGCGATCTCGGCCTTCGGCGTGCGGCGGATCTCGAGCCCGAACGCGACGTTCCGCGCGACGGTCAGGTGCTTGAAGGCCGCGTAGTGCTGGAAGACGAAGACGTTGCGGCGGCGCGCGGGCAGGTTCGTGGCGTCACGGCCCTCGATCTCGACCTGGCCGGAGTCCGGCACCTCGAGCCCGGCGACGACGCGCAGCAGCGTGGACTTGCCTCCGCCGCTCGGGCCGAGCAGCGCCGTGAGGCGGCCGGTCGGCACCGAGACGGAGACGTCGTCGAGCGCGACGAAGTCGCCGAAGGTCTTGCGGACGTTGCGGATCTCGATGCTCATGCGTCGGCCTCCGTGGGGGCGGCGGTGCGGGTGGACCTGACGGTGCGGGGGGAGCGGCGGGGGCGGGGGCCGGCGGCGTCGTCGGAGCGCAGGAACGTCACGGCGACGATGCACGCGACGGACACCGACGCGAGGAGGAACGCGACGGCGTAGGCGGTGCCCTGCTCGAAGTCCTGGTACCGCTGCTCGACGAGCAGCGTGGACGTCTGCGTGCGGCCCTCGAAGTTGCCGGAGACGACCTTGACCGCGCCGAACTCGCCGAGGGCGCGCGCGAGCGTGAGCACGACGCCGTAGACGACGGCCCACCGGATCGCCGGCAGGGTGATGCGCCGGAACGTCTGGAGGCGGCTCGCCCCGAGGCTCGTCGCGGCGAGCTCCTCGTCGGTGCCGAGCTCCGTGAGGACCGGCACGACCTCGCGGATGACGAGCGGGAGGCACACGAACGCGGTGGCGAGGACGATGCCCGGCGGCGCGAAGATCACCTGGAGCCCGGCGTCCTCGAGAGCGCCGCCGAACCAGCCGTTCTTCCCGTACACGAGGACGAGCGAGAGCCCGACGACGATCGGCGAGACGGACAGCGGGAGGTCGAGCAGGGCGTTGAGGAGCGCCTTGCCCGGGAAGTCGTACCGGACGATGAGCATCGAGATGCCGACGCCGAACACTGTGTTGATCAGCACGACCTGCACCGCGACGGCGGCGGTGAGCTGGAGCGCGAAGACGACGGACGGGTCGGCGAGGGCCCGCTGGAACGTCTCGAGCCCGTCCGCGAACGCGCCGCGCACGACGAGCGAGACCGGCCACCCCACCAGCAGCACGAGGTACACGACCACGACGGCGCGCAGCGTGCGGCGCACCCAGGGGGAGCTATCCACGGCGGGCCACCCTGCGCTGGAGGAGCTGGATCGTCGCGATGACGAGCAGCGAGACGAGGAGGAGCACCGACGCGACGGCCGCCGCCTGCTCCGGCTGGCCGTTCTCCAGGTAGCTGAGGATGCGCACGGAGCCCACCTCGGTGCGCATGGGCAGGTTCCCGGAGAGCAGCACGAGCGCGCCGTACTCGCTGATCGCGCGCGCGAACGACAGCGCGGCGCCCGCGGTGATCGCGGGCGCGAGGGCCGGGAGGACGACGCGGCGGAAGGTCGTGGCCCGCGTCGCGCCGAGCGACGCGGCGGCCTCCTCGACGTCCCGGTCGAGCTCGGCGAGCACGGGCTGCACGCTGCGCACCACGAAGGGCAGCGTGACGAAGAGGAACGCGAGGAAGACGGCGGCGCGCGTGTTCGCGACGTCGACCCCCAGCGGCCCCGACGGCCCGTACAGCGCGAGCAGCACGAGGCCGGCGACGATCGTGGGGAGCGCGAACGGGATGTCGATGAGCACCTCGAGGAGCCGCTTGCCGGGGAACCGGTCGCGCACGAGGACCCACGCGATGAGCGTGCCCATGACGACGTTGACGGCAGTCACGGCGAGCGCCTGCGTGACCGTGAGTGTCAGCGCCGCGGCGGTCTGCGGCTGCGTCACAGCGGCGACGAAGGCCGGCCAGCCGCCGACGGACGTCTCGACGAGCACCGCGATCAGCGGGACGAGGGCGAGGGCCGAGAACCACACGAGCGCGACGCCGAGCCCGAGGCCGGAGGTCGCCGTGAGCCGGTAGGGGCCGTTGGGCGCCCGACGGCGCGTGCGGCCGGGAGGCGCGGCCGAGGCCGGGCGGCGCTCGCGCGCCGCCCGGCCCGGTCGTTCAGCGAGGGTCGAGGACACGGGTCACTGCTTCCCGGTCTCGGCCTGGATCTTGGTCACGAGGCCCTCGTCGCCGAAGAACTTGTCGTTCGTGGCCGACCAGCCGCCGAAGTCGTCGGCGATGGTGAGGAGCGTCGGGACGGTGGGGAACGGGTCGCTCGGGTCGTTGGCGCCCTCGACCTCGAAGTCGACGTCCCCGGTCAGGGGGCGGAAGCCCACGTGCGCGAACGCCTCCTGGCCCTCGGGCGTGAGGACGAAGTCGAGGTAGCTCTGCGCCTTGGGGTCGGCGTCGACCGTCACTGCGGCGGGGTTCTCGATGAGGAGCGTCTGGTCGGGGACCACGTAGTCGAACGTCTCGCCGTTCTGCCGCGCGAGGATCGCCTCGTTCTCGTAGGACAGCAGGACGTCGCCGGTGCCGGACGTGAAGGCGGTGGTCGCGTCGCGGCCGCTGCCGGGGAGGGCGACGGCGTTGGTGAAGAACTTCCGCAGGTACTCGGTCGCGTCCTCCTCCGAGCCGCCGTTCGCGATGACGCTGCCCCACCCGGCGAGGATGTTCCAGCGGGCCGAGCCCGACGAGCCGGGGTTCGGGGTGACGATTTCGACGCCGGGCTGGACGATGTCCTCCCAGCTCTGGATGTTCTTCGGGTTGCCCTCGCGCACCACGAGCACGACGACGGACTGGCTGACGATGCCCTGGTTCTCGCCCGCGTTCCAGTCCTCGGCGACGAGGCCCGCGTCGACGAGGCGCGTCACGTCGCCCTCGAGCGAGAAGTGCACGTAGTCGGCCTCCAGCCCGTCGGCGACCGCGCGGCTCTGGTCGCCGGACGCGCCGTACGACGTGTCCCACGTCACGCCCTGGCCGTCCTCGGTCTCGCCCCACAGCTCCTGCGCCGCGTCGTTGCCCGCCTTCGGCACGGCGAAGCCGACGAGCGAGAGCGTCGTGGGCTCGACGTCGGAGCCACCGTCGCCGCTCGCGTCGCCCCCGCCCGACCCGTCGACGGCGGTCGGCGCGCAGGCGGTGAGGACCAGGGCGGTGGCTGCCGCGGCAGCCGCGAGGGTGATCGTCGTCCGGAGGCGTCGCATGGTGTCGTCCTTCGTCGGGGTCCCAGGGAGCGGGAGCGGTGGTGGAACGGGCCCGGCGCGGCGGCCATACTGGACTCCCGCGGTCGGGTAAGTCGAGATTCAAGCGCGGTGTTCCTACGCAGCGAAACCCCCGACCGACAGGTGGGACGACGTAACGCCACCGTGAACGGTGCTGCTGAGCCACACAGCCAGACGATCAGTGTCGGTGCGCCTGAGTACGGTCACGGTTCATGGGGGCAGGAGTCTGCGCACGCTGCGGATCGCACGATCGTTCGAGAGAGGTGCGGAGCCGAATGGGGCTCTGCATCGCGCTCTGCGCCGCGTGTCAAGGGAGAGAAGTGCGGGAGTCGGGGCCTCGGCTCCGTGATTACGCCCGGGTTGCGCTCGCCGCAACGGGGATCGTGTTCGCGCTGGGTGTCGGCTCGCTCTTGCCGGGTGGGCCGAGGTCTGACGTGGACCCGTTGGCGATGGTCGGTTCCGGCGTCGGCGGGTATTTCGCGACGGGGCCGGCCGCGCACGCTGTCCTGTTGGGCATCATCTCGACGGTAGCCATCGCTGTCGCGTTCTCACTGGAGTCCTCTGCGGCCCGCGGGGACGCGATAGCTGACGAGGCGCGGGCGTCCGAGACTCCGGATCTCGCACTTCAAGCGCGAGCGTTCCGCCTGGAACGCGTCGCGACGGTGCAGTACGTGGTCACGCTAGGGTTCACCGGCCTTGCGGCGGTGGTCGCGCTCGACACCATGACCGACCGCGAGGGACCGTGGCAGGTGCTGAGCACGGTCGCCTGGCTCCTCGTGGTGTGGCTGGCGAACGAAGCCGTGCGGCTGGGCTCGGTCATCGAGGTGACGGATCAGGTGCGGGACCAGCTCCGGGCTGACGACAGGCGTCGCACGCTTCTGCGCCGTCGCGCTGCGCGCTCGTTCCCTCTGCGGAGTGCAGCGTTGGCGGGCCTGGTCTTCGTGATCACCTGGGTTGTGCTGTGCATCGTCGCTGTCTCGTCGAGCGACGTCCTCGATGTCCCTCCCCTCTCCGTCTGGGGCCGGATCGTGGCGGTAGGTGTCCTCACCCTCGTAGCGCTCGTGTGGATCGCTGCGATGTGGCAATCGCTACCCGGTGTCGTGGTGCCCGCGTCTCTAGCGATCCTCACGACGGTCTCGGTGCTGACCGCAGCAGTCGGTTACCTCGCGCGGATCGCTGGCGAGCGGGGGACGGCGGCCTCAGTGTTCGTGATCGCCGTCCTTCTGCTCGTCGGGCTCCTGGGCGTCGCCGCGTGTGGAGCTTTTGGGCGCGGGTGGATGCGGTCGTTGAGCCGACCTGGCGCGTGGTTGTCCGCGCCGGCGGCGCGTCTCGACGACTGGGAGGAGCGCACGCGGACTGCGTCCGTCGCTGTATCGCGCCGATGACGGCCCCGTCGAGACGTGCGCCGTCCGCATGACCGCGCGCTTCGGTCCCGACGCGCACGCTGTGGGACACTGAGGTACGTGGCCCCCCGCGGAGATGGACTTCTCAACCACGACCTCATGCCCGGCGAGAAAGGCCCCCAGGACGCCTGCGGCGTCTTCGGTGTCTGGGCGCCCGGCGAGGAGGTCGCCAAGCTCGCCTACTTCGGGCTCTACGCGCTGCAGCACCGCGGCCAGGAGTCGGCGGGCATCGCGACGAGCAACGGCGAGCAGATCCTCGTCTACAAGGACATGGGCCTCGTCTCCCAGGTCTTCGACGAGACGGCCCTCAACGCCCTGACGGGGCACATCGCCGTCGGGCACTGCCGGTACTCGACCACGGGCGGCGTGACGTGGGAGAACGCGCAGCCGACGCTCGGCGCCACCGCGTCCGGGACCGTGGCCCTCGGGCACAACGGCAACCTCACGAACTCCGCCGAGCTCGTCAACCTCGTCGCCGAGCGCTACGGGAGCCAGCGCCGCGGCGAGCTCGCGCGCGGCAACACGACGGACACCGCGCTCGTCACCGCGCTCCTCGCGGGCGACGCCGACCACACGCTGGAGGCGACGGCGCTCGAGGTGCTCCCGCGCTTGCGCGGCGCGTTCTCGCTCGTCTTCATGGACGAGCGCACGCTGTACGCCGCGCGCGACCCGCAGGGCGTGCGCCCGCTCGTGCTCGGCCGCCTCGAGCGCGGCTGGGTCGTCGCGAGCGAGACGCCGGCTCTGGACATCGTGGGCGCGTCCTTCGTGCGCGAGGTCGAGCCCGGCGAGCTCATCGCGATCGACGCGGAGGGCCTGCGCTCGCAGCGCTTCGCGCCCATCGAGCGCGCGGGCTGCGTCTTCGAGTACGTCTACCTGGCCCGCCCGGACACGAGCATCAACGGCCGCTCGGTGCACGCGGCGCGCGTCGAGATGGGCCGCCAGCTCGCCCGCGAGCACCCCGTCGAGGCGGACCTCGTCATCCCGGTCCCCGAGTCCGGCACCCCCGCCGCGGTGGGCTACGCCGCCGAGTCGGGCATCCCGTTCGGCCAGGGGCTCACGAAGAACGCCTACGTGGGCCGCACGTTCATCCAGCCGTCGGACACGCTGCGCCAGCTCGGCATCCGGCTCAAGCTCAACCCGCTGCGCGACGTGATCCGCGGCAAGCGGCTCGTCGTCGTCGACGACTCGATCGTGCGCGGCAACACGCAGCGCGCGCTCGTGCGCATGCTGCGCGAGGCCGGCGCGGCGGAGGTGCACGTGCGCATCAGCTCGCCCCCCGTGAAGTGGCCGTGCTTCTACGGCATTGACTTCGCGTCGCGCGCCGAGCTCATCGCGAACGGCCTCTCGCCGCACGAGATCGGTCAGTCGCTCGGTGCCGACAGCCTCGGCTACATCTCGACCGAGGGCATGATCTCGGCGACCGAGCAGCCGTCGTCCCAGCTCTGCACGGCGTGCTTCACGGGCAAGTACCCCATCGAGCTGCCGCCGGACGACCAGCTCGGCAAGCACCTCCTCGAGCAGGCCGAGCTCCCGCTCGGGGCGCCCGAGGACGGGCTGCGCAGCCTCTCGGTGACCGCCGGCGGCGCCGGCGCCCTCCAGCACCCCTGACCCGCACCCTCCGCACCACCGGCGCGCGCGCCGCGAGACACCTTTGGAGCCGACACCATGACTGCCGACTCGCCCCGCACGGGCCTCACCTACGCCGCCGCGGGGGTCGACACCGAGGCCGGTGACAAGGCCGTCGAGCTCATGAAGGACGCCGTGCGACGCACCCACGGGCCGCAGGTCCTCGGTGGCGTCGGCGGGTTCGCCGGGCTCTACGACTTCTCCGAGGTCGCGACGTACCGCCGTCCGCTGCTCGCGACGTCGACCGACGGCGTCGGCACCAAGGTCGCGATCGCCCAGGCGCTCGACGTGCACGACACGATCGGCTTCGACCTCGTCGGCATGGTCGTCGACGACATCGTGGTGGTGGGCGCCAAGCCGCTGTTCATGACCGACTACATCGCGTGCGGCAAGGTCGTGCCCGAGCGCATCGCGGGCATCGTGCGGGGCATCGCCGCCGCCTGCGAGGTCGCCGGCACCGCGCTCGTCGGCGGCGAGACGGCCGAGCACCCGGGCCTCCTCGGCGAGGACGAGTACGACGTCGCGGGCGCGGCCACGGGCGTCGTCGAGGCGGACGCGCTGCTCGGCCCGGAGCGCGTGCGCGAGGGCGACGTGCTCGTCGCCATGGCGTCGTCGGGCCTCCACTCGAACGGCTACTCGCTCGTGCGCGCCGTGCTGAAGCACGCGGGCTGGGGCCTCGAGCGGCACGTGGACGAGCTCGGCCGCACCGTCGGCGAGGAGCTGCTCACCCCCACGCGCGTCTACGCGAGCGACTGTCTCGCCCTGGCCGCCGACGACGCGGCTCAGGTCCACGCGTTCACGCACGTCACGGGCGGCGGCCTGGCCGCGAACCTCGCGCGTGTCCTCCCGGCCGGGCTCGTCGGGGTCGTGGACCGGGGGAGCTGGGACGTCCCGCCCGTCTTCCGCCTCGTGCGCGAGCTGGGCGGGGTGCCGCGCGGCGACCTCGAGAACACCCTCAACCTCGGCGTCGGGATGGTCGCGGTCGTGAGCGCGGACGGCGTCGACGCCGCCCTGGCGCGGTGCGCCGCGCTCGGCGTGCCCGCGTGGGTGCTCGGCACGGTCGAGGCGTTCGACCCGGACGCGGCCCGTGACCTCGCCGACGGCGACCTGGTCGCCGGCACCAAGGGCGTCCAGGCGGGCGCGGTGCGGCTCGTCGGGGACTACAGCTCCTGATCACCGCCCGGTCGGGTCGGCGCGCGGACCGTGGCGTCGGCCCGGCCAGGGCTGCTTTCCCGCGGGCGTGACGGGTCGATCCGTCAAGGATGTCGCGGTGGGGTGATCCGCCGCGGACGCACGACGACGGCGCCACCGCCTGCGGGCAGGCGGCGGCGCCGTCGAGGTCAGGTGCGTCCGTGCGAGACGGCGGAGGGGGTGTCGCGGACGACCGTCAGCGGTCGTCGGACCAGTCGTTGTAGCGCTGGTCGTAGCGCTCGAGGTCGTCCGGCTCGGCGCCGAAGCGCGAGTCCGTCACGACATCCGTACGGCTGTGACCCGTGAGCTCCTGCTCGAGCGCACTGTAGTTCGTCTCGGGGCTGTAGTACTTCAGCGCGCGAGCGACCTTGGTCTGCTTTGCCTTCTGACGGCCGCGGCCCATGGCTCCGACCCCCTCAACGTAGAAGCGGGGCGGCAACGTACTCAGACGTGCGGCCCCGGGGTGTAGTTTCGTCTGTTCAGGGTCCAACGGTACATGCTCAGGGCCTATTCCATCCACTCAGAGACCCTGGCCGAGCCGTGGACGTGCCTACCGTCACACAGTCTCCACCGCGCGGCCCCGCCCGGACCGGGTCGGGCGGTGCGGAGGGCCCCTGCGGACCACCTGCGGCAACGCTCTCGTATGCCGCAGGAGCGCCTATCCGGCCGATCCGACCATAGAGCGCCTAATTCACCCGTCCGTCAAGTCGCCCGAAATCCGCATGCTGCGACAATGGAAGGTACTGGCGTCGTGCTGTCGTCGTGATCCGGGGTATCTGCCGGACCAGCGCGTACCAGGAGGAGGTGTCGTGATGTCCATGCACGGGGAGTCCGAAGTTCTGCTCACGCCCGCCGAGGTCGCCAGCCTTTTCCGCGTCGACCCCAAGACCGTCACCCGCTGGGCGAAGGCGGGCAAGCTGTCGTCGATCCGCACCCTCGGTGGCCACCGGCGCTACCGCGAGTCCGAGGTCCGGGCCCTGCTCGGCGCCGCGAGCGAGCCCGCGGACGGTACCGACAAGTCCTGACCCGGGGTCGCGCCCGGCCCACGGCCCACGGCACGCCGACGTGGCGGCGCGCACCCGAACGGACGCCGGCACGACGCACGTTCTCGGTCGGCGCCGGCCTTGCCACCCAGCCCTGCGCGCGTGCGACGCTCCCGCACGCCGGATGGCCCGCGTCCCCGAACCCTCCCCGCGTGCCGGACGCCCCGCGCGTCGCCGAACCCTCCCGCACGCCGGAACGCCGCCGACCCCGCGTCCGGTGGAGCACCGGCGCGGGATCGACGGCGTTCGTCGACGGGGTCGCTACGAGCGGCGGCGGAGGATCGCCGCGGCCACCAGCGCGACGCCGACCACGGCGGCGCCCAGCAGCAGCTTGACGTTGCGGGACCGGTCCGGGTCCTCCTCGGGCAGCCCGTTGCCGGAGAGGAACGCCCCGGTGTCGCTCGCCGCCTGCTTCGCCTGCTGCGCGGCGGCCTTGGCCTGGACGCGCGGGTCGAGCCGCGTCGTGAGCTCGTCGATCGTCCCCGCGAGCTCCTTGCGGGTGCGCGCGATCTCGTCCTCGAGCTGGGACGGGGAGAGCTGGGGGTCGGGGGTCTCGCCGGTTCCGCTCACGGGCGCAGTCCTTCCTTGATGGTCGCGACGTCTTCCTTGATGCTCTCGACCGCACCGGTCGGCGTCGGCGGCACGCCCCGCTGGAGCTGCTTGACGCCGACGAACGCGAGCGTACCGGCGACCAGCACGAGGACGCCGCCGACGATCAGCGCCGCGAGCCACAGCGGCATGGCGGTCGCGAGGCCCTCCATGGCGGAGTGCAGCAGGAAGCCCAGGCCGTACAGCACGAGCACGCCGCCGACGACGAGCAGGCCGATGCCGATGCCGGCGTGCTTCGCCTTCGTCGTGAGCTCGGCCTTCGCGAGGGCGATCTCCGAGCGGACGAGGCGGGTCGCCTGCTCGGACAAGCGCTCCACGAGCTGTCCGACCGTCGGCTTCTGCTCCTCGGGCGGGATGCGCCCGTCGATCCAGTCGCTCATCTCTCAGCCTTTCCGCAGGTGATCCCCCACCACTCAACCGGCACCGGGGTCAGCGCGCAACTTCCCCGGGGGTGCTCGCGGTGCCCCGGGGGCGAGGAGGGTCGCGCGAGGGACGCCGCGCCGGCTCGGGACGCAGAAGACCCCCGTCCGGAATCCCGGGCGGGGGTCTCTCGGTGGCTCCGACCGGCGTCGATCCGGTGACCTTTCGATTTTCAGTCGAACGCTCTACCAACTGAGCTACAGAGCCATGGGGGAAGAGCCCGGCCGGCCGATGCCGACCGGGCTCTTCGCCTCACGCGACCCTGACGGGACTTGAACCCGCGACCTCCGCCGTGACAGGGCGGCGCGCTAACCAACTGCGCTACAGGGCCTTGCTGTTCTTCGCGAGACACACCTTAGCACCAGCGAACCCGGTGGTTTTCACCAGTGATCCTGGCGGTGTGGTGGCCCGCATTCGAACCGAGAGGATCGTACCGTACCGGTGAGCCGATCCGTAAATCCGCCGGTGACCACCGGTCCCGACGCGATCTCGCGTACCCCCAACGGGATTCGAACCCGTGCTACCGCCGTGAAAGGGCGGGGTCCTAGGCCGCTAGACGATGGGGGCTCAGGAACGTCGGCCAGTGTACAGCGGCACCGCCCGGGGCTCCTCGTCGGATCCGCCGCCCGCGCGGGGGAGGATGGGCGGGTGGTGGAGATGACGCGGGCCGAGTTCGAGGACGCCGTGCGCGACGGGCTGGACCTCGTGCCCGAGGACCTGGCGGCGCAGATGGACAACGTCGTGGTGCTCGTCGAGGACGACGCGCCCGACGACGACCCTGAGCTGCTCGGGCTCTACGAGGGGGTCCCGCTCACGGAGCGGGACCACATGTGGGCGGCGGGCGCGCTGCCCGACCGCATCACGATCTTCCGCAACCCGACGCTCGCCATCTGCGAGACGCGCGAGGACGTGGTCGAGGAGGTGGCGGTGACCGTCGTCCACGAGATCGCGCACCACTTCGGCATCGACGACGACCGGCTGCACGAGCTCGGCTGGGGCTGAGCCCGGGCGGTCCGGGGTCGCCGATCGCTAGGATCGGCGGGTGACGACGAGCGCCGCGAGCGACCCCCGGCACGACGGCGCGCACGACCACGAGGCGGTCGCGCGCCTGCTCCACGCGCTCGCCGAGCCGCGCCGCCTCGCGATCGTGCACCTGCTCACGGGCTCGGAGCGCCGGGTCGTCGACCTCACGCGTGAGCTCGGGCTGGCCCAGTCGACCGTCTCGGAGCACCTCACCACGCTGCGCGAGGTCGGGGTCGTCGCGGTGCGGCGGGAGGGCCGGTCGTCCTGGTACCGCCTCGTGCGCCCGGAGGTCGCGCACCTCCTCGCGGACGCGGAGCACGTCGCCCTCGCCCCCTGACCCCTGCTCGTGACGCGTGTCACGGCGCGCCCCGCCTAGAAAACATCGGTGTTCATCGATATCATCGGTACTGACCGATGAATGGAGGATCGATGGGAGCGGGTCACGACCACGGCGCAGGTGGCCTCGACGCGCCCGACCACCGCAGGCGGCTGGCCGTCGCGTTCGGCATCACCGCGACGATCCTCGCGGCCCAGGCCGTCGGCGCGGTGCTCACGGGGAGCCTGGCGCTCCTCACGGACACGGCGCACATGCTCACCGACGCGACCGGGCTGGCCGTCGCGCTGGTCGCGGCGTCGCTCGCGCTGCGCCCGGCGACCAAGCACCGCACGTGGGGCTTCCGCCGCGTCGAGGTGCTCGCGGCGCTCGCGCAGGCGGCCCTGCTCCTGGCGGTCGGCGCGTACGCCGCGGTCGAGGGCGTCCGGCGCCTGCTCGAGCCGCCGGAGGTGCCCTCCTCCGAGCTGCTCGTGTTCGGGATCGTCGGTCTCGTGGGGAACCTCGTCGCCATCGCGGTCCTCGCGTCGGGGCGACGCGCGAACCTCAACCTGCGCGCCGCGTTCCTCGAGGTGGTCAACGACGCGCTGGGCTCCGTCGGGGTCATCGTGGCCGCCGTCGTGATCGCCACGACGGGCTACCAGCGGGCTGACGCCATCGCCGGCCTGCTCATCGCCGTCCTCATCGTGCCGCGCGCGTTCCGCCTCCTGCGCGAGGCGACGGCCGTCCTCATGGAGTTCACGCCCGAGGGCCTGGACCTCGACGACGTCCGGCGGCACATCCTCTCGCTCG
The DNA here is from genome assembly GCF_004519295.1 of Cellulosimicrobium funkei. GTDB lineage: Bacteria > Actinomycetota > Actinomycetes > Actinomycetales > Cellulomonadaceae > Cellulosimicrobium > Cellulosimicrobium funkei. The sequence continues at coordinate 574,604 of NZ_SOZH01000004.1, forward strand.
ACCACGTCGAGGACGTCCACGACCTGCACGCCTCCACGGTCGCGACAGGGCTCCCGACGATCTCGGCGCACGTCGTCGTGGACGACGCGTGCTTCCGGGACGGTCACGCGCTGGAGATCGTCGAGCGCGTGCGCACGTGCGTCGCCCACCACTTCCCGGTCTCCGTCGAGCACTCGACCTTCCAGCTCGAGACGGCCGCCCTGCGCGACCGCGAGGCGCACGGCCACGCCTGAGGACGCCGTCGGGCCTCCCTGCGGCGCGCGACCGGACGCCCTGGGGACGACCCGTCGCCGTGCGGGGCGCGCCCACTAGGGTGGTGCCATGACGATCCTCGTGACCGGCGGAGCCGGGTACATCGGCGCGCACGTGGTGCGCCTCCTGCAGGAGCGCGGCGAGAAGGTGGTGGTGGTCGACGACCTGAGCACGGGCCGCGCGGACCGGGTCGGTGACGCGGTGCTGGTCGAGGTCGACGTCGCGTCGCCCGAGGCCGTGGACGTGCTCACGCGCGCGATGGCCGAGCACGACGTGCGCGCGGTGGTCCACTTCGCGGCGCGCAAGCAGGTGGGGGAGTCGGTCGAGAAGCCGGCCTGGTACTACCAGCAGAACGTCGGTGGCTTCACGAACCTCGTCACCGCGATGCAGGCGGCCGGTGTCGACCGCCTGGTCTTCTCCTCGTCGGCGGCGACGTACGGCATGCCGTCGGTGTCCCTGGTCGAGGAGAAGCTGCACGCCGAGCCGATCAACCCCTACGGCGAGACGAAGCTCGTCGGGGAGTGGCTCGGCCGGGCCGCGACCCGCGCGTGGGGCCTGCGGTTCGTCGCGCTGCGCTACTTCAACGTCGCCGGCGCGGGCTGGCCGGACCTCGGCGACCCTGCGGTGCTCAACCTCGTGCCCATGGTGCTCGACCGTCTGGAGCGCGGCGAGCGGCCCAAGATCTTCGGGGACGACTACCCGACGCCGGACGGCACGTGCATCCGGGACTACATCCACGTCCTCGACCTCGCGCAGGCCCACCTCGCCGCGCTCGAGTACCTCGACGTGGACGAGCGCCCGTTCGACGTCTTCAACGTGGGCACGGGCGAGGGCTCCTCGGTGCGCGAGGTGATCGACGAGATCGGGCGCGTGAGCGGGCTCGACGTCACGCCGGAGGTCCTGCCCCGTCGCGCGGGCGACCCGCCGCAGCTCGTCGGGAACCCGCGACGGATCAACGAGCTCTTCGGCTGGCACGCCACCAACGGGCTGCCGGAGATCATCTCGTCGGCGTGGGAGGCCTGGCAGTCCGGGCCTCGCCGCATCGACACGACGCGCGAGGCCGCCTCCGAGGTGTGAAATCCGGCGTCTCGTGCGACCCTACATCCCTCAGCATGCTGAGGATTGACCGGGGAGGTGCCCCGGCGACGGAAGGCGGGACGACGACGTGGGTGACGAGAGCGACCCGGCACGGCTGTACGACCTGACCGCCGCACGCACGAGCCGGGTCGTGCTGGCGGCGTACTCGACCTCGTTCGGGCTGGGCGCACGCCTGCTCGACGCGCCGACCCGCGACGGGATCGACGCGGTGTACGGGCTCGTGCGGATCGCGGACGAGGTCGTGGACACGCGCCGGGGCGACGGTGCGGCGGACCTCCTCGACGAGCTCGAGGCGGAGACGGCGCGGGCGCTCGACCGCGGCTGGTCGACGAACCTCGTCGTCCACTCGTTCGCGCGCGCCGCGCGCCGCTGCGGCTTCGGGCACGACGAGGTCGACCCGTTCTTCGCCTCGATGCGCACCGACCTCACGGTCCGCGTGCACGACCGGGAGAGCTACGAGCGGTACGTCTACGGCTCGGCGGAGGTCGTCGGCCTCATGTGCCTCGCGGTGTTCCTCAACGCGCGCCGCCGACCGGGAGAGCCGCTGCGCGTCCCGGACCCGGTGCTCGTCCGGGGCGCCCGCGCGCTCGGCGCGGCGTTCCAGAAGATCAACTTCCTGCGCGACCTGCGCACCGACCACGACGAGCTCGGGCGCGCGTACCTGCCCGGCGTCGTCCCCGGCCGCCTGCGCCGCCGGGACGTCGAGGCGTTCTGCCGCGAGGTGGAGGGCGACCTCGCCGCGGCCCGCGCCGCGCTGCCCGGCCTCCCGGTGCGCCCGCGCATCGCCGTGGCCGCGACCGTCGCCGTCTACGAGCGGCTCCTCGCGCGTCTCGCCGCGACGCCGCCGGAGGACATCCTGCGTGCGCGCGTGCGCATCCCGGACACGATGAAGGTCGCGCTCGCGGCGCGCGCCGCCGGCGGCCAGCTCCTCGGCCAGGTGGCGTCCGCCCGGTCCCCGCGCCCGCGGAAGGTGCTCGCGTGAGGGCTCCGCGCGTCGTCGTCGTCGGAGGGGGGATCGCGGGGCTCGCCACCGCCGCCCTGCTCGCGCGCGGCGGCGCCCGCGTCACCCTGCTCGAGCGGCACGACGAGGTGGGCGGTCGCGCGGGCACGCTCGAGGTGGACGGCTTCCGCTTCGACACCGGCCCGTCCTGGTACTTCATGCCCGAGGTGTTCGAGCACTTCTTCGGGCTGCTCGGCGCGCGCGTCGAGGACCACCTCGACCTCGTCCCGCTCGACCCGGCGTACCGGGTGTTCTTCGAGCCGGGCGCGGACGGCGCGGCGTCGACGTTCGAGCTGTCCGGCAACGCCGGGGTCAACCGGTCGCGGCTCGACGCGATCGAGCCGGGAGCCGGGGGCCGGATCGCCGCGTACGCCGAGGACGCGAGCGAGGCGTACGGGCTGGCGCTCGACCACTTCCTCTACACGACGTTCGAGCGCCCCGACCGGGCGCTCTCGCCCGCGGTGCTGCGTCGGCTGCCGCGCCTGGCCGGTCTCCTGCGCGAGTCGCTCGCCGACCGCGCCGCGCGAGCCGTGGAGGACCCTCGGCTCCAGCAGCTCCTCGGGTACCACGCGGTGTTCCTCGGGTCGTCGCCCTACCGCGCGCCCGCGCTCTACTCGCTCATGAGCCACCTCGACCTCGTCGACGGCGTCCAGTACCCCCGCGGGGGCATGTACACGCTCATCGAGGCCGTCGAGCGGCTCGCGCGCGACGCGGGCGCCGAGGTGCGCACCGGCGCCGACGTCGCCGGGATCGAGGTCGTGCCCGGCGCCGGTCGCCGCGGGCGGGTCGCCGGCGTGCGCCTCGCGTCGGGCGAGCTCGTCGAGGCGGACGTCGTCGTCTCGGCCGCCGACCGGCACCACACGGAGACGGCGCTCCTCGAGCCGCGCTGGGCCGACCTCCCTGCCGCGGCGTGGGAGGACAAGGGCCCCGGCATCTCCGCGCTGCTCGTCCTCGCGGGCGTCCGCGGCGAGCTGCCCGAGCTCGCGCACCACTCGCTGTTCTTCACGAAGGACTGGCCCGCCAACTTCGACGCGGTGCTGGGCCCGGACCGTCGCAGCGACCCTCGCGGCCTGCGCGTGCCGGAGCCCGCCTCGCTCTACGTGTCGCGCACGAGCGCGACGGACGGGCCGACGTCGGCCGCCCCCGCGGCGCCGCCCGGCCACGAGAACCTGTTCCTCCTCGTGCCGTTCCCCGCCGACCCGACGCTCGGCGGCGACGAGCCGTCGCAGCGCACGCTCGAAGGGCTGGCCGACCGCTACCTCGCCCAGGTGGGGCGCTGGGCGGGGGTCGAGGATCTCCCGGGGCGCGTCGTCACGCGACGCGTGCTCGGGCCGGCGCACTTCGCGACCGAGCTCTCGGCGTGGCGCGGCGGCGCGCTCGGCATGGAGCACACCCTGCGGCAGTCCGCGCTGTGGCGCCCGGGGAACGCGTCCCGCCGTGTCGACGGGCTCTACCACGCCGGAGGTGGCACGATCCCGGGCGTGGGACTGCCGATGTGCCTGATCAGCGCCGAGCTCGTCGCCAAGCGGCTGCTCGGCGAGACGTCCGCGCGCCCGCTGCCCGAGCCGCTGCGCGAGGGCTTCCTCGCCGCGAGCCGCCGGCCCGAACGGCTCCGGCCGGCGGACCGGCCGGTGGCGGTCCGCCGGTGACGGGCCTCGCCTACCTCGGTGCGCTCGCGGTCTCGCTCGGCGGCCTCGCCGTGCTCGACCGCCGGTTCCGGCTCGCGTTCTGGTCCGACCCCCGGCGCGCCGCGCTCACGGTCGGTCTCGGCGTCGTCGGGTTCCTCGCCTGGGACGTCGCGGGCCTCGCGCTCGGGATCTTCGCGCGCGGGGAGAGCCCGTGGATGACCGGGCTGCTGCTCGCGCCCGACCTCCCCGTCGAGGAGGCGGTGTTCCTGACGCTCCTGTGCTACAACGCGCTGCTCGTCTGGCGGGGCGCCGAGCGCGTGCTCGCGGCCCGCCGCGCCGGGGAGGACGACGCGTGACGAACATCGTGCTCAACGTCATCGTCCTCGCGGTGCTCGTCGCGGTGTCGTGGCGCGTGCTGCGCCGGCTGCGACCCGGGCCGCTCGTGTGGACGGCCGTCGTGATGTGCGTGCTCACCCTCGTGTTCGACACGCTGATGATCGCGGCCGACCTGTACGTCTACCACCCGGACAAGATCCTCGGCGTCTACCTGTGGGGGGCGCCGCTCGAGGACTTCGCGTACGCGCTCGCCGCCGCGCTCGGGATGCCGGTGCTGTGGACGGTGCTCGGCGCCCGCGGTCGCGACCGCACCGCCGGCCGCGGGTCCGGGCGCGGGCGTGCCACGGAGGACGACCGGTGAAGGACGTCCTCGCCGCGTCGCGGCCCTTCTCCTGGATCAACACCGCGTACCCCTTCGCCGCGGGGTACCTCGTGGCGACCGGCGGGCGCGTCGACCTCGCGCTCGTCGTCGGGACGCTGTACTTCCTCGTGCCGTACAACCTGCTCATGTACGGCGTGAACGACGTCTTCGACTACGCGAGCGACCTGCGGAACCCGCGCAAGGGCGGCATCGAGGGCGCGCTGGCGGACCCGGCGACCGCGCGCGTCACGCACCGGCGCATCCTGCGCGCGTGCGTCGCGACCAACGTGCCGTTCCTCGTCGCGCTCCTGCTCCTCGGCGACCCGCTCGCGGGCGCGGTCCTCGCGCTCGTGGTGTTCGGCGTCGTCGCCTACTCGGCGCCCCGGCTGCGGTTCAAGGAGCGCCCGTTCCTCGACTCGTTCACCTCGGCGATGCACTTCGCCGGGCCGCTGCTGTACGCGCTCGTGCTCGTCGACGCGGACCTGTCCGCGCGCGCCGTCTGGCCCGTGCTCGTCGGCTTCGTGCTCTGGGGCATGGCGTCGCACGCGTTCGGCGCGGTGCAGGACGTGCGCGCGGACCGCGAGGGCGGCATCGCGTCCGTCGCGACGGCGATCGGCGCGCACGCGACCGTGCTCGCCGCGGCGGCGGCGTACGTCGGGGCGGCCGTCGTGCTCGCGGTGCTCCCGTGGCCCGGCGTCCTCGCCGCTCTGCTCCCGCTGCCGTACGCCGTCAACGTGCTGCGGTTCCGCGACGTGCGCGACGACGACTGCGAGCGCGCCAACGCCGGGTGGCGGGCGTTCCTGTGGCTCAACCTCGTCACCGGGTTCCTCGTGACGATGCTGCTCCTCGCGGACGCCCTCACCTGACGCGCCCCGCGTCGCCGGGCACGGACGACGACGGCCCCGGTCCCGCGAGGTCGTCGCGGTGCCGGGGCCGTCGTCGTGGGGGAGCGGCCCGTCAGGAGATGTCGCCGTACTCCCAGTGCCAGGGCTCGTTCTTCGAGCCGCCGGCGCGGGCCCACTCGGGGTTCTCCCACCCGTAGGCCGGCGCGTTGGCGCGCATCCACTCGTACTGCGCGGTGCCGTAGCTCTGGATGCCGCCGCCGAGGTCGAGCGCGAGCGCCCAACCGTGGTTCGACATGCCGGGCGGCGCCGCGAAGTAGCCGCGGGACGCCTTCACGGCGACCTGGGACGCGTACGAGCGGTACGAGTCCGTGACGGACAGGTTCGCGCCGAACGCCTCGCGGTACTTCTCGTTGAGGGCCTCGATCTGGTGGGCGGCGTCGCAGCGGAGCTGCTCGCCGGGCGCGAACGACAGCTCGCACAGCGCGCTCGCCGGGATCTGGCCGTTGCCGTAGCCCGCGGTGGACGTGGCCCATTGGTCGAGCTGGGCGGCGACCTCCTCGGCCGACGGCGGTCCGGGCACGACCTGGACGGTCACGCCCGAGCCGGCGGCGTCGAGCAGGGTCGTGAGCTCCGCCGTCAGCGCGGCGATCTCCTCCGTGCCGGCGGGAGCCGCCGGGTCCGCGGGTGCCTCGGCGTCTGCGGCCGGGGCACCGGCGGTCGCGTCCGCCGTACCGGTGGTGAGGTCGGGCGCGTCGGTCGCGGTGTCCGCGGCCGCCGCGTCCTCCTCGGGCGACTCGGTCGCCGCGTCGGCGCCGGCCGACGGCGCGGCGGCGTCCGTCCCGGGCGTGGCGTCGTCGGGCGCCGTGGCCAGGCCCGGCGTCGCGGTGCCGAGCATCGGGACCGCGGCCTCGAGCTCGTCGAGCGGCGTGCGGGCCGAGGACCGGCTCGCACGGTCGTCGGCGCGGCCGTCGAGCGCGGGCACGCTCGCGCCGAGCGTCTCGGCGGCGGTGAGCGTGTCGTCGGTCGCGGGCTCCTCGGTGGCCTCGGCGGTCGCCGTGGCGCCGTCGTCCGGGCTCGCGAGCCCGGACCCCGCGGGGGAGCCGAGGAGCGTGGTGGCATCCTCGGACGGGGACGCCTCGGACACGGCCTCGCTGAGCCGCGTGCGCGCGTCCTCGATCTGGGCGACCTGCTCGGGCGTGAGCGCCGCGGCGCCCTCCCCGGTGAGGAACTGGGCCCGGACGAGCACGTCGCCCGCGGCGTCGACGGTCGCCGGGTCGGCCGTCGCCGGGGCGGCGGACGTCCCGAGGGACACGGGGGCGACCGCGGTGCCGGGGGTCGGCGCGCCGGCGGGCGCCGCCTCGGTCGCGTCGGTCGCCGCGGACGGCACCGCGCCGTTGGCGAAGGCCGCCGCGGCGGTGCTCGCGGTGAGCGCGACGGCCGCGACGGCGGCGCCGGTCCCGAGCGTGCGGCGGCGCCGGGGCGCGGCAGAGCCGGTCCCGTGCGTGCCACGGCGGGCAGCGGAGACGAGTGCGGCGGGGAACGAGGCCCGGCGCGCGGTGTGGCGGCCCATCTAGCGCGCCTCGCCGCGGACGGCGGGGTACGCGCCGGTGGTGCCGGTCGGGGTGGACGTGAGGTGCTGTGCAGTGGTCAAGCGGACGATCCGATCATCGGGTCGTGGTCGCGGGCATCGAGCGCGGCGCGCTCCGGTCCCTGGGCACCTGCGCAGGGGAGCGCGGGGTGACCACGACGGCGTGCGGTCGGGCGGGACGCGAGCGCGCCCTCTCACCACGACGCCGACAGGCACGGTCTCGGGGTGGACCGCGGAGGCCTGTCGGCTGTTCCATCTTCAACTAGACGGACGTCCAGAGGGGTGGGCTCACGAGGGGAAGCCCCGGGAATGGCGTGGGGACCGTGTGCTCAGGACGTGAAGAGGGTACGTGTCACGCGTCCTGCGTCGCGCGTGACCGCCGAGCCGACGAGCGTCCCGAGCGCGATCCCGAACACGGCGACGACCGCGTTCGCGATCTCCTGCGCGGCCTCCGGGCCCCCGTTCACGAGGTCGGAGAGACCCAGGAGGCTCAGGGCACCGGGCACGAGGAGCCAGAACGCGGGCAGCGTCGTGACGGCCGCCGGCGGCCCGTGCCGCGAGCGCTCGACGAGCGCGGCGAGCGGGGCGATGACGAGCGCCCCGAAGAACCCGGCGAGGGGCGCCGCGGCGAGCGACCCCAGGAGCTGGGCCGCGTAGGCGCCCAGCAGCACGAGCAGGACCCAGGGGAGCGACCCGCGCGGGGACGACGCGAAGAGCATCTGCCCCAGCCCGACGGCGAGGATCCCGACCCACGGCGCCCACCACCCGAGGTGGTCGCCCTGCGGTGCCGCGACGAGCGGGCCCCCGACGGCGGCGCCGGCGACGACGCCGAACACGAGGAGCAGGAGCTGCGCGACGCCGTAGACGAGCCGGCTCGCCCCCGCGACGATCTGGTTGCTCGTCAGCTCGATCGCCGCGACGGTGAGCACCGACCCGGGCAGGAACGACACGAGCGGCGGGACGAGCACGCTCAGCGGGTCGTCGCCCAGCCACGGGTGCACCACGTCCACGGCGAGGAGCGTGACGACGAACGCCGCGACGACGGGCAGGGCGGTCGCGAGCGTGGGCCACCGCGTGCCGAGCCAGCGCAGCGCCCCGACGAGCAGCCCGAGCGCGAGGTAGACGGGCAGGAGCGGGCCCGTCGGGTTGAGCACGAGGCCGAACCCGACGGTGAGCAGCCCGTGCCCGACGACGGTGAGCACGGGCCCGAACCGGGGCGGGCGGGCGACGATCGCGCGCAGCTGGGCCCGCGCGTCGGCGAGCGGGACGTCCGACGTGCGCAGGCGGCGCACGAGCGTCATGAGCGCCCCGATCTGGTCGAGGTTGAGACCGCTCGCCTCCGCGGCCGAGAAGTCCGCGACCGCGCCGCTCTCGGTGCTCACCCGGACGAAGACGCCCGTCGGCAGGACGAGGGTGCCGACGGTCGAGGCGCCCGACCGCCGGGCGACCGCCTCGAGGTCGTCCTCGACGTCGGTGACCGAGCGGCCGGAGTCGAGGAGCGCCGTCCCGAGCTCGCGCAGGAGGGGCACGAGGTCGGGCGAGACCTCGGGCGGCTCGGGCTCGGCAGCGAGCGGCGGTTCGTCGCCCAGCGCGCGCAGCACCCGGCGCACGACGCCCGGGGCACGCCGGACGTCGTCGAGCCAGGTCGCGTGCCGGCGGCGGGTCAGGGCGGGCCCTCCGTGCTCACGGCGACGAGCGCGAGCAGGGCGTCCGCGTAGGCGTCGGCCGCGTCGGCGGCGCGGTGCTCGGCCGCCTCGCCGAGGACCTCGGTGCGCACGACGTACCCGTCGGCGGTCCGTTCGAGCGCGCGGAACGTGCCGCCGAGCAGCTCGCGGAGCTGGCCCTCCAGCGGGTGCCACAGCGCGTCCTCGAGCGCGACGGAGTCGAGCGCCCACTCCGTCGTGCCGTTGAAGCCGAGCACGACGCCGGTGTCGAACTCGTGCGGCTCGATGGTCATGTCGCTCACGGTGAAGACGTCGCCGTCGGCGCCGGTGGTGAGGAGGCGGAAGCGGTCGCCCGAGGCGGGGGACCACCGCACGCCCGCGTCGCGCAGGGCGAGCGCGAGCTCCCACGAGATCATGCCTGCCACGGTAGGCCCGGCCCGGCCGCCGCGCGCGTCGGCCCGCGTCCCGACCCGCGGGACGATCCGTCCCGCGCCGGCGCGCGTTCACGACCCGGAAACACTCGCCGCGTTCACTCGTCCCATGACCCACGACGTCCCCGGGGACGCGCGGCGGACCGGCGGCGACCCCGCCCGCGCCGTGCCCCCGAACCCGCCCGCCCGACCCCGCTCCGGCCCGGCCCTCGCCGGCGCCGGTCCTGTGACCGTCGCGATCGAGCGCCGCGTCCGGCCCGAGAACGTCCCCGCCGTCACGCGCTGGGTGCAGGACGGGGTCAACCTCGCCAACCGCTACCCGGGCTTCCTCGGCTCCGGCTGGGTGCGCGCGTCCGCCGGGTCGCACGACTGGCACATGCTCTACCGGTTCGCGGACGCCGCGACGCTCGACGCGTGGGAGACCTCGCCCGACCGGGTGGGCTGGCTCGCGCGGGGGCGGGACCTCGTCGAGGAGACGCGGGTCGAGCGCCGCACGGGCATCGAGGGCTGGTTCGACACCCCGACGTCTCCCGCGCCGTCGAGCGCGTCGGTCGTCGCGGCGCCGCCCCGCTGGAAGCAGTCCGTGAGCATCTGGCTCGGGTTCTTCCCGGTGAACCTCGCGTTCACCGTGCTCGTCGGGAGCCTGGTCCCGGCGTGGGACGAGGTGCCGGTCGTCCCGCGCGTGCTCGCCACGACGCTCGTCCTCACGCCCGTCATGACCTACCTCGTGCTGCCGCGCGTGACGCAGGTGCTCGCGCCGTGGCTGGCCCACCCTCCGCGGTCCCGGGCGCCCCGCGTCCGACGCGCGGCCCGGAGGTGACGGTCTCGCACCCTGCCTAGCCTGGGGGGATGGACACCGAGCTCGAGAACACGACCGACGTCCTGCTCACCCTCGGTGCGGTCGCGGCGGGCGTGGTCCTGGCGTTCGTGCTGGGGACGGTGATCTCCGCCGTCGTGCGGCGGGCCGGGCGGCGCAGCGAGCTGGCCCGGGACCTGTCGCGACGGCTCCGGCGGCCGGACCGCGCGGTCCTCACCGTCGTCGCCGTCTGGATCGCCGTGCGCGTCACCACCGACGCCGGGACGCCGTGGCGGCCCGCCGTCGAGCACCTGCTGCTCATCGCGCTCATCGTGGTCGGGGCGTGGTGGGTGGGCGCGATCGCGTTCGTGCTCGAGGACTCCGCGCTCCAGCGCTACCGTATGGACACCGCGGACAACCGGCACGCGCGCCGCGTCCGGACGCAGATCACGGTGCTGCGGCGGCTCACCGTCGCGGTGATCGTCGTGTGCGCGGTCGCGGGCATCCTGCTGACGTTCCCCGCAGCGCGCGCGGCGGGGGCGAGCCTCCTCGCGTCGGCCGGGCTCATCTCGATCGTCGCGGGGCTCGCGGCGCAGACGTCGCTCGCCAACGTGTTCGCGGGCATGCAGATCGCGTTCACCGACGCGATTCGCGTCGACGACGTCGTGGTGCTCGAGGGCGAGTGGGGGCGCATCGAGGAGATCACGATGACGTACGTCGTCGTGCACCTGTGGGACGACCGTCGGCTCATCATGCCGTCGACCTACTTCACGACGACGCCGTTCCAGAACTGGACGCGGCGCGCGGCCGACCTGCTGGGCACGGTCGAGCTCGACCTCGACTTCGAGGTGCCGGTCGGCCCGATGCGGGCCGAGCTGCGGCGGCTGCTGAGGCTCACGGACCTGTGGGACGAGCGCGTCGGCATCCTCCAGGTGACCGACGCCGTCGGGGGCCTCGTGCGCGTGCGGGCTCTCGTCAGCGCGCACGACGCCCCGACGCTGTTCGACCTGCGGTGCTTCGTGCGCGAGGGACTCGTCGACTGGTTGCAGCGCGCCGCGCCCCAGGGCCTGCCGCGCACGCGGCTCGAGCGCGCGGTGGACGCCCTGGACCTCGACGGACCGGACGAGCGCGACGGGCTCGGCGCGCCGGACGGGTCCGACGCGTCCGGTGGCCCCGGCCGCGACGCCACGGACGACGGCGGTCCCGTCGCCCCGGCGCGGCCGCCCCGGCTCCCCGCCGAGCGCGGTGCGCGCCGCGCCGACGCGCCCGTCGTCCTCGGCACGATCCGGCGCGCGGGCCGGGGCGCGGGCGCCGCGCCGAGCGAGGACCCGACGCGGCTCGTCGGGGTCGTGCCGGGCCCGGACGACGGCGCAGGTCGTCCCGGCCCCACCGGGCCGACCGCGGCGGACGGGGGCGTCGACGCCGAGGCGCCGGGCGGCACCCGGCCGCTGCCCGCCGTCGGGCACGACGACGACCTGCCCGAGGCCGCGGAGTCCGCCTTCTTCAGCGGGACGCCCGAGGGCGAGGAGCGCTCGCGGGCGTTCGCCGGGCCCGGCCAGGACGTCATCGAGGAGCGCGAGCGCACCGCCGAGCACGAGACGGTGCCGGACGAGACCCCCGACCACGACACCGGCGACGGTCGAGCACGTGGTTGACGACCGGATCGGCCGCGACGCGGTCGCGGATCCCGTGCTGGACGGCGAGGGTCGTCAGGCCAGGGGCGGGAGGGTGGGGATGTCGATGCTGGCGTCCGCGTAGGGGGCGACGAGGAGCGTCGCGGTGGCCCAGCCGCGCGTGAGCAGGCCGGTGTCGGAGTCGGGCTCGGAGTGCCGCTCGGTGCCCGAGTACTGGAGCACGAGGTGCCGGTCGCCGTCCTCGTGGATGTTCGCCTGGACGAGGCCGAACGACGCGAGGGGCGCCTGCCGCAGCCCGCGCAGGCGGTCGGGGGCGACGTCGGGCACGTTGACGTTGAGCGTGCGCCGGTCGAGCGGGACGTCGGTGGCGCTCCTGTCCATCCAGGCGAGCACGTGGTCGGTGACGAGCCGCGCGGTGTCCCAGTGCCGCGGCTCGGCGGCGTCGACCGAGACGGCGAGCGACCGGATGCCGTGCGTCATCGCGGACAGCGCCGCGCCGACGGTGCCCGAGTGCAGGATCGCGTTGCCCGTGTTCGCGCCCTTGTTGGCGCCCGAGAGCACGAGGTCGGGCCGCGGGCCGAACCCGCCGTACGCGGCGACGAACGCGATGAGCGCGGGGGCGGCGCGCACGGCGTAGGAGGTGACGTCGTCGGGCAGGCCGGGCGCGCGGCGCGGCTCGACGGCGAGCCGGCCGTCGCGCTCGGCGCCCAGCAGCGCGGCGCTCGCCCCGGACGACTCCCGGGCGGGCGCCGCGACGACGACCTCGTACCCGGCGTCGAGCGCCGCCCCGGCGAGCACCGCCAGGCCGGGGGAGTCGATCCCGTCGTCGTTGGTCACGAGTGCGCGCACGCGGTCCTCCTGAGGGTTCGGGTTCGGGTCCGGGTTCTGGTGCGGGGCCACGCTCCGCGGGCCCGCGTCAGGTCACGTCCTCGACCGTGACGCTGCGCGCGAAGCGCTCGATCTGGTCGCGGCGGCCCGTCCCGAGGCCCCGCCGCGTGACGTTGAGCGCCCCGGCCGCGGCGCCGAGCCGGACGGCGTCGGGCAGGCCGAGCCCGCGCCCCAGCCCGACGGCGATCCCCGCCGTCATCGAGTCGCCCGCGCCGCGGTGGTCGACGGTCGTGACGCGGGGCGTCGTGACCCGGTACGTGTGCTCGCGCGTGACGAGCAGCGAGGGGTCGTGCGCGCGGGACACGACGAGCGCGCGCGGGCCGGCGTCGACCATGGCGCGCGCGGACCGCAGGAGCGACTCCTCGGACTCGTCGTCGCTGAAGCCGCCCTCGACGAGCTCCTCGTGGCTCATCTTGAGCACGACCCCCGGCGCGTCGGCGACGGCCCGCGCCTGGTCGGCGGAGAGGTCCGCGACGACCTGGCGGTCCGAGGCGTGCAGGTCGTGGGCGAGGCGCCGGAAGAACGACGCGGGGACCCCGACGCCGGTCTCCGAGCCGGTGAGGATCGTGACGGCCGCGTCGAGCGCGCTGACCAGGACGGTGCTGTAGAGGTCGTCGACCTCGTGCCGGTTCAGGGGGTAGGGGTCCATCGTCACGAGCTCGGTGCGCTGCCCGCTGCGCCGGTCGTGGACGAACGCCCCGTTGCCGCCGGTGCCGACCGTGCGCAGCTCGAGGTTCTCGGTGCGGGCGAGGTGCGCCGCGACGCTGCCCGTCTCGCCGCCGAACGGCCCGCAGACCACGACGTGGGCCCCGAGCGAATAGGCCATGCGGGCGAGCCACAGGCCCTGCCCGCCAGGGTGGACGTGCACCTCGGGCGACGTCTCGGTCGGCCCGGCGGGCTCGATCTCGATCGCGAGCAGCGGGGTCAGGGCGAGCACGCACACCGCGGGCGACCGGGGCGCGCCGCCGGTCGCGGCAGGGCTCGTCGCGGTGCCGGGCGGGTGCGCGCCCGGGGGCGTCGGCGGGGTCGTCGCGCTCATCCGTCGAGGCTAGGGCGACGCGGCGAGGTCCACCTCTCGGGCGCCCGCGTGCGCGGCGGGGCCGAGCCGCGCGTCGAGCCAGCCGACGAGGCGGTCGGGTCGGTCGGTCATGATGCCGTCGACGCCCTGGACCAGGAGGTCGTCCCACTCGTCCGGCGTGTCCGCGGTCCAGACGTGCACGCGCAGGCCCGCGTCGCGCAGCGTCTCCACGAGGCCCGGCTCGTGCGCGAGGAGCGCGACCTCCGGGTGGCACCCCACGACCCCGAGGTCCGCGCACACCGCGACCAGCTCGTCCAGGCTGTCCGGGTGCAGCGCGAGCAGCAGCGCCCGGTCGAGGTGCGGCGCGGCGTCGCGCAGCGCGGCGACCGTGGGCGGCCAGAACGACTGGACGACCACCCGGTCCCCGATCCCGGCGGCGTCCACGACCCCCGTCACGAGCGCCGCGTCGTCCGCTGACCACACGCCCTTGAGCTCGACGAGCAGCTCCAGCCCGGGCCGCTCCGCGACGAACCGCGCCGCCTCCTCGAACGTGGGGACGCGCTGGCCCGCGAACGCCCGCGCGAACGACGACCCGGCGTCCAGCGCGCGGACCTGCGCCAGCGTCAGTCCGTCCACGCGGCCGGTGCCGTCCGTCGTCTCGTCCACGACGTCGTCGTGCAGCACCACGACGTGCCGGTCGGCCGTGAGGTGCACGTCGAGCTCGATCGCGTCCGCGCCCGCGCGCCACGCCGCCTCGAACGCCGCGAGCGTGTTCTGCGGAGCGACGGACGAGTTGCCCCGGTGCCCGACGACGAGCGGCCGGCCCGCGCGGTCGGCGGCCGGTTCGAGGAGCCGGGCGCGACCCGGTGCGCCGGGCGGCTCCGCCGGCGTCCGGGGTGCGGTGCGGTCGAGCGGCATGGGGCCAGTCTCGCGCGCGGCGCGCCCGGCCGTCCTGTGCAGGACGCCGCGTGCCGGACGTTTCCGCCGACGTTCACCCGGTCGTCGTGCGGCGCCGGTCAGCGCGCCCGGCCGGTGAGCGCGAGGAGGCGCGTGAGGTCGTCGGCGCCGTCGTCGACGTCGAGGGGACCGCGGAAGAGCGGGCCGGGCTCGAGGAACGTCGAGCGCGCCTCGGCGTAGCGCAGCGCCCACGCGACGAGCGCCGGGTCGACCTCCTCGTCCCCGCCCGTCGCCCGGGCCAGGTCCCACGCGTGCACCACGAGGTCGAACGTCATCTGCGCGCAGTACTCCGCGCCCGACTCGTCGCCGTACGAGAGATGCACGCGACGGTCGAGGGCGTCCGGCGCGAGGAACGCCTCGCGCGCCTGGACGGACGCGTCGACCCAGCGGTCGACGGGGTCGTCGCCCAGCACGTCCCCGTCGAACACGCCGCCGACGTCCTCGATCCAGCGGCCCGCGAGGAGCTCCGGGGCCCAGAGCTGCTCGGCCGTGACGTGGTTGACGAGGTCGCGCACGGTCCAGTCCGCGTCGGGCGTGGGGAGCGGCCAGCGGTCGTCGCGCAGCGGGCGCACGAGCGCGTCGAACGCGCCGATCGCGTCGCCGTGGGCGGCGAGGACGTCCATGCGGGCCTCCCGGGGCGGGGTGCTGCGGTGCTCCTCCACCGTGGCACGCCCCGCCGCGGCCCGCAGGTCGAGCAGCGCGGCCCGCGGCCCCCGGGGACGGTGGGCGCCGCGGGCCGCCGTCTCACACCGACACGACGATCTTCACGTGGTCGTCCTTGTGGTCGATGAGCTCTCGGTACCCCTTCTCCACGACGTCCTCGACGGCGATGCGGCTCGTCACGAACGGGGCGAGGTCGACCTTGCCCTCCTGCACGAGCCGGATCACGGCCGGGTGGTCGTCCGCGTACCCGATCGCGCCCTTGATGGTCAGCTCGCGGAGCAGGACCGTCATGACGTCGAGCGTCGGCGGCTCGGAGAACAGCGCCACGATCTGGAGCGTGCCGCCCGCCTTGAGCGCGCGGGTCAGCGTGTCGAGCACGGGCTGCGCGCCCGAGCACTCGATCGCGACGTCCGCGCCGCGGCCGTCCGTGAGCTCGAGGACGCGCGCGGCGACGTCGACCTCGCGCGGGTCGAGGACGTCGTCGGCCACCCCGGTCTCCAGCGCCTTGGCCTTGCGCGCCCCGCTCACCTCCGTGACGATCGCGCGCGCCCCGATCGCGTGCAGCACGGCGCACGTGAGCAGGCCGATCGGACCTGCGCCGCCGACGAGGACCGTGTCGCCCGCCTGCGCCCCGGAGAGGCGGACGCCGTGGTACGCGACGGCCAGCGGCTCGATGAGCGCCGCCTGGTCCAGCGGGACGTCGCCCACCGGGTGCACCCACCGCCGCTCGACCACGACGTGCTCCGCCAGCCCGCCGCCGCGGCCGGAGATGCCGATGAAGCCCATCTTCACGCACGCGTTGTAGAGCCCGTCACGGCACGGCGGGCACTCGCCGCACACCATGAACGGCTCGACGACGACCGCGTCCCCGACCGCGAGGCCCTCGACGCCCTCGCCGAGCTCCTCGACCACGCCGGAGAACTCGTGCCCGAACACGACGGGCAGCGTCTCGCCCGACAGGGGGTGCGGCTGCGTCTCCGACGGCGCCGGCGGGAACGGGCCCTCGAGGTAGAGGTGCAGGTCCGAGCCGCAGATCCCCGTCCACGCGGGCCGGATCTTCACGGTCCCCGGCCGGGTCTCGGGCTCCGGGACGTCCTCGATCCGGAGGTCTTCCTTGCCGTGGTACCGCGCCGCCTTCATCGTGCTCACCTCGTCCGTCGTGCCGCGCGCACCGGTCGGTGCGCGGCGGCCGGTCCCGGACCGGTCCTCGGTGCACCCGCGGCGACCCGTGGTTCCCGACCGCACCTCCACGGTAGGCCCGAGGCCCCGCCCCGGGCCGCGCCGAAGGTCCCGCCGGACGGGGCCGGTCGTCGTCGGCCGCGATACTGGGGCCCGTGACGCCGAACCCGACCCCGGTCCCGACCGTGACGCGCGCCGCGCACCGTCCCGCGCAGGGCGGAGCCCGCGCGTGACCGACCGGTGGACGTGGCCCGCGTACGTCGGCCTGCTCGGGGGCGCCCTGCTCTTCGCCGCCTTCCTCGTGCCCGCGCTCGCGTGGCAGTACCGGCGGTACGGCCGCCGGAGCGGCCGGCGTCTGCTCGGGGCGGCCGCCGTCGCGGTCTACGGGGTCGCGCTCGTCGCCTACACGCTCCTGCCGCTCCCGAGCGGCGACCTCGCGCGGTGGTGCGCGCAGTACGGCGTCGCGGGCGCCGAGCTCGTGCCGTTCCACTCGCTCGCGGACGTCCGACGGGACACGGCCGGGCTCGGGCTCGGCGCGACCCTGCGCAGCACGGCCGTGCTCCAGGTGGTCTTCAACGTCGTCCTGTTCGTCCCCTGGGGCGTGCTCGTGCGGCGCTACCTCGGCCGCGGGGTGCTCGTCACGACGCTGTCCGGCCTGCTCGTGTCGCTCCTCGTCGAGACCACGCAGTACACCGGGATCTTCGGCATCATCCCGTGCTCGTACCGGGTCGCCGACGTCGACGACGTGCTGACCAACACGCTCGGCGCGCTCCTCGGGGCGCTCGCGGCGCCCCTCCTGCTGCGCTGGATGCCGCGCGCGGGAGAGCTCGAGGCACGCCGCGAGGAGGCCCGGCCGGTGACCGTCTGGCGGCGGTGGCTCGGGATGCTGCTCGACGCGCTGCTCGTCACGGCGCTGGGCGTCGTGCTGCAGGTCGTGTACCGCACGGTGCTCTACGCGCTCGGGCGCCCGCTGCCCGACGGCGCGGACTGGGCCCAGTGGCTGCTCGGCACGCTCGTGCCGTTCGTGGTCGTGTTCGTGGTGCCGACGTTCCTCGGCAGCGGCGCCTCGTGGGGCCAGCGGACGGTGTGGCTCGCCCCGCGCTGGGCCGGCCGGCGCGGCACGACGGCGCAGCGCGTCGCGCGGGCGGCCGCGGGCGGCGCGCTGTGGGGAGCGCTCGGTCTGCTGAGCGACCTGCCGGTCGGTGTGCCCGCGGCGGTGGGGGTGGCCGCCTCGGTCGCGGCGCCGCTCGCGGCCCTGTTCGCGGTGGTGTCGGTGGTCGCGGTCCCGTTCACCCGCGGGCGCCGCGGGCTCTCGGGTGCGGTGAGCGGGGCAGAGCTCGTGGACGCGCGGGAGGTGTCGGTCAGCCCTCGGTGAGCAGGCCGACGAGCAGGGCCACGGCGCCCCACACGAGGAGGCCGCCGCCGACCGCGATCGCGATGCCGCTCGCACCCGTCGACCCGGCGCGGCGCGCGCCGCGGACGGCCGTCGCGGCGATCGCGAGGCCGGACACGACGAGCACAGCCCCTGCCACGATCCAGAACATCGCCCATACCGTCGCATACGGCGCGCCCTGCTGCATCGTGGACGGCCGTCCAGGTCTGGCGTGTCGCGTCGTGCGAACACGTGCCCGGACCCGCACAACCGCACCGTTCCGCGCCTCGTGAGCGCCCGTGCCCCGGACGCGGGCCCTGCGGGTGCTGCGTCCGGCCGCCCGAGACGTGAGACGGGTGGCGCCCAGGGCTGCGGCTGTCGGCCCGAGAGGTGAGACGGGTTGCGCCCGGGTGCCGGCTGGCCGCACCGTGTGCGGGTGCCCCTCCCCACCGACGGCCCGCCCGTGCGCCGCATCCTCTTCCCCGGCCGCCACCACGTCGTCACGCGATACCAGGTCGACTACCTCCGGGCGCTGCGCGCCGGTCTCGTGCACGACCTCGACGGTCGGCGCGTGCGCTGCACCCCCGACGTCGAGGTCGTCTGGGTCGTGACGTCCGCCAACCACGCCGGAACCCGCCGCAACCCGCTGCCCGGGCACCGGCGCGAGGCGCTCGTCGAGAACGTCACGACCCGGGAGGGCCTCGCGTCCGTCGTCGTGCCCGTGCCCGACGTCGCGCCCGACGACCGCTTCGCCCACCTCGTCGTGACGAGCGTCGCGACCGCGACCGGCGTCGCGCCGGACCCCGCGGACACCGTCGTCGCGTGCTCGACGCCGGCGCTCGTCGACGCCTACCGCGCGCTCGGCTACCGGGTCGCGGGGGTCGAGCTCGACGCCGCCGAGCCGGGCGGCGACCTCCCCGCGCGGCCGTGGGACGTCGTCGAGCAGATCGCCGCGGGGGACGAGCGCTGGCGCGACGTCGCGCACCCCGCCGTGCCGGAGTTCTTCGCGCGCTACCGGTTCGTCGAGGACGTCCGGCGGATCTTCGCCGACCCGGTCGTGTCCGGCGACGGCGACCTCACCTCGACGCGCGACTACCGCACGTACGCCGCCGCGTTCGAGGACGCGTCGGCGCGCAAGTGGGCCCAGGTCGCCCCGCACGTGCGGCCCGGGCGGATCGTCGACATCGGGTGCGCGACGGGCGGCCTCCTGGAGCACGTGGCGCGCGAGCCGCGCCTGCACGAGTCGGACCTGTTCGGCGTCGACGTCGCGCGGCACCTCGTCGCGGAGGCCGAGCACAAGAAGGCGCAGGGCGTGTTCGCGAACCCGCACGTGTGGTTCGTGCAGGCCAACATCCTCGACCGGTCCGTGATGCCCGACGCCTCCGTCGACACGACCCTCACCGTCGCGCTCACGCACGAGGTGTCGTCGTACGGGGACGGCGTGCGCGACGTCGAGACGTTCGCGCGCCGCGTCCACGCGCACACGCGGCCCGGCGGCGTGTGGATCAACTCGGACGTGTGCGGCCCCGCGGAGCCGGACCGGGTCGTCGTGCTCACGCTGCGGACCGACGACGGCGCCCCCGCGACCGGCGACGGGCCCGGCGGCGCCCGCACCGACCTCGACGACCTCGCGCGCGAGGACGTCGCGGCGTGGGTCGGGGCGCTCTCGACCGACGCCCGGCTCGTCCAGTTCGCGTACGACTTCCCCCGCCTCTCCGGCGCCGACTTCCGGCCCGAGCGCGTGCGCCCCGGGTCGTGGCGGATCACGCTGCGCGAGGCGATGGAGTTCCTCACGCGCAAGGACTACGTCGACAACTGGTTGTCCGAGAGCCACGAGCGCTTCTGCGACCTCACCGGCCCCCGATGGGCCGACCTCCTCACCGCCGCCGGGTTCGAGCTCGAGCCGGCCAGCGGGGCGTGGCGCAACGAGTGGGTCGTCGAGCACGCGTTCGCGCCCGTCGCCGCCCTGCACGACGCCACGACAGGCGAGCCCGTCGACTGGCCCGACACCCACGTCCTCACCGTCGCCCGCCGCCCCGAGCTCGCCTGACCTGCCCGCCCTGCCGAGGCCGAGCCGCAGTCGCGCGGGCTCGCGCGAGGTAGAGCCCCGGTGGGCCGAGGTAGAGCCCTGGTCGCGCGAGGTAGAGCCCAGGTGGGCCGAGGTAGAGCCCAGGTCGTGACCTCGGCTCTACCTCACCGGACGGGCTCTCCCTCGGGAGGGCGTGGCGGCGTGGTCGTAGGCTCGGAGCGTGCTCCTCGACGCCCGCACGCTGCGCGGCCTCCAGGACGGGACGGTGACGCTGGCGTTCCGCCGCTGGACGACGCCGCGCGTGCGCGTCGGGACGCTCCAGCGCACGCAGGTGGGCGTCGTCGAGGTGACGTCGGTCGAGCGCGTGCCCGTCGGTCCGGACGGCGAGCCCGTCGTGTCCGACGACGAGGCCCGCCTCGCGGGGATGACCTCGCCCGAGCGCGTGCTCGCTCGGGGCGCCGGGCGCGAGGGGGACCTCTACCGCGTGGGCCTGCGGCTCGCCGGCCCGGACCCGCGCGTCGCGCTGCGCGAGGACGCGGACCTCGACGAGGACGCCGTCGAGCAGCTCCGCACCGCGCTGGCGCGGAAGGACCGGGCCGCCGCGGAGCCGTGGACCCGCCGGTACCTCGAGCTGATCGGCACGCACGAGGGTGTCGTCGCGCGCGAGCTCGCGGCCGGGCTCGGGATGGCCCGCGACGACTTCAAGGTGCGCGTGCGCCGGCTCAAGGAGCTCGGCCTCACCGAGAGCCTCGACGTCGGGTACCGCCTCTCGCCGCGCGGGAGGGCCTACCTCGCCGCGACGGCGGACGAGCGGCCCGCCTCGTGAGGTCGAGCTCCCTCGCGGGGCCAGGCCTCTACTCCGCGCGACCAGGCCTCTACCTCGCGAGACCCCGCCTCTACCTCGCGAGACCCCGCCTCTACCTCGCGGACCTGGGCTCTACCTCGCGAGACCCCGCCTCTACCTCGCAGAACCGGGCCTCTACCTCGGCGAGGTAGAGGCCTGGTAGTGCCTGGCGGCGAGACGTGCGCGCGGGCGTGCGCCGCGGGCTCTCGGGTGCGCACGCACCGAGGAACCCGGCGTCATGAGGCGTCAGCGCCCGAGGGCTTCGCGTGGCGTCGTGGTCTCCACGGTGTGCGAGCCGTCGCCGATCGCCGGGAGGCCGTCGATGCTCGTGGTGTTCTTCGTGACGCGGTAGGCCTCGAGCTGCTCCGGGGTCTTGCGGTCGGCCCAGCGGTCGAGCAGGTCCCGGTCCTCGACGAGGGCCATGCGCGGCACGGAGAACCCGCGCGAGTCGGAGACCCGCGTCACGTCGACGACCACGACGCCGCGCTGGCCCGCCGTCTCGCGCTTGGGGAAGCGGGTGCGCAGCGTGTCGAACTCCGGGGTGCCGGCCTCGACGTACCGGCCGGTCCCGTGGAAGCGGACGATGTTGGGCGGACCCTCGAACGCGCAGAACATCACGACGATCCGGCCGTTCTCGCGCAAGTGCGCCGGCGTCTCGGCGCCCGAGCCGGTGTAGTCCAGGTAGGCGACGCGGTGCGGCCCGAGCACCGCGAACGTCCCGGCCATGCCCTTGGGCGCGACGTTCACATGACCGTCCGCGGCGAGCGGCGCGGTGCCGACGAAGAACACCGGCTGCGCGAGGACGAACGCCGCCAGCCGGTCGGTGATCTCTGCGTGCACGGTCGCCATGAGGGGAGTCTGGCACTGGCGTGGGAGGGCGTCGGTAGCGTCCGGTGGATGAGCACGAGGACGGCACCGGACCACGACCCCAAGGCGACGCTGCTGCGGTACCTGAGCCGGGAGCGCGACGCGCTGCTCGCCAAGGCGGAGGGGCTGAGCGAGTACGACGTCCGCCGTCCGCTCACGCGCACCGGCACGAACGTCCTGGGCCTGGTGAAGCACGTGGGCAGCGTGCAGCTCGGCTACCTGCACGAGGCGTTCGGCGGCACGCACGACCTGGACATGCCCTGGTTCGCCGACGACGCGGAGGTGAACGCCGACATGTGGGCCTCGGCGGACGAGAGCCGGGAGGAGATCCTGGAGCTCTTCCGCCGGTCGTCGGAGCTGTGCGACACGACCGTGGCGTCGCTCGACCTCGACGCGCCCGGGCACGTCCCGTGGTGGCGCCCGGGGAACCGGGACGTCACGCTCCACCAGGTGCTCGTGCACGTCCTCGCGGAGGTGGCGCACCACGCCGGCCACGCCGACATCGTGCGCGAGCTCGTCGACGGCGCGGCGGGTGACGGGCGGGGCAACCTGCCCGCGCTGGACGACGACGAGTGGGCCGCCTACCGGGCGCGCGTCGAGTCCGCGGCCGTCGAGGCGTCCCGACGCGCGGGGGAGCGCCCCTGAGCCGCGCGGCGCTCGCGGACGCCGGGCGAGGTCAGGCGCGCTCGAGCAGGACCGCGACCTCGTAGTGCGACGTCTGCGGGAACATGTCGAGCACGCGCGCCTCGCGCGGTCGGAGCGACGGCATGAAGGCCAGGTCGCGCGCGAGCGTCGTCGCGTTGCAGCTCGAGTAGACGACGTGCCCGACGCCGGACCGCTCCAGCCAGGTGCTGAGCGTCTCCCCGATGCCGCGCCGCGGGGGGTTCACGACGACGAGGTCCGGCACGTCCTGCCGTGAGAGGGCGAACGCGGTCGCGTCCTCGGCGAGGAAGGTCGTGCGGTCGAGCCCGGCGTCGCGCGCGGTGAGCCGTGCGCTCGCGACGGCCTCGGCGCTCGTCTCGACGCCGACGACGTCGCGACAGGGCCCCGCGACGTGCAGCGCGAACCCGCCCACGCCGCAGTAGAGGTCCCAGACCGTGGCGGGTGCGGCGTCCTCCACCCAGGCCCGGCCCTGGCGGTAGAGGGCCGCGGCGACGTCGGTGTTGGTCTGGAAGAAGCTCTGCGGGCGCAGGTGGAGGTCGATCCCGTTGACGTGCATGCGCAGCGTCTCGGCCTCGGTGAGCACGATCTCGGTCTCGCCCTCGACGACGGCCTTGTGCTCGGGGTGCAGGTTCACGGACACGACGCGCAGCGACGGGAGAGCGTCGAGGAGGGCCGGCAGGTGCTTGCGGACCCGTGGCACGGACTCGGTGGACCGCAGGACGAACCGCGTCATGAGGTCGCCGTCGGGGGAGAGGGTGACGAGGACGTACTTGAGCTCGCCACGCCGGGTGCGGACGTCGTAGGGGACGAGCCGCGCGCGCGTGACGAACGCCGCGAGCGCGGGGAACGACGCCTGGAGCGCGGGCGGGTAGAGCGGGCAGTCGGTGAGGTCGACGCCGCCGCCCTCCGCGAGGATCCCGAGCACCGGGGCGTCGGTGGTGCCGGTGACGACCATCTTCGCCTTGTTGCGGAAGCCGGAGTCGGCGGACTCGACCGTCGGCAGCCAGGCGAGGTCCGGCGCGAGCGGGGCGAGGAGCTCGGCGCAGTGCTCCTGCTTGCCGGTGACCTGCGCGGGGTACGCGAGGTCGAGGAGGGTGCACGACCGGCACCGGCCGGCGTCGTAGTGGTGGCACTGCACTCGTTCGAGTCTACGGGCGACCGGCTCCCTCCCGGGGGGCCGCGCGCGGAGGGAGCGCCGCGGCGTCGATCCATGGCCCCCAAGCACGCCGCACCGGACGCGGGGGAGCGCTCCCTGGCGTCGCGGGCCGCTGTCCGTTACGGTCGTGGCAGCGCTTCCACACCTCCTGTGGCAACGCTGTCGCCGGAACGGTCCGGCGACCGGTTTCGACGGAGCAACCGAACAGGAGCAGATCCCGTATGCCTCACGACAGGAAGAACAGCAGCAGACGAGCGTGGGCCGCGCTGTGCGCCGCGGTCCTCGCGGTGAGCGGGGCGCTGGTCGGCGTGGCGGCGCCCGCGAGCGCGGTCCCCGCGACCATCCCGCTGACGATCACCAACGACTCGGGCAGGGGGCCGATCTACCTGTACGTCCTCGGCGAGCGCGACGGCGTCGCCGGCTGGGCGGACGCGGGCGGCACGTTCCACCCGTGGCCCGGCGGGGTCGGGCCCGTGCCCGTCCCGGCACCCGACGCGTCGATCGCCGGACCCGGCCCCGGCCAGTCCGTGACGATCCGGCTCCCGAAGCTGTCCGGGCGCGTCTACTACTCGTACGGCCAGAAGATGACGTTCCAGATCGTGCTCGACGGGCGGCTCGTCCAGCCCGCCGTCCAGAACGACTCCGACCCCAACCGGAACATCCTCTTCAACTGGACCGAGTACACGCTCAACGACGGCGGCCTGTGGATCAACAGCACGCAGGTGGACCACTGGTCCGCGCCGTACCAGGTGGGCGTCCAGCGCGCCGACGGGCAGGTCCTCAGCACGGGCATGCTCAAGCCGAACGGCTACGAGGCGTTCTACACGGCCCTCGAGAGCGCGGGGTGGGGCGGGCTCGTGCAGCGCGCGCCCGACGGGAGCCGCCTGCGCGCGCTCAACCCGTCGCACGGGATCGACGTCGGGAAGATCTCGTCGGCCTCGATCGACTCCTACGTCACCGAGGTGTGGAACTCGTACCGCACGCGCGACATGGTCGTCACGCCGTTCTCCCACGAGCCCGGCACGCAGTTCCGCGGCCGGGTCGACGGCGACTGGTTCCGCTTCAGGAACGGGTCCGGGCAGGAGGTCGCCGCGTTCAAGAAGCCCGACGCGTCGAGCGTGTACGGGTGCCACAAGGACCTCCAGGCGCCCAACGACCACGTCGTCGGGCCGATCGCCCGCACCCTGTGCGCGGCGCTCGTCCGCACCACGGCGCTGACGAACCCGAACCAGCCGGACGCGAGCAACGCCGGCTTCTACCAGGACGCCCGCACCAACGTCTACGCGAAGCTCGCGCACCAGCAGATGGCGAACGGCAAGGCGTACGCGTTCGCGTTCGACGACGTCGGCGCGCACGAGTCGCTCGTCCACGACGGCAACCCCCAGGCCGCGTACATCAAGCTCGACCCGTTCACCGGCACGGCCACGCCCCTCGGGAACGGCGGCAGCACCGAGCAGCCGGGCACCCCCGGTGGTCTGCCCGCCGGGACGGGTGCGCTCCGCATCGGGAGCACGCTGTGCCTCGACGTCCCGTGGGCCGACCCGACCGACACCAACCAGGTCCAGCTCGCCACCTGCAGCGGCAACGCGGCGCAGCAGTGGACGCGCGGCACCGACGGGACCGTGAGAGCCCTCGGCAAGTGCCTCGACGTCGCGCGCAGCGGGACGGCCGACGGCACCGCCGTGTGGATCTACACGTGCAACGGCACGGGCGCGCAGAAGTGGACGTACGACTCCGCGACCAAGGCCCTGCGCAACCCGCAGTCCGGCAAGTGCCTCGACGCCCAGGGCGGCGCACCGCTGCGTGACGGCCAGAAGGTCCAGCTCTGGACCTGCAACCAGACCGACGCCCAGCGCTGGACGCTCTGACCGCGCCCGTCGCCTGAGCCGCCCCGCACCCCGGTGCCCGACGACGCCCGCTCCCGGGACGTCGTCGGGCACCGGCGTGCGGGCCGAGGGAGGGCCGCGCCGGGCCCGCCGGGTGTCAGGCCGGCCGGGTCGCCTTGCCGTCGAGCCACAGCGTGTCGGAGTCGTCGCGGTGCGAGCCGTCGGACCCCACGTGCTTCGACGAGATCTGCGGGCCCTTCGTGATGACGTGGACCATCGCCATGCCGTGCCCGCGGCCCAGGCCGTAGTCGTCCCGGAGCCACTCGAGGATCGGGGTTGCCTTCGTCGTCTCGTCGAACCCGCGCTCGTGCGCGAGGTCGACCAGCTGGCGCGGGGTCAGACCGGTCTTGTCCTCGACCGCGTCGAGATAGGCCTGGAAGGACATGCGAGCTCCTCGTCGTCGGGGCAGGTCGGTCGACCCGCCGCGAACGTACCGACGACCGCCCACACCCGGACTCATCGGTCGGGGCGCACGCTCCCGCGGGGCGGCCGGTGCGCCCGCTCGCCCGAGCGCAGCACGTCCATCACCGCGTTCTCCACCAGCACCGGCACGAAGTCGCGCACGTGCGCGGCCTGGTACCGGCCCAGCTCCGCGAGCACCTGCTCGCGGACGTCGTCCACCGGCACGTCCGGGAAGCGCGTGCTGACCCGCTCCACCACGACGTCGATCTCGCGGTCCTCGTCCTCGATCGCCATGGTCCGACGGTCCGGCCGCGCCCGTCCCGCGCGCAACCAACGGGGGATGAACGGGCGGTGTCGGGCCGCCGACCGCCGCTGACCGGCCCGGTCCCGGTGGCCGTGCCGGCGGGCCCTGGCGAGCCGGGCGGGACGGGGTGCGGGCCGGGGGTTCGCGTGTCAGGGTGGCCGCTCCGCTCCTTCAAGCCGCTGGAGGTACCCCCGCGTGGACGACCAGACCCTGATCGACGTCCCCCTCGACGACGCCGACCTCATCACGTCGATGCCGCCCGAGGAGTACCAGCTCGTGGAGGAGTGGGTGCTCTCCACGACGGAGGAGCTCTCCGCGCTGCGCGCCGGCCTCGTGGCGACGCTCGAGAGCCAGGGCGTCGCGTCGACCGGTCGGCTCTCGTCCACGCCGGACAAGCTCGTCCTCATCGCCTCGGAGCTCGCGACCAACGCTCTGCGCCACGGCCTGCCCCCGACGATCGTGCGCCTCGCCCGCAGCGGCGACCGGTTCCTCCTCGAGGTCGCCGACCACGACGTGTCCACCGAGCCCGTCTACGCCGGGCGCCGCATCCCCGGCGCAGGCGGCGTCGGCCTGCACATGGCCCGCCAGCTCTCGCTCGACGTCGGCTGGTACCGGACCGACGACGTCAAGACCGTCTGGGCGACGTTCACCGCCTGAGCGTCTGCTGACCCGACCCGACCCGACCCTTGCGCGCGCCGCTGACCGGCGCCGACGGGGGTGTGGCCGTCCGCCGAGCCGCGCCGTGAAAGAGTGCGCGCGTGCTCGTCGACGTCTTGCTGCTGCTCGCCCTGGTCACGGGGCTGCTCGCCGCAGTGCTCCTGCGCTCGGCCTACGTGGTGACGCAGGACCCGCGGCTGCGTCGTTCGGTCGCCGGCTGGGGCTGGCCTCTCGCCTTGGCGGCGGTGGTCCTCGGGCTCGTCGTCGCGGCGCTCGACGGCGCCTGACGGTGCCGGGGCGTCCACAGGTCAGCAGTGGGCCCCGTGGGGTTCGAACCCACAACCTACGGATTAAAAGTCCGCAGCTCTGCCGATTGAGCTAGAGGCCCGGGTCGTGCGGGAGTTGGCCTGAACAGCCCTTGGTGAAGACAAGGCGAGAAGTTCCAGCGCCTGGTCGATCGCGCGCGTCCAGTCGCAGCCTACCGGTGATGGCGGACCTAAAGGGGCACCGCACTAGGGATGTCAGGGCATGGCGAGGACGTCTGTTGGCGTTGCTCGTCTGTCAGCCCTGATCGCCCCACCGTTCGGCATCGGCATCGGCATCGGCATCGGCATCGGCCTCGGCGTCGTCGAAGGCGGCCTCGCCCTTGTAGTGGTCTGAGATCTCGCGCAGGACGTGCGCGGTGCGCGGCCACCGGGTCGCGATACGCGAGGCCGTATCACGGTAGTCATCCTCGACCCCGCGCTCCCGATCCCCGCCGTCGTAGACGCCACGGGACGTGACGCTGCGTTGGTCGGCTCGCCCGAGTCGGGGCTGCTCGCTTCGATCCTCGTGTTCGCGAGGTCCTGATATGCGTCTCGAACCTTCTCGGCTGGCCACACGTCGTCTCGGCCAGTGGGCTCGAGACCAGCACCTGGCCGATCAACTCAAGCCCGATTGCGACGCGGCCAACTTCTGCCAGTGCGCGACGGGCACCGAGGACCCAGCCGGCGAGGTGCTGGCCGTCGGTCGTGCCGTCCGGGCGCAGCCCGGGCAGCTTGGACCACTCGTGAAGCACACTCCAAGCCAGACCGGCGAATCTGATCGCTCTCTGCCAGCGTTCTCTAGGATTTGTCCTTTTCACAGAACGCGAACTTGACCAGGTGTGCAATTGGTCCGGGTCGGCGCCGAGCATGCGGTACGGCAGGGTGTGCCCGTGGTACTTGGGGCTGCTGCATGATTCCGTGACAGTTGGTTAGGCAGCTTGGTCGGCGGCCTGGCTCATGATGATCTCGAACTCGA
>NZ_SOZH01000005.1 GCF_004519295.1 Cellulosimicrobium funkei
CGACCGCACCACCGCCTCCACGGCATCCGCAGCCAGCACCGCCAACCGCTCCGCCGGAGCGATCACGACCTCCATCACAACACCTTTCGACGGCCGACGAGAGCAGCGCCCACGGCGGCGACCGGGACGTCCGACGGAGCGAGGGAGACCCGCTCCGACAGACGCAACGAAGACAGGAAGGGGGACGTGCTCGACTGCGCGTCGAGCGCGTCGCGGACCGCGTCCAGCAGCGGCTGGCCCAGCGCGGACACGCCGCCGCCGAGCACCACGTGGCGCACGTCCACCGTCAGCTCGAGGATCCGCACGGCGGAGGCGACGGCGGACGCGAACTCGTCCTTGATCCGGATCGCTTCCGGGTCGCCCGCGGCCGCGGCCTCGAAGAGCTCGGCAGGGGCCGGACGGCCGTGGCGCGACGGCCAGCGCGCCGACACGGCGGAGCCCGACGCGTAGACCTCCACGCACCCGCGCTGCCCGCACGCGCACTCGGGCCCGCGCGGGTCGATCGGGATGTGCCCGATCTCCCCCGCCGCGCCGCTCACGCCACGGCGGAGCTCGCCGCCGAGCACGATGCCGGCCGCGAGCCCGGTGCCGAGAGCGAGGAACGCGAGGTCCTCCCCCTCCGCGCCGCGCAGGTGCGAGGCACCGAGGGCGGCCACGTTGAGGTCGTTGTCGACCTGGACCGGGACGCCGCCGAGCTCCGCGGACAGCGCCTCGGCGAGGGCGAAGCGTCCGCCCTCGATGCCGAGGTTCACCGCGTGCACGACGGAGCCGTCGGCGGGGTCCACCAGCCCGGGGACCCCGACACCGACGCCGTCGACGTCCGCGAGGTCACCGCAGGCGCGCCGGACCACCTCGCGGACCGCGCGCGCCGCGCTGGACACGACGCCCTCCGGTCCGCGCACCGTCGGCAGCCGCAGCGTCTCGCGCGCGACCCCGTCGGGGCCGAGGAAGGCCGCGAGCACCTTGGTGCCGCCGATGTCGAGGCCCACCGCGCTGCCCGGTCCCGCGGGGCCGCGCCGTGACGCGGTCCCGGGACCGGGGCGTCCGGCCAGGGCTGCGGCCGCCTCGCCGTCGAGCGAGGCAGCCGTGCTCAGGTCGCTCACGTCAGCCCTTCACCGCACCCGAGACGAGGCCACCGGTCATCCGACCCTGGACGATGAGGAAGAAGACCACCGCCGGGATGGCGATGAGCACCGAGCCGGCCATGAGCGCGCCCCAGTTGGTCGCCTGGGTCGCCTGCTGGAAGGTGCGCAGCCAGACCGGCAAGGTCATGGACTCCGGGCGCTGCATGATGATCAGGGCCATGACGAACTCGTTCCACGCCTGGATGAACGCGAAGACACCCGTCGCGACCAGCCCGGGGGCCAGGAGCGGGAAGGTGATCTTCCAGAACGCCTTGCCTCGCGAGCACCCGTCGATCATGGCGGCCTCCTCGAGGTCCGCGGGAACGCCGTTGACGAACCCGCGCAGCGTCCAGATCGTGAACGGCAGCACGCCGGACACGTAGACGATCCCCAGGCCGACGATGGTGTTGAGCATCTGCCAGTTGTCGATGATCCGGAAGATCGAGATCATCATCGCCTCGCCCGGGATCATCTGGACCACGAGGATCGCGAGGATGAACGTGCGGCGGCCCTTGAACCGGAACCGCGTCACCGCGAGCGACGCGAGGAACCCGAGGACCATGGCGATGACGAGCGTGAAGAACGTCACCGTGAGCGAGTTCCCCATCGCCGGGATGAACGGAGCGCGGGTCTCGTCGGTGATCGCCGTCACGTAGTTGTTCAGCGTGAAGACGTCGGGCGTCGGGAAGAACTTGAGCTCCGTCCCGCGCACGAGGCTCGACGGCAGGAAGGACGTGTTGATCATCCAGTAGACGGGGAAGACCGACGAGACGAAGACGATGATCGCCAGGATCGCGTAGCCGACGTTCGCCAACTTCTTGCGCTGCTTCTCACGGCTCACGCGAGGGGCAGGGCCCGTTGCGGCAGACGCGTGCCGGACCGCGGCGCGGGGGGTGGTCTGGACGGTGCTCACAGTTCTTCCTCCCGGACCGTCTGGCGCACGTAGTAGAACGAGATGCCGAGCATGATGAACACGAAGATCACCGAGATGGCGCCCGCGAGCCCGTAGTGCCCCTGGGCCATGCCCATCTGGTAGATGTACACGCCGATCGTGTTCGTCTTGTCGCGGTCACCACCCACGCCCTGAAGGGCGTAGATCTGCGTGAAGACGCGCAGGTCCCAGATGATCGACAGCACGATGAGCACCGTGATGATGCTCCGGACGTACGGGACCATGATGAGCCGGAACCGCTGAACCGGGCGGGCGCCGTCGAGCTGGGCGGCCTCGAGGACCTCGCCGGGGATCTGCGTCAGTCCCGCGTACATCGTGAAGGCGACGAACGGCACGGCGCCCCACACGATGACGATCGTCGCGATGAGGAAGAACTGGAGCGGGTTGAGCAGCCACGAGTGGCCCATCCAGTTGTCGCCCGTGATCGTGGTCAGCAGGTTGTTGATGACGCCGTACTGGGTGTCGAAGATCCAGCCCCAGACGATGGTCGCGGCGAGCGCCGGCATGGCCCACGCCAGCAGCAGCCCGACCGAGACCAGCAGGCGGAAGCCCTTGCCGAGACGCAT
This sequence comes from Cellulosimicrobium funkei, assembly GCF_004519295.1. GTDB lineage: Bacteria > Actinomycetota > Actinomycetes > Actinomycetales > Cellulomonadaceae > Cellulosimicrobium > Cellulosimicrobium funkei. The sequence goes on from NZ_SOZH01000005.1 coordinate 2,643, forward strand.
CATGAGCAGCGCGATGAGCGTGCCGAGCACCATGGTCAGGACGACGCACGCGACCATGAACACGAAGCTGCGCAGGAGCACGGTCCAGAAGCCGTCGACGTCGGTGAGGACCTGGACGTAGTTGTCGAAGCCGACCCACTCGGCGGGCTGGCCCATGAGCTGGGCCCGCTCGTACTCCTGGAACGACATGATGACGAGCCGCACGAGCGGGTATCCGACGAGGATGCCGAGCACGACGAGGCTGGGGACGAGGAGCGTCCACGGCAGGATCGGTGGACGCCGCTTCTTGGGTGGCCGCACGGGCGCGCCGGAGCGCTCGGTGCGGGGTTCGAGGGTGGTTGAGCTCATTTCCTCACTCCGTCAGGGGTTGCGCGGTGGTGCGCAGGCGACGTGCCTCCGGGGCTCGTCATGGGAAGGGGTGGGGGCTCCGGCGAAGGAGTCCCCACCCCTGACGGCTCGAGCCTCCGACGGTGCCCGGCGGTCACCGGGCACCGTCGGACCGGCTCAGCTGTTGAGGATCGACTCGATCTTCGCGTCGAGCTCCTCGGCGACCGTCTGCACGTCGTCGCCGTTGGCGATCTTCGTGAAGGCGCTCTGGAGCACGTTCTGCGCCTCGACGTCGGCCCACTTCGGGGACGCCGGGGTGAGGCGAGCGTTCTGCGCCGCCTCGACGCCCGCCTGGGCGATCGGGTTGTCCTGCGGCACCTGGTTCGCGAGCGACTTCTTCGCCGGGATCATGTTCGCCTGGGCGAGGATGGTCTGGTACTCGTCGCTCATCATGATCTCGAACGCCTTGTACGCGAGGTCCGGGTTGTTGGACTTCGCCGCGACGGCGATGTTCGAGCCACCGGCGAACACGGCCGCCGGCTCGCCCGCGGTCTTGCCGGGCAGCGGGAACGCCGCGAGGTCGGAGCCGTAGGTCTCGAGGCACCCGGGGGTGGTCTTGGGGTCCTCGGGCGTGGCCGAGGTCTTGATGGTGCCGGCGATCCACGTCGGGGCCGACACGAACGCCACCTTGCCCTCGCAGAACGGCACCTGGAGATCGGTCTCCTGGCCGTCCTTCGGCGCGAGCGACGCGTTCGTCATGAGGTCCTGGACCTGCGCGAGGCCGGCGAGGCCGCCCTCCGAGGAGAACCCGGCCTCCCACTCGCCGTCGTCGTTCTGCTCGGCGATGAAGCCGCCGTTCTCCCAGACGAAGGGCAGGGCGTTGTACCAGTCCTGACCGGGCCAGTAGACGCCGGAGACCGTGTCCGTCTTGAGCGACTTCGCCGTCGCGACGTACTCGTCGAGCGTCGTCGGGACCGGCGTGGAGCCGGTGACCTGCGGGGTGTAGAACACGGCGCGCGAGCCGGCGTAGTACGGGAGGGCGTAGTGCTTGCCCTCCCAGTCGCCGGCCTCGACGAAGCCACCGAGCAGGTCGTCGCCGCCCAGGGACTGGAACTCGTCCTCCGTGATCTCGCGGAAGTAGCCGGCCGACGTGAACGCCGGGGACTGCGTGTTGCCGACCTCGACGATGTCCGGGCTGTCGGAGCCGGAGAGCGACGTGGTGAGCTTGTCGACGAGGCCGGTCCAGGACTGCTCCTCGATGGTGAGGGTGCTGCCCGGGTTCTCCTCCTCGAACGTGGTCTTGAGGTAGTCGCGCGCGGCGTCGGGCGTGTCCGACCCGTTGAGCCAGACGCGGATGTCGCCGGAGGCGGACTCGCCGTCGCCGGAGCCGTTGTCGTCGCTCCCGCCGCCGGTGCTGCAGGCGGTCAGCGCGAGCGCCAGGGTGATCGTCGACGCCACGGAGGCGGCGACGAGACGGTTCCTCTTCACTGGGTGCTTCCTCTCGGTGATTCTTGGTGGTGGCGGCGATGCCCCCACCGGAGGTGTGGCAGGAGTCCTGCGTAATCGAGCGTGTGCAGGGGTGCTGCTGTGTTACTGCGTTCCCGGGGGTGCTGCACTGGGGGTCCCAGGAGGTCGTGAGGGGCGGGTCGTGGCCCGCGCCCAGGTCGGGCAGGGTGGGTCAGGCGGAGCGTCGTCGGCTCACGAGACCCCCAGCTGTCCGGAGAGGACGAGGACGGCGGCCCCAGCGAGGACGACGTCTTCGTCGAGCGTGGCCATCCGCACCTGCAGCCCGCTGCCGATGACCGGCATGGTGCGGGAACGGATGGTCTCGAACGCCGACTCGCGCAGGGGGCCGTCGAGCAGGTCCGCAGGACCGCTCACGAGCACCTCCGCGAGGTTGAGCGCACTGACGACAGGGGCCAGGGCGATGCCCAGCGTCCTGCCCACCGACGCCAGCACGGCGTCGGAAGCCTCGGTGTCGAGCCCGTCCACCGCGCGGCGCAGCGCCGGCACGGACAGGACGGTCTCCAGGCAGCCGCGGCGCCCGCAGGCGCACGGCTCGCCGTCCTCGACCACGGTCACGTGGCCGAGCTCGCCGGCGGCGTCGGCGTGCCCGTGCACGCGTGCGCCGTCGACCATGATGCCGGCGCCCACGCCCTCGCCCACCGTGAGGACGAGCAGGCCGTCCCCGGCCGCTCCCCCGAACGTGAACTCGCCGAGCGCGGCGATGTTGGCGTCGTTGGCGACGTGGACCGCGAGCCCGAGCCGCTCCGTGAGCTGGGCCGCGAGGGGGACGTCGTACCAGCGGCGGTTCGGCGCCTCGATGACGCGGCCCTCGGCGTCGACGACGCCGGGCGACCCGATCCCCACGCCGATGACCGGCTGGGTCGCGGACGCGATGAGGCCGCGGCAGAAGCGCATGAGGAGGTCGACGAGCTCGGTGCCGGTGCGGCCGTCCACCGCGAGGCTCTGCCGGACGACGAAGTCGCCCGTGAGCGTGACGACGGCGCCGCGCAGGACCTCGTCGTCGGTGAGGTCGACGGAGACGATCTGGTACGCGCTCGTGCGCATGCCGACGAGGATCGCGGGCTTGCCCACGCGCTGCCCCGGGCGGACGCCGAGCTCCTCGACCAGGCCCTCGGCGATGAGCACGGAGACGAGGTCGGAGATGGTCACGCGAGTGAGCGAGGTGGCGCGCGCGAGGTCGGCGCGCGACGTGGGCCCCTCGTGGAACAGGTGCTGCAGCACGAGCGACCGGTTGTGGGCCCGAGCGTGCTCGGGGAGCACCTTGGAGGTCGGCCTGAGCCCTGTGCTCAGTCGCCTCCTCGGTGCGCCGGTGCCGGTGACTGCCGTTGTCATGTTTGTTAGTAGACTGCCTTTACTAAGTGGCTGTCAACTCCCTCCCGGCTTCGTGACCGAAATGTAGCCGAGGAGGCCACGACCCGGGACCTTGGTCCCACGGCCCCGCACGTCACGACGTCGCGGTGATCCAGCCCCGCGCACCGGCGTGCTCGACCGAGCGGGACGCGACCAGCACGGCGTTCTCCAGCGCCGCGCGCCACGACGACCCGTGCGCCGCCGCCGCGGCGAACGCGCCGTGGACCACGTCGCCCGCACCCAGGGTGTCGACCACGCGGCGCGGCCGCGGGACCGCGACCTCGTACCTCTCCCCCGCGTCGAGCACCTCGACGGACCGCGGACCGCGGGTCCGCGCGACGAACCGAGGGCCCAGCGCGGCGACGGCGTCGAGCACGTCGTCCGTCGCGACGCCGGGCGGCCGGAAGTCCGCCGACACGACCACGGCGTCGCACAGCCCGATCATCGCGGGCGCGTCGGGCTTCCAGGAGCCCCCGTCCAGCACGACGGCGCACCCGCGCTCCCGCGCGCGGCGCGCGACCCGGAGCGCGAGCCCCGGGTGGTGGCCGTCGAGGAGCAGCACGTCCCCGGGGCCGAGCTCGTCCAGCGGGTCCGTCGTGCGACCCGGCGCGACGAGCCGCGCATCGGTGAGGTCGCCGAAGCCGGAGGCGTTGGTGCTCACGACCGCGCGCTCGCCGGTCGCACGCGTGACCAGCACCGTCGAGACCGCGGGCTGCACCGCCCCGGCGACGCCGTCCGCCGCGTCGACGAGCGTGACGCCGGAGGACTCGAGCTCGGCCCGCACGACCGCGGCGAGGGGCCCGTGGCCCACGGCGGTCACGAGGGCCGTCGGGACGCCGAGCGCGACGGCGGTGGCCGCGGCGTTCGCGGCCGGGCCGCCGAAGGTCGCGGCGAGGGACCGCGCGACGACCTTCTCGTCGGGTCCGGGCAGGGCGTCGACGACCTGGACGACGTCGAGGGTCACGAGTCCGCAGCACACGAGCACGCGCCCATCCTCGCGCGCTGACCGGCGTGTCCGCACGGCGCCGGGCGACGGTCGGATCACGGACAGTTCACAAGACGGTCACGATGTGGGTGCGGCTGTCCGGTTCGCGCGGTTGGCCCCCTACCCTCGCAGCATGCGGACCACTCGCCCTCTCGCCGTCGTCGCCGCCCTGGTGCTCGGCGGCGCGCTCCTGGCCGGCTGCTCCGCGACGCCGGGTGTCGGCGACGCCGCCCTCGACTCCGGCGCGCGGTCCGAGGCGGCGGTGGTCGACGGCACCGACGCCTCGTCCGGCGCCCCGGCCGGGATCACGACCGGCGACGAGGACGCCGTGGTCGAGGCGGACCGGGAGATCGTCACGACCGGCTCGGTGACCGTCGTCGCGAAGGACCCGTCGGCGGCCGCCGAGCAGGTCGCCGAGCTCGCGGAGAGCGCGGGCGGGCGGGTCGAGAGCCGTCGGCAGTCCGAGCCCGAGGGCGACGCGCGGCCTACGGCCGAGCTGACCGTGCGCGTGCCGGCGGCCCAGACGACCGCGACCGTGGACGCGCTCGGTCAGGTCGGCGAAGTACGCGACCTCGCGATCGAGGCGGTCGACGTGACCGGCACCGCGCGCGACCTCGACGCCCGCGTCGCGGCGCTCACCACGTCGGTCGAGCGTCTGCGGACGCTCATGGGCGACGCCGCGACGACCGCGGACCTGCTCGCCGCCGAGCAGGAGCTCACGACGCGCCAGGCAGAGCTCGAGTCGCTCCAGTCGCAGCGCGCCGCGCTCACGGACCAGGTCTCGATGTCGACGCTGCACGTCACGGTCGTGCAGGTGGTGCCGGCCGAGCGGCTCGCTCCCGGCGGCTTCCTCGGCGGTCTGCAGAACGGCTGGAACGCTCTGCTGAGCACGCTCAACGGCCTGGTCGTCGTCCTCGGCGCGCTGCTCCCGTGGCTCGTCGTCGCCGGTCTCGTGCTGCTCGTCGTGCGCTGGGTGCTGCGCCGGGTGCGCCGTCGTGCGCAGGACGGCGGCGCTCCCCCGGCCGACGACGGCGGCACGGGGCCGGACGACGACCCGCAGGCGCCGTCGTCGGGACGGGCTCCGCTCGTCGGGGCGTCCGCCCGTGACTGAGCCCGTCACCCCCGAGGGCACCGGTCGCGTCGCGCGCCTGTGGGCCGACGACGAGGGGACGGCCCGGCTCGCCGGCCACCTCGTGACGCGCGTGTGCACGCACTGGGACACGGTCGGGCCGCAGACGTTCCCCCGGCACGTCAACCCGGAGCCGCGCGTGCAGTGGCGGGTCCACCTCGACGGCGCGGACGGCGACGAGGACCTGTACAGCGACGACCCCGGCGCGCCCCCGCTCCCCCGGGACGACGACCGGCTCGAGGTGCGGGGGCGGCGGCTGCGCCTCGAGTGGCTCGACGGCGACGAGGCGGCGGCAGCCTGGGAGCGCCACGGCTGGTGACCGCACAGAGCGCCGGTACGACGACGGCCCGCACCCCGAGAGGGGTGCGGGCCGTCGCCGCAGGGGTGGAGGTGCGGGGAATCGAACCCCGGTCCGGTGACGCCGATCGAGGACTTCTCCGGGCGCAGTCTGCTGTCGTTTTTCTCGGCCCCCGCACTCACGCAGACAAGATGCGGACGGGCTCAGTCACCTGAAAGTCCCCGCAGCCCCGGTGACGAGGACTGCGAGCAGTGGCTCTCTAGATGACGCCAGGATCCGAGTCGAGAGCTAGCTCGGGCTGACGGACTTCGGGGCTCGCTCAGGCGGCGAGGGCGAAGTCGGTGCGCTTGTTATCGGCACCTGTGTTTTGCAGACATCGTTTACGAGATAAGCCTGCATCCTCGGCCCGCTTCTCCTCGAAGCACGACCACCGTCGAAACCGATCACCCCCTGTGCAGTTGTCAAGCACTGCGCGGCGCCCGGGCGGACCCGGACCTCGTGCAGCAGGTCCAGCCTACGCGATCAACGCCGTGCCCCGCACGGATATTTCCGCGCGGCCGGGTACCGGCGGTCGCGCACCGCCGGTACCCGCGTCGTGGCTACTTCTTCCGGCTCAGCGAGTCGACGAGCAGCCCGCCGGCGATCCCGAGGAGGAACACGTCCTTCGCGAGCCCGGTCCCCTGCTCGGTAGGTCGCACCCCGTCCTCGCGCGTCATGCCCGGCGTCTTGAGGTACATGCCGACGAGGCCGGCCGAGAAGACGCCGAGCCCGACGGCGACGAGACCGGTCGGGACGAAGGGCGCCACGAGGGCCGCGCCGAGCGCGATCTCGGCGGTCGACAGGGTCTTGGTGAACTGCTTCGGCTCGACCTCCCCGAGGAACGAGTACGTGCCGGCGGCCATCCCGTGCAGTCCCTGCGCGGTCTCCTCGTCGGCACCGCGCTTGGTCAGGCCGGAGTTGAGGATGTACGCCCCCGCCGCGAGGCGCGGGATGTACTGGCGGAGCTTGACCATGGGGCCTCCTGGTTCGCGGTCGTCGTCTCGCCCTCGACCGTACGTCGAGGGCGACGGCGTCACCAGCGGGTGGGGCCGGCGTCGGGCACAGGAACGGCGTGCGGGACGCCCCGCGCGGCGTCAGCGCAGCTCGCGCTGCCGCATGGCGCGCTGCGCCTCGCGGTTGTCCTGCTTCTCGCGGAGCGCCTGGCGCTTGTCGTACTCCTTCTTGCCGCGCGCGAGCGCGATCTCGACCTTGGCGCGGCCGTCGAGGAAGTACAGCGCGAGGGGCACGATCGTGTGCCCCTTCTCGCGCGTCTTGGACTCCAGGCGCAGGATCTCCTCCTTGTGCAGGAGCAGCTTGCGCTTGCGGCGCGGGGCGTGGTTGTTCCACGTGCCCTCGGTGTACTCGGGGATGTGGACGTTCTCGAGCCAGGCCTCGCCGCGGTCGACCGCGACGTAGCCGTCGACGAGCGACGCCCTGCCCATCCGCAGCGCCTTGACCTCGGTCCCGGACAGGACGATCCCCGCCTCGTACACGTCCTCGATCACGTAGTCGTGGCGTGCCTTGCGGTTGCTGGCGACGACCTTGCGGCCGCTGTCCTTCGCCATCCGTGTCCTACCGTCCTTCTCTGCTGTCGGTGCTGTCGCCCGGGTGCTCGTCCGGGGCACCGTCCGTGCGCCGGCCCCGAGCCGTGCGGGCGCCCGAGCGTACGGGTGCCCGACGGCGCCCGGTACCGATTATCCCCCGGGTGCGGTCGCGCGGGGGCCGGGACGGGTCGGGCGCGACGCCCGGAGCGCGACCCGGCCCGGTCAGCGCAGCACGGACATCGGGTCGATCGTCGACCCGTTGACGTACACCTCGAAGTGCAGGTGGCACGCCCCCGAGAGGCCGGTGTTGCCCGAGTAGCCGATGACGTCACCCTTGTTGACGGTCCGGCCGGACGACACCGCGAAGCGCGTGAGGTGGTTGTAGCTCGTCATGAGGTTCTTGCCGCCCACCGTGCCGTGGTTGACGAGCACCTGGTTGCCGAAACCGTTGCGCCACTGGGCGTGGACGACCGTCCCGGGCCCGGCCGCCATGATCGGCGTGCCGCAGTAGGCGCGCAGGTCCGTCCCCGCGTGCAGGCGGTAGTAGCCGAGGATGGGGTGCAGGCGCATCCCGTAGCTCGAGGTCACGTAGGGCACCGCCGTCGGGTACGACAGGAAGCTCGAGATGCTGCCGCGGTCGCCGCCGGAGGACGAGCCGCCACCTCCGCCACCGCCACCGCCACCGCCGGAGGACGAGCCGCCGCCGTCACCGCCACCGCCGCCGCCGGACTGCTGGCTCTGCTGCTGGCGGCGCGCCTCCTCCTCGGCGGCCTTGCGGTCACGTTCGGCCTGCTCCGCGATGATGCCCTTGATCTCGCTCTGCAGGGACTGCTGCGCGGCCTCGTTCTCGGCGACCTTGGCCTCGGCCGCGGACTTGCGCTCCTCGATCGTCGCCTTCTTGGCCTGCTGGTCGACGATCAGCTGCTCGACCTCGGCCTTGCGGTCGGCCGCGGCCGTGCGCGCCGCCTCGGCGGCGACGAGGTTCTCGTCCGCCTGCTGCTTGAGGTCGGTGACCGTCTCGCGCACCGCCTGGAGGCGCGCCTCGCGGTTGCGCGACACCGACTCGGCCTCGAGCAGCTCCTGGAGCGAGCGGGACTGGCTGCGCGCCGCCGTCGAGGAGACGGCGTACTCCGCGATGAACTCCTCGGTGCTCTGCGCACCCGTGACGATGCCGAGGCTCGAGACGTCGCCCTGGCCGCGGTACGCCTGGCGCGCCATCTCGGCGATGCTCGACTTGGCGTCGGCCACCTCGGTCGCGCCGCGCTCGATCTCGGCGCTGATCGCGGCCTCCTGGCCCAGCGCGTCCTCGAGCCGCTGCGCGAGCAGCTCCGCCTCGCGCTGCGTCCGCTCGACCTCGGCCTGGGCCGCGTCGAGCTCGGCCTGCGCGACGGGCAGCCGCGCCTCGATGGCCTGGAGGTCGACGACGGCCTGCGCGAGCGCCGCGTCCGTGTCCTCGAGCTCGGACTGCAGCTGCTCGCGGTTGCCGAGGATCTCGGACTGGCGACGCTCCGCCGCCGCCCGGCGGTCGTCGATGTCGTCGGCGGACGCCGAGGCGACACCGCCCACGAGGAGCAGGGTCGTCGCGATCAGAGCCGCTGTCGCGCGGCGGAGGTCCCGGGTCATCTCACACCCTCGTGTGGCGGTTGAGCGTGACGACCGAGGACACGGCCGCCAGCAGGAAAGCGATCCCGACGAGGACGGGTGCGATGCGCAGCACGTCCGCCTCGTCGACGTAGGCCACCCACGTCACGGACTGGGACAGCCAGTCGGTGACGAGGTACTTCACGCCGACCCAGAGCCCGCCGACCGCCAGGACCGCGCCGAGCACGGCGGCGATCGCGCCCTCGAGGAGGAACGGGAGCTGGATGAACAGGTTCGACGCCCCGACGAGCCGCATGATGCCCGTCTCGCGCCGTCGGCTCAGCGCGGAGAGGCGGATCGTCGTCGTGATGAGCAGCACGGCCGCGAGCAGCATGACCGCCGCGAGACCGGCCGCGAGCAGGGACGCGCGGTTGAGCGCGAGGAACAGCGAGTCGAAGATGCGGCGCTGGTCCTCGACCACCTCGACGCCCGGCCGCCCCGTCACGACGTCGTTGACCACCTCGTAGTTCTCCGGGTTGGTGAGCTTGAGGCGGAAGGACGCCTGCATGTCGTCGACCGTGAGCTGCGTGCCCAGGTACCCGTCGGGGTAGCGCTCGGTGAACGCCGCGAACGCGTCGTCCTTGGACTCGAAGTAGACCGTCTGGATCTCGTCGCCGAGCTCGGTGTCGAACAGGTCCTCGATCGCCGCGATCTGCTCGGGCGTGGCCTCGCCGGCCGCGCACGTGGGCGACGGCGACCCGGCCGGGCAGAGGAAGACGGACACCTCGACCTTGTCGTACCAGTCGTCCTTGAGCTTGCCGATCTGCGCCTGGAGCAGCAGCGACGACCCCACGAACGTGAGCGAGACGAAGGTGACGAGCACGACGGAGACGGCCATGGAGACATTGCGCCGCAGGCCCTGACCGAGCTCCGCGAGGATGAACTGGAGTCGCACGCCGCTCACTCCCCCGCCGTCGCGTCGACGTGACGACGCGCCGAGCGTCGCCGGGGCAGCGGCGGCCGGCCCGGTGCGTCGGCCGCGGGCGTCGCGCCGGTCGCCGTCGTCCGGACCGGCGCCTCGGCCGGGTCCTGCGCCGAGGACGACGCCGGGTCGGGCGCCGCGGACGGGCGTGCGGTCCGGCGCACGACGGCGGTCGGCGCCGACTCGGGCGCCGGGCCGGACGTCGGGTCGGGGATGACCTGGCCGCGGGCGCCGTACGAACCGTGCGCCTGGTCGCGCACGAGCGTGCCGGTGTCGAGCTCGACGACGCGGCGGCGCATCTGGTTGACGATCTCCTCGTCGTGCGTCGCCATGACGACGGTCGTGCCGGTGCGGTTGATGCGGTCGAGCAGGCGCATGATCCCGAGGGACGTCGTGGGGTCGAGGTTCCCGGTCGGCTCGTCGGCGAGCAGGATCGGCGGGCGGTTGACCATGGCGCGCGCGATGGCGACGCGCTGCTGCTCACCGCCGGAGAGCTCGTGCGGGCGACGCTTCTCCTTGCCCGCGAGGCCCACCATCTCGAGCGTCTCGGGCACCGTGATGGCGATGGTGTGACGCGGCTTGCCGATCACCTGGAGCGCGAACGCGACGTTCTCGAACACGGTCTTGTTGGGCAGCAGGCGGAAGTCCTGGAAGACCACCCCGATCTGGCGGCGGAGCTTCGGGACGTTCCAGCTCGACATCGACCCGAGGTCGCGGCCCGCGACGAAGACCTTGCCCTTCGTCGGGCGCTCCTCGCGCAGGACGAGGTGCAGGCACGTCGACTTGCCGGAGCCGGACGCGCCGACGAGGAAGACGAACTCGCCGCGCCGGACCTCCAACGACACGTCGTCGACGGCCGGCCTCGCGCCGCGCGCGTAGACCTTGGTGACGTTCTCGAAGCGGATCACAGCGGCACGTTCCTCGGGTCGGGGGTCGATCCGTGGACGAACGGGGTTCGTCGCACGATCCCGAGGGTAGGCATGTGTCTCCGGCCCGGCGGGGCGGACACGCCGCGCCCGGGTGCATCGATCCGTTGCTCGGATCAATCGGCCCGGGGCGGCCGCAGAAGGTCAGACCTCCTTCTGCACCCCGCGGCGCCAGCGGATCCCGGCCTCGATGAAGTCGTCGATGTCGCCGTCGAACACCGCCGAGGGGTTGCCCACCTCGTGCTCGGTGCGCAGGTCCTTGACCATCTGGTACGGCTGCAGCACGTAGGAGCGCATCTGGTCGCCCCAGCTCGCCTTGATGTCGCCCGCGAGCTCCTTCTTCTTCGCGTTCTCCTCCTCCTGGCGCACGAGCAGCAGGCGGGACTGGAGCACGCGGAGAGCCGCGGCGCGGTTCTGGATCTGCGACTTCTCGTTCTGCATCGAGACGACGATGCCCGTCGGGATGTGTGTCATGCGCACCGCGGAGTCGGTGGTGTTGACCGACTGCCCGCCCGGGCCCGAGGACCGGAACACGTCGACCTTGATCTCCGACTCCGGGATCTCGATCGAGTCCGTCTGCTCGATGAGCGGGATCACCTCGACCGCCGCGAACGACGTCTGGCGACGGCCCTGGTTGTCGAACGGCGAGATGCGCACGAGGCGGTGGGTGCCCGCCTCGACGGAGAGGTGGCCGAACGCGTACGGCGCCTTCACCTCGAACGTCGCGGACTTGAGCCCCGCCTCCTCGGCGTACGACGTGTCGAGGACCGTGGTCGGGTAGCCGTGGCGCTCCGCCCAGCGCAGGTACATGCGCAGCAGCATCTCGGCGAAGTCGGCCGCGTCCACGCCACCGGCTCCCGCACGGATCGTCACGACGGCCTCGCGCGCGTCGTACTCGCCGGCGAGCAGGGTGCGGACCTCGAGCTGGTCGAGGTCCTTGCGGATGGCGGCGACCTCGTTCTCGGCCTCGACGAGGGTGTCCTCGTCCTCCATCTCCTGGCCCATCTCGACCAGGGTCTCGACGTCGGCGATGCGCTGCCCGAGCTTCTTCACCCGGTCCAGCTCCGACTGCGCGGCGGAGAGCGCCGACGTCACCTTCTGCGCCGCGTCGGGGTCGTCCCACAGGTCGGGCGCCGACGCCTTCTCCGAGAGGTTCGCGATCGTCGCGCGCAGCTCCTCCGGGTCGCTCACGCTCTCGATGGACTCGAGCGTGCTCCGCAGCGCCTTGATCTCGGACGGGAAGTCGATGGTGGCCACGAGGTTCAAGGTTACGCGACCCCGCGCGCGGTCGGCGCCGTCGCGCGAGGCGACGGCGACGGGACCGCGCGGGGGCTCCGCGCGGGGTCCGCGCGCGGGGCCGCCGCGGGGGTTCGGCGTCCCCGGGCGGGGCACGCCCGACGGCGCGTCGCCGTCAGTCCTTCGTGCCGCCCCGCACGGCGGAGCCGCCCGTGGTCGACGACGCCGGCTCGGCGGTGGTCGCCTGCTGGCGGCCTTCGTCGCGCGCCTTCGCGAGCATCGCCTCGAGGCGCTGGCGCCGGCGTCGGCGATCGTCCCGGACGCCCACGATCACGACCACGACGATCGCGAGGAGCAGGAGCTGCGGCCACGGGACCGCCCACGTGGTGACGGTGACCGTGACCGGGTCGAGCTGCGCGTCCACCTGGTCGTCGCCGACGACCGTCGGCGTGACGGTGATCGTCGTGCTGACCGGTCCGAGCGGCCAGACGTCGGCGAACGCGACCTTGCTCCGCAGGGATCCGCCCGGCAGGACCTCCCCGAGCGGCTCCGCCGTCGCCTCGTCCGTCACGGCGCCGAAGAGTGCGGACGTCGCGACCTGGCCCTCGGCACCGAGGCGCACGTTGCCGTCGTTGGCGACGTCGTAGGAGACACTGAGGTCGCCCGCGGCGAACGGGTTCCACGACGGCGCGTAGGACGCCTTGACGTCCTCGACGGCGAGCGCGGGCTGGACCTCGCCGGTGACGCGCGTCGTGACGCGGAACCCGACACGGCTCTCGACGCCGACGCTCGTCCCGCCCTCGCCGCCGCCCGTGCTCGTGACCGACGCGGCGATGCCCGCCGGGTGGTCGCCCGGGGTCGCGTTCTCGGGGACCGTGATCGTGTACGGGACGACGACCGTCTCCTTCGGGCCCACATCGACGCTCTCCTGGACGGTGAACCACGTCCCCGCGTCGGTGGACTCCTGGTCCGAGGAGAGCATGTTGAAGCGCCCGTTGGCGGTGAGGTAGCCGTCCGCGGCCTTGAGCGCGAACGTGGCCGGCACGTCGCTGAAGTTCGAGACGGCGATGTGCTCCTCGACCGTCGTGCCCGGGTCGGCGACGAGGTCGACGCCGCGACGCCCGTCGGGACCGTTCGCGTCCGCGGGCTTGGCGCCCCACGTGATGCGGTCCTCGGTGTCGAGGGGCAGCGCCGTCGGCAGAGCGCTCACGACGTCGGCCTGCGCGTTCGTGACGCCGGCGTGCGCGCTCGTGGCGGCGGTCGTCGCGGACGCGCCGACGGCGAGCGGGGTCGCGGGCAGGAGGCCGAGGGCGAGGGCGGTCGCGGCCAGGACGAGACGACGCCCGCGGCGGCGGGACGGGGACCCGGTGCGGGCGGGGTGCGTTGGTGCGGGGATCACGCAGGGGCTTCTCTCCGTACGACGACGGGTCGCCCGCCCGGCACGACCGTGGTCGTGCGGGACGGTGCGACCCGTCGTGTGACTACTCGGTCGGTGCCCGGTCGGAACCGGTCACCGGGACGTCGGGACGGCTCAGTCCTCGAACAGGGACAGCGTGATGGTCGAGTTGTACGCGCCCGGCGCGACGTCCTCACCCGTGCGCAGCGTGAGGTTCGCGCCGGCGGTCCAGGAACCCTCGGGGTTGACCTCGGCCGAGTCGAACGTCGAGACCAGGAGCTCCTGGTCGACGAGACCCGGGCCGTTCTCGAGGGAGGGCTCGACCGGCTCGCCCTCGGAGACCAGGCCGGTGTCGCCACCGTCGACGAGGGTCGGGGCCCAGCCGAGGTTGTCGGCACCGATCTCGCCCGCGTCACCCGTGAAGGCCGACGCGCTGCCCAGCACGTACCAGTAGGCGCCCTCGGACACCTCGGTCCGCGTGTCGGTGACGGTGACCTCCGGCAGCGCACCGTTGAACTCGCGCGTGCCCTCGACCGACGACTCGTCGGCCTCGGTCAGCGTGGTCGAGCTCGCGGCGACGGTGAGGGCGAGGTTGCCCGGCTCCACGTTGGACTCGATCTCCACGGAGACGTCGACGTCGGTGCCGTCCACCGGGTCGGCGGAGGCGGCGGACGCGAGGGCGACCGTGCCGATGAGCATCGCACCGAGGGCACCCCCGGCGACGAGCTTCTTCGTTGCTCGTGCGTTCATGTTGTAGCTCTCCATCGTTGGAGTTGTTGTCGGACCGGATCACCATAGCGGCGAACCTGGGGTTTTGACAGGGCCGAACCAGAAGTGGCCATCCAAAGTTAAGAAAGTGAACAAAGGCGCGCGAGCGCGCTCACGCGACGCTGCGGTATTCCTTTCCCTGGACGTTCTTCGTCGAACAGCAACAGGTGCTCACCACGCTCTGGCACGTGACTCTGCACGCACGATGATGCCATCACTCCACGCCCCGGTCACCCAGCTGATCATCGCGGGTCGCGCCCGCGCGGCGAGGCCGACCGACGCCGTGCGCCCGTCGCCGGTCGACGCGTCGGTCACCACGACCTCGCTCAGACCGGCGAGCGCCGCGGGGTTCCGGGCGAGATAGTCGTCGACGTCCGCGCGGATCCCGGCGTCGGTCAGCGTGAGGACGGCACCCTCGACCGGCGGCGCCGCGCTGCCGGAGTAGAACGTCTCCGGGGTCGTCGAGTCGGCCGCCGTGAGGGCGAGCGCATCCGCGAGCGCGTAGAGCCGCTTGCGTTCGAGGTGCACCTCCGTGGCGCTCACCACGACCGTCACGAGGAGCAGCGCGAACGCCACGAACGCGCTCGTGAGCAGCAGGATGCGGCCCTCCTCCCGCTCGTTCGAGCCCCGGAGCCGCGCGACGAGCGCCGCCGAACCGCGCCCGACTGCGCCGGACCGCCGCCCGGGACCGCGTCCGGGTGCGCCCCCGGGTGTCGAGGTGCCCAGGGGTGGCGGGGCGCTCACGGCCGCCTCGCCGCGTACGCGTCGACGGACACGACGTGCCGCGCCTCCACGGGGACCACGAGGGGGACGACCCGCCGCACGAGCTCGGGCACGAGCGGGAGCGGCACGTCGAGCCGGACGTGCGCCGTCACCTCGCCGCCCGGCTCCAGGCAGGGCCGTGACGAGCAGGAGATCGTCAGGCCGTCGGTGGCCGGGGAGAAACCCTGGTCGTCGAGCGCCAGGGCCACGGCCGCCGAGGCGAGCCGGGCCCCGTCGTCGCTCGACGGCGCCGTGACGAACGCACGCGCCGCCTCGCGGGAGGCGCCCTCCACGGCGAACGTCGCGGCCTGCACCCGCCCCACCGTGAGCACGAGGTACAGGACCGGCAGGAGGAGGACGAGCGCGACACCGAGGAACTCGACGACCGCGCTCCCCCGGTCCGCGCGCTGCCCCGTCAGCCTCGCGCGGAGCCGAGCGAGCAGGCGCGTCACGGGGCCTCCTCCAGCGCGTGACCGCGGACGGTGAGTGCTCCGGCCGGGCCGAGCAGTCCGACGACCGGGAGCGGCGCGGTCACCGTGACCTCGACGACGGGCAGACCGTCCACGACGGTCCGGCGCGCGACGACGTCCTGCGCGTACCGCGCCGAGAGCGCGGACACGACGAGGTCGCGCGTGCGGTCCGCGCCGTCGTGCGGGCCACGGTCGGCACGGCCCGCGACGCGGGCACCTTCCGCCGCGCAGTCCACCAGCGTCGCGCGCACGTGGACGGCGAGCGCGACCTGGACGACCCCGAGGAACAGCACGAGCACGAGGACGGAGACGAGGGTGAACTCGACGACGGCGGAGCCCCGCTCCGGGTCCTCGACGCCGGCTCCCGGACCACCGCGACGCACCATCTCAGGGGGCGCCGACGCTCGAGATGGCGTTGCTGAAGGCCTGCGTCAGCGCCGGCCCGGCGACGGCCCAGAGGGCGATCACCAACCCGGCCGTCATCAGGGTGATGAGCACCCAGCCCGGCACGTCGCCGCGTTCCGGGTCCTGACCGGTCAGCCGCCCGAGCGCGCCGCGCGCTGCGGCGCGCACCGCCTGGTTCCCTCGATTCCACCCCTGCATGGTTCTCCTTCGTCGTCGTTTCGATCGGTCGTGCCGGGCGGTCGTCCCGGACACTTGGTCGCTGCTGCTCAGAAGCCGAGCCGCAGGGTCGCGAGCGACGGGAAGACGGCGTAGACCACCGTCACGGGGAGGATGAGGAAGACGACGGGGACCATCATCACGACCTCTTTCCTCCCGCCCGCCTCCATGAGCGCGCGACGTCCCGACTCACGAACGTCCTGCGCCTGCGCCCGCAGCACGTCGGCGAGCGGGGTCCCCCGTTCCACGGCCACCGCGACACCCTCCGCGAAACGGGTGAGGCTCGGCAGTCCGGTGCGGTCGGCGAGCTGCTCGAGCGCCCGGGCGAGCGGGGTCCCGGCACGCACGGTCGCGAGGGTCGTGCGCAGCTCGCCGGAGAGCTCGCCGTGCGCGGTGGTCGCGACGCGCTCGAGCGCGGCGACCGGCCCCTCGCCCGCGTTCACCGCGAGCGCCAGGAGCTCGGCGACCGTGGGGAACTCGGCGAGCATGCGCTCCTCCCGACGTCGCACGGCGCGGGTCAGCGCGTGGTCGCACGCGAGCACACCGCCGACGCCGCACAGCAGCACGAGGACCACCAGTGCGGCGACGGACGACCCCCGCGTCGCCGCGAGCAGCACGGCGAGCGCCGTCCCGCCGCCGAGCCCGACGACGCCCCACACGAGCTGCCGTGCGCGGAACTGCTCGACGCTGCGTCCGCGGCCGGCACGGTCGAGGCGGCGCCGGACGTCGGACGCCGTCGAACCGAACCGTTCCAGCGCGCGGCCCGCGTCGGCGAGCAGCGGCGCGAGGAGTCGTTCGAGGGTCGGGAAGGGTGATCGCACGGGGTGGTCGCGCAGCAGGACGGACGTGCGGTCGTGGGTGCGCAGGTAGGGCGCGAGCCGCTCGTCGAGCCGGATTGACCGCCCCCGGAGCCCGGCGACCACGAGGAGGACACCCAGCCCGCCGAGCGCGCCGAGCGCGGCACCGGTCCAGGACACGTCGACGGCGCTCATCGCAGCACCCGCTCCTCCTCGGGCAGCCGCCCGATCCGCAGCATCAGCTGGTACGCCGCCGCGGAGCACGCGGCGCCGGCGGCCAGGACGACCGCACCCGCCATCGTGTTGTACGCGGCCGCCGTCTCCGGGCGCGTCGCGAGGAAGCCGAGCACGACCCACGGGCCGGCGACCGCGAGTCGCGCCCCGTTCACGGTCCACGACTGGCGGGCCTCGAGCTCACCGCGCGTGCGGGCGTCCTCGCGCAAGAAGGTAGACAGGGTGCGCAGGAGGCGACCCAGATCGGTGCCGCCGACGTCCCGCGTGATGCGGAGCGCCTCGACGATGCGGTCGGCGACAGGGTCCGCGAGCCGGTCCTTGAGCAGGTCGAGGCACTCCCCGAACCGGCCGGACGCGCGGTAGTCCCGCGCGAACTGGGTGAACGGCTCGCGCAGCTCGACCGGACCGCGCTCGCCGAGCTGACCGACGGCCTCGGGCAGCGACAGCCCCGCGCGCACGCCCGAGGACAGGTGGTCCAGCACCTCGGGCCAGACCTCCCGGAGCCGCGCACGCCGCAGCCGGGCGCGGGACCGCACGAGGAGGGAGGGCGCTCCCGCGGCGATCACACCGAAGCAGGCCGCGATCGTCCACGACCGCGCGAGGACGGTCCCGACCACGAGGACGACGAGCCCGACGCCGACGCTCGCGACCACCAGGGCACCGGGTGTCACTGCCGGTGCGCTGGCCTGGACGAGCAGGTCCTGCGTGCGTGCCGCCCACCCGTCGGCACGACGCACGCGCGGGGGCCCGGGCGCCCAGAACGACCACCAGACGCAGAACAGCCCCGCGCCGAGGAGGAGGCCCACCGCCACGCCCACGGTCAGCCCACCCTCGTCGGCGCGGCGCCGTCGAGCACGTCGGCCCCGGCCGGGCCCGCCCGCAGGACCGCTGCCAGGTCGATGCCCGCGCGGGCGAAGCGCTCGGCGCGCGGCGGGAAACCGCCCGCGCGCACCAGACGGTCGCCCGAGCGGACGAAGATCTCCGCGGCCTCCACGACGCCCTGCTCGACGCGGCCCGTCACACCGAGGATCTCGCGCACGCCGCGACGCCCGTCGGCGTCGACGCCCAGGTGCACGACGAGGTCGATCGCGGACGCGACCGTCGGCACCACGAAGCGGTCCGAGACGTTCTCGCCCGCGAGCAGGGGCAGCGTGCACATCTTGGTGATCGCCTCCCGGGCGGAGTTCGCGTGGATCGTGCACATCCCCGGGACTCCGGCGTTCAGCGCGACGAGCAGGTCGAGGCTCTCCGCCTCGCGGACCTCGCCGATGACGATGCGGTCCGGGCGCATGCGCAGCGCCTCCTTCACCAGGCGCCGCAGGGGGATCTCGCCCGTGCCCTCGAGGCTCGGCTGCCGGCACTGGAGCGACACGACGTCGCGCACGGCGAAGCGCAGCTCGAACACCTCCTCGCACGTGACGACGCGCTGCGCGGGCGGGACCGACCCGGCGAGGGCGTTGAGCATCGTCGTCTTGCCCGCCTGCGTGGCTCCCGCGACGAGGATGTTCAGCCCGGCCCGCACGGACGCGTCGAGGAAGGCGGCGGCCTGGGGCGGGAGCGCGCCGAGCCGGACCAGGTCGTCCAGGTGCGACGCCCGGACGACGTGCTTGCGGATGTTCACCGCCCACTCGCTGCGCGTGACGTCGGGGATGACGACGTGCAGCCGCTCCCCGCCCGGGAGGCACGCGTCGACGAACGGGCTCGACAGGTCGAGCCGACGCCCGGACGACCGCAGCATCTGCTCCACGAGGTCGCGCACCTGCTGTGCCGTGAGGATCGTCGTCGTCAGCTCCGACGAGCCGCTGCGCGCCACGAACACCTGGGAGGGCGCGTTGATCCAGATCTCCTCGATCTCCGGGTCGTCGAGGTAGGGCTGGAGCGGCCCCAGCCCGGCGACGGCGTCGACGACCGCACGACCGGCAGCGGCGGGGTCGGCGAGCGGCGCGACGGCCCCGAGCGCGCTGCGCGTCTCGTAGTCCGCGACGACGTCGCGCACGAGCTGGTCGACGGCCGCGCGGTCGCGCGCGGGGTCCACCCCGCGCCGTCGGACGAGCTCGCGCACCTCGCCCTCGAGCACGCCGACGGCGTGCGTGTCCGTAGACATGTCGAGCATTCCCCCTGCTCCGTCGGCCGGCTGCCCCGCCGGTCGTCAACGATCTGCGCCAGAGAGTAGGGCATGGACGCGCCCCCGTGAACCGCCCCTGTGGACAAGGTCGCGGGCGCCCCGGAATCCCGCGCCGTCGAGAGGGGACCCCCCTTCCGGCGTCCCACATCGTGGTCGTCGCGACGGCTAGGGTCGGGCCATGACGGACCTCCCGCCCGGCCGCTGGCAGGCCGCCGCGCGCGCCACGGGCCTCCTGGGCGCCGACGGCGCGGTCGCGGCGACGATCTTCGCCGAGATGACGGCGCTCGCGCAGCGCACCGGGGCGATCAACCTCGGGCAGGGCTTCCCGGACGTCGACGGCCCGGCCGCGGTGAAGCACGCCGCGGTGCGCGCGATCGAGGACGGCCACAACCAGTACCCGCCGGGCCCGGGCATCCTCGAGCTGCGCAACGCGGTCGCGAGCCACCAGCTCCGCCACTACGGCCTGGACCCGGACCCGGAGACCGAGGTGCTCGTGACGACGGGCGCCACCGAGGCGCTCGCGGCGACGATCCTCGCGCTCGCCGGGCCGGGCGACGACGTCGTGACGCTGGAGCCGTTCTACGACTCCCACGCCGCGTGCATCGCGCTCGCGGGCGCGCGCCACGTCACGGTCCCCCTGCTCCCCGGCCCCGACCGCTTCCGGCTCGACGTGGACGCGCTGCGCGCCGCCGTCACCGACCGGACGCGCCTGATCGTCGTGAACTCGCCGCACAACCCGACGGGCACGGTCCTCGACCTCGACGAGCTCGACGCGATCGCCGCCGTCGCGCGCCGGCACGACGTCGTGGTCGTCACGGACGAGGTGTACGAGCACCTGACGTTCGACGACGCCCGGCACGTGCCGATCGCGACGCTGCCGGGGATGCGGCAGCGGACGATCACCATCTCCTCGGCCGGCAAGACGTTCTCGTTCACGGGGTGGAAGGTGGGGTGGCTGCACGGCCCCGAGCCGCTCGTCACGGCGGTCCGCACGGTGAAGCAGTTCCTCACCTACACGTCGGGCGCGCCGTTCCAGCCCGCGATCGCCGACGCGCTCGCGGACGACGAGACCCCGCGCGCGCTCGCCGACTCGCTCGCCGCACGCCGTGACCTGCTGTGCGAGGGCCTGGTCTGCGCGGGGTTCGACGTCGTCGTGCCGCAGGGCACGTACTTCGTCATCGCCGACGGCGCCGCGCTCGGCGTCGAGGACGGCACCGCGCTGTGCCGCGAGCTGCCCGCCCTCGCGGGCGTCGTGGCCGTCCCCGTGAGCGCGTTCTGCACCCCGGGGTCGACGACGGCGCGCGCGCTCGCGTCGCGCGTCCGGTTCACGTTCGTCAAGCGCGAGGACGTCCTGCACGAGGCCGTGCGACGCCTGGCCGCGCTCGGCGCGTCGCGGCCCTGAGCGACGTCAGGGGCACACGCCGTCGCGTGGCGCTTCCGTCGCGCCGGCACCCGGGTCGGTCCCCGCTCCCGGGTCCGTCGCGCCCGTGCCAGGGTCGACGGCACCGGTCCCGGGGTCGGTGGTGCCCGGGTCGGTCCCCGCTCCGGGGTCGGTCGCGCCGTCCGCGGGGGCCGTGGCGTCGTCGCGCGGGTCCGTGACGGGCTCGTGGCCGGGCGGGGGTGCGTCGTCGATCAGCCGCTGCCAGATCGCGTCGGCCTCCGCCGTCCACTCGACGCGGTTGCGATCGCTCGCCGCGTCCACGACGGGGACCTGGGTGAAGACGACCTCGGAGGGCTTGATGGCCCGCAGGCTGAACGCGAGCCCGGCGAGCGCCGTCGGGTCGGCGATGGTGGGGTCCGCGCTGATCGAGCCGAGCACGGCCTCGATGACCCCGTAGAGCTGGGGCGAGTTGGTGATGATGTTCTGCGAGAGCAGCTCGCGCACCGCCGAGTCGATGAACGCCTGCTGTCGGGCGATGCGCGTGAGGTCGGAGCCCATCTCGAGTCCCATGCCCTTGCCGTGCCGTGCCCGGAGGAAACCGATCGCCTCGTGACCGTTGAGCGTGTGCTCGCCGGCGGGCAGGTCGAGGGTGCCGTACCGCGGATCCTCCTTGATCGGCTCCGGGAAGCACATGGTCACGCCGTCGATCGCGTCGACCACGCCGACGACCCCGGTCATCTTGACCACGACGTGGTTGGTGATGGGCACGCCCGTGAGGCTGTAGACCGACGAGATCGTGCAGCCGGCGGCCGCGTCCATGTCGTCGACGCCGCCCGACCCGATCTGGAACGCCTCGTTGAACATGGTGTTGCGGCGCGGCGAGGACATCGACCCGTCGGGAAGCTTGCACGCGGGCAGGTCGACGAGCGAGTCGCGCGGGATCGACACGACCTCCATGCGCGTGCGGTCGCCGGACACGTGCACGATGAACGTGGTGTCGGACCGCATTCCCTCCTCCTCGCCCGCGAGCGCGGCGTTCTCGGCGTCGCGGTAGTCCGTGCCCATGACGAGGATGTTGAGCGCCTTGCCGGCGAACGGGTCGGACGGGTCCTTCGGTGGTTCCTCGGTCGGCATGCCGACCACGTACTCGGACACGTCGCTCACGGTGATCTTCGACTTGAGGTCGAGGTACACGGCTCCGGCGCCGACGGCCAGGAAGACGAACGCGCCGGTGAGGACCAGCCCGATCGCCCGGGCGACGCGGTGCGAGCGGAGCGCGCGGGCGTGGTGCGGGCCCCCGGCGGGCTTGTCCGGCGCCCCCTTGCGGGAGCGTGTCTCCTGCGTCGCGCGGGACCTCGCGCGTGCGGGCGGCGAGGCGGGGGCGGTCTTCGGCACGGTCCGAGAGTAGATGGTCGGGCGCGAATGCGTGCGCCGGACCAGCGGGAGGACGTGTGAAAGGGCGGCGAAGACCGGGTCAGACGGGCGTGTGCCAGCCCCCGCGGCGGAACGCCGGCGTGGCGAGCGCGAGCACGAGGATCGACGCGACGACCGCCCCGAGCATGACGGTGGACATCGCGACGGCGTCGCCGCCGAGGACGCCGACGAGCGGGCTCACGAGCCCCGCGACGCCTGCCTGGAACGCGCCGATGACCGCGGCGGCGGTGCCGGCGATCTCGCCGTGCCGGGTCAGCGCGAGCGCGGAGGCGTTCGCGGGGATGAGGCCCTGCATCGACAGGACGAGGAACAGCGCGGCGACGATCCCGACGATCCCGCCCGCCCCCGTCAGGGCGACCACGAGGAGGCCGACGGCGAACACGCCCTGCACGACGAGCGCCGTCCGCAGCAGCCGCACGGGTGCGACGCGGCGGACGAGCGCGGCGTTCGCCTGCGCCGACAGCACGAGCCCGATGCCGTTCACGGCGAACAGGAGCGCGAACTGCCCGTGGCTCAGCCCGTACCCCTCCTGCAGGACGAAGGGTGAGCCGACGACGTAGCTCATGAGGACGGCCTGCCCGAGGCCGGGGAGCACGGCGAGCGCGACGAAGTGCCGGTCGCGCAGGAGGCCTGCGTACCCGCGCAGGACGGTGCGCGCCCCGGCGGGGCGACGCCGCTCGAGCGGCAGGGACTCGGGCATGAAGAACAGGACGATCGCGCCCAGGACGACGCCGCCGAGCGCGAGGACCCAGAAGACCGCCCGCCAGGTGGCGTGCGCGCCGATGAACGACCCGATGGAGGGCGCGAGGAGCGGCGCGAGCCCGATGACGAGCATGAGCCGCGACAGGACGCGCGCGGCGTCGGACCCGGTGAACCGGTCGCGGATGGCGGCGATCGCGACGACGGACGCGGACGCGTTGAAGAACCCCTGGAGCACGCGCAGGCCGACGAGGATGCCGATGTTGGGCGCGAACGCGCACAGGAGCGACGTGACGACGTGCAGCGAGAGCCCGACGAGCACGGGCAGACGACGGCCGTAGCGGTCGGAGAGCGGCCCGATGACGAGCTGCCCGACCGCGCCACCGAGGAGCATGCCGGACAGCGTGAGCTGCGCGAGGGAGTCGGGCGCACCGAGCTCGGCGCCCACCTCGGGCAGGAGCGGGAGGTACATGTCCACCGTGAGCGCGGGCAGCGTGGCGAGCGCGCCGAGGAGCAGGACCCAGCGGGCGGACGATCTCGGTCGGGGCACGGCGGGGTCGACCGAGGAGGGTGGCATGACTCCCATCGTAACGATTCGATCGCGTGCGGACCGGGCTTCCGGGCGTGACCCTGCTCTCCCCCGGCGGCCCTCCCCGTGCGCGCGCCCGCCGGCCCGGCGCGAGCGTGGGTGGCGTGCGGCACCCTGGAGGCATGTGCGGACGCTATGCCTCCTTCCGGGACGCCCAGGACCTCGCGGACGAGTTCGCGATCGCCGACGTGGCCGACGACGCGCGCCTCCTCCCGCCGTCGTGGAACCTCGCGCCGACGGACCCGGTGCGGATCGTCGTCGAGCGCGCCGCGAAGGACACGGGAGAGGTGCGCCGCTCGCTGCGGCTCGCGCGCTGGGGCCTCGTGCCGTCGTGGTCGAAGGACCCGAAGGGCGGCGCGCGGATGATCAACGCGCGCGCGGAGTCGATCCTGGACAAGCCGGCGTTCGCCAAGCCGTTCGGCGTGCGACGGTGCCTCGTGCCCGCCGACGGCTACTACGAGTGGCGCGTCCTGCCCGACGGCGCGTCCCCCGCCGGGTCCGCGGGCGCGCCGGCGCGCCGGGGCAAGGTCCCCAAGCAGCCGTACTGGATCGCGCCCGGCGACGGGCGCAGCGCCGCGTTCGCGGGGCTCTACGAGTTCTGGCGCGACCGCACCAAGGCGGACGACGACCCGGACCGCTGGCTCGTCTCGACGACCATCATCACGACCGACGCGGCGCCCTACCTCGCCGAGATCCACGACCGCATGCCGCTCGCCCTGCCGTCCGACGCCTGGGACGCGTGGCTCGACCCGGCGGTCGACGCGCGGGGCGCCGCCGACCTCCTCGGGCTCGGCGGCCCGCACGACGACGTCCCCATGGTCGCGCGCGAGATCTCGACCCTGGTCAACTCGGTGACGAACGACGGCCCGGGGCTCCTCGAGGCCGTCTGACCGGGCCCTGCGCTGGCGGGCGGACGTCGGCGACCGCGCGCCCGGCGCAGCCGGTCAGCCGCGGTAGGCCCACTGGAGGCGCACGGGCTCGATCGTGCCGAGACCCTGCACCTCCGTCTCGGGCTGCGCCGTGAGCGCGAACCGCTGGTCGCCGGCGAGCAGGCCCGCGGTCTCGCGGTCGACGAGCACCGTCGTCGGGTCGGCGATGTCGACGAGGCGCGCCGCGAGGTTGACGCTCGGGCCGAACACGTCGCCGAACCGGGACAGCACGCGGCCCCACACGAGGCTCACGCGCACGGGCGGCACGTCGACGTCCTCCTCGCGGCCGCCCGCCGCGGCCAGGCCGAGCGCGACGCGCGCGCCGGTCGCGACGTCGTCGGCCACGTAGAGCACCGCGTCGCCGATCGTCTTGACGACGCGACCGCCCGCCGCGGTGATGACGTCGCGCGCGCTCGTCTCGAAGAGCTGCACGAACTCGGCGAGCTCGCTCGAGCCGAGCCCGCGCGTGCGCTGCGTGAAGGAGACGATGTCCGCGAACCCGACCGCACGCGGGAGCGGGAGCTCGTGCTCGTCGACCGCGGTCGCGCGGGCGTCGGAGAACTCGACCGCGAACCTCCCGGCGACGGCCGCGAGCTGGCGCCGCCACGCGTGCAGGAGCTGCTCCTCGAGGACGGGCGCGAGCTCGGGCAGCCGGTCGAGCACGAGCAGGCGCGCGCTCGTGTCGTCGAGGTCGAAGCGCCGCGTGAGGTGCTCGACGAGCGCCTCGACCTGCCACAGCACGAGGCGCTCGGTCGTGTGCCCCGTCGAACGGATGAGCGTCGTGAGCGCGCGCTGGTCGAGCTGCTCCTGCTCGGCGAACGCGAACACGTCCGCGAGCGCCTGCGCGTCGCGCTCGGTGAAGGCGTGCTCCTCGCCCTCGGTGAGCGGGAGGCCGAGCGCCTGCCAGTAGGCGCGGACGCGGTCCTCGTCGACGCCGGCCCGCTCGGCGAGCCGTTCGACGGTCAGGGTGCGGGGTCCGCCGAGGAGCGCCTCGTCGAGCACCGCCTCGGTCGCCTCGGCCTCGGTGGTCGGCGCGCCGTCCTCCGCGGTCGTCGCGGACGGTGCGGGGGCGAGCTCGTTCTCCGGGTCCACTGGCACCCGGCGATCCTATTCCTCGGCCGGGCTCGTCGACGTCGGCAGGCGCACGCGAGATCGGCACGCACGACCGCCGATCCGGCCGCGGACCGCCGATCTCGAGGGGTAGTCCGGGGGCCGGTCAGGCGTGGGGGCGCAGGTGGTGCACGTCGCCGCTGTGGTGGACGGTCGTCGTGCCGTCGTCGAGGCGGACCTCGAGGCCGCCGTCGGGGGCGAGCCCGGTCGCGAGCCCGACGACGTCCCCGCCCGCGACGCGCTCGACGCGCACGCGCGTGCCGAGCGTCGCGCTGACCTCGGCGCAGTCGGCGTCGAGCCCGGCGGCGTGCGCGTCGCCCCCGGCGTCCTGCCAGCGCGCGAGGACCTCGCCGAAGGCCTCGTGCAGCGCGACGAGCACGACCTCCCGGTCGGTGGTCGCGGCTCCGGCGAGGGCGAGCGAGGTGGCGGTCGGGACGGGCAGCTCGTCGAGCCGCTGCGCGACGTTGAGGCCGACGCCGACGACGACCCCGCCGTCGGGCAGCACCTCGGCGAGGATGCCGGCGACCTTGCGCAGCGGTGCGGGCTCGCCCGCGCCGGGGTCGGGGACGAGGACGTCGTTGGGCCACTTGACGACGGCCTCGACGCCGGCGGTGGCGCGCAGCGCGCGGGCGGTCGCGAGCCCGGCGAGCAGCGGGAGCCAGCTCAGGGCCTCGCGCGGCACGTCGGGCCGCAGGAGGAGGGAGCCGAGCAGGGCGGTGCGGGGCGGCGTCGTCCACGAGCGGCCGAGCCGGCCGCGGCCCCCGGGCTGGTGCTCGGCGACGAGGAGCGCGGGAGCGGGCCACGCCGCCGGGTCGCGCGCGACGGCGTCCGCGAGCTCCGCGTTGGTGGACGCGGACTCGGGCACGACCTCGAGCCGGGCGAGCGGCCCGGCGGGCGCCACGAGCAGCTCGCGCAGGAAGTCGGCCCGCAGCGGGGGTCGCTCGTCGCCGGACGGGGTCTCGGGGTCGTGCGCGGTCGCCATGCCCGCCATCCTCGCGCACCGCGCGGGCGCCGCACGAGGCGGGGACCGGCCGACCTGCGACCGGCCGAGTTGTGGGTACCCACCAATCCGGGCCCCCGCGGTGCTGGCGGCGGCCGCATCGAGTGGGTGCGATCCTCCAACTAGGCTCGGGTGCGTGACGGACTCTGCGACGACCTCGCCCGCGACGACCGAGAGCGCCGACGCGCCCCGCCTCACCGGGACCGCGGCGAAGCTCGCCGACCTCGACCGCCGTCGTGCGGAGGCGGTCGGGCTGCCCGAGGAGGCAGCGCGGACCAAGCAGCACGCGCGCGGCAAGAAGACGGCCCGCGAGCGCATCGACGCGCTCCTCGACGAGGGGAGCTTCGTCGAGCTCGACGCGTTCGCGAAGCACCGCTCCCACAACTTCGGTCTGGAGAAGAAGCGGCTGGCGGGCGACGGCGTCGTCGTCGGTCACGGCACGATCGACGGCCGCCAGGTGTGCGTGTACTCGCAGGACTTCACGGTGTTCGGCGGCAGCCTCGGCGAGGTCCACGGGCAGAAGATCACCAAGGTGCAGGACCTCGCGCTGCGCACCGGGGTGCCGCTCATCGGCATCTCCGACGGCGGCGGGGCCCGCATCCAGGAGGGCGTCGCGGCGCTCACGCAGTTCGCGGAGATCTTCCGCCGCAACGTCGCGTCGTCGGGCGTGATCCCGCAGATCTCGCTCATCCTCGGCCCGAGCGCGGGCGGCGCGGTGTACTCCCCGGCCCTCACGGACTTCATCGTCATGGCCGACAAGACGTCGAACATGTTCATCACCGGGCCGGACGTGATCCGCGCGGTGACGGGCGAGGACGTGGGCTTCGAGGAGCTCGGGGGCGGCCTGACGCACAACGAGAGGTCCGGTGTCGCGCACTACCTGGGCAGCGACGAGGACGACGCGATCGACTACGTGCGCCACCTCGTGTCGTACCTGCCGCAGAACAACCTGTCGGACGCGCCGTCGTTCCTGCCCGACGACGTCGAGCTCGCGGTCACGGAGGAGGACGAGGAGCTCGACGCGCTCGTCCCGGACTCGGACTCGCAGCCGTACGACATGCGCACGGTGATCGAGCACGTGCTCGACGAGGGCGCGTTCCTCGAGGTGCAGCCCCTGTTCGCGAAGAACGTGCTGGTCGGGTTCGGGCACGTGGAGGGCCAGTCGGTCGGCGTCGTCGCGAACCAGCCGCTCGCGATGGCGGGCACGCTCGACATCGACGCGGCCGAGAAGGCGGCGCGGTTCGTGCGCACGTGCGACGCGTTCAACATCCCCGTGCTCACGCTCGTGGACGTCCCGGGCTTCCTGCCGGGCGTCGACCAGGAGCACCAGGGCATCATCCGCCGCGGCGCGAAGCTCATCTACGCCTACGCGGAGGCCACCGTCCCGCTCGTCACGGTCATCACGCGCAAGGCGTACGGCGGCGCCTACATCGTCATGGGGTCCAAGCAGCTCGGCGCGGACGTCAACCTCGCGTGGCCGACGGCGCAGGTCGCCGTCATGGGCGCGGGCGGCGCGGTGAACATCCTGCAGCGCGCGGCGCTCAAGCGGACGGCCGACGCGGGCGACGACGTCGAGGCGGAGCGCGCGCGCCTCGTCGCCGAGTACGAGGACGCGATCGTCAACCCGTGGGACGCCGCGGAGCGCGGCTACGTGGACGCGGTGATCCGCCCGTCCGAGACGCGCGTGCAGGTGGTGCGTGCGCTGCGGGCGCTGCGGACCAAGCGCGCGAGCCTGCCGCCCAAGAAGCACGGCAACATCCCCCTGTGAGCGTCGCGGACCGCACGCCCCCGACGACCCGCCGCACGAGCGGCCCGAGAGAAGGACGGTCATGAGCCACGAGGACGCCACGCACGGCCCCGCGCCGCTCGGCGCGGTCGACCCGGCACCGATGCACGCCGTCGTCGACGCGCTCGCCGCGGCGCTGCACGAGTACGTCGGCACCGCCGTGGGGGTGCGCGCCGAGTTCGGGGCGTCGGAGGCGGACGAGGACCCGCGCGTCCTCGCGCTCGAGGCGCGCGTCGGCGCGCTCAACGCCCAGCTCTTCGACGTGCTGCACGAGGCGCTCGGCATCCACCCCGACCTCACGTCGTCCGTGTGGGAGCCGACGGAGGGCGAGGAGGCCGACGACGCGGACGCCGCGCCCGCGGACCTGGAGGACGACACGTTCACCCTGGAGTACGTCGTCGTCTCGCGCCCCGGCGGCCCGGACCTGGACGACGTCGTCGGGCTGCTGGACTCGTGGGGCCACGAGGCGCAGGCGCGCCTCACCGAGGCGGGCTACGACGTCCCGGAGTGGGGCGTGGTCCGCGGCACGGACGAGCACGAGGACGACGCGTGAGCGAGCAGCAGCCGGTGCCCGGTGCCCCGAGCGTCCGCGTCGTGCGCGGCGCCCCCGACGATCTCGAGGTCGCCGCGCTCGTGGCCGGGCTCGCCGCGGCGGCCGCGGCCGGCGACGTGCCCGACGACGTCGCGCCCGTGGACGAGTGGACCAACCGGGCGCGCGTGCTGCGCGGGACGGGCGACGGCGCGACGGCGAAGAGCTTCGGTGGGCGCTCGGGACGGCACAACGCCGACTCCTGGCGCTGGAGCCTGCGCTCGTGACGACGCCCGGCACCTCCCCGCGCGTGCGTCGGCTGCCCGAGCGGGCGGTGCTCGTGGAGCAGGCTCCGACGGCCGACGCCGTCGAGACCGACCCGACGGCGCTGCCGCCCGTCGCGCCCGTCGCGGCGTGGCGACGCTGGGCCTGGGCGGTCGCCTTCGTGCCGACGGTCGCGCTCCTCGTCTACCAGCGCGCGGGCGCGTCGCGCGGCTGGCCCGTGCCGGAGGCGCTCGTCGTCGTCGCGACCTTCGGCCTGCTGCTGACGGCCGTGCTCGCGCTCGTGCGCTACCAAGACGACCGCGCCACGGCGCGCCTCGCGCGCGGTCGCGACGCGCTGCTCGCCGCCCCCGTCCGGGCCACGGGCACGCTCACCGTGCCCGCACCGACCACCGACGCCCCGCAGCCCGGTGCGCACGACGTGCGCGGGACGCTCGTCGTCACGACGAGCTCGGGCGCGGCGACGGCGCGCCCGGTGCGCATCGTCGCGCCCACCGGCACGGCGGGCCCGCGCCCGGGTGACCCGGTCGCCGTCTGGCACGCGACCGACGACGAGGACGCGACCGGCGTGCTGCTCGTGCGCTACCACCGTGACTGGGCCGACGACCTGCTCGCCGCGCTGCGCGGGGGACGCCCGGTCGCGGGCGACGGGGCACCTCAGGACGGGCCGAAAGTCCCGGAGGATCCGACGGAGCGCCCGCCCCGCGCCGAGTAGTCTCGTCCGGGTGAGCGACACCACCACCACCCCCGCCGGCGCCTCCGCCGGGACCCCCGACCGCACTCCCACGCCGATCGACGCCGTCGCCGAGGCGTACGTCACGCAGGTCGCCGAGCTCGACCCGCTGGCCGCCACCTCGATGGGCCTGTCCGGCTACGACCACCTCGTCACCGACCTGTCCCCCGCCGGGCACGAGGCGCGCGCCGAGGCCGACCGCGCGGTGCTGCGCGAGCTCGACGGTCTCGAGCCGGTCGACGACGTCGACCGCGTCACCCTCGCGGCGATGCGCGAGCGCATCGGCCTGCAGCTCGAGCTGCACGAGGCCGGCGAGCCGCTCGCGAGCCTCAACAACATCGCGTCGCCCGTGCAGGAGCTGCGCGACGTCTTCGACATCATGCCGACGGGCACGGTCGAGGCGTGGGAGAACATCGCGGCCCGCCTGAACGGCCTTCCCGGCGCGATCGACGGCTACATGGCGTCGCTCGCGGAGGCGGCGTCGCGCGGCAACGTCGCCGCGATCCGCCAGGTGCGGATCGGCGTGGCGCAGTCACGCGAGCTCGCCGACCCGCAGGGCTCCTTCTTCACGACGTTCGTCTCGGGCCCCGAGGCCGACGCCGTCCTCGACGACTCCGCCGCGTGCTCGCTCGTGCGCAAGGAGCTCGAGCACGGCGCCGCCGCCGCGCGCGAGGCGTACGGCCGGCTCGCGGACTTCCTCGAGACGACCCTCGCCCCGCAGGCCCGCACCGAGGACGCCGTCGGCCGCGAGCGCTACGCCCTCTTCTCGCGCACGTTCCTCGGCGCCGAGGTCGACCTCGACGAGACGTACGCGTGGGGTCTGGAGGAGCTCGCGCGCGTCGTCGCGGAGCAGGAGGAGATCGCGCGCCGCATCGCCGGCCCCGGCGCGAGCGTCGAGGACGCGGTCGCGGCGCTGGACGCCGACCCGAGCCGCAAGCTGCTCGGCACGGACGCGCTCAAGGCCTGGATGCAGGAGACCTCGGACGCCGCGGTCACCGCGCTGAACGGCGTCCACTTCGACATCCCGGCGCCGGTGCTCGACCTCGAGTGCATGATCGCGCCGACGCAGACCGGCGGGATCTACTACACCCCGCCGAGCGACGACTTCTCCCGCCCGGGCCGCATGTGGTGGTCCGTGCCCGCGGACGTCACCGAGTTCAACACGTGGCGCGAGAAGACGACCGTCTACCACGAGGGCGTCCCCGGCCACCACCTGCAGTGCGGCCAGGCCGTGTACGCGCGCGCGACGCTCAACACGTGGCGCCGCCTCGCGTGCTGGGTCTCGGGCCACGGCGAGGGCTGGGCCCTGTACGCGGAGCGCCTCATGGCGGACCTCGGGTTCCTCGACGACGACGGCGACCGCCTCGGCATGCTCGACGCGCAGCGCATGCGTGCCGCGCGCGTCGTGCTCGACATCGGCGTGCACCTCGGGCTCCCCGCCCCGCAGGAGTGGGGCGGTGGCACGTGGGACGCCGACAAGGCGCTCGCGTTCCTGCGCGCGAACGTCAACATGCCCGACTCGTTCGTGCGGTTCGAGCTCGACCGCTACCTCGGCTGGCCGGGGCAGGCGCCGTCGTACAAGGTCGGGCAGCGCCTGTGGGAGGCCACGCGCGACGACGCGCGCGCCGCGGCGCAGTCCCGCGGCGAGCAGTTCGACGCGAAGGCGTTCCACGAGCGTGCGCTCAACCTCGGCTCCGTGGGCCTCGACGTGCTGCGCGACGCGCTCTCGTCGTGACCCCCGCGCACGGCCGGCCCGGGACGGCGGCGCGCCGTCCCGGGCCGGTGGGCGCCCGGGTGCTCTGAGCCCATGGGCGCCGTCCTCACCGGCTTCGCGGTCATCGCCGTCGTCGTGGCCGCCGGGTACGTCACCGCACGTCTCGACGTCGGGGGCCCCGACGCACGGACCGCGCTCAACCGCGTCGGATTCTTCGTCGCGAGCCCGGCGCTGCTGTTCACCGTCCTCGCCCGGGCCGACGTCGGCGCGCTGTTCCATGCGCCCCTCGCGGTGGCCGCGACCTCCGCCGTCGTCACGGCCGGCGTCTTCGTGGCCGTCGATCGGCTCTGGCTGCGGCTGCCAGCCCCGGAGGCGACGGTCGGCGTCGTCGGCTCGGGATACGTGAACGCGAACAACATCGGCCTGCCCGTCGCGGTCTACGTGCTGGGCGACGCGACGGCCGTCGTGCCGGTGCTCCTGCTCCAGCTCCTCGTGCTCGCGCCGCTCACGCTGCTCGTGCTCGACGCGACGACGACCGGACGGACGTCGTGGCGGCTCGTGCTCGCCCAGCCCGTGCGCAACCCGATCATCCTCGGGTCGCTCGCGGGCGCCGTCGTCTCCGTGAGCGGCTGGACGCCGCCGGTCGCGGTCATGGCCCCGCTCGACATCCTCGGCGGCGCCGCGATCCCCATGATCCTGCTCGCGTTCGGCATGTCGCTGCACGGCACGCGCCCGCTCCGGCGCGGCGAGCCGCGCGCGGCCGTCGGCGTCGCGAGCGCCGCGAAGCTCGTCGTCATGCCGGTGGTCGCGTTCGTCGTCGCCCGGCTCGTGCTCGGGCTCGACGACGCGGCCGTCGCCTCGGCGGTCACGCTCGCCGCGCTGCCCACCGCGCAGAACGTCTACAACTACGCGGCACGGTTCGGGCGCGGCGAGATCCTCGCGCGCGACACGATCCTCGTCACGACGGTCGGCTCGCCCGTCGTGCTCCTCGCTGCCGCGCTGCTCCTGGCGTAGCCGGGGCCGCGAGCCGCGCCGGGTAGTCTGCGCGGGTGCTCCGACTGCTCCTCGCCTCCCGCTCCCCCGCCCGCCTCGCGACGCTCCGTGCGGCCGGCGTCGACCCGCTGGTGCGCGTGTCGGGGGTCGACGAGGACGCCGTGCTGCGCGACGCCGCCGCGGAACGTGGCGGGCTCGCGCCCGTCGACGCCGTGCTCGTGCTCGCGCGCGCCAAGGCGGAGGAGGTCGTGCGCACGCTCGACGCGACCGCCCCAGGGACGCCGGAGGACGACGCCGCGCTGCTCGTCGGGTGCGACTCGATGCTCGAGCTCGACGGCGAGGTGCTCGGCAAGCCCGCCGACGCGGACGACGCGCGCGCCCGCTGGCGCGCCATGCGCGGCCGGGCCGGCGTCCTGCACACCGGGCACTGGCTCGTGGACCTGCGCCCGGCCGACGCCGGGGGGACGGGTGCGGCGGTGGGCGCGACGAGCTCGACCGTCGTGCACTTCGCCGACCTCGCCGACGACGAGATCGACGCGTACGTCGCCAGCGGCGAGCCGCTCCACGTGGCCGGCGCGTTCACGGTCGACGGCCTCGGCGGCCCGTACGTCGAGCGGATCGAGGGCGACCACCACGGCGTCGTCGGGATCAGCCTGCCGCTCGTGCGGTCGCTCCTGCGCGAGGTCGGCGTGGCCTGGCACGCGCTGCGCGCCTGACGCGCTGCGCGGCGCCCGTTGTCGAGGCCGGACAACGCCGCGCACCTCACGGAGCCCAGGGACGGGCCGCTATGGAGGTTTCCGACAACCGCCCTCGGCGCGGCTTGGTTTGTTCTCCAATCTTGTCCGGTACCGCGCGCAGGAGCGTGAACCGCGCCGTGCGCACGCGTTACCGTGAGCCGTGCCCGCGAACCCCACCCGCCCCCTGAGCAAGGTCCTCGTCGCCAACCGTGGCGAGATCGCCGTCCGGATCGTGCGCGCGTGCGCCGACGCCGGCATCGCGTCCGTCGCGGTCTACGCCGACCCCGACCGCCAGGCCCTGCACGTGCACCTCGCCGACGAGGCGTTCGCGCTCGGCGGCACGCGCGCGGCCGAGACCTACCTCGACATCGCGAAGCTGCTCGACGTCGCGCGCCGCTCCGGCGCCGACGCCGTGCACCCCGGGTACGGCTTCCTCGCCGAGAACGCCGAGTTCGCGCAGGCCGTGCTCGACGCCGGGCTCGTCTGGATCGGCCCGCCGCCCGCCGCGATCGACGCGCTCGGCGACAAGGTCAGCGCCCGCCACATCGCGCACCGTGCGGGCGCCCCCCTCGTGCCCGGCACGCCCGACCCGGTCGCCGACGCGAGCGAGGTCCACGCGTTCGCGGCCGAGCACGGGCTGCCCATCGCGATCAAGGCAGCGTTCGGCGGCGGGGGCCGCGGCCTCAAGGTCGCGCGCACCACCGACGAGATCGACGAGCTCTACGAGTCCGCCGTCCGCGAGGCGACCGCGGCGTTCGGGCGCGGCGAGTGCTTCGTCGAGCGGTACCTCGACACCCCCCGGCACGTCGAGACCCAGTGCCTCGCCGACGAGCACGGCACGGTCGTCGTCGTCTCCACGCGCGACTGCTCGCTCCAGCGTCGCCACCAGAAGCTCGTCGAGGAGGCTCCCGCGCCGTTCCTCAGCGCCGCGCAGGAGGCCGAGCTGTACATGGCGTCCGAGGCGATCCTCCGGGAGGCCGGGTACGTGGGCGCCGGGACGTGCGAGTTCCTCGTGGGCGCCGACGGCACCATCTCCTTCCTCGAGGTCAACACCCGCCTGCAGGTCGAGCACCCCGTCTCCGAGGAGGTCACCGGCATCGACCTCGTGCGCGAGCAGCTGCGCATCGCCGCCGGGGAGCCGCTCGGGTACACCTCCACGCAGGTGCGCGGCCACTCGATCGAGTTCCGCATCAACGGCGAGGACCCGGCGGCCAACTTCCTCCCCGCCCCGGGGCGCATCACGCGCCTGCGCTTCCCGTCCGGGCCGGGCGTGCGCGTCGACTCCGGCGTCGTCGAGGGCGACACGATCTCCGGCGCGTTCGACTCGATGATCGCCAAGCTCGTCGTCACCGGCGCCACGCGTGAGCAGGCCGTCCAGCGCGCCCGCCGCGCCCTGCGCGAGCTCGAGGTCGAGGGCATCCCGACCGTCGTCCCGTTCCACCGAGCCGTGCTCGACGCCGAGGCGTTCGTCCCCACCGACGACGAGCCGTTCCGCGTGCACACCCGGTGGATCGAGACCGAGTTCGCCGACCGGCTCGCCACGCTCGCACCGGCCCCGGCGGCGCCCGTGGACGAGGACGACGAGCCGCTCGCCACCGAGCGCGTCGTCGTCGAGGTCGGCGGCAAGCGGCTCGAGGTCGTGCTCCCCGCGGGGCTCGGCATGGCCGCCGGGCGCGCCCGCACCGCCAACGCCGCCCGACGCCCCGCGCGCCGCAGCGCCGCGAAGTCCAACGGCGGCGGGTCCGGCACGACGCTCGCCTCGCCCATGCAGGGCACGATCGTCAAGGTCGCCGTGGTCGACGGCACCCAGGTCGCCGAGGGCGACCTCGTCGTCGTGCTCGAGGCGATGAAGATGGAGCAGCCCCTCCTCGCCCACCGCGCCGGCACCGTCCGTTCGCTCTCGGCGACCGCGGGCGCGAGCGTCAGCTCGGGCACCGCCATCTGCGAGATCGTCGACTGACCTGCGCGTCCCGCCCCGGCACCTTGTCGGGGTGGACGCGGTCGTCCCGAGATCGGCACCTCCGACCGAGCTCGGCACCCGAGGTCGAGTTCGGTAGCACCGACTGCCGATCCTGACCGCGGGTGCCGAGCTCGCCGTCTGCCTGCTGTCAGCCGGGCTGGGCGGCGGCGCGCATCGCCCGCCGTCCCGAGGGCAGCGCGACGGCGACGGTCACGACGACGAACATGAGGACCCCGGAGACGACGAGCAACGACTCGACGGAGAAGCGGTCCGCGAGCGGGCCGAACACGACCATGCCGAGCGGCATCGAGACCGCCATGACGATGCCGACGAACCCGAAGACCCGGCCCTGGCGCTCCGGCTCGACGGTCTCCTGGAGCACGGTCATCGACGTCGTGGAGAAGGGCGGCACGGAGAGCCCGAGCAGGAACATGAAGACGAAGAACACCCACATGTTCGTCGAGACGCCCATCGCGACCGACAGCAGGCCGAAGACGAACGTCGAGCCGACGATCATCGCGATCCGGTTCTTGAGGCCGCCCCACGTCGCGAGCAGCACGCCCCCGAGGAGCATCCCGACGGAGAACGCGACCTCGTTGACGGTGAGCTTCCAGACCTCCTCGCCGAAGGTGCGCGCGACCATGAGCGGCGTGAGGTACGACGGCGCGACGATGAGCAGGAACACGACGGCGTAGAGGCCCAGCACCCACCGGACGAACGGGTGCGACCCGAGGTAGCGGAACCCTTCGACGAGGTCGTCGAAGTACCCGGCGCGCTCACCCGCGGCGGCGCGCGCGAGGGTCGGGACGGGCACGAGCAGGAGGAGCCCGATCCCGATCGCGGCGGTGACGACGTCGACGAAGAACACGGCGACCAGGGACAGGCTCGCGTACAGGGCCGCAGCGACCGCGGGGGCGAGGAGCATCATCGCGGACTGGATCGACTGGTTGATGCCGTTGACCCGCAGGAGCCTGCTCGTGGGCACGATCTGCGGGAGCAGCGCCGCGACGGCCGGGGTCTGGACGCCGGCGCCCGTCGAGCGGACGGCCAGCGCGGCGTAGATGAGCCAGAGGTCGTCGGCCCCGCCCAGCATGAGGAGCGCGAGCGCGAGCGTCGTCACGGCGATCGTGGCGTCGGCGGCGATCACGAGCACCTTGCGGTTCACCCGGTCCGCCCACACGCCGCCGAAGATGGAGACGACGGCCTGCGGCAGGAACCCGAACAGCGTGCTCAGCGCGAGCACCGAGCCGGACTTGGTCTCGATCGTCAGGTGCCACATGACGGCGTACTGGACGAGCATCGAGCCGAACAGGGAGACCGTCTGCCCCGAGAGGAACACCGCGGTGTCCCGGCGCCACCGGGGCCGGGCGAGCGTGTCGTCCTCGGCGGGACGGTCGACGGCGTCCGCGGGCGCGGCGTCGGTGTTCTCGTACGGCGTATGGCTCACCCGGACATCGTGCCGGGCGCCACCCACACGGTCCACGGAATTCGCCGACGGCGCACCGCCGCGCGCGGCGGGGCACGGCACCGGGCTGGCAGCATGGGGCTCGTGACGATCCCGACCGCCCCCCGCGACCCCGACGAGCCGCCGACCCGGCTCCCCCGCCACCTCCAGCCGGGCGACGGCTGGGTCGAGTGCGCGTGCGGACGTCGGCACTGGGGGCTGTTCGGGGCGGCCGGGCTGCTGCTCGCCCGGCGCGACGGCACCGGGCGGCCGACCGACGTCGTGCTCCAGCACCGGGCCCCGTGGTCCGACCAGGGCGGGACGTGGGGCGTGCCGGGGGGCGCCGTCGGGCCGGACGAGACCGCCGCGCAGGGAGCCCTGCGCGAGGCGGAGGAGGAGGCAGGGATCGACCCCGCGGCCGTGCGCGTCGTGGGCGAGCGCGTGCTCGACCACGGCCCGTGGCGGTACACGACGGTCCTCGCCGAGGTCGTGGACGGCACGCCGGTCGAGCCGCGTGCGACCGACGCCGAGAGCATCGAGGTCCGGTGGGTCCCCGTCGACGACGTCGCGGGCCTCGACCTCCTCCCGGCCTTCGCGGACGCCTGGCCGGGGCTGCGTGCCCTGCTCGAGGACCCGTCCGAGGACTGAGGGCCCGGGCGGCGTCCCGAGCACCGACGCCGCCCGCCCGCACGCCGGCCGTCCTGTGCCGCGCGCGCCCGGGGCGGTAGCGTCACACCTCGTGAACCCCGCGCCGGCCCCCGTCGTCCCGCGCGACCGCGCCGACCTCGCCCTCCTGCTCCTCGTCGTCACGGTCACGGCGACGGTGGTCGAGCTCGTGCGGTCGAGCGGCCCGCTGCTCGACCACGCGTTCTCCGCGGGGGTCGTCACCGTGGCCCTGACGGCCCTCGCGACGTACGCGGCGCCGGGGCTGCTCGTCGCGATGATCGCCGCGCGGCTCGAGCTCACCGGCCGCGTCGTGCTGCTCGCCGTCTCCGCGCTCGTCGTGGCGCGGCTCGTGCTCCAGGCGCTCGGCACGGCGATCGCCTCGGGCGCGGACCTCGGGCTCGTCCGGTACGGCGTGGGCCTGGCGACCGTCGCGCTCGGGATCGGCGTGCTCGTCCTCGTGGCGGGGTCCGCGAGCGGCGCCCGCCCCGGCGCGGCCGACGGCCTCGCGCGGGGCCGCCTCGTGGCCCTGGGCGTCGTGCTCGGCGCGCTCCTCGCCGCGGCGCTGAGCGCGGCCCTGGGCACGTGGGACGCCTACTGGCGGGTCGACGTCGGCGCGTGGGTCGTGACGGTCGTCGTCACGGGGGCCGCGCTCGCCTGCGCGTGGGTGCTGCGCGGGCGCGACGCCCTGCCGGGGTCGCGCGGGCTGTGGGTGCTCGGCCCGTTCGTCGCGCTCGCCGTGCAGGTGTCGGTCAACCCGGCGTTCGCGGCGGCGCAGACGGGGGTCGCGCTCCCGTTCGCGGTCGCCGGGCTCGCCGTCGCCGCGCTGCTCACGGCCTGGGCCGTCCCGCGACCCGCGCGGTCCCGGCCCGGTGTGTGGCTCCCGCCCGCGGTGCTCGTGGTGGGCGTCGCCGTCGTCCTGCTCGCGGTCCCCCGGGTCGACGGGCCGGGCGCGTGGGGCTGGGTGCTCCTCGCCCTGCTCGTGCTGCTGGTCCCGGTCGCGGGGCGCACGCTCGCCCTCGCGCTGACCCGCCCGGCGCTGCCGCTCACGTGGCTCCGGCTCGCCGGCGCCGCGAGCGCCGCGGGTCTCGGCGTCGCCGTCCCGCTGCTGGGCTACCAGCTCGAGTACGACGTGCCGCTGCCGTTCCCTCACACCCTGCTGCCCGTCGCGGCCGCGCTCGCGGTGGCCGTCCCCGCCGTGGTCGCGGGGAGGCGTGCGCACCGCGCCGCGCCGACCCCGGACGACGAGCGGCCCGCCCCTCGGGAGCGCGGGCCGCTCGCGCTCGCCCTCGGGGGCGCGGTCGCGCTGCTCGCGCTCGTCGGCGTCTCCCAGGTCCACGTGCCGACGACGACGTCCGCCGTCGCCGACTACCCGGTGGGCGACCTCCGGCTGCTGGACTGGAACCTGCACTACGGCGTGAGCGCCGACCCGTCGGTCCGGCTCGACGAGATGGCGGCGACGATCACGGAGTCCGGGGCCGACGTCGTGACGCTCCAGGAGGTGTCCCGCGGCTGGGTGCTCGGCGGCGGCGCCGACATGGCGACGTACCTCGCGCGCGCGACCGGCATGCGGGTCGTCTTCGCGCCCGCGGCCGACCGCCAGTTCGGCAACGCGATCCTCTGGGACCCGCTGCGGGGCGACCTCACCGACGTCGTGCGCCACGCCCTCCCCTACGGCGCCGGTCCCCAGGAGCGCTCGGCCGTCTCCGCGACGGTCGACGCCGCGGGCGTCCCGGTGCGCGTCACGTCGGTGCACGTGCAGCACCGCGAGGAGAACACCCCGACCCGGCTCGACCAGCTCGACGCGCTCCTCGCCGCGGAGCAGGTCGGGGACGCGTACGTCCTGGCGGGCGACCTCAACGCGGAACCCGGCTGGGACGAGATCGCCCTCCTCGAGGACGCCGGTCTCGAGAGCGGGCAGGACGTCGCGGGCGACCCCGCGGCGCTCACGTCGCCCGCCGTGGCCCCGGCGCACCGGATCGACTGGGTCCTCGGCTCCCCCGCGGTGACGTTCCGGTCGGTCGAGGTCCTCGACGTCACGGCGTCCGACCACCGCCCGCTGCTCGCCGAGCTCCGCGCGCAGGACTGAGACCCGTCCCGGCCACCTCGGCCCGGGATCCCGGCGCCCGCGGCCCGACCCGGGCGCGGGGCGGCGGGTTAGGGTCGACGGGTGCGCATCGAGCTGACCGTGACCGAGGCCGTCGAGATCGCCCGCGCGACGGGCGGCCTGCCGCCGTACGTGCGGTCGGTCGCGAGCGAGGGCGACGACGTGCGGGTCGTCGTCGACCTGCGCGAGGTGCCCGACCCGCCGTCGGCCCTCCGGCTCGCGGCCCGGCTCGTCCCGGTCGTCCGCGCGACGCTGCGGGTGGAGTCCGTCGTCGCGGGCACGGCGGTGCTCGCGGTCGAGGCGAGCGCGGCCGGCCTGCCCGCCCACAAGCTCCTCGGCTTCGTCGAGGCGCCGCTGCAGGGCGCCCTGCGCTCGCACGGCCTGCCGCCCGAGGCCGTGCGCGTGCTGCCCGAGGCGCGCGTCGCGGTCGACGTGCAGGCGCTCCTGGGCGGCGTGCTCGAGCACACGTTCCCCGGCTTCCAGCTCACCGAGCTCGCCTGGGCCGACGGGAGCCTGCGTCTCGACGGACGGCTCTGACGTGCCGGACGCTCGTCCCTCGGCGCCCGTCCTCGTCCTGCTCGGTCCCGCGGCGACCGGCAAGTCGACGCTCGGCGCGCTCGTCGCGCAGCGGCTCGGGGTGCCGTTCGTCGACCTCGACGCCGTGGCCGACCGCTACTACCCGGAGGTCGGCTGGAGCGTCGAGCGCCTCGTCGAGCGCGTCGGCGTGGTGGGCCGCGTGGCGGCCGAGCGCGAGTGGGAGCCGGCCCGCGCGCACGCGACGGAGCGCGCGGTCGCGGAGCACCCGGGCTCGGTGCTGGCGCTCGGCGCGGGGCACGCGTCGTACACCGACCCCGCGCAGCTCGCCCGCGTCCGCGCCGCGCTCGCGCCCGTCCCGCACGTCGTCCTCGTGCTGCCGAGCACCGACCGCGAGCACGCGCTCGGCGTGCTGCGCGCCCGCTCCCTCGCCGCCAAGGGCACCGACTGGCGACCCGCGGGGCACGACTTCCTCGCCGAGTGGTTCGACGACCCGGGCACGCGGAGCCTCGCGCACCGCACGCTCGTCACGGGCACCGAGGACCCCGCCGCGAGCGCCCGTCGGCTGGTCGCCGCGCTCGGCTGAGGCGCCGCGCCCGCCGGGACCGCCGAGTGCTCAGTCCTCCCGGTGGTGCAGCATGCGCGCCACCTCGGCGATCGAGCCGCTGAGCGACGGGTAGACGGTGAAGGCCGACGCGACGTCGTCGACCGTGAGGCGGTGCGAGACCGCGAGCGTGATGGGGAACACGAGCTCGCTCGCGCGCGGCGCGACGACCACGCCGCCCAGCACGACCCCCGCCTCCGGGTGGGCGAACAGCTTGACGAAGCCGTCGCGCATCCCGAGCATCTTGGCGCGCGGGTTGCGCGCGAGCGGCAGGACGGTCGTGACGTACTTGCTGCTCTGCGCCTTGAGCTGCTCCTCGCTGTACCCGACGGTCGCGATCTCGGGCGCGGTGAAGATGTTCGCCGCGACGGTGCGCAGCTTGATCGGCACGACGGCGTCGCCGAGCGCGTGCGACATGGCGACGCGGCCCTGCATCGCCGCGACGGACGCGAGGGGCAGCACGCCGGTGCAGTCGCCCGCGGCGTAGA
This sequence comes from Cellulosimicrobium funkei, assembly GCF_004519295.1. GTDB lineage: Bacteria > Actinomycetota > Actinomycetes > Actinomycetales > Cellulomonadaceae > Cellulosimicrobium > Cellulosimicrobium funkei. The sequence goes on from NZ_SOZH01000005.1 coordinate 43,456, forward strand.
TCCCGCGCACCGACGTGCGCGACACCTTGTCGACCTCGACGTGCCCGCTGGGCGTGAGCCGGACCCCGGCCTCCTCGAGGCCGATGCCGCTCGTCGAGGGGATCGCGCCGACGGCGATGAGCACGTGCGAGCCCTCGACGACGCGGCCGTCGGAGAGCGTGACGCGCACGCCGTCCTCGGTGCGCTCGGCGGACTCGGCGCGCGAGCGGGACATGACCGTCATGCCGCGCGAGCGGAACACGCCCTCGAGCAGCTCGGCGGCGTCGGCGTCCTCGCCGGGGAGCACGCGGTCACGGCTCGACACGAGCACGACGTCCGAGCCCAGCGCGTTGTACGCGCCCGCGAACTCGGCGCCGGTGACGCCCGACCCCACGACGACGAGCCGCTCCGGGAGCTCGGAGAGGTTGTAGAGCTGCGTCCACGTGAGGATGCGCTCGCCGTCGGGCTGCGCGGTCGGGAGCACGCGTGGCGTCGCGCCGAGCGCGAGCAGGATGACGTCCGCGTCGAGCACGAGCGGGCCGTCGGTGCCGTCGGGCGCGTCGACCACGACGCGCTCGGGGCCGTCGAGCCGGCCCTCGCCGATGACGACGCGCACGCCCTCGCGCTCGAGCCGCGCGTGGATGTCGGCGGACTGCGCCGCCGCGAGCGCCATGACGCGCGTGTTCACGGCCTCGAGGTCGACGATGTGCCGCCGCATCGCGGGGTGCTGCGCCTTGGCCGTGTCGACGGGGAGGCGGATGCCGAGCTCGGCGGCGCGCTCGGCGATCGTCATCCAGTCGGCGGTGGCGATGAGCGTCTTCGAGGGGACGACGTCCGTCAGGACGGCCGCGCCGCCGAGCCCGTGGCGCTCGACGACGGTGACGTCGGCGCCGAGGCGACGGGCGACGAGGGCGGCCTCGTAGCCGCCGGGCCCACCCCCCACGACGACGATGCGGGTGCTGTCCGGGGCGGTCGAGGAGTCCATGCTCACGTGCGTCACGCCGGACATTCTGTCAGGCCGTCGCGTCCCTCGGTGTCAGCATGCGAGACGTCGCGGCAGGTCCGGCGCGCCGCACGGGACGGCGGTGCTCGTCAGGTCGCGGGCCCGGGGACGGACTAGCCTTGCGACCATGACGACGACGCCTCCGAGCACACCCCCGCTCGACGATCCCGCGACCGACCCCTTCCTCGTGGCCCGGGCCGCGGCCGACCACATCGCGCAGGCCACCGGGGTCGAGGGCCACGACATGGCCCTCGTGCTCGGGTCGGGCTGGGGCGGCGCCGCGGAGCTGCTCGGCGAGGTCGTCGCCGAGGTCCCGACGCACGAGATCCCCGGCTTCTCCGCACCCGCGGTCGCGGGCCACCTCTCGGTGACGCGGTCCATCCGGGTCGAGCGCGCCGACGGCTCCGTGCGGCACGCCCTCGTGCTCGGCTCGCGCACGCACCTGTACGAGGGCAAGGGGGTGCGCGCCGTCGTGCACGGCGTGCGCACGGCCGCCGCGACGGGCGCGGAGACGCTCATCCTCACGAACGGCTGCGGCGGGCTCAACCAGGAGTGGGGCGCGGGCACTCCCGTCCTCCTCTCCGACCACATCAACCTCACGGCCCGCAGCCCGCTGGAGGGGCCGACGTTCGTCGACCTGACCGACGTGTACTCGCCGCGCCTGCGCGAGCTCGCGCACCGCGTCGACCCGACGCTGCCCGAGGGCGTGTACGCCCAGTTCCCCGGGCCGCACTACGAGACGCCCGCCGAGGTGCGGATGGCCGGGGTCCTCGGCGCCGACCTCGTCGGCATGTCCACGACGCTCGAGGCCATCGCGGCCCGGCACTGCGGCCTGGAGGTGCTCGGCGTCTCGCTCGTGACGAACCTCGCCGCCGGGATCAGCCCGACGCCGCTCTCCCACGCCGAGGTCATCGAGGCCGGCCAGGCCGCGGGACCCCGGATCAGCGCCCTCCTGGCCGACATCGCGAAGCTGGTGTGACATGACGGACCGCACTGCGGGGCACCGGGCCGACCCGGCCGACGACCCGACCTTCGACCCGGGGACCGACCACGCGGCGTTCCTCGCGCGCGTCACGGCGTGGATCGACGACGACGTCGACGCGAGCGACCAGGACGAGCTGCGCCGTCTGCTCGAGCTCGTCGACTCCCCCGACCCGCGCAAGCACGACGTGCGCGTGCGGGCGCTCGCCGACCTGCAGGACCGGTTCTCCGGCCCGCTCGAGTTCGGCACGGCGGGCCTGCGCGGGCGCATGGAGGCGGGGCCGCACCGCATGAACCGCGCGGTCGTGATCCGGGCGGCCGCGGGCCTGGGCGCCTACCTGCTCGACACCCTGGGCCCGGCGGGCGCGGGCGGCGCGGCGCGACCGCGCGTCGTCGTCGGGTTCGACGCGCGGCACCGCTCCCGCACCTTCGCGGTGGACAGCGCGGCCGTGCTCACCGCGGCGGGCCTCGACGTGCTCGTCCTGCCGTCGGCCCTGCCGACGCCCGTCCTCGCCTTCGCGGTGCGCCACCTCGGCGCCGACGCGGGTGTCATGGTGACCGCGAGCCACAACCCGCCTGCCGACAACGGGTACAAGGTCTACCTCGGCGGCCGCGTCGTCACCGACTCCGGCCAGGGCGCCCAGATCGTCCCGCCCTACGACGCGCACATCGCCGCCGCGATCGCGGCCGTCGGGCCGGCGCGGTCCGTCCCGCGCGCGTCGTCCGGGTGGACCGTGCTGGACCGCGAGGTCGTCGTCGCCTACGAGCGGTCGGTCCTCGCGCTGTCCGACGGCGCACGGCGCGAGCTCAAGGTCGTCACCACGGCGCTGCACGGCGTGGGCGGCGAGACGGTCGCGCACGTCCTGCGCGACGCGGGCTTCACGACGGTCGTGCCGGTCGAGGAGCAGCTCGACCCGAACCCCGACTTCCCGTCCGTCGCGTTCCCCAACCCGGAGGAGCCGGGCGCGATGGACCTCGCGCTCGCCGTCGCGCAGGACGCGGCGGCCGACGTCGTGCTCGCCAACGACCCCGACGCCGACCGGTGCGCCGTCGCGGTGCTCGACCCGCGCGTCGGGACCTACCAGGGCGCGGAGACGGCCCGGTCGAACGGCTGGCGCATGCTGCACGGCGACGAGGTCGGCGCGCTCCTGGGCGACGACGTCGCGCGCCGCGTCGCCGCGTCGGGCGCCCCGAGAGGCGTGCTCGCCTGCTCGATCGTGTCGTCGCGGCTGCTGGGCAAGATCGCGGCCGCGCACGGGCTCGGCTTCGCGACGACGCTCACCGGGTTCAAGTGGATCTCGCGCGTCGACGGCCTCGTGTTCGGCTACGAGGAGGCGCTCGGCTACTGCGTCGACCCGGCCCACGTCCGGGACAAGGACGGCATCAGCGCGGCGCTGCTCGTCGCGCAGCTCGCGAACCGCCTCAAGGCCGAGGGGCGCTCGATCGTCGACGCGCTCGACGACCTGGCGCGCGCCCACGGCCTGCACGTGAGCGACCAGCTCTCCGCCCGGTTCGAGGACCTCGACCGCATCGGCGAGACGATGGCCCACCTGCGGGCCGCTCCCCCGCGCACCCTCGCGGGGGCCGGCGTCTCCGACGTCACCGACCTCTCCGCGGGCCTGGACGGGCTCCCGCCGACGGACGGCGTGCGGATCCTCACCGCGGACGGCACGCGCGTCATCGTGCGCCCGAGCGGCACGGAGCCGAAGGTCAAGTGCTACCTCGAGGTCGTGGTCCCGGTCGCCCCGGACGCCTCGCACGACGACCTCACCGCGGCCCGGGCCTTCGCCCGCGACCGCCTCGACCGCGTCAAGGCCGACATGACGCGCGCGCTCGGCCTCTGAGCCACCACGAGCCGGGGTCCCCGGTCGCCGGAACGTTCCGGTGACCGGGGACCCCGGCTCGTCAGGCCTGCGCGACGGCGGCGAGGAACGCGTCCAGCGGTACCCGCTCCTCGCCGTCGGGCGGGAGGACCCCGGCGATCACGGCGACGCGCTCCGCCCGGAAGAGCTCGACGTCCACGACGTCTCCGGGAATCTCGGTCCAGCCGTCGCCCGAGGCCGACCATGCGGCCACCCGCGCGCGGGTGGCCGGTCCCGCCTCCGCCAGGAACAGGTCGAGGAGACGTGCCACGGCGTCAGTAGCCCGCGTCCCCGCCGGCGGGGGCGTCCGCGCCGCCGAACCCCGCGAGGACGGCGGCGGTACCGGACAGCCCGAGGCGCGTGGCGCCGTGCTCGATCATCGCGAGGGCGTCGGCGAGCGTGCGGACGCCGCCCGACGCCTTGACGCCGAGGCGACCGCCGACGGTCTCGGCCATGATCGAGACGGCGTGCGTCGACGCACCGCCCGCGGGGTGGAACCCGGTCGAGGTCTTGACGAAGTCCGCGCCCGCCGCCTCGGACGCGCGGCACGCCTCGACGATCTCGTGGTCCGTGAGCGCGGCGGACTCGATGATGACCTTGAGGACCCTGTCCGCAGGGACGGCGGCACGGACGGCCGCGACGTCGTCGCGCACCGCGTCCCAGGCGCCGGCCTTGGCCGCGCCGACGTCGATGACCATGTCGACCTCGTCGGCGCCGTCGCGGACGGACCGGGCGGCCTCGAACGCCTTGACGTCGCTGTGGTGCTTGCCCGACGGGAAGCCGCACACCGTCGCGACGAGCAGCCCGCGCTCGCGCGTGGTCGCCGGGTCCAGGGGCAGCATCGACGGGGAGACGCACACGGAGTAGACGCCCAGGCGGACGCCCTCCTCGACGAGCGCCGCGACGTCCGCGGGGGTGGCCTCGGGCTTGAGCAGCGTGTGGTCGACGAAGCGGGCCAGGCCCGCCGCGTCCAGGGGCTGCGTGCCGGTCGCGTCGCTCACAGCTGGGCTCCTTCGATCTGCTGGTAGCCGGGGAGGATCACGTCGTCGACGAGCGCACGACGCTCGTCGTGGTGCACGAACGCGCTCCACGCGGCGGTCATCGTGACGTCCGCGAGGTCGTCGATGGTCCAGCCGGCGTGCTCGACGAGGAGCGCCATCTCCTGGGTCATCGTCGTGCGCGACATGAGCCGGTTGTCGGTGTTGAGCGTGACCGCGAAGTCGAGCTCCTTGAGGCGGGTGATCGGGTGGTCGGCGATCGACGTCGCCGCCCCGGTCTGCACGTTCGACGACGGGCACAGCTCGAGCGGGATCTGGTGGTCGCGCACCCAGTGCGCGAGGAGGCCGAGCGCGGCCGTCCCGGGCTCGCCCTCGGCGCTGTGCGGGAACTCCGGGTCGAACGCGATGTCCTCGACGATGCGCACGCCGTGGCCGATGCGGCTCGCCTGGCCCAGGTGCACGGCCTCGGCGATCGACTGCGGGCCCGCCGCCTCCCCCGCGTGGATCGTCACGGGGAAGTTCTGCTCGGCCAGGTAGCGCCAGATCTCGACGTGGCGCGAGGGCGGGAAGCCGTCCTCGGCGCCCGCGATGTCGAACCCGACGACGCCGTTCCCGCGGTTCGCGACGGCGAGCTCCGCGATCTCCGACCAGCGGTCGGCGTGCCGCATCGCGGTGACGAGCTGCCCGACGCGGATGGTCCGCCCCTCGGCGGCCGCCTCGGCGACGCCCTGCTCGATGCCGGACTGCACGGCGTCGACCGTCTCCTGGAGGGTGAGGCCGCGCTGGAGGTGCTGCTCGGGCGCCCAGCGCTGCTCGGCGTACACGACGCCGTCGCGCGCGAGGTCGAGCACCGCCTCGCGCGCCACGCGGGCGAGGGCGTCGCGCGTCTGCATGACGGCGATCGTGTGGTCGAACGTCTCGAGGTAGCGCACGAGCGACCCGGAGTCCGCGGACTCCGCGAACCAGGCGCCGAGCGCCTCGGCGTCGTCCGCGGGGAGCTGGTGCCCCACGTCGGCGGCGAGCTCGAGGATCGTGGCGGGGCGGAGCCCGCCGTCAAGATGGTCGTGCAGCACGACCTTGGGCAGCGCGCGGATGACGTCGACCGTCAGCGGGGCGTTCTCGGTGGTCATGCGCTCACGGTACCGGCCGGTACGCCCCGCCTCGCGCCGAGCGCACCGACCGGGTGCGGACGGTCAGGCGTAGTCGTCGTCGCCGCCCGGCACGGCGGACGCCTGCTCGACGACGTCGGCCTCGGCGGCCTCGCCCTCCAGGTCGGGGCGTGGGGTCCGCGGCTGGTACTCGTCGACCTCGTGCACGGGGTCCTCGACCCCGGGGTCGTCGTCCTCGACCTCTTCCACCAGGCTGACGGCGTCCTCGCCCTGCTCGTCCAGTCCGGCGTCCCGCCATGCGTCGTTCCCGGGCACGGTGCTCATCGCGACTCCTCCTCGACGATCGGCGTGCTCACCACGGTCGTGGCGGCTGCGCCCATCCTGCCGCCGGGCGCGCCCCCTCGCCAGCGCGGCCGTCGGGCAGGAGCGCCCAGCACACGTGCGGCCAGCCCCCGAGCGCGCGGCGCACGGCGGGCACCCGGGCACCGTCGAGGAGCGCGCCCGCCGCGACGGTGCGGAGCGTGCCCGACGACGGCTCGTAGACCCGGCACCATCCCGCCCCGGCGTCGGCGTCGGTGAGGAGCACGACGTGGCGCGGGACGGCGGTCGCGAGCCCGAGCGCGAGGTCTCCCCCGGTGAAGAGCGGCACGGGCACGCCGCGCGCCGCCGCCGCGAGCGCGGCGCCCACGACACGCTCCGCGCCCGGCCCCGCGACGACCCGGTCCACGAACCGCACGTCCGCGTGGCGTGCGGTCCGGGCGGCGCCCCAGGGCGGCGTCCCGAGCGCCGCGGGCCACGGCAGCGGCCCGAGCGCGCGCCGGTTCGTGCGGCGCTTGAGCGCCTGCTGGAGCGTCCTGAACCGCTCGACGCCGCCCCGGGCGCGAGCGTCCGACGGGTCGTGCCGCGCGGCGTCCCCCGGGCGCAGCCCGGTGGCGAGCCACAGGGCGAGCACCGGGTCGCCGGCCGCGGCGAGGAGGCCCAGCACGGCCGACCCGCACGTCGTCCCGTCGGTCTGGCGGGCGGGCGCGCCCGCGATCTCCAGCGGCCGGACCGCGGGCCCTTCGCCAGGTCCGTCGAGCCGGCGCAGCGGGTCGACGACGGCACGCCGGTCCGCGGGCCGCAGCCCGTCGAGGGTCGTCGCGAGCGCGCGCACGCGGGGCTCGGGGTGCCCCGCGCGGCGCGCGAGGTCGAGCACGTGGGGGGTCGCGGCGTCGGGCGCGTAGACGCCGGGCGGCGGGGACGGCGGCAGGGTGCGTGCCGGGAGGAGGCGCGCGACGTCGGTCGCCCGCAGCGCCCCCGGCCCGCGCCTCACGCGGCACCGCCGAGGACCCGGCCGAACGCCCAGGCCGCGCCCACGAGGGCGAGCACGACGACGAGGCCGCCGACGCGCACGAGGAACGACCACGAGCGGAGCCGCCCGTCGCGCGGGAGCCCGCCGGTCGGCGGGCGCAGCACCGCGGGGACGAGCGCGAGCACGGCCACCGCGACCGCCGCGCACACCGTGACCACGGAGCCGGAGCGCAGCCCGGCGGCGGCGAGCACGAGCGCACCGACCACGACCCCGAGCACCGTGCGCTGCCACGCGAGCGCCGTGCGCTCGGGCTGCAGCCCCTCGTCCCGCGGCGGCACGGCGCCGGGCTCCCCCGCCGGCACGCTCACCCTCCGGTCGCCGCCCCGACGGCGTAGCCCGCGAGCAGCAGGGCCAGCACGACGACGCCGACGACGAGCACCGGCAGGCCGCTCGGCGCCGGGAGGCGCCACCGCAGCCGCAGGGCCCGCTCGTTACGGCGCCACGACACGAGCGCGTAGCCCGCGAACCCGGCGCCGGCGAGGCACGCGACGCCCGCGACGACGTCGAGCAGGCCCGCCATGCCCGCGAACGTCGCGAACGACGTCAGCGCGACGCCGCCCGCGACCAGGCCCAGCCCGGTGCGCACCCACGCGAGGGCGGTGCGCTCGTTGGCGAGGCTGAACCGCGCGTCGGGCTCGGTCCCCACGCCGTAGACCGACCGCGGCCGGCGCGTGTCGGCCGGCTCGGGCGGGCCCTGCTCGTCGGCCGACACGCTCAGTCGACGCGGTCCAGGACGACCGAGCCGCGCTCGACCACGGTGCCGGGCTCCGCGACGGACCATGCGCCGTCGAGGGCCTGCACCGCGCGCTCGAAGCGCTCCGGGGTGTCGGTGTGCAGGGTCATGAGGTGCTGGCCCTTGCGGACGGTGTCCCCGGGCTTGGCGAACAGCTCGACGCCCGCGCCCGCCTGCACCGGGTCCTCCTTGCGGGCCCGGCCTGCCCCGAGGCGCCACGCGGCGACCCCGACAGCGTACGCGTCGAGCCGTTCGAGCACCCCGTCGCGGTCGGCCACGACGTGCTCGCGCTCGCGCGCGACGGGCAGCGGGGCGCGCGAGTCGCCGCCCTGCTCCGCGATCATCTCGCGCCACTTGTCGAGCGCGCGCCCGCCCAGGAGGGCGTGGCGCACGTCGTCCTCGTCCTGCGGGCGGCCCGCCCCGGCGAGCATCTCGAGCGCGAGCGCGACGGTGAGGTCGACGACGTCCTGCGGCCCCTCGCCCTTCATCACCTCGACGGACTCGCGCACCTCGAGCGCGTTGCCCGCGGTGAGGCCGAGCGGGGTCGACATGTCGGTGAGCAGCGCGACCGTGCGCACGCCGGCGTCGGTCCCGAGGTCGACCATCGTGCGCGCGAGCTCGCGCGCCGAGCCGAGCTCCTTCATGAAGGCGCCCGAGCCGACCTTGACGTCGAGCACGAGAGCGCCCGTGCCCTCCGCGATCTTCTTGCTCATGATCGAGCTCGCGATGAGCGGGATCGACTCGACCGTGCCCGTGACGTCGCGCAACGCGTAGAGGAGGCGGTCCGCGGGCGCCAGGCCCGAGCCCGCCTGGCAGATCACGGCGCCGACGTGCTCGAGCGCGTTCATCATCTGTGCGTTGGTCAGCGCCGCGCGCCAGCCGGGGATCGCCTCGAGCTTGTCGAGCGTGCCGCCCGTGTGGCCCAGGCCGCGGCCGGAGAGCTGCGGCACCGCGACGCCGTACACCGCGACGAGCGGCGCGAGGGGCAGCGTGATCTTGTCGCCGACTCCCCCGGTCGAGTGCTTGTCCGCCGTCGGGCGCGAGAGCCCCGAGAAGTCCATGCGCTCGCCCGACGCGATCATCGCCTGCGTCCAGCGGCCGATCTCGGCGCGGTCCATGCCGTTGAGGTAGATCGCCATCGCGAGGGCGGCCATCTGCTCCTCGGCCACCACGCCGCGCGTGTAGGCGTCGATCACCCAGTCGATCTGCTCGGGCGCGAGCCGCGCCCCGTCGCGCTTGGTCCGGATGACGTCGACCGCGTCGAACGCCTCCGGCGCCGGCCCCTCGGTGCCGCGGTCCTCGCCGTCGTCCTCGATGCCGTCCTGCGTGGCCACGTCGTCGCTGGTCACGAGCGCTCCTCCAGATCCTCGGGCCCGAAGGCGTCGGGCAGCACGTCCCTCATCGTCTTGATACCACGCACCGTCTCGACCAGCAGGTCGGGCCCCCCGTGCTCCCACAGGAGCTGGCGGCACCGGCCGCACGGCATGAGCGGCGCGCCGTGCTTGTCGACGCACGCGAACGCGACGAGGCGGCCGGCGCCCGAGCCGACGAGCGAGCTCACGAGCGAGCACTCCGCGCACAGCGTCACGCCGTACGCGGCGTTCTCCACGTTGCAGCCGACGACGACGCGGCCGTCGTCCACGAGCGCGGCCGCGCCCACGGGGAAGCCCGAGTACGGCGCGTAGGCGCGGGTCATGATGTCGCGCGCCGCGGTGCGCAGCGCGTCCCAGTCGACGGCCGGCCCGGCGGCGGACCCGTCCGGGTCCGTCCCCCCGCCCGGCCGGGTGCCGCCGTCGTGCACGTCCGTCATGCCGTCCTCACTTGACGTAGGGGATGCCCTCGGCGGCCGGCGGGCGCACGCGCCCGACGAGGCCGGCGACGGCGAAGATCGTCACGACGTACGGCGTCATGAGCATGATCTGGCTCGGGATCGGCGTCCCGACGATGCCGAGCACCGTCTGGAGGTTGTCCGAGAACCCGAACAGGAGCGCCGCGACGAGCGCGCCGACGGGGTTCCAGCGCCCGAGGATCATCGCGGCGAGCGCGATGAAGCCCTTGCCGCCCGTCATCTCCTTGCCGAAGGCGAGCCCCGCGGCGACGGTGAAGAACGCGCCGCCGAGGCCGGCGACCGCGCCGCCGAGGATCGTGTTGCGCACGCGCGTCGCGTTGACCTTGATGCCGACGGTGTCGGCCGCCTTCGGGTGCTCGCCGACCGCGCGCAGGCGCAGGCCCCAGCGGCTGCGGAACAGGAAGACCTGCAGCAGGATCACGACCACGTACATGAGGTACACGAGGAGGGTCTGGCGGAACAGCACCGGCCCGACGACCGGGATCTGCGACAGCACCGGGATCTCGATGACGGGCAGCGGGTTGCGCGAGTTCCACGTCGCCGGGTCCGCGCTGAGGACCGTCGAGTAGAGGTAGCTCGTCACGCCGACGACCAGCACGTTGAGCACGACGCCGACGATGATCTGGTTCACCCAGTACTTCACCGAGAAGATCACGAGCAGCACGCCCACGAGCGCGCCCGCGATCGGCGCGGCGATGAGGCCGGCGTACGCCGACGACGTGAGCGAGGCGACGACCGCGGCGAGGAAGGCCCCCGCGAGGAGCTGGCCCTCGATCGCGATGTTGATGATGCCGACGCGCTCGCACAGCACGCCGGACAGCGCGCCGAACACGAGCGGGACCGCGAGGAAGAGCGAGCCCTGGAGCAGGCCCGTCAGCGGGATCGCCGACTTCCCGGCCCCGGCCCAGGAGAGGAACGCGAAGACGATCGCGACGCCGTACACGATCGGCAGCCACACGCCGACCTTGCGCCGGTCGCGCGCGGCCCAGAACGACAGGCCGGCGAGGAGCAGCGCGAGGATCGACAGGAACAGCGCCGCCCCCGTGGAGCTCACCGTGATCGGCTCGATCTGGAAGAAGTCCTTCGCCGTCGAGAGGCGGAACGTCGTCTGCTGGCCGCCCGCGGGGAGCAGCGCGAAGACGACGAGGGCCAGCAGCCCGATGACCCCGTACGCCACCGGGGCCTTCCAGCTGATGGGCGGCAGGGGCTTGGCCGCGCGCTCCGGCGCGGCGGCCGGTGCCGGGGTGGTGGTCGCGGTGCTCATGCTCCGGCCTCCTGGGTGGTCGTCGTGGTCGGGACGGCCTTCGCGCGGCGGCGGGCTGCCTGCCGTTCGGCGCGCGTCGGGCCGCCCGGGGTCGGGAGGCGGAAGATCGCCCGCACGAGCGGCGGCGCGGCGATGAAGAGCACGATGAGCGACTGCACGACGAGGACGATGTCGATCGGCGTCCCCGTGCGGGCCTGCATGACGAACCCGCCCGCGCGCAGTGCGCCGAACAGCAGGCCGGCGAGCACCGTCCCGAGCGGACGGGACCGCCCGAGCAGCGCCACCGTGATCGCGTCGAACCCGAAGCTCGCCGCGACGCCGGCCGTGAGGACGTGCTCCGTGCCGAGGACCTGCGCGCTGCCCGCGAGGCCCGCGAGCGCGCCCGCGATGGCCATGACCCACACCGTCGTCCACGGGACCGACATGCCTGCCGTCCGGGCCGCGTGCGGGTTCTCGCCGACGGCGCGGAAGCGGAAGCCGAGCGTCGAGCGCTCCATGAGCCACCACACGCCGACCGCGACGAGCAGCGCGAGGACGAACCCCGCGTGGAGGCGGAAGCCCTCGCCCAGCAGCAGCGGGAACTGCGCGTTCCCCGGGATGCGCGGGCTGATCGGGTTGGAGCTGCCCGGCGCCTGGAACGGCTTTGTCGTGAGCAGGTACGCGACGAGGTAGATCGCGATGTTGTTGAGCATGATCGTGACGATCACCTCGTGGGCGCCCGTGCGGGCCTTGAGCACGCCCGCGATGCTCGCCCACAGAGCCCCGCCGAGCGCGGCGCCCAGCACGGCGAGCAGGAGGTGCAGCCCCGGCGGGAGCGCGAACGTCCAGCCGACGAACCCGGCGAAGATGCCGCCGAGGATGATCTGGCCCTGCGCACCGATGTTGAACAGGCCCGCGCGGAAGCCGATGCCGAGCCCGAGGCCCGCGAGGATGAGCGGCGTCGCGACCGTCATCGTCTCGGTGAGGGGGCGCAGCGCCCGCGAGACGTCGGGCGCGTCGACGTTGAGGACCGCGCCCTGGAAGAGCGCGGCGTACGCGCCGAACACCGCGTCCCAGACGGCCTGGAAGAAGTCCGAGGGGCGCGCGAAGAAGTAGGACGCCGCCTCCTGGACCGCGGGGTCGGCGGCCGCGATGAGGACGCCGCCCAGGATCAGCGCGGCGACGATCGCGAGCAGCGAGACGAGCCAGCTGCTCTCGAGCATCTCGCGCAGGACGCCCTGCCCGGCCGGCGCCTCCGGCTTCTGGGGGTCGCTCGGCGGTGCCGCCGTCGGCGGGAGCGCCGACGCGTCCTCGGGCGTGGCCTGCTGGGTCACTGGATCTCCTCCTCGCGGGCGGCGGCCGCGTCCTGTGCGGCGCCCGACGGCGCGTCCTCGGCGACGGCGTCCGCCTCGCCGAGGGTCGTGTGGTGCTCGGCGGCCTGCACGACGGCCTCCTCGAGCGGGACCCCGGCCATCATGAGGCCGAGGACGTCGCGGTCGGTGTCGCCGGGCACGACCCCGACGACGCGGCCGCGGTACATGACGGCGATCCGGTCGGCGAGGGCGAGCACCTCGTCGAGCTCCGTCGACACGATGATCACGGGGGTGCCGTTGTCGCGCTCCTGCACGATGCGCCGGTGCACGAACTCGATCGAGCCGACGTCGAGGCCGCGCGTCGGCTGCGACGCGATGAACAGGCGCAGCGGGCGCGACATCTCGCGCGCGAGGACGACCTTCTGCTGGTTGCCGCCGGAGAGCGTGCCCGCCGGGGTCTCGACCGACTGGGTGCGCACGTCGAACTCGCCGATGCGCTGCTCCGCGTTCGCGCGGATCGTGCCGCGCGCGAGCGCGCCGCCGCGCGAGTAGGGCGCGGACGTCACGAGGTCGAGCACGAGGTTCTCCTCGACGGAGAACGTCCCGATGATCCCGTCGGTGCTGCGGTCCTCGGGCACGTAGCCCACGCCCGCCTCGAGCACCTGGGACACGCTGCGCCCCACGAGCTCCTTGCCGTCGAGCAGGATCGAGCCCGCGACCGGCTTGCGCAGCCCGACGATCGTCTCCGTGAGCTCGGTCTGGCCGTTGCCCTGGACCCCCGCGACGACGAGGATCTCGCCGCGCGCGACCTCCAGGCTCACGCGGTCGACGACGGCCGTGCCGGCGTCGTCCATGACCGTGAGCTCGTCGACGTGGAACGTGGTGTCACCGTCCTCCGCGGGCGCCTTGTCGACCCCGAGGGAGACGGACCGGCCGACCATGAGGGACGCGAGCTCGGTCTCGCTCGCGCTCGGGTCGGCGGTGCCGACGACCTTGCCGCGGCGGATGACCGTGATGCGGTCGGCGACGGCGCGCACCTCGCGCAGCTTGTGCGTGATGAAGACGATCGACGTCCCCGCCGCCTTGAGCTCGCGCATGATCGCGATGAGCTCGTCCGTCTCCTGCGGCGTGAGGACCGCGGTCGGCTCGTCGAGGATGAGGACGCGCGCGTCGCGCGACAGGGCCTTGATGATCTCGACGCGCTGCTGCACGCCGACGGGGATGTCCTCGACCATCGCGTCCGGGTTCACCTCGAACCCGAACCGGTCCGAGATCTCCTGGACGAGGCGGCGCGCGCGCCGCGCGTCGATGAGACCCGCGCCCTTCACGGGCTCGTGCCCCAGCGCGACGTTCTCGGCGACCGTGAACACCGGGACCAGCATGAAGTGCTGGTGCACCATGCCGATGCCCGCGGCCATCGCGTCGCCCGGGCCGGCGAACTGCACGGGCACGTCGTCGACGAGGATCTGTCCGTCGTCCGGGTCGTACAGCCCGTACAGCACGTTCATGAGCGTGCTCTTGCCCGCCCCGTTCTCCCCGAGCAGGGCATGGATCTCGCCGGGCTCGATGACCAGGTCGATGTGGTCGTTGGCGACCAGGGACCCGAAGACCTTCGTGATCCCTCGCAGCTCCAGCTTCACCGGTCTGCCTCTCCTCGTGCTTCGCAGTCGTACCGCGGTGTCGACCTCGATCCCGTCGAGGTACTCCATCGAACCGCACCCGCGGGAGCGCGGCGCGTCGTCGCGGCCCCGACGACACCGTCGTCGTCATGACGGTGGCCCGGGCGCTGGGCCCGGGCCACCGGTGCCGGTCGCCCGTGGGCGGCCGGCGGGTTCAGCGTCGCGTCACGGCGCGTTCGGCGACTCGACGACGAGGTCGCCCGCGATGATCTGCTCCTGGTACTGGGCGAGCTGGTCCTGCAGCTCGGCCGGGACCGCGTCCTCGAAGTCGTGGAACGGCGCCAGGCCGACGCCCTCGTTCTCGAGCGTGCCGACGTACGGCTCGCTCGTGAAGTTGCCGTCCGCCGACTCGCTCACGGTGTCGAAGACCGCCGGGCCGATCTGCTTCATCACGGACGTGAGGATGATGCTCCCGTAGTCCGTCGTGAGGAAGCCGTCCGAGTCGACCCAGATGATCTTCGCGCCGCCGCTCTCGGCCGCCGCGGCGGCACCGAGGCCGACCGGGCCGGCGACGGGCATGATGATGTCCGCGCCCTGGTCGATGAAGCCCTGCGTGACGTTCTGGCCGTTCGCCTGGTTGTCGAAGTCGCCCGTGAACGTGCCGGTCTGCGCTTCCTTGTCCCAGCCGAGGACCTTGACGTCGGTGCCGTTGTCCTCGTTGTACTTCGCGACGCCGTCGACGTAGCCGTCCATGAAGATGGCGACCGACGGGATCTGGATGCCGCCGAACGTGGCGACCGTGCCCGTCTCCGTCATGCCCGCCGCGAGGTAGCCGGCGAGGAACGCCGCCTCCGCGGTGTTGAACAGGATCGGCTTCGCGTTGTCGATCTCGACCGGCTCCGGCGGGTCGTCCGCCGTGGCGCCCGGGTTGCTGAACGCCGAGTCGATGAGGGCGAAGTGCACGTCCGTGTTGGCCTCGGCCGCCGACTGGATCGGGTCCTCGAGCAGGAAGCCGACGCCGATGATGAGGTTGCAGCCCTGCTGGACGAGGCTGTCGATGTTCGGGCCGTAGTCGGTGTCCGCCTGGGACTCGACCTCGTGCGTCGTGATGCCGAGCTCCGTCTTGGCCTTCTCGAGACCCTCGTAGCCCGACTGGTTGAAGGACTGGTCGTCGAACCCGCCGGCGTCGGAGACCATGCACGCGGAGAAGTCGGAGTTGCCGCCCGCGGTGCTGTCGCCGCCGCCGGTGGTCTCGTCGTCCTCGGGCGCGGCGCCGCACGCGGCCAGCGCGAGCGCGGCGACCGCCGCGAGGGCGGTGACCTGAGTCGCTCTCTTCACCTGATAGCTCCTGTCGTTCTCGTAGCAGTGCCGCGCAGGGAAGGACCCCTGGGCCCTCCCGAGCACCGTTGCACGGGAGGACCGGTCCGTCGGCCTCTATAGGACCGAAGACTAATCAGCCCGAGGGGTCCAGCACGTTACTTGCCGGTAACGCGGGCGCTTCGTTATGCAAGCGTCACTTTGCGTCTGAGGCGTGACACACCCCTGTCCACGGGTCGGGACCGGTTCACCCGTCCTGGCCCGCGGCGACGCGCGCGAGGAGCCGCATGCCCAGGCCGATCGCGCGCTCGTCCACCTGGAGGTCGCCCTGGTGGATGTCGTAGCTGCGCCCGCCCCGCGTCCGCGTGCCGAGGCGGGCCATCGCCCCGGGCACCTTCGTCAGGTACCAGGCGAAGTCCTCGCCCCCGAGCGACTGCTCGGTGAGCACGACGCTGTCCGGGCCCAGGACGTCGCGCGCGGCAGCCTCGAGCAGGCCGGTGCAGCGCTCGTCGTTCTCGACGGGCGGGACGCCCCGCGTGTGGTGCACGGTCACCTCGACCTCGTACGGCGCGACGACCTGCTCCACCGCGTCGTGCAGCACCTGCCCCGCGAACTCCCACGCGCGCACGTCCAGGCAGCGCAGGGTGCCGCGGACCGTCCCGGTGCTCGGGATGGCGTTGTGCGCGGAGCCCGCGTGGACGGCGCCCCACGTGAGGTTCACGCCCGAGCGCGGGTCCAGCCGACGGCCGAGCACCGCGGGGACCTGCGTGATGACCTGGCCCAGCGCGTACACCACGTCGCCGGTCAGGTGCGGTCGCGACGTGTGGCCGCCCGGGGAGGCGATCGTCACGGAGACCTCGTCGGACGCCGACGTGATCGGGCCGATCCGCGTGCCGATGCGACCCACGTCGACCTTCGGGTCGCAGTGCACGGCGTAGATCTCATCGACCCCGTCCATCGCCCCGGCCGCGAGGACGTCGAGCGACCCGCCCGGCTGGACCTCCTCGGCGGGCTGGAGCACGAGCCGCACGCCGCGGCGCAGCTCGCCCTGCGCGTGCAGGTCCGCGAGCACGAGCCCGGCACCGAGCACGACGGCCGTGTGCACGTCGTGGCCGCACGCGTGCGCGACCCCGGGCACGGTCGACGCCCACGGGAGGCCGCAGCGGTCCTGCAGCGGCAGCGCGTCGATGTCCGCACGCAGGGCGACGCGGCCCTCCGGGACGGCCGCGCCGTCGGGCACGCCCGCGGCGGTCGTGCCCGGCTCCGGGCCGACGTCGCACACGAGCCCCGTGCCCGGCAGGAGCCGCGGCTCGAGTCCCGCCGCGCGCAGGCGGTCGGCGAGCAGCGCCGTGGTGCGCGTCTCGGCGCGCGAGACCTCGGGGTGGGCGTGGATGTCGCGGCGGATCGCCACGACCTCGTCCACGTGGCGCGCGACGGCGGCCCCGATGCGGGCGGCGAGGGTCACGTCGGCGCTCACAGGAGCTCGTCCATCCCGAGCTCGCGCACCGTGTCGACCATCGACTTCACCTGCTGCGCGCGCGCCCGCGTCGTGACGAGGAGCGCGTCGGGGGTGTCGACCACGACGACGTCGTCGAGCCCGAGGACGGTCACGACGCGGTCGCTCGCGGGCACGACGACCGAGCCCGCGCTCTCGCGGCGCACGACGCGCCCCGTGTCGCCGAGCACCTTGGAGCCGGCACCGTCGACGGACGGGAGGAGCGCGGCGAGGGAGTTGAAGTCGCCCACGTCGTCCCACCCGAACGTGCCGGGGACGACGGCGACGCCCCCGACCGCGGCGACCGGCTCGGCCACCGCGTGGTCGATCGCGATCCGCTCGAGCGCGGGCCACCGCTCCGCGAGCACGCGGTCGCGGTCGGGGCCGTCCCACGCGGCCGCGATCGCGCGCAGGCCGTCGTGGAGCTCGGGACGCTGGTCCGCGAGGTGCCCGAGGAGCACGGACGAGCGCACGATGAACATGCCGGCGTTCCACCGGTACTCCCCGGACGCGAGGTAGCGCTGCGCGGTCGCGGCGTCCGGCTTCTCCGTGAAGCCGCGCACGTGCTGCGCGCTCGGCGCGCCCGCGACGCCGAGCGGGGCGCCGCTGTGCACGTACCCGAACGCCGTCGACGGCCGCGACGCCGCGATGCCGATCGTCACGACGTACCCGGCGCGCGCCGCCTCCACCGCCTCGCGCACCGAGGACTCGAAGGCGGCACGACCCGTGATCACCTGGTCCGCGGCGAACGACCCGACGACGACGTCGCCGTGCCGCTCCTCGAGCACCGCCGCGGCGAGCCCGATGGCCGCCATCGAGTCCCGGGGCGACGGCTCCGCGAGCACGTTCTCGGCCGGCAGGCCCGGGAGCTGCGTGCGCGCCGACGCGACGTGCCGGTCGCCCGTGACGAGCACGACGCCCTCCTCCCCCGCGAGCGGGACGAGCCGGTCGACCGTCGCCTGGAGCAGGGAGCGCCCCGAGCCGGTGAGGTCGAGCAGGAACTTCGGGGAGCCCGCCCGCGAGAGCGGCCACAGCCGGGTGCCGGCGCCTCCCGCGGGGACGACGGCGAAGAAGCCGGGGATCGGCGACCCGGACGGGCCGGAGGAGTCGTGCGGCGAAGAGGCCATGAGGGCCAGCATAGTGAGGGCCGCAGTTCCCCCGCGGGCTGTGGGATCAGTCACAAACCCACGGCACGGGGCCGTTCCGCCGCACCCGGCGGTCCGCATCATGACGTCGATGTCACTATGGTGGAAGCCCTGAGACCGATGCCGACGACGGTCCCGGGGTCCGGACTGAGGGAGTTCCGGACCACGGCCGGAACGTGACATCTCCCCCTGATCTCGCCACAGGAGGCCCCCAAAGTGCCCAGTGCACCAGCCGGCACGCTCTACCGCGGCCGCGAAGGCATGTGGTCGTGGGTCGCGCACCGCGTGACCGGCGTGCTCATCTTCTTCTTCCTGCTCGTGCACGTGCTCGACACGGCGCTCGTGCGGGTCTCGCCCGAGGCGTACAACGCCGTCATCGGGACGTACCAGACGCCGATCATGGGCATCGGTGAGGCGGGCCTGGTCGCGGCCATCGTCTTCCACGCCTTCAACGGCATCCGCATCATCCTGGTCGACTTCTGGTCCAAGGGCCCGCGGTACCAGCGCACGATGCTCTGGGTCGTCGTCGGCCTCTTCGTCGTGACGATGGCCGGGTTCCTGCCGCGCCACCTGATGAACGTCTTCGGAGGGGGGCACTGATGGCCGCCGCACCCACGGTCGAGGTCGCGAGCCCGCGCGACCCGTACAAGCGCCGCAAGGCCACGCGCAGCAACTACGAGCTGTACAGCTGGATCTTCATGCGCGCCTCCGGCGTCGTGCTGATCGTCCTCATCTTCGGGCACCTCTTCGTCAACCTCATGGTCGGCGAGGGCGTGCACGCGATCGACTTCGGCTTCGTCGCCGGCAAGTGGGCCTCGCCGTTCTGGCAGATCTGGGACCTGCTCATGCTGTGGCTCGCCATGTTCCACGGCACCAACGGCGTCCGCACGATCATCAACGACTACGCCGAGCGTGACGGCACTCGCCTCGTCCTCAAGCTCGCGCTGTACCTCGCCTTCACGATCGTCACGGTCCTGGGCACGCTCGTGATCTTCACGTTCGAGCCCTGCCCCGCGAACGCCCCGGCCGAGCTCCTCGCGTCGTTCTGCACGGCCTGAGCACCGCACCACCGCACGCCCCCGTCTTCCTCTCGCTCCACCCGGCTCTCTCCCAGGAGGCATCGACCCCGATGCAAACCCATCAGTACGACGTCGTCATCGTCGGCGCAGGCGGCGCCGGGATGCGCGCGGCGCTGGAGTCGTCCGGCAAGGTCCGGACGGCCGTCATCTCCAAGCTCTACCCCACGCGCTCGCACACGGGCGCCGCGCAGGGCGGCATGTGCGCCGCGCTCGCGAACGTGGAGGAGGACAACTGGGAGTGGCACACGTTCGACACGGTCAAGGGCGGCGACTACCTCGTCGACCAGGACGCCGCGGAGATCATGGCCAAGGAGGCCATCGACGCCGTCCTCGACCTCGAGCGCATGGGCCTGCCGTTCAACCGCACGCCCGAGGGCCGCATCGACCAGCGCCGGTTCGGCGGGCACACCCGCAACCACGGCGAGGCCGCGGTGCGCCGCTCGTGCTACGCCGCGGACCGCACCGGTCACATGATCCTCCAGACGCTCTACCAGCAGTGCGTCAAGCAGGACGTCGAGTTCTTCAACGAGTTCTACGTCCTCGACCTCATCACCGACCACGACCTCTCCGCGGGCGAGATCCCCGACGACGAGACGGTCACCGCGACCGGCGTCGTCGCCTACGACCTCGCCTCGGGCGAGATCCACGTCTTCCAGGCAAAGGCGATCATCTTCGCCACCGGTGGCGCGGGCAAGATCTTCAAGACGACGTCCAACGCGCACACGCTCACGGGCGACGGCATGGCCCTGGCCTACCGCCGCGGCCTGCCGCTCGAGGACATGGAGTTCTTCCAGTTCCACCCGACCGGCCTCGCGGGCCTCGGCATCCTCCTGTCGGAGGCCGCCCGCGGCGAGGGCGGCATCCTGCGCAACGCGGACGGCGAGCGCTTCATGGAGCGCTACGCCCCCACCATCAAGGACCTCGCGCCGCGCGACATCGTCGCCCGGTCCATGGCGAACGAGGTCCGCGAGGGCCGCGGCGCCGGGCCGAACAAGGACTACGTCCTGCTCGACCTCACGCACCTCGAGCCCGCGCACATCGACGCCAAGCTCCCCGACATCACCGAGTTCGCCCGGACCTACCTCGGGATCGAGCCGTACACCGAGCCCGTGCCCGTGTACCCCACGGCGCACTACGCGATGGGCGGCATCCCGACGAACGTCGACGCCGAGGTGCTGCGCGACAGCCACAACGTCGTCAAGGGCCTCTACGCCGCCGGTGAGGTCGCGTGCGTCAGCGTGCACGGCTCCAACCGTCTCGGCACCAACTCGCTGCTCGACATCAACGTCTTCGGCAAGCGCGCCGGCCGCACGGCCGCCGCCTACGCCGCGACCGCGTCGTACAGCGAGCTCCCGGAGAACCCCGCCACGGCCGTCGTCGCGCAGCTCGAGGAGATGCGCAACCGTCCCGACGGCGAGCGCGTCGCCGACGTCCGCAAGGCGCTCCAGGAGACGATGGACGCCAACGCCCAGGTGTTCCGCACGGGCGAGTCGCTCAACCAGGCCCTCGCGGACATCCGCGACCTGCAGAAGCGCTACAAGAACGTGTCGGTGCAGGACAAGGGCCGCCTGTTCAACACCGACCTCCTCGAGGCGATCGAGCTCGGGTTCCTCCTCGACATCGCCGAGGTCACCGTGGTCGCGGCGATCAACCGCAAGGAGTCCCGCGGCGGCCACTACCGCGAGGACTTCCCGGACCGCGACGACACCAACTACATGCTGCACACGATGGCCTACCGCCGTCCGACGTCCGCCAGCGACGTCGCCGACGGGCACGTCGCGGGCTACTTCGACCACGTCGAGCAGTTCGACGGCTACAAGGTCGCCCTGGGCTCCAAGCCCGTCACCCAGACCCGGTACGAGCCCATGGAGCGGAAGTACTGATGACTGCCACACTCGAGAGCCCGGCGGCCGAGCCCAAGGCCGGGGAGATCCCCTCGTTCGAGGTCACGCTCCGCGTCCGCCGCTACTCCCCGGAGTCGGAGCACGGCGAGGAGGCGTACTGGGACGAGTTCACCGTCCAGGCGCACGGCACCGACCGCGTCCTCGACGCGCTGCACAAGATCAAGTGGGAGCACGACGGCTCCCTGACGTTCCGCCGCTCGTGCGCGCACGGCGTGTGCGGCTCGGACGCGATGCGCATCAACGGCCGCAACCGGCTCGCGTGCAAGACGCTCCTCAAGGACGTCAACCCCGACAAGCCGATCACGGTCGAGCCCATCAAGGGCCTGCCCGTGGTCAAGGACCTCGTCGTGGACATGGAACCGTTCTTCGCGTCCTACCGCGAGATCATGCCGTTCCTCATCACGTCCGGGAACGAGCCGAGCAAGGAGCGTCTCCAGTCCGCCGCGCAGCGCGAGCGCTTCGACGACACCACCAAGTGCATCCTGTGCGCCGCGTGCACGTCGTCCTGCCCGGTGTTCTGGACCGACGGCCAGTACTTCGGCCCCGCCGCCATCGTCAACGCGCACCGCTTCATCTTCGACAGCCGCGACGAGGGCGCCACGCAGCGCCTGGAGATCCTCAACGACAAGGAGGGCGTGTGGCGCTGCCGCACGACCTTCAACTGCACCGAGGCCTGCCCGCGCGGCATCGAGGTCACGAAGGCGATCCAGGAGGTCAAGCGCGCGATGATCACCCGCGCGTTCTGACGCTCCCCGCACCGCCACGAAGGGCGCCGACCGCACGGTCGGCGCCCTTCGTCGTCCCCGGGTGACGCCGCGCCCGCGCGGCCCCGCACCGATCGGCACCCACGGCCGGGATCGGCAGTCTCGACCGAGATCGGCATCTGCGGCCGACATCGGCAGCCGCACGTGCCGATCTCGGCAGCGCGTGCCGATCTCGACCTACCGCCCGAGCGCGACGGTCACGTCCCGCGCGGACGGCGGGCCCGGCGGACACCACGGACCACCGGGCTCCACGGGCGGTGCGACCCGTTACCGGCGCGGACGTGCTCCTCGGTCGACGGGACGACGGCGTCACGCGCGCCCTCGGCAGCGTCACGCCTGTCCTCGACGTGGTCGCGCGTGCTCTCGACGGCGTGGCGGGGCGCCCGGAGGTGGCGGCCGTCGGTCGTCCGGTCGCCGTCGAGCACGGGCAGCTCGGGACGGCCGTCGCGCGCGTGCCGGGCGCCGTCGGGCACCGGGTCGGGCGGGCGCGGCGGGTTCGCCATCCACGCGCACACGGCCAGGAGGATGCGCGCGGTGAAGTTGACGAGGAGCAGCAGCGTCACGAGGACGGCGAACGACGCCAGGAGGGCGTTCCGCGTGGCGCTGCTCTCGACGAACGACGACCCGAGGTAGCGGAGCACGCCGAACCCGACGGCGGCGGTGAGCGAGCCGACGAGGAGGTCGCGGCGTCGGACCCGCACCCCGGCGAGGAGCCGCACGACGACGACCACGACGAGCGCGTCGAGCAGGACGCTCACGACGAGGCCCGCACCGGTGACGAGGACGGCGGGCCCGCCGGAGAGCCCGATCGCCTCGAGGATCTGGTTGCCGAGGGACGTGACGGCGATGCCGGCGACGGCGGAGACGAGGAGGAACAGCGCGAGCAGGAAGAACCCGAGGAGGGCGCGCGCCCGGGCGAGCACGGGGCTCTGGCCGACGTCGCTCACGCCGAACATGGTCCGCACGGCGCCACGCAGGTGGTACATGAACGACACGACGGAGAAGAGCAGCACCACGCTCGCGACGACGCTCGTGACGCTGAGCCCGGAGTCCAGCAGGAGCTGGTCGGGCCGGATGGCGCCCGGCTGGCCGTCGAGGGCGATGAGCCCGGGGACGAGCTCGTTGATCTCCCCGAAGACGACGTCCATGAGCTCCTGGCGCCCGCCCAGGACCCGCATGAAGACGGTGTAGCCGATCGTCAGCGCGGCGAACAGCGAGAACAGCGCGGAGTACGCGATGCCGCCGCACAGGAGCGCGCCGCGCGCGTACAGGTAGCGGTAGGTCGCGCGGCCGGGCCGGCTGTCCTTCCAGCGCTCGACGAGCGCGTCCACCCGCGTGCGCGTGCGCGGGGCGGCGGGGCGGGGCGACGTCACGCCCCGAACGCTACGAGACGGTCGCTCCCGCGGCATCCGCGCCGAGGGGGAACACCTGCTCGGGGCGCCAGACGCCGTCGTCCCCGTGCTCGTAGAGCGAGAAGCCGGCGACGTCGAACTGCGCGTCGTAGGTCGCCATCTGGTCGAACGCCGCGTCGAGCGCGGCCTCGGGCACCTCGTGCGCGACGGTCACGTGCGGGTGGTAGTTGAACCGCAGGTCCTGGGCGAGCGGGCCGGTGCGGATCGCGCTCTCGAGGTGCTCGCACTCCGCGATGCCCTCGACCACCTGGACGAACACCACGGGCGAGACGGGCCGGAACGTCGCGCTCCCCCGCAGGTGGAGGCGGAACGGCGCCGCGGTCGACGCGACCTCGGCCAGGTGCGCGCGCGCCGTGTCGAGCGCGGTGCGGTCCAGGACCGTCGGGCCGAGGAGCGTCACGTGCGGCGGGATCGACCGCGCGAGCGGGTCGCCGAACCGTGCGCGCGCGTCCTGGAGCTGCGTCGCGAACGGCTCGGGCACCTCGATCGCGATGCCGATCCGCACCTGGTGGGGCTCGCGCTCCGGGAGGTTCACGCGGTCGTCCCGCCCACGGGCAGCAGGCCGACGCGGTCGTAGACGCGGGCGAGCGTGCCGGCCGCGATCTCGCGGGCCTTCTGCGCGCCGCGCGCGAGCACCGCGTCGAGCTCGGCCGGGTCCGCCAGGTAGGTGTTCGCGCGCTCCTGGAACGGCACGAGGAAGTCGACGACGACGTCCGCCAGGTCCACCTTGAGGCGCCCGTAGCCCTGGCCGTCGTACTCGGCGGCGATGGCCTCGACGTCCCGCCCCGTGAGCGCCGAGTAGATGGTCAGCAGGTTCGACACGCCGGGCTTGGCGACCGGGTCGTAGCGGATCTCCGTGCCGGAGTCGGTCGCAGCCGACCGGATCCGCTTGGCGGCGACCTTCGGGTCGTCGAGCAGCCAGATGACGCCCTTGCCGTTGGACGAGGACTTGCTCATCTTCGCCGTCGGCTCCTGGAGGTCGTAGATCTTCGCGACCGACCGGACGATGTGGGCCTCCGGCACGACGGCGGTCCCGTCGCCGAAGCGGGCGTTGAGCCGCTCCGCGAGGTCGCGGGTGAGCTCGAGGTGCTGACGCTGGTCCTCGCCGACCGGTACGAGCGCCGCGTCGTAGAGCAGGATGTCGGCCGCCATGAGCACGGGGTACGTGAACAGCCCGACGGTCGTGCCGTCGGCGCCCTGCTTCGCGGACTTGTCCTTGAACTGGGTCATGCGGCCCGCCTCGCCGAAGCCCGTCTGGCACGACAGCACCCACGACAGCTCGGCGTGCTGCGGCACGTGCGACTGGACGAACAGCGCCGAGCGGTCCGGGTCCACGCCGCCGGCGAGGTACTGGGCGGCCGTGCGGCGGGTGCGCTCGCGGAGCCGCTCCGGGTCCGGGTTGACCGTCAGCGCGTGGAGGTCGACGACGCAGTACAGGGCGTCGTACGCGTCCTGGAGGGAGACCCACTGGCGCAGCGCACCGATGTAGTTCCCGAGCTGCAGCGAGTCCTCGGTGGGCTGCATGCCCGAGAGGATCCGTGGCCGGGTGCCCGTCGGGCTCCCGGGCTCCTGCGTGGTCTCCGGGACCGGTGCCGGACCGATGTGCGTCGCCTCGATGGACATTGCCCCATTCTGACAGGTGCTCGGGCGCCGGAACGAATCGCCGTCGTACCGCGGTCGGACGACGGGGTCAGGTGGCCTCGTCGTCGAACGGGGCGGGCCCCGTCGGCGCGACGGGTGCGGCCGGGCGGGGCGGGGAGACGCGCTCGGGCAGGGGGTCGTCGTCCAGGAGGGCCTCGCGGACGATCCGGCGCGGGTCGTACTGGCGCGGGTCGAGCTTGGCCCAGTCGACGTCGGACAGCTCCTCGCCGAGCTCCGCGTCCACGCGCGACTTCGCGTCGCGCAGGTAGCCCCGCGCGGACCGCACGAACGCCCCGAGCTGCTCCGCGTAGCGCGGCAGGCGCTCGGGACCGATGACGACGACCGCCACGATGAGGAGCACGACGAACTCGGCTCCGTTGATCCCGAACACGCCGACAGACTACTCGCTCGTGGCCTCGTCGAGGACGACGCGCACGTCGCGCTCCTGGTCGCCGGTCCGCACACGCAGGGTCACCGCGTCCCCCGGCGCCTTCGCCCGGATCGCGACGATGAG
Organism: Cellulosimicrobium funkei; assembly: GCF_004519295.1. Classification (GTDB taxonomy): domain Bacteria; phylum Actinomycetota; class Actinomycetes; order Actinomycetales; family Cellulomonadaceae; genus Cellulosimicrobium; species Cellulosimicrobium funkei. The sequence goes on from NZ_SOZH01000005.1 coordinate 68,767, forward strand.
CTCGTCCGACTCGGTGACGGGCCGGCCGTCGATGGACAGGATCACGTCTCCCGGCCGGATCCCGGCGGCGTCCGCCGGGCCGTCGGGCGTCACCGCGGGCGTCCCGGACTGCGCGTCGGTCGAGACCTGCACGCCCTCGCCCTGGTAGCGCTGGTCGAGGAGCACGCCGATCACCGGGTACGTCGCGACGCCGTCGGCGATGAGCTGCTCGGCGGTCCGGCGGGCCTGGTTCGACGGGATGGCGAACCCGAGCCCGATGCTCCCGGTGGCCTCGCCGCTCCCGGGCGGCTGCGCGATGGCCGAGTTGATGCCGACCACCTGGCCCCGGCCGTCGACGAGCGGGCCGCCGGAGTTGCCGGGGTTGATCGCGGCGTCCGTCTGGATCGCGTTGATGAACGCCGTCTCCGCCGCGGCACCCGCCTGGACCGGGCGGTTGAGCGCGCTGATGATCCCCGTGGTCACGGTCCCGTTGAGCCCGAGCGGCGCGCCGATGGCCACCACCGGGTCCCCGACGACCACCTCGTCGGAGTCGCCGAGCGCGAGCGGCGTGAGGCCCGAGTCCTCGACCTTGACGACCGCGAGGTCGTAGTCGACCGTCCGCCCGACGAGCTCGGCCGGGCTCTCGTGCCCGTCGGAGAAGAGCACGACTATGTCGCCGCCGTCGGCGGCCGACGCGACGACGTGGTTGTTCGTGAGGATGAAGCCGTCCTCCCGCAGCACGAAGCCCGATCCGGTCGCGACGCCGTCGGCCCCGCGGACCTGGAGCGAGACGACGCTGGGCAGCACGGTCGCCGCGATGTCCGCCACCGAGCCGTCGGGGCGGTCCGCGCCGGGCTCGACGCTCGCGGGCGGCAGCGCCGAGACGGACGAGCCGGAGGGCTGCGGGTCGGCGAGGCGGTCGGCCGCGACGCCGCCGAGGGCGCCCGCGACGAGCGCGAGCACCGCGACGCCCGCGACGGCGGCCGGGCGCAGGCCGCGTCGCGGGGCGGTGCCGGCGGGTCCGCGGGGCACGCCCACGAGGGTCGGGTCGACGGACCCGCCCGGGCGCGTCGGCGCCTCGGGCTGGCCGAACGCGCTCAGCCGCTCCCAGGGGTCCGTGGGCGCCGCGGTCGAGGGTTCCGCAGGCGCGGGCACCGCAGGCGGCGGCGGGACCGGTCCCGGACCGTACGCGGGCGCGGCGTGGCCCGACGCAGCGCCCTCGGTGAGCCGTGGCGCCTCGGCGGACGGCGGGACGGGCACGCTGCGGTAGGCCGACGGCGGCGCGAACGGGTTCGGCGCGGCGTCGCGCGGACCGGGCTGCTCCGGTCCGGTCTGGGGGTCGGTCATGAGGTGCCGAGCGCTCCTGTCATGGTCGTCCAGCCCCGGGAGATGCGCGCCGGGACCCCGGCATCGTAGTCACGGGCCGGGAACGCCGCCACGAGGGCGGCGACCGTCTCCTGCTCGGTGTCGGCGACGACGTCGATCACCGTGTCGCCCGACTGCCACACGACGTGCCACGGGGCCTCGGACAGCACGTGCACGCGGCGCCCGTCGACGTCCCACGTCTCGCCGCCCGCGAGCGCCGACGTGTCCAGCAGGCCGGTCTGCTCGCGCACGACCGCCTCCCCACCCGGCGCCTCGAGGTCGATCTCCAGCACGCCGCGCCGCGCGTCGTCGCGCACGTCGGCCACGCGGAATCCCTCGGGGAGCGGCGTCGGGCAGGTCCAGCCCTGCGCGGCGAGCGCCGCGAGGGCGGACGCGCCGCCGTCGGCGACCGTCCCCCCGCCCGACCCGCCGTCCAGGCCGTCGGTCCGCGCGCCGCCGACGACGAGCGCGCCCGTGGCCCGGGGCGCGGCCTGCGCGAGCACGGTGAGCGGGTCGCTGCGGTGCAGGTCCGGCGTGACGAGCGGGCTCTCCCCGAGCGCGAAGAGGCCGACCGCCGCGACGCCGACGCCGCCGACGACGAGACCGACGACCCGCCGCCGGAGCGAGCCGCGGCGCACCTCGCCGCTCCACGCGCCGCGCGGGAGCGTCGCGGGCGTGGCCCAAGGGTCGCTCGGCGCGGGCGCCGCGCGCAGCGGGTCGCCGTCCGTCGGCGGGATCTGGGCGGACAGCGCGAGCAGGCGCGCGGCGAGGTCCGGCGCCGGCTCCACCGGCCCGGCCGCGCTCAGCGCGCGCCGGGCCGCCCGGGCCGCGGAGAGCTCCGCCGCGCACCGCGGGCAGCACGCCACGTGCTCCAGGGCGCGCTCCGCCTCGGCGGGCGACAGCTGCCCGTCGACGAGCGCGGAGAGCCGCGAGCCGAGATGGGTCACGCCGCCCCCCGCGCGCCCACGGCGGTCGGTGCGTCGTCCGACGCCGGACGCTCGGCGGGGTCGCGGTGCGGCAGGGCGGCGCGGAGCTGGGAGCGCGCGCGGTGGATCCGCGAGCGGACCGTGCCGAGCTTGATGCCGAGCGTGACGGCGATCTCCTCGTAGGAGAGGCCCTCGATGTCGCACAGCACGACGGCGGCCCGGTACTCGGGCGAGAGCGCGTCGAGCGCGCGCTGCACGTCGCGGTCGAGGTTCGCGTGCTCGAACCCGCGCTCCGGCTGGGCCTCGGCGCGCGCCGGGTAGTGCCCGTCGTCGTCGCCCATGGCCTCCATCCGGATGCGCTGCTTGCGCCGGACCTGGTCGAGGAACAGGTTCGTCGTGATCCGGTGGAGCCAGCCCTCGAACGTGCCCGGGGTGTAGCTCGACAGCGAGCGGAACACCCGGACGAACGTCTCCTGCGTGAGGTCCTCCGCGTCCTGACGGTTGCCGGTGAGGCGGTAGGCCAGCCGGTAGACCCGCGCCGAGTGCTCGCGCACGATCGAGTCCCACGACGGCGGCACCCACGTGCCCGCGTCCTGCTGGCCGTGCGTGCTGGTCCTCGGTCGTGCGTCGTCCACGTGGTCCATCGTCCCAGAAGAACGTCCCGCCCTCGGCGCGTGTTCCCCGGCTCGCGCGGGACGTGCGCGCGACGTCCACGGCCCGTGCACACGCACGCGGCGCGGGAACGGGCCGGCGTGGGAGGGGGCGGGTACGATCCGAGACAGTGCCGGCCCGGCCCCCGGGGCCGGACGACGGACCACCAGGAGGACCTGATCACCAGCGACGTCGGCACCCACCGCAGCGCCAAGGCGGCGAGCTGGGTGTACAGCGAGGAGTTCGTCCCCGAGGACGAGGTCCTCCTGCGGGCGCGCGACCGCGCGGCCGAGCTCGGCTGCCCCGCGGTCCTCCCGGGCGTCGGGGCCGTGCTCCAGGTCCTGGCCGCGTCCCTCGCGGCCCGCGCGGTCGTCGAGATCGGCACGGGCACGGGCGTCGCCTCGATCTGGCTCCTGCGCGGCATGCCCGCCGACGGCGTGCTGACGACGATCGACGTCGAGGTCGAGCACCAGCGCGCGGCGAAGGCGGCGTTCGCGGAGGAGGGCGTGCCCGCGTCCCGCACGCGCACGATCCCGGGCCGCGCGAGCGACGTGCTCCCCCGCCTCACCGACGGCGCGTACGACCTCGTCCTCGTCGGGGCCGACAAGCACAGCTACCCCGAGTACGTGGAGCAGGGGCTGCGCCTCCTGCGGCCCGGCGGCGTGCTGGCGGTCGACGGCGCGCTCTCGCACGACCGCGTCGCCGACCCCGCACGGCGCGACGAGGTCACGACGATCGTGCGCGAGGTCGGCCGGTCGCTCCGGTCCGACGAGCGCGTGCTGCCGGCGCTGCTGCCCAGCGGCGACGGCCTCCTGCTCGCCGTCCGCCGCTGACCCGCCGCGTCAGAGCCGGCCGAGGTCAGAGCCGGCCGAGATCAGAGCCGGTCGAGCGCCTCGAGCAGCAGCCGGGCACCGAAGCCCGTCGCCCCGGCCACGACCTCGTGCCGGTCGGCTGTAGCGCGCGCCGGTCCCGCGACGTCGAGGTGGGCCCAGGGCACGTCGCCCACGAACTCCCGCAGGAACAGCGCGGCCGTGATGGCCCCACCGCCGGGGCTCTCGACAGGGACGTGCCGCAGGTCGGCGACGTCGGAGCGCAGCGCACCCGCGTAGTCCTCGACGAGCGGCATGCGCCACACCTGCTCGCCCGTCGTGCGGGCGGCGTCCTGGAGCACGTCGGCGACCCCGTCGTCGGTGGCGAACAGGGCTCCGTGGCCACGACCCAGGCCCACGCTCGCCGCGCCGGTGAGCGTCGCGACGTCGACGAGCACGTCGGGAGCGAGCTCCTGCACGGCGTACCCGACGGCGTCGGCGAGGACGAGCCGGCCCTCGGCGTCCGTGTTCGCGACCTCGACCGTGCGCCCCGACCACGTGCGCAGCACGTCACCGGGACGGTACGACGCCGCGCCGACGTGGTTCTCCGCGAGCGGCAGCACGGCGGTGACGCGCCGGTCCGAGCGGGCCCGGGCGGCCCCGAGCACGACGGCGAGCGCGACGGCGGCGCCCGCCATGTCGGTCTTCATGGGCACCATCGCCTCGCGCGGCTTGATGGACAGGCCCCCCGTGTCGTAGGTGATGCCCTTGCCGACGACGACCACGTGCCGCGGCGCGGAGCGGTCCGTCGCCGGGGTCACGCCGTGGTCCGCGGGGTCGTACGTGACGGTGACGAGCCGGGGCCCGCGCGCCGAGCCGGCGCCCACGGCGAGGAGCGCGCCGAAGCCGTCGGCGGCGAGCTCGGCGGGGCCGCGGACGGTGGTGTCGAGGCCGAGCGCGTCGGCCAGCCCGAGGGCGCGGTCGGCGAACCAGGCCGGGTCCTTGACGTCGGACGGTGTGTTCGCGAGGTCGCGCACGAGCCACGTCGCGGCGGCCGCGCGGGTCGCCGCCTCGATCGGTGCCGCCACGTCGGGACGGTCGGGCGGCGTGAGCAGCACGAGCTGCGCGGCGGCGTCCTGCGCGCCGGCGGGCGCGTCGCCGCGACGCGGCTGGGCGTACGCGGCGAGCAGGTAGCCCTCGACGTAGGCGCGGACCTCGGCCGCCCCGGCGTCCGCGGTCACGGCGCTCACGACCCGATCGAGGCCGCGGGACGCACGGGCCAGCGCGGCACCGGCGCGGCGCAGGTCCGTCGCGGTGCCGGCGCCCACGCCGAGCAGCAAGAGGCGGGGCGGCAGGCCCGCCCACGGCAGCCGGGTCGTGGACCCGACGTGCGCGCGCGGCAGGTCCACGCGCACGACCTCGCCGGCCGCGCCGCGGAAGCCCGGGCCGCCCGCACGCTCGGCCAGCCCGGCGAGGTCGACGCCGTACCGCAGGGTCGCGTCGACCGTGCCGGCGCGCGGCTGCAGCCCGTCCTCCGCCTCGCGCGGCGGCGCGACGGCGACCACGACCGCGTCGGCCTGTGCCTCGTCGACGAGCGGGGCGTCGCTCAGCGCGCCCCGTGCACCGACCACCTCCGGCAGCGCGCGCGGGATCTCCGAGGTTCCGGAGACCCGGCGCTCACGTGCGGGCAATCAGCCCACCACGGCCTGGAGCGCCTCACCCAGCTCGCTGGCCTCGGTCGCGTTGAGCTCGACCACCAGACGCCCGCCACCCTCGAGCGGGACCCGCATGACGATGCCTCGCCCTTCCTTGGTGACCTCCAGCGGTCCGTCACCCGTCCGCGGCTTCATCGCAGCCATCGATGGCACTCCATTTCCGTTTGTCCCGAGTCCACCCCGCACGCGCGAGGAGGGGCGTCCGACCTCGGACGACGCCCGGGGGACAGTCTAGTTCACGCGTGCCGACATCCGGGGCGTCCCGGTCACGGCGGCCAGCCCGACGGCGGGACCAGCCGCCACAGCGACCAGACCCACCACACCTGACCCACGACGCACGCGACGGTCACCGCCGCGAGCCACGCGCGCGACCGCGTCCACCCGGCCGTCACCGCGCCGAGCGGGAACGCGAGCAGGAGGAAGCGCACGAGCGACGTGCCCGGCTGGACGGTCGCCACGAGGTACGCCAGGTACGCCCCGGACCACGCGTGCATCTCCGGGCCGAGACGCGCCGCCACCGGGTTGAGCACGAGCGCGGCGGCCACCACGAGCACGAGCGCGAGGAGCCACGGGCCGGCGTCGCCCGCGAGCCACCGCGAGACGTCCACCCACGGCACGAACGGCACGACCTCCGCGCCGCCGCGCCAGGCCTCCTGGGTGCGGAAGTACGCCTGGTGCACGCCCGTGACCGCGCCGCACAGCCAGGGCCACACGAGCCCGCTCGCGAGGGCGACGACGAGCAGCCCGCCCAGCCGGGCGGCGTCGGGCCCGCGCAGGTCACCGCGGCGCCACCGCACGAAGCCGTGCCACAGCACGACCGCCGCCATCGGCAGCGCGACCGCGCGGCAGAAGCCGAGGAGCGCGACGAGGAGCGCCACCCCGGCGTAGCGGCGCCGCGCGAGCAGGAGCAGCGCACCGGCCACGAGGAGCAGGGCGAGCGACTCGGTGTACGCGACCTGGAGGACCGGGCTGGAGGGGAAGACGCTGACGAGCAGCACCGTCGCGAGCGGCAGGCCCGGGCGCCGCTCGACGGCGGCCGCCCCGGCCGTCGCGACGAGCCGATGGACGACGAGCACCGCGCCCGCCCCGCACGCGAGCGCGAGCGTCGGTGCGAGCACCTCCCAGCCGAGCCCCGTGACGGCGTCGAGCGCGCGGACGAGCGCGGGGAAGAGCGGGAAGAAGGCCCACACGTTCTGCTGCACGGCGCCGTCGGGGCCCACGGGGAGCGTGTCCGGGTAGCCGGAGGAGTAGATCTGCTCGTACCAGCTCGCGTCCCACATCCGGGCGACGTAGGCGAAGTACGAGGGCGCGGCGTCGGTCCACAGGTTCTGCTCCTGGGACCGCGCGGCGACGAGCAGCACGACGGCGCTCACCGCCCGGGCCAGGGCGTAGACCACGAGCACCTGCACCCACCACCGCCAGGTGGCGGGCCGCAGCAGCCGCGCCCGCGCCGCGGGAAGGGCGGCCGTGCGCGGCGTCGTCACGCCAGGCCCCGCAGGGCCGCTGCCGGGGCCGTCTCGTCGCGGACGGCGGAGACCAGGTCGAGGACGCGGCGCGTCGCCGCCACGTCGTGCGCGCGGAAGACGCGCGCGCCGAGCCACGCGGCGACCGCCGTCGCCGCGAGCGTGCCCTCAAGTCGCTCGTCGGCCGGGAGGTCGAGCGTCTCCCCCACGAAGTCCTTGCGCGACAGGGCCATGAGGAGCGGGAAGCCGAGCCCCGCGAGCACCTCGGTGCGGCGGAGCAGGTGCAGCGAGTGCCACGTGTTCTTGCCGAAGTCGTGGGTCGGGTCGACGAGCACCGACGCGCGCGGGACGCCGCACGACACCGCCCGCTCGGCCGCGGCCCGCAGCGTCGTCACGACGTCCTGCACGACGCCGTCGCGCGGGTCGGCCGCTCCGGGGCGGGCAGGGTAGGCGACGCGGACGGGGTCCGTGCGCGGCCGCGCTCCCCCGGTGTGGGAGCACACCACCCCGATCCCGTGCTGCCCGGCCACCTCGACGAGCCGCGGGTCGTGCCCGGCCCACGTGTCGTTGACGAGGTCCGCGCCCGCGAGCGCCGCCTCGTGCGCGACGTCCGCCCGCCACGTGTCCACGCTGACGAGGAGGTCCGGGAACTCCGACCGCACGCGGGCGACGAACGGGACGACGCGGCGGATCTCCTCCGCCGGGGTGACCTCCGGGCCGACCCCGGCGCGCACGCCGCCCACGTCGAGGATCTCGGCGCCCTCGCGGACCGCGCGCTCGACGGCGGCGAGCGCCTGGCGGTCGTCGAGCTGGCGCGCCCCGGCGTAGAAGGAGTCGTCGGTGCGGTTGACGATGGCCATCACGGCGGGCCGGCCGAGCTCGCGCCCGCGCAGCACGAGCGAGGTGCCGCGCGGCGGCACCCCGAGGGGCGGCAGCGGGACGGGCGCGCCCTCGGGCGGGTGCGACCCCGGTTCGCCCGCGCCGGAGCCGGGCGCGCCGGGACCTGCGGTCATCGCGCCGCGCCCGTCAGCTCGCGTCGCCGGCCTGCGCCCGGACGAGCTCCTCCGTCGCCTCGCGCTCCTCCGCGCGCAGCTCGGCGCCGCGGTCGCACACGTACTCGACGGCCTCGGCCGGGTCGTCGCACAGGTGGACCAGGTCGAGGTCGTGCTCGCTGATCATCCCGCGCCCCACGACGGCGGTCCGCGCCCAGTCGAGCAGGCCGGTCCAGTAGTCCGTCCCGACGAGCGCGACGGGGAACTCGGTGATCTTGTGAGTCTGGACGAGCGTGAGCGCCTCGAACAGCTCGTCGAACGTGCCGAACCCGCCCGGCAGCACCACGAAGCCCTGCGCGTACTTGACGAACATCGTCTTGCGGGCGAAGAAGTAGCGGAAGTTCACGCCGAGGTTGACGTAGCGGTTCATGCCCTGCTCGAACGGCAGCTCGATCCCGAGCCCGATCGACAGGCCGCCCGCCTCCGACGCCCCCTTGTTGGCCGCCTCCATGATGCCGGGGCCGCCGCCCGTGATGACCGCGAAGCCCTCGTCGACCAGGAGGCGACCGACGTCCTCGGCGAGCGCGTAGTCGGCGTGGTCCGGCTTGGTCCGCGCCGAGCCGAACACGGAGACGGCCGGGCCGACCTCCGCGAGCGCGCCGAAACCCTCGACGAACTCGCTCTGGATGCGCATCACGCGCCACGGGTCGGAGTGCACCCAGTCCGCGTTGCCGCGCGAGTCGAGGAGGCGCTGGTCCGTCGTCTGGCCGGGGATCTGGTCGCCGCGGAGCAGCACCGGCCCCTTGCGGTACCCGGTGCCCGTCTGGGGCACGCCGTCGTCGGAACCCTGCTGGTCACGCACCGTGTCGCTCATGGTCACGAGCCTATGCCGCAGGGGTGGCCGTCAGCCACGCACGGAGCGCGTCGCGGCACAGCGCGAGCTGCCCGACGGGGCACCGCTCGTCGTCCTTGTGCGCGAGCAGCGGGTCCCCGGGGCCGAAGTTCACCGCCGGGACGCCGAGCTCGGCGAAGCGCGCGACGTCGGTCCAGCCGTACTTCGGGGCCGGTGCCCCGCCGGTCACGCCGAGGACGGCCGCCGCGAAGTCCGCCGCGAGCGGGTCGTCGAGACCGGGCCGCGCACCGGGCGCGGCGTCGGTGAGGGTGACCGCGAACCCGGTGAAGAGGTCGCGGACGTGCTGCTCGGCCTCGGCCACGCTGCGGGAGGGGGCGAACCGGAAGTTCACCGTGACGACGCACTCGTCGGGCACGACGTTGCCCGCGATGCCCCCCGTGATGCCGACGGCGTTCATCCCCTCCCGGTACACGAGGCCGTCGACCTCGATCTCCTGGGGGACGTACGCGGCCAGGCGGTCCAGCACCTCGTGCGCGGCGTGGATCGCGTTGGTCCCCGTCCAGGAGCGCGCGGAGTGGGCCGCGACGCCCGGCACGCGCACCTCGGCGCGCAGCGTCCCGTTGCACCCGCCCTCGAGGCCGGCCGACGTGGGCTCCCCGAGCACCGCGAAGTCCGCCTCCAGCAGGTCCGGGCGGTTGCGCGCGAGGCGCCCGAGCCCGTTGAGGTCCGCGGCGACCTCCTCGTTGTCGTAGAAGACCCACGTGACGTCCTGCGCCGGGGCGTCGAGCTCCGCCGCGAGCGCCAGCGCGACGGCGACGCCGCCCTTCATGTCGACCGTGCCGCGGCCCCAGACCTCGGCGTGCGCGCCCTCGCCGACGACGCGCGTCGGCAGGTTCGGCGGGACCGTGAGCGGCACCGTGTCGAGGTGGCCCGCGACGACGACGCGCCGCTCCCGGCCGAGCGCCGTGCGCGCGACGACCGTGTCGCCGTCGCGGACGACCTCCAGGTGCGCGACCGTGCGCAGCGCGGCCTCGACCGCGTCCGCGAGCGCGCGCTCGTCCCCGCTCACGGACGGCACGTCGCACACCGCGCGGAACAGGGCGACGAGGTCGCCGTGGAGGTCGAGCACAGGTCCGGTGCCAGGGGTGGGAGAGGTCACGCCAGCACCCTACCGGCGGCGGATAGGGTGGGGCGCATGACTTCTGCGACCCCCGCGCCCGCCCCCTCGGCGGGCGCGTCCGAGCCGCGTACGGCGTGGGGCTTCGGCCTGGCGACCGTCACCGACGACGGCACGACCCTCGACGTCTGGTACCCCGCGCCGGCGCTCGGCGCCGCCCCGGCGGACGCCGCCGTCCCCGCGTCCCTCGCTGCGCTCGCGGAGCGCGACGAGCTGCGCGGCGTGGACGTCGTCGTGGTGCGGACCGAGGTCGACCTCGACGCCGCCCCCGCCGACACCGCCGACGCCTACCTGCGCCTGCACCTGCTCTCCCACCGCCTCGTCGTGCCGCACGGCCTGAACCTCGACGGCCTCTTCGGCGTGCTGACGAACGTCGTGTGGACGAACCACGGCCCGTGCGCCGTCGACGGCTTCGAGGAGACGCGCCTGCGCCTGCGCGCGACCGGCCAGCCCGTGACCGTGCTCGGCGTCGACAAGTTCCCGCGCATGGTGGACTACGTCGTGCCGTCGGGCGTCCGGATCGCCGACGCGGACCGCGTGCGCCTCGGGGCGCACCTCGCGGCCGGCACGACCGTGATGCACGAGGGCTTCGTGAACTTCAACGCGGGCACGCTCGGCACGTCGATGGTCGAGGGTCGCATCTCGGCGGGCGTCGTCGTGGGCGACGGCTCCGACGTGGGCGGCGGCGCGTCGATCATGGGCACCCTCTCCGGTGGCGGCCGCGAGGTCATCTCGGTCGGGCAGCGCTCGCTGCTCGGCGCCAACGCGGGCCTCGGCATCCCGCTCGGCGACGACTGCGTCGTGGAGTCCGGCCTGTACGTCACCGCGGGGACCAAGGTGACGGTCGTCGGGCAGCAGGACGCCTCGGGCGAGCCGCTCGTCGTCAAGGCGCGCGACCTCGCCGGCCGGTCCGGCATCCTCTTCCGGCGCAACTCGCTGACCGGCGGGGTCGAGGCGGTCTCGCGGACCGGCGCGGGCGTCGAGCTCAACGCCGCGCTGCACGCGAACTGACCGGCCCTCGCGAGCACGCCCCGCCTCGACGATGACGACGACGCAGCCCCCGCGCTCCCCCGACGCCCCGGCGCCGGGGCGTGCCCGGCGGCGCCGACGCCCCCTGCGCACCGCGGTCACCCTCGTCACGGTGGCCGCGGTGGGCGTCGGCGCGGTCGTGGTCGCGCTCAACCGGCTCGACGACGCGACACCCGTCGCGGAGCGCTGCGCCGCGACCGCCGACGGCCGCACGTGGTACCTCTCCGTGACGCAGGCGGACAACGCGGCTCTCATCAGCGGGGCTGCCGTGCGGCGTGGGCTGCCCGCCCGCGCCGCGACCATCGGGCTCGCGACCGCGCTGCAGGAGTCGCGGCTCGTCAACATCGACTACGGCGACCGCGACTCCGTCGGTCTGTTCCAGCAGCGCCCCTCGCAGGGGTGGGGAACCGTCGCGGAGATCATGGACCCCGTCTACTCGACCAACACGTTCTACGACGTGCTCGAGACGGTCGAGGGCTACGAGGGCATGGAGGTCACCGTCGCCGCGCAGACCGTCCAGCGGTCCGCGTTCCCCGACGCGTACGCGCAGCACGAGCCCCGCTCGCGCGCGTGGGCGTCCGCGCTGACCGGCTGGTCGCCCGCGTCGCTCACGTGCGACCTCGCGGCGGTCCCGGCGGAGGAGGTCCCGGCCGACGGCGACCCCGCCGAGCCGTTCCGGGAGCGCGCCGCGCGCGACCTCGGCGACGCCGTCCGCGTCGCGCCGTCGGACGGCGGGGACGGGGGCTTGGCCGTGGTCGACGCGTCCGCGCTCCCCGGCGCCGCGGAGGACGGCGGCGTCGAGCGGTCGGCATGGGCCGTCGCCCAGTGGGCCGTCGCGACGGCGGACGCCACGAACGTCGTCGCCGTCGAGGTCGGCGACCGCCGCTGGTCGCGCGACGGCTCGACGTGGACGACCCTCGACCCGGCCGACCTCGCGCCGCTCGAGCCGGGCACCCTGCGCGTCCACGTCGCTGTCCCCGACGCGTCCTGACCGACCGTCGTCGGTCCCGACGCCGGGTCGCCGACGGGGCCGACGACGAACGCCGCGCCGCTCACCGGGAGGTGAGGGGCGCGGCGTCCGGAGGAGGGATCGTCAGCGGTCGGAGACGGCGACGTAGTCGCGCTCGGTCTCGCCGACGTAGACCTGGCGCGGGCGTCCGATCTTGGTCTGCGGGTCCTTCATCATCTCGCGCCACTGCGCGATCCAGCCGGGCATGCGGCCCAGCGCGAAGAGCGGCGTGAACATGGCGGGCGAGAAGCCCATGGCCTTGTAGATGAGGCCCGTGTAGAAGTCCACGTTGGGGTAGAGCTTGCGCTCGATGAAGTAGTCGTCGTTGAGCGCGATCTCCTCGAGGCCCATGGCGATGTCGAGGAGCTGGTCCTTCTTGCCGAGGGTGGAGAGCACGGCGTCGGCCGACTTCTTGACGATCGCCGCGCGCGGGTCGTAGTTCTTGTAGACCCGGTGGCCGAAGCCCATGAGGCGGACGCCGTCCTCCTTGTTCTTCACCTTCTTCATGAAGGTGTCGACGTCGTACTCCGCGCCAGCGATCTTGTCGAGCATGGTGAGCACCGACTCGTTCGCGCCGCCGTGCAGCGGGCCCGAGAGCGCGTTGACCCCGGCCGCGACGGACGCGTAGAGGTTCGCGTGCGAGGACCCGACGACGCGCACCGTCGACGTCGAGCAGTTCTGCTCGTGGTCGGCGTGCAGGATGAGCAGCTTGTCGAGCGCGTCGACGACGACCGGGTCGGCCTCGTACTGCTGGTACGGCGTCGCGAACGTCATGCGCAGGAAGTCGTCGACGTAACCGCGCGAGTAGTCCGGGTAGAGCAGCGGCTCGCCGACGCGGCGGCGGTGCAGGTACGACGTGATGGTGCGCGACTTCGCGAGGAGCAGGACCGTCGCGAGCTCGACCGTCTCGTCGTCGAACGGGTCGAGGGACTCGGGGTAGAACGTGGACAGCGCGTTGATCGCGGACGACAGCACCGCCATGGGGTGCGCGTTGCGCGGGAACGTGCCCATGAACGTGCGGAAGTCCTCGTGCACGAGCGTGTGCCGGTTGACGCGCTCGACGAAGGCGTCGAGCGTCGCCGCGTCGGGGAGCTCGCCGTGGATGAGGAGGTAGGCGACCTCGAGGAAGCTCGACCGCTCGGCGAGCTGCTCGATCGGGTAGCCGCGGTACCGGAGGATGCCGGCCTCGCCGTCGATGTACGTGATGCTCGACTCGCACGACGCGGTGTTCATGAAGCCGGGGTCGACGGTCACGAGGCCGGTCGACTTGAGCAAGGAGGACACGACGATGCCGTCGTTGCCCTCGGTCGCCGCGACCACGGGCAGGTCCTGCGCCTGGTCGTCGACGAGGAGGCGGACCTTCGCCTGCTGAGTGGTGGTCATGGTTCCCTTCCTGCTGCTGCTCGCGCCGTTGCCGCGCGGTCGACCGTACCCCGCCTCACCCGCACGTGACCAATCAGGAACCGTCACGAGAACACCACACCCGCTGTGATCCAGGTCACGCCAGCGGGAGGCCTCCGGAGAGTCGAGCCGCGGCCTCGTGGACCCGCTCGTCGGTCGCGGTGAGGGCGACGCGCACGTGCCCCGTGCCCTCCGTCCCGTAGAACGCCCCGGGCCCGACGAGGATGCCCCGGTCCGCGAGGGCGGAGACCGTCAGCCAGCAGTCGCCGGCCGCCTCGTCGGCGGGCCGCGTCCACAGGTAGAGGCCCGCCTCGGAGTGGTCGATCACGAGGCCCGCGCCCGTGAGGGCGTCGACGAGCACCTCGCGGCGGCGCGCGTAGACGTCGCGCTGCGCGGCGACGTGCGCGTCGTCGGACAGGGCCGCGACCATCGCGGCCTGGACCGGCGCGGGGACGATCATGCCGAGGTGCTTGCGCGTCGCGAGCAGGTCCGCGACGAGCGCCGCGTCCCCGGCGACGAACGCCGCGCGGTAGCCCGCCATGCTCGACTGCTTGGAGAGCGAGTAGGTGACGAGCAGGCCGTCGTGCGACCCGCCGCACACCGCCGGGTCGAGCAGGCTCGGGACACCGGTCGTCGTGAAGGGCTCGGTCCACGCGAGCTCCGCGTAGCACTCGTCGCTCGCGACGACCGCGCCGATCTCGCGGGCCGCGGCGACGACGCGCGCGAGGTGCGCGGCATCGAGCACCCGGCCCGTCGGGTTGCTCGGCGAGTTGACCCAGACCAGGCGCACGTCGTCGCGCCCGGCCCACGTGTCCACGTCGTCCGTGGCGAGGGGCGTCGCGCCCGCCAGGCGCGCGCCGACGTCGTAGGTGGGGTACGCCGTCCGCGGGTGCACGACGACGTCGCCCGGCCCGAGCCGCAGGAGCGAGGGCAGCAGCCCCACGAGCTCCTTGCTCCCGACGGTGGGGAGCACGGCGTCGGGGTCGAGCCCGGGGACGCCGCGACGGCGGGCGAACCACGCGGAGACCGCCTCGCGCAGGGCGGGCGTCCCGTGCGTCGTCGGGTAGCCGTGCGCGTCGGACGCGGCGGCGAGCGCGTCGCGCACCACGGCGGGGGTCGGGTCCACCGGCGTGCCGATGGAGAGGTCGACCACGCCGCGGGGGTGCGCTCGCGCGCGCTCCGCGTACGGGGTCAGCGTGTCCCAGGGATAGGCGAGACCGGAGAGGTCGGCGAGTCCCACGAGCGCCGGCGCCGGAGGCTCAGGCCTGCGGCGGCAGGGCGGCGATCATCGGGTCGTCCTTCTCGATGAGACCCATCTTCGCGGCACCGCCGGGCGAGCCGAGGTCGTCGAAGAACTCGACGTTGGCGCGGTAGTAGTCGCTCCACTCCGTCGGCACGTCGTCCTCGTAGTAGATCGCCTCGACGGGGCAGACCGGCTCGCACGCGCCGCAGTCGACGCACTCGTCCGGGTGGATGTAGAGCGACCGCTTGCCCTCGTAGATGCAGTCGACAGGACATTCCTCGATGCACGCCTTGTCCTTGACGTCCACGCACGGCTGGGCGATCACGTAAGTCACGACCGAGTACCTTTCTGGGTTCGTCCGGACCCGGCCCGGCGAGGGGCGAGGTCATGACAGGGGCATGCACGACTAGTATCGCTCAGGTCGGGCGGTGCCCGACCCTCCCTGACCAGCCCGTGGACGAACGTCACACGACCCGAGGAGCCGCCCCGTGCCCGACTCGCCCTGGACGACGTGGGCGCCGGGGACGCGGGTCGTCGTCCGCCGCAGGCTCTCGCCCGACGACGCCGCCGCTGCGGGCAAGCCCCTCACCGACGTGATCGGGGTGGTCGTGGAGACCACCGCGACCACGCTCGTGCTGCGCGAGGACGCGGGCGGCAGCGCCCCGCCGCACCGCGGCCACGGCCCGCGCGACGACGCCCCTCCCCTGGTCTCCGTGCCGCTCGACGCGATCGTGGCCGGCAAGCCCGTCCCGCCGCGGCCCCCGCGACGGCCCGCGTCGCGCCCGGACTGACGACCGGGCCCGACGGACGACCGGTCGACGGGGCCCGGGGACGGGGCCCGGCGACGACGTGACCCGCGGGCGACGCCCAGACCCGGCGGGCGGCCGCTCAGGCGACGACGACCGCCCGGTCCTCGACGTCCACGACGACGGCGCCGCGGGCCCCCGCGGCGGTGAGCGTCTCGCGCCAGGTGCCCGCGTCGTCGAGGTCGACGCGCACGGGCTCGCCGGTGCCGCCCGTCGCGGCGCGCACCGGGTCGGGCCTGTCGAAGAACTCCCCCACGGGCGCGTTGGTCTCCAGCGCGCGCACGAGCTGCTCGAGGTCGCGCACGACGACGCGCAGCGCGGACGCCACCCACGCGGCGTTGTCCGTGACCATGGCCTCGGTCCGGCGCGGGTCGGTGCGCCCCACGCGCGTCGCGTCGCGGAAGCTGCCCGCGGCGAGGCCCAGCGCGACGTCGCGCACGGGCGCGTCGGCGACGACGCCCAGGAGCTCGGTGGCCAGGACGTGCGGGACGTGGCTGACCAGCGCGGTGGACTCGTCGTGGACGTCGTCGGTGAGCACGTGCACCGTGCCGCCGAGCGGGCCCGTGACGAGCCGCAGCACGCTCGTGAACGCGTCCGGTCGCGTGGTCGCGTCCACCGTCACGGCCCAGCGCGCGCCCGCGAGCATCGCGGGGTCCGACGCCTCGAAGCCCGAGTGCTCCGTCCCGGCCATGGGGTGCGCCCCGACGTACCGGGCGTCGAGCCCGGCGGACCGGACGGCGTCGCGCACCGCGCCCTTGACGCTCCCGACGTCCGTCACGACCGTCGCGCCCCGCACGTGCCGGGCGACGTCGGCCGCCACCGCCCGCATGGCGCGCAGCGGCACGGCGAGCACGAGGACGTCCGGCTCGTCGGCGCAGACCTCCGCGACGTCGCCGACCACACGCAGACCGGCAGCCCGCGCCGCCGCGCGCGTGGTCGCCGTGGCGTCGTAGCCGGTCACCTCGACCCCGCGGTCGTGCAGGATCCGGGCGACCGAGCCGCCGACGAGACCGAGGCCGACGACGCCGACCCGGACCGCCGAGCGGGACGTTCCAGGCTCCGGCGGGGCACCCGCGGCGCTCACCACAGGAGCCCCGTCGCGAGGCCCGCCGCGCCGGTCGACGCGTCGACGCTCCCGACCGGGACGTGGGCGGCGTCGACGTCGGCGCGCACCGACCCGTCGAGCTCGCCGCGCGCCGGGACGACCCCGAGCGTCTTGAGCGCGTCCCCGGCCCCGACGAGGTCTTCCAGGACCGCGCGCACCGGCGCGTCCCAGGGCGCGCCGTCGACCACGAGGACGAACGCGTAGGTGCCCGCGACCGCCTTGAGCGGGCGGGTGATGAGGCTCGAGAGGTTGACGCGCCGCGCGCCGAAGGACTGGGTGATGCGCGCGAGCACCCCCGGTCCCGTGACGACGGGCGTCACCGCGAGCATCGTGCGCCACGCCGTCTCGCCGCCGCTGCGCGCCCGGCCGAGCGCCGCGGCGGCCTCCGCGCGCGGCGCCAGCACGAGGAACCGGGTGCGCGCGCCCGCGAAGTCCTCGAC
This sequence comes from Cellulosimicrobium funkei, assembly GCF_004519295.1. GTDB lineage: Bacteria > Actinomycetota > Actinomycetes > Actinomycetales > Cellulomonadaceae > Cellulosimicrobium > Cellulosimicrobium funkei. The sequence continues at coordinate 85,730 of NZ_SOZH01000005.1, forward strand.
CGCGCGCTCGACCGTCTCCAGGCCGTAGAGCTCACCGCAGATCGTCGGGCCGAGGGCGACCTGGTGCGGGCCGGCGTCGCGGCACGCCGCGGCGTTCGACGACGCCGCGACCGGGGCGAGGCCCGTCCGGCGCACGAAGCCCTGGCACTGCGCGAGCCCGTGCGGGTGCGCCGTCACCTCGGTGAGGTCGCCGTGGCCCGGTCGCGCGAACGCGTCGAACGAGATGTCGAGCACGACCTCGTCGACCGCGACGACGCTCGCGCTCCCGACGATCGCGTCGAGCGAAGGCACGACGTACCCCTCGACCGTGTTCTCGATCGCGACGACGCCCCGCTCGTGCACGCCCGCGGCCACGCCCGCGAACACGTCTGCGACGGTCTCGCGGGCCGCGAGCCCGGCATCCACCGGGCCGTGCTCGGCCGACCACGCGGCCGCCGCCTGGTGGGTGAACGACCCCTCGGGGCCGAGGTACCCGACGCTCACGCGTGGACGGGGTCGGGGGCGGTCGCCCAGCGCGGCTCGAGCGCGTCCGGGCCGGGCACGAACTCCTGCCCGGGCAGGACCGCGAGCACCCGGTGCGCGACGCCCCGCTCCCCGAACCCCGCGACGAGCGCGTCGAGCGTCGTCGCGTCAGGGCACGAGAACGCGCAGAAGAAGATGTGCGGCCCCGCCTGCGAGCGGTGGCTGCGCAGGTGCTGGAGGTCGATCCCGGCGGCTGCGACGAGCGCGAGCGTCTCCTGGAGCGAGCCGCGGTGGTCGTCCCGGGGCCCGAACGCGAGCCACACCTGGGCGACGCCCTCCGCCCGAGGCGCCGCGTCGCGGCTCTCCAGCAGCCCGTACCAGACGGGCGCGCCCTCGCCGAGGAGCTCGCTCCCCGGGAGCTCGGCGTAGCCGAGCGCAGCGAGCGGCCCGCGGGCCACCGAGCGCTCCACGACGAGGCTGCCGTCGGCGCCGGCGAGCGCGACCCGCTCCTCCAGCGTGGTGCGGGTCGGGACGAGCGACGGGCTGACGCCCATCGTGCGCAGCACGTGGCGCCGGTCGCGCATGCCCGCCTCGTCGACCACCACGTGCCCCGTCAGGTCGCGGGCCGCCGTCGACCGGCCGACCCAGACCCACTGCGACGGCACCGCCGACGCGCCGGTCAGCACGAGCGACGGCGGCGCCGCGAGCAGCGCGCGCTCGAGCTCGTGCGACGGCTGCGCCGGGTGGCCCAGGTGCACGACGGCGGCCAGCGCGTCGATGCTCGCGACGGTCGACAGCGTCGCCGTCGTCGACCCGAGGTCGAGCAGCGCCTCCGTCGGGTCGCCGTCGACCCATCCCGCCGCCGTGGCCGCGAGCAGCGCCTGCGCTCCCGACTCCCGTTCGCTGCGTCCGAGCATGGGACCTCCGTGGTTCGTGGGTGGACCGGGTCTACTCGCAGACGACCGCGTTGTCCGGCTTGTAGGTCCACCGGTAGGACTCGTCCTTGACGAGCTCGCCCTCGCGGTAGACCTTGCGGTAGTTCGTGATGGAGAAGCCCGGGCTGCCCGCGGGCGTCGGGGCGCAGTCGGCGCCCGAGTGCGTGACCGTCGTCGGCTGGACCACGTTCGACTTGCCGCTCGACGACGTCTCGACGTCGTAGTACTTGGTGCTCCAGACCGCGACGTGCAGCTGGCCGCCGCCGACCCAGGACTGCATGAGGACGCCGTACGGGGTGTCGTTCTTGAACTTCATGTCGATCGAGCCCACGAAGATCGTCGCCTCGCGGCCCGCGGGGTAGCGCTCGAACCAGTAGCTGTGCGGGCGGTGCTCGACGTCCTCGAGCCCCGCGAAGAACCCCGCGTTGTACGTGGTGGTGGCCATCTGCGACAGGCCGCCGCCGACGCCCTCGGTGTGCCGCCCGCTCTCGACGATGCCGGCCGCGTAGTAGCCGCCCTCGAGCGTGATGGGCGAGAGCGTGTCGACGAGCGAGAAGGTCTCCCCCGGCTTGACGAGCGTCCCGTTCACCTTCTCCGCCCCGCGCTGCAGGTTCGCGGTGCGGACGGGGACGTTGGGGACGGGCGTCGAGAACTCCGACACCTTCTCCTTGATCCCCAGCGCCTCGAGCGCCGCGACCGACTGCTCCGGGTCCGACTCGACGAGCTCGACCGTCGCCGTGCGCTCGTCGCCCGAGGCGGCCGTCGTGACGGCCGTCGCGATGGCCGCCGGGTCGATCGTCGTGCCGGGCTGGCCGCCCTCGATCACCGGCACTCCGTCCCGGAAGACGAAGTGCGCGTCGTCGGCCGCGGTGAGCAGGTCGTTCGTCCGGTCGACCACGGACTGCACGAGCGCCGGGCCGTCGAAGGTCAGGGTGAGGACGCCGTCCGTCGCCGCGAAGGAGGCGGCCGCGGCGAGCGCCTCGGGGGGCAGCTCCGGCGACTGGCCGCCGACGGAGACGACGACGGGCGCGGACACGACCTTCTCCGCCAGGGCGAGCGCGGCGTCCGTCTCGTCCTGCGTGATCGTGGGCTCGACGGGCTCGGTGGGCAGCTCGACCGGCCCGTCGGTGACGAGCCAGCTCTCCGTGATGGTCGCGGGCACCTCGTCCGTGACGAGCGCCGAGCCGTCCGCGGCAGGCGTGCTCGTGGGCGCGCCGTCGACGAACTGCACGGCCCCGTCCACGGGCTCGATCTCCAGGCTGCCGCGCAGCGCCTCGACCTGGGCGTCGAGGGCCGCGTCGTCGACCGTGACCAGCGGCTCCGCGTTCTTGCCGCCGAACAGGTGCTGCCACAGGCGCGCCGGGTTCATCGAGAACGACGTGAGCTCCTCGGCCGTGCCCGCGGCGTCGAAGGTCAGGCCCGCCGTCGCCGGGTCGAGCGTCGTGCTCGCCTCGCCCGCGGCGAGCGTGATCGGCTCGGCCGCGCGCGGCCCGAGCTCCGACTCGAGCCGGTCCTCGGCCGCCGTCCGGGACAGGCCACCGACGTCGACGCCGGCGACGCTCGTCCCGCTCGGGACCTTGTCGGAGTAGAACCACTGGGCGCCGGTGTACAGGCCGCCCAGGACCAGGACGGCGATCCCCGTCCACAGCAGCCCGCGGGCCCAGCCGCGCCGCGGCCCGTCCTCGTCGAAGCCCTCGAAGGGCGAGGCCTCGCGCGAGTCGTCGGGCGGGACCGGCGTGAACGCGCTCGGTGCGGCGGTCCCCGCGGCGACCGCCTGCGCCGTCGCGCCGAAGCCCTCGGCCGGGGCCTCCGCCGGAGCGGTCGCGCCGGCGGCGACCGGCGCCGGGCTCGCCGACTCGTCGGGGGACGCGGGAGACAGGATCGACGTGCGCACGACGGGCGCGGGCCGCGACCACGGGTCGACGGGCGGGATCACCCGCGTCGCGTCGGGCGCGGCGTCGCTCCCCTCGTCCGCGGGTCGGCCCTGGTCGCCCGCCGGCGCGGAGCTCACGGGCACGACGGTGGTCCGCTCGGCCGTGCTCTCGTCGGCCGGGCCTCCCCCGGTCGCGTCGGCCGACCGGTCGGCCGACGTCGGGTCGTCAGCTGTCGCGCTGCTCGCGGCCGTCGCGTCCGCGGCCGTGTCGTCCGAGGTCGTGGAGTCCGGGGGGACCGAGGTGTGGGCGACGGGCGCCGGGGCCTCCCGGTCGGCGGTGCCCGTGGCCTGGGCGGCCGGGGCGTCGGCCTGGGCACCCGGTGCGGGGACGAGCACCGCCGGGACGTCCGGGTCGAACGCGAACACGCGCGGGACGTACGGCTCCTCGTCGGCCTCGTCCGCGTCGCTGCCGCCCGGAGCGCCGACCGTCCGCGGGCTGCTCTCGGCCGTGGGGCCGCCGTCCGGGGTGCCGACGAGGGCCGGGCTCCCGGCAGCGCCGGCGACCGGCGCGTCGGGGGTGGTCGACGTCGGCGCGCCGCTCGCCTCGGTCGGGTCGGCCGTCGACCCGCCCAGCGCGGACGCACCCGCGACGGGCGACTCCGCGACGGACGCGTCCGGACCGCTCTCGACCGGGGTGTCCTGGGCGTCGGGCTCGAGGGCGGCGCTCGCCGAAGCACCGGCGTCCGCGTCCGTCACGGTCGTCGCGCGGGTCTCGGCGGGTGCCTCGTCCGCCGGAGCTGCGGGCGTGGCGTGGGTGGCCGGGCTCGCGTCCACGGCGTCCGACGACGAGGCGGGTGCCGGGCTCGCGGCGTCCGGCACCGCGGAGCCCTGCTCCGAGGCGGCGGTGGGCTGCGCGGCCGTCCGCTCGGGGGTCTCGGCCGTCTGCTCGGGGAGCGCGGCCGTCCGCTCGGGGGTCGCGGCCGTCTGCTCGGGGACCGCGACAGACTCCGAGGTGACGAGCGGCTCCGAGGAGGCGACCTCCGGGCGGCTCCCCGCCGCGGGAGAGCCGGCCTCGGACGCGTCGGCGGTGGCTGCACCGGTGGCCGGCGCGTCGCCCGCCGGGGTCGCGCCGGGTACGGGGCCGGGCTCGGCCGCGCCGGCACCCTCAGGACCGTGGTCCGCAGGCGCGGGGCCGTCCGGGGCGGTGTCCGTCGGCGCGCCCGTCGGTTCGTCCGTCGACGCGCTCGTGGACTCGTCCGTCGGCGTGGGAGCGACCGGGGCGACGTCGCCGGACGCGTCGGCACGCTGCGCGTCGGGGCCGGACGCCGTCTCGGGAGCCGCGGGCTCGACCGTCTCGGCGGGCTCCGGCACGGCGTCCTGAGGGGAGTCGAGATCGGCGTCTCGGTCGGTCGGCTGACCCATCCACTGTCTCCGTGACGAAAGGCGCGCGGCGGTCCGCGCGACGACGAGGGGTGTGCGGGGATCCGCACGGCGAATACTAGCGGGACGCGAGGGGGTTCTCGGGTCCGTCGTGCCTGGTGGGACGCCCGTGCTGGGCCGTGCGGACCGGGCGGTCGCTGAACCACGACCGGGGCAGGAAGGCCGCCGCGGCGACCACGAGCATGCCCCCGTAGATCCAGACGTACCCCACGGGCTCGGCCGGCACGAGCACGTCGCCACCCGGACCCTGCAGCGAGAGGAGCTGCACGACGACGACCCACCCGATGCCGAAGCCCAGGAGACCCGCCATCCCGCCCCAGGCGCGGGCCAGGGTGGCCGCCGCGAGGACGGTGAGCAGGGCGAGCACGATGCCGAGCCCGGCCCCGTCCGGGAGGTCGACGCCCAGGAGGTGCGCCCGGTGCGCGACCGTGCCGACGAGCCCGACGAGCGCGCCCACGAGCGCGCACGCCACCCCGCGGCCCACGAGCCGCCCCATACCGGTCTCCACGGGCCCCAGGCTAACGCGTCGGTCCGGGCGGGACCTGGTCGCTCGGGAGAGCAGGGCCGGAGGGAGCGTAGAACTCGTGTGAAGGGACGGGCGCCAGCACGTCGTTGCTCAGGGCGTACCACCCGAGCAGCACCGGCTCGCCCCCCGCGGCGGCCGTCACGTGCTGGACCTGCGTCGCGTGCGCGCGCATCGCGCCGAGCACGTCGTCGAGCACGGGACCTACCGGCACGCTGACGAGCGCGGGCAGCGACGCGTCGGGACGCGCGAGCGGGGGCAGCGCCTCGTCCGGGTCCGGGAGCGTGAGCCGCGCGTCGGCCGCGAGCAGCTCGCGCGCGCCGGGGTGCTCGGCGAGCGCGCGCCGCGCCGCGCGCACCGTGGTCTCGGGGGCGACGACCTGCCACAGCGCGGGCAGCGGCTCGCCGTCCGCGGCGAGGAGCTCGAGCGCGCGGACCGTGACGTCGTGCGCCCGGACGTGGTCGGGGTGGCCGTAGCCGCCGCCCGCCTCGTACGTCGCCACGACGGCGGGACGGCGCTCCCGGACCACCGCCGCCAGGTGGGCGGCGGCCTCGTCGAGCGGGACGCCGACGAACGCGCGCGGCGGGAGCTGCTCGGTCGCGACCCCGCCGGCCACGCCCGGCGCGACCCAGGCCATGCCCGAGTCCTCGAACCGCACGGTCGCGCCGCCGTCGGACGGCTCGACCGGGCTCGTGACGGTGTCGAGGAAGACGTGGTCCCGCACGCCCAGCGCGGCGAGCGCGCGGGCGAGCTCGGTCTCGCGGAACGCCGCGAGCGCGGGCCCGTCGCCCTCGAGGTGCCCGACGCCCGTCGGGTGCGCGGGGGTGTCGATCACCTCGCCCCGCTCGCCCCGCGTGCAGGTCACGACGGTGACCGGCTCCCCCGCGCGGGCCCAGGTCGCGAGCAGCGCGCCCGTCGCCAGGGTCTCGTCGTCGGGGTGGGCGTGGACGGCCAGCAGGCCGCCGTCGGGCACGACGGCGGCCTGCTGGCTCTGCGGGACGGTCACCCCGTGGGTGGCGTCAGGCGCGCTTCGCGCGCGAGACCGCGCGGGCGCGCTCGGTCTGGTCGAGGACGACCTTGCGGATGCGGACGACCTCGGGGGTGACCTCGACGCACTCGTCCTCGCGCGCGAACTCCAGCGACTCCTCGAGCGTGAGGTGGCGCGGCGGGACGAGGTTCTCGAAGTTGTCGGCCGTCGAGGACCGCATGTTCGTGAGCTTCTTCTCCTTGGTGATGTTCACGTCCATGTCCTCGTTGCGCGAGTTCTCGCCGACGATCATGCCCTCGTAGACCTCCTGCGTGGGGTCGACGAAGAACGAGCCGCGCTCCTGGAGGTTGATCATCGCGAACGGCGTCACCTTGCCCGCGCGGTCGGCGACGAGCGAGCCCGTCGTGCGGGTCTCGATCGCGCCGGCCCACGGCTCGTAGCCCTCGGAGATGGACGACGCGATGCCGGTGCCGCGCGTCTCGGTGAGGAACCGCGTGCGGAACCCGATGAGGCCGCGCGCCGGGACCATGAACTCCATGCGGATCCAGCCTGTGCCGTGGTTCGACATGGTCTCCATGCGGCCCTTGCGCTGGGCGAGGAGCTGGGTGACCGCGCCGAGGTACTCCTCGGGGACGTCGATCGTCATGCGCTCCATCGGCTCGTGCGTCTTGCCGTCGATCGTGCGCGTGACGACCTGCGGCTTGCCGACCGTGAGCTCGAAGCCCTCGCGGCGCATCTGCTCGACGAGGATCGCCAGCGCGAGCTCGCCGCGGCCCTGGACCTCCCACGCGTCGGGGCGGTCGGTCGGGAGCACGCGCAGCGACACGTTGCCGACGAGCTCGGCGTCGAGGCGGTCCTTGACCTGGCGGGCCGTGACCTTGTGGCCCTTGCCGCCCTTGCCCGCGAGCGGCGAGGTGTTGATGCCGATGGTCATCGAGATGGCCGGGTCGTCGACCGTGATGAGCGGCAGCGGGCGCGGGTCGTCGGGGTCGGTGAGGGTCTCGCCGATCGTGATGTCCGCGATGCCCGCGACGGCGACGATGTCGCCGGGCCGGGCCTTGTCCGTGGGGACGCGGTCGAGCGCCTTCGTCTCCAGCAGCTCGGTGATCTTCACGCTCTGGAGCGTGCCGTCGTGGCGCGCCCACGCGACGACCTGGCCCTTGCGGAGCTCGCCGTTGAAGATGCGCAGGAGCGCGAGGCGGCCGAGGAACGGCGACGCGTCGAGGTTGGTCACGTGCGCCTGGAGCGGCGCGCCCTCGTCGTACGTCGGGGCGGGGATCTTCTCGAGGATCGTCGTGAACAGCGGCTCGAGGTCCTCGTTCGAGGGGAGCTGGCCGTCCAGCGGCTGGTCGAGCGACGCGCGGCCGGCCTTCGCGGACGCGTAGACGACCGGGACGTCGAGGATCGCGTCGAGGTCGAGGTCCGGCACGTCGTCCGCGAGGTCGGACGCGAGGCCCAGCAGCAGGTCGGTCGCCTCGGCGACGACCTCGGTGATGCGGGAGTCGGGCCGGTCGACCTTGTTGACGACGATGATCACGGGGAGCTTCGCGGCGAGCGCCTTGCGGAGCACGAACCGGGTCTGCGGGAGCGGGCCCTCGCTCGCGTCCACGAGCAGCACGACGCCGTCGACCATGGACAGGCCGCGCTCGACCTCGCCGCCGAAGTCCGCGTGGCCCGGGGTGTCGATCACGTTGATCGTGATGCCGTCGGGCTCGCCCACCGCGGCGGCCGCCGGGCCGGCGTACCGCACCGCGGTGTTCTTCGCGAGGATGGTGATGCCCTTCTCGCGCTCGAGGTCACCGGAGTCCATGACGCGCTCGTCCACGTGCTGGTGCGCGGAGAAGGCGCCGGACTGGCGCAGCATCGCGTCGACGAGCGTGGTCTTGCCGTGGTCGACGTGGGCGACGATCGCCACGTTGCGCAGGTCGGAGCGCACAGACATCTACGGTTCTCATTTCGTGGGGTACGAGGGGCGACGACGGCCGGCCACCTCAGCGCGCACGACGGCGGGCTCGGCCCGCCGCAGCATCACGGAGCACGGGCCGTCACCCGGGCCCGGCTATCCTACCGGGTCCGCGCTCGGGACACCATGCCCGCCGTCGTGCACCGTTCGGAAGGGCCTCCTCAGGTGGTGCCTCCTCCGGAGGGTGTCTTGCGCCGCGGCCGACGGACGAGCGCGCGCCATCGGTCCGGGCGGTCGGGGTAGAGCTCCTCCCACTGCTCGGAGATCGACTCCGAGACGCGCGTCGTCACGTGCTCCGTGAGCGCGGCGCGCGCGGCGCGCCGCTCGGCGCGCAGGATCGCGGCGTGCTCGACCCGGAGCGCACGCACCGTGGAGACGGCCATCCCGATCATCACCACGGAGAACGGCAGCGCGATGAGGATCGCCGCCGTCTGCAGCGCCTGGAGACCGCCCGCGAGCAGGAGCGCGATGGCCAGCAGGCCGGAGGTGCCCGCCCAGAAGATGCGGCTCCAGGTGGGCGGGTTCGGGTTGCCCCCGCTCGCGAGCATGTCGACGACGAGCGAGCCCGAGTCGGACGACGTCACGAAGAAGATGACGATGAGCACGATCCCCACCACGGCGAGGACGTTCCCGAGCGGCAGGCCGTCGAACAGCTGGAAGAGCGCGGTGTCCGTGTCGACCTCGCCGTCCACGAGCATGCTCCCGGGCTCCATGAGCTCGCGGTACAGCGCCGACCCGCCGAACACGGAGAACCAGAGCGTCGTGACGATCGTCGGGACGAGCAGGGTGCCGAGGACGAACTCGCGGACCGTGCGACCGCGCGAGATCCGGGCGATGAACACCCCGACGAAGGGGGCCCAGGAGATCCACCAGCCCCAGTAGAAGATCGTCCACTGCGACTGCCACTCGAGGCCGGCCTGGCCCTGGAAGGCGGTGGTGTCGAACGTGAGGCGCACGACGTTCTGCAGGTAGTAGCCGAGCGACTGGACCCACTCGCGCAGGAGGAACAGCGTCGGGCCGAGGACCAGCACGAGCGCCAGGACCACACCGGCCAGGATCATGTTGCCGTTCGACAGCCACTTGATGCCCTTGCCCAGACCGGACACGACCGAGAGCGTCGCGAGCGCCGAGATCGCCACGATGAGCCCGATCTGCAGCGCGGTGCTCGGCTCGACCACGTCGAGGTAGCCGAGCCCGGCGGAGATCTGGAGCACGCCGAACCCGAGCGACGTCGCGACCCCGAAGACGGTGCCGATGATCGCGACGATGTCGATGACGTCGCCGAGGCGTCCCTTCACGCGCTCGCCGAACAACGGCTCGAGCGCCCAGCGGATCGAGACGGGGCGGCCCTTGCGGTGGATCGCGTACGCGAGCGCGAGGCCCGCGACGACGTAGATCGCCCACGCATGGATGCCCCAGTGCAGGTAGCTCTGCCCCATCGCGGCCTGGGCGAGCGACGCGTCGCTCCCCTCGACGCCGGGCTTGGGGCTCACGTAGTGCGAGAGCGGCTCGGCGACGCCCCAGTAGACGAGGCCGATGCCCATCCCGGTGGCGAACAGCATCGCGAACCACACGGGCAGCCGGAAGAGCGGCGTCTCCTCGTCCTTGCCGAGCACGATGTCGCCGAACCGGCTCAGGCCCATCCACAGCGAGAAGACGACGAAGCCCGCGACGACGATCACGTAGTACCAGCCGAAGGCGCCGATGACGTCGGTCTGGAGCGTGTCCAGCACCGCCGTGACGGTGTCCGTGAAGAGCACCGTGAGCAGGACGAAGACCAGGATGATCCCCGCCGCCGGGTAGAAGACGCGCGGGTCCGGCCGACCCGTCCGGGGGGCGTCTGGATCGTGCGAGGACACGACCGGCGCGGAGCCGGTGTCCGGCCCGACGGCGTCCGTCGCCACGGCGTCGGCCGTCGCGGCGTCGACCGTCGCGGCGTCGGTCGTCACGGCGTCGGCCGTCGCGGCGTCGGTCCTCACGGCGCCCTCGTCGCGGGGCGCGTCGGCCCCTCCCCCGTCGGGCGCTGGCGCGGCCTCCTCGTCACGTGCTGGCTCGCGGGGCGTCTCGTGGTGCGGGGCGTTCATGGCCTCAAGGCTTGTCGGACGCGCGGGCCCCGGCAACCGGAACGCCCGCCCGGCAGCAAGAACGCCCGTCATGGCAGCAGGAAAGCGCGTCCTGCCAGCAGGAACGCCCCGGGAGCGGCCGCGTGCGCGGCCGCCCCCGGGGCGTCGTGAGGGCTCAGCGAGCCGTGAAGCGTGCGGTCAGAAGCCGGCGCCCGCGGTGGGCGGGGCGCTGCGCTCATGGTCCACGTCCTCGCGCGCCGCGGCGAGCGCGCGCTCCTCGTCCGCCAGCGAGGACACCTCGTCGTTCGCGATGTCGCGAGCGGCGGCCTCGAGGAGGGCGTCGCGCGCGGCGCGGCGCTCGCGCTGCGCGGCCGGGTCCGGGACGGGGACGGCGGCGAGCAGGCGCTGCGTGTACGCGTGCTTCGGCTCGTGCACGATCTGCGACGTGTCGCCCACCTCGACGAGCTTGCCCTTGTGCATCACGGCGATGCGGTCGGACAGGAGCTCCACGACCGCGAGGTCGTGCGAGATGAACAGGCACGCGAACCCGTGCTCGCGCTGCAGGTCGGTGAAGAGGTCGAGGACCTTCGCCTGGACCGACACGTCGAGGGCTGACGTCGGCTCGTCCGCGACGAGCAGCTTCGGCTCCAGCGAGAGCGCCCGCGCGATGCCGACGCGCTGGCGCTGACCGCCGGAGAGCTCGTGCGGGTAGCGGTTGCGCATCGCCCGGGGAAGCTCGACCTGGTCGAGCAGGCGCTCGACCTCGCGGCTGAGCTCCTTGCCCTTGACGCCCTTGTGCAGCATGAGCGGCTCGCCGATCGACTCGCCGATGGGCAGGCGCGGGTTGAGCGACGACCCCGGGTCCTGGAAGACGATGCCGACCTCGGTGCGCAGCGGCTTGAGGTCCTTGGGCCGGGCACCCACCATGTCCGTCCCGACGATCTTCAGCGAGCCGCCCGTGACGGGCAGCAGCCCGACGGCCGCGCGGCCGATCGTCGTCTTGCCGGAGCCGGACTCGCCGACCAGGCCGACGACCTCGCCCTGGTGGATCTGGAGCGAGACCTCGTCGACCGCCCGGAACGCCGCCTGCCGGCCGCGGCCCGGGTACTCGATGATCATGTCCTGCGCGTCGAGCACGAGCGGCCGCTCCGGGGCCGGGGCGCCGCCGGGAACGCGGTCCGTGGCGGTCGTCGTGCCGCGCTTGGAGCCGAGGTGCGGCACGGCCTCGAGGAGACGCACCGTGTACGGGTGCTGCGGGTTGCCGAAGATCTCGGCCGACGTGCCGCGCTCGACGACCTGGCCGTCCTTCATGACCATGATCGAGTCCGCCATGTCGGCGACCACGCCCATGTCGTGCGTGATGAGGATGATCGCCGCGTCGACGCGGTAGCGCAGGTCGCGCAGGAGCTTGAGGATCTCCGCCTGGACCGTGACGTCGAGCGCCGTGGTCGGCTCGTCCGCGACGAGGAGCTTCGGGTCGCACGCGAGCGCCTGCGCGATCATCGCGCGCTGGCGCTGACCGCCGGAGAGCTGGTGCGGGTACGCGTCGAACCGGCGCTCGGGCTCGGGGATCTCGACGAGCCGCAGGAGCTCGATCGCGCGCTTCTTCGCGTCGGCGGGGCCGACGTTGAAGTGCGTCCGGATGGTCTCGACGATCTGGAAGCCCACGGTGTAGACGGGGTTCAGCGCCGTCATCGGCTCCTGGAAGATCATGGAGATCTCCTTGCCGCGGACGTGCCGCAGCGAGCCGTGCGACATGCCGATGAGCTCGCGGTCGCCGAGCTTGGCCGAGCCGCTGGCGCGGCCGTTCGGCGGGAGCAGGCCCAGCAGCGCGAGCGACGACTGGGACTTGCCCGAGCCGGACTCGCCGACGATCGCGAGGACCTCACCGGAGTGGAGGTCGTAGCTCACGTCCGCGGCCGCGGGGTACCAGGCCTTGTCGACGTAGAAGTCCACGCCGAGGTTGCGCACGGTCAGCACGGGGCTGCCCTGGCGCGCGGCCGGGGCCGCGGGAGACGTCTCGATGGCCACGCTGATCAGTGTCCTTCCTGCTGGAGCCGGCGCTCGTGGCGCCGCGACTCTGCGAGCATGGGCGCATGGGTCCCACGCTGGTCTTCCGTTCGACGTACGGCCGAGTCCTCACGCTGGCGACGAGCGCCGTCGCCGTCGCCCTGGTCGTGGTCACGGCCGTGACGGGGGACGTCGTCGCGGTCCTGGGGGCTCTGCTCCCCGCCGCGCTCGTGACGTACCTCGTCTGGATGCTGTTCTGGCGTCCCGCCGTCGAGGTGTCCGACGGCGGGGTCGAGGTCCGCAACGTCACGCGCACCGTGCACGTGCCGTGGACGGCGTACGAGGGCGTCGACACCCGCTACTCGCTCGAGGTGCGCTACGCCGGCGGACGCGTGACCGCGTGGTCCGCGCCCCGCTCGAGCGGCACGGCCCGCTGGCTGCGCAGCTCGCGACGGCGCGCCGTCGGCCAGGAGCAGGTGGTCGCCGGCGCGAGCGCCGAGGCCGTGGCCGACGCCGTGAGGCAGCGCCACGCGATGCTCGCGGCGGCCGGCCACCTCGACCGGGCGGTCCAGGGCGCCCCCGGCGCCCGCTCGACCTGGCACGTCGTGCAGCTCGCCGTGCTGGGCGCGCTCGCGGTGGGGACGGTCGTGGCGCTCACCGTCTGACCGCGGCGCGCCGCGCCGCCCGAGAGGTCCACGACCTCCCGGGCGGGCGGCGACGACGGCGGTCATCAGCTGGCCCCGGCCTCGCCGGTCGCGCTCGGCGCCGTGGCGGCCGTCGGGCGGGCGACGCGCTTCGCACGGGCCATCTTGCGCTCGGAGGGGATGCGCTTCTGACGGGGGTCGAACGCGTCGCGCAGGCCGTCACCGATGAAGTTGACGCACAGTGCGATGGCGACGATGAACAGACCCGGCCACCAGAACAGCCACGGACGCGTCGCGAACGCCTCCTGGTAGTCGCTGATGAGCTTGCCGAGCGAGGTCGCCGGCGCCTGGATGCCGACGCCGAGGTAGCTCAGCGCGGTCTCCAGCAGGATCGCCGAGCTCATGAGCAGCGTGACGTTGACGATGATCACGCCGACCGCGTTCGGCAGCATGTGCTTGAAGATGATCCGCGCGTCGCTCGCGCCCGCGACCCGGGCGGCGTCGACGAACTCGCGCTCGCGCAGCGAGAGGAACTCGCCGCGCACGAGGCGCGCGAGCGGCGGCCACAGCACGAGCCCGAGGAACCCCCCGAGGATGAGCGCGTTGCTGCCGCCCGAGAGCAGGGCCAGCACCGCACCGATGACGATGACCGGCATCGTGATGATGAGGTCCGTGAACCGCATGAGCCACGAGTCGGTACGACCGCGGTAGTACCCGGAGAGCGCCCCGACGAGGACGCCCGCGATCGTCGCGATGACGCCGACGGAGAGCACCACGAGGAGCGACGTCTGCGTGCCTTGCATGACGCGCGCGAACACGTCGCGACCCGCCTCGTCCTGGCCGAAGATGTGCGCCTCGGACGGTGCACCGCCGTTGACCAGGGGGTACGTGGACCCCTGCCCGGACGGCTTGTAGGCGTACCAGCCCTGCCAGCCGCCGATGCCGATCGAGGTGATCGCGAGCGCGACGATGCCGATGAGCACGACGAGCGCGACCACGGCGCCCTTGTGGTGGAAGAAGCGCCGCCGGACGATCTGGCCCTGGGACAGGCCCTCGACCTCGCGCAGCTCGATCTGGTTCTCGACCGCGCCGCTCTGCGACGCGTCGTTCGGTGTGTTGGTCATGCGTTCACCCGGATCCGCGGGTCGAGGGCTGCGTAGATGAGGTCAGCCACGATGTTGGCGATGATGGCGAGGGCCGCGACGATGACGAGGTACGCCATGACGGGGTCGATCTCGCCGCGTTGCAGCGCGTTGAGGAAGAGCAGGCCCATACCTGGCCGGGCGAAGACCTTCTCGGTGATGATCGCGCCGCCCAGGAGCGTGATGACGTCGATCGGGACGATCGTCGCGAGCGGGATCAGCGTGTTGCGGAACCCGTGGCGCATGACGACGGTCCGTTCCGGCAGACCCTTCGCCCGCGCCGTGCGGATGTAGTCCTGGCTCATCACCTCGAGCATGCTGGCGCGCGAGTAGCGGGTGTACCCGGCGAACTGGATGAGCACGAGCGCGATCGTTGGGAGCAGCAGGTGGGTGTACTGGTCGAGGACCTGCACCCAGAAGTTGCCGCCGAGGTTCGGCGTGCTGTTGCCGATCGTCGGGATGGGCCGGCCGTTGATCGCCGGTGCGCCGAAGTACGCGGGCCAGACCGACATCACCTTGTCGACGAAGACCATGGACCCGACGAGGAACGCGGTGATGGCGGCGGCACGCGCGGACACGCCCTTGTCGGGACCGCCCCACGCGTACCCGACCCCGATACCGACGCCGACGGTGACCACGGCGAGCACCAGCACGATCCACCAGTTGTCGACCTGCTTGAGGACCGACTGGATCGGGAAGTAGACGACGACCCCGATCAGGACCGTGGTGAGCGACGCGTACAGGGCGCGGCGGTTCTTCAGGCCCGAGACGAGCGCGGTGATGGCGAAGGCCAGCGCGGCGCCCGTGACGACGATGATGACCGGGCCGAGGTTCGGCTTCTCCCACCAGCCCGAGAGCTGCAGGTAGAGCAGCGCGAGCGCGCTCGCCGCGAAGCCCAGGCCGAAGACCGTGAGCCGCCGCCGCGCGGTCCCGCCGAAGGCGAGGGACCACAGCAGGCCGGAGATCGCGCCGATGCCCACGATCACGAGGATCGAGAGGTTCGGGTCGCGGAGGAAGTCGTTGAAGCCGATCGCGCCCCACTGCTTGAGCAGGACGGCGACCCAGAAGGCCGGGAGGGAGTAGAGCACGAACGAGACGAAGATCGTCAGGTAGTCGAAGGTGCTGTACTGCCGCAGCGCGCTGACGATGCCGACCATGACGCCGAAGATCACGGCGAGGACGGTCGCGGCGGCGACGAGCTGGATCGTCGAGATGACCGCGCCCTGGAGCAGGGTCGAGACGGACTGGCCACTCTGCC
Organism: Cellulosimicrobium funkei; assembly: GCF_004519295.1. Lineage (GTDB taxonomy): Bacteria > Actinomycetota > Actinomycetes > Actinomycetales > Cellulomonadaceae > Cellulosimicrobium > Cellulosimicrobium funkei. Next base: position 101,031 of record NZ_SOZH01000005.1, read on the forward strand.
AGGCCGTGCCGAGGTCACCGGTGACGAAGTCGCCGAGCCACTTGAAGTAGCGGATCACCGACGGGGTGTCGAGATCGAGGTCGGCGGTGCGCTGGGCGATCAGCTGGGCCTTGTTGGGCTTCGTGCTCGACTCGAGATCCGCGAAGATGTACGGCCGGATCGCGGCGTCGACGAGCAGGTACATCGCGAACGTGGACACGAGGAGGGTCGCCAACCCTGCCAGCACACGCCGCGAGATGAAGGAGAACATCGGAGGTCTTACCTCGCTGGTCGGTAGGGACCCCGGGTCAGGGGCCGGTCGATTCTACGCGCGGGTCTCGCGTGGTCGTGAACCGAGGGCCCGGGACGCCGCGGGTCTGGGCGTCGGGGCGGGTGCACGCGAGGACCGGGGGCCCCGGCGGACAGACCGCCGGGACCCCCGGTCTCACACCCGGACGCGCCCCGCCGCCGCCGGGGCGGCGGCAGGGCCCGTCAGGGGACTCAGGGCACTCAGCCCTCGAACGTCCAGTTCCAGAACCCGTGGAAGATCGTCGGGCTGATCGTGATCGACTCGACGCCCTTCAGGTTCTCGTCCCAGCCCTGGATGGCGGGGAACTGGAAGATCGTCACGCCGAAGCCGTCAGCCCAGAGGTTCTTCTCGACCTCGAGCTGGAGCTGGAACTGCTCCTCCGGGTCGGTCGAGACCTGGAGCTTGTCGAGCGCGGCGTCCACGGCGGCGTTGTTGTACTTGCCGTAGTTGTTGACGCCCGGGTTCGGCGCCCAGCGGAAGTTGGCGTCCGACTCGGTGACCGCGGTCGAGGTCGACTGCCAGCCGAAGAGCGACGCGTCGTACTGGTCCTGGCCGGTGGCGAGGAGCGTGCCCCACTCGGCGGCCGGGCGGCCCGTGTCGACGATCTCGAAGCCGGCCTGCGCCGCGGTGTCGGTGATGAGCGCGAGCTCGTTCACGCGACGCGTGTTCTCGTTGTTGTACGCGAAGCGCACCTGGACCGGGGTGGCGACCCCGGCGTCCGCGAGCAGCTGCTTCGCCTTCTCGATGTCACCGGCCGGCGGGTAGAAGTCCGAGCCGTTCTCGGCGACCATCTGGTCGTAGTTCGGCGAGCCCGGGAGCAGGATGTTCGAGTTGCGCACCTCGGCGTCCGGGTTCAGCGGCTTGATGAGGTTGTCGACGATCGTCTGGCGCGGGATCGTCAGCAGGAACGCCTGGCGCACGGCCTTGGCCTTCTCGGTGTCGCCACCGTAGGTGTTCGGGTCGAACGGACCACCGTTCTGGAAGACCAGGTCGACGTGCTCGTACGTACCCTCGATGCCCGAGTGGGTCTCGACGCCGTCGAGGCCCTCGAGCGCCGTGCGGACGTCCGCGGAGGCCTGCGGGCCGATCAGGTCGACCTCACCGTTCTCGAGCGCCTGGACCTGGGCCATCGGGTCGTCGATGTACCGGACCGTGATGGTCTCGACCGAGCCCTTGTTCTTGCCCTTGAAGTCCGGGTTCGCCTTGAGCGTGAGGTACTGGTTCTCCTTGTACTCCTCCAGCGTGTAGGCGCCGTTGGAGACGTAGAGCGACGGGTCCTCGGGGAGCGAGGTGAACTCGAAGCCCTCGTTCCAGAACTTCGAGATCTTCGCCAGCGCCGCGGTGTCGTTGTTGAGGATCGCGTCGCGGACGGCGGCCTTGGCCTCCTCCGGGTCCTCGATCTCGAGCGCCTTCTGGCCCACGACGTGCGCCGGGACGAACTCGTTCGTCCAGCTGAGCTCCCAGTCACCGAACGGCTTGTCGTACACCACGGTGATCGACTTGTTGTCGTCCGAGATCTCGGGGTTCTGCGAGATGAGCGCGACGCCCGGGTCCGAGCCGTCGAAGTAGACACCGGCGTCCACCTCGGCCTGGTTCGTGACGTTGCCCTCTTCGTCCGTCTGGGCCTCGACCGTGTTGAACTTGCCGGACTGACCGGCCCAGTCCAGCAGGATCTCCGTCGCGTCGACCGGCGTGCCGTCCGACCACTTGGTGTCGTCGCCGAACGTGTACTTCACCGTCAGCGGGTCGTCCGAGAGCTTCTCGTACGTGCCGAACGACTCGTCCTTGACGATGTTCAGGTCGGCGTCGTAGTAGCTGAAGCCCGAGTTGAGCATGTAGTTGATGACGGCGTTCTGCGTCGCGTTGCCGTTCTGGGAGCTCAGGTTGAGCTCGTTGAGCGGAGCCTCCCACGCGACCGTGACGGCGGTCGCGGTGTTGATGCCCGCGTCGTCGCCGCCGTCGGTCTCGCCCTCACCCGACGTGCCGCTGCACGCCGAGAAGAGCAGTGCCCCCGTGACCGTCACGGCGAGGGCGGCACTCGTGCGCCTGATCTTCAATGTTCCTCCTCCAAGGGATGGTGGGCGCGGACGAGCGGACGTCGATCGCCCCTCGGCCGCCCCGTCCGTCGCACGCTCGCCCTGCGGCCGGCGCGCGTGGACGGGCATGCCCACCACGGTTTGGGCCCACGCTACCCAGCAAGTTGCGAAGGATCTCCCCCTTGCCCGGTTGCGGCAGGTGATCGTTACCGAGTTGATACTGGCCGGTACGGGCGCGTTTCCGGGCCGCGACGGCCGGGAAACACGCGCGAAACCTCCGGCCCTGGACGCACGGACGCCCGCCGCGTCTCACGATGCGGCGGGCGCCCAGGCCTGTGACCTGCGTCTCAGACGTTGAAGCGGAACTCCACCACGTCGCCGTCGGCCATGACGTAGTCCTTGCCCTCCACGCGCGCCTTGCCCGCCGCGCGCGCCGAGGCGACGGAGCCGGTCTCGACGAGGTCCTCGAAGGAGACGACCTCGGCCTTGATGAAGCCGCGCTCGAAGTCGGTGTGGATGACCCCGGCCGCCTGAGGCGCCGTCCACCCCTTGCGGATGGTCCACGCGCGCGCCTCCTTGGGCCCGGCGGTGAGGTACGTCTGCAGGCCGAGCGTGTCGAAGCCGACGCGCGCGAGCTGGTCGAGGCCGGCCTCGGTCTGGCCCGACTCCGCGAGCATCTCCTTCGCCTCGTCGGGCTCGAGCTCGACGAGCTCGGACTCGAACTTGGCGTCGAGGAAGATCGCCTGGGCGGGCGCGACGAGCGCGCGCAGGCGCGCCTGGAGGTCCTCGTCGGCGAGGCCCGCGTCGTCGGTGTTGAAGACGTAGATGAACGGCTTCGCCGTGAGGAGCTGCAGGCTCGCGACGTCCGCGAGGTCGAGACCCGCGGCGGCCGCGCCCTGGAAGAGGGTCGTGCCGGCCTCGAGGACCGCCTGGGCCTTCTGGGCCGCGTCGAGGAGGGCGGCGTCGCCCTTCTTGATCCGGACCTCCTTCTCGAGGCGCGGGACCGTCTTCTCGAGCGTCTGGAGGTCGGCGAGGATCAGCTCGGTGCTGATGGTCTCGATGTCGCCCTCGGCGTCCGTCGAGCCCTCGACGCGGACGACGTCCGGGTCCGAGAACGCGCGCGTCACCTGGCAGATGGCGTCGGCCTCGCGGATGTTCGCGAGGAACTTGTTGCCGAGCCCCTCCCCCTCGCTCGCGCCCTTGACGATGCCCGCGATGTCGACGAACGACACCGTGGCGGGCAGGACGCGCTGGCTGCCGAAGATCTCGGCGAGCTTGTCGAGGCGCGGGTCCGGGAGGGACACGACGCCGACGTTGGGGTCGATCGTCGCGAACGGGTAGTTCGCGGCGAGGACCTGGTTACGCGTCAGGGCGTTGAAGAGGGTGGACTTGCCGACGTTGGGCAGGCCGACGATGCCGATAGTGAGTGCCACGTCGGCCGAGTCTACGGGCCGGGACCGCGGCGCGCGGTCCCGGCCCCCGCGTCAGGCGTACGACAGCACGCGCTGGAGCAGCTCGGGCGCCCGGCGGTCGTACGTGCGGGCACCCCACCGCACGCCGAGCACGAGCACCACGGCACCCACGACCACGCCGACTGCGAGGGTGACCCACCCGAGGACGGGCCGGTCGGCGACGATCGCGATGACACCCGGGACGAGGAACGGGAGCGACAGCGCCAGGACGAGGAGCATCGCGACCGTCTGGGCGGCGAGGGTGGCCATCGCGGCGCCCTGCGGCTGCTTGAACGGGCTGTCGCCCGGCTTGGGCACCGGGTAGAGCAGGCGCGCCGACGTCGCGCTCGAGATGCCCGTCGAGGTGAGCAGCGTGCCCGCGGTGAGGCCGAGCAGCGCGGGCAGCGCGTCCCAGCGCCCGGCCACCGCGACGGAGACCAGCGCGAACAGGAGGGTCACGGCCCCGCCGGCGACGAGCACGGGGAGCGCCCGGCCCCAGCGGTCCGCCCGGCCCGGGACGCCCGACGACACGTGGAGCGCGAACGCGGTGTGGTCGTAGGCGATGTCCGCCGAGATGGAGAAGCCGAGGATCCACGCCGTGAAGGGCGCGAGCGCGAGGAAGATCTCCGAGCCGGTGCCGCCGCCGACGACGAGCAGCACGACGGGGATGAGCGGCACGACCGCGATCGACCCGGAGTAGCGCGGGTCGCGCAGCCAGTAGGTTGCGGTGCGCGCGGCGACGGCGCCCGTGGGCGTCGCCGGGAAGCGCGAGAAGAAGCCGAGGCCCTTGGCGCGGCCGCCCCCGCCGGAGGTGGGCGGCGTGACGAGGGCGCGCGCGAGCGCCTTGTCCCACACGACCCACGCGACCGCGAGGGTCGCCAGCGCGACGACGAGCCGCGCGAGCGCGAGGCCCCACGCGCCGTCGTGCACCGCGGCGCCGAGCCCCCACGGCGCGCCGAACGGCGTCCAGGCCGCGACGTCGGCGAGGCGCGTCACCATGCCGCGCACCGCGTCGCCGTCGACCGGGCCCCCGCCCAGCTGGGACCCCAGCCACGCGAACGCGGGCCCGATGAGGACGAGCGGCACGAACGCGGCGATCGTCACGACCTCGCGGTAGCGCCGCGACTCGAGCAGGGGCGCCAGCGCGGTCGTCGTCGCGCGCGAGCCGACGACGCACAGCGCGACCGCGACCACGGCTCCCACGAGCGCGGCGAGGACCGCGAGGGGCGTGCGCCACCACGCGAACGACGCGCCGAGCGCCGCCAGGGCCGTGACGATGCCCGGGATCGAGACGACGCCCGCGACGGCGAGGCCGGCGAGCAGCCGACGCTGCGGGATGCCGAACAGCACGAAGCGCTGCGGGTCGAGGGTCGCGTCCACGCCGAACGCGAAGAGCGGGATCACCCACCACCCGAGGACGGCGAGCGCCCCGGCGAGGATCGTGATCGAGCCCGCGAGCGCGGCGTCCTCGGTGCCGAGGAAGACCATCCCGACGACGAGCATCCCGACGACGAACAGCCCGTAGAGGACACCCACGACGAAGCCGATCGTCTGCCACACGCTCCGGCGGAACGCGTTCCCCATGAGCGTGAGCTTGAGCCTTACGAACTGCGCAACCACGCGAGGCCCTCCGTGCTCTGCCGACCGCCCACGAGCTCGACGAACCGGTCCTCGAGGCTCTGGTCGCCGCGCACCGCGTCCACGGTGCCGGCCGCGAGGACGTGCCCGCCCGCGACCACCGCCACGTGGTCGCACATGCGCTGGACGAGGTCCATGACGTGCGACGACACCACGACCGTCCCGCCGCTGGCGACGTAGCCGGCGAGGATGTCGCGGATGTTGGCCGCGGAGACCGGGTCGACGGCCTCGAACGGCTCGTCGAGCACGAGCGTGCGCGGCGCGTGGATGAGCGCGGTCGCGAGCGCGATCTTCTTCGTCATGCCCGCGGAGTAGTCGACGACGAACGTGTTGGCGTCCTTCGCGAGGTCGAGGGCCGCGAGCAGCTCCGTGGTGCGCTCCGCCACCGTGTCGCGGTCCATGCCGCGCAGCAGGCCCGCGTACGTCACGAGCTGGGCGCCGGTGAGGCGGTCGAAGAGGCGGACGCCGTCGGGCAGGACGCCGAGCTGGCGCTTGCCCGCGACCGGGTCGGCCCACAGGTCCGTCCCGTGGACGTGCGCGGAGCCGGCGTCGGGCCGCAGGAGGCCCGTCGCCATGGAGAGCGTCGTCGTCTTGCCGGCGCCGTTGGGGCCCACGAGCCCGTAGAACGAGCCCGCCGGCACGTCGAGGTCGATGCCGGCGACCGCGATCTTCTCCCCGAAGCGCTTCCACAGGGCGCGCAGGGACAGCGCGGCGGTGGGGTCCGGGGGCGCGGGCTGTCCCGGCGGAGCCGTGGGCCGGGGGTCGGGCGCGACGCCCGGCACGCTGCCGGGGACGGGCGCGCCGGCGGGCGCGACAGGTGGGGCGGGGTGGGGATCGACCATGGCGCCAAGGTAGCCGAGCCCTCGGCCGCGGGGCGGTGCCTTTTGTCACGACCTGCGCGACGGCGCCCGCCCCGCGCGCCGACCGACGGTGCTGTCGGTGCCCCGTGGGAGGGTGCGGCCATGGACTCCTCGGGATGGTTGCTCTTCGCCGTCGGACTCGTGCTGGGGCTGGTGGCCGGCGCCGCGCTCGTGCTCGCGGTGCGGCGTGCCTCGCCCGACGCCGCGGGCGCGGAGGTCCGCCGTCTCACCCAGCTCCTGGGCCAGGCGCAGCAGGACGCGGCGCGCGGCGCGGGCCTCGCCGAACGGCTCGAGGCGGAGCGCGAGGGCTTCGCGCGCCAGCTCGGCGCGGCCCAGCGCAGCGCGGACGAGCGGCTCGACCTCGCCCGGGCCACCCACGAGCAGCAGCTCGCGGAGCTGCGGGCCGCGGCCGAGCGCCGCGTCGCGGAGATCCAGGGCGACCACCGGCGGCTCGAGGCCCAGTTCGAGGCGCTCTCGCGCAAGGTGCTCGCCGCGGGCACGGAGCAGTTCCTCGTGCAGGCGGAGGAGCGCATGCGGCGCAGCCAGGAGCAGGGGGCGGCCGAGCTCGCGCGCCGCGAAGAAGCCGTGCGCCACCTGGTCGAGCCGCTCGCCGGGGCGCTGGAGAAGGTGCGCGCGGAGGTCGCCGAGGCCGAGCGGGCCCGCCTCGCCGCGCACGGGAGCCTCGCGGAGCAGGTGCGCGGGGTGCGCGACGCCTCCGAGCTGCTGCGCGCCGAGACGTCGCAGCTCGTGACGGCCCTGCGCTCGTCGCAGGTGCGGGGCGCGTGGGGCGAGCTCCAGCTCCGGCGCGTCGTCGAGGCGGCGGGCATGCTCCCCCACGTCGACTTCGTCGAGCAGGACCAGGTCGCGACCGACGACGGCGCGCTGCGCCCGGACATGGTCGTCCGGCTCGCGGGCGGCAAGCAGGTCGTGGTCGACGCGAAGGTCGCGTTCCTCGGCTACCTCGACGCGCAGGGCGCCACCGACCCGGCCGTGCGCGCGGACCGGCTGGCCGCCCACGCCCGCCACATGCGCAAGCACGTGGACGACCTCGGCGCCAAGCGCTACTGGGACCAGTTCGGCCCGGCACCGGAGTTCGTCGTCATGTTCGTCCCGGCGGAGTCGTTCCTCTCGGCCGCCGTCGAGCAGGACCCGTCGCTCCTCGAGCACGCGGTGTCGAAGAACGTCGTCATCGCGACGCCCATGACGATGGTCGCGATGCTGCGGACGATCGCGTACGCGTGGCGGCAGGACGCCCTGGCCACGAACGCGCAGCAGGTCCTCACGCTCGGCAAGGAGCTCCACGGGCGGCTCGCGGTCATGGGGTCGCACCTCGCGAAGCTCGGGCGCCAGCTCCAGAGCGCCGCGGACTCCTACAACCGGACGGTCGGCTCGCTCGAGACGCGCGTGCTCGTCAGCGCGCGCCGGTTCGCGGACCTGCACGTCGTCGACGACGAGCTGACGACGCCCCCGACGGTGAACCCGCAGCTCAGCGCGGTGAGCGCACCCGAGCTGCTCGCGTCCGTCAACGAGTCCGTGGTCGCGATCGACGAGCGCCCGGACGACCGCGACGAGCCCCGGCGGGAGCCGTCGGCCGGCGGGGCGAGCGCCTGACCGCTCCCCCGGGGCCGACGGCCGCGGAGGGCTCCGGCGCGGGCGTCAGACGGGCTGGACGGAGAGCGAGGTGCGGCCGCCGCGGGTGGGGCGCCCGCCGTCGGCCGTCGAGCCCTTGAGGTCGGCGCGCAGCTCGCGCGGCAGCGAGAACATGAGGTCCTCCGTCGCCGTGCGGACCTCCTCGACCGCGCCGAACCCGCGCTCCGCGAGGTAGGCGAGCACGTCGTCCACGAGGATCTCCGGCACGGACGCACCCGAGGTCACGCCCACGGTCGTCGCGCCGTCGAGCCAGGCCGGGTCGATCTCCTTCGCGTGGTCGACGCGGTACGACGCCCCGGCCCCCGCCTGGAGCGCGACCTCGACGAGGCGCACGGAGTTGGACGAGTTCGCCGAGCCGACGACGATGACCACGTCCGCGTCGGGAGCGAGCTTCTTCACCGCGACCTGGCGGTTCTGCGTCGCGTAGCAGATGTCGTCGCTCGGCGGGTCCTGGAGGGTCGGGAACTTCTCCCGCAGCCTGCGGACCGTCTCCATCGTCTCGTCGACGGAGAGCGTCGTCTGGGAGATCCACACGACCTTGTCCGGGTCGCGGACCACGACGTCGTCCACGTGGTCGGGCGAGTCGACGACCTGCACGTGGTCGGGGGCCTCCCCCGCGGTGCCCTCGACCTCCTCGTGGCCCGTGTGGCCGATGAGCAGGATGTCGTAGTCGTCCTTCGCGAAGCGCACGGCCTCCTTGTGCACCTTCGTCACGAGCGGGCACGTGGCGTCGATCGTGTCGAGGTTGCGCGCGGCCGCGGCCGCCTTCACGGCGGGTGACACGCCGTGGGCGGAGAACACGACGCGCGCGCCCTCGGGCACCTCGTCGGTCTCGTCGACGAAGATCGCGCCGCGCTCGCTGAGCGTCTCGACGACGAACTTGTTGTGCACGATCTCCTTGCGCACGTAGACCGGCGCGCCGTAGTGCTCGAGCGCCTTCTCGACCGCGACGACGGCGCGGTCGACGCCCGCGCAGTAGCCGCGCGGTGCCGCCAGCAGGACGCGCTTGCGGGTCCCGTCGACGGCAGGGGTCACGACGGGGCGGTCGGTCGGGGACGCGGACGAGCCGGCGGGGAGGACGCTCACGCTCCCGAGTCTAGGCGAGCGGCGGTCGCCCGACCCCGGTGAGCCCGCTCACCCACGGCCCGGCCCCGACGTCGTCACGTCCCGCGCGCGAGGAGCACACAGACCCTCCGCAGGCGCGGCGTGCGGCACGCGTGTCGCACCCGTCCGCCGGGCGCGCCGGGTCGACGTCCGTCCCGCCGCCCCCCAAGATCGAGGGCATGAGCGACGACCCGGGCGGCACGACGTCACCCGTGCCCGACGCGCCCCGGCGGCGCCGCCGCGTGTGGTGGTGGCTCGTCCCGCTGCTGCTCGTCGTCGTCGCGGCGGCGGTCGTGGTCGTCGGGACGCTGGAGCACCGCGCGTGGGTCGCCGCGGTCGAGCGCTACGACGCCGAGGTCGCGCGCGTGACGCAGGACGCGACGGACGGGCGCGCGCGGGCCGAGGCGGCGTACCTCACGCGGCTCGTCCCGACGACCGCGGCGGAGGTCGCGGGCGCGGCGCTGCTCGCCGCGAGCGAGGGCCAGGTGGACGACCCGGCGGTCCGCGAGCCCCTGGCCGCGACGCTCCAGGAGGCCACCGCGCTCCGCACGACCCCGGTGACCTACCCGGAGGAGGACCGCACCGTGGACGCCCTGTCCCGCCCGAACCCGCTGCGCCCGAGCGCGCGCCCCGCCGTCCACGTCGAGGTCGTGACGGGCTCCGAGCCCACGGCGGACGCCCTGGACGAGGCCGCCACCGCCGTCGTCGAGGCGGCGGAGCCCGTCGCGACCGCGCAGCGGCAGTGGGCGTACGACGGTCTGGAGGCGGCGGCGACCGAGGGCCGGCCCGTCCTCACGGAGTCGGCAGGCCTCGTCTCGGACGAGGGCACGCGGACGACGCTGGACGGGCTGCTGGCGCAGGCGACGACGACGCTCGACGCGGGCCCGGGCGGCGCCCCGGTCGCCGAGACCGTGGCGCTGCGCGACGCGGTCCTCGCGGCGACGGAGGCCGTCTGGTCGGACCGGCTGGCGCTCCAGCTCGCCCAGCGGCGCGACCAGGCGCGAGCGACGGGCGTGGACTGCGCGGTCGAGCGGTGCGTGGCGCTCACGTTCGACGACGGGCCCGGGCCCGACACCGAGCGGCTCCTGCAGGTGCTCGCGGAGAAGCACGTCTCGGCCACGTTCTTCCTCGTCGGGAGCAACGTGGAGAAGCGGCCCGACGTCGTGCGCGACACGGCGGCCGCCGGCCACCTGCTCGCGAACCACACCTGGGACCACCCGCAGCTCACGACGCTCGACGACGACGCCGTCCGTGACGAGCTCGCGCGCACCCAGGCCGCGATCGAGAGCGCCGCGGGGGTCACCCCGACGCTCCTGCGGCCCCCGTACGGGGACGTCGACGACCGCGTGCGGTCGGTCGCGCTCCGCTCCGGGCTCCAGGTGGTGCTCTGGAACCTCGACACGCTCGACTGGAAGACGCGCGACGCCGCGGAGACGCGTCGCCGCGCGGTGGAGGGCGCGCGACCGGGCAGCGTGGTGCTCATGCACGACATCCACGCCTCGACCGTCGACGCCGTGCCCGGGATCGTCGACGACCTGCGCGCGCAGGGCTACCGGCTCGTCACCGTCGACCTGCTCGCGCCCTGAGCGCGCGGCCGGCGCGCTGGTCGGGGCGCTCGGTCCCGCGGCGCGTTGGGTGGGCGTGGGTGGGGTGCGGCAGGCTGGTCCCGTGACCGCATCCCTCCCGCTGCCCGACGACGCCCCGCGTCCGGGTGCCGCGCCCGCCGGTCCGGCGGCCCGCGGCCCCCTGCCGGCGCGCGCGCTCGAGACGAGCGCGGAGCACCCGTGGCCGGTCCGGCTCCTGTCGCGCAAGATCGAGCAGTACGTCGAGCGGATGGCGCCGGTCTGGGTCGAGGGCCAGGTGGTCCAGCTCAACCGGCGCCCGGGCACGTCGACGGCGTTCCTCACGCTGCGCGACACGGACCTCGACATGTCGCTCCCGGTGTCGGCCGCGTCCCGCGTGCTCCAGGGCACGCCGGTGGAGGAGGGCGCGCACGTCGTCGTGCACGCGAAGCCGGTGTTCTGGACGCGGCGCGGCACGCTCCAGCTCCAGGCGCGCGAGATCCGTCCCGTCGGCGTGGGCGAGCTGCTCGCGCGGATCGAGCACCTCAAGCGCGTGCTCGCGGCGGAGGGCCTGTTCGACGCCGACCGCAAGCGGCCGCTGCCGTTCCTCCCGGCCGTCGTCGGGCTGGTGTGCGGGCGCGAGTCCAAGGCGGAGCACGACGTCGTGGTCAACGCGCGCGCCCGCTGGCCCCAGGTCCGGTTCGAGATCCGCGAGGTGGCCGTCCAGGGCGCGCACGCGGTGCAGCAGGTGGGCGACGCGATCCGCGCGCTCGACGCCGACCCGGAGGTGGAGGTCATCGTCGTCGCGCGCGGCGGGGGCGCCGTCGAGGACCTCCTGCCCTTCTCGAACGAGGCGCTCGTGCGGGTCGCGGCGGCGTGCCGCACGCCGCTCGTGAGCGCGATCGGCCACGAGACCGACTGCCCGCTGCTCGACCTGGTCGCGGACTACCGCGCCTCGACCCCGACGGCGGCGGCCAAGCGCGTGGTGCCCGACGTGACGGAGGAGCGCGCCCGCGTCGCGCAGAGCCGTCAGCGCCTGCGCAGCGCGATCGCGGGGCGCGTGTCCCGCGAGCAGGCGGGGCTCGACGCGCTGCGGTCCCGGCCCGTGCTCGCCGACCCCGGGCGGATGCTCACCGACCGGCAGGAGCGGGTCGGCGGCCTGCGGGACCGCGCACGCCGGGCGCTCGACGCGCGGCTCGTGCGCGCGGCGGGCGAGGTCGGCCGGCTCGAGGCCCAGGTGCGCGCCCTGTCCCCGGCCTCGACGCTCGAGCGGGGGTACGCCGTCGTGCAGCGGGCCGACGGGCACGTGGTCCGCTCCCCCGACGACGTCGCGACGGGCGACGCGGTGCGCGTGCGTCTCGCGCGCGGCGCGCTGGACGCGGCGGTCACCGGCACGCACGACGACGGACCCGCCCCCGGCCGGGAGGCGTCGTGAGGCGCCCGCGCCGGTTCTCGACCGCCCGCCGGACGACCGTCGGGCCACGACGCACAGATGGGGTTGAATACTGCCGTGACTTCCTTTGACAACGCTGTCACGTCCGACGTGTCGACGCTCTCGTACGAGCAGGCGCGCGACGAGCTCGTGCAGGTCGTCGCCCGGCTGGAGGCCGGGGGCGAGCCGCTCGAGGACTCGCTCGCGCTCTGGGAGCGTGGCGAGGCGCTCGCCGCGCGCTGCCAGGAATGGCTCGACGGCGCGCGCGCCCGCCTCGACGCGGCACGCTCGCAGGACGACGCGACGGCACGCGGCACGACCGACCTCGACGATCCGACCGGAGACGACGCATGAGCACGAGCACGGACCCCGCCCAGCCCGCCGCCGCGCCCGCCGGGCACGTCCTCGTCGTCGGCGAGGCGCTCGTCGACGTCGTGCACCGCGCGGACGGCAGCGTCGCCGAGCACCCCGGGGGCAGCCTCGCGAACGTCGCGCTCACGCTCGGCCGGCTCGGGCGGGACGCCCGGCTCGCCACGTGGCTCGGGCACGACGCGCACGGCGAGGCGGTGCGGGCGTGGCTCGACGACTCGGCCGTGACCCTCACGCCCGGCAGCACCGACGCCCCCACGACGAGCGTCGCCACCGCGCACCTCGACGCGAACGGAGCGGCCACGTACGAGTTCGACCTGGAGTGGCGCGTCCCCGCGGGCACGGCTCCCGACGCCGGCACGCTCGCCGTGCACACGGGCTCCATCGCCGCCGTGCTCGAGCCCGGCGCGTCCGACGTCCGCGCGCTCGTCGCCGCGGCGCGCGACACCGCGACGATCACCTACGACCCCAACGCCCGGCCCGCCCTCATGGGCGACCCCGCCGACGCGCGCACCCGCATCGAGGCGCTCGTCGCGCTCGCCGACGTGGTCAAGGTGAGCGACGAGGACGTGGCGTGGCTCGCGCCGGGCGCGGACCCGGTCGCCGTCGCGCGCGAGTGGCTCGCCCTGGGGCCGGCGCTCGTCGTCGTGACGTTCGGCGGCGAGGGCGCGGTCGCCGTCACCGCGGCCGGCGAGCAGCGCGTCACGGCCCCGCGCGTCGAGGTCGTCGACACCGTCGGCGCGGGCGACTCGTTCATGGGCGCGCTCCTCGACGGGCTGTGGGAGGCCGGCCTGCTCGGCGCGGACCGGCGCGAGGCGCTGCGCGCGATCGACGCCACCGTGCTCGGCGACGTGCTGCGCCGCTGCGTCGCGGTCGCCGCCGTCACCGTCTCGCGCGCCGGGGCCAACCCGCCGCGACGCGCGGAGCTCGCCCCCGCCTGAGCCCGGTCACCGCTCCGAGGCCGTGCCCGCGAGCCCGCCCACGAGCGCGGCCACGAGGCTGGCACGAGCGCGGCCACGAGGCTGGGCACGAGCGCGGCCACGAGGCTGGGCACGCCTCGGCCGCCCGGGCACGAGCCCGGGCGGCCGAGACCTGCGTCAGACCTGCGCGTCCTGCTTCTGCGCCCGCTCCAGGGAGCGCTTGCGGTCCTCGACGTTCTCCTGCTCGATGCGCTCGGCCTCCGCGGTGTCGCGCGTGAGGTTCTCGCTCGTCTCCGGGTCGAAGATCATCATCTTCGTCGGGTCGAACCACAGGTCCGTCACGTCGCCGTCCCGCGCGCGCGACGCCGAGTCGAGCGCCACGACGAACTGCGTGCGCACGCCCTCGCCGTCGAGCTCGCGGTCCAGCTCGTCGAGCTGCCCCTTCACGGACTCGTGCATCTCGAACGGGACGTAGGCGTAGAGCTCCGCGCCGAGCCACTCGGTGACGTCAATCTGCGCCTCGAACGTGTGGCCCCGGTCCTTCTTCGCCGGGTCGACGAGCCGCGCGTCCTCGAAGTGCTCGGGCCGCAGGCCGACGATCACCAGGCCGCGGTCGCCGACGGCCGTCGCGATGCTCTCCGGCATGTCGAACTCGCCGAACGGCAGCGTGATCTTCCCGCCCGAGACCTCGCCGGGCAGGAAGTTCATGGGCGGCGTGCCGATGAAGCCCGCGACGAACAGGTTGACCGGCTGCTCGTAGAGGCCGCGCGGGCTCGCGACCTGCTGGAGCACGCCGCGGCGCAGGACGGCGACGCGGTCGCCGAGCGTCATGGCCTCGGTCTGGTCGTGGGTGACGTAGACGGTCGTCGTGCCGAGCCGGCGCTGCAGGCGCGCGATCTCGGTGCGGGTCTGCCCGCGCAGCTTGGCGTCGAGGTTCGACAGCGGCTCGTCGAAGAGGAACGCCTTCGCGTCGCGCACGATCGCCCGGCCCATCGCGACGCGCTGCCGCTGACCGCCCGAGAGGTTCGCCGGCTTGCGGTCGAGGTGCTCGCGCAGGTCGAGCATGTCGGCCGCGCGCTCGACCTTCTCCCGGATCTCCTCCTCGCTGTGCTTGCCCTTCGCGAGGCGCAGCGGGAACGCGATGTTCTCCGCGACCGTGAGGTGCGGGTAGAGCGCGTAGTTCTGGAACACCATCGCGAGGTCGCGCTCGCGCGGCGCCTTCTCGTTGACGCGCACGCCGTCGATCTCGAGCTCGCCCGCCGTGATGTCCTCGAGCCCGACGATCATGCGCAGGACCGTCGACTTCCCCGAGCCGGACGGCCCGACGAGGATGACGAACTCGCCGTCCGCGATGTCGAGGTTGACGTTGTCCACGGCGAGGAAGCCGTCGCCGTAGCGCTTGACGATGTCCTTGAGGGTGATCGACGCCATCAGCTCTCTCCTCGGGTTCGGCGTGCGGCACGGTGCCCGGCGGACCGGGAGGGCGTGCGGTGGTGGGCGGGGCGGTCCGGGGACGCGGTGCTCATCCCTTCACCGCCCCCTGGGTCAGGCCCGAGACGATCTGGCGCTGGAACAGCACGACGAGGATGACCACGGGGATGGTCACGACGACCGCGGCCGCGGAGATCGCGCCCGTCGGCTCCTCGAAGTACGACGCCCCGGTGAAGAACGCGAGCGCCGCCGGGACCGGTCGGGCCGCGCTCGTCGACGTGAGCGAGATGCCGTAGACGAAGTCGTTCCACGCGATGAAGAACGCGATGAGCGCGGTGGTGAACACGCCCGGCGCGGCGAGCGGGACGATCGCCTTGCGGAACGCCTGCCACGGCGTCGCGCCGTCGACCTGCGCGGCCTGCTCGAGCTCCCACGGGATCTGGCGGAAGAACGCCGCGAGCGTCCAGATGGAGATCGGCAGGGTGAGCGACAGGTACGGGATGATCAGGCCGAGCCAGGTGTCGTAGAGGCCGATGTTGCGCCAGAGGTTGAACAGCGGCGTGACGATCGACACGACGGGGAAGATCGACACGCCGAGCGCCGTGGTGAGGATGAGGCGCTTGCCCGGGAAGTTCAGGCGCGCGATCGCGTAGGCGCACAGCGTGGCGAGCACGACGGCGATGACCGTCGCGATGAGCGAGATGCCGATCGAGTTGCGCAGCGCGGACAGGAACAGCTCCTGCGCGGACCCGCCGGACGCGAGGATCTGCTCGTAGTTGGTGGTGCTCCACTGCGGCGGCAGGAACGTCCCGGAGTTGATGTCGCTGGGCCCCTTGAAGCTCGTCATGAAGATCGAGAGCACGGGGAACAGCGCCCCGACGAGCACGACGACCGTGATGACCGCCCACCAGATCTTGGCCTTGGTGCTGAGGACGCTGCCCATCACTTCTCCCCCCTCGCGCCGGCGAGATCCACCTTGAAGAGCTTGATCGCGATGAAGCAGATGAGCACGACGCACAGGAACAGCAGCACGGAGATCGCGGAGCCCATGCCGATCTGGAGCTGGCCGATCGACGTGCGGTAGGCCAGCAGCGACAGCACCTCGGTGCCGTTGGCGCCGTTCGTCATGATGAAGACGTTGTCGAAGATGCGGAACGCGTCGAGCGCGCGGAACAGGACGGCCACCATGATCGCGGCCTTCATGTTCGGCACGATGACGCGGGTGAACCGCTGCCACGCGGTCGCGCCGTCGACCTTCGCGGCCTCCTCCAGGTCGCCCGGCACCTGCGCGAGGCCGGCGAGGAGCAGGAGCGAGATGAACGGTGTCGTCTTCCAGACCTCGGACGCGATGATGACGAACAGGCTCGTGCCCTGCTGCGCGAACCAGTTGAGGTCGGGACCGACGCCCGGCACCCAGTCGAACCAGTGGTTGACGTACCCGGACGTGATGTCGAACGCGTAGAACCACGCGAACGCCGAGACGACCGTGATGATGCCGTAGGGCACGAGGATCGCGGTGCGCAGGAGCCCGCGCAGGCGCTTGATCGCGCGGTGCATGACGAGCGCGAGGGCGAAGCCGAGGATCAGCTCGATGACGACCGTGACGACCGTGATGAAGAGCGTGACGCCGAGGTCCCGCCACCACACGGAGTCCGTGAGGATCACGACGTAGTTGTTGAGCCCGACGAACGACCGGTCGTCCGGCGCGGTGAGCTTGTAGTTGAAGAGCGAGTCGTAGACGGCCTGGAGGATCGGGTACAGCGTCACGGCGAGCATGACGACGAACGCCGGTCCGGCGAGGTACCAGCCGAGGCGGGCCTCGGCCCGCGAGCGGTCGCTGCGCGCGGCCTTGGCGGCGGCGTCCGGCGCGCCGCGCGACCCCGACCGGGGAGCGGCCCCGCCGCGCGGCGGGGCGTCCTCGGTCGCGGTCGACGGCGTGGTGGCGTGCCGGCCGCGGGGTGCGGGCTCGGTCGGGGGTCCGGCGTTCACAGGAGTCGCTCCCCTCGCAGGACGGCGGTGATGAACTCGGTGGACTCCTGCGGCGTCGTGTCGGGGTCGACCGACGCGGGCGGGTACCACGTCTGCTGGAGGCCCGTGGAGACCTCGTTGTAGAACGGCGTCTGGGGCCGCGGCGCCGCCTGGTCGAGCGAGTCGCGGATGACGTCGTACATGGGGAACGCCTTCTGGACGTCCGGGTCGTCGTAGGCCTTGATGCTCGCGGCCGGGTTGCCGTTGGTGACGAAGTACTCGGCCTGGTTCTCGGGGCTCACGATGCACTGGGCCGCCTCGTAGGCGAGGTCGGTGTGCTTGCCGAACGCGCCGATGCCGAGCGAGATGCCGCCGTAGGGCGGACGGGCGTCCTCGCCCTCCGTCGTGCGCGGGTACAGCGCCCAGCCGATGTCGTCGAGGAGCGCCTGGTCGAGCGACCCGGCCTCGACGGCGCTCTGGGTGGACGACCAGACGAACGGCCAGTTCACCATGAACGACCCGCGGTCGCCCTGGAACTTGGTGAGCGACGCGGGCTCGTCCTCGCTCGGCAGGCCCGGCCCGCCGACGCCCGAGGTGCCGATGCCGCCGATGATCTCTGCGGCAGCCTTGCCCGCGTCCGTGTCCAGACCGAGCTTCACCTCGTCGGCCGGGGCCTCGGGGTTGTCGATGATGTGGCCGCCCGCGCCCTCGACGAGCGCGTTGATCCACACCGTGAGCGACTCGGCCTTGGCGCCCTGGACGGCCAGGAGCTTGTCCTGGTCCTGGGCCGCCTGCATGATCTGCTCCCACGTGACGGGCTGCGACATGTCGAGCCCGGCGGCCTCGGCCACGGACTTGCGGTACCAGAGGAGCTGCGTGTTCGCCCAGAACGGGATGGCGACCAGCTCGTCCTTCCACGTCGAGGCGTCGATCGCGCCCTGCACCACGTCCTGCGTCGTCGCCTGCGCGACGTCGTCGGGCACGGGGGCCAGGAAGTCCGCCTCGGCGAACTCGGCGATGAACACCGGGTCGAGGCTCATGATGTCGATCGACGAGTCCTTCGCCGCGAGGCGGCGGGCGAGCTGCTCGCGCTGCGACGCCGCGTCGCGCGGGAGAAGCTCGGTCGTGATGCGGTACGCGCCCCCGGCGGCCTCGGTGCAGGCCGCCGCGATGTCGGCCTGGCCCCCGTTGTCCGGGTTGATGTACCACGTGAGCTCCGGCGTCCCGTCGTCGCCCGGGCCGCACGCGGCGAGCGGCGCCACGAGCCCCGCGGCGACCAGGACGGCGAGCGCTCGGGTGCGTCGGCGCACGTCAGCTCCCCTCGGTCGCGCTTCCCCGAGTACCGGGGGTGTCACCCTCCATGGATACCGCCCCCCGGCGCGGCCCGCCATGCGAACGGGCACGCGGAGCACGCCCCGACCTGCGCGATGATGGGAGCCATGACCTCTCCCGCCCCCGCACAGCCGGTCCGTTCGCTCACCCCCGCCGAGGCGTGGGCGACGCTGCGGACCGGGAACGACCGCTTCGTCGCCGACGCCCCGCTGCACCCGTCGCAGGGCGCGGACCGACGGCGCGAGACGTCGGCCGCGCAGCACCCGCACACGGTCCTGTTCGGCTGCTCCGACTCCCGCGTCGCGGCGGAGATCATCTTCGACCAGGGCCTGGGCGACATGTTCGTCGTCCGCACGGCGGGGCACGTGGTGGACACCACGGTGCTCGGCTCGATCGAGTACGGCGTCGAGGTGCTGTCCGCGCCGCTCGTCGTGGTGCTCGGGCACGACTCGTGCGGTGCCGTGGGCGCGGCGGTCGAGACCCTGCGGACGGGCGCGCAGGCGAACGGGTTCGTCCGGGCCGTCGTCGACCGCGTCATCCCCTCCGTGGCGAAGATCACGGGCGCCGGGAACGGCACGCTGGAGAACCTCGACCCCGCCGTGCTGCGCCGCGAGCACGTGCGCAACACGGTCGACATGCTGCACTCCTACTCGGCCGGCCTCGCCGCGGCCGTCGCCGAGGACCGCTGCGCGATCGTCGGCGTCGAGTACGACTTCGCCGAGGGCCGCGCGCACCTGGTCGACGTCGTGGGCGACGTCGGCGAGCAGCCCCGCGCCGACGCCTGACCCCACGGCCCGGGCTGCGCGGCTGCCCCGGCGCGCTCGTCGCCGGGGCAGCGCCCGCCGACCCGCGCACGACCCTCCCCGCAGCCCGCGTGACCTCGCTCACGCGGGTTGCGGGGGCCGGCGCGCGGTGCGGCAGGATGGCCCCATGACTGCATCTCCCGAGGCTCCCGGCGCCGCCGCCGGGACGGCCGCACCGACGACCGAGTACCGCATCGAGCACGACACCATGGGCGAGGTGCGCGTGCCCGCGCAGGCCCTCTACCGCGCGCAGACGCAGCGCGCGGTGGAGAACTTCCCCATCTCCGGCACCCCCCTCGAGCGCGGCCACATCGAGGCGCTCGCCCGCGTGAAGAAGGCCGCGGCCCGCGCGAACGCGGAGCTCGGCGTGCTCGACGAGGACGTCGCCGCCGCCATCGTCGCCGCGGCCGACGAGGTCGCGTCGGGCGCGCACGACGCGCACTTCCCGGTGGACGTCTACCAGACGGGGTCCGGGACGTCGTCGAACATGAACACGAACGAGGTCCTCGCGACGCTCGCGACGCGCTCGCTCGGGCGCGACGTGCACCCGAACGACCACGTCAACGCGTCGCAGTCCTCGAACGACGTGTTCCCCACGTCGGTCCACGTCGCCGCGACGGCCGGGGTCGTGCGCGACCTGGTCCCCGCGCTGGGCCACCTCGCCGAGGCGCTCGAGGCGAAGTCCGCCGAGTTCGCGACGGTCGTGAAGTCGGGCCGCACGCACCTCATGGACGCCACGCCCGTGACGCTCGGCCAGGAGTTCGGCGGGTACGCCGCCGCGATCCGCTACGGCGTCGAGCGCCTGGAGTCGGCGCTCCCCCGCGCCGCCGAGGTCCCGCTCGGCGGCACCGCCGTCGGCACCGGCATCAACACGCCCGCCGGGTTCCCCCAGCGCGTCATCGCGCTGCTGGTCGAGGACACGGGCCTGCCCCTCACGGAGGCGCGCGACCACTTCGAGGCGCAGTCCTCGCGCGACGGCCTCGTCGAGCTCTCGGGCGCGCTGCGCACGATCGCCGTCTCGCTCACCAAGATCTGCAACGACCTGCGCTGGATGGGCTCGGGCCCGAACACGGGTCTCGGCGAGATCTTCATCCCGGACCTGCAGCCGGGCAGCTCGATCATGCCGGGCAAGGTCAACCCCGTCGTGCCCGAGGCCGTGCTCATGGTCGCCGCGCGCGTGGTCGGCAACGACGCGACCGTCGCGTGGGCCGGCGCGTCGGGCTCGTTCGAGCTCAACGTGCAGATCCCCGTGATCGCGCAGGGCGTCCTCGAGTCGATCCGCCTCCTCGCGAACGCGTCGCGCGTCCTCGCGGACAAGACCGTCGCGGGCATCACGGCGAACGTCGAGCGCGCCCTCGCGCTGGCCGAGTCGTCGCCGTCGATCGTCACGCCGCTCAACCGCGTCATCGGCTACGAGGCGGCGGCGAAGGTCGCGAAGCACTCCGTCAAGGAAGGCCTCACGGTCCGCCAGGCCGTGATCGACCTGGGCTTCGTCGAGCGCGGCGAGGTCACCGAGGCGCAGCTCGACGAGGCGCTCGACGTCCTGTCGATGACGCGCCCGCCGCAGGCCTGAGCGTCCGCGACCCGGGTCCACGAGGCCGGGCGGAGCGGGACGACCCGCTCCGCCCGGCCTTCGTCGTCCCCGGGTCGTGCGGGAGGACGTCAGTAGTCGACGGGGTCGAGGCGGCGCAGCACGACGGCGAGCAGGCGCGCGAGCTCGGCGCGCTCGGCCTCGTCGAGGTCGACGAGCGCCGCGCGCTCGCGGTCGAGCTGCTGCGGGAAGACCTCGTCGACGAGCGCCGTCCCGGCGTCGGTGAGCGCGACGAGGACGCCGCGCCGGTCGCGCTCCGCGACGGTGCGCTCGACGAGTCCGGCGCGCTCGAGCCGGTCGAGGCGCTTGGTGATCGACGCGCCGGGGGCGCCGGTCATCGTCGTGACCTCGCCCGCACGCAGCGGCCGCCCGGCGCGGCGCAGCGCCGCGAGCACGTCGAACTCCGCGCGCGAGACGTCGTGCCGTGCCGCGGAGCGCTCCAGCGCCGCCTCGAGCAGCGCCGCGACGCGACGCAGCCGCGCCCCGACCGCCGACGTCGCGGTGTCGAGGTCCGGCCGCTGCTCAGCCCACTCCGCGCGCACGCGGTCGACGTAGTCCACGGACCCAGGATAGGGCGGGCCTCACACTCTTTCACTGGTGAAACACCGAGGAATCACCGCTAGGCTGGTTCGTCGATGCGCCTCTCCTCCCCCGCCCGCCCGGCGCTCGCGCCCGTGCGCGCCGCCGCCCAGGACGTCCTCGACGCCGCCCACCTCCGCGACGCCCTGCGCGTGAGCCCCGCCGACGCGACGGTCGCCGCCGCGCTGCGCTGCGGCGCCGCGGTCGCGCCCGCGATCGCCGTCCCGGGCCTGCTCGGGCGCCCCGACCTCGCGGCGTTCGCGTCGCTCGGCGCGCTCACGTCGCTCTACGGGCGGTACGACCCGTACCGGCGTCGGGCCACGCTCCTCGCGACCGTCGGCACGCTCATGACCGGCACGATCGCGGCCTTCACGCTCCTCGCCGCGACGGGCACGCCCGCGCTCGTCACGACCGCCGCCGTCGCGCTCCTCGCCGCCGGGGCCACGGCCTTCTGCCTCCTCGTCCGCACGGGCCCGCCCGGCGCGACGATCGTCGTCTTCGCCGCGGGCGCGGGCCTCGCGGGCGCACCGACGCTCGCCGACATCGGGCCGCGCGCGCTCGCGGCGGCGTTCGGCGCGCTCCTCGCGGGGCTCGTGTGCACGGCCGGCGTGCTCGTCCGCCCGACGGCGCCCGCGCGCCTCGCCGTCCGCCGCGCCGCCGACGCCGTGCGCGCCGCCGAACGGCCCGGGGCCCCGCGGCACGCCGCGCATGCTGCCCGGGGCGCCGTCGCCCGGGCGCGCGACGTCCTCGCGGACGACGCGTCCTGGTGGCGGACGCGGCCCGCCGTCCCCGCGCTCGCCGCAGAGCTCGACGCCGTCGAGGAGGCGCTCGACGCGAGCGGCGCGCCGCGCGGCGACACCGGCCCGGCGGTCCGCACGACCCTGCGCGCCCAGGCACGGTCCCGGGCCGCAGGACCCTGGCGGCTCCCGACCGTGCGCGTCGGCGTCGCCGGGCTCGTCGCCGGTGCGGTCGCCGCCGTCGCCGGCCTCGGGCACGCGGCGTGGGCGACCATGGGCTCGACCGCGGTGCTCCAGGGCGAGTCGACGCGCCACGCCGTCGTACGGGCGCTGCAGCGCGGGGCCGGCACGGTCGCGGGCGCGCTCCTCGCCTGGCCGCTGCTCGCCGCGCCGCTCGGGTTCTGGGGGACGGCCGCCGTCGTCGTCGTGCTCCAGACCGTCACCGAGACGATCGTGGGGCGCCACTACGGGCTCGCGATGCTCACCATCACGCCCATGGCGCTGCTCATGACCTCGCTCGCGCACCCCGCCGACCCGTCGGCGCTCGCGCTCGACCGCGCGCTCGACACGGTCCTGGGCGCCGTCGTCGGCGTCCTCGCGGTGGTCCTCGTCCACCCGCGGACCCGCCGCCGCGCGAGCGAGACCCCCGGTCCGCCGAGGTAGAGGCCTGGCACCGCGAGGTAGAGGCCCGGTCATGACCAGGCCTCTACCTCGGCGGCGGGTCAGACCTCGATCGACTCCAGCATCTCCGTGACGAGCGCCGCCACGGGCGAGCGCTCGGAGCGCGTGAGCGTGACGTGCGCGAACAGCGGGTGGCCCTTGAGCGCCTCGATGACCGCGGCGACGCCGTCGTGCCGGCCCACGCGCAGGTTGTCGCGCTGCGCGACGTCGTGCGTGAGGACGACGCGCGACGACTGCCCGATGCGGGACAGCACCGTGAGCAGGACGTTGCGCTCGAGCGACTGCGCCTCGTCGACGATGACGAACGCGTCGTGCAGCGAGCGCCCGCGGATGTGCGTGAGCGGGAGCACCTCGAGCATCTCGCGGTCGATGACCTCGTCGAGCACCTGCGGCGAGACGAGCGCCCCGAGGGTGTCGTAGACGGCCTGCGCCCACGGGTTCATCTTCTCGGCCTCGGAGCCGGGCAGGTAGCCGAGCTCCTGGCCGCCGACGGCGTAGAGCGGCCGGAACACCATGACCTTGCGGTGCTGCCGGCGCTCCATGACGGCCTCCAGCCCGGCGCACAGCGCGAGGGCCGACTTGCCGGTCCCGGCCCGCCCGCCGAGCGAGACGATCCCCACGCTCTCGTCGAGCAGCAGGTCGATCGCGACGCGCTGCTCGGCGGAGCGCCCGTGCAGCCCGAACACCTCGCGGTCGCCGCGCACGAGCTGCACGTGCTTGTCCGCGGTGACGCGCCCGAGGGCGGACCCGCGCGGCGAGTGCACGACGAGACCCGTGTGGCAGTGCAGCGGGCCGGCCGCCTCGACGACCGCCGGGTCCAGGCTCGTGAGCTCGACCGACTCGTGCTCCCAGAGCGCCGCCGCCTCCGCGTCGGTGAACGAGATCTCGCCCATGCCGGTCCAGCCCGAGTCGACGGCGAGCTCGTGCCGGTACTCCTCGGCCCGCAGGCCCACGGCCGACGCCTTGACACGCATCGGCAGGTCCTTCGACACGACCGTGACGTCGTGACCCTCGGCCGCGAGGTTCGCCGCGACGGAGAGGATCCGGGTGTCGTTGTCCCCCAGCCGGAACCCGGCCGGCAGCACGCCCGGGTCGGTGTGGTTGAGCTCCACGCGCAGCGTCCCGCCGACGTCGCCGACGGGGATCGGGGCGTCGAGCCGGCCGTGCTTGACCCGCAGGTCGTCGAGCATGCGCAGCGCGCTGCGCGCGAAGTAGCCGAGCTCGGCGTGGTGGCGCTTCGCCTCCAGCTCGGTGATGACGACGACCGGGAGGACCACGTCGTGCTCGGCGAACCGCCCGATGGCGCGCGGGTCGCTCAGCAGGACCGACGTGTCGACGACGAACGTGCGGCGCGCGCCGTCCGGTGCGTCGTCCTGCGGTGTGGGTGAGGTACCGGGGGTGGGTGAGGAATGGACCACGAGGGCTCCCCTCCGGCGCACGCGCGCCGTTCTCTCTCTGGGCGAGGCGGGCGACCGGCCGTCGGGCCGTGGGTGCCACGGCTCAGCAGCGCCGGTGCCGGCCCTCCTGAGCGGAGCGTGAACCCCATCGGCTGGCCTCCCGGAGGACGGCGAAGGTGCCGTCCGTCTCCTCGAAACTACGCCCGTGTGATTCGGGTCACCACCCCCGACACGCCTCCGCGCGAGGTTTAACCCCCCGTTCACGCGGAGGCCGCACCCGCGGGCCGCGCGAGATCGACCTGAGCGTCCGAGACCGGTCCTCCGGGGGCCGGCGTCGTGACGGTCGGGTCGATCCCGGACAGGTCAGTGCTCGACGTGCTTCGGCGCCATCGCGATCGCGGCGACGAACCCGAGGACGAGCACCACGGCCGTGACCGCGAGCGTCTGCCCGACGGCGGTCGCGAAGCCCTGGTGGAGCGCGGTGGTCGCGGCGTCCGTGACCTGGCGCGCGACGTCGTCGGGCACGCCCGGCGGGAGGTCGAACGACCCGCCCTGGCCGCCCTGGAGCGACCCCGCGTTCGCGAACCCGTCGACGAACTGCTGGCGGAACTGCTCGGGGAGCGAGGCCGCCGCGTCCCGCGCGGCCGCGGGGAGAGTCACCGCGAGGCGCGCGGTGAGCGTCGCGACGATCGCGGCCGACCCGATCACGCCGCCCACCTGGCGCGTCGTGTTGAAGGCGCCCGCGCCCGCCCCGGCGGTGCGGTGGTCGAGGCCCGACGTCGCGAGGTTCGCGAGCGGCGAGAAGACGCACCCGGTGCCGATGCCGAACAGCGTCATGGGGAGCACGATCGTCACGACCGACACGCCCGGCCCGACGACCGCCGCGAGCCAGCCGATCGCGACCGCGAGGACGCCGAACCCCGTCGCGACGACCCACTTCGCGGGCACGCGATCGGACAGGCGGCCGGCGAGCGGCGCGACGATCCCCGACACGAGCGAGCCCGGCAGGTTCACGAGCGCGGCGTGCAGGGGCGACAGCCCGAGGATCGACTGGAGGAAGATCGTCAGCGGGAAGAAGATGCCGATCATCGCAAAAGACACGGACATGCCCGCGACGTTCGCGAGCGAGAAGTTGCGCGAGCGGAAGAGCCGCAGCGGCAGCAGCGCGTCGTCGCCGAGCCGGCGCTGCCACAGCACGAACGCGGCCAGCACGAGCAGGCCGACGCCGATCACGCCCCACACAGTGACCGGCCCGGTGATCGTGCCCCAGTCGTACGTCTGGCCCTCCTGGAGCCCGAAGACGACCGCGAAGAGCCCGACGACGGACAGCACGACGCCGACCACGTCGAACGAGCGCTTGTTCGTCGCGAGCCGCGGGAGCCGCACCAGGGCGAGCCAGAGCGCCACGACCCCGACCGGGACGTTGACGAAGAAGATCCACTCCCAGCCCCACGACTCGACGAACAGCCCGCCGAGTAGCGGGCCGGCGATCGTCGCGACGCCCGCCGTCGCGCCCCACAGCCCCATCGCGGCGCCGCGCTGCCGCGGCGGGAACACGCGCGTGATCATGGCCATCGTCTGCGGCGTCATGAGCGCCGCGCCGACGCCCTGGACCACGCGGGCGGCGATGAGCATCCCGATCGAGCCCGACAGCCCGCACCACGCGGACGCGAGCGTGAACACCGCCAGGCCGACGACGAACACCGGCTTGGGCCCGTACCTGTCGCCCAGGCGACCCGCGAGCAGGAGCAGCACCGCGTACGAGAGCAGGTAGGCGCTGTTGACCCAGCCGACCGCGACCAGCGACGCGTCGAGCTCGCGCTGGAGCGTGGGGACCGCGATGTTCACGATCGTGGTGTCCACCATGATCATGAAGAAGCCGAGGATGAGCGGCGGCAGGATGCTCCAGGCGCTGCGGCCGTGGAGGTCGACGAGGGGCACGACGCGCGAGCCGGCCTCGGCGGGTGCCGGGGCCGGGCCGGTGCCCGGGGCGGGAGTGGTCACGAGGACTCCTGAGGTGAGGTCGTGCGGGAGTGGCGGAACGCGGGCCCGGGCTCCTCGGTCCAGCTCAGCGAGCCGGACGTGACGTCCGCGACGGTCGCGTCGAGCCAGGCGATCTCGGCCCGGGTCTGGTGGAGCTCGAAGTGGGCGTCGAGCAGGTAGCGGCGGGGCAGGCCGCGCGCGACCACGTCGTCAAGGCGCTCGCGCACCCCGTCGATCGCGGCCGCGAGCGCCGCGCGACGCTCGCGGAGCAGCGCGAGGGCGTCCTCGCGCGGGAGGTCGTGCACGAGCGCGAGCCCAACCGGGAAGGCGGGGTACTCGCGCGGCGTCTCGCGGACGAGGTCGCGCGTGCGGGCGTCGTGCGCGGCGACGCCGGCCGGGGTGATGGCGTAGAGCGTCCGCTCGGGCCGGTTGCCGTCCCGGTCGACGCCCGCGCGCTCGACGAGGCCGTCCCGCTCGAGGCGGTCCACCGCGTGGTAGACGGCGCCGGGGTTGAGCCGCACGAGGCGGTCGTCGCGCCGCTTGCGCAGGCGCACGAGCATCTCGTACGGGTGCATGGGCTGCTCGAGCAGCACGGCGAGCACGAGGGTCGCCGTGGGGCTGAGGCGCGGGGAGGTCACGGTGGTCTCCGGGACGGGGTGGCGGGGGAGCAGGCCGGCGGGTGGGGAGCTCGCGCCCGGCTGGAATATTCCGCTTGGAATATACGCCTGCGCTCGGCCGGTGTCGACCGCCGAGGCCGGCACGCGCGGCGTCGCGGGAGGTCGCGCGCGCGGGGGGTCGCGGGGGGCGGGGTCGCGCGGGTGCGACGGCGCGCGTAGGTTCACGAGCCATGAGCGCCCCCGAGCTCCTCGATCTCGACGCCACCGCGCTCGCCGGTGCCCTGCGCGCCGGCGACGTCTCCCCCGTCGAGGTCCTCGACGCGACGCTCGACGCCGCCGCCGGGGTCGGTGCCGCCGTCGGCGCCTTCACCGTGCTGACCCCGGACCTGGCGCGCACGCAGGCCCTCGCCGCACAGGACGCGCTCGTGGCGGCGCGGCGCGACGGCCGGGCCGGTCCCCACGACGGCCTCCCGCCGTTCCTCGGCGTCCCCTGCCCCGTCAAGGACCTCACGATGGTCGAGGGCGTGCCGATGCGCGCGGGCTCGGCCGCGATCGACCCGTTCCCCGCCCCGTACGACGACGGCGTCGTGACGCTCCTGCGGCGCGCCGGCACGGTGATGGTCGGCAAGACCTCGACCCCGGAGCTCGGCCTCCCCTGCTACACGGAGCCCGACGTCGGCCCGACCGCCCGCACCCCGTGGGACCTCGCGCGGTCCGCGGGCGGGTCGAGCGGGGGCGCGGCCGCCGCGGTCGCGGCGCGCGTCGTCCCCGTCGCGCACGGGAGCGACGGCGGCGGCTCGCTGCGCATCCCCGCGAGCGCGTGCGGGCTCGTCGGGCTCAAGCCGTCGCGCGGGCTCGTGAGCCCGGGCCCGTACGGGGTCGACGGCGCGGGGCTCGCGACGCACGGCGTCCTCACCCGGTCAGTCCGCGACACCGCCGCGTTCCTCGACGTGCTCGCGCGCCCCTGGCCCGGCGACACCTTCACCGCGCGGCTCGGCGCCCCGCCGGACGGGCGGCGGCTCCGCGTCGGGCTGCTGCTGGAGCCCGTGATCGCCGCCGGCGCCCCCGTGCACCCGGCGTGCGCCGACGCGGCCCGCGCAGCGGCGGAGCTCCTCGTCCGGCTCGGGCACGACGTCGTCGAGATCCCGCCCCCGTTCGGGGCCGAGCGATGGGACGCGTTCGCGGCGCTGTGGTCCGTCGGGGCGCTCCAGGCGCCCGTCCCGCCGGAGCGCGAGCACCTGCTCGTGCCGCTCACGCGGTGGCTGCGCGAGCGCGGGCGCGCGGTGAGCGGGCTCGCGTACGCGACGGCGCTCGCGGGGGTGCAGCAGCTCACGCGCGAGGTCGCCGCCGCGTGGTCGGGCGTCGACGTCGTGCTCTCCCCCACGCTCGCGCAGCCGCCCGCGCTCGTCGGCAGCCAGCGCGTCGACGACGACCCGGCCGCCGACTTCGCCGCGCAGACGGCGTTCACGCCCTGGACGAGCGTCTGGAACCTCACGGGGCGGCCCGCGGTCTCCCTCCCGCTCGGCGAGGCGCGCGTCACCGACCCCGACGGGTCGTCCGCGACCGTTCCCGTCGGGGTCATGCTCGGCGCGGACCACGGGGACGACGCCCTGCTGCTGGCCCTCGCGGCGCGGCTCGAGGAGGCCGCACCGTGGTCCCGCCGTCGCCCGGGGCCGTCGTCGTGACGGCGTACGCCTGCCTGCTGTTCGCCGTGAACGTGGGCGGGCGGAAGGTCCCGTCGACCGCGCTGCGGGACCTCGCGGGCGAGCTCGGCCTCGCGCACGCCCGCACGGTCGCGAACAGCGGGAACCTCGTCGTCGGGCCGGGGTCGTCCGGCGCGTCGTCGCCCGCGGACGTCGCGGGCCTCCTGCACGACGGCGTCGCCGAGCGGTTCGGCGTCGACGCCGCCGTGGCCGTGCTCACGACCGAGCGCCTCCGGAAGATCGTGCGCGGGAACCCGCTGCCCGACGACGCCGCCGACCGCCCGGCCGGGCTGCTGGTCCACGTGGGCGAGGAGCCCGTCGACCCGGACGCCGCCGCCGCGCTCGGGCCGCGCCTGACGACCGAGCGCGCCGTCGTCGCGAACGGCGTCCTCTACGTCGCCTACCCCGACGGCGTCGGTCGGTCGAGGCTGACGGCGGCCGTCCTCGCGAAGGCGGCCGGGACCCCGGTGACGGGCCGGAACTGGAGAACGACGACGCGCCTCCTCGCGCTCGCCGAGGACACCCCGCCCTGACGCGCGCGGCGGGACGAGCGCCAGGAGACTGGACCGCGAGCCGGACACGTCGACCGCGAGGGGTGCGCAGCCCCGTAGAATCGTGGGCGGTGTGCCGGGAAGTCTGGTCGGCCACGGTCCGCGACGCGGCCGTGCGACACGACAGCGACCCCGGGAGCACGATGACCCACGCCGCCCTGCCCTCCGGCCCCTCGGCCACCCCGCCGACCGACCGCCCCTCCCCCGGTGCACGCCTGCGCCGCTGGGTCGGGCGCGAGACGACGGGCGGCGCCCTGCTCATCGGCGCGGCGCTGCTCGCGCTGGTCTGGGCCAACTCGCCCTGGCGCGAGTCCTACCTCACGCTGTCGAGCACCGTCGTCGGGCCGTCCTCCCCGCTGCACCTCGACCTGACGCTGTCGACGTGGGCGGCCGACGGCCTGCTCGCGATCTTCTTCTTCGTGGTCGGCGTCGAGCTCAAGCAGGAGTTCGTCGCGGGCAGCCTGCGCAACCCGAGGCAGGCGGGCGTCCCGGTGCTCGCGGCGATGGGCGGCATGGCGGTGCCGGCCCTGATCTTCGTCGCCGTCCTGCTGACCACGGGCGACCCGGGCGCGCTGCACGGGTGGGCGATCCCCACGGCGACGGACATCGCGTTCGCGCTCGGCGTGCTCGCCGTCTTCGGCCGTGGGCTCCCCGTCGCGATCCGCACGTTCCTGCTCACGCTCGCGGTCGTCGACGACCTGCTCGCGATCGTCGTCATCGCGATCTTCTACACGGCGGAGCTGCGGTGGGGATACCTCGGCCTCGCGCTGCTCGCCGTCGCGCTCTACGCCGTCCTCGTGCGCGCTCGCCGCACCCGCTGGTGGCTCCTGCTGCCTGTCGCGGTGGTCGCCTGGGCGTTCATGCACGAGTCGGGCGTCCACGCCACGATCGCCGGCGTCCTGCTCGGCTTCACCGTCCCGGCGCTCGCGGTGCACGGGGAGCGCGAGTCGCGCACGCAGCGCTTCGAGCACACGGTGCGCCCGCTCTCGCAGGGTGTCGCGCTGCCGGTGTTCGCGTTCTTCGCGGCCGGCGTCTCGATCGTGGGCGGCGAGACGCCCGTCGGGGAGGTGCTGACGCAGCCCGTGGTGCTCGCCATCGTCCTCGGCCTCGTCGTCGGCAAGCTCGTGGGCGTGCTCGGGGTCACGGCGCTCGTCACGCGCTTCACGCCGCTGCGGCTCGCGGCCGGCATCGGGGTGCGCGACCTCCTGCCCGTCGGGTTCCTCGCGGGCATCGGCTTCACCGTCTCGCTCCTCATCGCGGAGCTGTCGTTCCCCGACGCCGAGCACACCGACGGCGCGAAGATCGCGATCCTCGCGGCGTCCACGATCGCCGCGGTGCTGGCCGCGCTCGCGCTGCGCTGGGACGCCCGCCGGGCCCGCTCGAACGACATGAACCGCGACGACCTCCCGGACGACGTCACCGACTTCATCGGTGACCCGAAGGACCGCCTGGAGCACTAGCCCGAGCGGGCCCGCCCTGCTCAGCAGGCGGCGGCGACCTCGAACCGGCCGGGCGCGGCCTCGCGCAGCGTCGTGACCGTCGCGTCTCCCTGCCCGAGGTACGCGAGCGAGCCGACCGCGTAGTACGGGTTGTAGGGGTTCACGCCGTAGGAGATCGCGCGCCCCGCGGCCCGGTGCTGCGCGTTCGTCGCGGTGCCGCACCACGGCCCGGTCGGCGCCTGCACCGTCACCGTGACCTGCGCGGTCGACGCGTTCCCCGCCGTGTCGACCGCGCGGGCCGTGAGCACGTGGGAGCCGGCCGCGAGCGCCGTCGTGTCCCAGTCGAACCCGTACGGGGCGGTGCGCAGCGTCGCGAGCGCCGCGCCGTCGACGCTCAGCTCGACGCGGTCGACCGCGCGGTCGTCGGACGCCGCGACCCCCACGCGGACCGTCCCCGAGACGGCGGCGCCCGCGGAGGGCGCGGTGATCGCGACCGTCGGCGCAGTGACGTCCGGGTCGGGGCCCGGGCCCGGGTCGTGGTCGACGCGCCGGTTGTTCGCGAACAGGAAGTCGGTGAGGTAGGCCGGATAGTCGATGCTGTTCGTCGACACGTAGGACCCTCCGGGGCCGCCGCCCGCGGGCCACGCGTGCGCGAGCCCGGTGTTCTGGACCAGCGAGACGCGCGGGCCGGCGGCGTCGGACCACAGCGACCCGGTGCCCGCGCGGTTCGTGCCCGCGAGCCCGGCGAGCGAGAACGACGACGTGGTCCTGGCTCCGTAGAGGTCGGCCATGACCTGGGCGTTGAGCGTCCCGTACCCGGTCGCGACCGTCGAGTCGGCGCTGCCGAAGACGACGGACGTCACCTGCGAGCCGAAGTCCGCCGCGTGCGTCCCCGCGAAGGTCCGGCACGTCGAGCGCGCCTGCGCGAGCGTCGTCGCGACGCTCCCGATCTGGCCCGACGTCGTCCCGACCGTCGGCCCTGCCGCGATCCCCACGCCCGCGAACACGTCGGGCGCGAGGCAGCCCATGACCATCGCCTGGCCGCCGCCGGACGACAGGCCGCTGACGTAGACCTGGTCCGGGTCGATGCCGAGCGACGTGTCCGCGAGCAGGGTCGAGACGAGGTCGAGCAGGTTGTCGTCGTGCCGCGCGGGGTTCGTGCGGCTGTGGTTGGTGTCGTAGTAGTCCCAGCAGCCGAGCAGGACGCCGCCGTTCGGCGCGGCGGGGACCGCGACGACCATGCCGTGCTCGTCGGCGGTCGCGGTCCAGTTGCCGCCGTTCTTGAGCACCTGCGACGTCTGGACGCACCCGTGCAGGGAGACCATGAGCGCCCGACCGCCGGGGAGCGCGGGCGCCGTCGACGGCCGGTAGAGCTCGACCGTCATCCCGCCGGCGGTGCGCTGGGACCACGACCCGGCGGCCGTGGCCGGTGCGGTGACGAGCGGGGCGAGCACGACCGCGAGCGCCGCGCCGAGGGCGAGCGCGACGGCGCTCCGGCGGGCGCGGGCGCGCTGTCTGAGGGAGTGCCTGACCATCTGAACCTCCACGTCGAGGTCGGGTCGCCGTCGGCGCTTCGCGCACCGTCGCGCGCACCGTCGCGCGCCGGACCCGGGCGAGCCGGACGTTACGTGTGACCTGAATCACCTGTCAACATCAGAGCCACCCCGCCCGACGGGCTCGCAGCACCGCGCGCGACGGTCCCGCCCGACGCGGGTTGACACCGCGCCACCCGGGGATCCATGATTCCCGCAACCTGAATCGCCTCTCATGTTCGAGCGGCGCTCCCCCTCAGGACCACCCAACGAAGGGCGAAGTCATGCGGACGAAGAAGTCCCAGCGGTCGGCGTTCGCCGTCGCCGCGCTCGCGGCCGCGAGCCTCGCGCTCGCCGCCTGCGCGCCGACCGACGCGAGCGGCGGCGGCAGCACCGGAGGCGAGACCAGCACGAGCGCCGACCCGGTCGACGTCGGCATCATCTACTCCAAGACCGGGCCGCTCGCGGCCTACGGCGAGGCCTACTACGAGGGCTTCCAGGCCGGTCTCGACTACGCGACCGACGGCACGGGCGAGGTCGACGGCCGCCCCGTCAACGTGACGTTCCACGACGACGGCGGGGACCCCGACAAGGCGGTCGGGCAGGCCAAGGACCTCATCGGCAAGGGCTACCAGATCCTCGGCGGCACGGTCGTGTCCGGCGTGGCGCTCAAGCTCGCCGAGCAGGCCGAGCAGAACAAGGTGCTCTACATCTCCGGGCCCGCCGCGGTCGACGCGCTCACGGGCATCAACGACTACACGTTCCGCTCGGGGCGCCAGTCGCTCCAGGACGTCGCGACCGCCGGCACGTTCGTCGACCCGGACGGTGCGAAGGTCGTCGTGTTCGCCCAGGACAACGCGTTCGGCCAGGGCAACCTCGCCGCGGTCGAGGCCGTCATCGGCGCGCAGGGCGCCGAGGTGACGAGCGTGCTCGTGCCGGAGGACGCGACGGAGTTCACGCCGTTCGCGCACCAGATCGTCGACGCCGCGCCCGACCTCGTGTTCGTCGCGTGGGCCGGGGCGACGTCGGGCGCGATGTGGCAGGGCCTCGACCAGCAGGGCGTCCTCGACGCGACCACGGTCGTCACCGGGCTCGGCGACGTCGCGACCTACGGCGCGTACGGCGCCGCGGCGAGCAAGGTCGACTTCCTCAACCACTACTTCCCCGGCGCCGCGGGCACCGAGGTCGAGGCCGCGATGCTCGCGTCCGTCGAGGAGGCCGGGAAGCAGGCCGACCTCTTCACGCCCGACGGCTTCGTCGCCGCGCAGATGATCGTCCACGCGATCGCCGAGGGCGGCGACGACGTCGACGCCATGGTCGACGCGCTCGAGGGCTGGAGCTTCGACGGCCCCAAGGGCACGACGACGGTCCGCGCGTCCGACCACGCGCTCGTCCAGCCGATGTACCAGGTGAAGCTCGTGGCCGAGGGCGACGGCTGGGTCCCCGAGCTCGTCGCCGAGGTGCCGGGCGACGACGTCGCGCCGGCCGAGGCGGGCTGACGTGGGCGAGCCGCACACCCTCCCCGCGCTCGAGGTCCGCGACCTCGGGCTCCAGATCGGCGGCGCGCGGATCCTGCGGGGCGTGAGCCTCGCCGTCGGGCAGGGCGAGATGCTCGGCGTGATCGGGCCGAACGGCGCGGGCAAGACGACGCTCTTCAACCTGGTCTCGGGGATCCACCGCCCGACGAGCGGTTCGGTGCTCCTCGAGGGCGCGGACGTGACGACCACCTCGGTGGCCGCGCGCGCCCGCGCGGGCCTGGGCCGCACGTTCCAGACGTCGAGCCTGTTCCCGCGCCTGAGCGTCCGGGAGAACGTGCGGCTCGCCGCGCAGGGGCGCCTCGGCGGCGCCCTGTCGGTGCTGCGCTTCCCGCGTCGCGGCGACGCCGCGACGCGGGAGGCGGACCGGCACCTGGAGACCGTCGGGCTCGTGCGCCGCGCCGAGGTCGCCGCGGGCGACCTGTCGCACGGCGACAAGCGCAAGCTCGAGATCGCGGTGCTCCTCGCGACCGAGCCGCGCGTCGTGCTGCTCGACGAGCCCATGGCCGGCGTGTCGTCCGCCGACGTGCCCGGCCTCGTCGAGGTCATCCGCGACCTGCACGCGACCGGCTGCACGGTGCTCATGGTCGAGCACCACATGGACGTCGTGCTGGGGATCGTGGACCGCGTCGCCGTCATGCACCACGGCGAGCTGCTCGCGTGCGACACCCCCGACGCCGTCATGGCGGACCCGACGGTGCAGAGCGCCTACCTCGGCGTCACGGCAGGAGAGGCAGCATGAGCGGCAGCAGCAGGAGCACCGCCCAGCCCGCGGTCGGGAGCGACTTGCCCGTCCTCGAGGTACGCGGGCTGTCCGCGCGCATCGCGGGCCAGCAGGTCGTCGAGGACGTGACCTTCTCCGTCCCGGCCACCGGGGTCACGGCGGTGCTGGGCCGCAACGGCGTCGGCAAGACGTCGACCCTCAAGGCCGTGCTCGGCCTGATCGAGCGCCGGGGCGAGGTGCTGCTCGCGGGCGAGCGCGTCGACGGCGAGCGCACGGACCGGATCGTGCGGCGCGGCGTCGGGTACGTGCCCGAGGACCGGGAGGTGTTCGCCGGGCTCACGGTCGCGGAGAACCTGCGGCTCGCCGAGCGCGACGCCCACCCGCGGCGCGAGCTCGTCGCGGAGCTCTTCCCGGACCTCGTGCAGCGCGCCGCCCAGCGCGCGGGCACCCTCTCAGGCGGTCAGCAGCAGATGGTGTCGCTCGCGCGCGCCCTGCTCAACGCCAACCGCCTGCTCCTCGTCGACGAGCCCACCAAGGGCCTCGCGCCCCGGATCGTCGGCGAGGTGTCGGACGCGCTCGCGGAGGCGGCCCGCACGGTCCCGATCCTGCTCGTCGAGCAGAACCTCGAGGTCATCGAGCGGCTCGCCGAGCGCGTCGTCGTGATCGACGCGGGCCGCGTCGTGCACACCGGCCCCGCGCGCGAGCTCCTCGACGACCCCGACCGCGTCCAGCAGCTCCTCGGCGTGCACGCCGAGGTCGACCATCACGGAACCGAAGGGGCGGTGGCCCGGTGAGCACGATCGTCCTCCTCCTCGTCACGGGGCTCGGCCTCGGGGCGCTGTACTTCCTCGTCGCGTCGGGCCTGTCGCTCATCTACGGGCTCATGGGCGTCCTCAACTTCGCGCACGGTTCGTTCCTCACGCTCGGCGCGTTCGGCGGCTGGTTCGTCGCGCGCTCCCTCGGCGCCGACTCGTGGGGCGTCTTCGGGCTCTCGCTGCTCGCCGGGGCCGTCGTCGGGGCGGGGGCTGCGGCGCTCACCGAGCTCCTGCTCATCCGCCCGCTCTACGAGCGGCACATCGAGCAGGTGCTCGTCACCGTCGGGCTCTCGCTCGCGTCCGTCGCGCTGTTCGAGGGCATGTGGGGGTCGGACCCCGAGTTCATCTCCGGCCCGGCGTGGCTCAAGGGCACGACCGACCTGGCGGGCGCGCCGGTGCCCAACGACCGGTTCGTCGCGATCGGCGCCGCGGCTCTCGTGCTCGGCGCGATCGTGCTGTTCCTCCAGCGCACCCGCTACGGGCTCATCATCCGCGCGGGCGTCGAGAACCGGTCCATGGTCACGGCGCTCGGCATCGACGTGCGCAAGGCGTTCACGCTCGTCTTCGCGGTCGGCGGCGCCGCCGCGGGGCTCGGCGGGGTCCTCGCCTCGCAGTACTTCGGGTACGTCTCCCCGCACCTCGGCGGGTCGCTGCTCATCTTCGCGTTCATCGTCACCGTCATCGGGGGGCTCGGCTCCCTGACCGGCGCGGCGGTCGCGTCCGTGCTCGTCGCGGTCCTGCAGCAGTTCGCGAACTACTACCTCGGCTACGGCGACCTCCTCGTCGTGCTCCTCCTCGCGCTCGTGCTCCTCGTCCGTCCCACCGGCCTCCTCGGGAGGGCAGCCGCATGACCACCCAGACCGCTCCCACGGCCCCGGCCGCCCCCGCCGACGACGCACCGCGCGCCGACCGACCCGCCCGCCGGGCGCCGTCGGGCACGCTGGTCCGCACGCTCGCGGGCGTCGCGCTCGTCGCGCTGCTCGCGTGCCTCCCGCTGCTCGCGCTCCACGTGCCGGGCGTCCTGCCCGGCCCGACGTACACGCCCGGCGCGCTCCAGATGATGGCGATGTGCTGGCTCATCGGCGCCCTCGCGCTGAGCTACCACCTGCTGTTCGGGGTCGCGGGGCTGCTGAGCTTCGGCCACGCGCTGTACTTCGCGGCCGGGCTGTACGGGCTCGCGATCGTGCTCGACACGACCGAGATCCCGCTCCTGCCGGCCGCGGCGCTCGTGCTCGTCGGCGGGATCGTCCTCGCGCACGTCGTCGGGGCCGTCTCGCTGCGGGTCACGGGCATCTCGTTCGCCATGGTCACCCTCGCGTTCGCCCAGGCGGGCAACGTGCTCGTGCGCCGCAACCCCGGCGGCACGACCGGCGGCGAGGAGGGCCTCGCGCTCGCGACCCGGAACGTGCCCGACGCGTTCGTGGGCGTGCTCAACACGCGCAACCTCTACTGGCTCGCCCTCGCCGTGCTCGTCGTCGTCTACCTCGTGGTGCTGTGGGTCGAGCGGTCGCGCGCGGGGCACGTCGCGGCGGCGACGCGCGAGAACGAGATGCGCGTGCGCGTCATCGGCGGGCGCCCCTACCTCGTCAAGCTCCTCGTGTTCGTCCTCGCGGCGACGCTCGCGACCGTCGTCGGTATGGCGTACCTGCTGCTCCAGTCCGGCGCCGTGCCGCGCGCGACGTCCGCCGACTTCACGCTCACGCTGCTCGTCATGGTCGTGCTCGGCGGCGTCGGGTCCCGGTGGGGCGCGATCGTCGGCGGCGTGCTCTACACGATCCTCGACCAGCGGCTCGGCACGCTCGCGAGCTCCGCGGCCGTCGCGGACCTCCCGGCCGTGCTGCGCGTGCCGCTCAGCGAGCCGCTGTTCCTGCTCGGGACCCTCTTCATCCTCGTCGTGATGTTCCTGCCCGGCGGCATCGCGGGCGCCGCGTCGCGCCTCGCCGCGCGCCGCCGCCCGCGGGAGGATCGGGAGGAGGCCCGCGAGCGCCTGGAGGAGGTGGCATGACGACGCAGCACCAGGACGCCCAGGACGGCCTGCACACCCTCGGGCGCTGGACGCGCGACCGCGCGCTCGCGACGCCCGACCGCGTCGCCGTCGACGACCGCGGCGTGACCCTGCGCTACCGCGACCTGCACGAGCGCGCGAGCGCCCTGGCGGCGGCGTTCCGGGAGGCGGGCTACGGCGTCGGGGACCGCGTCGCGACCGTCACGGGCAACAGCGCCGACCAGGTCGTGCTGTTCTTCGCGTGCGCGCAGGCCGGGCTCGTCCTCGCGCCGCTGTCGTGGCGGCTGTCGCCCGGCGAGCTCGCCGCCCAGGTCGAGCAGGCCGACCCCGCGCTGGTGCTCGTGGAGCAGGAGTTCTCCGGCCTCGCGGACTCGGCGTTCGACCGGCTCGACCCGCTGCGCCGGCTCGACGGGGAGCGGCCCGGCCGCCCGCCCCGGCGGGCGGAGCTCGGGCGCAGCGGCGTCGAGGCGCACGTCCCGCCGCCGTCACGGCGGGGGCCCGCGCCGGAGCGCCGGCCCGTGCGCGACGACGACCCGCTCCTCCTCGTGTTCACGTCCGGCACGCAGGGCACGCCCAAGGGCGCGCTGCTCACGCACGCGAACTGCTTCTGGACGAACCTCTCGCTCTCGCGCACGGTCGAGCTGACGAGCCACGACGTCGTGCTGAGCGTGCTGCCGCAGTTCCACGCGGGCGGGTGGAACATCCAGCCGCTGCTCGCGTGGTGGACCGGCGCGACCGTCGTCCTGGAGCGCACGTTCGAGCCAGAGCGCGTGCTCCAGCTCGTCGCCGAGCGCCGCGTCACGACGATGATGGGCGTCCCGACGAACTACCTGCTCCTCGCGGAGCACCCCGGCTTCGCGGACGCCGACCTGTCGTCGCTGCGGCACGCCGTCGTGGGCGGCGCGCCCATGCCGGAGCCGCTGCTGCGCACGTGGCACCGTCGCGGCGTCGCGCTCTCGCAGGGCTACGGGCTCACGGAGGCGGGCCCCAACGTGCTGTGCCTGCCCGACGACCAGGCCCGCGAGCGCAGCGGCTCGGCCGGCACGCCGTACCCGCACGTCGAGGTTGCCGTCGCCGACCCGGTGACGGGCCGCCACCTCGACGGGCCCGCGGCGGGCGAGCTGCTGGTCCGCGGACCGGGGGTGTTCGCGGGCTACTTCCGCGACGAGGCCGCCACGGCCGCGGTCCTGCGCGACGGCTGGCTGCGCACCGGCGACCTCGTCGAGCGCGACGCCGACGGGTGCTACCGCGTGGTCGACCGCCTGAAGGACGTCTTCATCGTCGGCGGCGAGAACGTCACGCCGTCCGAGGTGGAGGCCGTGCTCCGCCGCCACCCCGCGGTGGCGGACGTCGCGGTGGTGGGCGTCCCCGACGACCGGTGGGGCGAGGTCGGGGCCGCGTTCGTCGTGCCGCGCGCCGGCCACCCCACCGACGCCGAGGAGCTGGAGGCGTTCTGCCGCCGCGAGCTCGCGCACTTCAAGGTCCCGCGCCGCTTCGACCTCGTCCCGTCCCTGCCCCGCACGTCGTTGCACAAGGTGTCGCGCCGCTCGCTCGCCGAGCGCGTGACCGTCCCGGAGGACTCATGAGCACCCAGCCCCGCACCGCCCGCGGCAACCGCACCCGGGCGAAGATCCTCGCCGCGGCCGAGCAGGTGTTCGCCGAGGTCGGGTACCACGACGCGTCGATCGTGAAGATCACCGAGTCCGCGGGCGTGGGTCAGGGCACGTTCTACCTGTACTTCGAGTCGAAGATCGACGTGTTCGACGAGCTCGTCGACGACCTCAACCGCCGCGTGCGGCACGCGATGATCGAGGCGAGCTCGCAGGCGACGACGCGCCTGGCCGCCGAGCGCGCGGGGTTCGAGGCGTTCTTCCGCTTCACCGCCGAGCACCCGGCGCTCTACCGGATCGTCCGGCAGGCCGAGTTCGTCTCGCCCGGGGCGCTGCGCCGCCACTACGCGCGCATCGTCGAGGGCTACATGACCGGGCTCGACAAGGCGCGCGCGAACGGCGAGGTCGGCCACGACGTCGACCCGGAGGTCGCCGCGTGGGCGCTCATGGGCATCGGCGAGATCGTCGGGATGCGCTGGGTCCTGTGGGGCGGGCGCTGGGACGAGGGCGCAGAGCCGCCGTCGTACGACACAGCGGCTGCCGAGGTCCCTCCGCACGTGTTCGAGCAGACCATGCAGTTCATCGAGCGCGCGCTCGCCGCGCCGCGGACCGCCCCGCCGACCGGGACCGGGCCCGCCACCTCGACCGAGACCGAAGGAGACGCGCGATGACCGTCCCCGCCACCGTCCCCGGCACCGCCCCGACCCTCGCCGGACGGCGCGCGCTCGTCACGGGCGGCGCGAGCGGCATCGGCGCCGCGTGCGCGCGCGAGCTCGCCACGCGCGGCGCGCACGTGACCGTCGCCGACGTCGACCCCGACGGCGCGCAGCGCCTCGCGGACGAGCTCGGCGGCGAGGCGTGGGTCGTCGACCTCGCCGACACGCGCGCGCTCGACGACCTCTCGCTCGACGTCGACGTCCTCGTCAACAACGCGGGCGTCCAGCGCGTGAGCCCCATCGAGGACTTCCGCCCGGACGACTTCCGCCTGCTGCACGCGATCATGCTCGAGGCGCCGTTCCTGCTGGTCCGGGCCGCGCTCCCGGGGATGTACGCGCGCGGGTTCGGGCGCGTCGTCAACGTGTCGTCCGTGCACGGCCTCGTGGCGTCGCCGTTCAAGTCGGCGTACGTGTCCGCGAAGCACGGCCTGGAGGGCCTGTCCAAGGTGACGGCGCTCGAAGGCGGTCCGCACGGCGTGACGAGCGTGTGCGTCAACCCCGGGTACGTGCGCACGCCGCTCGTGGAGAAGCAGATCGCCGACCAGGCGCGCGTGCACGGCATCCCCGAGTCCGAGGTGCTCGCGACGGTGCTCCTCGCCGAGTCCGCGGTGAAGCGGCTCGTCGAGCCGGAGGAGGTCGCGTCGCTCGTCGGCTGGCTCACCGGCCCGGACGCGTCGATGGTCTCGGGCGCGTCGTGGACGATCGACGGCGGCTGGAGCGCCCGGTGACCGCGCCGACGACCGCGCCGGACGACGTCACCGCCGCGACCCACACCTACGCGACGCTCGACGTCCCCGTCGCGGGCGGGCGGCTGCGCGTCGGCGTGTGGGACCCGGTCGGTCCGCACGCACCCGAGCCCGGCGCCCGGCCCGACGGCGGTGTGCGCCCCGCGCCCGACGCCGTCCCGACCGCCCTCGCCGTGCACGGCATCACGGCGTCGCACCGCGCGTGGCCGGCCGTCGTCGCGGCGCTGCCGGGCGTGCGCGTCGTCGCGCCCGACCTGCGCGGGCGCGGGCGCAGCAACGGCCTGCCCGGCCCGTACGGCATGGGCGCGCACGCGGACGACCTCGCGACGGTCCTCGACGCGCTCGGGATCGACCGCGTCGTCGCGCTCGGCCACTCCATGGGCGCGTTCGTGTCCGTCGTGCTCGCGCACCGCCACCCCCGCCGCGTCTCCCGGCTCGTGCTCGTCGACGGCGGTATCCCGCTCCCGCCGCCGACCGGGCTCGCGCCCGACGCGACGCACGACGAGGTCCTGCGCGCCCTGCTCGGCCCGGCCGTCGAGCGCCTCGAGCGCACGTTCGCCGACCACGAGGAGTACCGCGGGTTCTGGCGCGCGCACCCCGCCTTCGCGAGCGCGTGGGACGAGCCGTGGGCCGACGTCGTCGCGGGGTACGTCGACTACGACCTCGTCGGCGAGGCGCCCGCGCTGCGTCCGGCGTCGTCGGGCGCCGCGGTCTCCGCCGACTCGCTCGAGCTCTACGAGGGCGGGCCGCTCGCGGACGCGCTCGCGGGCGACCACCCGCTCGACGTGCCCCTCGTGCTGCTGCGCGCGCCGCGCGGCCTGCTCGACGAGCCCGAGGCCCTCTACTCCCCCGAGCATCTCGCCGCGTGGCGCGCGCGGCTGCCGGGGCTGCGCACCCGCGACGTAGCGGGTATCAATCACTACACGATCATCATGAGCCCGCCCGGCGTCGAGGCCGTCGCGGGCGAGACCCTGCGGGCCCTGGCCGCCGTCACGAGCGACGGACCCGGACCGGCGAGTGACGAGGAGGTCACGGCATGAGCCCCACGATCGCGTCCCCACGAGGGACCGGGCTGGACAAGGTGGTCGCGTCCGCGGCCGAGGCCGTCGCGGACGTGCCCGACGGCGCGTCGCTCGCCGTCGGCGGGTTCGGCCTGTGCGGCAACCCGATCGCGCTCATCGAGGCGCTGCTCGCCCAGGGCACGCGCGACCTGTGGGTCGTGAGCAACAACTGCGGGGTCGACGACTGGGGCCTGGGCGTCCTGCTCGGCGCCGGCCGCATCCGGAAGATGACGAGCTCGTACGTCGGGGAGAACAAGGAGTTCGAGCGGCAGTTCCTCTCGGGCGAGCTCGAGCTCGAGCTCACCCCGCAGGGCACGCTCGCCGAGAAGCTGCGCGCCGGCGGCGCGGGCATCGCCGGGTTCTGGACGCGCACCGGCGTCGGCACGCAGGTCGCCGAGGGCGGCCTGCCCCAGCGGTACGACGGCGCGGGCGGCGTCGCGCAGGCGAGCGCACCCAAGGAGGTGCGCACGTTCGGCGTCGGCCCGCGCGGTCGCGACGGCGCGTTCGCCGGCGAGGCCGAGTTCGTGCTCGAGGACGCGATCACCACCGACTACGCGCTCGTGCACGCCCTGCGCGGCGACCGGCACGGCAACCTCGTGTTCCACCGCTCGGCCCGCAACTTCTCCCCGCTCGCCGCGATGGCGGGCCGCGTGTGCGTCGCGCAGGTCGAGGAGCTCGTCGAGCCCGGCGAGCTCGACCCCGACGCCGTGCACCTGCCCGGCGTGTTCGTGCACCGCGTCGTCGAGGTGGGGCCCGACGTCCCCAAGCGGATCGAGCGCCGCACCGTGCGCTCGGCCGCCACCGACCAGCCCGCGCCGTCGGGCACCGCGACCAGCACGAAGGAGGGCTGAGCCGTGCCGCTCACCCGCGACGAGATGGCCGCGCGCGCCGCGCGCGAGCTCCAGGACGGCTGGTACGTCAACCTCGGCATCGGCCTGCCGACGCTCGTGCCCAACTACGTGCCCGAGGACAAGCACCTCGTGCTCCAGTCGGAGAACGGGATCCTCGGCGTCGGGCCGTACCCGACCGAGGACGCCGTCGACCCCGACCTCATCAACGCCGGGAAGGAGACCGTCACCGTCCTGCCGGGCGCCGCGTTCTTCGACTCCGCGCTGAGCTTCGGCATGATCCGCGGCGGCAAGATCGACGCCGCGATCCTCGGCGGCATGCAGGTCTCCGAGACGGGCGACCTCGCCAACTGGATGATCCCCGGCAAGATGGTCAAGGGCCCCGGCGGAGCGATGGACCTCGTGCACGGGGCGGGTCGCGTGATCGTGCTCATGGAGCACGTGGCGCGCGACGGGTCGCCCAAGATCCTGCGCTCGTGCTCGCTGCCCCTCACGGGGCGCGGGGTCGTGCACCGGGTCATCACCGACCTCGCGGTGATCGACGTGACGCCCGACGGGCTCGTCCTGCGCGAGACCGCACCCGGCGTGAGCGTCGACGACGTGCGGGCCGCGACCGAGCCCGACCTCGCCGTCGCGTTCGACGACGCCCCGCTCGACGTCGCCGACGCCGGCCCAGGACCGTCCACGCGGGCCGCGGGGACGCCGTCGTGACTCGCGACGTGCTGCGCCGCGACGTCCCGACCCCGCGCGGTCGGGAGCACGTGCGCGAGGTCGCCGCCGAGGGTGCGGCCCGCGCGACGGTCCTGCTCGTGCACGGCAACTGCTCGTCGTCGGCGTTCTTCGACCCGCTGCTGCGCGCGCTCCCCGCCGACGTGCGCGGCGTCGCCGTCGACCTGCGCGGGTACGGCGACGCCGAGCCCCGGCCCGTCGACGCGACCCGAGGCGTGCGGGACTTCGCCGACGACGTCGCGGCCGTCCTCGACGCGCTCGACCTCGCGCGCCCGCTCGTCGCCGTCGCGCACTCCGCGGGGGCGGGCGTCGTGCTGCAGCTCGCGACCGACCGGCCCGACCTGTTCGACGCGATCCTCCTCGAGGCGCCCATGTCGCCGTACGGGTTCGGCGGCACGCGCGACGTCGCCGGGACGCCGCTCTCCCCCGACTTCGCAGGCTCGGGCGGCGGCACGGCGAACCCGGCGTTCGTCGCGGCGCTCGCCGCAGGTGACCGCAGCGAGGACGCCGGGTCGCCCCGCGACGTGCTGCGCCGCTTCTACGTCGCCGACCCGGCCGCGCTCGGCGAGCCGCTCGGCGCGCTCGAGGAGCTCCTGCTCGACTCCGTGCTCTCCACGCGCACGGGCGACGACAGCTACCCGGGCGACCGGGCTCCGTCGGGCACGTGGCCCGGCGTGGCGCCCGGGACGCGCGGCATGAACAACGCGATCAGCGCGAAGTACTGCGACCTGTCCGGCTTCGCGACGTCCGGCGCCACCGCGCCCGTGCTGTGGGTGCGCGGCGACGCCGACGCGATCGTCTCGGACACGTCGCTGTTCGACCTCGCGCAGCTCGGCGCGCTCGGCGCCGTCCCTGGCTGGCCCGGGGCCGAGACGCACCCGCCGCAGCCGATGGTCGCGCAGACCCGGGCCGTCCTCGACGCCTATGCGGCCGCGGGCGGGCGGTACCGTGAGGAGGTGCGGCCCGGCGTCGGGCACAGCCCCCACCTCGAGGAGCCGGACGTGTTCCTCGGGCTCCTGCTCGGGCTGGTCGACACTGCCGTTGCCGACGTCGACGCCGCCGCCGCACGAGCGGGCGCCACACCCCCGGCGCCCGCGCAGACACCGCCGTCCGCACCCCTGGAGGTCCAGCCGTGAGCACCACCACCCCGCACTCCCCCGACGACGTCGTGGTCGTCGCCGCCGCCCGCACGCCCCAGGGCCGACTCAAGGGCTCCCTCGCCGCGCTGACGGCGGTCGAGCTCGGCGCCGTCGCCGCGCGCGCCGCGATCGAGCGCTCGGGCCTCGGCACGGACGCCGTCGACGCCGTCGTGCTCGGCCAGGTGCTCCAGGCCGGGGCGGGCCAGAACCCCGCGCGCCAGACGGCCGCCGCCGCGGGCGTGGGCTGGGACGTGCCCGCCGTGACGGTGAACAAGGTGTGCCTCTCGGGGCTCACCGCCGTCATCGACGGCACCCGGATGATCCGCTCCGGCGAGGCGGAGGTCGTGCTCGTCGGCGGCCAGGAGTCCATGACCAACGCGCCGCACCTGCTCCCCGGGTCGCGCGCCGGGTTCGCGTTCGGGGACGCGACGCTCGTCGACGCCGTCGCGCGCGACGGGCTCACCGACGCGTTCGATCACGCCTCCATGGGCGTCTCGACCGAGCGCACGAACGTGGGCGACGTGTTCGTCTCCCGCGAGGAGCAGGACGCCGTCGCGGCGGCCTCGCACCAGCGCGCCGCGGCCGCGGCGAAGGACGGCCTGTTCGACGCCGAGCTCGCCCCCGTGTGCGTCCCGCAGCGCCGGGGCGAGCCGGTCGAGGTGCGCGACGACGAGGGGGTACGCCCCGACACGACGGTCGAGGGCCTCGCGCGCCTGCGCCCCGCGTTCGACCCCGAGGGCACCATCACCGCGGGCAACGCGTCGCAGATCTCCGACGGCGCCGCCGCGCTCGTGCTGACCACCCGCG
Organism: Cellulosimicrobium funkei; assembly: GCF_004519295.1. Taxonomy (GTDB): domain Bacteria; phylum Actinomycetota; class Actinomycetes; order Actinomycetales; family Cellulomonadaceae; genus Cellulosimicrobium; species Cellulosimicrobium funkei. The sequence continues at coordinate 145,421 of NZ_SOZH01000005.1, forward strand.
CCCGGGCCGAGTCCGCAGGCGCGCCGGTGCTCGCGACCGTGCGGGTGTGGGGGCAGGTCGCCGGCCCCGACACGTCGCTGCACTCCCAGCCCGCGCGCGCGATCCGGCAGGCCCTCGACCGGGCCGGGTGGACGGTCGACGACCTCGACCTCGTCGAGATCAACGAGGCCTTCGCGACCGTCGTCGCGGTCTCCACGCGCGTGCTCGGCGTCTCGCCCGACGTCGTCAACGTGCACGGCGGCGGCATCTCGCTCGGGCACCCCATCGGCGCGTCCGGCGCCCGCCTCGCCGTGCACGCGGCGCACGAGCTCGCGCGCCGCGGGGGCGGGCGCGTCGCCGTCGGGCTGTGCGGCGGCGGGGGCCAGGGCGAGGCGCTGCTGCTCGAGGCGTAGGGCTCGCCCGGGTCCGGTGGGACGACGGCGCCCCGGCCGTTCGAGGGGACGGCTCGGGGCGCCGCGCCTACGATCGCGAGGTGCAGCCCACCACGACGGAGACCCGCGCCCCCGAGCCCGTCGACGAGGAGCGCCCCCGGCACGGCGCGTGGGGGCGGTGGCTCCGGCGGTTCTCCGCCACCGGGCTCGTGGTCGCGCTCGCCTGGTTCTGCCTGTCGTTCACGCCGTCGCTCATCCCGCGCGCCTGGTACTACCAGGCCGTGATCTCGGGCGTGAGCGCCGTCGGCGGGTACGCCGTCGGCGCGCTCGTCGAGTGGTTCGCCGTGAAGGTCGGGCTGCGGATCCGGTGGACCGCGCGCGCGAGCCGGATCGCGTGGTGGGTGCTCGCCGGGGCGACCGTCGTGCTCGTGCCGCTGGCGCTGATCCTCGGGGCGCGGCGCCAGATCGAGCTGCGGCACCTGTTCGGCATGTCGGAGGACGTCCCCGGGCGCGAGGTCGTCACGCTGCTCGCGGCGCTCGCCGTCGCGCTGCTCGTGCTGCAAGCAGGCCGGGGCCTGCGCCGCGTCGCCCGGTGGCTGAGCGTCCTCGCCGGCAAGGTCGTGCCCGCCCCCGTGGCGCGGTTCGTCAGCGGCGTCGCCGTCGCCGTCGTGGTGGTCCTCCTGTTCAACGGCGTCATCTGGTCGGGCACGCTCAGCGCGCTGAACTCGGTCTACGCGGCAGCGAACGCCGAGATCAGCCCCCGGCTCACGCCCCCGACGCTCCCCGAGCGGTCCGGCTCCCCCGACTCCCTCGAGTCCTGGGACTCGCTCGGCGCGGAGGGGCGCAAGTTCGTCGTCTCCGGCCCGACCCTCGACGAGCTGCGCGCGTTCGCCGCGGCGGGCGCCGTCGTCGACCCCGCGGACGTGCGCGAGCCGATCCACGCGTACGCGGGCCTCGACCCCGAGGGCGACCTCGACGCCACGGCGGCCCGCGTCGTCGACGAGCTCGACCGGACGGACGCCTGGGACCGGTCCGTCCTCGTCGTCGCGACCACGACCGGGACCGGCTGGGTGGACCCCGCCATGGTCGAGGCGCTCGAGCTCATGCACGGCGGCGACACCGCGATCGCCAGCATGCAGTACTCCTACCTGCCGAGCTGGATCAGCTTCGTCGGCGACCGCTCGACCCCGCCCGCCGCGGGCAAGGCGCTGTTCGAGGCGGTGTACGCGCGGTGGTCGGACCTGCCCGAGGACGACCGCCCGCGCCTGCTCGCGTTCGGCATCTCGCTCGGGTCGTTCGGGATGCAGGGCGCGTTCAGCGGCGTGCAGGACGTCGAGGCGCGCTCCGACGGCGCGATGTTCACCGGGACGCCCGGGTTCACGCCGATGTGGCGCGAGCTCACCGACGCGCGCGACCCCGGGTCGCTCGAGTACGCCCCCGTGGTGGACGACGGCCGCCAGGTCCGCTGGGGCGACCCGGTCGCGACCGGCGTCGCCGACCTCTGGGGTCCCGGCCCGCGCTGGGACGAGCCGCGCGTCGTGTACCTCCAGCACGCGTCCGACGGCGTCACCTGGTGGGGTCCCGAGACGCTGTGGTCCGAGCCCGACTGGCTGCGCGAGCCGCGCGGGCCCGACGTGCTCGGCGACGTGCGCTGGTACCCGTTCGTCACGTTCTGGCAGCTCACGGGCGACCTGTTCGTCGCGGCAGCGTCCGACATCCCGCCCGGCCACGGGCACGTCTACCAGCTCGAGTACGCCGACGGCTTCGCCGCGCTGCACGCGCCCGACGGCTGGACCGACGCCGACACCGCGCGCCTCAAGGACGCGATGGTCGCGCCCGTCGAGGGCGGCTCGATCGGCTGACGGCCGACCGGCGTCCGCCGACCCGGCTCGCACGGAAGGCGCGCACCGGGCGGAGCGCGCGCAGGCACGGGCCGGCTAACCCGGCGCGTGGGCCTCGAGGAACGAGAAGACCTCGGTCTGGTCGACGCCCGGGAACGCGCCGGTCGGCATCGCCGCGAGCATCGACGCGTGCGGACGGGCGCTCGGCCACGCGTGGCCGGCCCAACGGTCGGCGAGGTCGTCGGGCGGGCGGCGGCAGCACGCGCCGTCGGGGCAGCGGGACACGAGCCGCTCGGTCGTGTCGCGCCCGAGGAACCACTTGACGTGCGCGAACGGGACGCCGACGCTCACGGAGAACTCGCCGTCGGCCGACGCCTGCACGCGCGACGTGCACCAGTAGGTGCCGCTCGGGGTGTCCGTGTACTGGCTGAACGGGCTGAGCCGGTCCTCGACCGCGAAGACGGTGCGCGCGGTCCAGCTCCGGCACACGTACTGCCCCTCGACCGCGCCGAGCGGGTCTGCGGGGAAGCGCACGCCGTCGTTCTCGTAGGCCTTGTGGATCACCCCGGACTCGTGCACCTTCATGAAGTGCACCGGGATGCCGAGGTGCTTCGTCGCGAGATTGGTGAACCGGTGCGCGGCGGTCTCGTACGACACCGCGAACGCGTCCCGGAGGTCCTCGATGGAGATCTCGCGCGCGTCCTTCGCGGCGCGCAGGGCCTTGACGGCGTGCCGCTCCGGCAGCAGGAGCGCCGCGGCGAGGTAGTTGGCCTCGACGCGCTGGCGGAGGAACTCGCGGTAGTCGCGCGGCTCCGCGTGCCCGAGCACGTGCGGCGCGAGCGCCTGGAGCAGCGCCGACGTCGCGTTGGACCGCCCGCGCATCCCGTTGCTCGGCAGGTACACGCGGCGGTGGCGCAGGTCGAGCACGGACCGGGTGGAGTGCGGCAGGTCGCCGACGTAGTGCAGCGTGAAGCCGAGGTGGGCGGCGAGGTCGGCCGCGACGCGCTGGGGCATCGGCCCGCCCGCGTGCCCGACGCCGTCGAGCAGCCCGGCCGCCGCGTCCTCGAGCTCGGGGAAGTAGTTGTCCTGCGCGCGCATGGTCGCGCGGAGCTCCGCGTTCGCGCGGCGCGCCTCCTCGGGCGTCGCAGCGCGCTCGGTGTGGAGGCGCTGGAGCTCGCGCTCGAGCGCGACGATGGTCTCGAGCGCGTCGGTGGGCAGCGACTTGCCCACCCGCACGGGCCGCAGCCCGAGCGCGTCGAAGAGCGGGCCGCGCTGGGCGCGCTCCAGCTCGATCTCGAGCGCGTCCCGGCGCGACGGCGCCTCCGGCGAGAGCAGGTCGTCGAGGCTCGCGCCGAGCGCGCGCGCCACCGCCTGGAGCTGGCCGAACTTGGGCTCGCGCTTGCCGTTCTCGAGGAGCGACACCTGCGACGGCGCGCGGCCGATCGCGGCGCCGAGCTCGTCGAGCGTCATGCCGCGCGCGGTGCGCAGGTGCCGGATCCTGCGGCCGATCGTCAGGGCGTCGGGCTCGCTCTCGAGCGGGATTTCCGCATGTTCCGCGATTCCGGCCGGTCGCGTCGTCGGGATAGCCATGACTGAGAGTGACACGCGCCACTCCTTGCGCACAAGAGAAGAACCGCGTTTCTTTCGTTCGATCTGGCTTGAGAAGGGCTTGCGGGCGGGAGGAAGGTCGAAGCACGGACCTCGCCGAGGTCCACCGACCGGCCCGGCCGGCCCGCACCACGTGGGCCGGCGCACCACCAGGAGGCACCCGTGAACAGGCCCACCATCGTCAGCCGCCGCTCCCCGTCCGAGTACGCGGGCGGCGCCCGCCCGCTCGGCGCCGTCGCGACGACGGCGACGGTCACCGGCCCCGGCACCGCCCCGACCTCCGGCGACACCGCGCGCCCGTCCGCCCGTCCGGGCGACCAGACGCAGAGCGCCGCCGACCTCGCCGCGCAGTGGGCGACCGACCCGCGCTGGGCCGGCCTGCAGCGCGACTACACGGCCGAGGACGTGGTCGCGCTGCGCGGCTCCGTGCGCGAGGAGCACACGCTCGCCCGCCGCGGCGCCGAGACGCTGTGGGACCTCATCCACACCGAGGAGTGGGTCGCCGCGCTCGGCGCGTTCACCGGCAACCAGGCCGTGCAGCAGGTGCGGGCGGGCCTCAAGGCGATCTACCTGTCCGGGTGGCAGGTCGCGGCCGACGCCAACCTGTCCGGCCAGACGTACCCCGACCAGTCGCTCTACCCCGCCAACTCCGTGCCCGCCGTCGTGCGCCGCATCAACAACGCGCTCCTGCGCGCGGACCAGATCGAGGCGGCCGAGCGCGCGGCGTCGGACGGGCAGCGGCCCGACCGCGACTGGCTCGCCCCGATCGTCGCCGACGCCGAGGCCGGGTTCGGCGGCCCGCTCAACGCCTACGAGCTCATGCACTCGATGATCGCCGCCGGCGCGGCGGGCGTGCACTGGGAGGACCAGCTCGCGTCCGAGAAGAAGTGCGGGCACCTCGGCGGCAAGGTGCTCGTGCCCACGAGCCAGCACATCCGCACGCTCAACGCCGCGCGCCTCGCGGCCGACGTCGCGGGCGTGCCGTCGATCGTCATCGCCCGCACGGACGCGCTCGCCGCGGACCTCCTCACGTCCGACGTCGACGAGCGCGACCAGCCGTTCCTCACCGGCGAGCGCACGTCCGAGGGCTTCTACCGGGTGCGCCCGGGATTCGACGCGGTCGTCGCGCGCGGCCTCGCGTACGCGCCGTACTCGGACCTCATCTGGGTCGAGACGGGCGAGCCCGACCTCGAGCTCGCGCGGACGTTCGCCGAGGCGATCCACGCGCAGCACCCGGGCAAGAAGCTCGCCTACAACTGCTCGCCGTCGTTCAACTGGAAGAAGCACCTCGACGACGCCCAGATCGCGAGCTTCCAGAAGGAGCTCGCCGCGATGGGCTACGCGTTCCAGTTCATCACGCTGGCCGGCTTCCACGCCGTCTCGCACTCCATGTTCGAGCTCGCGCGCGGGTACAACGAGCGCGCGATGTCCGCCTACGTCGAGCTGCAGGAGGCCGAGTTCGCCTCCGAGGCCGACGGCTACACCGCCACCCGCCACCAGCGGGAGGTCGGCACCGGCTACTTCGACCGGGTCGCCACGGCTCTCAACCCCGACGCCGCCACCCTCGCGCTCGCCGGGTCCACCGAGACCGCCCAGTTCCACTAAGCCCTCCTCGCGAGGTAGAGGAGCGGTCCCGCGAGGTAGAGGCCTGGTCATGACCGCGCCTCTACCTCGCGGGACCCAGGCCCTACCTCGGCCTACCCGAGCTCTACCTCGCGACATCGACCTTCGGAGCACGCCATGACCACGCTCACCACGACCACCTCTCCCCCGTCGACCCCCACGCCCGCGAGCGGCCCGCGCGTCACCGGGACCCTGCGCGTCACCGGCACGCTCGGCGAGCGCTACCGCGAGATCCTCACGCCCGAGGCGCTCGACTTCCTCACGCTGCTGCACGACCGGTTCGTAGCACGCCGCCACGAGCTCCTCATGGACCGCCAGCAGCGCCGGCAGGACGTCGCCGACGGCATCGACCCCGACTTCCGTCCGTCGACGCGGCCCGTGCGCGACGACCCGTCGTGGCGCGTCGCGGGCTCGGCCGGCGCGCCGGGCCTCGATGACCGCCGCGTCGAGATCACCGGCCCGACCGACCCGAAGATGACGATCAACGCCCTCAACTCCGGCGCCAAGGTGTGGCTCGCGGACGCCGAGGACGCCTCCAGCCCGACGTGGCGCAACGTGATCGAGGGCCAGCTCGCGCTGCACGACGCGATCCGCGGGACCCTGACGCACACGACCGGCTCGGGCGACCACCGCAAGGAGTACCGCCTGCGCTCGACGGCGATCACCGACCTCCCGACGATCGTGTTCCGCCCGCGCGGGTGGCACCTCATCGAGAAGCACATGCGGTACGTCGACCGGGCGGGCGTGAGCGTCTCGGCGTCGGCGTCGCTCGTCGACTTCGGGCTGTACCTGTTCCACAACGCGCACGAGCTCGTGGCGCGCGGGCGGGGGCCGTACTTCTACCTGCCCAAGCTCGAGGGCCACCGCGAGGCCCGACTGTGGAACGACGTGTTCGTGCTCGCCCAGGAGTACCTCGGCCTGCCGCAGGGCACGATCCGCGCCACGGTGCTCATCGAGACGCTGCCCGCGGCGTTCGAGATGGAAGAGATCCTCCACGAGCTGCGCGACCACTGCGCCGGGCTGAACGCCGGGCGCTGGGACTACCTGTTCTCCGTGATCAAGGCGTTCCGCACGCGCGGCGACTCGTACGTGCTGCCCGACCGCGCGCAGGTCACCATGACCGCGCCGTTCATGCGCGCGTACACCGAGCTGCTCGTGCAGACGTGCCACCGGCGCGGCGCGCACGCGATCGGCGGCATGAGCGCGTTCATCCCGGACCGTCGTCGGCCGGACGTCACCGAGCGCGCGTTCGAGCAGGTGCGGGCGGACAAGCGCCGGGAGGCGACGGACGGGTTCGACGGCACGTGGGTCGCGCACCCCGACCTCATCGAGGTCGCGCGCACCGAGTTCGACGCGGTGCTGGGGGACGCGCCGAACCAGGTCTCGCGGCAGCGCGACGACGTCCGGGTGGGCCAGCACGAGCTGCTCGACATCGGGTCGGCCCGCCGGGCCGGGGCGACCGTCACCGCGGCGGGCCTGCGCTCGAACGTCTCCGTCGGGGTGCGGTACCTCGAGTCGTGGCTGCGCGGCGTCGGGGCCGCCGCGATCGACCACCTCATGGAGGACGCCGCGACGGCCGAGATCTCGCGGTCGCAGGTGTGGCAGTGGATCGCGTCCGGCACGCGGACCGAGAACGGCGTGCCGATCACGCGCGAGCGCGTCGAGGCGCTGCTCGCGGAGATCGTCGACGACCTGCCGCGCACCCCGGGGAACCGGATCGACGACGCCGCGCACGTGTTCCGCGCCGTCGCGCTCGCCGAGGACTTCCCGACGTTCCTCACCATCGGGGCGTACTCGCAGTTCCTCGTGGGCTCCGAGGTGGACCAGCCGTAGCGCGGTCTCCCGCCCTCCACGGCCTCGGTGCCGTCGCCCACCCGGCGGCGGCACCGAGGGCGTGCTCACGGGCGCGCGCCATCGCCCTCGACGGCGGGGACCGCAGTGTGGGAGCATCCGGCCACGCACGGTGGCACCTGTCGTCCGGGCGCCCGCCCGCACGACACCGGAGCACCATGAGCACCCCTGTGACGCCGCCGTCCTCGCCGACGCCCCCTCCCGGCCCGCCGCCCTCCTCCCCCGGCCCGGCCGCGCACCCGAACCCGTACGCGGCGCCACCGTTCGCAGCGCGCCCCGGCCCTCCGCACGCCGGCACCCCGCAGCCCCTCGCACCGCACCCAGGGCCGCCGTACCCCGGCGCTCCCCAGCCGGCCCCGCCGCGCGCGGCACCGGGGCGTGGCGGTCTGTCTCGGACGGCCGTCGGGCTGCTCGTCGGGGTCGTGTGCCTCGTCGTCGGCGGCGGGACGGGGTTCGCCGCGGGCGTCGCGACGGACGCGGGCGCCCTGATCGCCGCGTGGGTCACGGCCCCGACCGACGACGCGTACGACGACGAGTGGCCGGGCGACGGCTGGTCGGACGAGGACTGGCCCGAGGGCGACTGGGAGGGCACGGGCACGCGCGACGACCCGTGGCTGTTCGACGGGTACACGATCGGCGGCGAGGAGTGGGAGGTCCTCCTCGAGGAGCCCTACGAGGCGACCGCGGACGTGCTCGCGCACGACGACGTCAACGCCCCGCCGCCCGACGGCGTCGAGTACTGGATCGTGCCCGTCACCGCCACCTACACCGGGTCCAGCTCGCAGGTGACCGCGTGGGGCGCGGTCGACGTCGGGTTCGTCGGCGACGACGGCGTCCACGCCGAGGGCGGGTGCGGCGCGGTGCCGCACGCGCTCGTGAGCACGGGCCTCATCGGCTCGGGCGACACCGTGACCGGCAACGTGTGCCTCGCGGTGCCGGCGGGCGCCCCCGGCCTCTGGACGCTCTCGCTGGAGCGGTACGAGCCCTGGTACCTGCGCGCGGCCGACCCGCTCGCGGGCTGACCGCCCTGCGCCCGACCCGCTCGGTCCCCCGCGGGTCGGACGGCCCCGTCAGCCCGCGGGGCGCCGCGCGTCGAACATGTCGCGGTTCTCGCGGATGGTGCGCGTGTGGGCGAGCGCCCACTCGACGAGCGCGAGCACGGGCGGCAGCAGCGTCTCGCCGAGCCCTGTGAGCGCGTAGTCGACGCGCGGCGGCACGACGGCGTGCACCGTGCGGCTCACGAGACCGTCCCGCTCGAGCTGGCGCAGGTTGAGCGTGAGCATGCGCTGCGAGATCCCGTCGATCCCGTGGAGCAGCTCGGTGAAGCGCTGAGGGCCGCCGGAGAGCATCCCCAGGATGAGGACGCTCCACTTGTCGCCCACCCGGTCGAGGACCGAGCGCACCTCGCTCGTCGCCTCCGCCGCGGCGCAGCCGCGGTCGACCGGGATGCCGTGGCGCTCGGCGAGCTCGCGCACCACCGGCACGTCCGTGCTGGGCGTCGTCGTCATGGGGGTCTCCGTCTTCTCCGGGTGCTGCTCCGTGTGCCTCACGCACACCGGTGTGCCTTTTGTACCGGTGCTCATGGTTACCCATCATGTGCCCAGGCACAAAGAGTGACCGGTCACCCTGGGCCGTCGCCGCCTCCTCTCGAAGGACTCACGCATGGACGTCGCCCTGTGGATCGCCTCCGGTCTGCTCGCCCTCGCCTTCCTCGGCGCGGGGCTCATGAAGGCCTTGCGCCCGATCCCTGTGCTCCAGGAGCAGATGCGCTGGGTGACGCCCGAGCGCGCGGCGGGCGTGCGCGTCATCGGGTGGCTCGAGGTGGCCGGAGCCGTGGGCGTGATCCTCCCCTGGGCGCTCGGCGTCGCGCCGGTCCTCACGCCGATCGCGGCAGTCGGGCTCGCCCTCACGCAGGTCGGCGCGATCCCCCTGCACCTGCGCCTCGGCGAGGCGAAGGCCGTCCCGGCGAACGTGGTGCTGCTCGCCCTCGCGGCGTTCGTCGCCGTCGACCGGTTCGCGGCGCTGTGACACGCGGGCGGGCCGCGGCCCGCCCCCAGGTCGCCGCGGGGCTGCGGGGAGCGCGCTGACGGCCTCGCGCAAGGGCGACAGGTCGGCCCTATTCCCGACACTCTCGCGCGGCCGGCGGTCCGCTGGCAGCCCCGCGGCCTCCGCTACGCCGTCGCGACGAGCGGGTACCGGCGGCGCAGGACGAGGCGCTGCCCGAGAGTCCATGTCACCGTCACCAGCAGGTACAGGCTCGCGGCGAGGGGCACGAAGCAGGCGATCACGGCGGTGACGAACTGCAGGGCACCGAGCGCGTTCTGCAGGCCGGGGCCGGAGAGCACCGCCGCACCGGGCACGCTCGGCCCGGTGTCGGCGACGGGCGCCGTGCGGGGCAGCGCGAGCCGTCCGCCCGGCTGAGAGGCGCGACGCGTGAGCTCGCCGACGAGGGCGATCGCGAGCACGACCACCCCGGCCACCACGACGGTCGGCACGCCACCCGCCCCGAGCCCGCCGACGAGGCTCGAGCCCAGGGGCGCGCCGAACAGGGTGTGGCCGAGCAGCGCGTTGCCGTGCCCGGCGATCTCCGCGTGCAGGAACAGCGCGTAGACCACCCCGACCACGGGCGCTTGGGCCAGCATCGGGAGGCACCCGGCGAGCGGTGTCGTGCCCTCCCGGGTGTACAGCTCCACGGTCGCGCGCCGCAGCCGCTCGGGGTCGTTCCGGTGGCGACGCTGGAGCTCGGCGAGCCGCGGCGCGAGGCGCGCGCGGTCGCGCTCCGCCTTCGCCTGCGACACGCCGACGGGGACGAGCAGTGCGCGCACGGCGAGCGTCAGCAGGACGACGGCCGCCGCCGCCGCGGCGCCGCCCGCGAGGGGTTCGAGCAGGTCGGACAGGCCCATCAGCGCGCGGTACGCGGCGTCGAGCACGGTGGAGACGAGCGGGAGGTCGAGCAGGTTCATGGTGGTGTCCTCGGTCGAACGTGCGGGGTTCGCGTTCGCCGATCACCCTGCGGTGGGCAGGCAGCAGCACGCCGCGCAACGACGCGGGTGCGATGAGGTCCCTCGGCCGGGTGATCAGCCGAGGAGTCGGCCGGGAGCCCGGGGCCGGGCACGACCCGGGGCGTCCGGGTCGCTCTGCGTGACGGCGGGACCGACGTCGACCGTGTCGCGCAGGCGGCCCGCGGGGCGAGCCGCCACACCGAGCGCGAGGGGTGCGCCCCAGCGCGCGGCCACGGCAGCCACGGCCGCGACGAGGGCGGTGGCGCCGAGGAGGAAGAGCGTGGCCGTGAGGGTCGACGTGCCGAGCAGGAGCGTGAGCGCGGAGGCGAGGTCGCGCGCCACGACGAGCAGGTCGTTCATCGCACCGCCTCCTCTCCGGTCCCGGGCCGTCGCGGCCCCGCTGCGGGGCCGGTCCTGGAGCCCGTCGCAGAGCTCGTCGGTGAGGTCAGCCTAGGCCACGTCGAGCGCCGCCCACTCCTCGTCGGTGAGCAGACGCGACCGGATGATGAAGCGCACGCCCTCAGGCGCCTCGACGCTGAACCCCGCGCCGCGGCCGGGCACGACGTCGATCGTCAGGTGGGTGTGCTTCCAGTACTCGAACTGCGCGCGGCTCATCCACACGGGCACGACGAACCGGCCCGCTGCGCCGTCCGCCGCGGCGGGGCCGTCCGCGGCAGGGCCGCCCGCACCGGGACGGGGCGCGCCGGGACCGGGCGCGTCGGGACCGGGCGCGTCGACGACGAGATCGCCGAGGTGCACGTCGGCGTCGCCGAGCAGGAAGTCGCCCTGCGGGTAGCACATGGGCGACGACCCGTCGCAGCACCCGCCGGACTGGTGGAACATGAGCTCGCCGTGGACCGTCCGCAGCCGCGCGAGCAGCGCCGCGGCGTCGTCGGTGAGCGCGACCCGCGCGGGTGGCGCGCCAACCGGACGGACCGAGGGGACGTCGTCGACCACGGAACCCTCCACGTGTCAGGCCGACCAGGCGATCCCGGCGCCGCGAGCAGGTGGTCCTGGTCCGTCCGGACGGCCGGACGAGCCGAGACCACCTGCTCGGCGGCCGGGGGGAGGGGGCCGAGCCCGTGGTCGGTAGGCGGGCAGGGCGGGTGGGGTTGGTCTAGAAGAAGCCCAGCTTCTGGGCCGAGTAGGAGACGAGGAGGTTCTTCGTCTGCTGGTAGTGGTCGAGCATCATCTTGTGGTTCTCGCGCCCGACGCCTGAACCCTTGTACCCGCCGAACGCGGCGGCGGCGGGGTACGCGTGGTAGCAGTTCGTCCACACGCGCCCGGCCTCGATGGTGCGGCCCGCGCGGTAGGCGGTGTTGCCCGACCGCGACCAGACGCCGGCCCCGAGCCCGTACAGGGTGTCGTTGGCGATCGTCATGGCGTCGTCGAAGTCGGAGAAGTCGGTCACCGCGACGACCGGACCGAAGATCTCCTCCTGGAAGATCCGCATCGAGTTCTTGCCCTCGAAGATCGTCGGCGTCACGTAGTACCCGCCCGCGAGGTCGCCGCCGAGCTCGGCGCGCGACCCGCCCGTGAGCACCTTCGCGCCCTCGGCCTTGCCGATCTCGATGTACGACAGGATCTTCTCGAGCTGGCCGTTCGACGCCTGCGCGCCGATCATCGTCTCGGTGTCGAGCGGGTTGCCCTGCCGCACCGCCTTCGTGCGCTCGATCGCGTCGCCGAGGAACGTGTCGTAGATCGACGACTGGATGAGGGCGCGCGACGGGCACGTGCACACCTCGCCCTGGTTGAGGGCGAACATCGTGAACCCCTCGAGGGCCTTGTCGTAGAAGTCGTCGCGCGCGTCGGCGACGTCGGAGAAGAAGATGTTCGGCGACTTGCCGCCGAGCTCGAGCGTGACCGGGATGATGTTCTGGCTCGCGTACTGCATGATCAGGCGCCCGGTCGTCGTCTCGCCGGTGAACGCGATCTTCCGGATGCGCGGGCTGGACGCGAGCGGCTTGCCCGCCTCGACGCCGAACCCGTTGACGACGTTCACCACCCCGGGCGGCAGCAGGTCCCCGACGATGTCCATGAGGAAGAGGATCGACGCGGGCGTCTGCTCGGCGGGCTTGAGCACGACGCAGTTGCCCGCCGCGAGCGCCGGGGCGAGCTTCCACACGGCCATGAGGATCGGGAAGTTCCACGGGATGATCTGGCCGACGACGCCGAGCGGCTCGTGGAAGTGGTACGCGATGGTGTCCTCGTCGATCTCGGAGATCGACCCCTCCTGCGCGCGGATCGCGCCCGCGAAGTAGCGGAAGTGGTCGATCGCGAGCGGGATGTCGGCGGCGAGCGTCTCGCGGACGGGCTTGCCGTTCTCCCACGACTCGGCGACGGCGATCCGCTCGAGGTTCTCCTCCATGCGGTCGGCGATCTTGTTGAGGACGTTGGCGCGCTCGGTCGCGCTCGTGCGGCCCCACGACCGGGCGGCGCCGTGCGCGGCGTCGAGCGCGCGCTCGATGTCGTCGGCGGTGCCGCGCGCGACCTCGGTGAACGTCCGGCCCGTCACGGGGCTCGGGTTCTCGAAGTACTGCCCGCCGGCCGGCGCGACGTACTCGCCGCCGATCCAGTGGTCGTACCGGGCCTTGTACTCGGCGATCGCCCCGTCCGTGCCGGGGGCTGCGTAGACCGTCATCGTCTGCCTCCTCGCAGTGCTGACTCGCAGTGCTGGTCCTCGCCGCGCCCTGGGGGAGGTCGCCGTCGGGCGGGGAGCGTCCGACGGCGGTGCGCGGCCCGGCGCCTCGTCGCGCCGTGCGGCCGACGGTAGGCGGCGCAGGGTTGCAGGACCGTTGCAGCGGGCGGCTCCCCCGGACCTCAGGCGAGCTCGTCGTCGAGCAGGTCGAGGTGGGCGCGGGCGCGCAGCCACAGCGGGCTGCCGTGGTCCGCGACGCGCTGCAGCCGCGTCCACGCGGCGTGGTCCTCGGCGCCGTCGTCGGTGCGCGTCCACGCGTCGAGCACGTCGGCGCCGCCCGCGGCCACGACGGCGGTGCGCAGCTCGGCCGCGAGCTCCGCGCGCAGGTGCTCGACGGCGGGCGCACCCGAGCGCGGCAGGAGCGGCGCGCGGTAGGCGGCGACGGCGCCGCGGACGTCGCCCACCGCGAGGTGGTCCCGCACGACGTCGGCGTCGGTCCGCAGGGGTCGCGCGAGCCGGTAGGGGCGCGACCCCGCGAGGAGCGCGCCCGCGACGCGCCGCAGGCGCGACACCTCGGCGCGGACGGTCACGTCGGAGAGCTCGCCGGGGTGCAGCAGGACGGCGAGCTCGTCGGCGGACAGCCCGCGGGGGTGCGTCGCGAGGAGCACGAGGATCTCGGCGTGCCGCAGCGAGAGGCGGTGGTCGAGACCGTCCGGCGAGCGCAGCACGGGCGCCGTGCCGAGCACGAGCAGCTCGGGCGCGCCGTCGCGGGGAGGTCCCGGGAGCCGGCCCGGGCCGTCGTCGGGACCCGTCGCCGCAGCGCGCTGGGCGAGCTCGCGCTCGAGGCTCAGCACCGTCGCGCGCACGAGCGACAGCACGACGCCCGACGCGGCGGACTGGCGCCCGGTGACGTCGAGGACCCCGAGGACGCGTCCGCTCGCGGGATCGTGGACGGGCACGGCCGTGCAGCTGAACGCCTGCACGGGCCGGGAGAAGTGCTCGGCGCCGAGGACCTGGACGGGGCTGCGCGTCGCGAGCGCGGTGCCGGGCGCGTTCGTCCCGACCCGTTCCTCGCGCCAGACCGACCCCTCGACGAACCCGACGCGGTCGACGGCGTCGCGCAGCGCCCGGTCGCCCTCGACCCACAGGAGGCGGCCCGCGTCGTCGGACACGGCGACGACGAGGCCGTCGTCGGCGGCGGCGTCCACGACGAGCTCGCGCACGACCGGCATGACGCCCGCGAGCGGGTGCGCCTCGCGGTAGGCGACGAGGTCGTCGTGGGCGAGGCCCGAGTCGGTGCGGGGCGCCTCCGGGTCGACGCCGCTGTGCACGGACCGGCGCCACGAGTCGGCGACGAGCGGGTGGACGCCGCGCGGGAGGACGCCGTGGTCGAGGAACGAGCGGTAGGCGGCGCGGACGGAGCGCGGGTCGCGGCGCGCGTCGGGGCGGCGCGGGTGCTCCTCGGAGCGGGGCGGCGGTGCGGGAGTGCGCGGCACGGGACCTCCACGTCGTCGTGCGGTGCTGGGGCCAGTGTAGGTCGCGCCGGGTCCGACGCGAGCGCGCGTCAGCCGGTGCCGGGCGGCGCGTGACCGGCGACCTCGCGCGCGACGCGCCGCAGGGCGCCGAGGACGACGGTGGTCGCGGCGGTCGGCGCGGCCCCGCGGCGCACGGCCGCGTACACCGGGCGGGTCCGGGGCGCGCGGAGCGGGCGGGCGTCGACGGCGTACCGCGGGTCGACGGCGAGGCCCGGCAGCAGCGCGACGGACAGCCCGGCCTCGACGTGCGCGAGCAGCAGCTCGTAGCTGGGCAGCCGGGCGACGACGCGCGGCTCGAAGCCGGCCTCGCGGCACGCGCTCTCCACGAGCGTGGACAGGTAGCGCCCGGGGAGGTCGGCCGCCCACGGCGCGTCGGCGAGGCGCGCGAGGTCGGCCGGTTCACCGGGGGCCTGGTCGCCGCGCGCCGTGACGAGCACGACCGGGTCCTCGAGCAGCGGGACGGTCGCGACGTCGGGCCCGGCGAGCAGCGCGCCGTCGAGCAGGTCGGCGGTCACCGCGACGTCGACGTCTGCCCGCCGGAGCGCGGGCCCGCTCTCGCGCGGGTCGAGCTCGTCGACCTCCACCTCGACGCGCGGGTGCTCGACGGCGAGCCGCGCCGCGAGCGGGATGACGAGCGCGCGCACCGCGCTCGAGAACGCGGCGACGCGCACGACGCCGGCCGGCTCGCCGTCGGGGTGGGCGAGCTCGGCCTCGGCGAGGGCCATCTGGTCGAGGATGACGCGCGCGTGCCGGGCGAGCGTGCGGCCGGCGGGCGTGAGGCGGACGCGTCGACCCGTGCGCTCCAGGAGGCGCGCGCCGGTCTCGGCCTCGAGCGCGGCGAGCTGCGCGGAGACGGCGGACGGGCTCAGGTGGAGCGAGGTCCCGACGGCGCGCACGGTCCCGAGGCTCTCGAGCCGCGCGAGGATCTGCAGCCGGGCCGCATTGAGCACGTGCGCTCCTCTCTGTGCGGTTTCTCCGCACAGACTGTACGCAGACTCGCGCTGTACGCGCACAGCGGCGCGTCCCTACGCTCCGAGGATGACGTTCCCGCCCTCCCCCGCGCCCGCCTCGCCGTCCGCCCCGTCCCCCGGTGGGGGCCGGGCCGCCGCGGACGACGCCGCGCGGTTCTGGGCCGACGCCGACCGCCACCTCGTGCGGTACGGCGGGCCGTTCACGCCCGAGATCGTCGAGAGCGCGGCGGGCAGCTTCGTCACGACGACGGACGGGCGCCGCGTCCTCGACTTCACGTCCGGTCAGATGAGCGCGATCCTCGGGCACAGCCACCCGGCGATCGTCGAGACGGTGCGCCGCCAGGTCGGGACGCTCGACCACCTGTTCTCCGGGATGCTGTCGCGCCCGGTCGTCGACCTCGCCCGCCGGCTCGCGGACACGCTGCCCGACCCGCTCAAGAAGGTGCTCCTGCTCACGACCGGGGCCGAGTCGAACGAGGCCGCGATCCGGATGGCGAAGCTCGTCACGGGGCGGCACGAAGTCGTCTCGCTCGCCGGGTCGTGGCACGGCATGACGCACGCCGCGGCCGCCGCGACGTACAGCGCGGGCCGCCGCGGCTACGGCCCGACGGCGCCCGGCAACCTCGTCGTCCCCGTCCCCAACGCGTACCGGCCCGACCACCTCGCGCCCGACGGCACGCACGACTGGCGCCGCCAGCTCGACCTCGCGTTCGACCTCGTCGACGTGCAGTCGACCGGCAGCCTCGCGGCGTGCCTCGTCGAGCCGATCCTCAGCTCGGGCGGGATCGTCGAGCTCCCACCGGGCTACCTCGCGGCGCTGCGCGACAAGTGCCACGAGCGCGGGATGCTCCTGATCCTCGACGAGGCGCAGACGGCGCTGTGCCGCACCGGCTCCTGGTACGCGTTCGAGGGGCGCGACGGCGACGAGCCCGTGGTGCCGGACATCCTCACCCTCTCCAAGACCCTCGGCGCCGGGCTCCCGCTCGCCGCCGTCGTCACGAGCGCCGAGATCGAGGCGCGCGCGCACGAGCGCGGCTTCCTCTTCTTCACGACGCACGTCTCGGACCCGCTCGTCGCGGCGGTCGGCACCACCGTGCTCGACGTGCTCCAGGCCGAGCGGATGGACGCGCGCGTCCGGGTGCTCGGCGACCGGCTGCGCGCCGGGCTGCTCGACCTCCAGGACCGCCACGCGACGATCGGCGACGTCCGCGGGCGCGGGCTGCTCCAGGGCATCGAGCTCGTGCTCGACCGCGAGACGAAGGAGGGCGCCGACGCCCTCGGCGCGCTCGTCACCCGGCGGGCGCTCGAGCTCGGGCTCCACATGAACGTCGTGCAGCTCCGCGGCATGGGCGGCGTGTTCCGCATCGCCCCGCCGCTGACGGTGAGCGAGGACGAGCTCGACCTCGGTCTCGGGCTGCTCGACCAGGCCCTCGGCGACGCGACGCGCGAGCTCCTGGGCTGACCGCCGGTCACCCGGGCGGGTCGGCCACCCGTCGCGCGCCGACGGCGAGCACCCCGTCGCGCACGACCGTCACCGGGCCCAGCGCGGGGACGTCGAGCGACGCGCGCACGCCGTCGAGGACCCGGTCGTCGCCTCCGTCCGGCGTCTGATGGACGAGCCAGAGCGCTCCGCCCGGGACGAGCAGCGCGGCGAGGGCGCTCGCCTCGGCATGGGCCACGCGCGTCCAGAAGACGTTGACGTCCACCGCGAACGCGACGTCGAACGGGCCGCCGGAGACGTTCGGACCACCGGTCGCCGCGAGCTCCCCACGCCGCACGACGAGGCGGCCGTCGTCGACAGCGACCCGGTTGCGCGCGGTCGTGCGGGCGACCGCCACGGCGGACCGGTCGAGCGCG
Organism: Cellulosimicrobium funkei; assembly: GCF_004519295.1. Classification (GTDB taxonomy): domain Bacteria; phylum Actinomycetota; class Actinomycetes; order Actinomycetales; family Cellulomonadaceae; genus Cellulosimicrobium; species Cellulosimicrobium funkei. The sequence continues at coordinate 162,718 of NZ_SOZH01000005.1, forward strand.
ACGTACCGCACGCCGGGGTGGGTGGCGAGCACGAGCTCGGCAGCCGCCCCGGGACCGGGGCCGATCTCGAGCACGGCCTCGTCGCCGCGGAGGTCGAGCAGCGCCACGGCCCGCCGCACGCGCTCCGGGACGGTGGCGGTCACCCGTCCAGTGTGGCCACCGGAGCGAGCGTCCGCAGCGCGCGTTTACACCGTCTCAGCATGCGTCACGAGCCTTCCGTGATGCGGACGGCCGACCTAGCCTGACGAGCGAACGCCCACCACGCGCCCGGAGGACACCATGCCCGCACCGCTCGACACCAGCGAGAAGATCACGCAGTACGCCCACCCCGACCGCCTCGTGAGCACCGACTGGCTCGCCGAGCACCTGGGCGAGCCGGGCGTCGTCGTCGTCGAGTCCGACGAGGACGTGCTGCTCTACGAGACCGGGCACATCCCCGGCGCGGTGAAGATCGACTGGCACACCGACCTCAACGACCCCGACACGCGCGACTACATCGACGGCAAGGGCTTCGCCCAGCTCCTCGGCAGCAAGGGCATCGCGCGCGACACGACGATCGTCGTCTACGGCGACAAGAACAACTGGTGGGCGGCCTACGCGGCGTGGGTCTTCACGCTGTTCGGCCACGAGGACGTGCGCCTGCTCGACGGCGGCCGCGGCAAGTGGATCGCCGAGGGCCGCGAGGTCACGACGGACGTCCCCGAGCCGGTCGCGGTCGAGTACCCGGTCGTCGAGCGCGACGACGTGACGATCCGCGCGTTCAAGGAGGACGTCCTCGCCCACATCGGCAACGGGCCGCTCGTCGACATCCGCTCCCCGCAGGAGTACACGGGTGAGCGCCTGCACATCCCGGACTACCCGGAGGAGGGCGTGCTGCGCGGCGGCCACATCCCGACGGCGCGCAACGTGCCGTGGGCGACGGCGGTCGCGGAGGACGGCACCTACAAGTCGCGCGAGCAGCTCGAGGCGATCTACCAGGAGGGCGGCCTCGGCCTCGCGACGGACGACGAGGTCGTCACGTACTGCCGCATCGGCGAGCGGTCGAGCCACACGTGGTTCGCGCTCACGTACCTGCTCGGCTTCGACAAGGTCCGCAACTACGACGGCTCGTGGACCGAGTGGGGCAACGCCGTGCGCGTGCCGATCGTCAAGGGCGAGGAGCCCGGCGAGGCCCCGGCGTCGCTCAACTGACCCGCGTCCCGCGCGAGCGTGCCCGACGGCGCGCGGCCCGTCCTCCACGACGGGCCGCGCGCCGTCGTCGTGCCGCGGGCATACGACGCGTCCGCGGAGCGTTCCGCACGGTGGGACTGCCGTCCCGCCGCCCCGGCCCCGATGCGAGGATCGCCCCCATGAGCTCCCCCTCCGACGCTTCGCCCGACCTGCCCGCGACGCTCGCGGAGATCCGCGAGGACTTCCTCGCGATGCCGGAGCGCGAGCGCCTCCAGCTGCTGCTCGAGTTCGCGCACGAGCTGCCCGACCTCCCCGAGCGCTACGCCAGCGCGCCCGGTCTGCTGGAGCGGATCGAGGAGTGCCAGTCGCCGGTGCGGGCCTTCGCTGAGGTCGACGACGCGGGCGTCGTGCACTTCTACGCGACCGCCCCGGCCGAGGCCCCGACGACGCGCGGCTTCGCGTCGATCCTCGCGCAGGGCCTCTCAGGCCTGACGGTGCAGGAGGTGCTCGACGTGCCCGACGACTTCCCGATGTCGATCGGCCTGACGCGCGCGGTGAGCCCGCTGCGCATCGGCGGCATGAACGGCATGCTCACGCGCGCCAAGCGCCAGGTCCGCGAGCAGGTAGCGGCCCGCGGCTGACGGAAGTCCCACCCGGACCCGCCGAGCATGCGGTCGTCGCCCGCCCGGCCGCCGCGACGGGACGCCTCCGCATGGTCGGCGTCAGTCGGGTCAGGGGCGTCAGTCGCGGAGGGCCAGGCGTCGCGCCAGGACGGCGCAGACGACGAGCTGGAGCTGGTGGAAGACGATCACCGGTACCGCCACGACGCCGGCGACCGCGACGGGGAACAGCACGCTCGCCATGGGCAGGCCCGTCGCGAGCGACTTCTTCGACCCGCACATGAGCAGCGCGACCCGGTCCTCGGTCGAGAGCCCCAGCGCCGCGCCGCCCCACCACGTGGCCGCGAGCATGACGGCGAGGACGAGCGCACTGACCAGGAGCAGCGCGACGATCGACCACCCGGACACGCTCGACCACACGCCCGCCGACGACGCCGCCGCGACCGCGCCGAACACCACGATGAGGATCGTGCCGCGGTCGACGCCGAGCGTGAGCCAGCGCCGCGCCCGGACCCAGTCCCCCGCCCAGGGCTGGAGGAGCTGCCCGACGACGAACGGCAGCAGCAGCTGGAGCAGCACCGTGCGCAGGCCGCCGAGCCCGCCCGTGGGCCCGTCGGCTCCCCCGCCGGTCCCCGTCATGAGCCACAGCACGAGCAGCGGGGTGATCACCATGCCCGCGACGTTCGACACCGTCGCGCCGCAGATCGCCCCGGCGACGTTGCCGCGCGCTACGGACGTGAACGCCACGGACGACTGCACGGTCGACGGGAGCAGGGAGAGGTAGAGCATGCCGGCGGCGAGCGGCGCCCCGACGAGCGGCTCGATCGCCCACGCCGTGACGAGCCCGAGCACCGGGAAGACGACGTACGTCGCGGCGAGGATCCCGCCCTGCAGGCGCCAGTTGCGCAGCCCGGCCCAGACCTCCCGCGTGGACAGACGCATGCCGTAGACGAGGAAGAGGACGGTGACCGCGACGTCCGCGGCGGCGTCGACCACGCGCTGCGCGCCCGGTCCCACGGGCACGACGAGCCCGAGCACGACCACCACGAGCAGCGTCACGACGAAGGGGTCGACCCACCTGCTCAGGACTGCGCGCACGGGGACCGAGCCTAGCCCGGCGCACGACCCGGGGCGGCACTCGCCCGGCAGGCGCCCGTCGTCCACCCCGGAGCGCCCGACCGGGGCCGCCCCGGCCGGTCAGAAGAGCGTGTAGCCGCCGTCAACCGTGACGACGGCGCCCGTCATGAAGCTCGACGCCGCGCTCGCGAGGAAGACGACGGGCGGCCCGATCTCCTCCGGCTCCGCCCAGCGCTGCATCGCGGCGGGCGCGACGCAGTCGTCGTAGTACTCCGGCTGGTCGACCGGCGACGCCTCGGTGCGCACGTACCCGGGCGCCACCGCGTTCACGCGGATGCCGCGCGGCGCCCACTCGGCGGCGAGGCCCTTGGTGAGCTGGTGCACCGCCGCCTTGGACGCGAGGTACGCGGGCTGCCAGCGGGGCCGGTTGACGATCGACGCGGACATCGACCCGACGTTGACGATCGTCCCCGGCCGGCCCTGCGCGACGAGCTCCCGGGCGACGGCGCGCGAGCAGTACCAGACGCCGTCGAGGTTGGTGGCGAGCGTGCGGTGCCACACGTCGTCGCCGATCTCGAGGGCCGCGCCGCCGATCGACACGCCGGCGTTGTTGACGAGCAGGTCGACCGTGCCGAGGTCGGCGGCGGCGTGCGCGACGACGTCGTCCACCTGCTCGCGGTCGGTGACGTCGAGCACGTAGCCGCGGGCGTCGGTGCCGGCGTCCCGGAGCGCGGCGGCCGCCTCGTCGGCCGCCGCCGCGGTGGTCGCCGTGACCGCGACGCGGGCCCCCGCCTCGCCGAGCGCGCGGGCGACGGCGCGCCCGATGCCGCGGCTGCCGCCGGTGAGCAGGGCCGTGCGGCCGACGAGCGAGAACGAGTCGAGGACGGTCACGCGGGACAGTCGACCACGGGGCGCGTCAGAAGTCGAAGAGGTCCTCGAGCCACGACTCCTTCTTCTTGCGCTTGCGGTAGCGGGGGTCGTAGCCGTCGCGGCCGTCGTACCGGCGGTCCCGGTCGTCGCGATACCGGTCGTCGCGCGAGCGCTCGTCGTAGCGGTCGTCGCGGTACCGGTCGTCGCGGTAGCGGTCACGGTCGTCGTCGCGGCGGTCGCCGTACCGCTCCCCGGAGCGCGGGGCGGGGCTGCCGTAGTCCGTGGCGGCGGCCGGCGGGTACGACGTCGGGGCGGGCGCGGCAGGGGCGGGCGGCGCGGCGGCGGCCGGCCCCGCGGCCTCGGCGGCGATCTCGCTCTCCACCGAGCGGTCGATGATCTTGTCCAGCTCGCCGCGGTCGAGCCACACGCCGCGGCACGTCGGGCAGTAGTCGATCTCCACGCCCTTGCGCTCGGTCATGACGAGCACGGTCTGGTCGGTGGGGCACAGCATGTCTGCCTCCTCGCGAGATGGGCCGGGCGCGGTCGGCGCCCGCACCGGTACTGCGCAGTCCAACGCGGCTCCCGCGCGAGCGGTTCCCGGCCGGGCAGGTCTGCCGGTGCGGCTCAGCCCGTGCGGCGCTCGCTCGCGAGGCGGTCGCGCAGCTCGTCCGCGAGGTGCACCTCGTCGTCGAGGGCGGCGAGCGCGTCGGCCACGCGCGGGAGGAAGTCGGCCCCTGCGCGGAACCACTCCGCGCCCTCGAGGAACCGTGCGGCGGCTGCGTCGTCGTGCAGGGCGAGCGCGAGGTCGGCACGGAGCACCAGGGCGCGGAACCGGACGCGCTCGGCGACGGTGCGGGTCCGCACGCCCTCGGCGGCGAAGGCCCGGTCCAGGACCTGGGCGGCACCGGCCGGGTCTCCCGCCGCGCGGAGGATGCGCGCGTGCTCCAGGGCTCGACCCAGGTCCGGCGGTTCCTCGGCGCCGCGGCGGGGCAGCCCGGGCACGAAGGCCCCACCAGCCACGCCGTACCTCCCGCCTCCCGCCGACAGCGCGCCCACACTAACCCTGGACGTGCAGCCCGGCACGGCGGGAGACGGGAGGTCGACGGGTCAGCGCTGCACGCGCGCGCTGCCGCCCGACGCGAGCTTGCGGACCTCGGCGAGGGACGCCGTCGACGTGTCGCCGGGGGTCGTCATCGCGAGCGCCCCGTGCGCCGCGCCGTACTCGACGGCCTCCTGGATCGAGCCGAGCTCCATGAGCCCGTACGCGAGGCCCGACGCGAACGAGTCGCCGCCGCCCACGCGGTCGAGGATCTCCAGGCCGGGGCGGTGCGTCGCCTCCGCGAAGCCCTGCACGCGCGACCACGCGATCGCGCCCCAGTCGTTGACCGTCGCGGTCCGCACCCCGCGCAGCGTCGTCGCGACGACCTGGAAGTTCGGGTACTCCTCGGCCGCGCGCGTGATCATCGCGCGGAACGCGGACGTGTCGAGGTCGGTGAGGTTCTCGTCGACGCCCTCGACCTCGAACCCGAGCGACGCGGTGAAGTCCTCCTCGTTGCCGATCATCACGTCGACGTACCGCGCGAGGCGGCGGTTCACCTCCTGCGCGCGCTCGACGCCGCCGATGCCCTTCCACAGCGAGGGGCGGTAGTTGAGGTCGTAGGAGACGACCGTGCCGTGGCGGCGGGCGGCGGCCATGGCCGCCTCCGCGACGTCGGCGGACGACTCCGACAGCGCGGCGAAGATCCCCCCGGTGTGGAACCACCGGACGCCGCTGCCGAACACGGTGTCCCAGTCGACGTCGTCGGGCCGGAGCTGCGCGATCGCGGTGTTGCCGCGGTCGGAGACGCCGACCGCGCCGCGCACCCCGAAGCCGCGCTCGGTGAAGTTGAGCCCGTTGCGCACCGTGCGGCCGATGCCGTCGTCCTCGCGCCACCGGACCCAGCGCGTGTCGAGGCCGCCCGTGAGCATGAGGTCCTCGACGAGGCGCCCGACCTCGTTGTCCGCGAGCGCGGTGACGATCGCGCCGCGCAGGCCGAACGCGCGGCGCAGGCCGCGCGCGACGTTGTACTCGCCGCCGCCCTCCCACACGTCGAAGCGGCGGGCCGTCTTGATGCGGCGCTCCCCCGGGTCGAGGCGCAGCATGACCTCGCCGAGCGCGACGACGTCGTAGGCGCAGTCGGCCGCGGGACGGACGGCGAGCGGGGCGCGGGCGGTGGTCGTGTCGGTCATGGGTCAGGCTCCTTCGGCGGGGTGGGGGGCGGTCGCGGCGAGCGCGACGGCCTCGCGCGTGCGGCGGGTGATCTCGACGGTGTCGCCCGCGCGCACGAGCGCGGCGTCGACCATCCAGGAGCCGCCGGCGGCGAGCACGGCGGGCAGGGCGAGGTAGTCGAGCAGGTTGGCGGCGCTCACGCCGCCGGTCGGCACGAACCGCAGGCCGGGGAACGGCGCGGAGAACGCCTTGACCGCGGCGGGCCCGCCGACGACGTTCGCGGGGAACAGCTTGACGACGTCGAGGCCGAGGTCGAGCGCGGCGATGACGTCCGACGGCGTCGCGACGCCCGGGACGACGGGCACGCCGAGCTCCTGGGCACGACGCACGACCGCGGCGGAGAGGCCGGGCGAGACGAGGAACCGCGCCCCGGCGTCGACGGCCTCGTCGACCTGGGCGGCTGTGACGACGGTGCCCGCCCCGACCAGCACGTCGGGCACCTCGCGCGCGATCGCCTCGATCGCCGCGCGCGCCCCGGCGGTCCGGAACGTGACCTCGGCGACGGGCAGGCCGCCGTCGCGCAGCGCGCTCGCGACGAGGACGCTCTGCGCCGCGTCGTCGACCACGACGACCGGCACGACGCGGGCACGGGCGATCCCCTCCAGGGGTCCCAGGGGTGACATCCAGGCTCCGTTTCGCTATGGTGAACACCTGTTGTTCACTACGGAACGCACTCTAGGCGAAGGAGTCACCATGGCGGAAGCCGGCCGTGCGCCGTCGGGCACCCCGGGGTCGGCGGAGAGCCCGCTCGGCAGCGTCGACAAGGCGCTCGTCGCGCTCGAGGCGCTCGCCTCGGCGGGCCCCGAGGGCGTCGCGCTCGGGGACCTCGCGCGCTCGCTCGGGCTGCACAAGGCGTCGCTGCACCGCACGCTCGCGGCCCTGCGGTTCCGCGGGTACGCCGAGCAGGACGCGACGACCGGCGACTACCGCCTCGGCCCCGCGGCGACGGCGCTCGCGACGGTCTACCTCGGCGAGGAGAACCTCCCCGCGCTCCTGCACCCGGTGCTCGTCGCGGTGTGCCGCGCGACCGACGAGCTCGTGCACCTCGGCACCCTCGCCGGGACCGAGATCGTCTACCTCGACAAGGTCGAGCCGGCCCGCGCCGTCCGCGTCTGGTCGGCCGTCGGGCGCCGCCGCCCGGCGGCGACCACCGCGCTCGGGCGCGCGCTGCTCTCCCAGCGGACCCTCGACGACGGCGCGCTCGCCTGGTACGCCGGCGCCGCACCCGAGGACCACCCCGTCACGCCCGCCGCGCTGCGGGCGACGTGCGAGGCCACGCGCGCGACGGGGTTCGCCACGGAGACGGAGGAGAACGAGCCGGGCATCAGCTGCGTCGCCGTCCCGGTCCTGCGCGCTGGGCAGCCGGTCGCCGCCGTGAGCGTCACGGCGCCCGCCGAGCGGCTCGGCCCCCGACGGCGGCGGGAGATCGAGACGGTCCTGCGGGAGGTCGTGCCGCCCCTGCTGCCCCCGACCCTGGCGGTGCCCGACGCGGTGCTCCGCGGCTCCGGCGACGGGGCGACCCGCCGACCGGCGACGGACGCCGCGCTGTGAGAGAGTTCAACCGCAGCACGACGGAATGACGGAAGGGCCCGCGCGATGACCGTCCTCGTGGCGTACAACGACTCCCCGCAGGGCGAGACCGCATTCCGGGCGGCCGTCGCCGAGGCGGTCCACCGCTCGACCGCGCTCGCGGTCCTCGTGCTCACGCCGCAGGACGCCGACGCGGGCGTCCCCGCGAGCCTCGCCCACCTGCTCGACACGCTCCCCGCCCAGGTCGCGCGCCCCGAGGTGTCGTACCGCCCCGAGCACCGCGACCCGGCCGAGGCGATCATCGACGAGGCCGCGCGCACGACCCCCGACCTCGTCGTCGTGGGGGCGCGCAAGCGCTCACCCGTCGGCAAGTTCCTGCTCGGCAGCACCACGCAGCGCGTCCTGCTCGACTCGCCCGTCCCCGTGCTCGTCGTCAAGGCGTCCCACTGACGGACGCCGTCGCGCGGCCGCCCGGTCGCCCGGACGGCCGCGCCGTCCGGCTCAGCCCTGCGCGACGGCGGCGCGCAGCCCGTCGACGAGCGGCGTCGTCGGGCGACCCAGGAGCCGGCGCAGGTCCTCGGTGACCTCGGCGAGCAGGCCGTCGCGGATGTTGCCGTCCAGCGCGACGACGAACCCCGCCGTCCCCTCGTCCAGGCCGGCGCCCAGCAGGAGCGCGCGGTGCTCGTCGGGCGACACGCGCCGGTAGACGACGGGGCGCCCGAGCACCTCGGCGGCCGCGGCGGCAAGGTCGTCGTACGTCCACGCGACGTCACCGCTCAGCTCGTACACGGCGCCCGCGTGCGCGGACGCGTCCTCGTGCGCGGCGAGCGCGACGACGGCCGCCGCCTCGGCGAAGTCCGCGCGGCTCGCGCTCGCGACGCGGCCGTCGCCCACGCTCGCGACGATCTCGCCGGACTCGCGCGCGGCGAGCACGTCGCCGACGTAGTTCTCGGTGTACCAGTTGTTGCGCAGGACCGTCGTGGCGAGGCCCGAGGCGGCGAGGAGCTCCTCGGTCGCCTTGTGCTCGGGCGCGAGCACGAGTGCGGACGTCGTCGCGTGCGGGGCGCTCGTGTAGACCACGCGCGCGACCCCGGCGGCCCGCGCGGCGTCGACGACGTTGCGGTGCTGCTCGACGCGCTGCCCGACCTCGGACCCGGAGACGAGCACGAGGACGTCCACCCCGGCGAGCGCCGGGGCGAGCGTCTCCGGCTGCGCGTAGTCGGCCTCGCGGACCTCGACGCCGCGGTCAGCAAGGTCCGCGACCTTGGCGGTCGTGCGCGCGAGCGCGACGACCTGGGACGCGTCGGCCCCGCGGGCGAGGAGGGACTCGACGACGAGGCGGCCGAGGTGGCCGCTGGCTCCGGTGACGGCGATGGACATGCGCGGGCTCCTTCGAGTGCGGGGTGCGCGGCCGGTCGGCCGCACGACCACCAGCATGCGCTTACTTTTCGTAAGTGCATACCAGTAGAGAGTGCGTTCTATCTCACAGTGCTGTCCGCGCGAGCGCGCCGTATCCTGGGGCGATGACGACCGACGCCCGCCCCGCGGAGGACACCGGACCCACCGACGCGATGGTGGCCGACGTCTTCCAGCGCGGCTGCACCTCGCGCCACGTGCTCGAGGCGGTGACCGGGCGCTGGGGCGTGCTCACGGTCGCCGGCCTGCGCGACGGCGCGGTGCGCTTCAACGCGCTCCGCCGCCGCATCGACGGGGTCAGCGAGAAGATGCTCGCGCAGACCCTCCAGTCCCTCGAGCGCGACGGCATCGTCGTGCGCGAGGTGCGGGCGAGCATCCCGCCCCACGTCGAGTACTCCCTCACCGACCTCGGGCGCCGCGTCGCGGACAGCCTCTCGGGTCTCATCGACGTCCTCGAGGGCGCGGTCGACGAGGTGTCGGCGTCCCAGCGCGCGTACGACGCGCGCCGGGACTGACCAGCTCACGTCTGCGAGCGCAGGTACCACCAGACGAGCGCGGCGACCACGAGCAGGCCCGCGACGACCGCGAGCACGATCTTGCCGACGCTGTAGGGACGCCGCCCGACCACCTGTCCCGTGTTCGCGTTGACCATCACCTGCCACTGCCTGCCCGCGTAGACGTACGTCGCGACCCACAGCGGCAGGAGCACGAGCTTGAACATCACGTCGGCGTACGCGGTGCGGACCGACGCCACCCGCTGCTCGTCGCCGCCGATGTCGCGCTCGACGTCCCGCCGGATCACGGGCGCCATCTGCTGCTGCGCACGCTCGAGCCCGACGGGCGGCTCGACCTCGTACCGGGCCGCCGCGAACCCCGCGAGGTACTCGGCGCGGAAGGGCACGGCCTGGGCGAGCGGCCACGGCCCGAGCCGGGCGAGGTCGCGCTCGGCGACCTGGGAGGACGCGGGCACGAGCACGTCGTCGAAGTCGCGCTCGACGTGCCCCGCGACGTGCGTCCAGCTCACGCGCCGCTCCTGGCGCTCCTGGTCCCCCTGCTTCACGGTGACGTAGTACGCGTCGCCGCGCTGGCCCGTGTACGCGGACGACGTGCGCGCGTCGAACGTCCAGTGCGGCACGTACGAGCCGTGCAGCGACTCGGTGTCGCCCACCTTCTTCAGCTCGCCCGGTGCGAACCAGCGCGAGCGCACCCACCGCCGGAACGCCTCGCGCGCCTGCGCCTGCTCGACGCCGAACGGCACGACCGCCTCCGGCTGCACGAGCCCGTCGGCCTCCGCCGCGACGACGAGGTGGCCCCCGCAGAAGCGGCACGCGACGGACAGGTCCGTGCCCTGCGTCGTCGCGCCGCAGCCGTCGCACACGAGCGTGCGCGCGTCGAGGAGACCGGCGCGCACGCCGCCCTGTGCCGCGGCCCACGCGTCGAAGGAGTGCTCGTCGACGGCGTCGCCCGCGGCGTGCACGATGTCGACCGTGCCACCGCACGCGACGCAGCGCAGGTGCTGCGTGCCCGGCGCGTACGCGAGCTGCGACCCGCACGCGTCGCAGCGCGTGCGGACCAGCTCGCCGGGGATGTCGCTCACCGTCAGCCCGCCGCCGGGTCGCCGGAGGTGCCCGTCGGGGGCAGCGGCGGAGGGGTCGCGGCGAACAGCGGCGCGAGCGCCGGGACCTGCCCGGCGGGCGTCCACGCGTCCATGCCCTGCTGCCAGACGAGCGACCCGCGCGTCAGGGCACCGGACCGGACGTGGCCCGCGAGGTCCGCCGTCGTGCCGGGACCGGCCTGCGCGCCGTCCACGGCCCAGTACCAGGGCGACTCCGCGGCGGGCAGCGGCGGCGGGCCGGCGGGCGCCGCCGGGGCCTGCGGGGCGGACGGCGTCCCGAGGGACTGCGCGAGCTGCTGCCCCATGGCGGCCCCGAGGCCCATGCCCGCACCGAGCCCCAGGCCGTCGCCCGCCCCGCCGGGGTTCCCCGCCGCGGTCTCGATCGCGTTCGCCGCCTGGAACCTCGTGTACTGGTCGAGGTTCCCGACGACCGCCATCTGGGTGCGCTTGTCGAGCGCCGCCTCGACCTCGGGCGGGAAGGAGACGTTCTCGAGGACGAAGCGGCGGACGGCGATGCCGTACTCCGACAGGTCCTCCGAGAGCTGGCCCGCGAGGCGCGTGGCGATCTGGCCCTGGTTCGCGGCGAGGTCGACCGCCGCGACGCCGGCCTCCGCGAGCGCCGGCCCGAGCTGGCCGACCACGAGACGGCGGAAGTAGTCGCCGATCTCGTCGGTGCGGAACTGCGGGTCGGTCCCCACGAGCTGGCGCAGCAGCGCCGCCGGGTCGACGACCTGCAGGCCGTACGTGCCGAACGCGCGCAGGCGGACCGCGCCGAGCTCCGGGTCGCGCAGGATCACCGGGTTCTGCGTGCCCCACGTGAGGTCGGTGAGCTGGCGCGTCGTGACGAAGTAGACCTCCGCCTTGAACGGTGAGTTGAACCCGTGCTTCCAGCCCTGCAGCGTCGACAGGATCGGCAGGTTCTTGGTCTCGAGCGTGTACGTGCCCGGCCCGAACACGTCGGCGAGCCGGCCCTCGCTGACGAAGACGGCGCTCTGCCCCTCCCGCACGACGAGCTTCGCCTGGTTCTTGATTTCGTTGCCCTGGCGCGGAAAGCGCCAGACGATCGTGTCCCGGCTTTCGTCGAGGAACTCGACGATGTCGATCAGCTGGCCGCGCAGCTTCTCCATGAAGCTCATCCGGACTCCTTCGCTCGTCGTGCGGGACGGCCGCGGGCAACCTGGTCGACGGGCGCGCGGCCCGCCGCGGTCGCCCCCGGCGCGCCGAGCATAGCGGCATCCCAGCCTGCCGATGAAACCGCCAAGGGTTGGTAAAACCGACTGGTCGCCGCGCGGTCGCGTGCGGCCCGACGAACCCGCGGTGACTCCCCCCGGACGAGGCCGCCCGAGGAGCGGCCCCGGGCTCGGCGGCACCTATCCTGGCCGGGTGCCGACCCCGCCGACGACCGCGCCAGCGACTCCCACCGTCGCCGTCCTCCTCGCGGCCGGGGCCGGGACGCGCCTCGGGCGCGGGCCCAAGGCGCTGCTCCCCCACCGCGGCGGCACGCTCGTCGAGCACGCGACGGCGACCCTGCTCGCGGGCGGGTGCGACGCCGTCGTCGTGGTGCTCGGTGCCGAGGCCGCGCGCGTGCGGGCCGGGTCGTCGCTCGACGAGCCCGGGGTGCGCGTCGTCGACAACCCCGACTGGGCCACCGGGATGGCGTCGTCCCTGCGCGTCGGCGTCGCCGCCGCTCTCGGCCTCGCCCCCGCCCGGGTCGTCGTCGCGCACGTGGACCAGCCCGGTGTCGGGCCCGACGACGTCGCGCGCCTCCTCGCCGCGCACCGCCCCGGGCGCGTGACCGCGTCGCGGTGGCTCGCCGGGGGCGCCGCGGAGGACGCTGCGGGGGCGGACCGCCCTCGGTGGGCGCACCCGCTCGTCCTCGACGCCGCGCTCGCGGGGCCCGCCGCCGCGAGCGCCCGCGGCGACCACGGGGCACGCGACTTCCTGCGTGCCCACGCCGACCTGGTCGACGTCGTCGACCACCCTGGCGACGGCCGCGACCTCGACACCGCGGCCGACCTCGACCTCCTGGACGGCCCCGCCCCCCGCTGAGTGCGGGAAGCAGTCGCGCCGACCGGCGTCGGACGGGACTGCTTCCCGCACTCAGCGGGTGGAGGCGGCGGCCTTGATGCCCAGGTAGACGCGGTCGCGCGCGAGCGGGAGCTCGGTGAACCGCACGCCCGTCGCGGCGCGGATCGCGTTGGCGAGCGCGGGTGCGACGGGGTTGAACGGGCTCTCGCTCATCGACTTCGCGCCCATCGGGCCCACGGTGTCCGACGTCCGCGCGAAGTACACCTCGCTGCGCGGGGTGTCCGCGAACGTGGGCAGGTGGTACTGGCGGAAGATGTCCGTCGTCACGCGGCCCGTCTCGTCGACCACCACGTTCTCGTAGAGCGCCGCGCCGAGGGCCTGGGCGATGCCGCCCTCGACCTGGCCGCGGCACTGGCGCGGGTTGACGACCTCCCCGGCGTCGGCGGCCTGGACGGACTGGAGGATGCGGATCTCCCCTGTCCCGCGGTGCACCGCGACGCGGAAGCCGTGGACGTTGAACGCGACCGAGCGCGGGGTGCCGCCCCAGCGGCCCTCGGCGGCGAGCGCGATCCCGGCGTCGTCGGCGGCGCGCGCGACGTCGGCCAGCGGCAGTACCGTCCCGGCGCAGTCGACGCCGCCGGGCACGAGTCGGCAGTCGCCGGGCGCGGCGCCCGCGACCCCGGCCGCGACCTTGAGCACCACCTCGGCCAGGTCCTGCGCGGCGGCGAGCGACGCCTTGCCCGCGACGACCGTGCCGGTGGACCCGAACGCCCCGGTGTCGTGCTCGACGAGGTCGGTGTCGGACTGCCGCACGACGACGTCGGCGGCGTCCTGCCCGAGCGCGCTCGCGACGAGCTGGGCGTGGACGGTCGTCGTGCCGTTGCCGAACTCGGCGGTCCCGACCTCGGCCTCGACGACCCCGTCCGGCCGCAGCCGCACGCGCGCGTGGGAGTAGTGCCCGCGAGGCGGGACGGTGTCGATCATGGACAGCGCCGTCCCCTCCCCGACGCCCCACTCCGGGCCCAGGTCCGGGAGCGCGTCCGGCCCCGACCCGGCGCCCGCGCCGTACGCGGCGACGTCGCGCGCCCGGCCGCGCGCGAGCGCGTCGGCGGCCAGGTCGAGGCACTGGTCGAGCCCGTAGCTGCCGTAGAGCACGTCCTCCTCGGGCGTCGGGTGCGTGGAGAGCATGGGGTCGCCGTCGCGCACGACGTTGCGGCGCCGCAGCTCGACCGGGTCCAGGCCGAGCTGCCGCGCGAGCTCGTCGACCGCGGACTCGACGGCGAAGATCATCTGCGACAGCCCGTACCCGCGGAACGCGCCCGCGGGCACCGTGTTCGTGTAGACGCAGTGGGCGTCGACCTTCTTGTTGTCGCACCGGTAGACGGCGAGGGACTCGCCGCACCCGTGGAACATGACGCCCGGGCCGTGGTTCCCGTACGCCCCGGTGTTGCTGAGGACGTCGAGGTGCAGCGCAGTGAGGGTGCCGTCGCGGCGCGCGCCCGCGCGCACGCGGATGCGGAACGGGTGGCGCGTCGTCGTGCCGACGAACTGCTCGCGGCGCGTGAGCTCGAGCTGCACGGGCCGGCCGAGCCGCAGCGTCGCGAGCGCGACGACGTCCTCCGTGAGCACCTCCTGCTTGCCGCCGAACCCGCCGCCCACGCGCTCGCAGTGCACGCGCACGCGCTCCGGGTCGAGGTCGAGGACGCGCGCCAGATGGCGGCGCGCGAGGAACGGGACCTGCGTGGACGACCGCACGACGAGGCGCCCGTCGTCGTCGAGCGACGCGACGGCGCAGTGCGTCTCGAGCGCCGCGTGCTGCACGCGGTGGGTGCGGTACGTGGCCTCGTGCACGACGTCGGCCTCCGCGAGCCCGCGCTCGACGTCGCCGAGCTCGGAGTGCACCTCGGCGACGACGTTCGCCTCCGGCCGCGAGACGCGCGCGGCCGCGGCGTCGAGCTCGGGGTGCACGAGCGGCGCCCCCGCGACCATGGCCTCCTCCGGGTCGACGACGGCGGGCAGCGGCGCGTACTCGACGCGGACCCGGCGCACCCCCTCCTCGGCCGCGGCGACGGTCTCGGCGACGACGGCCGCGACCCGCTGGCCGACGTGCCGCACGACGTCGTCGAGGATCCGCGTGTCGTCGGGGTCGTCGGTGAACAGCTCGTGCTGCGCGGTCGAGAACCGCGTCGCGGGCGCGTCCTCGTGCGTGAGCACGGCGTGCACGCCGGGCACCGCGAGCGCGTCCGTCGTGTCGATCGCGACGACGCGCGCGTGCGCGTGCGGCGACCGCACGAGCTTGAGGTGGAGCAGGCCCGGGTAGTCGGCCGGGTCCACGTCGAGCGTGTACCGCACCGTCCCGGTGACGATCCCCCGGCCCGCGGGCGCGGGCACGTCGCGCCCGAACGCCCGGCCCGCCTCGCCAGAGCCCTCCCCCGCCGAGGTAGAGCCCCGGTCCGGCGAGGTAGAGGCCCGGTCCGCCGAGGTAGAGCCGTGGTCCGGCGAGGTAGAGGCCCGGTCGCCGCCCGACGGCGCACGCTCGCCCGTGCCCGGTGCGGTCCCGGTCGTGTCGCCGCGCCCGAGCACGGCGTCCTCGATCGCGCGGTACCCCGTGCAGCGGCACAGGTTGCCCTTGAGGTTGCGCGGCAGGTTCTCGCGCTGCGCGTCGTCGAACGTCGCGGCGGTCATGATCATCCCGGCGGTGCAGAACCCGCACTGGAAGCCCTGCGCGTCCAGGAACTGCTGCTGCACCGGGTGCAGCGCGTCCTGCGGGCCGCGGGGGTCGTGGTCGCACGCGCCCGCCGCCTCGTCCCCGGCACCGCCCCGGCACGACGTCGCCGCGAGCCCCTGGATCGTCGTCACCTCGTGGCCCGCCGCGCGCCGCGCGGGGTAGACGCACGAGTGCACCGGGACGCCGTCGACGTGCACGGTGCACGCGCCGCAGTCGCCGCCGTCGCACCCCTTCTTCACGCCGAGCGCGCCCTGCTCGCGCAGGTAGGTGCGCAGGCACTGGCCCGCGCGGGGCTCGGTGCGGGCGGTGCGGCCGTCGATCGTCACCGGCGGGGCCGGGTGCGGGGCGGGCGTCGTCGTCATCGGAGGCCTCCGTCCGAGGTCGTGCCGTCGACGAGCTCCGCGCGGATCTGCTCGCCGAGGCGGTAGGTCATGTCCCGGCGCCACTCGGGCAGCCCGTGGATGTCGTCGTGGTAGAGGTCGGCGGGGACCGCGGCGTCGAGCGTGGCGACGAGGTCGGCGGCGGTGGGCAGCGCGTCCGCCGCGAAGCGGAGCTGCACGGGCCGGCGCGTCGAGGCGGTGACCGTGAGGACGAACGCGCCCCCGGCGTCGGGCGGGTCGACCCGGCCCACGAGCAGCACGCCGGAGCGCCCGAGGTTGGACAGCGACAGGCGGCGGAACGCGGTGCGCGAGCGCAGCGCGTGGTCCGGCAGACGGATCGCGCGCAGGAGCTCCCCGGGCGCGAGCGTGTTGCGCAGCTCGCCCGTGACGAGGTCGACGACGGGCTGCTCCCGGCGGGTGCCGCCCGGCCCCCAGACCTCCGCGACGCCGTCGAGCGCCGCGGTGAGCGAGATCATCGGCCCGGCCGGCAGCGACGTGCAGACGTTGCCCCCGACGGTCGACGTGTTCCAGATCTTGAACGACGCGACGAAGCTGTCGCAGCACGGCCGCACGAGGTCCAGCGCGCGCCACCGGTCGCGCACGGACGCGGCCTGCGCGCTCTCCTCGAACGCCCACAGCTCGGCGACGGTGCACGTCGCGGCGATCTCGAGGCCCTCGTCGGTGACGGTCAGCGCGGGCCACCCCGCGCTCGTCAGGTCGAGCAGGCGCCGGAGAGTCTCGCTGCCGTAGGAGAACAGGACGGTCCCGCCCGCGAGCCACGCGTCGCCCTCGCGCCAGTCGGCGGGGTCGGCGGTCGGGACGAGGTCGGTGACGGTGCCCAGGTCCATCAGGGGGCCTCCTCGGGGTGGGGGCGGTGCGTCGGTGCACCGTCCGGTCGTGCTGCGGGCTCCGCGTGGAGCGGGCCCGAGCTGCTGCTGAGCGGGACGACGGCGGAGCGCCCGTGCCGGGTGGCGACGAGCTCCGCGGTGATGGAGACGGCGACCTCCTCGGGCGTGACGGCGCCGAGGTCGAGCCCGATGGGCGACCGCAGGCGCGCGAGCGCGGCCTCGCCCACGCCCTCGGCGCGCAACGCGGCGACGCGCTGGGCGTGCGAGCGGCGCGAGCCCATCGCGCCGACGTACGCAAGCGTCAGGTCCAGCGCGAGCCGCAGGAGCGGCACGTCGAACTTCGCGTCGTGCGTGAGGACGGCGACGGCGGTCCGTGCGTCGAGCCGGCCCGCGGCGGCCTCGGCGGCGAGGTAGCGGTCGGGCCACTCGACGACGACCTCCGCCTCGGGGAAGCGGCGCGGGTCGGCGAACACCTCGCGCGCGTCGACGAGCGTCACGCGGTAGCCGAGGAGCCGGACGTGCCGCACGAGCGCGCCCGCGAAGTCGTTGGCCCCGCACACGAGGAAGCGCGGCGCGGGCAGCCGCGTCTCGACGAGCAGCGTGACGGGCTCGGCCGCGTCGCACGCGTCGGCGGCTGCTCCTGCCGGGGCCGGTGCGGCGGCGCACCCCTCCGAAGGCGACGGCGACGGCGCCGCGCCCGGGCCGCCGTGCGCCGCGTGCACGGTCGCCGTGCCGCCCGCGCGCAGCACCGCCACGACCTGCGCCGCCGCGGCGGCCAGGCTGTCGGGCCCGACGAGGCCGCGCAGCGCCCGGGCGACCGCTGCCTCGTCGGCGGCACCCGGGTCGTCCACGACGACGGCCGTGCGCGCGCCGCCGTCGATGCGGCGGACGAGGGCCACGGGCGGGGCGGGCTCGGCTCGCGCCGCGAGCGCGTGCAGGGCGCGCGTCGCGTCGTCGTCGGGGAGCACGGGCTGGACGTGGACGTCGAGCGTCCCGCCGCAGCTCAGCCCGACGGCGAACGCGTCGTCGTCGCTGTACCCGAACGTCTCGCGGTGGCTCGTGCCGGACGCGATCGCGTCGAGAGCCGCGGCGTGGACGGCGCCCTCGACGCACCCGCCGGACAGGCTGCCGAGCACGGCGCCGTCGGCGCGGACCGCCATCGCGGTGCCGACCGGGCGCGGCACGGACCCCGACGCGGCGACCACGGTCGCCACGGCGAAGGGCGGCTGCCCCGGACCGAGCCAGGGGGCGAGCCGGTCGACGATGTGGAGCATCGTGGCCTCGCTTCCGCAGGGTGCCGGCGTACCGGCGTCCTTCCAGTGAACCCTTGCGGTGAGTCCCCTGCGTGTCCTGGCCCGCGTCCGCTGTGACGCGCCCGAAACACAGGGCTTGAATCCGCCGTGGACCCCCTCCGACCCACGGAGAGAAGTTCCGTCTAGTGGAATTGCAGTTCCACTCGACGGACTCCACGCTAGCACGCGGTGAGGCGCAGGTCACCGTCCTGGCGGGAGGGACGACTACGATCGGCCCATGACCGCCGTCTCGCTCGGGATGCCCAGGGTGCGGCCCGCCGTGCCCTCCGGCGCCCCGGGAGACCTGGACCCGGCCCGCCCGGCGACCGACGCGCTCGTCGACCGGTACGGCCGCGTGGCGCGCGACCTGCGCATCTCCGTCACCGAGAAGTGCTCGCTGCGGTGCACGTACTGCATGCCCGCCGAAGGGCTGCCCGCGATCCCCCGCGAGGACCTGCTCACGCCCGACGAGATCGGCCGGGTCGTGCGGGTCGCGGTGGAGCGGCTCGGCATCACCGACGTCCGGTTCACCGGCGGCGAGCCGCTCCTGCGGAACGACCTCGCCGACATCCTGCGCGCCGCGCGCGCCGCCGCGCCGAGCGTGTCCCTCTCGCTGACGACCAACGCGATCGGCCTCGACAAGCGCGTCCGCGGGCTCGTCGACGCCGGGCTCGACCGCGTGAACATCTCCCTCGACTCGGTCGACCGCGCGCACTTCGCGCGCCTCACCCGGCGCGACCGCCTCCCCGACGTGCTCGCCGGGATCCGCGCCGCGCTCGACGCCGGCCTCGCGCCGGTGAAGCTCAACGCCGTCCTCATGCCCGAGACGCTGGCGGGCGCGGCCGACCTCCTCGCGTGGGCCGTCGAGCACGGCTGCCACCTGCGGTTCATCGAGCAGATGCCGCTCGACGCCGACGGGCGCTGGACGCGCGCCGACCTCGTGTCGGCGACGGACCTCCTGGCCGTGCTGGGCACCCGCTTCGACCTGCTCGAGGTCGGGCGCGACGACCCGTCGGCGCCCGCCGAGGAGTGGCTCGTGGACGGCGGGCCACAGACGGTCGGCGTCATCGCCTCCGTCACGCGCTCGTTCTGCAGCGCGTGCGACCGCACCCGGCTCACCGCCGAGGGCACCGTGCGCTCGTGCCTGTTCGGCGACGACGAGACCGACCTGCGCGCGATCCTGCGCTCTGCGGACCTCGCCGAGGACGAGCGCGACGACGCCCTCGCCCGCGCGTGGCAGGGCGCGATGTGGCGCAAGCCGCTCGCGCACGGCAGCGACGCCCCGACTCTCGCGCCGACGCCTTCGCGGCGACGACCCGCAGCATGGGCGCGATCGGCGGCTGAGGCGGGCGGCCGGCGGTGGCGCAGATCATAGGGTGAAGCCGGTCACCTCGGTGCATCAGCCCAGGTCAGAGCAGCCGTCTCTTCCTACCATAGATGTCGTGACGACGATCTCTCCTGCACCCACCAACCGCCCCTCCTCCTCGATCTCCGGCGCGTCCTCGACGACCCCGGACAACGCCGCGTCCGCGCTCCCGATCTACCGCACCGACGAGCGTTCCGCCGCCTGGAAGGCCGGCACCAAGAGCGTCCTGGGCGCGGCCGTCGGCGCCGTCGTCGGGGTCGTCGTGCTCAGCTGGTTCGGCCTCGTCCTCGGCACCGCCGTCGGCCTCGGCATCGGCATGCTGCTCGACAACCGCCCCGCCGAGCGCTGACCCGACCTCCCCTCCCGGCCCGCACCGCCGGGTCCCCGCCCGACATCGTCGTCGCCCGGCGGATCAGAAGGAACTCACGAGAGGCGAGAAGTGGCCCCTCCCCGGCTCCGGCCGGGGGCCACTTCTCGCCTCTCGTCGTCTCGCGGCCGGTCCAGGGTCGCGTCCTACAGCCCGACCCACTCCGAGACGCCGTCGTCGAAGTGCTGGCGCTTCCAGATCGGCACCTCGGCCTTGATGCGCTCGACGAGCAGCGAGCAGGCCTCGAACGCCTCCCGGCGGTGGCCCGCGGCGGCCGCCGCGACGAGCGCGACGTCGCCGATCCCCAGGCTGCCGTACCGGTGGACCGCGGCGACCCGCAGCCCCGTCTCGGCCGCCACGTCCGCGACGCAGCGCCGGATCACGGCCGTGGCGTCGGGGTGCGCCTCGTAGTCGAGCCGCGTCACGCCCCGGCCGCCGTCGACGTCGCGGACCACGCCGCGGAACGTCACGACGGCCCCGCACTCGGGGCCCCCGACGGCGTCCTCGACGGCGCGCGACACGGCGTCGTCGAGCACGTCCGTCGTCACACGGCTGGGGTCCGTGGGCGGCGCGCCGCCGTCCGTCGTCTGCGTCACAGCTCCCGCACCTCCACCTCGGTCCCGGCGGCCCACTCTGTCACGTCGGCCGGGACGTCCACGAGCACGTCCGCGCGCGCCATCGACGCGACCAGGTGGGAGCCCGCTCCCCCGACGACGCGCACCGTGCCCCCGGGGCCGGTCGCGCCTCGCAGGAGCTGCCGCTTGCCCGCGGGCGACGTCAGCGGCTCGGCGAGCACCGCCGTGCGCACGCGCTCGACGCCGGGCAGCCCCGCGGCCCGCTCGAGCGGCTCGCGCAGGAACATCGCGAACGACACCTGCGCGCTCACCGGGTTGCCCGGGAACGTGAGCACGGGCGTCCCGTCCACGGTGCCGAACCCCTGCGGCCCGCCCGGCTGCATCGCGACGGAGCGGAACGTCACGTCCGACGACGCACCGCCGCCGAGGACGTCCTTGACCACCTCGTACGCGCCCTGCGACACGCCTCCCGACGTCACGACGAGGTCCGCGACCGCAGCGGCCTCGGCGAGCACGGCGGCGAACCGCTCGGCGTCGTCGCCACAGCGGGCCGTGAGCGCCACGTCGCCCCCCGCGCGCCGCACGGCGGCGCCGAGCGCGTCGGCGTTGGCGTCGAAGACCTGCCCGGGTCCCGGGGCCTCCCCCGGGCCGACGAGCTCCGACCCGGTCGACAGGACCGCGACCCGCGGACGTGCGACGACCCGGACGCGCCCGACCCCGCACGCCGCGGCGGCCGCGAGGTGGTGCGGCGCGAGGACGGTCCCGTCGGTCAGCAGGGCGTCGCCCGGGCGGACGTCGGAGCCCGCCTCGCGCACGAAGTCGCCCGCCGCCCGCGGCACCCGGACCTCGACGGACTCCGGGTCGGCCGGCGTCGTGGAGGCCTGTCCGGCAACCGGGTCGGTGGCACCCTCCCGCGCCGTGCCTGCGGGCGTGCGGGCGAACGTCCCGGTCGCGGTGTCCTCGACGGGCACGACGGCGTCCGCCCCCTCGGGCACGGGCGCGCCCGTCATGATGCGGGCAGCCGTGCCCGGCGCGAGCCGGGGCGGGACGCCCGGCGCCGCCGCGATCTCGGCGACCACGGCCAGCCGGACGGGCGCGTCCCCCCGCGCGTCGGCGACGTCCGCGGCGCGGACGGCGTACCCGTCCATCTGCGCGTTGCGGAACAGCGGGACGGCGACGGGCGCGACGAGGTCCCCCGCGAGGACCCGGCCGAGCGCGTCGGCGAGGTCGACGTCCTCGGTGCGGGCGCGGCGTCGGGCCGCGTCCACGAGGGGTGCGAGGAGGGCCGCGACGTCCGCGCGGTGCTCGTCGACGCTCACCCGTGCTGTTCTTGCCATGCCTCGCCCTTCCCGCTCCCCGCACGCCGACGGGCCACCCCCAGGAGCGGGCGACCCGTCGGCCGTGCGGTCGATGTCGAGGCTCAGCCTCCCACGACCGCGGTGAGCGGACCGCGCACGAAGTACACGACGAACCCGGCCGCGACCACCCACAGCAGCGGGTGGACGTCGCGCGCCCTCCCGCACGCGGTCCGCAGCAGGACCCACGTGACGAACCCGATGCCGATGCCGTTCGCGATCGAGTACGTGAGCGGCATCGTCACGATCGTGAGGAACACCGGCAGCGTCACCGTGAAGTCGGTGAGGTCGATCTCCTTGATCTGGCCCATCATCATCGCGCCCACGACGACGAGCACCGCGCTCGCGACCTCGATCGGCACCACCGCCGTGAGCGGCGTGAGGAACATCGCGACGAGGAAGAGCCCACCCGTGACGACCGAGGCGAGGCCCGTCCGCGCCCCCTCGCCCACGCCCGCCGCCGAGTCGACGAACACCGTGTTCGACGACGACGACGTCGCGCCGCCCACGACCGCCCCCACGCCCTCGACGACGAGCGCCGACTTGATGCGCGGGAAGTTGCCGTCCGCGTCGGCGAGGCCGCCCTGCTTGGCGAGCCCCGTCATCGTGCCCATCGCGTCGAAGAAGTTCGTGAAGAACAGCGTGAACACGAGCATCGTCGCCGCGAGCGCCCCGATCCGGTCGAACGCGCCGAACGAGAGCTGCCCGAACAGGCTGAGGTCGGGCACCGAGACGAGCGAGCTCGGCATCGCCGGCACGGTGAGGTGCCAGCCGCCGGGGTTCGTCTCCGACGCCGGGCCGAGGTGCAGCACGGACTCGGCGACGATCGCCACGACGGTCGTCGCGACGAGCCCGATGAGCAGCCCGCCCTTGACCTTGCGCGCCACGAGGACGCCCATGGTGAGCAGCCCGACGACGAACACGAGCGTCGGGACCGAGGTGATCGACCCGCCGTCGCCGAGCTGGACCGGCGGCCCGCCCGGGGTGCGCGTGACGAACCCCGCGTCGACGAACCCGATGAACGCGATGAACAGGCCGATGCCCACCGTGATCGCCGCCTTGAGCTGGCGCGGGACGGCGTTGAAGATCGCCGACCGCGCGCCCGTCACGGCGAGCAGCACGATGAGCAGGCCGTTGACGAGCACGAGCCCCATCGCCTCGGGCCACGTCACGTCGCCGATCACGGCGACCGCGAGGAACGAGTTGATGCCCAGCCCGGCCGCGAGCGCGAACGGGAGGTTCGCGACGAGCCCGAACAGGATGGTCAGGCCGCCGGCGGCGAGGCCGGTCATCGCGCCGACCTGCGCCGTCTGGAGCCACCCGCCCGCGACGTCGACGGGCGCGTTCTCGGCGCTCGTCCCGCCGAGGATGAGGGGGTTGAGGATGACGATGTACGCCATCGCGAAGAAGGTCACCAGCCCGCCGCGGAGCTCGCGCCCGGTGGTCGAGCCGCGCTCGGTGATCCGGAAGAAGCGGTCGAGCCGGCCGGGAGCCGGTCCGGTGCCGCGTGCGTCGTCGTTCCCGGCGGTCTCCCGCCGCATGCCGAGGAGAGTCACGTCCTTGTGCCCTTTCCTGAGGTACCGATCGGCCGCGGCCGGTCAGTACTCGACCCGGGACTCGAGGGCGCGCCAGGCGTCGAACGGCGCGGTGGCGGTGGCCGTGCGCTCGTGCACGACCTGCATGACCCGGTCGGCCGGGTCGGCGTCGAAGAAGTCGTAGAAGGCGGCGTCGTCGAAGCCGGCGCGCGCGGCGTCGTACCGGTCGGCGGCGTAGTGGACGGCGTGCACGCGCGCCCAGAGGGCGGACGCGAGGCACATGGGGCACGGCTCGCAGCTCGAGTAGAGCGTCGCGCCCGTGAGGTCGAAGGTGCCGAGCGCGGCGCAGGCGCGCCGGATCGCGGTGACCTCGGCGTGCGCGGTCGGGTCGTTGTCCTGCGTGACCCGGTTGTTGCCCTCGAACACCTGCCCGTCGGCGGTGACGAGGACGGCGCCGAAGGGTCCTCCGGCGTGCGCGACGCTGTCGACCGCGAGGGCGACGGCTCGGTCCAGGTGTGCGGTGTCCACGACAAGAGTGTCCATGGTGAGTCTCCACGGTTCGGGCAGCGACGCCGGGTGCTCCGCCTCCGGCGTCCGGGCTCGTCGGTGAGCCGGGAGGAGGCGGCCGGCGGGCCGCTGCAGGCGAGTTGTCACGTCCGCCTGGTAGGTAGCTGCCGGTGTCGGATCGAACGTGTCGACCACCGAGCATGTCGCTCGGCCCGGGCCCGCCGTTGGCACGCTCGACGCTAGCAGCGCGTGACGGACGCCACAAGGGTTTCGGAAGAACTTTTCCACCATACGGACGGGGCTGCTCGGGGCTTCGCGCCCACGGCGCTCCTGCGAGGCCTGTTGCGGAAGGATCTGCCGCCCGGAAGAGTTGTCCCAGCGCAGGTCCGACGCCCGGGGCGTCGCCCCGTCCCGACCCACCCGGAGGCCCAGTGACCGAGCCCGCTCCGCCGTCGTCCCTCCCCGTCGTCCGCGTCCCCGCCCGACCGGGCCCGCCGCTGCGCTTCCAGCTCCGCCCCGTGGCGCCCTCGCTGCGCTCGTTCCTCGCGACCGAGGCGGGCGGCGCCGTCCTGCTCCTCGCCGCGACGGTCGTCGCGCTCGTGTGGGCGAACTCCGCGTGGTCGGGCGCCTACGACGCGCTCTGGTCCACGGAGGCGGGCTGGCGCGTCGGGCCGTGGGCGTTCGAGATGGACCTGCACCACTGGGTCAACGACGCCGCGATGGCCGTGTTCTTCCTCGTCATCGGCCTCGAGATCAACCGCGAGGTCACGAGCGGCGAGCTCCGCAACCGCCGCACCGTCGCCGTCCCCGCGCTGGGCGCGCTGGGCGGCCTCGCGGTGCCCGCGCTCATCTACGTCGCGTTCAACGCGGGGTCTCCCGCGGAGCACGGGTGGGGCATCGTCATGTCGACGGACACCGCGTTCCTCGTGGGCATCCTCGCCCTGTTCGGGCCGCGCTGCCCCGACCAGCTCCGGCTCTTCCTCCTCACGCTCGCCGTCGTCGACGACATCGGCGCCATCACCGTCATGGCGCTCTTCTACACCGACGACCTCTGGCTCCCGGGCCTCCTCGTCGCCGCCGTGCTCGTCGTCGTGATCCTCGTGCTGCGCTGGCTCGGCGTCTGGCGCCTCGCGCCGTACGCGCTCGCCGGGATCGCGCTGTGGGGCGCGGTCTACGCGTCGGGCGTGCACGCGACGCTCGCGGGCGTGCTCGTGGGCCTGCTCGTGCCGTCGCGCTCGTCGCGGCCCGTGGACGTCGCCGTCGTGCCGAAGTACGCGAAGCGGCTCGCGCAGGAGACGACGGCGGAGCGTGAGCACCTCACCGAGCTCGCGGCGCGCGCGGCCGTGCCCACGAGCGAGCGCCTCCAGCGCGTGCTGCACCCGTGGAGCGCGTACGTCGTCGTGCCCGTCTTCGGCCTCGCGAACGCGGGCGTGCAGCTCGACGGCGAGTCGCTGCGCGCGGCGGCCACGTCGCCCGTGACGATCGGCGTCGCGGTCGCGCTCGTCGTGGGCAACGCCGTCGGCATCTTCGGGGCCGCGACCTTGGCCCTGCGCCTCGGCCTCGGCGACCTGCCGGGGCGCGTGCGGTACTCCCACCTGCTCGGCGGGGCGATCCTCGCCGGCATCGGGTTCACCATCTCGCTCTTCATCGCCGAGCTGGCGTTCGACGACGAGGCGCTCGTCGAGCAGGCCAAGATCGGCATCCTCGCGGGCTCGCTCGTCGCCGCCGTGCTCGGGTCCGTCGCGCTCCGGCTGTTCGGCGAGCGCTGGCCCCTGTGCTCGCCCGGCGCGGACGGCCCGCCGCCCGAGCTCCCGCCGCTCCCCTGGCACCCGCCCGCGACCACGTGACCGCGCGCCCGAGCGCACGGCACGGCACGGCACGGGTACGAGTGTGGTCGCCGCCCGGGCGCCCCGACCCCGCGAGCGCCCTACGGCCGCGCGGCGGCGGCGACGGCGGCCCGCAGGCCCTCCGCGGTGACGCGCCCGCGGTAGCGGACGCCGTCGACGAAGAGCGTCGGGGTGCCCTGCACGCCGACCGCGAGCGCGTCGGCGTAGTCGCGCTGCACCGGCGCGGCGTACTGCTGGGCCGCGTCCCCGACGACCGACGCGCCGTCGAGCCCGAGCTCCTCGGCCCGCTCGGCGAGTCCGGCCTCGCCGAGCTGGTCCTGGTGCGCGAACAGCGCGGCCTGCATCTCCCAGAACCGGCCCTGCGCGGCGGCCGCCTCGACGGCGAGCGCGGCCGACAGCGCGTGCGGGTGGATCTCGAACAGCGGGAAGTGGCGGAACACGAGACGCACCCGGCCGCCGGAGGACTCGACGACCTGCCGCAGCACCGGGGCGGCGGCGGCGCAGTACGGGCACTCGAGGTCGCCGAACTCGACGATGGTGACGGGCGCGGCCGGGTCCCCGAGGACGTGCGCGTCGGCGGGGACGAGCTGCTCGGCCGGGACGCGGTCAGGAGTCTGCTCGCTCACGCCGCCCAGCATGGCACGGGTGCGGCGCCCGTGGTCAGGCGAGCACGAGCGGTCGGGTCTCCTGGGCCGCGCCCGGCACGGGCTCCACGAGACGCGCGAGGTCCGGGCCCACGCTGTCGCGCCACCAGGCGAGGTTCCGCGCGTGGCGCGCGTAGACCGACGCGGGGTCGGCGCTGAGCGTCACCGCCGTCTCGGCGAGGTAGGTCGCGACCATCCCGACCACGCTGCGCGCGGTGTACGCCCCGCGGCTGAACCCGAACACGTAGATCTCGTCGCCGGGCTCGTAGTTGAGCGCGAGGTGGCGGTACCCCGCGACGACGTTGCGCGTCAGGCCGTAGCCGAACGCCCCGCCGAGGAGCCGGTCGACGAGGTAGCCCTGCGCCCCGACGCCCTCGACGGAGAACACCATCTGCTGGACGCCGTCCGGTCCGATCCCGGTGCGGACGGAGCGCGCGATCTTCTCGATGTTCGACACGCTCGCGTTCACCGGCGAGTTCCACGTGCCGTCGCAGCACAGCACCAGCCGCTTCATGGTCCCTCCTCGATCCGCCCCCGGCGGCGCGTCGGGGACACCATCTGGGGAGGGTCGCCGCGCCCCGGCTGATGCACGACGGCGCCCGCCGACGCACGGACCGGTCGGGGTTCGTGAGCAAGCCGTGAGCGTGTCCGTGCGTACCCCCGGATCCGTCCGGGAGGGTCGCCGTCGTGCCGTAGGTTCTGGCGGTGTGACCGCCACGAGCACCGCCCCGCCCACCGGCCCCGCGGACCACCCGCCGGGCGGCCGGGAGCGTCGGCACGCGCGCGTTCAGCGTCGGCACCGGGCTGCGTGGATCGCGGCCGTCGTGGCGCTCGTGCTCGTGCTGGGCGGGGGCGGCGGCGCGTTCGCCTGGTACCGGGACACCGAGTACGACGCGCTGGCCGACCGGGCCGCGACCGCCGAGGACCTGCTCGCGGCGTCGGACGGGAAGGTCGCGGACCCGGCGGTGCGGACCGCGCTGACGACCGAGGTGGACGACGCCCGCGCCCTGCTCGCGGCGCCGTTCCTCGACCGGATGACCACGGGCACGGACGCGACGGACCGGTCGCTCGTGTCGGCCTCGGACGCCGTGCACGCCTCGATGCTCGACCACGCGCGGAGCGAGGTGACCGCGGCGCGCGCGAGCCTGGCGACCGCCAGCGCGCTGGGCGAGAAGATCTACGCCGCGACGGAGGGGCTCGGCGCCGACGAGGCGGTCCGCGCCCGGCTGCGCGACGCGCTGGACACCGCGGCCGCGGCCGACGCCGCCGCCGACGCGGGGCTCGCGGGCGACGACCTCGCGAGGCTCGAGCAGGCGGTGCTCGACCTGGGCGCGGGCCTCGGGGTCGTGAGCACGTCGACGGAGGAGACGTCGGTCGCGCAGGACGCCGTCTCGTGCCCGGCGCCGGACCAGGTGTGGGACCCCGACAGCGGCCGCGTGCCCGACGCCGCTCTCGCGCCGATCCCGTGGTCGCCCGGCGACCGGGTGCGCGCGGACGTGCTGGACGGGCTCGTCGCCCTCGACGCCGCGTACGTCGAGCGGTTCGGCGTGCACCTGACGATCAACTCCTCCTACCGGACCTTCGAGGAGCAGCAGGGCCTGTACGACCCGTCGTCGCCCATCGCGGCGCCGCCCGGGTGCTCGAACCACGGGCTGGGGTTCGCCGTCGACCTGGGCGGCGGCGTCCAGGCGTTCGGCACCCCGCAGTACGAGTGGCTCAAGCAGCACGCCGAGACCTACGGCTGGACGCACCCCGACTTCGCCGAGCCCGACGGGCGCGTGCCCGAGCCCTGGCACTGGGAGTCCGTGCTGGCACGCGCGGACGGCTGAGCCCGCCGCCGGTCGCGCCGGGGACCCCGGGAGCGCCGGGGCGCGTCCTCAGGAGGCGTGCGCCCGCTCGACGTCGACGTGCGTGACGTCGCCCGGCGTGGGGCCGTCGCGCAGCCAGGCGACGAGGCGGTCGACGGCGTCCGGCGCCCCGGACGCGACGACCTCGACGGTGCCGTCGGGCCGGTTGGTCGCGGTGCCGTCGAGGCCGAGCCTGGCGAGCCGCTCGCGCGTCGCCCAGCGGAAGCCGACGCCCTGCACGCGCCCGTGCACGAGCGCCCGCACGGTGGCGTCCGCGGCACCGGGTGCCGCGCCCTCGCCCGGCCGCGTCACTGGTGCACGTGCGCCGGGGCGCCCGTCGACGACGCGATGTCCGACTCGGCGTCGTCCAGCAGCCGGTCCGCGAGCCGGCGCAGCGCCCGCCCGACGGCGATCTCGTCGCCGATGAGCGGGACGTCGCGGTCGTGCGGGTCGCGCCGCGCCCGCCCGACGGTCCGCACGTGCTCCGGCGTCTCCGCGACGAGGACCGCCTCCGCCGTCGTCCGGCCCTCCGACTCGACGACGCTCACCTGCACGCGCCACACCTTCGTGGTGTCCGTGCCGTCGCCCGTCTCCGCTCCCGGGACGTGCTCGACGTAGCTGTCCGACCCCGGGTAGACGAGCGTCCGCTCGCCCGTGTCGGCCCACTCGACGAGGTACGGCGGCGAGCCGTCCTCGTGCCGCAGCTCGACCACGACCCCGTCGCGCACCGCCCCGCCGACGACGCCCGAGGCGGTCACGATCCTGTCCCCGACCGATGCCCTCATGGCTCCTCCTCGTGCCGCACCGTCCTTCCATCATGCGACCGCCGGGAGTGCGCTGCACCCCCGGTCTCAGGGTGTCCGGGCGCCGAGCTGGTCCCGCAGCGCCGCGGGGTCGTGCACCGGGAGCCGGCACACGAAGTCCGCGCAGAGGTAGGCGCCCGGCCCGCGGTCGGCGAGCAGGGCGACGCCGTCGGCGGCGAGGGTCGCGGCGTCGTCGGGCGTCGCGG
The DNA here is from genome assembly GCF_004519295.1 of Cellulosimicrobium funkei. Classification (GTDB taxonomy): domain Bacteria; phylum Actinomycetota; class Actinomycetes; order Actinomycetales; family Cellulomonadaceae; genus Cellulosimicrobium; species Cellulosimicrobium funkei. Next base: position 191,613 of record NZ_SOZH01000005.1, read on the forward strand.
CGAGCAGCAGCGCACCCGGGTGGTACCAGTCGCGCGCGGCGGCGAGGAACCCCGCGTGCCGGTCGGCGTCGGCGACGACCACGAGCTGGTGGGGCGGCTCCGCGAGCCCGACGGCGACGCGCAGCACCCCCGCCGCGCCGAGCGGGTGCTCGCTCGCCGCAGCGGACGCGGCGGCGTGCGCGAGCGCCGCGTCCCGGTACCGCGGCTCGCCCGTCGCGAGGTGGGCGAGCAGCGCGGCCCGGGCGGCCGCCGTCGTGCCCGAGGGCACCGCGCCCTCCGACGGGTCGGCCGCCGCCCCGGCCGCCAGCCCGAGGTCGGTGAGCACCGGGTCCGTGCCCTGCGGGGGCGTGAGGTCGCCGCCCGGGCCGACCGTCGCGTCGACGAGGCGCAGACCCTCGCGCACGTACCGCGCCTCCCCGGTCAGGCCCCCGAGCACGAGGAGCGCCGTCGCGAGCGCGCCGTGGTCCTCCAGCGTCGCGACGGCGTCCGAGGCGACCCCGCCCTCCGACGCGCGCACGAGCGACCCGTCGGCCCGGACGTGGGTCGCGAGCAGCCGGTCGGCGGCCGCCCGCGCGGCGTCGGTGAGGTCGGGCAGCGCCAGGTGGTGCCCGGCGCGGGCGAGCGCCTCGATCGCGAGCCCGTTCCACCCGGTGAGCACCTTCGTGTCCAGCGGCGGCGGCTCGTGGTGCGCGCGCTCGCCCGGCGGGAGCAGGTAGTACCCGCCCTCGACGCGCTCGCCGTCCACGACGGACTCCGAGTCCTGCGCGCTCGCGAACGCGCCGTCGGCCAGGCGCAGCACGCGCAGGAGGAAGCGCCCGACGTCACCCGCCACCTCGGCGGTGTCCTCGCCCGCGTCGGGCGTGCCGGGCGCCTCGGCGGGCGTGCGCAGCGGTCCGTCCACGGGCCCGGTCCGGCGCAGCACGGCGAGCGTCGTCGCGGCCGAGAGCAGCTGCGCGTTGTCGTAGAGCATCCGCTCGTAGTGCGGCTCCGACCAGTCCGGCCGGGTCGCGTACCGGAAGAAGCCGCCGTCGACGTCGCGCAGCGGGCTCGCCGCCATCGCGTCGACCGTGCGTCCCGCCAGGACGAGCGCGCGCCGCGCGACCTCCGGGTCGACGACGGACGACGCCGCGACGTCGAGCAGGAGCTCGAGCGTCGGGGCGACGGGGAACTTGGGGGCGCCCCCGAAGCCGCCGTGCACGCGATCCTCCGCCGCCTCCAGCCGCTCGACGACCCGGCGGGCGTGCTCGGCCGGGTCGGCGACCGGCCCGGCGTCCGCGCCGCCCGACGCCCCCGAGCCGTCGACCGCCGTCGCCGCCGCGCGCGGCACGCCCGTCCGGCGGCCCGCCGCCGCGTCGCGCAGCGCCGCGCGGATCGCGTCCCCCGTCTCGACCGCCTGGTCGCGCCGCTGCTCCCAGGCCTGCGCGACGGCGTCGAGCACGTCCCGGAACGCGGGGCGTCCGGCCACGGGGACGGGCGGCCAGTACGTGCCCGCGTAGAACGGGGCGCCGTCGGGCGTGGTGAACACCGTGAGCGGCCACCCCAGGTCCGGGGTGAACGCGCTCGCCGCGGCGAGGAGGCTCGCGTCGACGTCGGGGTGCTCCTCGCGGTCGACCTTCACCGCGACGAACCCGCGCGCGAGCAGCGCACCGATGTCCGGGTCGGAGAAGCTCTCGCGCGCCATGACGTGGCACCAGTGGCACGTGGCGTACCCGACCGAGACCATGACCGGCACGTCCCGGCGGCGCGCCTCCGCGAACGCCTCGGCGCCCCACGGGTACCAGTCGACCGGGTTGCCGGCGTGCTGGCGCAGGTACGGGCTCACGGCGGCGGCGAGACGGTTGACCATGACGTCCAGCCTCCCAGGTCGACGCGCCGCTCGCGGCCCGGGCCGTCGGAGTTGTCTGCTCCGTCCCGGAGCGGCGCGCTTGTAACGTTGCGCCCATGCCCGGCCCCGAGCAGCCCGCCCTCGCGGTGGCGACCGACGTCTCCGTCCGACCTGCCGCCGATCCGGACGCCGGGCCGGGCCCCGCGCCGCTGCCCCGCCGGCCCGTCCGCCAGGTGCCCGCGAGCGGTGACCGCAAGGGCCCGTTCACCCTCGCCGACGTGCTCGGGCACGGCGGGTTCGCGCACGTCTACCGCGCGACGGACGCCGACGGCGCGGAGGTCGCCGTGAAGGTGCTCACGGGTCTCCAGGAGGGTTCCCGCGAGCGCTTCGCGCAGGAGGCGAGGCTGCTGGAGGCCGTGGGCGGGCGCGGCTTCCCCGCGTTCGTGCGCTCGGGCCTGGACGACGACCAGCCGTGGTTCGCCATGGAGCTGGTCCCCGGCACCACGCTGCGCGAGCAGGTCCGCGCGTCGGGCCCGCTGGACGGACGGCAGGCGCTGCGGCTGGCGTCGCACGTCGCGGAGGCCCTGCTCGTGCTGCAGGAGCAGCACTGCGTGCACCGCGACCTGAAGCCCGCCAACATCATGGTCGACGGCGACCGGGCAGTCCTCATCGACCTCGGCATCGCCAAGCTGTTCGACACGGCGACGTCCACCCAGCCAGTCGGGACGCTCGCGTACATGGCGCCGGAGCTGTTCGCCCGTCGCGTGCACCCTCGCTCGGACGTGTACGCGCTCGGCCTGCTCCTGATCTTCGCCACCACGGGGGTCGTGCCGGCGGACCTCAACTTCCTCGGCCGCGACCTCGAGGCCGACGACCTCGTGCGGGAGGTCCCGGACGACCTGGTCGGGGTGCCGGCCGGGACGGAGCCGGCCCCGTCCCCGGCCGAGCTGCCCGAGATCGACCCCCACCTGCAGGACCTGATCCTGTCGACGACCCGCTACCAGCCGAACCACCGGCCCGCGCTCGAGAGCGTCGTCGGGGTGCTGCGCGCCCGGCTCGCCGGGGAGGCCCCCGACGACACCCTGCTCCTCACGTCACGGATCGTGGCCGACGGCGCCACCGCGGCCGAGCGCGCGCTGGGCCCCGTCGCCGGGCTGGCCGCCGCCACCGGCGCACCCGTCCGGGCCGAACGGGCGGAGGAGGTCACGCCGGTCGGCAGGGCGGCCGACGCGGCCCGCGTCCGGGAGCCGTGGCACGCCCTGGTCTACGACGCGACGCTGATGAGCGTGCTGGCCGAGGTGCACGGCGACGGGTTCGACGGCGCGGCCGCCGAGGTCATCGCGGACCACGTCGCGAGCATCGGCGCGCACGTGGCCGACGGCCGGACCCCGGCGGAGCTCAAGGACTGGCTCTGGCAGGCGATGCGGTGGCAGGCCGCGGCACCGCCCGCGGGCCACCCCGACACCCTCCGCGGATGGCGCGCGTACCGTCGCCCGACGCACCCGATGCTCGCCGTGCCGGGCTCCGGCGCCGAGCCCGTGGCCCGGGCCGCGCGGGCGCGGACGGACGGCCCCGTCCCGGTGCCGGCGTCCGGCTCCCCGGACCCGCGTCCCTGGCCGGTGCCTGTGCAGCGCGTCTCCACGCTGGGTCGTGGTCCGTCGGGGCGGCCCCGGCCGGAGCCGGTCCCGCCCGCCGTCGGACGGACCCGCGTCATGGACTCCCCCGACCTCGTCGCCACGCAGGTCGGCCGGCCGGTCCCGCCGTCGGTCCCGCCGCGCCGGAGCCCCGTCCGGCACCTCGGCCCGACGCCGTCGTCGCCCGCCGTGCGTCCGGAGTCCGTCCGGCCGCGGATCACCGGTGCGGCGGTCGCGAGCGCCCCTGCCCCGCGCGCCGTCGGCACGTCCGCGGCCACGCCGGCGCCGCGCCAGGAGGCGGCCCCGGCGTCCGCCGCACGGTCCGCACGTCCCGTCCGACCTGCCGCGTCGTCGTCCTGGGACCGTTCTCGGGTCGGAGGCGCGCTCCTGCGCGCCCTGCCGCGCGTCCTCGCCGTCCTGGCGGTGCTGCGCACGCTGTGGCTCGTGCCCGACGGCGCGGCCCGCCAGAGCCAGCCGTTCGTCCCCCTGCCGCCACAGCTCCTGGAGACCCTGCGCGTCTCGGTCGACCTGGCCCCGCTCGTCGACGGTCCCGTGCTCGCCCTGGCCGCGCTCGCGGTGGCCGTGGGGCTGCGCGTCGCCGGGCAGCGCACGTGGACGTGGCCGTACGTCCTCGTCGCCTGCGCGTCGGTCGCTGCGACGGTCGTGCTCGTGCTGCGCGGCTGACCGGGGTTCGGGCCGGGTCGGGCGGTGCTCGGCGCGGTCCCGAGGGGGCGGGTTCAGGCGTGCAGACGGCGCAGGAACGCGCGGGTCCGCTCGCGCTGCGGGTCGCCGAGCACCTGCTCGGGCGTGCCGCGCTCGTGGACGCGGCCCTCGTGCAGGAAGCACACCTCGTCGGCGACGCGGCGCGCGAACCCCATCTCGTGCGTCGCGACGAGCATCGTGCGGCCCTCCGCGCGCAGCTCGGCGAGCAGGTCGAGCACCTCGCCCACGAGCTCGGGGTCGAGCGCGGACGTCACCTCGTCGAGCAGGAGCAGCTCGGGACCGTTGACGAGGGCGCGCGCGATCGCCGCGCGCTGCTGCTCGCCGCCCGAGAGCTGGTCGGGATAGGACGTCACCTTGTGCCCGAGCCCGACGCGGCCCAGCATCCCGACCGCCGCCGCCTCGGCGTCGTCGCGCGAGCGCCGGTGCACGAGCCGGGGTGCGAGGGTCACGTTGTCGAGCACCGTGAGGTGCGGGAAGAGGTTGTACGCCTGGAAGACCATGCCCATGCGCGCCCGCACGCGGTTCGCGTCGAGGCGCGGGTCGGCGACGTCCTCGCCGTCGAGCAGGATCTGGCCGTCGTCGACCTCGTCGAGCAGGTTGACGACGCGCAGCAGCGTCGACTTGCCCGAGCCGGACGACCCGACGAGCACGACGCACCGGTGCGCGTCGACGTCGAGGTCGATGCCGTCGAGCACGACCCGCCGCCCGCCCGGGGCGCCCGCGGCCGGGTACGTCTTGCGCACGCCGCGCAGGGACAGCAGGTGACGCGCGTCCTGGGGGATCGCGCCGGACGTCGCGGACGCGCTCATCGGATGTCCCCCGCCCCGCTCACCGTCGCGAGCGACCGGCCCCAGCCGCGACGCGCCTGGTACGCGTCGACCGCGCGCGTCAGCGGGAACGACACGAGGAAGAACATGATCCCCGCGACGACGTAGGGCGTGAAGTTGTAGCTGCCCGTCGTCGCGATCTGCGCGGCGCGGATCGCGTCGACGGCACCGAGGACGGAGATGAGGCCCGAGTCCTTCTGCAGCGAGACGAGGTTGTTCGCGAGCGGCGCGGTGACGTTGCGCACCGCCTGCGGCAGCACGACGCGCCGCGTCGTCTGCGCGCGCGTGAGCCCGAGCGAGCGCGCCGCCGCGACCTGCGACGGGTGCACCGACTCGATGCCCGCGCGGAACACCTCCGCGAGGTACGCGGTGTACGTGAGGACGATCGCGAGCGCGCCGAGGAACGCGCCCGACGTCGGCAGCCACTCCAGCCGCAGCGCCGGCAGCCCGAACCCGACGAGCAGCAGCACGAGCAGGAGCGGCACGCCGCGGAACAGGTCGACGTACACCGTCGCGAACGCCCGGAGCGGGAACAGCGCCGGGATGCGGCTCGTGCGCGCGACCGCGAGACCGAGCCCGAGCACCGTGCCGACGACGCCCGCGACGACCCACACGCGCAGGTTGAGCCACAGCCCCTCGAGGATCGCGGGCAGCGACTCCCACGCCATCGCCGGGTCGAAGAACGCGGTCCGCGCCCGCTCCCAGCCCGGCGCGTTGACGACGACGAGCACGACCGCCGCAACGACGAGCACCGTGCTCACGAGCGCGACGAGGAGCGACCGCCGCCGCTGCGCGCGCCGGAACGCCGCCCGGTCGAGCGCGAGCGGCGACGGCGACCACGCGGCGGCCGGGACGGCGTCGGGCGACCCGACGCCTCCGGGCGGGCGCGCGTCGTCGGGCACGGTCATGGCCGGGTCACTGGAGGACGGGGATGTCGTCCGACTTGAGCCACGTCGTGCGCAGCTCGGCGAGCGTGCCGTCCGCCTCCAGGTCGTCGACGGCCTGCGACACGCAGTCCGTGAGCTCCGAGCCGAGGTCCAGCACGAGGCCGTACTGCTCAACGACGCCCTCGTCGGGCAGGGTGCCGATGACGACGGAGTCCGGGAAGTACTCGGTCGAGGCGGCGACGCCCTGGTCGACGTCCATGACCATCGCGTCGATCGTGCCGGACTGCAGCGCCTGCATGCCGTCGCCCGCGGCGCTGTACGGCGAGATGTCGGCGTCCTCGCCCCACGCGGCCTCGGCGAGCGTGAGGCTCGTCTGGGCGGCGGTGACCCCGATGCGCGCGCCGTCGAGCTCGGCCAGCGTCGTCGCGCCCGCGTACGGGCCGTCCTCCATGACGATGACGCCCTGGCGCGTCGTGAGGTACGGGCTCGAGAAGTCGACGGCCTGCTTGCGCTCGTCCGTGATCGACGTCTGGTACGCGGCCACGTCGAACGGCTTCACGGCCGGGCTGATGATCTGCTCGAACGTCACCGTCTCCCACACGACGTCGTCGGCGGCGTAGCCCAGGCGGTCCGCGACGGCGTAGATCAGGGCCGACTCGAAGCCCTCGCCCGAGTCCTGCTCCCCCACGTACCACGGGGAGTACGGCTCGCCCGCACCGACGGTCAGCACGCCGTCGGTGAGCGTCGGGAGCGCACCGGGCTCGCACTGCGCGTCACCCGACGCGCTCGCGCTCGGGCTCGCGGCGTCGCCGCCGTCGTCGGCACCCGACGAACAGGCCGCCAGCGTGAGCGCGGCGACCGCCGTGACGGCGGTCAGGACGGCGGGACGGGGACGCAGACGGCGCATGGTGACCTTCCGGGTGTCGGGCGCCCGCGGGAGTGGTGGGCGCCGGCCACTGACGATAACGCCGGGCCATGGGCCGTGGCTTCCCCCGCCCGCGCCTCGGCCGGATGGGGCCCGTCACAGCACGAGGACACCGCCCGCGCACGGGACAAAGCGAGAGGCCCTCGGTCAGCATTTCTGCTGACCGAGGGCCTCTCAGGAGTAGCGGGGGCAGGATTTGAACCTGCGACCTCTGGGTTATGAGCCCAGCGAGCTACCGAGCTGCTCCACCCCGCGTCGGTGATCACTACTCTACGTGAGGTTCCGGACCAGGCCAAATCGGGTGGACGAGACGTGGGTCACGTCAGGACCTCGACCCCGAAGGCGAACTCGCGGACGCCCCCCGGCTCGAGCCGCACGTCGGCGGCGCAGTCCGGCCGGTTGAACGCGTCGGTCAGCGTCTCCACCGGCTCGACCGCGATCGCCGCGCGGCCGCGCCGTGCCAGGCCGTCGCCCGTGTAGACGTGCACGAGGCCGCGCTCCTGCCAGACGGCGAGCCCCTGCCCGGTGGCGGGGTCGCGCACGACCGTGCGCGCGCGGCCGTCGGCGTCGGCCCGGAGGTCGGCGAACGCGTGGTCGAGGCGCACGCCCGCGAGCGGCAGCGGGCCGACGCCGTCGATCGCCCCGAACGCGGCCTCCCCCGCGAGCGGGAGCATCCCCGCGTCAGTCACGACGGCGCGGCGGGCCGGCACCGTGAGCTCCAGCGCGTCGACCGTGCCGTGCCCGGGGACCCGGAGATAGGGGTGCCAGCCGAGCGAGACGGGGGCCGCGGTCGTCCCGACGTTGCGGGCGCGCAGCGTGACGTCGAGGGATCCGGCGCCCAGGACGTACCGGACCTCCAGCACGAGCGCGAACGGGTAGCCGGCGTGCGCGGCGGCGTGGACGACCGTCCGGAGCGTCACGGACTCGCGCTCCGCCCCGTCGACGGCCGCCGCGTCGCGCGCAGCGACCCCGCCCTCCCCCGCATCCTCGACGACCGCCCAGTCGAGCGTGCGCGCGAACCCGTGCATGGTGAGCGGCTCCCAGGGGAGCACCGGGGGCACGTGGTGCCGGACGCCGTCGAACACGTACTCGCCGCCCGCGAGGCGGTTGACGAACGGCGCCATGAGCGCCGACCGCGCGGCGTCGTGCGCGGCGACCTCCGCCTCGTCGGCGTACCCGTCGACGAGGTCCTCGACGCGCTCGATGCCGTCGGCGCCGCGCCAGGGGGCGCGCCACGCGAGGACGGCGGCGCCACGCAGCGCGACCACGAGCTCGGCGCCGGACGTGTGGTGCAGCCGCACCGCCGGCACGGTCGTGGTGTCGTCGCCCGCCGCGCTGAAAGCGTTGCTGCAAACCGTTGCAGAAGTCACGAGGAGCGATCCTCCCGCCCGGGGCGGGAAATGACAACTCCGTCCCGAACGGCCGCAGACGACGGACGGGCGGGGACACCCGCTGGTGTCCCCGCCCGTCCGTGGCGCTGCGTCGCTCGCGCGACCGGTGCGTCAGCCCGCCGACGACTCGGTGTCGAGCGCCTGCTCGGCCGCGAGGGCCGACTCGAGCGCCTGCTGCAGGCGGTCCTGCGCCTCGCCGTAGGCCGCGAAGTCGCCCTCGGCGAGCGCCGCCTGGCCGTCCTCGATGGCCTGCTGCGCCTGGCGCAGCGCCTGGTCGAGCTCGGCGCGCGCGCCGCCGTCGACCGTGCCGCCGTCGGCCGGCGGGGCCGGCTCCTCGGTCGCCGGGGGCTCGGTGCCGGGGTCGGTCGTGCCCGGGTCGGTCGTGCCCGCGTCCGGCGACTCGCCGTCGGCCGGCTGGTCCGGGACCTCGGTCTCGACGCCGCCGTCCGCGTCACCGGCGTTCGCGCCCGAGTCGCCGCCGAACACCTGGTCCAACGCCTCGTCGAGCGTGTCGGCGAAGCCGATCTCGTCACCGAAGGAGACGAGCACCTTGCGCAGCAGCGGGAACCGCGTGCCCTCGGTCGACTGCACGTACACCGGCTGGACGTAGAGCAGGCCACCACCGACCGGCAGCGTCAGCAGGTTACCGTTGATGACCGTCGAGTCACCGCGGCGCAGTGCCAGCAGGCCGTCGGCCGCCGTCGGGTCGGTGTTGAAGTTGTTCTGCACCTGACCCGGTCCGGGCACCGTCGCGTTGCGCGGCAGCTCGAGGAGCCGCAGCGTGCCGTAGTCCTCCGACCGCACGCCCGCCTCGCTGCCCGGTTCCGCGTCGACCGCGAGGAAGCCGGTGAGGATGTTGCGGTCCGAGCCACCCCCCGGGATGTACGTCGACATGAGCGAGAAGGTCGGCGCCTCCTGGCTCGGCATCTGCAGCGTGAGGTAGTACGGCGGCTGGAGCGGCTTGTTGTCCCCGCTCGCCGTCGGGTCCTCCGGGCTGCGCCAGAAGTCCTGGCCCGAGAAGAACTCGTTCGCGTCGTCCACGTGGTAGCTCGCGAGGAGCGTGCGCTGCACCTTGAACAGGTCCTCGGGGTAGCGCAGGTGGCTCATGAGGTCGCCCGAGATCTCGGACAGCGGCTGCACGGCGTTCGGGAAGACCTGCGTCCACGCCTGGAGGACCGGGTCCTCCGTGTCCCACGCGTAGAGGTCGACGGAGCCGTCGTACGCGTCGACGGTCGCCTTGACCGAGTTGCGGATGTAGTTCACCTGCTGCGGCGCGAGCGCCTCGACCGAGTTGGCCGCGACGAGCGAGTCACGCGTCGAGTCCTCGAGCGACTCCGACGTGGAGTACGGGTAGGCGTTCGACGTGGTGTAGCCGTCCACGATCCACTTCACGCGGCCGTCGACGACCGCCGGGTACACGCGGCCGTCGAGCGTGAGGAACGGCGCCACCTTCGCGACGCGGTCGCGCGGGCTGCGGTCGTAGAGGATCTGCGACTCGTTCGTCACGCGGTCCGAGAACAGGATCTGCTCGGAACCGAACTTCAGGGCGTAGAGCACCTTGTTCACGAACGACCCGACGCTGGGACCGGCCGCGACCTCGTCGGTGGGGAAGGTGTTGTTGACCTGTCCGCCCGCGTCGTCCACCGGGTAGTCGAGCTCCCACGGCTCACGGTCCTCGGGTGCACCGACGATCGAGTACTCGGGCGCCTCGGGCGAGAAGTAGATGCGCGGCTCGTAGCCGCCCGCGTCCGTGAACGCACCCGTCGACGGGATCGAGCCCTCGTAGAACGCGGGCCGGCCGTCGGGGCCGATCTGGTTGCCGTACGCCGCCACGACGCCGAAACCGTGCGTGTAGACCGTGTGGTCGTTGACCCAGTTGCGCTGGTCGGCGCCGAGCCCGTCCTGGTTGAGCTCGCGCACCGCGATGACGGTGTCGCGGCTCTCGTCGTCGATCGTGTAGCGGTCCACCGACAGCGAGCTCGAGAACTGGTAGTACTGCTTGTTCTGCTGGAGCTGGCTGAACGACGGGCTGACGATCTCCGGGTCCAGGAGGCGGATCGACGCCGTCGTGTCCGCGTCCTCGCGCAGCGCGCCGGCCTCGGCCTCGGTCTTGGCGTTGTACTGCTCGGTCTCGACGTTGTCGATGCCGTAGGCGGCCTTCGTCGCGTCGATGTTGCGCTGGATGTACTCCTCCTCGAAGTCCTGCGCGTTCGGCGTGACCTGGAAGCGCTGGACGACGGCCGGGTAGATCCCGCCGATCGCGATGGCCGAGACCACCATGAGGCCCACGCCGATGGCCGGCAGGCGCCAGTTGCCGCGCACCGCGGTCACCACGAACAGGGCCGCGACGAAGAGCGCGACGACCGTGAGGATCGCCTTGGACGGGATCACCGCGTGCACGTCCGCGTACGACGCGCCGTCGAACTTCGCGCCGCCCGACGTGAGGATCGAGTACCGGTCGAGCCAGTAGTTCGCGCCGATGAGGACGAGCAGCAGCGCCGCGATCACCGAGAGCTGGACGCGCGCGGCCGTCGTCGTGCGCGGGCCCGCGTCGGAGCCGCCGCCGATCCGCAGGCCGCCGTAGAGGTAGTGCGTCGCGACCGCGGCGATGCCCGCGATGATGACGACCGCCATGAGGAAGCTCACGACGAACCGGAGGGCGGGCAGCGTGAAGACGTAGAAGGACAGGTCGATGCCCCACTGCGGGTCCGTCGTGCCGAACGGGACGGAGTTGAGCGCCAGGAGGACCGTCTGCCACTGCGAGGACGCCGCCGCGCCGGCGAAGAAGCCGACGAGCGCCGGGGCCACGACCATGACGACCTTGCGCAGCGGCTCGATCGCCTCGCGGTACTGGTCGAGGGTCGCCTGCTCGGGGGTGGACGGCGCGTAGATGGGCCGCGACCGGTACGCGAGCGAGAACGACAGGAAGACGAGGCCGCCCATGACCAGGAAGCCCGCGACGAAAAGGGCGATGCGCGCGCCCCACTGGGTCCACAGGACGTTCGCGAAGTCGAGCTGCTGGAACCACAGCACCTCGGTCCAGAACTGGGCGAGCAGGAGCAGGAGGACGACGAGGGCGCCGACGACGGCGATCGCGATCCCGATCGGGCTCCGGCGCCGGGCGGGCCGCCCCCCGGAGGACGGCCGGCGGGGCGCTGCGGCGAATGACACGGTGGGTATACCTCTTCGGTCGTGGCTCGGGCGTGCACCGGGGTCAACGCCCGGTCCTCCCCCAAGGTTCCCACGGTCCGGCGCCTCGTGGGGGACGGCCGGCAACCGGCCCGCGGCGGCGCGGGGCGGCGCCGATGAGGGACGATGGGGTCATGCCCCAGCCTGACGACGCCGCCCCCGGTCCCGACGCCACCACCCCCGCGCCCGGACCCGACGCCGGTCCCGACCCGGTCGCGCCCGGCGGCCCCACCCCGCAGCACGCCCTCGCGCTCGCGGTGCACGAGATCGAGTCGCACGCGGCCGACGCGGGCTGGGACGTCCCGCCCCGGCTGTTCGCGCTCGTCGGGACCGCGGGCGCCCTCGGCGCCGACCCGACGCTCGCCGACCGGCTCCCGCCCGACGTCGTGGCCGCGGCCGAGGCGGACCCGCACCACCTGCTGTCGATCGAGCAGGAGGGCTTCGCCGTGGACGGCGACCTCGAGGACGGGCTCGCCCGCGTCGCGTGGCCGGCGACGGTCGACGGCGCCGCGCTCGTCGTCGAGCGGATCGTGCTGCCGCCGGCCGCCGAGGAGGGCGTCCCCGACGACCCGGACGCCGCGCTCGACTACCTCACGAACCACCCTGACCGGCAGGACGTGCGCCTCGCCGTCGGCGTGCTGCGCGACGGCACCACGTGGTGCGCCGTCCGCTCGCGCGCCCACGACTCGGCGACGGACGTCGCGGGCGGACCGGACCTCGTGCCGGGGCTGGTCGAGGCGCTGCGCGCGACGCTCGAGGACTGACGGCGCGCGGCGTCGTCAGCCGCGCGCCTCGCACGTGGGCAGCGAGTCGCCCTCGCCCGCGCCGATGGCCTCCATCGCCGCGCGCGCGTCGGCGAGCGTGGAGACCGCCGCCACGTGCAGGCCGTCGGGCACGTTCCCCACGACCTCGGGGCAGTTGGCCTGCGGGGCGAGGAACCACGTCGCGCCGTCGCGCAGCGCGCCGTAGAGCTTCTGCTGGATGCCGCCGATCGGCCCCACGTCGCCCTCGACGCTCATGGTGCCCGTGCCCGCGATGACGACGCCGTTCGCCTCGTCCTCGGGCGTGAGCTGGTCGACGATCCCGAGCGCGAACATCGTGCCCGCGCTCGGGCCGCCGATGTCCTCGATCTGGATCTCGACGTCGACGGGGAAGTCGAACGCGGGGTCGATGAACACACCGAGCAGCGCGGTGTCGCCGCCGTCGGTCGTCGCGACCGTGAGGTCCGTCTCCGCGCCGTCGCGCTGCACGCGCAGCGTCACGTCGTCGCCCGGGTCGACCGCGGCCAGCCCGTCGATGAGGTCCTGGTACGTCCGCACGGGCGCGCCGTCGAGCGCGACGATGACGTCGCCCGGCTCGACGACGCCGTCGGACCCGCTGTCCGGCACCGTCCCCTCGACCGTGAGCGTCGCGGGCACGTCGTACCCCAGCTCGGTGAGGGCGGCGACCGTCGCGTTCTCCTGCGAGCTGATCATCTCGGCCTGGCCCTGCTGCTCGGTCTCCTCCTTGGTGCGGCCCGTCGGGAAGACCTCCTCGACCGGGCGCACGCTGCGCGACCGGTCGAACCAGCCCTGCACCACCTGGCCGAGGTTCACCGGGTAGCCCGGGCCGCCGGCGACGGACACGGTCGTCAGGAGCAGCTCGCCCGTCGAGTCGTACGTCTCGGCGCCCGTGATCGAGATGAGGGGCGTGCCGTCCTGCTGGCCGAGCGTGTCCTCCGTCGGGCCCGGCGACCGCACCGCGTACGGCGCGGGCAGGATCGCGAGGCCCGCGACGAGCAGCGTCGTCGCGAGCAGGGAGATGCCGAACGTCAGCGACCGCCGGGTCACGGGCGGCGGGTCGTGCTCGTCCTCGGTGAGGAGGGCGTCGAAGGAGGGGGCGTCGCTCACCGGGACATCATCCCCGAGGTTGCTGGGATCTCCCTGCCGACGGCGGGGACACCGCCCGGGAGCCGCCCCTACGGGCGGCGCGAGCGGGCCTGCCGCCAGACGGCGGCCGTGCCCAGGACCGCGACGGCCGCCCCGGCCGCGCCGAGCGCCGCGGCGTCCCGACCACCGAACCGGCGACCGCCGACGCCCGTGCGGCCGCGCACCTCGGCGAGGAGCACCCCGAGCGCCGCGGCGCCCGACCACTCCGGCCGCCACCCGGCGTCGTGCAGCCGCCGCCCCGAGACCGACCACGGGTGCACGACGAACGCGAGGTCGTTCGCCGGTGACGGCAGCGCACCGACCCGGTGCAGCCGCTCGGCCGTCCCGAACGCCGTCGCGGGCGGGAGCTGCACCGTGCGCATCCCGGCCGCCGCGGCCACCGTCTCCGAGTCGAGCGCGTCGGGCTCGCCGTCGCGCACCGGCCCGGCCGTCAGTCCGCCGACGAGACCCTGGTCCAGCGCGACGCGCACCGCGCCCACCACGTCGTCGACGTGCACGAGCTGCCACGTGCGGCCGCCGCCGCGCACCGTGAGCAGGCGCGGGGCCTCGAAGTGCCGCGTGAGCACGGTGTCCACGCCCGGCCCGACGACGACCGCCGGCCGCACGAGCGCGAGCGGCACCCCGTCGAGCGCGTCGCGCAGCGCGTCCTCGAACGCGACGAGGTCGCCCGCGAAGCCGGGCCCGTCGTCGGCGGCCACGGGGTCGTCGTCGTCGATCACGCCCCGCTCGGGCGACGCGCCGTGCACCGCGGCCGACGACACGGCGACGACGTGCTCGATCCCGGCCGCGACCGCCGCCTCCCCCGCACGACGGCCCAGGAGCGCGAGGCGCGCGCGCTGCTCGGCGTCCGTCCGTGCGCGCGGCGTCCCGAACTCCCCCGCGGGCGCGACCACGACGAGCCGTCGCGCCCCGGCGGGCCAGACGAGCGCGTCCACGGGCGACGCCTCGGCGGCGCCCAGGCCCGCGCGCACCGCGTCCGCGACCTGCCCGACGCCGACGACCACCACCGGTTCCGGGTCGGCGACCTCGTCCGCCGGGGCGGTCACCGCGCTCGCCGTGGGGTCCTCCCCCGGACCGGCCGGGGGCTCGCCCGCCGCGGGGAGCGCCTCGCTGCGCCGTGAGCGAACCCGGCCCTCGGACATGGCCCAGCCCCCGTTCTCGGCGCTCGATCGTGGTTACGGTGATCACCGACGCTACCGTGAGGAGTCGCCATGAGCAGCCTTCCCCCCGACCGCACGCCCGGACCGGACGACGACACGCCCTTCGACCCGCGGTTCGAGGAGCTGCTCCGCTCGATGCTCGGGCCCGACGCCGACGAGGCGCTGCGCGAGCTGCGCGCCCGCGGGCTCGACCCGCAGGCGCTCGCCGCGGGCGGCGCGGCCGACCCGCAGCTCTTCCAGCACGTCCTCGCGCAGGTGCAGCGCATGCTCTCGACGCCGAGCGACGGCCCGGTCAACACCGACGTCTCGCACGACGTCGCGCGCCAGGTCGCCGTCGCCGAGGGCGACCCGTCGATCTCGCCGGCGCAGCAGCGCGCGGTCACCGAGGCGCTGTCCGTCGCCGAGCTCTGGCTCGACGCGGTCACCGACCTGCCGCCGTCGGGTGGGAAGAGCCAGGCGTGGAGCCGGTCCGAGTGGGTCGAGCACACGCTCCCCGCGTGGAACGAGCTCGTCGCCCCGGTCGCCGCGTCCGTCGCGGACGCGCTCGCCACGGTCCTGCGCGACCAGCTCCCCGAGGGCATGGGGGACGACACCTCCGCCCTGCCGGGCGTCGGGTTCACCCTGCCAGGCCTGCCGGCCGGTGCGCTCGGGCTGCCCGCGGGCGACCCGGCCGCGCTCATGCGGCGCCTCGGCTCCGCGGTGTTCGGCATGCAGGTGGGCCAGGCCGCCGGGACGCTCTCGCGCGAGGTCTTCGGCGCGACCGACGTCGGGCTGCCGCTGCTCGACCGGCCCGCGACGGTCCTCCTGCCGACGAACGTCGCGGCGTTCGCCGAGGGCCTCGACGCCCCCGCCGAGGAGGTCCGCCTCTTCCTCGCCCTGCGCGAGGCCGCCCACGCGCGCCTGTTCACGCACGTGTCGTGGCTGCGCGGGCACCTGCGCGGGCTCGTCGACGCCTACGCGCGCGGCATCACCATCGACCTCTCCGCGCTCGAGTCGCAGCTCGCGGACGTCGACCTCGCGGACACCGACGCGCTCCAGCGCGCGCTGTCGGGCGGTGTCTTCGGCCTGCAGAACACGCCCGAGCAGCAGGCGACCCTGCTGCGCCTCGAGACGACGCTCGCGCTCGTCGAGGGCTGGGTCGACGAGGTGACCGCCGTCGCGGCGCTCCCCCACCTGCCCCACGCCGTCCCGCTGCGGGAGATGCTGCGCCGTCGTCGGGCGGCGGGCGGGCCCGCGGAGCACACGTTCGCGACGCTCGTCGGCCTCGAGCTGCGCCCACGGCGCTCGCGCGACGCGGCCGCCCTGTGGGCGCTCATCGCGGCGCAGTCCGGCGCGGGTGCGCGCGACGCGGTGTGGGACCACCCCGACCTGCTTCCCGACGGGACCGACCTCGACGACCCGTCCGGCTACGAGGGCCGGCGCGCCGCGACCCGCGCGGAGGAGGCCGACGTCGACCGCGCGCTCGAGGAGATCTTCCGCGCCGCGGAGGGATCGCCCACCACCGAGCCGGGGCCGGCGACGGCCGACGGCTCGGACGACGACGCCCCGGCGGACGACGCGCCCGCGGACGACTCGGACGCAGCCGGACCGACGGACGACGGCGGGATGGGCGACGCGACCGGCCAGGGCGGCGCGCCGCGCTGACCTGACCGGACGTCAGTCCTCGGCGCCCGCGGGCGGTGCCGCGGTTTCCGCGGCGCCGTCCCCCGGCTCGACGTCCGCGTCGTCCGGCTCGAGGTCCGCGTCGTCGGGCTCGAGGTCCGCGTCGCGCGAGAACGACACACCCTCCAGGAACCCTCGCGCCCGTTCCGTGCGCGGGTAGGCCTCGAGCAGCTTCCAGAACCCCGGGCCGTGGCCGGCGTGGAGCAGGTGCGCGAGCTCGTGCAGGAGCACGTAGTCCAGCACCCACGACGGCATCCCCCGGACGCGCGTCGAGATGCGGATCGTGCCGTCGATGAGCGTGCACGAGCCCCAGCGGCGGTCCTGGTTGCCCGCCCACCGCACGCTCGTGGGGCGGGCGCGGCCGTCCAGGTACTTGTCGGACAGCTCGACGGCGCGGCGCGCCAGCTCGGCGTCCGACGGCCGCCGCCGACGCTCGGAGTCGGCGAGGCGGTCGAGCATGCGCTGGACCCACTCGCGCTCCTGCGCGCGCGTGAACCGCGCCGGGATCGCGACGATCGTGCGCTCGCCGTCGCGGTAGGCGCTCACCGTGCTCTTGCGTCGGCGGCTGCGCCGAACCTCCACGATCGTCTCCCGGACCACGCCTCAGACCGTAGTGGTTCTCGCCACGAAATGGCAGGGGCGCGCCCGGAGTGGCGCGCTCTCCCGCGACGTTCGGTCGAGCGGACGACGTGGAGACCTGTGGCGACGGCAAAGAAATCCTCCCCGCGGGACCATCGCGAGGAGCCTGTGGACAACCGTCGGCGCGCCTCGGGGCCGTGCCAGGCTGACGGCGGGCGTCCGGTCGGGCGCCCGGACGACGACGGACGGAGGAGCCGTGCAGCGACGACGTGTGCTGCGACCGGAGGCGCCGCTCCTGCGGCGCGGCCCCGGCGAGGTGCAGGTCGGCTCCGACCCCCGGTGGTCGGTGCGACTCACCGGGCTCGATGCCGACGACGAGCGCTGGCTGCGCGCGCTCGCCGGGCCCGCTCGGCGCGGCGACGCACCCGACGTCCCGGGCTCCCCGGCGCAGCGCACGCGCCGCGCCGCGCTCGTCCGCCTGCTCGACGAGGCGCACCTCCTCGTGGCGGCGCGTCGGCGCCGGCCGGCGTCGCCCGCCCCGGGTCACGGCGCGGCGGATCTCGCGGTGCTGTCGGCCCTGCTGCCCGACGGCGCGGGGCACCGCGTCCTCGCGGCGCGCGCCCGGGCGACGGTCGGGGTCGTCGGGCTCGGCCGGGTGGGTGCCGCGCTCGCCGTCCACCTCGCGACCGCGGGGGTGGGCGTGCTCGTGCTCGACGACCCGGGCACCGTGCTCGCCACGGACGTCGGAGGCGGGGCGTACCGGCTGCGGGACGTCGGGTCGCCGCGCGAGGGCGCAGTGCGGCGGATCGTCGAGGAGGTCGCCCCGGGCGTCGTGACGGCCTCGACCCCGGACACGCCGGAGGAGGCACGGGCACCCGCGCCCGACGTCGTCGTCGTGGTCGAGCACGGAGCCACGGACCCGGTCCGGGTGCGGAGGTTGGTGGGTGCAGGGGTCGCGCACCTGTCGGTCGTGGTGCGCGAGGCCGACGTCGTGGTCGGGCCGTTCGTCCGACCGGGGCTCGACCCGTGCCTGACGTGCGCGGACCTGCACCGCGCGGACGTGGACCCCTGCTGGCCGCAGGTCGCGCGACAGCTGCGCGAGGCGTCGGTGCACCGGGGCGAGGAGACGCTCCTCGCGGCGTCGGCGGCGGCCGTCGCGCTCGGTCAGGTCCTGGCAGCCCTGGACGGGCTGGTGCCCCGCGCAGCCACGGCCGGCATCGAGATTCCTGCTCCCGATGCCGTGCCGCGGCTGCGCGGGTCGAGCCGCCACCCGCGCTGCGGGTGCGGCGAGCTGGCGCGCACGCCCCCGGACGGGGCGCCGCTGCCCATGTCAGGCCGCCGTCGAGGCGCCGACTGACGCCTCGGTCCGTGCGGCCTCGTGGGCCTGGCGCTCGGCCTCGCGGGCGAGCACCTCGGCCTTGCTCGGACGGCCGCGGCCGCGCTTGCGCGCGACCACGACGCCGTCCACGAAGACCTCGCCGCCCCAGACGCCCCAGGGCTCGCGGCGCTCGACCGCACCGGCGAGGCAGCCCTCGACGAGCGGGCAGGTGCGGCACAGGGCCTTGGCCTCCTCGACCTCGGCGGTGCGCTCGGCGAACCAGAGCTCCGGGTCGTTGGTGCGGCAGGGCAGCAGGCCCGCGAGCAGGCGGTCGAACTCCGCGGAGTCGTTCTCGCCGAGCGGCGTGGCCAGCGGTTGGTGGGGGACCCAGGGGCCGGATCCCCCCTGAGCGGTGATGTTGTCGAGCAGCGCGGTGAGCCGCACGATGTCCTCCAGTGATGTCCTGTCGTGGGTGTGAACGTCGTCGTCACAGGACCCTGAGGACAGCGGCCCCGTCTCGTGGAGACGGGTGGTGCCGGTGATCCTCATCGGCGGACGTGCTCGGAGAACACGAAGGCCGCGGGTCCTAGAGGGACTCCGCGGCCTGGAAGGTTCCGGTCGGTCAGACCGGGTTCGTCCTGGGGGCGGAGTCGGGAGCGGGGCGGGCGATGAAGGTGCCGCCGCGGTGCGCGATGGCACGCGGACGGAGCTCTCCTGGCGTGCCCGTGTACACGGACGCGTGATCCAGCAGGTTCGCCATGGCGATCTGGTTGTTCATCAGCTCTCCCACCCCCTCTCTCCATCAGGCGCCCGCCTCTCGGCGCGCCCCTTCCCAACAGGACTCGTCGACCATATGCCGCCCTTCGCAGGAGGCACAACTTATTTACGGGAATTTCTTCGACGAGTTCACCCGGCCCTCGTCGAGGGCCGGGCAGAGCGCCTCGTCAGCGCTCCGCGCGGCGCACGATCTCGAGGATCGTGGCCCCGTACCGCTCGATCTTCGCGGGCCCCAGACCGTTGATGCGCGCCAGCCCGGCCGGGCTCGTGGGGCGCGTCTCGGCGATGGCGGCGAGCGCCGAGTCCACGAGCACGGTGAACGCCGGCTTGTCCGTCTCCTGCGCGACCTGGCGACGCCACTCGCGCAGCTCTTCGAACAGCGCCTGGTCGTACTCCCCCGTGAGCCGGACCTTCGCCTGCCCGGCGCGAGCACGCCGCGTCCCGCGCGCGCCGGGCTCGTCGGGCCAGAGCCCGTCGAGGAAGCGCGTGCGGCGGCGCGTCGCCCGGCCGCCCGGGTTGCGCGAGCGCGCGAACGAGAGCTCGAGGTGCTCGCGCGCCCGCGTGATGCCGACGTAGAGCAGCCGGCGCTCCTCCGCGACCGCCTCGTCCGTCTCGGCGAGGGAGATCGGCATGAGCCCCTCGCTCATCCCCGCGAGGAAGACGGCGTCCCACTCGAGCCCCTTGGCCGCGTGCAGCGACGCCAGGGTGACACCCTCGACCGTCGGGGCGTGCTGAGCGGCGGCGCGCTCGTCGAGCTCGGCGACGAAGGCCGCGACGGTCGGGGGCGGGGCGTCGGACGCGGCGGCGAGCCCCGCGACGTCGTCGGCGAGCGCGACGAGCGCCTGCGTCGACTCCCAGCGCTCGCGCGCCGCGCCCCGCGCCGCCGGCGGCGCCGGGGCCCAGCCCGCGGCGGCCAGGACGTCGCGCACCGTCTCGGGCATGGGGACGTCCGGGTCGGCGGAGCGCGCCGCGCCGCGCAGGAGGACGATCGCGTCGCGCACCTCCTTGCGCTGGAAGAAGCGCTCCCCTCCCCGTACCAGGTAGCCGATGCCCGCGTCGGCGAGCGCCGACTCGAAGGCCTCGGACTGCGCGTTGGTCCGGTAGAGCACGGCGATCTCGCTCGCGCGCGTGCCCGCGGCGAGGAGCCGCCCGATGCGCTGCGCGATCCCGCTCGCCTCGGCCTCGTCGTCGTCGTACGCGGTGAAGGCGACGGGCGGCCCGGCCGGCCGCTGGGCGACGAGCTCGAGCGCCTGGTGGGCGCCGCCCGCGCGGCCCGCGCGCGCGAGGAGCTGGTTCGCGAGGTTCACCACCTGCGGCGTCGAGCGGTAGTCGCGCACCAGGCGGATCACCTGGGCCTTGGGGTGCGTGCGCGAGAACGTGAGGAGGTGGTGCGGCGTCGCGCCGGTGAACGAGTAGATCGTCTGCGACGGGTCCCCGACGACGCACAGCTCGTCGCGCCCCCCGAGCCACTGGTCGAGCACGAACTGCTGCAGGGGCGACACGTCCTGGTACTCGTCGACGACGAAGTGGCGGTACTGGCGCCGCACCTCGTCGGCCACCGTGCCCTGCGTCGCGAGCATGTCGCCGAGCATGAGGAGCACGTCCTCGAAGTCGATGACCGACCGCTCGGTCTTCACGTCCTCGTAGGCCGTGAGGAGGCGCGCGACGGTCTGGTGGTCGTAGCCGGCGGGGGGCTCGCGGTCGATCGCCTCGCACGCCCGGACGTAGTCGTCGGCGGTGACGAGCGAGACCTTGGCCCACTCGATCTCGGACGACAGGTCCCGCACCGCGACGCGGTCCACCCCGACGCCGAGCCGCCGCGCCGACTCCGCGACGACGGGCGCCTTGTGCTCGAGGATGCGCGGCGGCGCCCCGCCGACGACCTTGGGCCAGAAGTAGCCGAGCTGGCGCAGCGCGGCCGCGTGGAACGTGCGCGCCTGGACGCCCGTCGCGCCGAGCTCGCGCAGCCGCGTGCGCATCTCGCCCGCCGCGCGCGCCGTGAACGTCACGGCGAGCACGCTCGTCGGCACGTACACGCCCGTGCGGACCCCGTACGCGATGCGGTGCGTGATCGCGCGCGTCTTGCCCGTCCCCGCGCCGGCGAGCACGCACACGGGCCCGCGCAGCGCGACCGCGACGTCGCGCTGGTCGGGGTCGAGCGCGTCGAGGATCTCGTCGGCGGAGCGGTGGGCGAGCGGGCGTGAGACCGGTGGCGTGGACATCACCCGCGATTCTCGCAGCCCCCGGTGACACGCGGGCGGGGAACAGCCCGCGCTCCCCCGGTGTTACCGTCACGACCCGACCGCCCGCGGCACGCGCCGCCCGGAACCGCAGCAGGAGAGCCCTCGATGAGCACCACCCCGACCCTTCCCGACGCCGGCTCGATCGTCATGTACTCGACGACCTGGTGCGGGTACTGCCGCCGCCTCAAGACGCAGCTCGACTCCGCGGGCATCGGCTACACCGAGGTCAACATCGAGGAGACGCCCGGCACCGCCGAGTTCGTGGAGTCCGTCAACGACGGCAACCGCACCGTGCCGACCGTCGTCTTCCCGGACGGCTCCGCCGCGACGAACCCGTCCCTCGCGGAGGTCAAGAAGCGCCTCGCCGCCTGACGCGGTCGTGGGAGGGCCCGGTCCGGACGTCCGGACCGGGCCCTTCCGCGTCCCCGAGCAGCGGTCGCGACGGCGTGCGTCGCGCCGCTCCTCGCCACCCGCCTCCCTGAGCGGCCCTGAGCCACCCTCAGTCGTCGGCGAGGCGCGCGCCGAACCAGTCCTCGACGAGCGCCCGCGCGATCGACGACCGGCCCGGCAGCAGCACCTCGCCCGACCGGACGGCGTCGGCGAGCTCGGCCCGCGTGAACCAGCGCGCGTCGGTGAGCTCGACGCCGTCCACGTGCAGCTCGGTCGTCAGCGCGCGCGCCGAGAACCCGAGCATGAGCGAGGCCGGGAACGGCCACGGCTGGCTCCCCCGGTAGGCCACGTCGCCGACGACGACGCCCGCCTCCTCCGCGACCTCCCGCCGCACCGCGTTCTCGAGCGACTCCCCGGGCTCGACGTAGCCCGCGAGGGTCGAGAACCGCCGCTCCGGCCAGTGCGCCGCGTGCCCCAGCAGGAGGCGCTCGTCGGGCCCCTCGCCGTGCACGACCGTCATGATGACCGCCGGGTCCGTGCGCGGGTACAGCTCGACGCCCTGGGCCACGCAGCGGCGCGTCCAGCCGCCCTTCTCGACGGTCGTCCGACCGCCGCAGCGCGGGCACCGCGGGTGGTTCGCGTGCCACGCCGCGAGCGCGACCGCCTCCGTCGCGAGCCCCGCGACGGGCGCCCCGACCTCGCCGACGAGGTCCCGCAGCCCCGACCACGTCTGCTCGCGCGCGAGCACGGCGAACGGCTCGGAGGCGTCCACGCCCTCGATGTCGACCTCCTCGGCGTCGGCGTCGTCGGGCAGGACGAGCGCGAGGTACGCCGTGCCGTCGCCCTCGCCGAGGAAGAGCCAGCGGCCCTGGTCGTCGTCGGTCGCCGGGTCGACGTCGCGCAGCTCGGCCGGGTCCAGGAGGGCGACGCCGTCCGCCGCGCCCGGGCCGCCGAGCGCGAGCCGGCCGCGGTGGACCAGCAGGACGCGCGTCGTCGGCTGCGACCGCAGCGTGCGCACGAGGTCCGGCTCCGCGCGGCGGTGCTCCGCGCGGTCGACGAACGCGCCATCGAGCGGCAGCGGGAGGCGGTCCAGCGGGGTGCGCGGCAGGGTGCCCGGCCCGGTGGCCGTGCCGGTCCCGGTGTCGGCCGGGGTGCTGGTCGGCGCGGGCGTGGGTCGGTCCGGAGCGGCGGGGTCGCTCGTGCCCGACGACGGCCGGGCGGCAGGGGTGCTCACCCCCCGACCGTAGGCCACCCCCGGCCGGGCCACCCGCCTGCGCGGGCGCCGTCGGGCGGGGTGCGGCGTCGGACGGCGTGGGTCGACCGGGCGCGCGCGGGGACCGACTACCGTGGTCGCGTGCCTCGCTCTCCGTTGACCCTCGCCGCGCTCGCGACCGCCGCCGTGCCCGGCCTGGACGCCCGCAGCGCGCGGCCCGTCGAGGACCCGGGCGACTACGACACCGCCGTCGTGACCGACGCCGACGGCGCCCGCTGGACCGTGCGCGCACCCCGCAGCCTCCAGGCCGGCGCCGCGCTCGAGGCCGAGGCGGAGCTGCTGGGCTCGCTGCAGCACTACGCCGAGTCGGGGGTGCTGTCGTTCGCCGTGCCCCGCGTCAGCGGCACCGCGGTCCTGCCCGAGGGCGGGCGGGCCGTCGTGCACCCCGCGCTCGAGGGCGAGCCGCTCGACGTCGACAGCCTGCGGCCCGGACCGGGCCTCGCGGCCGACCTGGGCCGCGTGCTCGCGTCGGTCCACGAGCTGCCGCGCGCGATCGTCGACGACGCCGGCCTGCCGGGCTACGAGGTCGAGGAGTACCGCGCGCGCCGCATGGCGGAGCTCGACGAGGCCGCGGCCACGGGCAAGGTCCCCCCGACGCTCCTGCGCCGCTGGGAGACCGCGCTCGAGGACGTCTCGCTGTGGCGGTTCCAGCCGGTCGTCGTGCACGGCGACCTGGGCCCGGAGCAGGTGCTCGTCGCCCGCGGACGCGTCGTCGCGGTGACGGACTGGGCGAGCGCGCGCGTCGCGGACCCCGCCGACGACCTCGCGTGGCTGCTCGTCTCGGCACCGCCCGAGGCCGTCGACTCGATCATGGAGGCGTACCAGCTGCGCCGTACCGAGCTCACCGACAAGCACCTGCTCGACCGCGCGCTCCTCGTCGGCGAGCTCGCGCTCGCGCGCTGGCTCCTGCACGGCGTGCGCAACGGGCTCGACGACGTGGTCGCCGACGCGCTCGACATGCTGGCCGATCTCGACGAGGCGACGCAGGACGCCGACGACTGAGGCGTCGCCGGCTCAGTCGGCGACCAGCAGCGCCTCGATCTCGGCCTCGCCCAGCAGGCGGCGCGGACGCACGGTCTCGTCGGACGCGACGTAGTAGAACGCCGCGTTCACCTTCTCCAGCGGCACCCCCGTCCAGCGCGACCACGCGAGCCGGTAGACCGCGAGCTGCACCTCGCGCACGCTGCGCGCCTCCGGGTCGGACGGCGCACGCCCCGTCTTCCAGTCGACGACCACGACCGCGTCGCGCGCCCCGCCCGCGTGCTCCGGGAGCTCGGGGAACACCGCGTCGATGCGCGACCGCAGGACCGTCGACCCGACGGGCGTCTCGACGTCGACCTCGACCGCGACCGGCGTGCGCGTGGCCCACTCCGAGGCCAGGAACGTCCGCTGGAGCGTCTCGAGGTCGGCGTCGGGGTCGAGGTCGTCGTCGTCCGCCCCGGGGAGGTCCTCGACGTCGAGCAGGGACGACGTCGTGAAGTAGCGCTCGGCCCACAGGTGGAACCGGGTGCCCCGGCGCGCGTGGACCGTGGGCTCGACCGGGACCGGGCGGCGCAGGTGGAGCGCGTACTCGTCGCGGTCCGCCGCGAGCCGCACGAGGCTCGACGCCGAGACGTGCGCCGGCAGCTCGACCTCCCGGCCCGAGCGCTCGGCGCGCTCCGCGAGCAGGACGCGCGCGAGCGCGACGAGGTCACGGCCCTCGGCGTCGACGAGGACTCCGGAGGGCGCCGTGAGCCCGGCGGGGCCGCCCGTGCCGTCCACGCCCCCCTGCCCGGGCACGGCGTCGACCGCCCCGGCCCCGGCGTGCGCGGCACGGTCCGCCGCGCCACGCCTTGCCGCGTCACGCTCGGCTGCCGCACGCTCGGCCGCCGCACGCTCGACGGCCGCCGCGGTGTCCCGCAGGACGGACCGCGCCGACCCGCCGGGAGCGTCGTCGGGCACGGGCCACGTCCCGGTCACCTCGACGTCCTCGAGCGGGTTGGAGTCGTCGGGGCCGGGAGGTGCCGACCACCCGTCGGCCGTCACGACCCCCGCCTCGACGAGCTCGACGAGGAACGGCGACAGCGCGCGCGGCCGCGATCCCGTCTGCCACCAGGACGCCGTGAGGTACAGCTCGCGCCGCGCGCGCGTGAAGGCCACGTAGGCGAGCCGTCGCTCCTCGGCGAGCTGGTGCTCCCCGCTCGCCGCGCGGAACTCGTCGCGCCGCGCCACGAGCTCCTTCGTGTCCGCCGCGAGGTCGAAGCGGAACTCGGGCAGGTCGGCGGCGTCGCCGCGCAGCGGGTACGGGAGCTGGCTCACGTCGGTGAGCCAGCCGCTGTCCGCGCGCACCCCCGACGACGACTGCGCAGTGGTCGGGAACACGCCGTCCACGAGCCCGGGCACGACGACGACGTCCCACTCGAGGCCCTTCGCGGCGTGCGCGGTGATGACCTGCACCGCGTCCGGGTCGGGCTCGCGCACGGGCAGGTCGAGCCCGTTCTCCCGGGTCGAGGCGACCCCGAGCCAGGCGAGGAACGCCCCGAGCGTCACGACGTCCGCCGTCTGCGTGAACGTCGCGGCGACGTCGCGGAACGCGTCGAGGTGCTCGCGGGCCCGGTCGCTCACGGCCTCCGGGTCGACGAGCCGCCGCGACGCGAGCAGCGCCTCGTTCGTCACGGCCTCGACGTCGAGCCCCAGGGCCCGCTCGGCCTCGACGACGAGCTCCGGGAGCGACAGGTAGGTGAGGCCGCGCAGCGCGCGCAGGGTCCGGGAGAGCGCCGAGAGCCGCGCGTGGCCCTCCGCGGAGAGCGTGCGCCCGTCCGCCGCGGGCTCGCCCGGGTCCGGGAGGTCGTCGAGCGCGTCGACGATCGAGCGGTGGTCGGCCACGTCGCCCTCGACGACCACGAGCCCCGACTCGGCGTCCTCCGCGGCGGGGGCGCGACGGCGCGAGCCGAGCGCGCCCTCGAGCCGCGCGAGGTCCGCCGCGCGGCTCCCGAGCGCGTGCAGGTCGGCGGCGCCGAGGTTGAGCCGGGGCCCGGTGAGGAGACGCACGAGCGCGTCGCCGCGCGAGGGGTCGTGCACGGCCTCGAGCAGCGCGACGACGTCGACGACCTCGGGCGTCGTGAGCAGCCCGCCGAGGCCGACGACCTCCACGGGGAGCCCGCGCCGCCGCAGCGCGACCTCGACCGCCGCGAACTGGCTGCGCTTGCGGCACAGCACGGCCGCGGTGACGCGCCCCCCGGGCGCGCTCGCCGGGCGCCAGCGCGCGGCGACGCGCTCGGCCACGGCCGCGGCCTCCTCCTCGGCGGTCGCCGCCACGTGCGCGGCGACCGCGCCCGGGCCCGCGCCGGGGCGCAGGGCGAGCGGCGGCACCTCGACCCGGTCGCCCCGGCCGCCGGCGACGGCACCGCGCAGCGGACCGGCCGTGACGTTCGCCGCCGCGAGGACGGCGGCGTCGTTGCGCCACGACGTCGAGAGGAAGCGCACGGCCGAGCGGTCGCCGCCCGCGCGCGGGAAGCGGTCGGGAAACCGCGCGAGGCCGCCCGCGCTCGCGCCGCGCCACCCGTAGATCGACTGGTGCGGGTCGCCCACGGCCGTCACGGGGTGCCCGCCGCCGAACAGCCCCGCGAGGAGCTCGACCTGCGCGTGCGACGTGTCCTGGTACTCGTCCAGGAGGACGACGCGGAAGCGGGCGCGCTCGGTCTCCCCCACCACGGGCACCTCGCGCGCGAGCCGCGCCGCGAGCGCCACCTGGTCGCCGAAGTCGAGGGAGTCGGTCGCGCGCTTGCGGCGGCGGTACTCCGCGACGACGTCGAGCAGGCGGACCCGTTCCGCGACGTCGCCGACGAGCTTCTCGACCTCCTTCGTCCGGGCCTTCTGCCGCGGCCCCAGCGGGAGCGCGTCGAGCTGCTCGACGATCTCGGCCAGGCGGTCCCGCGCCTCGGCGGGGTCGAGGAGGTGCTCGCCGAGCGCGCCGGAGAGGCCGAGCACCGCCGCGACGACCGTGCTCAGCGCGCGGTCGGTGCCCAGGTCGTCGTCCCAGGACTCCACGACCTCGGACGCGAGCTGCCACTGCTGCGCCTCGCCGAGGAGGCGGGCCCCCGGCTCGACGCCGACGCGCAGCCCGTGGTCGCCGACGAGCGACGCGGCGTACGCGTTGTACGTCGCGACGGTCGGCCGGTCGAGCAGCGAGAGCGCCGACGCCGCCCCGCCCCGGGCGCGCGCGAGCTGGGCGAGCCGCACCTGGACGCGCTCCGCGAGCTCCCCCGCCGCCTTGCGCGTGAACGTGAGGCCCAGCACCGCGTCCGGCGGGACGAGCTCGTTCGCGATGAGCCAGACGACGCGCGCCGCCATCGTCTCCGTCTTGCCCGAGCCGGCCCCGGCGACGACGAGCGTCGGCTCGAGCGGCGCCTCGATCACCTCGACCTGCTCCGGGGTCGGGCGGGGACGTCCGAGGAGGTCGGCGATCCGCGTCGCGGAGAGCGTCGGCTGCGGCGCCTCCGCCGCCCGGTGCCCGTCGCCCGGGGCGTCGGCGCTCTCGACCGGGAGGCCGTCGGCCGCGACGAGACGCACCGTCGGCCCGCTCGCGCCCGCCTCCGGGAGCTCGAACAGCTCGCTGCTCACGCCACCACCCTCCTGCCCTCGGGCTGCACCGGGCACGCCCGGCGCACGGGGCACATCTCGCACAGCCCGTTCTGGCGGGCGGTGAACGTCGCCGCCGACATGGTGCCGGCGGCCTCCTCCACGAGGTCGCGCGCCCAGCTGGACCCGTCGGGCTCCGGCTCCAGCGCGGGCTGGGCCACGACGGCAGGGCCCACGTGGGTGCTCCCGACGTAGACGAGCTGCGCGCCCGCGCTGCGCGTGCCCTCCGGCACGTCGAGCGCGCCGGCCTCGACCGCGAGCTGGTAGGCACCGAGCTGGGGGTGCTCCGCGCCCTCCGCCTTCGTGGCGGTGCGCCGACCGGTCTTGAGGTCGACGACGCGGACCTTGCCCTCCCCCGCTGCCTCGACCCGGTCGATCGTGCCGCGCAGCCGGGCGCGGCCGACGGTGACGTCGAACGACGGCTCGACGAGGAGCGGCTCGCCCGCCTGCGCGACGTAGGCCGCGAGCTTCTCGACCATGCGCTCGGCCCGGCGCCGGAGCTGGCGCGCGGGCCAGCCGTCGGGCAGCGCGAGCTCCGCCCACCGGCGGTCGAGCTCCGCGCGCAGCTCGGCGAGCGACCCGGACGGGTGGGTCTCGGCGATCGAGTGGACGAGCGTGCCGAGGCTCTGGTGCGTCGCGTCGGGCGCCGTCCCGCCGGCCGCCTCGAGCGACCACCGCAGCGGGCACGTCGAGACCGTCTCGACCTTCGAGGGCGACACCGTGACGGTCTCCTCCGCACCGCGCAGCGGCGCCGTGCTCGACACGCCCGCCACGCCGTACCACGTCTCCGGGCGGGCCTCCGCGACGCCGAGCGCACCGAGGTCCGCCAGGAGCGTCGCCGCCGCGACGGCGCGCTCGTCCGGCCCCGACGCTCCGGCGCCGCCGGCCTCGCGCGCCGCGGCCTCGACGAGGACGCCACGGGCCGCGGCGACCAGCCCGCGCAGGTCGAGCGGCGCCCCGACGCGCACGTGCCTCCGCTCGGCGGGCTCGACCTGCCCGCCCCCGACGTCCGCGAGCCCCGGGCCGACGGGTGCGCGTCCGACCGGCGCCGGACCGGAACTCGCCGCGGGACCGGCGGGTACCGGGCCGGCGCCCGCCGCGGGTGCGCCCGGGCCGTCCTGGGGACCACGCCCGTCGGGACCGTCCGTGCCGTCGGGGCCCTCGGGCGCCGACGGCGGCACGACGAGGTCGCAGAACACCGACGGCGCCTCCTCGGCGTCCTGCACGGCCGTCACGACGAGGCGACGCGTCGCACGCGACGTCGCGACGACGAAGGCCCGCAGCTCGTCGGCGAGCACCTGGGCGCGCGCCTGCGAACCGACCCCGTGCGCGTCCTGGGCGCGGCCGGCGAGGAGCTCGACGAGCGCCTGCGAGCCGAGCAGCGAGTCGCGCAGCCGGAGGTCGGGCCACACGCCGTCCTGGACGCCCGCCACCACGACGACGTCCCACTCGCGCCCGGCCGCACCGGCCGGGGTGAGCGCCGCGACGGCGTCGGCCCCGCTCGCGCTCGCCGCGAGCGAGTCGGCGGGCAGGTCCTGCGAGGCGAGGTACTCGACGAACGCCCCGGCGGGCGCGCCCGGCATGCGGTCGACGAACGTCTCCGCGGCGCGGAACAGCGCGAGCACCGCGTCGAGGTCACGGTCCGCGCGCGCCCCGGCGGGGCCGCCGTCGAGCGCCGCCGAGCGCCAGCGCTCCGCGAGACCGGTCGCGGCCCACACCGCCCACAGGACCGTCTGCGCCGTCGCGCCGGGTTCGGCCGCCGCAGCCCGCCCCGCCGCGAGCGCCCGGGCGACCGCGACCGGCCCGCGGCGCACCGTGGGCGGGAGCGTCGCGGCGCGCGCCGGGTCGAGGAGCAGCTCGACGAGCAGCGCTTCGGACGAGCGCCCGCCCCCGCCCTCGAGCTCCTCGGCCCGCAGCGCGCGGCGCAGACGGCGCAGCGCGACGACGTCGAGCGCGCCCACGGGCGACGTGAGCAGCGCCGCCGCGGTGAACGGGTCGAGGGCCTCGGGGTCCTCCGCGTCGGCGACGCACACGCGCACGGCCGCGAGGAGCGGCGCGACCGCCGGCTCGTCGCGCAGCGGGACGTCGGAGCCGAGCAGCGTCACGGGGACCGAGGCGGCGACGAGCTCGCGGCGCAGCGCCGCGAGCCGCGTCCCCGTGCGCGCGACGACGGCCATCCGGTGCCAGGGGGTGCCGTGCAGCAGGTGCTCCGCGCGCAGCTCCCGGGCGACGAACGCGGCCTCCTGCGCGACGGCCGAGAGCACCGCGACCTGCACGGGCGGGGCGCCGGGGCCGACGTCGGCCGCCTCGCCCGGACGCCCGTCGGCGTCGCGCGGCGCGGCGCCACGGTGCACCGCCCCGGCGACGGTGCCGACCTGCGCGGTCACGCGGCGGGTCACCTCGCGCAGCGGCGCGCTCTGGCGCCAGGCGGTGCCCAGCACGGCGACGCGCGCGCCCAGCTCGCCCCGGCGCGCGCCGTCCCGCCGTGCCGGGGCGGACGCCCGGCCCACGAGCCCCGGGCTCGCGCCGCGGAACGTCTGCACCGCGGCGTCGGGGTCGCCGAGCAGCACGAGGCGCGCGCCGTCGTCGTGCAGCACGTGCAGGAGGCGCGCGGTCGCGACCGTCGCCTCCTGGTAGTCGTCGACGACCACGAGGTCCCAGCGCGGCCGGGCGGCGTCGGGCACCTCGTCGTCCCAGGCGAGCAGGGCCTCCGCGGCCTCGTCGACGACGATCGCCGGGTCGAACCGCGACCCGGCGTCGGGCGTGCCCGTGCGCAGGGCGGTGACGTCGAGGTACTCCGCGAAGAGCTGGGCGCCGAGCGACCACTCCGGGCGGGCGTAGCGCTCGCCGAGGGCGGCGAGGTCGGCCGGGGTCAGGCCGCGCTCCGCCGCGCGCATGAGGAGGTCGCGGAGCTCCTGGCGCAGCCCCCGGAGACCGAGCGCCTCCTCGGGCAGTCCCGCGGGCAGGGCGAGCGGGGTGCCGAGGTGCGCGAGGCCGCCGTCGAGGTGACCCTCCAGGAGCTCGGCGAGCACGAGGTCCTGCTCCGGGCCGGAGATCAGCGTGGGGACGGGCTCGCCCAGCGCGGCCGCGCGCTCCCGCAGGACGGCGAAGGCCGCGGACGCGGCGGTGCGCACCAGGGGCGCGCCGACCGTGCGGCGCGCACGGGCCGACAGGCGGTCACGGAGCGCGGCGGCGGCGCGGCGCGACGCGGCGAGGAGGAGCACGCGCTCGGGCGCGACGCCGTCGCGCAGGGCCGCGAGCACCACCTCCTGCGCGACGAGGGTCTTGCCCGTGCCCGGCGCGCCCACGACGAGGGTGGCCCCGGGGCCGGCCGCGGCGGCGAGCGCCGCGCGCTGGGAGTCGTCGAGCACCGCGTCGGCCTCGAGCTCGCGAGGCCGCGCGACGAGGCGGGGGGCGGTCGTCGTCCGGGGCACGGACCTGATCCCATCACGCGCCACCCACACCGCCGCGCGGGCGCGCGCCGGGGGGCCGGGGGTTACGGGACGGGCCAGCCGTTGGTCAGGCAGCCCTGGGCCGAGATGGACTGCTGGACCATCACCGGGGCGACGGCGCCCGGCGCGGGGCAGTCCTCGTGGCCGTGGCCGAGCACGTGCCCGACCTCGTGGTTGACGAGGTACTGCCGGTACGTGGCGAGGTCGTCGCCGAAGTCGGGCGCCCCGAGGACCCACCGCTCGAAGTTCAGCACGGCGGCGCCCGTCACCGAGTTGCCGCACGAGTAGCGGCTCTCGGTCGCCAGCGGGGCGCACAGGCGGTCGGCCGTGGCGGGGCTCGCGAGCACGACCCGGATGGACGCGTCGTCGGCCGCCGTCCGCGAGAACGTCACGCCGTCTGGGACCGACCAGCCGCGCGGGTCGTTGAGCGTCGCGAGCACCGCGGCGGCGAACACCTCGCCGTCGACGGGGAGCCCGGCCTCGACCTCGACCCGGACGGAGCGGACGGTGCCCGTCCCGGGCGCGGGGCTCTCCCCCGGCACGACGACGAGCGAGCCGCCGAGGTCCGGCGCGACGACGACCGTCCCGAGCAGGCCGGAGCCCGGCTCCGCGACCGGGGCCTCGGGCGTCTCGACGGGTGCCGGCTCAGCGAGGGGCTCGGGCGCCGTCGTCGGGACGGGCTCGGGCGCGGTGACCGCGTCCGGGCGCGGCGCGATCGGGCCGAGGAGGCCCGGGCCCCGCTCGACGGCGCCCGCGCGCTCGACGGACGACCGGCTCACGGCCGCCGACTCGTCGCGCTCCGGGGCCGGCGGCTCCACGCGGACGTCTGCGGCGGGAGCGGCCGCGGTGCCCGCCGCCCCGCCCAGGTCCCAGACCTCCGCCGTCGCCGCACCGCCGCCGAGACCGACGACGAGGCACGCGGCGACCGCGGCCCCGTGCCGCAGACCCGTCGCGCGACCCCCGGCACGGGCGGTCGAGAGGCGGTTCGGGGGGGTATGTCTGTCGGGCACCCGCCCATCGTCCCACTCCTCGCGACGCGAGGTCGACACGAACCGCGGTTTCCGTATCCTCCCCCCATGGGAGCCACCGAGGGACGCACGCGCGGCGCGGCCGCCGCTCCCCCGGGACTGCGCACCCGGATGCCGCGCGACGAGCGCCGCGCGCAGCTCCTCACGATCGCCGAGGAGCTCTTCGCCTCCCACGGCTACCACCACATCTCGATGGACGACATCGCCGACCGTGCCGGGGTCGGCAAGCCCGTGCTGTACCGGCACTTCCCGTCGAAGCTCGACCTCTACCTCGCGATCGTCGACGACCAGGGCGAACGCCTCGTCGGCGCCGTGCACGCGACGCTGGACCCGTTCCGCGAGCCCGCGCCGGGGAACCCCGCGGGCGACCTCGACGCCCTCGCGGTCGACGGCCTCGCCGTGATCGAGGGCATCGTGCGGGCCTACGTCGCGTACGCGCGCGCGGCGGGCCGCTCGGCCGCGCTGCTCTTCGAGTCCGACGTCATGCGGGACCCGGTCGTCCGGGCGCGGGTGCTCGCGCCGGACACGACGATCGCCGGCGCGTTCGCCGACGTGCTCGTGCGCATCACGGACCTCGACGCCGACGAGGCGCTCGTCGTCGCCCGGACGTGCACCGCCGTCGGGCGGGCCGCCGCGACGGAGGTCGTACGCCCGGACGGCGGCGCGACGGCCGACGACGTCACCCGGCTCGTGCCGCGCCTCGTGTGGCGCGGGGTGCGCGGCATGCTGCGGCGGCCGCTGTCGGGCGCCCCCAGCGCGCCCGGCGGGTCGGCGACGGGAATCTGACTACTATCGATCGCGTTGTCGCCGGTGGGACGCCCGCCGGCGGCCCGAGGCCCGTCGTCGCTGCGCCTGGCGCAGCCGCTGTGAGGAGAGCTGAGTGGAAGTCACGATCGGTGTGCAGAACCTGGCCCGTGAGATCGTCGTCGACACGGACCTGACCGCCGAGGCCGTGGCCACGGCGGTCGCCGACGCGCTCGGCGGCGCCCCCGCCCTCGAGCTCACCGACTCGCGCGGTCGCCGCGTGATCGTCCCGACGGCGTCGCTCGGCTACGTCGAGATCGGCACCGAGGAGCAGCGCCGGGTCGGCTTCGGCTCGCTCTGAGCCTGCAGGTCCGAGCGTCGGGCGACCCTCGGGGCCCCGACCGTCACGTGCCGCCGTCGCGCCCCCGGGCGCGGCGGCGGCTTCGTCATGCCGCGAGGCCCAGGCGGTCCATCCGCCGGGAGTGCTCCGCCGTGAGGCGCGCGAACACCCAGGACTGCGTCGCGGGCGCGGGCCCGCTCCCGCCGCCGGCGGCGACCGGCTCGGCCCCGGCCGCCACGAGCCGGGCGAGCGCGGGACGCCTGGACAGCACGTCGCCGACGACGCCGAGCGCCTCCCCGACGAGGCGCCGACCCCACAGCGCGAGGCGCGACGCGAGCACCGGGTCCTCGGCGGCGACCTCGGCGATGACCGGGGCGTAGCGCTGCGACGGGGTGTCGTGCGTGAGCGCCTCCACGACGACGTCGCGCGAGCGCTCGTCGAGACCCTGGGCCGCGAGGAGGCAGAAGTCGTCCGCGACGCCCTGGCCCACGTAGCCCTTGAGGATGCCCTCCCACCACGTGCTGGGCTTCGTGCGCGCGTCGAAGTCGTCGAACAGGCCGTCGAACGGGCTCATGCAGTCCGCCGGGTCGCCGCCCAGCTCCTCGACGCGCACGAGCACGCGCTCCTGCCGGTCGAGCATCGCGGCCGCGAGGCGGGACAGGGCCTGGCGCTGGCGCAGCGTGGGCGCGTGCGCGGCGTCGCCCGCGAGGCGCCCGAAGCTCGCGAGCTCGGTGTACGCGACGAGGCCGAGCAGCTCCACCGCGTCGGTGTGGTCCGCCGGGGGCAGGGTCGTGGGGCTCGCGTGCTCGGCGTCGCTCATCGGGCCAGGATAGTTCTCCGATATCATGGCCGACGTACATCGGTTGCCCGGTCGTCCAGACCTCACGCTCGTCACGCGTACGACGACGGCACGGCACGGTCCGCAGCGCGGGCCTGGCCACGACATCCCACGATCGGCTGCCGGCCACGAGGTGCGCACGACCGCGACCGGGAACCTCCCCGGCTCCGGGCCCCGACGGCCCGCCGACGGTCGCGCGTGCCCGAACGAGACAGAGGCACCAGTGACCACCACAGACGCCACCACCACCGACGCGACGCCGGACGTGAGCGCGGACGCGACGTCAGTCGCCGCGAGCGTCCACGCGGACAACACGACCTTCGCGGACTTCGGCGTGCGCCAGGAGATCGTCGACGCGCTCTCCGACGCGGGCATCGTCCAGCCCTTCCCCATCCAGGCGATGACGCTCCCCGTCGCCATGTCCGGCCACGACATCATCGGCCAGGCCAAGACGGGCACCGGCAAGACCCTCGGCTTCGGCGTGCCGCTGCTGCACCGCGTCGTCGCCCCGGGCGAGCCCGGCTTCGACGAGCTGCCCTCCCCCGGCAAGCCGCAGGCGCTCGTCGTCGTCCCGACGCGCGAGCTCGCCGTCCAGGTCGCGAACGACCTCACCACGGCCTCGAAGCGCCGCTCGGTGCGCATCGTCCAGCTGTACGGCGGTCGCGCCTACGAGCCGCAGGTCGAGGCGCTGACGCGCGGCGTCGAGGTCGTCGTCGGGACGCCCGGCCGCATGATCGACCTGATGAACCAGGGCCACCTCAACCTCACGCGCGCCGCGACCGTGGTCCTCGACGAGGCGGACGAGATGCTCGACCTCGGGTTCCTCCCCGACGTCGAGAAGATCCTGGCGCGCACGCCTGCGCAGCGGCACACGATGCTCTTCTCGGCGACCATGCCGGGCGCCGTCGTCTCGATGGCGCGCCGCTACATGAAGCAGCCGACGCACATCCGCGCGAACGACCCGGACGACGGCGGCCAGACGGTCAAGAACATCGAGCAGGTCGTCTACCGCGCGCACGCGCTGGACAAGGTCGAGATGCTCGCGCGCATCCTCCAGGCCGAGGGCCGCGGGCGCACGATCGTGTTCGCGCGGACCAAGCGGACCGCGGCGAAGGTCGCGGACGAGCTCGTCGACCGCGGCTTCGCGGCCGGCTCGATCCACGGCGACCTGGGCCAGGGCGCGCGCGAGCAGGCGCTGCGCGCGTTCCGCAACGGCAAGATCGACGTGCTCGTCGCGACCGACGTCGCGGCGCGCGGCATCGACGTCGAGGACGTCACGCACGTCGTGAACTACCAGTGCCCCGAGGACGAGAAGACGTACCTGCACCGCACCGGCCGCACCGGTCGCGCGGGCAACAAGGGCACCGCGGTGACGTTCGTCGACTGGGACGACATCCCCCGCTGGTCGCTCATCGACAAGGCGCTCGACCTCGGCATCCCCGAGCCGGTCGAGACGTACTCGAGCTCGCCGCACCTGTACACCGACCTGCACATCCCCGAGGGCACGAAGGGCCGCCTCCCCAAGGAGCGGCGCACGCTCGCGGGGCTCGAGGCGGAGGAGATCGAGGACCTCGGCGAGACCGGCAAGCGGCACACGCCCGCGGGCGGGTCGCGCGGGCGCCAGGGCGGCCGGTCCGACGGCAGTCGTGGCCGCTCCGAGGGCGAGCGGGGCCGGTCCGGGGGTCAGGGCCGCTCGGGCGGTCGTCGCGGCGAGACAGAGCGCACGGGCGCTCGTGCCGAGGGCGAGCGCACCGAGGCGTCCGAGGGCGCCCCGGCGACCGAGAGCGGCGAGCGCCGCCGTCGGTCCCGCAGCCGTCGCCGCACGCGCGGCGGCCGCCCGGTCGAGCAGCAGGGCGGCGGCGCCGAGGCGACCGCCCAGCCCGCCGAGTAGCCGCTCCACGGCCCGACGCCGGACCCCGGGTCGCGCGCCCACGGTCACCAGACCGTGGGGACGCGACCCGGGGTCCGTCGCGTCCGGGGTCAGTGCACGTGCGCGTCGCGCCCGGCGAACCACACCGCGACGCCCTGGACGGCCGCCGCGGCGACGAGGAGCAGGAGCGGGAGGGTCCACGCGCCGGTGACGTCGTGCGCGAGCCCGAGGCCGAGCGGGCCGGTCGCGGCGAGCAGGTAGCCGGCGCTCTGCGCCATGCCGGAGAGCTCGGACGTGTGCGCCGCGTCGCGCGCCCGCAGCGCCATGAGGGTGAGCGCGAGGCTGATCCCGCCGCCCTGCCCGAGGCCGACGAGCACGACCCAGAGCGCCGCTGCGCCGGGCGCGACGGCGAGCCCGAGCAGCCCCGAGCCGACGAGGACCACGAGCACGAGGCCGATGCCGCGCTGGCGCGGCATGCGCCCGGCGAGGACCGGGGTCACGAACGAGCCGACGATCCCCGCGAGGTTGCACAGCGCGAGGAGCCAGCCCCCCGCCTCCGGCGTCCGGCCGAGCGCGACCATGATCTCGGGCAGCCAGGCGTTGACCGCGTAGAACGACAGCGACTGCATGCCCATGACGACGGTGACCGCCCAGGCGAGCGGGGAACGCCACACCGCCGACCGAGCGGCGGCCGGTCCCGTGCCGGGTCCGAACGTCACCGTGCCGGCGGGGTCGGGCCGCAGCGCGCGCGGCACCCAGACGATCGCCCCGAGCACGGCGAGGACGCCCCAGGTCGCGAGCGCGCCACGCCAGTCGAGACCGGCCGCGGACGCGACCGGCAGGGTCAGGCCCGCCGCGAGCGCCGCCCCGCCGGAGAGCGCCATCGAGTAGAGGCCGGTCATGAGACCGATGCGGTCGGCGAAGTCGCGCTTGATGAGCGCGGGCAGCAGCACGTTCCCGAGCCCGATCGCGCACCCCGCGACGACCGTCCCGGCGAACAGCCCCGCGGTCGAGGGCACGAGGCGCAGCCCGAAGCCGACGCACAGCAGCACGAGGCTCACGAAGAGCGCGCGCTCGAGCCCCCAGCGCCGCGCGAGCACGGGCGCGAGCGGCGCGAGGAGCCCGAAGCACAGGACGGGGAGCGTCGTGAGCACGCCCGCCGCCGTCGCGCTGAGGCCCAGGTCCGTGCGGATCTCGCCGAGCACGGGCGAGATCGCGACGACGGCCGGCCGGAGGTTGAGCGCCGCGAGGACGATCGCGACGACGGCGGCCAGCCCCAGCGGACGGCGCAGCCCGCTCACGCCTCGACCTCGCCGGCGTCGGCGTCGGCGCGGCCGGGACCGTCCGCGGCGGCCTCGACGAGCTGCGCCCGCACGGCGTCGATCGTCGCGACGACGGCGGCCTCGGCCGCCTCGGCGTCACCCGCCCGGACCGCCGCGACGACCTCCGCGTGACCGGGGACGTCGCGGTGGTGCCGACGCTGCCCGCCGGCCGGGAGCGTGCGGACGAGCGCGTGGTCGAGCCCGTCGTAGAGGTCGGCGAGCAGCGGGTTGCCCGCGGCGCGCACGACCTCGCCGTGGAAGGCGACGTCGGCGGCCTGGAAGGCCTGCTCGTCCCCGTCGCGCGCCGCGACCTGGGCGGCGAGCGCCGCGTCGAGGCGGTGGAGCGCGTCGGCGTCGGCCTGCCCGGCGGCGGCACGCGCCGCGCCGCGCTCGAGGATCTCCCGCACCTCGAGCACGTGGAGCGCGTCCGTGGTGCGGGCCCGCCGGGTCAGGGCGGCGTCGAGCCCGTCGGCCGCGCGCACGTAGGTGCCGTCGCCGCGCCGCGGCTCGAGGATCCCGGCGTGCTCGAGCGCGCGCACGGCCTCACGCACGGTGTTGCGCCCGACGCCGAGCTCGGCGACGAGCTCCGGCTCGGCCGGGATGCGGGTGCCGACGGGCCACTCCCCGCGCTCGACGCGCTGCATGAGCCGTTCGACGACGAGCTCCGACACCTTGCGGGGAGGGATGATCGGCTGGTCCACCGAAAGAACCTAACATCCCCTGTTTGGCTCGGTGACGAGACGGGGCGTACGGGGTCTCGCGTACGGGGGTTGACCAGCGCGCGGCACCGCGAGGACCTTGCGACAGGACCGCTCCTTCGACGACGAAAGCGAGACCACCATGGACCCCACCCCGTCACGACGCCGACGACTGCGCAGCCTCGTCGCCCTCGTCGCCTCCGCCACGCTCGTCGGGACGCTCCTCACCGGCACCACGACCGCCGCGGCCGCGGACACCGAGCTCGCCGTCAACGGCGGGTTCGAGTCCGGACTGTCCGGGTGGACCTGCTCCGGCTCCACGGGGCAGCAGGTCACGAGCCCGGTCCGCACCGGCAGCGGGGCGCTCCGGGCCACGCCCGCCGGGACCGACACCGCGCGCTGCTCGCAGACCGTCGCCGTCCGGCCCTCCTCGACCTACACGCTCAGCGCGTGGGTCCAGGGCTCCTACGCGTACCTCGGGGCGAGCGGCGCGACGGCGCAGGACGTCACCACCTGGACGCCCTCGGCCGCGACCTGGCAGCGGCTCAGCGTGACCTTCACGACGACCGCGACGGCGACGTCCGCGACCGTCTTCGTGCACGGCTGGTACGGCCAGCCGGCCTACGTCGTCGACGACGTCAGCCTCGTGGGCCCGGGCGGCGGCACGGCGCAGCCGCCCGCGACCCCCACCGGCCTCACCGCCGGGACGCCCACCGCCACCAGCGTGCCCCTCACCTGGGGCGCCGTCGCCGGTGCTACCGGCTACGCCGTCTACCGCGACGGCACCCGCGTCGCCACGACCACGGCCCCGTCCACCACCGTCTCCGGGCTCACCGCCGCCACCGCCTACTCCTTCCAGGTCACCGCGACGAACGGCGCGGGCGAGTCGCCCCGCTCCGCCGCCGTCGCCGTCACCACGGCGACCGGCGGCACCGGCGGCGGACCCGGCGCCGGGCTGCCGGCGCACGCGCTCGTCGGCTACCTGCACACGTCGTTCGCCAACGGCTCGGGCTACGTCCGGATGGCGGACGTCCCGGACTCGTGGGACGTCATCAACCTCGCGTTCGGCGAGCCGACGAGCGTCACGTCCGGCGACATCCGGTTCAGCCTCTGCCCGCGGACCGAGTGCCCGAACGTGGAGTCGGTCGCGGAGTTCAAGACCGCCGTCGCCGCCAAGCGCGCGGCCGGGAAGAAGGTGCTCCTGTCGATCGGCGGGCAGAACGGCCAGGTCCAGCTGACGACGACCGCCGCGCGGGACGCGTTCATCGCCTCCGTGAGCTCGATCATCGACACCTACGGGCTGGACGGGGTCGACATCGACTTCGAGGGGCACTCCCTGTACCTGAACCCGGGAGACACGGACTTCCGCTCCCCGACCACCCCCGTGATCGTCAACCTCATCTCCGCGCTCAAGACGCTCACGGCGCGGTACGGCGACGACTTCGTGCTGACGATGGCGCCGGAGACCTTCTTCGTCCAGAACGGCTACCAGTTCTACGGCTCGGGCCCGTGGGGCGGCCAGGACCCGCGCTGCGGCGCCTATCTGCCGGTGATCCACGCCCTGCGCGACGACCTGACGCTGCTCCACGTCCAGCACTACAACTCGGGGCCGATCATGGGGCTCGACGACCAGTACCACTCGATGGGCGGCGCGGACTTCCACGTCGCGCTGACGGACATGCTGCTCACCGGCTTCCCGGTCGCGCGCGACACGGCGCGGATGTTCCCCCCGCTGCGCCCCGACCAGGTCGCGATCGGCCTGCCGGCCAGCACGCAGGCGGGCAACGGCCACACCCCGCCCGCGCAGGTCGCCCAGGCCCTGGACTGCCTCACGAAGGGCACGGGCTGCGGGTCGTACCGGACCCACGGGCGCTGGCCGGGGCTGCGCGGCCTCATGACGTGGTCGATCAACTGGGACCGCTTCAACGGCGGCGAGTTCTCCCGGAGCTTCGACGCGTACTGGCCCTGACGAGCGGGTCGCCACCGCGCCGCGACCGGCGTCCGGGGGCCTCGCCCTCGGACGCCGGTCGCACCGGACGGCGGGACGCGGGGTCAGGCGGTCTGGACGAACTCGATCACGGCGTCGGCGACGAGCTGGACGGCGATGGCCGCGAGCAGCAGACCGGCGATCCGGGTCACGAGGATCGTGCCCGAGTCGCCGAGGACGCGGTTGATGACGTTCGCGAAGCGCATCGAGAGCCACAGGCACACGTGCACCGCGACGACGCCCGCCGCGATGGCGACCCACTCGGCGACGCCCCCGCCGCGCTCCCCCGCGCGCTGCACGAAGACCATCGTCGCGACGATCGCGCCCGGGCCGGCGAGCAGCGGCGTCCCGAGCGGCACGAGCGCGACGTTGACGCCCTTGTTGCCCGACGGCTGCGGCTCCTCCATCTTGCCGGTGAGGAGCTCCATCGCCACGAGGAGCAGCAGCAGGCCGCCCGCCGTCTGGAGCGCGGGCAGCGAGATGTGCATGTAGTTGAGGATCTGCTGGCCGAACACCGCGAACGCGACGATCACGCCGAACGCCACGAGGATCGCGGTGCGCGCCGCCTGGTTGCGCTGCTTGGCGCCCATCGCGCTCGTCAGGCCCAGGAACACCGGCACCGTGCCGGGCGGGTCCATGATGACGAACAGGGTGACGAAGACCTCCGTGAAGAGCCGGACGTCGAAGAACTCGCTCATCGTCCGATCATCGGATCACGTCCAACTGTCCCAGCTCCTCGATCTGCTCCAGCACGGTCGGTGCTGTCGTGTTCTCCCCGAGCCGGTTCGGTTTGCCGGCCCCGTGGTAGTCGCTCGACCCGGTGACGAACAGGCCCAGGGTCCGGGCCAGGTCCTCGAGCCGCGCGCGCTGACGCTCGTCGTGGTCGCGGTGGAACACCTCGAGCCCGGCGAGCCCCGCCTCGGCCATCTCCTCGATCACGGCGTCGGCCACGGCGCGGCCGCGACCGTCCGCGCCCGGGTGGGCGAAGACGGGCACGCCGCCCGCGGCGCGGATCCCGCGCACGGCCACGACGGCGTCGGGCGCGTAGTGGGGCACGTAGTACGGGGTGTCCGTGGCGAGGATGGTCGCGAACGCGGCGGAGCGGTCGGGCGCGAGCCCGGCCGCGACGAGCGCGTCGGCGATGTGCGGTCGCCCGATCGTCGTCCCCGCGACGGTCTGGGCGAGCACATCCTCCCACGTGATCGGGTAGTCCTCGGCGATGAGGTCGACCATCCGCCGGGCCCGGCTCGTGCGCGCGTCGCGCGTGCGGTCCAGCTCGGCGAGGAGGGCGGCGTGCGCCGGGTCGTGCAGGTAGGACAGCACGTGCACGCTGATGCCGCCGGAGCGGGCCGAGATCTCCGCGCCGCGCACGAGCGCGACCCCGTGCGCGAGCGCCGCGTCCGTCGCCTGCGCCCAGCCCGCCGTCGTGTCGTGGTCGGTCAGCGCGACGACGTCGAGCCCGGCCGCGGCGGCGGCCTCGACGACCGCCCCCGGGGCGTCCGTGCCGTCGGACGCCGTCGAGTGGGTGTGGAGGTCGATGCGCACGGGGACCAGGATAGTGACGACGCACCGAGGCGGCGGCACGGGACCCCCACACGATGTCCACACGGGGCGCGGCCCCTCCCCACGGTCGTCCCAGGCTGGGGTGCCAGAGTCGGGAGCGATGACCCTCACGACGCCCCCCACGGCAGCCCTCGCCCCGACCTCCCCCGCGACCCCTTCGACGCCGGTGTCCCCCGACCCTGCGCAGGCCCCGCCCGCGGTGGTCTTCGTCCACGGCATGCGCACCTCGGGCGCGATCTGGGACCACCAGGTCGAGCACGTGCGCGCCCTCGGCCACGAGGCCGTCGCGGTCGACCTGCCCGCGCACGGCGCCCGCGCGCACGAGCGCTTCACGCTCGACCGCTCCTTCGAGGTGCTCGACGAGGCGGCCGCGTCGTTCGGCCCCGACCGCCGGGTCGCGCTCGTCGGCCTCTCGCTCGGCGGCTACACGTCGCTCGCCTGGGCGGCCCGACGCCCCGCGAACCTCGCGGGCGTGGTGGCCGCGGCCTGCACGTCCGACCCCAAGGGCAAGCCCGTCGCGCTGTACCGCGACGTCGCGCGCCTCGTCGTCGCCGGGGGCGGCGCCGTCGGCCGCGGCGCGCGCTGGGCCGCGCGCACGACCGCGACCGCGTGGGGCACGATCGCCCGCGGCGGGCGCGGCCTGCCGGGCGGTGCCGCGTCGTCGTACGCGCTGGCCGGGCCGGCCGACGCCGGGCCGCCGACGCCGGTCGCGCCGGGCTGGCACGTCGTCACCGACGCGCTCACCCAGCTCGCGGGCCGCTCG
This sequence comes from Cellulosimicrobium funkei, assembly GCF_004519295.1. Classification (GTDB taxonomy): domain Bacteria; phylum Actinomycetota; class Actinomycetes; order Actinomycetales; family Cellulomonadaceae; genus Cellulosimicrobium; species Cellulosimicrobium funkei. The sequence goes on from NZ_SOZH01000005.1 coordinate 233,569, forward strand.
TGGCTCGCCCACGTGCGCGACGTCGACGTCCCGGTGTGGCTCGTCAACGGCGCGCGCGACCACATGCGCCTCGACGAGCAGCGCTACCTGGCCGCGGCCGCGGACGCGGCGCTCGTCGTCGTGCCGCGCGCCGGCCACGACGTCAACAGCGAGGCCCCCGAGGCCTTCAACCGCGTGCTCGGGCGCGCGCTCGCGGACTTCGGCCGCGTGCGCGGTGCGAGACTGGGGGCATGACCGACGCCACCCCCGTCACGCCCGCGCCCCTGTCCGAGACGCCCGACCAGGCCGCCGAGCACGCCGGCCCCGGCGAAACCCAGGACCTGGCCGCGCGCGGCAGCAACCGCTCCCAGCGCCCGGACTCCGACGCGTTCAAGGCCTTCATCACGAGCGGCTGGGCGCCGCGCGCCGCGCTCGACGTCGAGCCCCTGCCGGCCGCGCCGTTCACCGTCGCACGCCGCGCCGCGCTGTCGGCCCGGTTCCCGGGCGCGCGCCTCGTCGTGCCCGCCGGCCCGCTGAAGACGCGCTCGAACGACACGGACTACCGCTTCCGCCCGCACTCGGCGTTCGCGCACCTCACCGGCTACGGCACGGACCAGGAGCCCGACGCGGTGCTCGTGCTGCACCCCGTGGAGCCGGGCACCGGGGACGCCGGGTCCGACCACCACGCCGTGCTGTACGTCCGCCCGCTCGCGGCACGCGACACGGAGGAGTTCTACGCCGACGCACGGTACGGCGAGTTCTGGGTCGGCGCCCGCCCGTCGCTCGACGACGTCACGACCGCGACCGGCGTGGAGGCCCGGCACGTCGACGAGCTGCGCGACGCGCTCGCGAAGGACGTCGGCGCCGGCGGGGTCACGCTCCTCGTCGTCGCGGGCGCGGACGAGGCCGTGGAGGCGCTCGTCGAGGCGATCCGCGCGGAGGCGGGCGTCGACGACGTCGAGGCGGCCGCGTCCGCCGAGGACCAGCAGCTCTCCGAGGCCGAGTGGCTCGCGCGCGCCGAGGCCGCGTACCGCCGCACGGACGCCGCGCTCGTCGAGGCGGTCTCCGAGCTGCGCCTGGTCAAGGACGCGCACGAGGTCGAGCAGATGCGCGAGGCCGTCGCGGCGACGATCGCGGGCTTCGAGGAGGTCGTGCGGAGCCTGCCGCGCGCCGTCGGGCACCGTCGCGGCGAGCGCGTCATCGAGACGACGTTCGACGCCCACGCGCGCCTCGAGGGGAACACCGTCGGGTACGAGACGATCGCCGCGGCCGGCGAGCACGCGACGACGCTGCACTGGATCCGCAACGACGGCGTCGTGCGGACCGGGGAGCTCGTGCTGCTCGACGCGGGCGTCGAGGTCGACTCGCTCTACACGGCCGACGTGACGCGCACGCTGCCCGTCGACGGCGAGTTCACCGAGGTACAGCGCCGCGTGTACCAGGCCGTGCTCGACGCCGCGGACGCCGCGTTCGCGGTCGCGGTGCCGGGGGCGCGCTTCCGCGACGTGCACGCCGCCGCGATGGAGGTCATCGCCGCGCGCCTGGAGGAGTGGGGCCTGCTCCCGGTGAGCGCCGCCGAGTCGCTCTCGCCCGAGGGCCAGCAGCACCGCCGCTGGATGGTGCACGGCACGAGCCACCACCTCGGCCTCGACGTGCACGACTGCGCGCAGGCGCGCCGCGAGCTCTACCTCGACGGGGTGCTCGAGCCGGGCATGGTCTTCACGATCGAGCCGGGGCTGTACTTCAAGGCGGACGACCTGGCCGTCCCGGCGGAGTACCGCGGGATCGGCGTCCGCATCGAGGACGACGTCCTCGTCACCGCCGACGGCAACGAGAACCTGTCGGCCGCGCTCCCCCGTCGGCCCGAGGACGTCGAGGCCTGGATGGCGCGGCTGCGCGGCTGAGCGGGCCCGGCTCACCGGCGGAGGAACTGGGCTATGGTGGCCCGTTCATCCACCGGTGAGGGGAGGTGAACTCACGTGGCGAAGAGCATCAAGAAGGAAGCGTCGATGTCCATCAAGGAGAAGCGCGCCCAGAAGCGCGAGAGGGCTGCCGAGACCGCAGTGAAGTCGCGGAAGCGCTAGCGGCGCTTCCGCCTAGGGCCGGACGACGACGTCCGACGGCCGGCCCTCGTCGTCTGCTCCGAGAGACGTCCCGGACGCCCCGGGAGCGGTGCGTCAGGCCGGGCGCTCGGGCTGGTCGGGGTGCGCGCCGGGTGCGGGTGCCTGCCCGGGTGCGGCGTCGGGCGCGGGCGCGTCGGTCGGCTGGTCCGACGTCGGGCGCATCGCGCCGTAGCGCGGCTCGCCCGACGGCGTCGTCCAGCGCGGGTCGGGCGTGCGGGTCGGGGGCGCCGCCGGAGGGGCCGGCGCGGGGACGCCCGCCGAGGGCTCCGGGGCCGGCGCGTGCGGAGCGGCGGGGGGTGGGGTGCCGGGGGTGCCCCAGCCGGGGTTGGCCGGGGCGGCGGGCCCACGGACACCGCCCGCGCCCTCGGGCATGCGGCCCAGGAGCTGGCGCGCCTCGCCCGCCCGCTCGGGCGCGCAGAGGATGCCGTAGGACGAGGCGACGATCTGGCTCTGCGACGTGAAGTCGCGCTTGCCCTGCGTCAGCGCGTACGACAGCACCGAGAAGAGCAGGCCGAACCCGGCGCCGATCCCGACGGCGGTGAGCACGAACCCGCCCTGGCCGGAGAACATGAAGAGCAGCAGGCCGACGAAGAGGCCGAACCACGCGCCGGACGCGGCACCCGCGATCGCGACGCGACCGTAGGTGAGACGGCCCGTCACGCGCTCGACCATCTTGAGGTCGGTGCCGACGATCGTCACGAGCTCGACCGCGAACTTGTTGTCCGAGAGGAAGTCGACCGCCTTCTGCGCCTCGAGGTAGGTCGCGTACGACGCCACCTCCTCGCCGCGCGGCGGGGTGGGGACACGGGGGACGGCGCCCGGGCGTGACATGCTCATTCGCCCAGTCTGTCCTACCCGGGCGGAGCGCGCGAGGGCCGTCCCCGTCCCCGGCCCGCGACGGACGGCCGGCAGGCGACCGGTGACGCCCGCCACCTGCCGGGACGGAGCGCGGCGACGGGGGCGCGTGCGTAGGCTGGCGGCGTGAGTGCAGCCACCACCGTCTTCGTCGCGCGCCTGGCCGGGACCAGCGTGTTCGACCCCATCGGCGACCAGGTCGGGCGGGTGCGGGACGTCGTCGTGCTCATCCGGCCCAAGGGAGCCCCGCGCGCGGTGGGCCTGGTCGTCGAGGTGCCCGGCCGGCGTCGGGTCTTCCTGCCCCTGACGCGCGTGACGAGCATCGACGCGGGCCAGGTCATCTCCACCGGGCTCGTCAACATGCGCCGGTTCGAGCAGCGCGCGATGGAGACGCTCGCCGTGAGCGAGCTGCTGGAGCGCACGGTGCAGTTCGTCGACGGGTCGGGCTCGGCGACGGTCGAGGACCTCGCGATCGAGCGCCAGCGCACGGGCGACTGGCTCGTCACCAAGCTGTACGTGCGCCGGCAGGCGCAGCACAAGGGGACGCTGGGGCTGCGCCGACGGGGCGACGCGCTCGTCGTCGACGTCGACGCCGTGACCGGGCTCGCCGGGAGCACCGAGGCGCAGGGCGCCGCGATGCTCCTCGCCGCCTACGACGACCTCAAGCCCGCCGACCTCGCCGACGTCATCCACGACCTCGGCGACACGCGCCGGCTCGAGGTCGCGGGCGCGCTCGACAACGAGCGGCTCGCCGACGTGCTGGAGGAGCTGCCCGAGGACGACCAGGTCGCGATCCTCTCCGGGCTCGACACGGACCGCGCCGCCGACGTCCTCGAGGCGATGCAGCCCGACGACGCGGCCGACCTGCTGCACGAGCTCCCGGAGGCCCAGGCCGCCCAGCTCCTCGAGCTCATGGAGCCCGACGAGGCGCGCGACGTGCGCCGTCTCCTGTCATACGCCGAGGACACCGCGGGCGGGCTCATGACGTCCGACCCGGTCGTGCTCGGCCCGGAGACCACCATCGCGACCGCGCTCGCGCAGATCCGCCGCAAGGACCTCGCGCCCGCGCTCGCGTCGATGGTGTTCGTCGCGCGCCCGCCGCTCGAGACGCCCACGGGCCGGTTCCTCGGCGTCGCGCACTTCCAGCGCCTGCTGCGCGAGCCCCCGCACGCGGCCGTCGGCTCGGTGCTCGACTCCGACGTCGAGGGCGTCACGCCCGACGCGCCGCTCGGGCGCGTGACCCGCATCCTCGCGACCTACGACCTGCTGTGCGTGCCCGTGCTCGACGCGGAGAAACGCCTGCTCGGCGCGATCAGCGTGGACGACGTGCTCGACCACATGCTGCCCGACGACTGGCGCGAGACCGACGACGAGGACACCGAGGCCGCGCGCCGGGCCGTCGCGAGCGGGCGCACGCCCACCGCGGGCACCCCCGGCCGTCCGGGCACCGCGGGGGTGGCCCGTGGCTGACCGTCTCGACACCCCGAAGACCGCGCGCCGCACGTTCTTCCCGCGGGTCAGGGTCGACCAGGACGCCGTCGGCCGCTCGACCGAGGGCATCGCGCGCTTCCTCGGCACCCCGCGGTTCCTCGTCTACCTCACCGTCTTCTGCGCGCTGTGGATCGCGTGGAACTCGTGGGGCCCGGAGGGGCTGCGGTTCGACTCGGCCGAGTTCGGGTTCACCGCGCTCACGCTCATGCTCTCGCTCCAGGCGTCGTACGCCGCGCCGCTCATCCTGCTCGCGCAGAACCGGCAGGACGACCGCGACCGCGTCACCGCCGAGCAGGACCGCCAGCGCGCGGAGCGCAACCTCGCGGACACCGAGTACCTCGCGCGCGAGATGGCCGCGCTGCGCATCGCGCTGAGCGAGGTCGCCACGCGCGACTTCGTGCGGTCCGAGATCCGCAACCTGCTCGAGGAGCTGGAGGAGAAGGCGGCGCGTCAGCCCGACGACGAGGTCGCCGACCGCTGACCTCGGGGCCCTACTGCGTGCCCTCCGCCGCGACCCGGCGCAGCCGCTCGGCGAGGGCGGGGTCACCCGCGACGGCGAGCCCGTCCGCCGGGCCCCGGCCCCACAGCCACAGGTCGAGCGCCCAGGCCGGGCCGGAGACCTGCGTCGTCGTCGAACCGGGCAGGTCGACGAGCTGGGCGACGTCGAGGTCGTACGCCGTCCCCGACTCCGGACCGGTCCCCGTGAAGCGGCCGAACGCGAGCTCCCAGCTCCGCGGCCGCTCCCCCGGCCCGTCGACGACGACGGAGACCGTCGCGCCGTCGGGCGTGAAGACGCCCCACCCGGGCACCCCGTCGACCATGACGGACAGCACCTCGTCGACCCCGTCTGCCGCGACGGCCGGGTCGGCGGGCGTGACGTCGCGCCCGGCCGTGAGCTCCGCGTCGGCGCGGTGGACGAGCGCCTCGTGCGCCTGGCGTCGCAGCACCCAGCCGACGTGCCGGCCGTCGTCGTGCCACGACCAGCACGGCTCGTCGGGGTCGCGACCGGTGAGCGCCGCGACGAGCCGGCTCGTCGAGCGCTGGAGCAGCGCGGGCAGCTCGGCGTCGGACGCCGGCCGCGCGAGCGGCTCGACCTCGTCGCCGTCGACCCCCTCCCCGGGAGCCGGGCCGACGACGCGCGCCCAGAAGTCCTGCACCTCGGCGAGGTGGTAGAGCAGGTCGGCGCCCGTCCACTCGGGGCACGCGGGCACGCGCGCGTCGGGCGGGGCGCTGCGCACGGCGTCGCCGAACAGCTCGCTGTCCCGCGCGAGGGAGGCCAGGGCGTCCATCCGTGCACGGTAGCGCCGATCCGCGGCGCTCGTCGTGCGACGGGGCTCACGTCCGGTCCGGGACCTCCGACCCGGCCGACCGGGCTCCGGCCGCGCCTACGATGGGGGCATGCCCGACCCCGCCGCAGACCCGCTCGAGCACGCCGTCCGGCAGGCCCTCACCACGGTCCTGGACCCCGAGATCCGCCGCCCCGTCACGGACCTCGGCATGATCCGCTCGGTCGACGTCGAGCCCGGCGCGCCGGGCGCCGTCGTGACGGTGGGCGTCGACCTCACGGTCGCCACGTGCCCGATGCGCGACACGCTCGCGCGCGACGTCGACGCCGCGGTGCGCGCGGTCGACGGCGTGGCGGACGTCCGGGTCGACCTCGGCGTCATGACCGCGGAGCAGCGCGCCGAGCTGCGCACGATGCTGCGCGGCGGCGTGGGCGAGCCCGAGATCCCCTTCGCCAAGCCCGGGTCGCTGACGAAGGTGTACGCGATCGCGTCGGGCAAGGGCGGGGTGGGCAAGTCGTCGGTCACCGCGAACCTCGCGGTCGCGCTCGCCGCGCAGGGCCTCGAGGTCGGCGTCGTCGACGCCGACATCTACGGGTTCTCCATCCCGCGCATGCTCGGCGTCGACCGGCAGCCCACGCGCGTGGACAACATGCTCCTGCCGCCGATCGCGCACGGCGTGAAGGTCGTCTCGATCGGCATGTTCGTGCCCCCGGGCCAGCCCGTCGTGTGGCGCGGACCGATGCTGCACCGCGCGCTCCAGCAGTTCCTCGCGGACGTGTTCTGGGGCGACCTCGACGTGCTGCTCCTCGATCTCCCGCCCGGCACGGGCGACATCGCGATCTCGGTCGCGCAGCTCCTGCCCGGCAGCGAGATCGTCGTCGTCACGACGCCGCAGGTCGCCGCCGCGGAGGTCGCCGAGCGCGCCGGGTCGGTCGCGACGCAGACCCAACAGGGTGTCGTCGGCGTCGTCGAGAACATGTCGTGGCTCGAGCAGCCCGACGGGTCGCGCCTCGAGGTGTTCGGCGCGGGCGGCGGCGAGCGCGTCGCGGCGAACCTGTCGCGCGCCACGGGGACCACCGTCCCTCTCCTCGGCCAGGTGCCGCTCGACGTGTCGCTGCGCGAGGCGGGCGACGGCGGCACCCCGGTCGTGCTCTCCGACCCGGGCTCCCCCGCCGCAGCCGCGCTGCGCGACGTCGCAGCGGGTCTCGCGCGCCGGCCCCGCGGGCTCGCGGGGCGGTCGCTCGGGGTCACCGTCGTCTGACGCGCGGCCTGCGGACGTCAGCCGGTCTTTCACCGTCCTTTTCCTGTCTTTTCCGCGCGCCACGGTATAGTCTCGCCCGCATCTCGTCCGGGGGGACGGCCGTCGGGCCGGTGAGGGGGATCGTGTCGTGGCATCGCCGCCGCTCCGCCCTGCCCACATCTCGCGCGCGATACCCCTGACCTGCGACGCCGCCCCCGTTGCCCGGGCAGAGCGCTGCTGTCCGCCGGGAGCGCACGCCCGCCCCACGTGGTCACGTCGACCTGACCGGTCGGTGACCCGTCAGTGACGAAGCCGCGGCAGAACTCCTCCCCAGGGATGACGACACCGTCCGTGTCGCCGCCCTAGCCTCGGGCCGGGCCGTCGTCGGCCCCGCCAGGAGCGCCCGCTCGCCGTCCCGCCACCGTCGTCCCAGGAGCCCGCACGTGGGTATCACCCGCCGGATCGTCTTCCCCGCCCTCCGCATCGTCATCTGGGCGGCGATCGCCGCCCTGCTCGCCGTGATCGCGTTCCGCTCGGCACCCGAGCCCGCGACCGACCCCGCGTTCCCCACGGCCGAGCTCGTGGAACCCCGCGTGGCCGTCTCCACAGGAGACGTCACCAACACCGTGAAGCTGACCGGGCAGGTCGTCGCCGACCCGGCCGCTCCGCAGAAGGTGACGCAGCGCGGGGTGGTCACGGCGGTGCTCGCCAAGCCGGGCGACGTGGTCCAGGCGGGCGCGTCCCTCCTCGAGGTCACCCTCGAGGAGCCCCGCGAGCCCCTCACCGAGACCGACCCCGAGACGGGCGAGGTCACGGTCACCGAGCGCCGACCGAAGGTCACGCGCGAGACCGTCGAGGCCACCATCGGCGGGACGGTCGCCACGTTCACCGCGCTCAAGGACCAGGAGGTGGCCGTCGGCGACGACTTCGCGACCATCTCGCCCGGCACGCTCTCGGTCACGGCCAGCATGGTCGCCGAGCAGCAGTTCCGGCTCCTCCAGATCCCCGGCGAGGCGACCGTCACGGTCACCGGCGGCCCCGCGCCGTTCGTGTGCACGAACCTCCGCATGGGCGCCGCCGCCGCCCCCGAGAACGCGCCCGAGGAGGGCGCACCCGACCCGGCCGGCGGTGCGTCGTCCGCGAGCGTGACGTGCGCCGTCCCGGGCGACGTCACCGTCTTCGCCGGGCTCGCCGCCGAGCTCGAGATCACCGCGGGATCCGTCGAGGGAGCCCTCGTGGTGCCCGTGACGGCGGTCCTCGGTCGCGTCGAGCAGGGCAAGGTGTGGGTCGTCGGCGCGGAGGGCGAGCCCGAGGAGCGCACCGTGACGCTCGGACTCACCGACGGCGCGGTCGTCCAGGTGACCGAGGGACTCGCCGAGGGCGACGAGGTCCTCGAGTTCGTGCCCGGCCAGGACGTCATGCCGGTCATGGACGACATGATGATGACGGACGACAGCGAGGCCTCGTACTGATGGGCCTCCTGGAGCTCAGCGGGGTCACCCGCTCGGTGCTGCTCCCCGACGACCGCGAGCTCGAGATCCTGCGCGGCATCGACCTCACGGTCGGCGCGGGCGAGCACGTCTCGATCGTGGGGCGCTCGGGGACGGGCAAGTCGACCCTGCTCAACATCCTCGGCCTCCTCGACAGCCCGACGAGCGGGGACTACCTGCTCGACGGCGTCCCGATCGGCCGGCTCTCGGGCCGCGCCCGGGCGCGGCGCCGCGGCACGGACTTCGGGTTCGTGTTCCAGCAGTTCAACCTGCTGCAGGGCCGTACCGCGCTCGAGAACGTCGTCGCCCCGCTGCTCTACGCGCGCGGACGGCAGTTCTGGCAGCGGCGCTCGCTGGCCGCCCAGATGCTCGAGCGGGTCGGCCTCGGCGACCGGCTCGACACGACCCCGGAGAAGCTCTCCGGCGGCGAGCAGCAGCGCGTCGCCATCGCGCGTGCGCTCGTGCGGGTCCCGCGCGTCATCCTCGCGGACGAGCCCACGGGAGCGCTCGACGTCGACACGGGGAGCGAGGTCATGGACCTGCTCGACGCCATCGCCGGCGAGAACGGGTCCGCGCTCATCGCGATCACGCACGACCTCGCCGTCGCGTCGCGCGCAGCCCGCCAGTTCCGGCTCGCGGACGGCGTGCTCACCCCGATCTCCATCAGCGCGCGCAGCGCCGGGTCCCTCGGGGCGCTCGGCACCGCGCCGAGCACCGACCACGATCCCGGGACCGACCCCGGGACGAGCCACGACCACCAGGCCGAGCACGTGGCCCGCCCGCTCGTCGGGACCGGCCCGGTGCTCGCCGCCCGCACCCCGGCAGGAGCCTCGGTCGGCGGTCCGGCGGGCAGCTCGACCAGCGTCTCGGCCGGCACCGGGCACGACGCGGGAGAGACGGCATGACCGGCGTCGTCGGCGCCCTCCTCGAGGCGTGGGACGAGCTGCGCGTCCACAAGGTCCGGGTGCTGCTCGCGCTCGTCGGCGTCGCCGTCGCGGTCTGCGCGATCACCACGATCTCGGCCGCCGGGGAGATGCTGCGCCAGGTCTCGGCCGAGCAGAACGAACGCTGGGGCGGTCGCCCCGCGACGCTCCAGGTCTCGGCATGGCCCACGGGCGACGGCGGGAGCGTCATGCCCGCGGCGGAGGAGTACGAGCAGGTGTTCGACGAGATCGTCGACCGCTACGGCATCGGCTACTCCTCGATGCTGCGCGACGCGCCCGCACCGGTGCGGTTCCCCGGCGGCACGCGCGAGATCACCACGACGGGGGTGGAGCCCGACTGGGCCACGATGCACCGCTTCCAGGTGACGTCGGGTCGCTGGTTCACCGAGGCGGACGCGGACCGTCTCGCGCCCGCGCTCGTCGTCAACCAGGCGTTCCTCGACGCGCTCGGCGGCGTGACCGTGGCCGAGCACCCGACGGTGACGATCGGCGGGGACAACCCGGTCGTCGCGACCGTGGTCGGGGCCTTCCCCGACGACTGGCCGGACATGGACCCGGTCGCGTACGCGCTGGTCGACGCCCAGTCGACGTGGGTCACGCCCGAGTCGCTGGAGATGATGGGGCCGCCCCGGCTCGAGCTGTGGGTGCCCGACGACATGTCCGACGCGCTCGTCGAGACGGTGCGCCGCGACGTGGCGGGAGCGCTCGAGGGCGTCCAGGCCGACGTCTACCGGTCCGACTCGCCGTCGGCGACGGTCGTCGACGGCGCGATCCGGTGGGTCGTGCTCGGCGTGAGCGCGATCGCGCTGCTGCTCGGCGGGCTCGGGCTCGTGAACATCGCGCTCGTCACGGTGCGGTACCGGATCCGCGAGATCGGGATCCGCCGCAGCTTCGGCGCGAGCTCGGGGCGCGTCTTCTTCTCCGTGATGATGGAGAGCGTCGTCGCGACGACCGTCGCGGGCGTGCTGGGCGTGACGGTCGCGGTCGTCGTGCTGCACAACGTCCCGCTCGACGTGCTCATGGGCTCGGCCGTCCAGGACGCGCCCGGCTTCCCGTTCTCGGCCGCCGTGACCGGGATGCTCGCGGCCGTCGGGGTCGGCGCGCTCGCCGGGCTCCTCCCCGCGCTCGTCGCCGTGCGCGTGAAGGTGATCGACGCGATCCGCTACTGACCCGCTCGGCCCGGCCTCGTCGCCGGGTCGAGCGATGTTCGGTCGTGTTCGATCGTGTTGGATTTCTCGACGATGTGGACAATACTGTCCGCATGCTCGCCTCACAGCGCCAGGAGCGCATCCTCGCGGAGATCCGGGACCACGGCGCGGTCCGCATCGGTGACCTGACCCGGGAGCTCGGGGTGTCGGACATGACGATCCGGCGCGACCTCGTCGAGCTCGCCGACCAGGGCCTGGTCCGCAAGGTGCACGGCGGCGCCGTCGCGCCGCACACGACCGCGCACGAGCCGGGGTTCGCCGCGAAGAGCTCGCGCGAGGCCGCGGAGAAGGAGGCCATCGCGACGGCCGCCGCCCGCCTCATCACCGCGAACGCGTCGGTCGCGCTGAGCGCCGGCACGACGACGCACCTGCTCGCCGCCCGCATCGCCGCGGATCCCGCGCTGCGCCCCCTGACGGTCGTGACGAACTCCCTCCCGGTCGCCGAGATCCTGCACCGTGCCAACGACCCGCGCCTGGAGACGATCCTCACCGGCGGCAGCCGCACGCCGTCCGACGCGCTCGTCGGCCCGCTCGCCGAGGCCGCGCTGTCGGGGCTGCGCGTCGACCTCGCGTTCGTCGGGGCGCACGGCGTCGACCCGGAGATCGGGCTCACGACGCCGAACCTCGACGAGGCCGCGACGAACCGCGCGCTCATCGAGTCCGCCGGGCGCACCGTCGTCCTCGCCGACCACACGAAGTGGCACACCACGGGCCTGCGCGTCTTCGCGACGTTCGCCGACGTGGACGTCCTCGTCACCGACGCCGGGCTCGCCGAGGACGAGCGCGCCCGCGTCCAGGACCTCGTCGAGCAGCTCGTCGTCGCCTGACCGGCGACCTCGGCCCCCGCTCCCCGCACTCCCCACGCACCGCGATCGGAACACCCCACGCATGAACCCGCACCTGCGCCGCACCTCGACCCGGCTCGCCGACGGCCGCGAGCTCGTCTACTTCGACGACTCCCCCGCGTACGTCTCGGGAGAGCGCACGCGACGGCTCGACGACCCACGACCGCTGCCGGACCGCTTCGCCCCGGTGCCGGGCCCGGACGGGACCCCGCACCCGTACGTGGGCCCGGAGATGCGTCGGGACCCGCTCACCGGCGACTGGGTCCCGCTCGCGGCGCATCGCATGAACCGGACCTTCCTGCCCGCCGCGGACTCGTGCCCGCTGTGCCCCGCGCGGCCCGGCAGCGCGTACTCGGACGGCGAGGTGCCCGACACGGACTACGACGTCGTGGTCTTCGAGAACCGCTTCCCGTCGCTCCAGCGCGTGCCGGGCGTCCCGGACGCGGTGGTCGAGGACGCGCCGCTCCAGCAGCACGCCCCGGCGGCGGGCCGGTGCGAGGTCGTGTGCTTCTCGAGCGACCACCGCACGTCCTTCGGCGCGCTCCCGCAGCAGCGGGTCCGCACGATCATCGACGCGTGGGCCGACCGCACCGCCGCTCTCGGCGCCGAGCCCGGGGTCGAGCAGGTCTTCTGCTTCGAGAACCGCGGTCAGGAGATCGGCGTCACCCTGCACCACCCGCACGGCCAGATCTACGGCTACCCGTACGTGACGCCGCGCACGCGCACGCTGCTCGACCAGGCGCGCGAGCACCACCGTCGCACCGGCCGCAGCCTGCTGCGCGACGTGCTCGAGTCCGAGCTCGCGGACGGCCGCCGCGTGGTCCTCGAGACCGAGCACTGGGTCGCGTACGTGCCCTACGCGGCGCGCTGGCCCGTCGAGGTCCACCTCGCGCCACGGCGCGACGTCCCCGACCTGCCCGCGCTCACGGACGCCGAGCGCGACGACCTGGCCACCGCCTACCTCGAGCTGCTGCGCCGCCTGGACCGGTTCTTCGAGACGGCCGACGGCGAGCCCATCCCCCTGCCGTACATCGCCGCGTGGCACCAGGCCCCGGCCCGCGAGGGCCGCTCGGTCGCCGACGGCGGCACCGACGACGTCACCCTCGCTCGGCTGCACCTGCAGGTGTTCTCCGTGCTCCGCGCGCCCGGCAAGCTCAAGTACCTCGCGGGCTCGGAGTCCGGCATGGGTGCGTGGATCAGCGACACGACGCCCGAGCGCATCGCCGCACGCCTCCAGGAGCTCGCCCCGACGAGCGCCGCCCGGGGCTGGGTGCCCGCGCTGTCGGACGACGACGGCGCCGCGCGCGCCCGTGCCGTGCTCGCCGAGGCGTTCGGCGCGGACGAGCCCGGCGAGGAGGTCTGCGTGTGGGCCGCGCCCGGGCGCGTCAACCTCATCGGGGAGCACACCGACTACAACGCGGGCCTGTGCCTGCCGGTCGCGCTGCCCCACCGCACCTACGTCGCGCTGCGGCCGCGCACCGACTCGCTCGTCCGCCTCGCGTCCGCGCAGGCGCCCGGCGAGACGTGGACGGCCCGCCTCGAGGACGTCGGCCCGGGCGAGGTCGCCGGCTGGGGCTCGTACGTCGCGGGCGTGGCCTGGGCGCTGCGCGAACACCTCGTCGCCCAGGGCGCGGACCCCGCCGCCGTCCCCGGGTTCGACGCGGCCGTCGACTCGAGCGTCCCGTTCGGCGCCGGGCTCTCGTCGTCCGCGGCCCTCGAGTGCGCGGTCGCCGTCGCGCTCGACGACGTCGCCGGGCTCGGCCTCGCGGCGACCGACGCGGGCCGCGCCGTCCTCGCCACGGCGAGCGTCCGCGCCGAGAACGAGATCGCGGGCGCGCCCACGGGCGGCATGGACCAGTCGGCGGCGCTGCGCGCGCAGGCCGGTCACGCGCTCCTCCTCGACTGCCGTCCCGGGCTCGACCCGGTCGAGTCCGCCACGCAGGTGCCGTTCGACCTCGACGCCGCGGGCCTCGCCCTGCTCGTCATGGACACCCGGGCGGAGCACCGGCTCGTCGACGGCCAGTACGCGCAGCGCCGCGCCACGTGCGAGGACGCCGCCCGCACGCTCGGGATCGGCTCGCTGCGCGAGCTCGCCGACGCGGTCGACGCGAGCGACGACCCGGCGGCCGCGCTCGCCCGGGCGCTCGACGCGCTGCCCGACGACGTCGCGCGCCGCCGCGTGCGCCACGTCGTCACCGAGATCGGCCGAGTCCGCGCGTTCGTGGCGCTCCTGCGCGAGGGCCGGCCGGACGCCGTCGGGTCGCTGATGAACGCGTCGCACGCGTCGCTGCGCGACGACTACGAGGTGTCGAGCGTCGAGCTCGACGTCGCGGTCGACGCCGCGCGCGTCGCGGGCGCCCTCGGTGCGCGGATGACCGGCGGCGGGTTCGGCGGCTCAGCGATCGCGCTCGTGCGCGCCGACCAGGTCGAGGCCGTCGCCGACGCCGTGCGCGCCGCGTTCGAGCGCGAAGGGCTCGGTGCCCCGGGCTTCCTGCTCGCGACGCCGTCCGCGCCCGCCGAGCGGGTCGCCTGACCGGGTCGGCTCAGACGTCGTAGGTGACGACGAGGGGCGCGTGGTCGCTCCAGCGCTCCTCGTGCGACGGCGCGCGGTCGACCTCGACCTTGACCGCGCGCTCCGCGAGGGAGGGCGTCGCGAGCTGGTAGTCGATGCGCCAGCCCGAGTCGTTGTCGAACGCGCGCCCGCGCCACGACCACCACGTGAACGGGCCCGGGCCCTCGCCGCCGTGGACGCGGCCCAGGTCCACGAGCCCGACCTGGTCCAGCCACACGTCGACGTAGGCGCGCTCCTCGGGGAGGAACCCCGCGCTCTTGAGGTTGCCCTTCCAGTTCTTGATGTCGACGTTGCGGTGCGCGATGTTGAGGTCGCCCGCCAGGACGACCTTCTCGCCCGTGGCCGCGAGCTGCCGCAGGCGTGCCGTGACCTTCTCCAGGTAGGCGTACTTCGCGACCATCGTCTCCGGCTGGCTCACGGTGCCCGAGTGGATGTACGCCGAGACCACGGTGAGACGGCCGCCGTCGGGCAGCTCCAGGTCGGCCTCGACCCAGCGGCCGGTGTCGACCGGCGGCTCGGGCTCGCCGGCCCCGAGGCCGACGCGGACCGCGGACACCGGTAGGCGGGACGCGACCGCGACCCCGGCGCGGCCCTTGATGTCGCACGCCTGGTGGGCGACGTGCCAGCCCTCCAGCAGGTCGTTGACGACCGAGTCGGGCGCGCGCACCTCCTGGAGCAGCAGGACGTCGGGCGTCCGGGACGCGATCCAGGCGTCCATCCCCCGGCGGTAGGCGGCGCGGATTCCGTTGACGTTGGCGGTGGCGAGGGTCAGCACGCGGGCCATCCCATCACACGCCACCGACAACGACGGGCCCCGGCGTCACGCGGGCGGCGTGGCCTCGCTCACGGGCGCCGCGACGACGCGGGCGGGCCGGAACGCGCTCGCGAGGACCGCCGAGACGGCGGCGAGCACGGCCAGCACCACGAAGCCGACCCGGAGGTGGTGGGCGGTTGCGAAGACGCCGGTGAGGACGCCGCCGAGCACGGCGCCCGCGTAGGTGAAGACGTTGAGCCGCGCGACCGCCCGGTCGGTGACCGTCGCCACGACCCCGGCGGCGGGCTCCGCCGCCGCTCCCGCCCGGCCCGACGCGACCGCCTCCCGGGCCCGGTCCCCGACCGCCGAGAACGCGAGCGGCGCGACGACGCCGAGCCCGAGGCCCGTCACCGCGAGACCGAGCACGGCGACGGGCCAGGCCGGGGCGGCCGCCACCGCGACGAACCCCAGGGCGCCGAGCGTGCCGCCCAGCCGCACGACCCGGACCCGGCCGAGACGCTCGACGAGACCGTCCCCGACGAGCCGCGACACGATGAGCGCCGCCTGGTACGCCGCGTACCCCAGCGGGGCGGCGGCCGCGCTCGCCGCGAGGACGTCGCGCAGGAACGTCGCGCTCCAGCTCGACACCGCGGAGTCGGCGACGGGGAACGCGAGCATCCCCGCGCCGAGCAGCGCGATCGTGCCCGCCGCGACCCACGTCACCGGTCCGGACGTCGCCACGGCGCCCGGGCCGGCCGAGGCGTCCCGCACGACGGCGTCTCGGACCACGGCATCGCTGACGACGGCATCCCGGACCACGGCGTCCGGGGCGACGGCACCCGGGACGGCACGGCCGCCGTCGGGCAGGTGCAGCGCGAGCCAGACCGCGCCGACGGCGACGAGCAGCGCCGCGAGCGGGAGCGCGAGCGGCTGGCCGAGACCGGCCAGCGCGCCGCCCGACACCGCGAGCGCGCCGAGCACTCCCCCGGCCGCGTTCGCGGCGTAGAACGACGCGAGCAGGCTGCGGCCGTGGGCGCGCTCGACGTCGATCCCGAGCATGTTCATCGCGGCGTCGACGGCGCCGAGCGCGAGCCCGTAGAGGCCGATCGACCCGAAGAAGAGGGGCCACGACGTCGCGAGACCGATCCCCGCCACCGCCGCCGCGGCGAGCAGCAGGCCGCCGACGACCACGGCACGCGCGCCGCGGACGGCCGCCACGACGCCCGACAGCGCGCTGCCCAGGCCGGCGAGGACGCACACGCCCAGCACGACGAGCGTGACGACGTCGTCGCCCATGCCGAGCCGGTCCTTGTATCCGGGGATGCTCGTGAGCACCACCGCGAACCCGAAGCCCTGCACGGCGTACGCCGCCGTCGTCGCGATGCGCTCCGTCACCCGCGCAGAGTAGCGTCTCGACGGCGCGCTGGAGCGTGCACCGCTCGCGCCGTACCGTCGGCGGTATGAGGGCGATGATCGTCAAGGAGCTCCGGGAGCTCGTCCGTGACCGGCGCACCCTGGGTCTGCTGATCGCGCTGCCCCTGCTCCTGCTCGTGATCTTCGGGTACGCCGCGAACTTCTACGTCTCGACGGTCGAGACCGCGGTGGTCGGCCCGCAGGCCGAGCAGGTGGCCGGCACCCTCCCGGGCTTCTTCGACGTCACGACGACCGCGCCGGCCGACGACGAGGCCGACGCGCGCGACATGCTCCGGGACAACGCCGTGGACGTCGCGATCGTCACCGGCGCCGGCACGCCGAAGGCGCTGGTGGACGGCTCCAACCTGTTCGCCGCGCAGTCCGCGCTCGCGGAGCTCGCGCGCGTGGGCGCCGGCTCCGGGACGCCCGTCACGACCGAGGTCCTCTACAACCCCGACCTGGAGACGTCGTGGGTCATGGTGCCCGCGATCATCGGCTTGATCCTCACCTTCATCGGCACGATCATCACGAGCATCGGCCTGGTGCGCGAGCGCGAGGCGGGCACCTTGGAACAGCTCGCCGTGATGCCCATCGCGCCGAGCACCGTGATCCTCGGCAAGATCGCGCCGTACTTCCTCCTCGCCGCCGCGGACATGATCGTCGTGACCGTGCTCGGGGTGCTGCTGTTCGACGTGCCGTTCAACGGCAACGTCCTCACGTTCGCCCTCGGGGCCGCGATCTTCCTCTTCGTCGTCCTGGGCATCGGGGTGTTCATCTCCACGATCTCGCAGACCGCCGGGCAGGCGATCCAGAGCGCGTTCTTCGTCCTCATGCCGCAGATCCTGCTGTCGGGCATGATCTTCCCCCTGGACGCGATGGCCGCCGGCGTGCGGTGGATCGGCTATCTCCTGCCCCTCACCTACTTCACGATCATCTCCCAGGGGGTCATGCTGCGCGGCGCCACGTTCGGGTCCCTGTGGTGGGCGTTCGCCGTGCTCGCCGTCATGGCTGTCGTCATCTTCTCGGCAGCGACCCTGCGGTTCCGTCGGGACCTCGCCCCCGAGCGGCGCGTCCGGGACGCTCCCGGCAGGGCAGCCGAGCCCGGGCGGGGCGCGGCATGACCTACGGCGTCACGTCCGTCAGCGTGTCCTTCGGCGAGCGGCGCGCGCTCCAGGACGTCACGGTGGAGGTGCCCGCCGGCCAGGTCGTCGCGGTCGTCGGCGGCGACGGCGCCGGCAAGACGACGCTGCTGCGGACCCTCGTGCGGCAGGTCGTCCCCGACTCCGGGCAGGTCAGCTCCCCGGAGAAGGCGCAGCTGGGGTTCCTCCCTGCCTCGTCCGGGAGCTGGGCGGCCCTCACCGTGGCGCAGAACATCGACTTCGTGGGCGGGGTCTACGGGCTCACCGGGGCGGCGCTGGAGTCCCGGCGCGCCACCCTGCTGGCCGGCGCCGGCCTGACCGGGGCGTCCGACCGGCTCGCCTCCCGGCTCTCAGGAGGGATGCGCCGCAAGCTCGGGTTCTGCCTGGCCGTCGTGCACGAGCCGAGGCTCGTCGTCCTCGACGAGCCGAGCACGGGCGTCGACCCCGTCAGCCGCGTCGACCTGTGGCGGCTCGTCTCGCAGGCCGCGGCCTCAGGGGCGGCCGTCGTCCTGTCCACGACGTACCTCGACGAGGCGGAGCGGGCGGGGCACCTCGTCGTCCTCGACGAGGGCCGGGTGCTCGTCCGGGGCTCGTACGACGACGTCCGTGCCGGCTTCCGTGGCACCGTCACCCGGGGCCGCGTCGCGCGGCGCCCGGCCTGGTCGTGGCGTCGCGGCAGGGAGCGGCACGAGTACTGGCCCGGCGCGGCCGCCCCGCCGGACCTGCCGGTCGTGGAGACCGACCTGGAGGACATCGTCATCGCGCTCTCCCTCGCGCGGCGCTCACCCCAGGAGGTCCTCGGATGACCGACCCCGTCCTCGTGGCCCGGCGCGTGACGCGCCGATTCGGGTCGTTCCCCGCCGTCGACGACGTCTCGATGCGGGTCGGGGCGGGCGAGGTCGTGGGACTGCTCGGGGCGAACGGTGCCGGCAAGACGACCCTCATGCGGATGCTGCTCGGGCTCCTGCCGGTGACGGCGGGGAGCGTGCAGATGCTCGGCGGTCCGCCGAACCGCGGCCGCCGTCGTCGCATCGGCTACCTGCCGCAGAACCTCGGCCTGTACACGGACATGACGCTGCGGGAGAACCTCGACTTCGTCGGCGCCACGTACGGCACCGGTGCCGCGCGGATCCCGGACGATCTCGCGGGCGACGCCGACGTCCTCGTCGGCGCTCTGCCCCTCGGCACGCAACGCCGGGCGGCGTTCGTGGCGGCCCTGTCCCACCGCCCGGAGGCCGTCCTGCTCGACGAGCCGACGTCCGGCGTCGACGCGCTCGCCCGCGCCCGCCTGTGGGACACTATCCGGGAGCAGTCCGACCACGGCGTGGGTGTGCTCGTCACCACGCACTACATGCAGGAGGCGCAGCAGTGCGACCGGCTCCTGCTGATGTCGCAGGGACGGCTCGTCGCGCAGGGCAGCGAGCGCGACATCATCGGTGACACGCGCGCGCTCGCCGTGCGGACCGACGACTGGGCGACCGCGTTCTCCGCGCTCGACCGCGCGGGGCTTCCGGTGACCCTCGACGGCCGGTCGGTGCGTGTCGCGGACTCGAGCGTCGAGAGCGTCCGCACCGCTCTCGCGGGCACGGGGACCGAAGCGCGCGTCGAGCCCGTGCCCGCGACGATCGAGGAGCGCATGCTCGTCCTGGCCCGTGGGGGGACCTGAGGCCGGACGGTCGCCGCCACGTCCGGCCGACGGTCCTCGCCGCACCGCGTCCGGAGCCCGGCCCGGCGCACGGGGCGCCGGGCCGGACCGCTCGGGACGTCAGGCGGAGGCGCGCTCCGCCGCGTCGACGACGTTCGCGAGGAGCATCGCGCGCGTCATCGGGCCGACCCCGCCGGGGTTCGGCGAGATCCAGCCGGCGACCTCGGCGACGTCGGGCGCGGCGTCCCCCACGACGCGGCTCTTGCCCGTCTCGGGGTCGACCTCGCGCGAGACGCCGACGTCGATGACGACGGCGCCGGGCTTCACCATGTCGCGCGTGACGATCCCGCGGACGCCCGCGGCCGCGACGACGACGTCGGCGCGGCGCACGAGCGCGGGGAGGTCGGTCGTGCCGGTGTGCGTCAGCGTCACGGTCGCGTTGACCGCGCGCCGCGTGAGCAGCAGGCCGATCGAGCGGCCGACGGTGACGCCGCGCCCCACGACCACGACCTCCTTGCCCGCGAGGGAGATGCCGTGTCGCTCGACGAGCTCGATGATCCCGCGCGGCGTGCACGGGAGCGGCGACGTGACCTCCTCGTTGACGCGCAGCACGAGCCGGCCGAGGTTGGTCGGGTGCAGCCCGTCCGCGTCCTTGGCCGGGTCGATGAGCTCGAGCACGCGGTTCGTGTCGATGCCCCGCGGGAGCGGGAGCTGCACGATGTACCCCGTGCAGGCCGGGTCCTCGTTGAGGCGTCGGACGGCGGCCTCGATCTCCTCCTGCGGCGCGTCGCCCGGCAGGTCCTCCCGGATCGACGCGAGCCCGACCTCCGCGCAGTCGCGGTGCTTGCCCGCGACGTACCACTGCGACCCCGGGTCGTCGCCGACGAGGAGCGTCCCCAGGCCGGGCACGACGCCCTTCTCCGCGAGGACCGCGAGGCGGTCCTTGAGCTCCGCCTTGATCGCGGCGGCGGTGGCCTTGCCGTCGAGGATCCGCGCGGTCACTGCTGGAGGCCCGGGTACAGCGGGAAGTCGGCCGTGAGCTTCTGCACGCGGGCGCGCAGCGCGTCGGTGTCGGTCGCGGCACCCTCGCGCAGCGCGGTCGCGATGATCTCGGCGACCTCGGTGAACTCGGCGTCGCCGAAGCCGCGGGTCGCGAGCGCCGGCGTGCCGATGCGCAGGCCGGACGTGACGCGCGGCGGGCGCGGGTCGAACGGCACGGCGTTGCGGTTCACGGTGATGCCGACCTCGTGCAGGAGGTCCTCGGCCTGCTGGCCGTCGAGCGCGGAGTGGCGCAGGTCGACGAGGACGAGGTGCACGTCGGTGCCGCCCGTGAGGACGGAGACGCCGGCCTCGGCGACGTCGGCCTGGGTCAGGCGGTCCGCGATGATGCTCGCGCCGCGCAGGGTGCGCTCCTGGCGGTCGCGGAAGCCGTCCGTGGCCGCGACCTTGAACGACACGGCCTTGGCCGCGACGACGTGCATGAGCGGGCCGCCCTGCTGGCCCGGGAACACGGCCGAGTCGATCTTCTTGGCGTACTCCTCCTTGCTGAGGATGAAGCCGGAGCGGGGGCCGCCGATCGTCTTGTGGACCGTGGAGGACACGACGTCCGCGTACGGCACCGGGGACGGGTGCAGGTCCGCGGCCACGAGGCCCGCGAAGTGCGCCATGTCCACCCACAGCTTCGCGCCGGCCTCGTCCGCGATCTCGCGGAACGCCGCGAAGTCGAGGTGGCGCGGGTACGCGGACCAGCCGGCGATGATGACGTCGGGGCGGGTCTCGAGGGCCTGCTTGCGGACCTCGTCCATCTCGACGCGGTACGACTGCGGGTCCACGCCGTAGGCGGAGACGTCGTAGAGCTTGCCGGAGAAGTTGATCTTCATGCCGTGCGTGAGGTGGCCGCCGTGCGCCAGCTCGAGGCCGAGGATCCGGTCGCCCTTGTTGATGAGCGCGTGCAGGACGGCGGCGTTCGCCTGGGCGCCCGAGTGCGGCTGGACGTTGACGTGCTCCGCGCCGAACAGCGACTTGGCACGGGCGATCGCGAGGTTCTCCGCGATGTCGACCTGCTCGCAGCCGCCGTAGTAGCGGCGGCCCGGGTAGCCCTCGGCGTACTTGTTGGTGAGCACGGAGCCCTGCGCCTGCAGGACGGCGCGCGGGACGAAGTTCTCGGACGCGATCATCTCGAGGGTGTCGCGCTGGCGCGCGAGCTCCCCGTCGAGGACGGCCGCGATCTCGGGGTCGAGCTCGGCGAGCGGGGTGTCGAGGACGTTGTCGGCTGGCTGGGCGCTCATGGCGTCTCCTCCGCGGGTGTCTGGCAGTTCGTCGTCGGTAGTCACGTTCCCGGCTCGCCGGGTACGCCCCACCAGGGGGTGACCCGGGGCCCAGGCGAACGACCCGTCGTCTGCACAGCGTGCCGCTCCCCGGTGGTGATCCACCCTGCCCGGGCGGAGTTCCACCGGGCGGCGCCAGTCGCGACGCGTCGATCCTAGCGCACGGCCCGCGGGCGGTGCCGGGCTACTCCTGCCCGACGGCGCCCGACTCGTTGCGCGCCTCGGCCTCGCCGAGGATGCGGCGCAGGTAGGTGTACGTGAGGTCGCCCGCCGCCTTGTCGTACTGCTCCTCGTAGCCGTGCTTGGTGTACATGGCGAGGTTCTGCTTCGAGTCCTTGCCCGTGAACACCCAGATCTCCGTCGTCTGCTCCGGCAGGTACGGCAGCACCTCGAAGAGCATCTGGGTCCCGATGCCGCGGCCCTGCATGTCCGGCGCGACGGCGAGCCGGCCGAGCGTCGCCTTGCTGTCCTCGATCTCCACCCGCACGGACCCGACGAGCCGCGGGCCGAGCCACGCACCGATCGTCACGACGTCCTCGCGCGCGAGGTCCTCGCGCAGCTCGTGGAGCGTCTGGGTCAGCGGCGGGATGTTCGGGTCCTGGTAGAGCTGCGCCTCGGTGACGAACGCCGCCCGGCGCAGGGTCAGGAGCTCACCGGCCTCGGCGTCGGTGACGAGGCGGGTCGTGATCTGCGCGTCGTTCATGGGGACATCGTGTCAGACATCGCGCACCAGGACCGGGCACGTCCACCGGTCGTGTCCGCGAGCAGGACGCGGCCCCTGCCGGGCGCGGGCGCGGCTACCCTCTGAGGGGTGTCCACGACAGATCCCCGCGGCGCCGACGTCACCGACGTCCCGGCGACCCGCACCGCGCAGCCCCCCACCGGCGAACCCACGCACTGGGTCCTCACGCTCTCGTGCCCGGACGGGCCGGGGATCGTGCACGCCGTGGCCGGGGCCCTCGCGCGGCTCGGGGGCAACATCACCGAGTCGCAGCAGTTCGGCGACCCGCTCTCCGGGCTGTTCTTCATGCGCGTCCAGGTCGAGGCCGCCGCGGAGCGCGCCGAGCTCGAGCGGGCCGTCGAGGAGGTCGCGGCGCGGTTCGCCATGACGTGGCGGCTCGACGTCGTCGGGCGGCGCGTGCGCACCCTGCTCATGGTCTCGAAGGCACCGCACTGCCTCGTCGACCTCCTGTACCGCGAGCGCTCGCAGGGCATGCCGATCGAGGTCGTCGGCGTCGTCGGCAACCACCGCGACCTCGAGGACATCGCGTCGTTCTACGGCAAGCCCTTCCACCACTTGCCCGTCACGCGGGACACGAAGGCCGTCGCCGAGGCGCGCCTGCGCGAGCTCGTCGACGAGCTCGACGTCGAGCTCGTCGTGCTCGCCCGGTACATGCAGATCCTCTCGGACGAGCTGTGCCGCGAGATGCCCGGGCGCATCATCAACATCCACCACTCGTTCCTGCCGAGCTTCAAGGGCGCGCGCCCGTACGCCCAGGCGCACGACCGCGGCGTCAAGCTCATCGGCGCGACCTCCCACTACGTGACGGGCGACCTCGACGAGGGCCCGATCATCGAGCAGGACGTCGAGCGCGTCGACCACTCGCGCCGCGTCGAGGACCTCGTCGCGATCGGCGAGGACGTCGAGCGCCAGACGCTCGCGCGCGCCGTCCGCTGGCACGCGGAGCACCGCGTGCTCCTCGACGGGCACCGCACCGTCGTCTTCCGCTGAGCAGCCGCCGCGCGCGCCCGGCACCCCCGTCGCGCGCCCGCCGCTCTCTCGCGCACGACGGCGGCCCCCGCCACGTCTCGGACGTGACGGGGGCCGTCGTGCGGCGGCGTGCCGGTTCGCCGCCGCCTCCCGGTCGCTCAGCGCGAACGGGTCACTTGGTGAGCTCCTCCAGGGTGGGATCGCCCGCGTAGACCTCGGCGGCGTTCTCCTGCGTGACGATGACGGGCTCGAGCAGGAAGGCCGGGACGACCTTCACGCCGTTGTCGTACGACTCGGTGTCGTTGATCTCCGGCTCGTCGCCCGCCTGGAGCGCCGTGACCGCGTTGATCGACTCCTCGACGAGCTTGCGCGTGTCCTTGTAGATCGTCGAGTACTGCTCGCCCGCGACGATCGACTTCACGGACTCGACCTCGGAGTCCTGGCCGGTGATGACCGGGGTCTCCTTGCCGGCCTGCTTCGCCGAGGTGAGGGCGGCGCGCGCCAGGGTGTCGTTCGGCGACAGGACGCCGTCGATCTCCTTGTCGGAGTAGCTGCCCGAGAGCACCGTGTCCATGCGCTTCTGGGCGTTCTCGGCCTTCCAGCCCTGCGTCGCGACCTGCTCGAACGACGTCTGGCCCGACGGGATGACGAGCGTGCCGTCGTCGATCTTCGGCTGGAGGACGCTCATGGCGCCCTCGAAGAACGGCGTCGAGTTCGCGTCGTCGGGCGAGCCGGCGATGAGCTCGACGTTGTACGGCGCCTCGCCCTTGCGCTCCTCGAGGCCCTGGAGCAGGGCCTGGCCCTGGAGCTCGCCGACCTTGAAGTTGTCGAACGCGATGTACTCGTCCACGGCGTCCGTGTTCTTCACGAGACGGTCGTAGGCGATGACGGTCGCGCCGTTGTCCTTGGCGTTCTTGAGCTGGGTGCCGAGCTGCGACCCGTCGATCGCGCCGACGATGATCACCTTCGCGCCCTGCTCGACCATCGCGTCGATCTGGCTCTGCTGCTCGGAGACGCCGCCGTTGGCGAACTGGACGATCGGCTTGAAGCCGGCCTCCTCGAGACCGTCGTTGAACAGGCTCTCGGCGAGGACCCAGTTCTCCGACGTCTTCTGCGGCAGCGCGACACCGATCGTCGCGCCCTCCTCGAAGCCGGCCGCCGCGGACTCGCCGCCGCCGGACGTCTCGCCGCCACCGCTGTCGCCCCCGCGCTCGGAGGAGCAGCCGCTGAGCACGAGCGCGCTCGCGGCGGTGAGCGCCAGGAGCGTCGTGGTGAGCTTCTTCATGGGTACCACTTTCTGTCGGGCATCCGTCGTCGGATGCGGTCCGGGGGTCGTGCGGGAAGGTTCGGGAGGGCTCAGCCCTTGGCGGCCGTGGCGCCGGCCTCGACCGGGACCTCGGGCTGCGGGTCGTCGGCGCCGGTGACGGCACCGGTGCCCTTGTCGCGTCGCGAGGGGAAGATCAGCCCGATGATCGACGGGCGGCCCTGCACCTTGTTGTAGACGTCGAACGCGACCGCGATGAGGAGCACGAGGCCCTTGATGATCTGGGTGCGGTCCGAGCCGATGCCCATGAGCTGCAGGCCGTTGTTGAGCACGGCCATGACGAGCCCGCCGATGACGGAGCCGACGACCGTGCCGACGCCGCCCGAGACGGCGGCGCCGCCGATGAAGACGGCCGCGATCGCGTCGAGCTCCCACATGTTGCCGTCGAAGGGGCCGGACGCGGTCGAGCGGCCGATGAAGATCATGCCCGCGAGCGCCGCGAGGACCGACATGTTCATCATGACGAAGAAGTTCGTGCGCTTGATGTCGACGCCGGACAGCGCCGCGGCGGCCCGGTTGCCGCCGACCGCGTACACGTGGCGGCCGCCGACGGTCCGCTGCGCGACGAACTGGTAGACGATGACGAGCAGGATGAGGATGACCGCGGGCACGGGGATCGAGGTCCCGACGCGGCCCGAGCCGTAGAGGTACGTGAGGTAGGCGATGACGGCGCTGAAGAGGACGACGCGCGTCACGGCGACCGACGTCGGGACCGGGTCGGCGCCGAGCTTGCGGGCGCTGGCCCGGCGGCGGAGCTCCGACCACACGACCGCCGCGATCGCGAGGACGCCGAGCAGGAGCGTCGAGTTGTTGAGACCGGTGCCCGGTCCCCACTCGGGCAGGTAGCCGCCGCCGATCCACTGGATCTCGGTCGGGACGGGGACGGTGTTGGACTTGCCGATGTACTGGTTGAGGCCGCGGAAGATCATCATCCCGGCGAGGGTCGTGATGAAGCCCGGGATGCCGACGTACGCGACCCAGAAGCCCTGCCACGCGCCGATGACCGCGCCGACGCACAGCCCCAGGAGGATGCCGAGCCACCACGGGATCCCCCAGTCCCGGATCGCGAGGGCGACGATGATGCCGGTCACCGCCGCGACCGACCCGACGGACAGGTCGATGTGGCCCGCGATGATCACGAGCACCATGCCGATCGCGAGGATGAGGATGTAGGAGTTGCCGTTGAGCAGGTTCTGCGCGTTGCTCGGGGTGAGGACGCGCCCCCCGGTCGCGATCTGGAAGAAGATGATCAGGGCGAGGAGCGCGAAGAGCATGCCGAACTGGCGCGCTCCGCCGCTCAGCAGCTGCTTGATGGACGACATCGTCGGTGGTTCCTTCTCGGTCGAGACGGGGTGGCTGGGGGTGGGGCGGCCGGGTCAGGCCGCGTCGGCGGGCGCGTCGCTCTGCGTCCCGGTCATGAGCCGCATGAGCCCCTCCTGGGTCGCGTCGGCCCGGGAGACCTCACCGGTGATGCGCCCCTCGAAGACGGTGTAGATGCGGTCGCACAGCCCGAGCAGCTCGGGCAGCTCCGACGAGATGACGACCACGCCGCGGCCCGCGTCCGCGAGCTTCTGGACGAGCCCGTAGATCTCGTACTTGGCGCCGACGTCGATCCCGCGCGTCGGCTCGTCGAGGATGAGGAGCTCCGGCTCGGTGTACATCCACTTGGCGAGCAGCACCTTCTGCTGGTTGCCGCCGGAGAGCTTCGCGACGCCCTCGTGCACGCTCGGCGCCTTGATGGAGAACGCCTTGCGGTAGCCCTCCGCCGCGACGAACGCCGCGTCGCGGTCGATGACGCCGGCCTTCGCGATGCGCGGCAGGTTCGCCGACTGGATCGTGCCCAGGATCGTGTCGAGCAGGTTGAGGCCGAGGGACTTGCGGTCCTCGGGGACGTACGCGATGCGGTTCTCGATCGCCGAGAGCACCGTGGGCATGGAGACCTCGCGCCCGTCGATGCGGACGACGCCGGAGAGGTAGCGCCCGTAGGTGCGCCCGAAGATCGAGCGCGCGAGCTCGGTGCGCCCCGCGCCCATGATCCCGGCGAAGCCGACGATCTCACCGCGTCGCACGTGGAAGGTCGACCCCTTGCACACGAGGCGGCCGGGCACCTCGGGGTGCTCGACGGTCCACCCCTCGACCTCGAAGAAGGTCTCGCCGATCGACGGGGTGTGGTCGGGGAAGCGCGACTCGAGCGACCGGCCAACCATGCCGCGGATGATGCGGTCCTCGTCGACGGCGTCGTGCTTCACGTCGAGCGTCTCGATCGAGCGGCCGTCGCGGATGATCGTGATCGAGTCCGCGATGGCCTCGATCTCGTTGAGCTTGTGGGAGATGATGATGCTCGTCATGCCGCGGGAGCGCAGGCCGCGCAGCAGGTCGAGCAGGTGCTCCGAGTCCTCCTCGTTGAGCGCGGACGTCGGCTCGTCGAGGATGAGTAGGCGCACGTCCTTCGCCAGCGCGCGGGCGATCTCCACGAGCTGCTGCTTGCCGACACCGATGTTCTTGATCTGGGCGTCGGGCGACTCCTGGAGCCCGACGCGGGCCATGAGCTCCTCCGCCCGGCGCCGCGCCACGCCCCAGTCGATGCCGAACGACCCCTTGACCTCGTTGCCGAGGAAGATGTTCTCGGTGATCGAGAGCTCCGGGATGAGCGCGAGCTCCTGGTGGATGATGACGATGCCCGCCTGCTCGCTCGAGCGGATGTCCTTGAACCGGACCTCGGCACCCTCGTAGTAGATGTCGCCCGTGTACGTGCCGTGCGGGTACACGCCCGAGAGCACCTTCATGAGCGTCGACTTGCCGGCGCCGTTCTCCCCGCAGATCGCGTGGATCTCCCCTGCGCGGACGCGCAGGTTGACGTCGTCGAGGGCGCGCACGCCCGGGAACTCCTTGGTGATGCCCCGCATCTCGAGGATCACGCGCTCGTCCGTCATCGGACCTCCTCCTGCCGAGGACAGCGCGCGGGGCACCTGTGCCCCGCGGACCCGGACACCCTCAGCGCCGTCCGAGCGGGCCCGACGCTATGCCCGTCGCGATCTTGGCGTCAACTCCTGAACGCAAGGCCGGGGCGAACTGTGATCGAATAGCGACCTTGGTCCTATGACAGCGCAGACATATGCCCCGGATGTGAGCGCGAACACGTGCGGTCTGGCCCAAGCGATCAGGACGTGAATGCTTGAGAGCGCTTTCAGGCGAGAGCGCACACAGCGCTGCCGACAGGCGTGGTGCACCGAGGCGGCCGCGGCGGTGCCGGCCGTCCGGGCCTCGCGAGGTGGGAGCGGGCCTAGCGAGGTGGGAGCGGGCGCTTGAAGCCCTCGTGCGACTGCTCGTAACCGAGCGACCGGTAGAACCGGTGGGCGTCCGTGCGTCGCTTGTCGGACGTGAGCTGGGCGAGCGCGCAGCCACGCGCGACACCCCACGCGTGCGCCCAGGCCATCATGGCGCGGCCGACGCCCTGCCCTCGCAGCCGCCGGTCGACCCGGACGGCCTCGACCAGCAGCCGCGACGCACCGCCGCGCGAGATCCCCGGGACGACCGTGACCTGCATGGTGCCCACGACCTCGCCGCCGCGCTCCACGACCACCAGGGCGTTGTTCGGGTCCGCGTCGATCGCGGCGAACGCCGCCTCGTGCTCGGGGCCGACCTCGCCGGTGCGGGCGCGCGCGATCGCGTCGTCGGCGATGAGCTCGACCACCCGGGGCAGGTCGGCGGCGACGGCCGGACGGAAGACGAGACCCGCCGTCGGGCGGACGGCGGGCGAGGGCGAGGTGGTCACGGCTCGCGACGCTAGCACCAGCCCCCCGGGAGACAACGACGCGGACCGGGGTGCGCCGAGGTAGACCCCGGGTAGGCCGAGGGAGAGCCCTGGTGATGACCAGGGCTCTCCCTCGGCGGGTCGTCCTACCTCGGCGGTCGGCTCAGGAGCAGGTGGCCCCCTCGTGCTCGACGGTGAAGGTCGAGGTGACCTCCTCGCCGTCGACCACCGCGGTGGCGGTCACCGTGGCATCGCCGGCCGCGACCGCCTTCTGGCGCGTCGCGAACGACTGGTAGGCGTTCTTGCCGGGCGCGACGTCCGCGACCGCCTTCTGCCCGAACGGCGTGGCGAGCCGGACGTCGACCGGCACGGCGCCGTCGTTCGTCGCCCGGACCGCGACGTACGCCTTGCCCGCGAGGCAGCGCGTCCGCACGTCGACGGACACGGGCAGCTCCGCCCCGGCCTGCGGCACCACGAGGACGGCGACGGACCGCCCGGGGACGGTCACCGTGCCGGTGGCCGCGTCCCAGGCGGTGCCGCGCACGACGTCGTCGCTCCCCTCCTGCTGCACGGGCGAGAGCACGTACTCGCGGCCCGCGAGCGCGGACAGCGGGACGGTGACCTCGTCCGGGGAGGCGTTGAAGACGGCGAGGAGCCCGTCGAGCGCGGGGTCGACGTCGGTGCCGACGGTGTCGTCCACCGCCATCGCCACGACGCCCGGGACCTGGTCCGGCCCGGCACCCGGGAAGGTGACCTTCTCCCGGATGAGCTCCGGGTCGCCGAGCCGGAACAGCTCGGTCGAGTGCCGCAGCCGCAGGAGGTCCTGCGCCTGCGCCGACGCGGTGGCGATGTCGTCGGGCGACGGCTTGAGCGCCGGGTCCGCGAGGAGCGGGGCCATGAGCGGCCACTTGTCCTCGTTGTCGGCCGCCATCGGCAGGCCCTTGCCGAACCCGTTGTCCTGACCGGTCCAGTCGATCGCGTTGAACCAGTCGCCCGAGTCGTAGCTGTTGCGGTCGAGCGACTTCGACCGCAGCAGGTCCGTGCCCGCGTGCCAGAACGACGGCGTCTGGGAGAGCGCCGCGGTCGCGAGCGAGACCGTGTTCATGCGCACGCGCTCGTCCATCGGCGTGTCGGCCGGGAGCTTGAGCGCGAGCAGGTCGAACAGCGTCTCGTTGTCGTGCGCGTCGACGTAGGTCACGACCTCCTCGGGCGAGTCGGCGTAGCCGGCCGGCGCCCCGCGGTAGTCGATCTCGTCGCCGCGCTTCTCCTCGCCCGTCGACGTGACGAGCGTGTAGTCGCGCAGGTTGCCCGCGAGGCCGAGACGCACGAGGTCGGTCTGGTGACCGAGGTCGGCGAGCTCGTCCGCGGACCCGTCGTTCACGGTCCCCGGCTCCCCCGCCCGGGCGGGCTGCCCGTTCGGGTCGGTCGCGAGGCCCGTGCCGAAGCCCTGCGTGAACGTCGTGGCGCCGTCGACGGGCGAGCCGCCGTGCACGGCGTCGCGCAGCCGGTCGGAGAAGGTGCCGATGCCCGTGCCGCCGAGCTGGCCCTGCGTGGCCTGCTCGAACAGCGCGTTGCCCGCGACCTCGCCGAAGTCCCAGCCCTCGCCGTACAGGTAGACGGACTTCCCGTCGACGCCGTCCTCGGCGAGCGTGAGCTCGTCGAGCGCGGCCCGGACGTCGAGCATGTTCTGCTTCGAGTGGTGGCCCATGAGGTCGAAGCGGAACCCGTCGACGCGGTAGTCCTTCGCCCACGTGACGACCGAGTCGACCATGAGCTTGCCCGCCATCGCGTGCTCGGTCGCGACGTTCTGGCAGCACGTGCTCGTCTCGACGGAGCCGGTGGTCGGGTTCTGCCGGTGGTAGTAGCCCGGCACGACCTTGTCGAGGACGGACTTCGCGTCCTGCCCGCTCGCGGCGGTGTGGTTGAACACCTGGTCGAGCACGACCTGCAGCCCGGCACCGTGGAGCGAGCCGACCATGGTGCGGAACTCGGCCACGCGCGCGCCGCCGTCCGCGTCGAGGGCGTACGACCCCTCCGGCGTGCTGAAGTGCCACGGGTCGTAGCCCCAGTTGAAGCCGTCCTGCGCCTGCACCGCCGCGACCGCGGCCTGCTGCTCGGGCGAGTCGGGCGCGAACCCGGTGAGGTCGCCGGTCGTGGCCTGGGCCGCGCGGTCCTCGGGGATCGACGCGATGTCGAACGTCGGGAGCAGGTGCACCGTGGTGACGCCCGCGTCCGCGAGCTCGCGCAGGTGCGTCATGCCGGCCGAGTCCTTCTCCGCGAACGCGAGGTACGTGCCGCGCCGCTCCGCCGGGACCGTCTCGTCGGAGATCGAGAAGTCCCGGACGTGGAGCTCGTAGATCGTCTGGTCGACCGACCGCTCGACGACCGGGGCGGGCGTGCCCTCCCAGGCGCTCGGGCGGAACGCGGGGTCGTCGAGGTCGACGGCCACCGAGTGCGTGGAGTCGAGCGTGAGACCCACCGAGTACGGGTCGGTGACGACGTTCGTCTCGACCTTCCCCGTGCTCGGGACGTAGACCTGCACCTCGTAGAGGTAGCGCGCGCCCTTCCAGCCGACGGCCGCGCCGCCGAGCTTCTTGTCGGCCGCCTTGCCGTCGAGGGTCCACGTGCCGTCGGCCTGGCGGGCGGCCTCGAACCGGCGCGGGTCGTCGTCGAGCGACGCCCCCGCGGGCCACGCGAGCACCGAGACGGCCTTCGCCGTCGGCGCCCACAGCGCGAACGACGCCCACTTGCCGTTGGCGTGCCACGAGACGCCGAGCTCGCGCTCGGCGGCGTCCTCGGCGAACAGGTCGTCGACGACGCCCGGCACCTGGACCCCGGTCGCGGCCGTGAGCGCGCCATCGTCGGCCCGGGTGACGAGCAGCTGGCCCGTGAGCGCCGCCTCGACCTCCGCGCGGTCGAGCGGCTCGCCGTCGTCGAGCACGCGCAGCGCGGTGTGCCCGGCGAGCGCGGGGAACTCGGCCGCGACGTCGTCGGGCAGGCCCGACGGGTCGACCTGGAGCGTGTACGACGCCGTGCCCTCCGGGGCCTGCACCTCGCCGTCGGCGCCGCCCGGGGTGACCGAGAGCCCGCCCTGCGGGGCGGACCACAGGGTCCACTCGTCGCCCGTGCCGAGGTCGCCCGGCCAGGCGACGACGCCCTCGCGCACCCAGTGCGCGGCCTCCTGGCCGGTGCCGGGGAGAGGCGGGTTCGCGACGTCGATCGTCAGGACGTGGGACGCGAGGTCGTAGGAGAACGTGACCAGCTCGCCGTCGCCGACGGAGAACTGGTAGTTCGCCCCGTCGCGCGCGCCGCCGACGCCGTAGTTCTCGGCCCAGCTCAGGCCGTGCGCGACCTTGCCCTCGTACGCGCCGGCCGCGAGGCGGTCGGTCGACCAGGTGTAGACGCCGTCGCCGTCCGGGTCCTTGAGCCAGGACGCCAGGCAGTCGGGCGCCCACGAGCCGGGGCAGCCGACCTGGTCCTGGAACGAGCCCGCGAGCGTGACGATCGGCCCCTGCGCGGTGCTCGAGAAGTCCTTGCTCACCGGGTCCCAGTAGAACGTCACCGGGCCGCCGGCCGTCGTGTACGTCGCGTTGGTGCCGTCCTGCACACCGCCGACGCCGTAGTTCACGGTCCACGACCCGTTGATCGCGACCTTGTACTCGTACGTCCCGGCGGGGACGTCGAACGTGCCCGCGTAGACGCCGTCCGCGCGCTTCGTGAGCTTCGCGGCCTCGCAGCCCGGGGCCCAGTCGCCCGCGCAGCCCATGGCCGCGTTGTGGCTGCCGGGCACGGTCACGAGGTCGATCTCGGGCTCGGGCTCCTCGCCGACGACCCCGCTCACGTCGACCCCGACGCTCGCGAACGTGGACGCGGCGGCGCGGTCGCCGTCGGCGTCGGTCGTCACCGCGCGGTACTCGACGAGCGTGCCGTCGGCGAGCCCCGCGACGTCGTGGAAGACGCGCGGTGCCGTGTCCTCCGCGGTGCCGAGCGGGTGCCACTCGGCGCTCCCGACCTCGCGCCACGCGAACGACGTCTCGGCCCACGCGTCCGGGTCGACGGTGGCGGTCACCGGCGCGACGCCCGTGACCGCTCCCCCGGCCTGCGGCACGGTGAGGGCGATGTCGCCCGACGAGTCCGCGCCGACCTCGCGGTCGGCCCGCAGCACGACCGTGCCCGTCGCCGGGACGGTCAGCGTGACGACGCCGTCCGCGTCGGCGGTGACGGGGGCGGCCTGCTCGCCGTAGAGCACCTCGTACGAGGCGCCGGGCGTGAGGGTCGTGAACGTCGCCGTCCGCTCCTGCGCCGCGTTGTTCAGTGCGACCAGGTGCTCGACCTTCTCCTCGCGGTCGACGCGGCTGAACGCGTACACGCCCGCGCCGTTCTCGACGTAGCGCTCCACCTGGGCGCCGTCGCCCAGCGCCGGGTGCGCCTCGCGCAGCGCGGCGAGCTCGGCGATGTGCGCGTAGAGCGGCGCGTCGGTGCCGAAGCGGTCCACGCTGCCCGCCTGCTCGCCGGTGACGAGCGGCTGGTCGGCGTACTCGTCGACCTGGGTCGCGAACAGGGTCTGGCGCGCGTCCTTGTCGCCGCCCTTCCCCGCGAAGCCCTGCTCGTCGCCGTAGTACACGACCGGCTGCCCGCGGGTCAGGTACATGAGGTCGTGCGCGAGCTCGTCGCGCGCGAGCGGGTCGTCGGTGCTCGCGAGCATGTACCCGACGCGGCCCATGTCGTGGTTGCCGAGGAACGTCGGCAGCGCCTGAACGTTCGTCGTCGGCGTCGTGTACATGTCGTCGCTCGCGAAGAGCGACGCGAGGCCCTTGGCGCTGTTCCCGCTCGCGAAGCTCGTCGCGGCGGACTGGAACGTGAAGTCCAGCGTCGAGCTCATGTCCGTCTTGCGCACGTAGGGCGAGAGCTTCGCCGCGTCGGCGTCGTACACCTCGCCGAACATGAAGAAGTCGTCCTTGCCCTGCGCGTGCGCGTAGTCGAGGACCTCGGTGGTCCACGTCTCCCAGAACTCGAAGTTCACGTGCTTGACGGTGTCGATGCGGAAGCCGTCGATGCCGAGGTCGATCCAGTCCTGGTAGACGTCGACGAACCCGTCGACGACCGTCGGGTGCTCGGTCATGAGGTCGTCGAGGCCGTCGAAGTCCCCGTACGTCACGGACTCCCCGGTCCACGTCGAGTTGCCGCGGTTGTGGTACAGCGTCGGGTCGTTGAGCCAGGCCGGGACCTTGAGGTCCTCCTTGCCCGCGGGGACGACCGGCGTGTACGGGAACGACGTCGCGGCGTCCAGCGCCGGGAAGTCGCCGGTGCCCGCGTGGTCCGCCGGGTCGAACACGGTGCCCTCGGCGTCGCGGTACGGCGACGTGGCCTGGTCGACGTACGAGTACTGCTTCTCCTCGTAGTCGATCACGTCGGCCGTGTGGTTCGTGATGATGTCGAAGTAGACCTTGATCCCGCGGTCGTGCGCCTCGTCGATGAGCGCCTCGAGCTCGGCGTTGGTGCCGAGGTGCGGGTCGATCTGCGTGAAGTCGGTGATCCAGTAGCCGTGGTAGCCCGCCGACGCGTCGGCGCCCGTGCCCTGGACCGGCTGGTTCTTGAACGACGGCGTGAGCCAGATCGCCGTCGTGCCGAGGCCCTCGACGTAGTCGAGGTTCTGCCGCAGGCCCGCGATGTCGCCGCCCTGGTAGAAGCCCTTGTTCGTCGGGTCGAACCCGGAGACGAGCGGGTCGTCGCCGAGCCCCGCCGTGTCGTTCGACGGGTCGCCGTTCGCGAACCGGTCGGTCATGACGAAGTAGAAGCGCTCGTCCGACCCGGGCTGGCGCACGGGGGGCACCACGAGGTCGGCGTCCTGCGCCTCGTCGTAGCCGCCCGCGAGCCCGAGCGGCGTGAGCGCGATGCGGTGGGTCGACTCGTCGAACGTGACGCGCACGGTCGCGTCGCCGCCGAGCACGAGGGGCGCGTTGTCCTGGCCGCCCTCGCGCCCGTACGCCTCGTCCCACGCGTCGTCGTAGGCGACCTTGTACTCGTAGGTGCCCGCGGGCACCTCGAAGTCGGCGGACCAGATGCCGGCGGCGTCGGTGGGCGCGAGCTCGGTCGCCGCGCACGCGGGGTCCCAGTCGGCGGGGCAGCCGAGCTCGGACTGGAGGTCGCCCACGAGGGCGAGCGTGCGCTCGTCGGCCCCCGCGGCGGGGGCGGCGAACGCGGCGAGCGTGACGCCCGCCAGGCCCGAGGTGGCGAGCGCGACGGCGGTGACCGACGCCGTCGTGCGGGCCCCGCGCGTGCGGCGGGGCGTGGTGTCGGATGGGTGGGGCGACGGTGTGCGCGGGACGCGGCGACGTCGCGGCGTGGAGGTCATGAGGACTCCCTCGTCCGGTGGCTGGTGCGGGACCGCAGGCGTGAGCAGGCAGGTGCCGGCAAGGACGCGGACGACGGGACCAGCAGCGGGCGACGTCGACCGCGGCTTTCTCAGCGTACGGCTGAGCCGAACTGTACTGGTTGCAGAAAGTTGCAGCAAGGTTCGGCAAACGACGCGCCCGCGCTGTGCCGCGCCGTTGCCCGGACACGACGAACCCGGGGTCGCCCCGCTCAGGAAGTCCTGGCGAGGGGCGGCCCCGGGTCCGGGAGGTCGCGGTGGTCAGCCCGCGAGATGGCCCCAGCGCGGGGCGAGCTCGGACCACGGCCCGACGGCGGCGACCCGGCCCTCGTCGAGCACGACCACGCGGTCCGCCCGGGCGAGCGCCGCGCGCTTGGACGTCGCGCCCACGACCGTGGTCCCCCGCTCGCGCAGCGACTCCCACAGCTCGATCTCCGTCGCCGCGTCGAGCGCGCTGGAGACGTCGTCGGCCAGCAGCAGCTCGGCGTCGGTCGCGAGCGCCCGCGCCAGGGCGAGCCGCTGGACCTGGCCGCCCGAGAGCCGGACGCCGCGGTGCCCGACGAGCGCCTCGTGCCCGCCCGCCTCGACGACGTCCCGCTCGAGACGCGCGGCCGCGACGGGCCCGTGGACGTCGCGCTCGTGGCCGAGCCGCACGTTGTCCGCGAACGTCCCGGAGAGCACGCGCGGCACCTGCGCGACGTGCGCGACCTGGCCCGGCCGCAGGAACGTCTGGGCGTCGACGACGTCCGTGCCGTTCCAGCGGATGCGGCCCGTGTGCTCCATGAGGCCCGCGAGCGCCGAGAGCAGGCTCGACTTGCCCGCGCCGACCTGCCCGAGCAGCAGGACGAGCTCGCCGCGGCCGACGGACAGGTCCACGTCCTGGACGCCGATCGTGCCGTCGTCGTGCAGCGCGGTCACGCCGTCCAGGTCGATCCGCTCGAGCGGCCGCCGGGGGCCCGGGTCGGGCGTGGGGGCGGCGCCCGTGAGCAGGTCGACGCCGGGCGGCAGGTCCATGAGGTCCGTCCCGGCGGCGAACCGGCTCGTCGCGCGCTGCCACGAGCGCGTGCCGGGCGCCTCGGTCACGACGGCGCCCGCGACGACCCCGAACCAGCCGAAGCCGGTCACGGCGTTGGCGACGAGGAGCGCCGTCGCGAGGTCCCACGTCCCGGTGAGCAGCCCGGCCCACGCCGCGACGACGCCGAGCTGGATCATGACGAGGGGGACACCGTCGAGCGCGGCCTGCACGCGGTGCTCGAAG
Source organism: Cellulosimicrobium funkei (assembly GCF_004519295.1). Lineage (GTDB taxonomy): Bacteria > Actinomycetota > Actinomycetes > Actinomycetales > Cellulomonadaceae > Cellulosimicrobium > Cellulosimicrobium funkei. The sequence continues at coordinate 269,300 of NZ_SOZH01000005.1, forward strand.
ACGGCGGCGCGCACGCGCCCGGCGTCCACCTCGCGCAGGTGCGCGTGCACCTGCGGCGTACGGGCGGCGAGCTTCACCGTCCGCGCGGAGTCGAGCGCCGAGACGAGCGCGCGGCCGAACCGGGCGCGCGCGGCCGACGACCGGGTTGCCGACCGCCCGGCGATCGGCCGCCCGAGCGCCGACGCCGCCGCGGACACGACCATGACGGCGAGGAGCACCGCGCCGGCGAGCCACGACCGGCTGAGCAGCGCGGTGACGCCCGCGATGACGAGGCCGTTGACGAAGTCGACCCAGCGGTCGGCATACCGGACGAACCGGTCGGCGTCCATGGCACGGGCGACGACCTCGCCGGGCGGCGTGGCCGTGAGCCGGTGCTGACGGGTCTGGCCCGCCATGACCGCCATGCGCACGCGCAGCAGCACCTCGACCCACCAGCGCGGGTAGACGTACAGCGCCCACGCGAGGCACAGGGGCGCGACCACGAGCAGCACGGCGAGCGGCACGAGCTGACGCGCCGGGAAGCCGGAGCCGAGGTCCTGGACCGCCTGTCCCCAGAGGAAGCCGGTGACGGCACCCTGGGCCGAGACGAGGCTCGTGACGAGGAACAGGACCGCGCCCACGACGCCCCACGCCGGGCGGACGAACAGCGCGTGCGCGACGCCGCGCGCGAGGCTCGGCCCGTCGCCCGGGTCGTCGAGGACCGGCGGCTCGCCACGCCGCCGGCGTCCGCCGACCGCGTCGGAGGCGCGGGCCGCGGGCGTCTCGCCCTCGGCGCCCGCGTCGTCCTGCGCGACCGCGTGGTCCTGCACGGCCGCGGACGCCGCGGGCACGGCGGCGGGCGCCGGGTCGCCGGGGGCGAGGTCGTCGACGTCGTCGCCGCCCGGGCCGCCGTCCTGCGCGACGCTCGCGACGAGCAGGTCGCGGTAGGGACCGGGGGCGTGGGCGAGCGCGGCGCGCTCGCCCTGCTGCACGACCCGGCCGTGGTCGAGGACGGCCAGCAGCCCTGCCCGCTCGATCGTCGTGAGCCGGTGCGCCACGAGCACGCCCGTGCGCCCCGCGAGCAGCCGCTCCGACGCGGCGACGACGCGCGCCTCCGTGAGCGGGTCCATGCGCGCCGTCGCCTCGTCGAGCACGACGACCTGCACGTCGCGCACCAGCAGGCGCGCGAACGCGACGAGCTGCTCCTCCCCCGCGGAGAGCGAGGTCCCGCCGGGACCGAGCAGGGTGTCCAGGCCGTCGGGCAGGCCCGCGACCCAGTCGTCGAGCCGCAGCTCGCGCACGGCCGCCTCGACGTCGGACCGCGGGACGTCCGCGAACAGCGCGACGTTCTCCGCGAGCGTGCCCGCGAGGATCTCGGTGCGCTGCGTGACGACGCCGACGGCCGCGCGCAGCGCCTGGAGGTCGAGGTCGCGCACGTCCACGCCGCCGACGAGCACGGCGCCGCGCGGCGGCTCGACCGCGCGCGAGAGCAGCGACGCGAGGGTCGACTTGCCCGAGCCGGTGCGCCCGACGAGCGCGACCGTCTCCCCCGCGGGGACGTGCAGGTCCACCCCGTCGAGCGCGAACGTGCCCTCGGCGTAGGAGAAGTGCAGGTCGCGCACCTCGATCCCGACCGGCCCGGCGGGCAGCGTGCGCCCGCCCGTCGGCTCGGGCTCGACGGCGAGCATCTGCCGGATGCGCGTGAGCGCGCCCAGCCCCTCCTGGATGTCCGGGAGGTGGTGGACCAGGTTGTCCACCTGCCCGACGAAGAGCGCGGTCACGAGGAACAGGGTGACGAGCCGGTCGACGCCCAGGTCGCCGTCCGCGGCGAGCGCGGCGCCCGCCACGGCCACGCCCGCGAGCAGCGAGGCGAGCACGAGACCGGCGCGGCGGAGCATGCGCGCCTCGACGACGAGCACGGCCTCGAACTTCCGGTGCACCCGGGCCGAGCGCTCGGCGAGGCGCCGGATCGCGAACGACTGCCCGAGGCTCGTGCGCAGGTCGTCCCGCGCGGCGACGGACTCCTCGAACGCCGCGGCGTGGTCCGTCCACGCCATCTCCTCGATGACCTTGCGGCGCGCGATCTCGCCCAGCATCGGGCGTACGATGAACCACGCGACCGCCCCCAGCACCGGGAAGAGGACCCACGCCGGCCACCAGGTGAGGCCGGCGACGACCCACATCGGCAGCACGCCGACGACGGTGCGGCCCGCGCCCCAGAGCTGACGGCGCACGAGCGTGCCGACGGCGTGCGTGTCGTCGTCGACGCGGTCGAGCACCTCGCCGACCGCCTGCTCCGTGAGCGTGGCGAGCGGCTGGTGCAGCGCCGCGGTGAGGAGGTCGCCGCGCAGGCGGCCCTCGGCGCGGTCGACCACGCCCGCCCACACGACCTGGCCGACGGTGTCGAGCAGCGCCGCGCCGACGACGCACGCGGCGAGGAGCTGGAGCGTCGCCGTCGTCGGGTCCTCGGCGAGCCACCCGGCGATGACGGTGCCCAGCGCGGCGCCGACCGCGCCCACGGTGAGCGCGAGCAGCGCGACGACGGCCTGCGGCCCCCGCAGGCGGCGCCAGTCCAGGCGCCGGGCCGGGTCGGGCGAGCGCGGGGCGGCGGCCGACGGCGCGGCGTGCGGGTCGGACGGGGGGTTCGTGGGCTGCTCGGTCGGCAGGGAGGCGTCGATCATGGCCCCACGACCCTACGGCGACCCACCCCCGCCGACGCAGGGATTTTCGCAGCCCGCAGCCCTGCCCGGCCCGGTCGGCGCGGGGCCGAGCCGGGCCGGCTCGCGTCGGCCCTGCCCGGCCCCGGACGCAGCGCGGCCCGGGTCCCGAAGGACCCGGGCCGCGCAGGTACGGCTCAGACCAGGCCGAGCTCCTCGACGGCCTGACGCTCCTCCTGGAGCTCCGCGACCGACGCGTCGACGCGCCCGCGCGAGAACTCCGAGAGCTCCAGGCCCTGGACGATCTCCCACGACCCGCCGCGCGAGACCACCGGGAACGACGAGATGAGGCCGGTCGGGACGCCGTACGACCCGTCCGACACGACGCCCGCGCTCGTCCAGTCGCCCTCGGGCGTGCCCAGGACCCAGTCGTGCACGTGGTCGATCGCCGCGTTCGCCGCCGACGCCGCCGACGACGCGCCGCGCGCTTCGATGATCGCCGCGCCGCGCTTCGCGACCGTCGGGATGAACGTGCCCTCCAGCCACTCGCGGTCCTCGGCGAGCCGCGCGCCCGGCGTGCCCGCGACGTCCGCGTGGAAGAGGTCCGGGTACTGCGTGGCCGAGTGGTTGCCCCAGATGGTCACCTTGCGCACCTCGGACACCGGGACGCCCGCACGCTTCGCGACCTGCGTGAGCGCGCGGTTGTGGTCCAGGCGCGTCATCGCGGTGAACCGGTCCTTCGGGACGTCGGGCGCGTTCGACGCCGCGATGAGCGCGTTCGTGTTCGCGGGGTTGCCGACGACGAGGACGCGGACGTCGTCCGCCGCACCCGCGTTGATCGCCTGGCCCTGCGGCTTGAAGATGCCGCCGTTCGCCTCGAGCAGGTCGCCGCGCTCCATGCCCGGGCCGCGCGGGCGGGCGCCCACGAGGAGCGCGACGTTCGTGCCCTCGAACGCGGGCGTCGGGTCGTCGAAGATGTCGATGCCGGCGAGCAGCGGGAACGCGCAGTCGTCCAGCTCCATGGCCGTGCCCTCGGCGGCCTTCACGCCCTGCGGGATCTCGAGGAGGCGCAGGCGCACGGGGGTGTCGGGGCCGAGCATCTGGCCCGACGCGATGCGGAACAGCAGCGCGTAACCGATCTGACCGGCCGCGCCGGTCACCGTCACGTTCACGGGGGAAGTCATGCGCTCACTCTCCCACAACGCGACCCGCCCGGACGCGCGGGGCGGCGCGCCCGCCGGTGCCGACTCCCGCCTCTGCGGCCCCCGGGCACGACGACGGCGGCGCCCCCTGCGCAGGGGACGCCGCCGTCGGGCGTGCGGTGCGGGCCGGGTCAGCCCAGGCGCGCCTTGAGGTTCTCGTCGAGCGCGGCGAGGAACTCCTCCGTGGTCAGCCACTCCTGGTCCGGGCCGATGAGGAGCGCGAGGTCCTTCGTCATCTTGCCGGACTCGACCGTCTTGATGACGACGTCCTCGAGCGTCTGCGCGAACTCGGTGACCTCGGGCGTGCCGTCGAGCTTGCCGCGGTGCATGAGGCCGCGCGTCCAGGCGAAGATCGACGCGATCGGGTTCGTCGACGTCGGCTTGCCCTGCTGGTGCTGGCGGTAGTGGCGCGTCACCGTGCCGTGCGCGGCCTCGGCCTCGACGGTCTGGCCGTCCGGGGTCATGAGGACCGACGTCATGAGGCCGAGCGAGCCGAAGCCCTGCGCGACGGTGTCGGACTGGACGTCGCCGTCGTAGTTCTTGCAGGCCCAGACGTAGCCGCCCTCCCACTTCATGGCCGAGGCGACCATGTCGTCGATGAGGCGGTGCTCGTAGGTGAGGCCCTTGGCGGCGAACGCCTCGGCGAACTCGGCGTCGAACACCTCCTGGAAGATGTCCTTGAAGGCGCCGTCGTAGGCCTTGAGGATCGTGTTCTTGGTCGAGAGGTACACGGGGTACTCGCGCTGGAGGCCGTACGCGAACGAGGCGCGCGCGAAGTCGCGGATCGACTCGTTGAAGTTGTACATGCCCATCGCGACGCCGCCCTCCTCGGGCATGGTCACGACCTCGAACTTCTGCGCCTCGGAGCCGTCGGCCGGCTCGAACGTCATCGTGATCTTGCCCGGGCCGGGGACCTTGAAGTTCGTCGACTTGTACTGGTCGCCGTGGGCGTGACGGCCGATGATGATCGGCTTGTTCCAGCCCGGCACGAGGCGCGGGATGTTGGAGATGATGATCGGCTCGCGGAAGACGACGCCACCGAGGATGTTGCGGATCGTGCCGTTCGGCGAGACCCACATCTTCTTCAGGCCGAACTCCTCGACACGCGCCTCGTCGGGCGTGATCGTCGCGCACTTGACGCCGACGTTGTACTGCTTGATCGCGTGCGCGGCGTCGATCGTGACCTGGTCGTCGGTCGCGTCGCGGTTCTGGATCGACAGGTCGTAGTACTTGAGGTCCACGTCGAGGTACGGGTGGATGAGGCGGTCCTTGATGAACTGCCAGATGATGCGCGTCATCTCGTCGCCGTCGAGCTCGACGACCGGGTTGACGACCTTGATCTTGCCCATGCGCAGATCGCTCCAACTGTCGGGGACTGGAGCCCCCGGGTGTCGGACGGCGACCGTGCGGCCCGTGGGCCCGGTCCGTCGCACACGAGGGCGTTGCTGACCGCGGTCCAGGGTACTCGACTTCTCGACGTCAAGATACTTTGGCGACGCCCGGCGGACCGTTCGGATCGTGAGACTTGGCGTCCGTTCTCAGGTGCAGCACCGCAGATTCCCACGCATCTCCCGGGTGGTGGTGGCAAGATGCCCCCAGATGCCGGAATGGCCGGGCACTCGGTCAGGCATCGTGCCGTCGTCCCGACGGCCCGCCGGTGCCGCACCGCGGCACACCGGGCCGGGACTGCCCGAAGTTCCCACCGAACCAGACAGGATCATCATGTCCCAGGACACCACCGCTCCCGGCGCACCGGAGGGCTACGTCGACGACGCGCGCCCCGCGCAGACCGAGGCCGTCGCTGTCGTCCAGCCCAGCCTCCTCGCGCGCCTCGGCGCCGAGGTCTTCGGCACGTTCTTCCTCGTCCTCGCGATCATCGGTGTGGCGCTGTACACCTTCGTCAGCCAGCAGAACGCCCTCGCGGTCGCTCTCGCGGGCGGCCTCGCGCTGCTCGCCGGCGCCGCCGCCGTCGGCAACGTCTCCGGCGGCCACTTCAACCCGGCGGTGACGCTCGGCGCCGCCATCGGCGGCCGCACCGCGTGGCGCGACGTGCTGCCCTACTGGGTCGCGCAGCTCGTCGGCGCGCTCCTCGCGGGCCTCGTCCTGCTCGCCACCGTCCCGAGCTCGCTGCCCGCGCTCGTCGGGCAGGAGGACCGCGGCGGCCTGTTCGTCTCGACCGCGAACGGCTACGGCGACTTCTCGTCCCTCTCCACGGCGTCGCAGGGCGGCACCGAGTTCGGGCTGCTCGCCGCGCTGCTCATCGAGACCATCGCGACGGCGGTGTTCGTCGGCGTGATCCTCGGCGTGACCGACAAGCGCGCGACCGTGCAGTACGCGCCGGTCGTCATCGGCCTCACCCTCACCGCCCTGATCCTCGTCGCGGTGCCCGTCACGAACGCGTCGCTCAACCCGGCCCGCTCCATGGCGTCGGCCGTCTTCGCGGGCGACGGGGACCTGTGGAAGCAGCAGTGGGTCTTCTGGGTCGCGCCGCTCCTCGGCGCCGCGATCGCGGGCCTCTTCTACCGGGCGTTCGCGTTCGCCCCGAAGCAGGACGACCTGCTCGGCGAGGACCACGTCGTCACGCTGACCGAGGCCGAGGTCGCCGGTGGCGCCGCCGCCGGTGCGGGCGCGGCCGTCGTCGGCGCCGGTGCGGGCACCGTCGTCGAGGAGGCGGTCGTCGTCACGGACGAGAACGGCGACGTGGTCGCGGTCGAGGAGGTCGTCGAGACGGAGGTCGAGACCGACGACCCCGACGCCCCGGCCCCCGGCGAGGGCACGACCCCGCGGGCCTGACCCTCTCGCACGCCCGACGGGCCCGGACCGCGCACGCGGTCCGGGCCCGTCGTCGTGCAGGCCGCACCTCGTGCAGGCCGCACCTCGTGCAGGCCGCACCTCGTGCGGGTCGCTCGTCGCGCGGGTTCGCACGTCGCGCGGGCCGCACGTCCGCCGCGCTCCGCGCGGGGACGTCAGAGCTCGCCCTGGTCCAGGCTCAGCGCGAGGAACGCCATGACCGCTGCGGGCGCGAGGAAGAAGAAGACGTCGAGCCCGCGCGACCGGACGGTGATGCCGACCGGGCCGGGGCCCGGGATCGCCGCGCGGCACACGCCCGCGACGGCGAGCAGCCCGGAGAGCGCGAAGCAGCCCGCGCGCGCACCGGCGAGGACGGCCACGACCGTGGCGACGGCGACGCCCGCGAGGACCAGCCACATCGCGGGCTGGCGGGACGGCGCGAGGCTCGCGGGCGGCTCGGGCACCGGGGGCGGGGTCGCGTCGTCGGGCACCGGGGCGCCCTCGGGAGCCGTCCCGTCGCCGGTCTCGTCGTCGACGTGGTGCCACACCGGCACGAGCGTCGCGCGTGGCCGGTGCCGCGTCCCCCCGTCCGCGGTGACGTCGCTCACGCTGCTGCACCTTCCACGCCCGGAAGCCTACCGTCGTGCCCTAGCGTGACGTGCATGCCGTCCGTCGTGCCGCCGGTCCCGTCCGCTCCCCCCGCCACCTCGACCGATCCCGCGACCGGCCCTGCGGCCGGCCCGGCGACCACCCGGCACGACGGCGGGCCGCCGTCGTCCGTGGTCGTCGTCGGCGCCGGGCTCGCGGGCGCCCAGACCCTCGCCGCGCTCCGCCGCCGCGGCCACACCGGGCGCGTCACGCTGCTCGGCGCGGAGGGCGTGCCGCCGTACGACCGCCCGCCCCTGTCGAAGGAGCTCCTCAGCCGGCCCTCCCCCGCGTGGCTCGCCGACGACCTCGGGGTGGACGTCGACGCGCTCGCCGACGACGTCCGCCTCGCCGACCCGGCCGTGCGCCTCGATCGGGTCGGGACCGCCGACGCTTCCGGCTGGTCCGTCGAGACGCGGTCGGGCGACCGCCTCGTCGCCGGCGCCGTCGTGCTCGCGGTCGGCTCCGTGCCCGTGCGGCCGCACGGCTGGGAGCACGCGCGCGTGCTCCACACCGCGGCCGACGCCGACGCCCTGCGCGCCGCGCTCCGGCCGGGCCTGCGCCTCGTCCTCGTCGGGGCCGGGTGGATCGGCGCGGAGCTCGCCGGCGTCGCGGCGGGCGCCGGTGCGCACGTCACCGTCGTCGAGGCCGCGGGTGCGCCGCTGCACCGCCAGCTCGGCCCGGACGTCGGGGTGCACCTCGCGCCCTGGTACGCGGCCGCGGGTGCCGAGCTCGTCACCGGCGCCACCGTCGCGGAGGTCCGGCCCGACGGCGTCCGGCTCGCCGACGGCCGCGAGCTGCCGGCCGACGTCGTGCTCGCCGCCGTGGGCGCCCGCCCCGCCACCGACTGGCTCGACGGCGTCGTGCCCCGCGACGCGCGCGGCGGCGTCACCGTGGACGCGGACGGCGCCGTGCCGGGGCTGCCCGGCCTCTGGGCGGTCGGCGACTGCGCGAACCGCGACCACCCCGTGCTCGGTCCTGTCCCGGGCGGGCACTGGTCGGCGGCGCTCCACGACCCGGACGCGACCGTCGCGGCGCTGCTCGGCGACGGCGGCGACCGGGCCGCGCACGCGCCGTACGTGTTCTCCCAGCAGCTCGGGCACGACCTCGCGCTGTTCGGCGTGCCCGCCGAGGGTGACGAGGTCGTGCTGCGCGGCGACCCCGCGGGCGGCGCCACCGGCCACGAGGGCTGGGCCGCGTTCTACCTCGCGCCCGCGGCACGCTCCGAGCCCGGCGGCCCAGCCGCCGACGACCCGACCGCCCGGGGCACCGACGTCCGGGCCGTGCTCCTGGTCGACTCGCCGCGCGACGTCGGCCCCGTGCGCAAGGCGATGAACCGGACGGGCCGCCTGCGCGTCGACCTCGACGTCGCGCTCGACCCGGCCCGGCGCCTGCGCGACGCCCTCGCCTGACGCCCTCGCCTCGCCCCCTCGCCCGCGAGCGCGAGCGCGAGCGCGACCGCGAGCGCGAGCGCGAGCGCGACCGCGAGCGCGAGCGCGAGCGCGAGCGCGACGGCCCGCCGGTCCGAGGACCGGCGGGCCGTCGAGCGGGACGGGTCAGTGCGCGAAGTGGCGCGTCCCCGTGAAGTACATCGTCACGCCCGCGGCGCGGGCGGCCTCGATCACCTCGGCGTCGCGGATCGACCCGCCCGGCGCGACGACGGCGCGCACGCCGGCGTCGAGCAGGATCTGCAGGCCGTCTGCGAACGGGAAGAACGCGTCGGAGGCCGCGACGGCGCCGCGGGCCCGCTCCTCGCCGTCCGCGAGCGTGTTGGCGCGCTCGACCGCGAGGCGGCACGAGTCGACGCGGTTGACCTGCCCCATCCCGACCCCGACGGCGGCCCCGTCGCGCGCGAGGAGGATCGCGTTCGACTTCGCCGCGCGGATCGCGCGCCACGCGAACGCGAGGTCGGCGAGCGTCGCGTCGTCCGCGGCGTCGCCCGTGACGAGCGTCCAGTGCTCGGGCGCGTCGCCGCCGGTGACGTTCCCCTCGGCGTCGGTCACGACGGCGTCGACCCGGTCCGCGCTCTGCACGAGCAGCCCGCCGCTGACCGGGCGGGTCTCGACGGTCGTCGTCGGCGGGGCGTCGACGACGAGGAGGCGCAGGTTCTTCTTCGCCCGGAGCACCTCGAGCGCGTCCGGCTCGAACCCGGGCGCCACGACCACCTCGGTGAAGACGGGCGCGATCTGCTCGGCGGCCGCCTTCGTCACGACGCGGTTCGCGGCGATGACGCCGCCGTAGGCCGACACGGGGTCGGTCGCGTGGGCGCGCGCGTGCGCCTCGGCGACGTCCGTCCCGACCGCGATGCCGCACGGGTTCGCGTGCTTGATGATCGCGACGGCCGGCTCGGCGTGGTCGTGCGCGGCACGCCACGCGGCGTCGGCGTCGACGTAGTTGTTGTAGCTCATCGCCTTGCCGTGGAGCTGCGTCGCCTGGGCGAGCCCCGTCGCACCGTGGCCGACCGTGTAGAGGGCGGCGCGCTGGTGCGGGTTCTCCCCGTACCGCAGCACGTCGGCGCGGTCCCACGTGGCGCCGATCCACGCCGGGAAGCCCGTGCTCACCGTCTCGCCCTCGGCGCCGCCCTCGACCGGGACCGCGTCCGTCGGCGCGACGACGTTGCCCATCCAGGACGCGACGACGACGTCGTACGTCGCGGTGTGCACGAACGCCGCGGCGGCGAGCGCCTTGCGCTGCGCGTAGGTGAAGCCGCCCGCCTGCACGGCCGCGACGACGTCGTCGTACCGGGCCGGGTCCACGACGACCGCGACGCTCGGGTGGTTCTTCGCCGCCGCACGGACCATCGACGGGCCACCGATGTCGATCTGCTCGACGACCTCGTCCGGCCCCGCGCCCGACGCCACGGTCGCGGCGAACGGGTAGAGGTTGACGACGACGAGCTCGAACGGCGCGATGCCGAGCTCGTCGAGCTGCGCGAGGTGGTCGGCCTTGCGCGAGTCCGCGAGGATGCCGGCGTGCACGCGCGGGTGGAGCGTCTTGACGCGGCCCTCGAGGCACTCGGGGAACCCGGTGAGGTCCTCGACCTTCGTCACCGGGACGCCCGCGGCCGCGACGGTCGACGCCGTCGAGCCGGTGGAGACGAGCTCGACGCCCGCGGCGTGCAGCGCCGTGGCGAGCTCGACGAGGCCCGTCTTGTCGTAGACGCTCAGGAGCGCGCGGCGCACGGGGCGCCGCGAGTCGTCGGTGAGCTGGACGTCGGGGGCGGAGGGCACGTGCGGGGCCGGGTGGGACATGACGAGGGGCTCCTCTGGGTCGCGGTCGCCGCGCCGACGGAGCCGACGCGAGTGGCAGAACCCAGGCGCCCAGGCGGTCGACGCTCCAGCAGGTAGATCCGGCCGCTCCCCGGTGGTCGTTCCCACCCTCGCCAGTCGCGGCCGTCGTCCAGTCTAGCGGCCCGACGGCGGCGCCCCCGGCTCGGTCGGGCCGGCACCCGGTACCGCGCCCGGCACGACCCCCGACGCCGCGAGGGCGGCCGCGTCGTCGGCCCAGGTGTCGGGCGTGCCGACCCGCCAGAGCGGGCGGACCGCGCTGAGGACCGCGACCGTGACGACGAGGAGCCCCGCGAGCACCGCGAGCGCGGTCCCGAGCCCGAACCGGTCGAGGAGCCCGCTCCCGACGAGCGGGACGAGCGGGCCCGCCGCGAGGCCGGTGAGCCCGAGCACGGACGCGAGCCGACCCTGGAGCTGCGGTGGGGTGACGGCCGCGGCGTACCCCGACAGGCCCGCGTTCACGGCCGGGACGAGCAGGAGGGCGAACGGCAGCACCGCGAGGTAGGCCGCGTACGACTCCAGCACGGCCATGACGACGGACCCCGCGGCGAGCACCCCGAGCGCCGCGACGACGAGCGCCCCCGCGCGGACCCGCGCGACGAGCCGGGGTGCGAGCACTGCCCCGACGAGCACGCCCACGCCGACCGCGAGGTCGACCAGGCCGATGAGGAGCGGCGCCGTGCCCGTCCGCACGAGCTCGAGGTTGATGCCGACCATGAGGCTGCCGAACGCGACGTTGATGACGACGAACAGGCCGAGCAGCGCGCGGAACAGCGGCACGGACCACACGAAGCACAGCCCCTCGCGCAGCGCCGCGACGGGCCGGGTGGCGCGCGCGGCCGCGACGTCGCCGTTGAGCGGCTCGCGCACGAGCCACGTGCACACCGCGGTCGCCGCGTGCCCGATCGCGGCCCCGGCGAGCGGCACGGCGTGCGCGACGGCGTAGAGCGCCCCGCCGAGCGGGCCGGCGAGCAGGCTCGCCACGGCGTCCCGGCCCTGGGCGGCCGCGAGCGCCGTCGGGAGCTGCGGCACCGGCACGACCGAGCGGAACGCGCCGCTCGTCGCCGGGTCCACGAGCGCACCGACGACCGAGGCCCCGAACAGGACGGCGGCGAGGTGCCACGCGGAGAGCGAGCCGGTGCCGGCGGCCACCGCGACGGTCGTCCAGAGCAGCGCCCCCACGGTCGCCGCGGCCACGACGAGGCGCCGGCGGTCCACGCGGTCGGCGACGACGCCCGCGGGCAGCGTCGCCAGCAGCGCCCCGACCTGCCCGACGGCGGCCACCACCCCCGCCTGCACGACGGACCCGGTGAGCCCGTACGCCACGAGCGGCACCGCGAAGAGCGCCACCCCGGCACCGAGCGACTCCGCGGTCAGCCCGGTCATGAGCAGCAGGTACGACCGGTTGCGCAGGAGCGACGGCGGCGCGTCCGGCGCGAGGCCGACCGCGGCACCGGGGTCGGACGACGGAGCGGTGCAGGGTCCCGGGGGCGCGGGGGGTGGGTTCGACATGGCTGAGAACCTACGTCCGCAACGACCGTTGCGCAATAGTCGTTGCGCACTTTGTGGTGAGCACTCCCCCGTGCGGAACACTCGGGCGTTGCTAGCCTCGGCCTGTGCTCGAGACCTTCCACGTCCAGGACCCCGCGGCGCTGCGCGCGATCGCGCACCCGCTGCGCCAGCGGATCCTCATGGAGCTCGCCGTCCTCGGCCACGCGCGCGCGGCCGACCTCGCCCGGGCCACCGGGGAGCCCGCCAACTCCGTGAGCTTCCACCTCCGGGTCCTCGCCCGGGCGGGCATGATCGTCGAGGCGCCCGAGCACGCCCGGGACCGGCGGGACCGCGTCTGGAAGAACGTCGCGGAGACCTACGCGGTGGAGCCCGGGACGCCGGACGCGGTGCGCCACGTCGTCCGCCCGGCGCTCGCCTGGGCCGAGGAGACGTTCCGCCGCGGGAGCGCGATGGGTGCGCGCGAGGACCGGATCCTCGCGCTGAGCACGCTCGTGCTCAGCCCCGAGCAGGCGACGACGATGTCGCGCGAGCTCCAGGAGCTCGTCGGGCGCTGGAACACGCGCGCGCTCGAGGAGGGGCGCGCGGACCCCGAGGCGCGCCGCGAGACCTACCAGGTGCTCGCGGTGCTCGCCCCGCGCGACCTGCCCCCGGCGGCCGACGACGACCCCGCGCCCCCGCCGGGAGAGGACGCCTCCGGCCGACGGGCCGAGACGCCCGCCGACTAGCCCAGCACGACCCGGCGTCCGTCGACGCGCAGGCCCTCGCGCGCCACGCGCCCCACGGTCTCGACGAGCAGCGCGCGCTCGGCCACCTTGATGCGCTCGTGCAGCGACGACTCGTCGTCGCCGTCCTCGACCGGCACCGCGACCTGGGCGACGATCGGGCCGGTGTCCACGCCGTCGTCGACCACGTGGACCGTGCAGCCCGTGACGCGCACGCCGTAGGCGAGCGCGTCGCGCACGCCGTGCGCGCCGGGGAAGGACGGCAGGAGCGCGGGGTGGGTGTTGAGCGTGCGGCCCGCGAAGCGGCCCACGAACGCGGGGCCGAGGATGCGCATGAACCCGGCGAGGACCACGAGGTCGGGCCGGAACACGTCCACCGCCTGCGCGACGGCCTCGTTCCACGCGGCCCGGTCCGCGAAGTCGCCGGGGGCCACGACCACGGCGGCGACGCCCGCCTCGCGGGCGAGGTCCAGGCCGCCGGCGTCCGCCTTGTCGGAGACGACGCCCACGACGCGCGCGCCGTACGCGGCGTCGTCGTGCGCGGCGAGGAGCGCCGCGAGGTTGCTGCCCGCCCCCGACACCAGCACGACGACGCGGGCGGCGGAGGTGGACTCGACGGGGTGGCCGGACGGCGTCTGCACGGTGCTCCTGCGGGGTTTCGAGGGGTCGCGGGTCACGGAGCGCGACCGCGGCGGCGGGCCGGTGGGACGCCCGTCGGGGCACGCAGCCTCCGATGGGAGAATGTACCGCGAGCCGCCCGACCGACCGAGGAGCTGCCCGTGGGCAACCCGTACGCACCGCCCCGTCCCGACGCGCCGCAGCAGCCTCGACCCGAGCCCGCGCAGCCGGAGGACGGAGCGCGTCCGGACGCGCCGGCGCCTGCACCGGGCCCCGCCCCCGCGCCGATCCCCCCGGCCCCCGCGCGCCCGGACCAGCAGGCCGGGCCGGGCCACCGGCGCCCCGCGCCGCCCGAGCCCGCGGAGCCCGACCCGGAGCTCGCCCGGCAGGCGACGCGACGCACCCTGCACTTCGGCCTGCTCCTGCTCGCCGTCATCGTCGTGAGCACCATGCCGTTCCCGTGGCAGGCGGTGAGCCTCGCGCTCGCGCTCGGCGCGATCGTCGTGGGCATCCGGGCGCTGCTCGCCGTCTGGCGGGCCCGCGTGCGCGGCGCGCTCGTCCCGGCCCTCGGGATCGGCGTCGGGCTCTCGGCCATGCTCGCGCTCCAGATGGTCTCGACGCTCGTCACGTGGGACGTCGCGCTCGCGCACCAGCAGTGCCTCGACGGCGCGATCACCGTCTCGGCCGAGAAGCGCTGCGACGTCGAGCGCACGCACGCGCTCGAGGAGAAGTTCGCACGCTGGTTCCCGACCCCCGCCCCCGCGTCCTCCTGACACGTCGAGGCTCCGTCACCCGTTCGCGACGCAGCTCGCCGACGGTGAGCGCGTGACGGTGCCGGCGACCCCGGCGGGCCGACCGCCGCGGACGACGCCGCGCGGCAGCTCCTGCCGGTCCGCCCCGGCGACCCGCCTGCGCGAGGGTCAGCCGGCGTCGCCGTGGCGCCGGCCCAGGACCTCGAGCCGGGACCACAGGACGGCGAGCGCGGCGCCGCCGCCGATCTCGGCCGCGGCGAGCGCGCCGACGACGAGCGCGTCCGCGCCCACGACCTCGAGCCGGCCGGGGCCCACCGCTCCCCCGGCGAGCCAGCTCACGAGCCCGACGAGCAGGCCGGACGCGAGCGCGACGCCGGCGAGCGCGAGGACGACGGCGGACCAGGGGACGACGTCGTCCGGGTGGGTGCACGTCACGTCGCGCAGGCGCCGCCAGACGAACACGCCCGCGACGACGCCGAGCGCGACGACGCCGGCCGGCACCCAGGGCGTGAGGGCGTTGGTCCAGTCGTCGCCGGGCAGCGCCCCGAGGAGCGGGATCGCGGGCAGCGCGCCCGGCTCCGACCCGCCGGGCGCAAACGTGCTCCCCTCGCCCACGGCGAACCCGGGGCCGACGAGCCACGCCCCGGCCCACGCCACGAGGTTGGGCAGCACGGCGAGCTGGCCGAGTGCGAGGACGATCCCCCCGACGGTCCCGGGCACGAGCCCGGCGACGATGTCGCCCGACGTCGCGCGGCCCGCGACGAGCCACGCGCCGACGACCACGGCGGACGCCCCGGCGAGCAGGCTCGTGCCGAGCAGACCGCCCCGCAGCCCGAGGCGCACCGTCGGTGGCACGACCCGGTCGAGACGCCCGGCGAGGTCGGCGACGAACGGCGCGTCCGGGCGCGCGAGGATCCCGCCGCCGAGCCCGAGCCCTCCGACGACGGCTCCCCCGACGACGGCGACCCCGAGCCCCCAGGGCGGCGTCGAGCCGGCGAGCAGCGCGACGCCGAGCGTCGCGAGCGCGTACGTGGCGGTGCCGGACACCCAGGCGGAGACCGCGGTGTGCGCCGAGCGGCGTGCCGACGCGAAGCAGCAGAAGAGCGCGAGGGCGGTGAGACCGAGCGGCACGAGGGTGACCGTCGTGCCGCTCGCGACGAGCGGGACGCCGTGGCCGAGGAGCCAGAAGCCCGCCGCGACGGTGACCGACTGCCCCCAGCCCGTCCCCTCGGACGCCCCGGTCGAGGACGCCAGGAAGGCGACGACGCCCGGGAGCACGACGACGGCGAGCGACAGGGTGAGCGCCTGGAGCGCGGCGAGCACGCCGGACGGTGCACGACGCACCCCGACGGGCGCGGGTGCCGGGCTGCCTTCCACGGTGCGCGTGCGCGCACCGCGAGTCGTGCTGGTGGTGCTCATGGTGCCCATCGTCGTCGATCGAGAGGTCGGTTCAGGGCATTCGCCCCGGCGCGCCAGACTACCGGCGCCCCCGGCTCCGGGGACGACGACGCCCCGCGACCGGCGGACCGGTCGCGGGGCGTCGTACGGCGTGGCAGCGGGCCGTGCGGCCCGACGGAGCCAGGGGTCAGGCGAGGACCTCGCGCAGGAGCGCGGCGGTCTCGGACGGCGTCTTGCCGACCTTGACGCCGACGGCCTCCAGGGCCTCCTTCTTCGCCTGGGCGGTGCCCGCGGAGCCGGAGACGATGGCGCCGGCGTGGCCCATCGTCTTGCCCTCGGGAGCCGTGAAGCCCGCGACGTAGCCGACGACCGGCTTCGTGACGTGCGCCTTGATGTACGCCGCGGCGCGCTCCTCGGCGTCCCCGCCGATCTCGCCGATCATGACGATCGCCTTGGTCTCGGGGTCGTTCTCGAACGCCTCGAGCGCGTCGATGTGCGTGGTGCCGACGATCGGGTCGCCGCCGATGCCGATGGCGGTCGAGAAGCCGAGGTCCTTGAGCTCGTACATCATCTGGTAGGTCAGCGTGCCCGACTTCGACACGAGACCGACCGGGCCCTTGCCCGTGATGGTGTGCGGGGTGATGCCGGCGAGCGACTCGCCCGGCGTGATGATGCCGGGGCAGTTCGGGCCGATCATGCGCGTGCCCTTGCCCTGCAGGTAGGCCCAGACCTCGGCCGTGTCCTGGACGGGCACGCCCTCGGTGATGACGACGATGAGCGGCATCTCGGCGTCGATCGCCTCGATCGCGGCGTCCTTGGTGAACGCCGGCGGGACGAACAGGACGGACACGTTCGCGCCCGTCTCGGCCATCGCCTCGGCGACGGTGCCGAACACCGGCAGCGTGACGTCGTTGCCCTCGTGGTCCTTGTGCGTGACGGTCGTGCCGGCCTTGCGGGCGTTGACGCCGCCGACGATCTGCGCGCCCGAGTCGAGCATGAGGGCGGTGTGCTTGGCACCCATCCCGCCGGTGATGCCCTGGACGATGATCTTGGAGTCGGAGTTCAGGTAGATCGACATGGTGTTCTCTGTCTCAGCTTTCCGCGTCTACGGGCGATCAGGCGTTGGCCAGCTCGGCCGCCTTGGCGGCACCGCCGTCCATGGTCTCGGCGAGGGTCACGAGCGGGTGGTTCGCCTCGCGCAGGATCGCGCGGCCGAGCTCCACGTTGTTGCCGTCGAGGCGCACGACGAGCGGCTTGGTCGCCTCGTCGCCGAGGATCTCGAGCGCGCCCACGATGCCCTTCGCGACCTCGTCGCACGCGGTGATGCCACCGAAGACGTTGACGAAGACCGACTTGACCTGCGGGTCGTTGAGGATGACGTCGAGACCGTTCGCCATGACCTGCGCGTTCGCGCCGCCGCCGATGTCGAGGAAGTTCGCCGGCTTGACGCCGCCGTGCTCCTCGCCCGCGTACGCGACGACGTCGAGCGTGCTCATGACGAGCCCGGCGCCGTTGCCGATGATGCCGACCTCGCCGTCGAGCTTGACGTAGTTGAGGCCGTTCTCCTTGGCCTTGGCCTCGAGCGGGTCGGTCGACTCCTTGTCCTCCAGCGCCTCGTGGTCCGGGTGACGGACCTCCGACGCGTTGTCGTCCAGCGTGACCTTGCCGTCGAGCGCGATGATCGAGCCGTCCTCGGTGCGGACGAGCGGGTTCACCTCGACGAGCGTCGCGTCCTCGGCCGTGAACACGGTCCACAGCGAGCGGATGACGTCGGCGACCGGCGCCTTGAGCTCCTCGGCGAAGCCCGCGGCGTCGACGATCTCGCGCGCCTTCGCCTCGTCGATGCCCACGATCGGGTCGACGGCGACCTTGGCGAGCGCCTCGGGGCGCTCGACGGCGAGCTGCTCGATCTCCATGCCGCCCTCGACGGAGCACATGGCGAGGTAGTTGCGGTTCGAGCGGTCCAGCAGCACCGAGAAGTAGAACTCCTCGGCGATCTTGGCACCCTGCGCCACCATCACGCGGTGGACGGTGTGGCCCTTGATGTCCATGCCGAGGATCTCGGACGCCTTCTCGGCGGCCTCCTCGGGCGAGTGGGCGAGCTTGACGCCGCCGGCCTTGCCGCGGCCGCCGGTCTTCACCTGGGCCTTGACGACCACGGTGCCCCCGCCGAGCTTCTCGGCTCCCGCGCGGGCCTCCTCGGGCGTCGTCGCGACGACCCCGCCCAGCACGGGCACGCCGTGCTTCTCGAAGATGTCACGCGCCTGGTATTCGAACAGGTCCACCCTGCTGCGTCCTTCCGTCTGATGCGCCGTGTGCGGCATGACCGATGTCTCGACATCAAGACATCCCCGTACAGGGTAGCCCCCGCTCCGGGGCGCGCCTATCCGGGGCCGCTGCGGTGGCTCGCGGACCGGTGTTCCTTTCGTCACCCCGCACGACGAGCGTCAACCACCGTTGACATCACGCCGAGCGTCAACCTAGATTGACACGCATGGAACCCGTCGACATGGACGCCGCGAGCAGCACCGACCCGGACGTCGGGCTGCGGGCCGTGCGGTCGCTGCGCGTGCTGGCCGAGCGCCTCGAGGCGCTCCAGGTCGAGCACGCCCGGTCGCTCGGCTGGTCCTGGCAGGAGATCGCCGACCGGCTCGGCGTCACGCGTCAGGCCGTGCACAAGAAGTACGGCGCGTCCCGCACCACGAGGAGGTCGTGACATGTTCGAACGCTTCGCCGCAGACGCCCGGGAGACCGTGGTCGGCGCCCAGGAGGTCGCGCGGGAGCGCGGCGACGACACCATCGACGGGGTGCACCTGCTCCTGTCGCTCGCCCGGCAGGAGGGCGGCGCCGGGGCGGCCGCGCTCGGTGCGGTCGACGTGAGTCCGGCCGACCTCGAGCGCGAGGTCGACGCGGCCGGCGGGCTCGACCCGCTCGACGGCCCCGCGCTCGCGGCGCTCGGGATCGACCTGGACCAGGTCCGGGCCCGCACGGACGCCGCGTTCGGCCCCGGCGCGCTCGACCGGGCAGGGAACGAGGCGAGGGGCCGCGGGCGCCGTCGAAGCCGCTCGCACGTCCCGTTCACTCCCGAGGCGAAGAAGGTGCTCGAGCTCTCGCTCCGCGAGGCGGTGCACGACGCGTCGCGCGTGATCGACTCGGGCCACGTCCTCGCGGCCGTCGCGCGCAGCACGGGCTCGACGGCGCACCGGGCGCTCACCGGCGCGCTCAAGGCCGCCGGGTCCGACGACGCCGGGCTGCGCGCGGCGCTCGCGACCCGCCACCGCGCGGCGTCCTGACCGGCACGCCGCGCCGCACGTCGCGGTCGGGCCAGGGACGGGACGGGCGGCCGACGGCAGCGTCACGGCAGGCTCCTCGGGCTCGGTCGTCCTGCCACGGGAGGACCGGGCGCGCGCTCGTGCCCGACGACGGGCTGACGCCCCGCGGCGCCCGGCGCACCTACCGTCGGGGTGTGCCCGACCAGACTGCGCTCCCCCGCCGCTCGGACGCCCGCTCCGACGCCCCCGCCCTCCGCACGTGCTCCGCGCCGAGCCGCCACGCCGGCGCCCCGGCGCCCGGTGGACAGCCGTGGGTGCGGGGCGCCGTCGTGCTCGCCGCGAGCTTCCTGCTCGGCGGCCTCACGTCCTACGCCCAGGGCTTCCTGCCCGACGCGGCGGCCCCCTTCGCGAACTCGGCGAGCGGCTGGACCCTGCTCACCGCGATCCTCGTCGCCTGGGCCGCGCGCGACGCGCGGACCCGGACCTGGCACGCCGCCGTGCTGGGCGCGGCGAGCTTCGTGCTGCTCACCCTCGGGTACACGGTCGCCGCCGACCTGCGTGGGTTCTTCTACGACCCGACGCTGTTCGGGGTGGTCGGTCTGGTCGTCGGCCCGTTCGTCGGGGTCGCGGCGGCGTGGCTGTGGCGCGCAGGGGTGCGCGCGGCTCTCGGCACGGCGGTGCTCGCGGGCATCGGCCTCGGCGAGTCGGTGTACGGGCTCACCACGGTCGTCGAGACGACGGGCGCCACGTACTGGGTCGTGATCGGGCTCGCGTCGCTCGTCCTGCTCGCCGCGATGCTGGCCCGGCGCCTGCGCGGCCCCGTCCCGGTGGCCGTCGCCGCGGGAGGCACCGCCGTCGTTGCCACGGCGTTCGTCCTCGCCTACCGCGCGCTCGGCACCATCGGCTGACGCGGCAGACGTCCCCCGCGCACGCAGGGCGCTCGACCGGCCGGTCGAGCGCCCTGTGTGTCAGCGCGTGGTGCGTCGGAGCGTGGTGCGTCAGAGCTTCGTGACGGGCGAGTACCGCAGCAGCAGCCGCTTGGTCCCGTCCGCGCCGAAGTCGATCTTCGCGACGGCGTTCGGCCCCGCGCCCTCGAGCGAGACGACCGTCCCGAGCCCGTACGCGTCGTGCGTGACCTTGTCGCCGACGGCGAGGTTCGGCACGTCCCCGTCGGCCCGCGGCGTCGCCGACCCGAACTTCGCCCCGCCGGAAGGCGAGCCGAACGCGGCGCGGGCAGGGGCCGACGACGGGGCGTGGCGGGTCTGGCGGGAGCTGCCCGAGGAACGAGGGCCGCGGATGGTAGACCCGTCGTCGTCGGCGCCTGTCCGCGCCCCCGACCCGAATCCCGAACGCGAACCTGACCACGAGCCCGAGCCGCGGCCCCAGACGGACCCGCCCGCGCGCAGCGTCGCCATCGACGACTCGCGCCGCCGCCAGTCCCACAGCTCCTCGGGGATCTCCTCGAGGAACCGGCTCGGCGGGAACTCGTTCGCCATGCCCCACGCGGAGCGCACCGCGGACCGCGACACGTAGAGCCGCTCGCGCGCGCGGGTGATGCCCACGTAGGCGAGGCGGCGCTCCTCGGCGAGCTCGGCGTCGTCGTGCAGGGACCGCATGTGCGGGAACGTGCCGTCCTCCATGCCGGTGAGGAAGACGACGGGGAACTCGAGGCCCTTCGCGGTGTGCAGCGTCATGAGCGTGACGACGCCCGGGTCCTCCTTCTCCTCGCCCTCGGCGTCCTCGTCGTCGCCGTCGTCCGCGGGGATCTGGTCCGCGTCGGCGACGAGCGAGACGCGCTCGAGGAAGTCGGACAGCGTGCCCTCGGGGTCGAGCTCGCTGAACTCCGTCGCGACGGCGTGCAGCTCGGCGAGGTTCTCGACGCGCGTCGCGTCCTGCGGGTCGTCGCTCGCGCGCAGCTCGGCGAGGTAGCCCGTGCGGTCGAGGACGGCGCCGAGGATCTCGGACGGGCTCGCGCCGGAGTCCGCGAGCTCGCGCAGCCCCGTCATGAGCTCCGCGAAGGCGCGCAGCGGGTTGAGCGTGCGGTTCGTCAGGCCGGGGATCTCGTCGATGCGGGCGAGCGCCGCGCCGAACGAGATGCGCTCGCGGTCCGCGAGCGCCGCGACGGCACCCTCGGCGCGGTCGCCGAGACCGCGCTTGGGCACGTTGAGGACGCGGCGCAGGTTGACGTCGTCGTCGAGGTTGTCGATCGCGCGCAGGTACGCCACGGCGTCCTTGACCTCGCGCCGCTCGTAGAAGCGCGTGCCGCCGACGACCTTGTACGGCAGGCCGACGCGGATGAGCACCTCCTCCAGCGCCCGGGACTGCGCGTTCGTGCGGTAGAAGACCGCGACGTCGCCGGGACGCACGCCCTCGGTGTCGCCGAGGCGGTCGATCTCCTCCGCGACGAACCGCGCCTCCTCGTGCTCGTTGTCCGCGACGTAGCCGATGACCTTCGCGCCCGCGCCCGAGTCCGTCCACAGGCGCTTGGGCTTGCGGTCGGGGTTGCGCGAGATGACGGCGTTGGCGGCCGAGAGGATGTTCTGGGTCGAGCGGTAGTTCTGCTCGAGCAGGATGGTCCGGGCGTCCGGGTAGTCGGCCTCGAACTCGAGGATGTTGCGGATCGTCGCGCCGCGGAACGCGTAGATCGACTGGTCGGCGTCGCCGACGACCGTGAGCTCGGCCGGGTCCAGCGCCGGGACCTGCGCCTCGCCCGTGCCGCTCGTCGCCGGGTCGGTCGCCGCGGAGTCCTCCCCCACGCCCGCGAGCTCGCGCACGAGCACGTACTGCGCGTGGTTGGTGTCCTGGTACTCGTCGACGAGCACGTGGCGGAACCGGCGGCGGTAGTGCTCGGCGACCGCGGGGAACGCCTGGAGCAGGTTCACCGTGGTCATGATGATGTCGTCGAAGTCGAGCGCGCTGGCCGCGACGAGACGGGCCTGGTAGCGCGTGTAGACGTCGGCGAGTACCTGGTCGAACTCGGGCACGTTCGCGCCGTGCTGGCCGGCCCGCGCCGCGAGGCCGTCGTCCGTCGCGTGGGCGCCGGAGTCGCGCGCGTAGGTCTCGGGGTCGATGAGCTCGTTCTTGAGGTCCGAGATCTTGTTGGCGAGCGAC
Organism: Cellulosimicrobium funkei; assembly: GCF_004519295.1. Taxonomy (GTDB): domain Bacteria; phylum Actinomycetota; class Actinomycetes; order Actinomycetales; family Cellulomonadaceae; genus Cellulosimicrobium; species Cellulosimicrobium funkei. The sequence continues at coordinate 291,245 of NZ_SOZH01000005.1, forward strand.
CGGGCCGGGTACTTCTTCGGGTCCAGGTCGAGCTCGCGCGTGACGAGGGTGATGAGCCGCTGAGAGTCCGCGGCGTCGTAGATCGAGAAGCTCGACCGCAGGCCGAGCGTCTTCGCCTCGCGCCGCAGGATGCGCACGCACGCCGAGTGGAACGTGGAGACCCACATGTTCCGCGCCGACGGCCCGACGAGCGCCTCGACGCGCTCGCGCATCTCGGCCGCGGCCTTGTTGGTGAACGTGATCGCGAGGATCTGGCCCGCCCGCGCCCGGCCCGTGGCGAGCAGGTGCGCGATGCGGTGCGTCAGCACGCGCGTCTTGCCCGACCCAGCGCCCGCGACGATGAGCAGCGGCCCGCCCGCGTGCACGACGGCCTCGCGCTGCTGCGGGTTGAGCCCGTCGAGCAGAGCGTCGGGGTCGAGGTGCGCGTACCGGCCCCGGCGCTCGCCCGACGGCGCACCGCCGGTCGTCCCCGGCGCGCCGTCCCCGGCGGGCGACCCCGCGCCGTCGGGCACGGCCGGGTCGTCGGTCCAGCGCGGGGCGGTCCGCGGGAGGCGGGACTCGCCGCCGTGGTCGACGCGCGGGCCGTCGAACAGCGTGTCGAGGCCGGGCAGCGGGAGGTTCTCGAAGAGCGAAGCCATAGCCCCTCCAGCCTAGGCGCCCGCGCCCACACCCGGCACCGCCCGACCGAGACGTCCGCCGAGGGGCACGGCGTCGCGCTCCCCGCTGCTCGGGCTCGCTCGAGCAGCTCCTGTCTCCCGAGAAGTGAGGCCTGTGCCCCGGAGAGTCAGGGCCGCCACGTCACGGACCGTGGTGCGGAGACACCCGGCCGGCGGCGTTCGCCCACCCTCGGTCAGCGGGCGAGACCACCGTCGTCAGGCCTCTCCTGCGCCCCTTCGCTCAGGACGAACTCTCGGGCGACGACGAACTCCGCGAACCAGGTGACCACTCCGAAGGCCAGGGCGGCCCAGGCACCGAGGAAACCCGCTGACACGCACACGAGCGCGCAGCTCGCCCCCAGGAGCGCGACCGAGCGTCCGAGACCCAGCCTCGGCAGACCCGGACCGCGCCCCCTGCGGACGAGGTAGGCGGACGCGCGCAGCCCGCCAGGGATTCCGGCGAAGACGAGTCCCGCGACGAACCACGGCCCGTCGAGCACCGCGAAGGTCACCGCGAAGACTGCTGCCAGCACGAAGGCGGTTGCCCACCGCACGAACGTGAAGAGAGGGCTGGGCGCAGACGCTGCACCGACGTGGCGCATTGTGTCCGCCATCGAAACGCGAGCCTTCTCCATCGGACGCCTCGCCGCCTGTCGTGCTCCGTCGGTGGACACCCCACCGGCGCTCACCCTATCCGTCACCTGCAGCGCCCTCCCCGCGAGTCGGGAGGACCCGCGCTCGTGCACGTGCTCGCCGCGACAGGCGCGGCCGACGGAGCGTCAGGTGAACGTGAGCCCGATGCCCCACGTCGCGGCGGCGAGCAGCCCGCCGAGGAGCTGGACGAGGATCGTGATGCCGGTCGCCTGCATCGCGGCGACCGTCGCGCGCCAGGCGGCGCGCCGGTCGCGGCGGCGCACGAGCTCGGCGAGGAACACGGCGAGCACGAACCCGATGAAGAGCCCGACCACCGGGATGACGAAGAACCCGACGACACCCGCGATCCCGCCCCACACGAGGGTCGACCACGGGACGTCCGCCCGGCGCATGTGCCGACCCGCGAGGACGTACTGCGACACCTCGGCGGCGACGACGAGCACGGCCGCGACCGCGAAGACGACCCAGGCGGCCGTGCCGCCCGTGACGATCGCCCACACGAGGATCGCCCCGAGCACGAGCACGTTCCCGGGCAGGATCTGCACGACGATCCCGATCAGCCCGACCAGGATCGCCAGCCCGACGAGGACCTCACCACCGACGCTCACGGGGGAAACCCTCGCACGTCCGGCGCGCTACGCACGCCCCGCGGGCGGGACCAGCCGGGGGTGCGCGACGCCGTCGACCACCCACGAGCGGATCATCGCGCTGAACAGGTCGGGGTCCTCCGCGCTCCACTGGTGGTGCATGCCGGGCACCAGGCGGACGACGGCGTCCGGCACCCGGCGGGCGATCGTCCCGAGCGCGGAGCGCGCGGCGCGCAGGTCGCGCGAGCCCGCGACGGCGAGGACGCGCGTACCCGACGCCTCGAGGCCGGTCGGCCAGCAGCCGCCGTAGACGTCACGCAGGGTGCGGGCCATGTTGTCGCGGCGGATCGCGAGGCCGGTCCGGACGAAGACGTCGCGCGCGTCGGCGGGGAGGCGGAAGGCGCGGGCCTGCGCTTCCCAGTACCAGCGCCGGTCCCACACCCGGAGCTGGGCGCGCCCGACGGCCCCGGCGAGACCCGGCACGCCGTCGACCGCAGCGCCGGACGCGAGGACGGAGCGCACGAGCCCGGGGTGCCGCGCCGCGGCACGGAGGGCGACGATCCCGCCGTACGACAGCCCGACGAGGTGCACGGCCCGGCCCGCGGGCAGAGCCGCGACGAGGGCGGCCACGTCGTCGGCGGTGGCGTCCAGCGACACGACGTCCTCGGCCGCCCGGGACCCGAAGCCGGGCAGGTCCGGCGTCCGGACGTCGAGGTCGGCGAGGTGCTCGACCTGCGGCTCCCACATCCACGACGCGACGTTGCCGCCGTGCAGCAGGACGACGGAGACCTCGTCCGCCCCGGACCCGTCGGGCGGCGTCGCGGGGTGGCGCCCGACGGCGTCCGGCGTGGTCACGGGAGCACCTCCCGCTCGGTCTCGTCGAGCCAGGCGAGCTCGGTCCGGGCGTGCGCGAGGCCGTGGCGGAGCGTGGCGAGACGCAGGGCGAGCCCGCGGGTGCTGCGGACGCGGTCGGCGTCGGGGCCGCCGCCGGCGAGGACGGCGGCGACGCGCTCCTGCTCGGCGGTGAGCGCCGCGACCGCTTCCTCCGCCTGCGCGCGGCGGGACGCGAGGAGCTCCGCGACGCCCGCGTCGTCGAGCTGGTCGGCGAAGAACAGCCGCCCGAGGAAGGGCTCGCGCGCGTCCTCCGGCTCGAGCGGTGCGGCGAGCCAGTCGCGGAGCGCCGCGCGGCCCGCGGCGGTGATCGTGTGGACCTTGCGGTCGGGGTAGCTCTCCTGCGGCACGACCTCCACCTCCGCGAGGCCCGCGTCGACGAGGGCCGCGAGCGTGCGGTAGAGCTGCGAGCGGTCCGCGGCCCAGAAGTGGTGCACGGAGGTGTCGAACGCGCGCTTGAGGTCGTAGCCGGTCATGGGCCGGACCGTGAGGAGCCCGAGCACGAGGTATCGAAGGACCATGCGACTAGTAGACCATGCACCTAGATCCAGGTCAACGCTTCCCGAGACGACGACGGCCCGCCGACGCGGAGCGTCGACGGGCCGGGTGCCGGTGGTGCGGTCAGTTCCAGAACACGGCGACGAGGATGTTGACGAGGGTCAGGCCGCCGATGGCGTGCTTGAGGCCCGGCGCCACGGCGCCGTCGGAGGACTTGGCCCCCTGGCGCTTGGCGACGAACGCGAGGACGGCGATGACGAGGGCGACGACCAGCTTGACGCCGATCTTGGCCATGTCCGGGCCACCGTCGCCCCAGACCGAGGCCTCACCGATCCCGACCATGGCGATCCCCGCGACGAGCGCGGTGAGCGCCCCGTGGAAGACGCCCTTGTACAGGCCCGGCGAGCGCAGGGACGCGAGGTAGCCACCGAGCACGATGGCCCACCCGATGAAGTGCAGCGCGACGAAGACGTTGTAGAGGAACTCCATGACCCCATGGTATTTGCTGACGACAGTGTCGTGAAACTTTGCACAAGGTGAGATACGCCCGGTGATCTACGGCGCTCGACAAAGCAGACCGAAACGGTCTACTATTTCCGGTTTCCCACCATGCGGACCGGGGCTGTCCACGCGTCCGGACCGCGGCTACTGTTCTCGGCATGACCACGGCTGCCCGCACCCTCCTCGTGACCTCCGGTCACGGGACGCCGGCGTGCGCGCACACGTGTCTGAGCTGTTGTCGCTGAACCGCGCCCGACTCAGCGCGAGCCATCGCTCGCCTCTCTTCCCGAGAACCCCTGAGAACCGGCGCGCGCCGTCGGTCCTCAGCCACTCGCAGCATCCTCGCTGAGCGCTCGCCGTCGCGCGTCCCCGCCCCCCAACGAGGACACGAGGAACCCCGATGACGCAGGCACCGACTGCGCCCGAGGCCACGGACGGCAGCGCTCCTCCCGCCCGTCCGCCACGGACCGCCGAGCGCCCAGCCCGGACGCCGGGAGACCGCCCCGCGCGCGCCGCTCGACCGAACGGGCAGTGGAAGGTCGACGGCACCGAGCCGCTCAACGCGAACGAGAAGTGGAAGCAGGAGGACGGCGGTCTGTCCGTCCGCGAGCGCATCGAGACGATCTACGCGCGCGACGGCTTCGACTCCATCCCCGGCGACGACCTGCACGGACGCTTCCGCTGGTGGGGCCTGTACACGCAGCGCAAGCCCGGGATCGACGGCGGCCGGACCGCCACGCTCGAGCCGCACGAGCTCGAGGACCGGTACTTCATGCTCCGGGTCCGCATCGACGGCGGGGCGCTCACGACCGAGCAGCTCCGCGTCGTCGCGGGCATCTCGACGGAGTTCGCCCGCGACAGCGCGGACATCACCGACCGCCAGAACATCCAGCTCCACTGGGTCGAGGTCGAGGACGTCCCCGAGATCTGGCGCCGCCTGGAGTCCGTCGGGCTGCAGACGACCGAGGCGTGCGGCGACGTCCCGCGCGTCGTGCTCGGCAGCCCGGTCGCGGGCATCGCCGCCGACGAGCTCATCGACATCGGCCCGGCCGTCGCGGGGATCACCGAGAAGTACATCGGCGTCCCCGAGCTCGCGAACCTGCCCCGCAAGTTCAAGACGGCGCTCACCGGCCACCCGAGCCAGGACGTCGTCCACGAGATCAACGACGTCGCGTTCGTCGCGCACCGCCACCCCGAGCTGGGCGTCGGGTTCGACCTGTGGGTCGGCGGCGGGCTGTCCGCGAACCCGCGTCTCGGGGAGCGCCTGGGGGCGTTCGTCACCGAGGAGCGGGTGCCCGACGTGTGGCACGGCGTCGTGCAGATCTTCCGCGACTACGGCTACCGCCGGCTGCGCAACAAGGCCCGGCTGAAGTTCCTGCTCGCCGACTGGGGGCCGGAGAAGTTCCGGGAGGTGCTCGAGACCGAGTACCTCGGGTACGCGCTGCCCGACGGCCCCCCGGCGCCCAAGCCGTCCGTCCCCGGCGACCACGTGGGCGTGCACAAGCAGAAGGACGGGCTCAACTACGTCGGGGCCGCACCGTACGTCGGGCGCGTGTCCGGCACGATCCTCGCGAACGTCGCCGACCTCGCGGAGTCGGTCGGGTCGCACCGCGTGCGCCTCACCCCGCACCAGAAGCTCCTCGTCCTCGACGTGCCGGACGAGCACGTCGAGCACGTCGTGTCGACGCTCAAGGAGAACGGCCTCGACGCCCGGCCGAGCCCGTTCCGGCGCAGCACGATCGCGTGCACCGGCATCGAGTACTGCAAGCTCGCGATCGTCGACACGAAGGACACCGCGACCGCGACGATCGACGAGCTCGAGCAGCGGCTCGGGGACCTGTCCCAGATGAAGCCGCTCTCCCTGCACGTCAACGGCTGCCCCAACTCGTGCGCGCGCATCCAGACGGCGGACATCGGCCTCAAGGGCCAGCTCGTCATGGACGACGACGGCCAGCAGGTCCCCGGCTTCCAGGTCCACCTGGGCGGCGGGCTGGCCTCCGACGACCGCGAGGTCGCGGGCATGGGCCGGACCGTCCGCGGGCTCAAGGTGACCGCGGACGACCTCACGGACTACGTCGAGCGCGTCGTCCGGCGCTACGAGAGCGACAAGGACGGGTCCGAGACGTTCGCCGAGTGGGCGCACCGCGCGGACGAGGAGGCGCTCCGATGACCGCGGACCTGACCGGAGTGCCCGGTGCTCCTGCGGGCACCGACCCGCTCGCGGCGCTGCGCGCCGCAGCGCGGGCCCGGACGGAGCAGCGCGAGAGCGCGAAGGCCGCGCACCACGCGGAGCGTGCGCGGCAGGCCGCGCAGGGCCGGGAGAAGCGCTCGACCGACGAGCTGCGCGAGATCGCGCGGCGCGGCGCCGAGCTGCTGCACGGCGTGGGCACGCCCGGCGTCGAGGGCGCCACGCGCCCGGAGGCGACCGCCGACGAGGTCGTCGCCTGGGCGGCGCGCGAGTTCGGGACGTCCGTCGCGGTCGCGTGCTCCATGGCCGACGCGGTGCTCCCCCACGTCGTCGCGGCGCAGATCCCCTGGGTCGACGTGCTCTTCCTCGACACGGGCTACCACTTCGCCGAGACCGTCGGGACGCGCGACGCCGTCGAGCAGCAGCTGGACGTGACGATCGTCGACGTCAGGCCCGAGCTCACGGTCGCCCAGCAGGACGCGGCGCACGGCAAGGACCTGTTCGGTCGCGACCCGGCGCTGTGCTGCCAGCTGCGCAAGGTCGAGCCGCTGCACCGCACGCTCGCGGGCTACGAGGTGTGGGTCACGGGCGTGCGCCGCGACGAGGCGCCGACGCGGACCGGCACGCCGCTCGTCACGTTCGACGAGAAGAACGGGCTCGTGAAGATCAACCCGCTCGCGGCGTGGTCCTTCGACGACCTGCTCGCGTACGCGGCGCGGCACCAGGTGGTGCTCAACCCCCTGCTCCACGACGGCTACCCGTCGATCGGCTGCCAGCCGTGCACCCGGCGCGTCGCGCCGGGCGAGGACCCGAGGGCCGGCCGCTGGGCGGGGCTCGACAAGACAGAGTGCGGACTCCACGTATGAGGACGGGCATGACGACCATCGACCTGACGACCGACGCGCCGGGCTCCCCCGGCGCCTCCGCCGCCGCGGGCACGACCCCCGCCGCGGCGCTTCCCGGCGGGCGCCGCCTCGCCCAGCTCGACGCGCTCGAGAGCGAGGGCATCCACATCGTGCGGGAGGTCGTCGCCGAGTTCGAGCGACCGGTCCTGCTGTTCAGCGGCGGCAAGGACTCCGTGGTGATGCTGCACCTCGCGGTCAAGGCGTTCGCGCCCGGCCCGGTGCCGTTCCCCGTGCTGCACGTCGACACCGGGCACAACTTCCCCGAGGTCCTGGCCTACCGCGACGCCACGGCCGAGCGCCTCGGCCTGCGGCTCGAGGTGGCCCGCGTGCAGGACTACATCGACGACGGCCGGCTGCGCGAGCGCGCCGACGGCACGCGCAACCCGCTCCAGACGCAGCCGCTCCTCGACGCCATCTCGGGGCACCGGTTCGACGCCGTGTTCGGCGGGGGTCGTCGCGACGAGGAGAAGGCGCGCGCCAAGGAGCGCGTGTTCTCCCTGCGCGACGAGTTCGGCCAGTGGGACCCGCGCAACCAGCGCCCGGAGCTGTGGAACCTCTACAACGGGCGGCACCGCCCGGGCGAGCACGTCCGCGTGTTCCCGCTGTCGAACTGGACCGAGCTCGACGTGTGGCGCTACATCGCGCGCGAGCGCATCGAGCTCCCCGGGCTCTACTACGCGCACGAGCGCGAGGTGTTCGACCGCGACGGGATGCTCCTCGCCGTCGGGCCGTACTCCGCGCCCCGCACGGACGCCGAGACCGCGTCGCTGCGGACGGAGACCGTGCGCTACCGGACGGTCGGCGACATGTCGTGCACCGGCGCCGTGCGCTCGGACGCAGCGGGCGTCGACGACGTCATCGCCGAGGTCGCCGCGACGCGCATCACCGAGCGCGGCGCGACCCGCGCCGACGACCGCCTCTCCGAGGCCGCCATGGAGGACCGCAAGAAGGAGGGGTACTTCTGATGGGCACCCAGACCACCACCGGCACCGTCACCGCCGACGCGGCGCCCCCGCTCGACGACGCGCGCCGCGGCACGCTGCTGCGCCTCGCGACGGCGGGCTCCGTCGACGACGGCAAGTCCACGCTCGTGGGCCGCCTGCTGTTCGACTCGAAGTCCGTGCTCGCCGACCAGCTCGACGCGGTCGAGCGCGTCTCGCGCGACCGCGGGCTGGAGACCGCCGACCTCGCGCTGCTCACCGACGGCCTGCGCGCCGAGCGCGAGCAGGGCATCACGATCGACGTCGCGTACCGGTACTTCGCGACCGCGCGCCGGTCGTTCATCCTCGCCGACTGCCCCGGGCACGTGCAGTACACGCGCAACACCGTGACCGGGGCGTCGACGGCGGACGTCGTCGTGCTGCTCATCGACGCGCGCAAGGGCCTGCTGGAGCAGACGCGCCGCCACCTCGCGGTCGCGAGCCTGCTGCGCGTGCCGCACGTCGTCGTCGCGGTGAACAAGATCGACCTCGTCGACTACAGCGAGGCGCGCTACGCGGAGCTCGCCGCGGACATCCGGGCGGCGGCGACGTCGCTCGGCGTCGGCGACGTGCACACGATCCCCGTCTCGGCGCTCGTCGGCGACAACGTCGTGGACCGGGCGAGCGCGCGCACGCCCTGGTACGACGGCCCGAGCCTGCTCGAGCTGCTCGAGGAGCTCCCGACGGGCGACGACCCGGAGGCCGAGGCGTTCCGCTTCCCGGTCCAGGTCGTCATCCGCCCGCAGGCCGCGGCGGACGAGCGCTACCGCGACTACCGCGGGTACGCGGGGCAGGTCGCGTCGGGCGTCGTGACGGTCGGCGACGAGGTCGTAGTGCTGCCCTCCGGGCGCCGCACGACGGTCGTCGGGATCGACACCGCCGACTCCCTCGCGAGCGGCACGGAGCTCACCGAGGCGTTCGCCCCGCAGTCGGTGACGATCCGCCTCGCCGACGACGTGGACGTCGCGCGCGGCGACCTCCTCGCGTCCGCGGCCGAGGCCCCCGACGTCACGCAGGACGTCGAGGGCACGGTCGCGTGGCTGGGCGACCGTCCGCTCCTGCCCGGCGCGCGCGTGCTGCTCAAGCACACGACCCGCACCGTGCAGGCCGTGGTGCGCGACGTCGTCGGGCGCCTCGACCTGGACACGGCCGAGCTCGAGCCCGCCGAGCGCCTGGAGCTCAACGACATCGGCCGCGTGACGCTGCGGCTCGCGTCGCCCGTCGCGGCGGAGGAGTACGTCGTGGCGCGCCGCACTGGCGCGTTCCTGCTCGTCGACGCGCAGGACGGCGGCACGCTCGCCGCCGGCATGGTCGGCGACGCGCTCGCCGCCGCCCGCCGCCCGGCGGAACGCCCCGGCTCCTACGCGATCTAGACGACACCTAGGCTGGCACCGTGACCGCACCCATCCACGAGACGTACCCCCTCGGCCTGCGTCTCGACGGCCGCCGCGTCGTCGTCGTCGGCGGCGGCCCCGTCGCCGCACGCCGCACGCGGGGCCTCCTCGACGCGGGCGCGATCGTGGCCGTCGTCGCGCCGTACGTGTGCGAGGACCTCGCCGAGCTCCTCACGGCGCACGGCCCAGGGGCCGCCGGTCACGCGGCGCACGCCCCGGCGGCCGTCCCGGCGCGGGACGCCCGGCTCTCCTGGGTGCGGCGCGACTACCTCACGGGCGACCTCGACGGCGCGTGGCTCGTCCAGACCGCGACGGGCGACGCCCGCGTCGACGCCGAGGTCGCGGCCGACGCCGAGGCGGACCGCGTCTTCTGCGTCACCGCGGGCGACGCCGAGCGCGCGACCGCGTGGGTCCCGGCCGTCGCGCGCACGCTCGCGCCGGGCGCCTCCGGAGCCGGGGAGGCCGAGGTCACGGTGGCCATCAACGCCGGCCGGGACCCACGGCGCGCCCAGCGCGTGCGCGACGCCGTCGCGGTGCTCCTCAAGACGGGCGAGCTGCCGCTGCGGGCGGTGCGGCCGGCCCGCGCCGTCGCCGCGGGGTCTGGCGACGCCGGGCACGAGGCCACCGGGGCGGGACCCGTCACGGCGCCGCTCGTGCGGCCCGTGGGCTCCGTCGCCCTCGTCGGCGGGGGGCCGGGCGACGCGGGCCTGATCTCCGTGCGCGGGCGCCGGGTGCTCGCGGAGGCCGACGTCGTCGTGGTCGACCGGCTCGCGCCGCGCGCGCTGCTCGCCGAGCTCGGCGACGACGTCGTGGTGGTGGACGTCGGCAAGACGTCGGGCAACCACCCCGTGCCGCAGGACGAGATCAACCGGATCCTCGTGCACCACGCGCTCGTGGGGAAGCGGGTCGTCCGGCTCAAGGGCGGCGACCCGTACGTGTTCGGACGGGGTGGCGAGGAGCTCGACGCGTGCCGCGCCCACGGCGTCCCGGTGGAGGTCGTGCCCGGCGTGACGAGCGCCGTCTCCGTGCCCGCCGCCGCGGGCATCCCGGTGACGCACCGGGGCCTGTCGCGCGGGTTCACCGTGCTCACGGGGCACGAGGACGTCGGGAAGGTCCCCGCGGCGCGCGATCACACCGTCGTCCTGCTCATGGGTGTCTCGCGCCTCGCGGAGACCGCCGAGGCGCTCGTCGCGCAGGGCCGCTCGCCCGACACGCCGGTCGCGGTGGTCGAGGACGGCTACGGCCCGCGCCAGCGGACGACGGTCGGGACGCTCGCGACCATCGCCGAGCGGGCCCGCGAGGCCGGAGTGCGGCCCCCGGCCGTGACCGTCGTCGGCGACGTGGTCACCCTCTCCCCCGCCTGGCCGCCCCGCACTCCGCCCGCCCCGCGCTGAGTGCATGAAACAGTCGCCCTCGGATCCGTTCCGCGCGACTGTTTCCCGCACTCAGCGGTGGGCGGGGCTCAGAGGAGGCGGCGCTGGGCCGCCCAGCGGGTGAGCTCGTGGCGGGACGACAGCTGGAGCTTGCGCAGGACCGCGGAGACGTGGGTCTCGACGGTCTTGATGGAGATGAACAGCTCCGACGCGACCTCGCGGTACGTGTACCCGCGCGCGATGAGGCGCATGACCTCCTGCTCGCGCGCGGAGAGCCGGTCGAGCTCGTCGTCGTGCACGGCGACGTCGCCCGCGCCCGTGCCGAACGCGTCGAGCACGAAGCCCGCGAGCCGCGGCGAGAACACCGCGTCGCCGCCCGCGACCTGCCCGACGGCGGCCGACAGGTCCGGCCCCGAGATCGCCTTCGTCACGTACCCGCGCGCGCCGGCGCGGATGACCGCGACGACGTCCTCCGCGGCGTCGGACACGGACAGCGCGAGGAACCGCACGTCGCCCAGCACGTCGGCGCAGCGCTGGATGACCTCCGCGCCCCCGCCGCCGTTCCCGCCGGGCAGGTGCACGTCGAGCAGCACGACCGGGGGCCGCAGCTCGTGCACGCGCGCGACCGCCGACCCCACGTCGTCCGCCTCGCCCACGACCGTGACGAGCGCCGGGTCGAGGCTCGCGCGCACACCGGCCCGGAACATGTGGTGGTCGTCGACGAGCACCACGGGCACCGGCCCGGTGGCGGGTGCGCCGTCGGGCGCCGCGCTGGGGATGGTCGTCACGGGGTCTCCTCGCTCGGTGCGGTCCGCGCCGGGCCGGGGTCCGTCGGCACGTCCGTCGACACGGCCCGCGGCACGCGCAACCGTACCTCGGTGCCCCACCCCGGCCGGCTGATGATCTCGGCCTTGCCCCCGCGGCGCTGCACGCGCCCGAGGATCGACTCGCGCACCCCGAACCGGTCGGGGGCGACGTCGTCCATGTCGAAGCCCTCGCCCCGGTCGCGGACGAACACCTCGACCGCCGCGTCGCTCACCTCGAGGTAGACGGAGTACGGCGGCCCGCCGTGCGCGACGGCGTTGACGAGCGCCTCGCGGGTCGCCTGGAGGAGCGCCGCCGTCTCCTGCGTCGGGGTGCAGTCCCCCACCACGACGACGTCCACGACGACCGGCCCCGGCTCGGGCGCACCGGGCGCCGCGCCGATCGGCTCGGCGCGGCGGCCCACGCGCCCGTCCTCGACCTCCGCCACGAGCGCGCGCAGCTCGGCGGCGAGCGACGTCCCCGGCGAGGGGCGGTCGTCGTAGAGCCACTCGCGCAGCTCGCGCTCCTGGGCGCGCGCGAGGCGCGCGACGGTGTCGGCGTCGGAGGACCGGGCGCGGATGAGGGCGAGCGTCTGGAGCACGGAGTCGTGCAGGTGCGCGGCGATGTCGGCCCGCTCGGCCTCGCGCGCCCGGGCGGCGCGCTCGTCGCCGAGCTCGCGCACGAGCCGCAGCCACCACGGGGCGAGGACGATCGCGACGCCCGCGAGCACCGCGACCGCGGCCACCGCGGCGCGCACGACCTGGGTGGGCCGCGCGTCCTGTCCCACGAGCAGCACGATGCCGACGAGGACGAGCACGACGCCGCCCGCGATGCGCACGACCCCGGCGGGCGTGCGCCCGCCCGCCCGCGTGAGCAGCCGGCCCCGCTCGACGGCGTCGAGCTGGCTCCACGCGAGCGCCGCGCCCGCGAGCGCGATGAGCACGGGGATGACCCAGGAGACCTCGACGTCGACGCCCGTGCGCAGCGCCACGAGCAGCGCGGCGCCGCCCAGGAGGACGACGCCGATCGCGACGTCGCGCACGGGCAGGCGCCGCACGCTCCCCTGGAGGCGCGGCGCGAGCCGGGACAGCGAGGCGGGGCGCTGCTCGTCGCGCGCGGCCAGCGGGTCGCCGGACGGGACGGTGAGCCACCAGAACACGTACAGCGCGACGCCCGCGCCGCCCGCGAGCGCGAGGAGCGCCATGACGAGGCGCACGACCCCGACGCCGACGCCGAGGTGCGCCGCGAGGCCCGCGCACACGCCACCCACCCACCGGCCGCGCTCGGGGCGGCGCAGCGGCAGGTCGCGCGGTCGGGCGCCGGGCCGGGCTGCTGTCGTCACCCCCCGATCGTCACACGGCGCGGACGCCTCGAGCGCCCCCGGGCGGGGAAACCAGGGTCGGGCCCCGGACGGTTCAGGGTCGGGTCAGGGTGGCACCCGATACCGGCGGCGCGCCCCGCGCACCAGCATGGTGGTCATGAGCACTCCCGACCTCCCCGGACCCGGCGCCCAGCCCGGGAGCTCCGGCGGCGACACCGAGACACCCGGCGCGCAGCCGGGCACCGTCCCCCCGGGGCCGAGCGACCCCGACCACGGCGGCGGACCGGGCTGGACCGGCCCCGCCGGCCAGTCCCCGGGTGCACCGGGCGCGGCGCCGGGCGAGCCGCCCCGGCGTCCGAGCGGCGCCGACGGCTTCTTCGACGCGGTGCGCCGTGTCGGCATCTACCGCTCGGACGACCGCTGGATCGGCGGCGTCGCGTCCGGCGTGGCGGAGCGGTTCGGGATCGACCCGCTGGTCGTGCGCGGCCTGCTGTTCGTGACGTTCTTCCTCTCCGGCGCCGGGCTCGTCCTGTACGGCGCGGCGTGGGCGCTGCTGCCCGAGCGTCGCGACGGCCGCATCCACCTCCAGGAGGCGTTCCGCGGCAACGTCGACGTCGCGCTGCTCGGCGCCGCGGCGTTCGTCGTGGTCGGGTTCTCGTGGGGCGGCGGCTGGTGGTCGTGGTGGGACGCGCTCCACCTGGGCTGGCTGACCGGCCTGTTCTGGGTCGCGGCCTTCGTCACCGTGGCGGTCGTCGCGGTCTCGGCGCTCACGCAGCGCGGTCCCCGCGGTGGCCAGGGCACGCCTCCGCAGGCTCCGCCGTGGCCGGGCGGTCCGGGCCACGGCCTGGGGGGTCCGGGTCACGGCCCGGGTGCCGGTCCGGCGCAGGGCCCGTACGCCCCGGGCCACGGCCCGACGGCGACCCCCGGCGCCCCCGCGGGCGGCGCACCCTCGGACGCCCCGTGGGGCAGCCCCGGCCCGACGTACCCGGGCGGCCCGACGACGTCCGGCACCCCCGGCGGGTCGCCCGTGGGCGGTGCGCCGACGGGAACGCAGGACGACGCGGTCTGGTCGGCGGAGGCGAGCCCGTACGCCGCCCCCGCGCCCGGCGTGACCGCGCCCCTCCCCCCGCACGCGCCGTACGCCCCGTCCCCGCAGGGCGGCGCACCGCAGCCGCCGCTCCCTCCGCAGGCCGCGCGGGCCCCGCGCCCGCCGAAGCCCCCGCGCCCGCGCGGCCCGGGGGCGACGACGACCGGCGTCGTCGTCGGGCTGAGCCTCCTCCTGGGGGCGCTGCTCCTCGTGCTCGACCGCCAGGGCGCGCTGCCCTGGCCGGTGTTCCTGACCTGGGCGGGCCTCAGCGGGATCCTCGCGGGCCTCGCGATCGTGGTCAGCGGGCTCCGGGGCCGGACGAGCGGCGGCCTCGGCTGGCTCGCGGTGGTCCTGCTCGTCATCGCGCTCCCCGCCTCGGCGTGGCGCACGACCCCGTTCACCGTGTTCGTCGACGACTCCGTGCGGACCGTCACCGACGGCACGCACCGCATCACCGACCCCGAGGTCGCCGAGCAGGGGTTCGGCGTGTCGTTCGGCGACCCGCGCATCGACCTGTCCGACCTGGACCTGTCCGACGCGACCGCCGGCTCGCCCGTCGAGGTCCCCGTCCGGCTCGGCGCGGGCGACGCGACGGTCGTCGTGCCGGACGGCGTCCCCGTCCGCGCCGAGGTCCAGGTGCTCGCGGGCAACGCGCGCTGGCACGTGGACGGCGACCGTCAGGAGATCGGCGGGGTCAGCACGCAGCCGGTGACGTTCGACAACGACGAGGTCCAGGCGGGCGACGACCCGCTGCTCGTGCTGCAGGTCGAGGTCGGCGCCGGTCAGGTCACGATCGAGGAGGACTGATGAACGACGAGAACCGCCGCGACGACGACACGCGGCCGCTCGGGGACGAGCTGTTCGACCCCGCCCCCGCGCAGGGCCCCGAGCCGGCTCAGCAGCAGGAACGCCGGGAGGCGTCCGGGACGGACGCGACGGTCCCGCTCCCCGCCGTGACGCCCGCGGCTGACGCCCGCGCGACGACCCCGCTCCCCGCCGTGACGCCCGCGGCTGACGCCCGCGCGACGACCCCGCTCCCGGCCGCGGCACCGTCCACCGACACCGGGGCCACGACGCCGCTGCCCGCCATGCCGCCGGCCGACCCGCTGTCGGTCGACGGACCGTCCGCCGACGCGCCGCCCGTGGGTGCCCCGCCGTCCGGGGCACCACCCGTCGGGGCGCCGTCCGTCGGTGCGCCGTCCGTCGGTGCGCCGCTCTACGGCGCGGCCCCGACGACGTCGGGCGCCGCCCCGTCGCCCACGGGCGGGGCGCCCGGCGCGGGCGGAGGGCCCGGCGCGGGCGGGGTCGCGGACCCCGGCCCGCTCCCGCGCCGCGGCCCGCGCGTCGCGACGATCGTGTGGGGCTTCGTCATCGTCGCCTTCGCCGTCGTGGTGCTCGCGGCCGCGCTCGGTGCCCGGGTCGACCTGGGGCTCGCGACGATCGTCGTGCTCGCCGCGGCGGGGGTCACGCTCGTCGTCGGGTCGGTCGTCTCCGGGGCACGACGCCGCCGGGGCTGAGCCGCACCGGGACCTCCGGGTACGCCGAGGGCCGTGGCACGTCGTGCCACGGCCCTCGGTGTGCCCGAGCGACGCCGCCCCGCACGCTCTCCCCGGTGCGACCCGGTGGGAGCGGGTCCTCGGCGCCCGGACGGGCTGCCGGGACGGTCAGGGGGTCGGCTCGTCGCCCCGCCGCGTCGGGCCGTCGGCCCGGTGCTCGGGCGTGGTCGGCCCGGTCGTCGTCGTGGGGGTGTCGGGCGACGCCGCGGGCGAGGAGCCCGGAGCGCTCGGCGTGCCCGTCCCGGCGGCACCGGTCGGCTCGACGGGCGTCGCGGTCGTGCCGGGAGCGGCCGCGCGGGCCTCGGCGCCGGGTGTCGAGAGCGCGGAGGGGCGGCCCGGGGTGGTCGGCTCGGGACGCACGGGAGGCGCCGTCGGCGACGGCTCGACGTGTCCCGGCGTGGCGTGCGCGGGCGCGGCGTGCCGACCGGCGTCCGACAGGTCGCCCGACGACGAGTAGCCGCCCGGGGTCTCGACGGCGACGCTCGGCCCGCCCGCGAGCCGGCGCAGCGCGATGCCGACGAGGATGAACAGGATGCCCAGCCCGATGACGAGCGCGCACACCCCGAACGCGACGACGGACGTGAACAGCGACGCGCGCAGGAACGAGGCGGTCATGACGGTCTGGCGCGTCGGGTCGTCCTGGTCGAGCTCGGCGTAGGTCTTGCCGTCGCTCGCCTCGAGCGCGTGCTTGTTGATGACCTCGGCCTGCGCGTACGCGGTGAGCGGCCCGTTGACGTGGCGCCCCGCGAGGAACGACGCGTCGTCGGAGACGGTGATCTCCTCGGCGGACAGCTGGTTCGACACGACGATCCATGTGCCGATGCCCGCGAGGAGAAGGATGATGCCCGCGATGATCGACACGAGGCCGATGCCCCGTGCCCCCTTCGTCGGTGTGACGGTGACGGTGCTCGACATGGCGCGTTCTCCCCTTCGTCAGGACCCACCTGCAGCCGCCCGCGCGAGACGGCCCGCGGGTGCGGGCCGGTCACGGGACGGTCGAACCACCCATACGGGGCCCACGGTAGCGACGGGAGACGCCCACCGCGCGGCGAACGCGCACCTCAGGGCGGGCGCGGCGACGACCGCGCGGTCCGCCGGGGCCGGGATGGGAGGATGCGGTCCGTGCGCATCACCCACCTGACCGACTGCTACCTGCCGCTGCTCGGCGGCATCGAGACCCAGGTCGCGCGGCTCGCGCTGCAGCAGGCGGCCGCCGGTCACGACGTCGCGGTCGTCTGCACG
The DNA here is from genome assembly GCF_004519295.1 of Cellulosimicrobium funkei. Classification (GTDB taxonomy): domain Bacteria; phylum Actinomycetota; class Actinomycetes; order Actinomycetales; family Cellulomonadaceae; genus Cellulosimicrobium; species Cellulosimicrobium funkei. The sequence goes on from NZ_SOZH01000005.1 coordinate 307,882, forward strand.
ACGCCCGCGCGCCCCGGCGCGCACGGCGTGTCGACCGAGCGGGACGGCGACGTCACGGTGCACCGGCTCGCCGCGCGCGTCCCGGGCGGGTACCCCGTGCACCCGCGCGCGCCGCACCACGTGGCGCGGGTCCTGCGGACCGACCGGCCCGACGTCGTGCACCTGCACATGGGCGTGCTGACGCCCTCCACCCAGGCGTCGCTGCGGACGGTCGTGCGCGCGGGGCTGCCCGCGGTCCTCACCGTGCACAGCGTCTGGGGCGGCGCGGAGCGCGCGTTCGCCGGGCTCGACCGCGTGGTCCGCTGGTCCCGCTGGCCCGTGCTGTGGTCGGCCGTGAGCGAGCTGACCGCCGCTCCCCTGCGTCGGATCGTCGGCGACCACGGCGAGGTCGTGGTGCTGCACAACGGCCTCGACCTCGACGCGTGGCGCGTCCCGCGCACCGAGCGCGCCGACCGCATGGAGGGCTCGGCCGTCCACGTCGTGGCCGCGACGCGGTTCGCGCCCCGCAAGCGCGTGCTGCCGTTCCTCGAGGTCGTGCGCGACGCCGTCGCGCGCCTCCCCGAGGGGGCGCTGCACGTGACGCTCGCCGGGGACGGCCCCGAGCTGGCCGACGCGCGGCGCCTCGTCGCCGAGCACGGGCTGGGGTCGGTCGTGTCGCTCCCGGGGCGGCTCGACGCGACGGGCCTCCAGCGGCTCTACGCGCGCGCCGACGTGTTCGCCGCCCCCGCCGTCGAGGAGGCGTTCGGCATCGCCGCGCTCGAGGGCCAGGCCGCGGGGCTGGCCGTGCTCACGCGCTCGCAGTCGGGCGTGGCGGAGCGCCTCACCGACGGCGTCGACGCGCTCGTGGCCGACGACGACGCCGGCCTCGCCGACGCGCTCGTGCGCCTCGCGACCGAGGACGGCCTGCTCGACCGGATCGTCGCCCACAACCGGGACGTGCCGTCGTCGGCAGGCTGGCCGCGCGTGCTCGCCGACGTGGAGCGTGCATACGAACGGGCCGCGACGATCGCCGTGGATCGTCGGGCCCGCCCGTCCCGCTAGGGGGTCACTCCCACTCGATGGTGCCCGGGGGCTTGCTCGTCACGTCGAGCACGACGCGGTTGACCTCGGAGACCTCGTTGGTGATGCGCGTCGAGATGACGGACAGCACGTCGTAGGGCAGGCGCGTCCAGTCGGCCGTCATCGCGTCCTCGGACGAGACGGGGCGCAGCACGATCGGGTGGCCGTAGGTGCGGCCGTCGCCCTGGACGCCGACCGAGCGGACGTCGGCGAGCAGCACGACCGGGCACTGCCAGATCTCCTGGTCGAGGCCGGCCTTCGTGAGCTCCTCGCGCGCGATCGCGTCGGCGGCGCGCAGCGTCTCGAGGCGGTCCGCCGTGACCTCGCCGACGATGCGGATGCCCAGCCCGGGGCCCGGGAACGGCTGCCGCGCGACGATCTCCTCGGGCACGCCGAGCTCGCGGCCGACCGCGCGGACCTCGTCCTTGAACAGGGTGCGCAGCGGCTCGACGAGCGAGAACTGCAGGTCGTCGGGCAGGCCGCCCACGTTGTGGTGGCTCTTGATGTTCGCCGCGCCCTCGCCGCCGCCGGACTCGACGACGTCCGGGTAGAGCGTGCCCTGCACGAGGAACTTCACCTCGGCGCCGTGCTCGCCCGCGTCCTCGACGATCTGGCGCGCCGCGTCCTCGAACACGCGGATGAACTCGCGACCGATGATCTTCCGCTTGGTCTCCGGGTCGCTGTGCCCGGCGAGCGCGGTGAGGAACCGCTCCTTCTCGTCGCGGATCACGAGGTTGACGCCCGTCGCCGCGACGAAGTCGCGCTCGATCTGCTCGACCTCGCCCGCGCGCATCAGCCCGTGGTCGACGTGCACGCACGTGAGCTGGTCACCCACCGCGCGCTGCACGAGCGCCGCGGCGACGGCGGAGTCCACGCCGCCCGAGAGGGCGCAGATGACGCGCGCGTCGCCGACCTGGGCGCGGATCGCCGCGACCTGGTCCGCGATGACGTTGCCGGGCGTCCAGTCCGGGGCGAGACCCGCGCCGTCGTACAGGAAGTGCTCCAGCACCGTCTGGCCGTGCGCGGAGTGCTTGACCTCCGGGTGCCACTGCACGCCGTAGAGGCGACGCTCGCGGTCCTCGAACGCGGCGACCGGCGAGCCCGACGACGTCGCGAGGACCTCGAAGCCCTCGGGCGCGCGGTGCACGGCGTCGCCGTGGCTCATCCACGTGGTCTGGTTCTGCGGCGTGCCGTCGAGCAGCACGCCCGCGGCGCACACCTCGACCTCGGTGCCGCCGTACTCGCGCAGGCCCGTCTGGGCGACCTCGCCGCCGAGGGCCTTCGCCATGGCCTGGAAGCCGTAGCAGATGCCCATGACGGGCACGCCGGCCTCGAACAGCGCCGGGTCGACGAACGGGGCACCCGTGGCGTACACGGACGAGGGACCGCCCGAGAGGATGATCGCGGCCGGGTCCTTGGCGAGCATCTGCTCGACCGTGAAGGTGTGCGGCACGATCTCGGAGTAGACCTTGGCCTCGCGCACGCGGCGCGCGATGAGCTGCGCGTACTGGGCGCCGAAGTCGACGACGAGCACGGGCCGCGGGGTCGAGGCCACCTCGGCGGTGGTGGGGGTGTCGGGAGCGGTGGCGGGTGACGTCACCCGTCCAGGATAGTCGCCGTGCGGCGGGGCTCGTCCCGCGTCTCAGGCGTCGGTGCGCACCTCGGCGCGCGCCGCGACGCGCTCGCGCAGGGCGCGGGCGGCCGCCTCCGGGTCGCTCGCCGCCGTGATCGCGCGCACCACCACGATCCGGGTCGCGCCGGCGTCGAGGACCGCGTCGAGCCGGTCCGCGTCGATCCCGCCGATCGCGAACCACGGCGTCGCGGGCCGGGTCGCCGCGACGTCGCGCAGCAGGTCCAGGCCGACGGCGGCCCGCCCCGGCTTCGTCGGGGTCGCCCACAGCGGGCCCACGCAGAAGTAGTCCACCGCCGGGTCGGCCTCCGCCGCGGCCGCCTGCGCGGCCGAGTGCGTGGACCGGCCGAGCACGGGCCCCGCGCCGAGCAGCGCCCGCACGGCCGGGACCGGCAGGTCGCCCTGGCCCATGTGCACGACCGGCGCGCCCGTGACCGACGCCACGTCCGCCCGGTCGTTCACGGCCCACAGCGCGCCGTGCTCCGTCGCGACGCGCGCGACGAGCTCCTGGAGCTCGAGCTCGCGCGCGACGTCGAGCGTCTTGTCGCGGAGCTGCACGACGTCCACCCCGCCCGCGAGCGCCGCCCGCAGGAAGTCCTCGAGGTCGCCGCGCTCCTCGCGCGCGTCCGTGCAGAGGTAGAGCCGCGCGTCGGCGAGCCGGGCGCGTGCGGCGTCCGCCGCCGACGGGGCGGGAGTGGCCGGGGTGGTGGAGGTCTCGGAGCTCACCCGCGGGAGCCTAACCTCGGCGGGCCCACGGCAGGAGGTACTGTGGCCGACAGCACGGGAGCCCCGCACGGGGCTGAGAGGGCGTCGCCGCCGACCGTCGAACCTGATCTGGGTCATGCCAGCGAAGGGAGCGCACATGAGCCTGTCCGTCCACCCGTCCGCGGGTGGCTCCGTCGTGCCCGACGGCGCGCGTGACGTCGTCGTCGTGGGGGGCGGGATCGTGGGTCTCGCCGTCGCGTGGCGCGCGGCGCGCGCGGGCCTGACCGTCACGGTGCTCGACCCGGCGCCGGGCGCGGGCGCGACGCATGCCGCCGCGGGGATGCTGGCGCCGGTGACCGAGGCCGACTTCGGGGAGGAGGCCGCCCTGCGGCTCCACCTCGCGGCCGCCGCGGCGTGGCCGGCGTTCGCCGCGGACCTGCGCGCGGCGACGGGGGCGGACGTCGGGCTGCGGACCGCCGGGACGCTCACCCTCGCCTACGACGCGGACGACCTCGCGCTGCTCCGCCGCGTCCTCGCGCTGCACGCCGCACACGGTCTCGCGTCGCACGAGCTCACCGTCGCCGACGCGCGCCGCCGCGAGCCGTACCTGGGCCCGCGCGTCGCCGGGGCGGCGTGGGCCCCCGCGGACCACGCGGTCGACCCGCGCGCGACGCACGCCGCGCTGCTCTCGGCGGTCGGCGGGCGCGACGCCGCGGGTGCGGGCTCGGCCACCGGGGCGCGCGTCGTCCGCGCGTCCGCGACCCGGCTCGCGCTCGATGCCGGGCGCGTGGTCGGCGTGCACGACGACGCCGGCCGGCTCCACCGCGCGGGTGCGGTCGTCGTCGCGGCGGGCTGGCAGTCGGGCGCCCTCCTCGCGGACGTGCCGGGCGTCGTCGTGCCCACGCGCCCGGTGAAGGGTCAGACGCTGCGGCTCGACGCCGGCCCGGACCTCGCGCTGGAGCACGTCGTGCGCGGGCTCGTGCAGGGCCGGCCGGTGTACGTCGTGCCGCGCGACGCCGAGCCGGCGGGGCCGCGCGCGGGTCACCGGGAGGTCGTCGTCGGGGCCACCACCGAGGAGAACCCGGACGACCGCCGCGCCACCGCCGGCGGGGTCTTCGCGCTCCTGCGGGACGCGCGCGCCCTCCTGCCGGGGATCGACGAGGCCGCGCTGGTCGAGGTGACGCCGCGGGGGCGCCCCGCGACCCCGGACAACCTCCCGCTCGTCGGGCCGACGGACGTCCCGGGGCTGCACCTCGCGACGGGCCACGGCCGCAACGGCATCCTGCTCGCCCCGCTCACGGCCGACGCCGTCGTCGCCGGGCTCGGCGGGCTCCCCGCGCTCGGCGGGACCGAGCACGGCGACGACGTCGCGACCGCCCTCGCCACCGCCCGCACCGACCGCTTCGCCCGCACCGCCACGACACCGAGGTGAGACCCGTGACCGCACCCGCACCCACCGCGCTCGTCAACGGCGAGCCGTACCCGCTCGACGGCGACGTCGACCTGGAGCGGCTCGTCGCCGCGCTCGTCCCCGCCTACGTCGCCGACGGCACGCCGCAGGGCGTCGCGGTGGCCGTCGGGGACGCCGTCGTGCCGCGCGGCGCCTGGGCGACGACCGTCGTCGTGCCCGGGGACCGCATCGAGATCGTCACCGCCGTCCAGGGCGGCTGAGGAGGACCCATGACCACGACCGACGTCTCCCCCGCCACCGCGAGCGGCCCGGCCGGCGCCGACGACCCGCTCGTCGTCGCCGGCACGCCCGTCGGGTCGCGCCTCGTCATGGGCACCGGCGGGGCCGCGAACCTGCTCACGCTCGAGGACGCGCTCGTCGCGTCGGGCACCGCCCTGACGACCGTCGCGATGCGACGCGTCGCCGTCCGCGCCGGCGGGGACGCGAGCCCCGACGCCGGGATCTGGGCGCTGCTCGCCCGCCTCGGCATCCGCGCGCTGCCCAACACCGCCGGGTGCTTCTCCGTGCGGGAGGCCGTCCTCACCGCGCACCTCGCGCGCGAGGCGTGCGGCACCGAGTGGGTCAAGCTCGAGGTGATCGCAGACGACGTGACCCTCCTGCCCGACCCGGTCGGCCTCGTCGAGGCGGCCGACCAGCTCGTGCGCGACGGGTTCGTCGTGCTGCCCTATACGAACGACGACCCGATCCTCGCGCGCCGGCTGGAGGACGTCGGCTGCGCCGCCGTCATGCCCCTCGGGGCACCCATCGGCACGGGGCTCGGCATCCTCAACCCGCGCAACATCGAGGCGATCGCCGCCGCGGCCCGGGTGCCCGTCATCCTCGACGCGGGGATCGGCACGGCGTCCGACGCCACGCTCGCCATGGAGCTCGGCTGCGACGGCGTGCTCCTCGCGACGGCCGTCACGCGCGCCGCCGACCCGGTCCGCATGGCCCGCGCGATGCGCCTCGCCGTCGAGTCGGGCCGGCTCGCCGCGGGCGCCGGGCGCATCCCCCGCCGCGAGGGCGCCCTGGCGAGCTCGTCCCCGCAGGGCCGCCTGGACCTGGCCCTCTGACCTCGTCCACCAGGCCGTCCCGGCGGGCCGAGCAGGCCATCCCGGCTCGTCCGTCGACCAGGACGCGCCACGACCACCTGGTCGACGTGCAGGGGGGCTAGAGGGTGGGGGTCTTCAGGGCGTCGAGGAGGGCCTGGACGCCGCCGACGACGGAGCGGGCGTCGAGGCCCGCGGCGCGGGCGGCATCGGCGACGCGGGCCGACCGGCCGCCGACCGCGCACACCACGAGCACCGGGCGGTCGGCGGGCAGGTCCGCGAGCGCCGCGGCGGCACCGGGGTCCTGCGTGCCGCCGAGGAACGCGCCGCTCGGGACGAGCGTCGACCCGGGGAGCGGGCGCACCTGCGCCTCCCAGTCCTCGCGGACGTCGAGCAGGAAGGGTGCGGCGTCGTCGGCCCGCAGCAGGGCGGCCGCGTCAGGGGCGGACACGTCGCGCGGCGCGGGCCCCGCTGCCCCGGTCGGCCCCGCCCCGGCACCGGGCGTCGCCACGGCCTGCGCCGCGGGCCGGAGCCCGCAGAACGCGGCGTAGGCGTCGTCGCCCGGCAGGAGCGCGGTGACGGGCTCGCGCGTCGGGTCGGCGCGCACGGTGAGCTGGCGCCACGAGAGGTCGAGGGCGTCGTAGACGGCGAGGCGGCCCAGCAGCGTGGTGCCGGCGCCGGTGACGAGCTTGATCGCCTCGGTCGCCATGACGGAGCCGACGGTGCCGCACATCGCGCCGAACACGCCGCCGGTCGCGCAGTCGGGTGCCGCGCCCGGGGGCGGCGGGACGGGGAACACGTCGCGGTAGGTGACCCCGCGCGGGCCCTGCTCCCCCGACCCCGCCGCGGGATCGGGACCCGCGGCGTCCGGGTGCGGGGCGTCGTCGGGCACGGCGAACCGGGGCGCGGCCCAGAAGACGCTGACCTGTCCCTGGAAGCGGTAGATCGAGCCCCAGACGACGGGCAGGCCGAGGACCTCGGCCGCGTCGGAGACGAGGTAGCGGGTCGGGAAGTTGTCGGCGCCGTCGAGCACGACGTCGTAGCCGCGCAGCACGTCGAGCGCGTTGTCCGCGTCGAGCCGCAGCGCGTGCTCGACGACCTGGACGTGCGGGTTGACGTCCGCGATGCTCTCGCGCGCGGAGTCGACCTTGCGACGTCCGACGTCCGACCCGCCGTGGATGACCTGGCGCTGGAGGTTGGACGTGTCGACGGCGTCGTCGTCGACGATGCCGATCGTGCCGACGCCCGCGGCGGCGAGGTAGAGCAGCGCGGGGCTGCCGAGGCCGCCCGCGCCGACGACGAGCACGCGCGCGGCCGCGAGCCGCCGCTGGCCCTCGGTACCGACGCCCGGCAGCGCGAGGTGGCGCGCGTAGCGCTCGAGCTCCGGCGTCGAGAGCTCGGGACCGGGCGCGACGAGGGGCGCGAGCGGCGTGGTCATGCCGCGTACTGCTCCTCCAGCGCGACGAGCTTCGCGTCGGCCTCGGCGTGCACCTTCTTCTCGAGGATGAACGACATGACCGGGACGACGCCGGCGAACACCATCGTCGTGAGGCGGCCCCAGCCCCAACGCATCTTGGTCCACAGGTCGAGCACGGTGACGAGGTACACGACGTAGATCCAGCCGTGCGCGAAGGGGATCCAGGACACGTACCGCATGACCCCGTCGACGTCGACGAACTGGCCCACGCCGTACTTGACGAGCATCTCGACGCACAGGATCAGCAGCATCACACCGGTGATGATCGCGAGGACCCGGTAGCGCGCGAGCGCGCCGCGCGCCTTGCCGATCGCGGTGCGCGCGGCCTCCGCGCTGGGGGCCGCCGCGTCGGCGGGGGCGACGACGGGCGCGTCGGTGGGGGTGGCCGGGTCCTGCGTGGTCATGGGAGAGGTCCTCGTTCCGGGCGAGACGGCCGCGGCGGTCTCCGCCGCGTGCGGTGGCGTGACGCGGTCGCCGCGTTAAACCGTCGCCGCGTGTCGGACGCCGAACCTAGGGTAGAACACCGTGCGACCCCTCCCCCTCCCCGACCCGGGGACCCCCGACCTGCGCGGACCGTCCCGCTACCTCCTCTGGATCGCCCGGCGCCAGTGGACGGTGCTCACGGTGTCCGTGCTGCTCGGCCTCGTGAACTTCGCGTGCCAGGCGTTCCAGCCGTACATGCTCGGCCGCGCGCTCGACGAGGGGCTCACCGCCGGGTTCGGTGCCGAGCTGTGGCGCTGGGCGGGCCTCCTGCTCGCGCTGGGCCTGGGCATCGTCGTCACGGGCGTGACGCAGCACCGGTTCGACATCGCGAACTGGCTGCGCTCGGCGCTCACGACGTCGCAGCTCGTGGGCGACGTCACGGCCCGCTCGGGCGACGCGATCACCGAGGAGCTCCCGACGGGCGAGGTCGTGTCCACCGTCGCGAGCGACGCGATGCGCGTCGGCCAGCTCTTCTCGATGATGGGCCAGTTCCTCGGCGCGCTCGGCGCGTACGTCGTCGTGGCGGTCATCATGCTCTCGACGTCGCTCCAGCTCGGGCTCGTCGTCGTGCTGGGTCTGCCGGTCGTCGCCGCGGTGCTCGCGCTGCTCGTCAAACCGCTCCAGCAGCGCCAGGCCGCGCAGCGCGAGGCGCAGGGCCGCCTGACGACGCTCGGCGCGGACACCGTCTCGGGCCTGCGCATCCTGCGCGGGATCGGCGGCGAGGGCGTGTTCGTGGGCCGCTACGCGCGGCAGTCGCAGAAGGTCCGCGAGGCCGGCGTGAAGGTCGCGCACACCCAGGCCACGCTCGACGCGCTCCAGGTGCTCCTGCCCGGCCTGCTCGTCGTGCTCGTCGTCTACCTCGGCGCGACGGCGGCCCTGCGCGGCGAGATCACGCCCGGGCAGCTCGTCGCGTTCTACGGGTACGCGGCGTTCCTCGGCTGGCCGCTGCAGGTCGCGACGCAGATGCTCAACATCGCGACGCGCGCCCACGTCGCCGCGCGCAAGATCGTGCGCGTCCTCGCGGTCGAACCGGCCGCGGGCGCGACCCCGGCCACCGCGCCCATGCCGCCCGAGGGCAGCCCCCTGGTCGACGAGACGAGCGGCCTGGTGCTCGAGCCGGGGCGCGTCGTCGCGCTCGTCTCGGCGGACCCGGACGCGTCGGCGGCCGTCGCGACCCGGCTGGGTCGGTTCGACGACGCCGCGGAGGCGGCCACGCCCGTGCGGCTCGGCGGGACGCCGCTCGCCGCGCTCGACAAGCACGCGCTCCGGCGCCGCGTCGTCGTCGCCGAGGCGACGCCCCAGCTCTTCTCGGGCGCGCTGCGCGACGAGCTCGACGCGCGCGGCACCGCGACGGAGGCCGAGGTGCTCGCCGCGGTGAGCACGGCCGACGCGCACGACGTGCTCGACTCCGTGCCCGACGGCCTCGCGGGCGAGCTGCCCGAGAAGGGGCGGTCGCTCTCGGGCGGCCAGCGCCAGCGCGTCGCGCTCGCCCGGGCGCTCCTCACGGACCCGGAGATCCTCGTCCTCGTCGAGCCGACGAGCGCCGTCGACGCGCACACCGAGGCGCGGATCGCCGCGAGCCTCGCGCAGGCCCGCCGCGGGCGCACGACCCTCGTCGTCACGGCGTCGCCGCTCGTGCTCGAGCACGTCGACGAGGTGCTGCTCCTCGAGGACGGCCGGGTCACGGCGCGCGGCACGCACCGCGACCTCGTCGACCGCGCCCACTCCCCCGCGACCGCACCGGACGACGACGCGGCCCGGTACCTGCGCGTCGTCGGGCGCTCGCTCGACGACACCCCCGCCCTCGCCCGCACCGCACCCGAAGGAGGCCAGGCATGAGGCTCCCCGTCGCCGACGGCCCCGCCGTCCGCGCCGCCGCCGGTCGCCTGTTCGCCCGGCACCGCGGCACGTTCGTGCTCATCGCCGTCCTCCACACCCTGGCCGCGGTCGCGGGTCTCGTGGGGCCGTGGCTCCTCGGCCGGCTCGTCGACGCCGTCACGGAGGGCACCACGTCGTCGTACGTGACGACCGTCGTCGCCGTGGGCGCGGGCGCGGTCCTCGCGCAGGCCGTCCTGCGCCGGTACGCGCAGCGCCTGTCCATGGTGTTCGGCGAGACGGTGTTCGCCGAGCTGCGCGAGGACCTCGTCGAGACGGTGACGTCGCTGCCGCTGTCCACGGTCGAGCGCGCGGGCACGGGCGACCTCGTGGCACGCACGACGAACGACATCGACCGCATCCAGCACGCCGTGCGGTTCGGCGTGCCGCAGCTCCTCGTCGCGGTCGTCACGCTCGTGCTCACGGCCGTGGCAGCCGTCGTGGTCGCACCCCTCGTCGCGCTCGCGCTGTTCGTGGGCGTGCCGCTGCTCGTCGTCGTGTCGCGGTGGTACCTCAAGCGCGCGTCGGCCGGCTACCAGCGCGAGGCCGCCGCCTACGCGACGCTCAACGGCACCATCACCGAGAGCGTCGAGGGCGCGCGCACGGTCGACGCGCTCTCGCTCACCGAGCGCCGCCAGGCGCGCGTGCGCGCCGACCTCACCGAGGCGTTCGAGGCGGAGCGGTACACCCTCGGGCTGCGCACCGTGCTGTTCCCGGGCATCGACCTGGCCATCGCGATCGCGCCCGTCGCGGCGCTCGTGTGGGGCGCGTGGCTGCTCTCGCAGGGCCAGACGACGCTCGGCGCCGTGGCCACGGTGACGACCTACGCGTTCCAGCTCGCCGGGCCGGTGTGGAACCTCATCTTCTGGCTCGACGAGATCCAGGTGGCCGCGGCGTCGTACGCGCGCATCGTCGGCGTCGCGCAGGTGCCCGGCGACCGCACCCCGACGGGCGACGTGCCCGACGGCGACCGCCTCGTCGCGCGCGACGTCGAGTACGCCTACCGCGAGGGCCACCCCGTGCTGCACGGCGTCTCGCTCGACCTCGAGCCGGGCGAGCGGCTCGCCGTCGTCGGGCCGTCGGGCGCGGGCAAGTCGACCCTCGGACGCATGCTCGCGGGCATCCACCCTCCGACGGCGGGCTCCGTCCGCTCCGGCGGCGTGCGGCTCGTCGACCTGCCGCTCGAGGACCTGCGGCGCGAGGTCGCGCTCGTCACGCAGGAGCACCACGTGTTCGTCGGCACGCTCGCGGACAACCTGCGCCTCGCGAAGGTCGACGCGGAGGAGGCCGAGCTGCTCGACGCGCTCGACGCCGTCGACGCGCGTGGGTGGGCCGAGTCGCTGCCCGAGGGCCTCGCGACGACCGTGGGGTCGGGCGGGCACGTGCTCACCCCGGCGCAGGCGCAGCAGCTCGCGCTCGCGCGCCTCGTGCTGCTCGACCCGCACACGCTCGTGCTCGACGAGGCGACGTCGCTCCTCGACCCCCGGGCGGCTCGCCACCTCGAGCGCTCGCTCGACGCCGTGCTGGCCGGCCGGACGGTCGTCGCGATCGCACACCGCCTGCACACCGCGCACGACGCCGACCGCGTCGCCGTGGTCGACGGCGGCCGCATCAGCGAGATCGGCCCGCACGACGAGCTCGTCGCCGCGGGCGGCGACTACGCGCGGCTGTGGCACTCCTGGCAGCAGGAGTAGCGCCGGTCGGTGCCAAGATGGTGCCGATGCCTGGAACCACGAGCGCCACCCCGCACGACCTCCCGACCCTCCCGAGCCCCTGGCGGGCCCGGGTCCCCGGCTACGCCGACATCGACGCGCTCGTCCGGCTGCGGCGCCTGGACGAGCTCCAGGGGACGGGCTCGACGCACGTCGACCCCGCCGGGATCGAGTCCGAGGTCGCGGGGCTGGCCTCCTGGACGCGGCGCCAGCTGGTCGCCGTCGGGCCCGACGACGTCCCCCGCGCCTGGGTGACCGTGCACGACCGCGCCGCCGGGAGGGCCACCGTCTGGGGCTACTTCGACCGCGACGTGGCCGAGGTCGACGCGATCGCGGACGCGTTCTACCGCTGGGCGGAGCGCACCGCGGTCGCGATGGCGCGCCTGCGCGGCGTGACGGCGACGCGCCTCGACGAGAGCCCGTTCGCCGACGACGCGCGCCAGGCGCAGTGGCTGACCCGGGCCGGGTACGCGCGGCGGCGGAGCTGGCTGCACATGACGCGCCCCGTCGTCCCGGACGAGGCCGCGCTCGCCCCGCGCGCCGGGGTCACGGTCCGCCCGGTCGAGCGGCACGAGAACGGGATGCCCGTCGCGGCCGACCTCCAGGTCGTGCACCAGATGCTGGAGACGTCCTTCCAGGACCACTTCAACTCCTACCGGGAGAGCTTCTCGGAGTTCGTGCAGCGGCTCCGCGAGGACCCGGGCCACAGCTGGGACCACTGGTGGCTCGCGTACGTGGACACCGACGATGGCCACCGCGTCCCCGCGGGCACGGTCGTGTGCTCGTCGATCGCCGCGGGCGAGAGCGGCGCGCCGGGCACCTACGTCGAGTACATCGGGGTGACGCGCGCCGCCCGCGGCCGCGGCGTGGCGAAGTCGCTGCTCGCGACGGTGATCGCGGACGCCGCCCGGGACGGTCGCGACCGCGTGGCGCTCGAGGTCGACGCCGACTCCCCCACGAAGGCCGACCAGCTCTACCGCTCGCTCGGCTGGGAGACGGACTACGTCACCGAGTCGTGGTTCAAGGACCTGGACCTCGACGACTGACCGCGGGCGGCCGGGACGCGCAGCCGGGTCGGGGGCCCGGGCCCGGACTCGGGGCCGGGCCCGGTCGCGGGGCCGGGGCCGGACGCGCCGGTGCCCGGCCGTCGCGGACGACGACCGGGCACCGGGTGACGCCGCGTCGGGTGGCCTGACGGAGTCAGCCGACCCGACGGGACGAGCGCGTCAGAAGCACGAGACGTGGATCGCCACCGACGCGTCGGTCGACGTCGCGTAGGCGGTGCCCTGGCCGTCGTAGTCGTACATCGTCACCGCCGCGCCCGCGCTGTTGCGCGCGCTGTTGGTCGTCCCGTTGACCCGGAGCGACACGTTCGTCGGCGCGCTCGCCGTGATCTTCGCGTCGCGGGTGCCGCAGTTGTACGGCGTGGTCCTGCTCGCCGCGCTCGCGCTCGCCGCCGGGGCGAGGACCAGACCGATCGTGACCGCTGCCACCGCGAACGGTGCAAGACGCTTCTTCATGGAGTACCCCCGTGTCTCTCCGACCGCCGGGCGACGTCGACCGGCGGACCGCCCGGACGCTCTGTCCGGGCGGGATAAGACTGAGGTCCGTACATATGTCCGGCAAGCGCTGTGTCACGTGGTGAGACGGCGGTCCGTTCGCTCCTGGCCCGGGACGCGGCGCGTGCGCTCCCGGCCCGCTCTCAGGGGGTCGTTCGCGGGCCCGTCGCGTCGGCGTCGGCCGGCCCGGGGAGGCCGGCGATCCCGGCGTCCTCCCCGCGCGCGCGGCGCTTGCCACCCGCCGCCTCGTCACGCACGAGCCGGACCCACAGCAGCACGGCGAACCCGCCGAACACCCACCACTGGAGCGCGTAGAACAGGTTCTGCAGGTTGAGCCCCGTGCCGCCCTCGATCGTCGGGCGCGGAAGCTGGGCCGGGCCGCCGTCGGCCGCCGACGGCTGCGCCGGGTCCGAGGACAGCAGCACGAGGTAGCCCGAGTAGATCGGTCCGCCCCACGCGTTGACCAGCTCGCCCGTGGAGATCGCGTCGGTGCGGCCGGGGGCGGAGCCGCCCTGCCCGGCGGCCTCGGACGCCTGGAGGTAGCCGGTGAGGCGCACGACGCCGTCCGGCGGGTCGAGCGCGGCGCTCGCGTCGGGCGACTCGACCCAGCCCCGCACGACAGGCAGGACCGGGGCGCCCGAGAGGTCGGCCCACGACGCGCCCTGGGTGCCGTCGTCGGTCACGTGGAGCGGGGTGAGCACGAGGTAGCCGGTGCGGCCGTCGAGCGCGCGGCCCTCGACGAGGAGCTGCCCCTCCGCGTCGTACTCGCCCTCGACCCAGGCCTGCCGCCCGACGAGCTCGCCGGGGAACGTGGACTGCGGCGGGAGCAGCACGCCGACGCCCTCGGGGCCGGCGGCCTCGAGCTCGGCGGCCTCGTGCTGCGCCGCGAGCTCGGCACGCTGCTGGGCGCGGTCGAGCTGCCAGACGCCGAGCCGCGCGCACACGGCCGCGGCGACGAGGAGGAGCACGAGCAGCCCGACGACCCGGGGCTGGCGGGCGACCGCCCAGAACGAGCGGGGCGCGGTGGGCTCGGGCACGACCCCACGGTATCCGGGGCGCGGGCGGGTCCCCGCATCCGGACCGCCTGGCGGGCGAACGTCACACGCCGCCCACCGGCCCTCGGGGCCGGGGACAACGTCCTCGGCCGTGGTTCCCGGGCGCGGGACCTTGGACCTTTTGTGCCGTCGTGGGCGCAGGTCACACCGCCGGGCGGCAGGAGGAATAGTGCAGGCCCCCGGTCGATGGGGTTGTATGAAGCCGTAGTCGTTCACGGACCCTTCCCCCGCAGGAGCGTGAGATGAGCACGACCACCGTCACCGAGTCCACCGCCTGGCAGCCCGCCGAGATCGCACCGCTCGACGACAACACCCTGCGTCGGGTCGACGCCTGGTGGCGCGCGGCGAACTACCTCTCGGTCGGCCAGATCTACCTGCTCGACAACCCGCTGCTGCGCACGCCGCTGGACCGCGAGGACGTCAAGCCGCGCCTCCTGGGCCACTGGGGCACCACGCCGGGCCTCAACTTCCTCTACGCGCACCTCAACCGCGCGATCGCGCAGCGCCGCCAGTCGACGATCTACGTCGCCGGCCCCGGCCACGGCGGCCCCGGCCTCGTGGCGAACGCGTACCTCGAGGGCACGTACTCCGAGACCTACTCGGACGTCACCCAGGACACCGAGGGCCTGCGTCGGCTGTTCCGCCAGTTCTCCTTCCCGGGCGGCATCCCGAGCCACGTCGCGCCGGAGACGCCCGGGTCGATCCACGAGGGCGGTGAGCTGGGCTACGCGCTCTCCCACGCGTACGGCGCCGCGTTCGACAACCCCGACCTGCTCGTCGCCGCGGTCGTCGGCGACGGCGAGGCGGAGACGGGCCCGCTCGCGACGAGCTGGCACTCGAACAAGTTCGTCAACGCGCGCAACGACGGCGTCGTCCTGCCGATCCTGCACCTCAACGGCTACAAGATCGCCAACCCGACGGTGCTCGCGCGCATCAGCGACGACGAGCTGCGCGACCTCATGATCGGCTACGGCCACACGCCCTACTTCTTCACGGGCGGGTTCGACGGCGAGGACCACTTCGAGGTGCACCGCCGCTTCGCGCAGCTCCTCGACGAGGTGCTCAACCACATCGCGCAGATCAAGGCCGACGCCGCGGCGGGGAACGACGAGCGTCCCGCGTGGCCGATGATCGTGTTCCGCACGCCGAAGGGCTGGACGTGCCCGCCGGTCATCGACGGCAAGAAGACCGAGGACTCGTGGCGCGCGCACCAGGTGCCGCTCGCGAGCGCCCGGGACACGCCGGAGCACCTCGAGGTGCTGCGCGGCTGGCTCGAGTCCTACCGGGCCGACGAGCTGTTCGACGAGGACGGCCGCCTGGTCGACGACGTCGCCGCGCTCGCCCCCGAGGGCACGCTCCGCATGAGCGACAACCCGCACGCGAACGGCGGCCTCCTGCTCAAGGACCTCCGCCTGCCGGACTTCCGCGACTACGCCGTGGACGTCACGGGGCCGGGCAGCAGCATCGCCGAGTCGACGCGCGTCCTCGGCCAGTGGCTCACCGACGTCGTGCGGAAGAACCCGGACAACTTCCGGATCTTCGGCCCCGACGAGACGGCGTCGAACCGCCTCCAGGCCGTGTACGAGGTCACGGACAAGCAGTGGAACGCCGACTTCTTCGGGCCCGACGTCGACGAGCACCTCGCGCGCGCCGGCCGCGTCATGGAGATGCTGTCGGAGCACCAGTGCCAGGGCTGGCTGGAGGGCTACCTGCTCACCGGGCGGCACGGCCTGTTCACGAGCTACGAGGCCTTCATCCACATCGTCGACTCGATGTTCAACCAGCACGCGAAGTGGCTCAAGGTCACGAACCACATCCCGTGGCGGCGCCCGGTCGCGAGCCTCAACTACCTGCTGTCGAGCCACGTGTGGCGCCAGGACCACAACGGCTTCAGCCACCAGGACCCGGGCTTCATCGACCACGTCGTGAACAAGAAGGCCGAGATCGTCCGCGTCTACCTGCCGCCGGACGCGAACACGCTGCTCTCGACGTACGACCACTGCCTGCGCTCGCGCCAGTACGTGAACGTCGTCGTGGCGGGCAAGCAGCCCGCGCCGCAGTTCCTGTCGATGGACCAGGCGATCGCGCACTGCTCGCGCGGCCTCGGCATCTGGGACTGGGCCGGCACCGAGGTCGAGGGCGAGGACCCGGACGTCGTGCTCGGCGCCGCGGGCGACGTGCCCACGCTCGAGGTGCTCGCCGCAGCGGACATCCTGCGCCGGCGCATCCCCGACCTCAAGGTCCGGGTCGTCAACGTCGTGGACCTCATGCGGCTCCAGGACGAGAAGGAGCACCCGCACGGCCTGTCGGACAAGGACTTCGACACGCTCTTCACGACGGACCGGCCGGTCATCTTCAACTACCACGGCTACCCGTGGCTCATCCACCGCCTCACGTACCGCCGCACGAACCACGCGAACATCCACGTGCGCGGCTACAAGGAGGAGGGCACCACCACCACCCCGTTCGACATGGCCATGCTCAACGACATCGACCGCTACCACCTGGTGATCGACGTCATCGACCGTGTGCCGTCCCTGCGCTCGACCTACGCGGGCCTGCGCCAGGAGATGGTCGACGCGCGGCTGACGGCCCGCCAGTACACCCGCGAGCACGGGGAGGACATCCCCGAGGTGCGCGACTGGGTGTGGCCGGACGTCGGCGAGACGGCGACCGAGGAGGGTGGCCCGCAGTACAACGGCGCGAGCGCCGCCGTGCAGGACACCGGAGGAGACAACGAGTGAGCGACACCGCTCGCAGCATCTACATCACCTCGCCCGAGGGCGAGACGGGCAAGTCCACGATCGCGCTGGGGGTCCTCGACCTGCTGGTCCGCAAGGTCCAGCGGGTCGGGGTCTTCCGGCCGGTCACCCGGGCCGCCGGCCCGGACGTGCAGGACTACGTGCTCGAGCTCCTGCTCGCGCACGACGGCGTGGACGTCACCGCCGAGCAGGCGATCGGCGTCACGTACGAGGACGTCCACGCCGACCAGGAGGCCGCGCTCTCGCGGATCGTGGCCCGGTACCACGAGGTCGCGAGCCAGTGCGACTTCGTGGTCGTCGTGGGCACGGACTACACCGACGTCGCCGGGCCGACCGAGCTGTCGTTCAACGCGCGCGTCGCGGCGAACCTCGGCGCACCGGTCCTCCTCGTCGTCTCCGGCAAGGGCCGCACGCCCGACGCCGTGGGCAACCTCATCGAGGTGAGCGTCGCCGAGCTGCGCTCGCAGCACGCGCAGCCCATCGGCGTCGTCGCGAACCGCGTGCAGCCGGACGACCTCGACGCGGTGCGCGCGCTGCTCGGGTCGCTGGGACCGGACGGCGAGCCGCTCGCGGGCGGGACGTCGTCGGGCCCGACGGCGCAGCCCGCCCCGGGTACGCGGCTGCCGGGCTGGGCGGTGCCCGAGGACCCGTTCCTCGACGCGCCGACCGTGCGGATCCTCATGGAGGCCGTGGGCGGGACGCTCGCGTTCGGCGAGGAGGAGCTCCTCGCGCGCGAGGCGACCGACCTGCTCGTCGGTGCGATGTCGTTCGAGCACCTGCTCGACCGGCTCACCGACGGCGCCGTCGTCATCACGCCCGGCGACCGGGTGGACATCCTCATCGGGCTGCTCGCGGCGCACTCGGCGTCGGGCTTCCCGTCGCTCGCGGGCGTCATCCTCAACGGCGGGTTCTTCCCGCCCGAGTCGACGGCGCGCCTCGTCGCGGACCTCGACCCGAGCCTGCCGATCATCCGCACCGACCTCGGGACGTTCCGCTCGGCGAGCGCCGCCGCGAGCGCCCGGGGCCGCGTGACCAAGGAGTCGCAGCGCAAGGTCGACACGGCGCTCGCGCTGTTCGAGCAGAGCGTCGACGGCGCGGCGCTCCTCGCGGGGCTCGACGTGCCCCGGCCCGAGGTCGTCACGCCGCTGATGTTCGAGTACGAGCTGCTCTCGCGTGCCCGCGCGGACCGCAAGCACGTCGTGCTGCCCGAGGGCGACGACGACCGCATCCTGCGCGCCGCGTCCACGCTGCTCGGCCGTCAGGTCGCGGAGCTGACGATCCTCGGCGAGGAGCAGAAGGTCCGCGCCCGCGCGGCGGAGCTCGGCCTCGACATCGACGCCGCGCACGTCGTCAGCCCGCACGACCCGGAGCTCGTGGAGCGGTTCGCCGCGGAGTACCAGCGGCTGCGCGCGCACAAGGGCATGACGCTCGAGGAGGCGCGCGAGCGCGTCCAGGACGTGTCCTACTTCGGCACGATGATGGTCCACCTCGGGCTCGCGGACGGCATGGTGTCGGGCGCCAAGCACACGACGGCGCACACCATCAAGCCGTCGTTCGAGATCATCAAGACCCAGCCGGGCGTGTCCGTCGTCTCGTCCGTGTTCCTCATGTGCCTGCAGGACCGCGTGCTCGTCTACGGCGACTGCGCGGTCATCCCCGACCCGACGGCCGAGCAGCTTGCGGACATCGCGATCTCCTCGGCGGCGACGGCGCAGCAGTTCGGCGTCGACCAGCGGGTCGCGATGCTGTCGTACTCGACCGGCGAGTCCGGCTCGGGGGCCGACGTGGACAAGGTGCGCCGGGGCACCGCGCTCGTGCGCGAGCGGCGCCCCGACCTGTTCGTCGAGGGCCCGATCCAGTACGACGCGGCCGTGGACGCGTCCGTCGCGGCGTCGAAGATGCCAGGCTCGGACGTCGCGGGGCGCGCGACCGTGTTCATCTTCCCGGACCTCAACACGGGCAACAACACCTACAAGGCGGTCCAGCGCTCGGCGGGCGCCGTCGCGGTGGGCCCGGTCCTCCAGGGCCTCAACAAGCCGGTGAACGACCTCTCGCGCGGCGCGCTCGTGCAGGACATCGTCAACACCGTCGCGATCACCGCGATCCAGGCGCAGGCCCCGGCCGACGCCGTCGACCCCACCTCTGACTCCCAGGGAGCCACGTCATGACGATCCTGCCCGAGGGCGAGCGCCCCAACCCCTACAGCGCGTACGGCGCGCACGGGTCCGTGCTCGTCATGAACTCGGGGTCGTCCTCGCTCAAGTACCAGCTCGTCAACCCCGTCGGCGGCGAGGCGATCGCCGCGGGCACGATCGAGCGCATCGGCGAGGAGTCCGGGATCATCAAGCACCGGTTTGCCGGGAACACGACGACGCGCGAGGAGCCCGTCGCGGACCACGGGCACGCGCTGCGCATCGCGCTGAGCATGTTCGACGAGGTCGGCCCGACGCTCTCGGACGCCGACGTGTACGCGGTGGGGCACCGCGTCGTGCAGGGCGGCTCGCTGTTCGCCGACCCGGTCCTCGTCGACGACGGCGTGCTCGAGCGGATCCGCTCGCTGTCCCCGCTCGCGCCGCTGCACAACCCGGCGAACGTCAAGGGCATCGAGGTCGCGCGGTCGCTGCTCGGCGACGTGCCGCACGTCGCGGTGTTCGACACCGCGTTCTTCCAGCGGCTGCCGCAGCACGTCGCGACGTACGCCCTGGACGCCGAAGTCGCCGAGAGGTACGCGATCCGGCGCTACGGCGCCCACGGCACGAGCCACCAGTACGTGTCCGGGAAGGTCGCGCGCGTCCTCGGGCGCCGGATCGAGGGTCTCAACACGATCGTGCTGCACCTCGGCAACGGCGCCTCGGCGTCGGCCGTCAAGGGCGGCGTGCCGGTCGAGACCTCGATGGGCCTCACCCCGCTCGAGGGCCTCGTCATGGGCACGCGCACGGGCGACATCGACCCTGCGGTCGTGTTCCACCTCGCGCGCAACGCGGGCATGAGCATCGACGAGATCGACGACCTGTTCAACAAGCGCTCGGGCGTCAAGGGGCTGTCCGGCGTGAACGACTTCCGCGAGCTGCACCGGCTCATGGAGGCCGGCCACGAGGGCGCCCGCCTCGCGTTCGACGTGTACATCCACCGGCTGCGCAAGTACGTCGGCGCGTACGCCGCCGTGCTCGGCCGCGTGGACGTCGTCGCCTTCACCGCGGGCGTCGGCGAGCACGACGCCGAGGTGCGCGCCGCCGTCGTCGAGGGGCTCGAGCCGCTCGGCCTCGCGGTCGACCCGGACCGCAACGCCGTCGACTCCGGTGAGCCGCGCGTCATCTCGCCGGACTGGACGAGCACGCTCGTCATGGTGGTCCCGACGATGGAGGAGCTCGCCATCGCGCGCCAGTCGGTCGAGGTCGTCGAGGCGGCCTCGCGCGCGGGCTGAGGCTCGCACGCCGGGATCCCGCCCGGACCCCTCCGGGTGCTGCCCACCCGGCTCAGCCCGCTCCCCGGCCGGTGAGCCGACGCCCGCGCGTCGGCTCACCGGTCGGTGGCATGCTCGGGCGGTGACCGTTCTCATCGACCCGCCCGCGTGGCCCGCGCACGGGACGCTGTTCAGCCATCTCGTGTCCGACGCGTCGCTCGCGGAGCTGCACGCGTTCGCGGCGTCGATCGGCGTGAGCCCGCGGGCGTTCGACCTCGACCACTACGACGTCGCCGCCGAGCGGTACGACGTCGCGGTCGCCGCGGGCGCGGTGCCCGTCGGGGGGCGCGAGCTCGCCCGGCGCCTCGGCGCCTCCGGCCTGCGCGTGCCCGGCCGGGCGCGGCGCGCGGCGAAGGCCGACGCGCTCCTCGCACGCTGGGACGCGCTCCTCCCGGGCGCGCGCGACGTCGGCGTCGAGCTCGTCGAGCGCTGGCACGAGCCGCACCGCGTCTACCACGGGCCCGAGCACCTGGTGCACGCCCTCGACTCCCTCGCGCTCCTCGAGGGACGCCCGCCCGGCGTGCCCGACGCCGCCCGGCCCCCAGGCCGCGCAGGTACCGCCGCGTCGCCGGGCGGCGCCTCGGGCGGCGCGGTGTCGGACGGCGCGGCGTCGGTCACGGGCTCGATGCCTGCGGTGACGCAGCTCGCGCTGTGGTTCCACGACGCCGTGCACGACGGCGAGGCGGGCCGCGACGAGGAGCGGTCGGCCGAGCTCGCGGACGCCCGGCTGACGGGCCACCTCGGCGCCCGCGAGGTCGAGGAGGTCGTGCGGCTCGTGCTCGTGACGACCGACCACGCCCCGGCGCCGGGCGACGCACCCGGGGCGCTCGTCTCGGACGCCGACCTCGCCGTCCTCGGGTCCGCGCCGGACCGGTACGCCCGCTACGCCCGCCAGGTGCGCGCCGAGTACGCCCACGTGCCCGACGACGCCTTCCGGGCCGGGCGCGCCGCCGTCCTGCGCGCGCTGCTCGAGGGCGGCACGCTGTTCCGCACCCCGCAGGCCGCCGCGCTCTGGGAGGACCGCGCCCGCGCCAACCTCACCGCCGAGCTCACGACCCTCACCTCCCCCACCTGACCCTCTTCCCTTCCTCTCCACCCCAACCCGCCGAACAGGCGGTCTTGGTCCGTCCCGGACGGCGGACGGACCAGGACCACCTGCTCGGCCAGCCAGGAGCGCCTGGTCGACGCGGCGGCGAGGTTAGGGTCGGGGCGTGACCGACGATCCGGCGTCGCCGCCCGCCACCACGGCGTCAGCAGCAGGCCCAACAGCACCGTCGTCCGACAGGTCCTCGTCGGGGCGTCCGCGCCGGTCCCGACGGCGGCGCCTGACCCTCGGGACGGCCGCCGGGCTCGTGGTGCTCGTGCTGGCGCCGTTCGTCGTCGTGCAGGCCGTGGGGCGCGCGCACGTCGCCGACCCCGCGCACGTGCCGCCGAGCGACGCGATCGTCGTCCCGGGGGCGGGGCTGCGGCCGGACGGGACGCCGTCCACGTACCTGCGCCGTCGGCTCGACGCGGCGGCCGAGCTCTACGACCGGGGCGTCGCGCCCGTCGTCCTCGTGAGCGGCGACGCGCACGACGACTACGACGAGCCCGGCTCGATGCGCGCGTGGCTGCTGGGCCGCGGCGTGCCCGACGACGCGATCCTGCTCGACCGCGAGGGCTTCGACACCCACGCGACGTGCACGCGCGCGGCGTCGGAGTTCGGCGTCGGCACGGCGGTGGTCGTCACGCAGGGGTACCACCTGCCGCGCACGCTGTTCTCGTGCCGCGTCGCAGGTCTCGACGCCGTGGGGGTCGGCGTCAGCGCGGCGAGCGTGGAGCCGTGGAAGGCCGTGCTCTACCGCGCCCGCGAGGTTCCCGCGGCGACGAAGGCCGTGCTCGACGCCGTGCTCCGCTGAGCGGGCTCCGTCAGGGCAGCCGCAGGCGGCGCATGACGTCGAGCGCCGACGTGAGGACCTTGCTCGGCAGCTCCCCGCCGAGCTGGTAGAGCGTGTCGAGCGTGAGGCCCTGGTTCGCGCCGCGCTGCACGGAGATCGTCTGCGCCTCGGTGAGGGCCTCGATCCCCTCGCGCCCGTGGCGGCGCCCGAGGCCCGACGCCTTGAACCCGCCCATCGGCGCCCCGACGGAGCCCCACGTCGCGGAGTAGCCGTCGTTGACGTTGACCGTCCCGGCCTCGACGCGGGCCGCGATCCGGCGGCCCCGGGCGGCGTCGCGCGTCCACACGCTCGCGTTGAGCCCGTACTCGGTGTCGTTCATGACCTCGACGGCCTCGTCGTCGCTCGCGACCCGGCGCACGGAGACGACCGGGCCGAACGTCTCCTCGCGCGCGCACGCCGCGTCGTCGGGCACGTCGTCGAGGACGGTGGGCGCGTAGAACCACGGGCCGATGTCCGCCCGGTGCACGCCGCCCGCGAGGACGCGCGCGCCGCGCGCGATGGCGTCCTCGACGTGGGCGACCACGCGGTCGAGCTGCGCCTGCGACGTGAGCGACCCCATGTCCGCCGAGTAGTCGAGCCCGGCGCCGAGGCGCATCTCGCGCACGAGGGGCACGAACTCGTCGAGGAACGCGTCCGCGACGTCCTCGTGCAGCACGAGCCGCTCGATCGACACGCAGAGCTGGCCGGAGTTGGAGAAGCACGCGCGCACGGCGCCACGCGCGGCGGCGCGCACGTCGGCGTCGGCCGCGACGTAGAGCGGGTTCTTGCCGCCGAGCTCGAGCGTCGCGCCGATGAGGCGCTCCCCCGCCCGTGCGGCGACCTTGCGGCCGGTGGCCGTCGAGCCCGTGAACGCGATGTGGTCCACGTGGTCGGTCACCGCGGCGCCGACGTCTCCCCCGCCCGCCACGACGAGGAACAGGTCCGCGGGCAGCCCCGCCTCCTCGAGCAGCTCCGCTCCCCACAGCGCGGTGAGCGTCGTCTGCGGGTCCGGCTTGAGCACGACGGCGTTCCCCGCCACGAGGGCGGGCACGGCCTCGGCGAACGCGAGCGTCAGCGGGTAGTTCCACGGCGCGATGACGCCGACGACGCCCACGGGACGGCGGTGCACGCGCGTGCCGGTGAGCACGGGCAGCATCCCCGGCGCCCGCCGGTCGGCGAGGTAGCGCGGGCCGCGCTGGGCGTAGTGGCGCGTGAGGATCGCGACGTCCGCGACCTCCTCGAACGCGCTGCGCCGCGACTTGCCGGACTCCATCTGGATGAGGTCGAGGCCGTCGGACTGGCGCGCGAGCACGAGCTCGCCGAAGCGCCGCAGCACCGCCGCGCGCTCGCGCACGGAGCGGGCGGCCCAGGCCGGCTGCGCGGCCCGCGCGCGTGCCACGGCACGGGCGACGTCCTCGACGGACGAGACGGGGACCGCGGCGAGCGGGGCTCCCGTGGACGGCAGGACGGAGCGGTGCATGCCCGCCTCGTTGCTCGTGACGACGCGCTGCGCGAGGGGGGCCACGACCTCCGGCTCGAGGACGTAGGTCGCGGCCGGGTTCTCGGGGTCGATCAGGCCGTCCAGCGCGGCGCCGTCGCCGCGCCCGGAGCCGGGTGTGCCGGATGAGCTCGTCATGGGGACAGGCTACGTCGTGGCGCTGACAGCGCGTCGACGGGCTGCTCCCACGTGGTGAGCGCGGGACGGAACCCCTGCCGCGCCCAGAAGGGCGCGGACAGCGGGTTGAGCACGCCGTGGTGCAGCACGACGACGGCGCCCGGCCCGGCCTGCTCGTGCACGCGCGCGAGCGCCGCGTCGACGAGCGCCCCGCCGACCCCGGTACCGCGCGCGCTGCCCGTCACGTGCAGCAGGACGAGGTAGGCGACCGGCCCCGTCGTGACGGTCCCGGCCACGGCCCCGGAGCGCTCCGGCGGCTCGACCGCGACGACACCCACGACCTCGCCCGTCCGCTCCCCCGGCCCCTGGCGGCGCGCCACGAGGACCGTGGTGCGCGGGTGCTCGACGGCGGCGGCGACCTGGGCGGCGAGGTGCTCGGCCGCGAGCGGCCGGACGCGGGCCGCGCCCACGAGCTCGTCGTACGCGAGCTCGGCGCGCTGGTGCTCGACGACGGCGGCTACGTCGTCCGGGCCGGCGTCGGTCAGCACGAGCCCGGGGAGGTCCGTGCGGGGCCGGGCCGACGGGGCGCCGCGGCGCGCGGCGAGGTGCACGGTGGGGCGCAGGCCGCTCGCCGCGAGGGCGCCCACGGCCTCGACGTCGCGGCTCGGCCACAGGAGCGCCAGGCCGTGGTCGCGGGGTGCAGGGCCCCGCTCGGGCAGCCCGTCGCCCGCCGGTGCGCTGCCCGGGTCGCGCCCGACGCGCGCCGTCCAGGCCGCGACGAGCGCGCGGACCGCGCCGCCCACGTCCGGTCCCGCCGCGCGCGCCCGCAGCCGGTGCTCGCGCAGCGCGCGGAACCCCGCCGCCGCGGAGCCGGGTCCGACGTCCCCCACCCCGAGGAGCGCTGCGGCCCGGGAACCGTCCGGGAGCCGCACGGCGAGGAGACGCTCGTCGTCCGCGGTGGCACCGAGAGCGGGGACCGCGACGAGCGGGTCGAGCGCGGCGACGCGCGCGCGGTGCTCGGTCTCGAGGGCGGCGAGCTTGTCGTCGTCCGGCCGCCACGCGGCGGGGGTCATCGTCCGGCGTCGCGGGCGTCCGGGGCTCCGAGCGGGCGGCCGAGCACGACGCACTCCTGGTCCGCGTACCCCAGGCGCTCGTAGAAGCCGCGCACCGCGTCGTTCGTCGCGCGCACCATGAGGCGCACGGCCCGCGCGCCCTGCGCGGCGAGCCACGCCTCCGCCGCGACGACCGTCGCACGGCCCGCGCCGCGCCCCTGGACGCGCGGGTCGACCGCTACGTAATAGAGCCAGCCACGGTGCCCGTCCACGCCGGCCATCGCCGTCGCGACGATCTCCCCCGCCGCGACCCCAGGCGCCTCGGGAGCACCGTCCGGGGCCACCGTGGGCAGGTCGCGCGTCGCACGGCCCACGAGCACCGTCGAGGTCTCCCCCAGGCGGGCGTCGGCGAGGTCGCGGTACGGGTCGTTCCAGGGCCGGGTGAGCCCGCACTCCCGCCACAGCGCGACGACCGCCTCGACATCGACGTCCTCGACCTCCGTGAAGACCAGGTCGGTGGAGGCCTCCGACGAGGCCGTGTCCGCGACGTCCGCCTCCGGGCGGGCCGCGCCCGCGGCGGGCACGGAGCCGTTGCCGCCCGGCGCGCCGTCGCCGGCGTGCGTCAGGCGCGGACCGTCGGCGATGCGTCCGGCCACGGCGGGCTCAGCGAGGCTGGTACGGGGAGACGACGACCTCGACGCGCTGGAACTCCTTGAGGTCCGAGTAGCCGGTCGTCGCCATGGCCCGGCGGAGCGCCCCGACGAGGTTGAGCGTGCCGTCCGCCTGGCGGCCCGGCCCGAAGAGGATCTCCTCGAGCGTGCCGGCCGTGCCGACGCGCACGCGCTCGCCGCGCGGGAGCTGGGCGTGGTGGGCCTCCGAGCCCCAGTGCCAGCCCTTGCCCGGCGCCTCCTCGGCCCGCGCGAGCGCCGCGCCGAGCATCACCGCGTCGGCGCCGCACGCGACCGCCTTGACGAGGTCGCCCGAGCGGCCGACGCCGCCGTCCGCGATGACGTGCACGTAGCGGCCGCCCGACTCGTCGAGGTAGTCGCGGCGGGCCGCCGCGACGTCCGCGACCGCGGTCGCCATGGGCGCGTGGATGCCGAGCGAGACCCGCGTGGTGTGGGCGGCGCCGCCGCCGAAGCCGACGAGGACGCCCGCGGCGCCCGTGCGCATGAGGTGCAGCGCCGCGGTGTACGTGGACGCGCCACCCACGACGACCGGGACGTCGAGCTCGTAGATGAAGCGCTTGAGGTTGAGCGGCTCGGCGACGCCGGACACGTGCTCGGCGGAGACCGTCGTGCCGCGGATGACGAACAGGTCGACGCCCGCGTCGACCACCGTCTGGTAGTGCTCCTGGGTGCGCTGCGGCGACAGGGCCGCGGCGACGGTGACGCCCGCCGCGCGGATCTCCTTGAGGCGCTGCGTGATGAGGTCGGCCTTGATGGGCTCGGCGTAGATCTCCTGCATGCGGCGCGTCGCCTCGAGCGGCTCGAGCCCGGCGATCTCCTCGAGGAGCGCGGTCGGGTCGTCGTAGCGCGTCCACAGGCCCTCGAGGTCGAGGACACCGAGGCCGCCGTGGTTGCCGAGCGCGACCGCGGTCGCCGGGCTCATGACCGAGTCCATGGGCGCCGCGAGGATCGGCAGGTCGAAGTGGTAGGCGTCGATCTGCCAGCCGACCGACACCTCCTCCGGGTCGCGCGTGCGCCGCGAGGGCACGACGGCGACGTCGTCGAAGGAGAACGCGCGCCGACCGCGCTTGCCACGTCCGATCTCGATCTCGTTGCTCACCGGGTCAGCCTACCGGCGGGCCGTGCCCGTCACCTGCACCGACCACCGTGTGGGTGGGCGCTGGCAGGGTGACGCTCGTCGCCGGGACGTCCGGCGACGACGGGAGCGCCGGGCGCCCCGGGCCCCGACCGGACGGCAGAGGTGGACCATGACGACGACGCCCTGGACGGCGGGACCGCTGCTCGGTCTCGACACCGAGACCACGGGCCTCGACGTCGACGTCGACCGCGTCGTCACCGCCGCGCTCGTGCTCCGCGAGCCGGGCGCCACGCACGTGCGCACGTGGCTCCTCGACCCCGGCGTCGAGATCCCGGCGGAGGCGACGGGGATCCACGGCATCACGACCGCGCACGCCACGGCGCACGGGTCGGCCCCCGCCGTCGCGCTCGACGAGATCGCGACGCTCGTCGTCGACGCCCAGCGCGACGGCGTCCCCCTCGTCGCCTACAACGCCGCGTTCGACCTCGCGATCCTCGACACCGAGCTCGTGCGGCACGGCCTGCCGACGCTCGCCGCGCGCCTCGGGCGGCCCGTGCGGCCGGTGCTCGACCCGCTCGTGCTCGACCGGGCGTGGGACCCGGCCCGCGAGGGCAAGCGCAGGCTCGTCGACCTGTGCGCGCGCTACGAGGTGCTCGACGTCGGGCCCCTGCACACGGCGGACGGGGACGTGCTCGCGACGCTCGACCTGCTCGACGCGCTTGCGCGCGCGTACCCGGACCTGGCCGGGCTCGGCCCGGTCGCGCTGCACGACCTGCAGGTCGTCGCGCACCGGCAGTGGGTCGACGCCCTGGACCCGGACCGCGACCAGCCCTACGTCGGCGCCGGCGCGGACGGCCGCTGGCCGGGCTGACCCGGGCGCACGCCCGCGTCGCCACCTGCGGGCATATCTCATGGTGCGGGTGAAGGTCGTGTGATGGAGGCATGATGGCGGACCGCACGCGCCCCTTCGCCGCGTCGATATCTCATCCATGAGTTATCGTCGCTCTCATGACAGCGATCGACGACGCACCTCTCACGCAGGTCGGCGCGCTCATCCGCGGCGCCCGCCAGAACCGGGGTCTCACCCAGACACAGCTCGCGGAGCGGCTCGGCACGAGCCAGAGCGCCGTGCACCGCATCGAGCAGGGCTCGCAGAACCTCAGCCTGGAGATGCTCAACCGCATCGGCCTCGCGCTCGACTCCGAGATCATCAGCCTCGGCGGCCCCAAGCACGCGCACCTGCGCGTCCAGGGCGGCCAGACCCTCTCCGGCCGCATCGAGGTGAACTCCTCCAAGAACGGCGCGGTCGCGCTGCTGTGCGCCTCGCTCCTCAACCGCGGTCGCACCACCCTGCGCGGCGTGGCCCGCATCGTCGAGGTCGACCGGATCGTCGACGTGCTGCGCTCCATCGGCGTGCGGGCGACCTGGACGACGGGCGGCCGGGACCTCGAGATCGTCGTGCCGGAGCGCCTCGACCTCGCCGCGATCGACGTCGACGCCGCGCGCCGCACGCGCTCGATCATCATGTTCCTCGGGCCGCTGCTCGGGCTGCGGGACACGTTCGAGCTCCCGTACGCGGGCGGCTGCGACCTCGGGACCCGCACCGTCGAGCCGCACATGATCGCCCTGCGGCCCTTCGGCCTGGCCGTCACCGCGACGGGCGGGAACTACCACGCGACCGTCGCCCCGGCGTCGGGCACGGACCTGTCGGTCGTGCTCACCGAGCGCGGCGACACCGTCACCGAGAACGCGCTCATGGCCGCGGCCCGCCGCGAGGGCGTGACGACGATCCGCAACGCCAGCTCGAACTACATGGTGCAGGACCTGTGCTTCTACCTCGAGCTGCTCGGCGTGCAGGTCGAGGGGATCGGCACGACGACCCTGCGCGTGCACGGCCGCACCGACATCGACGTGGACGTGGAGTACGCCGTCTCGGAGGACCCGGTCGAGGCGATGAGCCTGCTCACGGCGGGCATCGTCACGGGCTCGGAGATCACCGTGGCCCGCGTCCCGATCGAGTTCATGGAGATCGAGCTCGCGACGCTCGCCGAGATGGGGCTGCGGTACACGCAGAGCACCGAGTACGTGGCGCGCAACGGCCGCACGCGCCTGGTCGACGTCACGGTGCACCCCAGCGAGCTGCACGCGCCGATCGACAAGATCCACCCCATGCCGTTCCCCGGCCTCAACATCGACAACCTGCCGTTCTTCGCGGTCATCGCCGCGAACGCGCAGGGCACGACGCTCATCCACGACTGGGTCTACGAGGGGCGCGCCATCCACCTCACCGACCTCACGCGGCTCGGCGCCGACGTGCGGCTCCTGGACGCCCACCGGCTCCAGGTGACGGGCCCCACGCGCTGGTCGGGCGCCGAGGTGAGCTGCCCGCCCGCCCTGCGCCCCGCCGTCGTCATCCTGCTCGCGATGCTCGCCGCGAAGGGCACCTCCGTCCTGCGCGGCGTCGACATCATCGCGCGCGGCTACGAGGGCCTCACCGAGCGCCTGCGCGAGCTCGGCGCCAACATCGAGACGTTCCGCGACTGACCCCTCGGCACCCTCGGCGCCCACGGGCCCTCGAGCCCTCGGTGCCCACGACGCCGGCACGACCACGACGGGCCGCCCTCCTGCGGGAGGGCGGCCCGTCGCCGTCACTTCGGGTAGACGGCGTCGACCTCCACCTCGACGAGCCAGCCGTCGACCGGCAGGTTCTCGATCTCGAGCGCGAAGCGCGACGGCCGGGCCGCGTTGACCACCATGGGCGCCGTCCGGGCCGAGCCGAGCTGGACCTCGAGCGTCGCGCCGGTCGCGAGGTTCGTGTTCGCGAAGAACTGGCGGTAGGCGCGGTTCCAGCCGGCGAAGTCCATCTTCTCCTGGCCCGCGGGATTCTGGAGGAACACCCGCATGGAGACGACGTCGTCGTAGGAGAGCCCGGCCCGCTCGAGGTTCTCGCCGATCCGCATGAGGACGTTGATGCCCTGCGCCTCCGTGATCGTCACGCCGGCCGGCAGGACGCCGCCGGGGAAGACGTCGGTCGGGACGTAGCGCTGCTCGGCCGTCGCGCCGGGCGTCGTGTTCATCGCGGCGGGACCGAGGCCGGACGACTTGTACCAGGAGACGTTCTTCCCGATCGCGACGCCGTCGGCGATGGACGGGGTGTCGCCGGTGACGAAGGAGTGGGCCTCGGTCGGCCTCGGCTCGAAGAGCTTCCCGGCGGCGACGGCGGTGCCGGGGACGGAGACGGCGGCGGTGAGGGCGACGGCGACGACGACCTTGGTGCGGTTCTTCATGCATGCCTCCCAGGGGGACGACGGGCGCCACCCTGGCGCCCGGGCTCCGGCCGGTCGCGAGGACCGCCGGGGCCGCGACGCTAGCCAGCCTCCGTTTCCGCGCCGTGACCGCCACGTGTCGGGTCGTCGCCGGTGCCACCGCGCGCCCGGACGCCGCGGCGCGCCGTCCCGCGGGCGCCGCCGAGGGCCGCGACACGAGACGTTTACGAGAGCCGCGAACCGTTGACCGACGCGAAACGCGCCGGACCCGTGCTCGCGACGACACGTCCCTAGCGTCGGGCCCGGTGCTGACGGCGGCACCCGGCATCGTGGGCCGGGCTCGCCGCCCGTCAGGCCGTGGACGAGAGGGCTCCAGCCACATGGTCACTGACGAGAAGACGACCGGCGTCTCGCGCCGCAACTTCCTCCAGGCCGTCGGGGTCGGCTCCAGCGCCGGCGTCATGTTCGCGACGATGGGCGCGGTCGGCCTCGCCCCGACGGCCGCCGCCCAGCCGCGGAACGAGTCGTGGACACCGCCGCGGGGCAGCGACTTCAGCCTCACGGGCCGCTCCGCGAAGAAGGTCGTCGTCGTCGGCGCCGGGCCGGCGGGCCTGGCCACGGCGTACGAGCTGCAGAAGGCCGGCTACCGCGTCACGGTCCTCGAGGCGCGGCACCGCGTCGGCGGCCGGACGCTGACGATACGCGGCGGCGACGCGGAGACCGATGTCAACGGCGTCACGCAGAAGGCGCAGTTCGCCGACGGCGTCTACATGAACGCGGGCGCGGGGCGCATCGCCCAGTGGATGGTCACCATGGACTACCTGCGCGAGCTCGGAGTCCCCTACGAGGTGTTCACGAACGCCAACGCGGACGCCTACCTCTACAACGAGCGCTCCGGCGCGACCCCCGGCAACCCGGTCCGATACCGCACCGCGAAGGCCGACGTGTTCGGCTATACGTCCGAGCTGCTCGGCTATGCGACCGACCAGGGTGCGCTCGACCAGAAGCTCACCGCCGCGGACAAGGAGAACCTGCGCGCGTTCCTCCGGTCGTGGGGGTCGCTCCAGGCCGACGGGAGCTACCGGGGCGGGAGCAACCGCGGGTACGCGGTCTACCCGTCCGCGTGGAACGAGCACGGCACGCCCCTGCCCGGCCCGGGCTCGGTGTCGGAGGTGCTCGCCTCGAAGGTCGGGCAGTACTTCCCGTTCGAGATCAACTGGGAGCAGTCGATGCTCATGTTCCAGCCCAAGGGCGGCATGGACACCACCTACGACTACTTCGTCAAGGCGATCGGCAAGCAGAACGTCCAGCTCAGCTCGCCCGTCACCGCGGTGAAGAACACGCCGCGCGGCGTCTCGGTCACGTACACCGCCCCCAACGGCAAGGCGCGGCAGATCGACGCCGACTTCGCCGTCGTCTCGGCGCCCGCGGGGCTCATGCGCCGCTGGGACACGAACTGGGGGCCCGACGTCGACGCCGCGCTCGGCGAGTTCGCCGTCGGGTCGCCCGCGGGCAAGATCGGGCTCCAGTACCGGTCGCGGTTCTGGGAGGACGACCACCGGATCTACGGCGGCATCACCGAGACCGACATGGACCTCGCCCACGTCTGGTACCCGTCCTACGGCTACGGGGAGCGCCGCGGGCTCGTCGTGGGCTACTACAACACCGGCGCGAACGCGCGCGCCTACGCGGACATGACGCCGCGGCAGCGGGAGATGCGCGCCGTCGAGCAGGGCGTGAAGATCCACGGCGAGAAGTACCGGACGGAGCTCGAGAGCTCGTTCTCCATCGCGTGGCACAAGGTGCCCTACATCGAGGGCGCCTGGGCCTACCCGAACACGCAGTCGTCGCGCTTCAAGCTCCTGCAGCAGGGCGCCGGGAACGTGTACTTCGCGGGCGACTGGATGTCCGAGATCTCGGCCTGGCAGCACGGCGCGTTCTGGGCCGCGCGCTACGCCGTCCAGGCGCTGCACGCGCGCGTCATGGCGTCGTGACCGCCGACCGCACGCAGCGCTGACGGGACGACGGCCCGGCGCCACCCGCGAGGGTGGTGCCGGGCCGTCGGTCGTGGTGCTGCGCGCTCAGAAGCCCGTGTAGTTGGGGGCCTCGACCGTCATCTGCACGTCGTG
This sequence comes from Cellulosimicrobium funkei, assembly GCF_004519295.1. Classification (GTDB taxonomy): domain Bacteria; phylum Actinomycetota; class Actinomycetes; order Actinomycetales; family Cellulomonadaceae; genus Cellulosimicrobium; species Cellulosimicrobium funkei. The sequence goes on from NZ_SOZH01000005.1 coordinate 339,906, forward strand.
CGGGTGGCTCTCCTTGAGCGACGCCGACGTGATGCGGATGAAGCGCCCCTTCTCCTGGAGCTCGGGCACGGTGCGGGCGCCGACGTAGAACATCGTCTGGTGCAGGCCGCCGACGAGCTGGTGCGCCACGGTGCCGAGCGACCCCTTGTAGGGCACCTGGCCCTCGACGCCCTCGGGGACGATCATGTCGTCGCTCGTGACCTCGGCCTGGAAGTAGCGGTCCTTCGAGTACGACTTCTTGCCGCGCGAGGACATGGCGCCCATGGAGCCCATGCCGCGGTACGCCTTGTACTGCTTGCCCTTGACGAGGATCGTCTCGCCCGGGGACTCCTCGGTGCCCGCGAGCATCGAGCCGAGCATCACCGTCTCCGCGCCCGCGACGATCGCCTTCCCGATCTCGCCCGAGTGGCGCATGCCGCCGTCGGCGATGACCGGGACCCCGGCCGGGCGCGCGGCGAGCGACGCCTCGTAGACGGCGGTCACCTGCGGGACGCCGACGCCCGTGACGATGCGCGTGGTGCAGATCGAGCCCGGCCCGACGCCGACCTTGACCGCGTCCGCGCCGGCGTCGACGAACGCCTGCGCGCCCTCGCGCGTCGCGACGTTGCCGCCGATCACCTGGACGTCGCGCGTCGCCGGGTCGGACTTGAGGCGCGCGACCATCTCGATGAGCATCCGGACGTTGCCGTGCGCCGTGTCCGCGACCAGCACGTCGACGCCCGCGTCGATGAGCGTCGTGGCGCGCTGCCACGCGTCGCCGAAGTAGCCGATCGCGGCGCCGACGAGCAGGCGGCCCTGGCCGTCCTTCGACGCGTTGGGGAACTGCTCGGACTTGACGAAGTCCTTGACCGTGATGAGCCCGGTGAGACGGCCGTCCGCGTCGACGAGCGGCAGGCGCTCGAGCTTGTGCTTGCGCAGGAGCGCGGTCGCCTCCTCGCGGGAGATCCCCGCCGGGCCCGTGATGAGCGGCTGGGGCGTCATGACCTCGTCGACCTTCGTCGTCGCCCACTCGGCGACGGGCGTGAAGCGCAGGTCGCGGTTGGTCACCATGCCGATGAGGCGGCGCTCGGCGTCGAGCACCGGGAAGCCGGAGATGCGGTACTCGCCCGCGGTCTTGTCGAGCTCCTCGAGCGTCGCGTCGGGGCCGATGGTCACCGGGTTGTCGATGATGCCCGTCTGCGTGCGCTTCACCAGGTCCACCTGGAGCGCCTGGTCCTCGATCGAGAGGTTGCGGTGCAGCACGCCGATGCCGCCCTGGCGCGCCATCGCGATGGCCATGCGCGACTCGGTGACGGTGTCCATGGCCGCCGAGACGAGCGGCACGCGGATCGAGATCTCGCGCGTCAGGCGCGTCGTGGTGTCGATGTCCGACGGCGCCAGGTCCGAGTAGCCGGGCTGCAGCAGGACGTCGTCGTAGGTGAGACCCAGGAATCCGAAGGGGTCACGGTCGGGGACGGCGGCGGGGACGGGCGAGGCGGTCACACCAGGATTCTACGCCGGGGGCCCTCGCCGTATTCCCGCCCGGTCCCCGCCCGCCCGGGGCCCGGGAGGCACGGACGGGCGGGAGGCACGTGGGCGTGCAGGCGCGCGCCGCACCCGGCCGGGCGGCCCCGCGGACGGCTCAGCGCACGACGGCGAGGAGCTCGTGCAGGAGGCCCGTGAAGCTGCGCACCCGGTGGACGGTCGCGGCGAGCGGGAGCTCCTCCGCGGCCTGGTCGCTCGGGAGACCGACGAAGAACGGCAGGCTCGGGTTCGCGTCGTGCGCGGCGTGCACGATGCCCAGGTCGGGACGCGCCTGCGTGGTCACCATCGCCACCGCGGACGGCCGCACCATCGTCACGATCTCCAGCGTGCGGTGCACGTTCGCGGGCCCGGTGACGATCCGCGCCATCGCGCCGTGCGAGGCGAGCGACGCGGCGAGCGCGTGCGCGGCCAGCGGGAGCGGCTCGTCGGGCGCAGCGAAGACGAGGACGATCCGCCGCATGCGGCTCGGGTGGTTCCGGGGCGGCCCCCCGGCGGCCACGATCGCGTCCTCGCTCGCCTGCGTGTACTCGCGCAGCGCGACGAGCGTCGCGTTGGCGAGCACGACCTCGGGCACCTCGCCCGGGCCGGCGAGCACGGTGCGCTCGGCCAGGCGCTCGAGCGCGGGCTCGACGAGGTCGGACCACCACGCGGCCGGGTCGCCGCCCGTCGGGATGCGTAGCAGCCGGTCGCACGCGCGCTGGTCGTAGGCGATCGCCGCGTCGACGACGTCGGAGACGCGCGTGGGCCGCGGTCCCTCACGGACGCCGACCGGACGGGGACCGGCGGCCCGTGCGGGCTCGCCACCCGGGACGGCGCGCAGGAACGGGCGCGACGGCGGCGGCTCGGGCGCCTCGTCGTCGGCCTCGGGCTCGTCGGCGTCGAGGTCGCCCGCGCCGTCGGCGCCGCGGTCGTCGAAGGAGATCGCCCCACGGTTCGCGGCGAGCTCCTCCTCGTCGGCGGCGAGCGCGGCGCGGGCCGCGTCGGCGGGCGCGACGCCGTCGAGCGTGAGGCGGCGCATCACGACGAGGCGAGCGACGTCGTCGTCGGTGTAGCGCCGGTGGGAGCCGGCCCGGTGCTGCGAGGGGCCGAGGCCGTAGCGACGGTCCCAGGTGCGCAGGGTCGCGGGCGCGACGCCGAGCCGGCGCGCGACGGCGGCGACGGCGAGGCCGGGGGACGAGGTCATGCTCGGTCGGGCTCCCTCGGGGTCGGGGGCGGACCGGACTGAGGTCATGGATCGATTCTGCCGAGCGGGCACCCGTCTCGCCACCTCGTAGAGGTCACAGTCGTGCACCCTTCGCGCCAGACCCGTGCCGTATTTGTTCGCTGCACGCGCAAACGCGCCGGGCGCCGCCGATCGCGTCAGCGCGGCAGGACCAGCCGACGCGGTTGAGCAGACCCGCACCGCTCCACGAGCGGTTCAACCTGCTCGTTCACTTTTTCCTCACAGGGGACTTGAACAACCCTTGCAACGCTTGTAGGTTGTTCGGCATGGCAGAGATCTCGAGGCTCCCCGGGCCCGTCATGGAGCTGTGGGAATGGCAGTACCAGGGTTCGTGCCGCGACGCGGACGACACGTTGTTCTTCCACCCCGAGGGTGAACGCGGCTCGACGCGACGACGGCGAGCGGAGGCCGCGAAGGCGATCTGCCACTCGTGCCCCGTGATGATGCAGTGCCGCGAGCAGTCGCTCCGCGTGCGTGAGCCGTACGGGGTGTGGGGCGGCCTGAGCGAGGACGAGCGCGCCGCCATCCTCGCGGGCGGCGCCCGCCGCACCGGCTGACGCACCCCTCCCTCCGGGCACCGTCCTCGGTGCCTCCGCGCCACCAGCAGACCTGCACGGCCCCGGTCCGACGTCGTACCGGGCGCACGTGCGCACGACCCGTGGGACCACCGGTGGGGCGACCGGCCACGGAACGCAGCAGGGCCCCGCGACCGACGGTCGCGGGGCCCTGCTGCTGAACCGGGTCGGCGTCAGCCGACCACCACGGCGAGGATGTCGCGCGCGGACAGGACGAGGTAGTCCTCGCCGCCGTACTTGACCTCGGTGCCGCCGTACTTGCTGTAGATGACCTTGTCGCCGACGGTCACGTCGAGCGGGACGCGGTTGCCGTTGTCGTCGACACGGCCCGGACCGACAGCCAGGACCTCGCCCTCCTGGGGCTTCTCCTTGGCGGTGTCCGGGATGACCAGGCCGGATGCGGTCGTGGTCTCGGCCTCGAGGGCCTTCACGACGATCCGGTCCTCGAGCGGCTTGATGGGGACCGACACGTCGGACCTCCCCTTTCGCGGTGAGAACTGCAACGGATGGGTCGAGCGCACCGGCTGGCCGTCGTCGCGGGTGCCGGACAGCCTGGTCGCACGTGGCGCCGCCTCCGCGAGCGGTGGCGGCACGTCTCAAATCTAGGTCCCGGTTAGCACTCGGTCAAGGCGAGTGCCAACGTCCGCCCTGCGGACGATCCGGGCTCCGGCTGCGCGTGGTCCCCGGCCCCCGTGGAAGGATCGACGCCATGGACGCCGCCACGCTCACCAAGCTGCTCAGCCCCGAGGGCTGGGCCCTGCTCGGCGCGCTCCCGCCGTACGACGAGCAGCAGGCGCTCGTGCTCGCGGCAGGGCTGCGCGCGAAGGGCGTCGACCCCGACCTGGCCGCCGCGGCCCTCACCCAGTCCCGGCTGCGCGCCGCGGCGCACGGCAAGCTCGGCGCGTTCGCCGACGGCATGCTCTTCACGCAGGCGGGGCTGGAGCAGGCGAGCCGGCTCGTCGTCGCGGGCCTGCACGCCCGGCGGTACCAGGAGGCGGGGATCCGGCGCGTCGCGGACCTCACGAGCGGGATCGGCGTCGACGCGCTCGCGTTCGCCGCCGCGGAGCTCGAAGTGCTCGCGACCGACGTCGACGAGCTCACCGCGGCGATCGCGACCGTCAACCTGCGCCACTTCCCCGAGGCCGAGGTGCGCCACGGCGACGGGCTCGCGCTCGACCTGGAGGGCGAGCGGATCGAGGGCGTGTACGCCGACCCGGCGCGCCGCACGCGCGCCGGCGCGCGCGTGTTCGACCCGAAGGCCTACGCCCCGCCGCTCGACGCGGTGTGGGCGCTGCGCGAGCGCGTGCCCGCGGTCGGGATCAAGGTCGGCCCGGGCATCCCGCACGCGGGTCTGCCCGAGGACGCCGAGACCGAGTGGGTGTCGGTCGACGGGGACGTCGTGGAGGCCGGGCTCTGGTTCGGCCCGCTGGCGCCCGAGGGACCGGGCCGGTCGGCGCTCGTCCTGTCGTCGTGGACCGGGCCCGACGGGACCGCGCGCACCACCACGCGCCGGATCGCCCACCGCCCGGGCGACGCAGACGTGGTGCCCGAGGTGGGCGCCGTCGGGCAGTACCTCTACGAGCCCGACGGCGCCGTGATCCGCGCGGGGCTCGTCGCCCACGCGGCGCGCGGGCTGGGCGGTCGCCTGCTCGACCGGACCATCGCGTACGTGACCACCGACTCCCCCGCGCCGCTCGACGCGACGGGGCTCGCGGACGGGCTCGCGCGCGGCTACCGCGTGCTCGACACCATGCCGTTCGGCCTCAAGCGGCTGCGCTCCTACCTGCGCGAGCGCGGCGTGGGTCGTCTGACGATCAAGAAGCGGGGCACCGCCGTCACGCCGGAGCAGCTCCGCCGGCAGCTCGCCCTCACGGGCGACGCGACCGCCACGATAGTCCTCACGCGCGTCGGCGGCTCCCAGCAGGTGCTCGTCGTCGAGCCGCTCTCTGCTTCCCCGGCCGGCGCCGGGCAGGACGGGCACCGGTGAGCGCCCTGCCGCGCCGCACGGCGATCCCCTTCGCCCGCTCGGAGCGCTCGACCGTCGGGCTCGAGTGGGAGCTCGCACTCGTCGACGCCGACTCGGGCGACCTGCGGCAGGTCGCGCAGACCGTGCTCGACGCCGTGCGCCCGGCCGACGGCGGGCCGCACCCGTCGATCAAGCAGGAGCTCCTGCTCAACACCGTCGAGGTCGTGAGCGGCGTGTGCCGCACGGTGGGCGAGGCCGGCCGCGACCTGCAGCGTTCGGTCGAGGAGCTGCGCGCCGTGACGGACCCGCTGCGCGTCGAGCTCATGAGCGCGGGCACGCACCCGTTCGCGCGCTGGGCGCAGCAGAAGGTCACCGACAAGCAGCGCTACACCACGCTCATCGACCGCACCCAGTGGTGGGGGCGGCAGATGCTCATCTACGGCGTGCACGTGCACGTCGGCATCGAGGACCGCGCCAAGGTGCTGCCGATCCAGCGCGCGATGCTCACGACGTTCGCCCACCTTCAGTCGCTCTCGGCGAGCTCGCCGTTCTGGGGCGGCAAGGACACCGGCTACGCGTCGAACCGCGCGTTGATGTTCCAGCAGCTGCCGACCGCGGGCCTGCCGTTCCCGTTCGGGACGTGGGAGGAGCTCGAGGGCTACGTCGCCGACATGCTGCACACCGGCGTCATCGACGCGTTCGACGAGGTCCGGTGGGACCTGCGGCCCGCGCCGCAGTTCGGCACGCTCGAGACGCGCATCTGCGACGGCGTCACGAACATCTCCGAGCTCCTGGCGCTGGCCGCCCTCACGCACTGCCTCGTCGAGCACTTCTCGACGATGCTCGACGAGGGACGCGAGCTGCCGAGCATCCCACCGTGGTACGCGCAGGAGAACAAGTGGCGCTCGGCGCGCTACGGCATGGACGCGATCATCATCCTCGACCGCGAGGGCAACGAGGAGCTCGTGACCGACGCCGTGGGGGGGCTGCTCGTCGAGCTCGAGCCCGTCGCGGCGCGCCTCGGCTGCCTCGACGAGCTCGACGGCGTGCGCACCATCGTGCGGCGCGGCGCGTCCTACCAGCGGCAGCGCGCGGTGGCGCGGCGCCACGGGGGCGAGCTGGACGCCGTCGTGCGCTCGCTCGTCGCCGAGATGCGGGCCGGCCGGCCCCTGTGACCCGGCCGGGCCGTCACACGTGCGTGACGGTGAGCGGCATCGACGAGTCGACGCCGATGTCCAGGCTCGACGGCGCGACGCCCGCCCGCACGACGGCCGAGCCGAGCGCGGCGATCATCGCCCCGTTGTCGGTGCAGTAGCGGATCGGCGGGATGCGCAGCTCGATGCCCGCCTCCGCGCAGCGCTCCGCGGCCATGTCGCGCAGCTGGGAGTTCGCGCTGAACCCGCCGCCGACGACGAGCGTCGAGACGCCGTGCCGCTCGCACGCGGCGATGGTCTTCGCGGTGAGCACGTCGGCGACGGACTCCGCGAAGGAGGCGGCGACGTCGTGCACGGGGATCTCCTCCCCCGCGTCCTGGCGGGCCTCGACCCAGCGCGCGACGGCCGTCTTGAGGCCGGAGAAGGAGAAGTCGTACGCGTGCTTCTCCTGGTCCTTGCGTGCGGTGAGGCCCCGCGGGAACCGGATCGCCGTGGGGTCGCCCTCGCGCGCGAGGCGGTCGATGTGCGGGCCGCCGGGGTACGGCAGGCCGAGCAGGCGCCCGACCTTGTCGAACGCCTCGCCCGCGGCGTCGTCGAGCGTCGAGCCGAGCTCGGTGACGGACGTCGCGACGTCGTCCACGAGCAGGAGCGAGCTGTGCCCGCCGGACACGACGAGCGCCATGACGCGCTCGGGGAACGCGCCGTGCACGAGCTCGTCGACGGCCGCGTGGCCGATGACGTGGTTCACGCCGTAGAGCGGCTTGCCGAGCGCGAGCGCGAGGGCCTTCGCGGCGGAGGCGCCGATGGTCAGCGGGCCGACGAGGCCCGGCCCGGCGGTCACAGCGATCGCGTCGACCTCGGAGAGGTCGACGTCGGCCGTGCCGAGCGTGCGCTCGAGCGTGGGGATCATCGCCTCGAGGTGGGCGCGCGACGCGACCTCGGGGATGATCCCGCCGTAGCGCGCGTGCTCGTCCATGGAGCTCGCGACCGTGTCGACGAGCAGCTCGCGACCGCGGACGAGCGCCACGCCCGTCTCGTCGCAGGACGTCTCGATGCCGAGCACCAGGGGCTCGCCGGAGCTCGCGGGAGCAGTGGGGACCATGGCGTCCAGGGTAGTCGCGCGCGGGGGCCGGACCGTCCGTGTCGCGCACGTCACACCGTCTGTTCGGAAGATGATCAAGGGTTCAACTGTTTGTCCCAGTCATGAGCACCGACACCCTCATCGAGTCCTCTGCCGCGCCGAGCGAGCAGGCCGACCAGCTCGCGATCGACGCGCAGGCCGCGGACCGCCTGTTCCGCGCGGCGCACACCACGCACGCGTTCTCGGACGAGCCCGTCACCGACGCGCAGATCCAGGCCGCCTGGGACCTCGTCCGCTGGGCGCCCACCGCGATGAACACCCTCCCGCTGCGGCTGCTCGTCGTCCGCACGCCCGAGGCGAAGCAGCGCCTCGGCGCGCACATGGCGGACTTCAACCGCGACAAGACGCTCGCCGCGCCGGTGACGATCGTCGCCGCCGCCGACCCGTCGTTCCACCAGCACCTCGGCACGCTCGCGCCGTTCCGCGAGGGCATCGCCGAGCAGCTCGACCCGCAGGCGGACCTGCGTGAGGGTATGGCCCGCACCAACGCCCTCATCCAGATCGGCTACCTCATCGTCGGGCTGCGCGCCGCCGGCCTGTCCGTGGGCCCCATGACGGGCTTCGACGCCGCCGGGATCGACGCCGAGTTCTTCGGCGAGTCCGGCTGGCGCACGCTGGTCGCGATCAACGTGGGCTACCCGGCCGACGAGGGCGCGCACTTCCCGCGCCAGGCGCGCCTCGACTTCCACCAGGTCGCCGAGGTCCTCTGAGCCCGTCCCGCACCGTCCGCGCCGAGGCGGCACCCCACCGGGGTGCCGCCTCGTCGCGTCCGGGGGCTGCGCGCGCTCCTCCGTCCGGGAGGCGCGGCGTGCGTCAGGTCGCGACGGGGCGGCCGGGGTCGTTCGACCACTGCGACCACGACCCCGCGTAGAGCGCCGCGTCGACGCCGAGCGTCGCGAGCGCGGCGACCTCGTGCGCGGCGGTGACGCCCGAGCCGCAGTACACCCCGACGGAACGGGACGCCGCGCTGTCCCCGGCGGCGCCCTCGGTCGTGCTCCCAGGCTGCGTGGCCACCCCGAGCGCGACGAAGCGCGCGCGGAGCGCCTCCGGGTCGAGGAACGTCCCGTCGGCGGCGAGGTTGCCGGTCGTCGGGGCGCTCACCGCGCCCGGGACGTGGCCGGCCCGCGGGTCGACGGGCTCGACCTCCCCGCGGTACCGCTCGCCCGCGCGCGCGTCGAGCAGCACGCCCGACGCCGCGAGCCCGGCCGCGCCGTCCGCGTCGAGCACCGGCATCCCGCCCGGGGAGACGACGACGTCGCCAGGCTCGGGCCGCACGTCGCCCTCCTCGGTCGGGTACCCCGCCGCGCGCCACGCGGGCAGGCCGCCGTCGAGGAGGCGGACGTCGTCGTGGCCCGCCCAGCGCAGCAGCCACCACGCGCGCGCGGCCGACGTGCCGCCCACGGCGTCGTACACGACGACGCCCCGGTCGGCGCGGACGCCCCAGCGCCGGGCCGCCGCCTGCAGGTCGCCCGCCTCCGGCAGCGGGTGGCGGCCCGCGGCGGGCGACGGCGGCGCCGCGAGCTCGGTCTCCAGGTCCACGTACACCGCGCCCGGCACGTGCGCGGCGCGGTGCTGCTCGCGCCCGTCGGTGACGCCCAGCGCCCACCGCACGTCGAGCACGACGGGCGGGCGGTCGCCCGCGAGCGCCGCGGCGAGGCCGCGCGCGTCGACGAGCACGCGGTCGCGCCGCGCGAGGTCGCCCGTCACGCGACCACGTCGGCGGACGCCGTCCCGTAGTCCGGCTCGTCGCGCGGCGGCGGGGCGCCCAGCTCGAGCCGCATCGTGTACGCGTCCACGTCCTCGGGCTGGTAGTACCGCTTGCGGATGCCGAGCTGCTCGAACCCGTGCTTCGCGTAGAGCCCGAGCGCCGCGTCGTTGTCGACGCGCACCTCGAGCAGCACGGCGCTCGCCCCGAGCTCGCGCGACCGCTCGACCAGCGCCTCCAGGAGCACCGAGCCCACGCCCTGGTGCTGGAACGCCGGGTCGACGCCGATGGTCATGACCTGGGTGACGTCGCCGTCGAACCACAGGCCCGCGTACCCGACGAGCGGCTGGGGCCCCGCGGCGTAGAGCCGCACGGGCTCGGCGGCGACGTACCACCGCCCGAACCCGGCGAGCTCGTCGGCGAGCATCCCGTAGGTCCACGCGCCGCGCCCGAACAGCTCACGCTCGAGCTCGACGACCCGGTCGAGGTCCGCGGCCTTGAGGGGCCGCAGCCGGATCTCGTACGACCGCGTGCTCATCGCGACCGCTCCGGCGACGCGTCGCTCACGCGCTTGCGCGCCGCGGCCTCCTGGACGTCGGGGCGGCGCAGGTACAGCGGCTCGGTCGGCTGCTCGAGCCCGGCCGCCCGGCGCGCGATCGCCAGGCGCGCGAGCACGGCGGCGTCGGGGACCTGCGGCGCGTCCTGCGCGACGTCGAGCGCGTCGGGGTACAGCTCGGCGCCCTCCCCGACCACGACGGCGCCCGCGGCGTGCGTCGCGACGTCGGCGGCGGGGCCGACGTCGGGCCCCGCGACGGTCTCGAGCACGGGGACCGCGTGCGGCCCCTCGTGCGCGACGACGCGGTACCGCGCCCAGTAGACCTCGCGACGGCGGGCGTCGGTCGCGACGAGGAGCTCGTCGTCGGGCGCGAGGCCGAGGTCGCTCACGGCCTGCACGGCGACGGCGTCGAGGCTCGGGACGCCCAGCACGGGGACGCCGAGCGCGAAGCCCAGGGCCCGGGCGGTGACGAGCCCGACCCGCAGGCCGGTGAACGGCGCCGGGCCCGTCCCGACGGCGACGGCCGTGAGGTCGCGGCGGTCGACGCCGGCCTCGGCGAGCGCCGCCTCGACGAGCGGGGCGAGCGCCTCGGCGTGCCGGCGACGCTCGGGCGCGTCGCGGCGGGCGAGACGAGCGCCGTCGTCGGAGACGACGGCGACGGTGACGGAGGCGGAGGTGTCGAGCGCGAGAACAGCCACGGCTCCAGCCTACGGCCGGGAGCGGGGCCGTCCTCGTCGCCGGGCGCTACCGGGTGAGCGCGGCGACGTCGAGGCCGGCCCAGCGCGCCCCCACGCCGCGCACGGTCACGCGCCGCTCCCCCGCCTCGGGGGCGTCGTCGTCCGGGCCCTGCTCCGCGCCGACCCCGCCGCGCGGGCGCTCGAGCACGATCTCCAGGCGGTCGCCCGCGAGCGCCTCGACGAGGCCGCTGCCCCACTCGACGACCGTCACCGACTCGTCCAGGCTCGAGTCGAGGTCGAGCGCGTCGACCTCGTCGAGCGACCCCAGGCGGTACGCGTCCACGTGCACGAGGGCCGGGCCCCCGACGACGGACGGGTGCTCGCGCGCGACGATGAACGTCGGGGACGCGACCTGGCCGCGCACGCCGAGCCCCGCCCCGATCCCCTGCGTGAGCGTCGTCTTCCCCGCCCCGAGGTCGCCCGTGAGGATCACCAGGTCCCCCGCGCGCAGCACCGCGGCGAGGGCGCGGCCGAACGCGCGGGTCGCCTCGGCGTCGGGCAGCACGACGACGCCGCCCGGGGCGTCGTCGGACGCAGTCCCCCCTGCGGCGGGCGCCGGGGTCGAGTGGTTCGGGTCGTCGCTCACGCGCGGACCGTCCTTTCCGTGCTGTCGTGCGGGCTCGGGTCGCGCGCCAGGAGCGCCCGCGCGCCGTCGTCGAGCACGTGCGTCCCCACGTGCTCGCGCGGCACGCGCGCACCGAGGCGCGTCGTGATCTCGTAGCTGATGGTGCCCGCGGCCTGCGCCCAGTCCTCGGCCGTGGGGAACCCGGCGCGCGCCACGCCGTCGCCCGCGCCGAACAGCGTGACGACGTCGCCCGCGCGCTCGGTCGCGTCCGGGCCGAGGTCGAGCACGAGCTGGTCCATGCAGACCCGGCCCGCGACGCGCACGACGCGCCCGCCGGGCTCTCCCGGGCGGGCGCCGACGAGTACCGGCCCGCCCGGCGCGCCCGCGGGCCCGCCGCCCGACGCGTGGCGCGGGATCCCGTCGCCGTAGCCGAGCGGCACGACGCCGAGCGTCGTGTCCTGCGGCGTCGTGTAGTGGTGCGAGTAGGAGACGCCGTGACCGCCGGGCACGCGCTTGACCGTCGCGAGGCGCGCCTCGAGCGTCATCGCGGGGCGCAGTCCGAACCGCGACGGCGGCCCGAGCTGCGGCACGGGCGTCATCCCGTACGCGGCCAGGCCCGGGCGCACGAGGTCGTAGTGGGTGCGGGGGGCCGTGAGCGTCGCGGCGGAGTTCGCGAGGTGGCGCAGCTCCGGCACGACGCCCGCCCGCGCGGCCCCGCGCACGGCCTCGTCGAAGACGTCGGCCTGCGCGACGACGGTCGGGTGGCCGGGCTCGTCCGCGAACGCCAGGTGCGACCACATGCCGACGACGCGCACGGCACCCTCCGCCTCGGCGCGCGCCACGGCGTCGAGCACGTCCGGCAGGTCCGCCGGCATGATCCCGTTGCGGCCCAGGCCCGTGTCGACCGCGAGGTGCACCCGCGCGGTCCGGCCCGCGGCCCGCGCCGCGGCGACGACCTCGTCCACGGCCCAGCGCGCCGCGAGCGACACGTCGACGTCCGCCTCCACGAGGTCGCGCAGCGGCGCGCCCGGCGGGTACAGCCACGTGAGCACGCGCGCCCGGTCCGGGCCGACGCCCGCCGCCCGCAGCGCGAGCGCCTCGCCCGGCTGCGCCGTCCCGAGCCACGTCGCACCGCCCGCGAGCGCCCCGAGCGCGCTCGCGACGAGCCCGTGCCCGTACGCGTCCGCCTTGACCACGGCCATCACCTCGGACGCCGGCGCGAGGTCCGCGAGCGCGCGCACGTTGTCACGGACCGCCGCCAGGTCGACGACGGCGCGGGCCGGGTAGGCGCGGGGGTCCGGGCCGTCGGAGCCGCTCGCGCGGGACGTCGGGGCGGGGCCCGCGAGGGAGCCCGCCCGGGCGCCGGTGGGGACGGTGCCGGGGGCGCCGGCGGGTGTGCCGGGATGTGTGCCGGGAGAGGTCGTGCGCTGGGTGTCGCTCACGGTCGTCGATTCTCTCACCCGCGCGTCACCACGCGGAGAGCGCGCGGTCCGTCGCGAAGCGGCGCTCGCGGCCGGTGAACGGGTCCGTGAACGCGAGCGACCGCGACACGAGCTGGAGAGGGCGCGAGTAGTCCTCGGGCGAGACGTCGTACGGCTCGGGGTAGAAGTTGTCGTGCACGATCGGCACGCCGAGCCGCGCCATGTGCAGGCGGAGCTGGTGCGTCCTGCCGCTGTGCGGCTCGAGCCGGTACCGCGCGAGCCCGCGTGCCGGGTCGGTCTCGACGACGTCGACGCGGCTCTCCGCGTTGGGCTCGCCGTCCACCTCCTCGGCCCGCATGACGCCGCGGCGCTTGACGATGCGGCTGCGCACGGTCGCGGGGAGGTCGAGCGACGGGTCCCACGGCGCGACCGCCTCGTAGGTCTTGCGCACCTCGCGGCGCGCGAAGAGCTCCTGGTACGCCCCGCGCACCTGCGGGCGCAGCGTGAGCAGCAGGACGCCCGCGGTCACGCGGTCGAGGCGGTGCGCCGGGCTGAGCTCGGGCAGGTCGAGGTCGCGGCGCAGCCGCACCAGCACCGACCGCGCGACGTACGCCCCGCGCGGGATGGTCGCGAGGAAGTGCGGCTTGTCGACGACCAGCAGGTCCCGGTCGCGGTGCAGCACGCGGACCTCGAACGGCACGTCCGGCTCGACGGGCGGGTCGCGGTAGAGGAACACGAACCCGCGCGGCTCGTACGGCGTGCGCGCGTCCACCGGGCGCCCGCGGCCGTCGACGACCTCCCCCGCCGCGACCTTCTCCGCGAGGCGCGCGGCGTCGTCGGGGAAGCGGTGGCGCACGTAGTCGAGGGTGCGCGGGTACCGCGCGACGCTCTCGGCGTCGTGCGGCAGCACGAGGCGCGTCGGGTTGAGGCCGTCGCGCACGGGGAGGGGGACCACGCCCTCCACGGTACCGGCGGCGTCCCCGCGGTCGGTGCGGGTCGCGCGTGGGTGCGGTGGGGTGCGCGGCGGCGCGGTCGGCACGCGGGCGCAACCGGCGCGGTCGGCGCGTGGTGCGGCACGCCGTGGGCGCGGTCAGCGCGCGGCGAGCAGCTCCGCGACGACGCCCGGGACCGCGTCCGCGACGTCGAGCGCCGCGACGGGACCGCCCGGGTTCGCGCGCTCGGCGGCGAGACCGTGCACGACGGCGGCCGCCGCAGCAAGCCGCGCGGCGAGGCCCGGCTCCCGCACGACGCGCTCCGCGTGCGCCGCGAGCAGCGTGCCGAGGATGCCGGCGAGGACGTCGCCCGCCCCGGCGGTCGCGAGCCACGCAGGCGCGTCCGCCTGCGACCACGCGCCCTCCGGCCCGACGACGACCGTCGCCGACCCCTTGAGCAGCACCGTCGCGCCGGTGGCGTCGTGCGCGCGGCGCGCCCAGCGCAGCGGCTCGGCCTCGACGTCGGTCCGCGTCACGTCGTCGCCGCGCGCCCGCAGGAGCGTCGCGAGCTCCCCGGCGTGCGGGGTCAGGACGACCGACGGCGGGCAGCGCTCGGGCAGCAGGGACAGAGCGCCCGCGTCGACGACCGCGGGCACGCGCTCCGGCGTCGCGTCGGTGGTCGTGGCGTCGGTGGTCGTCGCGTCGGTCGCCGTCGCGGCAGCGAGCGCGGTCCGCACGCGCTCGTGCTGGCCGCCGTCGTCGACCGGGTCGTCGCCCGGGCCGGGGACCGCCGGGACGCCCGGGCCCAGCACCCAGGACTGGACGCGGCCCGCGGCGGGCACCACCTCGGGGCGGGCCGCGAGGACGGCGCGCGTGGCGTCGTCGGGCCCGCCGTAGCGCACCATGCCCGGACCCGTGCGGACGGCCGCGGTCGTGACGAGCACCGCCGCGCCCGGGAAGGTCGGCGTGCCCGCCACGACGCCGACGACGCCGCGCGTGTACTTGTGGTCGGTCGCGCCGGGCACGGACCAGAGCGCCGCGACGTCCGCCGGCTCGAGCCGACGCACGACCGGTGTCGTCTTCCCCCGGTCCGGGGCGGGCGCGTCGGGGCCGGCGACGCCGGGGCCCGGTGCGCCGAGGCCGGGTGCGTCAGCGCCGGGTGCGTCAGGGACGGGTGCGCCGAGGCGCAGCCCGATGTCGACGACCGCGCCGTGCCCCGCGAGGTGCGTCGCGGGCGGCAGGAGCAGCCCCGGCTTGGCGGCGCCGAACGTCACCGTGCGGTCGGCGCGCAGCACCGGGCCCGGCACCGTGCCGTCGTCGACGCCGATGCCGCTCGGCGCGTCCACCGCGACGACCCACGGCCGACCGGGGCCTTCGGGACCGTGCGCGGGGCCGCCGTCGAGCACCGCTGTCAGCCGCTCCACGAGGTCCGCCGCGACCCCGCGCAGCGCGCCCCGGGCGCCGATCCCGACGAGGCCGTCGAGCACGACGTCGGCGCGCGCCGCCTGGGCAGCGACCCGGTCGGCGACGTGCGGGTCGAGGTGGTCGCGGTGGCGGTCGTCGTGACCGTCGCCGTACGCCGCGCCGTCCGGGCTGCCCACGAGCACCTCGACGCGCCCGCCCGCGTCCCGGAGCGCGGCGAGACCACCGGCGTGCGCGTGCTCGCCCGTGAGCACCGCCAGCACCTCGACGCCGCGGCGCGCGAGGTACGCGCCCGCGTACAGCGTGTCCCCGCCGTTGTTGCCCGAGCCGACGAGCAGGACCGCCCGGGCGCCGGTGACGCGCCCGTCGCGGCGGCCGCCGTCGGGCAGTGCGACCGACCGGCGTCGGGCGAGGTCGCGCGCGACGACGGTGGCGAGCGCGAACGACGCCCGCTCCATGAGCGGGACGCCCGCGGCGAGCAGGGGCTCCTCGGCGGCGCGGACGTCGGCGACGGACCAGGCTTCGATCATGACCTCATCCTGCCCACCGGGCGCCGAGGCCGCCTGCGCGGCGCCCGCGCCGAGCCGGCCGGGGCGACGACCGCCGGGACGGCCGAGGGCTGAGACGGTCCCCACGGGCGCGCTGCGGGCCGCGCGGACCCGCATAGGGTGACGAGCATGCGATTCGGACTCTTCATCCCGCAGGGCTGGCGCTACGACCTCGTCGACGTCGCGCCCGAGGACCACTGGAAGACCATGCTCTCCCTGCTCCACTACGCCGACAACGCGGCGGCGGGCGAGCCCCTGCCCGGCGGCGAGTTCGCGTGGGACGGGGTGTGGGTCTACGACCACTTCCACACGACGCCGACCCCGAGCACCGAGGCGACCCACGAGGCGTGGACGCTCATGGCGGCGTTCGCCGCGGCGTCGCAGCGCGTGCGCCTGGGCCAGATGTGCACGTGCATGGCGTACCGCGAGCCGACCTACCTCGCGAAGGTCGCCGCGACGGTCGACCACGTCTCGGGCGGCCGCCTCGAGATGGGCATCGGCGCGGGCTGGTACGAGCACGAGTGGCGCGCCTACGGGTACGGCTTCCCCAGCGCTGGCGAGCGCCTGCGCGCGCTCGACGAGGGCGTGCAGATCATGGCGCGCATGTGGCGCACGGGGTCGTCGGGCACGTTCGAGGGCCGGCGCTACCAGGTGGACGGCGCGCTGTGCTACCCGCAGCCGCTGCAGCGCGTGGCGGTCGACGGCGAGGGTGCCGTGCCGAGCATCCCCCTGTGGATCGCGGGCGGCGGCGAGAAGAAGACGCTGCGCATCGCGGCTCAGCACGCCCAGTACACGAACTTCGACGGGTCGCCGGAGGGCTTCGCCCGCAAGTCCGCCGTGCTCGAGCAGCACTGCCGCGACCTGGGCCGCGACTTCGGGGAGATCACGCGGTCGGCCAACTACAACGTCGTCATCGGCGAGACCGAGCGGGACGTCGCGGACCGCCTCGCCCGCGTCGAGGAGCACGCCCGCCGGTACTTCCCCGAGAAGGCGGACGACAGCATCGCGTCGTGGCGCAACGGCCCCCTCGTCGGGACACCGGAGCAGATCGTCGAGACCCTCACGGTGCTGCGCGCCCAGGGCCTCGGCTACGCGATCGGCTACTTCCCCTTCGCCGCGACCGACCGCGACCAGCTCGAGCTCTTCCAGCGCCAGGTCATCCCGGCCCTCCAGCGCTGACTCTCTCCCCTTCCCCCTCCTCGGGCAGTCCGCCGAGCATGGGGTCGTGGCCTGTCAGAGCGACCCGACGGGCCACGACCCCATGCTCGGCGGGGGCCTTCCGCCGTTTCTGTGCAGAGCCACCCGGACAGTACGGCCGATCGTCCCGACGTCGCGACCTGTGAAGCGCAGGACGTCGATCCTTCCCGTCGCGACCAGAGTGTTCTGCCGGGTTCGGTCTGAGAACACCGCATGCGGAGTGCTGTGGACATCCTGACCGTCCAGCTCGGCGACGAGCCACCGACCGTCGCGGTAGCGCCAGGCCAGGTCGCCCCGTGCGACGACCCTCCCGCCGTGGTCGTGGACGGGAAGCTGCAGCGTGTGCGGCGGCACGCCCTCGTCGATGCAGTCGAGCCGGGCGAAGGACTCGAGGGGTGACTCGGCCCGCGCGTCGGCCATCTCCCACAGCGTGTGTCGACTGGCGACACCGCGTCTCCCGCGCGCGTGCTCGTGCGCGCGGCGCAGCCCGTCCGCGTCGATGAGGTCCTGGTGGAGGGCGGAGTCGAGCACGGCGAGGCCGTTCGCGCGCGGGAGCTCGGGGACAGCCTGCGCGAGCGCCCAGTCGAGCGTCACGACCCGCCTGCCCCGAATCTCGACGGCCGTCATGCCTGCGTCGAACTGCCGTAGCGCGATCCCGTCGCGGTCGAGCCGGTTGCGCCCACGAGGGACGGCTGCCTCGGGCCGGAGGGTCGGCGGCAGCCCACGGACGCCGTGGAGGACGAGCGCACAGGGCCCGCCCGCCACCGCGTCCTCGCCGAAGGCGAGCAGGCCCGTCCACGCGGCCCGGGCTCGGCGCTCGTCCCACGACCGGTCGGCGAGCGGCGCGGTACTGACGTCGTAGACGCCGCGCGTCACGCGCACGAGGGTCGCCCGGCGCGTCAGGCCGGCCACGTCCTTGTCGCTCAGGCCGTGCCCTCGGCACTGGACGATGGAGACGAGACCGCCCTGGACCGCGGCGACGGAGAGCAGTGACGGGGGAATCTGAGCACGACGCACGGGTGCCACCCCACCGCACGAGGACCCGTCGTCGTCGGGCCAGGCGACTGACCTGTGGACAACGACCCGACGTCGCGTCCTGTGGACGACGCCGAGACCCCACGGCCGCCGTTCACCATGCGGTGGGAGCCCGTCCGGCTTCGTTGACGGGCGGCAACGGCATGTTCGGCGGGATGGGGTCAGCCCTCTGCGACGACCATCGCTGAGGCGATCCCGGCGTCGTGCGAGATGCTCAGGTGCCAGGCCGTGATGCCGAGCGCGTCCGCACGTGCCGCGACCGTGCCGGTGATCTCGACCTCCGGCGGGCCGCCGACGACGCGGTGCACCGTCGCGTCGTGCCAGCGCATGCCCGCGGGGGCACCCAGCGCCTTGGCGATGGCTTCCTTCGCCGCGAACCGCGCGGCGAGCGACGCGGGAGGCAGGTCACGCTCGGCCTCGGTGAACAGCTTCTCGCGGAGCCGGGGCGTGCGCTCCAGGGTCTCCATGAACCGCGCGACGTCCACGACGTCGATCCCCACGCCCTTGATCATGCGTCCACCCTACGGTGGTGACCAGGCCTCCCCGCCTCCACGAGCAGGTGGTCCTGGTTCGTCCGGGAGACCGGACGAACCAGGACCACCTGGTCGGCGCGTGGGCGGGGGCGGGGCCGGGAGGGCTACTCGACCGTGACCGACTTCGCGAGGTTGCGCGGCTGGTCGACGTCGAGGCCCTTCGCCGTCGCGAGCGCCATCGCGAAGATCTGCAGCGGCACGACGGCCAGCAGCGGCGAGAGCAGCGTCGGGGACTCGGGGATCCAGAAGATCTCGTCCGCGTAGGGACGCACGGCGTCGTCCCCGTCCTCGGCGATGACGAGCGTGCGTGCGCCGCGCGCCCGGATCTCCTGGATGTTCGAGATGACCTTGGAGTGCAGGCCCTCGCGGCCCTTCGGCGACGGCACGACGACGAACACCGGCTGGCCCTCGTCGATCAGCGCGATCGGCCCGTGCTTGAGCTCGCCGGCCGCGAAGCCCTCCGCGTGGATGTACGCCAGCTCCTTGAGCTTGAGCGCGCCCTCGAGCGCGACGGGGAACCCGACGTGGCGCCCGAGGAACAGCACGGACGAGGCGTCCTTCATCGACCGGGCGGTCGCGCGCACGTACTCGCCGCGCTCGATGACGGTCTGGATCTTGCGCGGCATCTCGCGCAGGTCCTCGAGGATCGCCGCGATCTCGTCGGGGAACTTGTTCCCGCGCAGCTGCGCGAGGTAGAGGCCCAGGAGGTACGCGGCGGTGATCTGCGACAGGAAGGCCTTCGTCGAGGCGACGGCGATCTCCGGGCCGGCGTGCGTGTAGAGCACGGCGTCGGACTCGCGCGGGATCGTCGACCCGTGCGTGTTGACGATCGAGATGACCTTCGCGCCCTGCTCGCGCGCGTGGCGCACGGCCATGAGCGTGTCCATGGTCTCGCCGGACTGGGTCACGGCGACGACGAGCGTCTTCTCGTCGACGATCGGGTCGCGGTAGCGGAACTCGTGCGCGAGCTCGACCTCGACCGGGATGCGGCACCAGTGCTCGATCGCGTACTTCGCGACGTGGCCCGAGTAGGCCGCCGTGCCGCACGCGACGACGATGATCTTGTCGACCGAGCGCAGCACGGCCTCGTCGATGCGCAGGTCGTCGAGCACGAGCTTGCCCGACGGGTCGGTGCGGCCGAGCAGGGTGTCGGCGACGGCGTGCGGCTGGTCGTGGATCTCCTTGTCCATGAAGGACGAGAAGCCGCCCTTCTCCGCGGCGGCCGCGTCCCAGTCGACCGTGTAGCGCTTCGCCTCGGCCGGGTTGCCGTCGAAGTCGGTCACCTCGACCGACGTCGGGGTGATCGTGACGATCTGGTCCTGCCCGAGCTCGAGCGCCTCCTTGGTGTGGGAGATGAACGCCGCGACGTCGGAGCCCAGGAAGTTCTCGCCCTCGCCCAGCCCGACGACGAGCGGCGAGTCGTGCCGCGCACCCACGACCGTGTCGGGGGCGTCGGCGTGCACGGCGAGGAGCGTGAAGGTGCCCTCGAGCCGCCGCGCCACCTGCCCCATCGCGAGCGTGAGGTCCTTCGTGTCGCGGTACGCCCGCGCGAGGAGCTGCGCCGCGACCTCGGTGTCGGTCTCGGACCGGAACGTCACGCCCTCGGCGAGGAGCTCGGCCTTGAGGGTCGCGAAGTTCTCGACGATGCCGTTGTGGATCACGGCGAGGCGGTCGTCGTCCGCGAGGTGGGGGTGCGCGTTGGTGTCCGTCGGGCCGCCGTGCGTCGCCCACCGCGTGTGCCCGATCGACGCGGTCGCCGCGGGCAGCGGGTGCGTCTCGATCTCCTGCACGAGGTTCGCGAGCTTGCCGGACTTCTTCGCGAACGCGACGGCGTCGACGCCGGGCGCGACGAGCGCGACCCCGGCCGAGTCGTAGCCGCGGTACTCGAGCCGTCCGAGTCCTTCGAGAGCGACGTCGAGGGGTCGCCCCGAGGCCTCTCCGACCATGGTTCCAGGGCCTACGTAGCCCACGATTCCGCACATGGTGATCGAGTCTAGCCACGGACCCGCGGCGCTTCGGGGCCGCGCGATCCCGCGGTTCTTCGTGAGGTCCGCTGCCTAATCGGGGCCCCCGCGGCGCGCGAGCCGTCCTCGCGCCCGCGGCCTCGTCGTGTCCCGGCCCGTGGCGCGTTCGCCGGGCGTGGGACGCGCGGCACCGCGAGGCTGGTGCTCGTGCCCACCGTCCGGATCGGTCTCTCGGGGTGGCGGTACGCCGACTGGCGCGGACCGTTCTACCCCGCGGGGCTCCCCCAGCGCCGCGAGCTCGAGCACGTCGCCTCGCTCTTCCCCGCCGTCGAGCTCAACGGGTCGTTCTACTCGTTGCAGCGGCCGTCGTCGTTCGTCGCGTGGCGCGACCAGACTCCCGAGGGCTTCACGTTCGCGGTCAAGGGACCGCGCTTCGTCACCCACATGAAGCGGCTGCGGGACGTGCGGACGCCGGTCGCCAACTTCCTCGCGAGCGGCGTCCTCGCGCTCAGCAGCAGGCTCGGGCCCGTCCTGTGGCAGCTCCCCGCGCGCACCACCTTCGACCACGACCTGCTCGACGCGTTCCTCACGCTCCTGCCGCGCACCACCGGCGAGGCGGCGCGGCTCGCGCACGAGCACGACGACCGCCTGCGCGCGCCCGCCTGGACGGAGACCGACGCGGACCGCCCGCTCGTGCACGCGCTCGAGCCGCGGCACGCGTCGTTCGCCACGCCGGAGGCGCTCGACCTCCTGCGCCGGCACGGGGTGGCGTTCGCCGTGTCGGACGGCGCGGGCCGGTGGCCGCTCGTCGAGGCGGTCACGAGCCCGCTCGTGTACGTGCGCCTGCACGGGGACCAGGAGCTCTACCGCAGCGGCTACCGGCCGCACGTGCTCGACGCGTGGGCCGAGCGCGTGCGCGCCTGGCACGCCGCGGGCCACGACGTCGAGGTCTACTTCGACAACGACGTGGACGCCCACGCCCCGGCCGACGCGCTCGCCCTCATGGCCCGCCTGCCCGACCTCGCGCTCCCCGGCCCGGGGCCCGCCGTCGAGCCGGCGCCGCGCCGTCGTCGGGCCGCGCGCGGGGCGGACGACGCCCGCTGAGACGACCCGCGGAGGGCGGCCTCGCGGTGCCCTCGTCGGGACGCGAAGCCGCCCCGTGCACCGGCACGGGCGCGCATCCGGCAGAATCGGGCGGGTGTCCTCCCCCGCCGACGACCCGTCCGACCTCCTGCGGGCCCACCTGGCCGCGCCGTCGTCCTCGCCGTACGTCGATCTCGACCGGGCCGTGTGGAGCCGGCTGTCGGAGTCGACGCCGCTGCCGCTGACCGACGACGACGTCGCGCGCCTGCGCGGCCTCGGTGACCCGATCGACCTCGCCGAGGTCGACGCCGTCTACCGGCCGCTCTCGCGCCTGCTCAACCTCTACGTCACCGCGACGTCCGGCCTGCACGAGGCGACGTCGACGTTCCTGCGCGAGGAGACCGGCAACACGCCGTACGTCATCGGCGTGGCCGGCTCCGTGGCCGTCGGGAAGTCGACGACGGCGCGCGTGCTGCGCGAGATGCTGGCCCGCTGGCCGGAGACGCCGCGCGTCGAGCTCATCACGACCGACGGCTTCCTCTACCCCAACGCGGAGCTCGCGCGCCGCGGCCTCATGGACCGCAAGGGCTTCCCCGAGTCCTACGACCGTCGCGCGCTCATCCGGTTCCTGTCCAAGGTCAAGGCGGGGCACGCCGAGGTGCGGGCCCCCGTCTACGACCACCTCACGTACGACATCGTGCCGGGGGCCGAGGCCGTCGTCCGCAAGCCCGACGTCCTCGTCGTCGAGGGCCTCAACGTGCTCCAGCCGGCGCGCCCGAGCGCGCACGACGAGTCGACCGTCGCCGTGTCGGACTTCTTCGACTTCTCGATCTACGTGGACGCCCGCACGCGCAACATCCGCCAGTGGTACGTCGACCGGTTCCTCGCGCTGCGCCGCACCGCGTTCGCGCGCCCCGAGTCGTACTTCCGCCGCTACGCCGACCTCACGGACGAGCAGGCGGTGGAGCGGGCGAAGTCGATCTGGGACGCGATCAACGCGCCGAACCTCGAGCAGAACATCCTGCCGACGCGCGGCCGCGCGACCCTCGTCCTCACGAAGGGCTCGGACCACTCGGTCCAGCGCGTCCGCCTGCGCAAGCTCTGAGGCGGCACGCTCAGCACAGGGCAGGGTCAGGTCGCGCGGGGCGGCGTGCCCGACGACGTCGCCCCCGACGACCCGGGCGGCACCGTCCCGGAGGCGTCCGCCGCGCGCGGACGGGGCGCGGGCGCGCCGGTCACCGGCCCGGTCGCGGGGTTCCCGCCGGCCGTCGCGCCCCCGCCGGGCGCGGTCGCGGCCGGCGTCCCGCCGGTCGTCGGCGCGGCCCCGGCCGGGTCGGTCGCATCCTCTCCGACAGGCACCCGCGCCGTCGGCGGCAGCTCGCCGCGCTGGCGCGCGCGCATCATGAGCACGCGGTCGATGACGAACCCGCTCCCGACGCCCAGCACGATGCCCACGACCATCGCGAGCAGCGGCTCGTGGCCCAGCCAGCGGGCGGCGACGAGCCCGATGAGCACCGAGTAGACGGCCCACGTCACCGCCGCGATGCCGGAGAACGCCATGAACCGACGCCGCGGGTACCCGACGGCGCCGGCCGTCATGTTCACCGCGACGCGGCCCACGGGGATGTAGCGCGCCGCGAGGATGAACGACGCCCCGCGGTGCGCGAGGGCGCGCTCGGCCCACCCCACGGCGCGCCGCCCGCGGGGCGTGCGCAGGATGCGCAGACGCTCCGTGCCGACGGCGCGACCGATCGCGAACGCGATCTGGTCCCCGGTCCAGGCACCCAGGGCCGCGACGAGGAGCACGAGGACGAGGTTCGGCTCGCCGGTCGCGTGCGCGGAGACCGCGAGCGTGATGACGACCGACTCGCTGGGGACCGGCGGGAAGAACCCGTCGATCGTCGCGAAGCCGAACAGGGCGGGATAGATCCACGCGGACGCCGCGAGGGCGAGAATCCAGTGCTCGAGATTCTCCAGGAAGGTCGACACGGCGTCCGGCAACGGCGTCCTCGTTCGTCTGCTGGCGGGGAGGCCAGGCGGGCGGTGGCGGCAGGTCGGTCGTCCTGCACCAGGACAAGCCTACGGAGCGCGAGGACGACGACCATCAGGGAGACCCCCGGTTCACCCCTGAGGACCCCGGGCGCGACGGTGCCGCGCCCGTGACGATTCTGCCGTGCCCGCCGCGGCAGGGTCGTCATCCCGGCGGACGACTTCCCGCGGCGGGCCCGTACGTCGTGAGGACCAGGGGCCGCGGACGCCCGGTGGGCTAGTTCCCGGCGCCCGGGAGCCGCGCGACCCCGAGGGTCGAGGACAGCGTGCGCAGGTCGGCGGCGTCGAGGTAGAGCTCGCCCCGCAGGTGGTCCGTCTCGTGCTGGACGATGCGCGCGGGCCACCCGGTCAGCACGTCGTCGAACGGCTCGCCGGCCTCGTCCTGGCCCGTGAGCCGGACGGCGTGGGCGCGCGTCCGCTCGGCCTGCCAGCCGTGCACGGAGAGGCAGCCCTCGAAGAACGTGCGGGTCTCCTCGCCGACGACCTCGTAGCGCGGGTTCACGAGCACCCGGTACTCCAGGGGGCTTCGCTCCCGGTCGTCGTCGACGTCCGGGGCACCCGGGTCCTCGACCACGGCCACCGCGAGGCCGAGGCCGACCTGCGGCGCGGCGAGCCCCACTCCGGGCGCCGCGCGCATGGTCGCGCGCATCGCGTCGAGGAAGCTCGGCAGCGCGTCGCCGAGCTGGCCCGCGTACGGCACGGCCGGCGTGCGCAGCACGGGGTGGCCGGCCTGCACGATCGGCAGGACGCCGTCGGGGTAGGCGGCGAGGAGCGCGAGCACGTGCTCGCGCAGCGCCTCGTCGACCCCCTGCCGCACGCTCGTGCCCGCCTCGCGTCCCGTCGGCCGTCCCGACGCGCTCACAGGGCGAGCCGCTCGCGCACGACGCCCGCGAGCTGCCCGGCGACCGCGTCGGCCTGCTGCTGCGTCGCCGCCTCGACCATGACCCGGACGAGCGGCTCGGTGCCCGACGGCCGCAGGAGCACCCGCCCCGTCTCGCCGAGCGAGCGCTCCGCACCGGCGACCGCGGCCAGCAGCGCCTCGTCGGTCGACGCGCGCGCCTTGTCCACGCCCGGGACGTTGAGGAGGGTCTGCGGGAGCCGCTGCACGACACCCGCGAGGTCCGCGAGCTTCTGGCCCGTCGCGCGCACCCGCGCCGCGAGCTGGAGGGCCGTGAGCACGCCGTCGCCCGTCGTCGCGTAGCGCGACATGACGATGTGGCCTGACTGCTCGCCGCCCAGGCCGTAGCCGTGGGCGCGCATCTCCTCGAGCACGTACCGGTCGCCGACCGCCGTCTGGACGGTGCTGATCCCCGCCGCGCGCATCGCGAGGAGGAGCCCCAGGTTGCTCATGACCGTCACGACGAGCGTGTCGTGCGGGAGCGCGCCCTCGTCCTTGAGCGCGAGGGCGAGGACGCCCATGATCTGGTCGCCGTCGACGACGGTGCCCCCGTGGTCGACCGCGATGCAGCGGTCCGCGTCGCCGTCGAACGCGACGCCGAAGTCGGCCTCGGACGCGACGACGACGGCCTGGAGCTGCTCCGGGTGGTTCGAGCCGCACGCCGCGTTGATGTTGCGGCCGTCGGGGCTCGCGTTGATGACGACGACGTCCGCCCCGGCCGCACGCAGCGCCGCGGGCCCGACGTCGCTCGCCGCGCCGTTCGCGCAGTCGACCGCGATCCGCAGGCCGGCCAGCGGCTTGTGGTCCTCGTCGGCGCCGATGCTCGACATGAGGTGCTCGACGTACGCGCCGCCCGCGCGGCCCGAGTCCGGGGAGATGCGGCCGACGACGCCGTGCGTCGGGCGCTCCCACTCCTGGCCCAGGAGGCTCTCGATGCGGTCCTCGACCGCGTCGTCGAGCTTCACGCCGCCGCGCGCGAGGAACTTGATCCCGTTGTCCTGCATGGGGTTGTGCGACGCCGAGATGACGACGCCGAAGTCGACGTCCATGGTGCTCGTCAGGTAGGCGACCGCCGGGGTCGGCAGGACTCCGACGTCCTTCACGTCGACGCCCGCGCTCGCGAGCCCCGCGATGAGCGCCGCGCCGAGGAACTCCCCGGACACGCGCGTGTCGCGCCCGACGACCGCGCGCGGGCGGTGCCCTTCCTCCTGACCGCTCGCGAGCACGCGGGCCGCGGCGACGCCGAGGTCCAGCGCGAGCTCCGCCGTCACGTTGCCGTTCGCGAGACCGCGCACCCCGTCGGTGCCGAAAAGCCGTCCCATGGAAGTCCTTCCCCTCGTACCGGCCGTACGCCGACCGTACGACCGTCAGCCGCTGCCCGCCGTCGACGGGTCTTGGTCACCGCTCCTCACAAACGCCGTCGGCCCCGGTGGACGAGGTCCACCGGGGCCGACGAGCGCACAGCGCAGGATCAGCGCTTGGAGTACTGCGGTGCCTTGCGGGCCTTCTTGAGACCGGCCTTCTTGCGCTCGACGACGCGGGCGTCGCGAGTGAGGAAGCCGGCCTTCTTCAGCGCGGGGCGGTTGTGCTCGGCGTCGATCGCGTTGAGCGCGCGCGCGATCGCCAGGCGCAGCGCGCCGGCCTGGCCCGAGGAGCCGCCGCCCGTGATGCGGGCGACGACGTCGAAGCGACCCTCGACGTCGACCAGCTTCAGCGGGGAGTTGACGAGCTGCTGGTGGACCTTGTTCGGGAAGTAGTCCTCGAGCGTGCGCCCGTTGACCTTCCAGGTGCCGGTGCCGGGGACGAGGCGCACGCGCGCCACGGCCTCCTTGCGGCGGCCCAGGGCCTGGCCGGGGGCGGTGATGCTCTGGCCGCGGCCCGTGGGGGCGGCGGACTCGGAGGTGTAGGTGCTGGGCGTCTCGTCGCCCAGGGTGTCGGTGTCGACGGTGGTCTCGGCCACGGGTGGTGTCCTCGCGTCTCTCTGTGCGCTACGCCTGGGCGGCGATTACTGCGCGACCTGGGTGATCTCGAACGGCTTCGGCTGCTGAGCGGCGTGCGGGTGCTCGGCACCCGCGTAGACCTTCAGCTTGCCGAACTGGGCGCGACCGAGGGTCGTCTTGGGGAGCATGCCCCGGACGGCCTTCTCGACGGCACGCTCGGGGTGCTTGTCGAGCAGGTCGCCGTAGGCGACGGCACGTAGACCACCCGGGTAACCGGAGTGGTTGTAGGCCATCTTCTGCTCGCGCTTGTTGCCGCTCAGGGCGACCTTGCCGGCGTTGATGACGATGACGAAGTCACCGCCGTCGACGTGCGGAGCGAAGGTCGGCTTGTGCTTGCCGCGCAGCAGGGTGGCCACGTGGGTGGCCAGGCGGCCCAGGACGACGTCGGTCGCGTCGATGACGTACCAGTCGCGCTGGACGTCGCCGGGCTTCGGGGTGTACGTACGCACGGTCGTAGCCTTCGTTTCTGTCTCAGGATGTCTTCTTCGACCGCTGAAGCGTGCGGCCGAGAGGGCAGGTCGTTGCGCGGCGGGCTCGGTCGACACCCGCTCCTTGGCCGGCAGCGAGTGGGCGCGCTAGCGACACGGGTGTCGTGAGATGAGCACAACGACTCACCAGACTACCCGCGAGGCAGGCCGCCGGTCAAAGCGGCCGGGCGCTCCCGGACGCACGTCTCGCAGCGCGTCGAGCGGGCCTCGTGGACGCAGCCGGGGCAGTACAGGCGCAGGGTCCGGCAGCTCGGGTCGGCGCAGTTCTCGTACTTCGCCGTCGGCGCCCCGCACGCCGTGCACGCGCCGAGCGGCGTCGACCCCGGGCCGAGCTCGACGTGCATGCGCTCGTCGAACACGTAGAGCGACCCCTCCCACAGCCCCTGCGAGCCGAACACCTCGCCGTAGCGCACGACGCCGCCGTCGAGCTGGTACACCTCCTCGAACCCGCGGGCGCGCAGCAGGGCCGACAGCACCTCGCACCGCACGCCCCCCGTGCAGTACGTGACGACGGGCCGCCCCTTGAGGTCGTCGTAGCGGCCCGAGTCGATCTCGGCGACGAAGTCCCGCGTGGTCGCGACGTCGGGCACGACGGCCCCGCGGAAGCGGCCGATGGCCGCCTCGAACGCGTTGCGGCCGTCGAGCATCACGACGTCGTCGCCGCGCTCCTCGACGAGGTCGTGCAGGGCCTGCGGGCTCAGCCGCTCCCCGCCGCCGACGACGCCGTGCTCGTCGACCCGGACCTCGTCCGGCACGCCGAACGCGACGAGCTCGGGGCGCACCTTGACGGACAGGCGCGGGAAGTCGCGGCCCGTGCCGTCGGACCACTTGACGTCGACGCCCTCGAAGCCCGGGTACCGGCGCGTCGTCTTCACGTACTGCTTGAGGTCCTCGACCGTCCCGCCGAGGGTCGCGTTGATCCCGTGCTCCGACACGATCACGCGACCCGTGAGGTGCCACCGCTCCCCCAGCGCCTGCTGCCAGAGCTGCACGGCACGCGGGTCCGGAAGCGGCGTGAAGGCGTAGAAGAGCACGATCTTGTGGACGGCCATGCCCACCAGGATAGGGAGGGCTAGCGCGCCCGACGGACGCGCTCGACGTCCCAGACCGGCTCCGGTGCCTCGACGACCTCGCCGTCCTCGCGGAACACGAGGAACCGGTCGAAGCCGCGCGCGAACCACCGGTCGTGCGTCACCGCGAGCACGGTGCCCTGGAAGGCCGCGAGCCCCGCCTCGAGCGCCTCCGCCGAGTGCAGGTCGAGGTTGTCGGTCGGCTCGTCGAGCAGGAGCAGCGTCGCGCCGTCGAGCTCGAGGAGCAGGATCTGGAAGCGCGCCTGCTGGCCGCCCGAGAGCGTCTCGAAGCGCTGCTCGGCCTGGCCCACGAGCTCGTACCGGTCGAGCGCCCGGCTCGCGCCCTCGCGCCCCATGCCCGCCCGGTGCCCCTCACCGCGGTGGAGGATCTCCAGCAGCGTGCGCCCCCGCAGCTCCGGGTGGTCGTGGTTCTGCGCGAACCACCCCGGCCGCACCCGCGACCCGAGCACGGCCCGGCCCGTGTGCGCCACGGGAGCGGGCGCCGCCGGGCTGC
Source organism: Cellulosimicrobium funkei (assembly GCF_004519295.1). Lineage (GTDB taxonomy): Bacteria > Actinomycetota > Actinomycetes > Actinomycetales > Cellulomonadaceae > Cellulosimicrobium > Cellulosimicrobium funkei. The sequence goes on from NZ_SOZH01000005.1 coordinate 368,205, forward strand.
CGGCCACGTCGTCGGGCACGGTGCCCGGCTCGGGGTCGCTCCCGCCCGCGGCGAGGAGGCGCAGGAAGTGGGACTTGCCCGAGCCGTTCGAGCCGAGCACCGCGATGCGCTCGCCGAAGAACACCTCGACGTCGAACGGCTTCATGAGCCCCGTGAGCTCGAGCCGCTCGCACGTCACCGCGCGCTTGGCCGTCCGCCCGCCCGTGAGCCGCACGGTCACGTTCTGGTCGCGCGCGACCACCTCGGGACGCCCCGCCTCCTCGAACTTGCGCAGGCGGGTGCGCGCGGCCTGGTACCGGCTCGCGAGGCCGTCGTTGAACGCGGCCTTCGTCTTGAGCGTCCGCACGAGCTCCTGGAGCTTGGTGTGCTCCTCGTCCCAGCGGCGCGCGAGCTCGGCGAGCCGGTCGCGCCGGTCCGCACGGGCCTGGGCGTACGTCGCGAAGCCGCCGCCGTGCACCCACACCGTGCCGCCGCCCGGCGTCGGCTCGAGCGTCGCGACCTGGGTCGCGGTGCGCGACAGCAGCTCGCGGTCGTGGGACACGAAGAGGACCGTCTTGGACGACGCGACGAGCCGCTCCTCGAGCCAGCGCTTCGTCGGCACGTCGAGGTGGTTGTCCGGCTCGTCGAGCAGCAGGACCTCCTCCGGCCCGCGGAGCAGGGCCGTGAGCGCGAGCCGCTTCTGCTCGCCCCCGGACAGCGACCGCACGTCGCGCCACTGCGCCTTCTCGAACGGGACCGACAGCACCTCGTCGGTCACCTCGTCCCAGCCGGCCTCGGCGTCGTAGCCGCCCACGTCCGCCCAGTCCACGAGGGCCTGGGCGTAGCGGAGCTGGGCGGGCTCGTCGTCGACCGTCATGATGTCGTGCTCGGCAGCCGCGAGCTCGAGCGCCGCCTCGCGGACGGCGGTCGGCGCGAGCCCGACGAGAAGGTCGCGCACCGTGCGGTCGTCGTCGATGCGGCCGACGTCCTGGCGCATCACCCCGAGCCCGCCGCTGCGCACGACGGCACCGCCGTGCGGGGCGACCTCACCGGTGACGATGCGCAGCAGCGTCGACTTCCCGACGCCGTTGGGCCCCACGAGCGCGACGCGCGCGCCGTCCGCGACCCGCAGGTCGACGCCGTCGAGCAGGGTGCGCCCGTCGGGCAGGTGATACGTGACGTCGCTGAGGTCGAGGTGTCCCACCCCGTCATGGTCCCCGACGTCGGCCGCGCGGTCACGCGCTTTGCGGACCCCGGCGTCCGGCACTTCGGCCGGGCCGACGCCACCCGCCGCCCGGCACCACGGCCGGCGGGCGCCGAGACGCGGGACGCCGGGTGGCGGGATGGCGGGTGGCGGGACGCCGGGATGGCGGGACGCCGGGATGGCGGGACGGCTCAGCGCCGGCCGCCGCCGAGGAGGCCGCCCAGCCCGCCCAGGAGGTCGCCGAGACCGCCGCCGGCGCCCGACCCGCCGCCCAGGAGCCCGCCGAGGACGTCGCCCAGGCCGCCCTCGCCGGTCTGCGAGGCGCCCGGCCGCTCGCCCGCGCCCTTCCCCGCCGCGGTACCGCCCGCCGTGCCGCCTGAGGTGCCGGTCGGGACGCCGCCCGACGACCCGGCGCCGCCGAGCTGCTTCGCGAGGAAGGCCAGCGCGATCGGCGCGAGCGCGGGCAGCACCTTCGCGAGCAGGTCCTTGCCGGTGCCCGTCGACCGGGCGAGCTGCGCGACGACAGCCTGCTCGTTCTGCCCGAACACGTGCCCGACGATCTTGCGGCCGTCGTCGGTGTCGACGTCGTCGAGGTCGACGCCGCCCTCCACGAGCGCCGGGTCGTGCTGCGCGAGGGCCTCACCGAGCGACGCCGCGCCCGCCGGGTCCTGCGCGTTGGCGCGCAGCCCGCCCAGCAGCGCGGGCAGCGCCGCGCCCACCGCGCGCTGCGCCGTCGCCTCGTCGACGCCGAGCCGACCGGCGAGCTGGTCGAGCGGGACGGTGGACAGGATGTCGTCGATGCCGGCCATGGGGTCGTCCTCCGGTTCAGGGGTGCTCCAGCGGGTGCGCACCGGGGCGCGGTGCGGCCCCACCGTAGTCCCGGCCGGGCGCCCTCGCAGGCACTCGCGTCCGGGGCTGCGTCCGTCCCCGTGAGGTGCCAGGGTGGGACGCATGAGCGAAGACACCACCGCCACGAGCCCCGACCCGGAGACGGGCGCCGAGGGCGACACCGACCAGCTCCAGCCCGAGGAGACGCTCCTCGACCGCGGCGTGGACGACGTGCTCGACGAGGGCTACTCCCCGCCCGAGCGCCCCCGCTCGAACCACTTCGGCGAGACGCCGTGGGAAGAGGTGCACGGCGAGACGCTCGACCAGCGCCTCGCCGAGGAGGAGCCGGAGGAGTGGGAGCGCGACCCGGCCGAGCGGCCCGACGAGACCCGCGCGGGCCGCCTCGTCGCGGACCCCGACGCCCTCGACGGGCGCCAGAACGACACGTACGCCGACGACGAGGGGATCTCCGGGGGCGCCGCGGGCGCCGAGGAGGCCGCCGTCCACGTCGTCGAGGAGCCCTGAGGGCGAGCGCCCGCCCGCGTCCGGCTCAGGCCGGCTCGCGGGGCGGCGCGTCCTCCCAGACGTCCTCCTCGTTCCGCACGGCGCGGATGCGGTCGGCACGCGCCGCGAGCTCCGCGTCGGGCGGGTAGGTGACCTCCTCGAGCACGAGCCCGTGCGCCGGCACGACGCCCGCCCCCGCGTCCCGGCGCCGGCTCGCGAGGAGCTCCGCGGGCCACCCGATGTCGCGGCGCCCCTCTCCGACCGCGAGCGACGCGCCGACGAGCGCGCGCACCATGTTGTGGCAGAACGCGTCCGCGCGGACGTGCGCGACCACGAGCCCCGCGTCGGGCCCGTCCGCCGGGCGCGACCACGACAGGTGCTGCAGCTCCCGGATGGTCGTCGCGCCGGGTCGCGGCTTGCAGAAGGCCGCGAAGTCCCGCACCCCGAGCAGGGGCCGCACGGCGGCGTCCATCGCCGCGACGTCGAGCGGCCGCCGGTTCCACAGCACCCACTCCCGGCGCAGGGGGTCGCGCTGCGCCGGGTCGTCCGCGACGCGGTAGGTGTACGCGCGGTGCAGCGCGGAGAATCGGGCGTCGAACCCGGCCGGGGCCGGCGCGGCACGGTGCACGACGACGTCCCCCGGCAGCACGCCGCCCAGCCGCGCGACGAGCGCGTCCCCCGGCGCGCGGTCGGACCGGCCGGGCAGCGCCTCCCACTGCGCCCGCGTGAGGTCGACGTGCGCGACCTGCCCCCGCGCGTGCACGCCCGCGTCCGTGCGCCCCGCCACCGTGAGCCGCGGCGCCGCGCCCCGCAGGATCGTCGCGAGCCCGTCCTCGAGCGTGCCCTGCACCGTGCGCAGCGTCGGCTGCCGGGCCCAGCCGGCGAACGCCGTCCCCTGGTAGGCGAGGTCCAGGCGCACGCGCACGACGTCGTCCGGCACGTCGGGTCGCGGGGCGTCGGGGTCCGGGAGGGCGGGGGGCGGGACGGCGGTCACGGGAGTTCACCGTAGTCGCCCGCCCGTGCGCCGCGCGCGCCGCCGTGCCTACGCTGCCGCCCATGACCGGCGACCCGCACGACGTCCGCACCCTCGCCGTCGACTGCGGCGGGGGCGGCATCAAGGCGAACGTGCTCGACGCGTCGGGCACCGCGCACGCCGCGGCGGTGCGCGTCCCCACGCCCTACCCCCTCCCGCCCGACCTCCTCGTCGAGACGGTCGCGGGCATCGCGGCCACGCTGCCTCCCGCCGACCGCATCACGGTGGGCATGCCCGGGATGATCCGGCGCGGCGTCGTCGTGCACACGCCCCACTACGTGACGCTCAGCGGGCCCCGCTCGCGCGTGGACCCCGCGCTCGTCGAGGCCTGGACGAGCTTCGACGTCCGCGCGGCGGTCGAGCGCCGGCTCGGCGTCCCGGCGCTCGTGCTCAACGACGCCGAGGTGCACGGCGCGGGCGTCGTCGCGGCGTCCGGGCTCGAGCTGGTGCTGACGCTGGGGACGGGGCTCGGCTCCGCGCTGTTCCACGGGGGCCGGCTCGCGCCGCACCTCGAGTGGTCGCGCGCCCCGGTGCGGCGGGGCACCACGTACGACGAGTACGTCGGCGAGCCCGAGCGCCGCCGCCTCGGCGACGGGCTCTGGTCGCGCCGCGTCCTCGCGGTCGTCGAGGGGCTGCGGCCCGTGTTCTGGTGGGACCGCCTCTACCTGGGCGGGGGCAACTCGCGGCGCATCACCCCGAGCGTCCTCGACCGGCTCGGCGACGACGTCGTCGTGGTGCCGAACTCGGCGGCCCTCGTCGGGGGCGCCCGGGCGTGGGACCTCCCGCCGGCCTGACGCCTCAGCGACCGGCCGTGCCGCGGTCCGGCGCCCCGTCCGCGGTGCGCGGCCTGGGCGCGGCCGCGGCGGGCTCGAGGAGGCCCGGTGGCGCGCCCTCGTCCCCGCCCCCCGGCGGCGCGCCCGCGGCGAGCGCGCCGTGCGCGTCGAGCAGGACGCGGTTGAACGCCACGGGCGCGTCCAGGCTCACCAGGTGCCGCGCGCCCGGGACGACGACGAGCCGGGCCGGGCCCCCGCCCGCGCGCGCCGCGGCGAGGAACCCGCGCTCCCCCAGCCGGAAGTGGTCCCAGCGCCCGTTGACGAGCCAGACCGGCGAGTCCGCCGCCGCGAGGGCCCGGACCGGGTCGACCGACCCCACCTCGCGCAGGATCGCGCTCATGACGTCGAGGGCGAACCCGCCGGCCGCGAGGTCGGCGGCGGCCTGGGCCGTCATCGCCCGGTCGACGAGCGCCTGGTTCAGCCCGGCTCCCCCGTCCGGGAGCCGCTCGATCCCGCGCGCGAGGACGAGCCAGCCGCCGCGCAGGCGCGTCGACGGCGGCGTCGAGCACGCGGCGGCGACGAGCCCCACGACGCGCTCGGGGTGCCGCGCGCGCGTCTCGATCGCGACGTAGCCCCCGAGCGACAGCCCGACGACGAGCGCGCGGCCGCCGACCTCGTCGATCCCGGACGCGACCGCCTCGACCGCGCCGTCGAGCGTGAACGCCTCGCTGCGCCGCACACCGTGGCCCGGCAGGTCGACCGCGACGGCCCGCACACCGGCGCGACGCAGCGCCGCGAGCTGGTCGCGCCACATCGAGCGCGAGGTGCGCGACCCGTGCACGAGGACGACGGGCGGCCACGTCCCGGTCCCGGGCGACGCGTCGGTGGAGGTCACGTCTCGACCGTAGGCCCTGCTCCACGCGAGATCGACCCGAGGGGGCACGAGGCCGACCTCGGGCAGGCCGGTCTCCGCCGTCCGGGTCGAACCCGGCCGCTCGCTCGGCCCGTCCCGGCCCGACGGTGCCCCTCCCCCGGAGCGGCCGGGACGCGGCAGGCCAGGGACGCGGCAGGGCCGGAGACTCGGCAGAGCCGGAGACGCAGCAGGGCCCGGGACCGTACGGTCCCGGGCCCTGCGCGACGAGCCCCGGAGGGCTCGGGCGGGGAGAGGAGGCTCAGGCCTCCTTCTTCTCCTCCGTGGCGTCCTCGACGGGCGCGTCCTGGACGTCCTCGGCGGGAGCGTCCTCGACGGCGGCGTCCTCGACGGCCGTGTCCTCGACCTTGTCGGCCTTCTTGGACGGCTTGTCGGCCTTCTTCTTGCTCGCCTTCTCGGCAGCCTTCTCCGCCTCGCGGACGACGGCCTGCTTCGGGCTGACGGGCTCGGTCACGAGCTCGATCACCGCGAGGGGCGCGTTGTCGCCCTTGCGCGTGCCGACCTTCGTGATGCGCGTGTAGCCACCCTCACGCTCCGCCATCTGCGGGGCGATCTCGGTGAACAGCGTGTGCACCACGGACTTGTCGCGGACGACGCGCAGGACGCGACGGCGCGCGTGCAGGTCGCCGCGCTTGGCGAACGTGATGAGGCGCTCGGCCACCGGGCGCAGGCGCTTCGCCTTGGTCTCGGTGGTCGTGATGCGGCCGTGCTCGAAGAGCTGGGTGGACAGGTTCGCGAGCATCAGGCGCTCGTGAGCCGGTCCGCTGCCGAGCCGGGGGCCCTTGGCGGGGGTAGGCATGGGATGTGCTCCTTGGGAAGTGATCGCGCCGCAGGTGCGGACCCGGACGCGCTGAGGTGTCTAGAGCCGCAGGCTCAGTACTGCTGCTCGGTGTCCGAGAACGTCGCCTCGTCGTCGTCGCCGTCGTAGTACGCGGCGGCCGACGGGTCGAAGTCGAGCGGCGAGTCCTTGAGGGACAGGCCGAGCTCGGCGAGCTTCTCCTTCACCTCGTTGATGGACTTCGCACCGAAGTTGCGGATGTCCAGCAGGTCCGCCTCGCTGCGTGCGACGAGCTCGCCCACCTGGTGGATGCCCTCGCGCTTGAGGCAGTTGTACGAGCGGATCGTGAGGTTGAGCTCCTCGATCGGCAGCGCCAGGTCCGCGGCCAGGGCCGCGTCCGTCGGCGACGGACCGATCTCGATGCCCTCGGCCTCGACGTTGAGCTCGCGGGCGAGGCCGAAGAGCTCCACCAGCGTCTTGCCGGCCGACGCGAGCGCGTCGCGCGGCGAGATCGCCGGCTTCGTCTCGACGTCCACGACCAGCTTGTCGAAGTCCGTGCGCTGCTCGACACGCGTCGCCTCGACCTTGTAGGTCACCTTGAGGACCGGCGAGTAGATCGAGTCGACCGGGATCCGGCCGATCTCGGCGTCGAACGACTTGTTCTGCGAGGCCGAGACGTAGCCACGGCCGCGCTCGACGGTCAGCTCGATCTCGAGCTTGCCCTTGTCGTTGAGCGTGGCGATGTGCAGCTCGGGGTTGTGGACCTCCACACCCGCGGGCGGGACGATGTCCGCCGCGGTGACCGCACCAGCACCCTGCTTGCGCAGGTACATCACGACGGGCTCGTCGTTCTCCGAGGAGACGACGAGGTTCTTGATGTTGAGGATGACCTCGGTCACGTCCTCCTTCACACCCGGCACGGTGGTGAACTCGTGGAGCACACCGTCGATGCGGATGGAGGTGACCGCCGCGCCCGGGATGGACGACAGCAGCGTGCGACGCAGCGAGTTGCCGAGCGTGTAGCCGAAGCCGGGCTCCAGCGGCTCGATGGAGAAGCGCGAACGGTTCTCCGAGATGACCTCTTCGGTCAAGGTGGGGCGCTGTGCGATCAGCACTGGTGGTTTCCTTTCGGTGAGCGTCCGCCATATGACGCTGCACGGTTCAAGGCGAGGTGCGTGCCTGCGGCACGCGGCCCCGGCCGGGACTCTGTCCACCCGGCCGGGAAGGGTGCGTCGACCCCGTCAGGAGGCGGCTGCCCCGTGACGGGCGCCGTCGACGGGCTCGGCCGGTCGGTGACCGGGCGGCCCGTCGACGGCACGCCGACGACGAGGGTCAGACGCGACGACGCTTGGGCGGCCGGCACCCGTTGTGCGCCTGCGGCGTCACGTCCTGGATCGAGCCGACCTCGAGGCCGGCCGACTGCAGCGAGCGGATCGCCGTCTCGCGGCCCGAGCCCGGGCCCTTGACGAAGACGTCGACCTTCTTCATGCCGTGCTCCTGAGCCTTGCGGGCAGCGGCCTCGGCCGCGAGGCCGGCGGCGAAGGGGGTCGACTTGCGGGAGCCCTTGAAGCCGACGTCGCCGCCGGAGGCCCACGCGATCACGGCGCCCGACGGGTCCGTGATCGACACGATCGTGTTGTTGAACGTGCTCTTGATGTGCGCCTGGCCGGCGGGGACGTTCTTCTTGTCCTTGCGACGAGGCTTGCGCCCAGCGGCGGCGCGAGTCTTGGGAGGCATGTCCTTCTTCTCTCCTGGTCTGAGGTGGTCTGACCGCGGGGATCTCCACCCGGCACGGGACGGACCGTGAGGTCCGCGTCAGTGCGCGAGCAGGGCCCGCCCTGCGGACTGGCTCAGCGGGCCTTCTTCTTGCCGGCCACGGTGCGCTTCGGTCCCTTGCGCGTGCGCGCGTTGGTCTTCGTGCGCTGGCCGCGCACAGGCAGGCCGCGGCGGTGACGCAGGCCCTGGTAGGTGCCGATCTCGACCTTGCGGCGGATGTCGGCGGCCACCTCACGACGGAGGTCACCCTCGAGCTTGTAGTTGCCCTCGAGGTAGTCGCGGAGCGCGACGAGCTCGGCGTCGCCGAGGTCCTTCACGCGTGCGTCCGGGCTGATGCCGGTGGCGGCCAGCGTCTGCTGGGCGCGGGTACGGCCGACGCCGTAGATGTAGGTGAGCGCGACCTCGAGCCGCTTGTCGCGGGGGAGGTCGACGCCGATGAGACGTGCCATGTGCCTTTCGGCTCCTCGTGCTTCGTCGGAGGTCTGTCGCACCGCCCTCCCACGGGGAGCTCCGTGGGCCCCGGCCTCCGAGCCGGGGGTTCCCCTGCCTGTGGCGTTCTCCTCCCGGACTCGCGTCCGGGGTGCCGAGCAGGTTCGTGGTGGTGCGCTGGTGGCCGGCCGTCGTCGTGACGGGCGGCCTGGTGATCGCGGTCCCGGAGGACCGTCACCCGTGGCGCAGGTGAGGGCTCAGCCCTGGCGCTGCTTGTGCCGCAGGTTCTCGCAGATCACCATGACGCGACCGTGCCGGCGGATCACCTTGCACTTGTCGCAGATCTTCTTGACGCTGGGCTTGACCTTCATCTTCGTTCCCTCAGTGGTGCCCCGCTCCGGGCGCGACCGACGAGCGGCCCCGGTGGTCCCGGGTGCGAGGCGGGTGAGTGGGTGGACGCGTGACGACTACTTGTAGCGGTAGACGATCCGGCCGCGGGACAGGTCGTACGGGCTCAGCTCGACCACGACCCGGTCCTCGGGGAGGATCCGGATGTAGTGCTGGCGCATCTTGCCCGAGATGTGCGCGAGAACCTTGTGCCCGTTGGCCAGCTCCACGCGGAACATCGCGTTCGGCAGGGCCTCGACCACGCTGCCCTCGATCTCGATGACACCGTCCTTCTTTGCCATGTCCTCCGCTAACTCTCGTCTGAACTGCTAGGACTCCCGCGCACGCCCGACCCGAGGGTCGTCCGATCGTGGGAGGTGCGTGGAGCCGCGTGCGGTGGTCGGTCGCCCGGGTCCCGAGGGACGGGGGCCGGATGAACGACGTGCACGGACTACACCCGACGGACCATCCTACGGCATCCGGCAAGGGACGGGAAACCGTGGCGGGTCGGACGCGCGGCGCGACGCGTCACTCCCCCGTCGCGCCGGGTCCGTCGGGCGCTGCCGGACGGGAGCGAGCCGGCCCGCGACGGGCCGGTGCGCGGTCAGGCCGCGAGCGGTGCGACGCGCACGCCGAGCTCCGCGAGCTCCGCGGCGCCGCCGTCGGGCGCGGTGAGGACCCAGATGCCCTCGTCGAGGATCGCGACGCTGTGCTCCCAGTGCGCGGCACGGGTGCCGTCGTCCGTCACGACCGTCCAGTCGTCCTCGCACACCTCGGTGAACCGCTCGCCCCGCGTGAGCATCGGCTCGATCGCGAGGCACATGCCCGGGCGCAGCCGCGGGCCCTTCTCGCGCGTGCGGTAGTTCGGGACGTCCGGGGGCTGGTGCATCGCGGACCCGATCCCGTGGCCGACGTAGTCCTCGACGATGCCGTAGGTGACGCCGTCAGACTCCCCCGAGACACGCACCGAGTCCTCGATGGCGGCCCCGACGTCGCACAGCCGCTCGCTCGTCGCGAGCGCGGCGATCCCGGCCCACATGGCGCGGCGCGTGGCCTCGACGAGCGCCTCGTCGTGCGGGTCGCCCTCACCGAGCACGAACGAGACCGCCGAGTCACCGTGCCAGCCGTCGACGACGGCCCCGCAGTCGACGGAGACGACGTCCCCCGGGCGCAGCTCCCGCGGCCCGGGGATGCCGTGGACGACCTCGTCGTTCACCGACACGCAGAGCGACGCCGGGTAGCCCTCGTACCCGAGGAACGACGGCGTCGCCCCGGCGTCGGCGATGACCGCGGCGGCGAGCGCGTCGAGGTCGGCGGTCGTCATGCCCGGTCGGACGGCGTCGCGCACCGTCCCGAGCGCGCGCGCCACGACGAGGCCGGCGCTGCGCATGGACCGGACCTGGTCGTGCGTCTTGTACTCGATGCGCTCGCGACCGAACACCCTGCTGCTCCTCAGAACCGACGGAAAGACGTGCGGGCGCTCAGCCGACGAGCGCGGTCAGCGCCGACACGATGCGGCCGGTGACCTCGTCGATGTCGCCGATCCCGTCGACCCGCACCAGCAGGCCGCGGTCCGCGTAGGCGGAGGTGAGCGGCGCCGTCTGCTCCGCGTAGATGTCGAGGCGGCGCGCGATGGCCTCCTCCGTGTCGTCCTCGCGACCCTCGATCTCCGCGCGCTTCGCGAGGCGCGCGAGCAGCTCGTCACGGTCCGCGGTGAGCTCCACGACGCCGTCCAGCGCGACGCCCAGGTCGGCGAGGATCGCGTCGAGCTCGACGACCTGGGCCGCGTTGCGCGGGTAGCCGTCGAGGATGAACCCCTGCGCGGCGTCGTCCTGCGCGAGACGGTCGCGGACCATCGCGTTCGTCACCGAGTCGGGGACGAGGTCGCCCTTCGCGGTGTACTCCTGCGCGAGGCGGCCGAGCTCCGTGCCGCCCTTGATGTTCGCCCGGAAGATGTCGCCGGTCGAGATCGCCGGGATGGACAGCTGCTCGGCGAGCCGGGCGGCCTGCGTCCCCTTGCCCGCGCCCTGCGGGCCCATGATGACGAGGCGCGCGGGGCGCGTGGCGGACTGGCCGTCGGTGGCGTTGCTCAACGGAGGAACCCTTCGTAGTGGCGCTGCTGCAGCTGGGAGTTGATCTGCTTGACCGTCTCCAGGCCGACGCCGACGACGATGATGATCGAGGAGCCACCGAACGGGATGTTCGTGCTCACGCCGAGCCCGATGAGGACCAGCGTCGGCAGCAGTGCGACGAGCGCGAGGTAGATGGCACCCGCGGAGGTGATGCGGGTGATGACGTAGTCGAGGTACTCGGCGGTGGGCCGGCCGGCACGGATGCCCGGGATGAAGCCGCCGTACTTCTTCATGTTGTCCGCGACCTCGTCCGGGTTGAACGTGATCGACGTGTAGAAGAAGCAGAAGAACAGGATCATCAGCACGTACAGCAGGATGTGCAGCGGCGCGGACGGGTCGGCCAGGTTGGTGCTGATCCAGATCACCCAGTCGGCGCTCTGGTCGCCGAACTGCGCGATGAGGCCCGGGACCGCGAGCAGCGAGGCCGCGAAGATCACCGGGATGACACCCGCCATGTTGATCTTGATCGGGATGTAGGTGCTCGAGCCGCCGTACATGCGGCGACCGACCATGCGCTTGGCGTACTGCACCGGCACGCGGCGCTGGGACTGCTCGACGAAGACGACCAGCCCGATGACGAGCACGATGACCGCGATCATGATGATGAAGTTCGTCGCGCCGTTCGCGCCGCCGGCGATCGACCACAGGGCGGTCGGGAAGCTCGCGGCGATGGACGTGAAGATGAGCAGCGACATGCCGTTGCCGACGCCGCGCTCCGTGATGAGCTCGCCGAGCCACATGATGAGGCCGGTGCCCGCGGTCATCGTGATGACCATGAGGGCCATCGTGACGAAGCTGGCGTCCGGGATGACGTCGACGGAGCAGCCCTGGAAGAGCAGGCCGTTGCGCGCCGTCGTGATGACGGTCGTCGACTGGAGGATGGCGAGCGCGATCGTCAGGTAGCGCGTGTACTGCGTCAGCTTCGCCTGGCCCGACTGGCCCTCCTTGTGGAGCGCCTCGAAGCGAGGGATCACGACGCGCAGCAGCTGGACGATGATGCTCGCGGTGATGTACGGCATGATGCCGAGCGCGAAGATCGACAGCTGGAGCAGCGCGCCGCCGCTGAAGAGGTTGACCAGGCTGAGCAGGTCGTTGCCGTCGGCGGTCTCCGCGATGCACTGCTGCACGTTGGGGTAGTCCACGCCGGGCGTGGGGATGAACGACCCCACCCGGAAGATCGCCATGATCGCGATCGTGAACAGCAGCTTGCGCCGCAGGTCGGGCGTCCGGAAAGCCCGGGCGAATGCGCTGAGCACCTATCCTCCTGGCCCGCCGAGGCGGGATGTCGTGTCGCCGGGAGGCCCGGCGAGGTGTGACGCACGGCACGGGCGCCAAGAGGCACCCTAGCCGTAGCGCCGCGTCGAACGGCAAGTCGGTCCCGATCACCGGACGGGCCGGCCGTGGACCTGGGAGTGACGGCGGTCACCCCCGGGGTGCGGGGAGACAGCCGTCGGAGAGTCTAGACCGTGGTGCGCTGCCGGACGGACCACGGGTCGTGCAGGGAGGCGCCCTCAGACGCGGACAGGGCCGACGGCGCGTACGCGCCACCGGCCCTGTCCAGGGGTGTCAGTCCTCCGAGACCGAACCGCCGGCCGCGAGGATCTTCTCGCGAGCCGCGCCCGAGAGGGCGTCGACCGCGACCTCGAGCTTGACGGTGATCTCACCCGTGCCGAGCACCTTGACGAGCTGGCCCTTGCGGACCGCGCCCTTCGCGACGAGGTCCTCGACGGTGACCTGGCCACCCTCGGGGTACAGCGCCGCGAGCTTGTCCAGGTTCACGACCTGGTACTCGGTGCGGAACGGGTTCTTGAAGCCGCGCAGCTTCGGGAGGCGCATGTGCAGAGGCATCTGCCCACCCTCGAAGCGCTCGGGAACCTGGTAACGAGCCTTCGTACCCTTGGTACCGCGGCCCGCCGTCTTACCCTTCGACGCCTCACCACGACCCACGCGGGTCTTGGCCTTCTTGGCGCCGGGAGCCGGACGCAGGTGGTGGACCTTGAGCGTGCCGCCGGCACCCTCGGTCTGCGCGGGGGTCTGCTCGGCCTTCGCCGGAGCAGACGCCTTCGCAGCGGTCTTCTTCTTCGGAGCCTCGGCGGTCTCCTTGGTGGCCTTCTCAGCCATGGTCACTCGACCTCCTCAACGGTGACGAGGTGCGCCACCGTCGCGACCATGCCGCGGATCTCCGGGCGGTCCTCCTTCACGGCGGTGTCGCCGATCCGCTTGAGGCCCAGAGTGCGCAGCGTGTCGCGCTGGTTCTGCTTGCCGCCGATGGCGGACTTCGTCTGGGTCACCTTGAGCCTGGCCATCAGGCGTTCACCCCCGCAGCACGGGCACGCAGGAGCGCGGCCGGGGCCACGTCCTCGAGCGGGAGACCACGGCGCGCGGCGACAGCCTCAGGCTGCTCCAGGTTGCGCAGGGCCTCGACGGTCGCGTGCACGATGTTGATCGCGTTGGACGAGCCGAGCGACTTGCTCAGCACGTCGTGGATGCCCGCGCACTCCAGCACGGCGCGCACCGGACCACCGGCGATCACACCGGTACCCGGAGCGGCCGGACGGAGGAACACGACGCCGGCGGCGGCCTCACCCTGGATGGGGTGCGGGATGGTGCCCTGGATGCGCGGGACCTTGAAGAAGTTCTTCTTGGCCTCCTCGACACCCTTGGCGATCGCCGCGGGCACCTCCTTCGCCTTGCCGTAGCCGACGCCGACGGTGCCGTCGCCGTCGCCCACCACGACGAGCGCGGTGAAGCTGAAGCGGCGGCCGCCCTTGACGACCTTGGAGACGCGGTTGATGGTGACGACGCGCTCGACGAAGGCGTTCTTCTCGGCTGCGTCGCCACGGCGACCGTCGCGACGGTCACCGCGACGGTCGTCGCGGCGCCCCCCGCGCGCGTTCTGGTCGCTCGACTCGTTGGCGGCACCCGTGGGGGCGCCGGTGTTGCTGCGCTGCCCTGCAGCCATCAGAGAATCCTTTGCTTCCGTGTGGGGATGGTCGGCGTCGTCACAGGGACAGACCGCCCTCGCGAGCGCCGTCGGCGACCGCAGCGACCCGACCGTGGTACTTGTTGCCACCACGGTCGAAGACGACGGAGTCGACGCCCTTGGCCTTCGCACGCTCGGCGACGAGCTCGCCGACCTTGCGGGCCTTGGCGCTCTTGTCGCCGTCGAGCGCACGCAGGTCCGCCTCGAGCGACGAGGCCGACGCGAGCGTCTGACCGATCGTGTCGTCCACGACCTGAGCCGTGATGTGACGCGTGGAACGCGTCACCACGAGGCGCGGACGACCGGCGGTCCCCTTGATCTTCTTGCGCAGGCGCAGGTGCCGGCGCTGACGCGCGACGGCCTTGCCCTTGCCGAGAACCTTCAGAGCCATCGTTACTTACCAGCCTTTCCAGCCTTGCGGCGGACGACCTCGCCGGCGTAACGCACACCCTTGCCCTTGTACGGCTCGGGCTTGCGGATCTTGCGGATGTTCGCTGCGATCTCGCCGACCTGCTGCTTGTCGATGCCGGAGACCGAGAACTTCGTCGGGCTCTCGACCGCGAACGTGATGCCCGCGGGCGGGGTCACGACGACCGGGTGGCTGAAGCCGAGGGCGAACTCGAGGTCCGAGCCCTTGGCCGTCACGCGGTAACCGGTGCCGACGATCTCGAGCTTCTTCTCGTAGCCCTGCGTCACGCCCTGGACGAGGTTCGCCAGGAGGGTGCGGGTCAGGCCGTGCAGCGCGCGGGACTCGCGCTCGTCGTTCGGGCGCGACACCACGAGGGTGCCGTCCTCCTGAGCGACCTGGATGGGGGCGGGCACGTGGTGCTCGAGCGAGCCCTTGGGGCCCTTCACGGTCACGAGCGCGCCGCTGATGGTGACGTCCACTCCGGCGGGAACCGGAACGGGGATCTTGCCGATTCGAGACATGGCGTATCTCCTTTCCGGGTTACCAGACGTAGGCGAGGACTTCGCCGCCCACGCCCTTCGTGGCGGCCTGCTTGTCGGTGAGCAGACCGGAGGACGTGGACAGGATCGCCACGCCCAGGCCGCCGAGAACCTTCGGCAGCTCGGTGGACTTGACGTACTTGCGCAGGCCGGGCTTCGACACGCGGCGCACGCCGGCGAGGCTGCGCTCACGGTTCGGGCCGAACTTGAGCTGGATGGTGAGGTTCTTGCCCACCGTCGCGTCCTCGACGCTCCAGCCGGAGATGTAGCCCTCGGCCTGGAGGATCTCGGCAATGTGCGACTTCAGCTTCGAGTACGGCATGGTCACCGTCTCGTGGTAAGCCGAGTTCGCGTTCCGCAGACGCGTCAGCATGTCTGCGATCGGGTCGGTCATCGTCATCGGGCTCTAGCCCTTCCTCGACGTGGTATCCGGGCGGGGCGCGTCGAGCGACGCGCTCCGCCAGGACCTACGACGTAGTTGTTACCAGCTGCTCTTGGTGACGCCCGGAAGCTCACCACGGTGGGCCATCTCGCGCACGCAGATGCGGCACAGGCCGAACTTGCGGTACACCGAGTGCGGGCGACCGCACTTCTGGCACCGGGTGTAGGCGCGGACCGCGAACTTCGGCTTGGCGGCCGCCTTGTTGATCAGGGCCTTCTTCGCCATGTCAGTTCTCCTTGAAGGGGAAGCCGAGACGGCGCAGCAGGGAGCGGCCCTCGTCATCGGTCGTCGCCGTGGTCACGATCGTGATGTCCATACCGCGGACACGGTCGATCTTGTCCTGGTCGATCTCGTGGAACATCGACTGCTCCGTGAGACCGAACGTGTAGTTGCCGTTCCCGTCGAACTGCTTAGGCGACAGGCCGCGGAAGTCGCGGATGCGCGGCAGGGCGATCGACAGCAGGCGGTCCAGGAACTCCCACATGCGGTCGCCGCGCAGCGTGACGTGCGCGCCGATCGGCATGCCCTCGCGCAGCTTGAACTGCGCGATGGACTTGCGGGCCTTGGTCACCTGCGGCTTCTGGCCGGTGATCGCGGACAGGTCGCGGATGGCGCCCTCGATGAGCTTCGAGTCCTTGGCGGCGTCACCGACACCCATGTTCACGACGATCTTCGTGACGCGGGCGACCTGGTTGACGTTCTCGTGCCCGAACTCCTCCCGCAGACCGGCGACGATCTCCTCGCGGTAGCGCTGCTTCAGGCGGGGCACCTCGGGGGCGACGATCTCGGTGCTCATCAGATGTCCTTCCCGGAGCGCTTGGCGACACGCACGCGCACGGTGCGCTTGCGGCCGTCACGCTCGACCTCTTCGGTGCGGTACCCGACGCGGGTGCCCTTCTTGGTCTCCGGGTCGACGACCATCACGTTGCTGATGTGGATCGGGGCCTCGACGGTCTCGATCCCACCGGTCCGCGTGCCGCGCTGCGACTGGCCGACCTTGGTGTGCTTGGTGACGCGCTGGACGCCCTCGACGATGACGCGGTCACGGTCGGTGAGCACCTCGAGGACGCGCCCCTGCTTGCCCTTGTCCTTGCCCGCGATGACGACGACGAGGTCGCCCTTCTTGATCTTGGCCATGGTCAGAGCACCTCCGGAGCCAGCGAGATGATCTTCATGAACCGCTTGTCGCGCAGCTCGCGCCCGACCGGGCCGAAGATGCGCGTGCCGCGCGGCTCGCCGTCGTTCTTGAGGATCACGGCGGCGTTCTCGTCGAACTTGATGTAGGAACCGTCCGGACGACGGCGCTCCTTGGCGGTGCGGACGACGACGGCCTTGACCACGTCGCCCTTCTTCACGTTGCCGCCCGGGATCGCGTCCTTGACGGTTGCGACGATGACGTCGCCGATTCCGGCGTAGCGACGGCCCGAGCCACCGAGAACACGGATGCAGAGAATCTCCTTGGCACCCGTGTTGTCGGCGACACGAAGTCGCGACTCCTGCTGGATCATGTAATGAACTCCTGTCGTCGAGCCGGTTCTCGCCGGGGGCGAGCCTTGCCGAACGGATAGCTGTCAGTGCCGGGTCCCTCGCGGGTGAACCGGCCAGGACCGGGCGGTGGACCCGCCCGACCTGTCCTCACTGGTTGCCGCACCGCGGTGCGGCACGAGAGCGGTCGTGACGAGCGAGCCGGGGCACGCCCGTCACGACCGGTGGATCACTTGGCCTTCTCGAGGATCTCCGCGAGGCGCCACCGCTTGGTCGCGGACAGCGGGCGGGTCTCCATGATGAGCACCAGGTCGCCCACGCCGGCAGAGTTCTGCTCGTCGTGCGCCTTGACCTTGCTCGTGCGGCGGATGACCTTGCCGTAGAGCGGGTGCTTGACCCGGTCCTCGACCTCGACCACCACGGTCTTGTCCATCTTGTCGCTCACGACGTAGCCGCGGCGCGTCTTACGGTGCGCGCGCTCCTCGGCCGCCTCGGGCGCGTTCGTTGCGTTCTCGCTCATTCCAGCCTCACTCACTCGGCGCTCGGCGCGGTTCGGATGCCGAGCTCGCGCTCACGCAGGATCGTGTAGATCCGCGCGATGTCGCGGCGGACGGCCTTGAGGCGCCCGTGGCTCTCCAGCTGGCCGGTGGCCGACTGGAAGCGGAGGTTGAAGAGCTCCTCCTTGACCTTCTTGAGCTCGGCGACGAGCGTCTCGTCGTCCATGGCGTCGAGGTCGACGGGGGCGAGCCCCTTCGTTCCGATTGCCATCAGTTGCCACCACCCTCGCGCACCACGAAACGGCACTTCATCGGGAGCTTGTGGATCGCGCGGCGCATGGCCTCGCGAGCCAGGTCCTCCGGGACACCCGCCAGCTCGAAGACGATCCGGCCGGGCTTGACATTGGCGACCCACCACTCGGGCGAACCCTTACCGGAACCCATGCGGGTCTCGGCAGGCTTCTTGGTCAGGGGACGGTCCGGGTAGATGTTGATCCAGACCTTGCCGCCACGCTTGATGTGGCGGGTCATCGCGATACGAGCAGCCTCGATCTGGCGGTTCGTCACGTACGCCGGCTCGAGAGCCTGGATGCCGTACTCGCCGAACGAGATCTGGGTGCCACCCTTCGCCGCGCCGGAGCGCGACGGGTGGTGCTGCTTGCGGTGCTTGAGCCTGCGCGGGATCAGCATGACTCAGGCCTCCGTTCCGGTCTCAGGGGCCTTCGCCTCTGCGGCGGGAGCAGCCTGCTCGGGCGCCGCCGGCGACTCGGACGCGGGGGTCCGCTCGGCCGAACGCTCGGGACGACGGCCGCCACCACGACGGTCGCCGCCGCGCTCACCGCGCGGGCCGCCACGGCCCTGGCGCGGAGCGGCCGTGGCCTGCTGCGCGGCGAACTCCTTCTCGGTGACGTCGCCCTTGTAGATCCACACCTTCACGCCGATGCGGCCGAACGTGGTGCGGGCCTCGAAGAAGCCGTAGTCGATGTACGCGCGCAGCGTGTGCAGCGGCACACGACCCTCGCGGTAGAACTCCGACCGGCTCATCTCCGCGCCACCGAGGCGGCCGGAGACCTGCACGCGGATGCCCTTCGCGCCGGCGCGCTGCGCGGACTGGATGCCCTTGCGCATGGCACGACGGAACGAGACGCGGCTCGCGAGCTGCTCGGCGATGCCCTGCGCGACGAGCTGCGCGTCCGTCTCGGCGTTCTTCACCTCGAGGATGTTGAGCTGCACCTGCTTGCCGGTGAGCTTCTCGAGCTCGCCGCGGATGCGGTCGGCCTCGGCGCCGCGGCGGCCGATGACGATGCCCGGGCGCGCCGTGTGGATGTCCACGCGGACGCGGTCACGGGTGCGCTCGATCTCGACCTTGGAGATGCCGGCGCGCTCGAGACCCGTGCTCATGAGCTTGCGGATCTGGACGTCCTCGCGGACGTAGTCGCGGTACCGCTGGCCGGGCTTGGTGCTGTCGGCGAACCAGCGCGACCGGTGGTCGGTGGTGATGCCGAGGCGGTACCCGTGCGGGTGAACCTTCTGTCCCACTATCGGGCACTTCCCTTCGTGTTCTCACGCGGAGCGACGACCACGGTGATGTGGCTGGTGCGCTTGAGGATGCGGTTCGCACGGCCCTGGGCCCGGGGGCGGAAACGCTTGAGGGTCGGGCCCTCGTCGACGAACGCCTCACGCACGACGAGCTCCTGCTCCTCGAACGCTTCGCTCGCGCGGTCCGCCTTCACCCGGGCGTTGGCGATGGCGCTCTCCACGACCTTGCGGACGGGCTCGCTCGCCGCCTGCGGTGCGAACTTCAGCACCGCGACGGCCTCGGAGGCCTGCTTGCCACGGATGAGGTCCACGACGCGCCGGGCCTTCTGGGGCGTGACACGGACGAACCGCGCCTGCGCCTTGGCTTCCATTGCTGTCCTGCCTTCTTGTCTCTTGACCGTCCAGGTCGTCACCAGACTGACCCGGGGGTCAGCGGCGACGACCCTTCTTGTCGTCCTTCACGTGGCCGCGGAAGGTCCGCGTGGGAGCGAACTCGCCGAGCTTGTGGCCGACCATCGACTCGGTGACGAACACCGGCGTGTGCTTGCGACCGTCGTGCACGGCGAACGTGTGACCGAGGAAGTCGGGCGTGATGACCGACCGACGGGACCAGGTCTTGATGACGTTCTTGGTCCCCTTCTCGTTCTGAGCGTCCACCTTCTTCTGCAGGTGGTCGTCGACGAAGGGGCCCTTCTTCAGGCTACGAGGCATGTCTCCAGGCTCCTATCAGCGCTTCTTGCCGGTACGGCGACGACGCACGATCAGCTTGTCGCTCGGCTTGTTGGGACGGCGGGTACGACCCTCCGGCTGGCCCCAGGGGCTCACCGGGTGGCGACCACCGGAGGTCTTGCCCTCACCACCACCGTGCGGGTGGTCGATCGGGTTCATGGCGACACCGCGGACGGTCGGGCGCTTGCCCTTCCAGCGCATGCGGCCGGCCTTGCCCCAGTTGATGTTCGACTGCTCGGCGTTGCCGACCTCGCCGACCGTCGCGCGGCAGCGCAGGTCGACGTTGCGGATCTCGCCGGAGGGCATGCGCAGCTGCGCGTACGGCCCGTCCTTGGCGACGAGCTGCACGGACGCACCGGCCGAACGGGCGATCTTCGCGCCGCCACCGGGCTTGAGCTCGATGGCGTGGATGACCGTACCGGTCGGGATGTTGCGCAGCGGCAGGTTGTTGCCGGGCTTGATGTCCGCGCCCGCGCCCGCCTCGACGACGTCGCCCTGCTTGAGCTTGGCCGGCGCGACGATGTAGCGCTTCTCGCCGTCCGCGTAGTGCAGGAGCGCGATGCGCGCGGTGCGGTTGGGGTCGTACTCGATGTGCGCGACCTTCGCCGGCACGCCGTCCTTGTCGTGACGACGGAAGTCGATCACGCGGTACGCACGCTTGTGGCCACCACCCTTGTGACGGGTGGTGATACGACCGGAGCTGTTGCGGCCGCCGCTCTTGGAGAGCGGGCGGACCAGAGACTTCTCCGGCTGCGAGCGCGTGATCTCGGCGAAGTCGGCGACGCTCGAGCCGCGGCGGCCGGGCGTCGTCGGCTTGTACTTACGGATTCCCATGGGGATCTGTCCTCAATCTGCTCTCGTCGGCTCAGCCGAAGATGTCGATCGTGCCCTCGCGGAGGGTGACGATCGCACGCTTGGTGTCCTTGCGCTTGCCCAGGCCGAAACGCGTGCGACGCGTCTTGCCCTTGCGGTTGATCGTGTTCACCGAGGCGACCTTGACCGAGAAGATCTGCTCGACGGCGATCTTGATCTCGGTCTTGTTGGCCCGCGGGTCGACGACGAACGTGTACTTGCCCTCGTCGAGCAGGCCGTAGCTCTTCTCGGAGACGACCGGCGCGAGGATCACGTCACGGGGGTCCTTGGTCACGGTGGTCACTTCGCGGCCTCCTCGGCAGCAGTCTCGTCCGCCTCGGTGGAGGTGGCGACGGCCTTCGCGGAGCGACCCGTGGCCGGGCCCGTCAGGAACGCGTCGAGCGCGCCCTGCGTGAAGACGACGTCGTCGGAGACGAGCACGTCGTAGGTGTTGAGCTGGTCGGCCACCAGGAGGTGGACCTGCTCGACGTTCCGCAGCGACTTGATCGTCAGCTCGTCGCCACGCTCGGTGACGACGAGGACGTGCTTGCGCCCGGAGAGCTTGGCGAGCGTCGTGACGGCGGTCTTGGTCGACGGCACGCCGTCGACGCCGAAGCCGGTCACCACGTGGACGCGGCCGTTGCGGGCGCGGTCCGAGAGGGCACCGCGGAGCGCGGCGGCCTTCATCTTCTTGGGCGTCCGCTGGTCGTACGAGCGCGGCGTGGGGCCGTGGACGACGCCACCGCCGGCGAACTGCGGCGCACGGGTCGAACCCTGGCGGGCGCGGCCGGTGCCCTTCTGCTTGTACGGCTTGCGACCACCACCGCGGACCTCGCCGCGGGACTTGGTGTCGTGGGTGCCCTGGCGTGCGGCAGCACGCTGGGCGACGACGACCTGGTGGATCAGCGGGACGTTGAGCTCGACGTCGAACACCTCGGCGGGGAGCTCGGCGGTGCCGGCCTTCTTGCCCTTGGGGTCCAGCACGTCAACGGTCAGAGCGGACATGGGGTTCACGCTCCCTTCGCGGCGCTGCGCACGAGGACGACGCCGCCCTTGGGGCCGGGAACCGCGCCCTTGACGAGCAGCAGACCCTTCTCGGCGTCGACCGCGTGGACGGTCAGGTTCTGGGTGGTCTGACGGACGTTGCCCATCCGACCGGCCATGCGCAGGCCCTTGAAGACTCGCGACGGGGTCGAGGCCCCACCGATCGAGCCGGGCTTGCGGTGGTTGCGGTGCGAGCCGTGGGAGGCACCCACGCCGGAGAAGCCGTGACGCTTCATGACACCGGCGGTGCCCTTGCCCTTGGTCGTGCCCACGACGTCGACCACGGCGCCGGCCTCGAAGGCCTCCGCGGTGATCTCCTGGCCGAGCGAGTACTCGGTGGCGTCGGTGGTGCGGACCTCGGCGACGTGACGACGCGGCGTGACGCCGGCCTTCTCGAAGTGGCCCTTGAGCGGCTTCGTGACCTTGCGCGGGTCGATCTGGCCGTAGGCGAGCTGCACGGCGGCGTAGCCGTCGGCGTCCGACGTGCGCACCTGCGTCACGACGTTCGTGCCGACCGCGACGACGGTGACGGGCACGAGGCGCCCGGCCTCGTCCCAGAGCTGCGTCATCCCGAGCTTCGTGCCGAGCACCGCGGTGACCGGGCGCGCGTTCTGCTGGGGGGTAGTCATGATGTCCTCCAGCCTCAGAGCTTGATCTCGATGTTCACGTCAGCCGGCAGGTCGAGACGCATGAGCGAGTCGACCGCCTTCGGCGTGGGATCGATGATGTCGATCAGCCGCTTGTGCGTGCGCATCTCGAAGTGCTCGCGGCTGTCCTTGTACTTGTGAGGCGACCGGATGACGCAGAAGACGTTCTTCTCCGTCGGCAGCGGCACCGGACCCACGACCGTTGCACCAGCGCGCGTCACCGTGTCGACGATCTTGCGCGCCGAGCTGTCGATGACCTCGTGGTCGTAGGACTTGAGCCGGATGCGGATCTTCTGTCCCGCCATGGCGTCGTCTGACTCTCTCTCTCGAACCGCTAGCTGTCCGACCCCCGCGCTCGGGCGTGTCGCGTAGTCGCGACGCACCTGGGCGCACACGCCGAGAGGCGCAGGGCCGTTGGATATGTGGACTCCCGCCGGGCTCCGTGCTGACGCACGGCTCCGCGAACCGGACCACAACGTTTGTGCGAGCCTGTCGGAACGTGTGTTCCGCGGGGTACTCGATCCATGGCGACACAGAGAGCTCAACCCGCAGACCCGGGAGAAGTCCCGGGGTCCTGGCCCTCGGCGAGAGGACCGGTTCAACACACTGTTCGACACGTGAAAGAGCGCACCCGTAACAGGCAACCTGAACAGTCTGCCACACGAAGCCGCCGTCGTCCAAGTCGGGACGACGCGACGCCGGTGTGACGGTGACCGCAGGCCGAAGGCCCGGTCCCGCGGACGGGACCGGGCCTTCGACGAGGTGCTGCGGAGGCAGCGTCAGATCACTTGAGGATCTTGGTGACGCGGCCCGAGCCGACGGTGCGGCCACCCTCACGGATGGCGAAGCCGAGGCCCTCCTCCATGGCGATCGGCTGGATCAGCTCGACCGTCATCTCGGTGTTGTCGCCGGGCATGACCATCTCGGTGCCCTCGGGCAGCGTGATGACGCCGGTGACGTCCGTCGTGCGGAAGTAGAACTGCGGACGGTAGTTCGAGTAGAACGGGTTGTGACGGCCGCCCTCGTCCTTGCCCAGGATGTAGACCTGCGCCTCGAACTGCGTGTGCGGGGTGATCGAGCCCGGCTTCACGACGACCTGGCCGCGCTCGACGTCCTCGCGCTTGATGCCGCGCAGGAGCAGACCGGTGTTGTCGCCGGCCTGAGCCTGGTCCATCTGCTTGTGGAACGTCTCGATGCCCGTGACCGTGGTCTTCTGGGGCGAGCGGATGCCGACGATCTCGACGTCCGAGTTGAGGTCGAGCGTGCCACGCTCCACCTTGCCGGTGACGACGGTGCCACGACCGGTGATCGTGAAGACGTCCTCGACGGGCATGAGGAACGGCTTGTCGAGCTCGCGGACGGGCTCGGGGACGTTCTCGTCCACGGCCTCCATGAGCTCGAGGATCTTCGCGGTCCACTCGGGGTCGCCCTCGAGCGCCTTGAGACCGGAGACGCGCACGACCGGCGCGTTGTCACCGTCGAACTCCTGCGAGGAGAGGAGCTCGCGCACCTCCATCTCGACGAGCTCGAGGATCTCCTCGTCGTCGACCATGTCGGACTTGTTGAGCGCCACGAGCAGGTACGGCACGCCGACCTGGCGGGCGAGCAGGACGTGCTCGCGCGTCTGGGCCATCGGGCCGTCGGTCGCGGCGACCACCAGGATCGCGCCGTCCATCTGGGCGGCACCGGTGATCATGTTCTTGATGTAGTCGGCGTGACCCGGGGCGTCGACGTGCGCGTAGTGGCGCTTCGGCGTCTCGTACTCGATGTGCGCGATGTTGATCGTGATACCGCGCTGCTTCTCCTCGGGAGCCGCGTCGATCTCGTCGAAGTTGCGCTGCGTGTTCGCCGGCAGGTCCGGGTACGTGTCCGCGAGCGTCTTCGAGATCGCCGCCGTGAGCGTCGTCTTACCGTGGTCGACGTGACCGATGGTGCCGACGTTGACGTGCGGCTTGGTCCGCTCGAACTTGGCCTTAGCCACTGGGGTCCTCCTGGGACTTGGGTAGATGTGCCGAACGTTGCGAATGTCGACCGAGAGATCCTACATCCGCGGGGCGTTGCGGTTTCCTACAGGTTGATGGTTGTGCGGGTCTTCGACCTGTGGGGACTCACTCGCCCCGGGTCTTCTTGATGATCTCTTCGGCAACGTTCCGAGGAACCTCGGCGTAGTTGTCGAACTGCATCGAGTACACCGCACGACCCTGGGTCTTGGACCGGAGGTCACCGATGTACCCGAACATCTCTGACAACGGTACGTGGGCCCGGACGACCTTCACACCCGTCGCGTCCTCCATGGACTGGATCATTCCACGACGTGAGTTCAGGTCGCCGATGACGTCGCCCATGTACTCCTCGGGCGTACGCACCTCGACCGCCATCACCGGCTCCAGCAGAACCGGGTCCGCCCGCTTGACGCCCTCCTTGAGGACCATCGAGCCGGCGATCTTGAACGCCATCTCCGAGGAGTCGACCTCGTGGTAGGCGCCGTCGAGCAGGATCGCCTTCACCCCGACCAGCGGGAAGCCGGCGAGCACGCCGAGCTCCATCGCGGACTGGATGCCGGCGTCGACGCTGGGGATGTACTCGCGCGGGATGCGACCACCGGTGACCGCGTTGGAGAACTCGTAGAGCTCGCCCTCGGACGTGTCGAGCGGCTCGAAGGTCACCTGGACCTTCGCGAACTGCCCGGACCCACCGGTCTGCTTCTTGTGCGTGTACTCGATCTTCTCGGCCTTGCGGCGGATCGTCTCGCGGTACGCGACCTGCGGCTTGCCGACGTTCGCCTCGACCTTGAACTCGCGACGCATGCGGTCGACGAGGATGTCGAGGTGGAGCTCGCCCATGCCGCCGATGACGGTCTGGCCGGTCTCGTCGTCCAGCTTCACGCGGAAGGTCGGGTCCTCCTCGGCGAGCTTCTGGATCGCCGTGGAGAGCTTCTCCTGGTCGGCCTTCGTCTTCGGCTCGATCGCCACGTCGATGACGGGCTCGGGGAAGCTCATCGACTCGAGGATGACCGGGTTCGCCATGTCGCTCAGCGTGTCACCGGTCGTGGTGTCCTTGAGGCCGATGACCGCGTAGATGTGACCGGCGCTCGCCTCGTCGACCGGGTTCTCCTTGTTGGAGTGCATCTGGAAGATCTTGCCGACGCGCTCCTTCTTGCCCTTGGTCGAGTTCGCGACCTGCTGGCCGGGCTCGACGCGACCGGAGTACACGCGCACGTAGGTGAGCTTGCCGAAGAACGGGTGCGCCGCGACCTTGAAGGCGAGCGCGGAGAACGGCTCCGAGGCGTCGGGGTGACGCTGGATGACCTTCTCCTCGTCCTTCGGGTCGTGACCGTCGATGGCCGGCACGTCGAGGGGCGACGGCAGGTAGTCGATGACCGCGTCGAGCATGGGCTGGACGCCCTTGTTCTTGAACGCGGAGCCGCACAGGACCGGGAACGCCTCGCCCGCGATGACGAGCTTGCGGATGCCGGCCTTGAGCTCGGCGATCGTCAGCTCCTCGCCACCGAGGTACTTCTCGAGCAGCTCCTCGTCGGCCTCAGCGACGGCCTCGACGAGCTCGCTGCGGTACTGCTGGGCCTTCTCGACCAGGTCCGCGGGGATCTCCTCGGTGTCGTACGCCTCGCCGAGCTGGGTCTCCCCGTGCCAGACGAGCGCCTTCATCTCGAGCAGGTCCACGACACCGGTGAAGTCGCTCTCGGCCCCGATCGGGAGCTGGATGACCAGCGGCTTCGCCTTGAGGCGGTTGATGATCGTGTCGACGGTGAAGTAGAAGTCCGCGCCGAGCTTGTCCATCTTGTTGACGAAGCAGATGCGCGGGACGTTGTACTTGTCCGCCTGGCGCCACACCGTCTCAGACTGCGGCTCGACACCCTCCTTGCCGTCGAAGACGGCGACGGCGCCGTCGAGCACGCGCAGGGAGCGCTCGACCTCGACCGTGAAGTCGACGTGGCCGGGCGTGTCGATGATGTTGATCTGGTTCTTGTTCCAGTAGCACGAGACGGCGGCGGACGTGATCGTGATGCCGCGCTCCTTCTCCTGCTCCATCCAGTCGGTCGTGGACGCGCCGTCGTGCGTCTCGCCGAGCTTGTAGTTCACACCCGTGTAGAACAGGATGCGCTCGGTGGTCGTGGTCTTCCCGGCATCGATGTGGGCCATGATGCCGATGTTGCGGACCTTGCTCAGGTCGGTCAGCACGTCAAGTGCCACGGTCTGCTTCCCTCGTTAGATGGGTTGAGTCGGGGGCGCTGCTCGGACCGGGATGACCGGCCTCGGACCCGCCGACAGCCCCGGGGACGCTCCGGTCCCCGGGGCCCGTCGTGCGGACTACCAGCGGTAGTGGGCGAAGGCCTTGTTGGACTCCGCCATCTTGTGCATGTCCTCGCGGCGCTTGACCGCGGCGCCGAGGCCGTTGCTGGCGTCGAGGATCTCGTTCATGAGGCGCTCCGTCATGGTCTTCTCGCGACGGGCGCGCGAGTAGTCCGTGAGCCAGCGCAGCGCGAGGGTCGTCGCACGCGCCGGGCGCACCTCGACCGGGACCTGGTAGGTCGCACCACCGACGCGGCGCGAGCGGACCTCGAGCGCCGGGCGGACGTTCTCGAGCGCGCGCTTGAGCACGACGACCGGGTCGCCGTCCGTCTTCGCCCGGACGCCCTCGAGGGCGCCGTAGACGATCGACTCGGCGGTGGACTTCTTGCCGTCGAGCAGCACCTTGTTGATGAGCTGCGTGACGACGGGAGACCCGTAGACCGGGTCGACGATGAGCGGCCGCTTCGGGGCCGGGCCCTTGCGAGGCATCAGCTCTTCTCCTTCTTGGCGCCGTAGCGGCTGCGGGCCTGCTTGCGGTTCTTCACGCCCTGCGTGTCGAGCGCGCCGCGCACGATCTTGTAGCGCACACCCGGGAGGTCCTTCACACGACCGCCGCGCACGAGCACGATGGAGTGCTCCTGGAGGTTGTGGCCGACGCCGGGGATGTAGGCCGTGACCTCGACCTGGGAGGAGAGCTTCACGCGAGCGACCTTGCGCAGCGCGGAGTTCGGCTTCTTCGGGGTGGTGGTGTACACGCGCGTGCACACACCGCGCCGCTGCGGGGAGCCCTTGAGGGCGGGAGTCTTGGACTTCCCCACCTTCGAGGTCCGCCCCTTGCGGACGAGCTGCTGGATCGTAGGCACTACGTCTCCGTGTCTTCTCGAGCTACCGGGGCTATCCCCGATGGTGGTCGTGCTGGCTGCTGGAGCCGATCGCACGAGGCACCCGCAGCGCGAGAGACGCTGCAGCAGCCACCTACCACCGGCTCGATGGTCCGGCTCCGGGCCGTGGGCGCGAGCGCGCCACCAGGACCGGGATCCGGAGTGCCCGGGCACTCACATCGGCCCGTCCGGAGACCGCCACGCGGCGGTGTGCGACGATCGCTCGCCCGCACCGTCCCGCCAGGGACATCACGGAGGGCCCGACGGCGCGGGCACGGTTTACCAGGTTACCTGCCACCCGGCAAGGAGTCAAAGGAGCAGGTCGCGAGCACGGCCGCTCCCCCGGGCCCGTCGTCGTCCCGCAGGAGGGACGACGACGGGTGCCCGCCGGCCACCGCGCACGAGGCGCGGCAGCCGACGGGCACCCGTCGTGGGACGTCAGCGGTAGTCGCCGAAGTCCAGGTCCTCGAGCGGGATCGCCTCGCCGGAGCCCATGCCGAGCGCCGGGAAGTCGATCTCGTCGTAGCCGAAGCTCGGGTAGAGCTCCGTCTTGGCCTGCTCGGTCGGCTCGACCTGGACCTTGGTGTACCGGGGAAGACCGGTACCGGCCGGGATGAGCTTACCGATGATGACGTTCTCCTTGAGGCCGAGGAGCGGGTCACGACGACCGCTCATCGACGCCTCGGTGAGCACGCGCGTCGTCTCCTGGAACGACGCGGCCGAGAGCCACGAGTCCGTCGCGAGCGACGCCTTCGTGATGCCCATCAGCTCCGGACGGCCGGAGGCCGGCTGGCCACCCTCCGCCACCGCGCGACGGTTCGCGTCCTCGAAGCGGCCGCGCTCGGCGAGCTCGCCCGGCAGGAGGTGCGAGTCGCCCGAGTCGAGCACGGTCACGCGACGCAGCATCTGCCGCACGATGACCTCGATGTGCTTGTCGTGGATGTCCACGCCCTGCGAGCGGTAGACCTCCTGGACCTCGTCCACCAGGTGCTTCTGCGTGGCGCGCGGGCCGAGGATGCGCAGGACCTTCTTCGGGTCCACCGCACCCTGGACGAGCTGCGTGCCGACGTTCACGTGGTCGCCGTCCTGCACGAGCAGGCGGGCACGCTTCGTCACCGGGTAGGCGATCTCCTCCGAGCCGTCGTCCGGAGTGAGCACCAGACGGCGCGAGCGCTCCGAGTCGTCGATCGCGATGCGGCCCGAGAACTCCGCGATGGGCGCCTCACCCTTGGGGGTGCGGGCCTCGAAGAGCTCCGTGACACGCGGCAGACCCTGCGTGATGTCGTCCGCGGAGGCGACACCACCGGTGTGGAAGGTACGCATCGTCAGCTGCGTGCCCGGCTCACCGATCGACTGGGCGGCGATGATGCCGACCGCCTCGCCGATGTCGACGAGCTTGCCCGTGGCGAGCGAGCGCCCGTAGCACTTCGCGCACGTGCCGACGCGCGACTCGCACGTGAGGACCGAGCGGACCTTGGCCTCGCGGACGCCCGCGGTGACCGCGGCGTCGATGAGGACGTCGCCCGCGTCGTCGCCGGCCTTGCCGACGACGTTGCCGTCGGGGTCGACCAGGTCGGCCGCGAGGGTGCGCGAGTAGACGCTCGTCTCCACCTTCGGGTGGCGCACGAGCTTGCCCGCGAGCTCCTCGGCGATCGGCAGGGTCAGGCCGCGCTCGGTGCCGCAGTCCTCCTCGCGGACGATGACGTCCTGCGACACGTCCACGAGACGACGCGTGAGATAGCCCGAGTCGGCGGTCCGCAGCGCGGTGTCCGCCAGACCCTTGCGGGCACCGTGCGTCGCGATGAAGTACTCGAGGACGGACAGGCCCTCGCGGTAGTTGGACTTGATCGGGCGCGGGATGATCTCGCCCTTCGGGTTCGCCACGAGACCGCGCATACCGGCGATCTGACGGACCTGCATCCAGTTACCACGCGCACCCGAACCGACCATGCGGTACACGGTGTTGCGGTCGTTCGCCTCGAGGTTCTCGCGCATGACCGACGCGACCTTGTCCGTCGCCTGGGTCCAGATCTCGATGAGCTCCTGACGGCGCTCGTCGTCCGTGATGAGACCACGGTCGTACTGCTGCTGGACCTTGAGCGCGCGCTCCTCGTGCTGCTCGAGGATGACGGCCTTCTCCTTGGGCGTCGCCACGTCGGAGATCGCGATCGTGACGCCCGAGCGGGTCGCCCAGCGGAAGCCGGCGGCCTTCAGCGCGTCGAGCGACGCCGCGACCTCGACCTTCGGGTAGCGCTCCGCGAGCTCGTTGACGATCGCCGAGAGGCGCTTCTTGTCGACGACCGAGTTCACGTACGGGTAGTCGACGGGGAGCGTCTCGTTGAACAGCGCGCGACCGAGCGTGGTGTCGAAGAGGATCGGCTGACCCTCCTCCCAGCCCTCGGGAGCCTCGAAGCCGGAGACCGGCGGGACGAGGTCCGTGATGCGGATCTTCACCCGGGCGTTGAGGTCCAGCGTGCCCTGGTCGAACGCCATGATCGCCTCGGCCACGGAGCCGAACGCACGACCCTCGCCCTCGGCACCCTCGCGGTCGCTCGTCAGGTGGTACAGACCGATGATCATGTCCTGCGAGGGCATGGTCACCGGACGGCCGTCCGACGGCTTGAGGATGTTGTTGCTCGAGAGCATGAGGATGCGGGCCTCGGCCTGCGCCTCGGCGCTCAGGGGCAGGTGGACGGCCATCTGGTCACCGTCGAAGTCCGCGTTGAACGCGGCGCAGACGAGCGGGTGCAGGTGGATCGCCTTGCCCTCGACGAGCTGCGGCTCGAACGCCTGGATGCCCAGGCGGTGCAGCGTCGGTGCACGGTTGAGCAGCACGGGGTGCTCGGTGATGACCTCTTCGAGCACGTCCCACACGACCGGGCGGGCACGCTCGACCATGCGCTTCGCGCTCTTGATGTTCTGCGCGTGGTTGAGGTCCACGAGGCGCTTCATGACGAACGGCTTGAACAGCTCGAGCGCCATCTGCTTCGGCAGGCCGCACTGGTGCAGCTTGAGCTGCGGGCCGACGACGATGACCGAACGGCCCGAGTAGTCGACGCGCTTGCCGAGCAGGTTCTGACGGAAACGACCCTGCTTGCCCTTGAGCATGTCCGAGATGGACTTGAGCGGGCGGTTGCCCGGGCCGGTGACCGGACGACCACGGCGGCCGTTGTCGAACAGCGAGTCCACGGCCTCCTGGAGCATCCGCTTCTCGTTGTTGACGATGATCTCCGGCGCACCCAGGTCGAGGAGACGCTTGAGGCGGTTGTTCCGGTTGATCACGCGGCGGTACAGGTCGTTGAGGTCGCTCGTCGCGAAGCGGCCACCGTCGAGCTGCACCATCGGGCGCAGGTCCGGCGGGATGACCGGGACGGCGTCGAGCACCATGCCCGTGGGCGAGTTCGTCGTGGTGAGGAACGCGTTGACGACCTTGAGGCGCTTGAGGGCACGCGTCTTGCGCTGGCCCTTGCCCGAGCGGATGGTCTCGCGCAGGGACTCGGCCTCCGCCTCCAGGTCGAAGTCCTGGAGACGCTTCTGGATCGCCGCGGCGCCCATCGAGCCCTCGAAGTAGGTGCCGTAGCGGTCCTGGAGGGCGCGGTACAGCATCTCGTCACCCTCGAGGTCGGCGACCTTGAGGTTCTTGAAGCGGTCCCACACCTGCTCGAGACGGTCGAGCTGGGCGTCGGCGCGCTTGCGGATCTGCGCCATCTCGCGCTCGGCCGAGTCGCGGACCTTGCGGCGCGCGTCGGCCTTGGCACCCTCGGCCTCGAGCTCGGCCAGGTCGGCCTCGAGCTTCTGGGCGCGGGAGTTGATGTCGTTGTCGCGGGCGTCCGCGATCTCCTTCTTCTCCAGGTCGATCTCGTTCTGGAGGTTCGGGAGGTCCTCCTGGCGGCCCTCCTCGTCGACCGAGGTGATCATGTACGCCGCGAAGTAGATGACCTTCTCGAGGTCCTTCGGGGCGAGGTCGAGCAGGTAGCCGAGGCGCGAGGGCACGCCCTTGAAGAACCAGATGTGCGTGACCGGCGCGGCGAGCTCGATGTGGCCCATGCGCTCACGACGCACCTTCGAGCGCGTCACCTCGACGCCGCAGCGCTCGCAGATGATGCCCTTGAAGCGCACGCGCTTGTACTTGCCGCAGTAGCACTCCCAGTCCCGGGTGGGGCCGAAGATCTTCTCGCAGAAGAGTCCGTCCTTCTCGGGCTTGAGGGTGCGGTAGTTGATGGTCTCGGGCTTCTTCACCTCACCGTGCGACCACGCACGGATGTCGTCGGCCGTGGCCAGGCCGATACGCAGCTCGTCGAAGACGTTGACGTCGAGCAAGTTGTCCTACTTCCTTCGCCTGCCGGGACCGGCCGTGGCCGGCCCCGACGCCAAAAAGACGGTTGGTGTGGGGGTCGTCGGTGGGAGCGGGGTGACCCGCTCCCACCTGCCCGAGATCAGATCTCGTCGACGCTGGACGCCGCGTTGGGGCGGCGCGACAGGTCGATGCCGAGCTCTTCGGCTGCGCGGTACACGTCGTCGTCCGACTCCCGCATCTCGATGGACACGCCGTCGCTCGAGAGCACCTCGACGTTCAGGCACAGCGACTGCATCTCCTTGAGGAGGACCTTGAAGGACTCCGGGATGCCCGAGTCGGGGATGTTCTCGCCCTTGACGATCGCCTCGTAGACCTTGACGCGACCGGGCACGTCGTCCGACTTGATCGTGAGGAGCTCCTGGAGCGTGTAGGCCGCGCCGTACGCCTCGAGGGCCCACACCTCCATCTCGCCGAAGCGCTGACCGCCGAACTGCGCCTTACCACCGAGCGGCTGCTGGGTGATCATCGAGTACGGGCCGGTCGAGCGCGCGTGGATCTTGTCGTCGACCAGGTGGTGGAGCTTGAGGATGTACATGTAGCCCACCGACACGGCCTCGGGGAACGGCTCGCCGGAGCGGCCGTCGAAGAGGCGCGCCTTGCCGTCGGCGCCGACCATGCGGTCGCCGTCGCGGTTCGGGATCGTCGTCGAGAGCAGGCCCGTGAGCGCGTCCTCGTGGACGCCGTCGAACACCGGGGTGGCGACGGGACGGCCCGGCTCGGACGTCGCGGCGATCTCGGGGACGTTCTCCTTCCAGGAGAGGTCCTTGCCCTCGGCGAGCGAGATGTCCCAGCCCTGCTTCGCGACCCACCCGAGGTGGGTCTCGAGGACCTGGCCCACGTTCATACGACCGGGGACGCCCAGCGGGTTGAGGACGACGTCGACCGGCGTCCCGTCCTCGAGGAACGGCATGTCCTCGACGGGCAGGATCTTGGAGATGACGCCCTTGTTGCCATGACGGCCGGCGAGCTTGTCGCCGTCCGTGATCTTGCGGCGCTGCGCGATGTAGACGCGCACGAGCTGGTTCACGCCCGCGGGCAGCTCGTCGCCGTCCTCGCGGTTGAACTCGCGCACGCCGATGACCGTGCCGGACTCGCCGTGGGGCACCTTGAGGGACGTGTCGCGCACCTCGCGCGCCTTCTCGCCGAAGATCGCGCGCAGGAGGCGCTCCTCCGGGGTCAGCTCGGTCTCGCCCTTCGGCGTGACCTTGCCGACCAGGACGTCGCCCGCGCCGACCTCGGCACCGATGCGGATGATGCCGCGCTCGTCGAGGTCCGCCAGGACGTCCTCGGAGACGTTCGGGATGTCCCGCGTGATCTCCTCGGGGCCGAGCTTGGTGTCGCGCGCGTCGACCTCGTGCTCCTCGATGTGGATCGAGGAGAGCACGTCGTCCTGCACGAGACGCTGGCTGAGGATGATCGCGTCCTCGTAGTTGTGGCCCTCCCACGACATGAACGCCACGAGGAGGTTGCGGCCGAGCGCGAGCTCGCCCTCGTCGGTCGCCGGGCCGTCCGCGAGGACGGAGCCGGGCTCGACGCGCTGGCCCTCGTCGACGAGCACGCGCTGGTTGTAGCTCGTGCCCTGGTTCGAGCGGCGGAACTTCGCGATCCGGTAGCTGCCGGTCGTGCCGTCGTCGTTCGCGACGAGCACGAGGTCGGCCGAGACCTCGGTGACGACACCGGGCTTCGTCGCGACGACGACGTCGCCCGCGTCGACGGCCGCGCGCCACTCCATGCCGGTCCCGACGAGCGGGGCCTCGGAGCGGACCAGCGGCACGGCCTGGCGCTGCATGTTCGCACCCATGAGGGCGCGGTTCGCGTCGTCGTGCTCGAGGAACGGGATGAGCGCCGTGGCGACCGAGACCATCTGGCGCGGCGAGACGTCCATGTAGTCGACCTGCGCGCCGGGGACGATCTCGACCTCGCCGCCCTTGGTGCGCACGAGCACGCGCTCGTCCGCGAAGGAGCCGTCGGCGTTGAGCGTCTGGTTCGCCTGCGCGATGACGTGGCGGTCCTCGTCGTCGGCCGTGAGGTAGACGACCTCGTCGGTCACCTTGCCCGCCGTCACCTTGCGGTACGGCGTCTCGATGAAGCCGAACGGGTTGATGCGCCCGTACGACGCGAGCGAGCCGATCAGACCGATGTTCGGACCCTCAGGGGTCTCGATCGGGCACATGCGGCCGTAGTGCGACGGGTGGACGTCACGGACCTCCATGCCGGCGCGGTCGCGCGAGAGACCACCCGGGCCGAGGGCCGAGAGACGACGCTTGTGCGTCAGGCCCGCGAGCGGGTTGTTCTGGTCCATGAACTGCGAGAGCTGCGACGTGCCGAAGAACTCGCGGATGGACGCCACGACCGGGCGGATGTTGATGAGCGTCTGCGGCGTGATCGCCTCGACGTCCTGCGTCGTCATGCGCTCGCGCACGACGCGCTCCATCCGCGACAGGCCCGTGCGGACCTGGTTCTGGATGAGCTCGCCGACGGCGCGGATGCGGCGGTTGCCGAAGTGGTCGATGTCGTCCGTCTCGACGCGCACCTCGACGGCCTCGCCGTTGCGCGTGCCCGGGATGCTCGCGTGGTCCGCGTGCAGCGCCGCGAGGTACTTGATCGTCGCGACGACGTCCGAGACCGACAGCGTGGAGTCGCTGAGCGGCGCGTCGATGCCGAGCTTCTTGTTCGCCTTGTAGCGGCCGACCTTCGCGAGGTCGTAGCGCTTCGGGTTGAAGTAGAAGTTCTCGAGGAGCGCGCGGCCGGCCTCGACCGTCGGCGGCTCGCCCGGGCGGATCTTGCGGTAGAGGTCGACGAGCGCCTCGTCCTGCGTGTGGACGTGGTCCTTCTCGAGCGTGTCGAGCACGGAGGGGAAGTCCGCGAACTGCTCGCGGATCTCGGACTCCGTGAGGCCGAGCGCCTTGAGCAGCACGGTCACGGACTGCTTGCGCTTGCGGTCGACGCGCACGCCGACGGCGTCGCGCTTGTCGATCTCGAACTCGAGCCAGGCACCGCGCGACGGGATGATCTTTGCGGAGAAGATGTCCTTGTCGCTCGTCTTGTCGGCGGCGCGCTCGAAGTAGACGCCGGGCGAGCGGACGAGCTGCGAGACGACGACGCGCTCGGTGCCGTTGATGATGAACGTGCCGCGCTCGGTCATGAGCGGGAAGTCGCCCATGAAGACCGTCTGGCTCTTGATCTCACCGGTGTTGTAGTTGACGAACTCCGCGGTGACGAACAGCGGCGCGGCGTACGTGAAGTCCTTCTCCTTGCACTCGTCGGCCGTGTACTTCGGCGGCTCGAAGCGGTGGTTGGAGAACGACAGCGACATCGAGGACCCGAAGTCCTCGATCGGGGAGATCTCCTCGAAGATCTCCTCGAGACCCGACGTCGAGGGCACGTCCTGGCGCCCGGCCTCGGCCGCGGCGGCGACGCGCGCCTGCCACGCCTCGTTGCCGAGCAGCCAGTCGAAGCTCTCGGTCTGGAGGCCCAGCAGGTCGGGGACCTCGAGCGGCTCGAAGATCTTGGCGAAGGAGAGGCGACGCGATGCGGTGCGGTTCGCGATGGCGTCGGCGGACGGAGCAGAAGGGGTGCGCGAGGCAGCCAAGAGGGGTCCTTCCCTGCAGATCGAAAGAACGCTGCACCGGCCGGGCTGGACACGATCACCGCCGCCACGACACCTCGCGGACGCGCACGTACGTCGTCGAGGGGGTCGGGGGTATATGAGATCGGGGGCACAGGACAGCGCAAAGCGTGAGCATACCCCAAGAAGGCGTCGCCACACAACCTCGGGGCGCACTCCCCCGCCCGGACGCGGGCGCTGCGCGCCTCGCCGGTACTCGCACGGGCCTCGTCGCCCGTCCTCCGGCCCGCCGTGCGGGCCTGAACCTGCTGCTGTCGACCTCGCTGTCCTGCGTCGTCGACCCGCACATGGTGGCACACTCGTGGCCGTTCCGTGAAGCCGGTGCGCCGACGCCGTCGGATCCCGGTCGCCCCGGGACGCGGCGCGACGCCGCG
Source organism: Cellulosimicrobium funkei (assembly GCF_004519295.1). Taxonomy (GTDB): domain Bacteria; phylum Actinomycetota; class Actinomycetes; order Actinomycetales; family Cellulomonadaceae; genus Cellulosimicrobium; species Cellulosimicrobium funkei. The sequence goes on from NZ_SOZH01000005.1 coordinate 403,675, forward strand.
GGGCCGCCCCCGGGCCCTCCTGCCCGCCCGGCGCCGCCGCCGGGGAACGACGAGGCCCGCACCCCGGGCGGGGTGCGGGCCTCGTGCGGCGTGCGACCGGTCCCGTCAGGACGGGACCGGTGCGATCACTTGAGGGTGACCGTGGCGCCGGCGCCCTCGAGGGCAGCCTTGGCCTTCTCGGCCGTCTCCTTGTTCGCGCCCTCCAGGACCGGCTTCGGGGCACCGTCCACGAGGTCCTTGGCCTCCTTCAGGCCGAGGGACGTGAGCGCGCGCACCTCCTTGATGACCTGGATCTTCTTGTCGCCGGCAGCCTCGAGGATGACGTCGAACTCGTCCTTCTCCTCCTCGGCCGGGGCGTCGCCCGAGCCACCCGCGGGGGCGGCGACCGCGACGGCGGCGGGGGCGGCGGCGGTGACCTCGAAGGTCTCCTCGAAGGCCTTCACGAACTCGTTGAGCTCGATGAGGGTGAGCTCCTTGAACTGCTCGATGAGCTCGTCGGTGCTGAGCTTCGCCATGATGGCGTTCCTTTCGGTCGGTGCTCGGCAGCGGCCCGGTGCGGGCCTGCCAGAAGCGGGGTGTGTGCTTGCGCTGCGTGGATCACGAGACCGGGGCGTGCCCCGGGCGCGGGATCAGGCGGCAGCGCCCTCCGATTCCTGCTTCTGACGCAGGGCATCGATGACGCGGGCGGCCTGGGCGGTGTTCGCGGTGAAGACGTAGGCAGCCTGGAAGAGCTTGGCCTTCATCGCGCCGGCCGCCTTGGCCAGCAGGACCTCGCGGGACTCGAGGTCCGCGAGCTTCGTGACCTCCGCGGCGGTCAGGGGGCGCCCGTCGAGGACACCGCCCTTGATGACCAGCGCGGGGTTCGCCTTGGCGAAGTCACGCAGACCCTTGGCTGCCTCGACCGGGTCCCCGGTGACGAAGGCGATTGCCGACGGGCCCTGCAGGTCGGCGTCGAGTCCCTCGACACCGGCCTCCTTGGCCGCGATAGCGGTCAGCGTGTTCTTCACCACGGCGTAGGTTGCGTTGCCGCTGAGCGACCGACGCAGCTGCTTGAGCTGCGCGACGGTGAGCCCGCGGTACTCGGTCAGCACGGCAGCGTTCGAGTCGCGGAACTTGTCCGAGATCTCGGCGACTGCGGCTGCCTTGTCCGGCCTCGCCATGGCAATCCTTCCGGTGGTGGTACCACCGGCGTCCGTCCCGGGACGAGAAAGAGCCCCGCGCAGGCGCGGGGCTCGCAGTCGCACGCGCGGCGGGGCCGGGCGGACGTCGTCGATTCGCTACCTGCGCTGGCCTCCACCTCGTGGGCGGGACTTCGGTCCGTCACGTCCTGCAGACGGAGTCTGCGGGCAGCGTCGGACGACCGGCGGTCTTGGGTACACGCTGATCTTACGGGACGACGTCGCGTGCTCCAAACCGCGGCCCGTGCCGTCAGAGCACCAGCGGGCCGAAGCAGACCAGCGGTACCGGCTCGGGCTCGTCGGCGACCGCCCGGGCGAGCGCCGTCCCCGGCATGGCGCCGTCGCGCAGCTCGGCGTGGAGCGACGGCATGACGCGCGCCGCGACGTCGTCGCGCAGCGGGGCCACGCTCGCGATCACCGCGCGGGCGCCGAGCCGCAGCAGGACGCTCGTCAGGCCGAGCGACTCGCCGCCGATGCGCGGCGTCGAGAGCCCCACCTCGCACGCCGACAGCACGACGACCACACCGTGCAGGTCGGTGCCGTCGAGCTCGTGCGCGAACAGCGGGCCGTCGGCGAGCCGGAGCGACGAGAACAACGGGTTGTCGGTCTCGTGCGTGCCGTGCGCGGCCAGGTGCACGACCCCCGCGGTGCGCAGGCCGTCGACGACGGCCTCGCACGTCGCCTCCTCCCCCGCGAGCGCCTCGGCCCCCTCCCACACGGACGCGACGAGCTTCGCCTCGGCGCCGGAGAAGCGCAGGCCCGGTCCGGCGACGACGAGCGCCTCGTCCGTCCGACGCACCGGCTCGCCGTCACGCAGGTCCACCCACGAGTTCGCCCACGTGCGCAGCCCGCGCCGCGAGGGCAGCGAGGCCCACGGCAGCGCGAGCAGCAGGTCGCGGGCAGCGACGTGGAGGTCGCCGTCCGCCTCGAGCGGGACGACGAGCGCGTCGTCGAGCGCGGCCAGCGTCCGGGACAGCGAGCCGACGGCGGCCTCGCGCATGGGGACCGGGATGAGCACGTTCGACAGGACCGCGAAGTCCGCGCGCGCACGACGCACCTGCTCGGCGACCGCTGCGCGCGACGCGAGGCGCACGAGCCGAGAACCCCGGGCGCTGACGCGGACGGCGAGCACGTCGTCGCCGTCCAGCATGAGGTCGGCCACGACCGCGTCGGACCCGGCGTCGGCCAGCGTGGCGCGCAGCCGCCGCTCCGACGCGGGGACCGGGGCCGCGGCCCCTCCCCCGTGCTGCCAGGAGCGCCGTCGTGCGTCGTCCTGGAGGCGCCGCGCCGCCTGGAGGTGGTCCTGCCGGCGCGCGAGGCTGGCCGCGTCCGAGGGCGCCCCCAGCGCGCGGGCCGCCTCGACCTCGCGCCGGGCGGCGGCGAGGAGGTCCGCGAGGACCGGGTCCGCCGGCGGGCGCACGCGGCCCGTCCCGGCGAACGCCGCCCGGCCACGCTCGACGGCGTCGAAGATCGTCCCGGGGCGCCGGGTGCGCAGCGCGGCCTCGACGTCGACGTTGCCGAGCCGCACGCCGTGCACCGCGGACGCCGTCACCGCGTCCACGGACCCCAGCCGCGCGCGGTGGTCCGCGAGCGCCGCCTGGCCGCGCCGCACGGCGCGGACGCCGGCGCGCCGGTCGCCGGCCACGAACGCGAGCTGCGCGAGGACCGCCTCGTGCTGGAGCCGGACGGGGAGCGGCGCGCGGCCGAGCCGCGGGGGCACGGCCCGCAGGACCTCCTGCGCACCGCGCACGTCGCCCGCGGACACGAGCCACTCGACGGCGAGGAGTCGCGCGGGGACCGTGATCCCGAGACCCGAGACGCTGCCCAGGGTCTCGCCGTCGCGCGCGAGGTCGAGCGCCCAGGTCGCGTGCCGACGGGCGCGCGCCGGGCCCACGGGGGTCGCGCGGTGCTCGGTGAGCGCCGCCTGGAGCTCCGCGACGCGGGCGCGCAGCACCCACGGCCTGTTGCCGAGGCGGTCGAACCGGCGCGACGCCGAGCGCGCGAGGCGCCGCGCCTCGGCGTACCGCCGCAGGCCGAGCACAACGCGCGACCGGACCAGCTCGACCTCCGCGAGGTCGCGCAGCATGCGGTAGCGGGAGAGGTGCTCGCGCGCCTCGCTCAGCGCCTCGTCCGCCTCCGTGAGCAGGCCCGCGTCGAGCAGCACCTGCGCGCGGTCGATGAGCCCGACGGCGGCGTGCCGGTCCGGCGCCTGCGCCGCGGCCTCGTCCATGGCGCGCAGGGCGACCGGCAGGTCGCCGCGCAGGTACTCCGCGTACCCGAGGTTGTGCCGGGCCTTGGACACCAGGAGCTCGTCCCCGAGCGCGGTGGCCCGGTGGACGGCGTCGTCGAGGTCGCGGCTCGCCCCCTCGGCGTCGCCCAGCTCGAGGCGCAGGGAGCCGAGGTTGAGCAGCAGGACGGCCGCGTCGAGGGGGCGCGCGTCGTCGATGACCTCGGCCGCCGTCTCCAGCTCGTCCAGCGCGGCGGAGACGTCGCCGGTCCGCAGCCGCAGGAGCCCGCGCTGCGACCGTACGACGAGGGCCAGGTCGCGCCTGGCCAGCGCGGCGCCGCGCGCCTCGACCTCGGCGAGCCGTTCGTAGGCGCCGTCGACGTCGCCCGTGAGCTCGAACTCGGCGAGCGCGAGCCCCAGCAGGGCGCGCGCGGCCAGGTAGGCGTCGTCCCGGCTCGCGCCCTCGCCCGCGGCGTCGACGTCCTGGACGATCTGCGCGAACGCGCGGCTCGCGCGCCGGTGCTGGCCGCGCGCGTTCACGGCCTGCGCAGCGGCCAGCCGGGCCTCGAGCACCTCCCGGCCGCTGCGCACCACCGCTCATCACCTCATGCGTCGTCACCCGGGGTCGGGACCAGACCCGTCGCCAGGGTAATGGACGGCCACAGCCAGGCGCAGCGGTCCGGCGCGCCCTGGCCGGGCTGCAGGACGTCCGGGTCCGTCGGGTCGTCGCCGATCCGCTCGAGCAGGGACGCCGCGAGCTCGCCCGCGAGGACGGGTGCCGCGAACGACGTCCCGCTCCACGTCGCGAACCCGCCCTGGAACCCCTCGGGGTCGATCGTGGCGCGGTATCCCGGGCCCCAGAGCTCGGGCACGTGGCGCGAGGGCGCGACGGCGCCGTCGATCGTGCGCGGGATCGTGGACACGAGGGCCGCGCCCGGGCGGGTGCACGTGATCCAGGGGCCGTCGTTGCTGAAGAGCGACACCGTCCCGTCCGGGTTCTCCGCACCGACCGTGAGGACCGGCGGCTCGTCGAGGAGCAGCGTCACCCCCTCGAGCGGCACGGGCGGCTCCGCCTTCCTGTTGATCCGCGGGGCGAACGCCGCGGGGTAGGTCGGGCGGGTCTGGCCGTCGTTGCCCGACGACACCACGACGACGACGCCGTACCGGCGCAGCGCGCGGATGAGCGCCCCGAACGGGGCGTCGAAGTCCGCGTCCTCGGGGCGCTCGTGGTAGTACCCGAGAGAGAGCACGAGGACGTCGATCGGCGCGTAGCCGTCGTGACCGGACAGGCCGAGCACGTGCCACAGGAGCACGCGGCGCAGCGTCCGCAGCAGGTCGCGCTCCGGCACGACGCCCGACCCGCCGTAGAGACGCGGGGCGAGGATGACGGCGTCCGGGCAGAGCTGGTGCACGAGACCCGCGATGAACGTCCCGTGGCCCGCGACCGGGTCGAGCGGACCGGTGAGGGGCGAGACCGACACGCCGCCGATCTCCGGGTCCTCGTACGGGTACTCCGTCGGCGGCAGCGTCGACAGCGGCTGACCGAGCAGCTCGGGGTCGCGCACGACGATCGTGCCGCGCGTCTCGAGGTCGTCGTCGAACCACGGGTGCTCGCCGACGCCGGTGTCGAGCACGGCGACGACGGGGCGACGGACACCGTCGCCCGCGACCCACGGAGTGTCCCCCGCGGGCAGCGCGCGGCGCGGCACGGGCCCGATCCAGCTCACGGGCGTGCGGCCGCCCGAGCCCGGCAGGGAGTACTCCGCGGTGCCCGCGAAGGGGTGCGGCTGCGTGTAGGGGTGGGGCTGGGTGTACGGGTGCGGCTGCGTGTAGGGGTGGGGCTGGGTGTACGGGTGCGGCTGCGTGTACGGGAACGGCTGGGTGTACGGCTGGCCGCCGATGAACGGGGTCGGCGCGACCATGTGGTCGAGCGCGAGCCGCGGGCTGTGCCGGTCGTCGGGGCACAGCCGTCCACGCAGCTCCTCGACGAGGTGCCAGGCGTCCGGGAGCTGCCCCTGGGCGTCGTCGCGGTAGCGCAGGCGCACGGAGTAGCCGAACGTGCGGAGCAGGTCGGTCGTCGTCTCCGGGTCGAGGCCCGCCTCACGGACGAGCTCGGCGTCGTCGATGCTCTCCTGCTGCACCTCCACGCGGAGGCCGAGACGCTCGGCCGCGCGCTCGAGCCACCGCAGCGAGCGGTTCCCCTCGCGGTCGAACGGCGACTCGGGGATGAGGATGCGGTCGCCCACGTACCAGGTCGGGTGCGGGGACTGCTGCCCGGCGCGACGCTGCGCGGCGACCGGGTCGATCGTGCGGGTGCGCCACTGGAGCCGGCTCGGCCGGTCGCCGAAGAAGCCGGGGTCCGCCGCGGCGGGGGGTTCAGGGGTCTCGCTCACGTGCTCCTCCTCGGGAGATGACGTTCGTCCGGTGCCGCGCGCGTCGTCGTCGACGGGCGACCGCCCGCGCAGCGCTGCGCGGGGGAAGGGTTTCCTGGTGCTGCGGTCGGTAGGCCGCGGGCGTCGCCCGCGGCCCACCGGGTGCTAGAGCTCGACGACCGGCGTGCTCACGGCACCGCCGGCCCCGTCGGCGCGGCGGACCACGAGGCTCGCCGGGCCGCGGTCGACGGCCTCGAAGACGAAGCGGCCGTCGTCGTCGCTCGTCGTCTCGCTCACCACGCCGGGGCGGTGCAGCTCGACGCGCAGCGCCGTCGCGGGGGCGGCCCAGCCGTCGATGCGGATGCGGCCGTCGTCCGTCGGGGACAGCGAGATCATCACCGTGACGGACTCGGACGTGAACGTGATCGTGCGCGCCTCGACGGGCGGCGCGTCGCCGCGCACGGACGTCGCGGGAGCCTGGACGTACTCCAGCTCCATGACCTCGGCCTCGAGCCCGGCGAGCGTGATCGCGAAGAGCGACCGCTCGACGAGGCCGTCCGGGACGGGGTCGATCTCCTCGGCGATCCGCGCGAGGTCGGCCAGGAGGGCGAGGTCGACGGCGTCGAGCGGCTCGTCGGGGCTGTGCGTCGGCTCGGTGCTCATGATGCTTCCCACGGTTCCCCCTGGTCGTCGATGATGTCGCGCAGCTTGGCGAGGCAGCGGCCCCGCGTGGAGCCGATGCTCCCGACGGGCATGCCGATGGCGGCCGAGATGGCCTTGTAGTCCGGACGGTCGGCGAGCGACACGAGGTGCAGGAGCTGGCGGCAGCGTTCCGGCAGCCGGTCGAGCGCGGCCCAGAGGGAGCGGTCGCGCTCGTTGCGGAGCACCTCGACGTCCGGCGTCGGGTCGCCCGACGGGAGCTCGGGGACGCCCTCGTCGGTGTCGTCCGGGAGCTCGGTGCGCCGTCGGGCCTCGTCGCGGTGCTTGCGCACGGCCTCCCAGGCCGCGCGCTTGGCCGTGATGAGCAGCCACTTGAGGACGGCGTGCGGTTCCTTGATGGTCATCGCGTTGCGCACGAGCGCGACCCACACCGTCTGGACGAGGTCGTCGGCCTGCTCGCGCTCGACGCCCTGCGCGCGCACCGTGTGCCACAGGAGGGGGGAGGCCTCGCGGACGAAGTCACCGAGCGCCTCCGGGCGGCCGTCGCGGTACTCCAGGAGCGCGAACGCACCCCGGTCCCCCAGGCTGAGGCCCGGTTCGCCGGTGTCGGCCACCTCGTCGGTCGTTCTGGTCATGGGGCGCACTGTCCTCGGCACGCTCGTCCGGTCAGGCATCAGCGGGGGGTCCCCGGAAGCGCCTGATTCTACGGCCGGGCCGGTGGGGTCGACAACCATCGTCACTGGTCACACCCCTCCCGGCTCGTGCGGTTGCGTCGCATCTCGTCCCTCCGGCACACGGGCGGGAGCGTCTGGTCGGCGCTCCTCCACCCGGACGAGAGGGGCGGACCGCCCGTCTGATACATCGCGGTCGGCTCCGTCCGGAGCGATCCCTGTCCCGGACCCGCACCGGCGGACCCGTCCGGATCCCGCACCGCTCCGAACCCGGGGCGACGCGCGGAGAGGCCGCGCGACCACCGAGCGGAGACCACCATGACCTCGTCCCCGAACCGCCTGCTCGCAGCCGTCTTCGGCACCGTCTACCTGCTGGTCGGCCTCGCCGGCTTCGTCGTGACGTCGGGGGTCGGCTTCGCCGCCACCGAGGGCCGCAACCTCCTGCTGTTCGAGGTGAACCCCCTGCACAACATCGTCCACCTCGGCATCGGGGCGGCGCTGCTGCTCGCGTCGCGCAGCGTCCGGGCCGCGCGCGGCACGAACGTCGCGATCGGCGCGGTGTACCTCCTCGTCGGCGTGGTGGGGCTGTTCCTCGTCGACACCGGCGCCAACATCATCGCGCTCAACGGCGCCGACAACGTGCTGCACCTCGCCAGCGCGCTGCTGCTCCTCGGCGTCGGGCTCGCCGCGGACCGCGAGGACGCGGGCCGCGCCGTCACGGCATGACGACGCCCGTCCCGACCCGCCGCGTCGGCGCCGCGCTCGCGCTGCTCGGCGCCGGGATCGTCGACCTCGGGCTCGTCCGGGGCGCGTTCCCGGCGCCGTCCGGCCTGCTCGCGCTGGCCACCGGGGCCGGGGAGCTCGTCGTCGCGCTCGTGCTCCTCGCCCGCGGGCCGCGGCCCGGGCGCCCGACGGCGGTCCCGCGCGCCGGGATCGCCCTGCTCCTCGTCGCGACCATCGCCGGGGTGGCCGTGCCCGTCGCGTCCGGCGTGCCGCTCTCCGCGGGTGCGGCCGCCGCAGCCGCCCTGCGGGTCGCGACGGCGTGCGTCCTCGCCCGCCCGGCGCGCGTCCCCGCCGACGGCCCGCCGGCGCGCGCCGGGGCGCGGCTCGTCGCGCTCTTCTCGGTGTCCGTCATGGTCGCCGCCGTCGCGACGTTCGGTCTCGGCGGGACCGACGCCGCGCGGCACGCCGTGCCGCACGGGTCCCACCTGCCCGTCCTGGGGCACCTGCCGGGGCACGGCCCGGCCCACGACGGCGGGCCCGGCACCGCGCCGTGAGGGCCCGACGGCGGCTGCCCCCGGCGCGGCGCCACGCCGCCCGGAGGGTACGAGTTCTCCCGTAACCGCGGGGCCCGAAGTTCCGGGGAATCCCTCATGCCGCGCGGCGGGCACCGGGCCTAGCGTCGGGAGCGACCCCTGCACCCACACCGCGGGTGCGGACCGGCGAGGCGCGACGACGCGCCCCGCCCGAGCACGAGGAGCACCTCCGTGAGAACAGTCCTCCCCGGCCGCACGCGCGGCCTCACCGGGCGCGCGCTGCGCGCCCTCGCCTCCGTCGTCGCCGCGGCGACCGTCGTCGCGGGCGGAGCGCTCGCCGCCGCGCCCGCGACCGCCGCGGCGCCGTCGGCCGCGCCCGCCGCTCCCGTGAGCGCCGCCGCGCCGTCGGGCAGCACGCAGTGGCTCACCGGCTACTGGCACAACTTCGACAACGGCTCCGTGACGATGCGCCTGTCCGAGGTCCCCCAGGCGTACAACCTCGTGGCGATCGCGTTCGCGGACAACCTCGCCGGGACGCCCGGTGGCATCACGTTCAACCTCGCGAGCGCGGAGCTCGGCGGCTACACCGAGGCCCAGTTCAAGGCGGACGTGGCGGCCATCCGGGCGCAGGGCCGCAAGGTCGTGATCTCCGTGGGCGGGGAGAAGGGCAACGTCATCGTCTCGAACGCGACCGAGGCGAAGAACTTCGCCGACACCACGTACGCGCTCATGCAGAAGTACGGGTTCGACGGCGTCGACATCGACCTCGAGCACGGCATCAACGCCACGTACATGTCGAGCGCCCTCCACCAGCTCGCGGCGAAGGTCGGTCCGAGCCTGATCCTCACCATGGCGCCGCAGACGATCGACTACCAGGCGACGAGCATGGGGTACTACCAGCTCACCCTCGCGATCAAGGACATCCTCACGATCGTCAACACCCAGTACTACAACTCCGGCTCGATGATGGGCTGCAACCAGCAGGTCTACTCGCAGGGCACGGTCGACTTCCTCACCGCGCTCACCTGCATCCAGCTCGAGATGGGCCTGCGCCCCGACCAGGTGGGCATCGGCGTACCGGCCGTGCCGCGCGCCGCGGGCGGCGGCTACCAGCCGCTCGCGAACGTCGTCAAGGCCGTCGACTGCCTCGAGGTCGGCACCGGCTGCGGCGCCTTCAAGCCCGCGAAGCCGTACGGCAAGATCGGCGGAGTCATGACCTGGTCGATCAACTGGGACAAGACCAACGGCTACCAGGTCGCGTCCGTGATCGGCGGCCGCCTCGCGAGCGGTCCGACCACGCCCACGGAGCCGACCAACCCCACCGAGCCGACCAACCCCACCAACCCGACGAACCCCACCAACCCCGGGACCTGCACCGCGACCGCGTGGTCGGCCTCCGCCGTCTACACCGGTGGCGCCCGCGTCTCCCACCAGGGCCGCACCTACGAGGCCAAGTGGTGGACCACCAACGAGAACCCCGCGCAGAGCGGGCAGTGGGGCGTCTGGAAGGACCTCGGCGCCTGCTGACCCGGCCGGCGGACCCTCGGGCGACCTGCTGAGACGACGACGGCGCGGCACCCTGGTCGGGTGCCGCGCCGTCGTGCGTGGTGCGGACGGAGGACCGTCCGCGGGGAGGACTGCCGTCAGGCGGCGTCGTCCTCGAGCAGCTTCGTCGTCTTGGACTGGTCCAGCGGGATGCCGGGGCCCATCGTCGTCGTCAGCGTGGCCTTGGTGATGTACCGGCCCTTCGAGGACGACGGCTTGAGACGCAGGACCTCTTCGAGGGCCGCCGCGTAGTTCTCCACGAGCGCCTTCTCGTCGAACGAGACCTTGCCGATGATGAAGTGCAGGTTGCCGTGCTTGTCGACACGGAACTCGATCTTGCCGCCCTTGATGTCCGACACGGCCTTCGCCACGTCCATCGTCACGGTGCCGGTCTTCGGGTTCGGCATGAGACCACGGGGGCCCAGCACCTTGCCCAGACGACCGACCTTGCCCATGAGGTCCGGCGTCGCCACGGCGGCGTCGAAGTCGGTGTACCCGCCGGCGACCTTCTCGATCAGGTCGTCGCCGCCGACCTCGTCGGCACCGGCCGCACGGGCCTCCTCCGCCTTCGCCGCGTTCGCGAAGACGATGACGCGGGCGGTCTTGCCCGTGCCGTGGGGGAGGTTGACCGTGCCACGGACCATCTGGTCCGCCTTGCGCGGGTCGACACCGAGGCGGAACGCGACCTCGACGGTCGCGTCGTACTTCACGGTCGACGTCTCCTTGGCGAGACGGATCGCCTCGAGCGGCGCGTAGAGACGCTCGCGGTCGATCTTCTCCTCGGCGTTGCGGTACGCCTTGCTGCGCGTTGCCATCTGCTTCTCCTTCTGCAGTCGTGGTCAGCGGGTCCGCGCGGACCCTGCCACTGCCGCCCACGGTCGTGGACGGACACTTCCGATGTTGCCACGCTCGGCCCGACGCATGGTCTGCTCGGGCCGAGCGCCGCTCACGCTCCGGCAGGACTCGCTGGCGCTCGTCCTACCTCCGCGCTCGCTCTGCTCAGCCCTCGACAGTGATGCCCATCGAGCGGGCCGTGCCGGCGATGATCTTCGACGCGGCGTCGAGGTCGTTCGCGTTGAGGTCCTCGAGCTTGGTCTGGGCGATCTCGCGCACCTGGTCCGCGGTGATCTTCGCGACCTTGGTGGTGTGCGGCGTCGCCGAGCCCTTCTGCACGCCCGCGGCCTTCTTGATGAGCTCCGCCGCCGGCGGGGTCTTCGTCACGAAGGTGAACGAGCGGTCCTCGTAGACCGTGATCTCGACGGGGATGACGTTGCCGCGCTGCGACTCGGTCGCCGCGTTGTAGGCCTTGCAGAACTCCATGATGTTCACACCGTGCTGACCGAGCGCGGGGCCGATCGGCGGCGCGGGCGTCGCCGCACCGGCCTGGATCTGGAGCTTGATGAGGCCGGAGACCTTCTTCTTGGGAGGCATGACTCTTCCCTGGCTTTCTTCTCGTGGGCCGACGCCGTGGGCGATGACCCGGTTGCAGTGCTGCGCTCACGCGGGGCGGCTCGGGCCGCCCGCGCGTCAGATCTTGGCGACCTGGTTGAACGACAGCTCGACCGGGGTCTCCCGGCCGAAGATGGAGACGAGGACCTTGAGCTTCTGGTTCTCGACGTTGATCTCGGAGATCGTGGCGGGCAGCGTGTCGAACGGGCCGTCCGTGACGGTGACCGACTCGCCGACCGTGAAGTCGACCTCGACGGGAGCCTTCGCCGCGGCCTGCGCGGGCTTGCCGGCCTCCGGGGCGGGGGTGAGCATCGGCGCGAGCATCGAGAAGACCTCGTCGAGCGTCAGCGGCACCGGCTGGTGGGTGTGGCCGACGAAGCCGGTGACACCGGGCGTGTGGCGCACGGCGCCCCACGACTCGTCGGTGAGGTCCATGCGCACGAGGACGTAGCCGGGGATGCGCACGCGTCGGACGATCTTCTTCTGCGCGTTCTTGATCTCGGCCACCTCCTCCATGGGGACCTCGATCTGGAAGATGTAGTCCTCCATGTTCAGGCTCTGGATGCGGTTCTCCAGGTTGGCCTTCACACGGTTCTCGTAGCCCGCGTAGGAGTGGATGACGTACCAGTCGCCCGGCTGCGAGCGCAGCGTGCGCTTGAACTCCGCGACCGGGTCCTCGATGACGTCGCCGTCCTCGTCGGCCGGGCGGATCTCGTCCGCCTCGTCGTCGTCCGACGGCTCGTCGTCGTCCGCCGCGTCGTCGGTCTCGTCAGCGGCGTCGTCCGTCGCGTCGTCGTCGGCCTCGTCAGCGGCGTCGAGGGCCTCGTCGGCTCCGTCGACCGCCGGGACGTCCGTGGTCTCGTCGACGTCGTCCTGGGCACCCTCGGGCTGCGTCGGGTCGACGTTCTCCGTCTGGTCCAGCGACTCCTGGGACACGAACGAACCTGCTTTCTCAACGAACTGCTCGAAGACTTCTTCTGGAAGCGCCGACGGCGCCCCGAGAGGCGCCGGCTGCCGTGCTGACCCGGCCTGGCCGGGGAAGGTCGTGCGCTAGCCGAAGACCCACCGGACGGCCTGGCCGATCCCCAGGTCGAGGACGGTCACGAACGCCATGACCACGACCACGAAGACGAGGACCACCGTCGTGTAGGTGATGAGCTCGGACCGCGTCGGCGTGACGACCTTGCGGAGCTCGGCGACCACCTGGCGCACGAACAGGGCGATGCGCGCGAAGACGTTGGGCTTCTTGTCCGCGGACGGACCGCCCTTCTTCTTCACCTCGTCGGCGCGTGCACCGCCTGCGCCCACGGCCTCTGACGGCGATTCGCTCACTCGATCTTCCCCATCGCTCACGTACGGGACCTGCTCGAACCCTCGGTGCGACCCGGTGCCGGGCCGCGCGCGGATCCCGGGAAGGTCCCGCGAGAGCCACGCCGTGCAGGGTAGACAGGACTCGAACCTGCAACCTGCGGTTTTGGAGACCGCTGCGCTACCAATTGCGCCACTACCCTTCGTGCCGACGGCGCCCCGCGCGGCCCCGCTCCCTGGACGAAAGTCGTCTCACGGGCGCGGACCAGCGTGGCGGGCGTCAACCACCGAGGGATCACTGTACGCGACGCGGCGCCCCTGGTCGAACCACCGTCCACCGATCGGTGGACACGAGGTCCGGACGAACGGGCGTCGCGGCCCGGGGGCCCGCGCCGACACGCTGGTCCCATGACGACGACACCCCTCCCCGCCGGCCCCCGCGGCGCCGGCTCCGGCCCCGGCGCCGGGCAGAGCGGACCGGCCGTGGACGTGCGCGGCCTGCGCAAGCGCTACGGGCCCAAGCAGGCCGTGGACGGCATCGACCTGCGCGTCGAGCGCGGCGAGATCTTCGCGGTCCTCGGCCCCAACGGCGCCGGGAAGACCACCACGGTCGAGATCCTCGAGGGCTTCCGCCGCCGGGACGCGGGCGAGGTCCGCGTGCTCGGCGAGGACCCCCAGACCGCGGGCCGCGCCTGGCGCGCGCGCCTCGGCGTCGTCCTCCAGGACTCGCGCGACCAGGCCGAGCTCACGGTCGCCGAGCTCGTCCGGCACTTCGCGACGTTCTACCCGACGCCGCGGGACCCCGACGAGGTGATCGACGCCGTCGGGCTGCGGGAGAAGGCCCGCACGCGCACGCGCCAGCTCTCCGGCGGGCAGCGCCGACGGCTCGACGTCGCGCTGGGGATCGTCGGTCGGCCGGAGCTGCTGTTCCTCGACGAGCCCACGACGGGGTTCGACCCCCAGGCCCGCCGCGCGTTCTGGGCGCTCGTCCGGTCGCTGCGCGAGGACGGCACGACGATCCTGCTCACCACGCACTACCTCGACGAGGCGGCCTACCTGGCCGACCGCGCGGCCGTCGTGCGGTCGGGGCAGGTCGTCGCGCTCGACGCGCCCGACCGCCTCGGGGGCGCGGAGGCGCGCCGTCCCGTCGTGCGGTGGCTCGACGGCGGCACCCGGCGCTCCGAGCGCACGGACTCCCCCACCGCGGTCGTCGCGGCGCTCGCCGCGCAGTACCCCGACGGCGAGGTCCCCGGGCTCGAGGTGACGCGCCCGAGCCTCGAGGACGTCTACCTCGAGCTCATCGGCGAGCCGGTCGCGTCGAGCGACCCGGCGCCCGCCCCCGACCGGCCCGGCGCACCCGCCGCGGCCCGCACGCCCGACGACGCGACCGTCGTCGTCCCCGAGGAGGCCCGACCGTGACCGTCGCCCCGACCACGCGCGCCCTGCGCGCCGCTCTGCCCGGGGCCGCCCGCCTCGGCATCGAACGCACGCGCGCCGAGCTGCGCGGGTTCTTCCGCGAGCGCGACGCGGTCGTCTTCATCTTCACGTACCCGCTCATCATGCTCGCGATCTTCGCGACGGTGTTCGACGGGCAGGACCAGGGTGACGCGGGCTACTCCGTGCCCTTCGCGCAGTACTTCCTGCCGGGCATGATCGCGACGGGCGTCATGCTCACGAGCTTCCAGTCGCTCGCGATCTCGATCGCGGTCGAGCGCGACGACGGCACACTCAAGCGCCTGCGTGCGACCCCGCTGCCCGCGTCGGCGTACTTCTACGGCAAGGTGGGCCTGGTCCTCGCGACCTCGATCGTGCAGACGGCGCTCCTGCTGCTCCTCGCGGCCGTCGTGTACGACGTCCCGATGCCCTGGGACATGCCCGACGCCGCGACCCGGCTCACGACGTTCGCGTGGGTGTTCGTGCTCGGGTGCGCCGCGGGCGCCGTGTGCGGCGTCGCGTTCTCGTCGCTGCCGCGCTCGGGCCGCTCCGCGACGGCGGTCGTCACGCCCGTCGTGCTCGTGCTCCAGTTCATCTCCGGGGTGTTCTTCGCGTTCTTCGCGCTGCCCGCGTGGATGCAGACCGTCGCCTCGGTGTTCCCGCTCAAGTGGATGGCCCAGGGGATGCGCTCGGTCTTCCTCCCCGAGCAGGCCGCGGCGCTCGAGCCGTCCGGGTCGTGGCAGCACGGCGCGACCGCTGCTGTACTGGTTGCATGGCTGGTCCTGGGGCTCGTGGTGGGCGCGCGGTCGTTCCGGTGGCGGCGCCGTGACGACGGCTGACCCGCCGTCGCCCGCGGGCGGGCTCCCCGCGGCCGGGGACCGGGCCGGGGGCGAGGACGGGGCCAGGGACGGTGCGGCCACGGCCCAGCTCGACGGCACCTGGGCGCGCGACGTGCGCTGGTGGGACGTGGCGTTCTACGTCATCGTCGTGCTCAGCGCGCTCGCGCTGCTCACCGCAGGCGTCGCCGGCACGGCCCTGCTCGTGTCGCTCGCCGCGCTCGGGACGATCCTCCTGGCCTACCTCGCGTGGGGGCGGCGCGCGGCCCGCACGCGCGCCCAGGTGCCGGCGCACCTCTACCTCCTCGTCGCGATCGCGGGCACGCTCGTCGTCGTCGGGCAGGACGCGCTCGGCACGCTGCTGCTGTTCGCCGTCTTCACGCAGATCTGGATGCTCTCGGAGCACCTCTGGGCGCAGGTCGTGCTGTGCGTCGCGCTCGCGGCCGGCACCGCGCTCGCGCTCGCGTTCGACCCGGCGACGGGGCGCGTCGAGCCCGACGAGATCGCGAGCGCCGCGCCGCAGATGGGCGTCGCGCTCGCGTTCGCGCTGAGCCTCGGGCTGTGGACGGCGCACACGATGCGGCAGTCGGAGCGGCACGCGCGTCTCGTCGACGCGCTGCGCGCGACGCAGGTCGAGCTCGCGCGCTCGCACCACGAGGCGGGCGTGCTCGCGGAGCGCGAGCGGGTCGCCCAGGAGATCCACGACACGCTCGCCCAGGGGTTCACGAGCGTCGTCATGCTGGCGCAGGCCGCGGGCGCCGACCTGGACCGGGGCGCCCCGGACGCGGCGCGCGAGCGCCTCGCGCTCGTCGAGTCGACGGCGCGCGACAACCTCGCCGAGGCCCGGGCGCTGGTCGCGGCCTCCGCGCCGGCCCCGTTGCAGGGCAGCACGCTCGGGGAGGCGTTGCGCCGCCTCGCGACGCGTTTCACCGAGGAGACGGGGACGCATGCGGACCTCGCGGCCGACGACGTCCCGGGGCTGTCGAGCGCCGAGGAGGTGGTGCTGCTGCGCTCGGCCCAGGAGGCGCTGACGAACGTGCGCCGCCACGCCGGGGCGGGCGCGGTCCGCGTCGTGCTGCGCCACGACGCGGACGGGACCCTCCTGGAGGTGTGCGACGACGGTCGCGGGCTGCCCGACGACGCCGCCGAGGGCTACGGTCTGCGGGGCATGCGCGAGCGCGTCGCCGCGGAGGGCGGCAGCCTCGAGGTCGGGCCCGCGCCGGGCGGCGGGACGCGCGTCGCGGTGCGGCTGCCCGCGACGGGCGTGGGCACAGGCCGGACAGCCCCGACGAGGCGAGGAGCGGTGCGGTGACGGGGACGACGGGCCGGGACGGCGCGGTGCGGGTGCTCGTGGTCGACGACCACCCGGTCGTGCGCTCGGGCATCGTGGGGATGCTGGCCGCCGAGCCGGACCTCGCGGTGGTCGGGGAGGCGGGCGACGGCGCGCAGGCGGTGGAGCTCGCGCGCGAGCTGGCGCCCGACGTCGTGCTCATGGACCTGCGGATGCCCGTGCTCGACGGCGTGGGCGCGACCGCGGCGATCCTCGGCGCACCGGGCCGCGGGCGCGGGGCGGCGGGGCCGCGCGTCGTCGTGCTCACGACGTACGAGACGGACGCCGACATCCTGCGGGCCGTCGAGGCGGGCGCCACCGGCTACCTGCTCAAGGACACGCCGCGCGAGGAGCTCGTCGCGGGCGTGCGCGCCGCGGCGCGGGGGCAGACGGTGCTGGCGCCGAGCGTCGCGACGCGGCTCGTGACGTCGGTGCGCGGGACGGAGCGGCTCACGGACCGGGAGGTCGAGGTGCTGCGGCTCGTGGCCCGCGGGCTGTCGAACGCGGCCGTCGGACGCGAGCTGTTCATCGCCGAGGCGACCGTGAAGACGCACCTGCTGCGGGCCTTCGCCAAGCTCGGCGTGGACGACCGCACCGCCGCCGTGACGGTCGCGATGCAGCGCGGGTTCCTCCCCGGGGCGTGACGCGCGCGGGCGCCGTCGGCACCCCCGACCTGCGGCGGGACCTGCGCCGTGGTCGGCCCGCGTCCGACGGCGGGCGCCGGGCGCCCGTGACAGACTCCCGCTGTGCGAGACCTGGCGACGCTCCCGAAGGCCCACCTGCACCTGCACTTCACGGGGTCCATGCGGCCCGACACGTTGCGCGACCTCGCCACGCAGTACGGCGTGCGGCTCCCCCACGCGCTCGTCGACGGCGACCCGCTGCGCCTGCCGCCCACCGAGCGCGGCTGGTTCCGGTTCCAGCGCCTGTACGACGCGGCGCGCGCGTGCGTGCGGTCCGAGGCCGACATGCGGCGCATCGTGCTCGAGGCGGCGCAGGACGACGCCGCGGAGGGGTCGGGGCGGCTCGAGATCCAGGTGGACCCGACGTCGTACGCGCCGTTCGTCGGGGGCATCACCCCGGCCGTGGAGATCGTGCTCGACGCCGCCCGGTCCGCGAGCGCCGCGACGGGGACGGAGGTCGCGGTGGTCGTCGCGGCGTCGCGCACGCGGCACCCGCTCGACGCGCGGACCCTCGCGCGGCTCGCGGCGCAGTACGCGGGCGAGGGCGCGGGCGAGGTCGTGGGGTTCGGCCTGAGCAACGACGAGCGGCGCGGCGACACGGCCGAGTTCGCGCGCGCGTTCGCGATCGCGCGACGGGCGGGGCTCGCGTCGGTGCCCCACGGCGGCGAGCTCCTGGGCCCCGGCCACGTGCACGAGGTCGTGCGCGAGCTGGTCCCGGACCGCCTGGGCCACGGGGTGCGGTCGGCGGAGGACCGGCGCGTCCTCGACGACGTGGTGGACCGCGGGATCGCGCTCGAGGTGTGCCCGGCGTCGAACGTCTCGCTCGGCGTCTACGAGGAGGCGGGGCAGGTCCCGCTCGGCGCGCTCGTCGACGCGGGCGCGCAGGTCGCGCTCGGCGCGGACGACCCGCTGCTGTTCGGGTCCCGGCTCGTCGGGCAGTACGAGACGGCGCGGCGCGAGCACGGGTTCTCCGACACGGAGCTCGCCGACCTCGCGCGGTCGTCGATCCGGGCGAGCCGCGCGTCGTCGGGCACCAAGCGACGGCTGCTCGCGGGCGTGGACGACTGGCTCGCGGCGGGCTGACGCCCGCGTGCGCGCTGGCCGCCGGAGATCGGCGGGCTGACGAGAGCGGTCACGCGCGCGTCGCGACGACGAAGACGCGACGGAACGGCAGGAGCGTGCCTGCGCCGCGCTCCGGGTACGCGTCCCGCAGCGCGGCGGCGTACTGCGCGACGAACGCGTCGCGCAGGTCGTCGGGGAGGGCCTGGAGCACGGGGCGGGCGCCCGTCGCGGAGACCCAGCGCAGCACGGGGTCCGGGCCGTGGAGCACGTGGACGTACGTCGTCTCCCAGGCGTCGACGGTCCAGCCGAGGGTGGTGAGCGCGTCGAGGTACACCTCGGGGTCGTGCGCCGCGGGGCGCTCGACGCCCGCGGCGTGCGCCGCGTACGGGGGTCGGGCAGCGAGCTCGCGCAGGAGCCGGTGGCTCGGCGCGTCGTGGTTGCCGGGGACGGAGAGCGCGAGCGCGCCGTCCGGGGCGACGTGGTCGGCGAGCCGGGGAAGCAGGTCGAGGTGGCCCGGCACCCACTGGAGCGTCGCGTTGCTCACCACGACGTCGGCGGGCGCGGGCGGCGCCCACGAGCGCACGTCCGCGAGCTCGTACCGCACCCAGGGCGCGGACGCGTCGCGCCGGGCGGCGGCCACCATGGCCGGCGACGCGTCGATCCCGGTGATCGCGGCGTCGGGCCAGCGTGCGTGCAGGAGCGGGCTCAGGTGGCCGGGGCCGGAGCCGAGGTCGACGACCGTGCGCGCGTCGACGGGGACGCGCGCCACGAGGTCGGCCATCGGGCGCGTGCGCTCGTCGGCGTGGCGGAGGTAGAGGGCAGGGTCCCAGTCGCGGGGCATGACGGCTCCGTCCGGTCGCAATATCTAGACGTCAACAATCTTGATATCGAGATACATGCGTCGTGCCGGCTCGTCGCGCAAACTCTCATGTGCGTCTCATCCGGCTCTCCGATACTGGGTCCATGACTCGCCGGACCGTCGCGTGGCTCGTGGGGGCGCTCGTGCTCGTCCTCGCCGGCGCCGCCGCGGCGGGCGCGCTCGCCGCGCGGCCGCAGGACCGTGACGTCGGCGTGGCCGTCGTCGTGACGCCCGCTCCCCCGGCCGCGACCCCGACGACGCCGGCCCCGACGCCCAGCCCGACCGACCGCGACAGTGACGACGACGACACGGACGACGACCGCGTCACGCCCGCCCCGCCGTCGAGCGACGACCAGGACGACGACTCGGACGCCGACACGACCGACGACCAGGACGACGACCGCGACGGCCCGGACCGGGGCGACGGGTGAGGCGCCGGGCGCGTGGCGCGAGGCTCACGGTCCGCACCCGGATGCTCGCGGCGTTCCTCGGCCTGTCCGCGCTCGCGCTGCTCCTCGCGGGCGGCGCGGCGTGGTTCCTGCAGCGCGGCCAGCTCGACGCGCGCATCGACGAGAGCCTCGTGCGGAGCGCGAACGAGCTCCGGCGGATCGCGGGCTCCGGCGTCAACCCCGTGACGGGCGAGCCGTTCCGGTCCGCCGAGGACGTCGTCGTCGCGTCGATCCAGCTCACGGTGCCCGCGCAGAACGAGGGCGTGCTCGGGCTGCGCGAGGGCCGCACGCCGCTCGTGTCGCAGCAGGACGTGCGCCTGCGCCTCGAGGAGGACGCCGAGCTCGTCGCCGCGCTGTCGCCGCTCGTGGCGGGCGACCACGTGGTGCTGCGCTCGGTCGGGACGGCGACCGCCGACTACCGCGCGCTCGTCGCCCCCGTGCGGGCGACCGGGGCGGACGGCGCCGGGCCGCCCGCGGCACTCGTCCTCGCCTACGACCGCTCGGCGGAGCACGCCGAGTTCGCCCAGGTCTTCCGCACGTACGCCGTCGTCGCGCTCGGCGCGCTCGTGCTCATCGGCGTCGTCGGCTGGGTCGTGGCCGGCCGGCTCCTGCTCCCGATCCGCACGCTCTCGCGCACCGCGCAGCGCATCGGCGAGACCGACCTCTCCGCGCGGATCCCGGTCACGGGCAACGACGACCTCTCCGACCTGTCCCGCACCGTGAACGGCATGCTCGACCGGCTCGAGGGCGCGTTCGACTCGCAGCGCCGGCTCATCGACGACGTCGGGCACGAGCTGCGCACGCCCCTCACCGTGGTGCGAGGCCACCTCGAGCTCATGGACCCCCACGACGCGACCGACGCGACCGAGACGCGCGACCTCGCGCTCGACGAGCTCGACCGCATGAACCGCCTCGTGGACGACCTCGTGACGCTCGCGACCGCCGGGCGCCCGGACTTCGTGCGCCCGCTCGACACGGACCTCGGGCGCCTGCTCGACGACGTCCACGACAAGGTCCGCACGCTCGGCGACCGGCGGTGGCTCGTCGACGCGCGCGCGGACGTCGCGGTGCGGGCCGACGCGCAGCGCCTCACGCAGGCGCTCCTCCAGCTCGCGGCCAACGCGGTGAAGTTCTCGGCGCCCGGGTCGGCCGTCGCGCTCGGCTCGGCCGTGTCCGACGACGGCGCGCGCGTGCGCGTCTGGGTCCGCGACGAGGGCGCCGGGATCGCCCCCGAGCAGCAGGAGCGGGTCTTCGAGCGGTTCGCGCAGGCCACCACGCCCGGCGCGGCGCACCCCGAGGGCGCCGGGCTGGGGCTCGCGATCGTCGCCGCGATCGCCGACGGCCACGGCGGCCGCGTCCACGTCGCCTCGACGCCCGGCGTCGGGTCGACGTTCACGCTCGACCTGCCGCTCGTGCCGGTCCCGGGGGCGGCCCCCGCGACGGCCGACGCCGCGACCCCGTACGGGGCGACCGCGCCGACCGCACCCACGGCGCCGTCCGCCGCGACCCCCGAGCTGCCGCCGGACACGCCGGACGCGCGGCCGAACGACCCCGGGTCGGGCTCCGAGACCCGCACCCGGACCGGCACCGACAACGGCACCCAGAGCAGCACCGAGAACGACACCGACCCCGACGGAAGGACCACCCGGTGAGCCAGATCCTCGTCGCCGAGGACGAGACCCGCATCGCGTCGTTCGTGGCCAAGGGGCTGCGCGCCGCGGGCTACGCGAGCACCACGGTCGCGACGGGCCGCGAGGCGTTCGACCTCGCGAGCACCGGCGACTTCGCGCTCCTCGTGCTCGACCTCGGCCTGCCGGACCAGGACGGCTTCACCGTGCTGCGCCGGCTGCGGGAGACCGGGAACGCGATCCCCGTCATCATCCTCACGGCGCGCACGTCGGTCACGGACACCGTCGCCGGGCTCGAGGGCGGCGCCGACGACTACATGGCCAAGCCGTTCCGCTTCGAGGAGCTGCTCGCGCGCATCCGGCTCCGGCTGCGCAGCGAGCCCGCGGGCGAGGTCACGGTGCTCACGCACGGTGCGCTGAGCCTGGACCTGCGCACTCGGCGGGCCCGGACGTCCGACCGCGAGGTCGACCTCTCCGCGCGCGAGTTCGCGCTCGCCGAGGCGTTCCTGCGCAACCCCGGCCAGGTCCTCAGCCGCGAGCAGCTCCTCTCGCGCGTGTGGGGTTACGACTTCGACCCCGGCTCCAACGTCGTCGACGTGTACGTGCGGTACCTGCGCAACAAGCTCGGCGCGGAGCACTTCGTCACCGTGCGCGGGATGGGCTACCGCCTCGCGGACGCGCCGCGGCGCTCCTGAACCGACGACGACGCCCGCCCCGGGGGCCGGGGCGGGCGTCGTGGGGGCGCGGGCGGCGAGGCCCGGGCCGGGTCAGGTCGCGGACTGCGGCGACGGCGGCGTCACCGGGCTGGCCGGCGTGCTCGCCGTCTGCGCGGTGCCCGCGGTGTCGGCCGTCGGGGCGGTGTTGGCGGTGTTCGCCGTCTGGCTCGTCACGGCGGAGGCCGCCGTCGTGGGCGACGCGGACGTGTTCGCGGAGCCCGCGGTGACCGTCGTGATCGACGTCCCGTTCTGGACGTCCGTCGGGCTCGGGGTGGCCGACGCGGTCGCCGCGGCCGTCGCGGCGTCGGACGTCGTCACCTCGACCGACGGGGAGACGACCGCCTCGTCGGGGGCGTCGAGCGCGCCCTGGGCGGCGGCCATCGTGGCCCCGAGACCGACCGCGCCGAGCGCCCCGGTGACGATCCATGCGCTGCGTGCCTTCATGGTGCTTCTCCTTCGTCCGATGGTGCGCACGACCCCTCGGCCGTGCAGGTCTCGAGCCTCCCGCTCACGCGTGAGAGGCCGAGGAGGTCGTCATGAGAGTGCTCTCAGGAAGCGGGAGCAGCCCGTCCGCGACCGCGAGCCAGGCCTCCGCGAGCTCGCGCGAGCCCGCGCCCGGCACGAGGGACAGCACGACGCCCGCGGCCCGGGCGCGCAGCCCCACCGGGTCGACGGCGGTCCCGAACACCGCGAGGCACCGCTCGACGAGCCCGCCCACGCCCCCGTACACGGTCGGCGCGAGCGCGGGCAGGACGGCGAGGTGCCCGACGAGGCACGCGAGGTCGTCCACGCGGTGGCCCGGCCCGAGCGTGTCCACGTCGAGCAGCGCGGCCACGCGCGGCCGGGCCGTCGCCCCCGGGACGTCGACGGCGTCCGGGCCCGCGGCGAGCAGGACGTTCGCCTCGTAGAAGTCGCCGTGCGTCGCCACGACGGGGCCGGGGTCGCGCGTCGCGACCGCGTCCCCGACGGCGCGCGCCACGTGCCGCACCCGCTCGGCGTCGAGACCGTGGACCGCGAGCGCCGACGTCGCGTAGTGCTCCACGCGCTCCGCCCACGCGGGCCGACGGCGCAGCGTCGTCGCGCGCTCCGGCAGCGCGTCGAGCGCACGGAGCAGCTCGTGCGGGTCGATCGCCTCGGGCTGCGCTTCCGGTCCCGACGCCGCGAGGTGCTGCGCGAGCGACGGGCCGCGCGCCTCCTTGAGGACCACGAGGCCGTCGTCGTCCCGGGCGAGGCACCGCGGGGCGCGCACGGCCCCGTCCTGGAGGAGGTCGTGGCGGCGCGCGAGCGCGCGCGCCCGGCCGGGCCGGACGACCTTGACGTAGAGCGTGCGGGAGGGCGTCCGGGCGCGGAGCACCGCGCGCCGCAGCGGCCGGTAGGCGACCATCGTCACCGACTCGACGGCCTCGCCCGGGGCGAGCACGCCGGCGTCGTCCAGGCGGCGCGTGAGACCGGGCGCGTCGCACGCCGCCGCGAGCGCGGGCAGCAACGGGTCGGCCGGGTGCCGCCACACGTGCACGACGCGCGGCCCGTCCTCCAGGCGCGCGACGCCCGGCCCGACGGCGTCGGGCGGGAGGGGCGCGGTCGTCGCGAGCAGGTACGCGGTCGCGTCGACGGACGCCACCGCCCCGCCGGGCCGGGCCGGGAGCGTGCGGCGGGCGACGACGTCGTACCCGACGGTGACCTCCGCACCGGGGCGCGCGTGCACCTGGTGGACGCGCCACGTGCCGAGCCCGGCGCCGTCGGCCCCGAGCGCCGCGTCGAGGAGGCCGCCCGCGTCGGGACCGGTGAGCAGGTCGAGCCAGGCGCGCTGGTCGGGGACGGCGGGGGCGATCGTCATGCGCCCAGGGCACCGTGCGCGCGTGGAACGGGGGTGAGAGCGCGATGAGAGTCCTCTCATCGAGTCCGCACCGGGCCGCCGGCCACCCTTGACCCGCGGGCGGGTCCGTGGGAATGTATCGATGTGTTGATACAAAGCGTCTCCGAGGAGCCGGACGGGGTCGAGCTGTTCCTCCCCGCCGGATACGACCTGCTGTGGAGCGTCGTCGCCCTCGCCGCGCTCGCGGGCGTCGGCGCCCTCGTGGTGCTCGCCGTGCGCGCGCTGACCCGCGAGCCGGCGCCCGCCCTGCACGGGCTCGCGGACGGGGACCCGGTGCGCCGCGCCGCCCGACGGCACGCGACGACCGTCACCGTCGCTGCGGCGACCGCCGCCGCGCTCGTGGGCGCCGTCCTCGTGCAGGCCGTGACGACCGCCGTCGGCGGCCTCGCGGAGGGCGTGCTCGTCGGGCTCTCCCCCGCGCTCGTCGGCCTGGCGTTCCTCGGGGCGCACGCCGTCGGCGAGCGCACCTGGCCGCGCCAGCGCACGGCGGTCCGGGCGGCCACGCTGCGCCCGCGCACGGTGCCCGACGTCGCGCCGCGCGGCCTGCGCCGCCTCACCTGGGCCCTCGGTGCCCTCGTGCTCGTGCTCACCGCGGTCGGCGGCCTCACCGCCGGGTCGGACGGGCGGTCCGTGACGCGCGTGCTGGGCGACGTCACGTCGACGACCAGCCCCTACCCCGGATGGTTCTACGGCGCCTGGCTCGCGGCCGGCGCCGTGCTGCTCGTGGCCGGCGCGGAGGGCGTGCTCCGGCTGGTCGCGCGCCGCCCCGCCGTCCCGCGCGTCGAGCCCGGGTGGGACCTCGCGCTGCGTCGCGCGTCCGCGCACCGGGTCCTGCGCGGCACCCAGCTCGCGCTCGGGCTCACCGCGGCCGGCACGCTCGCCTACGGTGCGAACGCCGCCGCCCGGGCGGGCTACCCCGGGGCGGTCGTGCTCGTGGTCGTCGCCGTCGTGATCGCCCTCGTGGCGGTCGCCGTCGGCGTGCGGCCCGCCCCGGACCCCGACGCGGAGGTCGCCGCCCCGGCGTCCGCGGGGCACGGGCGTCGCGATGGGTGAGCTGCGCGTCGAGATCGACCTGCGCACCGGCCTCGCCCCGTACGAGCAGATCCGGAGCCAGGTCGTCGCGCACGTCGCGGCCGGGCGGCTGCGCGTCGGCGACCGCCTCCCGACGATCCGCGCGCTCGCGACCGACCTCGGTCTCGCCCCCGGGACGGTGGCCCGCGCGTACCGGGAGCTCGAGGCGGCCGGGGTCGTCACGACGCGTCGTCGGGCCGGGACGGTCGTCGCCGACGGCGTCTCCCCCACGGACGTCGCCGCGCGCCACGCCGCGCACGAGCTCGTGCGCACCGGCCGCGAGGCCGGGCTGTCGGACGACGCGATCGTCGACGTCCTGCGCGGCGCGCTGCTCGGCGCGCACCGCCCGGAGCGGGGCGCGCCGCACTGACCTCCGGCACGGACCGGGCACCGACCGGCGCCACAGACCGTGCGTCACGACCGGGTCACGATCCGCCGAGAAACCGGCGCCGTCGTCCGACCGGGCGCGGCGGACGGCGCATGATGGACCATCGCGGCGACGCCGCGGCAGACGAAGGGGGACCAGGTGGAGCAGGGAACCGTCCGCTCGCCCACGACGGCGAGCGCGCCCGCGACCGGCGCGCGACCGACGGCGGCACCGCGCCGTCGCGGGCCCGTCCGGCGGGTGGTCGCGCGCGCCGTCGTGCCCGCGCTCGCCGCCGCGCTGGCGCTCGCGGGCTGCCAGGCGGGCCTGCCGGACATGGAGCCCGGGCGGACGCCGTCGGCCTCCGAGAGCCCGACCTCGCCGGAGCCGACGAGCCCGAGCCCGTCCGCGCCCACCACGGCGCCGGAGCCCACCCCCACCGAGACGCCCGAGCCCGACCCGACGCCCACCGAGACGCCCGAGCCCAGCACGCCGCCGCCGGCCGCCGAGCCCACGCCCACGCCGACGCCCGAGGCCCCGCCGGAGCCGGTCGAGCTCGCGCGCGGGGCGACCGGCGAGCGGGTGGTCGCCCTCCAGCAGCGCCTCGCCGACCTCGGCTACTTCATCGGCGCGCCCGACGGCGACTTCGGCGGCGGCACCCAGCAGGCCGTGTGGGCCCTGCAGAAGGCGGCGGGCCTCTCGCGCGACGGCGTCGTCGGGCCCGCGACCCAGGCCGCGCTCGACGAGGGCGTCACGCCGCAGCCGCGCAGCGGGTCGGGCAAGGTCGTCGAGATCGACCTCGACCGCCAGCTCCTGCTCGCCGTCGAGGACGGTCGCGTCGTCACGGTGGTCAACGCGTCGTCCGGGAACGGCGAGTCGTACGAGGCGAAGGGGCGCACCTACCGCGCGAGCACGCCGCGCGGCACGTTCCAGGTAGGCCGGCAGGTCGACGGGAACCACTCGTCCAGCCTCGAGCTCGGCGACATGTGGCGCCCCAAGTTCTTCACCGGCGGGATCGCGGTGCACGGCTCGGGGTCGATCCCGCCGTGGCCCGCGTCGCACGGGTGCGTCCGCGTCGCGAACTCGGCCATGAACTGGCTCTGGGACACCTGGCGCGCCGACCCCGGCACCACCGTCCTCGTCTACTGAGCCGAGCCCCCGGTGCGCTGAGTGCATGACTTCGTCGCGGCGGCGGGGTCCGAACGCGACGAGATCATGCACTCAGCGACGGGCGGGTCAGAGCGCGACGCCGACGAGCACCGGCTCCGGCACGAGCTCGACGCCGAACGCCTCCACGACGCCGTCGCGCACCGCGCGCGCGAGCTCGACGACGTCCTCCGCGCTCGCCCCGCCGCGGTTCGTCAGCGCGAGCGTGTGCTTCGTCGACAGCCGCGCGAGGCTCGACGGGCCGTGCACGCCGAACCCCTTGGTGAAGCCCGCGTGCTCGATGAGCCACGCGGCCGACGTCTTCACGAGCGTCGGGTCGATCTCGCCGAGGCTCGGGCCGGTGGTCCGGGTCGGGGTCGCCGTGCGGACCGGGTACCGCGGGGCCTCGGCCGGGAGCAGGTCCGCCTGCTCGGCAGGGACGACGGGGTTCGTGAAGAACGACCCGGCGCTCCAGCGGTCGTGGTCGGGCCCCGCCGCGGGGTCGACGTCGGGGCCGGCGCCGTCGAGCAGCATGCCCTTGCGCGCGCGCAGGGAGAGCACCGCGGCGCGCACGTCCGCGCTCGGCGCGCGGTCCCCGACCTGGACCCCGAGCGTGCGTGCCAGCTCGGGGTACGCGACCGGCGCCGACAACGACCCGAGCCGCGCCTGGAAGCCCACGTCGAGCACGACGTAGCGGGGCGACGGGTACCAGGGGCCGTCGTCGTCGGACCCGGCGCCGGCGTCCACGTGCATGCTGCGCTTGAGCAGCGACGTCCGGTAGCCGAACGCGAGCTCGCCCAGGGCGAGCGTGCGCACCCGCGAGCGCGCGCGGTCCCAGACCCGCACGGTCGAGACCACGCCCGCGACGTCCTGCCCGTACGCGCCGATGTTCTGGACCGGCGCCGCGCCCACGGTGCCCGGGATGCCCGACAGCGCCTCGACCCCGACCCACTCCTCCGCGACCGCGCGCGCCACGAGCTCGTCCCAGTCCTGGCCCGCCGGGGCGTGGAAGCTCGCGCCCCCGCACGAGTCTTCCGCGTCGACGGTGATCCCGCGCCGCAGGTCGCGCACGACGACGCCGCCGAAACCCTCGTCGCCCACGAGCAGGTTCGAGCCTCCCCCGATCACGAGGAGCGGCTCCCCCGCCTCGTCGGCGGCCCGGACGATCTCCAGCAGCTCCGCCTCGCTGTGCGCCTCGACGTACCGGTCCGCCGGCCCGCCCACGCGCAGCGTCGTCAGCTCGGCGAGCGACGGCGTCCCGACGGCCTCGGGACGCAGCCCCGGGGCGGTCCCGACGATCTCGGGCAGGTCACGGTCCACGGGGGCGGCAGGTTCGCAGGTCACCCGTCCAGCGTAGTTCGGGTTCCCCGTCAGTCGGCGCGCCCCGCGCGGTCCGCGCCCTGGGCGGCCTGCTGGCCCGCGGCACCGGCGGCCGTGGGGAGCGGTCGCGTCGCGCCGACGACGAGCAGGCCGACGACGACGGGCACGGCGATCACGAGGAGCGCCCCGCGGTAGCCGACGTGCTCGGCGAGGAAGCCGATGAGCGGCGGCCCCATGAAGAACGCGGAGTACCCGATCGTCGCGACGACGCTCACGCGCACGGCGGCGCGCGCCGGGTCGTCGGACGCGGCGCTCATCCCCACGGGGAACCCGAGCGCCGCACCCATGCCCCACGCGACGACGCCGACGAGCGCGACCCAGAGGTTCGGGGACAGCGTGAACACGAGCAGGCCGAGCAGCGCGAGCGCGGCGCCCAGGCGCAGGACGGCGACGCGGCCGTAGCGGTCGAGCAGGCCCGTCCCGAGCAGGCGCATCCCGGTCATGGCGGTGAGGAACACGGCGAGCCCGACGGCGCCCATCGCGTCGGACGTGCCGAACCCGTCGACGACGGCGAGGCTCACCCAGTCGTTCGCGGCGCCCTCGGTGAGCGCGGCCGCGAGCACGACGAGCCCGATGAGGAGGGTGCGCGGCTCGGTCCACGCGCTGAGGGCCCCGCGCTCGTCCTTGCCCGTGCCGTGCGACGCCCCGCTCCCGGCCGCTGCGGCGGGGTCGGCACCGGCGGCGTCCTCGACGGTCTCGGCGACCGCGTGGTCCACCTTGCCCGCGGGGAGGAAGAACCGCACGGACCACAGGACGCCGACGAGGCTCAGCACGACGGCGGCCGTGAGGTGCGCCTGGACCGGCACGTGGAGCGCGGCCATGAGCGCACCGACGCCGGCGCCGGCCATGGTGCCGAACGAGAACCCGGCGTGGAAGCGCGGCATGATCGCCTTGCCGAGCCGCTGCTCGACGGCGGCGCCCTCGAGGTTCATCGCGGCGTCCCACACGCCGGTGCCGATCCCGGCGAGGAACAGCCCGACGCGCACGACGACGTCCTCCCCCGTCGCGACGCCCGTGACCGCGGTGACGAGACCGACGACGTTGGTCACGGCGAAGACCGTCACGGCCTTCGAGGCACCGAGCCGCTGGACGACCATCCCGGACAGCGGCAGCGCGAGCAGCGACCCGACCGCCATGAAGAGCAGCAGGAGGCCCATCTGCGCCTCGGTGAAGCCGAGCGAGTCCCGCACCGCGGGCAGGCGGGAGGCCCACGTCGCGAAGTTGAACCCGTTGAGGAAGAAGACCGCGAAGACGGACCAGGTGGCGAGGGCGACGACGCGGCGGTCGGGGCGGGCGGTGGTCATGCGGAGGTCTCCTCGCGGCGGTGCGACGGGCGGGTGCGGGGGCGGCGGGACGCGGCCCGGTGGGCGGTGGCGGAGGACCCCGCGCGGACGCTGCGCCACGGGCGGCGACGACGGGCGCCGTCGGCCAGGGCGGGGCCGCCCACGGCGTCCGGGGCGTGCGCGCCGGGGGTCAGGACGTCCACCGGACCATCCTGCACCGCGACGGGTGCGGCGTCGTCGGTGCCGAGCGCCGGGCGCGCCGCACGGGCGGCGGCGGTGCCCAGGGGTGCGACCTGGCGCGCGAGGAGGACGCTGAGGACCATCGCGGCGACGATGAGGACGAGCGCGTGGCGCGCGCCCATCGCCTCGGCGGCGAGGCCGAGGAGCGGCGGCGCGGCGAGCGACGCCATCGAGGAGAACGCCGACACGACCGAGACGCGGCTCGCGGCCCGCAGGGGCTCGTCGGACGCCGCGGCGATCCCGACGGGCACCGCGAGCGCGGCGCCGAAGCCCCACAGGACGACCCCGACGGCCGCGAGCGGGAGCGTCGGCGCGAACCCGAACAGCACGAGACCGGCGATCGACGCGACGCCCGACGCGCGGAGCACGGTGACGCGGCCGAACCGGTCGATGAGGCGCGTGCCCGCGAGGCGCATCACGGTCATGGCGGCGACGAACGTGCCGAAGACGACCGCGCCGACGGCCTCGGTCTGGGCGAACCCGTCCACGACGGCGAGGGACAGCCAGTCGTTGGCGGAGCCCTCGGAGAGCGCGGCCGAGAGGATGACGAGCCCGATGAGCAGCGTGCGCGGCTCGCGCCATGCCGACAGCGCGGCGCCGAGCCGGGCACCGCGCCGGGCGAGGCGCGCGCGCAGGCCCGCCGTCTCGACGTCGACGACGGCGTCGCCGAGCGCGTCGACCGGGGCCGGCGCCGCTGTGCCGGGCGCGGGGGTCCGCGTCGGGAGGGTGTCGTGGACCGTGGCGGGGATCGCGGCGAGCCGCCACACGGTGGCCACGACCCCGGTCGCGACGAACTGCACGACGACGGGCACCTCGGCGTGCGCGCACGCCGCGCCGACCAGCGAGCCCACGACGGCGCCGACGGAGAACGCGGCGTGGAACTGGGGCAGGATCGTGCGCCCGACGCGCCGCTCGATGCCCGCGCTCTCCACGTTCATCGGCACGTTGCCGAGCGAGAACGCCATGCCGTTGACGAAGATGCCCGCGGCGAGGAGCGCGACCGACCCGGTGGCGGGACCGAGCCCGAGCAGGAGGAACGCGACGCCGAACAGGCCCGCCGAGACGGCGAACGCGACCCGGCCGCCGAACCGCGTGACGAAGGGTCCGGCCGCGGTGACCGTGAGGAGCGCCCCGACGGCGCCCGCGAGGAGCACGACGCCCAGGTCTGCGGGGCCGAGGCCGAGTGCGTCGCGCACGGAGGGGAGGCGCGCGAGCCAGCTCGACATCATGACGCCGTTGAGCGCGAACACCCCGAGGAGCACCCAGCGGGCCCTGGCCAGGGCGCGGGCGTCGGACCCGGGGCCGGACGGGAACTGCGCAGCACCTCCTCGAATCGATTCGATCCGACGGACGAGAGTGCTCTTCGAATCGATTCGAGGCATGGTCACCAGTGTGCGGGTACGCTGGCCGCGCGTCAATCGAGAATCCCGCGCCCGCGGGAGGCAGGGAGCGTGATGAGCGACACCCCCGGGAACCGGGAGCCCGCGGCGCCCGCCGCGCCGGCTCACCGGCCCACGCTCGCCAAGGTCGCCGAGCTCGCGGGGGTCTCCGTCTCGACGGCCTCCCTCGCGTTCTCCGGCGCCGGGCCGATCACCCCGGAGACCCGTGCGCGCGTGCTCGACGCCGCGAAGGAGCTCGGGTACACCGGACCGAACCCGCTGGGCCGCCAGCTCCGCTCGGGCCGGTCGGGCGTCGTGGGGGTCGTCGTCGGCGACCAGCTCCGCCGCGCGTTCCGCGACCCGGTCGCCGTCCAGGTGCTCGACGGCCTCGTCTCGACCCTGGGCGAGAACGGCCTCGGCGTGCTGCTCATCCCCGGCATCCCGTCCGACGACCCCGCACGCGCCGTCGACCCGCTCGTCGAGAGCGCGGCCATGGACGTCGCGGTGCTCGTGTGGGGCGTCGGTACGGACGACGCGACGCTCGCCGCGCTCCAGCGGCGCGGCGTGCCCGTCGTCGTCGGCGAGGGCCGCCCCGTCGAGGGCGCCCCGCTCGTCCTCATCCACGACCGCGCGGGCACCGCGGACGCCGTGCGGCACCTGGTCGAGCTCGGGCACACGCGCATCGCCGAGGTCTCGCTCCCCCTCGACACGTCCGACCGCAGCGGACCGCTCGACGCCGCGCGGCTCGCGCAGGTGGACCGCACCCCGACGGCCAACCGCCTCGCGGGCGTGCGCGACGTCGTCGAGCCGGTCGCGAGCTGGGAGACCGAGGCCTCGCTCGTCGAGCACGGCCGCTCCGCCACGCTCGCCCTGCTCGGCCGCCCCGCGGCCGACGGGACGACCGAGCCGGCCGACCCCGCGACCCGGCCGACCGCCGTCATCGCCCACTCCGACCTCCTCGCCGCGGGCGCGCTGCTCGCCGCGCGCGAGCTCGGGCTGCGCGTGCCCGACGACGTCTCGGTCGCGGGCTTCGACGGGCTCGACCTCCCGTGGCTGGCCCCCGACGTGCTGACGAGCGTGCACCAGCCGCTCGCGCGCAAGGGCGCCGAGCTGGGGCTGGCCGTCATCCGCCAGCTCGCGGGCGAGGCGCCCACCACGGTCGAGCTCGACGTCGAGCTGGTGGTGGGGACGACGACGGGCCCCGCCCCCACCACCTGAGCCCGCGCGTCAGCCCAGCCGGCCCGGCTGGAGCGGGTTCGCGCGCGCCGCGGCGAGCAGGTACCACGACGTCGCGCCGACGTGCTGGACCTGGAAGTACCCGAACCCGAACCCCGAGTCGAGCAGGCTCGACGCCGCGACGACGCCCGCGCGCTCGGGCAGCGGCGCGCCCCCGACCGTCTGACCGGCGCCGACGCCCTCCTGCACGCCCTGGACCTCCCGCAGCAGGCCCTCGGCGCGGACCCGGTCGTCGTCCCGCTCGCAGCCCCGGCGCCCCCGCCGCCGGTCGTCGCGGCTCCCCCGCCCGCGCGCCCCGCGGTCCGCGAGCGCCGACGCGAGCTGCGCCGTCCCCTCCAGCCACACGCCCTGCGGGTGCACCGGCAGGTCGTTGTACGAGGCCGTCGACGTGAGGCTCGCGCTCGAGAACGTCACGCCCTCGACGACCGTGCCCGCGGGGAGCTGCGACACCCCCTCGCCCGCGACGTCGCGCGCGGCCAGCGCGTCGTCCGCCCAGTCCAGGGCACGGGCGTAGCGCCGCTCGCGCAGCGCGAGCCAGCCCCACGTCTGCGGGTCGAGCGGGAGCGGGTCCCGGTTGATCTCGGTGCCGTCGTTCGTGCCGGTGTAGAGGTAGCCGCCGTCGGGCTCCCACATGCGGTCGACGAACGCGCGCGCGTGCTCGGCGGCACGGCTCCAGCGCCGGTCGCGCGTCACGGACCCGAGCTGGCGGAAGAACGCGACGCAGTCGACGTTGTGCTCGGTCGAGCCGTTCGGGATCGGGGCGTTGCCGCCGTCCACGCCGAACGAGAACCCGCCGAGGGGCGCCTGCGACCACGTGTGCGCGACGATCCACTCGCCGATCCGCCGGGCGGCGTCGAGGTAGCGTCGCTCGCGCGTCACGGCGTGCAGGTGCAGCAGGGCGATGCCCGGCCAGGCCATGTCCCCGACCGCCGTCCCGAGGAAGCCGAACTGCCACCCGACGTTCGCCGTCCCGTCGGGGAGCACGAGCCCGTGCTCCTGCGGCGTGCCGTCGTAGAACGTGTAGGGACCGACGTTGTACGCCTGCCGGAGCCGGCCGTCGTCGTGGTCGGGGTCGTGCTCGAGCGCGAACACGAGCCCGTCGCCGAGCGCCCGCGCGCGGTCGAGGTGGCGGTGCCCCGCGGTGAGCGTCGCGAGGATCGCGAGGGCGTTGTCGTAGACGAACGCGGTGGAGAACAGCCCGAGCTGGTCGGCGTAGGACTGCGCGAGCCGCGGGCCGGGGTTCACCTCCGGGTAGGCGTCGGTCGCCGCGGCGAGGAAGCCGTGGGCGCGCCGGACCGACGCCGCGCGGCCCCGCGCCGGGACGCCGGCAGTCTGCCCGACGGCGCCCGTCGCCGCAGGCAGGGTCGCACCCGAGCGGGCCGCCGCCGGGGTCGCGGTCAGCCCCGCGAGCGCGAGCGCGCCGCCGAGGGCGAGGACGGTGCGTCGGTCGACGCCGCGAGCGGGACCGGGGTCGTGCGCGGTGAGGTCGGGCCGTCCAGAGCGGCCGTCGAGCTGGGTCATGAGCGTCTCCTTCGACGTCGTGAGTGGCGCGACCCACCATAGTGGGAGCGCTCTCACGGCGAAAGGGGTGTGCCGAGGCGAGACGTATCGAACCCGGTGCGCCGCATCGCACGCCGGAGACTCAACCTTCGGGAGCCCTCGCGCGTGTGACAGTCATGACCGTGAACGCGATCGCCCTCTCGGCCGACGACCAGCCCGACGAGAGCCCACCACCCGACGCCCTGCTCCCCGTCGTCCGGGTGGTCACGTCGCACGAGCAGGAGTTCAGCGACTTCATGGCGAGCGCCGCTCCCCGGCTCGCGCGCACCGCGTGGCTGCTGTGCGGCGACGCGCACCTGGCCGACGAGCTCGTCCAGCAGGCCCTGACCCGCACGTACCTGCACTGGCGCACGGCTCGTGAGCGCGATCCCTACGCGTACGCCCGCCGCACCCTCGCCAATCTGCGGGTCGACACGTGGCGCCGCCGACGACGGGAGGTGCTCGTCGCTCCGCCCGACCTACCCGAGACGGCGAGCGACGCCCGGGCCGACCAGCACGCCGAGCGGGACGCCCTCGTCCGCGCGCTCGCGACGCTCACGGCCCGCCAGCGCCGGGTCGTCGTGCTGCGCCACCTCGTCGGGCTGAGCGAGAGGGAGGTCGCCGACGACCTCGGCGTCTCCGTCGGCACCGTGAAGTCCACGGCGTCCCGCGGGCTCGGACAGCTCCGCTCCGTCCTCGGCACCGCCGGCGCGCCGCACCACCGCCCCACCGACCGGACCGACAGGAGGCAGCCATGACCGGCACCCTTCCGACCGACGACGAGACGTTCGTGCGCGCGCTGCGCGCACGGGTCGACACGCTCGCCCCCCGCATCGACGTCGACACCGACCGCGTGCTCCCGACGGCCCGCCGCAGCCGACGACGGCGCCGCACCGTGGTCTCGGGCCTGTGCGCGCTCGCGGTCGTCGCCGGCGGGGTGGGTGCGGCGTCCTACTGGTCGGAGCCCAGTCCCACGCACCCGTCGCAGATCGCTCCGGCGAGCGGCGGCGACGCCGCGGCGCCGGTCCCCGACGGGAGGCCGCAGGGCAACGGCCCGGCCGACGGGCCGTACTGGCGCGTCCGCACCCTGACGACCAGCACGGAGACGACCAGCGACGGACGGACCGAGGAGCGCTCGCAGGGCATCACGTACTGGACCGCGCGTGATCCGGAGGGCGACTCGTACCGAGCCTTCGAGGGGGACGACGCCATGGAACCCTCGCCCGGCTCGACGTTCGGGTCGCTCGTCATCGACGGGGAGCACGTCCGGCTCGGCTGGGACGAGCTCGCCACGCTCCCGACGGACCCGGCGGAGCTCGACGCGCTCCTGCGCGACAGCGTCCGGGCGGAGGTCGGGACCGTGAACGAGGACGCGCTCGCCCAGAAGACGTGGAACCTGTTGCACAGCGGCCCCACCTCGCCCGCCGTGCGCGACGGGCTCTGGGCGACGCTCACCGGGCTGGCGGCCAGCACCCCGCTCGGCGCCGTCCAGGACACGCAGGGGCGCACCGGGGAGGGCCTCGAATGGGTCGGCCAGGACCAGAGCAACCGGATCGTGCGGCTCGTCTACGACACGGCGGAGCACCGGCTCCTCGAGCTCACCTTCGACGTCGATCTCGGCACGTCCGGCTCCGAGCCCACCGCCGACGCCCCGACCGCGGGGTCGGACGGCGACGGCGCCGCCGCACTGCAGCACGTCGTGCTGCACACCACGTATCTCGACGAGGGAGAGGTCGCCGGGCCGCCCCCGGCGAGCGGCGGCCCCGACTGCTGGAAGACCTGCTGAGTCCTCGAGACGACGAGGGCGCCGCACCCGGCCGGGTGCGGCGCCCTCGTGGCGTCAGGAGCGCGTGGTCGCCCCGGGCGACCGCGGGTCAGAGGCGGACGACGGCCTGCGTCTTGCCGAGCACGCGCGCGCCCTCGAACGTGACCGTGAGGTCGACGCGGACGGTGCCCGCCTCGCCGTCGATCGCGCCGACGGTGCCCGTCACCTCGAGCGTCGCGACGCCCGGGTTGGGCACGGGCACGGGGCGGGTGAAGCGCGTCTGGTAGTCGACGACCGCGCCCGGGTCACCGGCCCAGTCCTCCACCAGCGCGACGGCGGCCCCCATGGTGAACATGCCGTGCGCGATGACGCCCGGCAGGCCGACCTCGGCCGCGAACGCGTCGTTCCAGTGGATGGGGTTGAAGTCGCCGCTCGCACCGGCGTACCGCACGAGGCGGGCGCGGTCGACCTCGACCGTGCGCGTGCCGATCACGTCGCCGACGGAGAGGTCGGCGAGGACGGGACGGGTGACGTCGGTGCTCATGCGCCCTCCCCGCGGACGGCGAGGGTCGAGGTGACGGTCACGACCGGCTCGGCGCCGGCGTCGGACAGGGCCGCGATCTCGCAGCGCGTGGTGACCATCGCGAGGCCGGCTCGCTCGACGATCGAGTCCACGTGCAGCACGGTCACGAGCTCGTCGCCCGCGACGATCGGCCGGTGGTGCGTGAAGCGCTCGTCCGCGTGGACGACGCGCGAGAAGTCCATGCCCGCCTCCGGGTCCTCGATGAGCTGCCCCTCCGCCCGCTGGGCGACGACGACCGCGAAGGTCGGAGGTGCGACGAGGTCCGGATAGCCAGCACCCCGCGCCGCCACGAGGTCGTGGTGCACGGGGTGGGTGGCGCCGACGGCGCCCGCGAACTCGCGCAGCTTCTCGCGCCCCACCGAGTACGGCGCGTTCGCGGGGTACTCGCGGCCGACGTAGGCCAGGTTGACGCTCACTGCGGGTCGCGGGTGCGGAGCCGGAGGCTCAGCGGGTCTCGCGGTGCGCGGTGTGCTTGCCGCAGCGCGGGCAGAACTTCGCGAGCTCCAGGCGGTCCGGGTCGTTGCGACGGTTCTTCTTCGTGATGTAGTTGCGCTCCTTGCAGTCCACGCAGGCCAGCGTGATCTTGGGGCGAACGTCAGCGCTCTTGCTTGCCACGGTAGTGAGCCACCTCTCGCGCCTCCGGAGGGCGCATGTGCTGTGCAGGTCGCACGACGCCGGCCGCCGTGCGAGGTTGTCGAAAGTGGTAGCGGAGGCGGGGATCGAACCCGCGACCTCACGATTATGAGTCGTGCGCTCTAACCATCTGAGCTACCCCGCCGCGTGACTGAACGCGAGGTCGCCTTGCAGTATTCCAGCAAGACGACCCCGCGTCACCACAGAGCCCCGAAAGGGAATCGAACCCTTGACCTTCTCCTTACCATGGAGACGCTCTGCCGACTGAGCTATCGGGGCAGCGCGGAAAACTCTACACGGAACATGGCGCCGAGAGAAATCGGCGTCGTTCCGCCGTTTCCGGGCCGTCGGACCGTGCCCGGCGACGCGCTCCGCGGGGCACGCCCCACGCACCGGACCGGCACGACGACGGGGCGCCACCCGTGGGTGACGCCCCGTCGCTCCGGTGGCAGGTGAGGGATTCGAACCCCCGAAGGCTGAGCCGTCTGATTTACAGTCAGATCCCTTTGGCCGCTCGGGCAACCTGCCGTGTGGAGTTGTCGCTCGCCGGTGGTCGCTGCACCAGGTGCAGCCCCTGCCGTGCGGGCGAGCCAACGATACAGCCCGAGCGGACCAGGTGCGAAATCCGCGTGTGGGCGCCTCTCCGTACAGTGGTGCGGTGACCCACCCCTCCCCCGCGCCGGGCCACCTCCCCGGCACCGGGACGCCCGCGCCCCCGGACGCCCCGTCCGTTCCCGCCGCACCGTCCGACGCCGCGGCACCCGCGCCGTCGGGCACGGGCCGCGGCGCACCCGCCCCGACGGACCGCTGGGGCCTGCTGCTCGGTGCCGGCGCGTTCTTCCTCTGGGGCGCGATGCCCCTGTACTTCCCGCTCCTGGAGCCGGCCGCACCGCTCGAGATCATCGCCCACCGCGTCGTGTGGAGCCTGCTCTTCTGCCTCGTGCTGCTCGCCGCGACGCGCCAGCTCGGGGGCTTCGTCGCCGCCCTCCGGTCGCCCCGCACGCTCGGGACGCTCGCCGTCGCCGCCGTCCTCATCGTGACGAACTGGACGGTCTACGTGTACGGCGTCCTCTCCGGCCACGTGCTGGACGCCGCGCTCGGGTACTTCATCAACCCGCTCGTCACCGTGCTCCTCGCCGTGGCCGTCCTGCGCGAGCGGCTGCGGCCCGCGCAGTGGGTCGCGGTCGGCGTCGGCGCGGCCGCCGTCGTCGTCATCAGCACCGGCGCCGGCGGCCTGCCGTGGATCGCGCTCGTCCTCGCCGGCTCGTTCGGCCTCTACGGCCTGGTGAAGAACCGTGTGGGCCGCACCGTCGAGGCGCTCCCGGGGCTCGCCGTCGAGACGGCGGTGCTCACGCCCGTCGCGCTCGTCTACCTCGGGTGGCTGGGAGCCACGGGAGCCGGCACGTTCGGCACCGAGGGCGTCGGGCACGCGCTGCTGCTCGCCTCCGCCGGGGTCGTCACGGCCCTGCCGCTGCTGCTGTTCAGCGCGGCCGCCCGGCGGCTGCCGCTGAGCGTCGTCGGCCTCCTGCAGTACCTGGGCCCGGCGCTGCAGTTCCTGTTCGGCCTGCTCGTGTTCCACGAGCCCATGTCGCCGACGCGGTGGGCGGGCTTCGGGCTCGTCTGGCTCGCGCTCGTCGTGCTGTCGGTCGACGGTCTGCGCACCGCCCGCGCGACGCGCCTCGCGGCCCGCCGCTGAGCACGCTCGACTACGGTGGGACCCAGCACCGTTCCCGGCCCGAGAGAGGACCACCCATGACCGACTCGTCGTTCGACATCGTCAGCAAGGTCGACCGCCAGGAGGTCGACAACGCGCTGAACCAGGCCGCCAAGGAGGTCTCGCAGCGCTACGACTTCCGCAACGTCGGCGCGTCGATCGCCTGGAGCGGCGAGACGATCGTCATGGTCGCCAACTCGGCCGAGCGCGTGCTCGCGATCCTCGACGTGTTCGAGACCAAGCTCATCAAGCGCGGCATCTCGCTCAAGTCCCTCGACACGGGCGACAAGGAGCCCAAGGCGTCGGGCAAGGAGTACCGCCTCGTCGCGACCCTCAAGGAGGGCCTGTCGAGCGAGAACGCGAAGAAGATCACCAAGATCATCCGCGACGAGGGCCCCAAGGCCGTGAAGACCCAGATCACGGGCGACGAGGTGCGCGTGACGAGCAAGTCGCGCGACGACCTCCAGACCGTCATCGCGCTGCTCAAGGGCGCCGACCTCGACGTCGCGCTGCAGTTCACGAACTACCGGTAGTCACCGTGACCGTGCCCGACGGCGGCCCGCGCCCGGTCGCGCCGGGCCGTCCCGCCGCGTCGCCGAGCGGGCTCCCGCGCGTCGTCGCGACGGACCTCGACGGCACGCTCCTGCGCTCCGACGGCACCGTCTCGGAGCGCACCCGCTCCGCCCTGCGCGCGGCCGAGCACGCGGGCGTCGAGGTGGTGTTCGTCACCGCCCGGCCGCCGCGCTGGCTCGGCGCGCTGGCCGACGTCGTGGGCGGGCACGGGCACGTCATCTGCCTCGGCGGGGCCGCCGTCTGGGACCTCGCGACCGCGAGCCCGCTCGACGTGGTCGGGTTCGCGGACGACGAGGCGGCAGCGCTCGTCGCGGAACTGCGCACCGCGGTCCCGGGGGTCACCCTCGCGTTCGAGCGCGTCGACGGCCCGACGTTCGACCCGGGCTTCCGCTCGACGCCGGACGACGACGCCGACGTCGTCGCCGTGGTCGAGACGACGCTCGGCCACGACGACGCGCCGGGCGACGCGGGACGGCAGCCCGTCGGCAAGATCCTCGCGCGCGACCCCGCCGTGCCCGTCGAGGACGCCCCCGCGACGCAGCCGGTCGTCGTCGCGGACGGGCAGACGACGGCGCAGGAGACGTTCTTCGCGCGCGTGCGCGACGCCGTCGGGGACCGCGCCCACCTCGCCTACTCCGGCGCGGCAGGGCTCGCCGAGCTGCTCGCCCCGACGGTCACCAAGGACGCCGCGCTCGCGCGCTGGTGCGCGCGCCTCGGCGTCGAACCGCACGACGTCTGGGCGTTCGGCGACATGCCCAACGACCTGCCCATGCTGCGCTGGGCAGGGCGCTCGTTCGCCGTCGCGAACGCGCACCCCGACGTGCTCGCTGCGGCGACCGACCGCACGGGCTCGAACGACCACGACGGCGTCGCGCGCGTCCTGTTCGACGCCGTCGAGGCCCTGCGCGGCGCGCCGAGGAGGACGACGGCCCGCTGAGCGCGGCCACCGCGCTCCAGGCCCTGCACTCCGGTGCGGGCCGGTCAGTGGTACGTGATGCCGCCGTAGCCCGGGCCGTGGCCGGCCATCGCCTCGAGGCGCTTGATGCGCTCCGCCATCGGCGGGTGGGTCGCGAACATCTTGCCGACGCCCGCGCCGCGGAACGGGTTGGCGATCATGAGGTGCGAGACGTCGACGAGGTCGCGGTTCTGCGGCAGCGGGGCGCGCTGCGTCCCGGCGTCGAGCTTGCGCAGCGCGGACGCGAGCGCGAGGGGGTCCCCGGTGAGCTTCGCGCCGTCCTCGTCCGCGTCGTACTCGCGCGTGCGCGAGATCGCGAGCTGCACGAGCATCGCCGCGATCGGCGCGAGGACCACCATGGCGATCGCCGCGAGCGGGTTGCCGCCGCGGTCGCGGTCGCCGCCGAAGATCAGCAGGAACTGCGCGAGCGACGTGATGACCCCGGCGAGCGCGCCCGCGACCGACGACGTGAGGATGTCGCGGTTGTACACGTGCATGAGCTCGTGCCCGAGGACGCCGCGCAGCTCGCGCTCGTCGAGCAGGCGCAGGATGCCCTCGGTGCAGCACACGGCGGCGTTCTTCGGGTTGCGACCCGTCGCGAACGCGTTGGGCGCCTGGGTGGGCGAGACGTACAGGCGCGGCATCGGCTGGCGCGCCTCGGTCGAGAGCTCGCGCACGATCCGGTACATGGCGGGCTGCTCGAGCTCGCTCACCGGGCGCGCGTGCATCGCGCGGATCGCGATCTTGTCGGAGTTCCAGTAGCCGTAGAACGTCGTGACGAGGCCGATGCCGACGAACACCCACAGCAGGTTCGCGCGCGCGCCGAACAGGGCCCACAGGCCCAGGACGATGGCCCACATGACGCCGAACAGGCCCGCCGTCTTGAGACCGTTGAAGTGCTGACGCCCCACGCTGTGCTCCCTTCCGCGCCCCGGGCCCGCCCGCGCGGTGTGCCGGGCGCCCGACGGGCGCCGACCCTGCCGACGCCCACCTGGATGAACGCCCGAGGCGACCGTCCCGTTCCCGGGCGGGGCGACGGCGTCGGGCACCCGCGACGAGGGAGGTCCCGGACCACGCCCGGGACGACGACGGCGCCCCACCCGGGTGCGGGTGGGGCGCCGTCGGGCGTGCGGCCGGGGCCGGGTCAGCCGGCCTGCGACTGGCCGCGCGCGACGCGGATCATGTCCTCGCGCGGCACGACCTTGATGCGCTCGCGCCCGTGCGGCTCGCCGAGCGAGCGCTCGTACGCGTCCAGGAGCTCCCAGCCCGACCACTCGATCGGGTCGACGCCGCGCTCGCGCAGGAAGTCCAGGACGGCCTCGGGCTCGCCGAGCGGCGCGACGCGGCCCGCCGTGAGGTCGGCCGCCGCGACGTCGCCGCCGTCGCCCGCGCCCGTGACGTCCTCGACGAGGTGCCGGACGGTCTCGGACGCGTCGGACTTCGTGTGCCCGATGAGGCCCACGGGACCGCGCTTGATCCAGCCCGTCGCGTAGACGCCGGGGAGGTGCTCGCCATCGATGTCGACGACGCGGCCCTCGCGGTTGGGGATGACGCCCTTGAGCTCGTCGAAGGGGATCTCCGGGAGCGGCGAGCCGAAGTAGCCGACCGCGCGGTACACGGCCTGGACGGGCCACTCGTGGAACTCGCCCGTCCCGGACACCGTGCCGTCGCCGTTGAGACGCGTGCGCTCGGTCCGCAGCGCCTCGACCTTGCCGTCGCCGAGGACGGCCGACGGCGCGTGGAGGAAGTGCAGGTGCAGGCGGCGCGACGCCGTGTTCTCGCTCGGGTCCTTGAGCGTCCAGTCGGTGAGGGTCTTGACGACCTGCTTCGTCTGGTTCGAGGAGCTGATGGCGGCCATCGAGCCCTCGTCGAACTCGAAGTCCTCCGGGTAGACGATGACGTCGACGTCCGGGACGTGGCCCAGCTCGCGCAGCTCGAGCGGCGAGAACTTGGCCTGCGCCGGGCCGCGGCGCGCGAAGACGTGCACGTCGGTGACCGGCGACGCCTTGAGCGCCTCGTAGACGTTCTGCGGGACCTCGGTCGGCAGCAGGTCGTCCGCGTGCTTGGCGAGCACGCGCGCGACGTCGAGCGCGACGTTGCCGGCACCGAGGACCGCGACCTGCTGGGCCTCGAGCGGCCACGTGCGCGGGACGTCGGGGTGGCCGTCGTACCAGGACACGAAGTCCGCCGCGCCGTAGGAGCCCGGGAGGTCGATGCCCTCGATCGGGAGCGCCGCGTCACGGATCGAGCCGGTCGAGAAGATCACCGCGTCGTAGTACTGGCGCAGGTCGTCCAGCTTGAGGTCGACGCCGTAGTCCACGTTCGCGAGCAGGCGGATGTCGCCGCGGCTCAGCACCTTGTGGAGCGCGACGATGATCTGCTTGATGCGCGGGTGGTCCGGCGCGACGCCGTAGCGCACGAGCCCGAACGGCGCGGGCAGGCGCTCGAACAGGTCGATGCTCACGTCGAGGTCGGTCTTGGACAGGATGTCCGCGGCGTAGATCCCGGCGGGACCAGCGCCGACGATCGCGACGCGCAGTGGACGGATGCTGCTCACAGGACAGGGCGCCTTCCGGTCGAGGACGGGGGTCTCTCCCGCGCGGCCGACGGGCCGTTCCGCGTCGACCGGTGGGTACCGGCCGCAGGAGACCTCTCGATTGTACGACTGGGGTGAGGGTTGCCTCACTCGGACCCTCTCCTCCGTGACCAGCCTGACACCGGTCTCGCCTGCTGGATACCCCGTCTTGCGGTCCGGGCGAATGTAACGCCGGGGGTCAGCGGTCGACGCGGAGGCTCTCCTGGACCGCGCGGATCTCCGCCGCGGCCCACGGGTGCTGCGTCAGCGTGCACGTCCCCGTCGTCTGCACGAGGTCGGCCACGGGGCCGCGCGGGACCACGACGGTGCGCACCGCCTGCACGAGGACCGTGCCCCCGCCCCCCTTGAACGACGCCTCCAGCCAGCGCCCCGGCAGGCCGTCGACGTCCACCTCGCCGCCGTCGAGCTCGCGCAGGCGCGGCATCGGCCGGAGCTTGCGGAGCACCTCGGCGTGCGCGTCGTCGAGCGTCTGCTCCGCCCGGATCCGCGACACCGTGACGATGACGTTCGGGTTGAACTCCCCCGGGTCGACCTCGCGGCCGAGCGCGAGCGGCAGGCCCACGTGCGGGAGCGGGACCCACCTCTCCGGCGCGACCACGCGCACCCCCACGGGCGCGGGGAAGTCGTCGCTCGGGTAGCGCAGCTCGGTCATGCGTCAGGTCCTCTCGTCGGGGGTGGGCGCCACCGGGCGCGTCAGCAGTCTCGCACCCGAGCCCGGGCGCGCGTACGCCGAGGGCGCGGGACCCTCTCGGGGTCCCGCGCCCTCGGCGGAGCTCAGCCGGATCAGCTGTTCGAAGCCTGCTCCTGCTGCTGCGCGTTCTGCGTGGCCTTCTGGCCCGCGTCCGTCAGCGTCTGCGCGACGTTGTTCAGCTGCGTCTGCGCGGCCGGCCAGTCGCTGCCCTTGAACTGCTGGGCGTCGGGGCCCTCCCACGGCACGCTCTGGATCTGGGAGTTCAGGTTCTGCATCGTCGTCCGGATCTCGTCCGCCTTCTGCTGCAGCGTCTGACCGAGCCCACGGAGCTCCTCGACGTTCGCGCCCCACATGCCACCAGCCATGGTGTTCTCCTTCTGTGTCTCGACCCCCACCCTGCGTGGACGTCGTCCCGTTGTCGATGGCAGTACTCAACCATCGGGCCACGAGCGCCGTCGATGGGGAGGTGTCCCCATGAGGTGCCCGTGGTCGTCACGTCGCTACCGCGGGAGCGCGACGTGCAGCTTGCGTGCCCTCCCCGAGACCACGAGGAAACCGCGTCCCGGCGGGAAGTCCGCGCGGCGGATGCGGCCCAGCCCCGTCCCGAGCAGCGTGTCGCCGTCGAGGTCGCCGGGCGTCAGGAGCAGACCGGTGCGGCCCGCCTTGAACGGCTGCGCGATCGCCCACGCCTGGCCCCACGTCGAGGACTCCGCCTCGCCCACGACGAGCTGCTCGGCCCGCGTGGCGGCCCGCACGAACGCGACGAGCGGCTGCTCGGCCGGGGTGCCGGTGAAC
Organism: Cellulosimicrobium funkei; assembly: GCF_004519295.1. GTDB lineage: Bacteria > Actinomycetota > Actinomycetes > Actinomycetales > Cellulomonadaceae > Cellulosimicrobium > Cellulosimicrobium funkei. Next base: position 447,157 of record NZ_SOZH01000005.1, read on the forward strand.
TCGGTCACCGACTCGACCAGCACCGTGAGCGTGCCAGGACGCAGCGACCCGCCCTCGATCGCCTGGGTGAGCGTCTCGAGGAGCGTCACGACCTCCTCGGGCGACGTCGCGACGGTGTCCCACGCGTCGAGCGCGGAGATGCTCGTGCGGCGCGGCGAGAGGTACACGACCCGACCCGCGCGCGCCCGGCGCACGGCCTGCGCGATGGTGACGAGCGCCGTCGTGCGGCCGCCCCCGGGAGGGCCGGAGAGCATGAACGTGCCGCGCGCGGGGAGCCCTACGGGCGCGATGTCGAGGTCGTCGAGGCCGATCGTCGGGCGCCCGCCCGTGACCTCGGGCAGCGACTCGAGCGCGAAACCGTCCGGCAGCCGCTCGACGCCCGGCGCCTGCGGGATGCCGAGCCGCGTCATCGCGTCGCGAAGCTTGCCGAGCTCGCGCGCCTGGAGCGCGACGTTCGGGTCGCCACCCAGCACCGCGACCTGGACCTCGTTCTCGTCGAGGACGCCGCGCCCGGGCGGGGACGTCAGCGACAGCACGTCCTTCGGGACGCCGAGCGTCAGGTAGTCGTCCTCGCTCGCGAGGCGCAGCACGAGCCGCTTCTGGATCGTCGAGCCGAGCGACGTCGGGACCGACGCCGCGCGGTCGCCCGCGACGACGACGTGGACGCCGACCTGGCGCCCGTCGGTCGCGACGGCCGTGAACGCGCCCCACACGGGGAACGCGTGCGCGGGCCGGAACTCGTACGACTCGCGGAACGCGCCGATGCCGTCGACCAGGAGCAGGATGCGCGGCTCGTCGGGCGCGCCGGCGAGCCGGCGGTACTCGTCGAGGCTGCCCGCGCGGACGGCGGCGTAGCGGGCGGACCGCTCGTCCACGAGGTCGCGCAGGGTGCGCAGCAGGCGCTGGACGCGCTCCTCGTCGTCGCCCGAGATGACGGCGCCGACGTGCGGCAGGTCCTCGAGCATCCGCAGGCCGCTCGCGCCCGCGTCGATCGCGTACACCTGGACGGGGCCGCCGCGCGCGGTGATGGCGGCCGAGACCGCGATCGTCCGCAGCGTCGCGCTCTTGCCCGAGCCGCCCGTGCCGTAGATCGCCATGTTGCCGTCGCGGTCGGGCTCGTAGAACACCGTCGGCTGGGCCTGCGACTTCGGGTCGTCCTCCACGCCGAGCAGCAGCATCGTGTCCGTGCGCGGGTTGGGCAGGCGCGCGAGATCGTACGTCGGCGCGAGCTCGGCGAGCCACGGCTTGCGCGGCATCGGGACGGCGGCCTCGGTCGCGGCCCGCGAGATCGTCGCGACGACGCGCGCGATGTCGTTGGGGCCGGGGTCCGTGACCTCCTCGACCTCGGGCTCCGGGAGCTCCCAGCGCACCCCGGTGCCGAACGACATCTCCTGCACGTCGATCCGGGGACGCTCGGGGCGCGACGTCGTCCAGCCGCCGGCGTAGCCGGTCTGGAACGGCGTGATCCGGCCGGGGCCGGTCTTCACGGCGCCGCGACCCGGGATCGACGGGTCGAAGTGCGCGGCCATGGGGATGCCGAGGATGTCCGTCGAGTCGTCCTCGTCGGCCATGCGCAGCGCGACGCGCAGGTTCGTGTTGGCGCGCAGGTTGTCCTTGATGACGCCCGCGGGACGCTGCGTGGCGAGGATGAGGTGCAGCCCGAGGGACCGGCCGCGCTGGGCGACGTCCACGACGCCGTCCACGAACTCGGGGACCTCGTTGACCAGGGCCGCGAACTCGTCGACGACGATGAGCAGGCTCGGCGGCGCGTCCGGGTCGCCCGTGCGCTCGAGGGACGCCAGGTCCTTGGCCTTCTTCCGGTTGAGCAGGTGCTCGCGGTAGCGCAGCTCGGCCCGCAGCGACGTGAGCGCGCGGCGCACGAGGTGGGGCGAGAGGTCCGTGACGAGCCCGACGGTGTGCGGCAGGTTCACGCAGTCCGCGAACGCGGCGCCGCCCTTGTAGTCGACGAACAGGAACGTCACGCGGTCCGGGCTGTGCGCGGCGGCCATGCCGAGCACCCAGGACTGGAGGAACTCGGACTTGCCCGCACCCGTCGTCCCGCCCACGAGCGCGTGCGGGCCCTGCGTGCGCAGGTCGAGGTACAGGGGCTCCGTGCCGGAGTGGCCGACGAGCCCGCGCAGGTTGGTCGGCGCCGAGCGCCGTACCGGCGGGGAGCCGTCGCGCGGCGTGAGCGACCCGTTCTCGCGCCACGCGTCGATGAGCCGGCTCGGGTCCTCCGCGAGCGCCGTGCCCGCGAGCGCGAGGTAGGAGACCGAGCGCGGGAGGTCCGAGTCGTCGTCGACGGGCGCGCCGACGTCGACCACCGGGGCCAGGATGCGCGCGACCTCGTGCGCCGTCGCGAGGTCCACCGTCTCGCACGCGACGGGGAAGGTCAGGCGCCCGACGCGGACCTCGCCGCTCGTCGCGCCGGCGGAGCCGCCCGGGGTGTCGGCGGTGTCGACGGTGTCCACGAGCACGAACGTGCGGCACGCGGCCGGGAGCTGCTCGACGGACGGCGCGACCCACACGACGTGCACGCCCGCGTCCGCGCCGCGCTCGACGAGGCGCGTGAGACGCGAGCGGTCGACCGGGGCGTCGTCCTCGACGAGCACCACGACGGTCGGCAGGACCGGCTTGGGGGTGTCCTCCCCCTCCTCGGGGTCGATCGGCCCGCGCAGCTCGGCGTGCGTGCCGAGGTCGGCGCCGCGCAGCTCGACGAGGTCCTCGAGCCGGGACAGGAGCGACTGCGCGGCCCCCGGGTTGTCGGCGAGGTGCTCGCCGCCCAGCGGGCTGTGGGCCGACCCGGTGTGCGGGAGCCACTCGAGCCATTCCCAGTCCGCGCGCGAGCGCTGCGACGTCACGGCCGCGAGCACGAGCTCCGACGGCGAGTGCAGGCCCGCGAGCTGGACCAGCACGCCGCGCGCGACGGCGTCGACCGCGGCGCCCGCCCCCGCGACCCCGAGCGCGCCGTCGGTCCGCAGCCGCGCGACGACCGGGACGCCGGAGATCGTGGCGCACTGCGCGTGCAGCTTCTCGAGCTCGTTCCAGTACTCCGGCAGCGTGTTGTTCTCGTTCGGCTGCTCGAGCTGCGTGCGCGCGGGCGCGGAGCCGAGACCGATCCGGACGGAGAGGAACGCGTCGTGCTCCGGGCGGTGCGTCCACAGCAGGCCGCCGAGGCGCCGCACCGCGTCGACCGTGTCGGCCACCGAGGGCGCCTCGGAGAGCCGCACCGCGCGCTCGACCGCGTGCGTGCGGTCGATCGTGTCGCGCATCGCGACGACGGCGGCCTCGAACTGCTCGCGCTGCGCCTTGAGCTTGCGCCGCGCCTGCACCTTCTGGTCGAGGTAGTTGCCGAGCATGAGGATCGGGCTGAGCCCGATGAAGACGATCGACAGGACGTTGCGCGTGACGGAGTAGAGGATCACGCCCATGAGGAGCGGCGCGACCATCGCGAGGTAGGGGAACCGCTGCGGCTCGGGCGGCTGCGGCGGCTTGGGCGCGCGCAGCTTGCGCTCGCCGAAGCGGGCCACGACGCGCGGGGACCGGTTGAACTCCACGACCGGGCTCGTCGGCGCGAGGCTCGTCGTGCGGTGCAGCGCGACGACCGAGACCACGGTCGAGCCGATCGTCACGGTGTCCGCGGACGTGAGCGTCGAGCGCAGCATCCGCTGGCCGCCCATGACCAGGCCGTTCGCGGAGTTCGTGTCCGTGATCTCGATCGTCTCGCCGACCGTGATGCGCGCGTGCCGCTTCGACACCTGCGGGTCGCTCAGGCGGATGTCCATGTTGCGGTCGCGCCCGAGGTAGCTCGTGCCGACGGGCAGCGAGAACTCGCGCCCCGCGTCCGGGCCCTCGAGCACGCGCAGCACGGCGACGGCGGCCCCGCGGTCCTGGCCCGGCGAGTCGAACTGCTCGGACACCCGCACGATCGAGACGGTCGAGCCGGACCGCAGGCCCGCCTCGACGAGGTCGCTCGTCGGCGACAGCACGCGGCCCTGGCCGCTGCCCGACGGCGACGTACCGACCTGCAGCGTGAGCCGGTCCGGCACGGCGGTGCCCGCGCGCGTCGGGTCGCCCGCGAACAGCGCCTCGGCGACGTCGCGCACCGACGCCGTCGCGTCGGCCGTGACGGCGACGTTCGTCGTGCTGGCGTCGGGGCGGTGCAGCGTGAGCTTGATTCGCACGGGAGTTCCTCGTTCGGGTCCGGGTGGTCAGCGGCGGACGGCGAGCGGTCGACGGGCGCGACCGACCGGAGCGCGCGGCGCGCGCTCGCAGGAGCGGGCGGGCTCAGCCGTCGTCGGTCAGGTCGAGCAGGGGCAGGTCGGCCGCCGTCACGAGGCGCGACGCCACGGCGTACTCGACGAGGCGCGCGCGGCGGTTCGTCGCGAGCGCGCCGGGCCCGCCGCGCAGGCCCTTGACGCCGATCCGGTCGAGCTTGTCGCACACGTTGTCGAGCTTGCGGTTGAAGCGCGTCGTCGCCCAGCCGAGCCGGGCCGCCGCCGCGGCGGACGACGGGATCTCCGACAGGCCCGTGCCGTCGCGCCGCAGCATCGGCTCGGCGAGCGCCACGATGAGCTGCTTCTGGCTCGTCGTGAACGTGATCATGCCGATCGTCGTCGCGCCGCCCGCCTCCGGGTCCTCCGAGCGGATCTCCTGGTAGGGCGCGCCGCGCAGCTGCGCGGTGATCTCGTACGTCGTCGGCCCCGCGGTGAACACGATCGACGTCGTCGGGAAGACGATCGGCAGGCGGTTGCCCGGGGAGAGCCACGACTGGACGCCGCCGCCGGAGTCGCACACCGTCGCGGAGATGAGCGACCCCACGTTGGCGAGCCACCAGATGCCGCCCTCGTGCGCGATGCGCAGGAAGCGCCGGTGCAGGTACGGGTTGTCCTCGATCGCGAGGTCCCCGTCGCGCCCGATGTCGAACGGGTCGCCGTCGGTGGACGGGCGGAACCACTCGCCGCAGAACTCGACCGCCAGCTCGCTCATGCCGCCTCCCCCGTGACGCAAGCCTTCTGCGGCGAGGCCGAGACCTTGCCGTCCCGGTCGACGATGACCTCGACGCAGACCTGCTCGCCGGGCTTGGCCCGGAGCTCGACCGACGTCTTGTCGAAGTTCTCCTTGAACGGCGTCTCCTCGATCGGGTCGATCTTGCGCCACCAGAAGGAGTCGTCCTCGAGCGCCTTGTCCGAGTCGTAGGCCCACGTGAACGTCGCGACCTCGCGCGCCGGGTCGTAGGTGCCGACGAGGTCGTTCACCGGGGGCACGAGGTCGCCGAGGTTGTCGGACGGGACGAAGTCGTCGTCGGGCGCGGCCGAGCTCTCGCCGCCCGCGGTGGTCTCCGTGTCGTCCGGCGTCGCGTCGGGCCGCAGGAGGAAGAAGCCCCCGACGGCGACCGCGACGCCGACGACGCCCGCGACCGTCGCCCAGAGCGCACCGCGGCCGGAGCGCTGCTCCTGCGGGGACGCGTCGTCGGGCGCCTGGTCCGGCCCGGCGGTCCGGTGCACGGTGTCCTCGACGGGCGGGGTCCCCCAGCCACCGGGACGCCGCGGGCCGGGGTACAGCCGCGAGGGGTCCGTGAGCTCCGCGACGGGCGCGCCGCCCTGCCCGACGGCGGTCGTCGGCACCGTGCCGGACGTCCCCGCCGAGGGCCCCTGGTCCCACGCGGCGGGCGCGTACGGCACCTGGGGGCGGTACGGCGCCGGCTGCCCGGGCGCGGTGCCCGGGGCGACGGTCTGCCCGGGCCACGCACCGGGCGGGGCGGTGTGCAGCGGGGTCGTCGGCTGCGTCGGGCGGCCGGGTGCCACGGGCCCCGCGGACGTCCCGGTCCCGGACGGGTCGATCGAGACGACCTGGCGCAGGCGCGTCCCGGCGTCGTCGTCCGGCTCCTCCTCCTGGACGTGGCCCGAGTCGTCGAGCAGGTCGATCGGCGTCACCGCGTACGACAGCTCGTTCTGGACCTGCTGGAGGGCGCGCGCGAACGCGAGGACCGTCGGGTAGCGCGACGCCGGGTTCTTCGCCATCGCCGTCGCGAGCACGCGCTCGAGCGAGGCCGGGACGTCGGTGCGGCCCGTGGGCGGCAGGGGCGAGCCCTCGATGCGCGAGATGAGGTTCGCGCTCGAGTTCGACCCGCCGGGCACCTCGAACGGCGTGCGCCCGGCGAGCAGGGTGTACGTCGTCGCGGCGAGCGCCCAGACGTCCGTCGCGATGCCGCTGCGCGGGGGCTCCGCGAACGACTCCGGCGGCGACCACGGGATGGACATGCCCTCGGCGCGCGCCGCGTCGTCGACCGTGGACGAGATGCCGAAGTCCGTGAGCGCGGGGTGCCCGTACTCGGTGACGAGGATGTTCGCGGGCTTGATGTCGCGGTGCAGGATCCCGGCGCGGTGCGCCGTCTCGACGGCACCGGCGATCTGGACGGCCGTGCGCAGCGCCTCGGCGACGGGGAGCCGCTCGGTGCGGTAGCGCGCGCCGAGGTTGGGCCGCGAGCAGTACTCCATCGCGAGGTACGGGCGGCCGTCGTCCGCGATGTCCGCCTCGTACATCGTGACGATCGACGGGTGCGTCGAGAGCGTCGCCATGAGGTCGGCCTCGGCGTCGAACGCCGCGCGCTGCGAGTGGCTCGACCACTCGTGCAGCAGCACCTTCACCGCGACGCGGCGGCGCGGGCGCTGCTGCTGGTACAGGAAGACGTCCGAGAACCCGCCCGAACCGATGAGCGAGACGTACTCGAAGCCGCGGATCTCCGGTGGAGGGGACGGTGCGCGCTTGCTGCTCACCGGATCCCCTCGAAGCGCAGGGTCACGCCGTCGCCCAGGTCGGCGACGTCGCCGTCCACCACGAGGACCGGCTCGGACGGGTGCAGGCGCCGCGGCGGCTGGCCGCCGCGCAGGAGCGTGGTCCCGTTCGTCGTCGCCATGTCGCTCACGAGCACGTGCCAGCCCTCGAGCGTGATCTCCAGGTGCGAGCGCGAGATGTCCTGCTGCGGGCTCGGCACCGTGACGAGGCGCGGGAGCTCCGCGGCCTGCGTGCGCGGCGAGCGCGGGCGACGGCCCACGACGACGGGCCGGTCGAGCTCGAGCGTCTGCCCCGTGGAGACCACGACCCGGCCGAGCGGCGGGCGCACGGCGAGCTCGGCGTCGCCGTCGAGCGGCGCGTCGCACACGGCGCACGTGTCGCGCGACGGCGGGTTCGCGTGCCCCTCGGGGCACGTGCGCGCGAGGATCTGCTGCTGCCCCGGTGCGGGCGGCGGGCTGAAGGACGGGACCGGGGGCGGCACGGGCGCGTCCTCGACCGCCGGCTCCTGGGCCGCCGCGCGCAGGTCCGCGATCGCCGACGACAGCACGGTGTGGCCGTCGTGGTCGAGCCCGGCGACGGGCGCGGGCTCGTCGTCGGGCGTGACGGTCGCCGCCCGGTGCGCGGCGGCGGGCGTGGCGCCCGTCCACTCGCGCGGGACGCCCGCGATGAGGCCGTCCGGCGCGGGCGGCGGGGCGGGCACGGGCGCCTCGTCCGCCGGCGGGGCGGGGACGGCCGGGACGGGCGGCGCGGGCGGCACCGTGGCCGACGGCGCGGGCTCGTCGGCCTCGTCCGTCTCCTCGTCCTCCGCGGAGCGGACCGCGGCGTCCTCGACGGTCCGCAGGATGGTGGAGCCCCACAGGTGGGCGTAGTCGTCGTCCTCCTCCGGCGGCGCCTCGGAGACCGGCGCAGCCGGCTCCGCGACGAGCGGCGGCTCGACGGCGTCGGGCTGCGGCGCGATCGTCTCCTCCGGGAGCCGGAGCGTCGCCCCGAGACCGCCGAGGGCCGTGGTCGCCGACGGCGCCGCGGGAGCCGCGGCGAGCGTCGCGGTCTCCGCGGCGGCGTGGCGCGCACCCGGACCGGGCTGCGGGCCTCGGTCGTCGGCGGCGCTCGTCCCCGTGGCGGCGAGCCGGTCGTCGTCCGGCCCGGGGTCGGAGCCGAGGTCCTCGCCTCCCGACGCGACGGGCTGCTCGGGGCGCTCGGGGCGCTCGACGAGCGGCCACGCGACCGCGGCCGCGAGCACCACGCCCGACTCGACCGGCACGGAGAGCGCATCCCCGAGGAGCGGCCCGCCGGGCGGTGCGGGCTCGACGGGCACCACGCCCGCGTCCGCCTGGACGAGCAGCTCGACGACGTCGTCCAGCACCCGCTCCGACCAGGTGGTGACGCCCTCGCCCTCGACCTGGACGCGCTCGCCGCCGTCGAGCTCGAGCGTGACGGAGAGGCGGCCGCGCGCGGCCACGTGGACGCGGCGGCCGGTGACGACCGCGACGACGAACGGCGGCACGGTGCGCAGGCTCGAGCCGAACGCACCCGTGAGGACCTGGAGGACCTCCACGACGCCGGCGTCGGTGCCGAGCTGGTCCCACACCTGCTCGACGAGCGAGGGCTCCACCGGTGCGGGCAGCACGACGACCGCGCCGCCGCGCACCACGGTGCGTGCCGTTCCGGTGACGTAGCGCAGCGTCACGTCAGACCCCCGATCTGCAGACGAACATCCCTGGGCAGCGTGTCCTCGTCGACGACCGGACCCGGCGCCGCCACCTGGTCCCGCGGCGTCGTGCTCCCGCCGCTCGTGTCGTCGGACACGCCCGTCGCGTCGACGACGACGACTGTGATGTTATCCCGGCCACCGGCGGCGATGGCCTCGTGGACCAGCCGCTCGGCCGCGGCCTGCGGGTCCGGCGTGGCGAGCAGGACCTCCGCGATCCGCTCGTCGGACAGCTCGCCGGTGAGGCCGTCGGAGCAGACGAGCACGCGGTCGTGCCGCTCGATGGGCAGGTACCAGAAGTCGGCCTGCGGGGCGTTGCGCGAGCCGAGCGCACGCGTGACGACGTGGCGCCGCGGGTGCGTGAGCGCCTCGGTCGGGGTGAGGAGACCGGCGTCGACCATCTCCTGCACCTCGGAGTGGTCGACGCTCACCTGCTCCAGGCGTCCGCCCGCCAGGTGGTAGGTGCGCGAGTCGCCGACGTTCACGACGAGCCAGTACGGGTTGCCGTCCTGCTCGGAGACGACGACGCCCGTGACGGTCGTGCCGGCGCCGCGGCCCGGCTCGGTGACGATCGCCTGCACGTTCTCCTGCGCGACCGCGATCCGGGTCCGCACCTCCTCGGGCGTGACGACCTCGAGGTCGGCGAGCGGGCGCAGGGCCTCGACGGCGGTCGCGCTCGCGACCTCGCCCGCCTCGTGCCCGCCCATGCCGTCGGCGACGAAGAAGACGGAGCGCGCGGCGAGGAAGCGGTCCTCGTTGAGGAGGCGGCGGGCGCCGCGGTGCGACGCCGCGCCCCAGGCCAGGTGCACCTCGGCGGGCTGGTCGGTGGTCACGAGACTCCCGGGTGGACGACGAGGCGACGGTCGCCCACGTGGATGGTCGCGCCGACGGGGACGCGCACGCGCGTCCCCGGCTCGGCGACGCGGGGCGGGGCTCCGGGCACCGACACGACGGTGCCGTTCGTCGAGCCGCGGTCGGTGAGCCACAGGCCGCTCGGGTCGACGCGCAGCTCGGCGTGCGTCTTGGAGACGGAGCGCGTCGGGTCGTCGAGGGCGACGAGGGTCCAGGGTCCGTCGTCGGGCGCCTGGGGGTTGCGGCCCACGAGGGTCGGGCGGTCGACGGTGCGCCGCTCCCCCGACTCGAGCTCGATGACGACGGCCACGTCGGGCGCGGGCTCCATCGCGCGCACGTCGCGCGCGGACATCCGGGTGCTGTCCCACTCGGGCTCGGCGGCCTCGGGGCCCGCCGGCGGGGCGGCAGGCCGCGCAGCAGCCGCCGGGGCGGGCGTCGGCACGGGCGCAGGCGCCGGCACCGCGGCCGGCGGGGGCGCGGCGGGCGGCGGGGCGGACGCTCCGCTCCCGACGCCGGGGACGCCCGTGATGAGACCGCCCTCGGTGGGCGCGGGCGCTGGCGTGGACGGGAAGGCCCAGGGGTCCGGCACGGGCGCGGCCGGCACCGCCCCGGACGCCTCGCCCGGGCGGGCCGACGAGGCGGGAGACGGCGGCGGCGCGAACGACGCGGCGGGGGTCACGGCCGACGGCGCGGGCGGGCGCCCGACGTCGGGCGCCGGGTACGGCGCCGGCTGGCCGCCCGGGGCGGCGAGGTACGCGCCGGGGGCGGTCGGGGCGCCGTACGCCCCGGCGGGGCCGCCCGCCACGAGCGAGGCGACGCCGTCGTACCCCGAGGACGTGGGGGCGACGCCGCGCACGTCGAGCACGAGCGACCGGCCCGCCTTGTCGTGCCAGCCCTGCGACCGGCCGGTGGAGTCGAAGCGCGGGCTGAGCAGCACGACGAGGATCCCGCCCAGCGGCACGACGCCCACGATGATCCAGCGCAGCGCCGCGCGCCCGAACCCGACCGGCCCGCGCGTGCCCGCGTCCACCGTGCGGATGCCGGTCGCGAGGTTGCCGAGCGTCTTGCCCGTCGACCCCTCCCAGAACCAGACGCCGACCCACCACGCGAGCGCGAGCACCGCGGCCACGACGTAGACCACGAGGATCTTGCCGAGCAGCGCGGCGGCCTCCTCCTGGGTCACCGTCTGCACGCTGCCGAGCGGCGCGCCCACGACCGCGAGACCCGCCACGAGGACGACGAGAGCGACGACGACCGGCACCGCCGCGTCCACGAGGTATGCGAGGAAGCGGCGGCCGGTCCCGGCGAAGGGCGCGGCGGCGAGGGACGACGGCGACGCCCCGGCCGAGACCGGGACGAAGGCCTTCTGCGTCGCCGCGTAGACCTCGGGCTCGGTCGTCGTGTCCGGCGCCGAGTGCGCCACGGCGGCGTACGGCAGGTCCGGCCCACCGCGGCCCGCGACGGCCTGGACGCCGCCGACCGGCCCCGCCGACGGCGCGGCGACGGGCCGGCCCGTCCGCGGGAACGGCTGACCGCACACCGCGCAGAACGCGGCCCCCGGGGACTGCGCGGACCCGCAGGCGGGGCACGTCACGTCGCTCATGACTCGTCTCCCTGTCGTCTCGACGGCCCCGACGACGACCCTGCCGCCGGGGGCACCGCGCCACCCCGCGCGCCGACGCGGCGGCCGGGCAGCCACCGGCGCAGGCCCGCGGAACCGCCGCCCGCGCGCACGGACCGCAGCGAGAGCGCGGCACGCACCCGGGCGCGACGGTTCACGGAGGAGCGTAGCCCTCCGACGACGGAGTCGACGTCCGCCCAGAACGCCTCGATCTCCTGCTCCGTCGGCTCCCCGGTGCCGAAGACGGTCGCGTCCGCGCGGTGCGCGAGCGGGATCGTCGCCGTCGCGCCGTACGCCTGCGCGAGCACCCCCGCGCCCTCGCGGCGGGTCGAGCCGGCGGGGACAGGCGTCCCGAGGTCGGTCGCGGTGTCGAGCACCTCGCGCCAGCCGCCGCTCACGCGGTCGACGGGCCGTTCCGCGGTGCGGCGCCGGGCCCGGCGTCGCGCCTTGTAGGCGAGCACGAGCACGACCGGGAGCGCGAGCAGCGCGAGCGGCACGACCACGGCGACGCCGATGAGGACGGCCTGCCCCCAGTCGAACCCGTCGCTGTCGGCCTTCTCCTTCTCCTCGTCGTCGATCTTCCCGGCCTCGGCCTCGGCGGGCTCCTCCGGCGGCTCCGGGTCCTCGAGGATCGGGGGCTTGGGCACCTGGAGGCTCTTCGGCTCCGGCTGGATCTTGTTGTCCTCGTCCGGGATCGCCGTGATCGGCACCCAGCCGTGGCCGACGAACGGCACCTCGGCCCACGCGTGCACGTCGGTCCCGGTCGCCGTGTACGGCTCGCCCGGCTCGAGCGGGTTCTTGTCCAGGTCGGGGTAGAAGCCCATCACGACGCGAGCCGGGATGCCGGCCTGGTTGGCCATGAGCGCGAGCGCGACGGCGAACTGCTCGTCGTCGCCCACCATCTCCTCGTCGGCGAGCAGCGTGTCGATGCGCTCCGCCGAGTGGCCCGGTCGCGACGGCGGCTGCGTGTCCAGCCCGCTCGAGAAGATGCCGCTCGCGACGAGGCCGTCACGCAGCGCGTAGAGCTGGTCGACGGGCTCGGTCTCCTCGCCCATGAACTGCGCGGCCTTGCCCGCGAGCGACGCGGGCAGCACGCCCTTCGGCGGTGTGGGGACCTGCACCGACTGGTCGATCGCCCCCGCGCGGAGGTCGTCCTCGGTGGGCTCGGCCGTGACGAGCGCGTCGAGCGTGTAGGTGTCGCCCGGGCGCAGCCCGGCGGTCGACAGCGCCGTGCCGGTCGTGCCGTTGTAGTACGTCGTGTCGGCGAGCTCGCGCGCCCGCTCGCCGGTGTAGGTGATGCCCGCGAGCCGGCCGACGTCGGGCACCCACACCCCGGTGTAGTCGCCGACCTGGACGTCGAGGCGCGTCGGCGTGCCGGGCGCGACCGTCGCGATCTCCTGGCCCGCGCGCGTGTAGACGCCCGAGCCGGGCAGCCCGCTCGAGACGTCGTAGACGACGCCGTTGTAGGTGTCGAGCGCGGCGAGGCGGACCTTCGCGCCCGGGGGCAGGCCCCGCACGGTGAACAGCTCGTCCTCGCGCATGTCCTTCGCGTACTTGCGGAACGCCGTGAGCGGGCTGACGTACTGGTGCAGGTCGAGCGGCGGGACGACCGTCTCGCGCAGGACGGTGCGCGGGTCGTCGGGCAGGAGCGCGGGGGCCGCGAACGCCGCCGCGACGCCCCCGACGACGAGCATCGCCGCGCCCGTGCGCACGCGGTGCCACCACAGGCGCCGCGTCGCGGCGCGGCTCGCCTCCGTCGTGATCTGGTGCGCGCCGAGCCGCGCGGCGGTGACGCGCCACCCCGCCCAGAGCAGGCCGACGCCGCCGAGCACGAGGCCTTGCGCCACCGGGTACGCCGCGATGACCGTCCCGAGCAGGATGACCGCCACGAACGCGACGGCCACCGGCACGAGCGCCCACGCGGCACGGCGCGCGCGCCACGCGATCGTGCCCGCGAGGAGCCCCGTGACGAGCATGAGGAGGTACGGGACGACGGCGAGGTGCGGGAACGAGTGCAGCGGCGGGACGGTCGTGACGAACTCCTTCCAGCCCGTCACCGCCCCGCGCGCGAGGTCGGCGATCGTCGCGAGCGACGGGAGCACGCCGCCGATCGCGTCGGCGGGCAGGGCGAGCAGACCGCCCAGGAGGAGGTAGGCGAGGACCGCGACCGGGAGCACGGTGTAGGCCGCCCAGCGCCGCCAGGCCCCGAGCCACGCGACCGCGAGGCCGACGACGGCGCCCCCCGCGGCGGGGATCAGGTAGCCCGAGGAGCCCCAGACGGGGCCGAACCCGACGACCGTGGCACCGAGGACGAGGACGAGCGCGAGCGCGTCGACGGCGCCGAGCGCCGTGAGGGCGCGCGGCGTGTCGGCGCCGCGCAGCCGGGTCGTGTTCCGCTGCGACGTGCCGGACGAGGGCGCCGGCGTGCCGACCGGCGTGGCGCGGCGCGAGCCGCGCGTCGTGGTGCTGGGCGCGCTCATCAGTCGTTCAGCCTCCGCAGGGCGAGGGGGAGCTCGCCGAGCTCGCCGATGGTGAGGACGACGAGCTCCGCGATCGCGTGCCGGCTGAGGGACGCGCCGGGCACGCACTGGATCGCCATGACGCGCACGTCCTGCGGCAGGCGCGCCGACGCCGCACGGAGCTCCGTCGGGGTGACCCGGCTCCCGACGATGAACGCCACCACCGACGCGTCCGTGATCGTCAGGCCCGCGACGCGCGCGACGTCGACGAGCGACGTGCGCTGCGACTGCGTCTCCACGCGCGCGAGGTCGTCGAGGAGGCGCGTGCGGTGGTCGCCGCGCAGGTTGCCGTCGTTGACGAGGACCGTGACGCCGCGGTCCTCCTTGATCGCCTGGAGCCCGAGGGACCCGCACGCGCTCACGGCGAGCTCGAACTCGTCGTCGTGCGCGTAGTCCTCGGCCCGCGTCGAGAGCAGCACCGCGAGGTGCGAGCGCCGCGTCTCCTCGAACTGGCGCACCATGAGCTGGCCCGTGCGGGCCGTCGTCTTCCAGTGGATGTGGCGCCGGTCGTCGCCGGGCACGTAGTCGCGCAGCGCGTGGAACGACACGTCGGAGTTCGAGATGTCGGTGGTCACGCGGCCCTCGAGGTCCTTGAGGAACCCGGTCGACGAGCCGGACAGGTTCTTGACGCGCGGGTGGACGAAGAGCTCCTCGGGCTCGGTCCACACGACCTCGCGCCGCAGGAGCCCGAGCGGGTCGGCCCGCACGGAGCGCACCGGGCCGACGGAGATGACCGACCGCCGGTGGGTCGGCACGGTGAAGATCTCCTCGTGGCTCCCCTGCGGGCGCAGGCGCGGCACGGGGAACGTCGCCATGCCCTGCCCCACGGGCAGCTCCATGACCGACGGGAGCAGCGGACGGGCGGAGTCGTTGCGGACGTCGAGCCGGCCCACCGCACGGTCCCCCACCGTCACGCGCTGCTGCGCGAGGTCGAGCACGACGGCGTACCGGAAGCGCCCGAGGACGAACGCGACGGCCGCGAGCAGCGCGACCGTGAGCAGGACCGCCACGACGAGCAGCTCGAGCCACGACAGCGCGAGCCCCGCCCACCAGGCCGCGACCGTGACGACGAGGGCCGCCCAGCCGAACGGGCTGACGGCGGACGTCACGGGCCGGACCGTCCGCGCGGCGGGCGCGAGCGCACGCCCGACCGGCGCGGTGACCCGCGCGAGGGGTGCGGCCAGGGGGCGGAGCAGCCCGGCGAGGGCGGACCCCGCGCGGGGTGCGCCCGGGCGGCCGCCGCTGGCGGTGCGGCCGGAGCGGGCGCTGGGGCGCCCGCTCGTCGGGCCGGGGGTGGCGTTCATGGCATGAGCTCTCGGTCGGTGCGGGCCGTCGGTCCGCCGGCGGCGGGACGGCGTGCGGCCGGCGTGCGGGACGCCGGTCGTGTCAGGCGCTGCGGCGCTCCTGCGGCGCCGCGACGTCGGCGAGCAGGCGGCCGAGCACGGCCTCGTTCGTCGCGCCCGCGAACTCGGCCTCGGGGTCGAGCACGAGGCGGTGCGCCCACGTCGGCTGCGCCAGCTCCTTGACGTCGTCCGGCAGGACGTAGTTGCGCCCGTGCGCGGCGGCCCACACCTTCGCGCAGCGCACGAGGGCGAGCGCACCACGGACGGAGACGCCGACGCGCACCTCGGGCGCGTTGCGCGTCTCCTCGGCGAGCCGGGAGACGTACTCGAGCACCGCGCCGTCGACGTGCACCCGTGCG
Source organism: Cellulosimicrobium funkei (assembly GCF_004519295.1). Classification (GTDB taxonomy): domain Bacteria; phylum Actinomycetota; class Actinomycetes; order Actinomycetales; family Cellulomonadaceae; genus Cellulosimicrobium; species Cellulosimicrobium funkei. The sequence continues at coordinate 462,357 of NZ_SOZH01000005.1, forward strand.
CCGAGCTCGGCCATCTCCGTGACGGCCTGCGTCGTGATGAGCGGCTGGAGCGTCTTGCTCCGGTCGCGGACGGACGCGCCCGAGAGGATCTCGACCGTCGAGGCGTGGTCCGGGTAGCCGATCGAGGCCTTCATGAGGAAGCGGTCGAGCTGCGCCTCGGGCAGGCGGTACGTCCCGGCCTGCTCGATGGGGTTCTGCGTCGCGATGACCATGAACGGGCGGCCGACCTCGTGACCGACGCCGTCGACCGTGACCCGGCCCTCCTCCATGACCTCGAGGAGCGCGGACTGCGTCTTGGGCGAGGCGCGGTTGATCTCGTCCGCGAGGACGATGGACGCGAAGATCGGGCCCTGGTGGAACTCGAACTTCCCCGTCTTCTGGTCGTAGATCGTCACGCCCGTGACGTCGGACGGCAGGAGGTCCGGGGTGAACTGGATGCGGTTGTTCGTGCCCTGGACGCTCGCAGCGAGGGCGCGCGCGAGCGAGGTCTTGCCGGTGCCGGGCGCGTCCTCGAGGAGGATGTGCCCCTCGGAGAGCATGCACGTCAGGGTCAGGCGCACGACGTGCGCCTTGCCCAGGACGGCCTGGCCCACGTTGCCGACGAGGCGGTCGAAGGTCTGAGCGAACCAGGTGGCCTGCTCGGGGGTCATGGTGGTCATTCGTCGCTTCCGTTCGCTGTGCTGTCCGTGGTGGGGCGCGGGCCGCGCTAGTACCACGTCATGGTGTTCGTGCTCCCGATGGTCGTCTCGATCCGCGCCGAGCCGCCCGGCTGGCCGTAGACGCACTGCTGGCCGCCGGAGTAGTTCCCGTTGCCGTCGGTCTGCAGGGCGCGGCCCTGGGCGTCGCGGCTGTAGTTTCCGGACCCGATCTGCGACCCGCCGCCGTAGCACGTCACCCGGAACGCGGTGTTGGCCGGGCCGTCCTTGATGGTGAGGTAGAGCTCGGCGCACGACGAGTGGGTGCAGTATCCCGGCCAGTTGCCGTCGGGGAGCTTGTGATTGCTCCCCTTGCTCACCGTGAGGACGGGCTCGGGCTTCTTGTCGGACGTCGCCGACCGGCACGTCTCCTTCGCGGCGCCCTCCGTCGGGGTGACCCGGACGCAGATCTCGCGCGTCTCGGAGTAGCCGACCGAGAGGCTCCCGGAGCCTTCCTTCTGGGTGGACTGGACCGCGCCGCGCACCTGCACGGAGTACCCGCGCCCGTTGCCCGCGGTCGACCAGCTGTACGTGATCGAGCGGTCGCCGCCGTTCATCGACACGACCGGCGCCGGGATGGGCCCGTAGGGCGACTCCTCGTTCGCCGTCGCCGCAGCGCCAGGCTCGCGCGCGCCGTCGACCCCCGCGACGGCGCGCACCGCGATCCGGTACGGCTTGCCGTTCGACAGCCCGCCGACGACCTTGTTCGCGCCGAGCGGCTGCCAGCCACCGCCGGCGTCGTACTGGTAGGTGATCTCGTCGGCCCGCACGCCGTTGCCCGACGCCGCGCCGAACGACAGCTGGATCTCGCCGTTCGTGCCGTTCGCGTCGGCGCTGAGGTTCGACACCGCGCCCGGCTTCGCGAACGCGCGCACCGGGTCCGACGCCGGCGAGAACTCGGCGTCGCCGAGCTTGTCCGTCGCCTTGTTGTGCGCGCGCACCCGGAACGCGTAGCCCGTCGTGTCCGCCGGGACGCCGACCGTCGCGGACGTCGCGCCGCCGGCGGCGGTCGAGGTCTGCACGACGCTCCCGCCCCGCAGCGCCTCGATCGTGTACCGCGTGATCGGGGCGCCGTTGCCGTCCGGCGCGCTCCACGAGACCTGCATCTGCGACGTGTCGCCGATCGACGTGCGCTGCACCGCCGGCTTGGCGGGAGCCGCCGGCTTGCCCGCCGGCGTCTCGGCCGCCGAGTAGTCGCCCCAGTCCGAAGGGTCGGGGGCGAGGTTCACGGCCTGGGCGCGCACCTTGTACGCGACGCCGTTCTGCAGGCCGTCCCACGTCACCGACGTCCCGGTCAGGGCCGTCTTCTGCACGGCGCCGCCCGGCGGCGCGGGCGAGATCTCGAGGTTGACGGCCTGGATCGGCGAGCGGTCGGTGTAGGTCTTGTTGGTCCAGGTGACGGTGAGGGACTTGTCGCCGAACTCGAGGCGGGGTG
>NZ_SOZH01000006.1 GCF_004519295.1 Cellulosimicrobium funkei
TGCCCTGGAGACGGGGTGGGAGAGTAGGACGCCGCCGGACAACCCTTCACCGAAGGCCCACCCCACACGGGGTGGGCTTTCGGCATTTCCGCATACCCCCACACCGCGAGACGGGGCGAACCCGTCGTGGCTGACCCTCTCGTCGGCGTCGGCGTCGGCGTCGGCGTCGGCGCTGGCCCCGGCGTCCGCCCGAGCCGTCGCGGAGCGGGGGGTGTGCCGGCGTCGGGCCGGAGCAGAGGCAGCGCCCCCGGGCGCGCACCTCGCACCACGCTTCTCCGGACGCCGGGCAGAGCGGTGTGGCTGCGCCACCGAGCGCCGGCAGACGCAGGCTGATCAGGCTGCGGGCCGGCCGGAGGCGGGCCACGGCGCGTGTCCCCACTAGAATGGGGGCATGTCCACCATCTCCCGTGACGAGGTCGCGCGCGTCGCCGCGCTGGCCCGCATCGATCTGCGACCCGAGGAGCTGGACCGGCTCTCCGGCGAGCTCGACGTGATCGTCGACGCCATCGCCAAGGTCAGCGAGGTCGCGACGCCCGACGTCCCCGCGACGAGCCACCCGATCCCGATGTCGAACGTCTTCCGTGACGACATCCCCGAGCCGCCGCTGCCCGTCGAGGACGTCCTCGCGGGCGCGCCCGCGGCGGAGGACGGCCGGTTCTCCGTACCGCAGATCCTCGGGGAGGAGTGAGATGACGGACCTGACACGGCTCTCCGCGGCCGAGCTCGCCGAAGGGCTCGAGGCGCGCGACTTCTCGAGCGTCGAGGCCACCCAGGCGCACCTCGACCGGATCGGCGCGGTCGAGGGCGCGGTCAACGCGTTCCTCCACGTCAACACCGACGATGCGCTGGCGACGGCCCGCTCGGTCGACGACCGCCGCGTCGCGGGCGAGCCGGTGCACCGGCTCGCCGGTGTGCCGATCGCGGTCAAGGACGTCGTCGTGACGAAGGGCATGCCGACGACGGCCGGCTCCAAGATCCTCGAGGGCTGGGTGCCGCCGTACGACGCGACGCTCGTCGAGAAGATCCGCGCCGCCGGGCTCCCGATCCTCGGCAAGACGAACATGGACGAGTTCGCCATGGGCTCGTCGACCGAGCACTCCGCGTACGGCAACACCCGCAACCCGTGGGACCTCGACCGGATCCCCGGCGGGTCGGGCGGCGGCTCCGCCGCGGCGGTGGCGGCGTTCGAGGCCCCGCTCGCGATCGGCACGGACACGGGCGGCTCGATCCGTCAGCCCGGGGCCGTCACCGGCACCGTCGGCGTCAAGCCGACGTACGGCGGCGTCTCCCGGTACGGGCTCATCGCGATGGCGTCCTCCCTCGACCAGGCGGGCCCCGTCACGCGCACCGTGCTCGACGCCGCGCTGCTGCACGAGCTCATCGGCGGCTACGACCCGCGCGACTCCACGTCGATCCCCGGCCGCGGGCCGGCGCTCGTCGACGCCGCGGTCCAGGGCGCCACGGGCGACCTCTCGGGCTTGCGCATCGGCGTCGTCAAGGAGCTCACGGGCGAGGGCTACCAGGAGGGCGTGAGCGCGCGCTTCGCGCAGTCGCTCGACCTCCTGCGCGGGCTCGGCGCCGAGATCGTCGAGGTCTCCTGCCCGCACTTCGAGTACGCGCTCGGCGCGTACTACCTGATCATGCCGTCGGAGGCGTCGAGCAACCTCGCGAAGTTCGACGGCATGCGCTTCGGCCTGCGCGTGGAGCCCGAGGAGGGCCCTGTGACCGCGGAGCGCGTCATGGCCGCCACGCGCGGCGCCGGCTTCGGCGACGAGGTGAAGCGCCGCATCATCCTCGGCACCTACGCGCTCTCGGCCGGCTACTACGACGCCTACTACGGCAGCGCGCAGAAGGTCCGCACGCTCATCCAGCGGGACTTCGCCGCCGCCTTCGAGCAGGCGGACGTCCTGGTCTCGCCGACGGCGCCGACCACGGCGTTCCGGTTCGGCGAGAAGCTCGACGACCCGCTCGCGATGTACCTCAACGACGTCGCGACGATCCCCGCCAACCTCGCGGGGGTCCCCGGGATGTCGGTGCCCTCGGGCCTGTCGGACGACGGCCTGCCCGTCGGGTTCCAGATCCTCGCGCCGGCCAAGGCCGACGACCGCATGTACCGGGTGGGCGCCGCGCTCGAGGCCGCCCTGGTCGGCTCGTGGGGCGGACCGCTGCTCGACCGCGCGCCCGCGCTGCCCACGGCCACGAACGCACAGGAGGGCCAGGTCGGATGACCGCCACGACCGTCGACCTCGTCGACTACGCCGACGCCACGCGCCGCTACGACCCCGTCATCGGGATCGAGGTGCACGTCGAGCTCGGCACGCTGACCAAGATGTTCTGCCCGGCAGAGGTGAGCTTCGGCGCCGAGCCGAACACCCAGGTGACCCCGGTCTCGCTCGGGCTTCCCGGTGCTCTGCCGGTCGTCAACGGCAAGGCCGTCGAGTACGCGATCCGCATCGGGCTCGCGCTCAACTGCCAGATCGCCGAGACGTGCCGGTTCGCGCGCAAGAACTACTTCTACCCGGACGTCCCGAAGAACTTCCAGACGTCCCAGTACGACGAGCCCATCGCCTACGACGGGTGGATCGACGTCGAGCTCGAGGACGGGACCGTGTTCCGCGTCGAGATCGAGCGCGCGCACATGGAGGAGGACGCCGGCAAGAACACCCACGTGGGTGGGGCGACCGGCCGCATCCACGGTGCCGAGTACTCGCTCGTCGACTACAACCGCGCCGGCATCCCGCTCGTCGAGATCGTCACGCGGCCGATCACGGGCGCGGGCGACCGCGCCCCCGAGGTCGCGCGCGCGTACGTGCAGACGCTGCGCGACATCTTCCGGGCGCTCGACGTGTCCGAGGCGCGCATGGAGCGCGGCAACGTCCGCGCCGACGTGAACCTCTCGCTGCGCCCGACACCCGAGTCGCCGCTCGGCACGCGCACCGAGACGAAGAACGTCAACTCGTTCCGCTCCGTCGAGCGGGCCGTGCGCTACGAGGTCTCGCGCCAGGCCGCCGTGCTCGACGCGGGCGGCACTGTGGTCCAGGAGACCCGGCACTGGCACGAGGACACGGGCATCACGACGTCGGGCCGCGTGAAGTCGGACGCCGAGGACTACCGGTACTTCCCGGAGCCCGACCTCGTCCCGATCGCGCCGCCGCGCGAGTGGATCGAGGAGATCCGTGCCGGGCTCCCCGAGCTGCCGGTCGCGCGCCGCCGTCGGCTCCAGGGCGAGTGGGGCTACGCCGACGCCGAGATGCGCGACGTCGTGAACGCGGGCGCGCTCGACCTCATCGAGGCCACCGTCGCCGCGGGCACCAGCCCGGCCGGAGCGCGTAAGTGGTGGATGGGCGAGCTCGCGCGCCGCGCCAAGCAGGACGAGGTGGCGCTCGAGGCGCTGCCCGTCACGCCCGCGCAGATCGCCGCGCTGCAGGGTCTCGTCGACGCGGGCCGGATCAACGACAAGCTCGCGCGCCAGGTGCTCGACGGCGTGCTCGCCGGCGAGGGGGACCCGGAGGCGGTCGTCACCGCTCGGGGCCTCGAGGTCGTCTCTGACGACGGTGCGCTGCTCGCCGCGATCGACGAGGCGCTCGCCGCGCAGCCGGACATCGTGGAGAAGGTCCGGGGCGGGAACCTCGGGCCCGTCGGCGCGATCATCGGCGCCGTGATGAAGGCGACCCGCGGCCAGGCGGACGCGGGCCGCGTGCGCGAGCTCGTCCTCGAGCGGATCGGCTGACCGCCGTGACGCGCGGACCGGTCGTCCTGGGGGAGATGGTGCGTCTGCGCCCGATCGAGGCGCGGGACGCGGACCGCATGTGGGAGTCGCTGCAGGACCCGGAGGCCAACCGGCTCACGGGGACGACGGCGACCTTCACGCGCGACCAGATCGACGAGTGGGTGGCGACCGTCAGCGACCGGGACGGCCGGTACGACTGGGCCATCACGCCGGGCGCGGTGCGTGACGGGCAGCCGGTGAGCGACGAGCTGATCGGCGAGATCGTGCTCAACGACCTCGACGAGCACGCGCGCTCGGCGAACCTGCGGCTCGCGCTGCTCCCGAACTACCGCGGGCGCGGCTACGGTCGTGAGGCCATCTTCGAGGTGCTGCGGTTCGCGTTCGACGGGTCGACCGACGTGGACGGCGTCCGGCACGAGGGACCGCGCCTGCATCGCGTGAGCCTCGACGTGCTGAGCATCAACCCCCGCGCCCGGATGCTCTACGAGTCGTTGGGCTTCCGCGAGGAGGGTCGGCTGCGCGACGTCTACCGCGACGGCGACGGGTGGGCGGACGCGACGGTCATGAGCATCCTCGAGGACGAGTTCCGGGCGGGCCTCGGCGCGTCCTGAGCCGTCCGCGGGCACGACCGCACGACCGCACGAAGGGCCCGGCAGCATCCGCTGCCGGGCCCTTCGTCGTCCACCGTGGCCGGGGTGCTCGGGGTGCTCGGGGTGCTCGGGGCGCGACGCTCGCCGCCCGACCCCTGGAGCGGCACCGTGGTTGACATCACCCGACCCAGGACGTACATTCATAAGACGGAAACAAACTTCCGAGATGTGGAATCCACTCCGAGGGTCGGGCGGTGTGCCGCCCGGCCCGGTCGTCGAGAGGGAACGCAGCGATGACGCTGGACGAGTTCAACCGGTGGTCGCCGGACGAGGCGCGGGACGCGCTCCTCGCGTGCGCCCACGTGGACCGCTGGGCCGAGGAGGTCGCGGCCGGGCGCCCGTACGCGACCGTGGAGGACGCCGCCGAGGCGGCGCTCACCGCCGCCGACCCGTGGACGGACGACGAGGTCGACTCCGCGCTGGCGCGCCACCCCCGGATCGGCGAGCGTGCCGAGGGGGAGGCCGCGGACGCGAGCATGTCGCGCTCCGAGCAGGCCGGCGTCGACACCTCCGACGACGACGTGACGCGCCGGCTCGCCGAGGGGAACCGCGCGTACGAGCAGCGGTTCGGCCACGTGTTCCTCGTCCGGGCCGCCGGGCGCAGCGCCGAGGAGATCCTCGAGCAGCTCACCGAGCGGCTGGGCAACGACGCCGAGACCGAGCGGGCGAACGCCGCCCGCAACCTGCGCGAGATCGCCGCGCTGCGGCTGAAGGGAATGCTGACGGCATGAGCACCCACGCCAGCCACATCACCACGCACGTACTCGACGCGGCCAGCGGTAGGCCCGCCGAGGGGATCACCGTCCGCCTGGAGGCGGCTCCGGAGATCGCGGAGGGGACGACGGGGCAGGGCTGGTCCCTGGTGGCGTCCTCCCGCACGAACGACGACGGTCGCGTGCCCCAGCTCGGGCCCGAGACCCTCGTCCCCGGTACGTACCGGCTCGTGTTCGACACGGCCGAGTACTTCGACCGGCGAGACACCGTGTCCTTCTACCCGGAGGTCGTCATCGTCTTCCGGGTGGCGAGCGCTGAGCAGCACTACCACGTCCCCGTCCTGCTCAGCCCGTTCGCCTACTCGACCTATCGAGGGAGCTGACATGAGCACCACCACGACTGCCGAGCAGTCGGCGGCCACGCAGAGCAGCGGGGCCATCGTCCTGGGCGACAACCAGTGGGGCAAGGCGGAGGTGCGCCTCGTGCGCGTCGACCGCTCCACGCCCCGCCACGAGATCACGGACGTCAACGTCTCCTCACAGCTGAGGGGCGGGCAGGAGGCCACGCACCGCGAGGGGGACAATTCCCGGTGCGTCGCGACGGACACGCAGAAGAACACGATCTACGCGTTCGCCCGCGACGGCGTCGGCGCGATCGAGGACTTCGCGATCCGCCTCGGGCAGCACTTCGTCGAGGACTTCGAGTGGATCGAGGGCGGGCGCTGGGAGATCGAGCAGTACTCCTGGAACCGCATCGAGACCTCGGACGGCGAGCACGACCACGCGTTCGTCCGCAACAACCAGGAGACGCGCACCACGGTCGTGCAGCGCGACGGCGACGAGGTCTTCGTCGTCTCGGGCCTCACGGACCTTGTCGTCCTCAAGTCGACGGGCTCGGAGTTCCACGGGTTCCCCCGCGACCGCTACACGACGCTCGTCGAGACGGACGACCGCATCCTCGCGACGTCGGTCACCTCGCGCTGGCGCTACACGACCACGGACGTCGACTTCGACGCGGTGTACGCGAAGGTCCGCGCGATCCAGCTCGAGGCGTTCGCGACGACGCACTCGCTCGCGCTCCAGCAGACGCTCTTCGCGATGGGCAAGGCCGTCCTGGAGGCCGTCCCGGAGATCGCGGAGATCAAGTTCTCGATGCCGAACAAGCACCACTTCCTCGTGGACCTGGCGCCGTTCGGCCTCGACAACCCGAACGAGGTCTTCTACGCGGCCGACCGCCCGTACGGTCTCATCGAGGCGACCGTCCTGCGTGAGGACGTCCCGGCCGAGCCGCGCGCCTGGGCGACCGTCACCGGGTTCTGCTGAGCCGACATGACGGACGGACGCGCCCTGCCGGGCCGCGGAGTACCCGCGGCCGGGCAGGGTGCGCCCATCTCAGGGCGCCGCGGTGATGAGCTCGCGCGTGAGCTCGCTCGCGACGCGGTGCAGCACCGGGACCGCGTGCTCGCCGAACTCGTACGTCACGCGGGCCGCGGGCCCGGAGACGGACAGCGCGGTGGGGGTCGGGGCGTCGGGCACCGCGACGGCGAAGCAGCGCACGCCGAGCTCCTGCTCGCCGTCGTCGATCGCGTACCCGCGCTCGCGGGTCGCGGCGAGCTCCGCGAGGAGCGCGTCGACGTCGGTGATCGACTGGTCCGTCGCGGGGGGCATGCCGACGCGGCCCATGATCTCGCGCACCGTCTGGTCAGGGAGCTGGGCGAGGACCGCCTTGCCGACGCCCGTGCAGTGCGTGTAGACGCGCCGTCCGACCTCGGTGAACATGCGCATCGAGTGGCTCGACGACGCCTGGGCGACGTAGACCGCCATGTCGCGGTCGATCATCGCGAGGTTCGCCGACTCGCCGAGGTCGTGGGCGAGGCGCTCCAGGTAGGGGCGCGCACCGGCGCCGAGCTGGCGGCCCGCCGACTCGCCGAGCCGGATGAGGCGCGGGCCGAGGGTGTACCGCCGCGACGGCGTCTGGCGCACGTAGCCCTGGGCGAGCAGCGTGCGCAGCAGGCGGTGGATCGTGGGCAGGGGGAGCCCCGCGTGCTGCGCGAGCTCGCTCAGGCCGGACTCCCCGCCGAAGTCGGCGAGCAGCTCGAGCAGCTCGATCGCGCGGTCCACGGACTGCACGCCCCCGGCCGGCTTCGCCGTCCGCGTGCCCGGCGCGGTCTCCGTCGGCTCCGTCGCCGCCGGTGTCTCGGCCATCTCACCATCTCCTGTCCACCAGGTGCCGCCCGACGGCGGGCGCACCTCGCCTGAGCAGTGCGGGAACCTCCCGCACTCCCTTCCGCATCACGGAAGACACGCATCAGCATACGAGAAGAAGGAACGAACATGACGTCCGAGACGAAGGCCCCGGAGACGCAGGCCGCGACGGCGAAGAACGCCGCGACCAGCCCGAGCTACTCCATCACGCTGCGCGTCGAGGCCCCCAGCGGTCACCGCACGGCGAGCGACCTCGTCGCGGCCGTGAGCGCGACGGGTGCCGCGATCACGGGCGTCGACGTCTCGGAGTCGGGCGCCGACCGCCTCGTCGTCGACATCACGGCCGACACCGTCGACGCCGCGCACGTGGAGCAGATCCGGGACGCGCTGAGCGCGCTCGACGGCCTCACCGTGCGGCACGTGAGCGACGCGACGTTCCTCATGCACCTCGGCGGCAAGCTCGAGGTCAACCCCAAGGTGCCGCTGCGCCACCGCGCCGACCTGGCCCGTGCCTACACGCCGGGCGTGGCGCGCGTGTGCCTCGCCATCGCGGAGCGGCCCGAGGACGCGCGCCGTCTGACGGTCAAGCGCAACACGGTCGCGGTCGTGACCGACGGCACCGCCGTCCTCGGCCTGGGCGACATCGGTCCCGCCGCGGCCCTCCCCGTCATGGAGGGCAAGGCCGCGCTGTTCAAGCAGTTCGCGGGCGTCGACGCCTGGCCGGTGTGCCTCGACACGACCGACACCGAGGAGATCATCCGCACGGTGAAGGCCATCGCGCCCGTGTACGGCGGGATCAACCTCGAGGACATCTCCGCGCCCCGCTGCTTCGAGATCGAGCGCCGCCTGCGCGAGGAGCTCGACATCCCCGTGTTCCACGACGACCAGCACGGCACGGCGATCGTCGTGCTCGCGGCGCTGACGAACGCGCTGCGCGTGGTGGGCAAGGCCATCGAGGACGTGCGCATCGTCGTCTCCGGTGTCGGCGCGGCGGGCAACGCGATCATCGCGCTGCTCCAGGGCCAGGGCGCGGGCAACATCGTCGCGTTCGACCGCCAGGGCGCGATCCACCCCGGCGCGAGCCTCACCGACGAGCACCGCCGCCGCCTGGCGGAGACGACCAACCCCGAGGGTTTCACGGGCACGCTGCGCGAGGGCCTGGCCGGTGCCGACGTCTTCATCGGCGTCTCGGGGCCGAACATCCTCACGGGCGACGACGTGGCCACCATGGCCGACGACGCGATCGTCTTCGCGCTGGCGAACCCCACGCCGGAGGTCGACCCGATCGCCGCGGCGCAGCACGCGACGGTCGTCGCCACGGGCCGGAGCGACTACCCGAACCAGATCAACAACGTGCTCGCCTTCCCGGGCCTCTTCCGAGGCCTGCTGGACGTCGGCGCGAGCGAGATCACCGACGAGATGCTGCGCGCCGCGGCCGTCGCGATCGCCGACGCGGTCGCGCCCGAGGAGCTCAGCGCGAGCTACATCGTCCCGAGCGTCTTCGAGCCGGCCGTCTCCGCGGCCGTCGCGCGCGCCGTCGCCGAGGTCGCGGAGCGCGACCGCGCGGGCCAGGCTCAGGAGAGCAGCACGTCGGGCTACCACGTCGGGTCGGCAGCCCGGTCCTGACGCACCCTCGTCAGCCCGGACCGCCCCGCAGAAAGGACACCACCATGACCACCACCACGGCCGTCGCCGTCCACGGACCCGCCGTCGAGCGGTCCGACGAGATCCTCACGCCGGACGCGCTCGACTTCGTCGCCGACCTGCAGCGCCGGTTCGGCGCCCGCCGCGACGAGCTGCTCGCCGCCCGGGCCGCGCGGCGCGAGCAGGTCGCCCGCACGGGTCGCCTCGACTTCCTGCCCGAGACCGCCGACGTGCGCGCGGGGGACTGGACGGTCGCCGGCGCGCCCGCCGACCTCCGGGACCGCCGCGTCGAGATCACCGGGCCCCCGACGCCCAAGATGGCGATCAACGCCCTCAACTCGGGCGCGAAGGTCTGGCTCGCCGACCTCGAGGACGCGTCGACGCCGCACTGGAGCAACGTCGTCGGGGGGCAGGTCGCCCTGCACGACGCGACGCGCCGCACGCTCGCGTTCACGTCGCCCGAGGGCAAGCAGTACGCGCTGCGCCCGGAGACCGACGGCGACCCGCTCGCCGTCATGGTCGTGCGGCCCCGTGGGTGGCACTTCGACGAGGTGCACCTCACCGTGGACGGGACGCCCGCCGTGGGCGCGCTCGTCGACTTCGGGCTGCACTTCTTCCACAACGCCGCGGAGCTCGTCGCGCGCGGCTCCGGGCCGTACTACTACCTGCCGAAGATGGAGTCGCACCTCGAGGCGCGCCTGTGGGACGAGGTCTTCACGCACGCGGAGCAGGCGCTCGGCATCCCGCACGGGACGATCCGGGCGACGGTCCTCATCGAGACGATCCCGGCCGCGTTCGAGATGGACGAGATCCTCTACGAGCTGCGCGACCACGCGTCCGGGCTCAACGCGGGCCGCTGGGACTACCTGTTCTCCGTGATCAAGTACTTCCGCGACTCCGGGCCGTCGTTCACGCTGCCCGACCGCGGGTCCATCACGATGACCGCGCCGTTCATGCGCGCGTACACCGAGCTGCTGGTGCAGACGTGCCACCGGCGCGGCGCGTTCGCGATGGGCGGCATGGCGGCCGTCATCCCGAACCGCCGCGAGCCCGAGGTCACCGCCCAGGCGTTCGAGAAGGTGCGCGCCGACAAGCAGCGCGAGGCCGGCGACGGCTTCGACGGGTCGTGGGTCGCGCACCCGGACCTCGTGCCGGTGTGCCGCGAGGTGTTCGACGGGGTGCTCGGCGAGCGACCCAACCAGCTCGACCGGCAGCGCCCCGACGTCCACGTCACCGCCGACCAGCTCCTCGACGTGGCGTCCGCGCAGGGCGACGTCACCGAGGCCGGGCTGCGCAACAACCTCTACGTGTCCGTCGCGTACGTCGCGGCGTGGCTCGCGGGCAACGGCGCGGTCGCGATCCACAACCTCATGGAGGACGCCGCGACCGCGGAGATCTCGCGCTCGCAGGTGTGGCAGTGGGTGCGCTCGGGCGCGTCGTTCACCGCGGGCGAGAGCGCGGGCACGACCGTCACCGCCGACCTGGTCCGCACGCTCCTGCGCGAGGAGACCGCGCGGCTGCGGGACGACGTCGGGCACGAGGCCTACGACGCCGGGCCGTACGACCGGGCGGCGGCGCTCGTCGAGCACATCGCGCTCAACGAGCACTACGTCGACTTCCTCACGCTGCCCGCGTACGAGGACGTCGTCGCGCACGAGCAGGACGCGTCCTGATGCCGGCCGGTCCCGAGGCGGGCTCGGTCCGCGGCTTCAGCGAGGACGGCGTCGCGGCGCTGCACGCGTCGCTCGACGGTCTGCTCGCGCCCTGGGACGCGGAGCTCGCGGCCCGCTACCCGGGCGACGACGGCTCGCGCCAGCCCGTGCACACCGTCTACGTGCCGGGCGACCGGTACACGGCCGGCCTCGCACCGGAGTGGGCGGCCCGGGCGCGCGAGGCGGTCGACGGCGCAGGCGGCGTCCGCCGGCTCGTGGACCTGCTGGGCGTCGGGGAGGGGGCCGGGGGCGACCTCGCGGACGCCGTCGCGGAGCGCGTGAGCGCGAAGCTCGCGGTCGAGGCGATCGAGGACCTCCGGATCGACTTCGAGGACGGGTTCGGCGACCGCGGCGACGCGGCGGAGGACGCCGCGGTGATCGCGGCGGCGCGCGAGCTCGTCCGGGCCGAGGCGCAGGGCACGGCGACGCCGTTCGCGGGCATCCGCATCAAGTGCCTCGAGGAGGCGACGCGCCGACGCGGCGTGCGCACCCTCGCGCTGTTCGTCGCGGAGCTCGTCGCGGGTCGCGCCGCGGCCGGCGAGGCCCGCGCCCTGCCGGAGGGGTTCGTCGTGACGCTCGCCAAGGTCACCGCGCCGCAGCAGGTCGAGGCGATGGCGCGCGCGTGCGAGCACGTCGAGGAGGCGAACGGCCTCGAACCGGGCACCCTGCGGTTCGAGGTGCAGGTCGAGACGCCGCAGGCGCTGCTCGCGGCCGACGGCACGGCGACGGTCGCCCGCCTGGTGCACGCCGCGCCGGGTCGTGTGACGGCGCTGCACTACGGCACGTACGACTACTCGGCGTCGCTCGGCATCGCGGCGGCGTACCAGTCGATGGAGCACCCCGCGGCCGACCACGCGAAGTCGGTCATGCAGCTCGCCGTCGCGGGCACGGGCGTGCGCCTGTCGGACGGGTCGACGAACGTCCTGCCCGTCGGCGACCCCCAGGCCGTCGACGCGGCGTGGCGACTGCACGGGCGGCTCGTGCGCCGCTCGCTCGAGCGCGGGTACTACCAGGGCTGGGACCTGCACCCCGCGCAGCTCCCGAGCCGGTTCGCCGCGACCTACGCGTTCTACCGCGAGGGCGCGGCGTCGGCGCTCGCGCGCCTCGCGGCGTACGTCGGGTTCGTGCCCGACGCCGGGGGCGTCCTCGACGAGCCGGCGACCGCCAAGGCGATGGCCTGGTTCCTCGGGCGCGGCGTCGACTGCGGCGCGCTCACCGAGACCGAGGTCCGCACCGCGACCGGCCTCGACCGCGCCGGGCTCGACGCGGTCCGCGTCTCCGGGCGCGCGCCGCAGCCGGTCGCGGGCTGAGCGCCCGCCCTCCCATCCTTCCCGCCGTCCGCCGTGGCACCGCCACCGGCACGGCCACGACCTCCGAGGAGCGACCCCATGACCCAGACCACCCCCTACTACACCCCGCAGGGTGGCCTGCCCGGCCAGACCGAGCTGCTCACCGACCGCGCGATCGTCACCGAGGCGTACACGGTGATCCCGCGCGGCGTGCTGCGCGACATCGTCACGAGCAACCTGCCCGGCTGGGACAAGACCCGGCTGTGGGTGCTCGCCCGGCCGATCGAGGGCTTCGCGACGACGTTCGCGCAGTACGTCATGGAGGTCTCGCCCGGCGGCGGGTCGGACCAGGGCGAGGACGAGGAGACCGTGCAGTCCGTCGTCTTCGTCACCGAGGGCACGCTCGTGCTCACGCTCGCCGGGGTCGAGCACGTGCTCGAGCCGGGCGGGTACGCGTACCTGGCGGCGGGGGAGCGGTGGGCGCTGCACAACCGCTCGGACGCCAAGGCCGCGTTCCAGTGGATCCGCAAGGTGTACGAGCCGATCCCGGGCCACACCGCGACGTCGTTCGTCACGCGCGAGCAGGACGTCGAGCCGCGCGCGATGCCGGACACGGACGGCGTGTGGGTGACGACGCGGTTCGTCGACCCCGACGACCTCGCGCACGACATGCACGTCAACATCGTGACGTTCCAGCCCGGCGGGTCCATCCCGTTCGCGGAGACGCACATCATGGAGCACGGGCTCTACGTGCTCGAGGGCAAGGCGGTCTACCGCCTCAACGGCGACTGGGTCGAGGTCCAGGAGGGCGACTTCATGTGGCTCCGCGCGTTCTGCCCGCAGGCCTGCTACGCGGGCGGCCCCAAGCCGTTCCGCTACCTGCTCTACAAGGACGTGAACCGGCAGGTCAAGCTCGACCGTCGGCGCTGACGAGACCTGACGAGGGCATGACCAGGGCCCGGCTCCGCACGCGGAGCCGGGCCCTGGTCATGCTTCGGGTGTTTTCACCCGCCGCGGCGCGAAGATCATCCGGCTCCGAACGGCTCTCGGCCTGTCGGCGGTGCCACAGTGGGGTGTAAGGCAACGGATCACGTGAACCAATGGAGTGTTCATGGCACCGCGCTACAACTCCCCGCCCAACTGGCCGCCGCCTCCTGCAGGGTGGTCACCGCCGCCAGGTTGGTCGCCTGACCCCGCATGGGGACCCGCGCCGCAGGGGTGGAGGTTCTGGGTCGAAGACACCGAGTCCGGTTCTCCCGATCCCCGAGGGGCGCTTCCCAAGGTCGGTGCCGGTGACGAGACCGCGGGAGCGGCACAGGGGAAGTCCTGGATTGCGCGGCACAAGCTCCTGACGGGAGCAGGCGGTGTGGTCCTGCTCATCGTCGCCATCGCGGCGCTGGTCGGCGGGAATGGCGGCGCAGGCGAAGATCCCGTCGTCGTCGCGACGACGCAAGATGCCGATACGGGCGAGAAGTCGGCTGACGAGATCGCTGCGGAGGAGCAAGCAGAGGCGGATCGCCTTGCCGAGGAGGAAGCTGCGGCGGCGGCGGAAGCCGAGGAGGAGCGGCTGGCGGAGGAGCAGCGACTCGCTGACGAGGCGGCTGCTGCGGAGGCAGCCGCTGCCGAAGCAGCGAGGATCGGGTCGGTCGCGCAGCAGAATGCGTACCGGTCGGCCGTGAGCTACCTCGACCTGACGGGGTTCTCGCGTTCGGGCCTCATCGGGCAGCTCGAGTTCGAGGGCTTCAGCGCAGCCGACGCCGAGTTCGCGATCGCTCGACTCGAGGCCGAAGGCGGCGTGGACTGGAACGCGGAGGCGGCCGAGAGCGCGGCGAGCTACCTGGACTTGACGTCGTTCTCGCGAGCCGGTCTCGTCGACCAGTTGCTCTTCGAGGGATTCACACAAGAGCAAGCCGAGTACGGAGTGAGTACCACGGGACTGTGACTCAAGGTCCGTCCCGACCGTTCGCCGCCATCGCGTCGTCGAGGGCCAGTCCGCACGGCGATCCTGCCTGTCGACGAACGTCCCTGCAGCGACGAGGTTTGCGCCTCTGTCGAGCCTCACGTTCTGCGCCTTCATGAAGGCCGCGCCCGCCCACTCCTCGAAGAGCAGCGCGACCGGCCCTTGACGTCCTGACCGAGAGGCAGCGCGTCTCGCCCTTCGCCATCGCGACGATGCGCGACATCTGAACGTCGCCGAGCGCGATTCGAGCCCGCACGCCCGGAAGCGGGAGCCGTCTCACGATCCCCTTCATGTGTCGTGTGAGGGCGGACGGTAGCCGCGCGCGAGCCCAAGTGGGTCACCGTCTCCCTCCACCGTTGTCCCGAGGGTCTGCACCTGAGGCTCGGGAGAGGTTCAGTCTTGCGTGCCCTCGTGAGTCTTCGCTGACGGGCTTCCCGTCGCGCCAGGTACGGGAAGGCGCCGACGCCCTGGATGTCGCGCCAAGGCTTCCCCGACGCTTGACGCTCTGCGCGAACGGCGCTTACACTTCCATACAGCAGAAGAAAAGTTCCGCAGAATGGAATCGCTACGTCGCGAGACGCGGACGGACCCAGGGAGACGACGATGAGCCCCGCACCGACGTACACCGTCAACTGCTCGATCCTGCTCACGGACCTGCCGCTGCTCGAGCGGCCGGCCGCCGCCGCGGCGGCGGGGTTCCGGGGCGTCGAGTTCTGGTGGCCGTTCGCGTCGCCCACGCCCGCCCGCGACGAGGTGGACGCGTTCGTCGGCGCGATCGAGACGGCGGGCGTGCGGCTCACGGGCCTGAACTTCGACGCCGGGAACATGCCCGGCGGCGACCGTGGCCTCGTGTCGTGGCCCGCGCGCTCGGCCGACCTGCGCGCGAACCTCGACGTCGTCACCGCGATCGGGGAGCGCACCGGCTGCCGCGCGTTCAACGCGCTCTACGGCAACCGCCAGGAGGGTGAGACGCCCGAGGCGCAGGACGAGCTCGGTGCCGAGAACCTCGCGCTCGCGGCGCGGGCCGTCGGGCGCATCGGCGGCACGGTGCTCGTCGAGCCCGTGAGCGGCGCGCCGGCCTACCCGCTGAAGACCGCGGCCGACGCGGTGCGCGTCATCGACCGGGTCGCCGCCGACCACGGCGAGACGAACCTCGGTCTCCTGTTCGACGTCTACCACCTGGCCGTCAACGGCGACGACGTCGACGCGGCCCTGTCGACCTACCGCGGCCGCATCGCGCACGTGCAGGTCGCGGACGCGCCCGGTCGTGGCGAGCCCGGCACGGGCGACCTGCCGATCGAGCGCTGGACGAAGGACCTGCGCGCCGGCGGCTACGACGGCTGGATCGGCCTCGAGTACAAGACCGCGGCCGCCGACCCGTTCGCGTGGCTCCCCGCCGCCGAGCGCTGACGCGACCCCCGACCCGAACCACCCAAGAGGAGCACACCATGGCCTCCATCGCCTTCATCGGACTCGGCATCATGGGCAGCCCCATGTCCGTCCACCTGCAGAACGCCGGGCACGACGTCGCGGGCTACAACCGCAGCCCCGAGAAGACCGCGCCGCTCGTCGAGGCGGGTGGTCGCGCGGCCGCGTCGGTCGCCGACGCGGTCTCGGGCGCCGACGTCGTCGCGATCATGGTCCCGGACTCGCCCGACGTGGAGGCGGTGCTCACCGGCGACGACGGCGTCCTCGCGAACGCGAAGCCCGGCGCGCTCGTCGTCGACTTCTCCTCGATCCGCCCGGACGTCACGGTCGCGCTCGCGCAGCAGGCGAAGGACGCGGGCCTGCGGATCGTCGACGCCCCCGTCTCGGGCGGCGAGCCGGGCGCGATCAACGCCGCGCTGTCGATCATGGTCGGCGGCACGCCCGAGGACTTCGAGGCGGCCAAGCCGTTCCTCGACATCGTCGGCAAGACGGTCGTGCACGTGGGCCCGAACGGCTCCGGCCAGACGGTCAAGGCCGCGAACCAGCTCATCGTCGCTGCGAACATCCAGGCGCTCGCCGAGGCGGTCGTCTTCCTCGAGGCCTACGGCGTCGACACCGAGGCCGCGATCGAGGTCCTGGGCGGCGGCCTCGCGGGCTCGGCGGTGCTGAACCAGAAGGCGCGCAAGATGCTCGACCGCGACTTCGGCCCCGGCTTCCGGATCGAGCTCCACCACAAGGACCTCGGCATCGTCACCGCCGCGGCCCGCGAGGCGGGCGTCGTCGCGCCGCTCGGCGGCCTCGTCGCCCAGCTCATGGCCTCCGCCCGCGCGAACGGCGACGGCGGCCTCGACCACTCCGGCCTGTTCCGCGGCGTCGAGCGCCTGTCCGGCCGCGACGGCTCCTGACTTCCCCCTGACGACGACGTCACCTCCAGCAAGGAGAGAAACCATGCCTCGTATGCGTGCGGTGGACGCCGCAGTGGCGATCCTCGAGATCGAGGGCGCGACCCAGGCGTTCGGCCTGCCCGGCGCCGCCATCAACCCCTTCTACTCCGCGATGCGCGCGCACGGCGGCATCGACCACGTGCTCGCCCGCCACGTCGAGGGCGCGTCGCACATGGCCGACGGCTACTCCCGCGCGAAGCCGGGGAACATCGGCATCTGCATCGGCACGTCGGGCCCCGCGGGCACCGACATGATCACCGGCCTCTACGCCGCGTGGGCCGACTCGATCCCGATGCTCTGCATCACGGGCCAGGCGCCGGTCGCCAAGCTCGACAAGGAGGACTTCCAGGCCGTCGACATCGCGAGCATCGCCGCTCCGGTGACGAAGATGGCCAAGACCGTCCTCGAGGCCGGGCAGGTGCCGCAGGTCTTCCAGCAGGCGTTCCACCTCATGCGCTCGGGCCGCCCGGGCCCGGTGCTCGTCGACCTGCCGATCGACGTGCAGCTCACGGAGATCGAGTTCGACCCGGCGACCTACGAGCCGCTGCCCGTGCACCGCCCGACGGCGACGCGCGCCCAGGCCGAGAAGGCGATCGACCTGCTGCTCGCGGCGGAGCGTCCCCTGCTGGTCGCGGGCGGCGGCATCGTCAACGCGGGCGGCGAGGACCTGCTCGTCGAGCTCGCCGAGACGCTCGGCGTCCCCGTGATCCCCACGCTCATGGGCTGGGGCGTCATCCCGGACGACCACGCGCTCATGGCCGGCATGGCCGGTCTCCAGACGTCGCACCGCTACGGCAACGCGAACCTGCTCGCGTCCGACTTCGTGCTCGGCATCGGCAACCGCTGGGCCAACCGCCACACGGGCGGCCTCGACACGTACCGCGCGGGCCGCACGTTCGTCCACGTCGACATCGAGCCGACGCAGATCGGTCGCGTGTTCGCGCCCGACTACGGCATCGTGTCGGACGCGAAGGCGGCCCTCGAGCTGTTCGTCGAGGTCGCGCGCGAGCGCCGCGACGCCGGCCGTGCGCGCGACTACGCGGGCTGGGCGGCCGAGTGCGCCGAGCGCAAGCGGACGCTGCAGCGCAAGACGCACTTCACCGAGATCCCCATCAAGCCGCAGCGCGTGTACGAGGAGATGAACAAGGCCTTCGGCCCCGAGACGCGCTACGTCACGACCATCGGGCTCTCGCAGATCGCCGGCGCGCAGTTCCTCCACGTGTACAAGCCGCGGCACTGGATCAACGCGGGCCAGGCCGGGCCCCTCGGCTGGACGGGGCCGGCGGCGCTCGGTGTCGCGAAGGCCGTGCCGGACGAGCCGGTCGTCGCGCTCTCGGGCGACTACGACTTCCAGTTCATGATCGAGGAGCTCGCGGTCGGCGCGCAGTTCAACCTGCCGTACGTGCACGTCGTCGTGAACAACTCCTACCTGGGCCTGATCCGCCAGGCGCAGCGGGCCTTCGACATGGACTACCACGTCCAGCTCTCGTTCGAGAACGTCAACTCGCCCGAGCTGGGCGGCTACGGCGTCGACCACGTCAAGGTGGCCGAGGGGCTGGGCTGCAAGGCGATCCGCGTGACCGACCCCGAGGGGCTCGGCGAGGCGTTCGCGAAGGCGCAGGCCATGGCGGCGGAGTTCCGCGTGCCGGTCGTGGTCGAGGTCATCCTCGAGCGCGTCACGAACATCGCCATGGGCGTCGAGATCACGGGCGTGAACGAGTTCGAGGACCTCGCGATCTCGGCCGAGGACGCCCCCACCGCCACCGCGCTGCTCGACTGAGCACGCCGCACCCAGGGAGCAGGAGACATGACGGAGGGCGCGATGGGCACGGGTGAGGTGAGCGGTCGCGGGCACGAGTACGACCTCGTCGTGCGCGGCGAGCGCGTGCTCGTCGCCGGTGGCGAGCACCCGCGCGAGGTAGGTGTCGTCGGGGGAGTGGTCCGCGCGATCGAGCCGCTCGGCGCGGGGCTCGACGGCGCGCGCGTCGTCGAGCTGGGGCCGCACCAGGTGCTGGTCCCCGGGCTCGTCGACACGCACGTGCACGTGAACGAGCCGGGGCGCACCGAGTGGGAGGGCTTCGCGTCCGCGACACGGGCCGCCGCCGCGGGCGGGGTGACGACGATCGTCGACATGCCGCTCAACTCGATCCCGCCGACGGTCGACGTCGAGGCGCTCGAGACCAAGCAGAAGGTCGCGCGCGACCAGGCGTTCGTCGACGTCGGGTTCTGGGGCGGCGCCGTGCCTGGCAACGCGGACGAGCTGCGGCCCCTGTGGGACGCGGGCGTGTTCGGGTTCAAGTGCTTCCTGCTGCACTCGGGGGTCGAGGAGTTCGGGTACCTCGAGCCCGACGAGCTGGAGGCCGACCTGCGCCTGCTCGCCGACTTCGACGGGCTCATGCTCGTGCACGCCGAGGACTCGCGCGCGATCGAGCGGGCGCCCACCCCGCACGGCGACCACTACGACACGTTCCTCGCGTCGCGCCCGCGCGGCGCGGAGAACGTCGCGATCGCCGCGGTGATCGAGGCGGCGCGCTGGACCGGGGCGCGCGCGCACGTGCTGCACCTGTCGAGCTCGGACGCGCTGCCGATGATCCGCAGCGCGAAGCGCGAGGGCGTGCGCCTCACGGTCGAGACGTGCCCGCACTACCTGGCGCTCGCGGCCGAGGAGATCCCCGACGGCGCGACGCAGTTCAAGTGCTGCCCGCCCATCCGGGAGATCGACAACCGCGAGCTGCTCTGGGAGGGGCTGCTCGACGGCACGATCGACTGCATCGTCTCGGACCACTCGCCGAGCACGCCCGACCTCAAGGAGCTCGACACGGGCGACTTCGGGACGGCGTGGGGCGGGGTGTCGTCGCTCCAGCTCGGTCTCGCGATCGTGTGGACCGAGGCGCGGACGCGCGGTGTGCCGTTCGCGCGCGTCGTCGAGTGGATGTCGGCTCGACCGGCGGCCGTCGCGGGCCTGCGGCGCAAGGGCTCGATCGCGCTCGGCTTCGACGCGGACCTCGCGGTGGTCGAGCCGGACACGGCGTTCGTCGTCGACCCGAAGGTCCTGCACCACAAGAACCCGATCACGCCGTACGCCGACCGCGCGCTCTCGGGCGCCGTCGTCGCGACGTACCTGCGGGGCGAGGAGATCACCCTCGACCGCCCCACGGGCCGCCTGCTCGCGCGCGGCGACGCGTGAGGGGCTGAGACTCCCGTGCCCGGCCGCGGGGGCCGGGCACGGGGAACCACCTGACCCGTACACGACGAGGGTCGGCACCGCTGGTGGGTGCCGCCCCTCGTCGAGCGCGAGGTAGAGCCCTGATCGCCCGAGGTAGAGCCCTGGTCGCGACCACGGCTCTACCTCGGCGGACCGGGGCTCTACCTCGGCGGGGTGGAGGGCGTGGGGGTCAGGACTGCGCGAGGAGCTCGTCGAGCTGCTCGTAGCCCTCGCGGACGCCGACCTCCATGCCGCTCGCGACGAAGCCGTCGCGGCCCTCGAACGAGTCGACGAGCGACGTCGCGGTGAGCCGGCTGCGGCCGTCGGGCAGGTCCTCGAACGCGAGGCGGTCGAGCGAGACGCCGTCGGGGAAGCCCTCGAACGTGAACGTCTGGACGATGAGCTCGTCCGGGCGCACCTCGTGGACGCTGCCGAAGAACGCGTACTCGTTGCCGTCCGGGTCGACCTGGACGTACCGGTACGCGCCGCCCGTGCGCACGTCCCAGAGCTCGTTGCGCTGGGTGAGGTAGCGCGGGCCGTTCCAGCGCGCGAAGAGCTCCGGGTCGAGGTGGGCGCGGAAGACCTTCGCCGCGGGCGCGTCGAACTCGCGCACGATGCGGACGATCGGGAGGTCCGTGGGGACGACGATCTCGGTCTCGTGGGTGCCGGTGGTGGTCATGGTGCTGCTCCTGTCGTCGGGTCGTTCTCGGTGGTGCCCGGTCGGTCGGGCAGGTCGCGCAGGACGTCGTCGAGGCGGCGGTAGCGGTCCTCGGCCTCGCGCCGGTAGCGCTCGATCCACTTCGTCATGAGGTCCAGCACCTCCGCCTCGAGGTGCACGGGGGCGCGCCGGGCGTCCGTCGTGCGGGTCACCAGGCCGGAGTCCTCGAGCACGCGCAGGTGCTTGGACACCGCCTGGACGGACATGTCGTACGGCCGGGCGAGCTCGCCGACGCTGGCGTCTCCCGACGCGAGCCGGGCCACCATGTCGCGGCGCGTGGGGTCGGCGAGCGCCGAGAACACGCGGGAGAGCGGGTCGGCCGTCACGGGACCTCCTCGTGGGGCGCCGGGGTACGGCGTCCGGTTCTTCAACTCATTGGTTGACAACGACGCTACGCCGCACCCGGCAAGTCGTCAACCCTTTGGTTGAGAAGAACGCGTCAGGCGCGCCGGGCCCGCTCGAAGTCGTCGAGCGAGACCTTCCGCTCGACGGCGTGGTCGACGATCCGCTCGGGGTACCCGGCCGGCAGCTCGCGCAGCGTCCACGGCTCGTGGACCCCCCGGCCCTCGACCTCCCGCAGCTCCGGCACCCACCGGCGCACGTACGTGCCGTCGGGGTCGAACTTCTTGCCCTGGGTGACGGGGTTGAAGATGCGGAAGTACGGCGCGGCGTCGCGGCCCGTCCCCGCGACCCACTGCCAGTTGAGCTGGTTCTGCGAGACGTCGCCGTCCGCGAGGTGCGCCATGAAGTGCTCCGCGCCGCGCTGCCACCGCACGTGCAGGTCCTTGACGAGGAACGACGCCACGACCATCCGCACGCGGTTGTGCATCCACCCCTCGCCGAGGAGCTGGCGCATCCCGGCGTCGACGAGCGGGTAGCCCGTGCGGCCCTCGGCCCACGCGGCGAGGTACGCGTCCTCGGCGGCACCCTCCGCCCACGCGTCCTCCGGGACGACGGTCCGCAACGACTGCTGCGCCGCCCCCGGGTGGTGGAACAGCACGTCCGCGTGGAACTCGCGCCAGGCGAGCTCGGAGCGGTAGGCGAGCGCGTCGTCGGACGGCGCGGAGCCGTCGTGCAGGGCGCTCCGCACGTCGGCGAGGAGCGTGCGCGGGTGCAGCTCGCCCCACTTCAGCGGCACCGACATGCCCGACGTCGCGGGCCGGTCCGGGCGGTCGCGCTCGGTCGCGTAGCCCGCGAGGTGGTCCGCGAGGAAGTTGCGCCAGCGCCGTCGCGCCGCGGCCTCGCCCGCCGCGGGGAGCCGGGCGTCGGTACCGGGGTCGGCGGGGACGCCGTCCGACCGGAGCGTGGCCCACGGCACGTCGCGCGGCCTCGGCGCCGGGTCGCGCCAGCCGTGCTCGACCCACGCGTCGCGGAACGGCGTGAAGACCTGGAACGGGGTCCCGGTGCGCGTGCGCAGGCGCCCCGGCGCGACGGCGTAGGGCGAGCCGGTGCGCACGAGGTGCGCGTCGGCGTCGGGCAGCGCCTCCTCGACCGCGACGTCGCGGGCGACGCCGTAGGGCTCGAACGACGCCGCGACGTGCACCTCGCGCGCCTCGACCTCGCGCGCGACGGCGGGCACGACGGCGCGCGGGTCGCCGTGCCGGACGACGAGCCGGCCGCCCGTCGCCTCGTCGAGCGCGGCGAGGCTGCGCGCGAGGTAGGCGCGGCGCGGGTCGCCCGCGGCGCCCCACAGGCGGGGGTCGAGCACGTAGAGCGCGACGACCTCGTCGTCCGCGCCCCGGGCGGCCTGCACCGCCGCGACGAGGGCCGGGTTGTCGGCGAGGCGGAGGTCGCGGCGGCACCACCAGAGCGTCGGCATCCGGCCACGCTAACGGTCGCAGGCGGTGCACGCCGGTGGGAGCATCGCAGGATGGGTGGCGACGACCGACGAGAGCAGGACGACGCGCGACGCCGCGCGCTCGGGCGCGAGGCGCGCACCGAGCCGGAGGCCGGGGCTCCGCCCCTCGGGCCGGGTACCGCGGCCGGAGTGGGGGCGGCCGAGGGGCCCGCCGCGGGGGCCATCGTCGGGGACCACGCGTTCTTCGGGCACCCGCGCGGGCTGCTGACGCTCTTCACCACCGAGCTGTGGGAGCGGTTCAGCTACTACGGGATGCGCGCGATCCTGCTGTTCTACCTCACGGACACCGTCGCGAACGGCGGCCTGGGCATCGGGGAGACGACGGGCCTCGCGCTCGTGTCGATCTACGGCACCAGCGTGTACCTGCTGTCC
The DNA here is from genome assembly GCF_004519295.1 of Cellulosimicrobium funkei. Taxonomy (GTDB): domain Bacteria; phylum Actinomycetota; class Actinomycetes; order Actinomycetales; family Cellulomonadaceae; genus Cellulosimicrobium; species Cellulosimicrobium funkei. The sequence continues at coordinate 22,429 of NZ_SOZH01000006.1, forward strand.
GTCGTGGGCGGCTGGCTCGCGGACCGCGTGATCGGGTCCCGGCGCTCCGTCCTGTACGGCGGCATCATCATCGCGGCCGGGCACGTGAGCCTCACGGTCCCCGGCACGGGCTTCTCCATGGTGGGCATCGCGCTCGTCGCGCTCGGCACCGGCCTGCTCAAGCCGAACGTGTCGTCGATGGTCGGCGAGCTGTACGCGCGCGACGACCCGCGCCGCGACTCGGGCTTCTCGATCTTCTACATGGGCATCAACCTCGGCTCGTTCGTCGCGCCGTTCCTCGTGGGCGCCGCGCGGGCCTGGGGCGGCTACCACGCGGGCTTCGCCGTGGCCGCGGTGGGGATGGCCGTCGCGCTCGTGTTCTTCGTCGCGGGCCGGCGCTACCTCGGCGAGGCGGGGGCGCACGTGCCCAACCCCGTCCGCCCCGAGGAGCGCGCGAAGATCGCGCGGATCTTCCTCCTCATCGCGGGCGGCGTGGTGCTCGTCGGTCTGGTCGCCGTCCTCGTCGCCGGCGGGTTCGAGATCTCGACCTTCATCGACACGATGTCCTACCTGGCGTTCCTCGCGCCGATCGCCTACTTCATCGTCATGTACCGCTCGCCGCGCGTGACGGACGCCGAGCGGCCGCGCGTCATCGCGTACATCCCGCTGTTCGTCGCGGCGATGCTCTTCTGGATGATCTTCGAGCAGGCGGCCACGACGCTCTCGGCGTTCGCGAAGGACCGCACCGACCTGACGTTCTTCGGCGTGGGCATCAGCCCCGAGTTCTTCCAGTCGGTGAACCCGTTGTCGATCATCGTCCTCGCGCCCGTGTTCGCGTGGATCTGGCTCAAGACGGGCGACCGCCCGACGACGGCCAACAAGTTCGCGATCGGCCTCGCCCTCGCATCGGTGTCGTTCCTCTTCCTCGCGGCCGCGTCGGCCGTCGTCGGCGACGGCAAGGCGCCGTCGTGGGTCCTCGTGCTCGTCTACGTGATCCAGACGCTCGGCGAGCTGTGCCTGTCGCCGGTCGGCCTCGCCGCGACGACGCTGCTCGCGCCCAAGGCGTTCCGGTCCCAGGCGATGGCCCTGTGGTTCCTCGCGCCCGCCGCCGGGCAGGCCATCACGGCGCAGGTCGTGCAGGTCACCGAGGGTGCCTCCGACACCGCGTACTTCGGCGGCATCGGCGCCATCACCCTCGTGTTCGCGCTCGCGCTGTTCGCGCTCGCGCCGTGGGTCACGCGGCACATCCGCCACGCCGACGAGCTCGAGGGCGCGCACACCGCCGGGGCCTGAGCGCGACGCCCGACGACGGAGCGGGGCCGCGACGTCGCGGCCCCGCTCCGGTCCTGCACCCGTGGGGGTGCCGGTCTCGCGGCGCGTCAGCGCAGCCAGGCCGCCCGGCGCACGAGGGGGAGGGCCGCCCAGCGACGGCCGAGGCCCCACGTGTCGCCCGCGAGCGTCGTCGCGAGGACGGCGAGGAGCAGGATCACGAGGACGTGGTCGTCGACGACCGGGTTGTTCGAACCGGCCGCGAGCGGCCACTGCGAGAGCCACAGCATCGCGAAGAGGACCGTGCCGCTCACCGCAGCGACGCGCAGGCCGATCCCGAGCAGGAGCGCGAGGCCGACGCCCAGCAGCCCGAGCATGAAGAGCCAGTCGGTGACGGGGCTCGCCATCGCGGCGAACGTGCTCGCGAGCGGGCCCTGGGCGCCGTTCTCCAGGTAGCCCTGCGTGGGCGCGCCGCCCGCGAGCCACGCGCGCTCGCGCGGGGTCGCGTACCCGAGGCCGACGAGCTTGTCGGTGAACGGCCACAGGAAGACGAGGGCCGTGCCGATCCGCGTGAGCGCGAGGGCGTGGCGGGCCGACGAGCGCGTGACGACGTCGTCCTGGGTGACGGGGTCGGTGGTGCGCGCTGCGGCTCCCGGGGTGGCGCTGGGCGGCGCGGACGTGGTGGACGTGGACATGGAGGTGCCCCCTCGGGGAGAGAAGTGGTCGGGTCGGGGCCGGCGAGGACCCACCCCGACCCGAGCGGTGTGCCGCTCCCCGTCGAGGCGTCGCGGTGGTCGTCCGGCCGTGACGTGCTCGCCCACGGTGGCAGGGGTACGGGAGGCGGTTCAACCCTTACGTCCGGATCGCGTGGACATCCCGTAGGTCCCTCGGGGCTACGTACGTAGGCCGCACGACCACGAGACGGACGCCTCGGCCGGACCGCCCCGACGAGGCGTAATGTGACCCGGCGGCCGGAGGATCGGTCGCAGCACCCCGTCGAAGGAGCTGACCCGGAATGAGCCGCCCCCTGCGCTCTCGGACGTCCACCCACGGCCGCAACATGGCCGGCGCCCGCGCCCTCTGGCGCGCGACCGGCATGGGCGCGGAGGACTTCGGCAAGCCGATCATCGCGATCGCCAACTCGTACACGCAGTTCGTCCCCGGCCACGTCCACCTCAAGGACATGGGCGACCTCGTCGCGTCCGCGATCCGCGAGGCCGGCGGCGTCTCCAAGGAGTTCAACACCATCGCCGTCGACGACGGCATCGCCATGGGCCACGGCGGCATGCTCTACTCGCTCCCGAGCCGCGACCTCATCGCCGACTCGGTCGAGTACATGGTCAACGCGCACTGCGCCGACGCCCTCGTGTGCATCTCTAACTGCGACAAGATCACGCCCGGCATGCTCAACGCCGCGCTGCGGCTCAACATCCCGGTGATCTTCGTGTCCGGCGGGCCCATGGAGGCCGGCAAGGCGGTCGTCGCCGACGGCGTCGCGAAGACCCCGCTCAACCTCGTCAACGCGATCAACTACTCGGCCGACGACGCGGTGTCCGACGCCGCGCTCGCCCAGGTCGAGGAGAACGCGTGCCCCACGTGCGGGTCGTGCTCCGGCATGTTCACCGCGAACTCGATGAACTGCCTCACCGAGGCGCTCGGCCTGTCGCTCCCCGGCAACGGCTCGACCCTCGCGACGCACGCCGCGCGCAAGGAGCTCTTCCTCGAGGCCGGCCGCACGATCGTCGGGCTCGCGAAGCGCTACTACGAGGACGAGGACGACTCCGTCGCGCCCCGCTCGATCGCGACCAAGGCCGCGTTCTCGAACGCCATGGCGCTCGACGTCGCGATGGGCGGCTCGACGAACACCGTGCTGCACATCCTCGCCGCCGCGCAGGAGGGGGGCGTCGACTTCGACCTCACCGACATCGAGCGCATCAGCCGCCAGGTTCCGTGCCTGTCCAAGGTCGCGCCGAACCACCCGAACTTCCACATGGAGGACGTGCACCGTGCCGGCGGCATCCCCGCCCTCCTGGGCGAGCTCGACCGCGCGGGCCTGCTCGACCACGACGTCACGAGCGTGCACACGCCGACGCTGCGCGAGTGGCTCGACGACTGGGACGTCCGGGGCGGCAAGGCGACCGAGCGGGCCGTCGAGCTGTTCCACGCGGCGCCCGGGGGAGTGCGCACCACGCAGGCGTTCTCGACGTCGAACCGCTGGGAGTCGCTCGACACCGACGCGGCCGAGGGCTGCATCCGCGACCTCGAGCACGCGTACACCGTCGAGGGCGGGCTCGCCGTGCTGCGCGGCAACCTCGCCGAGGACGGCGCCGTGTTCAAGACCGCCGGGGTCGACCCGGACGTCTTCCACTTCGTCGGGACGGCGCTCGTCTGCGAGTCGCAGGACGAGGCCGTCGAGAAGATCCTCACCAAGCAGGTCCAGCCCGGCCACGTCGTCGTCGTGCGCTACGAGGGGCCCGCGGGCGGCCCCGGCATGCAGGAGATGCTGTACCCGACGTCGTTCATCAAGGGCCGCGGCCTCGGCAAGGTCACCGCGCTCATCACCGACGGCCGCTTCTCCGGCGGGTCGTCGGGCATCTCCGTCGGCCACGTCTCGCCCGAGGCCGCCGCGGGCGGCGTCATCGGCCTCGTCGAGGACGGCGACGAGATCGAGATCGACGTCGACACGCGCCTCATCCGCCTCAACGTGCCGGACGACGTGCTCGCCGAGCGTCGCGCCAAGATGGAGGCGCGCGAGAACCCGTGGCAGCCGGTCGACCGCGACCGCTACGTCTCGCCCGCCCTCCAGGCCTACGCCGCCATGGCGACGTCCGCCGACCGCGGCGCCGTCCGCGACGTGTCGCTGATCAAGCGCCGCTGACCCGACGACGACGGGCCCGCACCTCCCGAGGTGCGGGCCCGTCGTCGTGCGCGGGCGCGGAGCCCCCCGCGGCGAGGGTCAGCACTCCTCCTCGGACTGCTCGGTGACGACCCACCGCGTGCCCTGCGGCACCATGACGGCGGTCCCGCAGTCGCCGCCGTCGTAGACGACGGACAGCACCGTCGCGTCGGCGCGCTCCTCGCGGACGCCGACCTCGACCTCCGGCACGTCGCCCACGGCCGCGTAGAGACCGGCGGTGGTCGTGGTCATCGACGCGCAGTCCGTGATGCCCGGCCACCCCTGTGCCGTCATCTCGGCGACCATCCGGTCGACGAGCTCCGGTGCGAGGTAGCCGCACGCGACCTCGACATCGGGCGCGCGGCTCGCGGCCAGCCACGCGCGGAACGACTCCTCGGGCGTCTCGACCTGCCCCTGGGGAGCCTCCTCGGCGCTCGCGGTCTCCGTCGCGGTCGCGGCGTCGTCGGGCGTCCCGGTCGTCGCGTCCGGTGCGGGGGCGGACGTCGCGGAGGTGGGGGAGCCGGGGCTCGTGCCCGACGGCGCGGGAGCCGCGCACGCGGCGGTCGCGGCCAGGGCGAGGACGGGCAGGACGGCTCGGACGGCTCCGGGGCGTGTGTGCACGGCCCCATGATGCCGTGCGCCTCGCACCGCGGTCGGCCCGTCTCGGGCCTGCACGGGCCGGGCGGGCCTCCGTGCCGCGGCGCGTCCCGCCGCGCCCCGCGCCGGTGCCGTTCCTAGAGTGGGGTCATGACTGGGCACACCTCGGGGTCCGACGCCGGACCCGACCTCAAGCCGCGTTCCCGCCAGGTCACCGACGGCCTGGAGGCGACGGCGTCGCGCGGCATGCTGCGCGCCGTCGGGATGGGCGACGAGGACTTCGCCAAGCCGCAGATCGGCATCGCGAGCTCGTGGAACGAGATCACGCCGTGCAACCTGTCGCTCGACCGGCTCGCGCAGGGCGCGAAGGAGGGCGTGCACGCGGGCGGCGGGTACCCGCTGCAGTTCGGGACGATCTCCGTCTCCGACGGCATCTCCATGGGCCACGAGGGGATGCACTTCTCGCTCGTGAGCCGCGACATCATCGCGGACTCGGTCGAGACGGTCGTCCAGGCGGAGCGCCTCGACGGGACGGTCCTCCTCGCCGGGTGCGACAAGTCCCTCCCGGGGATGCTCATGGCGGCAGCGCGGCTAGACCTGGCGAGCGTGTTCCTCTACGCGGGCTCGATCATGCCCGGCTGGGTCAAGCTCTCCGACGGCACGGAGAAGGACGTCACGCTCATCGACGCGTTCGAGGCGGTCGGCGCGTGCGCGCGCGGGCTCATGAGCCGCGAGGACGTGGACCGCATCGAGCGCGCCATCTGCCCCGGCGAGGGCGCGTGCGGCGGCATGTACACGGCGAACACGATGGCGTCGGTCGCGGAGGCGATGGGCATGTCGCTGCCCGGCTCGGCGGCGCCGCCGTCGGCGGACCGGCGCCGGGACGCGTTCGCGCACCGCTCGGGCGAGGCCGTCGTCAACCTGCTGCGGCTCGGCATCACAGCGCGCGACATCATGACGAAGGAGGCGTTCGAGAACGCGATCGCCGTCGTCATGGCGTTCGGCGGCTCCACCAACGCGGTGCTGCACCTGCTCGCCATCGCGCACGAGGCCGAGGTCGACCTCACGCTCGCCGACTTCGACCGCGTCGCGAGCCGCGTGCCGCACCTCGGCGACCTCAAGCCGTTCGGGCGCTACGTGATGAACGACGTCGACCGCATCGGCGGCGTGCCCGTCGTCATGAAGGCCCTGCTCGACGCCGGCCTGCTGCACGGCGACGCGCTCACCGTGACGGGCCGCACCGTCGCGGAGAACCTCGCCGAGATCGACCCGCCCGACCCGGACGGCAAGATCCTGCGTGCGCTCGACGACCCGATCCACCACACCGGGGGCATCACGATCCTGCACGGGTCGCTCGCGCCCGAGGGCGCCGTCGTGAAGTCCGCCGGGTTCGACGAGGACGTGTTCGAGGGCACCGCGCGCGTCTTCGAGCGCGAGCGCGCGGCGCTCGACGCCCTGGAGGACGGCACGATCACCGACGGGGACGTCGTCGTCATCCGGTACGAGGGGCCCAAGGGCGGCCCGGGGATGCGCGAGATGCTCGCCATCACGGGTGCGATCAAGGGCGCGGGGCTCGGCAAGACGGTCCTGCTGCTCACGGACGGCCGCTTCTCCGGCGGGACGACCGGCCTGTGCGTCGGGCACGTCGCGCCCGAGGCGGTCGACGGGGGCCCCATCGCGTTCGTGCGCGACGGCGACCCGATCCGGCTCGACGTCGCGAACAAGACGCTCGACCTGCTCGTCGACGCCGACACTCTCGCCGCGCGCCGCGACGGGTGGGCGCCGCTGCCCCCGACCTTCACGCGCGGCGTGCTGGCAAAGTACGCCAAGCTCGTCCAGTCGGCGTCGCGCGGCGCGATCCTCGAGTGACCCCGGAGCGCGCGGGCGTCGGAGGCGCGCACTAGCGTGGTGTCGCACCTCGCCGCAGCGACGCACCCCGGAGGACGGCCATGACCCAGACGGCGGACGACCGCATCACCGCGCGCCAGTTCCACGACAGCGACGGCGTCGAGGACTGGCGGTTCATCCTCAGGACGGTGCAGACGCTGTTCCGCACGGGGTCGTTCACCGCGGGGGTGGAGCTCGTCGACGCGATCGGCGAGCTCGCCGAGGCGGCGAACCACCACCCCGACGTCGACCTGCGATACGGGACGGTGACGGTCCGGCTGACCTCGCACGACGTCGGGGGCGTCAGCGCGCGCGACGTGGCCCTCGCCCGGCAGATCTCCGCGGCGGCGCGCGAGCTCGACCTCGTCGCGGACCCGACGGCGGTGCAGGACCTCGAGATCGCGATCGACACCCTCGTCGGCACGGCGGTGCAGCCGTTCTGGCGCGCGGTCCTCGGGTTCGACGAGGGCGCCCCGGAGCTGCCCGCGCCCGAGCTCCGCGACCCGAGCGGGCGCGCCCCGGCGTTCTGGTTCCAGCAGATGGACGCGCCGCGCGAGCAGCGCAACCGCATCCACGTGGACGTGACGGTCCCGCACGACGTCGCGGAGGCGCGCGTCACCGCCGCCATCGCCGCGGGCGGGCACCTCGTGTCCGACCGTCGCGCGCCCGCGTTCTGGGTCCTGGCCGACGCCGAGGGCAACGAGGCGTGCGTGTGCACCTGGCAGGCGCGCGACTGACCGGGGCCGGTGGCGTCGGGGATGAGACGAGCGCGCAGGAACCGTCCGGTCCCTGCGAGACTGGTCCCGTGAGCGCACGTCCGGAGAGATCGCCGCGCCGTCGCCGGGCCGCGTCCGCCGTCGTCCCGCTGGCCATCGTGACGGCCGCGGTCGTCGCGCTCGGCGGGTGCACTGCCGCCGGGGAGCCGGAGGTCGCTCCGGGGTCCTCCACCCCGAGCCCGACGGCCACCGAGGACGCGCTGGGCACGCGCGACGAGCCGTCGGAGGAGACGACGCCCGAGGTGGTCGACCCGCTCGCCGACCGTCCCTCCGCGCCACCCGCCCAGGCGGTGGACGCGGGAACGGTCGCCGCCGGTGCACCCGCCGCGGCGAGCGGGACGGGGAGCGCCGCCGTGACGTTCGCGCGCGACGGCGACTTCGCCGTCGTCGTGCACCTGGACTGCGGCGACTGCGCGGGGACGCGCGCGTTCATGGCACCGACGGACGTCACGCCGTACCCGGGTGCGCTCGGTGAGACGACCGGGTCGTACCTCATGGACGTCTTCGAGGACTCCGCGCCGCAGCAGTCGATCTGGCTCGAAGCGTCGGGGGAGTGGTCCCTGCGGTTCGAGAGCTGGAACGACCTGCCGCCCGTCGCAGGGCCGCAGTCGGGCACGGGACCGACCGTCCTGCGGCTCGACGGCAGCACGACGAGCGCGGAGGTGTCGTGGACGCCGGCGGGCCCCGAGGACTCGTTCCAGGGCCGATACTTCGGGGTCACGCGCGAGGCGTCGCGCATGTTCGGCGACACCGAGGCGTTCACCGAGACGTACGACCTCGCGCTTCCCGGTGTCCTCGCCGTGAAGACCGCCGGCACGTGGAGCGTGACCCCGCAGGGCTGACGCCCGGTGTACCGCTGCCGATTCCCGCCCTGCGGGTCAGGCGCGCGCGACGACCAGCTGGTCGTAGCCGGGCACGAGGACCCGGCGCTTGGCGCGGCGCGACACGACGCGCAGGGGTGCGCCGTCGTCGTACAGCGCGTGCAGGAGCGCGGCGATCTCGGCGCGGGCGAGCGCGGCGCCGAGGCACAGGTGGCGCCCCGCGCCGAACCAGAGCTGGCGCGTCTCGCGCACGTAGGGGCGGTCGGCGCGGAACGGCCCGGCCGCTGTGTTCGCCGCCCACGTGAGGATCATGACGCGCTCCCCGGCGCGCAGGGTGCGGCCCGCGACCTCGACGTCGGCCGACACGCCCCGGCCGATCACCGAGGCCGGGCTCGTCACGCGCAGACCCTCGCGCACGGCGTTCTCGACGGCGTCCGGCTCGCCGGCGGCCCGCTCGACGGGGTGGGCGCGCTCGTCGGCCAGGAGCCGGAGCAGGCGGTGCTGCTCGCCCGTGTCGATCAGGAGCGCGGTGGTGCGGGCCATGGCCGACGCCGACGTCTCGGTGCCCGCGACCATGAGCAGGCTCGCGAGCCCGGTCGTCTCCTCCAGCCCGAGGCCGAGCTCGCGGCACCGGCCGAGCAGGCGGTCGGCCGGCGCGTGCCGCCACCCGTCCGGGACGCCCTGGGTCAGCTCGGCGACGATCTCCCGCGCCGCCGCGACCTGGCCCGGCGCGAGGTACGTCGAGCCGGCGCTCCCGAGCGCGATCGACGCGAGCCGCTCGCCCGTCGCGAAGGCCGCCAGGGCGTCGTCGTCCGTCGGGGCGGCCTCCGGCGTCACGCCGGCCCCGGCGTCCGGCGCTGAGCCCGCCCCGGTGGCCGCGGGGGACGGGATGCCGAGCAGCGAGATCATCATCCGGCCGACGAGCACGCGCGCGAGCCGGCCGACGTCGACCGTCCCGCCCGCGGCGAGGGTGCGGCGCGCGTCGTCGAGCGCGAGCGACCACGCGCCGTCGACCAACGCCGCGGCGCTCGCCTCGGTGAAGAGCTCGCGCGAGCGGGTGCGCAGGTCGTGGTGGCCCGGGCCGTCGAACAGGTCGAGGACCCAGTCGCCGAGGATCTGGGCCCAGAGGTGCCCGACCCCGCCCTCGCCGACGATCGTGAAGTGCCGGTGGTCGGTGAGGATGCGGCGACCCACGGTCGGGTCGGACGTCACCCACCCGAGGCCCGGCACCCGGCGCAGCCCACCGCCCGGACGCCGCCCGGTGAGCGCGCCGCCCACGAGGAGCACGCCGGCCATCGCGGGGCGCGCGGCGGTGAGGACCTGCAGCTCCTGCCGGGTCGTGGGCAGGGCGCGACGGCGCTCGCGGGTGGGCACGGGTCCGGTCGTGGTCGCAGTCACGGGGTCAGTGTGGCGCACGGGCAGGGCCACGGGGCGGCCGCGCCGCCGTCCGGGGATGGGCACTTCACCCCATCGGAACCTGTGGACGACCGCCGTCCGAGGGGGTCTGCTTGGCTACTGTGTCGCGCGTGCCAGAGAACCCACCCCGCCCGGTAGCCCCCGGGTCCGCACCCGTGCGTCCCGCGGCGGTGATCGCCGCCGTCGGGGTCCACCTGCCCGAGCGCGTGGTCGACGTGCGCGAGGCGGAGCGCGCGCTCGCGGAGCGCAACCCGGGCGCGGCGCCGCGCGTGCCGATGGTCTCGCGCCTCACGGGCGTGCGGCAGGTCCACGTGCTCCCCGACGACTGGGACGCCTCCGACCTCGCCGTCGCGGCCGCGGAGAAGCTGCTGGCGACCCAGGGCCTCGCCCCCGACGACGTCGACCTGCTGCTCTTCGCGTCGGCGAGCCAGGACATGGTCGAGCCCGCGACGAGCCACATCGTCGCCGCGAAGCTCGGGGTCCGGGCGCCCGTCATGGACGTCAAGAACGCGTGCAACTCCGTGCTCAACGCCATCGAGGTCGCCGAGGCGCTCGTCGCGACGGGCCGGTACGGCACCGTGCTCGTCGCGTGCGGGGAGGCGCCGTCGCGCGCCGTGCGCTGGGACGTCCCCGACCGCGCGACCTACCTGCTCTCCGCCCCGGGCTACACCATGTCCGACGCCGGGGCCGCCGTCCTCGTGCGCCGCGCCACCGCGGCGGAGGCCGACGCGCGCGACGGCTCCGGCGCCCCCGCGCCCCGCGGCATCCTCGCGAGCGCGTTCGGCGCCGAGTCGACGCACTGGGACGTCGGCATGCTCCCCGGGGGCGGCACCGCGCACCCGCGCGACCTCGAGCGCACCTACTTCGAGATCGACGGGTCCCGGCTGCGGGACGCGTTCCTCGCGCTCGGGCCGGGGGTCGTCCTCGACGCGCTCGGCCGTGCGGGGCTCACGTGGGACGACGTCGCGCTCGTCGCCGTGCACCAGGTCGCCGTCGCCTACCTCGACGACGTGCACGCCGCGCTCGGTCTGCCGACCGGCCGCACGCTCGTCACCGTCGCCGACCACGGCAACGTCGCCTCCGCGACGCTCCCGCTCCAGCTCGCGACAGCGCTCGAGACGGGTCGGGTCGGGCCGGGCGACGTCGTCGTGCTCGTCGGCCTCGCGGGCGGCATCAGCATCGGCGCGACGGTGGTGCGGCTGTGAGCACCCGGCGGTTCACGCGAGGAGTGGCGAGCACGCAGCGGCTCGCCGTCGTGGTGCCCGCGCGCGACGAGGCGCACGGGATCGTCGCGACGCTGGAGGCGCTGCGCGACCAGCAGGACACGGACTTCGACCTCGTCGTCGTGGACAACGGGTCGTCGGACGGCACGGGCGACCTGGTGCGCGCGACCGCGGCGGCGTGGGGCATGACGCGGTGGCGCGTCGTCGACGAGCCGCAGAAGGGCACGGGCGCGGCGGCCGACACGGGGATGCGGGCGGCGATCGCGCAGGGCGCGACGCACCTCGCGCGCACCGACGCCGACTGCCTGCCGCTGCCCGACTGGACCCGACGCGTGCGCGCCGCGTTCGCGAGCGGGCACGATCTCGTCGCGGGACGGCTCGTGCCGCGCACCGACGACCGCCCGGTCTCGCGCGTCCAGCAGGGCGTGCTCTCCGCGGCGGTGAGCGTCGCGAGCACGTTCGGGCGCTTCCGCCCCGGCAACCAGGACCCGTCCTACCTCGGCCCCTACGTCATGGCGCCGGGCTGCAACATGGCGATCACGGCGGCGCTTTACGAGGCGGCGGGCGGGTTCCCGCGCACCGCGATCGAGGACGTCCACGAGGACCGGGCGCTCGTCAACGCGGTGCGCCGCCGCACGCGGCGGTACGGCGCGCACCGTGACGTCGTCGTGCGGGCCTCGACGCGCCGGGCGCACGCGTGGGGCCTCGTCCGCACGCTCGGCTGGTACGCCGACCACCGCTACCGGCCCGAGCTCGTGGACATCCGGTGACCGGCACGGCGCTCGCGCCCGCACCCGCCGGGCTCGCCGCGGCGATGCGCTGGGAGGAGCGGGTGCAGCGCGGGGCGCACCCGCTCGTCTACCCGGCGATCCGGGCCCTGCGGCACCGCGGCCCGGTCGTGCGCGTCCCCGGGATCGGGGTGGTCGTGTCCGACGCCGCGACGGCGCGCGCCGTGCTGCTCGACACCGAGCACTTCTCCAAGGTGGGCCCGGGGTCGCCGTCGGACCTGTGGACGCCCGTGCTCGGCCCGTCCGTGCTCCTCAACATGGAGGGCGCCGACCACGCGCGCCTGCGCCGGGCGCTGTCGGGTCTCTTTACACCCCGTGCGGTGCGCGACCTCGTCGCGGTGAGCGTGCCCGACGTCCTCGCGGGCCTCGCCCCGCGGCTGCTCGCGGGGGAGCGCGTCGACCTCGTGGCGGAGACGGCGACCATGGCCGGCACGGTCGTCTGCGCGATGACCGGGCTGCCCCCGACGGACTCCGCCGTCCGCGAGGCGATGACCGCCGCACAGTCCGTGGTCGGCCTCGTGCGCCTGCACCGGCGCAGCCTCACGCCCAGCCAGGTGCGGCACGCGCGCGCCGTCCTCGCGCGGCTGTCCGCACCGGCTCGTGACGCGTACCGCGCGGGGGACCCCGCGACCGTCCCCGGGCGCATGCGCGAGCTCGGGCTCTCGGAGGACGAGGCGCTCGGCGCCGTCGGCGCGTTCGTCCTCACGGGCACCGAGACCATCCAGTCGTTCGTGCCGCGCCTCGTGGCACTCACCGCGGACACCGGCTGGCTCGACCGGCTCCTCGCGGCCGACCCCGGCGCCGGGCCGGAGGCCGCGGTGCTGCGCGGCCGCGTCGTCGAGGAGGCGCTGCGCGTCACGGCCCCCACGCCCGCCATGCTCCGCTCCGTGCGTGCCGCCACGACCGTGGGCGACGTCCGCGTCCGCGCGGGCGACCGGGTCGTGATCGCGACGATCTCCTGCTGCAAGGACGCGGGCCCCTTCGACCCGGACGCCCCCGTCGACCCGGCGGTGCGACACCTGTGGTTCGGCGCCGGCCCGCACTTCTGTCTCGGCATGCCGCTCGCGACGGCCCAGGTCGACGCCGTCCTGGACGCCCTGCGCCCGGTCGCCGCGGCGGGTCGGAGCCTTCAGGTCACCGACCGAGCCGTCGCCCGCGGCGTGCTCATCCCGGCGTACCGCTCGCTCGTCGTGCGGGCGGTCGGCGGCGAGGTGCGCGCACCGGGCCCGGTCGCCGGATCGGCCGCGTCGTCGGCCGGGGAGGCGGCATGACCGCGCCCGACGACGTGGCCCGCCACCTGCTCGCCCCGATCCTCGCCCGCGGGGCCGCCGGGCACGCGTCCGCCGACGCGGTCGCGCTCCGGCGCTGGACGCGGCCGGGCCGCCGCGGTGCGCGCGTGCGCGAGGAGGCCTCGTACGCCGACCTCGCGCGGCGCGTCGAGGCGACCGCGACGACGCTCGCGGCCGACGGCCTCGCGCCGGGCGACCGCGCCCTGTTCTCGGTGCGGCCCCGGCCGGAGGGCGTCGTGCTCGCGTTCGGGGTGGTCCGGGCGGGCGGGACCGTCGTCTTCGTCGACCCCGGCTCGACGCCCGAGCTCTTCGCGGCACGCGTGAGCGCAGCCGGGCCGTCGCTCGCGACGACCGAGTCGCTCCTCTACGCCGCCTCGCGCGGGCCGCTGCGCCGTCTGGCGCGGTCACGGGGCCTGCTCCTGCCCGACTACGCGAGCCTCCCGCTGCGGCACGTGCACGCCGGCCCGTGGCTCCCCGGGGTGCCGCGCGGCTCGCGCGCCGCCCGCCGCCTCGCCGCGAGCCCGGTCGACCGCGCGGCGCTGCCGCCGCTCGACCCGGACCGTGAGGCGCTCACCGTCTTCACGTCCGGCACGACGGCGCAGCCGAAGGCCGTCGTGCACACGGCCGGGTCGCTGCTCGCCGGGTGCGACCTGCTGCGCGACGTGTTCGCGCTCGCGCCGGGCGACGTCGTGCACACCGACCAGATGCTGCTCGGCGTCCCGGCGCTGCTCGCGGGTGCCACGTGGTCCGTGCCGGCCGACCCGCCGAGCCGCGACATCACGACCTTCGCGCGCCAGCTCGACGGCGCCGCGGGCACGTACCTCGTGCCCGCGGACGTCACGGCGCTGCTCGACGTGATCGAGGCCGGGGCGGTCCCGGCACGCGGGCCGCGTGTCGCGCTCGTCGGCGGTGCGCCCGTGACCCGCGCGCTCCTCGAGCGCGCGACGCGCGTGCTGCCCGGCACGCGGTGGGTCGCGGTGTACGGGATGACGGAGATCCTGCCGGTCGCGGTGGTCGAGGCCCGCGAGAAGCTCGCGCACGCGGGCGACGGCGACCTCGTCGGCGCGCCGCTGCCCGGCACGGTCGCGCGGCTCGACCCGGTCGAGGACGAGGAACCCGAGGGCGGCCGGGACGCCGTCGGCGAGCCCGGCCGCGACGACGTCGGAGAGCTCGTGCTGTCCGGGCCGTCCCTCATGGCGGGCTACCTGCACGACCTCGACGCCCCCGCCCGCGGCGCGGGCGCACGGGCCGCGGAGCACCGCACCGGCGACCTCGCGCGCCGCGACGACGCGGGGCGGCTCGTCCTCGTCGGCCGCACGCGGGACATGATCATCCGGGGCACGACGAACATCTACCCCGGCCTCTACGAGCCGCGCGTCGCGGCGCTCGACGGCGTCGGCGAGGCGCTGCTCGTGGGGGTTCCCCAGGTGGACGGCGACGAGCGGGTCGCGCTCGTCGTCACCTCGGCGTCGGGAGACTCTCAGCCGGACACGGCCACCAGGCCCGATCCTCGGCCCGACGCCGGTACGGCGGTGCGCCTCGACCCGCACCACCCGCTCGTGGACCGGGTGCGCACCGCGCTGCCGGGCGTGCTCGACCACGACGCGCTGCCCGACGTCGTGCTGCTCGCCGACCGCATCCCGCTCGCCGGTCGCTCGCGCAAGCCCGACCGCGCCGCGCTCTCGCGCGCCGCCGCGCCGCTGGTGCCCGCCGCACCGCTGGAGACCGCCGCGCCGAGCGTGCCCGCCGCGCCGCTGGTGCCCGCTGAGTCGGCCGCCGTCGGCCGAGACACGCCCGGCGCCCGCGCGTGAGGGTCGTCGTCACCGGGGCGTCGGGGTTCGTCGGGGGAGCGGTCGCGCGCGGGCTGGTCGCCGACGGCCACGAGGTCTGGACGTCCTCCCGCCGCGACCCGGCGGTCGACGGCGCCCGGCACCTCGCCTGGGACCTCACCACCGGTCCGCTCGCCGACCCGCCCCCGGTGGACGCCGTCGTGCACGCGGGCGCCGCCGTGTCCGACTGGTGCGCGCTCGACGTCGCGCGCGCCACGAACGTCGCCGGGACGCTCGCGGTCCGCGACACGTTCCCCGGCGCGCGGTTCGTGCACGTCTCGTCCGGCAGCGTGTACGACCCGTATCGCCCGAGCGTCCGCGCCCGCGAGGACGAGGCGCCGGTCGCCCGGTACCTCGACGCCTACGGCACGACGAAGGCGTTGGCCGAGCGCGCCCTGGCCCGCGACGTCGCGCGCCACCCCGACCGCGGCGCTGTCGTCGTCCTGCGCCCGCACGCCGTCTACGGGCCGGGCGACTCGACGCTCCTGCCGCGCGTCGAGGCCGCCGTGCGGCGCGGGCGCCTCGTCCTGCCTGGCGGCGGGCGCGTCCTCCAGTCCCTGACGCACGTGGACACGCTGCTCGCCGCGGCGCGCGCCGCCGTCGTGCTGCCCGACGCCGCGGCCCGCGCGCCCGGCACGGGGGACGGCGCGGCCGGAGGCCCGCTCGTCGTGAACGTCGCCGACGCCGAGCCGGTGGTCCTGCGCGACGCGCTCGCCGACGCGCTGCGCCGCCGGGGTACCGCCGTGAGGGTCGTCGCCGTCCCGGTGCGCCCCGCCTGGGCGCTCGCGGGCGTGGTCGAGACGGTCGCCCGGCGGCTGCGCCGCCCTGAGCCGCCGCGCCTCACGCGGTACGCGCTGAGCCACCTCGCGATGGAACGCACCTACGACCTCACGGTCCTGCGCGACGTACTGGGCGTCGACCCGCCCCCGACGTCGTTCGCCGGGGCGCACGCGTGGTGAGCGCCGCACCGGTGCTCGCCTCGTCCTTCGACCCGGTCGTGGGGGACGTCCGCCCGGCGTGCCGGACGCGCGCCCCACGGCGCGGTCGGGCAGGGTGAGGGACGAGACCTGGAGCAGAGAGGATCGACGATGTCGCAGCACGCCCGGACCGAGGCCGAGGACGCACGCCGCGGGGGGTGGCCCGGCGCCGAGACACCGGCGGAGGCTCCCTGGTGGACGCGCTCGGTCGTCTACCAGGTGTACCCGCGCTCGTTCCAGGACACCGACGGCGACGGCATCGGGGACCTCCCAGGGATCACGCGACGCCTCGACCACCTGGAGCGGCTGGGCGTCGACGTCGTGTGGCTGTCCCCGGTGTACCGGTCGCCGCAGGCGGACAACGGCTACGACATCAGCGACTACGAGGACGTCGACCCGCTGTTCGGGTCGCTCGCGGACCTCGACGCCCTGATCGAAGGGCTGCACGCGCGCGGGATGAAGCTCGTCATGGACCTCGTCGTCAACCACACGAGCGACGAGCACCCGTGGTTCGTCGAGTCGCGCTCGTCCGCGCAGAGCCCGCGGCGCGACTGGTACTGGTGGCGCCCCGCCCGCGAGGGCATGGAGCCCGGCGCCCCGGGCGCCGAGCCGACGAACTGGCGCTCGTTCTTCGGGGGCAGCGCGTGGCGGTTCGACGAGGCCTCGGGCGAGTACTACCTGCACCTGTTCGACCCCAAGCAGCCGGACCTCAACTGGGAGAACCCCGACGTCCGCGAGGCGGTCTACTCGATGATGCGGCGGTGGCTCGACCGCGGCGTCGACGGCTTCCGCATGGACGTCATCAACCTCATCTCCAAGGACGTCGCGCCCGACGGCTCGCTGCCCGACGGCGAGGTGCACTGGGGCACGTACGGGGACGGGAGCCCGCACTACACGGACGGGCCGCGCGTGCACGAGTTCCTCGCCGAGATGCACCGCGAGGTGTTCGCGCCGTACCTCGCCCAGGGCCGGGAGATCCTCACGGTGGGGGAGACGCCGGGCGTGACGGTCGAGCACGGCGTGCGGTACACCGACCCGGACCGTCGCGAGGTCGACATGGTGTTCCAGTTCGAGCACATGGGCATCGACCACGGGGCGACCCGGTACGACCCGGTCCGGTGGGACCTCGCCGATCTCAAGGCGACCCTCGGCCGCTGGCAGGCGGGCCTCGCCCACCGGGGCTGGAACGCCCTCTACTGGGACAACCACGACCAGCCGCGCGTCGTCTCGCGGTTCGGCGACGACTCCCCGGAGCACCGCGTCGCCTCGGCGAAGGCGCTCGCCCTCCTGCTGCACCTGCACCGCGGCACGCCGTACGTCTACCAGGGCGAGGAGCTCGCCATGACGAACGCGCCGTTCACGCGGATCGAGCAGTACCAGGACGTCGAGTCGCTCGGGTACTTCCGCGAGCTCACCGGTCGCACGGGCGCCCCGCGCCTGCGGACCGACGGCGAGATGCTCGCCGTGCTCGCGCACGCGAGCCGCGACCACGCCCGCACGCCCGTGCAGTGGGACGCGAGCGCGAACGCGGGCTTCACGACGGGGACGCCGTGGCTCGAGGTCAACCCCAACCACACGACGATCAACGCGGAGGCCGCCTGGGCCGACGAGGACTCCGTGCTGCACTTCTACCGGCGGCTCGTCGCGCTGCGCCGGGAGGAGCCGGTCGTCGCGCTCGGCGACTTCCGCATGCTGCTGCCCGACCACGAGGCGGTCTACGCGTTCACGCGCGCCCTCGACGCGCCCGGGCCCGACGGCACGACCGTCCGGGACGAGCTCCTCGTGCTCGTCAACGTCGGTGGCGTCCCGCAGGACGTCCCGCCCGGGACGCTCACGGGCTGGGACGACGCGTCGGTCCTCGTGACCACGCACCCCGGGCGGGCCGACGACGGCACCCGGCCGGGCGCCGTCGGGCACCTGGAGCCGTGGGAGGGACGGGTGCTCCGGCGCACCGGGCCGCGCCCCGCACGTCCCAGTGCGTGAGACGGCCGCCTCGACACGTGACATCACCGGGACATGGGCGTACAGTCCCAGACGTGCAGACGATCCTCCTTGTAGTACTTCCTGAGCGCGCCGGCTGAGGCCACGCCACCAGGCTTCGTCAGCGCGCTCACCCCTCGTCCAGCCCGGCATCCCGGGTTCGAGGGGTTTTTTGTTGCCACCACAACGCCATCAGCACGGCAGACAGACCGCGGCAGGCCTACCCGGCCACCGCGAGCGCCGCACCCGCGAGACCCGCGAGGACCGGCACCCGCACACCGCGACCAGCACGACCGCACCACCACGGTCGGCTCCGGCTCCCGGCGGAGCGCCCCACGGGGCGCCCGCCGGGCCGAGGCCACGACACGCAGGAGACACCATGGCCCAGGGTCCCACCCCGGCACCTCCGCGACAGGGCGCCCCGGCGCCCGCCGCGGCGCCGAAGCCCGCCCCGACACCCGCGTCGGTCGCCCCGCGCGGCGACGTCCGGCGCGCAGCCACGGCTCGCCCGGCCGGCGCCTCGAACGGCGCCCCGACGGGCGAGGAGATGACGGGCGCGCAGTCGATCGTCCGCTCGCTCGAGGAGGCCGGTGCCGAGGTCGTCTTCGGCATCCCGGGTGGTGCGATCCTCCCGACGTACGACCCGCTCATGGACTCCCAGCGCCTGCGCCACATCCTCGTGCGCCACGAGCAGGGCGGCGGCCACGCGGCGCAGGGCTACGCCCACGCGACCGGCCGCGTCGGTGTCACGATGGCGACGTCGGGCCCGGGCGCGACGAACCTCGTGACCCCGATCGCCGACGCGAACATGGACTCGATCCCGCTCGTCGCGATCACGGGCCAGGTCGCCGAGTCGATGATCGGCACCGACGGCTTCCAGGAGGCGGACATCGTCGGCATCACGATGCCGATCACCAAGCACTCCTATCTGGTCACAGACCCGGACGACATCCCGCGCACCATCGCCGAGGCGTTCCACATCGCCTCGACCGGCCGCCCGGGCCCGGTGCTCGTCGACATCGCGAAGTCGGCGATGCAGTCCCGCACCACGTTCTCCTGGCCGCAGGACGTGCAGCTGCCCGGCTACCACCCGGTGACGAAGCCGCACAGCAAGCAGATCAAGGAGGCCGCGCGCCTGCTCGCGACGGCCCGCCGCCCGGTCCTGTACGTGGGCGGCGGCGTGATCCGCGCGAACGCGTCGGCCGAGCTGCGCCGCCTCGTCGACCTGTCGGGCGCGCCCGTCGTGACGACGCTCATGGCGCGC
This sequence comes from Cellulosimicrobium funkei, assembly GCF_004519295.1. Taxonomy (GTDB): domain Bacteria; phylum Actinomycetota; class Actinomycetes; order Actinomycetales; family Cellulomonadaceae; genus Cellulosimicrobium; species Cellulosimicrobium funkei. The sequence goes on from NZ_SOZH01000006.1 coordinate 41,420, forward strand.
GGCGCGGTGCCCGACACGCACCCCCAGAACCTCGGCATGCCCGGCATGCACGGCACCGTGCCGGCCGTGGCGGCGCTGCAGAAGGCCGATCTCGTCGTGTCGCTCGGCGCCCGCTTCGACGACCGCGTCACCGGCGCGCTGTCGAGCTTCGCCCCGCACGCGCAGGTGGTGCACGCCGACATCGACCCCGCGGAGATCGGCAAGAACCGCGACGTGGACGTGCCGATCGTCGGCGACCTCAAGGAGGTCATCACCGACCTGCTGCCCGAGCTCGAGCGTGAGCACGAGGCCAAGGGCAAGCCGGACGTCGAGGCCTGGTGGCGCCAGATCGACGACTGGCGCGAGACGTACCCGCTCGGCTACACGGAGCCCGACGACGGCCACCTCGCCCCGCAGCACGTCATCTCCCGCCTGGGCGAGATCTCGGGCCCCGAGTCGATCTACGTCGCAGGCGTGGGGCAGCACCAGATGTGGGCGGCCCAGTTCATCCGCTACGAGCACCCGCGGACGTGGCTCAACTCCGGCGGCCTCGGCACCATGGGCTTCTCGATCCCGGCGGCCATGGGTGCGAAGGTCGGCCGCCCCGACGCCACGGTGTGGGCGATCGACGGCGACGGCTGCTTCCAGATGACCAACCAGGAGCTCGCCACCTGCACGATCAACGAGATCCCCATCAAGGTCGCGCTGATCAACAACAGCTCGCTCGGCATGGTGCGCCAGTGGCAGACGCTGTTCTACGACCAGCGCTACTCGAACACGGACCTGCACACCGGCCACGGCACGGCGCGGGTGCCCGACTTCGTCAAGCTGGCCGACGCCTACGGGTGCGAGGGCATCCGCGTCGAGTCGATGGGCGAGGTGGACGCCGCGATCAAGCGCGCGATGGAGATCGACGACCGCCCGGTCGTCATCGACTTCAACGTCTCGCGCGACGCGATGGTGTGGCCGATGGTCGCCGCCGGTGTGAGCAACGACGACATCCAGTACGCGCGGGGCATCTCGCCCGCCTGGGACCGGGAGGACTGAGCGGAATGCAGCGGAGGTTGAGGGCCGCAGCGAAGCAAGGCACTCGGCTGCAGCGCAATGCAGCCCCGATCCGACCCCTGTCCCTGGAGGACTGACCGATGTCCCGCCACACCCTCTCCGTGCTCGTCGAGAACAAGCCCGGCGTGCTGACGCGCGTCGCGGGCCTGTTCGCCCGCCGCGCCTTCAACATCCACTCCCTCGCCGTCGGCCCCACCGAGCACGAGGAGATCTCGCGCATCACCGTGGTCGTCGACGTGGAGGAGCGCCCGCTCGAGCAGGTGACGAAGCAGCTCAACAAGCTGGTCAACGTCATCAAGATCGTCGAGCTCGACTCGTCCGCGTCGGTCCAGCGCGAGCTCCTGCTCGTCAAGGTGCGTGCCGACGGCACCCACCGCACCGGCGTGCTCGAGGTCGTCAACCTGTTCCGCGCGAAGGTGGTCGACGTCGTGCCCGACGCCGTGACCATCGAGGCGACGGGCACGGGGGAGAAGCTCGACGCGCTGCTCGGGGCCCTCGAGCCCTACGGCGTGCGCGAGATCGTGAAGTCGGGGACCGTCGCCGTCGGGCGCGGGTCCCGCTCCATCACGGACCGCGCGCTGGAACGCGTCGTCCGCTCCGCCTGACCATCGCCTACCCTCGCACCGAGACCCCCGTGGGCGTCGGCGCGCACCGGTCGCCGTTCCGCGCGACACCGCAACAGACCCCTGAACCGCAACGAAGAACCGAGGAGATCCATCGTGGCTGAGCTGTTCTACGACGACGACGCCGACCTGTCCATCATCCAGAGCAAGAAGGTCGCGATCGTCGGCTACGGGAGCCAGGGCCACGCGCACGCCCAGAACCTGCGCGACTCGGGCGTCGAGGTCGTCGTCGCCCTGCGCGAGGGCTCCAAGTCCGTCGCGAAGGCCCAGGACGAGGGCTTTGAGGTCAAGTCCGTGGCGGACGCCGCCGCGTGGGCCGACCTGATCATGATCCTCGCGCCGGACCAGCACCAGCGCTCGATCTACAACGACGAGATCAAGCCGAACCTCGCCACGGGCAAGACGCTCGCGTTCGCGCACGGGTTCAACATCCGCTTCGGCTACATCGAGGCCCCCGAGGGCGTCGACGTCATCCTCGTCGCCCCGAAGGCGCCGGGTCACACGGTGCGCCGCGAGTTCGTCGCGGGCCGTGGCATCCCGGACATCATCGCCGTCGAGAAGGACGCGTCGGGCCAGGCCTGGGACGTCGCGCTGTCGTACGCGAAGGCGATCGGCGGCACGCGCGCGGGCGTCATCAAGACGACGTTCACCGAGGAGACCGAGACCGACCTGTTCGGCGAGCAGGCCGTGCTCTGCGGCGGTGTGTCGCAGCTCGTCCAGTACGGCTTCGAGACGCTGACCGAGGCCGGCTACCAGCCGGAGATCGCGTACTTCGAGGTGCTGCACGAGCTCAAGCTCATCGTCGACCTCATGTGGGAGGGCGGCATCGCCAAGCAGCGCTGGTCCGTCTCCGACACCGCCGAGTACGGCGACTACGTCTCCGGCCCGCGCGTCATCGACGCCCGCGTCAAGGAGAACATGCAGGGCGTCCTCGCCGACATCCAGTCGGGCGCGTTCGCCAAGCGCTTCATCGACGACCAGGACGCCGGCGCGCCGGAGTTCACGGCGCTCCGCGAGAAGGCCGCGCAGCACCCGATCGAGAAGGTCGGCAAGGAGCTGCGGTCGCTGTTCGCGTGGAAGCAGCAGGACGCCGACTACACCGAGGGCAGCGCCGCGCGCTGATCCTCGGCCTCTGAGCTCGGCTCACCTCTGGGGGTGGGTGACCCCTGTCGCGCGATCTACCATCCGCGGTGCTCGTTCCTCGCACCGCTCCCGCCAGGCCCACCACGATCGCGCGACAGGGGTCACCCACCCCCTTGCTGTCGGCTCACCCGGGCGCTGGCCAGCAGGCCGCCAGTCCCGGACCTGGTCGCGGCGTCCGAGAAGATGGCGGATCGTGCCGGCGCGACACGGGTGGGACGAAGGGCGGGAGACCGGGCAGATCCGATTCTCGGTGCGCCACGATAGGGGCATGACCCGAGAGACGGACGAGGGAGACCCGGTGACGGACGACGTGACGGTGGACGAGCGGGCGGCGGAGATCCTGGCGTTCTGGGAGCTGGCGCGGCCCAGCGCGGGCATGGCGCGGCTCGGTGTCGTCACGGGCACGACGGTGTCCGAGAGCGTGCCGCCCCCGGCGTGGTCGTTCGGGGACAACCCGGCGCTGGCGGACGACCTGCTCATGGCGGTGCTCACGGGGGAGAAGACGGCGACGTCGTCGGCCCTGTGGGAGTACGAGGAGACGGCCGAGGCGGTGCCGCGCGTCGGCGAGCTGTCGATCCTGCTCGACGGCGCGGGCCACCCGCGCGCGCTGATCCGCACGACGTCGGTCGAGGTGGTCGCGTTCGAGGACGTCGATGCGGACTTCGCGCACGCGGAGGGCGAGGACGACCGGTCGCTGGAGTCGTGGCGCGTCGAGCACGAGAAGTACTTCCGTCGCGTCCTGTCGCGCGAGTTCGCGCCGGACATGCCGCTGGTGTGCGAGCGGTTCGAGCTGCGCTACCCGCGCTGAGCGCGGCGAGGATGAGCGGTGGCCGGCCGTGCCACGGTCGGCCGGCCACCGCTCGCGAGGTAGGTGAAGAGGACTACCCCGGGACGGAGGGCGCGACGACCGGGTGGTCCGGTCGTCCCGCGGCGGCGAGCAGGAGGGTGCGCACGTCCTCGGCGACGACGGAGCGCGCGCCGCGCAGGACGGCGAGCTCGGGGACGGCGCTCGCGACGACCGCTCCCGTCCGCTGGTCGGTGCCGCGCAGGACGGCGGCGGTCGCCTCGGCGAGCGGCGCGCCGCACGCGACGCCCGTGGGCCCGCCGAGCACGACGGCATCGGGCTCGAGGATGGCGACGACGGGCTGGAGGACAACCGCGACGCGGAGCGCGAGGTCCTGCACGAGGTCGTGCACCGCGGTGCTGTCGCGGTGCGCGGCGAGGGCGGCGACGGCGTCGCCGTAGGAGGAGCCCTCCTCGGTGATGCCGGGGAGCCCCGCGCGGGCGCACAGCTCGACGAGGCGGAGACCGCCGACGAGGTCCTGCACGTTGACCGAGTCGTCGATGCCGGCGGCGGGCACGGGGAGGTAGCCGATCTCACCGGCGCCACCCGCGGTGCCGTGGTGCACGCGGCCCTCGAGCCACGCGCCCATGCCGATGCCCTCGCCCAGCCACAGCAGCGCGAAGCTCTCCTCGTCGCGGCCGGCGTCGCGCTCGGCGATCGCGGCGAGGTTGACGTCGTTCTCGACGTGGACGTCGATGCCGAGCACGTCCTCGAGGTGCGCGCGCAGCCCGCGGCGCGGCCAGCCGGGGAGCTCCCCGACGAGGGCGATGTCGCCGGTGCGCGGCGCGACGGCGGCCTGCACGCCGACGACCGCGGTCGCGACGCGGGAGACGGGGATGCCGGCGTCGGCGCAGGCCTCGTCGCGCGCGGCGAGGACGTCGGCGGCTGCCGAGCGCTCGGGACCGGCGGCGACGGTCGTCTCGCCGAGCGTGCGGCCGAGCGCGTCGACGACGCTGGCGCGCACCCCGGCGGGCACGACGTCGAGCGCGAGTCCCACGACGACGTCGGTCCGGGCGGCGTACTGCGTGGCCTGGGGGCCGCGCGCGCCCTGCACGGAGCCGGTGGGCTCGATGAGTCCCGACTGCTCGAGCCGTGCGACGATCTGGGAGGCGGTCGGTCGCGAGACGCCGGTGCGGTCACCGATCTGGGACCGGGTCAGCGGCCCGACGTCGAGGAGGAGCTCCAGGGCCGCGCGGTCGTTGATGGTGCGCAGGAGCCCCGGGGTGCCGGGAACCCTCGACGGTGCGGGCGCGGTCATGGTCGGTCCTTCGACGGGCTTTAGGAAAGTTTACTAATAGTGGACCGGCTGCGCGCGGAACGCAACTCGATGCCCGTCCGAGACGTGAGACCACCGTCCCGAAGGGTGGCGGCGCGGCGTAGGCTCGCCGGCATGACGCGCACCATTGATCTGGCAGTCGTGGCCGGCGACGGCATCGGGACCGAGGTCGTCGACCAGGGGCTCGCCGTGCTCGAGGCCGCCGTGGCCGGCTCGGACGTGAAGGTCTCCACGACGCCGTTCGACCTGGGTGCGCGCCGCTGGCACGCCACGGGGGAGACGCTCACCGACGCGGACCTCGACGCGATCCGCGGGCACGACGCGATCCTCCTGGGCGCGATCGGCGACCCGAGCGTCCCGTCCGGCGTCCTCGAGCGGGGCCTGCTGCTCAAGCTGCGCTTCGCGCTCGACCACTACGTCAACCTCCGCCCGGGCAAGCTGTACCCGGGCGTCACGTCGCCGCTCGCCGACCCGGGCGAGATCGACTTCGTCGTCGTCCGCGAGGGCACCGAGGGCCCGTACGTCGGCAACGGCGGCTCGCTCCGCACGGGCACGCCGCACGAGATCGCGACCGAGGTCTCCCTCAACACGGCGTTCGGCGTCGAGCGCGTCGTGCGCGACGCGTTCGCCCGCGCCCAGGCGCGTCCGCGCAAGCACCTCACGCTCGTGCACAAGCACAACGTCCTCGTGCACGCGGGCCACCTGTGGCGTCGCACGGTCGAGGCCGTCAACGCGGAGTTCCCCGACGTCACGACCGACTACCTGCACGTCGACGCCGCGACGATCTTCCTCACGACGAAGCCCTCGCGCTTCGACGTGATCGTCACCGACAACCTGTTCGGCGACATCCTCACCGACCAGGCCGCCGCGATCACGGGCGGGATCGGCCTCGCCGCGTCCGCGAACATCAACCCCGACCGCACCGCGCCGTCGATGTTCGAGCCCGTGCACGGCTCGGCACCGGACATCGCCGGGCAGGGCAAGGCCGACCCGACCGCCACGGTGCTGTCGGTCGCGCTGCTCCTCGACCACCTGGGCCTCGGCGACGAGGCGCAGCGCGTCGAGGCGGCCGTCGCCGCCGACCTCGCCGAGCGCGGGAGCCGAGTACGCTCGACGGCCGAGGTGGGCCGCGAGCTCGCCGCTCGCGTCGCCGGCTGACACGCCGTCACGGGCCCCCGGTGGGCCCGGGCACCGGTTCGCCGCAGTCCCCGCACCTCGGTTGTCATCGCCCCAGGACCGGATCCCTCCCGTTCTGACCCGGTGACGCCCCGCGTCGTCGTGCCCTCGCGCGGATCCCCGCACGAGCCGCACCGGCGTGGAAAACTAGGCGGAGACCACCCGGGTCGCCAGGTGAAAGGCCTCATGATGAGCACCCTCGCAGCGCAGCACCAGCCGTCCTCCTCGGCGGAGGACCTCGTCGCCCTGTTCGACGTCCGCCCCACGGACAGCCCGACCCCGCCCGCCGAGCGGGAGGCCGCCATCGCGGCCCCGAAGTTCGGCACCGTCTTCACGGACCACATGGCGCGGATCAGCTGGAACTCGACCGACGGGTGGGTCGACCGCCGCATCGAGAAGTACGGACCGCTCCTCCTCGACCCGGCGACCGCCGTCCTGCACTACGCGCAGGAGATCTTCGAGGGCATGAAGGCGTACCGCCACGCCGACGGCTCGGTGTGGACGTTCCGGCCCGAGGCCAACGCCGCCCGGTTCGCGCGCTCTGCGCACCGCCTCGCGCTGCCCGCGCTGTCGATGGACGACTTCGTCGGGTCGATCACCGCGCTCGTGCGCACGGACGTGGACTGGGTCCCGACGGGCGAGGAGGCGAGCCTCTACCTGCGCCCGTTCATGTACGCCTCCGAGGCCTTCCTCGGCGTGCGCCCGTCGCTCGAGGCGGAGTACCTCGTCATCGCGTCGCCCGTCGGCCCGTACTTCTCGGGCGGCGTGAAGCCCGTGTCGATCTGGGTGGACCGCGAGTACAGCCGCGCCGGCGCCGGCGGCACCGGGGACGCCAAGTGCGGCGGCAACTACGCCTCGAGCCTGCTCCCGCAGGTGGTCGCGCAGCAGCACGGGTGCGAGCAGGTGTGCTTCCTCGACTCCGCGACGCGCACCTACCTCGAGGAGCTCGGCGGCATGAACGTGTTCGTCGTCAAGGCGGACGGCTCGGTCGAGACGCCGGAGCTCAGCGGATCGATCCTCGAGGGCGTGACGCGCTCGTCGATCATCCGCCTCCTCACCGACCGCGGGCACGAGGTCGTCGAGCGCCGCATCCCGCTCACCGACGTCCTCGCCGGGATCCGGGACGGTTCCGTGACGGAGGTGTTCGCGTGCGGCACGGCCGCCGTGATCACGCCGATCGGTCGGCTCGCCGGCTCGGACTTCGACCACACGATCGGCACCGGCGAGGCGGGCTCGCTGACCATGACGATCCGCACCGAGCTCACGGACATCCAGACCGGTCGGGCCGCCGACCGCCACGGCTGGCTGCGCCGGCTCGCCTGAGCCGGTCCGCACGACGACGGGGCGCCCCTCCCGCGGGAGGGGCGCCCCGTCGTCGTGCAGCAGCCGGGTGCCGTGCGGGCCCGGGTGCTCCGGGTCAGACGACGGGCGCGGGCCGCGCCACGATCGTCCGGCCCGCGACGCCCGCGAGCAGCGACCACACCGCGACGCCGATGAGCAGGTTGATGAGCCCGGACAGCGCGGCCGCGGTGACGTCGCTCGACCACGCGAACGGCAGGACCGCGATCGCCACGACGACGAGCGCCATGATCCAGCCGAAGAACGCGCGCGGCCGGGGCGTGCTGAGGATGAGCAGGTGCAGCACCCCGGCGGCGAGCAGCGCGAGGATCGCGCCGTCGATCGCCCACGCGGCCTGGCGCGACCCCGTGGCGAACAGGTCGGGCGGCGGGACGAGGGTGATCGCGAAGATGCGCTCGAAGATGATCACGCCGAGCAGCCCGATGAGGGCGGCGACGAGCGCGGTCGCGGCGGCACCCGCCCAGAACCGTCCGGCCTCGACCGTGAGGCGCGGGTCCGCCGGGCTCACCGGGGTGCGGGGCTCGGGGAACTGGGCCTGCGGGTCCGTCGGGCGGATCGCCGGGGGCGGGGACTGCGGGGGGACCGGCGGCTGGCCGTAGCGCCGCGTCGGAGGGTTCTGCGGGTCGTACCCGCCCGGGGTCGGGTCGCTCATCGTCACTCCTCGCTCGGTCGCCGTCGCGCCGACGAGCGGCGGGCGGCTCAGTGGATGGACGCTCTGGTCCATCCTGGCGGAACCTGTGGCACCATGTGCCCTGTGACACACCTCGTCTCCCAGCTCATTATCGAGTAGCGCGCCCGGTAGCACCCACCGGACGCGCAGACCTCCCGCACCCTCGGGGGGTTTTTTTGTTGCTGGGCACCACCTCCGCCCGGCGGCACGGACGCCGGGCCCACCGCCTCACGAGGGCCCCGCCCGGCGTCGGGAGACGCACCGCAGGGGCGGGCGCAGCGACGCCCGCGACACGACGAACGGCAGGAAGAGGCACCATGACCTCGGCGACGACCCCCGTGACCGGCCCCCACGAGCCCCGGGTCTTCCACGTCTACGACACCACCCTGCGCGACGGCGCGCAGCAGGAGGGCATGAACCTCTCCGTCGCCGACAAGCTCGCCATCGCCCCGCTGCTCGACGAGCTCGGCGTCGGCTTCATCGAGGGCGGCTGGCCGGGCGCGGTGCCCAAGGACACCGAGTTCTTCCGCCGTGCGGCCAAGGAGCTCGACCTGCGCCGGGCGGTGCTCGCGGCGTTCGGCGCGACGCGCAAGGCCGGGCTGCGCGCGTGGGACGACCCGCAGGTGCGGGCGCTCGTCGACTCCGAGGCGCCGGTCGTCACGCTCGTCGCGAAGTCCGACGTCCGGCACGTCGAGCGCGCGCTGCGCACGACGCCCGACGAGGGCCTCGCCATGATCACCGACACGGTGTCCTTCCTCGTGAGCGAGGGACGCCGCGTCGTCGTCGACGCGGAGCACTTCTTCGACGGCTACCGGTACGACGCCGCGTTCACGCGCGCGGCCGTGCAGGCCGCGTTCGAGGCCGGCGCCGAGGTCGTCGCGCTGTGCGACACCAACGGCGGCATGCTCCCCACGTGGGTCGCCGAGACCGTGGCGGAGCTGCGCGACGCCGTCGGGCTCCCGCACGGACGCGACGCGCTGCCGGGGGACGCGCTGCTCGGGATGCACGCGCACAACGACTCGGGCTGCGCCGTCGCGAACACGCTCGCCGCCGTCGAGGCGGGCGCCGCGCACGTCCAGGGCACGGTGAACGGGTACGGGGAGCGCACGGGCAACGTCGACCTGCTCACGGTCGTGGCGAACCTCGAGCTCAAGCACGGGGTGCGCACGCTCACGGGCGAGGGCCTGGAGGAGGCGACGCGCATCTCGCACGCGATCAGCGAGATCACGAACATCTCCCCGTACGCGCGCCAGCCGTACGTCGGGGCGAGCGCGTTCGCGCACAAGGCCGGCCTGCACGCGAGCGCCATCAAGGTGGACCCCGACCTGTACCAGCACATCGACCCGACGGCGGTCGGCAACGACATCCGCATGCTCGTCTCGGACATGGCGGGACGGGCGTCGATCGAGCTCAAGGGTCGCGAGCTCGGGTTCGACCTGTCGGGCCAGGGCGACCTCCTCACCCGCGTGACGAACCGCGTGAAGGACGACGAGGCGCGCGGCTACACGTACGAGGCGGCCGACGCGTCGTTCGAGCTGCTGCTGCGCGAGGAGATCGCGGGGGAGCGGCCGCCGTACTTCCGGGTCGAGAGCTGGCGCACGATCGTCGAGCGCGCGGGGTCGCGCGGTACCGAGGCGACGGCGGAGGCGACCGTCAAGCTCCACGCCGGGGGTGAGCGCATCGTCTCCACGGGCGAGGGCAACGGCCCCGTCAACGCGCTCGACCACGCGCTGCGGCTCGCGCTCGGGCGCGTCTATCCCGAGATCGAGGCGTTCGAGCTCATCGACTTCAAGGTGCGCATCCTCGACACCGAGCAGGGCACGGACGCGGTCACGCGCGTCCTCATCGAGACGACCGACGGCTCGACGTCGTGGTCGACGGTCGGCGTCGGGCCGAACCTCATCGAGGCGGCGTGGGAGGCGCTCACCGACTCCGCGATCTACGGGCTCGTCCACGCGGGCGTCGAGCCGCGCTGAGCCGGAGGTGCGGGCCGTCGGGCTTAGGGTGGACGCGTGCGTGGTGAGTACAAGGTCCCCGGTGGCAAGCTCGTGGCGGTCGACGTCGAGGTGGAGGCCGGGCGGCTCGCCCGGGTCGCGGTCAGCGGCGACTTCTTCCTCGAGCCGGACGACGCGCTCGAGGACATCGACGGCGCCCTGACGGGCATGCCGGAGACGGCGACGGTCGCGCAGCTCGCGAGCGCCGTCCAGGCGGCGCTGGGCCCCGACGTGACGATGGTCGGGTTCTCGCCCGAGGCGGTCGCGATCGCGGTGCGCCGGGCGCTCGGCCACGCGACGGGCTGGGGCGACCACACGTTCGAGGTCCTGCACGAGGGGCCCGAGGAGCCGGCGATGCACCTCGCGCTCGACCAGGTGCTCACGGAGGAGCTCGACGAGGGCCGTCGCGGCCCCACGCTGCGGATCTGGGAGTGGGCGTCGGCCGCGGTGATCATCGGCTCGTTCCAGTCGCTGCGCAACGAGGTCGACCCGGAGGGTGCCGAACGGCACGGGGTGACGGTCGTGCGGCGCATCTCGGGCGGAGGCGCGATGTTCGTCGAGCCCGGCAACACGATCACCTACTCGCTGTACGTGCCGGGGTCGCTCGTCGAGGGGCTCAGCTTCGAGCGCTCGTACGCGTTCCTCGACGACTGGGTGCTGGGCGCTCTCGCCGACCTCGGCGTGGAGGCGACGTACAAGCCGCTCAACGACATCGCGTCGCCGGCCGGCAAGATCGCGGGCGCGGCCCAGAAGCGGCTGCGCGGGGGAGCGGTGCTCCACCACGTGACCATGGCGTACGACATCGACGCCGACAAGATGACCGAGGTGCTGCGCATCGGGCGCGAGAAGCTCTCGGACAAGGGGACGACGAGCGCCAACAAGCGCGTCGACCCGGTGCGCTCGCAGACGGGCATGGCGCGCGAGGACGTCATCGAGGCGTTCAAGGAGCACTTCCGCTCGCGGTACCGCACGGTCGAGGGTGCCGTCACCCCCGAGGAGCGCGAGCGCGCGCAGGAGCTCGCGCGGACGAAGTTCTCGACGCCGGAGTGGACCGCGCGCGTCCCGTGACGCGGGCGGGGCCGAGCCTGGGGCCCTGCGTGGCCGGCGCCTGAGGATGACGCCCGCCTGCAGGCCCGGCCGCCCGGCCTGAGCGGTCGCCCCGAGCCGGGCACCGCCCCGGCGATTGTTAAGAACGTGCAACATCTGCCGCCGTGGCTTCCGTTCGCGCACGCGTGGCAGTAATCTTCACGCATACGTCCACTGATGGAAGTAAGTTTCACACCCCGGGAGCCGACCGGCTGCGCGGGACCGTCAGGACACACGACCCGGCCGTTCCCCCCGACGGCCGACCAGAAAGGAAGTGTCACGGCATGCAGCGACGCAGCACGGTGGCCGTCACGGGCACCCTCGTCCTCGCGCTCGGCCTGGCCGCGTGCAGTTCCGGCGGCGGGTCTGGCTCCGAGACGACCGGTGGCGACGACGCCACCGACTTCTCGGGCGAGACCCTCACCGTCTGGATCATGGAGGGCACCAACCCCGACGCCGACGCGTTCTTCGACGAGGTGACGACCGCGTTCAAGGACGAGACGGGCGCCGACCTCCAGATCGAGTTCCAGCCGTGGGCCAGCGCCCACGACAAGTTCACGACGGCCATCGCGGGCGGCACGACGCCCGACGTCGCGGAGGTCGGCACCACCTGGACGGGCGAGTTCGCCGACGTCGGCGCGCTCGCCGACCTCTCGGACCGCATCGCGGACGCCGGCCTCGAGGACGACCTCGTCCCGGGGCTCGTCGAGTCCGCGACCCTCGACGGCGGCGTCTACGGCATGCCGTGGTACGCGGGCGTGCGCTCGGTCGTCTACCGCGCCGACCTCTTCGAGGCCGCCGGCATCGAGACCCCGACGTCGTGGGACGAGCTCGTCGCCGCGGCGGACGCGCTCAAGGCGGCGAACCCGGAGATCATCCCGTTCCCCGTCGCGGGCGACAGCCAGTACGGCGCGATGCCGTTCGTCTGGGGCGCGGGCGGTGACCTCGCGGTGAAGGACGGCGACACCTGGACGTCGGAGATCAGCTCGCCGGAGTCGGTCGAGGGCCTCGAGTTCTACACCGGTCTCGCGACCGAGCACGGCTTCTCGACGGCCGCCGCGACGACGTGGAAGGAGACGGACCTCCTCGCCGCGTTCGAGCAGGGCCAGGTCGGCATGATGATCTCCGGCAGCTGGACCCCCGGCAAGATCCTCGCCGACGTCCCGGACATGGAGGGCAAGATCGGCGCCTTCCCCATCCCCGGCCAGACCGAGGGCCTGTCCGACTCGTTCCTCGGCGGCTCGCACCTCGGCGTCTTCGAGGCCAGCGAGAAGCAGGACCTCGCGTGGAAGTTCGTCGAGATGATGACGACCGGCGAGTTCGCGCAGGCGTGGGGCGAGCAGTCCGGCTACTTCCCGGGCCAGACGTCGCTGCTCGAGAAGGTCATCGAGGAGGACGACCCGATCGTCGCGCCGTTCGCCCAGCAGATGGTGGAGGCCGGCCGCTCGGTCCCGGTCACGCCGCTCTACGGCCAGATCCAGGGCAAGAAGACGCTGGAGACGATGCTCCAGTCCGTCCTGTCGGGCAGCGCGACCGTCCAGGAGGCCGCCGACACCGCGGCCGCCGACATGGACGAGACGTTCGGTTCCTGACCTGACGCGTCCGGCCGCGGGCAGCACGCCCGCGGCCGGACGCCGCCCTCCGCCGGCGCCCCGACCGCCGACGCCCGCACCACGACCCCGCACCCCGCGACAGGACCTCTCCCATGGCAGACCTTCGAGCCGCGCCCGGCGCCTCGCCGGCCCCGGCCACCCCGGCCGACCGGCCGCCGTCGAGCACCGCGCCGACCGCCGTGCGCCGCCGCCGCACGGGCCTCGGCCACCGTTCCCCGCTGCGCCCCTGGCTGCTGCTGGCCCCGGGACTCGTCGTCCTCGGCGTCCTGCTCCTGTGGCCGCTCGTGCGCGTCGTGCTGCTCTCGCTGCAGGACTACGGCCTGCGGCAGATCGCGAGCGGCGAGTCCAACTGGATCGGGCTCCAGAACTACGCCGACCTGCTCGGCGACAGCTACCTGTGGACGACGGTCCTGCCCAACACCGTGCTGTTCGCCCTCGCGTGCGTCGTGCTCACGGTCGCGCTCGGGACCGCGGTCGCGCTGTTCCTCAACACGCTCAGCGGCTTCTGGCGGGGCGTCGGTGCGACGGCGATCATGGTCGCCTGGGCGGTCCCGGCGATCACGGGCACGTACGTGTGGGTGTGGATCTTCGACCCGCTGAACGGCCTCGTCGCCTCGGTGCTCGAGGGCGTGGGCGCGATCGAGCCCGGCACCGTCAACTGGTTCACGGAGCGCCTGTCGTTCTACGCGATCGCGACGCTCAACGTCGTGCACCACGGGTTCCCGTTCGTCGCGATCACGGTGCTCGCGGGTCTCATGACGATCCCGCACGAGCTGCACGAGGCCGCCAAGGTCGACGGCGCGACGGCGTGGCGCCGGTTCTGGGCCATCACCGCGCCCATCCTGCGCCCCGTGTTCGCGGTCGTGACGATCCTGTCGACCATCTGGGACTTCAAGGTCTTCACGCAGATCTACCTCATGCCCGGCGGCAACGGCGGGAACAAGGACGTCTTCAACCTCGGCGTGTGGTCGTACATCCAGTCGTTCGCGCAGGGCAAGTACGGCATGGGCGCGGCCATCGCGGTCCTGCTCACGCTCATCCTGCTCGGCATCACGCTCGTCTACATGCGCACCCTGTTCAAGGAGGAGGAGCTGTGAGCGCCGCCGTCGACACCCGCGCCACCCCCGGGCCCGGCGCCCGCACCGAGCAGGTGCTGCGCGCCCGCCGCCGTCGTCCCGGCGTGGCGGCGGCCAAGACCCTCGGTATCGTCGCCCTCCTCGCCTTCTCGCTCTTCCCCGCCTACTGGATGTTCTCCTCGGCGATCGACCCCGAGGCCGCCACGCGCGGCGCCCGGCTCCTGCCCGCCGGCGTCACGTGGGACAACTTCGTCACCGTGATCGACGACGGCGGGTTCGGCCACTACCTGCGCAACTCCGTGCTCGTCGCGCTCGGCACGGTGCTCGCGTCGTCGGTCGTGGCGCTGCTCGCGGCCGTCGCGGTGAGCCGGTTCCGCTTCCGGTTCCGCAAGGCGATGCTCGTGCTCATCCTCATGGTGCAGATGGTGCCGCTCGAGGCGCTCGTCATCCCGCTGTTCATCCAGATGCGCAACCTCAACATGCTCAACTCCCTCCTGGGCCTGGCGGTCGTGTACCTCGCGTTCGCGCTGCCCTTCGCGATCTGGACCCTGCGCGGCTTCGTCGCCGCGGTGCCGGTCGAGCTGGAGGAGGCGGCGTTCCTCGACGGCGCGTCCTGGGGGCGCATGTTCTGGAAGGTCCTGGTGCCGCTCGTCGCGCCCGGGGTCGTCGCGACGAGCGTCTTCTCCTTCATCACCGCGTGGAACGAGTTCATCTTCGCGCTGACGTTCCTCCAGCAGTCGAGCAAGTACACGGTGCCGATCGGGCTGCAGAAGTTCTTCGGCGAGAACACGACCGACTGGGGCGCCGTCATGGCCGCGTCGACGATCATCACACTGCCCGTGCTCGTGTTCTTCGTCCTGGTGCAGCGCAACCTGTCGTCGGGCCTCACCGCCGGGTCGGTGAAGGGATGAGCGCCGTGACGCCCCCGACCGCAGGCTCGGGCGCGGCGGAGCGCGCCGTCGACGTCGTGCGCGCCGTGAACGGCGTGCTCCTGCCCGGGTTCACCGGCACCGACGACCTGCCGACGTGGCTCGTCGACGCGGCCCGCGACGGCCTGGCCGGGGTCGTGCTGTTCGGGCACAACACGCCCGACGTCGCGACCACCGCCCGGCTGACCGCGCGCCTGCGCGGCGCGTCGCCCGACCTGCTCGTCGCGGTCGACGAGGAGGGCGGGGACGTCTCGCGGCTGGAGGCGGCGACCGGGTCGAGCCTGCCCGGCAACGCGGCGCTCGGGCTGGTCGACGACGTCGCGGTCACCGAGGAGGTGGGCGCCGCGCTCGGCCGCCTGCTCACCGCGACGGGCGTCGACCTCGACCTCGCGCCCGACCTCGACGTGAACTCCGACCCCGACAACCCCGTGATCGGCGTGCGCTCGTTCGGCGCGGACCCCGCGCTCGTCGCCCGCCACGGCGCGGCGTTCGTCCGCGGCCTGCACGCCGGCGGCGCAGGTGCGTGCGGCAAGCACTTCCCGGGCCACGGTGCGACGAACGTCGACTCGCACCTCGCGCTCCCGGTCGTGGACGCGAGCCTCGACGAGCTCCGCGCGCGCGACCTGCCGCCGTTCGTCGCGACCATCGCCCCGGGCGACGGGTCCGACGACGCGCTGCTCGACGCCGTGATGACGGCGCACGTCGTCGTCCCCGCGCTCGGCCCGCTGCCCGCGACGCTCGAGCCCGCCGTCGGCGCGCTCGTGCGCGAGCTCGGGTTCGACGGCCCGATCGTCACCGACGCGCTGGACATGGGTGCGGTCGCGACGTTCGCGGCGTCCGGCGCCCCGTCCCGCGCCGTCGGCGACGACACGGCGCCGCACGGCATCGGCGAGGTCGCGGTCCGCGCGGTCGAGGCGGGCGCCGACCTGCTGTGCCTCGGCACGACCGTCGGGCGCGACGACGAGGTCCTGTTCCGCCAGGCGCAGCGCGCGCTCGTGGACGCCGTCGCGTCCGGTCGCGTCGCGGTCGAGCGCCTGCACGCGTCCGCCGCACGCACGGCGCGCACCCTCGCCGCGGTCCGCGCGCGCCAGGCGGCGAGCGGCGTCGTCCCCTCGCCGGAGTCCGCGCACGCCGCGCTCGACGCCCTCGACCGGGTGGGCGCCCGCGTCGCGGCGCGCGCCGTCCGGTTCGCCGGCCCCGCGCCGCAGGATCCGCCCGTGACCGTGGCGCCCGACGTCGTCGACCTGCGCCTGCGGTTCGACCACGCCGCGGGCCGCACCGCGCAGCACGTCCAGCGCGCGCTCGACGACGCGTTCGGGCCCGACGTGCGGCACCTGCGCCCGGCCGACGCCGCGGCGTGGGCGCGCACGCTCGACGCCGTGCGCGCGGGCGACCGCCCGCTCGTCGTCCTCACGCGCGAGCCGCTCCCCGGCTCGGGCGAGCACGAGCGGCTCACCGATCTGCTCGCCGCGCGGCCGGACGCCGCGGTCGTGCACACCGGGTTCCCCGGCGCCGTCGACGCGTGGTTCGGCGCGGACCGCACGGTCGTGGTCACGTGCGGGACGGGGCGCGCCAACGCGCGCGCCGCCGTCGCGCTCCTGCGGGGGACCGGCGCGGCCGCGGGCACCGAGGCGGGGACACCTCGCGACGACGTGCCCGTCGGTGCGGCAGGGGAGGGGGAGCGATGATCGTCCTGGGACTGTCCTCCGGCACGTCGGTCGACGCGATCGACGCGGCCGCGGCCGACCTCACGCTCGGCGACGACGGCGTGCTGCGCATGCGGCCCCGCGGCCACACGGAGTACGCGTGGCCGCGGGCCCTGCGCGAGCGCATCCTCAAGGCGTTGCCGCCCGCCGCGGTCGACGTGGCCGAGGTGGCCCAGCTCGACACCCTCATCGGGCAGGAGCTCGGCCGCGCCGGCCGGCGCGCGATCGACGACGTCGCCGGCGGCGACGTCGACCTCGTCGCGTCCCACGGCCAGACGATCTACCACTGGGTCGTCGGGGCGCGGGCCCGCGGGACGCTCCAGCTCGGCAACGCCGCGTGGGTCGCCGAGCACGTCAAGCGCCCCGTCATCAGCGACTTCCGCGTCGCCGACGTCGCGGCCGGCGGCCACGGCGCGCCGCTCGTCAGCGTGCTCGACGCGCTCTGGCTCGGGCGTGAGGACACCGGCGCCGACGGCGCGGGCACCGGGCTCACCGCGGCCCTCAACATCGGCGGGATCGCGAACGTGTCCCTCGTGGGGCGCGTCGACGACCCGGTCACCGGCTGGGACACGGGCCCCGGCAACTGCCTGCTCGACGTCGCGGTCGCGGCCCTCACCGACGGCCGTCTCGCGTACGACAGGGACGGCGAGCTCGCCGCGCAGGGCACGGTCGACCCGGTGGCGCTCGCCGCGCTGCTCGACGACCCGTACTTCGCCGCGCCCGCCCCGAAGTCGACGGGCCGCGAGCTCTTCGACACGACGTACACGGCCCGCCGGCTCGCGTCCGTGCGCCCGGGGCTGACGGGCCCCGACCTCGTCGCGACGCTCACCGAGCTCACCGCGGTCAGCGTCGCCGACGCGCTCGCAGGCCGCGACGTGCGCCGCGTCGTCGCGTCCGGCGGGGGAGCGCGCAACCCCGTGCTCCTCGACCGGCTGCGTGCGGCGCTCGCCGAGCGCGTGCCGCACGCGTGCGACGTCGTGACGTCCGAGGCGCTCGGCCTGCCCGTCGACGCGAAGGAGGCGTACCTCTTCGCGCTCCTCGGCTTCCTGTCGGCCCACGGGCTGCCGGGCACCGCCGCCGGCGAGCACCGCCGTCGGGCGACCGGGGCGCGCCGCGCGGTCGTCCTCGGCTCGCTCACGCCGCCCACGCCGCTGCCGTGGCCCGCGGCGAGCGGCCCGGTGCGCCGTCTGGCGCTCGCCAACACCCCGCACGGCCTGCACCCGGGCCCGCGCACCCAGGGTCCGCTGCCGGACCCGACGAAGGGAACCTCCCGATGACCGACCCGACCGTCGCCACGAGCACCGCCTCGAGCCCCGACGAGTGGCAGGAGCTCGTCCGCCTCGCCTCGCCGACCGAGGAGCGCAACCCGCGCACCACCGACGTGGACCTGCTCCCCACCGCGGACGTCGTGCGGCTCATCACCGAGGAGGACGCCGGGGTCGCGGACGCCGTGCGGGCCCAGCGGGACCGCATCGCCGAGGCCGTGGACCTCGCGGTCGAGGCGCTGCGCAGCGGGGGCCGGGTGCACTACGTGGGGTCGGGGACGTCGGGCCGCCTCGGCGTGCTCGACGCCGTCGAGCTCCTGCCGACGTACGGGGTGGGCGAGGAGTGGTTCGTCGCGCACCTCGCCGGCGGCGTGGGCGCGATGATGGTGGCCGTCGAGGGCGCGGAGGACGACGTGGCGCTCGGGCGGTCCGACGTCGACGCGGTCGGGCCGCGCGACGTCGTCGTGGGCCTCGCCGCGAGCGGTCGCACCCCGTACGTGCGCGGCGCGCTCGACCTCGCGCGCGAGCGCGGCGCGCGCACCGTGCTCGTCTCGGCCAACCCCCACGCCCCGCTCGCCGCGGGGGTGGACGTCGCGATCCTCGTCGACACGGGTCCCGAGGTCGTCACGGGCTCCACGCGCATGAAGGCGGCGACCGCCCAGAAGCTCGTGCTCAACACGTTCTCGACCGCGGCGATGATCCGCCTGGGCAAGACGTACTCGAACCTCATGATCGACGTGCGCCCGACGAACCAGAAGCTGCGCGCCCGCATCGTCCGGATGCTCGTCCAGGCGACGGGCCTGCGCGCGGAGGAGTGCGAGGGCGTGCTGCGCGCGGCCGACGGCGAGGTGCACGTCGCGCTCGTCATGCTCCTCGCGGGCGTCGAGGCCGACGCCGCTCGCGACGCCCTGGCCGGCGACGGCGTGGCCGGCGTCCGCGGCGCGCTCGCGCGCCTGGGCGCCCTCCCCGCGCGCTGACGACCCCGGCGAGGGAGAGGCCAGGTACCACGAGGTAGAGCCGTGGTCGGGACCAGGCCTCGACCTCGCCCTACCAGGCCTCTGCCTCGGGCTACCGGGGCTCTACCTCGGCTGACCGGGGCTCTCCCTCGGCGGGGTGGGGCGGGGGCCGAAGACGGCGGTGCCGACGCGGACGATCGTCGCGCCCTCCGCGACCGCGAGCTCCAGGTCGCCGCTCATACCCATGGACAGCGCACGGGCGTCCGCGGTCCCGGGTGCGCCCGAGCCCACGACGGCGTCGCGCACCGCGCGCAGGCGCGCGAAGCCCGCGCGCACCACGGCCTCGTCGGGCGAGTTCGCGCCGATCGTCATGAAGCCCGCGAGGCGCAGCCCGTCGAGCGCGGCGACCGCCGTCGCGAGGGCGGGCGCGTCGTCGGGCCGCACGCCCGACTTGGACTCCTCGCCCGAGACGTTGACCTGGACCAGGACGTCGAGCACGCGGCCGTCCCGCGCGCAGCGCGCCGCGAGCGACTCGGCGAGCGCGAGCGAGTCCACGCTCTCGACGCCGGTCGCGGTGGCGAGGACCTGGTTGACCTTGTTGCGCTGGAGGTGGCCGATCATGTGGACCTCGACCCGACCCGCGGCGACGAGGTCGGCCAGGTCGGGCGCCTTCGCCACGAGCTCCTGGACGCGGTTCTCGCCGATGAGGTCCGCGCCCGCCTCGACCACCGCCCGCACCGCGTCGGCGGGCTGGGTCTTCGTCGCCACGAGCAGCCGCACGTCCGACGCCGCACGCCCGGCCGCGCGCGCGGCGTGGTCCACCCGGGTCCGCACCCGGGCGAGGTTCTGCGCGATCTGCGCGGGCAGCACGGACGACGGCTCGGCGAGGGGCATGCGGCCAGTCTAGGTCGGCCGCACGGTCCGGGATCCGGGTCGTCTCAGGGTGGTCCCCGATCCGCACGGCCGCCCGATCGGCGAGAATGGTGGGGAAAGGACGGTGCCGTGAAGACGCTGCTCAACATCATCTGGCTCGTGTTCGCCGGGCTGTGGCTCGCGCTGGGCTACGTCGTGGCGGGGGTCATCTGCTGCATCCTGATCGTGACGATCCCGTTCGGCATCGCGTCGTTCCGCATCGCGGGCTATGCGCTGTGGCCGTTCGGCCGCACGGTGGTCGACAAGCCGACGGCGGGCGCCTGGTCGACGATCGGGAACGTCATCTGGGTGCTCGTCGCGGGGATCTGGCTCGCGATCGGGCACGTCGTCACCGCGATCCCGCTCTTCGTGTCGATCATCGGCATCCCGCTCGGGATCGCCAACCTCAAGATGATCCCGGTCTCGCTCCTGCCGCTCGGCAAGGACATCGTCCCGACCGACGCGCGGTACACCTTCTACCAGCGCTGAGGTCGGCGCGGGGTCGCGCCCCCCCGCGGCGCGGTCCTACCGCGCGATCGGGGCGGCCGTGCCCGCCGTGAGGCGCAGGAGGTCCGCGGGCGACAGGCCGACGTCGAGCCCGCGGCGTCCGCCCGAGACGTAGACGGCGTCGAACGCGAGCGCGCTGTCGTCGACGAACGTGCGGTGAGGCTGCTTCTGGCCCAGCGGCGAGATCCCGCCGACGACGTAGCCCGTCGCGCGCTCGGCCGCGGCGGGCTCGGCCATGCTCGCCTTCTTGCCGCCTGCGGCCTTGGCGAGCGCCTTGAGGTCGAGCTGCCGGTCGACCGGCACGATCCCGACGACGAGCGGGCCGCCGTCGACCACGGCGAGCAGCGTCTTGAACACCTGCTCCGCGGGCACCCCGATGGCCGCGGCCGCCTCGAGCCCGAAGGACAGCTCGCTCGACGGGTCGTGCTCGTACGGGTGGAGCGTGTGGGCGACCCCCTCGCGCTCGAGGAGGGCGACCGCGGGCGTGCCGGCGTGCGCGGAGGACTTCGACTTCTTGGCCACGGCCCGATTGTGCCGCAGCGCGCGGGGGAGCGCCCGCACGGGTCATCGGGGGGCGCGGGCCGTCGTGGGGCCGGCCGCGCGACGCAGGATGGCCGCCGTCACCAGGGCGAGCGCGGTCGCCGCCACGGCGACCCACACCGGCCCACGGTCGCCGAGCCGGGTGGCGATGGTCGCTGCGGCGACGGCCGGCCCCACGGCCGCGCCGACGTTGAGCGCCGCCGTGGCGAAGGAGCCGCCCAGGGTCGGTGCGCCCGACGCCGCGCGGAGCACCTGCGCGATCAACGTGCTGCCGACCGCGAAGCCCAGGACGCCCTGCACCAGCACGAGGCAGAGCAGCACCACCGGAACGGCGGCGAAGGCGGCCAGGGCGACCCAGCCGCCCAGCAGCAGGACGCCGCCCACGGCGACCACGACCCCGGGGATGCGGTCGGACGTCCGGCCCGCGACGGTGACGCCGAGGAAGGAGCCGACCCCGAAGAGCACGAGCGCGACGGGCACCCACCACCAGCTCAGCCCGGCGACGTCGGTCACCAGCGGTGCGAGGAACGTGAGCGTCGCGAAGGTGCCGGTGTTGACCAGCGCGGCGGACACCATCGTGAGGCCGAGCGGGGGCGAGACGAGCTGTGCCAGCTCTGTCCGCAGCGACGGTGCGTCGACGGACGGCAGGGCCGCACGCTCGGGCCCGCGCGCGGGGAGGCCGCGCGCGATCCCGAGCGCGGCGGGCAGGCAGAGGACCGCGACGGCCCAGAAGGTCGACTCCCAGCCCCACGCGGCGCCGAGGAGAGCCCCGGCCGGGACGCCCGCGACCATCGCGACGGTGGTGCCCGACAGCAGCACGGCGACGGCGCGCCCCGTGCGGTCCGCGGGCACGAGCGTCGCCGCCGTGCCGAGCGCGACGGCGAGGAACCCCGCGTTGGCGAAGGCTGCCACCACCCGGACCGCGACGAGCGCCGCGAAGCTCGGGGTGACCGCGCCGACGACGTGGGCGAGGGCGAACAGCGCGACGCAGCCGAGCAGCGTCGCCCGCACCGGCAGGCGGCGGGCCGAAGCCGCCATGACCGGCGCGCCGACGACCATGCCGACGGCGAAGGCCGACGTCAGCAGGCCCGCCGTCCCCACCGGGACGTCGAGACGGGCGGCGATGTCCGGCACCAGGCCGGCGAGCATGAACTCCGAGGTGCCCATGGCGAAGACCGCCAGGGCGAGCAGGTACAGGGCACGAGGCATCGAGGGCTCCGGGGTGCGAGAGGACGAGCAGGAGGTGTCTCGTCACACCACGGTCAGCGCCCGGAGGGCGGCGTCCGGCACGGCACCCGCACGGAGCGGGGGCGGAGGGCAGCGCTGAGAGGCTCAGCGGTCCTGGGGGCTGACGGTGTGACCGAAAGCCCCCGGAGTGGATGCCTCAGGGCTCGACATGGGCCACACCCTACCCAAGTCGCCGCGCGGGCGCCGGGAGCCCCGACAGTCCCGGGCCTTCGGCTAGACGTTCACGTCGAGCAGCGAGCCGATCGCGTACGTGACGCCCATCGCGACCGCGCCGCCGACGACGGTCCTCACCGTCGCGCGGCGCGTGGGCGCGTCGCCGAGGCGTGCCGACCCCCAGCCGGTGAGGACGAGCGCGAGCACGACGGCGACGAAGGTGAGCGGGATACGGATGGCCGCCGGGGCCAGGAGGATCGCCGCGAGCGGCAGCAGGCCACCGACGGTGAACGACACGATCGACGCGACCGCGGCCTCCCACGGGCTCGTGAGCTCGTCGGGGTCGATGTGCAGCTCCGCGTCGGCGTGCGCGGCGAGCGGGTCGCGCTCGGTGAGCTGGACCGCGACCTGGCGTGCGAGGTCGGGCGTCAGGCCCTTCGCCTCGTAGATGCCGGCGAGCTCGTCGAGCTCCGCGTCCGGCATCTCCGCGAGCTCGCGGCGCTCGGTCGCCAGCAGCGCCTTCTCGGTGTCGCGCTGCGTGCTCACCGAGACGTACTCGCCCGCGGCCATGGACAGCGCGCCCGCGAGCAGCGCCGCGCCGCCCGCCGTCGCGATGACGGGGATCGACGTGCTCGTCGCCGCGACGCCCACGACGACGCCTGCCGTCGAGACGATGCCGTCGTTCGCGCCGAGCACCCCCGCCCGGAGCCGGTTGAGCCGTGAGCCCGTGCTCTCCGGGTGGTGGGGCTCGCCGGGGTGCCGACCGGTGCGCGGTGCGTCGCTCATGAGTTCACCGTAGGACGCGACCAGCGCGGCGCGACCTGGGGCGCGAGACCGTCGACCGCGACCGCCGCGCGTCCTCTACCCTGCTCCGCGTGACGCAGGGGAACTCCACGGACGACCGGTCGACGACGCGCGCGGAGCGCTACGAGCACGGGCGGGCGGTGTTCGGCGCGGTCAACGAGGCGGCGCCCGCCGCCATCGCCGAGGCGCTCGCGGACGTCTCGCCCGAGCTCGAGCACCAGATCTCGGCGTGGGCGTACGGCGAGATGTACGCGCGGCCGCACCTCGTACCGCGGGACCGCCAGCTCGTCACGCTCGGGATGCTCGCCGCGCTCGGGGGCTGCGAGGCGCAGCTCGACATCCACGTCGTCACCGCGCTGGAGGTCGGGCTGACGCCGCGCGAGATCGTCGAGGCGCTCCTGCAGTCCGCGGTGTACTGCGGGTTCCCGCGCGCGCTCAACGCGACCGCGGTCGCGAAGGACGTCTTCGCGCGGCGCGGGCTCCTGCCGGTCGAGTGAGGGCGGCGGGGCGCGGTCTCGCCCGGCCTACAGCGGCCCGACGGCGAGCACCGTCACCACGGGCTCGCCCGCCTCGTCGCTCGCCGCGAGGTCGACGCTCGCCGTGATCGCCCAGTCGTGGTCGCCCGCCGGGTCGTCGAGCACCTGCCGCACGAGCCACGTGCCCGCGGGCACGACGCCGCCGGGGGCGTGCTCCGCCGTCGGGCCCTCGTGGCCCGCGGGCAGCTCGGCGCCCGCCTCGACGACGCGGAACAGCGCCGCGGAGCGGGCCCCGGGCCCGATGCCGATCGCGTCGTCGCCCTGGTCCTCGAAGAGCGGGTCGAGCGCGTCGCCCCACGCGTCCGCGTCCCAGCCCGCGCCGCCGTCGAGCGCGCCGAGCGCGCGGTAGTCCTCACGCGCGGCGAGCTCCACGCGCTTGAACAGCGCGTTGCGCACGAGGCGGCGGAACGCGCGCGGGTTGCCTGTGACGGGACGCGACGGCGCCTCGGCCCCCGCCCCGGAGAGCGGGCCGTCGCCCACCTCGGTGTCCGCGTCGTCGTCGACCGGGTGCGCCAGGCGCTCCCACTCGTCGAGGAGCGACGAGTCGACGCCGCGCACCAGCTCGCCGAGCCACTCGACGATCTCCTGCACCTCCTCGGTGCGGTGCTCCTCGGGGACGACCTGGCGCAGCGCGCGGTAGGCGTCCGCGAGGTAGCGCAGCACCACGCCCTCCGTGCGCTCGAGCCCGTAGACGGACACGAACTCCGCGAACGTCATGGCGCGCTCGACCATGTCGCGGACCACGGACTTGGGGGAGAGCTCGGCGTCCGCGACCCACGGGTTGGACCGCTTGTACATCGCGAACGCGGGCGCGAGCAGCTCCTCGAGCGGCTTGGGCCACGTGATCTCCTCGAGCAGCGCCATGCGCTCCTCGTACTCGTACCCCTCGGCCTTCATCGCGGCGACGGCCTCGCCCTTGGCGGCGTTCTGCTGGGCGTAGAGGACCTGGCGCGGGTCGTCGAGCGTCGCCTCGATGACGGAGACGACGTCGAGCGCGTGGGTCGCGCCCTCGACGTCGAGCAGGTCCAGGGCCGCGAGCGCGAACGGCGACAGCGGCTGGTTGAGCGCGAACTCGCGCGGCAGGTCGCCGACGAGGCGCACGCTCGGGCGGTAGCCCGCAGGGCGCGACGGGTCGGGGACGCGCACGCGCTCGACGATCCCCGCGACGCGCAGCGAGCGGTAGATGCGGAACGTCTGGCGCACGTGCTCGCGGCGCTGCGACTCGGTGTCGTGGTTCGCGAGGAGAAGGTGGCGCATGGCCTCGACCGGGTCGCGGCGCGGGTCGCTCGCGTCGGCCTGGCCGCCGCGACCGTGCTGCGCGGTGCGCGCGAGGACGTTGAGCACCATGGCGTGCGTGACGGTGAAGTGGCTCGTCAGCGGCTCGGGCTCGGCGTCGCGCAGGCGCTCGAACGTCGCGTCGGTCCAGTTGACCGAGCCCTGCGGCGCCTTCTTGCGGACGATCTTCTTGAGCTTCTTCGGGTCGTCGCCCGCCTTGGCGAGCATCTTGCGGTTCTCGATGACGTGCTCGGGCGCCATGACGAGCACCTCGCCCACGGTGTCGTACCCGGCGCGGCCTGCGCGCCCCGCGATCTGGTGGAACTCGCGTGCCGTGAGGTGGCGCATGCGCTCGCCGTCGAACTTCACGAGGCTCGTGAGCAGCACGGTGCGGATCGGTACGTTGATGCCGACGCCGAGCGTGTCCGTGCCGCACACCACCTTGAGCAGACCTGCCTGCGTGAGGCGCTCGACGACGCGCCGGTACTTGGGCAGCATGCCCGCGTGGTGCACGCCGACGCCGTGGCGCAGGAACTTGCTGAGCGTCTTGCCGAACCCGGTGCCGAAGCGGAAGTCGCCGAGCTCGGCGGCGATCGCCTCCTTCTCGGACTTCGTCGCGACGTTCATCGACAGCAGGGACTGCGCGCGCTCGACCGCGTCCTTCTGCGTGAAGTGCACGACGTACACGGGCGCGCGGCGCGTGCTGACGAGCTCCTCGATGACCTCGGTGAGCGGCTCGACGACGTAGCTGAAGTGCAGGGGGACCGGCCGCTGCGCGGTGGTCACCTCGGCGACGGGCCGGCCGGTGCGCTCCTCGAGCTCCTCGACGAACCGGGTCGTGTCGCCGAGCGTCGCGGACATGAGCAGGAACTGGGTGTTCGGCAGCTCGAGCAGCGGCACCTGCCACGCCCAGCCGCGCTGCGGGTCGGCGTAGAAGTGGAACTCGTCCATGACGACCTGCGAGATCGCGTCCTCGTCGTCCGCACCGGCGTTCTCGCCGCCGCGGCGCAGCGCGATGTTCGCGAGGATCTCGGCCGTGCAGCAGATGATCGGCGCGTCGGGGTTCACGGCGGAGTCGCCCGTCGTCATGCCCACGTTCTTGGAGCCGAACGCCGCGACGAGCGCGAAGAACTTCTCGCTGACGAGCGCCTTGAGCGGCGCGGTGTAGTAGGTGCGACCGCCGCGGCCCGAGCGGTGCGCGGCGAGCGCCGCGAACTGGGCGCCCATCGCGACGAGCGACTTCCCCGACCCGGTGGGCGTCGAGAGGATGACGTGCGAGCCGGTGACCAGCTCGATGAGCGCCTCGCTCTGGTGGGGGTAGAGCTCGAGACCCTGCTCCGTCGCCCACGTGGTGAACCCCTCGTAGAGCGCGTCCGGGTCGGGGGCCTTGCCCGTCGGGGCGGGCACGTGCGCGAGGAGAGCCGGGGTGCGGCCGGTCGTGGTGGTCACGGCACGAGTCTGTCAGGTGTCGCGGAGGCGGGTCGCCGGACGGGCGCTGCGGGCGACCCGGGGGTCCGAGAAGGGGGTTGATAGCGCTGTCAACGTGTGCGAGGGTAGCCCCGGACGTGCACGGGACGCGCGTCCAGCCTCCGCGTCACCGACGACCACCGAGCCCACGCCGCCGTGGGACGGAGGGAGCACCCCGTGCGGCCACCCGCAGACCACCCGCTCGTCACCTGCCCCTGACAGGGTGGTGCGGGCCCGCCCCGGCCCCCCGCGCCATCCCACCCCCTGACCGACCCTGCCGCCCCGGCGCCCCCGCCGGCGGCCCCTGCCCGAGGACACCATGGCCCCCAGCCTGCCGACCCCCCGATCCCTGCACCCCAGACCGTCGACCCCCGGGACCGCGACCCCGGACCGCCCGCGCCGGCCCGCCCCGCGGCTGGTCGCGGGCGCGCTCGCCGTGGCGCTCGCCGTCGTCGGCCTCGCGCCCGCGACCGCCGCGAGCGCCGCCCCCGAGCCGCCGTCGGCCGACTACGCGTCCCTGGTCGACGTCTTCGTCGGCACCGAGGGTGACTACGGCAACGACATGCCGGCCGCGCAGGCGCCGAACGGCCTCGCGAAGGTCAACCCGCGCACGGCCCCGGGCCGCAACAACACCGGGTACGACTACGCGCAGTCGAAGATCTCGGGCTTCACGCACACCAACCTCGACGGGGTCGGGGGCTCCGGCGGCGGCGGTGACCTCCTCGTGGTCCCGACGTCCGGGTCGTACACGGCGCGCCCCGGCACGGGCACGTACGCGCACCCGTTCTCGCACGACGACGAGGACGCGGGCCCCGGCTTCTACTCCGTCGGGCTCGGCAACGTCGCGGGGAAGGACGGCGCGATCACCGGCGCGCCGGGCACGATCGAGGCCGAGGTCGCGGCGACCACGCGCTCGGGCGTGCACCGCTACGCGTTCCCCGCGGGCTCGACGCCGAGCCTCGTCGTGGACCTCGAGACGAACAACACGAGCCGCCGGTCGTCGTCGGTGCAGGTCGAGACGCGCGCGGACGGCACCGTGGAGCTGTACGGACAGGTCACGGGGTACTTCTACAACGCGGCCTACACGCTGTACTACACCGCGCGCACGCTGCAGCCTGCGACCGTGCAGACGTGGGGCGACGACGACAGGCTCGTCGACGCGACGTCCCAGGACGGCGTCGACACCGGCGCGATCCTCACGTTCGACCCGGCCGACGCCGAGGAGATCGGGCTTCAGGTCACACTGTCGCCGGTGAGCGTCGAGCAGGCTCGGATCGATCAGCAGGTCGAACTCGGCGACCTGTCGTTCGACGCGATCCGCGACCGCACGCGCGCGGAGTGGAACGCGACGCTCGGGCGGGTCGCGATCGACGCGTCGACGGCGACGGACCCGACGGGCGAGCTCCAGCAGCTCTTCTACACGCACCTCTACCGCATGTTCGCCATGCCGATGAACGCGACGAGCACCTCGGGCACGTATCGCGGCGTCGACGGCGCGGTGCACGCCGCGCAGGGCTTCACGTACTACGACTCGTGGGCCACGTGGGACGACTTCCGCAAGTTCTCCGTCATCGCGTACATCGACCCGGCGCTGTACCGGGACATGGTGCAGTCGCTGGTCTACCTGTTCGCGGACGCCGAGGCGACGGGGACCGGCGGCGGGCTCGGCGGGTTCGTGCACTCCGTCCCGACGGTGCGCTGGGAGCGGTCGTCGGTCGTGGTCGCGGACGCGATCGCCAAGGGCTTCGACGGGTTCGACCGCCTCGACGAGGCGTACCCGGCGCTGCAGCGCCTCGTGGGGCAGTACAGCGCGGACGAGCTCCGGCGTGGCTACGTGGCGGGCAACCCCGGGGCGTCCGTGCAGCGCGGCTACGACCAGTACGGCCTGTCCGTGATCGCGGACGAGCTCGGGCTGACCGACGAGGCCCAGACGCTGCGCGAGCAGGCGTCGTGGCCGATCGAGAAGCTCACCAAGCCGGGCGCGTGGACCGCGGCCGACGGCACGCAGGTCGGCCTCCTCACCCCGCGCGCCGCCGACGGGTCGTGGCAGAGCGCCGACTACGCGAAGTTCGAGGCCGCGAGCCTCTACCAGGGCACGCTCTGGCAGTACCACTGGTACGACGCGTACGACATGGACGCGCTCGTCGAGGCGATGGGCGGCCCCGAGGCGGCGCGCCTCGCCATGCGACACATGTTCGGTGAGCACGCGCCGGACGACGGCACGGCCATGCTCCACTCGAACGCGAACGAGATCGACCTCCAGGCGCCGTACCTGTTCAACTACACGGGCGAGCCGAGCCTCACGCAGAAGTGGGCGCGCGCGATCTACACGAAGGAGACCTGGAACCGGTACATCGCGACGGGCTCCTCGAGCGCCGTCCCGAGCGGAGGCGGCGAGTTCACGCCGCCCGTGAAGACGAAGGTCTACCGGCTCGACCCACGCGGGATGCTCCCCACGATGGACAACGACGCGGGCACGATGTCGACGATGTTCGTCGCCGCGGCCGTCGGCCTGTTCCCGGTGACCGCGGGCTCGTCCCAGTTCCAGGTCGGGTCGCCGTTCTTCGACTCGACGACCATCACGTACGACGACGGCAGCGCCTTCACGGTCACGGCCGACGGCGTCTCGGAGGACGCGTTCTACGTCCAGTCCGCGACGCTCGACGGCGCGACGTTCGGCAACACGTGGGTCGACTACGCGACCGTGGTCGGGGGCGCGGACCTCGCGTTCCGCATGGGCGAGCAGCCGAGCGACTGGGGCACGGACACCGCGCCCGCGTTCTCGATGAGCACCGCGACCGACGAGCCGGCCGAGGGACCGCGCGTCAGCGCCGACCCGACCACCGTGCAGACCCGCGACGGCGGCGCGCTCGACGCGACCGTGACGCTCACGCTCGACGGCGCCCGCCTCGCCGCGCCCGCCGGCACGGACCTCGTCACGAGCGGGACGGCGAGCGTCGTCGGGCTGCCCGACGGCGTCACGGCGGCGGTGACGGTCGCGTCACCGACCGCGCTGACCGTCTCCCTGACGGGGACGGCGTCCGCCGACGCGCGCTTCTTCGTGCACCTGCGCGACGCCGCGCTCGCCGACGGCGTCGCCGCGGCGTCGCTCCAGGGACAGGGCATCTCGGTGCGCTCGCCCCTGCGGTTGTCCGTGGCGTCCGCCGAGCGCGACGCGCTCGCCGCGCTCGTCGACGACGCCGTGCTCGTGCGGCACGGGAACTACTCCTCGGTGACGTTCGACCGGTTCTCCACCGCGCTGACGACGGCGCAGGAGGCCCTCGGTGACGAGGCCGCGACGAGCATCGCGCTGCGGTTCGCGGCCGACCGGCTCGGTGCGGCGGCCGACGCGCTCGACCTCACGGGCGGCGGCTACCGCACGCTCGAGGCCGAGCAGTCCGAGGCGTGGTCGGGCGGCGAGCTGAAGAACGAGGCGAACAGCTCGTCCGGCAACCTCGGCGGCGTGCGCTCCGGGTCGTGGGTGCAGTACCGCGACATGACCTTCGAGACCGCCGCCGGGGACACCCCGCCGCGCTTCCTCACGGTCCGGTACGACACGAGCTTCGCCCCGACGGACACGCCGAGCACCGTGCGCGTGCACGCGGGCGACGTGAGCGGCCCCGTGGTCGCGACCGTCGACCTGAAGGGCACGAGCGGCTGGGGCAGGTATGCCGAGGTGACGGCGGAGCTCGGCGACGTGCAGGCGCTCGTCGACGCGCAGGTCGTCACGTTCGAGCTGCTCGCGCCGTCCGGGCGGAGCTGGGTCGGCAACTTCGACTGGTTCCGGTTCAGCGCCGAGGACCCGGCTGCCCCAGGTCAGCCGGGCGAGTCACCGACGGTGACGATCGAGGCCGAGGACTGGACCGCGAGCTCCGGTCGCGGGCTCAAGAAGGAGTCCTCGACGTGGACGAGCGGTCCGGTGACGAACGTCGGCGGCACCGCGGACGGCGACTGGATCGCCTACGGCGAGGTCGACCTCGGTGAGCTCCCGCTCGGCGAGCTGTCGGTCCACTACGTGCACAACGCGAACCGCTCCGGGAAGAACTCGGCCCTGTCGGTGTACCTCGACGCGTTCGACCCGGAGAACCCGGGGGAGCCGTTCGTCACCGTGCCGCTGCCGACGACCGGGTCGAGCTGGACCGCGGACGGGACCGCGACCGTCGTCCTGCCCGAGACGGTGCAGGGGACGCACGAGGTGTTCGTGCGCCTCTCGACCGAGCCGTACGCCGACCACCCGTTCGTCGCGAACCTCGACAGCCTGACGTTCGCGCCGGGCGGCCCGACGTCGGTCGTCGTCGAGTCCGAGGCCTGGACGTCGAACTCCGGCCGCGGGCTGAAGAACGAGAGCTCGACGTGGACGAGCGGTCCGGTGACGAACGTCGGCGGCACCGCGGACGGCGACTGGCTCGCCTACGGCGAGATCGACCTCGGCTCCGCCGCGCTCGACCGGCTCTCGATCCACTACGTGCACAACTCCAACCGGTCCGGGCGGAACTCCGCGCTGTCGGTGTATCTCGACGCGTTCGACCCGGCGAACCCGGGCGAGCCGTTCGTCACCGTCCCGCTGGCGAACACCGGGTCGAGCTGGACGACGGACGGGACCGCCGTCGTCGACCTGCCGAGCACGGTGCGCGGCAAGCACCAGGTGTGGGTGCGCCTGTCCACCGAGGCGTACGCCGACCACCCGTACGTCGCGAACCTCGACAGCATGCGGTTCTTCACCGACGCGTACGACGTCGAGGCTCCCTCCACGGATACCGCGGCGCTCGCCGCGTCCGTCGAGGACGCCGAGGCGTTCGAGGCGGAGATCGCGCGGTACGGCCGGATCGACGCGCGCGTCTTCACGCGCGAGCTCGCGGCGGCACGGTCCGTGCTCGCCGACGCCGGCGCCACCCAGGCGCAGGCCGACGAGAGGGCCCGGCGCCTCGGCCTGGCGACCGACCAGCTCGTGCCCGCCGAGCGCCGTCGGCTCGAGAACCTCGTGGCGAGCGCCGAGGCCCTGACCGACGAGGGGTACAGCCCCGAGTCCTGGCAGGCCTTCCGCACGGCTCTCGCCGCGGCGACCGGGACGCTCGACGACGCGGCGGCGTCCGACGTGGCGCTGCACGACGCGCGGCTCGCGCTCCAGGGCGCCGTCGACGCCCTGGAGGAGCCGGCCGACGTCGTGCTCGTCGAGGTCGAGGTCAGCCCGCGCTGCCTCGCCGGCAAGCCCTACGTCGCGGTCCGCGCGGTGAACGTCTCCGACGCGGCCGTCGACGTCGAGCTGGCGTCGTCGCTCGGGACGAGGTCGTTCACCGGCGTCGCGCCGGGGGCGAGCGCGTACCAGTCGTTCGCCGCGCGGTCCGCGACGGGCGACCTGGACGTCACCGTCACGGCGACGGGGGCGGACGGGACGCAGACCGTCGACCAGGTCGTCACCGTCCCGTCCTGCTCCTGACCGCAGGACGCACGACCGACCCGGGAGGCGCTGACGGGGCGCCTCCCGGGCCGGCACCCTGGCGCCTCCGCGGCGGACCGGGCACGCTGGTGCCCCGACCGACGACGGAGGCGCCACCGTGACCGAGGAGTACCAGGGCCGGCCCGCGTTCCACGCGCAGACCCCCGCGGAGTGGCGGGCATGGCTCGCCGCGCACCACGACGACCCCGAGCCCGGGGTCTGGCTCCTCACGTGGCGCCGCGAGAGCGGGCGGCCGACGTTCGGGTACGAGCCGTGGATCGAGGAGGCGCTGTCCTACGGGTGGATCGACGGGCAGGCCGCGACCGTCGACCAGGACCGGCACGCGCTGTGGTTCACGCGCCGCCGTCCCGGCTCCCGGTGGACGCGCCTCAGCAAGGAGCGGGTGGCGCGCGTCGAGGCGGACGGGCGCCTGACGGACGCGGGGCGCGCCGTCGTGGAAGCGGCCCGGGCGGACGGGTCCTGGACCCGGCACGACGACGCGGAGGCGCTCGTCGTCCCCGACGACCTCGCCGCGGCGCTCGGCGAGCGGCCCGACGCGCGGGCCCGCTTCGACGCCTTCACGCCCGGCGTGCGGCGCTCGATCCTCGGCTGGATCGTCGAGGCGAAGCGGCCCGACACCCGGGCCCGCCGGATCGCGGAGACCGCCGCGCTCGCCGAGCAGGGCGTCGCCGCCCACCAGCCGCATCGGCGCTGACCGCGTCCGCGGCGGCACCACGCCCCGCCGTCAGGACAGGTCCCAGAGCAGCCGGTAGTACGCGATGCGCTCCGGGTCGGGGTCGACGCCGTAGCCCGCGTAGACGTGGCCGTCGTACCCGGGGCCGTAGTTCCACTCCGTGCTCCACGCCGCGACGGCGAGGTCCGCCCAGCGGTCCGCGACCCCGAGCGACCCGAGGTCGACGTGCGCGGCGAACGTGCCGTCGTCGTGCAGGAGCGTGTTCGGCACGCACGCGTCCCCGTGGCACACGACGAGGCGGTCGACCGGGGGAGCGTCGTCGAGCCGGGCGCGCGCCTCGGCGACGGCCAGACCGCGATGCTCGGGGAACCACTCGTCGGGGCCGTGCCCGCGCGCGAGGCGGTCGTCGGCCTGCGCCACGCGCTGCGCGACGGACCAGGTGAAGGGGCACGACGCGACCGGGAGCGCCTCGTGGAGCGCGCGCAGCCCGCGGCCGATCGCGGCCGCCGCGACCGCCGGGTCGCCCGCCCAGCGCGCCTCGACCGCCGACCGCCCCGAGACGGCTTGCGTCACGAGCCACGAGCCGTCGTCGTCCGCGCCCTGGTCGAGCACGCGCGGCACCGGGGTCCGGTCGCCGACCCACGCGAGCCGCTCGGCCTCCGCGGCCAGGTCGATCTCCGGGACGCCCGCCGGGACCCACTTCGCGTACCGGACCGGTCGCCCGGCCTCGCCGCCGCGGGGGTCGAGGCGGAACGTCAGCCCGCCGACGGTGTTGCGCCAGACCGGGGTGACGACGTCGTCCCCCGCGAGCGCGCGGACGACGGCGGGGACGGCCACGGGTCCGGTCGGGATCTCGGCGATGGTCTCGGCGCGGCTCACGCGGGCGATCCTCGCACGCGGTCCGTCCGCCGGTCACGGCCATTCCCGGCGCGACGTCGGCCCGGTGCGCCGGTCGTCGGTGCGTCAGCGGGGAGGGCGGGCGGCCGCGTCGCCGTCCGGCGGGAGCAGCGCGTCGCACACGGCGACGAGCCGCTCGCGCAGCGCCGTCCCGCGGGCGGCGAAGGCGCGCTGGTGCCGCACGTACTCGGCCTTGCCCTCGGGCGTCTCGATCGCGACCGGCTCCAGCCCGTACGACGACACGTCGTAGGGCGACGCCTGCATGTCGACGACGCGGACGTCGCGCGCGAGCTCGAACGCGTCGAGCACGACGTCGCCGGGGACGGCCGGCGTGAGCTTGAGCGCCCACTTGTAGAGGTCCATCGTCGCGTGCAGGCACCCGGGCTGCTCCAGGGCGGGCTGCGTCTCGCGCGTGGGCCGCAGGCGGTTGAGCGGCCCCGCCTCGGGCGTGAAGAAGCGGAACGCGTCGAAGTGGGAGCACTGCACGGGGTGGTCCTCGACGACCCGGTCGGTCCCGTCGTGCCCGAGCCGCAGGGGGAGCGGGTGGCGGTGGTCGCGGCCGGCCGCCTTGTCGCGGTAGACCATGGCCCACTCGTGGAGCCCGAAGCAGCCGAACCGCCCCGGGCGAGACGCCGTCGCCGTGAGCAGACCGCGCAGGTACCGCACGGTGTCGCCACGGTCGGCGAGGAACGCGTCGGTGTCGAGCGTCAGGCCCTCGGTCGTGCGGCGGTACCAGCGCCAGCCGGCGCGGTCGGTGGACGGGTCGGGGGCATCGTCGCCGCCCGGTGCCGCACCGCTCGCGGCGGTGGGCGGGGGAGCCAGCACGACGCCCGGCCCCGGGTGCCAGCGCCGGAGCTGGGCCGGGCGCGTGGGGTAGTAGGTGAAGAGGAAGTCCTCGATCGCGTGCTTCTGCCCGAGCGGCTTGCGGTGCCGCCACCCGGCCGTGAGCGCGTCCGCGCGCTCGGCGTGGGCGCGCTCACGCTCCGCCCACTCCGCGGCAGGCAGCACGACGGGGCCGACGACGGACGTCGCCCGGGGGGTCGTGGTGACGGTCGCAGGCACGTACCCAGGGTACGAGAGCCCGTGGGCGCGCCGCCGCGGCGGACTTTCACCCGCCGTGCGGTTTTCCCGATGTGGGCGCGACCGGGAAGAATGGTCGTGAACGTGCTGTGAAGACCCGGCGCGTCAGGCCGGCCGGCCGCGCGTCGGCCGTCCACCCCGACCCGAACGACCGAACTCGCGGCGAGGCCGCGGAGGAGCACCATGTCGCAGCCGCCCACGGCACCGCAGGACCCCTACCAGTTCGACCCCTACCGGCCGCAGGACTCGGACCCGGCGCGGCAGGAGCACGGACAGGGGCAGGACCCGTGGGCGCCGCAGGGGGAGCCGCAGCCGTACGGCTCGCCCGACGCCGCGTCCGGCGCGCCCGGGTACGGCGGCACGCCGGAGCAGGCGCCCTACGGCGACCCGGGCTACGCGCCCTACGGCGCGGACCCGCAGACGGCGTACGGACAGCCGGGCTACGGCGGGCCCGCAGGGGACCCGGCCCAGGGGTACGCGCAGCCATACCCGGCCGCCGGGGCGCAGCAGCCGTACGGCCAGCCCTACGGCGACCCCGCCCAGCAGCCCTACGGGAGCCCGTTCGGGAACGGCTACGCCCCGTACGCCGCGCCCGTGTCGACGACCGGGACGATGGCGATCGTCGGGTTCGTGCTCGCGATCCTCGGCTTCCTGGGCAGCTGGATCCCGTTCGTCAACATCTTCGCCGCAGTCATGGGCATCGCGGGCGTGGTGCTCGGCTTCGTCGGGCTGTCGCAGGCGAAGCGGGGCCGGTCGGGCAAGGGCTTCTCCATCGCGGCGATCGTGCTGGGCGTCGTGTCCGTGCTCGTGACGATCCTCGTGTGGGTCCTCTTCGTCATCGCGGCGAACGAGGCCTCGTCGCAGTACGAGCAGTCGCTGGCGGAGATCCAGGAGGACTCCGACCGTGCGCTCGGCGAGTCGACGGACGAGATCCTCGCGAACGACCTCGAGGTCGCGATCGGCACGTTCGAGGGCACCGCCGACGAGTTCGGCTGGGTGGAGTCCGCGCTGCCGGTCACGCTGACCAACACCTCCGACGAGCCGCTGACGTTCGACCTCGACATCGACGCCGTCGCGGCCGACGGCACGGTCGTCGAGTCCGACTTCGCCTACACCGACGAGCTCGCGCCGGGCGAGTCGACGACCGTCGAGGCCTTCGACTTCATCGACTCCGAGAACCTGGAGGCCATGAAGACGGCGACCTTCGAGGTCACCCGCGTGAGCGCGTACTGACCGGCGCACGGGACCGAGGGACGGACCGGTGAGCACGAGCGACCCCAGGACCCCGCCCGACGACGCGGCGCCCGCACCCGTGTGGGGCACGGCGCCCGGTACGGCGGGGGAGCGCGATCCCGCGCCCTCGGCGCCGGACCCTGTGCAGGCCAGCGCGCCTGCGGACGGCGGCGAACGCCCGGCCCCGGGCGACCCCGAGCCCGGACCGGCCGCGCAGCCCGCGCGCGCCCGGCCGCCGGGTACGGGCGTCCTCGTCACGGCGTGCCTCGGCGTCCTGCTCGTCGGGGCCGTCCTCGTCACCGAGGCCATGACGGCGCGCTGGGGCTGGGCGCACGTGGGCTGGCTCTACCCGGTCGCCGGGGCCGTCGTGCTGACGGTCGGCGCCGTCGCCTGGCGTCGGGGCACGCGCGGCGTGCCCGGGGCGACGCGCGCGCTCGTCGCGCTGCTCGCGGGGACGGTCGTCGTCACGACCTGGGTGGCGGTCGACCTCGTGCCCGCGTCCGGTCCCGGCTACGGCGTCGGCAGCTCGCTGCGCGGGTACCCGCTCGGCGGCGGGTCCGACGACGGCCCGGAGATCACGGCCGTGTCCGACCGCGTCTGGTTCGGCGACTCGGTCCGGTACGCCGACGGACTCGTCGTCGCGGTCTCGGCGCCGCAGGCGTACACGCCGAGCGAGCACGCGGCGGTGCGCGACGGCGACCCGCCGGACTCCGTGCGTGTCCGGGTGCGCCTGACGAACGGCACGGGCCGCGCCGTCGACCCCGGGAGCATCGACGTGCAGCCGGTGTCGGGCGGCCTCGTGGCCCGCCGGGTGTACGACTACGCGCCGGACGTCCTGCTCGAGCGTCCCGACCTCGTGGCGCGGGGGTCGAGCGGCGAGTGGGATCTCGTGTACGCCGTCCAGGACCCGGAGGACGTCACGGTGGCGCTGGAGCCGACGTGGGCGAACTACGCGGTGGCCGTCTTCTCCTGGTGACGCCTCTCCCGACGTGCGCCGCAGGTACTCCTGCGCGAGGCGGTGCGGGGCGCGGGCGAGCCACGCGTCCTGCACGAGCTCCTCGAGCTCCGGCACAGGGACCCGGTCGAGCCGCGCGAGCACGATCGGGTACCCGTCGAAGTGGCTCGTCGTGAAGAACGTGCCGGGGTCGTCCTGGATCAGCGCGGCCTTCTCGCCCTCGTCCGCGACGCGCAGCGCGACGGGCGGCTCCGCCGGGGCTGCGGCGCCCAGCTCGTCGAGGTCGCGCGGGCGCAGGGGGCGCTCCCACACGAAGAGCTTGCCGTGCACCGTCCACCGTCGTGCGTCCTTGAGCGCCGTGCCCGGCAGCACCGCCACGACCCGTCCGACGTCCTCCCACGAGGCCATGCCCCCACGGTAGGCAGCCGGTCGCGGTCGGGCCACACGACCGGCCGCCAGGCCGGCAGGAGCGCGGTGGGGCGGGTCAGAAGGGCGCGACCTTCCCGAGCGGCGGGAAGATGTCGTCGAGCTCGGCGAGGTCCTCGTCCGTGGGCCGCCACGCGCCCGCGGCGGCGTTCTGCCGCACCTGCTCGGGCTTCGTCGCACCCGCGATGACGCTCGACACCTGGGGTCGGGAGAGCAGCCACCCGAACGCGACCTGCACCTCGGTGATGCCGCGCACCTGGCAGAACGCGCCGAGCCGCGCGAGCGCCTCCCAGGGCGCGGACTCGAGCAGGTGCGGCTTGGTGCGCACGAGCCGGCCGTCGTCGGGCCGCGCGCCGTGCGCGTACTTGCCGGTGAGGAGGCCGTTCGCGAGCGGGAAGTACGGCAGGACGCCGAGCCCGTACGCCGCCGCGGCGGGCAGCACCTCGAGCTCGGCCGCGCGGTCGACGAGGTTGTACTGGTTCTGCGCGGACACGAACCGCACGGTGCCCGCCGCGCGCGCGACGAACTCCGCCTCCGCGATCTGCCACCCCGCCCGGTTCGAGTGCCCCACGTAGAGGACCTTGCCCGCGCGCACGAGGTCGTCGAGCGCCGCGAGCGTCTCGTCGATCGGCGTCCGCGGGTCGGGGGCGTG
Organism: Cellulosimicrobium funkei; assembly: GCF_004519295.1. Lineage (GTDB taxonomy): Bacteria > Actinomycetota > Actinomycetes > Actinomycetales > Cellulomonadaceae > Cellulosimicrobium > Cellulosimicrobium funkei. The sequence goes on from NZ_SOZH01000006.1 coordinate 78,996, forward strand.
GAACTGGTAGAGGTCGATGCGGTCGGTGCCGAGGCGCCGCAGCGAGTCCTCGACCGCCCGCACGACGTAGCGGCGCGAGCCGCGCGCGTCGAAGTCCGCCCCCGCGACCCCGCGCATCGACAGGCCGAACTTCGTCGCCACCACGACGTCGTCGCGCCGCGACCCGAGCGCCTGGCCGAGGAGCTCCTCGCTCAGACCCGGACGGCCGCCGTACGTGTCGGCCGTGTCGAAGAAGGTCACGCCCGCGTCGAGCGCGGCGTCGACGACGGCGCGCGTGCCTTCCAGGGTCTCCGTCGCCGTCGTGGGGCGCCCGAAGTTGTTGCACCCCAGCCCGACGGCGGACACCGCCAGGCCGGACCGGCCGAGACGGCGCAGGGCGGGGCGGGGGGCGGTGTCGTCGCTCGTGGTGGTCATGCGGCCGACCCTACGTCGGCCCGCGCGACGACGTGACGGCGGAGGCGCGCGCCGCGACGGACGCGACGAGCCGTTCCAGCGGGCCGCGGCCGAACGCCCAGCGCCAGAGGGTCGCGACCACCAGCGTCGCGAGCACGAGCGCGAGGAGCGGCCCGTTCGTCGTCTGCTCGTACGCCGCGTCGCCCCACGCCCACAGGACGACGATCTGGGCCGAGTAGACCGTGAGCGCCATGGCGCCGACCGCGGCGACGGGGGCGAGCACCCAGCGACCGACCCGGCCCGCGAACATGCACAGCCCGAGCACCGCGACGGCGAACCCGCCCGACCCCACGACCTCGGGGAGGGTGTCCGTGTGCGGGCCCGCGAGCCAGAGGTACGCGCTCGTCGGCCACGGTTCCGCCCACCCGAGCGGCTCCGGCCGGTACGCGCTCGACCACACCGCGGCCGCGTCCTCCACGGCCTGCGCCCCGCCGAGCGGACCCGTGAGCACCGCCGAGACGCCGTACCCGAGCCCGGCCGCCAGCAGACCGCCACCGACCAGCGCGACGCGCGTCGTCCTCGCGCCGAGGTCGGACCGCCCGATCGCGATCCCGACGAGCACGTACGCCATCCACACCACCGCCGGGTAGTGCCCCGAGACGAGGAAGTCGGTGAGCGCGCCCGACCCGTCGTCGGGCAGGTGGAGCCCGGCGCGCGCGAGCACCTCCGGGAGCCACAGGGCGAGCACCGGACCGACGACGGCGACCACGCCCGCGAGGACCAGGAGGTCCCGGCGCCGCCAGCGCAGGAACGGCAGCGCGAGCACGAAGTAGGCGGCGTAGAAGCCGAGGATGAGCAGCACGCGTGTGCCGAGCAGGTCCAGCAGCCCGGCCAGGGCGAGCAGGAGCACCGCGCGCACGAGGACGCGGGTGCGGTTCTGGAGCGCGGGCAGCCCGTCGAGCGGGGTGCGCCCGCCCGAGACGAGGGCGAGCGACACCCCGGCCACGAGCGCGAAGAGCACCGACGAGCGCCCGTGCGACAGCGAGAGCCAGCCGGAGACCTCGCCGAAGTCGTCCGTCGTGAAGCCCACGTGCGCCGCGAACATCCCGAGGACCGCGACCCCGCGCGCGACGTCGAGCCCCGTGACGCGGCCCGGCCCGCCGAGCAGGAGCGCGGCGTGGCGCCGCGCGAAGCCGGCGGAGGGGCGAGCGGGGTCGCCCGGGGCGGAGGTCGTGCCGGTCGCGGCCGTCATGGGGGGATTGTCCGCGCGCGGGCGCGCTCCCACCCCGCCGCCACGCCGGAGACGAGCCGCGCGGCGACCGCGCGCCCAGAGTGTGAGAACGGGGTCGAGAACGCCGCACCCGCGGCCTACGGTGCGGGTATGACGCACACCCCCCACGGCGCCGACGAGGCCGCCGAGCACCACGCCGACGCCCCCACCGGGGCAGGCAGCGACCCCGCGCAGGAGTCCGAGTCGTACACCCACGGCCACCACGAGTCCGTGCTGCGCTCGCACCGCTGGCGCACGGCCGAGAACTCGGCCGGCTTCCTCCTGCCGCACCTGCGCCCCGGCATGAGCCTCCTCGACGTCGGCTGCGGCCCGGCCACGGTCACCGTCGACCTCGCCGACCGCGTCGGGGACGGGCGGGTCGTCGGCGTCGACGCGTCCGAGGCCGTCCTCGACAGCGCGCGCGAGCTCGCCGCCCAGCGCGGCACCGCGAACATCTCGTTCCAGCACGCGAACGCCTACGAGCTGCCGTTCGCCGACGGCACGTTCGACGTCGTCTACGCGCACCAGCTCCTGCAGCACCTGTCCGACCCGATCGGCGCGCTGCGCGAGATGCGACGCGTCACGAAGCCGGGCGGGCTCGTCGCCGTGCGCGACGCCGACTACGCCGCCATGACCTGGTATCCCGAGTCGCCAGGTCTCACCGAGTGGAACACGCTCTACCACGAGGTCACGCACGCCTACGGGTACGAGGCCGACGCCGGCCGTCGCCTCTTCTCCTGGGTGCAGGACGCCGGGTTCCCGCTCGACGGGATCGAGCCCAGCGCGAGCACCTGGTGCTACGCCACCCCCGCCGACCGCACGTGGTGGGGCGGGCTCTGGGCCGAGCGCTGCGTCGCGTCGAACTTCGCCGTCCAGGCGAAGGAGTCGGCGCTCGCGGACGACGTCGCGCTCGAGCAGCTCGCGCAGGACTGGCTGCGCTGGGCCGAGGAGCCGGCGGGCTGGTTCGCCGTCCTCAACGGCGAGGTCCTCGCCCGCGCGTGATCGTGCGGGCGTGGCCGGATAGCCTGGGCCCGTGCGCATCGCGAGATTCACCACCGGAGACGACCCCCGCTACGCCCTCGTCCAGCAGGAGGGGGACCGCACGTACCTCGCGGTCCTCACGGGCGACCCGCTCTACATGCCCGTCACGCCGACGGGCGAGCGCGTCGAGCTGGGCGACGGCGTCCGGCTCCTCGCGCCGGTGATCCCGCGCTCCAAGGTGGTCGCCGTAGGCCGCAACTACGCGGACCACGCGAAGGAGATGGGCAACGACGTCCCGACGAGCCCGCTGCTGTTCCTCAAGCCGAACACGTCGGTCGTCGGCCCGGACGACCCGATCGTCCTGCCCGACTTCTCGCAGGAGGTCTCGTACGAGGCCGAGCTCGCGGTCGTCATCGGTCGCCTCGCGAAGGACGTGTCGCCCGAGGCCGCGCCGGCGTACGTGCTCGGGTACACGGTCGCGAACGACGTCACCGCGCGCGACGCGCAGCGCACCGACGGCCAGTGGGCGCGCGCCAAGGGCTTCGACTCCGCGTGCCCCCTCGGGCCGTGGATCGACACTGACCTCGACCCCGAGGACGTCGGCGTCCGCAGCCGCGTCAACGGCGAGGTCAAGCAGGACGGCCGCACGAGCGACATGATCTTCGACATCCCGTTCCTCGTGTCGTACGTCTCCGCAGCGATGACCCTGCTGCCCGGCGACGTCATCCTCACCGGCACGCCCGCCGGCGTCGGGCTGATCGACGTCGGCGACCGCGTCGAGTGCGAGGTCGAGGAGCTGGGCGTCCTGAGCAACCCGGTCGTCCGGCGGGCCTGAGGGATGGTCCCGGGGCCGTTCCGGACGGTCGTCCGGTGGGCGACGGCCGGCGCGGTGGTGCCGAGCCTCCTGCTCGCGCTGTGGGGGTCGGCCGTCGCCCTCGCCGGCGGTACCGGGTTCACCGACGCGCTGGGCGCCACGATGCTCGGCCTCCTCGTGGTGGCGCCCAGCGGAGCCGCCGCGGGGCTTCTCCTGGGCGTCGTGCACGTCGTCGTGCGGTCTCGTCGGCGGCCCCCGGCTCGCACAGTCGCCGCGGGCGCGGTCGCCGAGAGCCACTGATGGTGAGACATCGGCCGGGGCGCGCCGTCGCGCGGTGGGCGGCCTGGGGCGCGGCGGTCCCGTGCATTGTCGTTGTCGTGCTCGTGATCCTCGCGGTAGTCGCCGGCGGCGTCCCTGCCGGGGAAGCCCTGTCCTACGGCATCGTCCTCGCGATCGTCGGCGTCCCGGTCTGTGCACTCGCGGGCGCAGCGCTCGGCGGACTGGTCGTCCTCGTGCGCACGCGGTCGCTGGGCAGTCCTGTCGCTCGCGTGGGCAGCGGTGGGCGAGCCCTGCGCACTGACGGCGGTCCCAACGGCTGCGCGGCGTCGACCCCGTCGCTCCTCACGTCCGACGAGGTCCTGGCGATCCCCGGCGTCGCCTCCGTCGAAGTCACGCGCGTCGGACCGGGGCTCGAGGACCTGTATGTGCGGTTCGACGACGATCCCGACGGGGAGCGCGACGTCACCGTCCTGCACCACACCGCGGTGGGCAGCGCACTCGCGCTGCTCGGTACGGCGAGGCTCGAGCTCGGTGAGACAGACCTCCGACTGCTCCTGGAGTCGGTCGGTGCTCGCCGGTCTCGCGTCGAGAAGGGCAATCGGATCGTCGTCTGGCACGCGTCGGGCGACGAACAGGTCTTCGTCTGATGGGGACTTCCGGCAAGGACGGTGTCCACGCGACTATCCGACACGGGAGGAGACGCGGGCCGCTCTGCGCGGGCTCGTGGACCAGTCGCGCTCGCGCGACGAGGTGAGCGACTGGGCGTGGGAGTACCTCGCCCAGGACTCGCACCGATTCGACGAGTGCATCCAAGAAGCTCTCGACCGCCTCGCCGGGTGCCGAGCCACTCCCACTCGGGGTGACCGGCGACTACACCGTCGACGACTTCCGCGACTGGCTCCACGACTTCGAACGTTGCGTGACCGGTCGAACCCTCCGCGACTCCGTCCCGCTGCCTGTGCCCGCTGCGGACCCGGCCACGCGCGACTGAGACGACGACCGGGGCGACGCCGGACGCCCGGGCGGGGGGCGGCGTCGGGCAACTAGGCTGGGAGCCGTGATCCCCGCACCTGGTTCCTCGCCCGTCCGCGTCCGCTTCTGCCCGTCCCCGACCGGGACGCCGCACGTCGGGCTCATCCGCACCGCGCTGTTCAACTGGGCCTACGCGCGGCACACGGGCGGCACGTTCGTGTTCCGCATCGAGGACACCGACGCCGCGCGCGACAGCGAGGAGAGCTACCAGCAGCTCCTCGACGCGCTGCGCTGGCTCGGGCTCGACTGGGACGAGGGCGTCGAGGTCGGCGGCCCGCACGAGCCGTACCGGCAGTCGCAGCGCGCGGACATCTACCAGGACGTCATCGCGCGGCTCGTCGAGGGCGGGTACGTCTACGAGTCGTTCTCGACCCCGGAGGAGTCCGACGCGCGCAACGCCGCCGCGGGGCTCAAGACGAAGGGCTACGACAACTTCGACCGCACCCTCACGGACGAGCAGAAGGCCGCCTTCCGCGCCGAGGGCCGTGAGCCGGTGCTGCGCCTGCGGATGCCGGACGAGGACATCACCTTCACCGACGTGGTGCGCGGGGAGATCACGTTCAAGGCGGGCTCGGTCCCGGACTACGCGCTCGTGCGCGCGAACGGGCAGCCGCTCTACACGCTCGTGAACCCCGTCGACGACGCGCTCATGGGCATCACGCACGTGCTGCGCGGCGAGGACCTGCTGTCCTCGACGCCGCGCCAGATCGCGCTGTACCGGGCGCTGCTGGAGATCGGCGTCGCGCACGTCATGCCGGAGTTCGGCCACCTCCCGTACGTCATGGGGGAGGGCAACAAGAAGCTCTCCAAGCGCGACCCCGAGTCGAACCTGTTCCTGCACCGCGAGCGCGGTTTCACGCCCGAGGGCCTGCTCAACTACCTCGCGCTGCTCGGCTGGTCGATCTCGCCGGACCACGACATCTTCACGGTCACCGAGATGGTCGAGGCCTTCGACGTGCACGACGTGCTGCCGAACCCAGCGCGCTTCGACCTCAAGAAGGCCGAGGCGATCAACGCGACGCACGTGCGGATGCTCGCGGCGGAGGACTTCCGCGACCGCCTCGTCCCGTACCTGCACGCGGGCGGGCTCGTGCCGGCGGACTCGTTCGCCGACCTGTCGCCCCGCAACCAGGAGATCCTCACGGCAGCCGCGCCGCTCGTCCAGGAGCGCATGGTGCTGCTGGGCGAGTCGGTCGGGATGCTGGGCTTCCTCTTCACGGCCGACGACGCGCTCACGGTCGAGGACGACGCGCGCGGCGCCCTGCGCGACGACGCGAAGGACATCCTCGCCGCGGCGATCGCCGCGCTCGACGTGCTGCAGGACGACGAGTTCGTCACCGCCGCCATCGAGGAGCGCCTGCGCGACGCGATCGTCGAGGGCATGGGCGTCAAGCCGCGGTTCGCGTTCACGCCGCTGCGCGTCGCGCTCACGGGCCGCCGCGTCTCGCCGCCGCTGTTCGAGTCGATGGAGCTGCTCGGCAAGGGCTCGACGCTGGAGCGCCTCGTGCGCCTGCGGGACGCGCTGTGACCGACGCCGCGGCCTCGGCGGCCGCGCCCCTCGAGGGTGTCCTGTTCGACGTCGACGACACGCTCGTCGACACGCGCGCCGCCTTCGCCGAGGCCATCGCCGCCGCGTCGCGGGTGTGGTTGCCGCACCTGCCCGAGGAGCGCTACGACGACGTCCTCGCGCTGTGGCGCGCCGACCCCAACGGGCACTACCGCGCGTACACGCGCGGCGAGGTCGACTTCGACGCCCAGCGCATGGCGCGCGCCAACGAGCTCCAGGCGGCGTTCGGCGGCGAGCTGCTCGACGACGCGGCGTACGTCGACTGGAAGGACCTCTTCTGGGGCACGTTCGAGGCGTCGTGGACGGCGTTCGCCGACTCCCGTGGGGTGCTCGACGCGCTCGCAGGGGCCGGGGTGCGCGTCGGCTCGCTGACGAACGCGCGCGTCGAGCTCCAGACCCGCAAGCTCGCGGCCGCGGGCCTGGCCGACGTGCCGCTGCTCGTCGGGGTGGACACGCTCGGCTTCGGCAAGCCCGACCCGCGCGTGTTCGCCGAGGCGTGCCGTCGTCTCGGCACCGACCCGGCCCGCACGGCGTACGTCGGCGACGAGCTCGACGTCGACGCGCGCGGCGCGCTCGCCGCGGGCCTCGTCGGGGTGTGGCTCGACCGCCCCGGCACGCGCCGCGGCGGCCCGCACCCGGAGGATCCGGCGTCGGCCCGCGCGTCGGGCGTGCACGTCGTCCACGGCCTCGACGACCTCCCCGCGACGCTCGGCGTCGCGGCGGCGCAGACCCCCGCGCCGAGGTAACCCCCGGCCCTGCGAGGCGCAGCCCCCGCCCCGCGAGGTAGAGCCCCGGTCCCGCGAGGTCGAGCCCTGGTTCCGCGAGGTAGAGCCCTGGTCATGACCAGGGATCTACCTCGGCGTACCGGGCCTCTACCCCGGCCTACCGGGGCGTTCCCCGGGAGACCCGGGGCTCTCGCCCGTGGGGCGGTCAGGCGAGGAGCAGGACGCCCACGAGGGCCGTCGCGGTGACGAGCACCGCGGACAGCGCACCCAGCACGAGCGACCGCCGCCCGGTGCGCACGAGCGTGGGCACGTCCACGCCGAGCCCGAGGGCGAACATCGCCGCGACGAACGCGAGCGTCGAGGCCGTGACGAGGACGGCGAGCACCGGCGCGGGCACGACCCCGAGGCTGCGGAGCGCCACCGCCGCCACGAACCCGACGACGAACCACGGCACCGGGGCGACGCGTCGCCTCCTGGCCCCGGCACCTGCGCCGCGGGATTCGCCGTCGTCCGCCGCGGACGACGACGTGGCGTCCGACGCCCCGAGCGTGCTCGTGGTCGCGAGCGCCGACGCCGCGCGTCGGGCCCCGCGGGCCACGACGACCCCGGCGACGGCGACGAGCGGCGCGAGGAGGGCCACGCGCGCGAGCTTCGCGACCGTCGCGGTGGCGAGCGCCGGCGCGGAGATCGTCCCGGCCGCGGTGACGACCTGCGCGACCTCCTGGACGCTCGCGCCGATCCAGAGCCCGGCCCGGTCGTCGGTGAGCCCGAGCAGCCCTGCGAGCCAGGGCAGCACGACGATCGCGAGGGTGCCGTAGACGGTGACGAGCGCGAGCGCGGTGGCGACGCCGTCGTCGTCCTCGCGCACCTCGTCGGGGGTGCGACCCGGCCGGTCCACGACGCCCTGCATCGCGGAGATCGCGGCCGCCCCGCACACGGAGAAGCCGGTCGCGACGAGCAGTGTCGTCACGCGCGGCACGCGCAGCACGCGGCCGAGCGCGAGCGTGCCCGCGAAGGTGACGGCGAGCGTCGTCGTGACGACGACGAGCCCGCGCCAGCCCAGCCCCAGCACCTCCGGGAGGGAGAGCTGGAAGCCGAGCAGCACGACGCCCACCCGGAGCACGACGCGCGACGTCCACGCGACGCCGGGACGCGTCGCGGCGACCGTCGCTCCGCCCCTCCGGGTCGTCGCGAGCCGGCCGAGCACCGGGGCGACGAGCGCGCCCAGGACGAGCGCGACGACGAGCGGGGACACCGTGGGGACGAGGCGCGCGCCCGCGAGCACGAGGAGCGTCGCCGCGCCGACGAGGAGGAGCCCGGGGACGAGCGCGCGCGGTCCGCGCGGTGCGTCGGGGCGCTGGTCAGGTGCGGGCGCCGGGGGAGCGGCCGTGGCCACCGGGGCGCCTCGGGTCGCGAGGGCCTCCGCGCGCGTCGAGGGGGGTGCAGGGTGGTTCATGCTTCCAGCGTGCTGCGGCCGGTGCGGCGGCAGAAGAGCGACTTCCCTCGCGAGGCATAGAGTGGGCCTATGGCCACGACCGCCCGCGACAGGACGTCCCTCTCCGCGCTCGAGCTGCTCGTCGCGACCGACTCGCACGGGTCGATCAGCGCGGCGGCCCGCGCGCTCGGCGTCGCCCAGCCCACGGCGTCGGCGGGCCTGCGCGCGCTCGAGCGCCGCCTCGGCCTCGACCTCCTCGAGCGCACGACGCGCGGGTCCCGGCTCACCGAGACCGGCCGCGCGACGGCGGCGTGGGCGCGCGAGGTGATCGAGGCCTCCGACCGCTTCGAGACCTCCGTCGCGGCGCTGCGCGACGCCCCGGCCGCCCGGGTGCGGGTCGCGGCGAGCCTCACCGTCGCGGAGTACCTGGCGCCGCGCTGGCTCGCGCGGCTCGCGCTCGAGGGGGCGCCGGGCGGCGGGGCTCCCGACGTCGAGCTCGTCGTCCGCAACTCGCGCGAGGTGACCGACCTGGTCCTCGACGGCGGCGTGGAGCTCGGGTTCGTCGAGAGTGCGACGCTGCGGCGCGGGCTGCGCAGCCGCACCGTCGCGCACGACCGGCTCGTCGTCGTCGTCGGCCCGGCGCATCCCTGGGCGCGTCGCAGCGCCGTGCGCGTCGACGAGCTGCTGTCCGGGGGGCTCGTCGTGCGCGAGCGCGGCTCGGGCACGCGCGAGACGCTCGAGCGCGGCCTCGCGACGCTCGGCGAGCGGCTGCCGGACCACCTGCCCTACCTCGGCTCCACCGCGGCGCTGAAGACGGCCGTGCAGCACGGCGGGGCGGTCGCCGTGCTGTCGAGCCTCGCCGTCGCCGACGACGTCGCACGGGGCGCCCTCGTGCGGGTCGCGGTGCCGGGGCTCGAGCTCGACCGCCGGCTGCGGATGGTCTGGAAGGACGGCACGGCGCTCTCCTCGGCCGCGCGCCGCATCGCGGCGGCCGCGGCCGCGTCGTCGGCCTGACGGGCCGGCTCAGCCCGGCGCGTCCGCGCGCACGCTCGCGTCCCAGCGCCAGCGCGTGCGCCGCGGCCGACCCGGGAGCTCGCCCCGGCCGGTCGCCCAGAGGAGCACGGCGTCGGGGTCCTCGTCCGGACCCGTCTCGACGTCGGGGAACAGGCGCGCCAGGGCGCGGGCCGCCAGCCCCGGGGGGAACGGGGTGGGTGCGTGCGTGAGCCCGAGCAGGACGTCGTGGCCGTGCACGAGGACCTCGACGACCCCCATCGCCGCGAAGCCGTCGGCGTCCGAGACCCCGTACGGGTGGAAGGCGCGCGCGTCCGCGGGCCGCGTCTCGGCGAGCGTCGCGAGCAGCTCCCCGCCGCCGACGAGCGCCTCGACGAGTCCCGCCGTCCCGGCTGCGCGGTCGACGTGGGCGATCTCGCCCTCGCCCCGCGGGCCGACGAGCGGCACGTACGCGAGCGCGGGGAGCGCCGCGAGCTGGAGCGCGTAGGCGAGGAGGTCGTCCACGACGTGCTCCGCCGTCGTCCAGCACGACCAGCGGACCGGGCCGGCCTGCGCGTCGAACGCGGACACGGGCTGGCCCACGAGGCGGTCGGCGAGCCATCGGACGGCCACCCGGACGTCGTCGCCGGTCATCGTGCCGCGTCCGCCCGCGCCGCTCATGCCGCGCCCGGTGCGTCGGGGCGCACGTCCGCGCGCCAGCACTGGGCGAGGTAGGGGAGGTCCACCTCGGTGCGGCCGGCGAGGTCGGGGTGGGTCGCGACGAGCCGGTCGATCTCCTCCAGCAGCTCCTCGCGCCGCGCGGGTGGGAGGGTCAGGAGGTAGCTGCGCGACGCGGCGAGCGGGCGCAGCGAGGACGTGAGGACCCGGTCGGCCCACGGCACCGTGCGGTGCTCCGGCGTCGTGAAGAGGTGCTCGGAGAGCGCGGGCTCGCGGTAGCTGTGCTCGAGCGTGTCGCCCCGGTGGATGATCTCGGTGAACCTGCCCACCCAGTCCACCGAGCTGTCCCGGACGTTCCACACGATGCCGAGCCGGCCGCCGGGCCGCAGCACGCGCGCGATCTCCGGCTGGGCCGCGGGGGAGAACCAGTGCCACGCCTGGGCGACCAGCACCGCGTCGACGCTCGAGTCCGGCAGCGGGACGGCCTCGGCCGATCCCGGGAGCGCCTCGGCGCCGGGCACGGTCTCGGCGAGGCGGTCGCGCATCGCGTCGGACGGCTCGACGGCGACGACGTCGAGGCCGCGTGCGACGAGCCGCTCCGTGAGCTTCCCGGTGCCGGCGGCGAGGTCGAGGACGCGGTGGGCGCCGTCGGGCACGAGCCAGTCGACGGCCGCGTCCGGGTAGGACGGCCGGGTGGAGGCGTACTGCGCGGCACCGTGCTCGAACGACGCGGCCCGGTCGGCGCGCGAACCGGGGTCGAGGGAGTCTCCAGGGCTCATGCCCTGACGGTGCCAGACGGCGGCCGTGCCCGTCGACCGCAGGACGCGCGCGTCGCCGGGCCGCTCGGGCGCGCGCAGCGCATTTGGTCCGCGTCGGCATGTCCGGTAATGTTCTCGGCCGGTGGGACCTCCACGGGAGGGAGCCAGGGGACGGGTCTATGACTCGTCGTCACGGCTTCCCGACGCGGATCGGTTACCCCCTTGGGGTATGGTGTAATTGGCAGCACGAGTGATTCTGGTTCACTTAGTCTAGGTTCGAGTCCTGGTACCCCAGCGAAGAGCTCCGGCTCTGGATCGAGCGGTCAAGACCGCGAGAAACATGAGGTAGAGTTCTCACCGGAGAAACGGACCGGAAACGGTACGAAGCTCCACAGGCCCCCATCGTCTAGCGGCCTAGGACGTCGCCCTCTCACGGCGGTAACACGGGTTCAAATCCCGTTGGGGGTACAGAAGAAGGCCCGGTCACCATCACGGTGACCGGGCCTTCGTCGTTTCTTCCGTGCGCCCGTTGGCCGCTCGTCGATCGATGGCGGGCCTGGCCGGTGTTGAGTGTGACGCACGTCGCGTGGCGTGCGAGACCCCGCGGAGGTCGGCCTCGGAGCCTTTGCTACCGGGTGGTGGGTGGTGCGGCCGGTCAGGGGGCGCCGTCGCGCCCGGGGCCGGGCTCGTACGGCTTCGGGATGGGCGTCGACGACGGCCGCGGGGGCGTGACCGGCACGTACGTCGCGCGGTGCTCGCCGGAGACCGTCCAGCCCTGCTCGTCCTCGCCGGGCCCCGCCGGCGGGCCGTCGGGACGCGCGGCGTCCCGCGCCGCGTGAGCGTCGCCGGTCACGGGGATCGGCTGGGTGGGCCCGCTCGACGCGCCGGCGGACCGGCCGGGCACGACGACGACCCGCGGGTCCGACGGGAGCGGTGCCGGGGGAGGCGGGGTCGTGGCGGCCGGGCTGCGTCCGTCCCACGCGGGCGCGGGCTCGACCGGAAGCGGCTCGGCAGGCTGCGGCGGGCGCGGCGCGGGCGGCGGCACGGTCGCGGGCAGCGCACCCCCCGTCGTCGCGGCGGCCCCGCCCGGGCCGGTCGGCGCTCCGCCCGGGCGGACGCCCGGGATGAACAGCGTGTCGCACAGCAGGCGGTAGGTCCGATCCGGGTGCGCGACCCAGTCGATCTGGCGCAGCGCCTGGTCCTGCCCGGCGGACTCGAGCAGGAACTGGCCGTAGCCCAGCACGCGCCCGACGAGCGAGCGCCCGTAGTTCATGTCCGTCACCTTGGTCAGCGGCATCATCGCCACCTTGTGCGTGATGAGGCCGTAGAGCAGGAGCAGGCGCTTGTCCGTGGCGACGAACCACTCGTTGCGCCACTCGAAGACCTTCCACACCAGGCGGGCGGCGAGGATCAGCCACAGCCACCACAGCACGAGCACGCCGTCGCCGACCGCGGGGCCGGCCTGCACCACGAGCCAGGCGATCGCGACCGCCCCCGCGACGGTGGTCGCGACGGGCTCGAGGAGCATCCCCCAGTGGTGGCGCGTCGCGATGACGACCCGCTCGCCGTTGAGCACGTAGCGGTCCAGGATCCTGCTGCGAGGTCCGCCGCGGGCCACGGTCAGTCCAGGAGCGAGCTGAAGAACTGGCCGATCGAGCGGAACGCCCCGACGATCACGTCCCAGATGCCCTCGACGATGTCGGCCGCGCGGTCCGGGCTCGTGACGATCGCGTACACGGCGAAGATCACGAGGACCCAGATCAGGGCGGCCTTCAGCTTCGGGTGCATCGGAACTCCTCGTGTCTCGGGATCGGACGGTCAGCGGTCGCCCCCGCGACCGCTGCGCTGTCCGGGCGTCGGGCACGCACAGCATGGCAGCAGCCGGGGACATTTTGACAGGGCGCGTCCCGTTTGCGGCCCGCGGCACGCCGACGCCGGCCCGGTGCGGGCCGGCGTCGGCGTCCTCACTCGCCGGCGCGGCGCAGCACCTCGGTGAGGCGGTTCGCGGCGGCGACGACCGAGCCGGAGTGCAGCCGCCCGGGCTGGCGGCTCAGTCGCTCGACCGGGCCCGAGATGGAGACGGCGGCCACGACCCGGCCCGACGGGCCGCGCACGGGCGCGGAGACCGACGCGACGCCGAGCTCGCGCTCGGAGACGGACTGGGCCCACCCGCGGCGTCGGACGCCGGAGAGGATCGTGGCGGTGAAGACGGCCTCGCGCAGCCCGCGGTGCAGCCGGTCCGGCTCCTCCCACGCGAGCAGGACCTGGGCGGCGGAGCCCGCGTTCATGGTGAGCGTCGCGCCGACGGGGATCGAGTCGCGCAGGCCGACGGGGCGCTCGGCGGCCGCGACGCAGATGCGGTGGTCGCCCTGGCGGCGGTAGAGCTGGGCGCTCTCGCCCGTGTGGTCGCGCAGCGCCGTCAGCACGGGGTTCGCGGCGGCGAGCAGGCGGTCTTCGCCGGCCGCCGTCGCGAGCTCGTTGAGCCGGGGGCCGAGGACGAACCGGCCCTGCATGTCGCGCGCGACCATGCGGTGGTGCTCGAGGGCGACGGCGAGGCGGTGCGCCGTCGGGCGGGCCAGGCCCGTGGCCGTGACGAGCTGGGCGAGGGTGGCAGGTCCGGACTCCAGGGCGCCCAGGACGGAGGCCGCCTTGTCCAGCACTCCGACTCCGCTAGTATTGTCCATAGGTCGATATTGACGTCTCACGCACTGAGATGCAAGTCCGGCACGGATGTTCCACCCGCTGGACGTCTTCCCCGGCAGGATGCCGGACGGCGGACCATCGACCCAGGCGGCTCTCCGTACCCCCCAGGAGGACCGTGACAGACGACGAGGAGATGAGCTACATGGCCGGCACGCTGGCGGAGAAGGTCTGGGACGCGCACCTGGTGCGACGAGGCGCCGACGGGTCGCCCGACCTCCTCTACATCGACCTCCACCTCGTGCACGAGGTCACCAGCCCCCAGGCGTTCGAGGGGCTGCGCCTCGCGGGCCGCCCGGTCCGCCGCCCCGACCTCACCATCGCGACCGAGGACCACAACACCCCGACGCTCGACATCGACCTGCCGATCGCGGACCTCACGAGCCGCACGCAGATCGACACGCTGCGCAACAACGCGCGCGAGTTCGGCGTCCGCATCCACTCGCTCGGCGACGCCGACCAGGGGATCGTGCACCAGGTCGGGCCGCAGCTCGGCCTCACCATGCCCGGCCTGACGGTCGTGTGCGGCGACTCGCACACCTCGACGCACGGCGCGTTCGGTGCGCTCGCGTTCGGCATCGGCACGTCCGAGGTCGAGCACGTGCTCGCCACGCAGACGCTCCCGCTCGCCCCGTTCAAGACCATGGCGATCAACGTCGACGGCGAGCTGCCGCCCGGCGCCACGAGCAAGGACATCATCCTCGCGATCATCGCCAAGATCGGGACCGGCGGCGGCCAGGGCTACGTCCTGGAGTACCGCGGCGAGGCCATCCGCAAGCTCTCCATGGAGGCGCGGATGACGATCTGCAACATGTCGATCGAGGCGGGCGCGCGCGCCGGCATGATCGCCCCGGACGACACCACGTTCGAGTATCTCAAGGGCCGCCCGCACGCGCCCGAGGGCGCGGACTGGGACGCGGCCGTCGAGTACTGGCGCACGCTGCGCTCCGACGACGACGCCGTGTTCGACACCGAGGTCACGCTCCGCGCGTCCGACCTCGAGCCCTTCGTCACGTGGGGCACCAACCCCGGCCAGGGCCTGCCCATCTCCGCGACCGTGCCCGTCCCCGAGCAGATCGCGGACGAGAACGAGCGCGTCGCCGCCGAGCGTGCGATCGAGTACATGGGCCTCACGCCCGGCCAGCCGCTGCGCGAGATCCCCGTCGACACCGTGTTCATCGGGTCGTGCACCAACGGCCGCATCGAGGACCTGCGCTCGGTCGCGAAGGTCGTGCAGGGCAAGAAGAAGGCCGACGGCGTCCGGGTTCTCGTCGTCCCGGCGTCCGCGCGCGTGCGCCTCCAGGCCGAGGCCGAGGGTCTCGACCAGATCTTCCTCGACTTCGGCGCGGAGTGGCGCAACGCCGGCTGCTCGATGTGCCTCGGCATGAACCCCGACCAGCTCCAGCCGGGCGAGCGCGCCGCCTCGACGTCGAACCGCAACTTCGAGGGGCGCCAGGGCAAGGGCGGCCGCACCCACCTCGTGTCGCCGCTCGTGGCCGCGGCCACGGCGCTGCGGGGCACGCTCTCCTCGCTGAGCGACCTCGACCTGCCCGAGGGCACCGACATCACGTCGTTCGACGGCACGCCGCTCGCGCCGCTCGACCCGCGCGTCCTCGTGCAGGTCTGAGCCACCCGCGCCGCGCTGCCCCACTCGTCGCCCCGAAGACCCGAAGAGGTTCCTGCCATGGAGAAGTTCACGACCCACACCGGCGTCGGCGTCCCGCTGCGCCGCAGCAACGTCGACACCGACCAGATCATCCCCGCCGTCTACCTCAAGCGCGTGACGCGCACCGGGTTCGAGGACGCGCTGTTCGCCGCCTGGCGCGGCGACCCCACGTTCGTCCTCAACCAGGACGCCTACCGTGCGGGCTCCGTGCTCGTCGCCGGGCCCGACTTCGGTACCGGCTCGTCGCGCGAGCACGCCGTCTGGGCGCTCAAGGACTACGGCTTCCGCGTCGTCCTCGCGTCGCGCTTCGCCGACATCTTCCGCGGTAACTCCGGCAAGCAGGGCCTCGTCGCGGGCATCGTCGCGCAGGAGGACGTCGAGCTGCTCTGGAAGATCCTCGAGACCAACCCGGGCACCGAGGTGACGGTCGACCTCGTCGCCCGCACCGCGTCGGCGCTCGACGTCACCGTGCCGTTCCAGATCGACGACTACACGCGCTGGCGTCTCATGGAGGGCCTCGACGACATCGGCCTCACGCTCCAGCACGAGGACGAGATCTCCGCGTTCGAGGCGACGCGCGCGTCGTGGCGCCCGAAGACGCTGCCGGCGAAGACGCTGCCCAAGGTCGAGATCGAGGCGGCGCGGCCCGTCGGCTAACGGTTCTGCGACGCGGGGCCGGGGGCGGGCTCTGGGGTGGTGACGACGGGTCTACCATCCGCAGGGCTCGTCCCTCGCCCTGCTCCCGCCAGGCCCGCCACGACCCGTCGTCACCACCCCAGAGCCCGCCCGTGATCGTGTCGCCGACACGTCGCGCGGCCGAGCCCGTGCGTGCGTCGCCTCGCCCCGTCCCTGCTCAGGGACGGGGCGGGCCCGCATGGATCGCGGCGAGCAGCGACTCCGGGGTCGCGGTCTCGGGGTTCCAGCGGGACTCGACCCACCAGGTCGCTCCGGCGTCGGCGAGGCCGGCGAGCTGGTCGGCCGCCGCGGAGCGGTCCGCCGGGAGCTCGCCCTGCACGACGACGTCGAACGGCCGGGCCGCTTCGAGGCCCAGCTCGGCGCGACGCGTGGTGAGCCAGCCGACGAGGGCGGAGACGTCGTCGGGCGTGGGCACGTCGAAGCCGCGGTCGCCGCGGAGCTGGAGCACGATCCCGTCGGCGCGCAGGGTGCGGTCGAGCGAGCGCACCGGCGGGCGCTCGGCGTCCCACACGCCGACCGGCCACACCGGCACGTGGTGGCCGACGACGGCGCGCTCGACCGGGCGCGGCAGGAACTGCATCTCCCCGGTCCGCACGTGGGTTCCCTCGAAGGTGAACCGCTCGCCGGTCCACGCGCGGTCGAGGTAGGCGAGCGCGTCGTCGAGCAGCTCGGCGCGCTCGCGCAGCGACTGCGGCTGACCCGGCACGGCGGAGAAGCCGCCGTCGTCGAGCACGCCCACGCCGACCGGCAGCACGAGGCGACCGCTCGACAGGTGGTCGACGGTCAGCGCCTGGCGCACGACCTCCCACGGCTTGCGGCGGGGGAGCGCGAAGACCATCGCCCCCAGCGTGATCCGCTCGGTCCGGACCGCCGCCGCGGCGAGCACCGCCCAGGGGTCGAACGTGTCGACCGGCATGGACAGCAGGCTCAGCCCGTCCCACGAGAAGAACCCGTCCCAGCCGGCGTCCTCCGCCCCGACCGCCATCTCCAGCACCTGGGCGGCGGAGCCGAAGCTCCCGACCACCCCGACCTTGATCCCCGACCGTGTCCCCGTCGTCGCTGCGCTCATCCACCCGACGCTACGCGGCCCCACCCACACCGCTGAGTGCAGGAAAAAGTCGCGTCCGAGGTGCCGGGACGCGACTGTTTCCCGCACTCAGCGTCGTGCGCTCAGCGGTCAGGGGAGCGGGACGACGTCCACGCGCACGATGCGCCGCCCCGCGACGTCGGTCACCGTGAGCCGGTAGCCGTCCGCGTCGACGTGGTCGCCCACGAGGGCGAGGCGCCCGAGCTGCGCCAGGACGAAGCCGGCGACGGTCTCGTACGGGCCGTCGGGCAGCTCGACGCCCGTGCGGCGCGCGAACTCCTCGATCGTCTGTCCGGCGTCCACGCTCGTGGTCGCGCCGTGCTCGCGAGCGGGCGACGGCTCGTCGGCGTCGTACTCGTCACGGATGTCGCCCACGAGCTCCTCGACGAGGTCCTCGAGCGTGACGATCCCGTCGGTGCCGCCGTACTCGTCGACGACGACGGCGATGTGCACGCCCTCGCGCCGCATCTGCGACATCGCGGGCAGCACGGTGTTCGTCGCGGGCAGCGCGAGGATGGGCCGCACGACGTCGCGCACGGTGAGGGCGCGCCCCGTCGCCGGGTCCGTCGGCGGGTGGTCGGGGCAGTCCCGGCCGAGCAGGTCGCGCACGTGGAGGAAGCCGACGACGTCGTCGAAGTCGTCGCCCGTCACCGGGTAGCGCGAGTACGGGCCCGCCGCGACCGTCTCGGCGGCGTCCGCGAGGGGGGTGTCGGCCGCGAGGAACGCGACCTCGCCGCGCGGCGTCATCGCCTCGGCGAGCGAGCGGTCACCCGCCGCGAACACGTCGTCGAGGATGCGGCGCTCGTCCTCGGGCAGCGACTCGTGCGCGAGCACGATCTCGCGCAGCTCCTCCTCGCTCATCTCCTCGCTGCGCGCCGAGGGGTCGCCGCCGAGCAGCCGCACGACGCCGTCGGTCGAGCGCGACAGCAGCCAGATGACGGGCCGCATGAGGGTCGCGAAGCGGTCCAGGGGAGGGGCGACGACGAGCGCGACGCCCGCCGAGCGCTGGAGCGCGATGCGCTTGGGCACGAGCTCGCCGAGCACCAGGGAGAGGTAGGCGATGACGAGCGTGAGCCCCACGAGCGCGACGGTGTCCGCGAGCCCGCTCGACAGGCCCAGGTCCTCGAGCGCGGGCGCGAGGTCCGGCGCGAGCGTCGACGCGCCGTACGCGGCCGAGAAGAAGCCCGCCACGGTGACGCCGATCTGCACCGCCGCGAGGAAGCGGTTGGGGTCGCGCGCGACCGCCGCGACCCGCGCGCCGCGCGCCGACTGCTTCTCGATGCGGGCGACCTGGCTCTCGCGCAGCGAGACGAGCGCGATCTCGGTCCCGGCGAAGACGCCGCCGACGAGGATGAAGAGCAGGACGAGGCCGATGTTGGTCCAGGTGCCGGAGTCCATGCCTCATCCAACCAGGCCGCTCGGCCCGGCGTGGGCTCAGCCGGCTGTCGCGGGGCCGTCCGGCGTGGTCGGCTCGGTCGTGGCGGGCTCGCCGTGCTTGCGGCGCGGGATCAGGTGCGCCACGAGGACCACGACGCCGCCGACCACGATCCCGACGACGGCGGAGCACGCCGTGTTGACGAGCCAGCCGAGGAACCCGCCCACGCCCGCGACGCCGGTCACGGCGTGCTCGAGGTGGTGCACGACGTCGTACGGGCCGTGCCAGCCGAGGTCGTACGTGCCCTGGAGCAGGATGTGGCCGCCCACCCAGAGCATCGCGACGATCCCGACGATCGAGATGACGGACATGACCTTCGGCATCGCGCTCACGAGCCCGCGCCCGAACGACTGGACCCAGGGCGTGTCGCGCTTCGCGAGGTGCAGGCCGATGTCGTCCATCTTCACGATGAGCGCCACGACCCCGTAGACGAGGACCGTGATGAGGATCGCGACGATCACGAGGATGATCAGACGCGACCAGAAGTTCTCCGAGGCGACCTCGTTGAGCGCGATGACCATGATCTCCGCGCTGAGGATGAAGTCGGTGCGGACCGCGCTCGACACCACCGAGTCCTCGTCGACCGCCTTCTTCTCGGTCTTCGTCTCGACCTCGGCGTGGTGCCGCCCCGAGACGAGCTCCCACACCTTCTCGGCGCCCTCGAACGCGAGGTACGTGCCGCCGAGCATGAGCAGCGGCGTGAGCAGGTCGGGAAGGAACTGGCTCAGGAGCAGGATCGCCGGGAGGATGAACAGCAGCTTGTTGCGCAGCGACCCGGTCGCGATCCGCTTGACGACGGGCAGCTCGCGCTTGGCGGCCAGGCCCTCGACGTAGCGGGGCGTGACGGCGGTGTCGTCGATGACGACGCCCGTCGCCTTCGCGCTCGCACGCCCGGCGGCCGCGCCGACGTCGTCGATCGAGGCGGCCGCGAGCTTGGCGAACGCGGCGATGTCGTCCAGGAGGGCAGCGAGTCCGAAGGCCATGGGTGGGTGCTCCGTGCGCCGGCCCGTGTCGCCGCGCACGGGCCCGCTGGTCGAGTGGACGCGGCCGCAGCATCGTAGCGACTCCGCCCCCACCACGCGTCGCAGGACCGCACCCGCCGGCACCGGGGCGCCGAGCACGGGACCGGCGACCGGATCGAGGCGATTCCGGTCGCCCACCCCGTGCTCGGCGGCGGCTCACGTGACTGCCGGGTCGTCCGTGGAGGGGCGGGTCACCACGTTCACCAGGTGCGGCGGGCGGACGACGACGCGCACGACGTGCCGCCCGGCCGTCGCCCGGGCGGCACCCGCGGTCGCGAGCGCGAGGTCGTGCAGCGTCCGCTCGTCGACGTCCGCGGCCACCCGCACCCGGTCGCGCACCTTCCCGTCGACCTGGACGGCCGCCACGACCTCGTCGACGACGAGCAGCGCCGGGTCGACGGTCGGCCAGTCGGCCTCGGTCACCGACGGCTCGCGCCCGAGGCGGTGCCACGCCTCCTCCGCCGTGTGCGGCGCGACCAGGCTCAGCAGCACGACGGCGGCCTCGACGGCCTCGCGCACGGCGGCGGCGTGCGCGCCGGCCTTTTCGTCGGACGCCGGCCCGGTGTCGGTGGCGCGCCGCGCGGCGCTCGCGAGCTCCATGACGCGCGCGACGACGACGTTGAACCGGCTCCGGTCGAGCAGGTCCTCCGCCTCGTGCACGGTCCGGTGCGTGGCCCGGCGCAGCGCGTGAGCCCGCGACCCGGGCACGACGGCGCCCAGCACCTCGGGGCCGGTCGCCCGCGGCCCGGCGGCCGGTCCGACGGCGTCCGCGAGCCGCAGCACGCGCGCGCAGAACCGCCGCATCGCGCTCGCGTCGACGTCGGCCCAGTCGACGTCGTCCTCCGGCGGCCCCGCGAACACCAGGGCGAGGCGGACCGCGTCGGCACCGTGCCGGTCGAGCTGCTCGCCGAGGTCGACGCCGTTCCCGAGCGACTTGCTCATGGCCCGCCCGCCGTTGCGCACCTGACCCTGGTTGAGCAGGGTCGCGAAGGGCTCGACGACGTCCACCCAGCCCTCGTCGTGCAGGAACTTCGTGACGAACCGGCTGTACAGCAGGTGCAGGATCGCGTGCTCGACGCCGCCCACGTACTGCGCCGCGGGCATCCACCGACGCGCGTCCTCGGGGCGGAACGGGACGTCGTCGGGCGGGCCGTCGTCGCCCGGCGAGCAGTACCGCAGGAAGTACCACGACGAGTCGACGAACGTGTCGAGCGTGTCCGGGTCGCGCTCGGCGTCGGCGCCGCACCGGGGGCACGGCACGCGCCGCCACGCCTCGGCGGCGGGGGCGGCCAGCGGCGAGCGGCCCCGAGGGAGGAGGTCGTCGCCGGCCAGGTCGGGGAGCCGGACGGGCAGGTCGTCGTCCGGGACGGGCACGACGCCGCACCCCGGGCAGTGCACGACCGGGACGGGTGCGCCCCAGTAGCGCTGCCGCGAGACCAGCCAGTCGCGCAGCCGGTACGACGTCGCACGCTCGCCCGTGCCGTCGTCCTCCAGGCGGGCGATCGCCTCCTCCACGCCCGGCCACGTCTCGCCCGACCCCGTCGGCAGGCCGTGGGCGGCGGCGAAGCGCGCGTCGCGGTCGTCGTGCGCGGGCACGCCCATGACCGCTCCCGTCCCGTAGTGGGGCAGCACATGGTCGGCGGCCCAGACCGGCAGCCGCTCGTCGCTGCCGGGGCGGCGGACCCAGGCGCCCAGGAACGTCCCGGCGCTCGGGCGCTGCGCGCTCGTCCGCTCGATCTCCCCGGACGCCAGCGCGGTCTCCCGGTGCCGGGCGAGCGCCTCCGCGCGCTCCGGTGCGCACAGTGCCGCAGCGAGCGGCCCGTCCGGCGCGACCGCGACGAACGTCGCGCCGGGCAGGGTGTCGGGACGCGTCGTGAAGACCTCGACGTGCTCGGGCCGCGAGGCGGCCCCGGGCGCGGCGCTCGCGGGGGCGAGGGGGGCGTCGTCGGGCACGACGGGGAAGCGCACGCGCGCCCCGGCGCTGCGCCCGATCCAGTTCCGCTGCATCGTCAGCACGCGTGCGGGCCACGCGTCCTCGAGCGCCTCCATGTCGTCGAGCAGGCGGTCCGCGTACGCGGTGACGCGCACGAACCACTGCGTGAGCTCGCGGTGCACGACGGCGGCCCCGCACCGCTCGCACCGACCGCCCACGACCTGCTCGTTCGCGAGCACGGTCCGGTCGACCGGGCACCAGTTCACCGACGCCGTCGCGCGGTAGGCGAGGCCGCGCTCCAGCAGCCGCAGGAACAGCCACTGCGTCCATCGGTAGTACTCCGGTCGGTGGGTCTCCAGGCGGCGCGACCAGTCGAACGACACCCCGTACCGGCGCGCGGTGGCGGCCTGCGTCGCGATGTTCGTCTCGGTGAAGACGGCGGGGTTCTCGCCGCGGCGGATCGCCGCGTTCTCGGCGGGCAGCCCGAACGAGTCCCAGCCGATCGGGTTGAGGACGTCGTACCCGCGCAGGCGCCAGTACCGCGCGACGACGTCCTCCAGCGCGAACACCTCGGCATGACCCATGTGCAGGTCGCCCGAAGGGTAGGGAAACATCGTCAGCAGGTACCTGCGGGGGCGCGAGCCGTCGTCGCGCGCGCGGAACGTGCCGTGCTCGGCCCAGTACTGCTGCCAGCGGTCCTCGATCTCTCGCGACGACGCGCCGAGCATGCGGCTGTCGCCCGAGCTCGGCTCGACATGGTCGACACCCGCATGGTCGGCGGGGACGATCGGGACAGTGGGGACAGAAGGGTGGGGTGGGGGTGCGGCGTGCATCGGGAGGGCTCCTCGAGAGGTGGGCTCGTCGTCGGGCACTCGCCGTGCGGCCCCTCGGGGACGCGCAGGCACCGCCGCGCTGAGCGTGCCCGCCCGGCGGGCTCAGCGCGGCCGACGAAGGAGGAGCCGCAGGTGTCGCATCCCGGCCATCGTCGCCCGGGCGCCGACGCGCGGTCAACACCGGGACGGCCCAGGACCGGGGCGGGGCCGGGTGTGGCGGACGTCGCGCACGCGGGCGCGCCACGGCCGATGCTGCGCCAGTAGGCTTGAGGCCATGGCATCCCACTACGACGTCGTCGTCCTCGGTGCAGGTCCCGGTGGTTACGTGGCCGCGATCCGTGCAGCCCAGCTGGGCCTGTCGGTCGCGGTCGTGGAGGAGAAGTACTGGGGTGGGGTGTGCCTCAACGTGGGCTGCATCCCGTCCAAGGCGCTCCTGCGCAACGCCGAGCTCGCGCACATCTTCCAGCACGACGCGAAGACCTTCGGCATCTCCGGAGAGGTCAGCTTCGACTTCGGCGCGGCGTTCGACCGCTCGCGCACCGTCGCGGAGGGGCGCGTCAAGGGCGTGCACTTCCTCATGAAGAAGAACAAGATCACCGAGTACGACGGCCGCGGCACGTTCCGCGACGCGCACACGCTCGACGTGAAGCTCGCCGACGGCTCGACCGACCAGGTGACGTTCGACAACGTCATCATCGCGACCGGCTCGAAGGTACGCCTGCTCCCGGGCGTCGAGCTGTCCGAGAACGTCGTCACGTACGAGAAGCAGATCCTCACGCGCGACCTGCCCCGCTCCATCGCCATCGTCGGCGCGGGCGCGATCGGCATGGAGTTCGCCTACGTCCTCAAGAACTACGGCGTGGACGTGACGATCATCGAGTTCCTCGACCGCGCGCTGCCCAACGAGGACGCCGACGTGTCGAAGGAGATCGCCAAGCAGTACAAGAAGCTCGGTGTCAACCTGCTCACCTCGACCGCCGTCCAGACGGTCAAGGACAACGGCGCCGACGGCGTCACCGTCAGCTACAAGGGCGTCAAGGACGACAAGCCGGGCGAGCTCGTCGTCGACAAGGTCCTCATGGCCGTCGGCTTCGCGCCCAACGTCGAGGGCTTCGGCCTGGAGAACACCGGCGTCCAGCTCACCGAGCGCGGCGCCATCGCGATCGACGACGTCATGCGCACCAACGTCGAGCACATCTACGCGATCGGCGACGTCACCGCGAAGCTCATGCTCGCGCACGTCGCGGAGGCGCAGGGTGTCGTCGCGGCGGAGACCATCGGCGGCGCCGAGACGCTCACGCTCGGCGACTACCGCATGATGCCGCGCGCGACGTTCTGCCAGCCGCAGGTCGCGAGCTTCGGCCTCACCGAGCAGCAGGCGCGCGACGAGGGCTACCAGGTCAAGGTCGCGACCTTCCCGTTCATGGCGAACGGCAAGGCGCACGGCCTCGGCGACCCGGTCGGCTTCGTCAAGCTCATCTCCGACGAGACCTACGGCGAGCTCCTCGGCGGCCACCTCATCGGCCCCGACGTCTCCGAGATGCTGCCCGAGCTCACGCTCGCGCAGAAGTGGGACCTCACGGTCAACGAGGTGGCGCGCAACGTGCACACCCACCCGACGCTGTCCGAGGCCGTCCAGGAGTCGATCCACGGCCTCGCGGGGCACATGATCAACTTCTGACCCGTCAGACGCGGTCGCCCGCGCGGGCGACCACCCGAGCCGAGGCCCGGACCTGCTTGTCTCAGGTCCGGGCCTCGTGCTGTCCGGCGGGCGTGCGTGCGCCTGGGGACGAACGTGCCCCCGCGCGCCCTCGCCGGGGAGGCGGACGGTCCGCCGGGCGACCCGCCGGTGCCGCTAGGCGAGCGTCCGCGTCACGTGCTCGAGCCAGCGGGCGACGGTGACCAGCTCGTCGGGGGTGAAGCCCTCGGTGAGGCGGTCGTTCAGCTCGGCGAGCGCGGCGCGCACGTCGTCGAGCGCCGCGGTGCCGGTGGGCGTGAGGTCCAGGCGGACGGTGCGCCGGTCGTCGGGGTCGGGGCGACGGCGCACGAGGTCCGCGCGCTCCATGCGGGCGAGCAGGCCGCTGGTGCCGGCGGGAGAGGCATGCAGCGCGGCCGTCACCTCGCCGATCGTCGCGCCGGGGTGGGCGGCGAGGTGCAGCAGCACGCCGGCGGCGGCGGCCCCGAGCCCCGGGCCGCCGTCCCCGGTCGTGCGCGCGCTGCCGCGGCGCGCGATCCAGCGCCGCATCTGGCGCTCCGCCGCGGTGGTGAGGAACACCAGCCGCGGCGGGCGGCCCGTCATCGTCGCGGCTTCCTGGCGGGGAAGTGGACGTTCCCGTCCTGCTGCGACGGGGCGGCCGCGGCGCGGGCGTCGAGCCAGGCGAGGAGGTCGGGCCAGAGCGTGTCGCGCAGGCCGCGGCGGAAGAAGCCCAGGTGGCCGATCGCCTCCACGCCGCCGTCGGCGGGGCTCCAGGTGCGGCGCTCGACGTGGGCGGCCGTGAGGCGGTCGGTGATCGCGTCGATCTGCGCGGGGGTGGCCCACGGGTCGTCGGTGAACCCGACGGCGAGGACGTCGCCCGTGACGCGTGCCGCGTCCGCGGCGGCGCGCATGGTCGGGTCGTCGAAGAAGTAGCCCGGCATGGTCGACCAGCGACTCCACTCGAGCATCGCGGCGGCGGGCATGTCCTCCCCGAGGCTCAGACGACGGCCGGGGACGTGGCCGAGCACCCGGGCCGTCGCGGGGCCGAGCGCCCGCAGGATCAGTCGGACGCGCGCTCGCTCGGCGCGGTCGGGGATCGCGGACGTCGCGGCGACGTGGGACGCGACCGTGACGAACCCGGCCAGGCCCCGTGAGCCCTTGCCGAGCGCGAGCGCGTGCCCGCCGATGCTGTGCCCGACGGCGAGCTGGGGCACGTCGCCGAACCGCGGGCGGGCCCACGCGGCGACCGCGGGGACGTCGTCGGCCATCCAGTCGCGCATGCGCAGGCCGCGGTGGTCGCGGGGGCTGCCGGACCGGCCCGTGCCGCGGTAGTCGTAGGTGACGGCGACATACCCATGAGTGGCGAGGAACTCCGCGAACCCCGTGTACAGACGCTCGGGGACCGCCGTCGCGGGGTGGATCACCACGACACCGCGGGGCGACTCCTCGGCGGGCCCGCGCACCGTGCCGACGACCCAGCCGCCCGCCGGAATCTGGATCCGCAGCTCCTCGGAGCCCACTGTCGCCGGCTCGTCATTTCGCATGCGAAGTACCCTAGCGGGCTGCGCGACCGCGATCGTGGTCGAGCGGCCCGAGGAGGGTTCGTGTGTGGCACTCTTCGGTCGTGAATCGGAGCGCGAGCTCGCGGGCGATCCTGTCCTTCGCGAGGCTCTACGCTTCGGGCAGCGGATGGGAGGAGTTCTCGTGGGCGCCGAGCTCGAGCTGGTCAGTGATGGCAGTGGTCTCGCAATGATCGGCGAGGAAGGAGCGATCAAGCAGTTCATGCTCGACCTCAATCTCGTCGCCTCGGATTCGCGGTCTCTCGCTTACGTGACCGCGGAGGGAGCTCGTGCCGCCAGCGGCCTCGCCGGCTTGGCCCTCCAAGCCGGTGGACAGCTCGCCGCCGAGTCGGGACGCTGGCTCAAGCTCACCGAGAGGTCTGCGGCGAAGGTTCGCGAGTTTGGCCTGCAGGCGACCAAAGACAATCCGGCGGTCAGCCACGCGATGATCGGCAAGCCGGGCGACGTGCAGTCCTGGATCCAGGTGGTCAACTCGCCGGCTTCGTTGCTCACGAATCCGGCAGCGCTTGCCTCGATCGGGACGATGATGGCTCAGCGCGAGATGCAGCGGTCGATCGACGAGCTCAGGGAGTACCTCGAACAGATCGACAAGAAGATCGACGACATCCTCCGTGCGCAGAAGGACGCGGTCCTGGCCGAGATGATCGGGGTTTCCCTGCTGATCGACGACGCGATCACGGTCCGAGACGAGGTCGGCCGCGTCTCGGAGGTCACCTGGTCGAAGGTCCAGGGCGGAGCGGCTACCATCGCCACGACTCAGGCCTACGCGGTGCGCCGCCTCGATGCGCTGGCCGCCAAGCTTGAGGCCGAGAGCGACCTGGGAGCCTTGGTCAAGGCCACGCACCAAGCCCAGTCTTCCGTCGAGGAATGGCTGGCGGTGATCGCCCGTTCGTTCCAGCTGCAGGACTCGCTCAGCGTCCTCGAACTCGACCGTGTCGCCGACGCGCGTCCCGACGAGCTCGACCGGCATCGTGTCGGGCTGCGCCTGGCCCGCCAGAAGCGGTTGGAGGTCATCGGTACCGCGTGCGGTCAGCTCGTCGCTCGCATGAACGAGGCGTCGCGCAGGGCCAACCACAAGGTGCTCTTCAACCCGTTCGCGTCGCCGAAGGTCGTCAACGCCAGCAACGAGGTCGTCGTGGCCGTCCTCGAACTCGAGAAGCGCCTCGACCTGATGACGGAGACCGAGACCGCCGAAGCTCGCCGTTGGCTCACTGCCGTCGGTGATACCCGGAACCAGGCAGTGGTCTCCGGGCAGGAGGCGTTCGATGCCGCGCGACGGCGGAGCGTCGAGGCTCTCGAAAAGACCAGCGAGCTGCGGGTGAGGGCCGTCAACGTGGGCACGGACAGCGTCGTCCGTGCGAGCGAGGCCACCAGCAGACTCTTCGGGGGCCTCGCCGACCGAGCCCGTCGACGGCAAGACGCTAGTGACGAATCGAGAGCCGATTGAGTAGTCGAGCGGCGCAGAGCGCGCCATCTGCCATCCTCACCGCGCTCCTGAAGTTGTGCACCGATGTCGCTGACGCTTGAACCGATCCTGCGCAGCGGGCGCATCGACCCTGCGGAGGCCCTCGTGATTCGGCACGCCTTCGTCAAGGAGCACGAGGACACTGGCCTGCCGGGCATCCACGCGGACTCGACCGATGACGAGATCTTGGCGTACACACGCCGGCAGTCGGCGTCGCCGCGGATCTTCCCGGCTGCTCCTCCGGGCATCTGGGTCGTGTTCGTCCGCGAGGGTGGAGACCGGGCGCGTCTGTGGTCGGTGCTGGAGAACCGCGGCGAAATCTCGAACGACGGGGCCCTGCGTACGTTCGACCTGGTCGAGACCGAGCGGCTCGCGGACCTGAGGCACCGGCTGGTGATCGGTTGGCGGTCGCCGCGCACATGGAAGCTCAACGGCCCTACCGCGGCGGGATACCCGGTCATGGAGATTGCCGACGCGCGGCCCGTGCCGTTCCCGGGGTTCGACCGGCTCGTGCTGGACCATTCGCAGCTGCAGGCCGTGATGCGCGAGCACCGCTATGCCGCCTGGCGCACAGCTTTGGCCTCCGTCGTCGGTGTCTACCTGATCACCGACACCCGTGACGGTCGGCACTACGTGGGCAAGGCTGACGGTGCAGAGAGCATCCGGCAGCGCTGGGCGGCGTACGCGACCAACGGCCACGGTGGCAACGTCGAGCTGCGCACCGTCGACCCGACCGGCTTCCGTTTCTCGCTGCTGCGGGTGTTCGACCCGTCGACACCGACGCGGGTGATCGACGAGGCCGAGAGTCACTTCAAGGTCGCCCTGGACTCGCGGAGACACGGCCTGAACCGCAACTGATTCGAGCGCGTGGCGTAGCGGTCGTGGCGCCGCGGCTGCCCGTGGGCCGGCAGCCCGGGTCGTCACGGACCGAGTCTGCGGCGGCCCCGGTCCCCCGTGAGAGCTACCCCGACTGCTCACCCCGGGGTGATTCGCGGGAGCACCCGACTTCCTAGCGTTGCCGGTGATCGCCCGACCGGGCGGTCACGCACAGCGACGGAGGCCCGCATGAGCACGACGACCACGACACCTCACCCCCGTGCCGGGGAGGGCTCCGGAGGCGGTCCGGTGGCCCGCTTCGTGCAGCACCCCCTGGTGTGGATGATCGCCGGCACGATCGGCGTCGGCCTCGTCGGGCGCCTGACCGCGTCGGCGGAACCGTTCCTGCTCCTCCCCGTGCTGGGCGCCGCGCTCGCGGTCGTCGTCTACCGGGTGGTCATGCGGTTCCTCGCCCGACGCCGCACGCCCGAGATCGCGGGCCGCCGCGCCGTGCCGGAGGCCCTGCTGGGCGCGGCGCTCGGGCTGGGCTTCGTGGCGGTGTCCGCGGCCGTCGTCACGGCCCTCGGCGGCTACACGTTCCGGGTCGCCGACGTCGACCTCCTCGCGGTGGTGGCCCCGATCCTCGCGGTCACCGTCGGGGCCGCCGTCGTCGAGGAGCTCGTGTTCCGCGGCCTCGCGCTCCAGGCCCTCGAGCGCCTGCTCGGCAGCTGGGTGGCGCTGGCGGTGACGGCGGGGTTGTTCGGCCTGACGCACCTCTTCAACCCGGGCGCCACCCCGTGGAGCGCGCTGGCGATCGCGATCGAGGCCGGAGGACTGCTCGGCGCGGCGTTCCTGTGGCGCCGCAACCTCTGGTTCGTCATCGGCCTGCACCTCGCCTGGAACGCCGCCGTCGCGCTGCTCGGCATCCCCGTCTCGGGTCACGCCGCACCGGGTCTGCTGGTCGCGGACGTCTCCGGGCCGAGCGTGCTGACGGGTGGGGCCTTCGGCATCGAGGGCTCGCTGGTGACCGTGACGCTCGGCGCGCTGCTCGCCGTCCCCCTGCTCGTGCTCGCGCGACGCCGCGGCCGGCTGGTCCCGGCGCACCGCCGTCGCCCGTAGGCTCGGGCCGTGCCCGCCCACCCCGTCCTCGACCGGGCCGCACGCACCGGTCCGACGTCCCGGCGGTGGCGAGCGAGCCGACAGGACGCCGGGGACGCCGCGCTCGCGGTCGCCCTCGCGGCGCTCGGGTTCGTCCCGACGCTCACGACGATCGGCGTCGAGCTCGGCGACCTGCCCGAGCGGCCGACGGACGGCCTGTCCGTGGCGCTCCTCCTCGCGCAGTGCCTGCCCCTCGCGTTCCGGCGTCGCGGTCCCGGGGCGTGCCTCGCCGTCGTCGGCGCCGCGTTCGCCGTGGACCAGGTCCTGTCGTACCCGCCGACGTTCGCGAGCGTCGGCCTCTACGTCGCGCTGTACAGCGCCGGGGCTCACCTGGAGCGGTCCCGGCGGACGGCCGCCGTCCTCGCGACCGCGGGCTACGTCGGCCTCGCCGGCACGCTCGTCGGGCTCGGCTCACCGAACCGGGTGCCGGTGTTCCTCGCGTTCTTCCTCGTCCTGGTGGTGATCTGGCTCGCCGGGACGGCGGTGCGTCGTCGACGGGCCGAGGAGGTCGAGCGTCGTCGGCTCGCCGCGGACGTCGCGACGTCCCAGGAACGAGCCCGGATCGCGCGCGAGCTGCACGACGTGGTGACGCACCACGTCACGGCGATGGTCGTCCAGGCCGACGCCGCGCAGTACCTCCTGGCCGCCGCCCCCGAGCGCGCGGCCGAAGGGCTCGTCGCGATCAGCGGCACCGGGCGACGCGCCCTGACCGAGCTCCGGTACCTCCTGGGCGTGCTCGAGGCGACGGGCGAGTCGGCGTCCGAGGGTCGGGGCCCCACCCTGGGTCGGGTGGGCGATCTCGTCGAGCAGGCCCGCCGGTCCGGCCAGCCCGTGGAGTGGGTCGGGGAGGACGGAGCGCGCGACCTGCCCGACGCCGTCGGGCTGGCCGCGTACCGGGCCGTCCAGGAGGGACTCACCAACGCCCTCAAGCACGCCCCCGGGCGGCCGACCACCGTCCGCCTGCGGCACGGTGCCGAGCGCGTCGAGGTCGAGGTGACCACCGCGGGGCCTGCGGCGGCGGGCACGCCGGTGCCGCTCCGGCCCGACGCCGCGCAGGCGGCGCCCCCGGCCGGACGCGGGCTCGCCGGCCTGCGCGAGCGCGTCCGCGTCCTCGACGGTGCGCTGGACGCCGGCCCGACGCCGGACGGCGGCTTCCGCCTGCGCGTCCGGATCCCCACCGTCCCGACCAGGAGCAGCCCATGACCCTCCCGACGCCGGGGTCGCGAACCCCGATCCGCGTGCTGGTGTGCGAGGACCAGGAGCTGGTCCGCGTCGGCTACGTGACGATCTTCTCCGCCCAGGCCGACATGGAGGTCGTCGGTCAGGCGGAGGACGGGCACGCAGCCGTCGAGGCCGCGCGACGGCTGCGGCCCGACGTCGTGGTCATGGACATCCGGATGCCCGTGCTCGACGGCATCGAGGCGACCCGCCGCATCGCCGGCCCCGACGTGGAGACGCCGACCAAGGTGCTCGTGGTGACCACGTTCAACGTCGACGAGTACGTCTACGAGACGCTGCGCGCCGGGGCGAGCGGGTTCCTGCTCAAGGACGCCCCGCCCGCAGAGCTGGTCGACGGCGTCCGCACGGTCGCCCGCGGCGAGTCCCTGCTGGCGCCGTCCGTGACTCGTGCCCTGATCGGCCGCTACGCCGAGCGCGTGCGACCGTCCGACACGACCCGCCGCGCGCGGGACGAGGTCGTGCGCGCCCTGACGCCGCGCGAGCGAGTGGTGCTCGAGCAGCTCGCGGCCGGGCTCTCCAACGCGGAGATCGCGCGCGAGCTCGTCATCACCCCGGAGACCGTCAAGACGTACGTGTCACGGATCCTCGCGAAGCTCGGCCTGCGCGACAGGGTGCAGGCCGTCGTGCTCGCGTACCGCGTGGGTCTGGTCGCAGCGGACTAGGGCGCGCGTCGTCGGCGCACGGGACGGGCGCGCTGCGAGCGCGCGCGGACGCCCCCATGCTGGACGTTCCGCCGAACGACGACAGGGGAGTTGCTCATGTCCGACCAGACCACGCCGCAGGACCCCACGACGCAGCAGCCGCAGCCGGAGCAGCCCGCGGACCAGCTCCAGCCGCCGGGACGCACGGGCGACATGTCGCAGGAGCCGGACCACGGGGAGACCACCTACCGGGGGTCCGGCCGGCTCGACGGGAAGCGGGCGCTGATCACCGGCGGCGACTCGGGCATCGGCCGGGCGGTCGCGATCGCGTTCGCGCGCGAGGGCGCGGACGTCGCGATCTCGTACCTCCCGGAAGAGGAGGAGGACGCCCGCACGACGGCCCGGTGGATCGAGGACGCGGGCCGCACGGCCGTGCTGCTGCCGGGCGACATCCGCGACGAGGCGTTCTGCCGGCAGCTCGTCGCGGACGCCGTCGCGGGCCTCGGCGGGCTCGACGTGCTTGTGAACAACGCCGCGTACCAGATGGCGCAGGACGAGGGACTGCGGGGGATCACGACCGAGCAGCTCGACCGGGTCCTCAAGACGAACGTCTACGCGCTGTTCTGGATCACGCAGGCGGCGCTCGACCACCTGCCCAGCGGCGGCGCGATCATCAACACGACCTCCGTCCAGGCGTTCGACCCGAGCCCTCCGCTGCTCGACTACGCCAGCACCAAGGCGGCGATCCTCAACTTCACCAAGGGGCTGGCGCAGCAGCTCGCGCCCGAGGGCATCCGCGTCAACGCCGTGGCGCCCGGGCCGATCTGGACGCCGCTCATCCCGGCCACGATGCCGGAGGAGAAGGTCGAGCAGTTCGGTGCCGACACGCCGCTCGGCCGCGCCGGGCAGCCGGCCGAGCTCGCGCCGGCGTACGTGTTCTTCGCCTCGCAGGAGTCGAGCTACATCACCGGTGACCGCATCGGCGTGACCGGAGGTCGGCTGCTCTGACGGGTTCTCCCGTCCCCCGGCGCGCACGAGGCGGCGGCCACCCACCCGGGTGCGCCGCCGTCGTCGTGCACGGGAGAAGATGGTCCCGGGGGACACCGACCGAGAAGGAGACCCATGCCCGCGCCCACGACGCCCACCCGCGAGTTCGTCACCGGCCTGCCGAAGGCCGAGCTGCACCTGCACCTGGAGGGCACGCTCGAGCCCGACCTCAAGCTGCGCCTCGCGCAGCGCAACGGCATCGACATCGGCCAGTCGACGGTCGAGGAGGTGCGCGCGACGTACGCGTTCGACTCCCTGACGAGCTTCCTCGCCGTGTACTACCCGGCGATGGAGGTGCTGCAGACCGCGGACGACTTCTACGAGCTCGCCGACGCCTACCTCGCCCGCGCGGCGGCGGACGGCGTGAAGCACGCCGAGATGTTCTTCGACCCGCAGGCGCACACGTCGCGCGGCGTGCCGTTCGAGGCGGTCGTGACCGGGTACCACCGCGCCGCGGCCGAGGCGCCGAGCAAGCACGGCATCGACGCGCACCTCATCCTGTGCTTCCTGCGCGACCACTCCGCGCAGAGCGCGGCCGAGACGCTCGAGGCGTCGGTGCCGTTCCGCGACAAGATCCTGGGCGTCGGGCTCGACTCCGACGAGCGCGACAACCCGCCGCAGAAGTTCGCGGACGTGTTCGCGCGCGCCCGCGAGCTCGGGTACCGGCTGACGATGCACTGCGACATCGACCAGGTCGGCAGCATCGACAACATCCGGACCGTGCTCGACGAGATCGGCGTGGACCGGGTGGACCACGGCACGAACGTCGTGGAGGACCCGGCGCTCGTCGACGTCGTGCGCGAGCGCGGGCTGGGCCTCACGACGTGCCCGATCTCGAACTCGTTCGTCACCGACGACATGAAGGCGACCGAGATCGCCGGCCTGCTGCGCTCGGGCGTGCGCGTCACCGTGAACTCCGACGACCCGGCGTACTTCGGCGGCTACGTCGCGGAGAACTACGTCGCGCTCGCGGAGGCGGCGGGCCTCACGACGCAGGAGGTCGTGCAGCTCGCGAGGAACTCGTTCGAGGCGTCGTGGCTCGGCGACTCGCAGCGCGCGGCCTACCTCGCCGAGATCGAACGGTACGTCGCGGCGTTCGACGCGACCGCCGTCTGACCCGGCTACGCACCCCGCCGAGGTAGAGCCCCGGTCCGCCGAGGTAGAGGCGTGGTCGTGACCACGGCTCTACCTCGCGGGACCGGGGCTCTACCTCGCGCGATCGAGGCTCTGTCTCGCGGTTCTGGGCGCTCGTCCCGCGCGGACGTACCGGGGAGTAACGTGTCGGGGACGGCCGCCGCCGTCCGTTCGGCGGCGAGCACCCCCGCAGGGGGTGAATAATCTCCGGGTGCCGCACGTTGGCACGCACGGGACCCGCGCGCGCGGAACGGCCGTCCGCGGCCCCGCACGCGGGCCCCTGCCCGCAGGGGCACCACGACCACCGGCTTGGCGAGAGGGCGACCAGAGCTCATGAAGGATGTGCTGTACGTCGACGGCGGGACCCCGCTGGACGGGACGATCACCGTGCGCGGCGCGAAGAACTTCGTGTCGAAGGCGATGGTGGCGTCGTTGCTGGGGGAGTCGCCGAGCGTGCTGCGCAACGTGCCGCAGATCCGCGACGTCGGCGTCGTGACGGGGCTGCTGGAGCTGCACGGCGTCACCGTGAAGTCCGACCCGGACGCAGGGATCCTCGACCTGGACCCGTCGAACGTCGAGTCGGCGCACGTCGCGGACATCGACGCGCACGCGGGCTCGAGCCGCATCCCCATCCTGTTCTGCGGCCCGCTGCTGCACCGTCTCGGTGAGGCGTTCATCCCGGACCTGGGCGGCTGCCGGATCGGCGACCGGCCGATCAACTACCACCTGGACATCCTGCGCCAGTTCGGCGCGGTGGTGGACAAGCGGGAGAACGGCATCCACATCCGTGCCCCGCGTCGCCTCCAGGGCACGAAGATCGCGCTGCCGTACCCGTCGGTGGGCGCGACCGAGCAGCTCCTGCTGACGGCCGTGCGCGCCGAGGGCATCACGGAGCTCGCGAACGCCGCGATCGAGCCCGAGATCATGGACCTCATCGCGGTGCTCCAGAAGATGGGCGCGATCATCTCGGTCGACACCGACCGCGTGATCCGCATCGAGGGCGTCGACCGCCTCGACGGCTACACGCACACCGCGCTCGGCGACCGCATCGAGGCGGCCTCGTGGGCGTCGGCCGCGCTGGCGACGGGCGGCGACATCACCGTCAAGGGCGCGACGCAGCCCGAGATGATGATGTTCCTCAACACGTTCCGGAAGGTCGGCGGCCGGTTCGACGTCCAGGACGACGGCATCCGGTTCTGGCACCCGGGCGGCGACCTGTCGCCGATCGTGCTCGAGACGGACGTGCACCCGGGCTTCATGACGGACTGGCAGCAGCCGCTCGTCGTGGCGCTCACCCAGGCCAAGGGGCTGTCGATCGTGCACGAGACGGTCTACGAGAACCGCTTCGGCTTCACGGACGCGCTGCGCGGCATGGGCGCGACCATCCAGGTCTACAAGGAGTGCCTGGGCGGGCGCGACTGCCGGTTCGGGCAGCGCAACTTCCACCACTCCGCGGTCATCTCGGGCCCGACGCCGCTCGCCGCTGCCGACATCGAGGTGCCCGACCTGCGCGGCGGCTTCTCCCACCTCATCGCCGCGCTCGCCGCGAAGGGCACGTCGACCGTGCGCGGCATCAGCCTCATCGACCGCGGCTACGAGAACTTCCAGGACAAGCTGGTCGCGCTCGGCGCGGACGTCCGCCGGGACTGAGCCGTCCACGGGTGCCCGGGGCACCCACCTCATGACGACTGTCACGGCCTCGCACGCGGTCCGCGTGCGAGGCTGGTCGTCGTGATCACCCGACCGCGCACGTTCCTCGACGTGTGGAGCCGGCGGACCGGCCCCGAACGGTTCGACTCCTACACCCGATGGTCGCTCTACTTCCTCTCGGGGACCGAGCCCCTCATCGCGCTCGCCCTCATCGGGAGCGACCCGACGTTCGACCCGTCGGTGACGCGGTTCTGGCTGGCGCTCGTCCTCGTGCACACGGTCGTCTGCATCCTCGTGCTGCGCGCCGGGATCGGGCACTTCCTCGGCGGACGCCGCGTCCACCCGGTGCTGCTCGCCCTCCTCGGGGTCCTCTAGATCGCGGTCGCCGCGCTCGCCGTCGGCACCTTCCCCGTGGACGGGGTCGACGACGTCGCCGCGAGCAGTCGCTACTACGGGCTGCTCCTGGGCCTCGGCTACGGGGTGCTGGCGCTCGTCCCCCTGCTCACGTTCCGGCGGGTCGCCCTCGTCGCGCTGGTCCTCGCCGTCGTCACCGGGTGCTCCGTGTGGATGGGCACCGGGCCCGTGACGGCGCGGACGGCGGGCATCGCGGTGGGCCTCGGCCTCTCGGCCCTGGTCATGCTGCTCGGCGTCTTCGGCTCGTACCGCGCCTCGGTCTGGATGCTCGGCGTCGTGTGGGAGCAGGAGCGCACGCGCGTGCTCCACGCCCGCCTCGCCGTCGCCGAGGAGCGGCTGCGGTTCTCGCGCGACCTGCACGACGTCTTCGGGCGCACCCTGTCCGTGGTCGCCGTGAAGAGCGAGCTCGCGGCGGAGCTCGCGGCCCGCGGCCGCCCCGGCGCCGAGGAGCAGATGCTCGAGGTCCGTCGCATCGCGCAGGACGCGCTGCGCGAGGTGCGCGCCGTCGTCGCGGGCTACCGCACGGCCGACCTCGGCGCCGAGCTGGCCGGGGCGCGGTCCGTCCTGCGGTCCGCCGGGATCGAGACGACCGTGCACGGCGACGAGACCCCCGTGGGCGAGGACGCGCAGGAGGCGCTCGCGTGGGCGGTCCGGGAGGCCGTGACGAACGTCGTGCGGCACTCGACCGCGCGCACGTGCACCATCACGGTCCACCGCGACGGGGCGTCGAGCGTCGTGGAGGTCGTCAACGACGGCGTCCCGACGGCGCCGCGCACCGGCGGCGGGTCGGGCCTCGTCGGGCTCCGCGAACGCCTGGAGGGCGCCGGCGGTCGCCTCGAGACGTGGGTCGACGACGGCCGCTTCGGGCTCGTGGCCCGCGTGCCCGACGCCGCCCGTCCCCACCGCGCGTCCCCGTCCCCGCTCCCCGAGAGGACCACCCCGGCGTGATCCGCATCCTGCTCGCCGACGACGAGAACCTCATCCGCGACGCCGTCGCGTCGCTCCTCGCGCTCGAGGACGACCTCGAGGTCGTGGCGCAGGCGGCGTCCGGCCCCGAGGCCGTCGCGGCCGCGCTCAAGCTCCGGCCCGACGTCGCCGTGCTCGACCTCCAGATGCCGGGCCTCGACGGCGTCGAGGTCGCGCAGCGGCTCGCCGGCGAGCTGCCGTCGTGCGGCGTCGTCATCGTCACGAGCCACGGTCGCCCGGGCTACCTCAAGCGCGCGCTCGAGGCGGGCGCGCGGGGCTTCCTGCCGAAGACCGTCTCGGCGCGCGTCCTCGCGGACGTCGTGCGCCAGGTGCGCGACGGCGGCCGGTACGTGGACCCGGAGCTCGCCGCGGAGGCGATCGCCGCGGGCGCGAGCCCGCTCACGCCGCGCGAGGCCGACGTGCTCGAGCTCGCGGCCGACGGCGCCCCCGTCGAGGAGATCGCGACGCGCGCCCACCTCGCGCCCGGCACGGTGCGCAACTACCTCTCGTCCGCAGCGGCCAAGCTGGGCGCCGCGAACCGGCACGAGGCCGCGCACGCCGCGCGACGGCACGGCTGGATCTGAGGGCGGGCTCCGCCCGGTAGGCTCGGTGACCGTGCCGAGCCAGCCCCAGACCCCGCGCGCGTACAAGACTCTGGCGTTCGTGCTGCGCCCGATCCTGTTCGCGATCACCCGACGCGACTGGCGGGGTGCCGAGAACCTGCCCGACGGCGGGTTCATCGCCGCGGCGAACCACGTCACCGAGGTCGACCCGGTGACGCTCGCCCACTTCCTCTACGACCAGGGCCGTGCCCCCAAGATCACGGCGAAGGCGTCGCTCTGGAAGGTGCCCGTGCTCGGCGGTCTCCTCACCCGCACCGGGATGATCCCCGTGCACCGCGGCACCGCGGGCGCCGCGCAGTCGCTCGTGGACTCCACCGCGCGGCTCCACGAGGGCGAGTGCGTCGTGTTCTTCCCCGAGGGCACGCTCACGCGCGACCCGGACGGCTGGCCCATGGTGGGCAAGACCGGCGTCGCGCGCCTCGCGCTCGCGAGCCGGGCGCCCGTCGTCCCCATCGCCCAGTGGGGCGCGCACCGGCTCCTCGCGCCGTACGGCAAGGTGTTCAAGCCGATCCCGCCCAAGCAGGTCGCGGTGCACGCGGGCCCGCCCGTCGACCTCTCCGACCTCTACGACCGCCCGCAGGACACCGCGACGCTGCGCGAGGCGACCGAGCGCATCATGGCCGCGATCACGAGCCAGCTCGAGGAGATCCGCGGCGAGAAGGCGCCCGCCGTGCGGTTCGACCTGCGCCGTCGGCCCGGGACGGAGGACCGCGCGTGAGCGCTGAGCGGATCGTCGCCGCCGTCCTCGGGTCCGGCAGCTGGGGCACCACGTTCGCCGCCGTCCTGGCCGACGCCGGGTGCGAGGTGCGCCTCTGGGGCCGCGACGCCGAGGTCGCCGAGCAGGTGAACGCCTCGCGCCGCAACGAGAAGCGGCTGCCGGGCATCGACCTCCCCGACGGGATCCGCGCCACGACCGACGCGGCCGAGGCGCTCGCGGGCGCCGGGCTCGTCGTCGTCGCGGTGCCCTCCCAGGTCGCGCGCGAGACGCTCAACGAGCTCCGCCCGCACGTGGCGCCCGACGTCGTCGCGGTGTCCCTCATGAAGGGCGTCGAGCTGAGCACCGACCGGCGCATGAGCGAGGTCGTCGCGGAGTCGCTCGGCCTGGCTCCCGAGCGCGTCGCCGTCGTCTCGGGGCCGAACCTCGCGCGCGAGATCGCGCACCGGCAGCCGACGGCGACCGTCGTGTCGTGCGCCGACGACGACGTGGCACGCTACGTGGCGCGCGCGTGCTCGTCGTCGTACTTCCGCCCGTACACCAATCGGGACGTGGTCGGCGTCGAGCTGTGCGGCGCGGTGAAGAACGTCATCGCGCTCGCCGTGGGCATCGCCCAGGGCCGCGGGTTCGGCTACAACACGACCGCCACCGTCATCACGCGCGGCCTGGTCGAGATCACGCGCCTCGGGCTCGCGCTCGGGGCGGACGCGGAGACGTTCCCCGGGCTCGCGGGGATGGGCGACCTCGTCGCGACGTGCTCGTCGCCGCTCTCGCGCAACCACACGCTCGGCAAGCACATCGGCCAGGGCCTGAGCCTCGACGACGCGATCGCCGCGACCGGCGGCACGGCGGAGGGCGTGAAGTCGTGCCGCTCGGTGCTCGAGCTCGCGCGCAAGGTCGGTGTCGACATGCCCATCACGGCCGGGGTCGTCGCGGTGCTCCACGAGGGCATGCCCGTCGACGAGATGGCGCGCGGCCTGCTGTCGCGGCCGCAGAAGGCCGAGGGCGTCTCGGCGGAGCGCTGAGGCCCTCGGCCTGACGAGTGGGGCCGTCAGCCGTCGTCGCGGACGTCGACGACGACGCGGGTCGGGTCCTCGAGCGAGAACACCCGGAACGGGCGCCGCTCGTCGTCGACCCCGACGAACGCCTGCGTGTACCCCTCGAACACGCCGCGCAGCAGCACCTCCTCGACCTCGCCGTCGTCCCCGGCCCGGACGGGGTTGGGGCCCGCGTACTCCTCGACCCCGGTGTCCATGGGGTACCCCGAGCCGGAGATCATGACCTGCAGGTAGGCGTCGCCGTCGACCGCGACGACGTCACCCTTGCCGTCGTCCGTCGGCTGGTCCACGTACTCGACCCGCCACCCGGGCGTCCCCGTGCCGCCGAGCTCGAAGACGACCCGGTCGAACCCGTCGTGGTGCCCGACCCGGACGTCCGTCACCGTGAGCGCGGCGTCCGCGGACGGGTCCTGCGTGTCCGGCTCGGTGTTCGCGGGGAACGGCAGCGGTGCCTCCGTCGCGTCGTCCGACGGCGTGGACGCGCCGTCGGACGGCTCGGCGCCGGGCTCCGGGGTGGTGCTCGGGGAGTCGGTGGGGCTGGGCGACGCGCTCGTCGCGGTGCTCGACGGCGAGGGCGACTCGTCCGACCCGCCCGGGCTGCACGCCGCGAGGGCGAGGACGAGGACCGCGCCTGCGACGGCGGCCGGTCCTCCGGGCACCGCGCGGCCCGTCGGTCGTGCCTGCCGCGTCCGCACCGCTCGTCGTGTCGTCATGCCGTCGATCCTAGAAAGCCCAGGTCACGCGCGCGCGGCGGGTGGGCCACGGTCCGGCGACGGTCGTGTCACAGCCCGGTCTCGGGGACCGCGCACCCTGTCCTGACGAGGTGGCTGCCGCTACCCTCGGGGGATGCTGCAGGGGATCGGTGGTGCGTCCTTCGCGGTCGCGCTCACGGGAATGGTGGTCGTGGGAATCGTCCGCTTCGCGTCCGGGGCGGAGGCGCGTGCCCGGCGCTCCGAGGGCGCGGGCGAGAGCGCGTCGTCCGGCATGTTCGGCGAGATCGTCGAGATCTTCCAGCCCAGCCGGACGCACCTCACCGAGGAGAAAGAACGTCAGCGGCTCGACATCGTCCAGCGTCCGGCGGAGGGCCGGCCGTTCGACGTCGACCTGGACGGCGGGGTCTTCTACGTCCCTCGGGAGCAGTCCCGCCGCGGCTCCCCGGCACCCGAGCCCGACGCGGGCTAGGGTGCGGTGACCCACAGGTGGTGGTGCGCGGGCCGTGGCGGCCTGCGCGGAGAGGATCCAGGGCGTGCGTGACGAGCATCTGTTCGGTATCCGCCTGCACCCGGTGGCAGCGAGGGCCGACCTCGACCCCGGGGCCCGCGAGATCGGCGTCGTCCACGACGGAGAGCTTCTGGTCGTGGAGCACGAGGACGGGTCGACCTGGGTGCGGGACGTCGCGACGGGCGACTCGTCCCCCCTCAACCGCGACCGCGCGGCGACCGAGGGGTTCCTGGAGGCGTTCGCGGAGTACCTGAGATCTGGGCAGCCCGCCCCCGGACCGACGACGATGACGGCCGAGCAGGCCGCGGAGCGTCTGCGTGCCTTCCGTGCGGGGGAGATCCGCCCGCCCTCCCGTCCGTCCGGGCGCAGGGCTCCCTCGCACCGGGCACGGCTGCGGACGCTCCGCACGAGGCTGCGGGCCATCGACCGCGCCGCGACCGGGCCGGACTCCTGGTGGAGCGGTCCCCTCGAGGAGGCGGAGAACGACCTGCTCTGAGGGGTCGCAGCGTGCGTTGCGGAGCCGGACCGACGCACCCGCCGCCGCGGCACCGCGCGGCCGGGCGGTGGCGCGCGTCAGCCGACCGCGCTGCGCAGCGCCCGGTCCAGGTCGCGCCAGAGGTCCTCGACGTCCTCGACGCCCACCGAGAGCCGCAGCAGGTCCTCCGGGACCGTGCGCGACTCGGTCGCGAACCGGCGTCGGCGCTCGAGGCTCGACTCGACGCCGCCGAGGCTCGTCGCGGGTACCCACAGCCGGACCGCCGCGACGACGGCGTCCGCGCCCGCGGCACCACCCCGCGG
The DNA here is from genome assembly GCF_004519295.1 of Cellulosimicrobium funkei. Lineage (GTDB taxonomy): Bacteria > Actinomycetota > Actinomycetes > Actinomycetales > Cellulomonadaceae > Cellulosimicrobium > Cellulosimicrobium funkei. The sequence goes on from NZ_SOZH01000006.1 coordinate 119,511, forward strand.
GCGCATCCCGAGGATCGAGCCGTACCCGGTCATGAGGCGCGTCGCGCGCTCGTGCCCCGGGTCGTCGGGCAGGCTCGGGTGCCGCACCTCGACGACGTCGGGGTGCTCGGCGAGCCGGCGCGCGAGCTCCGCCGCGTTCTGCTGGGAGCGCTCGACGCGCAGGGCGAGCGTGCGCAGGCCGCGCAGCGCGAGCCACACCTCGAACGGCCCGGGGATCGAGCCGTGGAGCGTGCGGTAGGCACGCAGCGCGGCTGTGAGCTCCGGCGTGCGCGCGACGGCCGCCCCCAGCACGACGTCGGAGTGCCCGGCGAGGTACTTCGTCACCGAGTGCACGACGACGTCCGCGCCGTGCGCGAGGGGCTGCTGGCCGAGCGGCGTCGCGAACGTGTTGTCGACCGCGGACAGGACCCCGCGCTCGCGCGCCGCCGCGAGCAGGGCGGGCAGGTCGGCGACCTCGAGCATGGGGTTCGTCGGGGACTCGACGAGGAGGAGCGACGCGCCGTCGAGGGCCGCGACGACCTGGTCGGTGTCGGCGACGTCGACGCGCACGACCTCGACGCCGGCCCGTGCCGCGAGGTCGTCCGCGAAGCCGAGCGACACCTGATAGGCGTGGCGGGGCAGCACGACCTTCCCGCCCGCGGGCACGGCCGAGAACACCGCGGCGATCGCCGCCATCCCGGAGCCGAACACCACGCCGGGGTGCTCCGCGCCCTCGAGCGCGGCGAGCGCCTCCTCGAACGGGTGCCACGTCTCGGTGTCCATCCGCGTGTACAGGAGCTCGCCCGGCTGCTGGACGCCCTGCGACACGTACGTCGAGGACAGCACGATCGGGGGGTTCACGGGCGCGCCCTGCGACCGCTCGGGGCGTCCCGCGGCGACGGCGACGGTCGCGGGGGACAGGGCGTCGGGGACGTGCGGGTCGCTCATGGCGGCAGCGTACGCCCGGCCGCCCGACGAGTGCCCCGGGCGACCACCCCCTGACCGGGCGACCAGGCGATCACGGTCGGCCGAGCAGGTCGTCCTGGTGCGTCGTGCGGCCGGGGCGAGCCAGGACCACCTGCTCGGCGGCCGGTGGTCCGCGTCAGGGGAGGGGGCCCAGGAGCGACTGCGCGACGGTCGAGTGGGCGGACTCGTCGTCGGACGGGTGGAAGATCCCGGCGAGGACGTCGCGGTAGAGGCGGCCGAGCTCGTTGCCGGCGAAGTAGCTGGAGCCGCCCGCGACCCGCACCATCTGGTCGACGACGGTCTTCGCCGTCTCCGTCGCGCGCACCTTGAGCCCTGCGGTCGCGCGGAACCAGCCCGCGCCGCGGTCGACGAGGGCGTCGAGCTCGGCCGCGACGGTGTCGATCTGCGGCCAGACGGCGTCGAGCGCGAGCGCGGCGTCGGCGAGGCGCCAGCGGACGTCCGGGTCCTCCGAGAGCGGTGCGCCGTCGTTCTTCATCGAGGTGCGACGGCGGGCCGCGGCGACGCCGAGCTCGAGCGCACGGTCCGCGACGCCCGTGTAGACCGACGCGAGCAGCGTCTCGAACGTCGTGAAGATCCCGACGACGAGGGGGTCCAGCGTCGGGCCCGGCGGAAGCCGCCGGACGACGCGCTCGACGGGGGCGAACGCGCCGTCGAGCACCGTGGAGCGCGACTGCGACGCGCGCATGCCCATCGTGTCCCAGTCGTCGAGCACCTGTACCCCGGCGTCGCGCGACACGAACGCGTGCACGAGACGCGGGGCGTCGCGCGACTGGGTATCGAGCCCCAGCACCCCGAGCCGCGTCCACGCGGGCGAGTTCGAGGTGAAGATCTTGCGGCCGTGGAACGTGTACCCACCCCGCTCGTCGGGACGGGCCTCGGTGCGCGAGCCCAGCAGCACGAGGTCGTTGCCGCCCTCGGAGTAGCCGAAGCCGAAGACCTCGCCGCGGCCGGCCTCCTCGAGCAGCCAGTCGAGCGACGCGTCACCGCGCAGGTGGAGGTAGCGCGCGACGCCCGTCCACACGTGGTGCATGTTCACGGCGAGCGCCGTCGCGGGGGCGGCACCCGCGAGCCGCGCCTGCTCGTGCGCCAGCTCGCGCAGGGTGAGGCCCGCGCCGCCGAACGACTCCGGCACGAGCGCGCGCAGGTAGCCGGCCTCGGTGAGTGCGGCGAGGTCCTCGGTGAAGAAGGCGTTGTCGCGGTCGTAGCCCGCGGCCCGGCCGCGGATCTGCTCCAGCAGCTCGTCGGAGAGCAGCGTGCGCGGCGTGGGGAACGGGGCGGGGGACGGGACGGGCGTGGGCATGGCCTGCCTTCGGTCTCGGGACGGACGGTGGGGGTGGACGGGGAAGGGCCCCGGCGACGTGCGTCGCCGGGGCCCCTCCACCGTACGGCGGCCGGTGGCCGGCCGTCAGCCCACGAGGACGGGTACCGGGTCCTCCGGGTGGGGGAGGATGCGGCGCAGGACGTCCGCGAGCGTCACGACGCCGACGAACCGCTCGCCGTCCATGACGACCGCGAGCTGCTCGCTCGACTCGCGCATGCGCGCGAGCGCGGCGTGCACCGTGGTGCCGGACTCCAGGACGAACCCGGGGCGCGCGAGCTCCTTGGCGAGCCGGTCGTCCGGCTCGAGGAGCGTGTCGCGCACGTGCACGACCTTCGGGACCACGCTCCCGTTCTGGACGAGGATGCGCAGGTGGCCCGAGCGGGCCGACGCGCGTCGCACGTCGGCCGCGGTCGCGTCGGCGGGGACCGACGTGGGCCGGCTCCCGGCCGGCACGAGCGCGTCGACCGTGAGGGTCTCGAGCTCGATCACGCCCGAGATCTGCGCCCGGTACGACGCCTCGAGCGCGCCGACGTTCGCCGAGTGCTCGACCAGGTGCCGCAGGGTCGCGGCGTCCTGCCCGCCACCCTCGACGTTCTCCACCGGCTCGACGCCCACGGCCCGCACGCAGCGGTTCGCGAGCTCGTTGAGCCAGCGCAGGAGCGGGCGGAACGCCCACATGAACCCGCGCATCGGCAGCGCGAGGAGCGTGGCAGACCGCTCGGGGTGGGCGATGGCCCACGACTTCGGTGCCATCTCGCCGACGACGAGGTGCAGGAACGTCACGACGATCAGCGCGAGCACGAAGCCCGCGACGTCGGCGGCCCACAGGGGCGCGCCCCACGTCTCGAAGACGGGCGTGAGCCAGTGGTGGACGGCGGGCTTGGTGATGGCACCGAGCGCGAGCGTGCACGCGGTGATGCCGAGCTGGGCGCCGGCCATGAGGAGCGTGAGCTCGTTCGAGCTGCGCAGCGCGGCGCGCGCGGCGCGGCTCGTGGGCGCGGCGTCCTCGAGGCGGTGCCTCTTGGCACCGAGGAGCGCGAACTCCACGGCGACGAAGAACGCGCTGAGCGCGATGATCGCGACGGTCGCCGTGACGACGACCCAGGGGTTGCTCATCGGGTCTCCTCCGCGGCGTCGGTCGGGTGCGCTGCCTCGCGCGCGGTCGGGTGCCCGACGACGTCGACGGGTACGTCGCCACGCCGCTCGACGAGCCGGACGCGCACGAGACGCGGCACGTGCCGCTCGACCGACAGGACGTCGACGAGGAGGGCGCGGTGCACCGGCTCGTCGTGCACGAGGTCGGCCGGGTCGTCCGGGAGCGGCACCTCGATCTGGTCGCCCGCGCGCGGCAGGGCACCGTGCTGGGCGATGAGGAGCCCCGAGACCGTCTCGTGGTCGCCGCGGGGCAGGTCGTGCCCGAGGGCGCGCTCCGCCTCGTCGACGTGGACGTCGCCGCCCATGACCCACACGCCGTCCTCCTCGGCCGTGACCGTGGCGGGCTGCTCGGGGTCGTGCTCGTCGGTGATCTCGCCGACGAGCTCCTCGGCGAGGTCCTCGACGGTCAGCACGCCGGTGAAGCCGCCGTACTCGTCGATGACGCACGCGAGCTGGTTGCGCGTGGAGTTGAGCTGCGCGAGGGCGTCCGGGAGCGTCATGGCCGTCGGCAGCACCACGGCCTGGCGCATGAGCGCCGTGACGGGGGCGTCCGCGGGCAGGTCGGTCGCGAGGACGTCGGCGAGCTGGACGACGCCGAGCGGCTGGTCCGTGTCGTCGACCACCGGGTAGCGCGTGTGGGCGCGGGCCATGAGCTCGCGCACCTCGGCGACGGTCGCCTCGGGCCGGACGGTCCCCACGCGCGAGCGCGGGATCATCGCGTGCTCGACGTCGCGCTGCGGGAAGTCCAGCACGCGGTCGAGGAGCACGGACAGCTCGTCGGTCAGGTTCCCGCTCTCGCGCGAGTCGGCCACGATGTGCTCGAGGTCGCGCGCGGTCGCGGTGTTGTCGACGTCGTGGACGGGCTCGATCCTGAGCATCCGCAGCAGCGCGTTGGACGCCTTGTCGAACACCGCGATGAGCCAGCCGAACACCGTGAGGTACGCCGACGTCGAGCGCGCCAGACCCTTCGCGAGCGGCTCGGGCCGCGCGATGGCGAGGTTCTTGGGGAACAGCTCGCCGAAGAGCATCTGGATGATCGTCGACAGCACGAGCGCCAGGACGGTGCCCACCGCGACCCCGACACCCGTCGGGACGCCGACGCCGCCGAGCATGGTGCCGAGCGACTGCCCGATGAGGGGCTCGGCCACGTAGCCGACGAGCAGGCCCGTCACCGTGATGCCGAGCTGCGCGCCGGACAGGACGAAGGAGGTGCGCCGGGTCACGGCGAGCGCGCGCCGGGCCGACTCGTCGCCGGCCTCCGCCTTGGCCCCCAGCCGGGAGCGGTCGACGGTCATGTAGGCGAACTCCTGCGCGACGAAGTAGGCCGTCGCCGCCGTGATCGCGAGGACCACGAGGAGCCCGAGGAGGAGGGAGAGGAAGGTCGTCATCGTGCCCGCACCGCCCTGCGGTCGACGGGGACGCGTGGGTGCGTCCGCTCGCTGCCGGGGCCGGTGCGGCCGGGACTATGGTCGGGGTCGTCGGCCGCGGGGGCCTCGAGAGTCGTGTCTTCCACGGCACTCCCAACGCCGGAGACTCCCGGATCGTTCCCGGGATCTCGCCGAGATCTCGCACCGGCGCGCGTCCGCGCGCGAGCAGGCGTCCGGTAGGGTCGTCGGCGATGTCCAGCCAGAGCCCCGACCGGTCCGTGCCGTCCACCGACGAGCACCCCACCGGCGCCCCCCGCAAGCCCCGCGTCCTCGTGCTGTTCGGCGGGCGCTCGGGCGAGCACGCCATCTCCGCCGCGACCGCCGCGGGCGTCCTGCGCGCCATCGACCGGTCGCGCTACGACGTCGTCCCCGTCGGGATCACGCCGTCGGGCGAGTGGGTCCTCGCGGCCGACGAGCCGTCGCGCTGGGAGATCACGGCAGGCCGGCTGCCGCAGGTCGAGCCGACGGGCGAGGAGGTCATCCTCCCGCTGTCGACCGGGCGCCGGGACCTGCGCGTGCTCACACCCGGCGAGGTGCCGCGCGTGCTCGGCGAGGTGGACGTCGTCTTCCCGCTCCTGCACGGCCCCTACGGCGAGGACGGCACCCTCCAGGGCATGCTCGAGCTCTCCGACGTGCGCTACGTGGGCGCGGGCGTCCTCGCCTCGGCGGTCGGCATGGACAAGCACTTCATGAAGCTCGTGCTCGCGGGCGAGGGCCTGCCGATCGCGCCGTACACCGTCGTCAAGCCGGGAGCGTTCGAGCGCGACCCGGAGACGGTGACGCAGGCGGTGGCCGCGCTCGGCCTGCCCGTCTTCGTCAAGCCCGCGCGCGCCGGGTCGAGCCTCGGCATCTCCAAGGTCGACGACCTCGCCGACCTGCCCGCGGCGATCGCGGCAGCGCAGGAGCACGACCCGAAGGTCGTCGTCGAGGCGGGCGTCGTCGGTCGCGAGATCGAGTGCGCCGTCCTCGGCGGGCGCGGGGGAGCGCGGCCGCGCGCGTCCCTGCCGGGGGAGATCGTCGTCACGGGCGAGCAGCACGACTTCTACGACTTCGAGGCCAAGTACCTCGACGAGGCCGGGGTCGAGCTGTCGTGCCCGGCGGACCTCCCGGAGCACCTCGTCGAGCGCGTGCGCGAGATCGCCGTGCGCACGTTCGAGGCGGTCGGCGCGGAGGGCCTCTCGCGCGTCGACGTGTTCGTCACGCCCGACGAGCGGGTCGTCGTCAACGAGATCAACACCATGCCGGGCTTCACGCCGTTCTCGATGTACCCGCGCATGTGGGAGAAGTCGGGGCTCAGCTACCCCGACCTCATCGACGAGCTCGTCGCGCTCGCGCTCGAGCGGCCCACCGGCCTGCGCTGACCGCGCGGGCGGCGGGCCGGAGGCAGGCCCGGGACGGGCAGCGGCTCAGCCGACGTCGCCCACCCCGACGCACGCGCGCGTCTGCGGGACCTCCATGACGGCGCGGCCCAGGTCCGCGATGAACGACGTCGAGTGCCCCTCCGTCACGGCGGGCGGGACGACGACCTGCACCGCGGGGTCGCGCCCGTAGGTGGTGAACGTCCACGTGCCCTCGTCCTCGACGACGAGCCAGTCGACGCTGCCCCCCTCGGACACGACGCTCTGGCACGCCGTCGTCGTGGGCCCGGGCACCTCGACGCCGCACCGCAGCGTCACCGCGGCGCCCGGCTCGCCCCAGGCGGCCGTGGCCTGGCTCGTCGTGCCGACCTTCGGTAGGTCCTCGCCCAGCGAGTCGGGCAGCGCGAGCACGACGTCCGCGCACAGCGGGTTCTGGGCGTCGTCCGCCACGGGGACGCCGATGCGCGGCGCGCAGGCGGCGGTCGCGGCCACGACGCCCAGGAGCGCGGGGACGGCCAGGGCGCGGACGAGCCGGCGCCGGGACGGCCGGGACGACCCGGGGCGGGCGGAGGGGGAGCGGGGAGGGACGACGTCGAGCACGCGACCACCGTAGCGGCCCGCGACGGGTGCCCGTGACCGCCCGGGCGGCGACTAGGGTGGCCGCGTGAGCGAGACGCCCCTGCTGGTCCGCGACGTGCCCGAGGAGGCGCTCCTCGCCCGGATCTTCCCCCTGCTGCCCACGGCCCCCTCGACGCTCGTCGGGCCGGGGGACGACTGCGCGGTCGTCGCCGCGCCCGACGGCCGCTACGTCGTGTCCACCGACGTCCTCGTCGAGGACCGGCACTTCCGCCGGCGCTGGTCGACGGGCTACGACGTCGGCCGCCGCGCCGCCGTGCAGAACCTCGCCGACGTCGTATCCATGGGCGCGCGCCCCGCGGCGCTCGTCGTCTCGCTCGTCATGCCGGGCGACCTGCCGGTCGACTGGGTCACCGGGTTCGCGCGCGGGCTGGCCGACGCGTGCACCCCGCTCGGTGCCGCGGTCGTGGGCGGCGACCTGTCCGGAGGGGACCAGGTCGTGGTCGCCGTGACTGTCCACGGGGACCTGGAGGGTCGCGAGCCGGTGCTGCGGGGCGGGGCCCGGGCGGGTGACGTCGTCGCGCTCGCGGGGACGCTCGGGCGGTCCGCCGCGGGTCTCGCGCTGCTCGACGCCGGTCGCGCGGACGTCGACGACGCGCTCGTCGCCGCCTACCTGCGTCCCGACCCGCCGCTCGCCGCGGGCCCGGTCGCGGCCGACGCCGGGGCCACGGCGATGATGGACGTCTCGGACGGCCTGCTGCGGGACGCGGGGCGGGTCGCGCGGGCCAGCGGCGTCGTCGTGGACCTGGACCCGGGCGCGCTCGACGCCGACCGTGCCCGGCTGCGGGACGCGGGCGCCGCGCTCGCGGGCGAGGGCGACGGGGCGGAGCTCGTCGACGGGTGGGTCCTGTCCGGGGGAGAGGACCACGGTCTGCTCGCCACGTTCCCCGCGGCGGCACCGCTCCCGGCCGGGTTCCGGCGGCTCGGCACGGTGCGTCCCGCGGGCGACGACGGCGCGGGCGTGCGCCTGGACGGCGCGGTGCCGCGCCGGTCGTCGGGGTGGGACCACTTCCGCGCCTGAGCGCGGGGGTCAGCTCCGGCGGTAGCGGACGGCGGTGAGGTCCTTGCCGCCGATGTCGTCGCGGCGCTCGACCCCGTCCGGGCTGAACCCGTGCCGACGGTAGAACCGGCGCGCACGCTCGGCGTCCTCGAGGACCCAGAGCGTGACGGTGGTGCCGGGGCCCACCTCGCCGAGCATGGTGCGCATGAGGTCGCGCGCGACACCGCGGCCCCAGGACTCGGGGTCGAGGTAGATGGCGTAGATCTCGAGGTCCCCGGGCTCGGCATCCTCGTCGCGACCCGGGCCGAGGGTGGCGAAGCCGATGGTGCGGCCGTCGGCGTCGGCGAGCCACGTGCGCGCCCCGGCGGTGCCGAGGCTCTGGACCCAGTGCTTCTCACGCTGGTCGTGGTCGAGGGAGGCGAGGTACTCGTCCGGCACGATGCCGGCGTACGCGCCGCGCCACGACGCGATGTGCACGGCCGCGATGGCGCGCGCGTCCGCGGGGCCGGCCGGGCGGATCGTTACCTCGCTCAGTTCCGTCACCATGAACAAAGACTGCCACCCGGGCGGGGATACACCAAGCCCGTTTGTCCGGATCCTCAGGAGGTCTTCGGAGCTCGGGCGTCCGGGGCCGCAGACGACGAGAGCGCCCGCCGGGGACCGGCGGGCGCTCTCGTGGAGGAGTCGCGCGACTCAGGCGGGGCGGGTGACCTTGCCGGCCTTGAGGCACGAGGTGCACACGTTGAGGCGCTTGGGCGTCCCCGCGACCACGGCGCGCACGCGCTGGATGTTCGGGTTCCAGCGGCGCTTCGTGCGGATGTGGGAGTGCGAGATGCTGTGCCCGAAGCCCGGGCCCTTGCCGCAGACGTCGCAGTTGGCAGCCACGGTTTCTCCTGATCGTCGTGCACGTCGCGCACGCAGCGGCGACGTCCTGAATGGTCTGTAGGGTGTCCGGCCCGGTGTTCCTCGGCGGCTCCTCGACGACGTCGAGGGCGCGCGAAGCACCCGGGCAACCTCGTCAGGGTAGCCGATCCGAGGCCCTCAGCTCAAACCGGGTCCGCGTCGCACGGATCACGTCGGACCCGGGGCGGCTCGCCCCACGACCGGGGGCCGGGTTGACTACCGTGGTCCCGACGACCGCCGGGTCGTCCGACCCGCCGCGCGCGGCCGGGCCGTCCCCCAGCGTACGAGGAGCCGTCCCGACGTGAGCCCAGGAGCCGACGTGGTCGACGCCGCCGTCGTCGTCGCGTGGGGTCGTGGTGGTGTCCACGCCCTCGCCCAGGCGCGCGCGTCGCTCGACCGCGTGAACGTCTTCCCCGTGGCCGACGCGGACACCGGCACGAACATGTACCTCACGCTGCTCGACGCCGTGCGGGCGCTGCCCGCGGGCACGGCGGACACCGCGGGCTCAGCGGGCGGGGCGGGCGACGTCCTCGTGCGTCTCGCGCGCGGGGCGCTCGTCGGCGCGCGCGGCAACTCCGGCGTCATCCTCAGCGAGTACCTGCGCGGGCTCGCGCTCGAGCTCGCCGAGCACCGGACGGTCTCGGGGGCGGCGCTCGCCGTCGGCCTGGACCGCGCCGCGCGCAAGGCCCGGGGCGCCGTCGCACGCCCGGCGCCGGGCACGATCCTCACCGCGGCGGACGCGGCGGCCCGCGCGGCCGCGGACGTGGTCACGGACGGCGACCCCTCGCCCGGTGCCGTCGCCGCGGCGGCGCGGGACGGCGCCCGCGCGGCGGCGCTGCGCAGCACCGACGAGCTCGACGCGCTAGCACGGGCACAGGTGCTCGACGCCGGGGCCCTCGGCCTCGTGCTCGTGCTCGGCGCGCTCGTCGCGGCGCTCGACGAGCGGACCGGCGGATCGGGCCGCACGCAGATCGACGAGCCGGGCCGCGGGCTCGTCGACGCGCGCCTCGACGAGCCCGGCGCGGTACCGGGGACCCCCGCGCCGGTCGTGTCGGAGGTGCTGGGCATGATGTCCGGCATGACGCCGGTCACCGGGTCGTCCCCGGGGGCGGCGTCGGGGACCGAGGCCGCGCACGAGGGGGGCGAGTTCGAGGTGATGTACGTGGTCGACCTGCCGGGCGGTGCCCTCCGCGACGCCGCGGGCGCGTCGACGGGACCGGGGGAGCGGCTGCGGTCCGACCTGTCCCGGATCGGGGACTCCGTCGTGGTCGTCGGCGGCGCGGGCGAGGACGGGTCGGGGCTCTGGCAGGCGCACGTCCACACCGACGACCCGATGGCCGCGGTCGTCGCCGGGCGGGCGGTGCTCGCCGACGCCCAGGGCCGCGCCTCGCGGGAGGGAGCAGGAGCGCTCGTCGCGCTGCGGCAGGTCCGCGTGCGCCACCTGCCGGGCGCGCACGGGCACGGTCACCGAGCGCAAGCGGGCGGCACCACGGCGGACCGTGCCCCGTCCGACGAGCCGGGGCTCGTCGCGGTGACCAGTGCACCAGGGCTCGTCGCGGACCTCGCGCGCGCGGGCGCCGTCGTGCTCCTGCGCGACGAGCCCGGTGCGCCCGACCTCGCGGCGCTGCACCGCGTCGCCGTCGACGCGCGCGCGGCGCACGTCGTGGTGCTGCCCGGCGGCGACCTCTCCGAGCAGGACGTCGCGACGCTCCGCGCAGCCCTGCGCGAGGACGGCGTCGAGTCGCTCGAGGTGCTCCCGGCCCCGACGGACCTGCACGTGACGGTCGCGCTCGCCGCCGCCCAGCTGGTCGACGGCCCCGGACGCGTGGACGCCGTGCGGTCCGCGCTCGCCACGGTGCGCACCTCCCGGGCGTCGGCGGCCGGGACGGACGGCCCCGAGGTCGCGCGCCGGCTCGTCGGGCTGCTGGAGAGCCTGCTCGAGCGTCCCGCCGAGGTCGTCACGGTCCTCGCGGACGACGACGTCCCCCTCCCGGCGCTCGACGCGCTCGCCCCCGCGGCCGCCCGGTCCGGGGCCGAGCTCGTGCTCCTGCGCTCGGGCCGGGACGGCGGCACCGTCGCGCTCGCCGTGGAGGGCGCCGTCGTCCACCACGGCACGGACGAGGTGGTGGGCGCATGACGGACCGGCTGGCCGAGCCGCTGACCCGCGCCGTCGGGACGCGCAGCGCGGGGCCGCTCGCGAAGCTCGGCCTCGAGACGGTGGGCGACCTGCTGCGCCACTACCCGCGCCGCTACGGTGATCCCGGCCGGCTCACGGACCTCGGTGGGCTCGCCCTCGGCGAGCACGTGACGATCGTCGCCCAGGTCCGCAGCGCGACCGTCCGGCGCATGCGCAACCGCGCGGGCGCCATCCTCGAGGCGATCGTGACGGACGGCCCGCAGCAGCTCTCCCTCACGTTCTTCGCCAAGAGCCCCAACGTGCTGCGCTACCACGAGCAGCGGCTCGCGCCGGGGCGGCACGGCCTGTTCACGGGCGTCGTCGGCCTCTACCGGGGCACGCGCCAGCTCACGCACCCCGACTACAAGATCATCGGCATGGACGACGACGCCGAGGACGCCGAGAGCGCCGTCCTCGAGGCGAGCAGGCCCATCCCCATCTACCCCGCGAGCGGGAGCATCCCGAGCTGGAAGATCCAGCCCGCCGTGCGGACCGTCCTCGACCCGCTGCGCGAGGAGGACGTCCCCGACCCGCTGCCCGACGCCGTCCGCGAGAGGCGCGGGCTCGGTACCCGGCTCGAGGCGCTGCGCGACGTCCACGAGCCGTACGACGAGAAGCAGTGGCGGCGCGGTCGCGACCGGCTGCGGTACGAGGAGGCGTTCGTCCTCCAGGCCGCGCTCGCGCAGCGGCGCGCGCGGGCCGCCGCCGAGCCCGCGACCGCCCGCCCGCCCCGGCCGGAGGGCGAGCCGGGCATCCTCGCGGACTTCGACGCGGCGCTGCCGTTCACGCTCACGCAGGGACAGCGCGAGGTGGGCCGGGAGATCGCCGCCGACCTCGCGCTCGCGCGCCCCATGCAGCGGCTCCTCCAGGGCGAGGTCGGCTCTGGCAAGACCGTCGTCGCGCTGCGCGCGATGCTCCAGGTGATCGACGCCGGCGGCCAGGCGGCGCTCCTCGCGCCCACCGAGGTGCTCGCCGCGCAGCACGCGCGGACCCTGCGGGCGCTCCTCGGGCCGCTCGCCGAGGGCGGGTTCCTCGGGGGCGGCGAGCACGGGACGCGCGTCGCGCTCCTCACCGGGTCGCTCGGTGCCGCCGCGCGCAAGGAGGCCCTGCTCGACGCCGCGAGCGGCGCGGCGGGGATCGTCGTGGGCACGCACGCGCTGCTCTCCGAGAACGTGCAGTTCGCCGACCTCGGGCTCGTGGTCGTCGACGAGCAGCACCGGTTCGGCGTCGAGCAGCGCGACGCGCTGCGAGCGAAGGCGCGCACCTCCCCGCACCTGCTGGTCATGACGGCGACGCCGATCCCGCGCACTGTCGCGATGACCGTGTTCGGCGACCTCGAGACGTCGTCGCTCACGGAGATCCCCGCCGGGCGGTCGGGCATCACGACGCACGTCGTGCCCGCCGGGAACCCCACCTGGATGGAGCGGACGTGGGCACGCGTGCGCGAGGAGGTCGACGCCGGCCACCGCGCGTACGTGGTGTGCGCCCGCATCCACCCGGACGAGCCGGACGCCGACGCGGGCGGGACGGGGGACGACGACTTCGACGACGTCCCGGACTTCCTGCTCGACCCCGAGGCGCCCGACGCCGTCGAGCGGCCGCCGCTGCGCGCCGTGCTGGAGGTCGCGGAGGAGCTGCGCGCCCACCCGCGGCTCGCCGGGCTGACGGTCGGCGTGCTGCACGGCCAGATGCCGCCTGCCGAGAAGGACGCCGTGATGGCCGACTTCGCGTCGGGAGCCGTCCAGGTGCTCGTCTCCACGACGGTCGTCGAGGTCGGCGTCGACGTCCCGGAGGCCACGGCGATGGTCGTGCTCGACGCGGACCGGTTCGGCATCTCCCAGCTCCACCAGCTCCGCGGACGCGTCGGCCGCGGGTCGGCCGCCGGGCTGTGCCTGCTCGTGTCGACCGCGCAGCCGGGCACGCCCGCCGCGACGCGCGTCGAGACGCTCGCGCGCACGACGGACGGGTTCGAGCTCGCCACCGTCGACCTCGAGCTGCGCAGCGAGGGCGACGTCCTGGGTGCCGCCCAGTCGGGGCGTGCGAGCTCCCTGCGGCTCCTGCGCGTCGTCAAGGACGCGGACGTCATCGAGACCGCGCGGGCGGACGCGGCAGAGGTCGTCGCGCAGGACCCGGACCTCGCGGACCACCCGGCGCTCGCTGCCGCGATCCGCGAGCAGCTCGACCCCGAGCGCGAGGAGTTCCTCGAGCGTGCGTGACGGCGGGGCGCCGCGGCGTCTGCGTAGGGTGGGCGCGTGACGAGGATCGTGGCGGGAACAGTCGGTGGGCGCACGCTGCAGGTCCCGCCCCGCGGCACGCGACCGACGAGCGAGCGCGTGCGGGAGGCGATCTTCTCCCGGCTCGAGCACCTCGGCGTGGTCGACGACGCGCGCGTCCTCGACCTCTACGCGGGCTCCGGCGCGCTCGGCCTCGAGGCGGCGAGCCGCGGCGCGGCCGACGTCACGCTCGTCGACTCCGCGCGGGTCGCGGCCGACGTCGCACGACGCAACGTCGCCGCCCTCGGCCTGTCGAACGTGCACGTCGTCGCGCAGCCGGCCGAGGCGTTCGTCGCGGGCGTGGCGGCGGCCGCGGCGCAGCGGTCGGCGGCCGGGGACGCGGCCGGAGCGGCCGGTGCGTCGTCCCGGGGGCGTGCGGGCCACGGCCCCTTCCACCTCGTGCTCGTGGACCCGCCCTACGACGTGACGGCCGAGGCGCTCGAGCGCGTCCTCGCGCACCTCGCCGTGCCCGGCGTGCTGGACCCGGCCGCCGTCGTCGTCGTCGAGCGCTCGACGCGCACGCCCGAGCCGACGTGGCCCGCCGGCTGGGAGCTCGTCGCGCACAAGGACTACGGCGAGACCGCGGTGTTCTTCGTCGGCCCGCAGCTCCCCGACGACGCATAGCCCGCCGCCCACCCGTATCCGGCCCCACGTCCCCGTCGACAAGGTGGTTCTGGCTCGTCCGGGTCGGTTGACGCACCCAGACCGCCTGCTCGGCCTGCCGGGACTGCCTGGTCGGTGGGGGCGTCCGCGGGACCGGGGGGTCAGGCAGTCGGGGCTCGGGTCTCGGCCGGGGAGAGGGTGCCGACGGGCACGGTCGCGAGGGCGGCGGGGTCGTCCGGGTCGACGAGGCGGACGCTGTCCCCGCCCGCGGCGTCGAGCAGGCGGCGGGTCGCGGCGTCGTCGGCGACCGTGCCCTCGCTCTCGCGGAGGTTCTCCGCGAGGAACGCGCGCAGCGGCGCGGCCGGGACGTCGTCCTCGGCGGCGTGCGGGCCGAGGGGGAACGACACGAGGAGGAGCGCGGGCACGCGCTCGCCACCCGGGCCGTCGCCGGGCTGGAAGTAGGGGAGCGCCAGGACGCGCGCCCCGAGGCGCGCGTAGAACCGGAGCCGCGCGACCGGGTCGCCGTGGGCCTCGCTGCCCGTGTGGTGCGCGGGGTGCTCGACCTCGCCCACGACGACGAGCGGGTCGAGCGCGCGCCAGTCGTCGAGCGCCGTGGTGACGAGACGACGGCCCACGCCGCCGCCGCGGCGTCCGCGGGCGATCGCGAGGTAGAGCACGAGGAGGACGCGCGCGTCGGCGAACCACTCGCCGACCACGCCGGCGACGACGCGGCCCTCCTCGACGACGCCGAGGCTGCGCAGCCGCCCGCTCGCGTGGGCGTCGAGCAGCTCCTGCTCGTCGACGAGCTCGGCCGGCGGGAACGACGGCACGAGGACGTCGCGGTGCAGCGAGCGCAGCAGTGCGGGGTCGGTGAGCGGGACGACGGCGGGGGTGGTCACGTCGACCATCGTCGCGCCCGACGACGGTCGGCGCGCGCCCGGCCGCGCCGCCCGGGTCCAGCGGCCCCCGTGTACTACCGTGACGAGGTGACCACAGCCGTCTGTCCCGGGTCGTTCGACCCGATCACCCTGGGCCACCTCGACATCGTCCGCCGTGCGCGCGCCCTCTTCGACGAGGTCGTCGTCGGCGTCGCGCGGAACGCGTCGAAGTCGGCGCTCCTGAGCGTCGACGAGCGCGTGGACCTCGCGCGGTCCGCGGTGCGGGACGCGGGGCTGGACGGCGTCCGGGTCGAGGTCGTGCCGGGGCTGCTCGTCGACTTCTGCCGCGACGTCGGTGCGACGGCGGTGGTCAAGGGCCTGCGCGGCGGCGCCGACTTCGACGCGGAGCTGCCGATGGCGCTCATGAACCGGCACCTCGCGGGGGTCGAGACGGTGTTCGTCGCGGGCGACGCCGCGCTCCTGCACGTCGCGTCGTCGCTCGTGAAGGACATCGCGCGGTACGGGGGACCGGTGGACGACCTCGTCCCGCCGGGGGTGGGCGACGCCGTCCGGGCGGCGCTGGCACGGACGCAGGGGACCAGCAGGTGAGCACGACGGGAAGGACCGGGTACGTGAGCGAGCAGCAGGACCGACGGCCGACGCACGACGACCGCGCGGGCGAGGAGGCGCAGGTCGGGTTGAACGCGATCCTCGACGACCTCACGCACCTCGTCGAGTCGGCGCGCACGATGCCGATGTCCGCGTCGGTGCTGGTGCACAAGGGCGACGCCCTCGCGCTCCTGGACGAGCTGCGGGGCGCGCTGCCGGAGCAGCTCTCGCACGCGGACGAGGTGCTCGCGCAGGCGGACGCCGTGCTCGAGGACGCGCACCGGCAGGCGGAGGAGATCCTCACGACGGCGCGCGCCCGGGCGATCGAGCTCGTGCAGACGGAGCAGGTGGTGGTCCAGGCGGAGGCGCGCGCCCGCGACATCGTCGACGAGGCGCAGGAGGCGGCGGCCGTGCTGCAGCGCGACGCCGACGACTACTGCGACCGGCGGCTCGCGGACTTCGAGGTGGACCTCGGCAAGCTCCTCGCGCAGGTCCAGGCCGGCCGGGCGAAGCTCGCGGACCGGCTCGGCGACCGCTTCGGCGACGCCGACGAGTCGCCGTTCCCGGCGACGATGCGCGAGCGCGGCGGGGAGCGCGCGGCCCGCTGACGGGCGTGCCGGTCGCCGGGCCCGACCACCGTCGTGGTCGGCGCCGCGAAGGTGGCGACCACGGCGTCCGGTGACGTAAGATCGATGTTTGGCTCGTCGCGTTACGCGTCGACCCGTGCCTGGCAGCCGCCGTCGAGTGGTCGCCGGCCCCCGACCATCGTTGACCACCGTCCGCGGGCGCCCACGCCTGCGGGCTCCGATCCTGGAGCGCACCATCACCGCCGAGAAGACGTCGCCGCTCGTGCTCGACACGCACGAGCTCGGTCGGCGACCCGGGAGCATGCTGACGGTCCGCCGGACCGTCCCCGCGCCGGCCGACCTCGGGACCGCCGTCATCGGCATCCCCGAGGGCAGCGAGCTCGAGCTCGACCTGCGTCTCGAGGCCGTCATGGAGGGCGTGCTCGTCTCCGGGACGGTGACGGGGCGCGCGGTCGGGGAGTGCGTGCGCTGCCTCGACACGGTGCACGAGGACGTCTCGGTCGAGCTCGGCGAGCTGTTCGCCTACCCGGAGCGCGCGAAGGCCGCCGAGGAGTCGGGCAACGACCTGGAGGACGCCGAGGACGTCTACGAGCTGGACGGCGACCTCGCGGACATCGAGCCCGCGCTACGGGATTCGGTCGTCACTGCACTACCATTCAGTCCGGTGTGCCGAGCGGACTGCCCGGGGCTGTGCTCCGAGTGCGGTGCGCGCCTGGCGGACGACCCGGGCCACACCCACGAACTTGTCGACCCTCGCTGGTCGGCGCTGGAGAGCATGTTCGACACCTCGAACGTGTCCGACGAGACGAAAGAGAGCTAGCCGTGGCTGTTCCGAAGCGCAAGATGTCGCGCAGCAACACCCGTGCGCGTCGTTCGCAGTGGAAGACGACCGCCGCGAACCTCACCACCTGCCCGCAGTGCAAGGGCGACAAGCTGTCGCACGCGGCGTGCCCGACGTGCGGTACCTACAAGGGCCGCCAGTACGCCGAGGCGCTGCGCACCGAGCACGCAGGCTGAGGCGCGTGGCACCGGCTGCACCGGCATCCGGTCTTCTCGAGAAGCTCGGGGTCCATCTGGACCCCGAGCTTCTCGTGCTTGCGCTCACGCACCGGTCGTTCGCGCACGAGAACGGCGGCATCCCCACGAACGAGCGTCTCGAGTTCCTCGGTGACACCGTCCTGGGCCTCGTCGTCACGGAGACCCTCTACCGCCGCCACCCCGACCTGTCCGAGGGCGAGCTCGCCAAGATGCGGGCCGCGACCGTCTCGCAGAAGTCGCTCGCCGCGATCGCGCGCCGGCTCGGCCTGGGGCAGTACGTGCTGCTCGGCAAGGGCGAGATCCGCACGCGCGGCAACGACAAGGACTCGATCCTCTCCGACACGGTCGAGGCGATCATCGGCGCGGTCTACCTGAGCCACGGCCTGGAGCCCGCCCGCGGGCTCGTGCTCGGGCTCGTCGAGCCGACGCTGTCGGCGGCGGCCGGTCTGGGCGCCGGGCTCGACTGGAAGACGTCGCTCCAGGAGGCCGCGGCCACGGCCGGGCTGAGCGCGCCGTCGTACTCGAGCGACGCCGTCGGCCCGGACCACGCGCGGGTCTTCACGTCGTACGTGCACCTCGACGGCCGCCTCTACGGCACGGGCAGCGGGACGGCGAAGAAGTACGCCGAGCAGGAGGCCGCGGAGCGCGCGTACCGCGCGCTCGCGGCGGAGCAGGCCGAGCGCGAGGCGGCGTCCGCGGCCTCGCCGGTCGCCGCCGAGGACGCCGGTGCCTGAGCTGCCCGAGGTCGAGACCGTCCGTGACGGTCTCGCCCGCCACGTCGTGGGCGCCCGCGTCGTCGACGTGGAGGTGCTGCGCGACTACAGCGTGCGGCGCCACGAGGGCGGGCCGGCGGGCTTCCGCGACGAGCTGCTCGGCCAGCGGCTCGGCGCCGCGGTGCGCCGCGGCAAGTTCCTCTGGCTCCCGCTCGAGCCCGCCGCCGGGTCCGTCGACGGCCCCGCCGCCGCCCTGCTGGCCCACCTCGGGATGTCGGGCCAGCTCCTCGTCCGCTCCGGCGTCGCGCTCGCCGACCGCTCGCCGCACCTGCGGGTGCGCGTGGTGCTCGAGCACGACGACCGCACCGCCTACGGTGCGCAGGCGCTCGACTTCGTCGACCAGCGCACGTTCGGGCACCTGTCCGTCCAGGACCTCGTCCCGACGCCCGACGGAGCCCCCGGCGGCCTCGGCTCCGACCTCGCCGCGGTCCCGGCGCCGGTCGCGCACATCGGCCGGGACCTGCTCGACCCGTCGCTGCGGCGCGCCGATGTCGTGGACGCGATCCGGCGTCGTCGGACGGGCGTCAAGCGCGCGCTGCTCGACCAGACCGTCGTGTCCGGGGTCGGCAACATCTACGCGGACGAGGCGCTGTGGCGCGCCCGGCTGCACTACGCCCGCGCGACGGACACGCTGCGCCGTCCCGAGGCGCACCGCCTGCTCGACGCGGCGGCCGAGGTCATGACCGAGGCCCTCGCGCAGGGCGGCACGAGCTTCGACGCGCTGTACGTCAACGTGAACGGGCAGTCCGGCTACTTCTCGCGGTCGCTCGCCGTGTACGGGCAGGAGGGCGAGCCGTGCCCCCGGTGCGGCACGCCCGTCCGGCGCGACGAGTTCATGAACCGGTCGTCGTACACGTGCCCGCGGTGCCAGCCGCGCCCCCGCAACGGCCGCTGGTAGACCCCGGAAGCGTCCCCGCTGAGTGCAGGAAAAAGTCGCGTCCGGGCCCACCCGACGCGACGATGCCATGCACTCAGCGGGGGACGACGTTGCGGAGCTCGCGGCCCGCGCGGAGCGCGTCGAGGTTGGCGTTGACGAGCTCGGACGCGCGCTGGGGCCGGTTGCCCGCGACGTGCGGCGTGAGGACCAGGCGCGGCGCGTCCCACAGGGGCGACTCCGTGGGCAGGGGCTCGGACCCGGTGACGTCGAGCGCGGCGCCGCCGAGGCGCCCGTCGTGCAGCGCGGCGACGAGCGCGTCCTCGTCGACCGTGGCGCCGCGGCCGACGTTGACGAAGACCGCGTGGTCGGGGAGCTGGTCGATCCGCGCGGCGTCGAATGCGTGCCGCGTCGTGTCGAGGGCGGGCAGGAGCGAGACGAGCACGTCGGTCGAGGCGAGCACGTCGGGGAGGTCGTCGTCGGTCACGACGGGGAAGCCGTGCCGCTCGCCGCGGCGGCTCGCGACGCCCGTCACGTCGGCGCCGAGCGCCGCGAGCAGCGGCGCGAGCCGGGCGGCGATCGAGCCGAAGCCCCACACGGTCACGCGTGCGCCGTCGAGCGTGTAGCGCGCGGCCGTCGCCGGGTCCGCCTGCGCCTGGTTCACCGCGGTGTCCCACCGGTGCTCGCGCTGCGCCGCCCCGAGCACGTCGAGTCGGCGCACGGCGGCGAGGACCAGCGCGAGCGCGTGCTCCGCGACGGGGCCGTCGTGCAGGGACCGGCCGGAGGTGATCGTCACGTCCGGCCCGAACCCGGCGGCGAGCACGGCGTCGGGGCCTGCGGCGAGCGTCTGGACCCAGCGCAGGCGCGGGAGCCGCGCCGCGGCGTCGGCGAGGTTCTCCGCGGAGCCGCCCCACACCACGAGCACCTCGGCGTCGGCGTCCTCGGGGCGGAACGGGGCCGCGGCGTCGTACACGACGACCTCGTCGTCCGGGCCCGCGTGCACGTCGAGGGCGATGGTGCCGGGCACGAGGATCTTCACCGCTGCTCCTTGAGGTCGTCCGTGTCGTCGTCACGGCCCTCGCGCTGCGCGGGACGGGCCGCCTCGCGAACGTATCACCGCGCCCGCGCCGCCCCGAGACGGTTCGGCGCTGGTGCGGCGCCCGGTCCGCGACCCGGCCGTGCCCCGGACGACTCCCCAGGCGCGACCTGCGTCGCGGCGATATGTTCGCGGTGTTCCGACGACGCGCCGTCCGCGCGCCGTCCCGGTCGGCCCCGGCGGGGTCGCGGCTTCGGGGGTGGGGGATGGGCTCGTCCACGGGCGCGCCGACGCACGCTGAGGTGCGCGCGGCGATCACGGCACGGACACCGAAGAACTACATCACGTGGCTCACGCTCGCGTTCATGATCACGTCGTCGGTCGCGAGCCTGCGCGCCGCGCCGACCATGGCGGTCTACGGCCTCGCGGCCGTGTTCCTCTACGTGGTCCCGGCGCTCGTGTTCCTGCTCCCGACGTCGCTCGTGTCGGCCGAGCTGGCGTCGGGGTGGTCGGGCGGCGTGTACCGCTGGGTCGCGGACGGCGTGTCGAAGCCGCTCGGGTTCCTCGCGATCTGGTGCCAGTTCGCGATGACGATCTTCTACTACCCGAGCCTGCTCGGGTACGTCGCGAGCACGTTCGCCTACGTCATCAACCCGAGCCTCGCGAGCAACGGGCTCTACGTGGCGATCGTCATCGTCGTGCTCTTCTGGACGGGCGTGTGGCTCTCCTCCCAGGGCACCAAGACGGTCGCGGGGCTGTCGAGCTGGGGCCTCGTCATCGGGACGCTCGTCCCGGCCGCGATCCTCGTCGTGCTCGGCGTCGTCTTCCTGGCCCAGGGCAACCCGTCGGCCGCGCCGATGGACGCGCAGCACCTGCTGCCGGCCTGGACCGGGCTCGCGTCGCTGGTGCTCATCGTCAACAACTTCCTGTCGTACGCGGGCATGGAGATGAACGCGGTGCACGTGACGAGCCTGCGCAGGCCGGCGACGGAGTTCCCGCGGTCGATGTTCCTGGCGATCGGGCTCGTCCTCGTGATCTTCATCCTCCCGGCCGTCGCGATCAGCTGGGTGATCCCCGCCGACCAGCTCAGCCTGACCGCCGGGGTGATGCAGGCGTTCGACGCGTTCTTCGCCAACTTCGGCGTGAGCTGGCTGACGCCGATCCTCGGCCTCATGCTCATCGCGGCGTCGCTCGGCGGCATGCTCACCTGGCTCGCCGGGCCGTCGAAGGGCCTGCTCACGGTCGCGCGCGAGGAGGGCTACCTGCCGCCGTTCCTGCAGCGGCTCAACAAGCACGGCGTGCAGCAGAACATCCTCGTCACGCAGGGTGTCATCACGACCGGCATCGCGCTCCTGTACGCCTTCATCCCCGACGTCTCGAGCGCCTACTGGATCCTGTCCGTCATCACGACGCAGGTGTATCTCGTCATGTACCTGCTGCTGTTCGTCGCGGCGGTGCGGCTGCGCCGTCGGGCACCCGACCACCCGCGCGGCTACCGCGCGCCCGCGCTGACGCTCCTGTGCGTCGTCGGGTTCTGCGCCTCGGTGGCCGCGATGATCATCGGGTTCGTGCCGCCCGCGCAGTTCTCCAGCGGGAACGTGGGCGTCTACGTGCTGATCGTCGGTGGCGGCCTCGGGATCATCGGCATCCTCGTCCCGGCGCTCTTCTACCTGCTGCGCAAGCCGTCCTGGAAGGACCCCGAGGCCGCGGCGCTCGCGGCGGCGGACGAGGCGGGGGAGGGGGACGCGGCATGACCACGACCCGCCCCTCCCACGTCCCCGAGCACGAGCCCGAGCCGGTCTCGTCGAAACGGTGGGTCACGTACACCGCCGCCGCGCTGCTCCTCGTCGCCCTCGGCGCCGTCATGCTGATCATGTTCGACAACGTGCGGTCGAACCGCGACGCGCGCGAGGCCGAGCAGAAGGCGGCCGAGCTGCACGAGCAGTTCGCCGCGATCGGGATCACCGCCTTCAGCGAGGAGACGATCGCCGACGTCCTCGGCGACGACGGCGGCGGCTTCTGCGCCGACCCGGCCGCCCTCGTCGAGGCGACCGCCAACCTCGGCGCGGCGAACGGGGCCGCCGGCCCCGGCCTGCGGCCCTCCGTGCTCGACGAGCGCCGGCTCGCCGGCGACCGGCTCGTCATCGAGGTCTACTGCCCCGACCAGCTCGCCGCGTTCGACGCGTACGTGGACTCGCTCGACCTCGACCCCGGCCGCACCACCGAGCAGGGCGGCGAGGGCACCGACGCCACCACCGGAACCACGACCGAGGAGGACGCGTGAGCCAGCCGAGCACCGGAGCACGACCCGACGCCACCGGGCACGTCGAGGAGGTGCGGGCCGCCGTGCAGGGCCTCCTGCCGCGCGCGCTCGACGACCTGCGCACGCTCGTCGCCATCCCGTCCGTCGCCGACGAGCGCCTCTACCCCCGCGCCGAGTGCGAGCGCGCCGCCCGCTGGGTGGCCGACGCGTTCCGCGCGGAGGGGATCGACACGCGCCTGGAGGTCACGCCCGACGGGTCGCAGGTCGTCCTGGGCCACCGTCCCGGGCCCGACGGCGCGCCGACCGTCCTGCTCTACGCGCACTACGACGTCCAGCCGCACCTCGACGACGCGGCGTGGACCAGCCCGCCCTTCGAGCTCACCGAGCGCGACGGTCGCCTCTACGGGCGCGGCGCCGCGGACTGCAAGGGGAACGTCGTCACGCACCTCACCGCGCTGCGGGCCCTGCGCGCGCTCGGCGGCGACGACCTCCCCGTCGGGGTCCGGCTCGTCGTCGAGGGCTCCGAGGAGCAGGGCACGGGCGGCCTCGACCGGTGGGTCGAGGCGAACCCCGGGGCGCTCGCGGCCGACGCGATGCTCGTCCAGGACACCGGCAACGCCGAGCTCGGCCTCCCGACGCTGACCGTCACCCTGCGCGGCGCGGCGAACGTCGTCGTGCACGTCGAGGCGCTCGAGGGCGAGATCCACTCCGGCATGTTCGGCGGCGCCGCGCCCGACGCGCTCGCGGCTCTCGTCGCGATCCTCGCGAGCCTGCGCGACGAGCACGGCGACACGACCATCGACGGCGTGCCGCCCGCCGTCGCGCACGGCACGTGGGACGGCGTCGCGTACGACGAGGACCAGTTCCGCCGCGACGCGGGCGTGCTCGACGGCGTCGGGCTCGTCGGGACCGGCAGCGTCGCCGACCGGCTGTGGGCGCGGCCCGTCGTGACGATCCTCGGGATCGACGCGCCGAGCGTCGTCGGCTCCGCGGCCGCGATCCAGCCGCGCGCTTCGGCGCGGCTCAACCTGCGCGTACCGCCCGGCGCCGACGCCCAGGACCTGCAGGACAAGCTCGTCGCGCACCTCGAGGCCCACGCGCCCTGGGGGGTGCGCGTTCGGGTCGAGCGCGACGCCGTCGGGCAGCCGTTCGCGGCGCGCACGAGCGGGCACGTGTTCGACACGCTCACGGGGGCGCTCGCGGACGCGTACGGGCGCGAGACGGTCACCGCGGGCCAGGGCGGCTCGATCCCGCTGTGCAACGTGCTCGCCGGCCAGTACCCGGACGCGGAGATCGTGCTCCTCGGCGTCGAGGAGCCCGCGTGCCTCATCCACGCGCCGAACGAGTCGGTCGCGCCCAGCGAGATCGAGAACCTCGCGGTCGGCGAGGCGCTGTTCCTCACGCGCCTCGGCGAGGGCTGACGTCGCGGGCTCACCGCACCGCGGGGGCCTCCTGGTCGAGCGCCCAGCGGTAGGCGGGGAGCCCGAGCAGCTCGGCGTGCGTCCCGCGCGCGACGACGCGCGCGGGGGCGCCGTCCGGCGCG
The DNA here is from genome assembly GCF_004519295.1 of Cellulosimicrobium funkei. Classification (GTDB taxonomy): domain Bacteria; phylum Actinomycetota; class Actinomycetes; order Actinomycetales; family Cellulomonadaceae; genus Cellulosimicrobium; species Cellulosimicrobium funkei. The sequence continues at coordinate 142,930 of NZ_SOZH01000006.1, forward strand.
CCGTCGGGGACCCCGAGCAGCAGCACCTCGTCGACCGCCTCCAGCGCGCTCAGCCGGTGCGTCGCGAGGACGACGCCGCGCCGGTCCTGCGCGGCGCGCGTCGTCGCGACGAGGTGCCGCACGAGCGCGTCGGCACTCGCGGCGTCGAGGTGCTCCGCGGGCTCGTCGAGCAGCAGCAGCGGCGCGGGGGACAGGAGCGCGCGCGCCACGAGCAGACGGCGGCGCTCGCCGCCCGAGACCGTGGTGGCGTCGGGGCCGAGCAGCGTCTCCAGACCGTCGGGCAGCGCGGCGAGCCACGGGTCGAGGCCGACGGCCCGCAGGGCGGCCTCGGCCTCCTCGGTCGTGACGTCGCCGCGCGCGACGCGCAGGTTCTCCAGCACGGTCGTGTCGAACACGTGCCCGTCCTCCGCGACGAGCACGACGTGGTGCGCCACGTCCTCGCGCGCGAGGTCGGCCGTCGGGACGCCGTCGAGGAGCACGCGCCCCGCGACCCCCGGGACGAGCCCGGCGGCGGTCGCGAGCAGCGTCGTCTTGCCGACGCCCGACGGCCCGACGACGGCGACCGCACGGCCCGGCGTGAGCGCCAGGTCGACGCCCTCGACGACGGTGCGTCCGGTGCCCGGCCAGCCGGCCGCGACGTCGTCGAGCACGAGGGACGTGCGCGGGTCGGGGGCGCGGCCCGACTCGCCGGGGGCGGGGGTCGGCGCGCGGCCGGCCGCGGGCGTCGGCCCGTCGAGGAGCCCGACGACGCGCGCGGCGGCCTGCCGCGAGCGGTGGAGCTGGACGGCGGCTGCGGGCAGCGTGTTCGCCGCCTCGAACACCGCGAGGGGCGTGAGGACGATGACGGACAGCTCGACGGGCGCGAGCGTGCCGGCGGTGACGGCCGGGATGCCGAGCAGGAGCGACGCGAGCACCGCGAGGCCGACGGCGAGCGCGGCGATCCCGGCCGCGACCCCGGCGGGGCGGGCGCCGTCGTCGGTCACGCGGGCCAGCGCCCGGTCGGTCGCGCGCAGGTCGTCCAGGCGCGTGCCGAGGCGCCCGGACACGGCGAGCGGCCCGGACTCCTCGAGGATCTCTAGCGTCGTGGCGGTCATCGCCGCGCGCGTCGTGGCGCCGCGCGCCTCGACCTCGCGCGCCGACCGGGCGGAGAGCCACGGTGCGACGACGGCGGCGAGCAGGAGGCACAGCGCGAGCGCTACCCCGGCCGCGGGCAGGAAGGCGCCCACGAGCACGACGGACCCCACCGACACGGCGAGCGCGACCCCGGCGGGTACGAACGCGCGCACGACCACGTCACCGACCGCGTCGACGTCCGCGCCGACGCGCGCGAGCAGGTCGCCCCGCCGCAGCCCCACGAGCGCGGCGGGCGAGCCCTGCGCCAGCGCGGTGTAGAGCTTGGCGCGCAGGGACGCCATGCCGCGCAGCGCGACGTCGTGCGACGCGAGCCGCTCCAGGTACCGGAAGACGCCGCGCGAGATCCCGAACGCGCGCACGCCGACGACCGCGACGGACAGCGTGAGGACCGGCGGCATCTGCGAGGCGCGCGCGATGAGCCACGCCGCGGCGGCCGCGAGGCCGACGGCGCTCCCGAGCGAGAGCGTGCCGAGCACGACCGCCCACACGACGCGGCGCCAGCGCACGTCGAGCAGCCCGACCGCCCGCCACAGCGGGTCGGCGGCGAGGCGGGCACGAGGTCCGGTCACGGGACGCTCCCCTCGGGGGTCGTGGAGGTGGCGGCGCCGACCGCCACGGCGGTGTCCCAGGGGTCGGCCGGGTCGACGCCCGGGCTCGCCGGGGACGGCTCGAGCCGTGCGGAGCGGACCTCGACGACGTCGTCCGCCGCGCGCACGAGCGAGGCACGGTGCGCGACCACGACGACGGTGCGCCCCTGGTCGCGGAACGCGCGCACGGCGTCGAGCACGACCTGCTCGCCGCGCGCGTCCAGGTGGGCGGTCGGCTCGTCGAGCACGACGAGCGGGACGCGCGCCGGGTCGCCGAGCAGCGCCGCGGCGAGCGCGACGCGCTGCCGCTGGCCGACGCTCAGCCCGACACCGCCGCGCCCGACCTCGGTGTCCCAGCCCGCGGGCAGCGTGGCGAGCACCGTGTCGAGGCCGGCGGTGCGCGCCGCGCGGTCGAGGTCGGCGTCGGTGACGTCCAGGCCGCCGGCGACGACGTCGCGCAGCCGCCCCGGCGCGAGCACGGGGCGCTGGGGGAGCCACGCGACCTGGGGCCAGTACGTCTGGGGGTCGACGTCGGCCAGGTCGAGCCGGGCGCCGTCGGGCGCGGTGAGGGTCGCGGTGCCGCGGTCGGGCCGCACGAGGCCGAGCAGGACCATCGCCGTCGTCGTCTTGCCCGCGCCGCTCGGCCCGGTGAGGGCCACGACGCGGCCGCTCGAGGTCCCGAGCCGGAGCTCAAGGTCGAGGTCGGCGGGCGCGAGCACGTCGCGGTCCCCGGCCCGCACGCTCACGCCGCGCAGGGCGAGCGTCGTCCCGGCGAGCGCGGGCGCGGGCGCGGTGCCCGGCGCGGGCGCGTCCTCGTCGAGGACGGCGAACGCCTGCTCGGCCGCGGCGATGCCGTCGGTCGAGGCGTGGAAGTGCAGGCCGACCTGGCGCAGCGGGAGGTAGACCTCGGGCGCGAGCACGAGCACGGCGAGCGCCGGCTCGAGCTCCATGCCGCCGTGCACGAGGCGCAGGCCGACGCCCACGGCCACGACCGCGACGGACAGCGTCGTGAGGAGCTCGAGCACCATGCCGGAGAGGAACGCGACGCGCAGCGTGCCCATCGTGGCGCGGCGGTTGGCCTCGCCGAGCGCGCGCACGCGCCGCTCGGGGCCGCGCGCGCGACCGAACGCGAGGAGCGTCGGCAGGCCGGCGAGCAGGTCGAGCACCTGCGCGCCGAGCCGCTGCATGACGACGAGGCGCCGCTCCGACGTCCCCGCGGTGAGGCGCCCGACGAGCGTCATGAAGATCGGGACGAGGGGGATGGTCACGGCGATGATCACGGCCGAGACCCAGTCCAGGCCCAGCACGACGGCGAGCGTCGCGGGCGTGACGGTGGCGGCGAGCAGGAGCTGGGGCAGGTACCGCACCATGTAGGGCTCGAGCTGGTCGAGCCCGCGCGTCGCGAGCGTCGCGACCTCGGGGCCGCGCCCCGAGGCCAGCCACCGCGGGCCGAGCGCCACGGCATGCGTGACGACCTGCTCGCGCAGCTCGGCGACGGTGCGCGTCGCGGCACGCAGCGCGAAGCGCTCCTGCGCCCACGAGGTGCCGGCGCGCGCGGCGACGACGGCGGCGAGCAGCCCGACCCGCGGCCCCAGGTCGGCCAGGTCGGCCGTCCCCTGGACGGCCGGTGCGAGGACCGACGCGAGGACGAGGGCCTGGGCGACGACCAGGGCCGCCGTGGCGAACCCGAGCACCGCCGTCAGGACGACGTACCCTCGCGCGGCCCGCGCGTGGCGCAGGAGCCGCGGGTCGAGCGGCTTCACGAGCCGGTGCCCCCGCCGTCGGTCAGGCCGCGGCCGGTCGAGCCGCCCGAGGACGCCCCGCCGAACGCCGCCTCGCGGACCTTCTTGAGCGACAGGCCGGCGGGCGCGGGGATGTCCTTCGTCGACAGGCGGCGGCGGAACACCCAGTACGTCCACGACTGGTAGGCGATGACGAGCGGCGTGAGGATCACGGCGACCCACGTCATCACGGTGAGCGTGTAGTCGGTCGACGACGCGTTGTGCACCGTCAGCGAGTTCGCCGGGTCGACGGCGGGCATCACGTCGGGGTACATCGAGCCGAAGATCAGCACGACGGCGGCGACGATCGTGAGGGCCGACGCCGTGAACGCGCGTCCCTCGGAGCCCTTGCGGTTCGCGAGGAGCGTCGTCACGAGCCCGGCCGCGGCGAGCACGACGGCGGCCCACGTCCAGGGCACCGAGTACGCGACCTGGGCCCAGACGGCCCAGCCGCCGGCGAGCACGAGCGCGGCCACGCCGAAGACCGAGGCGTGCTGACGGGCGCGGGCGCGGATCTCGCCGTCGGTCTTGAGCGCGACGAAGACCGAGCCGTGCAGCAGGAACAGGCTCAGCGTGACGAGACCGCCGAGGAGCGCGAACGGCGACAGGAGCGAGAAGAAGCCGCCGACGAACTGGTGGTCGGCGTCGAGCTGCACGCCGCGCACGAGGTTGGCGAACGCGACGCCCCACAGCACGGCGGGGACCCACGACCCGACCTGGATCGCGACGTCGCAGCGGCGCGCCCAGCCTTCGTCGCGGATCTTGCCGCGGTACTCGAACGCGACGCCGCGCACGATGAGCGCGACGAGGATGAGCAGGAGCGGCAGGTAGAAGCCGGAGAAGAGGGTCGCGTACCACTCGGGGAATGCGGCGAACGTCGCGCCGCCCGCGGTGAGCAGCCACACCTCGTTCCCGTCCCAGACGGGGCCGATGGTGTTGATGAGGACGCGGCGCTCCTTCTCACGGTGCTCCTTGTCACCGCGCGGGAGGATCGACAGCAGCATGCCGACCCCGAAGTCGAAGCCCTCGAGCACGAGGTAGCCGGTCCACAGGACCGCGATGAGCACGAACCAGACGACGGCGAGATCCACGGTGTCTCCTGAGTTTTCTGGGCGGGTTCAGGCGCGTCGGGTCAGTACGCGAAGGACAGCGGACGGTCGGCGGACTCGGAGTCCTCGTCCGGCGGCTCCTGGGCCTCCGGGGACTCGTCGCGGACCGTGAGCGGGACGCCCTCGATCGCGTAGCGCCGCATGAGCGTGAACCAGACCGCGGCCAGCGCCCCGTAGACGAGCGTGAAGACGATCATCGAGGTCAGCACCACGCCGGGGCTCACCACGGTGGACACGCCACGCTCGGTGAGCAGCCGGATCTGGTCGATGCCCGTCGGGTTCGGCGCGACGACCCAGGGCTGGCGGCCCATCTCCGTGAAGATCCAGCCGAACGAGTTCGCGAGGAACGGCATGGGGATGGCGATGAGGCCGACGCGCGCGAACCACTTGTTGTCGGTGACCCGGCCCTTGCGGGTGAGCCACAGCGCCATGAGCGCGAGGAGCACGGAGCCGGCGGCCATGCCGATCATGAGCCGGAAGGACCAGTAGGTCATCGCGAGGTTCGGCGTGTACGTGACGGGGTCGCCGGAGGCGGTGACGTCCCCGTAGCGCTCGGTCATCTGCTCCTGGACGTCCTCGACGCCGGGCAGGTAGCTCTCCGGCCCGGAGAAGTGGCCCGTGCCGAGGTAGGACGCGAGGCCGGGGATCTCGATGAGGTGCCGGACGTTCTCGCACGAGTTCGACAGGTCGCCGATCGTGAGGATGGAGAACGCGGCACCCTCGGAGCCCTGGCAGAGCGCCTCGGCCGACGACATCTTGCCGGGCTGCTGCTCGTACATGATCTTGCCCTGGATGTCGCCGGAGACGGCGACGCCGAGCCCGCCGACGAGCATGGCGATGACGCCGAGCGTGACGGCCGGGCGGTAGACGTCGCGCGCGAGCTCGACGTTCTCCGCCTTGCGGGTGCGCACGAGACGGACCATCCACCAGGCCGCGATGCCCGTGACGAACGTGCCCGCGGTGAGGAAGGTCGCCGTGATCTGGTGCGGGAACGCGGCCCACAGGGTGTTGTTCGTGAGGACGGCGCCGATGTCGTTCATCTCGGCGCGCCCGGTCTCGGGGTTGAAGATCGCGCCGACCGGGTGCTGCATCCACGAGTTCGCGGCGAGGATGAAGAACGCGGAGAGGTTGGTCGCGATCGCGACGGCCCAGATGCACGCGAGGTGCACCTTCTTGTTGAGGCGGTCCCACCCGAAGATCCACAGGCCGAGGAACGTCGACTCGATGAAGAACGCGGCGAGCGCCTCCATGGCGAGCGGCGCGCCGAACACGTCGCCGACGAAGCGCGAGTACTCGCTCCAGTTCATGCCGAACTGGAACTCCTGCACGATGCCGGTGACGACGCCGAGCGCGAAGTTGATGAGCAGCAGCTTGCCGAAGAACTTCGTCAGGCGCAGCCAGCGCTCGTTGCCGGTGCGGACCCACGCCGTCTGCATGATCGCGACGAGGGGCGACAGGCCGATCGTCAGCGGGACGAAGATGAAGTGGTAGACGGTCGTGATGGCGAACTGCCACCGCGCCAGGGCTAGGGCATCCACGTGCGCTCCTCGGGGGGCCCGACCGGGTCGGGGAAGTGACGGCGGAGTATCGGGAGGTGCCGCCGGGCGGGGGCCGGTGAGAGACGGCCCGGGTCCGGCGCTAGGTCCCAATCTGCCGCATCCGAGGGCCGGGAGATGACGCGAAGTACTGAAAACACGCCGCTTGTGACTATGTTCACAAGGTCCCGGGACGTTGGTCCCGGCTTGGCGGGACCGGCGGCCCGGGGCGCGGTGCGTGTCGCCCGGGTTCGTCCGCACCCCTGTGCGATACTGGGCGGAGCCGGGCGGGCTCCGCATCGCTCACCCGGCGAGCACGAGATCGCGGCACCAGCGGACCGCGGCAGTCGGCGCGCCGACCGGGGCGAAGGGCCCGGTGGCAGGCGCCCGCGCCGCGCACGCGGACCGCGGCCGTGACCGACGACTTCCGTCGCCGGACGACGCGCTCCGGTGCGCTCGTCCCGAGCGACGACCGACCGCCCGACGGGCCGCACGGTGCGGGGCGGTCCCTGTGGCAGCAGGAGCACGACGCGTGACGCTCGACAGCACCTCCGACAGCACCCCCTCAGAGTCGACGGCGGACGCCGCCGCGGACCGGGCCGAGAGCCCGACGACCCCGGCGCGCAAGCCCGCCCGCCGGCGCGCGACGCGCAGCGCGGCACCGCCGCAGACTCCCCCCGCGGTGACGGCTGCTTCCGACGTCGCCGCGCCCGCGGCCACCGCGGACGCGACCCCGGCGCCCGAGGCGCCCGCGACCGCACCCGTGGCCGAGGCCACGACCCCGCCCGCGCGCCGCTCGCGTCGCGCGACCCGCACCACGCCGTCCGTCGCCGCTCCGGCGGCCGACGCGGCTCCCGCTGCGTCCGCCCCGGCCGACGTCCCGGCAGACGCGAGCCCCGCGGCCGCCGACGCCGCGGCGGAGCCGGTGGTGGCAGAGCCCGCCCCGCGAGCCCGCGCGACGCGCCGCGCCCAGGGTGGCGGCAAGAAGGCGAAGGCCCCGGCAGGCGACGCGCCGCTCGACGTCCTCTCCGAGTTCGGCCTCAGCGCACCGCCCGCCGCCGAGCAGGCCCCCGCCCCCGCCGCGGCGGTGGCGCCCGACGCCGACGCCCTGCTGGGAGCCGCCGACGCCCCGCGTCGCGCGAAGCGCACCCGGGCGACGCGTACGACCGCGCAGGCTCCGGCCGTCGAGGCCGCGCCGGTCGCCGAGCCGGACGCCCCGTCCGCTGACACCGCGCCGTCCGGCACGCCGACGACGGCCGAGCCCGTCGAGACGCCCGCCGCGAAGAAGCCCGCGCGCCGCTCGCGCCGCGCGACCTCCGCGGCAGCGGCCCCGGCCGCCGAGACCGCGGCCCCGACCGCCGAGGCTGCTGCCCCGGCGGTGGCCGACGCGCCGTCCGCCGACGAGCCGACGCCCGCCGAGTCGGAGGCGCCGGCGTCCGCGGAGCCCGCGAAGAAGCCGGCGCGCCGCTCGCGCCGCGCCACCTCGAAGCCCGCCGCCGAGGCGGCACCGGAGGCGACCGCCGCGGCCGAGAGCCCGGCCGCGCCCGAGGCCCCGGCCGCTCCCGCGTCGTCGGCCCCGGCCGGCGGCCCGGCGTCGCCCGCCGCGACGGGAGCGGGGACCAGCACCCCGCGCCTCGCGACGACCGCCCTGCTGTTCCAGGCGCCCGACCCCGCCGCCGCGCCGCGCCGTCCGCGTCGCGCGCAGAGCCCGGCCGGGCCGCCGCGCCACGTCGAGCCCGCCGCCCCGGCACCCGCGGCGACGGAGCCGGTCGCCACGACGGAGCCGGTCGCCACGACGGAGCCGACGGCGACGCCCGAGCCCACCACCGGGACCCGCGGCCGTCGCGGCCGGAGGGCGTCGGGGCCCGCGTCCCGCACGGCCGAGCTGCGCACGGCCGAGTCGCGCACGTCCGAGTCGCAGACGGCTGAGCCGTCGACCCCCGTCGAGGAGCCCGCCGCCGCCGAGCTCGTCCTCACGGGCGAGGACGCGGCCGCGGTCGAGGAGATCGAGGCCATCGAGTCCGAGCTCGTCGCCGAGGGCGTCGAGGTGCCCGAGGACGCGTTCGGGCCGGAGGACTTCGTCGAGCTCGACGAGGCGGAGGAGCCCGACGAGCAGCCTGCGGCCGACGACGCCGACTCCGACTCCGACGCCGGCCCGCGCCGCCGCCGCCGTCGTGGTGGCCGCGGGCGTCGTGGTCGCCCGGACGGGGGACGTGACCAGGACCGCGACGAGGACGAGGACGACGCCACGCCGTCGGCGCAGGACGACGAGCCGGCCGACGCGGCCGCGCCGGCCGACGCCGAGCAGACCGACCACGAGGCCGGGGACGAGCAGGGCGAGGACGAGGCGGGCGGCAGCCGCCGCCGTCGCCGCCGCCGCCGCGGGAGCCGGGGCGAGGGCGAGACGACCACGACGCGCTCCCGCCCGCGCGAGCGCAGCCTGGCCGACGAGGTCACCGCACTCAAGGGCTCCACGCGGCTCGAGGCGAAGCGCCAGCGCCGCCGCGAGGGCCGCGACGCGGGTCGTCGTCGCCAGATCATCACCGAGGCAGAGTTCCTCGCGCGCCGCGAGTCGGTCGAGCGGTCGATGGTCGTGCGCGAGCGCGGCGGCCGCACGCAGATCGCCGTGCTCGAGGACGGCGTGCTCGTCGAGCACTACGTCTCGCAGCAGTCGCAGGCGTCGATGGCGGGCAACGTGTACCTGGGCCGTGTCCAGAACGTGCTGCCCAGCATGGAGGCCGCGTTCATCGACGTCGGCAAGGGCCGCAACGCCGTCCTGTACGCGGGCGAGGTGAACTGGGACGCGGCCGGGCTCGAGGGCCAGCCGCGCCGCATCGAGCAGGCGCTCAAGTCGGGCGACTCCGTGCTCGTGCAGGTCACCAAGGACCCGATCGGGCACAAGGGCGCACGCCTCACGTCGCAGATCACGCTCGCGGGCCGCTACCTCGTGTTCGTCCCCGGCGGTGGCATGACCGGCATCAGCCGCAAGCTCCCCGACACCGAGCGCAACCGCCTGAAGAAGATCCTCAAGGAGGTCGTGCCCGACGGCGCGGGCGTCATCGTGCGCACCGCCGCCGAGGGCGCGAGCGAGGAGGAGCTGCGCGCCGACGTCGAGCGCCTGCGCGGCCAGTGGGAGGCCATCGAGAAGAAGTCGAAGAGCGCGTCGGCACCCGCCCTGCTCCAGGGCGAGCCGGACCTCGCGATCCGCGTCGTCCGCGACATCTTCAACGACGACTTCAGCTCGCTCGTCGTCGAGGGCGACGGGGCGTGGTCGGAGATCTCGACGTACGTCGAGGAGCTCGCGCCCGACCTGCGCGAGCGCGTCTCGAAGTGGACGGGCACGCAGGACGTCTTCACGGTGCACCGCGTCGACGAGCAGCTCGCCAAGGGCATGGACCGCAAGGTCTGGCTGCCCTCGGGCGGGTCGCTCGTCATCGACCGCACCGAGGCGATGACCGTCGTCGACGTCAACACCGGCAAGTTCACCGGCTCGGGCGGCACGCTCGAGGAGACGGTGACGCGCAACAACCTCGAGGCGGCCGAGGAGATCGTCCGCCAGCTCCGGCTGCGCGACATCGGCGGCATCATCGTCATCGACTTCATCGACATGGTGCTCGAGTCGAACCGCGACCTCGTGCTGCGCCGCCTCGTCGAGTGCCTGGGCCGGGACCGGACCAAGCACCAGGTCGCGGAGGTCACGTCGCTGGGCCTCGTCCAGATGACGCGCAAGCGCGTGGGCCAGGGCCTCGTCGAGGCGTTCAGCGAGACGTGCGAGCACTGCCACGGGCGCGGGTTCATCGTGCACACCGACCCGATCGAGAAGTCGGGCGGCAACCGCGGCGGCCACGACCACGGCAACCACGGCAACGGCAACGGGAACGCCGGGGGCAACGGGGGCGGCGCCGCCGCCGACGAGCCCGCCGAGGGCGGCCGCTCGCGGTCGCGCCGCAAGCGCGGTTCCGGCTCGGGCGCCTCGGCGCCGAAGGACACCGGGATCACCCTCCCGCAGCCCGCCGTCCCGGTCCTGCCGGAGGTCACGTCGGAGGCGCGGGCCGCGGTCAAGGCCACGCTCGCGACGATCGCGGCCGCCGCGGCGCACGCCCACGAGCACGACGGCGCGGACGACGCGCCGGCTGCCGACACCTCGGCGGAGCCGGGCACGGAGTGATCGATCGCGCACCCGGCGGCGTGCCCCTGTACGCCGCCGGGTCGCGCCCCCGTCTGCGCGGGTGGCGCGCGGACGACCTCGCGGCGTACCGCGAGTGGCTGCGTCCGGAGCACGAGTGGCACCGCTGGGACGGCCCGTACTACCCCGTGCCCGACGACGCCGCGTCCGACGCGGCGGTCGCACGCCTCGCGCTCGCGGCGGCCGCGCAGGCCGCCCGCCCCGACGGTCTCGACGACGACGGCCTCCCGCCGCGCCGCGTCGTGGTCGCCGACGAGGAGGACCGGCTGGTCGGGACGTGCTCCTGGTACTGGGAGTCGGCCGAGACGCAGTGGGCGCGGGTCGGGATCGGCCTCTACGACCCCGCGGTGCGCGGGCGGGGCCTGGGCCGCGACGCGCTCGGAGCCTGGATCGGCTACCTGTTCTCCGTGACCGGGTGGGTCCGTCTGGACCTCGCGACGTGGTCCGGGAACGACGCGATGCTCCGCGCCGGCCGGGCGCTCGGCCTCGTGGAGGAGGCGCGGTTCCGCGACGCCCGCGCCGTCGACGGCGTGCGGTACGACGCCGTCGTCCTCGGCGTGCTGCGCCGGGAGTGGCTCGCCCGGTCCTGAGCCGTTCGCGGGCGTCTTCGTGCACGTCACCCGTACCTGGCATCATGCGCGCATGGGTTACGACCTCTCGGGCCGCCTCGTCGTCGGCGTCGCCTCGTCCGCACTGTTCGACCTCACCGAGTCCGACCGCGTGTTCCGCACGCAGGGGGAGGCCGCGTACCGCGACTTCCAGGAGCGCCACCGCGACGACGCGCTGGCCCCCGGCGTCGCCTTCGGGTTCGTGCGCCGCCTGCTCGCGCTCAACGACCTCGCGCCCTCCGCCGACGACCCGCTCGTCGAGGTCATCGTCATGTCCCGCAACTCCCCGGAGACCGGCCTGCGCGTCATGCGCTCGGTGCGGCACCACGACCTCGACATCACGCGCGCCGTCTTCCGCCAGGGGCGCAGCCCGCACGAGTTCATCCGTCCCCTGCACGTGGACCTCTTCCTCTCGGCCGACGAGCGCTCGGTGCGCGACGCCGTCGACCTGGGCCTGCCCGCGGGGTACGTGCTCGACCCGACGTTCGCCGACGAGGAGGGAGACGAGCTGCGCATCGCGTTCGACTTCGACGGCGTCCTCGCCGACGACTCCTCGGAGCGCCGCTACCAGGACGGTGGGCTCGCGTCGTTCCGCGAGCACGAGGTGCTCAACGCCGACGTGCCGCTCGGCCGGGGGCCGCTGCGCGAGCTCCTCGTCGGTATCCACCGCGTGCAGGTGGTCGAGCGTGAGCGGCACGCGACGGACCCGTCCTACCGGCCGCGCGTGCACGTCTCGCTCGTCACGGCCCGCTCGGCCCCGGCGCACGAGCGCGCGGTCGCGACGCTCTCCTCGTGGGGCGTGACGGTCGACGACGCGTTCTTCCTCGGGGGCGTGGACAAGGGCGGCGTGCTCGAGGTGCTGCGGCCGCACATCTTCTTCGACGACCAGCGCGCCGTGGTCGAGGCGGCGCGCCGGGTCGCGCCGTCGGTCCACGTTCCGTACGGCGAGCTGAACCGCGGCGTCCTGCCGGCCGACCCGGCCCTCGACGCACGGTCGACGCGCGCGGCCGACGTCGCGGCGCCCGCGCCCGGTCGCCGCGAGGCGGCCACCCCGCCCGCGCCCGGTGCGTCGGCGGAGCGCGACGCGGACGACGAGCGGCCGGCGCACGATCCGGCGGGGGAGCGGCCGACGCCCGACCCGGCGGGCGAGCGCACCGCGGAGGACGGCCGTGCGTCGGGCACCGGGACGCGCGAGCTCCCGCTCGTCCGGTCCGTCCCGGGGATCGGCGGGCCCGGGCTCGCCGGGATCGCGGCGGGGGTGCCGGCCGAGCCGACGCCCGCGCCCGAGGGGGAGAAGACGGCACCCGCTCCCGACGCCCCGGCCGACGCCGCCTCCCCGGCGGCGTCCGGCGACGAGCATGCCGACGCACCGACCGGCACGGCGAGCCCTGCCTCGTCCGGCACGACGCTCCTCAGCCGCCGGGACGCCCGGCCCGGCGCCCCGGACCGCGTCTCCGTCCTCGGCCCCGCCGGGGAGCCGAAGCCGCTGCCCGTCCGGCCGTCGTCGAACGGCGGCGCGCGCCACCACTGAGCCGGTGGTTCACTGCTCGCATGAGCGACGCGGCACGCCCGGGCGCCCCCGGGACCGTTCCCGGGGGCGCTGACGCAGGGCCCCCGGCGGCCCGCTCCGGCGGGCGCGTCGAGGTCGTGTGCGGCCCGATGTTCGCCGGCAAGACGGAGGAGCTCCTGCGCCGGGTCCGGCGCGCGGAGGTCGCCGGGCGGCGCGTCGAGGTGGTCGGGCACGTCCTCGACACCCGGCGCGGCACCGGCACGGTGAGCTCGCACTCGGGTCTCGCGATCCCCTCGCGCACCGCCCGCGACGCGCACGACCTCGAGCGGATCGTCCGCGCCGCCGGGCCGCTCGACCTCGTCGCCGTCGACGAGGCGCACTTCTTCGGGCCGGAGCTCGTCGACGTCGTCCAGCGGCTCGCCGACGACGGGCTCGTCGTGGTCGTCGCCGGGCTCGACGTCACGTTCGACGCGCGGCCCTTCGAGCCCCTGCCCACGCTCGCGGCGCTCGCCGAGCGCGTCGACAAGCTCACGGCGGTGTGCGCGGTGTGCGGCGAGGACGCCGCGTTCCACGTGCGCGCCGTCCGGGAGCCGGGGCCCGACGGCCGCGGGGCGGGCGACCCGCTCGCGCCGGTCGCCGCGCACGTGGGCGGCGCCGAGAGCTACGGGGCGCGCTGCCGGGTGCACCTGCCAGGAGCCCCGTGGCGCCGTCAGGACGGCGGCTCGGCCGGTTCCGCCGGGTCCTCGACGAGCGGGACGAACGAGTAGGACCCGTGCTCGCTCACCCGCACCCCGTCCGGGGCGTCGGGGTCGCGCACGACGACGAGCATCGTGTGCCGCACGGGGACGACCAGGCGCCCGCCGGGCACGAGCTGGTCGACGAGGGCGCGGGGGAGGGTCTCGGCGGCGGCGGACACGAGCACCCGGTCGTACTGCTCGCCCGGCGTGCCGAGGACGCCGGGCGTCGCGAGGACGAGGCGTGCCCACGGCGCGCGCACCGCGGCGAGGTTGTCCGCGCCCCACGCGGCGAGGTCGGCGTGGCGCTCGATACCCAGCACGCGCCCGGTCGGTCCGACGAGCCGTGCGAGCAGCGCCGTCGTCCAGCCCGACCCGGCGCCGACGTCGAGCACCCGGGCGCCCGGGACGACGTCGAGCAGGCGCAGCATCGCGGCGACCGTCGACGGCTGCGAGCTGGTCTGACCGTGGCCGATGGCGAGCGGCCGGTCCTGCGCGGCCCAGCGCCGATGCGCGCGGGGGAGGAAGCCGCGGCGGTCGACCGTGCGCATCGCCGCGGCGACGGCGTCGTCCCGGCGCTCGGCGTCGGGCGGGTCCGCGGGGCGCATGCGACCACCTCCACGGCCAGCGTAGGCACGGTGGTTGGCCCGCGCGCCCGGGTTGGCAGGGGGCCCCGAGCGGGAGGCGCCCCGGTGGCGCGGCCACGGGGACGGCGGGATGCTCGACGGGTGCGCGGGCGCATCGGGGCGCCCGCCCTGGACCGGGGAGCCGGCATGAGCGGAACGGTGGCACGGATCACGCACATCAGCGCGCGGTCGGACACGAGCTTCGAGGACGCCGTGCGGATCGGCGTCGAGCGCGCCGCGAGCACGCTGCGCAACGTCTCGGGCGCGTGGGTCAAGGAGCAGAAGGTCGACGTGGCCGACGGCCGCATCACGGCCTGGCAGGTCGTGCTGGAGGTCACGTTCGTCCTCGAGTAGGGTCGGCCGACGATCTCGTCGCGCGGAGGCGCCGCCGTCCGCGCTCCTCGGCGCGAGGCCTGGTCCGCGCCCCGGAGCGGTCGCCCGCGCCGGGGTCGGCGCGCGCCATTTGACCAGGACGCCCTGCGGTCCGTAATCTTGGACGTCGGCGCGCCCAGGCGCGCCGGTCCCGTGTGCCCACGGACGACTCGCACTCGCACGCCGCGGCGTGGTCGGAGTCTCCAAGACGAACTCGCCGTGACGAGCACGCCAAGACTAGGAGAGATGAGCAGCAACGTGGTGTACGCGATCGTCAAGGCCGGTGGCCGTCAGGAGAAGGTTTCCGTCGGCGACATCCTCGTGGTGGACCGGGTGTCCGCCAAGGCCGGTGAGTCCCTCGAGCTGCCCGCTCTCCTGCTGGTGGACGGGGAGAAGGTGACCACCGACGCGGCGAAGCTCGCGAAGGTCAAGGTCACCGCCGAGGTCGTGCGGGACGAGAAGGGTCCGAAGATCACGATCCTGCGGTACAAGAACAAGACCGGTTACCGCCGTCGCCAGGGTCACCGTCAGCAGCTGACCCGCCTCAAGGTCACCGGCATCAAGTGATCTCGCCCGGCGCGAGCTAGCGGCCCCGAGCCGCGCCGCGCCGACGGCACCCTCCCTCAGCAGACCAGCACGAAAGCAGGTTCGTCATGGCACACAAGAAGGGCGCGAGCTCCTCGCGCAACGGTCGCGACTCGAACGCCCAGCGCCTCGGCGTGAAGCGCTTCGGCGGGCAGGTCGTCAAGTCGGGCGAGATCATCGTCCGCCAGCGCGGCACCCACTTCCACCCCGGTGAGAACGTCGGCCGCGGCAAGGACGACACGCTGTTCGCCCTGGCCGCCGGCGCGGTCCAGTTCGGCACCCGTCGCGGCCGCAAGGTCGTCGACATCGTCTCCGCCGAGGGCTGAGCGACAGCCACAGAGGCTTCGAGCAGGAGGGGCGCACCGACGCGGTGCGCCCCTCCTGCCGTTTCCGGCGCCCGTCCCCACGGGCGGCACCACCCGCCGCGACCGCGGCACCGCACGACCCACCTCTGAGAGGATCCCTCCATGGCCAGCTTCGTCGACCGTGTCGTCCTGCACGTCTCCGGCGGCGACGGGGGGAACGGGTGCGCCTCGGTCCGGCGCGAGAAGTTCAAGCCGCTCGCCGGCCCCGACGGCGGCAACGGCGGTGACGGCGGCACCGTCCGCCTCGTCGTCGACTCCCAGACCACGACGCTCCTCGAGTACCACCACTCGCCGCACCGCCACGCGACGTCGGGCACCCAGGGCATGGGCGACGACCGCGACGGCGCCAACGGCGAGGACCTCGTCCTGCGCGTCCCGGACGGCACGGTCGTCAAGTCGCCCGACGGCACGGTGCTCGCCGACCTCGTCGGCGAGGGCGCCGAGTACGTCGTGGCCGAGGGCGGCCGGGGCGGTCTCGGCAACGCGGCGCTCTCGTCCCCGCGCCGCAAGGCGCCGGGCTTCGCCCTGCTCGGCGAGCCGGGCGAGGAGCGGGACGTCGTCCTCGAGCTGAAGACCATCGCGGACGTCGCGCTCGTCGGGTACCCGAGCGCGGGCAAGTCGTCGCTCGTCGCCGCCATCTCCGCGGCGCGGCCCAAGATCGCCGACTACCCGTTCACGACGCTCGTGCCCAACCTGGGCGTCGTGCAGGCCGGGTCGGCGCGCTTCACCGTCGCGGACGTCCCTGGCCTCATCCCGGGCGCGAGCGAGGGCAAGGGCCTCGGCCTGGAGTTCCTGCGCCACATCGAGCGCACCGCGGTGATCGTGCACGTGCTCGACTGCGCGACGCTCGAGCCCGGCCGGGACCCGATCAGCGACCTCGACGTCATCGAGGCCGAGCTCGCGGCCTACGCGCAGGACCTCGAGATCGAGGGCGGGCGGGTGCCGCTCACCGAGCGTCCGCGCCTCGTCGTCCTCAACAAGATCGACGTCCCTGAGGCTCGCGACCTGGCCGAGCTCGTCAAGCCCGACCTCGAGGCTCGCGGCCTGCGGGTGTTCGAGATCTCGACCGCGAGCCACGAGGGCCTGCGCCCGCTGACGTACGCGCTCGCCGAGCTCGTGGAGAAGGCGCGCGCCGAGGCGCCCGCCCCCGAGCCGACGCGCGTCGTGCTGCGGCCGCGCGCGGTCGACGAGGCCGGGTTCACGGTCAAGCGCAAGGGCGGGGCGACCGACTACTGGTTCGAGGTGCGCGGCGCCAAGCCGGAGCGCTGGGTCCGCCAGACGGACTTCTCCAACGACGAGGCCGTGGGCTACCTCGCGGACCGCCTCGCGCGTCTGGGCGTCGAGGACAAGCTGTTCGAGGCGGGCGCCGTCGCGGGCGACGAGGTGCGCATCGGCACCGACGTCAACGCGGTCGTCTTCGACTGGGAGCCGACGCTCATGTCGGGCTCCGAGCTGCTCGGCGGCCCGCGCGGCTCCGACAACCGCCTCGACGAGAGCCTGCGCCCGACCCGCTCGGAGAAGCGGCGCGAGCACCACGAGCGCATGGACGCCAAGGCGGAGGCGCGGCGCGAGCTGTGGACCGAGCGCCAGGCCGGCACCTGGACGGACCCCGAGTCCGACTGACCTGGAGTCCGACCGACCCGGAGTCGTCCGCGCCGACGAGGGCCCGGTTCCCCGTGGGGGACCGGGCCCTCGGCCGTGCCCGGGTCGTCCTCGGCGCGGCCCGGGAGCGGGTCGGTCCCGGGCGCAGGCGTCCTGGTCCGTGAAATCGTGCGCGGCGGCGGCCCTCCGGCGGCGATGATGGGCGCGTGAACGCGCTGTCCTCCCGCTCCGAGATCGCCTCCGCCCGTCGCGTGGTCGTGAAGATCGGCTCGTCGTCGCTCACGGGCGCCGACGGCCACCTCGACCTCGCGGCCCTGCGGGCGCTCGTCGACGTCCTCGCGGCCCGACGCGCGAACGGCGGCCAGGTCGTGCTGGTCACGTCCGGCGCCATCGCCGCCGGCATCGGCCCCCTCGGCCTCGCGACCCGACCGCGCGACCTCGCGACGGCGCAGGCCGCGGCGTCGGTCGGGCAGGGCATGCTCGTCGCCCGGTACGCCGAGGCGTTCGCGGCGCACGGGCTGCGCGTCGGGCAGGTGCTCCTCACCGCGGAGGACACGGTGCGTCGCGGGCACTACCGCAACGCCCAGCGCTCGCTCGAGCGCCTGCTCGACCTCGGCGTCGTGCCCGTCGTCAACGAGAACGACGCCGTCGCGACCGACGAGATCCGCTTCGGCGACAACGACCGTCTCGCCGCGCTCGTCTCCCACCTCGTGCGGGCCGACGCCATGGTCCTGCTCACGGACGTCGACGGCCTGTACGACGGCCCGCCGTCGCGCCCGGGCACGCGGAGGATCGCCGAGGTGCGCTCGCCGGCCGACATCGAGGGCGTCGAGGTGACGGGACGGGGGAGCGCGGTCGGCACGGGCGGCATGCTCACCAAGCTCGAGTCGGTCTCCATCGCGACCGGCACGGGCATCCCCGTGGTGCTCACCAAGGCGCAGCACGCCGCCGCGGCGCTCGCCGGCGAGCCGGTCGGGACCTGGTTCGCCGCGACGGGCAGGCGGACGACGCGCCGTCGGCTCTGGCTCGCGCACGCTGCGCGCACGCGCGGCCGCCTCGTGCTCGACGACGGCGCGGTGCGGGCCGTGCAGGGCGGGCGCGCCTCGCTGCTGCCCGCCGGGGTCACCGCGGTCGAGGGCGAGTTCGACGCCGGCGACCCGGTCGAGCTCGTGGCGTCCGACGGGCGCGTGGTCGCCCGGGGTCTGGTCGCGTTCGAGTCACGCGACATCCCGGACCTCCTCGGCCGGTCGACCACGGAGCTGCGGGCCGAGCTCGGCGAGGGCTACGACCGCGAGGTCGTGCACCGCGACGACCTCGTCCTCGTGCGGCGGCGCGCGCGCTGACCGCGGGCCGGACGGCGCTCCCGGCGCGACGGCCGCCGACGTAGGCTCGGACCATGACCACCACCGAGGACGCGCCCGTCGTCGCGGGCGCCGCCGAGCCCGGGACCGCCGGTCCCGCCGCAGCCGCGACCGACGCTCCGACCGACGTCGCGGCGGCCGTCGAGAGCGTCGCGCGCCGCGCCAAGGTCGCGTCGCGCACCCTGGCGACCGCGACCCGCGCCACGAAGGACGCCGCGCTCCTCGCGCTCGCCGACGCGCTCGTCGCGGCGACCGACGAGATCGTGGCCGCGAACGCCGTCGACCTGGAGCGTGAGCGCGCGAACGGCATGAGCGAGGGGCTGCTCGACCGGCTCGCGCTCGACGCGCCGCGCGTCGCCGCGATCGCCGACGCGCTGCGCGCGCTCGCGGGCCTGCCCGACCCGGTGGGGGAGGTCGTGCGCGGCTCGACGCTGCCGAACGGCCTGCGCCTGCGCCAGCTGCGCGTGCCCATGGGCGTCGTCGGCATGATCTACGAGGCGCGCCCCAACGTGACGGTCGACGCCGCGGGCCTCGCGCTCAAGAGCGGCAACGCGGTGATCCTGCGCGGAGGGTCCGCGGCGGCGAGCTCCAACGAGGTGATCGTCGGCGTGCTGGCCCGTGCGCTCGAGGCGCAAGGGCTGCCCGGCGACCTCGTGCAGTCGATCGACCGGCACGGGCGCCCGGGGGCCGTCGCGCTCATGCACGCGCGCGGGCTCGTCGACGTCCTCGTCCCGCGCGGCGGGGCGGACCTCATCCGCACCGTCGTGCGCGAGTCGACCGTCCCCGTCATCGAGACCGGGGTCGGCAACGTCCACGTGTACGTCGACGCGAGCGCGGACCGGGCCATGGCGCTCGAGATCCTCCTCAACGCCAAGACGCAGCGCGTGGGCGTCTGCAACGCCGCGGAGACGCTCCTCGTCCACGCGGACGCCGCACCCGAGTTCCTCCCGGCCGCGCTCGCCGCGCTCACCGAGGCGGGCGTCGTCGTGCACGGCGACGACCGCACGGCCGGCCTCGCGCCCGCGGGCACCGACGTGCTCGCGGCCACGGACGAGGACTGGGCGACCGAGTACCTCGCGCCCGAGATCGCCGTGCGCGTCGTCGACGACCTCGACGCCGCGATCGAGCACGTGCGGACCTGGACGTCGGGCCACACCGAGGCGATCGTCACGCGCGACCTCGCGGCGTCGGAGCGATTCGTCGCCGAGCTCGACTCCGCCGCCATCATGGTCAACGCCTCGACCCGCTTCACCGACGGCGGCCAGTTCGGCCTCGGGGCGGAGATCGGCATCTCGACCCAGAAGCTCCACGCGCGCGGCCCCATGGGCCTCGCGGAGCTCACGACGACGAAGTGGGTCGTGCACGGGGACGGCCACGTCCGCCCCTGACGCACGGCCCCCGGCGGGTACCTGATACCCGCCGGACGAGGTCCCCGGACGGTCGTGAGAGACTGGTCGGCGACCGGCGCCCGTCCGGTCCGCCGTCGGGCCGGTCCCGGCGGGAGTACCGTTCCATCGCACCACCCCGGCCCGCGGCACGTGCCCGTCCGGCCCGGGGACGACCTTCGAGGAGGACGTCGTGATCTCTGCCGTCGTGCTGGCCGCCGAGGAAGGCGCCGAGGCCGCGTCGCACCTGCCCATCCCGCCGCTCGCCTACGGGCTG
This sequence comes from Cellulosimicrobium funkei, assembly GCF_004519295.1. Taxonomy (GTDB): domain Bacteria; phylum Actinomycetota; class Actinomycetes; order Actinomycetales; family Cellulomonadaceae; genus Cellulosimicrobium; species Cellulosimicrobium funkei. The sequence continues at coordinate 162,687 of NZ_SOZH01000006.1, forward strand.
CTCGGGTTCGGCGGGCTCGTGGCCCTGCTGCTCGTGACCTACGCGTTCCGCAGCGTCGGCACGCGGCACTGACCCGCCCCGGACGACGGAAGCGCCCGCGACCGATGACGCGTCGATGAGCCCGCGCCGACCCCGCCTGGGGGTGATGGGTGGCACGTTCGACCCCATCCACCACGGCCACCTGGTCGCCGCGAGCGAGGCCGCGGCGCGGTTCGACCTCGACGAGGTCGTCTTCGTCCCCACGGGCAAGCCGTCGTTCAAGCAGCACCAGACCGTCAGCCCGGCCGAGCACCGCTACCTCATGACCGTCATCGCGACCGCGTCGAACCCGCGGTTCACGGTGAGCCGTGTGGACGTGGACCGGCCCGGGCTGACCTACACGGTCGACACGCTGCGCGACCTGCGGGCCGCGCGACCGGACGCCGAGCTGTTCTTCATCACGGGTGCGGACGCCGTCGAGCAGATCCTCACCTGGAAGGATGCCGACGAGCTCTGGAAGATGGCACACTTCGTGGCTGTCTCCCGCCCGGGTCACCAGCTGAGCGTCGAGGGCCTGCCTCCGGGCGTGGTCACGACGCTCGAGGTCCCCGCCCTCGCGATCTCGTCGACGGACTGCCGTCGGCGCGCGGAGGCCGGGCAGCCGGTGTGGTACCTGGTTCCGGACGGCGTGGTCCAGTACATCGCCAAGCACGGTTTGTATCGAGGTCAGCACGATGAGTGACAACGGCAGCAACATGCAGCCCGTCCGCCCGCTCACCCGGCGCGAGATGCGCGAGCGCGAGCAGGCGGCCGCCGCCGAGCGGTCCGCGCAGAGCGCCGCGCCCCCGCCTGCCCCGGCACCGGGTGCGGGCGGCTGGCAGCAGCCGGCGCGCCCGGCCGCGCCGTCCGGCCCGCCGCCGTCGCGCCGCACCCTGCGCGAGACGACCGGCCCGGCGGAGCACCCGGCACAGCCCTCGGTCGTTCGACCCCCGGCCGCATCGGGCGGCATGCGCGGCCTGGACGAGACCGGCCGCCTCACGCCGGTCCAGGAGACGGCCGAGCGCGTCGCGATCCGCCCCCCGGCCCCGACGCCCGTCGTGCCCACGCGCACGTCCTCGCGTCCGCCCGCCGCGACCCCGCGGCCCCCGGTGCCGGGTGCGTCCGGCCCCGTGCGCCCCGCGACGCCGTCGGCTCCGGTCGGCGGTCTCGCCGCGGGCGCGGGCCCCGCGCGTCCCGAGGCGACGCAGCCTCCGCGCCTCTCGGCGTTCGCGGCCCCGCCCACCAGCACTGCCCCGCCCGGCACGCCCGCGCCGGCACCGGCAACGTCCCCGTGGGCGGGCACGCGCGCCCCCGCTCCCGAGCGCGCGCCCGCCCCGGCACCGCCCGCCGAGGCAGGCGGCGCGGCCCTGCCGTGGTCCGCGATCACGGCAGGCTCCGCGCCCGAGCCCGCGAGCGCGGACCGCGAGCAGTCGTCGCCCTTCGGCGGCGTGCGGGAGTCCGCACCTGCTCCAGCCGGCGGTTCGGACGAGCTCTTCCCCCGCGTGCGCGGTCGTGCCGCCGAGCCCGAGGAGTCGGACGACGACGACCTCGAGGACGAGCGGCGCGGCCCGTCGTACACGTGGCTGCACTACCTGATCCTCGTCGCCGTCGCGTTCGTCCTCGGCCTGCTCGTCTGGACGCTCGTGTCCCGCGACGACCCGGGCCTGGCCGTGGAGGACGCGAGCGCCTCGGCCGCCGCCGTGCGGACGTGGGACGACCCCGGCACCCTCGACACCGGCCGCTGACCGGCCGCACCACGAACGGAGACACGTGACCGCCACCGACCGAGCCCTCGAGCTCGCCGTCATCGCCGCCCGGGCGGCGTCCGACCGCAAGGCCGAGGAGATCATCGCGCTCGACGTGAGCGAGCAGCTCGTCCTGACCGACGTGTTCCTCATCGCCTCGGGGTCGAGCGAGCGCCAGGTCTCGGCGATCGTCGACGCCGTCGAGGAGGCCATGCACAAGGCCGGGTCCAAGCCGATCCGCCGCGAGGGCAAGCAGGAGGCCCGCTGGGTCCTGCTCGACTTCGGCGACGTCGTCGTGCACGTGCAGCACGCCGAGGACCGCGTGTACTACGCGCTGGAGCGGCTGTGGAAGGACTGCCCGGTCGTCGAGCTGCCGGAGGACGCGCGCGGCGGCGACGGCACGGCCGACGACACCGACGACACCACGCGCGGCGACGGCGCCATCCGCCTCTCGGGGGAGCCCCTGGCGTGACCGCCGGCACGCTCGTCCTCCTGCGTCACGGTCGCACCGCGTACAACGCGTCGATGCGCCTCCAGGGGCAGGTCGACATCCCGCTCGACGCCGTCGGGCGGTGGCAGGCGGAGCAGGGCGCGAAGGCCCTCGCGAGCGCGCACCGCGCGACGCGCGTCGTCGCGTCCGACCTCGTGCGCGCCGCCGACACCGCGCGCGCGTACGCGGCGGCGATCGGCGCGGACGTCGCGTACGACCCCCGGCTGCGCGAGCGCGGCTTCGGGGAGTGGGAGGGCCTCACGGGCCCGGAGATCGCCGAGCGCTGGCCCGAGGAGTACGCGGCGTGGCGCCAGGGCGAGGAGCCCGTGCGCGCGGGCGCGGAGTCCAAGGCCGACGTCGCGGCGCGCCTCGTCGCGTCCGTGACCGAGCACGTGGAGTCCCTGGAGCGGGACGACACGCTCGTCGTCGTCTCGCACGGCGCCGCGATCACGCTCGCGGTCACCGCGCTGCTCGGCCTGGACCCGGAGGGCTGGCGCGGGATCTCCGGGCTGCACAACGTCCACTGGTCCCACCTGCACCGCTCGGCGCCCGCCGCGACGCCCGCGTGGCGCCTCGTGGCGCACAACGTCGGGGCCGGGTTCCCGCTCGACGAGTGGAACGCGGGACCGGATTGGAATCTGGAGCCAGTTTCTGCGTAGACTAGCGACGCTCCGCAGGACGGGAAACCGGCCGGAGGAGTGCACGACCTGGATCTTCACGGATCCACGGGGCTGTGGCGCAGCTGGTAGCGCACCTGCATGGCATGCAGGGGGTCAGGGGTTCGAGTCCCCTCAGCTCCACCGAAACACCAGGTCGTCGGCCATCTCGGAGTCCTTCTCGAAGGGCGTCAGAGGTGGCCTTTCGGCTTTCTGGCGACAGCCAGAGGCGCGAGCGTGTCTCTGCGCCTCCGTCACCCCGACCTCCCACTCCACGGTGTGCTGCCAGAGCGTTGCGGCACGCGTGAGACCTGGGAAGAATGCGGCGATGCCTGAGAGCCAGCGTTTGCTCGTCCGACCCGCCCAGCCGGGGGACGCCGATCAGGTCTGGCCGCTGGCTCGCGACTTCGCGACGTCGTTTACCCCAGAACGCGCGGCGTTCGACCGGACGTGGCAGAGCCTCGCCGAGACGCCCGGCACGCTGGTCGTCGTCGCCGAGGCGGGCAGCAGGGTCGTGGGCTACCTCTTGGCCAGCTGTCACCTGACCTTCCTGGCCAACGGTCCGGTCGCCTGGGTCGAGGAGGTGATGGTCCACGAGGCTCACCGCCGGTCCGGTGTCGGCCGAGAGCTGATGGGCTGCACCGAGGACTGGGCCCGGGAGCAGGGTGCCGCCTACCTCGCACTCGCCAGTCGTCGCGCGGGGTCCTTCTACCGTGCGCTCGGCTACGAGGATTCGGCCGTCTTCTTCAGGAAGAACCTGGAAGAGGCCTGCGGCGCCGGCTGAGGGCCGCTCGTCGGCCGATGGAGGGTAGCGGCGAGGTTTGGCCCGAACGCCGTCGGCCGACCGGTGGGGATCGTCCTGGCGCGGACTTCGTGATCCACGTTGCTCGTGCGCCGGGGCGCGGGTCTTGGCGCGGCCAGCCGCGCCTGCCACGCTGGTGCGGTGCGACGGCGCTCCGCCCGTCGCGCGGGTACCCGGGGGAGGGCACGCGATGAGGCCACTGCGCTACGCGATCAACGTCACGCTCGACGGCTGCTGCCACCACGAGGCGGGACTGCCGCCCGACGAGGAGTCGATGCGGTTCTGGACCGAGGAGACGGAGCGCGCGGACGCGCTGCTGTTCGGGCGGGTCACCTACCAGATGATGGAGGCGGCGTGGCGCCGTCCGGCGTCGGGCGCGTGGCCGGACTGGATGGGGGAGCGCGACGTCCCGTTCGCCGAGGCGATCGACGGGGCGAGGAAGCACGTGGTGTCGAGCACGCTGCGCGAGGTCGACTGGAACGCCGAGCTCGTCGAGGGCGACCTGGGGGACGCGGTGCGGCGGCTCAAGGAGCAGCCGGGCGGGCCGCTGTTCGTCGGCGGCGTGACGCTGCCGCTCGCGCTCGCGGACCTCGGGCTGATCGACGAGTACGCGTTCCTCGTGCAGCCGGTCCTGGCGGGGCACGGGCCGACGCTGCTGTCGGGGTTGCGCGAGCGCATCACGCTCGAGCTGGTGGACCGGCAGGAGCTGCGCTCGGGCGCCGTCGCGGTGCGGTACCGGCCCGTGACGGCCGTGCCGTGAGCCGGGACGACGACGCCCGGCGCGGCAGGTGCCGGCCGGGCGTGCGTGCGAGGGGGAGCGGGACTACGACGTGCTGACGTGCACGTGGTCGTAGTGGTTCGCGGTCGCGCCGCCGCGGTCCTCCATGCCGGACCACGCGCTCGCCGGGTCGCCGGCCATCCAGATCTTCTGCTGGTAGATGAGGTACGTGATGCCGAGCGAGCCCGCGTTGGCCTGCAGGTAGCGCGCGATGTCCCAGCCGGTCTCGCCGCTGATCATGATGTCGACGGCGCGGCCCGTGCCGTGGTCGCCGTCGTCGCCGGGGCGGATGCCGCCGAAGGTGGTGACCTGGGGGAAGTTGGCGCACACGGAGCGGTAGACGGCGCGCGCGTTGGCGCGCAGCGACGACTCGATCCCGGTGCTGACCGAGCACGCGGCGTCCGAGACGCCGCCGGCGCTCGACCCCCCGACCGCGGCGGCGGCGACCTGGGGCGCCTCGGGCTGCGACTGCGCGAGGAAGCTCGACTTGATCCACGCGGCCGCGCCGTCCCAGACGATCTGGCTCCAGTCGCCCTCGGTGACGCCCGTGACGTCGACGGCGGCGCCGAACTCGGTGGTCGCGACGCGCTCGGCGTCCGGGGACGGCGCGGAGCGCACGTTGACGGCCTCGGTGGTCCAGAGCTGGCCGGTCACGGGCGGCAGGGGCGGGGGCGTCGGGGCGGCCTGGGCGGCCGGCACGACGGCGATCTCCGCCGCGGTCTCGACGACCGGGGGCTCCTGGGGCGCCGTGGGCGGCGCGACGCGCTCGGACGAGCGGCTGGCGGCTCCCGTGCCGCGCTCCACGCTCGCGCCGGCGGTGGGGTCGACGCTCAGCGGAGCGAGGTCGGGGTTGCCCTCCGCAGGCTGGGGGCCCGCGCCCACGGCACCCGCGCCGAGCAGCGTGACGAGCGCCAGCGCGGGGAGCTTGAGCGACCGGACCGGCAGCGTCGGCAGGGCCGGGAGCCGGAAGGAGCGCGCGGTGGCGGGGGCTGCGCTGTGGCGGCCTCGGGACATGGTGCGCTCCGGTTCTTCGTGGGTAGGACGCGCCAATGTAACCAAACCGTGATCTGAGAAGTCCAGTCGGACATTCCGCGCAGCGTTCCCGTTCGACTCATGAGCGGCAGCGCTGAGTCGTATGCGCCGCAGTCGTTGGACGGGCGGAAGGCGGGTTCCTACGCTGGAAGCATGACCGTTCCCTCCGTACCGACCGTGACGCTCAACTCCGGTCACACCATCCCGCAGCTCGGCTTCGGCGTCTTCCTCGTGCCGCCGGACGAGGCCGAGAAGGCCGTGAGCGAGGCCCTCGAGGTCGGCTACCGCCACATCGACACCGCGGCGATCTACCGCAACGAGGAGGGCGTCGGCGCTGCCATCGCGAAGAGCGGCATCCCCCGCGACGAGCTCTTCGTCACCACGAAGCTCTGGAACGACCGCCAGTCGGGCGAGCAGCCGCACGACGCGATCCGCGAGAGCCTCGACAAGCTCGGCCTCGACCACGTCGACCTGTACCTCACGCACTGGCCCGCGCCCGAGCAGGACCAGTACACGAACGCGTGGGCGAAGCTCGTCGAGATCCGCGACGCGGGCCTCGCGCGCTCGATCGGCGTCTCCAACCACCTGCCCGAGCACCTCGACCGGATCGTCGCGGACACGGGCGTCGTGCCCGCCGTCGACCAGATCGAGCTGCACCCGGCCTACCAGCAGCGCGACGTGCTCGCCTGGGCCGACGCGAACGGCACGAAGATCGAGGCCTGGGGTCCGCTCGGCCAGGGCAAGTACCCGCTCTTCGAGAAGCAGGCCGTCGTCGACGCCGCGGCCGCCCACGGCGTGACGCCCGCCCAGGCGGTGCTGCGCTGGCACCTGCAGCGCGGCTTCATCGTCTTCCCGAAGTCGTCGCGCAAGGAGCGCATGGTGGAGAACCTCGACCTCTTCGGGTTCGAGCTCACCGCCGACGAGGTCGCCGCGATCGACGCCCTCGACACGGGTGACGGCTCGGGCCGCGTGAGCGCCCACCCGTCCGAGGTCAACTGACCCGGTCGCCCGCGGCCTCCCGCGAGGCAGCACGCACGACGAGGGGCGCCGTCCGACCGGACGGCGCCCCTCGTCGTGCGCTGGTGGAGAGGCGGCTCAGCCGCACTCGTCGCAGATGCCCGTCGCAGGCAGGACCGTGAAGCACGTGGGGCACACGGCCGGCGGCTTCTCGGGCTCCGCGGAGCGGGCGGTCGTGCGGCGCGGCGTGCGCGTCGCGGGCGCGGCCTTCGCCGTGGCCCGACGCGCGGGTGCGGGGGCCGCCGCGGGGGCGGCACCGGGCACGTCGAACCCGCGCTTGCGCAGCAGGTCCGCGACGCCGACGGGGCTGCTGCGGAACTCCTCGGCGGTCGCGACGCGGCCGGTCGCGTACCGGTGCGCGACGCCGAGGATCGCCTGCGCGTCGTAGACGCGGTCCTCGTGGACGAGCGGGGTGCCGGGGGACGCGGTGAACCCGTAGACCCCGAGGAACGCGTCCCGGCCCCGGTCGTCCCAGTCCGCGAGGGCCTGGAGGATGTGCTGCCGGGTCACTGCCGAGAAGGTTGCCACGGCACGAGCCTAGACCGCCCCGCGGGACCCCTCGGACGACGAGCGCGTGACCTTCCGCACGCGCTCGTGCGGGGCCTTGGACGCCCGCGGATCAGGGCACGGTGTACCCCGCGGCGCGGAACATCTCGTACCACTCCGCACGGGTGAGCGGGACCTCCGAACCGAGCGCGGCGCCGGCGACCCGGTCGGGGCTCGTCGTGCCGAGAACGACCTGCGTCCGCGCCGGGTGGCGCGTGATCCACGCGGTCGCGATCGCGATGGGCGGCACGTCGTACCGGGCGGCGAGGCGGTCGATCACGTCGTTGAGCTCGGGGTACTTCTCGGACCCCAGGAACACGCCCGTGAAGAACCCTGCCTGGAACGGAGACCAGGCTTGGATCGTGATGTCGTGGAGACGGCAGTAGTCGAGGATGCCCTCGTCGCGACTGATCGACTGGTCGAGGGCCTGCATGTTCGCGGCGACGCCCTGCGCGACGAGCGGGGCGTGCGTGACGGAGAGCTGGAGCTGGTTCGCGACGATCGGCTGCTCGACGTACCGGCGCAGCAGCTCGATCTGGCCCGGCGTGTGGTTCGAGACCCCGAACGCCCGCACCTTGCCCGCGGCGTGCAGGTCGGAGAACGCGCGCGCGACCTCCTCGGGCTCGACGAGGGCGTCGGGGCGGTGCAGCAGCAGGATGTCGAGGTAGTCGGTGCGCAGGGCCTCGAGCGAGCCCTCGACGGACGCGACGAGGTGCTCGTACGAGAAGTCGAAGTAGGGGCCCTCGGGCACGATGCCGGCCTTGGACTGGATGACCCACTCCGCGCGCTCGGCGGGGGAGAGGTCGAGCGCCTCGGCGAAGCGACGCTCGCAGCCGTGGAGCTCGGAGCCGTACACGTCGGCGTGGTCGAGGAACGTGATGCCGGCGTCCCGTGCGGTGCGCACGAGGGTGCGGACCTCGTCGTCGGTCTTGTCCTGGATGCGCATGAGGCCGAGCACGACGTCCGGGACGACGATGTCGGTGCCGGTCAGGGTGAAGGTCTTCATCGGTGGAGCTCCTTCGCAGGGTGGGCGGGTCGGGTGCGCGACGTCGGTGTCTGGGATCCGAGAGTGCGCTGCCCCAGGGGGCGTTCCCACGGGTCGGGGGTAGGAAGGGACGTCGTCCGCCCGGGGGCGGGGGTGCCGGACGACCCGAGCGAGCCCGGTCGGGCCGCGGCTGCTCGAGCCTAGGAAGCGATAACCTAGAAGTCCAACAACTAGTATTTGTCAAATAGAGAACTGTGAGTGGTCAATGGATCTTCGTCAGATGGAGTACCTCGTCGCGCTCGCGGACGAACGCCAGTTCACCCGCGCCGCCCAGCTCGTCGGCGTCTCGCAGTCGGGGCTCTCCGCCGCGGTCCGCAGCCTGGAGGAGGAGCTCGGCGCGAGCCTGTTCACGCGGACGACGCGGCGCGTCGAGCCCACCGAGGCCGGTCTCGCGCTGCTCCCGCACGCACGCTCCATGCTCGCGCAGGCGGCCGCCGCTCGCGACGCGGTCGTGCGGGCGACGCGCGCGCTGTCCGGCTCGCTGCGCGTCGGCTCGGAGCAGTGCCTGGGCGTCCTCGACGTGACCGCCCTGCTCGAGCGCTTCCACCGCCGCTACCCGCAGGTGGAGATCCACTTCGCGCAGGCGGGCTCGCACGACCTCCTCGCGCGCGTCCGCGAGGGCGACCTCGACGTCGCGTTCGTCGCGACCACCGAGCACCTGGGGCCGCTGTCCCAGACGGTCCTGGGCAGCGAGCCGCTCGTGCTCGTGTGCGCGCCCGAGCACCCGCTCGCCGGGAGGGGCCGGGTCGAGTGGTCCGACCTCTCGGGCCAGGAGTTCGTCGACTTCGACCCCTCGTGGGGCGCGCGGCCGGTCAACGACGCGACGTGCGCCGCGCACGGCGTCCACCGGCGCGTGCGGTGCTCGGTCAACGACGTGCACACGCTCCTCGAGCTCGTCGACCGGGGGCTCGGCATCGCGCTCGTGCCGCGCCACGTCGCGGGCAAGCCGGAGGCCGAGCGCCTCGTCACGCTCGCGCTGCCGGAGGGCGGTGCGCCGAGCTGGGTCGTCTCCGTCGTCACGGGGCGCTGGGACCGCGGCGCCTCGGCCGCGCCGCAGCTCCTGGAGCTCCTCGCCGACGCCCCCGCGTGCCGCGGCGTCGAGGTCGCCCGGACGGGCGCCGCGGCGTCGCGCACGGGTGTCGAGGTGCCGAGCGCTGCCGTCGAGGCCGTGGCGGAGGCCCGGTGACCGCCCCCGCGGGCACCGACGCACCGCTCTTCCCGCTGCGCAGCGTCGTCCTCGGCGCGTTCCTCCCCACGCTCGTCCTCGAGATCGGCGTGGGGGCCATGCTGCCGGTCGTCGCCGTCACGGCCACGGGCCGGGGCGCGAGCCTCACGGTCGCCGGGCTCGTCGCCGCGCTCGTGCCGATCGGCAAGATCCTCTTCGACCTGCCCGCCGGGGCGCTCGCCCAGCGCCTCGGCGACCGTGCGGCCATGCTGCTCGCCGGGGGCGTCGCGGCGGTCGCCTTCGCGACGATCGCGCTCACCCCCAGTCTGTGGGGCCTCGCGGCGGGAGTCCTCGCGCTCGGTGCGTCGACCGCCGTCTTCAACCTCGCCCGGCAGGCGTACCTCACCGAGATCACGCCCCCGCTGCGCCGGGCCCGCGTCCTGTCGACGCTCGCGGGCGTGCACCGGATCGGGCTGTTCCTCGGCCCGTTCGCGGGCGCGGCGGTCATCGCCGCGACGGACGTGCGCGGCGCCTACTGGCTCGGGACGGGCGCCGCCCTCACCGCGGTGGTGGTGCTCGCCGTCGTGCGGCCGGACCCCGCGGAGGCCGGGCGTGCTCGACTGCGCGGCGCGCGGGCCGTGCCGCGGGTCGGCATCGCCCGCGTGGCGCGCGACCACCGCCACCTGTTCGCGACGCTCGGCGTGGCGATCCTCCTGGTCAGCGCGGTCCGTGGGGCCCGGCAGACCGTCATCCCCCTGTGGGGCGAGCACCTGGGGCTCGACGCCGAGGTGACGTCGCTGATCTTCGGCGTCTCCGGTGCGCTCGACATGCTGCTCTTCTACCCGGCGGGCAAGGTCATGGACCGGTTCGGGCGCCTGTGGGTCGCCGTGCCGTCCATGCTCACGATGGCCGTCGGTCTCGCGGTGCTGCCGCTCGCGCACACCGCCCCCGCGCTCGCGGTCGTCGCGGCCGTGCTCGGGGTCGGGAACGGCATGGGCTCGGGCATCGTCATGACGCTCGGCGCCGACGTCGCGCCCACGGACGTGCGCCCGACCTTCCTCAGCGCGTGGCGCCTGTTCCAGGACACCGGTGACGCCCTCGGCCCGCTCGTGCTGTCGGCCGGTGCGGCGCTGGGGTCGCTCGCCGCGGGCGTCTGGGCGACGGCGGCGCTCGGCGCCTGCTCCGCGGCCGCGCTCGCGCGGTGGGTGCCTCGGCACTCGCCGCTCGCGAACCTCGTCCGACGCCGCTAGTCCGCGCCGCGCTCGGGCGCGGGTGGGGCGTCGGGCCGGGCCGCGCGACGGCCCGGCTCAGACGAGCGTGAGGACGCCCAGCACCCCGACGGCGAGGGCGAGCGCGAGCGAGACGGCGATGAGCACGACGTGCACGGTGAGGAAGCGCGTCGCGCGGCCGTCGGCGTCGCGCGAGCGGGGGTCCTTGGCGATGCGCTGGAGGAAGCGCGGCCAGATGAGCAGGTTCCAGGCGGCCGTGACGAGCAGGACCACGGACCAGACGACGGGGATCTCCACGTCCCGAGCATGCCAGGAGGCGTCGGGTGCCTCGGGCGGGGCGGCCGCGGGCAGCGTGTGGGATCCAGCACATCGACGCAGGCGTGAGGTGAGGCTAACCTCTCTCGTGGTCGACGCGCTCGCGGGGCCGCCGTTCCGCCCGGGGAGCCGGGCGTCGCAGAGGAGCCGCCGGTGTCCGTCAAGACCGTCAAGCCCCAGGACGCGCACGTCGTCACGCTGAGCGTCGTCGGGCGCGAGCGGGTCAGTCCGAACGTCGTGCGGGTCACGCTCGGGGGAGACGAGCTGGACCTCTTCACCCCGCTGGGGTTCGACCAGTGGTTCCGGCTCTTCCTCCCGCGCGAGGACCAGGACGCGCTGCGGCTGCCGACCCGCGCGTCGGGCCTCTGGTACGTCCAGTACCTCGCCACGCCGAAGGCGCGCCGCCCGTGGGTGCGGAACTACACCGTGCGCGCCGTGCGCCCGGGCCTGCGCGAGCTGGACGTGGACTTCGTCGTGCACGGCGACGCGGGGCCCGCGTCCTCGTTCGCGCTGTCCGCCGAGCCGGGGGACCGCGTGGGCCTGCTCGACCAGGGGATCGGCTACCACCCGCGCGTCCCGCACGACTGGACGCTCCTCGTCGCCGACGAGACCGGGCTGCCCGCGGTCGCGGGGATCTGCGAGTCCCTGCCCGACGACGCGCGCGGCCTCGCGGTGGTCGAGGTCCCCGAGGCGGCGGACGCCCAGGAGTTCCGCGTGCCCGCGGGCGTCGAGCTGCGCTGGCTGGCGCGCGACGGCGCACGGCCCGCGGGCGGCGGCGACCACGACCTGCTGCCGGGTCGTCTCGCGCTCGACGCCGTACGGTCGGCCGACCTGCCCGCCGGTCCCGGCTACGCGTACGCGGTCGGGGAGTCGGCGCTCGCCACGGGCGTGCGTCGCCACCTGGTCAACGACCGGGGCGTGCCGAAGGCGCACGTCGACTTCGTCGGGTACTGGCGCCACGGGCACGCGGCGTCCGCCTGACGCGCCCCGCGCGCGTCGTCGGGCGCGGGGCGTCGTGCAGCGGGTCGTCGTGCCGCAGGGGGAGGGTCGGTCAGACCCGGCGGAGCTGGCGGAACATCGGGCAGTCGAACGGGTCGCGCGCCGAGAGCCCCACGCGGTTGAGGTACCGGACGACGATCGCGTAGGACTGCACGAGGCTCGTCTCCGTGTACGGCAGGCCGAGGTGCGCGCAGTGCTCGCGCACGATCTCGCGGGCCCGCGCGAGGTGCGGGCGCGGCATGCTCGGGAACAGGTGGTGCTCGATCTGGAAGTTGAGCCCGCCCATGAGGATGTTCATCCACCACCCGCCGCGGATGTTCCGCGAGGTGAGGACCTGCTTGGACAGGAAGTCGATCTTGCTGTCGGCGGGGATGATCGCCATGCCCTTGTGGTTGGGGGCGAACGACGCCCCCATGTAGACGCCGAAGACGGCGAGCTGGACGCCCAGGAAGGCGGCTGCGAGGCCGAGCGGCAGGAACCAGACGACCGCCCCGACGTAGAGCGACAGGCGCAGCGTGATGGTGACGATCTCGATGACGCGCGTGCGGACGTCGCCGCGCGCGCGGCCGCCGGCGAGGAGCGAGCGGAACGCCTGCACGTGCAGGTTCACGCCCTCGAGCGTGAGGAGCGGGAAGAACAGCCAGCCCTGGTAGCGGTTGATGACCGCCCGGAAGCCCTTCGCGACCTCCGCGTCCTCCTCGAGGAACACGACGACGTCGGGCGCGATGTCCGGGTCCTTGCCGCGGCGGTTCGGGTTCGCGTGGTGGCGCGTGTGCTTGTTCATCCACCACGAGTGGCTGATGCCGACGACGCCGTTGGCCAGCACCTTCCCGAGGCGGTCGTTCGCCGGGCCGGACGCGAAGACCTGGCGGTGCGACGCCTCGTGCGCGACGAACGCGAACTGGGTGAGGATCAGGCCCAGCGCCCCGGCGACGAGGAGCTGGAACCACGAGTCGCCCAGGAGGACGAACCCGGCGACAGCGCCGCCGAGCGCGAGCGTGAGGACCCCGAGGGTCCACAGGTAGTAGGCGTGCGTGCGGTGGAGCAGGCCCGCGTCGCGCACCGTGCGCGACAGTGCGCTGTAGGTGCTGGTGACGGCACCGGGCTCGTCGGTCCGAGGGCGGGTGGCCCGGAAGCCCGGGCGCACTGCGGCAGAGGTCATGTGTCCTCGCAGGGGTGTCGGTGTCGACTTCCCAGCCGCGGAGGTGAGCAGGTGCTCGTCGTGCAGATGACCCCACCCTACGGGACCGTAGGTTGCGCGCGCGAGGGGGCCGGGTGAAGGAGTCGCGAAGGAGCGACACCTCCTCCGGAGGGGTCAGGCGGCGAACCGGAAGGTCTGGCGGTACTCCGTCGGCGTGATCCCGACCGCCCGCCGGAAGTGGTGGCGCAGGAGCGCGGCCGACCCGAAACCGCTGCGGCGCGCGACCTCCTCCAGGTCCAGCGAGGACTCCTCGAGCAGCGACTGCGCGTGCGCGACGCGTTGCGACGTCAGCCACGCGAGCGGGGTCGTGCCGGTCTGCGCGACGAACGCGCGCGCGAAGGTGCGCTCGGAGGTGTGGGCCCGGCGGGCGAGGTCGCGCACGGTGAGCGGCTCGTCGAGGTGGTCGGTCATCCACTCCAGCAGCTCCCCGAACGAGTCCTCCTCGCACTCGGGCACCGGGCGCTCGATGAACTGGCGCTGCCCGCCGTCGCGCTGGGGCGGCACGACCATGCGCCGGGCGATGGTGTTCGCCACCCGGGCCCCGAGATCGCGGCGCACGAGGTGCAGGCACGCGTCGATGCCCGCCGCCGTTCCGGCGCTCGTGATGAGGTTGCCGTCGTCGACGAAGAGCACGTCGGGGTCGATGTCGAGGCTCGGGTAACGACGGCGCAGCTCGTCGGCGTGCATCCAGTGCGTCGTCACCCGCCGTCCCTCGATGACGCCCGCGGCCGCGAGCACGAACACGCCCGAGCACACGCTGAGCAGCAGGGCGCCGCGGTCGGACGCGCGGCGGACGGCGTCGAGCACCGCGGGCGGGTAGTCGGTCCCGATGCGGATCGCCGGCACGACGACCAGGTCCGCGTCGTCCGTCGCGGAGAGGTCGTGGTCGGGCACGACGTGCGCGCCCACCGACGTGCGGACGGGACGGCCCGCGACCGGGCCGCACACGCGGAAGTCGAACGACGGGACGCCGTCGTCGCTGCGGTCGAGGCCGAAGACCTCGCACACGACGCCGAACTCGAACGGGGCCAGGCCGTCGCACACGACGGCCGCGACGGATCGCACCATGCTCGGCACGCTACGCCGCTGGCAGGATCTTGTCGAGAGGTGTCAGTGCTGCCACTCGTGGCGCGGGTCGTGCGCCGCGAGGGTGGAGCCATGGACATCTTCTGGGGTGTGGTGGCTCTTCTCCTCGTCGTCGGCCCGACGGTCGCGGCCCTCGCGGTCCGCCGCGAGGACCCGGCCCGTCCGTGGTTCCCCGCCGGGTCCGACGGCGCGTGGCCCGACGGCGCCGCGTGGGACGCGCGCGGGGACCGGTCGGTGCACGGCGAGCGCTGGGACCGCGACGCGCAGCGGCTGGACGCCGACCTGCGCGCCGCGGCGTCGCGACCGGCTGAGCCGGCCGCCGTCGTCGACCCGCACGAGGTCGCGGCCGAGCTCGTGCTGCGGCGCGTCGTGCCGAACCCGGCCGTGCGCGACGGCGTGCGCGCCGCTCCTGCCGTGCCGGGCGGGCGCCCCGGGGCGAACGTGCCCGCCGCGCCGCGGCGGCCGGGGACCCGGGGCACGCCGCTCGCGCGCTGAGCCCTCGCGTGCGGAACTGCCCGGCCACGCGCCGCTCGACCGCGTGCGGCGTCTCCGGACGCACGAACGGCCCGGACCTCGTGGAGGTCCGGGCCGTTCGCGGGGGAGCGGTGTCGCTCGGGTCAGGCGCGCGAGCCGACCGCGTCGACGTCCGCGTCGCCCGTGAGCTGGTCGAGGCCCTCGAGCTCGTGCGCCTCCCACGGGGCGTGGCCGAGGCTCGGGATCATCGTCGCGAGCTCCGGGCGCCACTTGGTGAAGCGGGCGGGGAAGCAGCGCTCGAGCAGGTCGATCATCGCGGGGACGGCCGTCGAGGCACCCGGCGAGGCGCCGAGCAGGCCGGCGATCGAGCCGTCGGACGCCGCGATGACCTCGGTGCCGAACTCGAGGACGCCCTTGCCGTCCTTGTCCTTCTTGATCACCTGGACGCGCTGGCCCGCGGTGATGGTCTCCCAGTGCTTGGGGTGCGCGGTGGGCATGAAGCCCTGGAGCGCGGTGAACTTGGTCTCCGGGCTCGCGAGGAGCTGGCCCACCAGGTACTGGGTGAGGTCGAGGTTCTTCAGGCCCGCGCCGACCATCGAGCCGAGGTTGTGCAGGCGCAGCGACGTGAAGAGCCCGAGGTACTTGCCCTTCTTGAGGTACTTGGGGCTGAACCCGGCGTAGGGGCCGAACATCAGGTACGTCTTGCCGTCGACGACGCGCGTGTCCAGGTGCGGGACCGACATGGGCGGCGAGCCGACGTCGGCCTTGCCGTAGACCTTCGCCTGGTGCTGGGCGACGAGCTCCGGGTCGTCCGTGCGGAGGAACTCACCGCTGATCGGGAAGCCGCCGTAGCCCTTCGCCTCCGGGATGCCGGCCGCCTGGAGCAGCGGCAGCGCGCCGCCGCCGGCGCCCACGAACACGAACCGGGCCTCGACGGTCGAGCGGCGCTTCGGGGCGTTCCACGAGCGGTCCTTGACCGTCAGGCGCCAGCGGCCGTCCTTCGTCTTCCTGAGGTTCTTCACCTCGTGCTCGAGGTAGAGCTGCGTGCCCTCCGAGACGAGGTAGTCGACGAGCTGCTCGGTGAGGGCGCCGAAGTCGACGTCCGTCCCGCTCGTCGCGCGCGTGGCCGCGACCGGCTCGTCGCCGTCGCGCTCGGCGACCAGGAGCGGGGCCCACTCGGCGATGACCGCCGGGTCGTCCGTGAACTCGAGCTCGCTGAACAGCGGGTGGCGGCGCAGCGTCTCGAAGCGGCGACGCAGGTAGTCGACGTTCTCCGCGCCGCGCACGAAGGTCATGTGGGGGGTGCGGGAGATGAAGCTCGCGGGCTGCGGCAGCGCGCCCGTCGTGAGCAGGTGGTGCCAGAACTCGCGCGACACCTCGAACTGCTCGTTGATCTTCACCGCCTTGGTGATGTCGATCGAGCCGTCCGGCTTCTCCGGCGTGTAGTTCAGCTCGCACAGGGCGGCGTGACCCGTCCCGGCGTTGTTCCACGGGTTCGACGACTCCTGCGCCACGGCGTCCAGGCGCTCGTAGATGCGCACCTTCCAGGTGGGCTCCAAGACCTTCAGGAGTGCCCCGAGCGTGGCGCTCATGATGCCACCGCCGATGAGGGCTACGTCGATCTGGTCTGCGCTGCTTGCGGGGTTGCTCGCTCGACTCGACACATCTCGATCCTACGCTTGTGAAAGAGTGCACTAACTGTGCGGTGCGTCACGGGCGTGCGTCACACTTTCGCGGGACCTCGGTCCCGAGCCGGGCAGGTCGGACGTCGCGTACCGCGCGATCCGGCCGGGTCCGAGCCGTCTTCCCGCGAGGTAGAGCCGTGGTCTCGCGAGGTAGAGCCGTGGTCCGCGTGCGCCAGCCGACCACGCCTCTACCTGGCGGACCAGGGCTCTACCTCGGCCGACCGGGGCTCTACCTCGCGGGGGTGGGGTTCTCCTGCGGCGGGGAGTACGGGGACGGCCAGGGGCCGATCTCGGGGAGGCTCACGGGCTCGCCCGCGAGGCGGGCGGTGGGCTCGGCGCCGGGGGTGCGGCCCGCGAGCCAGGCGGCGACGTCGGTGAGGCGGCCGTGGACGACGACGGCGCCCCGGCCGGGCGCGGACGCGGGCGCAGGCGAGGCCGCGGCCCCGGAGGTGGGCTCGGCTTCGGACGCGGGCTCAGGTCCGGCAGCCACGCGGAGGCCGCCCGGTCCGACGCGAAGGGCGCCCGGTCCGACGCGGAGAGCGCCCGGTCCGACGTGGACGCCGCCGGGGACCACGACGAGGTCTCCGGGTTCCCCGTCGAGCGCGACCACGACGTCGTCCGCGAGCCGGACCCCGAGGAAGTCGAGGAGGTGCAGCCCGAGCGCGGGAGGCCAGGAGTCGAGACCGACGCCCGCGTCGAGGTCGACCGCGTGGATCCGCACCTCGCGCCACCAGGCCACGAGCGCGTCCGCGACCGTGCCGTCGCGGTACGTCACCGGCGCGGACCACCCGGGGGACCCGGCGGCGGGCCACGCGGCGTCGAGGCGGTCGGCCAGCGCATCGAGTGCCGCGACGTGCTGCGCGACGGAGCGCAGCGCGCCCGTCCGGATGCCGTCCTCGCGCCCGGCCGCGCCGCCGTCGTACACCTCGACGAGCTCGCCGCGCGCGGCGCGCTCGGCCTGCCGCGCCATGGCCTCGCCGATGGCGGTGACGTGCGCGAGCACGTGGCTGCGCGACCACCCGGGCAGGGCCGACGGCGCGTCGAGCCCGGCGGCGTCGAGCCCGCGCGCCGCGTCGGTCACCGCGTCGAGGGCGGCGCGCGCGTCGCGCCGGACCTCCTCGACGTCGGGCGGGGTGAGGGCGGGGGCGTCGGTCAGGGCCACAGCAGCTCCTTCGTCCAGGTGGTCGGCGCGCCGGACGCCGCGGTGTAGCGCAGGCGGGTCTGGCCCGCGCCCGACGACGCCCAGAACTCCACGCTCGTCGGCTCGAGCGCGTACGCGGTCCAGGCGTCGAGGACGAGCCCGGGCTCCGCCCGCACGCGGTCGAGGGCGGCGTCCCATGCCTCGCGGTAGGCGGCGCGGGACGCGAGCGGGGCGCTCTGCGACCCGGCGAGGGCGGTCGCGCGGGAGAAGTCGGACCGGTCCAGGAAGTCGGCGGCGGACGTCTCGGCGTCCAGCGGCACGACGGGTCCCCGCACGCGGACCTGCCGACCGTGCTCGCGCCAGAAGAACGTCAGGGCGGCGTTCGGGTTCTGCGCGAGCGCGACGCCCTTGGGGGAGTCGGCGCGCGTCGCGAAGACCCACCCGTCGCCGTCGACGTCCTTGAGGATGAGGGTCCGGGCGTCCACGCGGCCGCTCGCGTCGGCGGTCGAGAGGGTGGCGGCGTGCGGTGCGGGCAGCCCGGCGTCGATCGCGTCGTCGAGCCAGCGGACGAAGAGCGTGCCCGGGTCGTCGGGTGCGGCGTCGACGTCGAGACCGGGGAGGTCGGGGCCGAAGACGGGCAGGGCGCGCAGGCGCTCGCGCAGGGTCGGGCGGTCGGCGTCGGTCATGCGTCCTCCGAGGCGCTCGGGAGCGGGTCGAGCAGGGCGACGAAGCCCCGCGCGGCGGCGGACATCGCGTCCGGGTCGTCGAGGGCGCGCGCGAGGACGTACCCGCCCTGCACGACGGCGACGGCGGCGTGCGCGCGGTCGCGCGCCGCGTCGTCGGGCAGCCCGCCCTCGACGAGGACGGCGGCGGCCAGGTCGACGAGCCCGCGGAAGTAGGCGCGCACCTCAGCGGCGAGCGCGGCGTCGTCCATGACGGCCTGGTCGCTCACGAGGCGCCCGACCTTGCAGCCGGCCAGCGCGGGCCGCGGGCGTTCGAGATAGCGGACGAGGCGCTCGACGGCGGAGCCCTGCGCGCCCAGGTCGCGGCGCGCGGCGTCGAGGCCCGCGGTCGTCGTGGCGTGCACGGCCGCGGCGGCGAGGTCGTGCTTCGTGGGGAAGTGGTGGTAGAGGCTGCCCTGCCCGACGCCGCTCGCGGCGAGGACCTGGCGCGGGCTCGTCGCGCCGACGCCCTGGGCCCAGAAGAGCTCCTGCGCGGCGGCGACGAGGCGGTCCCGGTTCGAGCCGGGTGCGTCCGCGCGCGGCTCGGGGCGCGTTCCGGTGTGCATGTCCGCAGCCTAGCGCCTGGCCATACCTACCGCTAGGTATGGTGGCGCCCGCCCCGACGGTCCGGGCGGCACGGCCCGCGCCTGGAGGATCGCGACGGCCGGGCCGCACCCGCCTTGTGGACCGCCACCAACGCGTCGTCGGGCTCCCCGGTCGGCGGAACGCGACGCTGGAGAGACCGTGCACGGGCGCGCGCGGCGCGCGTCGCCACGATCGACCCATGGACCACGACCTCGCCGCGTTGCTCGACGACCTCCTCTCCGCCACGACGCGCGAGGAGGCGCCCTCCGCGGACAGCCTCCTCGCCGTCCTCGCGACCGACGACGACGACCTCCTGGACGTCGTCGCCGCGGCGGCCCGGGTCCGACGCCGGTGGTTCGGCCGGCGCGTGAAGCTCGCCTACCTCGTCAACCTCAAGTCCGGGCTGTGCCCCGAGGACTGCACCTACTGCTCCCAGCGGCTCGGGTCCGCGGCGGAGATCCTGCGGTACACGTGGCTCCGTGCGCCCGAGGCGCTCGGAGCGGCGCGCGCGGGGATCGACGCCGGGGCGTCGCGCGTGTGCCTCGTGGCGAGCGGGCGCGGCCCCACGGAGCGCGACGTGACCCGCGTCTGCGGGGTCGTGGCCCGGATCGTCGAGGAACACCCCGGCGTCGAGGTCTGCGCGTGCCTCGGGCTGCTGTCCGACGGCCAGGCCGAGCGCCTGCGCGACGCGGGCGCCCACGCCTACAACCACAACCTCAACGCGTCGGAGGACGCCTACCCCGAGATCTGCACGACCCACGACCACGCGGACCGCGTCGCGACCGTCCGGCGCGTCCAGGGCGCCGGGCTGTCGGCCTGCTCGGGGCTCATCGCGGGGGCGGGGGAGACCCCCGAGCAGCTCGTCGACGTGCTCCTGGAGCTGCGGGCGCTCGACCCGGACTCCGCCCCGGTCAACTTCCTCGTGCCCTTCGAGGGGACGCCGCTCGCCGGCCGGCACGAGCTCACGCCGCAACGGTGCCTGCGGATCCTCGCCGCCGCGCGGTTCGCGCTGCCCCGGGCCGAGCTGCGCCTGGGCGCCGGGCGGGAGCTCCACCTGCGAGCCCTCCAGCCGCTCGCCCTGCACGTGGCCAGCTCGCTCTTCCTCGGCGACTACCTCACGGCGGAGGGGCAGGACGCCGCCGCGGACCTCGCGATGATCGCCGATGCCGGCCTCGAGGTCGAGGAGGTGCCCGGACCCGCCGGGCGGACGGCGTCGTCGCGCGTCGTTCCGCGCCGCCGCGGGGCGGGGACGGACGTCGCTCCCAACGCCTGATCGCCGCGACCGTCGTAGCGTGAGGGCGTGACGGTGCAGCAGCGGGTGCTGGTGGTCGCGGTCCTCGCGTCGTTCGTGTCGTTCCTGGACGGCTCGGTGGTCAACGTCGCGCTGCCCGCGATCTCCGCCGAGCTCACCACCGGGCCCGTCACGGGTCTCGCGCTGCAGCAGTGGGTCGTCGACGCCTACATGATCACGCTCGGCGCGCTCATCCTCCTGGCCGGGTCGCTGTCGGACGTCCACGGGCGACGCCGCATCATGGCGATCGGGCTCGTCGGGTTCGCCGTGACGTCCGTCGCGTGCGCGCTCGCGCCCGACGGCCTCGTCCTCGTCGTCGCGCGCGGCCTCCAGGGCGTCGCGGGCGCCCTGCTCGTGCCCAGCTCGCTCGCCATGATCATCTCCACGTTCGACGGTGAGCGGCAGGCCCGCGCGATCGGCTCCTGGACCGCGTGGACCAGCACCGCGTCGCTCGTCGGGCCGCTGCTCGGCGGCATCCTCATCGACGCGATCTCGTGGCGGTGGGTCTTCTGGATCAACGTGCTCCCCGTCGCCGTCACGCTGTGGCTGCTGCGCGGCATCCCGCGGTCCGCGGCGGAGGAGCCGGGCGCCGCGGCCGGTCCGGGCGGACGACGGCGCATCGACACGCTCGGGGCGACGCTCGCCGCCGTCGGGCTCGCGGGGACGGTGTTCGCGCTCATCGAGCAGGGACGCTTCGGGTGGTCGAGCCCGGTGGTGTGGGGACCGTTCGCCGTCGGGGTCGTGTGCCTCGCCGCGTTCGTGGGGTGGGAGCGCCGCGCCCCGGACCCGATGCTGCCGCCGCGCCTGTTCCGGGTGCGCAACTTCGCGTGGGGCAACCTCGCGACCGCGGCGATCTACGGCGCGCTGTACTTCGGCGGGTTCGTCGTCACGCTCTTCCTCCAGCAGGTCGGCGGGTACAGCGCGACCGCCGCCGGGCTCGCCCAGCTCCCCGTCACGCTCGTGCTCCTCGCCCTGTCGACGCGGTTCGGGGCGCTCGCGGGCCGCTACGGCCCGCGCCTGTTCATGACGCTCGGCCCGATCGTCGGCGGGGCCGGCTACCTGCTCCTGCTCACGACGACCGACGACGCCGTGTACGTCACCCAGGTCCTGCCGGGCCTCGTGCTCTTCGGCCTGGGCCTCGCGATGACGGTCGCGCCGCTGACGTCGGCGATCCTCGGCTCGATCCCGGCGGCCGACGCCGGCATCGGCTCCGCGGTGAACAACGCGGTGTCGCGCGTCGCGGGGCTCGTCGTCATCGCGTTCGCGGGGGTGATCGTCGGCGGCGTGCTCGACCTCGACGGCTTCCACCGCTCGCTCCTCGTCACGGCGGGCCTGCTCGTCCTCGGCGGCGTGCTCAGCTGGGTCGGCATCCGCAACGACCGTGTGCGCGCCACCGGCGCCGGAGGGGCCCAGAGCGGCTGAGGCGGAGCGCCGGCTCGAGGTCCCGCGCCCGCCGTGCCGACGGCTATCGCACCGTCTGCAGGTCGTGGGTCGAGGTGTTGAGGCGGCGTGCGCCGTCGGGCACGTCCGGCGGGAACGCGACGACGATGTCCTCGATCCGGACGCCGAAGCGGCCGGGCAGGTACACGCCCGGCTCGACGGAGAAGCACATGCCGGGCTCGATCGGGCGGTCCTCGCCCTCCACCATGTACGGCGGCTCGTGCGTCGTCGTGCCGATGCCGTGGCCGGTGCGGTGCACGAACTGCTCGCCGTAGCCCGCGTCGACGATGACGGCGCGCGCGGCGCGGTCGACGTCCTGGCACGTCGCGCCCGGGCGCACCGCGTCGACCCCGGCCTGCTGCGCGCGCCGGACGACGTCGTAGACCTCGCGCTGCTGGCCCGCGAGGGCGTCGTCCGTGCCGCCCGCGACCAGCACCGTCCGCGAGGTGTCCGACCCGTACCCGTCGCGCAGCCCGCCGAAGTCGAGCACGACGAGGTCGCCGGGCTCGATGACGCGGTCGCCCGCGTCGTGGTGCGGGTCGGCGCCGTTCGGGCCGGAGCACACGAGCGTGAAGTCGACCTGCTCGTGCCCGTGCTCGCGGAGGAACCGGTCGAGGTCGGCCGCGACGTCCCGCTCGCGCCGGCCCGCGAACGCGACGCCCAGGACGTCCGCGAACGCGGCGTCGGCGGCCGCTCCCGCCGCGGCGAGGCGCTCCACCTCCGCGGCGTCCTTGACGGCCCGCAGCGTCGGGACGGCGTCGGAGAACGCGGTGAGGCTGGCGCCGGGCAGCGCGCGCTGTAGCCCGAGCACGTGCAGCGCCCACGTGGCGTCCGAGACGGCGTAGGTGCCGTCCGCGGCGAGGAGCCGCGCCGCGGCGTCGTGCTCGTCGTCGCCGTCGCGCCACGTCACGACGTCCAGGCCGTCCGCGCCCGGGGCGGAGGCCAGGTCGCCCCGCTCCAGCAGCGGCACGACGACGGACGCGCCGCCGGTCGTCCCGGTCCCCTCGGCGGGGATCGTGAGCAGCGTCAGCCGCTCCGTCTCCGGCGGCGCGTACCCGGTGAAGTACGCGAGGTCGGGGCCGGGCGAGACGAGCAGCCCCGTGAGACCGGCCTCGCGCGCGTGCGCGGCCGCGCGCTCGCGACGCGCGGCGTAGACCTCGGGACCGAACGCGGCCCCCGGACGTGCGGCATCGGTGCTCGACATGAGCCCAGCGTGGCACCGCTCGCCGCCGAGATCGACCCGAGCGGCCCGACGGCGGTCCTCCGCGGGTCCGCTCGGGCGGCCGGGTCCGTCCCGGTCGTCGCGGGTTGGGCGGTCCGGCTCGGGTCCGGGAGTGGCAGGCTGCTCGCATGACCGACGTGCGCAACCTCCTCGCGGCCCTCGACACGTTCGACGGGCACTGGCAGCCGCACCGCGTGGCGAGCCTCAACGACGCCGACGTCAAGGTGGTGAAGGTGCTGGGCGAGTTCGTCTGGCACACGCACCCCGAGACCGACGAGCTGTTCCTCGTGCTCGACGGCGAGCTGACGATCGACCTGCGCGACGGCGGCGTCGAGCGCGCGGTCGTGCTGGGCCCGCACGACCTGTTCGTGGTGCCGCGGGGCGTCGAGCACCGGCCGCGTGCCGCCGTCGAGACCTCCGCGGTGCTCGTCGAGCGGCAGGGGACGGTCAACACGGGCGACGCGGGCGGCGACCTCACGTCGCCGCTGCGGGAGCTGCCGGGCGAACCGCCCACCGCCTGACGGCCCGCCCGACCGGCCCGGACGTGCCGGACCGGCCCGCGGCGGGTCGATCGGGCGCCGCCGGGGCCGGTCTCGGAGGGTCAGACCCGCACGACGACCTTGCCGCGCACGTGCCCGGACTGGCTCGCGCGGTGCGCGTCGGCGGCGTCGGCGAGGTCGAAGACCTCCGCGACCTCCGGGCGCAGCAGGCCCTCGTCGCCGAGCCGAGCGAGCTCGGCGAGGTCGGTCGCGTCGGGGCGCACCCACACGTAGTGCCCGCCCAGCTCGTCGCGTGCCCGCGCGTCCGTGATCGAGGCGACCGTGCCGCCGTCGCGCAGCACCTGCGGGACCGAGTCGAGCGCGTCGCCGCCCACGTAGTCGAGGACCACGTCCACGCCCTCCGGCGCGAGCGCCCGGACCCGCTCCGCGAGCCCGTCGCCGTACGTCACCGGCTCCGCGCCGAGCGAGCGCAGGAAGTCGTGGTTGCGCTCCGACGCCGTCCCGAGGACGCGCGCCCCGAGCGCCTTCGCGATCTGGACGGCGAACGACCCGACGCCGCCGGCGGCGGCGTGCACGAGCACCGTCTGGCCCGCGGCGAGCCCGGTGCGTCGGATGGTCTGGTACGCCGTCAGCCCCGCGAGGGGCACCGCCGCCGCCTCCTCGAACGACCACGCCGCCGGCTTGCGCGCGAGCGTCCGGACGGGCGCCGCGACGAGCTCGGCGAACGTGCCGCCCGAGACCCCGCCGCCCACGACGTCCTTGCGCACGTACCCGTACACCTCGTCGCCGACCTGGAGCTCGGGGGTGTCCAGGCCCACGCGCTCGACCACGCCCGCGACGTCCCAGCCCGGGACGACAGGGAACGCGACATCCATGATCTGGTCGAGGTACCCCTCGCGGACCTTCCAGTCCACCGGGTTCACGCTCGCGGCGCGCACGCGCACGAGGACGGAGTCGGGGCCGACCTTGGGGGTCGGGAGGTCGGTCGTCTCGAGGACGTCGGGGCCGCCGTAGCGGGAGTAGGTGATGGCTCGCATACGGGCGGCAACCCCGCGGGCGCCCGACGGATTCCCGCGGTGCGGTCAGCCCTCGAACGCGGTGGGGTCCATGTGAAGGACCTCCCACTGGTGCCCGTCGAGGTCGGCGAAGCTCCGCGAGTACATGAAGCCGCCCTCCTCCTGGGGGTCCTTGACCGCCGTCGCACCGGCGGCGAACGCGGCGTCGGCGAGCCGGTCGACCTCGGCGCGGGAGCCGACGCTCAGGGCGTTGATGACCTCGGTCGTGGCGGTCGCGTCGGCGATCGCCTTGTTCGTGAACCGCTGCGCGAACTCCGCGGTGAGGAGCATCACGTAGATCGTGTCGCTGAGCACGATCGAGGACGCGTTCTCGTCCGTGAACTGCTCGTTCACCGTGTACCCCAGCGCGGTGTAGAACGCCTTGGCGGCGTCGAGGTCCTGGACGGGCAGGTTGACGAAGATCTGGGTGCTCACGGGGTCCTCCGGTGTCGCGGGCGCCTGGCCCGAGGGGTGTCGCGGGATAGACGCACCCGAGCCCGGAAACTCATCGACGCGGGAGGCCAGAGAGTCTGTCGCCCGGCGCCCGGGAACGGTAGCGTCCGACGGAGGGCTCCGCGCACAGTTCTCGAAGGACAGGTCGGCGGGGTGCCGGCCGGGGGGACGCGACGTGGCGTCCCCGCTCTTCTCCACCGCCACCGAGCCCGAGAGGAACCCGCCATGACCGACACCGACCGCACCGAGCACCCTCCCGAGAACCTCGCCGAGGCGTCTGCCGCCGGGCCTCCTGCCCGGCGCCCCGACACCGTCGTGCTCGTGCACGGCCTCTGGATGACCCCTCGGAGCTGGCAGGGGTGGGTCGCGCACTACGAGCAGCAGGGACTCACCGTCCTGGCGCCCGGCTACCCCGGTTTCGAGATCGAGGTCGAGGGGCTCCGGGAGAACCCGCAGCTCATCGCCGACCTCACCGTCCCGGAGACCCTGGACCACCTGGCCTCCGTCATCGAGGCGCTCGACGCGCCGCCGATCATCATGGGCCACTCGTTCGGGGGCACGCTCACCCAGCCCCTGCTCGCGCGGGGTCTCGGTGCCGCGGGCGTCGTGATCGACTCGGCGCCCACCGAGGGCGTGCGCGTCAGCCCGGTGTCCCAGGCGCGCTCCCTCTTCCCGGCGCTCCGCAACCCCGCGAACCGGCACCGCGCCGTCGGCGTCACGCCCGAGGAGTTCCACTACGCGTTCACGAACACGCTCAGCGAGGAGGCGTCGCGCGAGGTGTGGGAGCGGTACGCGATCCCCGCTCCCGGCCACTGGGTGTGGGAGTACGGCCTCGTCGCCAACTTCAAGCCCGGGCACCAGGACACGTGGGTCGACTACTCCGCGGACCGGGCGCCCCTGCTCTTCGTCGCGGGGGAGCAGGACCACATCATGCCGCCGGCCGTGAACCGTTCGAACGCCAAGCACTGGGAGGCCTCGCCCGCGCTCACGGAGTACTACGAGTTCGCGGGCCGCGACCACTGGACGTGCGCGGCGCCCGGGTGGGAGGCGGTCGCGGACCACGCGCTCGACTGGGCCCTGGCGCACGCGAGGGCGCCGCGCGCCTGACGGCTCGGGGCCCGCGACGTCAGACGAGCACGTCGCCGTCGCGGGCCACGACCCGGCCGCCCGCGACGACGAGCGCGCGGCGCGGGGCGCGCACGACGGCGTCGGGCACGTTCTCCGCGTCGACGAGCACCACGTCCGCGGGCGCGCCGACGACGAGGTCGTGGACGTCGCGGCCGACGAAGCGCGCGGCGTCGGACGTCGCGACGCGCGCCGCGGTGACGAGCTCCTCGTCGTACCGGAAGCGCGAGAGGCGGGCGAGCTGGGTCGTCAGCGCGAGGAGGTCGCCCGTCCCGTAGGGGGACCACAGGTCGCGGATGCCGTCCGTGCCGAGCCCGACGGCGACGCCCGCCGCGCGCAGCGCGTGCACGGGCAGGGGAGCGGCGCCGATCGGCGCGACCGTGGTCATGGTGATGCCGGCCTCGCCCATCGCGGCGACGAGGTCCGCCTGGCGCGACGCCGGGACGTCGCCGACCGCGAAGCCGTGCGCCACGTTGACCTTGCCCTGGAGGCCGGCGCGCAGGGTGCGGTCGATCATGAGCTCGACCTGGAACGCGCCGAGGTCCCCGCCGTCGTGGAGGTGCACGTCGATCCCGACGCCGCGGCGCTCGGCGATCGCGAACAGCCCGTCGAGCTGGCCGACGGGGTCGCGGTCGATCGACGCCGGGTCGAGGCCGCCGACGTGCTCGGCGCCCGCGGCGGCGGCCGCGTCGAGCAGGTCGAGCACCCCGGGCCGGCGCAGCACGCCGTCCTGCGGGAACGCGACGATCTCGGCGTGCACGGCGCCGTTCAGCGCGGCGAGCGCCTCGCGCACGACCTCGATGCCGCGCAGCCCCAGGCCGAGGTCGACGTCGACGTGGGTGCGGATCGCCGTCGTGCCGTGCCGCACGAACTCGCGCAGCACCGTGAGCGTCACGTCGACGCCCGGGATGCCGAGCTCGTCGCGGTGCGCGCGCTCGTGCGCGATGCGGCCCTGCGTCGTCGCCTCGCCGCCGTAGCTCACCCAGGGCCGGCCCCACCAGCTCTTGTCGACGTGCGCGTGGGCGTTGACGAGGCCCGGGAGCGCGAGCAGGCCGCGGCCGTCGACCACGCCGGCCTCCGGCGCCGTGCCGGCTGCCGGGTCGTGCGGCGTCACCGCGGCGATGCGGCCGTCCGCGACGTGCAGGTCGACCGGCTCGCCGCCCCAGGGGCGGACGTCGCGCAGGACGGTGACGGTCTCGGGGGTGCGGGCGGTGGTCATGCGGCGGGTCCTTCCGGCAGCGGGACGACGACCTGGGGCCGTCCGGGGATCTGGATCTCGTACGTGTCGAGCGTGCCGAGGTCGACGACGGTCGCGCCGTCCCACGCCTCGGCCTGCGTGTACCCGCCGGCGAGCACGGCGCTCGGGCGCCCCGTCGCGGGGTCGGTCCACGTCGTCACGGTCTCGTGGCGGCGAGTGAGCGAGGTGACCTGCTCCGCGCCGGTCGCCGGGTCGAGCACCGTCACGTTCGGCCCGCCCGTGGCGTTGCCGAACGGGCCGTTGCCCACGACGACGACGCGGCCGTCGGGCGCGCGGGCGACGCCGTGCTGGTGGCTGTCCGCCGCCGAGGCGACGGTCGTCGTCGTGCCGGTGGCCGGGTCGAGGCGGACCAGCACGCGGCCCTGGTAGGGCAGCAGGAGCGAGCCGTCGTCGTCGAGCACCGCGTAGTGCGGCTTCTCGAACGACGCGAGCCCGCCGTCCGTGCCGAACGGCGCGACCTCGATCCGCCGGGCCTCGAACGTCGTGGTGTCGACGACGTGCACGGAGAACGTGTCGTGGTCGACGGTGTAGACCTCGCCGCCGTCGGCGGCGACGAGCACGTCGAACGGTCGCAGCCCCACGGGGGTGCTCGCGACGACCTCGCGCGACGCGACGTCGATCGTCTCGAGCGTCGACGAGTCGCCGCGGTGGACGGCGACGTGGACGCGGGCGCCGTCGGGCGAGACGGCGATGCCCATGCCGCCGCGGCGGTACTCGCCGAACGCGACGCGCGCGGGCGCGTCCCGGTAGGGGAGGAGGTCGACCCGCTCGCGCGTCGCGAGGTCCACGACGGCGACGCCCTGGGCCGTCGAGACGTAGGCGCGCATCGTCGGGGCGTGCACGGCGACGCCCCACGGCGCGGCCCCGACCTCGATGCGGTCGACGACGGCGCTGCCCTCCCGGATCGTCGGGTCGACGACCGCGAGACCGTCGGACTCCGCCTCGGTCGCGAGCAGGAACCGCGGGGTCTCGACGGCGGGGACGGCGTCGGGCGCGGGGGTCGTCGGGCCGTCCGCGGGCGTCGTCGCCGGAGTCTGCGGCGAGGTGGCCGGGCTCGGCGGCGCAGCGGGCGCGGCGTCGTCGCCCGCCCCGCCGGGCGTGCACGCGGCGAGGACGGCGACACCGAGCGCCGCGGCCCACGCCACCACGCGGCGCGGCCGACGGTTCCCGGGCCGGTCGGTGCGGCGCGAGAGGGGAGGGGCAGCCATGGCCAAATGGTATACCAATCGTGCGAGCGCGCCGCGGGCGCGATGCGGCGACCGACCGAGGACCGCGGCCGGGTCAGCCCTCGAACGTCGCGGGCGCCTCCAGCACGACGTCGTCCGGCGACTTGTCCCGGCGCCATCCCTTCCACACGGGGTGGCGCAGCTTGCCGAACGGGACGTCGTCCCCGTCGCCCTCCCCGGCGCCCGTCCACTCGGCGTAGACGACCTCCGCGACCCGCCGCGGCGATACCCAGTGCGCGTCGCGCGCGTCCTCGCGCGGCACGCCCACCGCGGGCGGCGTCGTGCGACCGATCCGGTCGAGCTCGGCGACCAGGTCACGCCGCTCGGCGTCCGTGAAGCCCGACCCGACCCGGCCCACGTAGACGAGGCGGCCGTCGTCGGGCACGGCGAGCAGCAGGGACCCGACGAGGTGCGTCCGCTCGCCGTGGCCCGGCCGCCACCCGACCACGACGACCTCCTGCGACTGCGCGTGCTTGAGCTTCAGCCACAGCGCCGAGCGGCGGCCCGACGAGTACGTCCCGTCGCGCCGCTTCGCGACCACGCCCTCGAGCCCGAGCCGCCTCGACGTCTCCATCGCGGCCTCCAGGTCCCCGTCGAACACGGGCGGCACGTGCACCGGGGCGACGGCGTCGCGCAGCACGTCCTCCAGCACCTCGCGCCGCTCGTCGTACGGGCGCTTCGCGAGCGACCGCCCGCCGGTCTCCAGGACGTCGAACACCATGAGGTCGACCGTGACCCGCCGTCGCGCCGCGGCGACGTCCCCCGGCTTGGCGATGTTCGCGCGCTGCTGGAGACGCCGGAAGCTCGGCCGCCCCCGCGCGTCGAGCGCGACGATCTCCCCGTCCAGCACCACCGGCAGCGCCTCGGCCGGGACCTGCTCCGCGAGCGCCTGCAGCTCCGGGTACGTCACCGACATGTCCTTGCCCGAGCGGCTCACGAGCCGCACGCGCCCCTCGGCCACGTGCGCGAGCGTCCGGAACCCGTCCCACTTCATCTCGAACGCCCACGCGTCGCCGTCGTGCAGGTCGCCCGCCGACGCGGGCGACGCGAGCATCGGTCGCCAGTCCGTCCGAGCCGGCCGCGGCTCCGGCGTGTCGTCGTGGTCGGGCGAGGACGCGCCCCGAGCCGACCGCGAAGCCGGGGGTGGGGAGGAGGTGCCGGGTCGTGGCGGGTCTGGCGGGAGCGGCGAGGGACGAGCCGCGGATGGTAGACCCGGCGCCTCCTCCCCACCCCCGGCGCCCCGACCCCGCGCGCTCTCGCCCGGACGGCTCGGCCTCGGCGCCATGAGGTGGATCAGCCAGTTGTCCTCGTCGCGGCCGTCGCGGCCGCCCGTGTGGATGAGCGCGAGGCGGCGCGTGCCGTGCTGCTCGCCGTGGAGCGTGACGATGACCTCCTCGCCGTCGCGCCACTTCTCGAGCTCGTACGTGCCGGCGTCCCAGATGACCACCTCGCCGGCGCCGTACTCGCCCTTCGGGATCGTGCCCTCGAACGAGCCGTAGGCGAGCGGGTGGTCCTCGGTCTGGACGGCGAGGTGGTTCTTCTTCGGGTCGGTCGGCTCGCCGCGCGGGAGCGCCCAGCTCACGAGGACGCCGTCGTGCTCCAGCCGGAAGTCCCAGTGCAGGCGGCGGGCGTGGTGCTCCTGGATGACGAAGCTGTTGCCCGCGCTCGGCGGCGGCGCCTCGTCCGGGACGGGCTCGGGCGTGCGCCCGGCGTCGCGCATGGAGCGGTACCGGTGCAGGCGGTCGGGCCGCTCGTCGTCCGTCCCGCCGTCCGCGGTTCCGCTGCCCGACGCCGCACCCCCCTTGCGCTCGAACGTCGCCATGCGCGCGGGCGTGGGCTCGAGCGCGGAGAGGTGTCCCTGCGTGAGCGCGGCGAGCGGGTCGCCCAGGGTGCGCACGCGCTCGACGACCTCGTCGAGGTCCAGGTGGCGCAGGTCCGGGTCGTCGAGCTCCTCCCAGGTGCGGGGCGCGGCGACGGTGGGGTGCTCCCGCCCGCGCAGCGAGTAGGGCGCGATCGTCGTCTTGTTGCCGTTGTTCTGGCTCCAGTCCACGAGCACCTTGCCGCCGCGCAGCGACTTCTTCATGTCGCTCACGACGAGGTCGGGGTGCTCGGCCTCCAGGTAGCGGGCGAGCTCGTGCGCGACGGCGGAGACGGCCGCCGCGTCCTGCTTGCCGTCGAGCGCGGCGTACAGGTGGATGCCCTTGGACCCGCTCGTCACGGGCAGGGGTTCGAGGCCCATGCCCTGGAGGATCTGCCGCGCCTGGCGTGCGACCTCCGCGCACTCGGCCAGCCCGGCCCCCGGGCCGGGGTCGAGGTCGAGGACGAGGCGGTCGGGGTCGAGGTGCGCCCCGGTGCGGCCGAACTGCCACTGCGGCACGTGGAGCTCGAGCGACGCCGTCTGGCCGAGCCACGTGAGGGTCGCGAGGTCGTTCACCAGCACGTAGTCGTTGGCGCTGCTCTTGTGCTGGATGCGCCGCGTGCGCACCCAGGACGGGACGCCCTGGCCCGCGTTCTTCTGGAAGAACACCTGGCCGTCGACGCCGTCGGGCCACCGCTTGCGCGTCGCGGGCCGGTTGGCGCAGTGGGGGAGCATGACGTCGGCGACGGCCGCGAGGTACGCGAGGACGTCGGCCTTCGTCGTGCCGGTGGCGGGGTAGAGGACCTTGTCCAGGTTGGTGAGCCGCAGGCGGTGACCACCGACGTTCACCGTCTCGCCCGCCCGGCTGGATGTGGTGGCCATGGGCCCATCGTGGCGCGGGCCCGACGGCGTCGCCCGCCGTGGCGGGAACTTCTCGGCGCCCTCGACCGTGGACACTGGGTGGGGCTGTCCGACCGGCCGGGGAGCCCGCCCGGGGTCGATGCCGGACCGAGAGGATCACCGTGACGCACCTGACGACCGACGACGTACCGCTCCCCGCGGAGATCGGTCCCCGCGTCCGCGAGTTCCGTCGCCTGATGATGAACTACAAGTTCGGCATCGACGAGGTGATGACGAAGATCACCGTGCTCCGCGACGAGTTCCGGCACGTGCACGACGACAACCCGATCGAGCACCTGGGCTCGCGCCTGAAGTCGCTCGAGTCGATCGTCGCGAAGGCGCGGCGCAAGGGGATCCCGCTCACCCCGGAGGGCGTGCGGGAGAACATGTTCGACGTCGCGGGCGTCCGGGTCACGTGCGCGTTCGTCTCCGACATCTACCGCGTGCGCGACCTGCTCGTGGGCCAGCGCGACCTCACGGTCCTGGAGGAGCGCGACTACATCGCGCACCCGAAGGGCAACGGCTACAAGAGCCTGCACCTCATCGTCCAGGTGCCGGTGTTCCTCTCCGACCGGGTCGAGGACGTCGTCGTCGAGATCCAGCTCCGCACGATCGCCATGGACTTCTGGGCGAGCCTGGAGCACAAGATCTACTACAAGTACCAGCGGGACGTGCCTCAGCACCTGACGGACGCGCTCAAGCTCGCGGCGGACGTCGCCGCGACCCTCGACACGACGATGGAGCGCATCCACGACGAGGTCCGCAGCCTCGACGGCGTGCCGGAGCCGGTCGAGAACACCGACGAGCTCGCCACGCCGCGCGAGGTGATGGAGAGCTTCATGCGGACGGCGCAGGTCGCCGACGAGGCGTTCCACGAACGCCGCCACGACGGCTGAGGCGACGCTCCCGCGCGGGCCGCGCGACGACGTCGGGCCGCTCAGACCAGCGTCTCGACGCCGATCCGCACCCGGTCGCCGACGTCGACGCCCTCGGCGCGGCGGACCGCGGCCTTGATCGGCACGACGAACGTCATGCGCTGCGCGTCGGGGAACACCGACGTGGACCAGCGCTGCGCCCCGAGCGTCACCTCGACCTTGACCGAGCCGAACCCCGCGGGCGGCAGCGGCAGCTCCGCGATCTCGTCGCTCACGTCCTCCGGGAGCGCGGCGAACACCCAGCTGTCGGTGCGCGCCTCCCACCGCCACAGCTCGGCCTCGAACTCGAACCTCGTCCCCGCCACCCGTCCATGGTGCCGCGGGCCACCCACACGCGGGTGCCGACGTCGCGCCGTATCCCTCGCGGGCGGGCGCCGGTGACGCCACCATGGACGGATGAGGGCCATCTGGAAGGGCGCCATCACGTTCGGCCTCGTCAACGTGCCGGTCAAGGTGTACTCCGCGACGGAGGACCACGACGTCCCGCTGCACCAGGTCCACGACAAGGACGGCGGCCGCATCCGCTACCGGCGCGTGTGCGAGATCGACGGCGAGGTCGTGCCGTACGAGCACATCGACAAGGCGTACGACGACGGCGAGCGCACCGTCGTGCTGACGAGCGAGGACTTCGCCGCGCTCCCCGCCGAGCGCAGCCGCGAGATCGAGGTCGTGGAGTTCGTGCCGAGCGAGCAGATCGACCCGCTCCTGCTCGACCGCAGCTACTACCTGGAGCCCGACTCGAAGTCCAACAAGGCGTACGTGCTCATGCGGCGCACGCTCGAGGAGACCGACCGGACGGCGATCGTGAAGTTCGCGCTCCGCCAGCGCACGCGGCTCGCGGCGCTGCGCGTGCGGGACGACGTGCTCGTGCTCCAGACGCTGCTGTGGGCCGACGAGGTGCGCGAGGCCGCGTTCCCCTCGCTCGACGACGAGGCGAGGGTGACCGACAAGGAGCTCGCCATGTCGGCGCAGCTCGTCGCGAGCTTCGAGGCGGACTTCACGCCGGAGGAGTACGAGGACGACTACCAGGCGCAGCTCCGCCAGCTCATCGAGGCCAAGCTCGAGCAGGGCGACGCGCTCGACACCGCCGAGACCTTCGGCGAGCAGCCGGAGGAGAGCGAGGGCGCGGAGGTCATCGACCTCATGGAGGCGCTGCGCAAGTCGGTCGCGTCGTCCAAGAGCTCGCGCGCGAGCGGGGGGAAGGCCTCAGGTTCAGGCTCAGGTTCACGGTCCGGGTCGGGCTCCGGGTCGACCGGGAAGTCCGGTTCCGGCCGCGCGAGCTCGTCGTCGGGCAAGGGGTCGAGCGGTTCCCGGTCGACGAGCGCGAGCAAGAGCTCGGGCACGAAGGAGAAGGCGGCGTCGAAGCCGGCCGCGAAGAAGAGCACGAGCCGCGCCGCCTCCACGAAGGAGAAGTCCACCACCTCGAAGACGACCCGGAAGAAGGCGTCCGCCTAGCACCGGGCGGCGGGCGGGCGCGCACCGCGCGATCCCGGGCGGGTGCGATGAGTTCCGCGCCCGGCGCCCGTCGGAACGGGTGGGCGGTCGACCGGCCGCCCGCGAGGCCCTGCGAAGGAGACGACGATGCGTGCGATCGTGCCGAGCCTGTGGTTCGACGGCAACCTCGAGGAGGCCATCACGTTCTACTCGAGCGTCTTCCCCGACGCGAAGGTGGGCGACGTGTTCCGCCAGCCCGACGGCACCGCCGTGTCGGCGGACTTCGAGCTCGCCGGCCAGCGGTTCGACGCCATCAACGGCGGTCCGCAGTTCCCCTTCACCGAGGCGGTGTCGTTCGTCGTCGAGTGCGAGTCCCAGGACGAGGTCGACGAGTACTGGGCGGCGCTCACCGACGGTGGCCAGGAGTCGCAGTGCGGCTGGCTCAAGGACCGGTTCGGGCTGTCGTGGCAGGTCGTGCCGCTCGAGTTCCTCGCGATGCTGCAGGACCCCGACCCGGCGCGCGTGCAGCGCGTCGTCGACGTGATGATGACGCAGTCCAAGCTCGACCTGGTGCCGTTGCGCGCCGCCTACGAGGGCTGAGCCGGCGCGGAGAGGCCGAACCCGCCAGGTCCAGGCGGTGACGTGCCTGTACCCGAGCGCCTGCTCGCGCGGGACCGACGAGCATCTCGGCGAGGGCGAGGAAGTGACGGACGATCCCGTGCTGTCCGTGCTCGAGGACGAGCGACGTCGCCTCGGTGTGGTGCACGCCGGAAGGGTTGGACGCAGCGATCACGACGTTCGCGTCGGCGACGATCACTCGTCCCAGCCCGCCCGGACGTCGTCGAGGTAGTCGGCCGCCGCGTAGTGCTCCGAGACCGTCGTGAGCGCCGCCACCGCCCGGCGATGCTCGGCCTCGGCGACGTCGTCCTCGTGCTCGAGGGTTTGGGCGTCGGGGCTCCGAGGTGCTCGTCGGCACGGTCAGGATCTCTGGCGTTGCGCCGCCCCGCCCGGGCGTCGCAGCGCGACGAGCTCGCCGATGAGGCCGAGGAGGTCGTCCACGTCGTCGCCGGGGCGGGGACCGCGGAAGGCGAGGTCCTCGCCCGGAGTGCCGTCGCCGTCGTCCCCCTCGTCGCCGCCCGTGACGCGGCCGAGCACGTCGCTGCTCAGCGCGGCGTGCGCGTAGAGGCCGTCGCTGAGCAGGACGATCGCGTGGGCGACGACGGGGTCGCCGACCTCGTCGAGCACGGCGCGGGTCCACGCGTCGTGCGCGCCGTCGAGCGCAGCACGGGAGCGCGGGTACGACCCCTGCGCGAGCCGGGACACGGCGAGGTAGACGAGCTCGAACTCCGTGTCGACGAGCGTCGAGGTGCGGATGAGGTAGTCGACGGCCCCCGCGGGGGCGGCGCGCATGGCCTCCACGTCGGCGGCGGTGAGCTCCCGGAGGTGCTCGGTGAGGCCGTCGGCGAGCGCGTCCTTGGAGCCGAAGTGGTAGAGCAGCCCGCCCTTGGACACCCCGGCGCGCTCGGCGACCGCCTCGAGCGTGGCGGCGCGCTCGCCCTGCTCGACGAGCAGGGACGCGAACGCCCGCAGGACCTTGGCGCGAGCAGCGGGGGGCGGCGGCATGGCACCGAGGGTAGTCGGCCCGTGCGGACCCGCAGGCCGGTGAACCGCGAGCCCGCGGCCGGTGCGGGGGCGCCGGTCGGGGGGAGGCGGCGCGGTGCGCAGCGTCACAGGCGCGGGTGGGATGACGGTGGCGTGTCTCGTCGTTACTATACCGTCTGGACGGTCTGGAAGTTCGGCGCCACCGCGTCGCCCCGGCCGCCCGGAAGACGTGGAAGGACCCCTCGCCGTGACGACCCCCGTGACGACGACCCCGACCGGGACCACCGCCCAGCACGAGCCCGCGACGCGTGGACCCGCGCGCGGCGCCGCCGGCCGCTGGTTCGCGCTCGCCGTGCTCATGCTCCCGGTGCTGCTCGTGTCGGTCGACAACACCGTGCTCAGCTTCGCGCTGCCCCAGATCTCCGAGTCGCTGCGCCCCACCGGGACGCAGCTGCTGTGGATCATCGACATCTACCCGCTCGTGCTCGCCGGCCTGCTCGTGCCGATGGGCTCGTTCGCCGACCGCGTCGGCCGCCGTCGGCTGCTCCTCACCGGTGCGGTGGGCTTCGCCGCCGTCTCCGTGGTCGCGGCCTACGCGCCCAGCGCCGGAGCGCTCGTCGCGTCGCGCGCCGCGCTCGGCTTCTTCGGCGCCATGCTCATGCCGTCGACGCTCTCGATCCTGCGCAACGTCTTCACCGACCGCGAGGAGCGCCGGCTCGCCATCGCCGTCTGGGCCGCCGGGTTCGCGGCCGGGTCCGCGCTCGGGCCGATCGTCGGCGGCTTCCTCCTCGAGCACTTCTGGTGGGGCTCGGTCTTCCTCCTCGCCGTCCCGGTGCTCGTGCTGCTGCTCGCGCTCGCGCCGTTCTTCGTGCCCGAGTCGCGCGACCCCGCGCCGGGCCGGATCGACGTCCTGTCGATCGTGCTCGTCATGGCGACCATGACCCCGGTCGTCTACGGCATCAAGACCTTCGCGAAGTCCGGCCCGAGCGTGGTCGCGCTCGCGAGCGTCGCCGTCGGGCTCGCCGCGGGCGTGCTGTTCGTGCGCCGTCAGCTCCACCGGTCCGACCCCATGATCGACGTGCGCCTCTTCACGCGCGGTGCCTTCAGCGGCGCGGTGCTCGTCAACCTGCTGTCCGTGTTCTCGCTCGTCGGCTTCCTGTTCTTCGTGTCGCAGGACGTCCAGCTCGTGCTCGGGCTCGGCCCGATGCAGGCGGGCGTCGCGCTCCTGCCGGGGCTGGTCGTCATGATCGTCGCCGGGCTCGGCGTCGTCCGGGTGGTGCGGCGCGTGCGCCCGGCGCACGTCGTCGCCGTCGCGCTGCTGTTCTCCGCGACGGGCTACGCGATCGTCGCCGCGGGCGCCGGGCAGAGCACGCTCGCGCTGCTCATGGTGGCGTTCGTCGTGCTCTCCCTCGGCGTGGGCGCGGCCGAGACCGTGTCGAACGACCTCATCGTGTCGTCCGTCCCCGCCGCGAAGGCGGGTGCCGCGTCCGCGATCTCCGAGACCGCGTACGAGGTGGGGGCCGTGCTCGGCACGGCGGTCCTGGGGAGCATCCTCACGGCGTCGTACCACGCGAACGTCGTCGTCCCGCAGGGCGTCCCCGCGGCCGACGCCGTCGCCGCGGCCGAGACGCTCGGCGGCGCGACCCAGGTCGCCTCGACCCTGCCCGCCGGGCAGGCGCAGGCGCTGCTCGACTCCGCGCACGCCGCGTTCGGCAGCGGCGTCGGCACGACGTCGCTCATCGGCGTGGTGCTCATGCTCGTCGCCGCGGGCGTGGCGCTCGTCACGCTGCGGGGCGCGAAGTCCTGACGACGCGCTGCCCCGCGCGCCCCGCCGCACCCTCGCGGCGGGGCGCGCGGCGCTCGCGGTTGGCGACGAGAGCCGCGATCCGCGAGGCTGTGCGGTGATGAGCCGTCCGCACCGCACCCCGCCCCGCTGGGTCCGCTGGACCCTCGGCATCCTGCTCGCCCTCGTGCCGTGCGTCGTGTGGGGGGTCACGACGGCGACGGCCGAGCGCAGCCTCGGTCCGCACGAGGCGCTGTACGAGGTCACGACGAACGGCCTCGTCACCGTCGACCTCGGCCCGCTCGGGACGATCCAGATCGACTCGCCGCTGCCGCTCGGCCTGGGCGCCGACGTCACGGTCGAGGAGATCCCCGCCGACCTCACGGCCGTCGGGCA
The DNA here is from genome assembly GCF_004519295.1 of Cellulosimicrobium funkei. Lineage (GTDB taxonomy): Bacteria > Actinomycetota > Actinomycetes > Actinomycetales > Cellulomonadaceae > Cellulosimicrobium > Cellulosimicrobium funkei. The sequence continues at coordinate 199,896 of NZ_SOZH01000006.1, forward strand.
GGCGGACACGCTGGAGGGCCTGTCCCAGGACCTCGAGGACTACCTCCGCTTCTTCGGCGGCCCGCAGGAGACGATCGGCTCCGTCGCGCGCGCCCTCGTCGTCGACGCGCTGCGCCGCACGGGGTTCGCGATCCTCGTCGTCGCGGCCGCCGGTGCGGGTCTCTACCTCCTGCTCGGCCCGCCGCGCCGACGCGAGCTCAGCGAGCGGGTCGCGCCGCGCACGTACGAGATCACGGCGGGCGTCGTGCTCGTCTCGCTCGTCGGGGCGTCGCTCGTCGCGAGCGACCCGGGCACGACGGCCGGGCCGTCCCAGCGCGCGTCGGCGGTGTTCGACGGGACCCCGCTCGAGGGCGCGCGCATCACCGGCCGGCTCGCGGGCGTCGTCGACACCTACGGCGCGATGCTCATCGACCTCTACCGCGAGAACGAGGACTTCTACGCGCGCGCGGACGCCCACCTCGTCGCGGCCTGGGACCGGCGCGACCGGATCCAGCGCCTCACCGCGCCGCGTCCCGCCGCGGCGGGCACGTCCGACGACCGGGCCTCCGACGAGCCGTCCGACGGCGCGTCCTCCGACGCCCCCGACGCGACGGGCGACGCCCCGGACGCGACGGAGGGGACGACGTCGGGCACGGACGACGGGACCGACACGGGAGCCGACGAGCCCGGCGCGCCCGACGACGGCTTCGACGCCGAGACCGACAGCGAGGCCGACACCGAGTCGGGCGACGAGCCGACGTCGCGGCCCGCCCCCGCGGCGGAGGAGGACCTCGTCACGCTCCTCGTGGTGAGCGACCTGCACTGCAACACCGGCATGGCCCCGCTCATCCGGACCGCGGTGGAGCGGTCGGGGGCGTCGGTCGTCCTCAACGCCGGCGACACCACGATGAACGGCACGGCCGTCGAGTCGTTCTGCGTCGACTCGTTCGCCTCCGCGGTGCCGAAGGGCGTGACGATGGTCGTCGCCGACGGCAACCACGACAGCGTCGAGACCTCGGCGCAGGAGCGCGCGAACGGCCAGACCGTCCTGGACGGCAAGGTCGTCGAGGTCGAGGGGATCCGCATCCTCGGCGACCGCGACCCGCTCGAGACGCGGCTCGGGCTCGGCAGCCAGCCGCCCCGCGAGGAGACGCCGGAGGAGTACGCGGCCCGGCTGACCGAGGTCGCGTGCGCCGAGCAGGCGGACGGCGACCCGATCGACCTCCTCCTCATCCACACGCCCCGCATGGGGAACGAGGCGATCGACTCCGGCTGCGTCCCGAACCAGGTCTCCGGGCACATGCACACCCGGTCCGGTCCGGAGCGGACGGGCGGGGGCGTCCGGTACGTCAGCGGGAGCACCGCGGGCGCGGTCAAGGACCAGCTCCGCATCGGCCCGCTCAAGGGCACCGCGGAGATGACGGTGCTGCGCTTCGACCCCGAGCGGCGGCGCATCGTCGACTGGCAGCTCGTGCAGATCGGGACGGACGAGTCCGCGAAGGTCTGGCCGCGGATCGCGTGGCCCACGCCGTCGGGCGAGCCGGTCGTCGGGGAGCCCGACGAGGACGGCACCGAGGTCGGCACCGAGAGCGACGTGCCCGACGGCGAGGCGCCCGTCGACGCCCCGGCCGGGGGTGAACCCGCGGGCGAGGGTTGAGCCGCTGCGCGTCGGTGCTCGCCGCGCGCTGCGCGGCACGGCAGGATGGGGCGTATGAGCAGGTCGACGCGCTGGATCGTCGTGTCGGTGGTCCTCGCGCTCGTCGTGGTGCTCCTCGCCCCGTTCGTGTACTCGGAGGTGCAGGAGGGCCGCACCCCGCCCCCGCTGGGTCTGCAGTCGCCGGGGGAGGAGACGGCGTCCGCGGCCCCGGCCGCGCCCGGTCCCTTCGACGTGGACGGCGAGTGGGTCGTCGCGCCGGGCTCCGAGGCGGGCTTCCGCGCGGACGTCCTCGACGTCCCGGCGGACGAGGCGGTGCTCCTCGGCACCACGCCGGACGTCACCGGCACGCTGCGCGTCGCGGACGGCGAGCTGCAGACCGCGACGGTGACCGTCGCGACGACCGCGCTCCGGACCGGGTCGTCCGTGGCGGACCGCCAGCTCCAGCAGGCGCTCGAGACGGACCTGTACCCGACCACGCTCTTCTCGCTCACGTCGCCGCTCGACGTGAGCGAGCTCACGGCCACCGACGAGACGGTCCGGCTCCAGGCCGCGGGCGCGCTGACGATCCGCGACGAGACCCAGGCCGTGACGGTCGCGCTCGACGTGCAGCGGTCGGGCCAGGGGGTGCTCGCGACCGGGGCGATCGGCGTGCGCTTCTCCGACTTCGGCATCGCGGTGCCGCCCGACGCGCCCGTGCAGGTGCGCGACGAGGGGACGGTCGAGGTGCGGCTCGAGCTCGTCCGGTCCGCGACCCCCTGAGCCCCCGCCGGACGCCGTGACCTAGGGTGGTCGGGTGGACCACCCGACCGACCTGACGCCCGTCGCCCAGGACTACCTCAAGGTCGTCTGGGCCGCCCAGGAGTGGGCGGACGAGCGCGTGACGACGAAGCTCCTCGCCGAGCGCATCGGCGTCGGGGCCTCGACCGTCTCCGAGACGGTCCGGCGGCTCAGCGCCCAGGGTCTGCTCGAGCACGCGCCGTACGGCGCGATCACGCTCACCGAGCGCGGCCGCAGCCTCGCGCTCGCGATGGTGCGCCGCCACCGGCTCCTCGAGACGTACCTCGTGTCCGAGCTCGGCTACGGGTGGGACGAGGTCCACGACGAGGCGGAGGTGCTCGAGCACGCGGTCTCCGACCTGCTCATCGAGCGCATCGACGCGCGCCTCGGGCACCCCACGCGCGACCCGCACGGCGACCCGATCCCCGGCGCCGACGGGACCGTCGTCCGCCCGCCCGCGGTCCCGCTCGCGGAGCTCGTCGTCGGCGACCGCGGCACGGTGGTGCGGATCTCCGACGCCGACCCCGACGTGCTGCGCTACCTCGCCGAGATCGGCGTCGGCCTCGACACGGGCGTCGAGGTCCGCGAGCGCCGCGAGTACGCGGGCATCCTCTCGGTCGTCTGGTCGCCGCCGGCGGAGGGCGTCGAGCCGGTGCCGGAAGGCCGCCCGGCGGCGCCCGCCCAGCTCGGTCTGCGCGCGGCGGACCACGTGTGGGTCGTGCGCGCCGAGCCCGTCTCCGCCTAGACTGGTCGCCTGCCCTTCTTCTCGTCGCCGATGTCGCCGACCGGGCTCGAATCGATTCGACAACTCCGCTCCGAGCCGCTCGCCCGACCATCCCGACCGACGCACGAGGACACTCATGACCGACGCCACCCCGTCCGCACCGCCGTCGGACGCCCCTGAGCCGCGCGACGCCGGCTGCTTGCGCGACGCCGGCCGCCCGCGCGGCGCCGGGCCCGCGCTGCTCGCGCTCGCGATGGGCGGCTTCACCATCGGGACGACCGAGTTCGCGACCATGGGGCTCCTGTCCGACATCGCGACCGACCTCGGCACGTCCATCCCGACCGCCGGCCACGCGATCACGGCCTACGCCGTCGGGGTCGTCGTCGGTGCGCCGCTGCTCACCGTCGCCGCGGCACGCGTGCCGCGCAAGACGCTCCTCCTCGCGCTCATGGCGTTCTACACGCTCGGGAACCTCTTCTCCGCCACGGCGGGGAGCATCGAGACCCTCGTCGCCGGGCGCTTCCTCGCCGGGCTGCCGCACGGCGCGTTCTTCGGCGTCGGGGCGGCGGTGGGCGCGGCCGTCGCGGGTCCGGGCCGCCGGGGCCGCGCCGTCGCGACGATGATGGCGGGCCTGACGATCGCGAACGTCGTCGGTGTCCCTCTCTCCACGTTCGCCGGGCAGCAGCTCGGCTGGCGGGCCGCGTTCGTCGTGGTCGGGGCGCTCGGGCTCGTGACGCTCCTGGCGCTGTGGCGGCTGATCCCCGCCGGGGCGGGCAACGAGGACACGAGCGTGCGGCGCGAGCTCGGCGCCCTGCGCAACGGCCCGCTGTGGACGGGGTTCGTCGGCGCCGCGATCGGGTTCGGCGGCATGTTCGCCGTGTACTCCTACGTCGAGCCGACCGTCACGCGCGTCACCGGGCTCGCGTCCGGCGCGGTGCCGCTCGTGCTCGCGATCTTCGGCGTCGGCATGACCGTCGGGACGGTGCTCGGCGGCCGGCTCGCCGACCGCTCGGTGATGCGCACCGTGTACCTCGGGTTCGTGTCGACCGGGGCGATGCTCGCCCTCTTCGCGCTCACCGGGCAGCACCCCGTCCCGGCCGTGCTGTCGCTGTTCCTCCTCGGCGTCACGTCGCAGATCCTCGGCCTGTCGCTCCAGACGCGGCTCATGGACCTGTCGCCGTCGGCGCCGTCGCTCGGTGCGGCGCTGTGCCACTCCGCGCTCAACGTCGGCAACGCCAACGGGGCGTTCCTCGGCGGGCTCGTCATCGCCGCCGGCTGGGGCTACCTCGCGCCCGCCTGGACGGGCGTCGTGCTCACCGTGGCCGGCCTCACCATCATCCTCGTCGCCGGTCGCCGCCCCGCGGGCGTCGTGGTCGCCACGCTGCCCGACGACGCGCACGCGCCGTCGGCGGCCGTCGCGCCGCCGCGGTAGCCCGGCGACCGACCGAGGTGGCGCCCGTGCGGTGGTCCGGTGTCTCCCAGCCAGGTCCCAGCGGGGCGCGGTAGGTTGTGCCGTGCGCGCACCGCCGTGCGCGCCGTCACGTCCGGCGGGAGCCGGTGACCCACGAGGAGCGTCCCCGTGAGCAAGAGCGCCACCGCCGGTGCGAACGTGTCCGCCGGGCCCGACGACGAGCTGCTGCCCGCGTCCGGCCCCCGCCCGATCAGGCCGCGCACGATGGGCTGGCTGCTCGTCGTGCTGGGCGCGATCGGCCTCGCCGGCTCGGCGGCGCTCGCGATCGAGAAGTACCTCAAGCTCGCCGACCCGGGTCACGTCGCCTCGTGCAGCGTCAACGCCCTGCTCGACTGTGGCGACGCGATGGACTCGTGGCAGGGCGCGCTCCTGGGCTTCCCCAACCCATTGCTCGGGATCGCGGCGTTCCCCGTGGTGATCACCACGGGCGTGGTCCTGCTGGCGGGCGCCCGCCTGCCGCGCTGGTACTGGCTCGCACTCCTCGGCGGGACGACGCTCGGCATGGGCCTGATCGTCTTCCTCATGTGGACGACGATGTACGCGATCTCCGCGATGTGCCCCTACTGCATGGTCGTGTGGTTCGCCATGATCCCGCTGTTCTGGTACCAGGTGGTCCACGCCGTGCAGGAGGGCTACCTGCCCGCGGGCGAGGGCGTGCGCCGCACCCTCGTCCGCAACCGGAACCTGTTCCTGGCGATCGCCTACGTCGCGCTCGTCGCGTGGATCGTGCTGGTCAAGGGCCCGATCATCGTCTCGCTGTTCTGACCGGCGCCGCCGCGCCGGTGGTGCCGTGTCGCGTCAGCGCCAGGCCGGCTGGTCCGGCGCGGCGTCCTGCGGGTAGCCGTGGCCGCCCGGCTGCGGGGGAGCGGACGGCCCACCCTGGGCCTGGTGGGCGGACTGCGCCGTCGCGCCGGGCTGGCCCGCGGCGAGCGGGCTGACGACGACGGCCGTGCCGTACGCGCACACCTCCGAGAACGACGCCGCGATCTCGCCCGTGTCGAAGCGCATCCCGACGACGGCGTTGGCCCCGCGGCGCTGCGCCTCCTGCACCATGCGGTGCATGACCTCCTGGCGCGACTCGTAGACGAGCTGCGTGTACTCCTTGACCTCTCCGCCCCCGATCGAGCGGAAGGACGCGACGAAGTTCGCCCCGAGGTTGGCGCTGCGCACGGTCATGCCCATGACCTCGCCGAGCACCGCGTCGATACGGTAGCCGGGCACGTCGTTGGTCGTCACGATGATCACGCCGCACATCCTCGCACGGGCCGGACGGCCGCCGTCGGGCCGTGCGACGGCCGGTAAACTCGGCCGGGTGACCACGCCTGACACGACCTCGATCCCGCACGCCCCGGACGTCCCCGCCGCGGGCGGCCCCGCCCACCGCTACACGCCGGCGCTCGCGGAGCAGATCGAGCTCAAGTGGCAGGAGCTCTGGGAGCAGCGCGGCACGTTCTGGGCCGCGAACCCCACGGGCGACCTGACGGACGGCGAGGGCGACGGCCCCGAGGGCGCGAGCCCGTACTTCATCATGGACATGTTCCCGTACCCGTCGGGCGCGGGCCTGCACGTGGGGCACCCCCTGGGGTACATCGCGACGGACGTCGTGGGCCGGTTCCGGCGCATGCGCGGCGAGAACGTGCTGCACGCCCTCGGCTACGACGCGTTCGGCCTGCCCGCCGAGCAGTACGCGGTGCAGACGGGTCAGCACCCGCGCGTGACCACCGAGGCGAACATCGCCAACATGCGCCGGCAGCTGCGCCGCCTCGGGCTCGCGCACGACTCGCGCCGCACGTTCGCGACGATCGACCCCGAGTACGTGCGCTGGACGCAGTGGATCTTCCTGCAGATCTTCGACTCCTGGTACGACCCCGAGGCCCTGCGCCCCGACGGTGGTCGTGGCCGCGCGCGCCGCATCGCCGAGCTCGAGGCCGAGCTCGCGTCCGGTGCCCGGCCGGTGCCGGGCGGCGTCGAGGGCGTCGAGGAGGGGGCCGACTGGGCGACCCTCACGCCCCAGCAGCGCCGCGCCGTCGTCGACGCGCAGCGCCTCGCGTACGTGGACGAGTCGCCCGTGAACTGGGCCCCCGGCCTGGGCACGGTCCTCGCGAACGAGGAGGTCACCGCTGACGGCCGCTCGGAGCGCGGGAACTTCCCCGTGTTCCAGCGCAGCCTGCGCCAGTGGAAGATGCGCATCACCGCGTACGCCGACCGCCTCGCGGACGACCTGGACCTCATCGACTGGCCCGAGAAGGTCACGGCGATGCAGCGCAACTGGATCGGTCGCAGCGAGGGCGCGCTCGTGCGGTTCGCCGTGCTCGGCACGCCCGACGGGGTGAACGACGCCGCGGCGGAGTCCGGCGCGGAGGTCGAGGTCTTCACGACGCGCCCCGACACGCTGTTCGGCGCGACGTTCATGGTCGTCTCGCCCGAGCACCCGCTGCTCGACGAGGTCCCGGCGCACTGGCCGGACGGCACGTCGAGCGCGTGGACGGGCGGGCACCGCTCGCCGGTCGAGGCCGTCGCGGCGTACCGCCGCGAGGCCGCCGCGAAGACCGCTGTCGAGCGCCAGGCCGACGCCGGCAAGAAGACGGGCGTGTTCACGGGGCACCTCGCGGTGAACCCCGTGAACGGCCAGGCGATCCCGGTCTTCACCGCCGACTACGTGCTCATGGGCTACGGCACGGGCGCGATCATGGCCGTCCCCGGCGGCGACGAGCGCGACTTCGCGTTCGCCGAGGCGTTCGGGCTGCCGGTCGTGCGCACGGTCGAGCCCGCGGACGGGCTGCCGGAGGACTTCACGGGCCCGTACACGGGCGACGGCGTGGTCGTCGGCTCGGCGAACGACGAGATCTCGCTCGACGGGCTCGACGTGCCCGAGGCGAAGCGCCGCATCACCGAGTGGCTCGTGGGCAAGGGCATCGGCGAGGGCACGACGACGTACCGCCTGCGCGACTGGCTGTTCAGCCGCCAGCGCTACTGGGGCGAGCCGTTCCCCATCGTCTGGGACGAGAACGACCAGCCCGTCGCGATCCCCGACGCGCTCCTGCCCGTCGACCTGCCGGACGTCCCCGACTACGCGCCCCGCACGTTCGACGCGGACGACGCCGACTCGTCGCCCGAGGCGCCCCTGGGCCGCAACGACGAGTGGGTCAACGTCACGCTCGACCTCGGCGACGGGCCGAAGCAGTACCGCCGCGACACGAACACGATGCCCAACTGGGCCGGGTCGTGCTGGTACTACCTCCGCTACCTCGACCCGCAGTGGGACGGCGGCGACCAGGACACGGTCGTCGACCCCGAGCTCGAGCGCTACTGGATGGGCCCGGAGCACAACCCGAGCGCGGGCCGCGCCGGGGGCGTGGACCTGTATGTCGGCGGTGTCGAGCACGCCGTGCTGCACCTGCTCTACGCGCGGTTCTGGCACAAGGTCCTCTACGACCTGGGTCACGTGTCGAGCGTCGAGCCGTTCCACAAGCTGTTCAACCAGGGCTACGTCCAGGCGTACGCCTTCACCGACGCGCGCGGCCAGTACGTGCCCGCCACCGAGGTCACGGAGGAGCCCGCGCCCGACGGCTCGGGCGAGGTCGTGTACCGCTGGAACGGCGAGGTCGTGCAGCGCGAGTACGGGAAGATGGGCAAGTCGCTCAAGAACGTCGTCACGCCCGACGAGATGTACGCCGAGTACGGCGCCGACACGTTCCGCGTGTACGAGATGTCGATGGGCCCGCTCGACCTGTCGCGCCCGTGGGAGACGCGCGCCGTCGTCGGGTCGCAGCGGTTCCTGCAGCGCCTGTGGCGCAACGTCGTCTCCGAGGAGACGGGCGAGGTGACGGTCGTCGACGAGCCGGCGTCGCCCGAGACGCTGCGCGCCGTGCACCGGGCGATCGCCGACGTCCGCGTCGAGATGGAGCACATGCGCCCCAACACGGCCATCGCGAAGCTCATCACGCTGAACAACCACCTCACGGCGCTCGACCGCGTGCCGCGCGAGGCCGTCGAGCCGCTCGTGCTCATGACCGCGCCCGTCGCGCCGCACATCGCGGAGGAGCTGTGGGAGCGCCTGGGCCACGAGCGCTCGCTCGCGCACGAGCCCTTCCCGACGGCGGACGAGCGCTACCTCGTCGAGGACACCGTGACGTGCATCGTGCAGGTCAAGGGCAAGGTCCGCGGCCGGCTCGAGGTGCCGCCGTCGATCTCGGAGGAGGACCTCACGGCCGCCGCGCTCGCCGAGCCGAACGTCGTGCGCGCGATCGACGGCGCCGAGGTCCGCAAGGTGATCGTCCGCGCCCCGAAGCTGGTCAACATCGTCGTCTGACGACCCGACTCGCTGAGTGCATGAAATCGTCGCGTGCCGGGCGCTCGGACGCGACGATTTCATGCACTCACGGGTAGCCCGGTGCCAGACGGCGTCGTCGCGCCTCGCGGACCCGGCGCACCAGGCGCTCGGGGAAGCGGAGCACGTCGTCGGCCGTCGCCGTGACGATGATCCAGCCGGCGTCCTCGAGCCGCTGGCGCCGCTCGACGTCCCGTCGCCACGTCGCGGGGTCGGTCCGGTGCACGTCGCCGTCGTACTCGATCGCGATGCGCAGCCGCGGGTAGGAGAGGTCGGGGAGAGCGAGGAAGCGGCCGGCGTCGTCGCGTGCCGGGACGTTCACGTGCGGGCACGGCAGACCGGCCTGGACCAGGAGGAGCCGGGTGCGCGTCTCCATGCTGGAGTCCGTCCCCGGCCGGACGAGGTCGATCGCCTCACGGCACCGCGCGATGCCGCGCATCTTGAACGTCGCGTCCGTCAGTCTCCGGAGCTCTCGGACGGTCGTCGCCGGGGCGTACCGCCGCGTCATCGCGTCCGCGAGCACGACGACGTCGTCCGGCGGCAGGGTGTGCGCGAGGTGGAGCCAGGTCTGGGCCGCGGACGTGACGAGGAGCCCGTGGGCGGTGGTCAGGGTCAGGGCGGACTGACCGCAGTAGTGCGCGACGACGTTCGACCGCTGGGGGCGTTGCCGTCGCTGCGGCGCGACGACGTGGACGCGGTCGTCGTCGGTCAGGCGCCAGGGAACCTCGACACCGAGCAGACGCAGCGCGGTGACGTGGCTGAACGCGGTGCCTGCCGGGAGGACGCGGGCCGCGGCGGTGCAGAGGTCGACGACGGACCTGAGGCTCCCGCGCGGGACGCGCACCCCGGCGAACGGAGCCTCGAACGAAGGGCTGCGCAGCGACGCCGGCGTCATGCCGAACGTCTGCGCCGTGCGCGTGCGGAAGGGGCCGGACGGGCTGGAGACGGTCACCATGCGCACCGAGCGTGCCCGCGCCGCCGCGGAGAGGAAACCGGCGCGCGCGAAGCTGTGGACAGCCCCGCCGTGAGTGCATGAAACAGTCGCGCTGAACCGGTTGCGGCGCGACTGTTTCATGCACTCAGCGGGAGGGGTGGGGGGTCAGCGGCGGCGGGTGCCGAAGATGGTGCGGGTGAGCTCGCGCCCGAGCTGGGTGCCCGCCGAGCGGAGGAACGAGTCGAGCGGGCTCGACGACCGCGACCGGGAGGACCCGGACGAGCGCGAGCGCCCCGTCGCGGCCTCGCGCTCGAGCTTCGCCCGCATCTTCTCCAGCTCGGCCTGCTCCTTCTTCGCCGCACGCTCGGCCTCCTGGGCGGCCTGCTTCGCCGCCTTCTCCTGCGCGGCCGCCTCGGCCTCGGCCGCGTCGGCGGCGGCGCGTGCCGCCGCCTGCTCCTGGACGCGCACCTGGAGGAGCTCGAACGCGGACTCGGCGTCGACGGCGGTGCCGTACCGGGCCGTCGCGGGCGAGGCCGCCACGATGCCGTCGAGCACGGACGCCGGGGCGGGGTCCATCGACGACTGCGGCGCACGGACCCGTGTCCACGCCACCGGGGCGGGCGCGCCCTTCTCGGTGAGCACCGTGACGACGGCCTCGCCCGTCCCGAGCGACTGCAGCAGCCGTTCGAGGTCGTACGGCGACGTGGGGTAGGTGCGCACCGCCGCTCGCAGGGCCGCGGCGTCGTCCGGCGTGAAAGCGCGCAGCGCGTGCTGGACGCGGTTCCCGAGCTGCGCGAGCACGTCGGCGGGGACGTCCTTCGGGCTCTGCGTCACGAAGAACACGCCGACGCCCTTGGACCGCACGAGGCGCACCGTCTGCACCACCTGCTGGAGGAACTCCTTCGACGCGCCGGTGAACAGCAGGTGCGCCTCGTCGAAGAAGAACACGAGCCGCGGCTTCTCGACGTCGCCCACCTCGGGCAGCTCCTGGAAGAGGTCGGCGAGCAGCCACATGAGGAAGGTCGAGAACAGCGCCGGACGGTCCTGCACCGCGGGGAGCTCGAGCGCCGAGACGACGCCCCGCCCGTCGGGCGTCGTGCGCAGCAGCTCCGACGTCGCGAACGCCGGCTCGCCGAAGAACACGTCCGCGCCCTGCGCCTGGAGCGCGACGATCTCGCGCAGGATCACGCCGGCCGTCGCGCCCGACACGCCGCCGATGCCCCGGAGCTCGGCCTTGCCCTCGTCGGACGTCAGGTACGCGATGGTGGCCTGGAGGTCCTTGAGGTCCAGCAGCGCGAGGCCCTGCGCGTCGGCCCAGTGGAAGATGAGCCCGAGGCTCGACTCCTGCGTCTCGTTGAGGCCGAGCACCTTGGCGAGCAGGAGCGGGCCGAAGTCCGCGACCGTCGTCCGGATCGGCACCCCGGTGCCGAGGCCGCCGAGCGAGTACACCTCGACGGGGTACGCCGTCGGGCTCCACTCCTGGCCGATCGACGCCGCGCGCTCCACGATCTTCGCGGACGACGTGCCCGGCACGGCGAGCCCCGACAGGTCGCCCTTGACGTCGGCGAGGAACACGGGGACGCCCGCCGCAGACAGGCCCTCCGCCATGCCCTGGAGCGTCTTCGTCTTGCCGGTGCCCGTCGCGCCCGCCACGAGCCCGTGCCGGTTGAGCATCGAGAGCGCGAACCCGACCTGGACGTCGGCGCGGGGGGACGGGTCGCCGCCCTCCGTACCCTCCAGCAGCGCGCCGAGCGGGAGCGTGCCGCCGGCGTACGCGTAGCCCGCCGCGACCTGCGCGGCGTACCCGCCCGCGGGGGACGCCGCGTCCGGGGCGGGGTCGGTCGGCTCCGGCAGGGGCGGTGCGTCCGTCGCCGCCGTGCCGGCCGGGGAGGCCTCGCCCGAGGGAGCCCCGGCGGCCGCCTCGGCGGCTTCGAGCGCCGCCCGGGCCGCCGCGGCACGCGCCTCGGCTGCTTCTGCGGCGGCCTGCGCGGCGGCGGCGCGCAGGGCGGCGAGCTCGGACGGGGACGGTGGGGCGTCGTCGGCCATGCTCGGATCGTAGGGTCGGGGCAGCGGGGGCGCAGCCGGGCCGGGATGCGCAGGGCGGCGAGCACGCCGTAAGGTGGCGCGGCCATGACCGACCACCGCGTGCACGTCGTCACCGACTCCACGGCCTCCCTGCCCGCCGGGCCCGACGAGCGGCTGCGCGCCGTCCCCCTGCACGTGGTCGTCGACGACGAGTCGTACCTGGAGGGCGTCGGCCTCACCGCCGAGGACGTCGCGGCGCACCTCCAGGCCGGCCACCGGGTGACCACCTCGCAGCCGACGCCACGGGCGTTCGGCGAGGCGTATGCCGCGGCAGCTGCCGCGGGCGCACGGGAGATCGTCTCCGTCCACCTCTCGGGGGCGCTGTCGGGCACGGTGCACGCGGCGGCGCTCGCGGCCGCGGACGCGCCGGTCCCCGTGCGCGTCGTGGACTCGCGGACCGTCGCGATGGGGCTCGGATTCGCCGCGCGCGAGGCCGCGGCGGCAGCGGCTGCCGGAGCCGGGACGGACGTGGTCGCGCGGCGGGCGATCGAGGTCGCCGACGCGAGCCGTGCCGTCTTCCTCGTCGACTCGCTCGACCACCTGCGCCGCGGCGGCCGTCTCAGCGCGGCCTCGGCCGCGCTCGGGACGGTGCTCGGTGTCCGCCCGCTGCTGGCGGTGCGTGACGGCAGGATCGACGTCGTGCAGAAGGTCCGGACCCGGTCCGCCGCCGTCGAGCGGCTCACGACGGTCGCCGTGGAGTCCGCGGGTCGCCGCGCGCGGCCCGCGCTCGCGGTCCACCACGTCGGGGACGACGACGGCGCCGACCGGCTCGCCGTGGCGCTCACCGAACGCACCGGTCTTGACGTCGTCGTGACGCCGGTGAGCGCAGTGCTCGGGGCGCACGTCGGCCCGGGCGTGCTCGCCGTCGTGGTCGCGGACCTTGCCGACCGCGGCTCCGGGGTGGGAGACCTCTCGACGACGACCTGACGACCTGAGGTGCTGACGGCGCGGACCGCAGGTACGTGGCCGTGCACAGCCGGGCATCCCGTCGTCCCCTCCACAGCCCGGCCCGAGGGGCCGGCAGTGCGCGGCGACCCCGCCCTAGCGTCCACGGCGTGAGCACACCTCGGCACGAGCCCCGCCAGCACGCCCGCCCCGGCCGCGACCCCGGGAGCGACGGCGCCGTCGTCCGGCAACGCCTGCGGGCGGTCGCCGGCTCCGGGCGGCCTTCCCTGGCCTGGCACCCGGCGACCGCCGCGCTGCCCCGGGTCGAGCCGCCGGAGACGAGCCCGGTGCGAGGCGAGCGGTGGTCGTGGGAGCCGCGCGAGGCGGTGGGCGTCCCTGCGCCGGACGTCCCTGCGCCGGACGTCGTCCCGTCCTGGCACCGGCGTCCCGGAGCGTCGAGCGACCCCGGGTCGTCGTCCGGCGCCGACGGCTGGCTGCCGTCGCGGCCGGAGCCGGAGGAGCGTGCGCCGTCCGTGCCGTCTCTGCCGTCCCGGCCGTCCGGGGTGCCGGAGGCTGGCGAGGCCGTCGGTCCCGCCGCCCCCCGGGAGACGGCGCGGTCCGACGACGAGGCGCCCGCCGCCACCGTGGACGGAGAGGCGGACGGAGAGGTGGATGGCCTGCGGCGGCGCGCGGCGCAGACGGCGGCGAGCGCGTACACGGCAGCGCACGGGCACCCGACGGCGCACTCCGGGTTCGGCGACCTCGCCGAGGAGGGCGGCAGGCGGTGGGCGCTGCGGCCGCGGACCGCGGTCACCGCGCTCGTCGTGGTGCTGTTCGTCGCGGTCGGCGTCGCCGTGCTGCGGGCGCCGGCCGGGGGCGTCGAGCCCGTGGCGCGCGTGGACGCCCCCGCCGCGGCAACGGCGGCCGGTGACGGCGCCCCGGCCGGTTCGGACGCGCCGCCCGCCGCGGCGGGTGGTGCCGCCGCCGACGGCGAGGGGGAGGCCGCTCCCGGTCCTGGCGCAGCAGCGGCGGGGACACCGGACGGGGTCGTCGTGCACGTCGTCGGGCAGGTGGCGGCGCCGGGCCTGGTGACCGTCGCGACGGACGCCCGCGTCGCCGACGCGCTCGACGCGGCCGGGGGAGCGACGCCCGACGCCGACCTCGCCGCGCTCAACCTCGCGCGCACCGTGACCGACGGCGAGCAGATCCACGTCCCCCGCCCCGGGGAGGCGGTCGCCGCACCACCGCCCGCCTCCCCGGGGGCAGCCGCCACCGGTGGCGGGGGCGCGGGTGGGGCGGTCGTCGACCTCAACGCCGCCGACGCCGCCGCCCTCGACACGCTGCCCGGCATCGGTCCCGTGCTCGCCGAGCGCATCGTCGCGTGGCGCGACGAGAACGGGCCGTTCACCGCGGTCGACGAGCTCGGCGAGGTCAGCGGCATCGGCCCTGCCGTGCTCGAGGACGTGCGCGACCTCGTGCGCGTGTGACCGACCTCCGGCTCGTCCCCGCGGCGCTCGCGGCCTGGGCCACCGCGTTCGTCGCCGTCGGTGCGTCGGCAGCGGACACGCTGCACGCGGCGCGTGCCACGGCCGTCGCGCTGTGCTGCGTGCTCGTCGCCGGCCTCGTCGCCCTGCGTCGCGGGGCGACCTTCCCCGGGCCCGACGCGGGCCTCGGCGGGGGCGTCGTGACCGTGCCCTCCGGCCCGGCGACCGGAGCGGGCCCCTGTCGGTCGGGCGGACCGCGGCTCGGCGCACCCGTCCGGCCACGGGCCGGTCGGCCGGTCGGGCCGCGGGCCGGGTCGTCGGTCGGCGTGCGCGTGCTCGGGCAGGTGGCGCTCGTCCTCGCGTGCGTGGCCGCTGTCCTCCTCTCGGGCGGGGTCCAGCTCGCCGCGCGGGCTCCGCTCGCCTCGCTGGCCGACGAGCGCGCGACGGCGACCCTCGCCGGGACGGTGCGCTCCGCCGTCGAGCCGCGGACCGACCCGTGGTCGGGGTCGGCCGACCGGCACGAGGTGCGGGTGGCGGTCGACCAGGTCACCGCACGCGGCGCGACCGTCCCGGCGGCGGGGCCCGTCGTCGTGTCGGGGCGCGGCGACGGGTGGACCGACCTCGCGTACGGGGCGGCCGTCGTGGTCACCGGCCGGCTCGACGTGCAGGGGGACCGGACTTTCCTGCGCACGGACGGCGCGCCACGCGTCGTCGACGACCCCGGGCGGTTCCTCCGGGGCGTGCACGCCATGCGGCAGGGCCTGCTCGACGTGACGGACGGGCTCAGCCCGCAGGCTCGCGGGCTCGTGCCGGGGGTGGCCGTGGGAGACACCTCGCGGCTGGACCCCGAGCTCGACGAGGCGATGCGCACCACGTCGCTGACGCACGTCACGGCCGTGTCCGGCGGCCACTTCGTCATCGTCGTCGCGTGCGTCGCGGCGCTGTGCGTCGTGCTGCGCGCGCCGCGAGCCGTCCGCGTCGTCGTCACGGGCGCGGCGATGGTCGGGTTCGTCGCGCTGGTCCACCCGGAGCCGAGCGTGCTGCGGGCGGCGGCGATGGGGGTGGTCGGCGTGCTCGGCATCGCGCTCGGGCGACCGTCCCGCGCGGTGGCGGCGCTCGGGGCCGCGGTGGTCGTGCTCCTGGTCGTCGACCCGTGGCTGGCGCGGTCGTACGGCTTCGTCCTCTCCGTCGCTGCGACGGCCGGGCTGGCCCTGCTCACGGCGCCGATCGCCCGCCGGCTGGCACCGTGGTGCGGACGGACCGCTGCGCACGTCCTCGCCGTCCCGGTGGCAGCGCAGGCGGCGTGCGCCCCGATCGTCGTTCTGCTCGACCCGAGCGTGAGCACGTGGTCCGTCCCGGCGAACCTCCTGGCCGCACCGGCGCTCGGTCCGGCGACGGTGCTCGGCGTCCTCGCGACGCTCGTCGCGCCGTGGTGGCCCGGTGCCGCGACCGCGCTCGCCTGGACGGCGGGGCTCTTCACGGGCTGGATCGCGGGCGTCGCCCAGGTCTTCGCGGCCGCGCCCGGCGCGCGGGTGCCTTGGCCGGGAGGTGTCGGAGGAGCCGCGCTGCTCGCCGCGCTGACTGCCGTCGGGCTCGCCGTGGTCCTCCGCTCGCGCGCCCTGCAGGACGCGGGGGAGCGCCGCATGCTGCGTCGCGCGACGTCGCCGTCCCTGCGGGTGCGCCTCGCCGGGGAGTGGCGTCGCGCCACCTGGTCGTCACGCCTCGGCGCCGGGCCGTTCGGACGGGCCGACGGCGCGCACCCCGCCCCCGCTCCGCGGGCGAGAGCCCGGTCCCGTGCGCGCCTCGCGGCCGTGGTCGTCGTGGTCCTGGCGGTGCCCGTCCTGCTCGTCGTGGTGTTCCGGCCGCTCGGTGTGACCGCGGGGCCGGTCCCCGCGGACTGGGCGGTCGTGGCGTGCGACGTCGGGCAGGGCGACGCGCTCGTCGTGCGCTCGGGCCCGCGCGCCGCGGTGGTCGTCGACGTCGGCCCCGCGGGCCCCGCGGCAGGGTCGTGCCTCGACGACCTCGGGGTCGAGCGGGTCGACCTGCTCGTCCTCAGCCACTTCCACGCGGACCACGTCGGCGGCCTGGAGGCGGTGCTCCGCGGCCGGGAGGTCGAGCGCGCGCTCGTGAGCCCGACGGCGGAGCCCGCGGCGCAGGCCGAGCGCGTGCTCGGGGACCTCGCGGACGCGGGCGTCCCGGTACAGGTCGCGCGGCCCGGGGAGACGGTCGCGGCGGGCTCAGTCGGCGCTGCGGGCGCTGGGGGCACCGCGGGCGTTGCGGGTGCCGGGGGATCCGGCGAGAGTGTCGGCGACGGCGCCTCGTGGGAGGTGCTGCAGGCCGGACCGGGTGACGCGAACGACGCGAGCGTGGCGCTCCTCGTCCGGGTGGCGGGACTGGACGTCGTCGCGCTGGGCGACCTGGAGGACGCGGGGCAGGCGGCGCTCGCGCGGACCCTGGGCGAGCGGGGCACGGGACCGGTCGACGTCGTCAAGGTCGCGCACCACGGCTCGGCCACCCAGTCCGACCGGCTCGCGCAGGTCCTGGCACCGACGGTGGCGCTCGTCAGCTCGGGCGAGAACACCTACGGCCACCCCACCGACCGGGCGCTCGACCTTCACCGCGGGGTGGGCGCCACGGTGCTCCGGACCGACGCGTGCGGCACCGTGGCGCTCGTCGTGCGCGACGACGTCCTCTCCGCCGCGGGATGCGGGTGACCGCGCCCGAGCGTGCCCCCGCACGGGCACCCGGGCACCCGAGCGGCCGAGCACCCGGTGCCCCGGTGCCCCGGTGGCAGGGCGCCCCTGACGCCCGGGTGTCGTCGGTGCGGCGTCGCCGGAACTCCTGCGAGAGTCGCGGACCGCAGCCTCGGGGCGCGTCGGCCGGCACCGCCGGTGGGCGGCTCGTGGCAGGCTTGGGCCATGCCCGCGCCGACCCGCACCGCCCGTCCGTCCGCCGGCCCGTCCCTCGCGTGGGACGACGTCCGGCTCGCGCCCGTGGTGCTCGTCCAGGGGCCCGAGTCGCTCCTCGCGGAGCGTGCCGTCGACGCGATCGTCGACCTGGCGCGCGAGCGCGACCCCGAGGTCGAGAAGGTGACGATCCAGGCCGCGACGTACCAGGCCGGGATGCTCACGGTGGCGGCGAGCCCGTCGCTGTTCGGCGAGGCGAAGGTGGTCGTCGTCGAGGGCGCCGAGTCCGCGACGGACGCGCTCGTCGCCGACGTCGTGGACTACGTGCCGGTCGCCGACCCGGCGACGACGGTCGTCGTCGTGCACGGGGGCGGCGTGCGCGGCAAGCGCATGCTCGACGCGATCAAGGGCAGCGGCGCCCCGGTCGTCGCGGTCGAGGCGATCAAGAAGGACTCCGACAAGGTGGCGTTCGTCAACGCCGAGTTCCGCAGGGCGCGTCGACGCATCGACGCGTCGGGCGTGCGGGCTCTCGTCGAGGCACTCGGCAACGACCTGCGGGAGCTGGCGGCCGCCTGCAGCCAGCTCGTCACGGACACCGACGGCACCGTGAGCGAGGCCGTGGTGGACCGGTACTACGGCGGCCGGGTCGAGGCGACCGGGTTCCGGGTCGCGGACGCCGCGGTCGCCGGGAACGCGGGGGAGGCCGTGGCGCTCCTGCGGCACGCGCTCGCGACGGGCGCGGACCCGGTGCCGCTCGTCGCGGCCCTGGCGATGAAGCTCCGCGCCCTCGCGAAGGTCGGCGCGATGCGTGGCCGTGGCGGGGTGGCGGCCAAGGACCTGGGGCTCGCGCCCTGGCAGGTCGACCGCGCGCGCCGCGAGCTCGCGGGCTGGACCCCGGAGGGGCTCGCGACCGCGATCAGCGCCGTCGCGCAGGCCGACGCCGAGGTCAAGGGCGCGGGGCGTGACCCGGTGTTCGCCGTCGAGCGGGCCGTGCTGACGATCGCGCGGGCCCACGGCCGCTGACCAGGCAGCCGCCCGCCCGGGCCCCGGGCTCGGGGTCCGGGCTCGGCACGGCGTCGACGGCGGCGGGCTCCGACCGGGCACCCGGCCCGGCGCGGCGCCGACGGCCAAGACCGGTCGCCCGACACCGGACGCACGAGAGGCGCCGACCCGTGCGGGTCGGCGCCCCTCGTGGGAAACCTGTGCGAGCGTCGCGACGATCAGCGTGTCACGACACCGCGGGCGAACCGTGCGCTCAGAGAGCGTTGACGGACTTCGCGATGGCCGACTTGCGGTTCGCGGCCTGGTTCGCGTGGATGACGCCCTTCGAGACGGCCTTGTCGAGCTTGCGCGACGCCGCCTGGAGCGCGGTGGTCGCCGCCTCCTTGTCGCCCGCGGCGACGGCCTCGCGCACGCGGCGCACGTACGTCTTGAGCTCGGACTTGACTGCCTTGTTGCGCAGACGAGCCTTCTCGTTCGTGCGGATGCGCTTGATCTGGGACTTGATGTTGGCCACGTGTGGACTTTCTGGTTCTGTTCGCCGGAGCGAGCGGATAGGTCGTAGAGGGCGACTCCAGCTCCGGGACTGGGGTGGGGAACCCGTGGAGAGGTGCTGGAGCTGTGCCCGCCGACCTGGGCGGACACGCAGCCATCAAGACTACCAGCGGTCCGGTCGTGACCCTAATCGTCGCGCGCGGCCGGAGCGCGGGCGTCGTGCGGCCCCGCCCGAGGCGTCGAGGCCGGCGCGAGGAGCGGGGACCACCGCCTCAGCGGTGCCGCGAGATCCCCTCGACCACGCGGTCGAAGACGTCGCGCCCGACGACGGCACCCTCGCGGCGCACCGCGGCCGGGTCGACGCGCACCACGCGGTCCAGCCGGACCTCGCTGTCGCGTCCCTTCGCGTCCCACGGGCCCGACCCGATGTCGAGCCAGTACCGCCCCCAGCGCGCCTCGTCCCGGGCGTCGCGCGAGTGGTCCTTGCTCGTGAGCATCACGCCGAGGAGCCACGCGCCGTCCGACCCGACGAGCAGCACGGGCCGATCCTTGCCCTGCGAGTGGTCCTCCTCGAGCGGGACCCACGTCCAGACGATCTCGCCGGGGTCCGGGTCGCCGTCGGGCCGCGGCGCGTACTGCGCACGCACCGCCCCTTCGAAGTCGCCCGGGTAAGCCCCGGCGGCGGCGCCCCGACCGCCCGTCGTCCCGGCCGGGACCGGTCGCCCGCCCGCCGCGGGGCGGGGTCGAGGACCGGGTGCAGCACCGGGACGCGGGCCGGGCCGCGGCGACGGCGTGCGGTCGGCGGGGCCGCGGCCCGACGGCGTCCGCTCGCGCCCCGGGGCCCGCGTCGCCGCGGTGCGCTGGCTCGCGCCGCCTTGCCCCGCGCCCTGCGAGCGCGTGAGCCCGGAGACCACGGCGCGCGCCGCGTCGGTCAGAAGTCCCAGCCATCGGTTGCGTGCCACGCGCGCACCCTACCGGGCGGACGCGCGTCCGCCCGGCTGCCAGAACGGTGCACGTCACCCGGCCAGGACGGCGTCCACCTCGCGCAGGAAGTCGTCGAGGTCGCCGGGGTCGCGCGACGTGACGAGCGTGTACCCCTCGTCGTCGCGCACGACGGACCGGTCGACCCAGGCGCCGCCCGCGTTGAGCACGTCCGTCTCGAGCGACGCGTAGCTCGTGAGGGTCTTGCCCTCGACGGCGGCCGCCTCGACGAGCGCCCACGGGCCGTGGCAGATCGCCGCGACCGGCTTGCCGGCGGCGGTGAACGCGCGCACGAGACTCACGGCGTCGTCCTGGAGGCGCAGCGCGTCGGCGTTGATCGTCCCGCCCGGCACGAGCAGCAGGTCGTACCCGGCGGGGTCGGCGTCGGCGAGCGTGAGGTTCGGGGTCACGGTGCGGCCGGGGTCCTTGTCTCCCACGAGGGTCTGCACGTCGTCGGCGGACGTGGCCGCGACGTCGACCTCCACCCCCTCGCCGCGCAGGTGCTCGAGCGGGACCACGAGCTCGTCCTGCTCGACGCCGTAGTTGGTCACGATCGCGAGCACGCGGCGACCGCCGGTGCGGTCGGAGGTGCGGTGCTCGGTGTCCTGGGCCATGGGCGTTCCTCTCGTCGCCGGTCGGCCCGGTGCGGCCGGCCGGTCCTCCACGCTAGGTCGGCTCGCGGTGCCCCGCAGGGCGGGCGGGTGCCCGACGCCGGACGTGGGACAATGGTCGTTCCCGCCCGCCCGAGAGCGACCGTCGGCGCGCCGCCCCCGAGCGCGCGGCCCCGACCCGCACGCCACTCCCAGGAGCGCACCCGCGTTGTCCCCGATCCCCAGTGCCCAGCTGAGCACCCGCATCCAGCCCGCGGCCACGCCGCCCGAGCTGATCCGGAACTTCTGCATCATCGCGCACATCGACCACGGCAAGTCGACCCTGGCCGACCGCATGCTGCAGCTCACCGGTGTCGTCGAGCCGCGCGCCATGCGTGCGCAGTACCTCGACCGCATGGACATCGAGCGCGAGCGCGGCATCACGATCAAGTCGCAGGCGGTCCGCATGCCGTGGGCCGTCGTGGCGGACGGCGTGGAGACGCCGCACGCGCTCAACATGATCGACACCCCGGGGCACGTCGACTTCACGTACGAGGTCTCGCGGTCGCTCGCGGCGTGCGAGGGGGCGGTGCTGCTCGTCGACGCGGCGCAGGGCATCGAGGCGCAGACCCTCGCGAACCTGTACCTCGCGATGGAGAACGAGCTCGAGATCATCCCCGTGCTCAACAAGATCGACCTCCCGGCGGCCCAGCCCGAGAAGTACGCGGAGGAGCTCGCGAACCTCGTGGGCGGCGACCCGGACGACGTGCTCAAGGTCTCCGGCAAGACGGGCGCCGGCGTCGAGGCGCTGCTCGACCGCATCGTCGAGCGCGTGCCCGCGCCGGTCGGCGACGCCGACGCCCCCGCGCGCGCCATGATCTTCGACTCGGTCTACGACACCTACCGCGGCGTCGTGACGTACGTGCGCGTCGTCGACGGCAACCTCAACCCGCGCGAGCGCATCGTCATGATGTCGACGCGCGCGACGCACGAGCTGCTCGAGATCGGCGTCATCTCGCCGGAGCCGATCGTCACGAAGGGCCTCGGCGTCGGCGAGGTCGGCTACCTCATCACGGGCGTGAAGGACGTGCGCCAGTCGAAGGTCGGCGACACGGTGACGAACGCGGCCAAGCCCGCCGCGGACGCGCTCGGCGGCTACTCGGACCCGAAGCCCATGGTCTTCTCGGGCCTGTACCCGATCGACGGGACCGACTACCCGGTCCTGCGCGACGCGCTCGACAAGCTCAAGCTCAACGACGCCGCGCTCAACTACGAGCCGGAGACGTCGGTCGCGCTCGGATTCGGCTTCCGCGTCGGGTTCCTCGGCCTGCTGCACCTGGAGATCGTGCGCGAGCGCCTCGAGCGCGAGTTCGACCTCGACCTCATCTCGACCGCGCCGAACGTCGTCTACGACGTGACGCTCGAGGACGGGACGCTCGTCAACGTGACGAACCCGTCGGAGTTCCCGGGCGGCAAGATCAAGCAGGTCAGCGAGCCGGTCGTGCGCGCGACGATCCTCGCGCCGAGCGAGTTCGTGGGCACCGTGATGGGGCTGTGCAACGACCGCCGCGGCCAGATGCTCGGCATGGACTACCTGTCCGAGGACCGCGTCGAGCTGCGCTTCACGCTCCCGCTCGCCGAGATCGTGTTCGACTTCTTCGACCAGCTCAAGTCCCGCACGCGCGGCTACGCCTCGCTCGACTACGAGCCGTCGGGGGACCAGGTCGCCGACCTCGTCAAGGTCGACATCCTGCTCCAGGGCGAGCAGGTGGACGCGTTCAGCGCGATCGTGCACAAGGACAAGGCGTACGACTACGGCGTCATGATGACGGCGAAGCTCAAGGAGATCATCCCGCGCCAGCAGTTCGAGGTGCCGATCCAGGCGGCCGTCGGTGCGCGCGTCATCGCGCGCGAGACGGTGCGCGCGATGCGCAAGGACGTCCTCGCGAAGTGCTACGGCGGTGACATCAGCCGCAAGCGCAAGCTGCTCGAGAAGCAGAAGGAGGGCAAGAAGCGCATGAAGAACATCGGGTCGGTCGAGGTCCCGAAGGACGCCTTCATCGCCGCGCTCTCCTCCGACGCCGCGGGCGGCAAGGACGCCAAGGACAAGTCGAAGAAGTGAGCCCGGCGCTGCCCGAGGGCGAGCCGGTCCCGCCCGACGGCTCGCTGCCCTCCTGGGTCGCGAGCGGCGCGGGCGGCACCGTGCCCGCGACCCGCGGGTTCGGGGTCTACCTGCACGTCCCGTTCTGCTCGGTGCGGTGCGGGTACTGCGACTTCAACACGTACACGGCGTCCGAGCTCGGCGGGGGCGCGAGCCAGGCCTCGTACGCGAGCACGGCGCTGCGCGAGATCGACCTCGCCGCGCGCGTGCTGCACGACGCCGGGCTGCCCGAGCGGCCCGTGTCGACCGTCTTCGTCGGCGGCGGCACGCCCACGCTCCTGCCTGCCGGGGACCTCGTCCGCCTGCTCGGTGGCGTGCGCGACGCGTGGGGGCTCGCCCCCGACGCCGAGGTGACGACGGAGGCGAACCCGGACTCGGTGACGCCCGAGTCGCTCGCCGAGCTCGCGGCCGCCGGGTTCACGCGCGTGTCGTTCGGCATGCAGTCCGCCGTGCCGCACGTGCTCGCGACGCTCGAGCGCACGCACGACCCGCGCCGCATCCCGGACGTCGTGCGCTGGGCGCGCGACGCCGGTCTCCAGGTCTCGCTCGACCTCATCTACGGCACGCCGGGGGAGAGCCTCGACGACTGGCGAGCGAGCCTCGAGGCTGCGCTCGCGACCGGCGTCGACCACGTGTCCGCGTACGCGCTCGTCGTGGAGGCGGGGACGAAGATGGCCGCCCAGGTGCGGCGCGGGGAGGTCGCGCTCCCGAGCGAGGACGACCAGGCCACGAAGTACGAGCTCGCCGACGAGCTGCTCACGGCGGCCGGCCTCACCTGGTACGAGGTGAGCAACTGGGCCCGTACCGACGCCGACCGTTGCCGCCACAACCTCGCGTACTGGCGCGGCGACGACTGGTGGGGGATCGGGCCCGGTGCGCACTCCTACGTCGCGGCGACCGGCGCCGCGCCCGCAGGGGCGTCGCCCGAGGACGCCCGCGTCGGCGTGCGGTGGTGGAACGTCAAGCACCCGCGCCGGTACGCGGCGCTGCTCGAGGCGGGCACGAGCCCCGCGGCGGGGCGCGAGCTCCTCACGCGCACGGAGGGCCGGCTCGAGCGGGCGATGCTCGGCGTGCGGCTGCGCGAGGGTCTCGACCTCGCGGTCCTCTCCCCGGCGGGACGCCACGCCGTCGCCGGGCTCGTCGCGAACGGGCTGCTCGACGGCCGCGCAGCGGTCGCCGGTCGTGCCGTGCTCACCCTGCGGGGGCGGCTGCTCGCGGACACGGTCGTCCGGACGATCACGGACGAGTGACGTCGGCCCGGGTCCACCGCGACCCGGGCGCGCCCCGCGGGGACGAGGCCCCTCGGCGGCACCATCCTGCCCGCCGCCGTGCGACGGCCGCGGTGCTCGCCGCGCGGTCCGGGCCGGGAACCGCCAAGGTGGACCCAGCACGTCGACGGAGCGTGCAGCCCGCAGCACGTGACGACGAGGAACGAGGTGCACGATGACCGACCCCACGAACCCGGGCGGCGAGCCGCCCCGCGACGACGAGCACACCCCCGCCGACGGCGCGGGCGGCCCGCGACCGGACGCCACGCCACCGTCCAGTCCCGGACCCGACCGGCCCGACGCCGCCCCGTCCGGCGGCGACGTCCCGCCCGCCTCGCCGTACGGCCCGGGCGGGGGAGCGCCGCACGACCCGGCCGCACCGCCGTCGGGCCCGCCCGCGTACGGCGCACCGGGTGCCTACGGCGCGCCGACCGGTGCGCCGGACGGCGCGGCCGGGGGACCGGGTACGCCCCCGCCGGGCGCGTACCCGCCCCCGTCCGGTGCGTACCCGCCGCCCGCCGGCGGATACCCGCCGCCCGCCGGCGGATACCCGCCCCCCGCCGGGGGGTACCCGCCGCCGCCCGGGTCGTACCCGGGTGCCGCCGGAGGGTACGGGGGCCAGCCCGGCTACGCGGGCCCGGCGTTCGGCGTCGGCGACGCGATCTCCTACGGGTGGCGCCGCGTCACGTCGAACCTGGGGCCGTGGATCCTCGTCGCGCTGATCTTCCTCGCCGTGAACATCGCGTGGAGCTGGATCACGGGCGGGTTCGACCAGTTCCAGGACCAGTTCGACTACTCCGACACGAACTTCGCGGCCCTCGGCGGCCTCACCTTCACGAGCGTGCTGCTCGGGATCGTCGGCACCGCCATCGGCTACCTCATCACCGCGTTCTTCACGCGCGGCGCGCTCGACGAGGTGGACGGGCGTCGACCCGACGTCGCCGCGTTCTTCCGCATCGGGAACGTGCTCAACGTGCTGCTCGCGGCGCTCATCGTCGGCGTCCTGTCCGGCATCGGGCTCGTCCTGTGCGTCCTGCCCGGGCTCGCGATGCTGCTGTTCTCGGCGTTCGTGTACTACGTCGCGCTCGACCAGGGCGTCGACGCGATCACGGCGATCCGCACGAGCTTCTCGCTCGTCGCGAAGAACTTCGGGCAGGTGTTCCTGCTCCTGCTCGCCCTCGTCGGGATCAACATCCTCGGCGCGATCCCGTGCGGGCTCGGGCTCTTCGTGACGATCCCGCTGAGCTACGTCGCCGTCGGCTACGCCTACCGCCGTCTCACGGGCGGCGTGCCGGCCGCCTGACACCCGGCCGACGCTGTCGCCGTGCCCCGGTACCGCCCGTCGGTACCGGGGCGCGGTGCGTCACGAGCGCGGTACCTCACGCGCGGGGTGCGTCCCGCGCGCCCGCGACCGGTCAGGGCGCGGTGACGAAGTCGATGAGCTCCTCGACGCGCCCGAGCAGCGACGGCTCCAGGTCGGCGTAGGTGCGGACCGTGCCGAGGATGCGCTGCCACGCGCGGCCGACGTCCTCCGCGGTCTGCGCCGGCCAGCCGAGCTCGCGCAGGATCCCACGCTTCCACTCGGTGCCGCGCTCGATCACGGGCCACCGCTCGAGGCCGATCCGGGCCGGCTTCACCGCCTGCCAGACGTCGACGTACGGGTGCCCGAGCACGAGCACCGTGCCCGCGGGCGACCGCCGCAGCGCCTCGTCGGCGATCCGCCGCTCCTTGCTGCCGGGCACGAGGTGGTCCACGAGCACGCCCACGCGACGCTGCGGCGTCGGGCCGAAGTCGGCGAGCGCCGCCGCGAGGTCGTCGACGCCGTGCAGCGGCTCGACGACGACCCCCTCCACGCGCAGGTCGTCGCCCCACACCTTCTCGACGAGCTCGGCGTCGTGCTTGCCCTCGACCCAGATGCGGCTCCCGCGCGCGACGCGCGCCCGCTGCCCGACGACGGCCCGCGAGCCCGAGGCCGTGCGCGTCGGCGCGGCGGGGGCGCGGGAGGTGACGGGCGGGGTGAGCTCGACGGGCGCGCCGTCGACCCAGAAGCCCGGCCCGAGCGGGAACGTGCGGGTCCGGCCCGCGCGGTCCTCGAGCACGACGACGTGCATCCCGCCCGACTTCTCGACCCGGACGACGGCCCCGACCCACCCGGTCTGCACCTCCTCGACGACGAGGCCGCGCTCCGCGGGCTGCGGGCGCGACACGGGCCGCGGGCGGTGGTGGGTGGGGGCGGGCGTGCCGCCGAGGACGTCGGAGCCGTAGCGGTCGAAGGACACGGCGTCACCCTAGGCCAGCGTCCGCCGCTCACCACCGAGATCGCCCCGTGCGTCGCGGGATCGGCCTCCCGCGGGGAGGTCCCGGGCGCCCGGGCCGGCCGCGCACGGCGGCTCCCGGCGCGCGCGCCCCCGGGGCGGGGTGGTACCACGGACCGATGAGCCAGCAGCTCGCGGAGCCGGACCCGAACCGCTGGCGCGTGCTGCCGGTCTGCCTCGCGGTGGGCTTCATCACGACTCTCGACGTGTCGATCGTCAACGTGGCCCTGCCGTCGATCGAGTCGTCGCTCGACGCGGGCCCGACCCAGCTCCAGCTCGTCGTCGCCGGCTACACGCTCGCGTTCGGGCTCGCGCTGGTGCCCGCCGGGCGCCTGGGCGACGCGGGCGCACGACGACCGCTCTTCATCGCGGGCCTCCTGGGCTTCGCGCTCATGAGCCTCGCGTCCGGGCTCGCGCCGACCGACACGTGGCTCGGCGTCGCGCGGCTGCTCCAGGGCGTGAGCGCGGGCGTCCTCAACCCGCAGGTCGTCGGTCTCATCCAGC
Source organism: Cellulosimicrobium funkei (assembly GCF_004519295.1). GTDB lineage: Bacteria > Actinomycetota > Actinomycetes > Actinomycetales > Cellulomonadaceae > Cellulosimicrobium > Cellulosimicrobium funkei. The sequence continues at coordinate 226,441 of NZ_SOZH01000006.1, forward strand.
AGCAGTTCCGCGGGTACGAGCGCGGGCGTGCGTTCGGCATGTTCGGCGCGACCATCGGCGTCTCGACGGCGCTCGGGCCCCTGCTGGGCGGGCTCATCATCGCCGCGGCGGGCCCGGAGACGGGGTGGCGGTGGGTGTTCCTCGTGAACATCCCCGTCGTCGCCGTGCTCCTGCCCTTCGCGTGGCGCCTCGTGCCCGGGCCACCGCGCACCGGCTCGGGCGCGGCGCGCGGGCCGCGCCGGCTCGACCTCGTCGGGCTGGGTCTGCTCGGCGCCGCGACCCTCGGCGTGATGATGCCGTTCGTCACGACGACGGGCCGCGGCGACGACGCGTCGCGCTGGTGGTGGCTCGTGCCGGCCGCGGCCGCCGTGGCGGCCGCCGTCGGGTGGGAGCGGCGCTACCAGCGGCGCACGGGCGAGGCCGTGCTCGACCCCCAGGTCGTGGGGCTCGGGTCCTTCCGCAACGGCGCGCTGCTCGGCCTCGCGTACTTCGCCGGGTTCACGGGCATCTTCCTCGTCGTCACGCTCTACCTCCAGGACGAGCTGGGGTACACGCCGCTCCAGGCGGGGCTCGTCGGCACGCCGTTCGCGGTCGCGTCGGGCGTGTCGGCGTGGTTCTCGGGCCGCTGGGTCGCGCGCTGGGGCCGCGAGCTCGTCGTCGGCGGCGTCGTGCTCGTGCTCGTCGGCGTGGTCGCGGCGGAGGTCGTCGTGCGCACGCTCGGGGACGACCCGGGCGCCGTCGGCCCGGCGCTCGCGGTCGCGCTGCTCGTCGCGGGCGCGGGCAGCGGCACGGTCATCGCGCCGAACCAGACGCTCACGCTGTCCGAGGTGCCGGTGAGCCGGGCCGGGGTGGCGGGCAGCATGCTGCAGCTCGGTCAGCGCATCGGGTCGGCCGTCGGGATCTCCGTGGTCCTGTCCGTCTACTACGGCGGGCTCGCGAGCGGCGACTCGGCCGCGGACGCGACCGGGCGCGCGCTCCTGGTGACGATCGGCCTCGTCGCGGTCGCGCTCGTCGTCGGCCTCCTCGACCTGCGTTCGCGACGAGCGGAGGACCGCCGGACGGGCCGCGCGGACGCGTAGGATTGGCACTCGGAGGTCGAGAGTGCCGACGCCCGCACGCCCGCCCGGGCGGCGACGGTGCGGCACGCGGGAGGTGGACGTGAGCGAGGAGCGCCGGCTCGAGGTGCTGCGGGCCATCGTCGAGGACTACGTCCTCACGCGCGAGCCCGTGGGTTCGCGCGTGCTCACCGAGCGCCACAGCCTCGGCGTCTCGCCCGCCACGATCCGCAACGACATGGCGGCTCTCGAAGACGCCGGGTACATCGCGCAGCCGCACACGTCCGCGGGCCGGATCCCGACGGACAAGGGCTACCGGCTCTTCGTGGACCGCCTCTCGGGCGTCAAGCCGCTGTCCGCGCCGGAGAAGCGCGCCATCGAGACCTTCCTGTCCGAGGGCGTGGACCTCGACGACGTCATCGCGCGCGCCGGGCGCCTTCTCGCCCAGCTCACCGGCCAGGTCGCCGTCGTGCAGTACCCCTCGCTGAGCCGGTCGGGCCTGCGCCACCTCGAGCTCGTGCCCGTCGGCGAGTCGCGCCTCCTGGTCGTCATCATCACGGACACGGGCCGCGTCGAGCAGCGCACGCTCGAGGTCGCGAGCGTGCCGGACGAGGGGACCCTCGTCGAGGTGCGCGCACGGCTCAACGCCGCGGCCGCGGGCAAGCGCCTCACGGACCTCGCGCCCGGTCTCGCCGCCGTGACCGAGAGCTTCCACCCCGACGACGCCCCGCTCGTCCGCGCGGTGGGCGACCTCGTCGCCCAGACGCTCGCGGAGGAGAGCGAGGAGCGCCTCGTCCTCGCGGGCACGGCCAACCTCGCGCGCGCGGGCATGCGGTTCGAGCACGCGCTGCGCCCCGTCCTCGAGGCGCTCGAGGAGCAGGTCGTCCTGCTCGGGCTGCTCACCGAGATGGCCGCCGAGTCGGGCGTGAGCGTCCGGATCGGTCGCGAGACCCAGCTCGAGGGCCTCGCGGAGACCTCCGTCGTGACGACCGGTTACGGTAACGACGGTGACACGGTCGCGCTCGTCGGCTCGATCGGGCCGACCCGCATGGACTACCCCGGCACCATCGCGGCGGTGCGCGCGGTCGCGCGCTACCTGTCACGGGTGCTCGGCACGTGAGCCCCGCGGTCTCCCCGCCCGCGGCGGGCCCGCTCGACGACCACCCCCGACCCCTCCCGACCGGCCGCGCGCCGGCCTCACGACCCGCACCAGCAGAGAGTGACGTGTGAGCGACTACTACGAGATCCTCGGCGTGGCCCGTGACGCCAGCCAGGACCAGATCAAGAAGGCGTACCGCAAGCTCGCGCGCGAGCTGCACCCGGACGTCGCGGGCGAGGAGGCGGGCGACCGCTTCAAGGACGTCGCGCGCGCCTACGAGGTGCTGTCCAACCCGGAGAAGCGCCAGCAGTACGACCTCGGCGTCGACCCCAGCGCCCCCGGCGGCGGGGGCGGCGGCCCCATGGGCGGCGGGTTCGGCTTCCAGGACATCTTCGAGACGTTCTTCGGCGGTGCCCAGGCGCAGCAGGGGCCGATCCCGCGCGCCCGCCGCGGCCAGGACGCGCTCGTGCGGCTCGACATCGACCTCTCCGAGGCGACGTTCGGCGCGCAGCGCGAGCTCCAGGTCGACACGGCGGTCGTGTGCGGCACGTGCGGCGGCACCTGCTGCCGCCCGGGCACCTCGCCCCGCACGTGCGAGGTGTGCCACGGCCGCGGCACGGTCCAGCGCGTCGCGCGCTCGTTCCTCGGCCAGGTCATGACGAGCGCGCCGTGCGCCGCGTGCCAGGGCTTCGGCACCGTCATCCCGGAGCCGTGCGCGGAGTGCTCGGGCGAGGGCCGCGTGCGCAGCCGCCGCAGCATCACGGTCAACGTCCCGGCGGGCGTCGACACGGGCACGCGCATCAAGCTCACCGCGCAGGGCGAGGTCGGCCCGGCCGGCGGCCCCGCGGGCGACCTGTACGTCGAGATCCGCGAGCGCAACCACGACACGTTCGTGCGCCGCGGCGACGACCTGCACTGCACCCTCCAGGTGCCCATGACGGCGGCCGCCCTCGGCACCGTGCTCGAGCTGGAGACGCTCGACGGGCTCCAGGAGATCGACCTGCGCCCCGGCACGCAGCCGAACCAGATCGTCACGCTGAAGAACCTCGGCGTCGGGCACCTGCACGGCAGCGGGCGCGGCGACCTCAACGTCCACATCGAGGTCCAGGTGCCGACGGCCCTCGACCCCGAGCAGGAGCAGCTCCTGCGCTCGCTCGCCGCGCTGCGCGGCGAGGAGCGGCCCGAGCCCCGGCTCGCCGCCGCGCACCCGGGCGTGTTCTCGCGCCTGCGCGACAAGCTCTCCGGCCGCTGAGCGGGGCGCGGGCATGAGTGCTCCGGTGTTCCTCGCCGAGACGGGGACCGACGGCGTCGCGCCCGGCGACCGCTACGTGCTCGACGGCGCGGAGGGCCGGCACGCGGGCGTCGTGCAGCGGCGCGGCGCGGGGGAGCGCGTCGACGTCGTCGACGGTGACGGGCTCCGGCTGCGGTGCGTCGTCGAGCACGCCGAGTCGGGCCGCGTGACGCTCCTCGTGCAGGAGGTGGACCGCGAGCCGGCGCCGGACGTCGTCGTGACGCTCGTCCAGGCGCTCGCCAAGGGCGACCGCGACGAGATGGCGATCGAGGCGGCGACGGAGATCGGCGTCGACGTGGTCGTGCCGTGGCAGGCGGAGCGCTCCGTCGTCGTGTGGCGCGGCGAGCGCGCGGCGAAGTCCCGCGCGCGGTGGCTCGCGACGGTCCGCACGGCGACCAAGCAGGCCCGGCGGGCGCGCCTGCCTCGCGTCGAGGTCGCGCTCGACTCGCGCGGCCTCGCGGCGCGGGTCGTCGACGTCGTCGCGGCGGGCGGTCGGGCGATCGTCCTGCACGAGGAGGCGACGACGCCCCTCGCCGACGTCGGGCTGCCCGCCGGCCCGGCCACGGACGGCGCGCCCGCGCCCGAGGTGCTCGTCGTCGTCGGCCCGGAGGGCGGGATCTCCGACCGGGAGCTCGCCGACCTCACGGCGGCCGGCGCGGTCGCGGCGCGGCTCGGGCCCCACGTGCTGCGCACGTCGACCGCCGGCCCGGTGGCCGTGGCGCTGCTCGCGGAGCGGCTCGGCCGCTGGGGCGTGGCCGGGACGCGTGGTCTAGCCTCGGGGTCATGACGAGCACCGACCTGCGCACCGACCCGGACTGCCTCTTCTGCCGCATCGTCGCGGGGGAGGTGCCGGCCGACGTCGTGGCGACCAGCGAGCGCTCGATCGCGTTCCGCGACATCGACCCGCAGGCGCCCGTGCACGTGCTCGTGGTGCCGCGCGACCACCACGGCGACATCGCCCAGCTCGCGGCGGCGGACCCGGAGCTGCTCGGCGACGTCGTCGCGCTGGCGGACGAGGTGGCGGGCGACCTGGCCGACGGCCAGTTCCGGCTCATCTTCAACTCGGGGCCGCGCGCCGGCCAGAGCGTGTTCCACGTGCACGGCCACGTCATCGCGGGCGCCGAGCTCGGCTGGTCGCCCGCCTGAGCCCTGCGCGAAAGCGCGTGTGACGCCCGGCCGCGCTCGGTACGATGGAAGCGATCTGCGGGGCGGTGGCCGTCCCGGACCCACTGCCCGACCGAAGGAGCGCAGCGGCGCAAGCCGGCTCATGACCTCTCTGTCCCGAGAACCCGACCCCTCGTCGCACCGGGTCGAGCACCGCATCGTCATCCCGAACCACGTGCCGATGGTGGCGCTCCTCGGTAGCCGCGACTCCGTGCTCCGGGCCGTCGAGGAGGGGTTCCCCGCCGTCGACGTGCACGTGCGGGGCAACGAGATCGCGGTCGCCGGCCCTCCGGGGGAGGTCGCGCTCGCCGCGCGCCTGCTCGACGAGCTGGTCGAGGTCGTCGAGGCAGGCACGCAGCTCACGGCCGACGTCGTCACGCGGTCCATCGCGATGCTCACCGCCGCGACGGCGTCGCGCCCGGCCGAGGTGCTGACGCTCAACATCCTGTCGAGCCGCGGCCGCACGATCCGGCCCAAGACCGTGGGGCAGAAGCGCTACGTCGAGGCGATCGACGCGAACACGATCACGTTCGGGATCGGCCCCGCGGGCACGGGCAAGACGTACCTCGCGATGGCGAAGGCCGTGCAGGCGCTGCAGTCGAAGCAGGTCAACCGCATCATCCTCACGCGCCCGGCCGTCGAGGCGGGGGAGCGGCTCGGGTTCCTGCCCGGCTCGCTGACGGAGAAGATCGACCCGTACCTGCGCCCGCTGTACGACGCGCTGCACGACATGATCGACCCGGACTCGATCCCCAAGCTCATCGAGGCCGGGACGATCGAGGTCGCCCCGCTCGCGTTCATGCGCGGGCGCAGCCTCAACGACTCGTTCATCATCCTCGACGAGGCGCAGAACACGACCACCGAGCAGATGAAGATGTTCCTCACGCGCCTCGGCTTCGGGTCGCGCATGGTCATCACGGGCGACGCGACGCAGGTCGACCTGCCGGGCGGCACCCAGTCCGGCCTGCGCGTCATCGAGGACGTCCTCACCGGCGTGGACGACGTCGAGTTCTGCCGGCTCACGTCGTCCGACGTGGTGCGGCACCGGCTGGTGAGCGACATCATCGACGCGTACGCGCGGTGGGACCTGGCGAGCGGCGGGGGCTCGGGGAGCTCCGGGTCGCGCCGCCGCGACGACGACCGCCGCGGACGCCCCGCGGCACGAGAACGACGGACGAGGGACGACGCGTGAGCATCGAGGTCAACAACGAGACCGAGGCCGAGGTCGACGAGGCCGAGTTCGCGGCGCTGGCACGGTACGTGCTCGACGCGATGCGCGTGCACCCGCAGAGCGAGCTGTCGATCCTCTTCGTCGACACGGACGTGATGAGCGAGCTGCACGTGCGCTGGATGGACGAGCCCGGCCCGACGGACGTGCTGTCGTTCCCCATGGACGAGCTGCGGCCCGGGCGCGACGGCGAGGTCGCCGGTCCCGGCCAGCTCGGCGACGTCGTGCTGTGCCCGGAGGTCGCCGCCCAGCAGGCGGTGACGGCGGGCCACTCGACGGCGGAGGAGATGCTGCTGCTCACGACGCACGGCATCCTGCACCTGCTCGGCTACGACCACGCCGAGCCGGAGGAGGAGAAGGAGATGTTCGCGCTGCAGCGCAAGCTGCTCCTGACCTTCCTCGCGGGCCGGTGAGCGGCGAACCCGTCGCGCTCCTGGCGGCCCTGACCGTCCTGACGGTCGTGCTCGCGGCCGCGCTGAGCGCGGGCGAGGCGGCGGTCCTGCGCGTGACGCGGGCGGCCGTCACGGAGGCCGCCCTGGGCGACGACCCGGCCGTGCCCGCCCGCCCGGAGGGGCGTCGGGCGCTGGCGCTGCTCGCGGACCCGGCGGCGACCGTGCGCTCCGTCGGCTTCGTGCGCGTCGTCGCCGAGGTCGCGGCGGTCACGTGCCTCACGCTGCTCGTCGCGGCGTGGCTGGAACCGTGGTGGCAGGTCCTGCTCGTCGCGCTCGCGGTGAGCGTCGTCGTCGGGCTCCTCGTCGTGCGCGTGAGCCCGCGGTCCCTCGGCCGCCGCCACGCGGTGCGCGTCCTGCTGAGCCTGTCGCGCCTGCTCACGGTCGTCGTCGGGGCCACGCGCTGGCTCACGCGGCTCGCCCCGGCGCCCGACGAGGGAGCCCACCAGCGCGAGCTCCAGGACATGGTGGACCGCGTCAACGAGTCCGAGGTCATCGAGGAGGAGGAGCGCGAGCTCATCCGCTCCGTCTTCGAGCTCGGCAGCACCCTCACGCGCGAGGTCATGGTGCCCCGCACCGACATGGTGACGACGGCGCGCGACACGCCCCTGCGCAAGACCCTCTCGCTCTTCCTGCGCTCCGGCTTCTCCCGCATCCCGGTCACGGGCACGTCCGCGGACGACCTCGTGGGCGTCGCCTACTTCAAGGACGTCGTGCGCGTCCTTCAGGGCGGTCCCGGGACCGACGCGCGGCCCGTGGGCGAGGTCGCGCGCCCCGCGATCTTCGTACCCGAGTCCAAGCCCGTGGACGACCTGCTGCGCGAGATGCAGGCGTCGTCCTCGCACATCGCCATGGTCGTCGACGAGTACGGCGGCGTCGCGGGACTGGTGACGATCGAGGACGCGCTCGAGGAGATCGTGGGCGAGCTCACGGACGAGCACGACCGGCCGGAGCCCGAGGTCGAGGACCTGGGCGACGGCGTCCTGCGCGTGCCCGCCCGCCTCGGCGTCGACGAGCTCGGCGAGCTCTTCGGCCTCGGCCTGGACGACGATGACGTGGACACCGTGGGCGGCCTGCTCGCCAAGGCGCTCGGCAAGGTCCCGCTCCCCGGCTCCGTGGCCGAGGTCCACGGGCTGCGCCTCGAGGCCGACCGCGTCCAGGGCCGCCGCAAGCAGCTCGCGACCGTCCTCGTCTCCACGGCGACCTCGCCCGACGCTCCGGTCCCTGCGCCGGACGAGCCCGACCCCGCGGCCGACACCCGTCAGCCCCTCCCCACCGTGAAGGACACCCCGTGAGCACGACCACCCCCGAGCACCGCTCCGGCTTCGCCTGCCTCGTCGGGCGGCCCAACGCGGGCAAGTCGACCCTGACGAACGCGCTGGTCGGCCAGAAGGTGGCGATCACCTCCGGGCGCCCCCAGACGACGCGCCACACGATCCGCGGGATCGTGCACCGCCCCGACGCGCAGCTCGTCCTCGTCGACACCCCGGGGCTGCACCGCCCCCGCACGCTGCTCGGCGAGCGTCTCAACGACCTCGTGCGCGAGACGCTCACCGAGGTCGACGTCATCGCGTTCTGCCTGCCCGCCGACCAGAAGATCGGCCCGGGCGACCGCTTCATCGCGAACGAGCTCGCGGAGCTCAGGCGCGGGCGCCGCGGCACGCCCGTGGTCGCGGTCGTCACGAAGGCCGACCTCGTGGACCGCGGCACCCTCGCCGCGCACCTGCTCGCGGTCGACCGGCTGGGGGAGACGGCGGGCGGCTGGGCCGACATCGTGCCCGTCTCGGCCCAGGACGGCTACCAGGTCGACGTGCTCACCGACGTCCTCGTCTCCCACCTGCCCGAGGGCCCCGAGCTGTACCCGGGCGGCGAGCTCACGGACGAGCCGGAGGCCGTCATGGTCGCCGAGCTCGTGCGCGAGGCGGCGCTCGAGGGCGTGCGCGACGAGCTCCCGCACTCGCTCGCGGTCCAGGTCGAGGAGATCGTGCCCCGCGAGGGCAGCGGCGACGAGGCCACGGGCCGGCCGCCGCTGCTCGACGTGCGCGTCAACCTCTTCGTCGAGCGCGACTCGCAGAAGGCGATCGTCATCGGCCGCGGCGGCTCACGGCTGCGCGAGGTCGGGACGCGCGCGCGGCACGGCATCGAGGCGCTGCTCGGGGCGAGGGTCTACCTCGACCTGCACGTGAAGGTCGCCAAGGACTGGCAGCGCGACCCCAAGCAGCTCCACCGGCTCGGCTTCTGACCCGGGGGGACGTCCCCCGTGCCGTCGTCGGGACGGCACCAGGGACCGGCCGGCGGCCCGCGACGTACGATTCCTCGGTGATCTTCCGGACCGCCGCGACGACGGCAGCCCTCGCGATCGTCCTCGCGATCGTCGGAGCGGTCACCGGGCCGCAGTGGGACCCGGTGCCCGTGACCGAGCACCTCGTCCCCGAGACGCCCGACACGACCGTCGGCGGGCAGCCGCCGGGCGGGGCCGCCCCGGTCGGCACCTACGACGTGCGCGAGACCGACGTGACGGTCCGGCTCGACGGCGCGACCGTCGGGGGCGTGCTGCGCGAGCCCGTCGACGCGGGCGACGACCTCCCGGGCATGGTGTTCGTGCACGGGGCAGGGACTGGCCTGGCGTCGGAGGCGTTCGTGGACGTCGCGACCGACCTCGCGAGCGCGGGCGTCGTGACCCTCGTCCCGGACAAGCGCCTGGACACCTACACCACGCGCCACCGCGACTACGAGGCGATGGCGCGCGACTACGCGCACTCCGTGGACCTCCTGCGGGCGCGTCCCGGCGTCGACCCGGAGCGCGTGGGGCTGTACGGAGAGTCCGAGGGCACGTGGATCGTGCCCGTGATGGCGGCCGACGACCCGACCATCGCGTTCACCGTCCTCGTGTCCGCGCCTGTCGTGCCGCCGCGCCAGCAGGCCGCGTTCGCGGTCGACAGCTACCTGCGCAACACCGACGTGCCCCACGGGGTGTTCCGGGCGATCCCGCGGGCCGTCGGGATGGCGATCCCCGGCGGCGGGTTCGAGTACGCCGACTTCGACGTGGAGCCGTTCCTCGAGCAGCTCACCCAGCCGGTGCTCGTCGTGTACGGCACCGCGGACCCGTCGATGCCCGTCGAGCAGGGGGCGCGGCAGATCCTCGACGCCACGGGGCCGTCGTCGCAGGTGCCGGGCGGGGCCGACGTCACCGTGCGCTACTACGCGGACGCGAACCACGGGATCAAGATCGACGACGTGCTCGTGCCCGACTTCCCGCGCGACGTGAGCGCGTGGGTGACGTCCCTGCCCGCGAGCGCGACCGCGCTGCCGCAGGTCGCGGGAGCCGAGCCCACGCAGCAATACCTCGCCGGGCCGGTCCCGTCGCCGCGCTGGCTGGGCAACGGCGACCTGTTCGTCGCCCTCGTCCTCGCCGCCGTCGGGCTGCTAGTGCTCGGCCCGCTCGTCGGCATCGTCGGGGGCCTCGTGCGCCGGCTGCGACGGGTCGCGGGCCGGCCCGGGGCGCCCGCCGGTCTCGCGCCCGGCTTCCGCGTGCCGCTGGTGGGGCTCGGGGTCGGCGCGTTCGCGACGACGGTCGCGCTCGTCGTCTACCTCGTGGCCACCGCGCGGCTCGCGCTCGACTACGAGAAGGACGCGTGGGTCGTGCAGGGCGGCTGGATCGGGGTGCGGCTCGTCGGGCTCGCGACGCTCGTCGCGGGCGCCCTGCTGGTCAACCGGGCCGCCGAGGTCCGCTCCGCGCGCCGTGCGCACGACGAGCGCCGGGGCACCGACGAGGCGGTCGCCGCGGACGAGGGCGGGAGCGTGCTGCAGGTCGCGCGCGGCGTGACCCCCCGCGTCATGCTGTGGTGCGTGATCGCGGGGTCCACCGTCCTGCTCGTCATCCTCGCGTACTGGGGCGTCTACCAGCTCGGCATCTGACCCTGCTCGTGCGCCGTCGTCCGGGCGTGGCGGTCCCGCCGCTCGCCCGGCGCGGCCCGACGGGCGTGCGTATCGTGGACGGGTGAGGCGCCGTCGGCTCGCGCAGGACCGGGCGGCTCGTGCCGGGCACGTCACCCACGAGCCGACGACGGACGGTGCCGGGACGGCGGTCGGCGGCCTCGAGCTGCTGCCGCCCGAGCTGCGGTCCGACGACCGGTTCGACGCCGCCCTCGACGCCGCGCTCGCGGGTCCTGCCGAGGCGCCCGTCCGCCGTCCGCCCGACGGGCCGCGACCCCGGGACGAGGACGGTCCGCCCGCCACGCGGAGCGGGCACCACGACCGAGCGGCCCGCGACGTGCTGCCCCTGTCGCGCCCGCAGGACGAGCGCCCGCCCACGGCCCCCGACATGCCCGGCCCCGCGCGGTCCGGCGCGCCCCGGCCGTCCGGGTCCGCCGGGGGCGGCGAGTCCCCGCAGGTGCGTGCGCCCGGGCGCCGCTGGTTCCTGCACCCCGTCCCGTGGGTGGCGCTCGCGGTCGCCGTCGCGTTCGCCGGCTCCGTCGCCTTCACCGCGTCGATGGAGGACGCGCGGCCCGTCGACGTCACCGCGCTCGCCGGGGGGCTGCGGCCGCTCGAGGACCCGCCCGAGCCGCGCTGGTCGGTCCCCGTCGAGCCCGGCACCGAGGTGGTCCCCGCGGTCGGTGCCGTCGTGACCGTCGACGGGTCGCTCACGGCGTACTCCGTCGCGGACGGCTCGGTCCTCTGGCGGTCCGAGCGTCTCGGCGACCGTGCCACGTGCCTGCCGGCCTCGGGCGAGCCCGCGCGCGAGGTGGTGGTGTGCGCGGTGCCGACGGGGTGGCGCGAGCAGGCGGCCCGGCTCACCACCGTGCGCGCGACGACCGGGGAGGTCGTGGGGGAGCGCACGGCCGCGACGGCGGGGCGGCTGTCCGTCGTGCCGGTCGGCGCGACGGACGTCGTGCGGGCGTGGTGGCGCGGCGACGAGGTCGCGGTGGTGCGCGAGGACGCCGCGACCGGGGAGGTGCGGTGGGAGCGCACGCTCGCGCACGACGGCCTCGGGAGCGGCGGCGACGTCGTGCTCGACGTGCGCCGCGGCGTCGTCGACGTCCTCGCGCCGGGCGTCGCGGCGGCGCTCACGGAGGACGGCCTGTCGCTCGTCGAGGACGACGTGTGGACCATCGTCCGGCTCCAGGACGGGCGCTACGTCGGCAACGAGTACGGCCGAGGCACCGCCACGGTGTTCACCGCCGCGGGCGAGCCCGCGTTCCGGATCTCCGGCCGCGTGCTCGAGGCGCCCCTGTCGGACGGGTCCGCGCCGGGCGTCATCGTCACGAACACGTTCGGCAGCATCGTGGGCGTGGACGCCGCGACCGGCTCGGAGCTGTGGTCGTTGCCGGGCACGGGCATGCGCGCCGTCGCGCGGGTCGACGGCCGCGTCGTCGTCCAGACGGACTCGGCCTACCGCAGCGTCGACGCCCGCACGGGCGAGGAGGCGTGGGCCGTCACGCTCGAGGACGGCGGCCCCGGGCCGGTGCTCACCGACGGCCGGTCGCTGTTCGTCACGGAGCGGCAGCGCCGCCAGCCAGGGCTCGTGTCGATCGCGCTCGACGACGGGGCGGTCGAGTGGCGCTGGACGCTGCCCGAGGGCACCTACGACGTGCTCGCGGTCGAGGGCCGGCTCTTCCTCCTCGGGACCGGCGGGCTGACGGCCGTGTCCTGAGCGGCGTCTCAGCGATCCTTGAAGTAGCGGAACAGCGAGCGCTCGCGGGTTCCGAGGACGCCGAGCAGCGCGCCGAGGAGCGCGCCTCCCGCGCCCACGGCGACCACGCGCAACCCCGTCCACCACGCCTCCGCTCCGGGGTCGGGGTTGCCCCACCGGGAGATCCAGAGCAGGCATGCGCCGGCGATCAGCGCACCGGCGAGCGTCCAGGCGAGGACCTCCAGGAGCACCTGCCAGGCGAGCGCGGGCCGGGGGACCCGCGCGTGCAGCGCGGCCGCCAGCTCGAGCCGCCGCGCGCGGACCGAGGCCGCTCCGAGCACGAACCCTGTGAGCAGCGCTGCGACCGGCGCGTGACGTGTCAGCCGGTGCGCCAGCAGGTCGAGCGCGTCGTGCTCCGCGCCCAGCCGGGTGTTCAGCTGGCCCAGCGTGGCCTCGGTGGGGTCCGTCCCCGGGAGGAGGGCCGTCGGGAGCAGCGCGCTCGACCCGGCGTCGACGGGCCAGACCTCGGCCCAGCAGACGTCGAACGTCCCTGCCGGGGGGACCGGCGTCAGCACGGCGTAGGCGAGCGCGCGATCGCGCCCGTCGTCGGGGTAGGCATAGATGCCGGCCACCGTCGCGTCGCCCGACGACGTGGCGAGCCGGTCTCCCGCCACCACGCCGAGGGTCTCAGCGAGCCCTGCGGACAGCCAGACGCCGCTCGTGCGCGCGGGCGTCGTCGTCCCGGTGAGCACGTCGAGCAGACCCGGAGTCACGTCGAAGACGCTGAGCCGCGAGGAGGGCAGGCTGAGCGCCCGCAGAGGCTCGCCGGCGCGGTAGGCCCCGGCGGTGATGCCGGGGACGTCGCCGATGGCCTCGCACCGACCACCGTCCACGCGTCCCGGCGCAGCGAGCGTCGCGATCGCTGCCCCCGACGCCCGGAAGTCGGCGGCACCGCGCAGCACGTCGACGACGGCACGGGTGTCGAGCGCAGCGAGGGTCCCCACCAGGAGGACGAATGCCACGGCAAGCAGGAGGGCGCGGGTGGTGCCCGAGCGGAGGTTGCGTGCGGCCTCGGACGCGACCGACCGGGGCCGCATCACGAGGTCCTCGTCGCTCGGGCCCGGGTGAGGTCGACGACGCGGGTGCACGCGTCGCGCGTTCGAGGGTCGTGGGTGGCGACCACGACGATCGAGTGCTGCTGCGCCACCCCGGCGAGGACGGCGTTCACCGTGCCGGCGGTGCGCAGGTCGAGCTGGGCCGTGGGCTCGTCGACGAGCAGCAGGTCCGGGGCGAGCGCGACCGCGCGCGCGAGCATCAGCCGTTGTGCCTCTCCGCCTGACAACGCGCGGAACGGACGGTCCGCGGTGGCGGAAAGCCCGAAACGATCGAGGATGGCGCTCGCTCGCGGCTCGGCCTCGCGGCGCCGCAGCCCCCGTGCGAGAAGGGGCAGGACGACGTGGTCCAGGGCGGAGCGCCGCGGCACGCCGTGGGGGTTCTGGAAGACCCACCCGACGTGTTCTATCCCCTCCCGCTCCACCGTGCCCGCGGACGGCGTCACCCAGCCGGCCAGGATGCTGAGCAGGGTCGACTTGCCCGAGCCCGACGGCCCGACCAGCGCGACCACCTCGCCCGGGTCCAGGTCCAGGCCGGAGAACAGGTCGCCGGTACCGGCGAACGCGTGGGCGAGACCCCGCGCACGGACTGCTCGGGTCACCGGCAGTCCCGGCTGCCGGTCGGCGGCGTGAGCGCGACGCGGGCAGGGGTGCTCCCGTCGTCGAACGTGACGAAGGTCTGGCCGAGCGAAGAGGCCACGACGGTCACCGGGCGCGGTCTCCCGTCGGCCACGACGCAGGCCGTGCCGCCCGAGAGGCCGTACAGGGCCCCGGGCGCCACCGTGGAGACCTGGAGCGGCTGCGCCAGCACGTAGTCGAGGGTCATCGGCTCCGTGGCTCCCTCGCTCTGCGAGAAGCGGAACGCCGCGTCGTCGTGGACGGCGTCGAGGAACGACCTGTCCCGGACCACGCCGTCGTCTCCGACCGCGGCTGTGGTCTGGGACCCGGCGAGCCGCACGACGCGGTCGCCCGGCGTCGCGTCCTGCGGCACGGCGTCGATGCGCACGGACTCGAGGACGCCCGCGACGGTCGCCAGCCCGGTGCCGGCGAACGGCTGGCCGACCTGTGCCTCGCACGTCGTGACGGTCACCGAGGGCGCCGGCAGCCACAGGACGGAGGCGACCGCGAGCGCTCCGGGCGGCCGCGCAAGACCGAGCACGTCTCTCTGCAGCGCGGACACGGAGGCCTTCGTCGCCGCGCCGTACTCGCCGTCCGGCTCGACGTCGAAGCCGAGCCGGGCCAGCTCGCGCTGGAGGCTCGCCACGTCGTCGCCCCTCGAGTCCGGCGCGAGGTCCCGCCACAGCGGGACGTCGGTGGCCAGCGCGAGGACGGGGCGGTCGTCGATCGTCGCAGGCGAGCTGCCTGACGCGATCGTCGCACCCGGCGCGCACGCGCTGCGTCGCAGCCGCCCCGAGTCGCCGAGCGTCAGCGTCGTGCTCGGGGTGAGCTGCGGGGTGACCGGGACCTGACGGGCGTCGTCGAACTCCTGCGTCACGACGGCGACGGACGCTTCAGCCGTGGCAGGGCCCCGCAGCGAGGCGGGGGTGCGCTCGGGGACGACGAGGACCCCGGCGATCGCCCCGCCCGTGACGAGCACCAGCGCCGTCAGGGTGGACGTGGCCCACGCGGTCCTGCGCGGGGGAGCGAGAGCGGCTCGCTTCACGGCACCCTCGTCTCCTGTTCGCGCTCCTCGACGGCTATGACACGCACGTCCCGACCTCAGGCGGAGGGACGTAGGACTCGTCGTCGACGAGCTCCTGCAGCTCCTGGTCCGTGAGGTCATGGATCTCGTCGACCCCGGCCGACTCCAGGCACTCGCGCCACAGCTCCAGCAAGGACCTGCCCTCGGGGTTGCTCCGCATCTCGCGGTAGTACAGGCCGATGTCCCAGATCGTCCCGTCCGCGCACGCGTCGGCGATCGTAGGAATCTGGTCCAGCGCGGCCTCGGGGTCTGCCGAGGCGCTACGGAAGGCGTCCTGGGACTCCTGCGTCGCGCCGTAGGAGAACCCGTCGCCGTCGCCGAAGTCCGCCTCCAGGCCGCGGTCAGACATGCAGCGCGCGTAGGCGTCCCGCGCCTCGGCGAGCTCTGCGTCGGTGATCTCGTAGTCGGCGAGCACCTGCCGCTCCAGCGCGCTGACGTCGTCGGCGAGGAGCGCGTCGATCTCCGTGCGCCACCGGTCGGCCACGTCCGGCGCCGGGTCCGCGCCGGAGGAGCACCCCGCCAGTGCCAGCGCGAGGCCCGCTACGGCGACACCGAGGTGCTGCCTGGTCCGTGGACCTTCGAGCGTCCTCGCAGCCTGCCGACCGGTCCGGACGGTCGTTCCTGGGCGCCGGAGCATCGACGTGCGCACTGCTCTACACCGTCTGCTCGTAGAAGCCGAGCTCCGCGCTCCCGGACATGATGGAACCGCCCGTCCTGCCGGAGGCGTACGTGGTGCCGCTCGGTGCGTAGACGGTCACGTTGCTCGTCGAGACCTGTCGGTTCGTCCAGTACGCGGTGCCGCCGGCGGACCGGTACTGCACCCGGGCGGAGACGCGGTAGCAGCTGCTGTTCTGCGCGGTCGCGCCACCGCTCGGCTTCAGCGCCTTGTACTGGCACGTCGCCGTGCTCGCCCGCACGGTGATCGTGCCGGTCGCCGCAGTCGCCGTCGGAGGGAGGGCCACCAGGCCCCCCAGCACCAGGACGCCCGCGGCCCCGATGCTCGCCCACGACTTCCTCGGACTCTTCTGCAGCACCATGTCTGCCCCCCGGGATGTGGTCGCCCTCGTCGGCGGCCATGGAGTCCTCATCCAAGTGTCCCGGACCGCGTTTCGCAGGGGTGCTCACATAATGGGACGGCGGGTCGGTCGCGCTCGTGGGTCTCCTCGGCGGGCGGCCTGATCCGCCCCGGGAGCACGGCGCCGCGCGTGGGCGCTTGAGCCGCACGTGATGAACCGGTAGAAACGGTCGGGGCCCCTCGGCCCGGCGTGCGTGCGACCGGCACCGCGCGACAGCGTAGGGAGTGCACGATGACCAACCAGACAGAGCCGGCCGAGGACCCGCAGCCCGGTGCTGCGGGCACCGGGCCGACCCGGGCGCCCCAGGGCGTCACGGCGGGTGACGGGGACTCCACGGCCGAGCGCGCACCGGACGGTGCGACGGGCTCGGCAGGGTCGGACCCGGACGCGGCGGGAGCCGCGGACACGGGCACGGAGAAGGACACGGGCTCCGCGCGCGAGACCGGCGGGGCCTCGACGGCGACCGCCACCGCGTCGCCCTTCGCCGGGATCCCGGTGAGCGACTACGTGCGCGACGGCGTCGCCGCGCTGCTGCTCCTCGTCTCCCTCGCGCTGCCGTGGGACGTGTCGAGCCGCGCGTCGGACAAGATCGAGGTCGTCCTGCTGACGATCCTCTCGCTGCTGACGCTCGCGCTGCCGTACCTCGCGCGCACGGGCGTGCTCCCGACGACCTGGACCGTGCACACCACGCGCACGGTCCGTCTGCTGGCCAACGCGCCGTACGTGCTGCTCGTGCTCGTCTACCTCGTGGTCGACGTCGTGGGCGGCGGCGACCTC
The DNA here is from genome assembly GCF_004519295.1 of Cellulosimicrobium funkei. Taxonomy (GTDB): domain Bacteria; phylum Actinomycetota; class Actinomycetes; order Actinomycetales; family Cellulomonadaceae; genus Cellulosimicrobium; species Cellulosimicrobium funkei. The sequence goes on from NZ_SOZH01000006.1 coordinate 243,026, forward strand.
GCCGACGGGTGGGGCGGGGTCGGCTCCGCCGCCGCGCTCGGCCTCGCCGGCGCGCTCCTCGCGGCGCAGCCGCGCGAGAGCGAGCTCGGGCCGCAGGACCAGGACCGCGCGGTCACCGACCGGTGGCTCCAGGCGCTCCTCGCGCTCGCGGCGCTCCTCGCCCTCACCGTGCTGCTCACGGTGATCCTCACCGCCACCGGCACGCGCCTCGGCGGCGCCCTGTTCGTGCTGCTGGTGATCGTGGCCGCGGTGTTCGTCCTCGCGCTCGCCGGGCTGCCGACGTACGGCACGTGGCGCCGGTCCGAGGCCGCGCGCCTCACGCTCGTCGGGCTGGGCGTCATGCTCGCCGTCGGGTTCGTCCTCGGCTCGGGCAACAACGGGCTCGTGACGATCGAGAGCACGCACGGCGGCCGGTTCGGGCTCGTGCTCGTCCCGGCGCTCGCGGCCGTCGCCGCGGCGCCCGCCGTGCACCGCGCGATGGCCGCCGCGGACCCGGTGACCACCTGGGTGCGCGTGGCCGTCAACGCCCTCGACCTCGTGCTCGTCGTCGCGGGCTACGTCGCCGTGAGCGCCGTGCTCACCCTGGCCGACGGCGCACGCGGCGTCCCGGTCGTCCTCGCCGTGATCGTCGGTGTCCTCGCGGCCGCCGTCGCGTTCGTCGCGCGCCGCTCGCTCGCTCGCGACGCCGCCACCGGGCGCCCGCTCGCGCTCGGTGGCGCCGGCGTCGTGGCGCTGCTCGGCATCGTGCTGCTCGTCGTGACGTCGAACCGCGTCGTGCTCGGCGGCGGCGTGGAGCACGTGCTGCTCGCCTTCGGCCTCCCGCTGCTCGTCGTCGGGGCGCTCACCGTCCCGCGCGAGGTCCGTGCGTACTTCGCCGAGCACCGCCCCGTGCCCGCGGCCACCGGGGCGGAGGCGGCACGCGCCTACGTGTGGGAGCCGCCCGCGCCGAAGCCGCCCAAGCCGGCCCGGCCCGCGCCTGCCCCGGCGGGCCCGCCGACCGGCGCGCACCCGACGACCGAGCACTCGGGTGCCTACCCGGGCACGGGCGCCTACCCGGCCACGGGACCGACGGGCGCCTACCCGGCCACCGGACCGACGGGCGCCTACCCGCCGGCCGGGCACACGGGTCCCGTCCCGACGCAGCAGGCGGCGGACCGGCGGTTCGCCGCCGGGTCCGACGCGACCGAGGTGCTCCCGGTCCAGCCGGCGGAGCCGGAGCGCAGCGGGTACGCCGCGCGTCCCGGCCTCACGCCCGACGAGGGCCCGTCGACGGCGGTCCTGCCCGCCTACCAGGAGGAGCAGCCGGGCACCGGCCCGCAGCCGACCGCCCAGCAGCCCGGCCAGGGGTACCCCCAGCAGGGATACGGCCAGCAGCAGGGCTACGCGTCCTCCGGGCCGGGGCAGCAGAGCTACGCGCCGCAGGGGTACGACCCGCAGGGCTACGGCCAGCAGGGGTACGCCCAGCAGCCCGCGGCGCAGCAGCCGTCGTACGCCCCGCCGGCCCAGCCGGCGGGCTTCACCGCGGCCCAGGCGCTCGACCCGGGCACGCCGCTCGAGGTCCTGGCGCAGATCGTCCAGGACGCGCCGCACCTGCGGCCCCAGGTCGCGGCGAACCCGTCGACGTACCCGGCGCTGCTCGAGTGGCTCGGCAACCTCGGTGACCCTGCGGTCGACGCGGCGCTGCGCTCGCGACGCGGCTGACGCACTCCGGCGCCCGGTCGGCCCTCCGCGCGAGGGCCGGCCGGGCGCACCCACGCCGTGCCCGAGGAGCGGACGTCCCGGGCGCGCGGACGGCGGAGGAGTACAGTGGCGTCGTGCACCTGATGCGGCAGCTCCTCCTTCGTTGCCGCGGCGAGGCCCTGTAGCCGGTTCCTCGTCGCGGTGGTTGGTGTGCCGGCTGACACCGATCAGGACGACCCCGAAGGACCGACGATGAACGCCTCCGCCCCCACCTCGACGCCCACCGCCGCGGACCCGAACCCGCAGCAGCCGTCGGGCATGCCGATCCACAAGTACCTGCCGTTCCACCGGCAGATCGACGTCTCCCTGCCCGACCGCACGTGGCCGGACAAGCGCATCGAGACCGCGCCCCGCTGGTGCGCCGTCGACCTGCGCGACGGGAACCAGGCCCTCATCGAGCCCATGAACGCGGAGCGCAAGCTGCGCATGTTCGAGCTGCTCGTCGCGATGGGCTACAAGGAGATCGAGGTCGGCTTCCCCTCGGCCTCGCAGACCGACTTCGACTTCGTGCGGATGCTCATCGAGGAGGACCGCATCCCGGACGACGTCGTCATCCAGGTCCTCACGCAGTCCCGCGAGCACCTCATCGCCCGCACGTACGAGGCGATCAAGGGCGCGAAGCAGGCGATCGTGCACCTCTACAACTCGACGTCCGTCCTGCAGCGCGAGGTCGTGTTCCGCTCGGACGAGGACGGCATCATCGCGATCGCCGTCGACGGCGCGCGGCTGTGCAAGAAGTTCGAGGAGACCGTCCCGGAGACGACGGTCTACTACGAGTACTCGCCCGAGTCGTACACCGGCACGGAGCTCGAGTTCGCGGCCCGCATCTGCAACGAGGTGCTGGAGGTCTTCGAGCCCCGCCCCGACCGCAAGGTCATCATCAACCTGCCCGCCACGGTCGAGATGGCGACACCGAACGTCTACGCCGACTCGATCGAGTGGATGAACCGGCACCTGCACCACCGCGAGAACGTCGTGCTGTCGCTGCACCCGCACAACGACCGCGGCACGGCGGTCGCGGCCGCCGAGCTCGGCTACCAGGCGGGCGCGGACCGCATCGAGGGCTGCCTGTTCGGCAACGGCGAGCGCACCGGCAACGTCTGCCTCGTCACGCTGGGCATGAACCTGTTCAGCCAGGGCGTGGACCCGCAGATCGACTTCTCCGACATCGACCACGTGCGCCGCACGGTGGAGTACTGCAACCAGCTCGGCGTCCCCGAGCGGCACCCCTACGCGGGCGACCTGGTCTTCACGGCGTTCTCCGGCTCGCACCAGGACGCCATCAAGAAGGGCTTCGACGCGATGGCCGTCCGTGCGGAGGCGGAGGGTGCCACGGTGGACGACATCACGTGGGCCGTCCCGTACCTGCCGATCGACCCCAAGGACGTCGGCCGCTCGTACGAGGCCGTGATCCGCGTCAACTCGCAGTCCGGCAAGGGCGGCATCTCCTACCTGCTGAAGTCGGAGCGCCACCTCGACCTGCCGCGCCGCCTGCAGATCGAGTTCTCGCAGTCCGTGCAGCAGCACACCGACGCGCACGGCACGGAGGTCACGGGCGAGGACATCTGGCGCCTCTTCTCGGACGAGTACCTGCCCGTCGAGCCCGGTTCCGGCCTGGAGCCGTGGGGCCGGCTCAAGCTGCGCTCCACGCGCGCGTCGTCGAGCGAGGACGGCCCCGACACCCTGAGCGTCGACGTCCTCGACCGCGGCGAGGAGCTGACGCTCGAGGGGACGGGCAACGGCCCGGTCGCGGCGTTCGTCGACGCGATCGCGCAGGTGGGGGTCGACGTCCGCGTCCTGGACTACGCGGAGCACGCGCTCTCGGAGGGCGGGGACGCCACGGCCGCGGCGTACGTGGAGTGCCAGGTGGGCGACGACGTCCTGTGGGGCGTGGGGATCGACCCGTCGATCACGACCGCCTCGCTCAAGGCCATCGTGTCCGCCGTGAACCGTGCGGAGCGTGCCCAGGGCTGACCGCCCTCCCGCCGATCTCGCCGACGGCCCGGACGACGTCGTCGTCCGGGCCGTCGGCGTTTTGTCGACACCATGTTGGTAAGATGCCGACGCACTGTCGACAAAATTGGAAGGCTTCTCATGTTCCTCGCGTTGCGCGAGCTCGTCTTCGCGCGCACCCGCTTCCTGCTCATGGGCGGTGTCGTCGCGCTGGTCGCGGTCCTCGTCGTCCTCCTCTCCGGGCTGTCCGCCGGCCTCGTCAACGACGGCGTCTCCGGCCTCAAGCGCACGCCCGTCACCGACTTCGCCTTCGCCGAGGGCACCGGGACGGACGCCGCGTTCACGCGCTCCGTCATCGAGACGGACCAGGTCGGCACCATGGCCGAGCAGCCGGGCGTGCTCGAGGCCGCCCCGTACGGCCTGCTCCTGGCGAACGCGCACCAGGAGGACGGCTCGCCCGTCGACCTCACCCTCGTGGGCGTCGAGCCCGGATCGTTCGTGGCCCCGGCCGCGATGGCGGAGGGTGACGCCGTCGGGGCGGCGGACGGCATCGTCGTCTCGGCGACCGCCGCCGAGGACGGCCTCGCCGTCGGCGACACCGTGGATCTCGCGCGCCCGGAGCGCACGCTCACGGTCGTGGGCGTCCTCGAGGACCAGCACACGTTCGGCCACGTCGACATCGCCTACCTCCCGCTCGGCACGTGGCAGGAGCTCCTCGCCGGGGCCGAGCAGCCGGGAGCCGACGTGCCGGACGTCGCGACCGCCGTCGCGCTGCGCACCGACCCCGGGTCGTTCGACCGCGAGGCCGCCGACGCGGCGTCGGGCACGGTGACGCGCACGCTCACCGAGTCCTTCGACGCGTCGCCCGGGTACACGGCCGAGACCGCGACCCTCCTGCTCATCCAGGTGTTCCTCTACGCCATCTCGGCGCTCGTCGTCGGGGCGTTCTTCACCGTGTGGGTCATCCAGCGCCGGCACGAGATCGCCGTGATGCGCGCCATGGGGGCACGGCGCCGCTTCTTGCTCGCCGACTCCCTCGGCCAGGCCGCCGTGCTCCTGCTCGCCTCGATCGGCGTGGGCTTCGCCCTCGGCGTCGCGGCGGGCGCGGGCCTCGGCGCGTCGCCGATGCCGTTCGCGCTCCAGGCCCCCGACCTCGTGCTGGCCGGCGTCCTGCTCTTCGTCCTCGGCATGGCCGGAGCGGCCGTCGCCGTCGCGCGCATCACCTCCGTCGACCCCCTGACCGCCCTGGGAGGGCAGCGATGAGCACCACCACCCCCGCCACGCCCGTGCTCGAGATCGACCGGGTCACCGTCCGCCACGGCGACGGCGACACCACGGTCGTCGCGCTCGACGAGGTCAGCCTGAGCGTCGCCGCGGGCGAGCTCGTCGGTGTCGTCGGGCCCTCGGGCTCCGGCAAGTCGAGCCTGCTCGCCGTCGCCGGTGCGCTCACGGCGCCGGACTCCGGGACCGTCCGTCTCGAAGGGGTCGACCTCGGCGCGACGAACGACCGCGAGCGGGCCCGGCTGCGGCGCGAGCGCATCGGCTTCGTCTTCCAGTCCGGCAACCTCCTCCCGGCGCTCACGAGCGTCGACCAGCTCCGGCTCGCGCTGCGGATCGCCGGGATCGACGAGCGCGACCCCCGTGCCCGCGACCCCCGCGAGCTGCTGGGCTCGGTGTCCATGAGCTACCGCGCCGACCGCCGTCCGGACCAGCTCTCGGGCGGCGAGCGGCAGCGCGTGGGGATCGCCCGCGCGCTCGTCGCGAGCCCGGCGCTGCTCCTTGTCGACGAGCCGACGGCGGCGCTCGACCGGGTGCGCAGCCACGAGGTCGTGAGCCTGCTGGCCCGCGAGGTCGAGGCATACGGCGCCGCGGCGCTCATGGTCACGCACGACCACGACGTGCTCGAGCACTGCCACCGGGTCGTCGAGATGGTCGACGGGCGGCTCGGGCTGCCCGCGGTGGCCGGCTGACGTCGGCGGGCGGCTCCGGGAGGCCGCTCCACCGCCCCCGGTCGGGCATGATGGTCCGGCCGGGGGCCGTCGCGCTCCCGGGGGAGCGCTCCGCAGAGCGCTCCGGGAAGGAGGACCCTCGTGCCCAAGATCGCCGCCCCGACGGTGGCCGAGCACCGCGCGGCGCAGCTCCGGACCCTGCTCGACGCCGCGCGCGACCTCATCCGCGAGGACGGCAGCGGGCTCACGCTCGCGGCGGTCGCGGCGCGGGCCGGGCTCGCCCGATCGAGCGTCTACCAGTACTTCCGGTCGCGGGAGGAGCTGCTCGACGCGGTCGTCGCCGACGTCGTGCCGCGGTGGTCCGCGCGCATCACCGCCGCGGTGGCCACCGCGGCGTCGCCAGAGGACGCGATCGTCGCCTACGCGCGCGAGAACCTGCTCCTCGTGGCCGAGGGCGAGCACGCCGTCGTCGCCGCGCTGCGCGCCGAGGCGGGCCGCGAGGCGCTCGCCCAGCAGAGCGCCGCGATGCACGCGACGATCCTCGTGCCGCTCGTCGAGGCCCTGGAGCAGCTCGGCGTCCCGGACGCCGCGCGCTCCGCGGAGCTCGTCAACGCCGTGGTGCTCGCCGCGGCCCGCCAGGTCGAGTCCGGCGAGGACGCGGGCACGACGCTCGCCCGGGTCCGCGCGGTCCTCGGGTGCCTCGCGCCCGCGTGACCGCCGTCGGCGGGTGGTGCGCGCCGTGTCGGCGGCGTGACGGACAATAGGGGCGTGGTGCTGTACCGAGACGACGCGATCGTGCTGCGCGCCCAGAAGCTGGGCGAGGCGGACCGCATCGTCACCCTCCTGACGCGCGAGCACGGGAAGGTGCGCGCCGTCGGCAAGGGCGTGCGCCGCACGTCGTCCCGGTTCGGCGCGCGGCTCGAGCCGTTCATGCTCGTGGACGTCCAGCTCTACGCGGGCCGGTCGCTGGACACGGTGACGCAGGCGGAGACGATCGGCCCGTACGCGCGCCGGATCTGCGAGGACTACGGCCTGTACACGGCGGGTGCCGCGATGCTCGAGACCGCGGAGCGCCTCGTCGCCGACGAGCGCGAGCCCGCCGTGCAGCAGTACTGGCTGCTCGCGGGCGCGCTGCGGGCGCTCTCGGAGCACGCGCACGCGCCGGGGCTCGTGCTCGACTCCTACCTCCTGCGCGCGCTCGCCGTCGCGGGCTGGGCGCCGTCGTTCGTCGACTGCGCGCGGTGCGGCGAGCCGGGCCCGCACCACGCGTTCGCCGTCGCGCAGGGCGGGGCCGTGTGCTCGCGCTGCCGCCCGCCGGGCTCGACGGCGCCCGCGCCCCAGACCTTCGCCCTGCTCGCCGCGCTGCTCGCGGGGGAGTGGGACGCGGCCGACGCGTCGGACGCCCGGCACCGCAAGGAAGCGAGCGGCCTCGTGGCCGCGTACAGCCAATACCACCTGGAGAGAACGTTGCGATCACTGCGCATGGTGGAGCGGGACGCCCCCGCCCCGCACGTCCCCGCCGTCCCGCACGCCGACGAGGCCGCCGCCTCCGCGGACCCGCGCGCCGGTGCCGGGGCGGACGCCTGATGGCGCGGCGCACGTACCAGCCGCCGTTCCCGCACCCCAGCGGTGCGCGGCCCCCGGCGATCCCGGCGCAGTTCGTGCCGAACCACGTGGCGGTCGTCATGGACGGCAACGGCCGCTGGGCCAACGCGCGCGGGCTGCCGCGCACCGCGGGCCACGAGGCCGGCGAGGCGGCGCTGCTCGACGTCGTCGCGGGCGCCATCGAGATCGGCGTCAAGCACGTGTCGGCGTACGCGTTCTCGACCGAGAACTGGAAGCGCTCGCCCGACGAGGTCCGCTTCCTCATGGGCTTCAACCGCGACGTGATCCGGCGTCGCCGCGACGAGATGGACTCGTGGGGCGTGCGCGTGCGGTGGGCGGGGCGTCGTCCGCGGCTCTGGGCGTCCGTGATCAAGGAGCTCGAGGTCGCGGAGGAGCAGACGAAGCAGAACGACGTCTGCACGCTCACGATGTGCGTCAACTACGGGGGGCGCGCCGAGATCGCCGACGCCGCGGCCGCCATCGCGCGCGAGGTCGCCGCCGGGCGGATCGACCCGCGCAAGGTCACGGAGCGGACCGTCCAGCAGCACCTCGACGAGCCCGACCTGCCGGACGTGGACCTGTTCCTGCGCAGCTCGGGCGAGCAGCGCACGTCGAACTTCATGCTGTGGCAGGCCGCGTACGCGGAGCTCGTGTTCCTCCCGGAGCCCTGGCCCGACGTGGACCGCCGCTCGCTGTGGCGCGCCGTCGAGGAGTACGCGCGCCGCGACCGCCGCTACGGCGGTGCGGTCGACGCGGTGGGCGGGACGGCGGGCGGCCCGGCCTGACGTCGCGCGCGGAGCAGCGCGTGCCTTGTCGCCGGGACGCCGTGGGAGGCGGCCGGTAGCGTGCGCGGCATGACTCTGAGCATCGGCATGGTGACCGTCGACTCCACCGACCCGCGGCCGCTCGCCCAGTGGTGGGCGCGCCACCTCGGCGGGCGGCTCGTCGACGAGGCGGACGGGTGGTTCCTCGAGGTCGTGCCCGCCGAGGGGGTGACGGCTCCGGTCCTCGGGTTCCAGCGCGTCGAGGACCCGACGCCCGGCAAGAACCGGCTGCACCTCGACCTCGGCACGTCCGACCGCGAGGCGGACGTCGCGTCGCTCGTGGCGGACGGCGCGACGCTCGTCGGGGAGCACACCATCCCCGGGTACCGCTGGGCGGTGCTGGCCGACCCGCAGGGCAACCAGTTCTGCGTCGGCGCGCCCGAGGAGCCGACGAGCGTCGGTTGAGGCGCGCGGTCGTCCCGTCGGGTCGGCCCGTCAGCGAGCCAGCGCGTCGAGCCGGGCGGCGAGCTCGGCCGGGCGGCTGAGCGCCACGAGGTGGCCGCCCGGCATCGTCTCGACCTCGGCACCGAGCCGCTCGCGCGCGACGGCGCGTTGGAACGGCGGCGGGAAGAGGCGGTCGTCGTCGCCCTGCAGCACGACCGTGGGCACGGCCGGCCAGGCGCAGGCGGGCCACGGCTCGGCGAAGGACCGCTCGGACGGCTGCCGGTCGCTGCGCTGCACGACGGCCGCGACCGGGTCCGGCACGTCGTGGAAGAAGTCGTCCACGGGGTCGAACGGGCCCAGGCCCGTGGCGGCACGACGCGCGGCGTGGTCCGTCGCCCGCCACCAGTCGCCCCCGCTCTCGCCCGGTCGCGGGATCATCGGGTTGAGCAGCACGAGCAGGCGGACCGCCTCGCGCTCGCACACGAGCGGCCCGACGTACGCGCCCATGGACTGGGCGACGACGACGAGGTCGTCCCGCTCGGCGGGGGCCGTCGCCCGGCGCAGCGTCGTCACCGCGACGTCGGTGAGGTCCGCCCAGTCGTGGCCCTCGTCGTGCTGGGGGAGGTCGACGGCGACCGGCCGGTGGCCGAGCCGGTCGAGCTCCGGGACGAGCAGGTCCCAGTACGCGGGGTCGCCGCCGGCGCCGGGCAGCAGGAGGAACGTCGTCATGGAGGTTCGGACGGTCCGGGACGCGTCATCTCATCGGTCGGTGTGCGGCGCGTCCTCGTCGCGAGGGAGCGTCGCCTGCCCGTCCAGCGCGGGGACGTCCCCGGCGGGCGCGCCGGTCGGCACGACCGCGGCGTCGGCGCCCGCCCGGGCGGCCCGACGGCGGGCCATGAGGACCACCGCCACGACGACCACGACGACGATCGCGACGAGCACCGCGACGCCCGTCGGCGAGCCCGTCGCGGCGGCGAACGCGGCGGTCCACACCGCCCACCCGACGGTCGCGTAGATCGTCGCGTGCACCGCGCACCCGAGGATCATGGCCGCGAGGTAGCGCCCGAACGGCATGCGCACGACGCCCGCGGCGGCGTTGATCACGGTCTTCGTCCCGGTCGCGAGGAACGACGCGGGCACCGCGAGCACGCCCCACCGCCGCACGGTCTCGATCCCGCGTGCGGCCGACCGTCCGGACAGCCAGGCGTGGACGCGCGCGACCCACGGCTTGACGGGGCGTGTGCGGTCGAGCGTCCACGTCGTGACGAGGCGCGCGATCCAGTAGGTCGCCTGCGTCCGCACGAACGCGATCGCGAAGAAGAAGGCGAAGAGCGCGGCGAACGGGGCGCCGTCCAGCGCGTCGGGCACCGCTCAGTCCTGGACGGCGGTGGCCCGCGCGCAGCCCGCGCACGTGCCGAACAGCTCGATGGTGTGCTGGATGTCGACGAACCCGTGCGAGGTGCCGACCTGGTTGGCCCAGGCCTCGACCGTCGGGCCGTCGATCTCGACGGTCCGCCCGCACGCCCGGCACACGAGGTGGTGGTGGTGCTCGCGGCGCTCGCACCGGCGGTAGAGGTTCTCGCCCTCCTCGGTGCGCAGCACGTCCACGTCGCCGCCGTCCGCGAGGCTCTGCAGCGTGCGGTAGACGGTGGCGAGCCCCACGTTGTCGCCGCGCGTGCGCAGGATCTCGTGGAGCTGCTGGGCGCTGCGGAAGTCCTCCAGGTCCTCCAGCGCGTCCGAGACGGCGGCGCGCTGGCGGGTCATGCGCTGCACGGGTCACCTCCGGTGGTGCGGTGGGTCGACCCCGAGGGTACGAGGTCGAGCTCGACGTCGTCGGGGATGTCCGGGTGCGGGTCCCGCGCGACGCGCGGCCGCCGTCGGACCCACAGGGGTCGCAGCGCGGCGACGACGAGGTACGTCGCGATCGCGAGGACGACGATCGTCGCACCCGGCGAGACGTTGTTCCAGTACGTGAAGGACAGCCCGACGACGCACACGACCACCCCGACGACCGACGCGACGAGCATCGTGCGGCGGAACGAGCGCGTGACGAGCTGGGCGACCGCGACGGGCACGATCATGAGGGCGCTGACGAGCAGCAGCCCGACGACCCGCATCGACACGGTCACGGTGAGCGCGGCGACGACGGCGACCGCGATGTTCAGCGTGCGCACGGGCAGGCCGGACGCGCGCGCGAACTCCTCGTCGTGGCTCACCGAGAACAGCGCGGCCCGCAGGCCGACACCGACGAGCAGGATCACCGCGCTGAGGACGACCGTGAGGACGAGGTCCGACGACGTCACCGTCGAGATCGAGCCGAACAGGTACTGCATGAGGCTGCCCGACGAGCCGCCCGCGAGGCCGATGAGCAGGACGCCGCCCGCGATGCCGCCGTAGAACAGGAGCGCGAGCGCGAGGTCACCGCTCGTGCGGCCCCGCTCGCGCACGAGCTCGATCGCGACCGCGCCGAGCACCGCCGCGACGACCGCGCCGGGGATCGCGAGCGCGTCGTTCGGCACGACGCCCATCGCGGCGCCGACGAGCCACCCGAGCGCGACGCCCGTGAGCGCGACGTGCCCGATGCCGTCGCCGAGCAGCGAGAGCTTGCGCTGCACGAGGTACGTGCCGACGACGGGGGCGCTGACGCCGACGAGCAGCGCCGCGAGGAGGGCGCGCTGCATGAGCGGGTCGGTGAGCAGCAGGGAGATCTCGGAGAACAGGGGGGTCATGAGGCCGTCCTGGGTGCGTGGCCTGCGGAGAGGTCGGGGTTCAGGGTGTCGGTGAGGCCCGTCTCCGGGCCCGCGGGACGGTTGTCGCCGTCGACGGGCTCGTGCGGGTGCAGGTGCTGGTGCGTCGCGCCCGCGTGCGTGGACGACGCGCGGGGCGGGGCGCCGTCGTGCACGACGCGCCCGTGGCGCAGGACGACCGCGCGCTCGACGAGCGGGGCGAGCGCCCCGAGCTCGTGGAGCACCACGAGGACCGTGAGGCCGTCGCCCACGAGGCGCGTCATCGTCGCGGCGAACGCCTCCTGGCTCGGCTTGTCGACGCCCGCGACGGGCTCGTCCAGCACGAGCAGGTCGGGCCGGCGCACGAGGGCGCGCGCGATGAGCACGCGCTGCTGCTGCCCGCCCGAGAGCTCGGCCGTCGAGTCGTCGGCGCGGTCCGCGAGGCCCACGAGCTCGAGCGCCTCGACCGTGCGGTCGCGCCACCCGCGCGGGAGCCGGAGACGGCCGCCGCCGAGGAGCCCGGACGCGACGACCTCCGACGCGGTGGACGGCATGCCCGAGGGTGCGCTCACGCGTTGCGGCACGTACCCGAGCCGCCGCCACGGCAGCCGCGGGCCGAGCGGCGCGCCGAACAGGTCGACGGAGCCGCGGGAGAGCGGCACGATCCCGACGAGCGCGCGGACCAGCGTCGACTTGCCCGAGCCGTTCGCGCCGAGGAGCGAGACGACCTCGCCCGCGCGGACCGAGAGGTCGATGCCGCGCAGGATCTCGCTCCCGCCGAGGGTCACGTGGACGTCGCGCGCGGCGATCAGCTCCGGTGCGTCCGTCATGCGCACGCGAGGCCGGACGTGAGCGCCTCGAGGTTGGACTCCATGACCTCACGGTAGTCCGTCGCGCCCTCCGCGAGGCTCTCGAGCGGGTCGAGCAGCGCGGTCCGGACGCCGAGGTCGTCGGCGAGCGTCTGCGTCACCTTGGGGCTGACGAGCGTCTCGAAGAAGAGCGTGGTCACGCCGTTCTCCCGGACGACCTCGCCCACCTCGCGCAGGCGCGCGGGGGAGGGCTCCGCCTCCGGGTCGATCCCGGAGATCCCGACCTGGTGCAGGTCGTAGCGCTCGGCGAGGTAGCCGAAGGCCTCGTGGGAGGTGACGAGCGTCGCACCCGCGCACGGGGCGAGCGCCCCGGCGAACTCGGCGTCCAGGTCGTCGAGATCCGCGGTGAGGGCGGCGGCACCGGCCGCGTAGTCGTCGGCGTGGTCGGGGTCGAGCGCGGAGAGCTCGTCGGCGACGGCGTCGCCCACCGAGGCCAGACGGGTCGGGTCGAGCCAGAAGTGCGGGTCCGTGGAGCCGTGGTCGTGACCGTCGCCCGACTCGTCCGCGTGCTCGGCGTGCTCCTCCGCGGTCTCGTCGGCGTGCTCGCCCTCGCCGCCGGGGTGCTCCTCGAGCCCGGCCGACGCCGCGGCGTCGACCACGTGCTCGGGGGCGCGCTGCTCGATCCCCTCGTCGACCGCGGGCTGGAACCCCGAGAGGTAGACGACGAGGTCGGCGTCGCCGATCGAGCGGACCTGCGCGGGCGCGAGCTCGAGGTCGTGCGGCTCGGCCGCGGGCGGCGTGAGGTTCGCGACGTCGACGTGCTCCCCGCCGACCTGCTCGACGACGTACTGGAGCGGGTAGAACGACGCGAGCACCTGGAGCCGGCCGTCGTCGCCTCCTCCTCCTCCTCCTCCTCCTCCCGAGCCGCCGTCCCCGGGGGAGTCGCCGGGGGAGCAGGACGCGACGAGCGCGGCCGTGGCGAGGGCGGCGGTGGTGGCGAGGGCGCGACGGCGCCGGGCGGGGGAGCGGTGCATGACCACCAGTCTCCGCCTTCTTGAGAATGAATGTCAAAACCGTTCCCGGTGAGCCGGGTCACGGCCGGGTACGCTGGTCGGTCGGCGCCCGTGCGGGCGTCGCCCACCCGTCCAGCCCCCACGAGCCACGTGCGGGGCCGTGAGCACCAGGAGTGATGTCCGTGGCCGCAGCGCCCTCACCCACCGCCCGTCTCGACGCCGTCGTCTCCCTCGCCAAGCGGCGCGGGTTCGTCTTCCCCTCGGGCGAGATCTACGGCGGTACCCGCTCCGCGTGGGACTACGGGCCCCTGGGCACCGAGCTCAAGGAGAACATCAAGAAGCAGTGGTGGCGCGCGATGGTCACGAGCCGCGACGACGTCGTGGGCCTCGACTCGTCCGTGATCCTGCCGCGCCAGGTGTGGGTCGCGTCGGGCCACGTGGGCGTCTTCACCGACCCGCTGACGGAGTGCCTGCACTGCCACAAGCGGTTCCGCGAGGACCAGATGATCGAGGAGTTCGAGGAGAAGAAGGGCCGCGCGCCCGAGGGCGGCCTCGCCGAGATCGTCTGCCCGAACTGCGGCACGCGCGGGCAGTGGACGGAGCCGCGCGACTTCAACATGATGCTCAAGACGTACCTCGGCCCCGTCGAGGACGAGTCGGGCCTGCACTACCTGCGCCCCGAGACGGCGCAGGGCATCTTCGTGAACTTCGCCAACGTCATGGGAGCGAGCCGCAAGAAGCCGCCGTTCGGCATCGGCCAGATCGGCAAGTCGTTCCGCAACGAGATCACGCCCGGCAACTTCATCTTCCGCACGCGCGAGTTCGAGCAGATGGAGATGGAGTTCTTCGTCGAGCCCGGCACGGACGCCGAGTGGCACCAGTACTGGATCGACACGCGCACCGACTGGTACGTGGACCTCGGCATCCAGCGCGACAACCTGCGCCTGTACGAGCACCCGCAGGAGAAGCTCTCGCACTACTCGACCCGCACGGTCGACATCGAGTACCGCTTCGGCTTCTCCGGCTCGGAGTGGGGCGAGCTCGAGGGCATCGCGAACCGCACCGACTTCGACCTCAAGACGCACGCCGAGCACTCGGGCAAGGACCTGTCGTACTTCGACCAGACGAAGAACGAGCGCTGGGTGCCCTACGTCATCGAGCCGGCCGCGGGTCTCACGCGCTCGCTCATGGCGTTCCTCGTCGAGGCGTACACCGAGGACGAGGCGCCGAACGCGAAGGGCGGCGTGGACACGCGCACGGTCCTGCGCCTCGACCACCGCCTCGCGCCGGTCAAGGCCGCCGTGCTCCCGCTGAGCCGCAACGAGCAGCTCTCGCCCAAGGCGAAGGACCTCGCGACGGAGCTCCGCAAGTACTGGAACGTCGACTTCGACGACGCCGGCGCCATCGGCCGCCGGTACCGCCGCCAGGACGAGATCGGCACGCCGTTCTGCATCACGGTCGACTTCGACACGCTCGACGACCAGGCCGTGACGATCCGCCACCGCGACTCGATGAGCCAGGAGCGCGTCGCGCTCGACAAGGTCACCGAGTACCTCGCCGGGCACCTGCTCGGCGCCTGACGCGTCACCGGCCCGGCGCACCGGCGCCGGGCACGCAGGAGGGGCGGGACCGTGCGGTCCCGCCCCTCCTGTCGCGTCTCGTCGGGACGCGTCGCCCCCAGCGGCCTCGCGCTAGCGGGCCGCCCCCTTAGCCCTGTTGAGCAGGCCGATCACCAGGCTCACGACGAGCACGATGATGCCGATCCAGATGAGGATCTTCGCGGCCTCGATGGCGACGCCGAGGATGAGGAGCACGGCGCCGACGATGACCAGGATGAGCCAGAGAGGCATGTCGTCCCTTTCGTCCGTGTCCGGCCTGGATTGCCGGACCTCCTCAACACTGCCACGACCGTACGCTGCTCGCTCGTCGAAACGGGCTCGTCGTGCAGCGGGAGCCGGGTGGGACAATGGAGCGCGTGACTGCACCCGCTCCTGCCCTCAGCACGACGACCGACCGCCCCGACCCGGGGACCGGTCCGCTCGTGGCGCCGCTGCGGATCGGCCCGATCGTCGTCCGGACGCCGGTGGTCCTCGCCCCGATGGCCGGCGTCACGAACCGCGCGTTCCGCACGCTGTGCCGCGAGGCCGGCGCGTCCGGCGGCGACGACCCCGGCCTCTACGTCGCCGAGATGGTCACGAGCCGCGCGCTCGTCGAGCGCAACCCCGAGGCGCTGCGCATCGTGACGTTCGGCGCGGACGAGACGCCGCGGTCCGCGCAGGTGTACGGCGTGGACCCCGCGACCGTCCGCGAGGCCGTGCGCATCATCGTCGCCGAGGACCGCGCCGACCACGTCGACCTGAACTTCGGCTGCCCGGTGCCCAAGGTCACGCGCAAGGGCGGGGGAGCGGCGCTGCCCTGGAAGCGCGACCTGTTCACCGCGATCGTGCAGGGCGCGGTCGAGGCCGCCCGCCCGTACGGGGTCCCCGTCACCGTGAAGATGCGCAAGGGCATCGACGACGACCACCTCACCTACCTCGAGGCCGGCCGCATCGCGGAGGGCCTGGGCGTCGCCGCCGTCGCGCTGCACGCGCGCACCGCCGCCGAGCACTACTCCGGCACGGCTGACTGGTCCGCGATCGCGCGTCTCAAGGAGGCCGTCACGAGCGTGCCGGTGCTCGGCAACGGCGACATCTGGTCGGCCGAGGACGCCGTGCGCATGGTGCGCGAGACCGGGTGCGACGGCGTCGTCGTCGGGCGCGGCTGCCAGGGCCGGCCGTGGCTGTTCGCCGACCTCGCCGCGGCGTTCGCGGGCCGCCCCGAGCGCGTGCGCCCCGGGCTCCGCGAGGTGGCCGGCACGATCTACCGCCACGGCGAGCTCATGATCGAGTACTTCGACGGCGACGAGGGCAAGGGCATGCGCGACCTGCGCAAGCACATGGCGTGGTACCTCAAGGGCTACGCGGTGGGCGGCGACGCGCGCCGCGCGCTCGCGAAGGTCTCGACGCTCGCCGAGCTGCGCGCGCTGCTCGACGACCTCGACCAGGACGCGCCCTACCCCGGCGAGGCCGCCGAGGGGCAGCGCGGCCGGGCCGGGTCGCCCAAGACGCCGCACCTGCCGTACGGCTGGCTCGACTCGCGCGAGCTCGACGCCGAGCACGAGGAGCGCCTGCGCGAGGCCGAGCTGAGCGTCTCCGGCGGCTGAGCGCCGCCTCCTCCGCAGGCTGGGCGCCGCCTCCTCGCCGGCCGCCCGAGCGCGGCCCTGCACCGGCGGGACGCAAAGAACGACGGCCGGGACCCCCGCGGGGTCCCGGCCGTCGTGCACATGTAGCGGCGTCGGTCAGTGCGCGCGCAGCCAGACGGTCGTGTCCGACGGGACGCGGACCTGCGGGTCCGCGGAGCGGTCGGTCACGACCGGGCCGGAGGCCACGAGGACCTCCGTGCCGTGCGGCAGCACGACGGGCTCGGCGCCCAGGTTGGCGAGCACGACGACGTCGCGGTTGCGGAAGGCGACGACGTCCGCCGAGCCGGCGAACTCCTCGACCCACGCGAGGGTGCCCGCGCCCAGACGCTCCGCGCGACGCGTGGCGAGGGCCGTGCGGTACGTCTCGTAGGTCGAGCCCTCGACGCCGCGCTGGACGTCCGCGGCGTAGCGGCCGTACGACTCCGGCTGGGGGAGCCAGGTCTTGCCGGACGGCCCGAACCCGAAGCCCTCGGCGTCGGCGCGCCAGGGGAGAGGGATGCGGCAGCCGTCGCGGCCCGCCTCGGCGCCCTGGGTGCGGAAGAACGCGGGGTCCTCGCGGACGTCGTCGGGCAGGGCGGTGTGCTCGGGGAGACCGAGCTCCTCGCCCTGGTAGAGGTACGACGACCCGGGCAGGCCGAGCATGAGCAGCGACGCGGCGCGCGCACGGCGCAGACCGAGCTCCTCGTCGGGCTGCGGGTCGTGGGCGAAGATGCCGTTGGGGCGCAGGCCCGGGTCGGCCAGTCCGAGGCGCGACGCGTGGCGCACGACGTCGTGGTTCGACAGCACCCACGTCGTGGGCGCGCCGACCTCGTCGTTCGCGTGCAGCGACGCCGCGATCACGGTGCGCAGCGGCGCGGCGTCCCAGCCGGTGGTGAGGAACGAGAAGTTGAACGCCTGGTGCATCTCGTCCGGGCGCACGTAGCGCGCGAGGCGCGAGAGCGGCTCGACCCACGCCTCGGCGACGAGCGCACGGTCGCCGTCGTACTCGGCGAGGACGCGGTGCCACGCGCGGTAGATCTCGTGGACGCCGTCCTGGTCGAACATCGGGCCGGAGTTCCCGGCGCCCGTCGAGCCGTCCTCGGGGGCGCCCGGGTCGGTGCCCTCCTCGCCGTCGGCGGCCTCGGTGCCCTCGACCATCGAGACGGTGCCGTCCCAGTCGGGCAGGCCGTCGGCCTTGATCATGCCGTGCGCGACGTCGACGCGGAACCCGTCCACGCCCTTGTCGAGCCAGAAGCGCAGGACCTGCTCGAACTCCTCGCGGACCTCCGGGTTGTCCCACGCGAGGTCGGGCTGGGTCGAGTCGAAGAGGTGCAGGTACCACTGCCCGGGCGTCTCGCCCTCGGCGCCGGTCACGGGGCGGGCGTTCGCGCCGGCCGTGACGCGGGTCCAGGCGGGGCCACCGAAGATCGACTGCCAGTTGTTCGGGGGCAGCTCGCCGTGCTCGCCCTCGCCCTCGCGGAAGATGTACCGCGCGCGCTCCGGCGAGCCCTCGGGCGACGCGAGCGCCGCCTGGAACCAGGCGTGCTGGTCCGACGTGTGGTTCGGGACGAGGTCGACGATGATCCGGATGCCGCGCGCGTGCGCCTGGGCGAGGAGCTCGTCGAAGTCCGCGAGCGTGCCGAACAGCGGGTCCACGTCGCGGTAGTCCGCGACGTCGTAGCCTGCGTCCTTCTGGGGCGAGCGGTAGAACGGGCTCAGCCAGACGGCGTCGACCCCGAGCTCGGCGAGGTGGTCGAGCTTCGAGGTGATGCCGGGCAGGTCGCCGACGCCGTCGCCGTCACCGTCCGCGAAGGAGCGCGGGTACACCTGGTAGATGACGGCGTCGCGCCACCACTCGGGGGCCTCGCCCGGCCCGGTGTGCACGAGCGCCCCCGTGCTGAAGGGCGCCGGGGCGGTGGCCAGCCCGGTGCTGGTCGCGGCGGCGGTCGGCGTCGAATCGATACGAGTCATCGAGCTGTCGGTCCTCACGTACGTGGTGCTGGGGTTTTCAGGGGATCTTCCGGTGGTGGTCACTCGGCTGGCGGAGCGGGGTGTCGCCGACCCTCCGTCGAGTGTAAGCGCTTGCGGTGCGGTGTCGACGAGGGGTCGGCGGACGCCCGCAGCGAGGTGCGTGGACTTCCGGGCGCCGGTCTCAGGCGGTCGGCGAGCCCGCCGCGGCGACCGTGCTCGCGTCCGTCGCGGACGCCGCGCGGGCCGGGGCGGCCCCGGTCGAGTCGCGGACGATGAGCTCCGGCTGGAAGAGGAGCTCGGTCCGCGGTGCCCGCTCGCCCGCGATCTCCGTGAGGAGCGCGCTCACGGCGGCGTGCGCCATGGCGCTCACGGGCTGGCGCACCGTGGTGAGCGGCGGGTCGGTGAAGGCGATGAGGGGCGAGTCGTCGTAGCCGAGCACCGAGACGTCCTGCGGCACGCGCAGCCCGCGCGAGCGCGCCGCGCGGATGGCGCCGAGCGCCATGAGGTCGGAGCCGCAGACGATCGCGGTGTGGCCCGAGTCGATGAGCTCGCCGCCCGCGGCCTGGCCGCCCTCGACGGTGTAGAGCGTCACGACGACGTGCTGGGCAACCTCCGCCTCGTCGGCGACGAGACCGTGCCGCACGAGCGACTCGGCGAAGCTCGCGAGCTTGCGCTGCGCGGGGACGAAGCGGTCGGGGCCGATCGCGAGGCCGACGCTGCGGTGCCCGAGCGAGACGAGGTGCCGCACCGAGAGCTCGACGCTCGCGACGTCGTCGGGCGAGACGAACGGGGCGTCGATGCCCTCGGCGAAGCCGTTGACCAGGACGATCGGGATCCCCCTGCTGCGCAGCCGCTCGTAGCGCTCGTGGCTCGCCTGGGTGTCCGCGTGCAGGCCGGAGACGAAGACGATGCCGTCGACCGCGTGGTCCATGAGCATGTCGACGTAGTCGTCCTCCGTGGTCCCGCCCGGCGACTGCGTGCACAGCAGCGGCGTGTACCCGTGCTCGGACAGGAGCGACTCGATCGTCTGGGCGAACGCGGGGAAGACGGGGTTCGTCAGCTCCGGGACGACGAGGCCGACGAGGCCGGCGGAGCGGGTGCGCAGCGTCGACGGTCGCTCGTAGCCCAGCACGTCGAGCGCGGCGAGCACCGCCTGGCGGGTCTCGCTCGCGACGCCGGGCTTGCCGTTGAGGACGCGCGAGACCGTCGCCGTGGAGACGCCTGCCTGGGCGGCGAGATCACTGAGACGGGTACGCACATGGGGCAGCGTAGGGGACACCGGACCTCCTCGTCCTGGTCGTCCGGTCGGCGAGCCGCGATCCCCTGTGCGGAGGCGCGCGGACCCGTCGGCCGGCGGAGGCGGGTGGGCGCCGGTCGACGCCCTGCAAAGCGTTGCATGAAAGTTACCGCAACGACTTGCACCTGTGCCACCTCCCGCTCTACCGTCGTGCCCATCAGGGTCCGGCGCCGGTGCCAACGCCGGAGCGGGCCGCCCATCACGACACGCTTGGAGTGACCACTGATGCGACGGAGCATCCTTCTTGCCGCCGCGCTGACCACGACGCTGGCGCTGACCGCCTGCTCGTCCGGCGGCTCGGGCGACGAGACCACCGACGAGCCGAGCGCCGAGGGTTCGTCCGCCGGTGGCTCGCTGACCGTCTGGGTCGACGAGACCCGTCAGGACGCCGTGACCGCGGCGGCCGAGTCGTTCGAGACCGAGACGGGCACGACGGTCGACGTCGTGCTGAAGAACTTCGAGGACATCCGGGCGGACTTCCTCGCCCAGGTCCCGACGGGCGAGGGCCCTGACATCACCGTCGGCGCCCACGACTGGCTGGGCGAGCTCACGACGAACGGCGTCGTGGCGCCGCTCGAGCTCGGGGACAAGGCGGCCGAGTTCGAGGACGTCTCCATCGAGGCGTTCACGCAGGACGGCCAGGTCTACGGCCTGCCCTACGCGATCGAGAACATCGCCCTCATCCGCAACACCGCGCTCGCGCCGACCGCCCCCGCCACGTGGGACGAGGCCGTGGCCGCGGGCCAGGCCGCCGGGACGCAGTTCCCGATCCTGGTCCAGTCGGACGGCGACAAGGGTGACCCGTACACCCACTACCCGTTCCAGACGTCGTTCGGCGCCCCTGTCTTCGCGCAGAACGAGGACGGCAGCTACTCGTCCGAGCTCGCGATGGGCGGCCCCGAGGGCCAGGCGTTCGCGCAGTGGCTCGGCGCCCAGGGTGCGGCCGGCGTGCTCAGCCAGGACACGACCTACGACATCGCCGTCGAGGCGTTCAAGAACGGCCAGTCGCCGTTCATCGTCGGCGGTCCGTGGATGATCGACTCGTTCGAGGGCCTCGACCTGTCGATCGACCCGATCCCCACCGCGGGCGGCCAGCCCGCGCAGCCGTTCGTCGGCGTCCAGGGCTTCTACCTGAGCGCGGAGAGCGACAACGCGATCGTCGCGAACGACTTCCTCGTGAACTTCCTGTCCACCGAGGAGGCGCAGCTCGCGCTGTACGAGGCGGGCAACCGTCCGCCGGCGCTGACCGCCGCCGCCGACACCGCCGCCGCGGACGACCCGATCGTCGCGGGCTTCCGCGCCGTGGGTGCCGAGGCCGTGCCGATGCCGTCGATCCCCGAGATGGCTGCCGTGTGGAGCTTCTGGGGCGTCACCGAGGCGGCGATCGTCGCCGGTGCCGACCCGGTCTCGAGCTGGGACAAGATGATCGCCGACATCCAGGGCGCGATCGACTCCTGATCCGGGTGCAGCCCGCCGTCGCGGTGCGCAGGGCTCCTGCGCACCGCGACGGCGCGTCCCCACCTCCGGCCCGGAACGGGCCGCGACACAGCACGACGACACTCCAGAAGACGCAGCACCCCGCGCGTCCGACGACCTCGGAGGCACCACGATGTCCGCCCCTCAGACCACGGCCGGCGACGAGCGCGTCGGCACCTCCGGAGCCGACGGCCCGCCGCCGCGCGGCGAGCGCCGCCTGCGGCCGCGCGACGCCTCGCACGCGCGCGACTACGGGCCCGGGTTCTTCGTCAAGCTCGCCCTCATGGCGGTCGTGGACGCGCTCGGCGTGTACGTGGTCTGGTCGGCGTGGACGGCCGGCTCGTACGGCATCCTCGCCGCGACGCTCGCGCTGCTCGTCGCGGCGAACTGGGTGTACTTCTCGAAGCGGTCCCTGCCGCTGAAGTACATCCTGCCCGGCCTGATCTTCCTGCTCGTCTACCAGATCTTCGTCGTCGGGTACACGGGCTACGTGGCGTTCACCAACTACGGGACGGGCCACAACTCGACGAAGGAGCAGGCGGTCTCCGCGCTGCTCGTCCAGAACGAGCGCCGGGTCGAGGGCTCGGCGTCGTCCGCGCTGACCGTCGTGGAGGACGGCGACGCGCTCGGGTTCGCGGTCGTCACCGACGACGGCGAGGTCGAGGCCGGCACGGCCGACCGGCCGCTGTCCGTCGTCGACGGCGCGACCGTCGAGGACGGCCGCGCGACCGAGGTTCCCGGGTACACGGTCGTGCCGCGCGACCAGGTGCTGCAGCGCCAGGCCGAGGTGACCGAGCTGCGCGTCCCCGTCTCGGACGACCCCGAGGACGGCTCGATCCGCACCACCGACGCCCGTACCGGCTACGTGTACACGTCCGCCCTCGAGTGGGACGCGGCGGCGGACACGATGACCGACACCACGACGGGCACGGTCTACACGCCGAACGACGAGGGCCAGTTCCAGGCGCCCGACGGCTCGACCCTCGCGGTCGGGTGGCGCGTCCCGGTCGGGTTCGACAACTTCGTCACCGCGTTCTCGGACGCCCGCTACGCCCAGCCGTTCGTCGAGATCCTGGTGTGGACGTTCGTGTTCGCGATCGGCTCGGTCGCCACGACGTTCCTGCTCGGCCTGTTCCTCGCGATCGTCTTCAACGACACCCGGATGCGCGGGCGCAAGGTCTACCGGACGCTCATGATCCTGCCGTACGCGATCCCGGGCTTCCTCGCGGCGCTGCTGTGGTCGGGGCTGCTCAACACGCGGTTCGGGTTCATCAACGAGGTGATCCTGGGCGGCGCGCACATCCCGTGGCTCACCGACCCCTGGCTCGCGAAGCTGTCCGTGCTCGGCGTGAACCTGTGGCTGGGCTTCCCCTACATGTTCCTCATCTGCACGGGCGCCCTGCAGTCCTTGCCGTCCGACGTCATGGAGGCCGCGAAGATCGACGGCGCGGGCCGCTGGACCACGTGGCGCGCGATCACGCTGCCGCTGCTGCTCATCTCGACCGCGCCGCTGCTCATCTCGTCGTTCGCCTTCAACTTCAACAACTTCACCCTGATCTACATGCTCACCGGGGGCGGGCCACGCTTCGCCGACGCGTCCGTGCCGCTCGGCCACACGGACATCCTCATCTCGATGGTGTACTCGATCTCCGGCGTCGACGGCTCGGCGCAGAAGGACTTCGGGCTCGCGAGCGCCCTGTCGATCGTCATCTTCGTCATCGTGGGGACGATCTCGGCCATCGCCTTCCGCAGCACGCGCAAGTTCGAGGAGATCAGCTGACATGGCGACCACCCAGGCACCCCCCGTCGTCGGCGGCACCGCCGTCCCGGCGTCCCGGAACCGCATGCGCCCGGGGCGCTGGTTCTCCGAGCTGGGCTGGCGGCACGTCGTCGGCGTGATCGCCGTCGTCTACGCCGCGTTCCCGCTCGTGTACGTCCTGTCGGCGTCGCTGTCGGAGAACGGGACGCTCACCGGCTCCAACTCGCTGTTCTCCGACGTGAGCACCGCGAACTACGCCCAGCTCGGCACCACGATGTTCTGGACGTGGATGGGCAACACGCTCGTCATCGCGGTCGCGACGTCGGTCGGCACCGTGCTCATGGGCGCGGCGGCGGCGTACGCGTTCTCGCGGTTCCGCTTCAGCGGCCGGCGCGCCGGCCTCACGTCCCTGCTGATCATCCAGATGTTCCCGCAGATGCTCGCGTTCGTCGCGATCTTCCTGCTGCTCATCTCGCTCGGGAACGTCGTGCCGGTCCTCGGCCTCAACAGCAAGATCGCGCTCGTCGCGGTGTATCTCGGCGGTGCCCTGGGCGTGAACACGTTCCTCATGTACGGGTTCTTCAACACCGTGCCGCGCGAGCTCGACGAGGCCGCGAAGATCGACGGCGCGACCCACACGCAGATCTACTGGACGATCATCCTGCGCCTCGTCGCGCCGATCCTCGCCGTGGTCGCGCTGCTGTCGTTCATCAGCACGTTCGGCGAGTTCATCATCGCGCGCATCGTGCTGTCGTCCGAGAGCAACTGGACCCTCGCGGTCGGGCTGTACGGGTGGGTGTCGTCGCTCAAGGAGGCCAACTGGGGCCTCTTCACGGCCGGTGCCGTCATCTCGGCGCTGCCCGTGCTCGCCCTGTTCCTCTACCTGCAGAAGTACATCGTGGGCGGCCTCACGGCCGGCTCCGTGAAGGGCTGACCGCGTGCACGACGTCGCCACCCCCGTCCCGCACCACGACGGCTCGGCGCTGTACGTCCCCGAGGGCGTCCCCGCCCTCGGGGACACGGTCCCCGTCCGCGTGCGCGTGCCCCGGTCGGCCGGCGTGCGCGACGTGTGGCTGCGCACCGTGCGCGACGGCGAGCCGCGCCTCGCCCCGGCGCGCCTCGACCGCTCGGACGAGCACGAGGACTGGTACGTCGCCGAGGTGCTCGTGCACAACCCGGTGACCGGCTACCGGTTCTTCCTCGACGAGGGCGAGCGCGGCTACCGCTGGCTCAACGGCCGGGGGGTGTGGGACCGCGACGTGCCCGACGCCGCGGACTTCCGCCTCACCGTCCACGAGGGCGCGCCCGCGTGGATGCGCGACGGCGTCGTGTACCAGGTCTTCCCGGACCGGTTCGCGCGCTCGGCCGCGGCCGACGGGCGTCCGCTCCCCGAGTGGGCCGTCCCCGCGGCCTGGGACGAGGAGCCGCACGGCGCGGGGCCCGACGTCGGCACGCAGTACTACGGGGGCGACCTCGCCGGGGTCGAGGAGCGGCTCGACCACCTCGTGGCGCTCGGCGTCACGACGCTCTACACGACGCCCGTCTTCCCGGGGCGCTCCAACCACCGCTACGACGCGAGCACGTTCGACCACGTCGACCCGCTGCTCGGCGGCGACGCGGCGTACGCGTCGCTGATCCGCGCCGCGCACGCGCGCGGGCTGCGCGTCATGGGCGACCTCACGACGAACCACACGGGCGCCGGGCACGAGTGGTTCGCGCGGGCGCTCGCGGACCCGGGCGCGCCGGAGCGTGACTTCTACTACTGGACCGACGTCGAGCCTGGGTACGTGGGGTGGCTCGAGCACGCGTCGTTGCCGAAGCTGTCGTACGGCTCGGCCGAGCTCGGGGCGCGCATGATCGACGGGCCCGGGTCCGTCGTCGGGCGCTACCTGCGCGAGCCGTTCGGTCTCGACGGGTGGCGCATCGACGTCGCCAACATGACGGGGCGCTTCGGCGCCGAGGACCGCACGCTCGACGTCGCGCGGCGCCTGCGCACGACGATGCGGGGCGTGAACCCGGAGGCCGCCCTCGTCGCCGAGCACTTCCACGACGCCTCCGGTGACCTCGCGGGCGACGGCTGGCACGCGAACATGAACTACTCGGCGTTCACGCGCCCGGCGTGGACCTGGCTGTCTCCCGCGCACTCGCCCGTGCCCTACCTCGGGCTGCCCGTGCGCACGCCGCGCCGGGCCGGGCCGGCGGTCGTGGAGACGATGCGCGAGTTCGACGCCGTGCTGCCGTGGCGCGTGACCGCGTCGCAGTGGAACATGCTCGGGTCGCACGACACCCCGCGGCTGCGCTCGATCGTCGGCTCGCGCGAGATGGTCGAGGTCGCGGCGACGCTCCTGCTCACCTACCCGGGCACGCCCGTCGTCTTCGCGGGGGACGAGGTGGGGCTCACGGGCCTCAACGGGGAGCACGCGCGCGCGACCATGCCGTGGGACGACGCGGACTCGGGCCAGGGGCGCTGGGACGGCGCGACGTTCGACCTGTACCGGGCGCTGATCGCGGTGCGCCGCGGCTCGGACGCGCTGCGCCACGGCGGCCTGCGCTGGGTGCACGTCGCCGACGACGCGCTCGTCTACCTCCGGGAGACGCCCGAGGAGCGCGTGCTTGTCGCGCTCGCGCGCGCGCCGTGGGGCGGCGTCACGCTGCACCCCGCGCTCGTGGGACGCGGGGAGCCCGAGCGGCTGCACGGCGCGCTGACCCTGACGACGTACGACGGCGGCGCCCGGCTCGCGGGCGACGGCCCGGCCGTCGGGGTGTGGCGCCTGCCCTAGACATCACACCTAGCCGAACAGGTGCGCGACCGCGCGCACCGCGTCGTCGTACTGCGCGCGGTCGAACGTGAACGGCCCGAGCGCGGAGTAGTCCCACTCGGGGCGGAACGGCTGCGTGAGGTCGCGCCACGTGACGGTGGTGGCGTCGGCGGCCACGGCCACCTCGAACGGCCAGCAGCCCGCCTCGTGGCAGTCGCACGCGAGCACCCACGCGCGGCCGCCCGCGGGCACGCGTCCCCGCCCGTACCACTGGTGCGCGGCGTCGCCGTAGCGGAAGAACGCGGGGACCAGCCCGCCGTACGCGCCCGCGGGGGAGTACCCGCGCGCCGACTCGAACCGTCCGACGACGTCCACGAGCGACCGGCCGTCCACGTACGGGACGACCTCGACCAGGCCGTCGACGGTGACGGCCCGCAGCTCGAGCGCACGCGCTGCACCCATACGCCGGAGGGTACGCCCGTGGCAGCCCGCCCGCCGTCCGCCGGGCGCCGACCGGCGTCGTTACGCTGGGGCCCGTGCAGACGTTCGAGCAGCAGGCGTTCGACCCGGCGGTCGTGGGGACCGGCCCGCGCCCGGCGCGCGGCGAGGAGGGCACGGCGTCGTACTCCGACGCCGACACCGAGCGGTGGTTCGTCGAGTCCGCGAAGTCCCGGGCCCGCACGCCGTTCGAGCGCGACCGCGCGCGCATCGTGCACTCGTCCGCCCTGCGCCGCCTCGGCGCCAAGACGCAGGTGCTCGGGCCGGGCAGCGACGACTTCGTCCGCACCCGGCTCACGCACACGCTCGAGGTCGCGCAGGTGGGTCGCGAGATCGGCAAGGCGCTCGGCTGCGACCCGGACATCGTCGACACCGCGTGCCTCGCGCACGACCTCGGGCACCCCCCGTTCGGGCACAACGGCGAGCGGGCGCTCGCGGACCTCGCGGTCGACGTCGGCGGGTTCGAGGGCAACGCGCAGACGCTGCGCCTCCTCACGCGGCTCGAGCCCAAGGTCGTGGAGGACGGCCGGTCGTACGGGCTCAACCTCACGCGCGCGAGCCTCGACGCGAGCGTCAAGTACCCGTGGGGCGCGGGGGAGGCGCCGCTGCGCGCGGACGGTCGGCCCACCCACAAGTTCGGCGTCTACGAGGACGACCGCCCGGTGTTCGACTGGCTGCGCGCCGGGGCGCCCGCGCAGGTGAAGTGCCTCGAGGCGCAGGTCATGGACCTCGCGGACGACGTGTCGTACTCGGTGCACGACGTCGAGGACGCCGTCGTCGGCGGGCGCATCGAGCTCGCGGTGCTCGACGACCCCGACGAGCGCGCGCGCGTCGTGCGTGCCGTCCACTCCTGGTACGGCACCGCGTACGACGAGGCGGCGCTCGACGCGGCGATCACCCGGCTCCAGGGCACCGGGCACCTGGTCACCGGGTTCGACGGGTCGCGCCGCGCGCTCGCCGCGCTCAAGGACGCCACGAGCCAGCTCATCGGCCGGTTCACGGGCGCGGCCCAGGACGCGACGCGCGCGCTGTTCGGGGACGGCCCGCTCACGCGGTACGCGGCGCGGCTCGTCGTGCCGGACGAGACGGTCGCCGAGATCCTCGTGCTCAAGGGCGTCGCGGTCGCGTACGTCATGGCGCCGCGCGAGCAGGAGCCGCTCTACCAGCGCCAGCGCGAGGTGATCGCCGACCTGGTGCACGTCCTGGGCGACCGCGCGCCCGTCGCGCTCGAGCCGTCGTTCGCGGCGGACTGGGAGGCGGCGCCCGACGACGCGGCCCGCCTGCGCGTGGTGATCGACCAGGTCGCGTCGCTCACCGACGTGTCCGCGATGCAGCTCCACGCGCGGCTCGTGCGCCCGCCCGCCTGACCGGCGGGCGCACGGGCCGGGTCAGCCGCGCTCGGCGACCCACGCGTCGCTCGCGCGCTGCACGTCCTCGGCCGTCACCGACTCGGCGACGGTCGCGAAGTACCAGCGGTGCCCGAACGGGTCGCGCACCGCCGCCTGGCGGAACCCCTCGAACCAGTCCGACGGCTCCGCGAGGCTCGACGCGCCGGCCGCGAGCGCCCGCGCGTACGCGGCGTCGGTGTCCTCGACCGGGACGGTGAACGACGCGTGCGTCGGGGCGCCGGGCTCCGGCGCGACCGAGTCCGGCGGGAACGCCTCCGCGACGGTGAACGTGCTGGTCCCCGCCGGGGAGACGAGCCGCAGGTCGGAGTGGATGACGGCGTCGCCCGCCGTGATCGTGTCGACCACCTCCGCGCCGAGCGCGGCCTCGTAGAACGCGATCGCCTCGCGCGCGCCGCTCACCGTGACGTTGGGGTGCAGTGCCGACATCTCCATGGTGTCCTCCTCCTCGTGGTTCCCCGCCCCCCGGGGGCGGGCCGTCCCCCCATGCTCGTGTCGGCGGGCCGTGCCAGTCTTGGAGGAATGCGACAGGTGTTCGAATCCGCCCGTGCCGGCGCCCCCGCGGGGCCCCGGCGCCCGACGACGTCCGTCCGCGGCCTCGTCGACCCCGCGGCCGCGCGCCGCGGCTTCGAGCTCGTGCGCATCGAGCCCGCCCCCGACCTCGCGGACCTGGTGGAGCGGCACTGGGTCGTGCGGTGGGACCTGCCGCCCGGCGCGGCGTTCACGCAGGTCCTCGTGCCCCACCCGGTGGCGAACGTCGTGGCCGAGGAGTCGGGGTACGTCGCGCACGGGATCCCGCCCGGGCTGTTCGAGCGCACCCTGACCGGGTCGGGCGCCGTCGTCGGCACCAAGCTCCGGCCGGGCGCCTTCCGGGTGCTGCTGGGCCACCCGGACGCCGTGCGTCCGGGCGTGCAGGTCCCGGCCGCGGCGCTGCTCGGCCCGACGGCGGAGCGCACCGGCGCCGCCGCTCTCGCCCTGGCGGTCACGGGCCGCGACGAGGAGGCCGCGCGGACGGTCGAGCCCCTGCTGCGCGCCCGGGCCGAGCGGGTCCGCACCGCACGCGCGACGCGTGACCTCGACCGGGTCGCGCAGGCGTTCGCGGCGCTCGTCGGCGGCGAGCTCGGGCCGGGGGCGGGCGTGGGGGACCTCGCGGACGTCGTCGGCACGTCCGCGCGCTCGCTGCAGCGGCTGTTCGCCGCGTCCGTCGGCGTGAGCCCCAAGTGGGTGCTCCAGCGGCACCGCGTGCACCTCGCCGCGGACCTCCTGGCGGCGGACCCGGGCCAGGACCTCGCGGCGCTCGCGACCGCCGTCGGCTACTACGACCAGGCCCACCTCGGGGCGGACTTCGCGCGCGCGACGGGCGTCACCCCGGGTGCGTACGCGCGCCGCTGCGCGGCGTCGCGCGCGGCCCTCGTGGGGGCGGCGGCGGGGACCGGCGCCGGGGTGACGGACGCCGCCACCGGGGCACCCGCCGGGCCGGCCCGGGGCGCATAGACTCGCCTCGTGGCAGGCCTGATTCGACGCGAGGACGTGGAAGCCGTCCGCGACCGCGCGCGGATCGACGAGATCGTCTCCGCGCACGTCACGCTCAAGACCGCAGGCGTCGGCTCGCTCAAGGGCCTGTGCCCGTTCCACGACGAGCGCTCGCCGTCGTTCCACGTGCGCCCCGGCGTCGGGCGCTGGCACTGCTTCGGCTGCGGCGAGGGCGGCGACGTCATCTCGTTCGTGCAGAAGATCGACGGTCTGACCTTCGTCGAGGCCGTCGAGTACCTCGCGGACCGCATCGGCATCCAGCTCCGCTATGAGGACTCCGGCGGCCCGCAGCGCCCCCGCGAGGAGCCCGGCCGTCGCCAGCGGCTGCTCGAGGCGCACCGTGTCGCCGCCCAGTACTTCTCCGAGCAGCTCTTCGCCCCGGGCGCCCAGGCCGCGCGCGCGTTCCTCGCCGAGCGCAGCTTCGAGCGGGCCGACGCCGAGCACTTCGGCGTCGGGTACGCGCCGACCGGCTGGGACAACCTCCAGCGCCACCTCCAGGGCCGCGGCTTCACGCAGGCGGAGCTGGTCGCCTCCGGCCTCATGAGCCAGGGGCAGCGCGGCATCTACGACCGGTTCCGCGGCCGGCTCATGTGGCCGATCCGCGACGTGACGGGCGAGATCATCGGGTTCGGCGCGCGCCGCCTCTACGACGAGGACCAGGGCCCCAAGTACCTCAACACGCCCGAGACCACGCTCTACAAGAAGTCGCACGTGCTTTACGGCATCGACCTCGCCAAGCGCGAGATCGCGAAGCAGAAGCGCGTCGTCGTCGTCGAGGGGTACACGGACGTCATGGCCGCGCACCTGTCCGGCGTGACGACCGCCGTCGCGACGTGCGGCACCGCGTTCGGCTCGGACCACGCGCGCATCGTGCGGCGCCTCCTCGGCGACACGACCGCGGGCGGCGGCATGCAGCTCGCGTCGGGCGCGTCCGTCGGGGGAGAGGTCGTCTTCACGTTCGACGGCGACGCCGCGGGCCAGAAGGCCGCCGTTCGGGCGTTCGGCGAGGACCAGCGCTTCTACGCCCAGACGTTCGTGGCGGTCGAGCCGAGCGGCATGGACCCCTGCGAGCTGCGCATGGCGCGCGGGCCGGACGCGGTGCGCGCGCTCGTCGACGGCCGCCAGCCGCTCTTCGAGTTCGTCATCCGCACGACGCTCGCCTCGTTCGACCTCGACACGGCCGAGGGGCGCGTCGGCGCCCTGCGCGCGGCCGCTCCCGTCGTCGCCGGCATCCGCGACACCGCGCTGCGGCCCGAGTACGCGCGCATGCTCGCCGGCTGGATCGGCACCGACGCGGAGCGCGTCCGGCGCGAGGTCGCCGCGGCAGCCAAGCGCGGCAGCGCACCCGGGCCCGTGCGGACCTCCCGGCCCGACGACGCCCGCCCCGGCGCCGAGGCCCGGCCGCCCGAGCCCGAGGTCCCCGCGCTGCCCCCGCCCGACCCGCGCGACCCCGTCGCGCGCCGGGAGCGTCTCGCGCTCGCGGCCGTCCTCCAGTACCCCCAGCACGTGCCGCCGATGTTCGACGACCTCGGCGAGGACGCGTTCGCCGTCCCCGCGTGGCGCGCCGTCCACGCCGCGATCCGCGCCGCGGGCGGGGTGCGCGAGGGCGCGACGCTCGGCGCCGGGCACTGGGTCGAGGCCGTGGTCGAGCAGGCCGCCGAGCCTGTGCGCGGCCTCGTGACCGAGCTCGCCGTCGCGCCCCTGCCCGAGGACCGGGAGAACGTCGTCGGCGGCTACGTCGCGGGCGTCGTGCGCGGCCTCGTCGACCTGGGCCTCACCCGCCGCGTCGCCGACGCGAAGAGCCGGCTCCAGCGGCTCGACCCCTCGGTCGACCTCGCCGCGTACCAGGAGGCATTCGCCGCCCTCCTCGCCGTCGAGGCCGAGCGCCGCACGCTGCGCGAGGGCGAGATCGCCTGACGCTGGCGGCCTCGGTCGGTCCGGGGCGTCCAGCGCCGACGGAGGTGTGTCCGCAGACGACCGGCCCGCGCGAGCGGCGCGGACGCGTCGACGGGTGCTCGGAGAGGTCGGACGCTCCCGCGCCGGACGGAGGTTCGTCCCGGAGACGCAAAAGGCTCGGCCCCGGATCGCTGTACGATCCGGGGCCGAACCTGAGGGCTCCCGCGGTAGGACTTGAACCTACGACCGTCCGATTAACAGTCGGATGCTCTGCCAGCTGAGCTACGCGGGATCGACCATGGCCGTCGGGGTTTGCACCGCAGCGACCGGGGAAAACTCTAGCAGGCTCAGAGGGGTAGTCCGGACGCCGACCGGACCCGACCCTCGGCCGCGTCGACCCGTGCCTCGACCTCCGGGTCCGTCAGGTCCAGCCCGGGGTCGGCGACGACCTGCGAGAAGAGCTCGCCGTCTGCGTCCCGCCGCACGGCGACGCGCGCGGTGAGCCCTGCGGCGAACGTCACGGTCTCCGAGAGCACGACCGACGACTGCACGCGCTCGCGCAGCGTCTGCGCGAGCGACGTACGGCGCGGGTCGGCGAGGCGCAGGGCCAGGGGAGGAGCGCCGTCGACCCACGAGACGGTGATCGTCGCGCTCTCCGGGTCGTACCCCGCCCGGTCGACGTCCGACCAGAGGTGCCGGAGGACGGTCGTCCCGCCGGCGTCGCTCGTGAGGAGCCCGGCCCGCGTCGCGACGGCCCACGACCCGTCGGCGAGCTCCGCCGACGCGAGGACACGATCGGTGGCCGGGAGGTCGAGCGCACGACGGACAGGGTCGGGCAGCGCGGGACGGCGGAACCAGGACACGTCCCCACCGTAGCGGCTCTCCGACCGCCTGCCGCACGGGCGGTATGCTCGCCCGCGCGCCCCGTTAGCTCAGCTGGTCAGAGCAGGAGACTCATAATCTCTCGGTCGCGGGTTCAAGTCCTGCACGGGGCACCCTTCCGCGTCGCGCGTGCGGCGCGAGCGTCCGCGCGGTGTCATGGCCTCATGACGGTGCGGACCAAGCGCGTGTACGAGCCGGCCGAGGAACAGGACGGGTTCCGCGTGCTCGTCGACCGCCTGTGGCCGCGCGGCGTGAGCAAGGAGGCGGCGCACGTCGACCTGTGGCTCCGGGACGTGGCGCCGTCGACGGACCTGCGGCGCTGGTTCCACCACGAGGAGCGGCTGTTCGACGAGTTCGCCGAGCGGTACCGCGCCGAGCTCGACGCCCAGGGCGACGCGGTCGCGGAGCTGCGGGACGTCGTCGGGCAGCACCCCGTGGTGACGCTGGTGTACGGGGCGAGGGACGAGCAGCACAACCAGGCGGTGGTGCTGCGCGACTACCTCGCGGCGAGCGCCTCGTCCTGAGCGCCCCGGGACGCGGCGGCCCGGGTCGGGCGGTCGAGGTCGCGTCGCAGGTCGCGGTCGAGGGCGTGGCGCAGCCGGGGTCCGAGCGGCCGTTCGACGGCGCGGTGGATCACCCAGGCGAGGGCGAGGCACACCGCGACCGCCACCGCGAGGGTCGCGGCGCGCGAGAGGTACGGGTGCACGGACTCGATGACCCATCGCCCCCAGGACGAGTGCACGAGGTAGAGCGGGTACGTGAGGGCGCCGAGCGCGGTGAGCCAGCCCCCGGAGACGCGAGCGAGCGGGGTGAGGGTCGCGACGGCGACGAGCGCGAAGCACACGACGATCGCGACCCACCACGCGGTGGGGGAGACGACGACGTCGGTGCTGTTCTCGATGCGGCCGGACTGGATCTGCCCGGAGAGCGCCGCCCCGAGGAGCACGTTCAGCGCGAGCGCGAGCCAGAGGACGGGGGAGCGGCGCTCGCGGGTCAGCAGATAGAGCACCATGCCGCCCGCGAAGAGCGGGGCGTCGGGGGCGACGAGCACCGTCGCGGCCAGCTCGGAGCCGGTCTGGGTCGCGATCGCGCCGGCGACGGGCCACAGCACGACGAACGCGAGGACCCGCGCCCGGGTGAGGCCGACGGCGACGAGCACGCCGACGAGGACGTAGAACCGCAGCTCGGACCAGAGCGTCCAGTAGACGGCCTCGAGGTCGGGGATCCCGAACGCGCGCTGGACCATGGTGAGGTCGGCCGCCGCCTGCGGCAGGTCGACGTCGCGCCGGCCGGGGACGACGAGCACCAGCAGGACCACCGTGAGCAGCACCGAGGCCCAGTACGCGGGGAAGAGCCGCCCGGCGCGCGACGCGACGAAGCCGCGCACGTCGCGGCCCCACGCCGTCATGAGGATGACGAAGCCGCTGACGACGAAGAAGAGCTGGACCCCGAAGGACCCGTAGGCGGTGACCGCCTGGGCGTCGGGGAGCGAGGCGCTCGTGCGCGCGCCCCACGCGTGGTGGTTGACGGCGACGAAGTGGTAGACGAGCACCGCAGCTGCTGCCGCGAACCGGAGTCCGTCGAGCACGGCGAGGCGAGGGTTCTGCGGGGGCATCCGCGGCACGTTACCGAATCGTGACCAGCGCCGCCTGGCAACGCCGTCCGGCGTGCGCGGAGTGCGCAGTTCTGGCACCGTGTGCGGGCCGGAGAACCCGGCGACGCGGTGGGGGCGGCGTCCCGACGACCGAGGAGGTCCTGTGGCACCGAGCTTGAGCTCGACCGGCAAGGCGGCATCACGCGGCGCACGCGGCAGCAAGACCCTGGAGCTCCTGGCCCGCGGGGGCTACGCGGTGAGCGGCCTGCTCCACCTCGTCGTCGGCGTCCTCGCCGTGCAGGTGGCGACGGGCTCGGCCTCGAGCGAGCAGGCCGACCAGACCGGTGCGCTCACGGCCATCGCGCAGACGCCGGGCGGCACCGCGCTGCTGTGGTTCGCCGTCGTGGCGTTCGCGGCGCTCGCCTTGTGGCAGGTCACCGTCGCGCTGAGCGGCGCGGCCGAGACGTCCGACCGGCTCAAGGCCGCGGGCAAGGCCGTCCTCTACCTGGCGCTCGGGGTGATCGCCCTCCAGGTCGTGACCGGGTCCGCAGGCGGCTCCGGCCAGGAGGAGAGCATGACCGCGACCCTCATGGAGAAGCCCGGCGGCGTGCTGCTGGTCGGCGCGGTCGGGGTGGGCATCGTCGCCGGCGGCGTCTACCACGTCGTCAAGGGGTGGCGGAAGAAGTTCCTCGAGGACCTCCAGGGCGGGACCGGGGGGCACCTGGGCCGCGCCGTGGTGACGCTCGGGCGGGTGGGGTATATCGCCAAGGGCGTCGCGCTCGGCGTGCTGGGCGTGCTGTTCGTCGTGGCCGCCGTCCAGCACGACCCGCAGCAGGCGGGCGGTCTCGACAGCGCGTTCGCCACGCTCGCGACGCAGCCGTTCGGGGTCGCGCTCCTCGTCGCCGTCGGGCTGGGCTTCGCGGCCTACGGGCTCTACTCGTTCGCGCGGGCGCGGTACGCGCGGATGTGACGCGCGCCCTGGTGCGGGGCTGGGGACGACGGCCGGACGCCGTCGTGCGCATGGAAGAATGGTGACCATGGCGATGAGAGAGATCCGGACCATCCCGGACCCCGTGCTCCGCACCCCCTGCGACGAGATCACCACCATCGACGACCGGGTGCGCTCTCTCGTCGCCGACCTCGTCGAGACGGTCGACCACGAGGGGCGCGCGGGGCTCGCCGCCAACCAGATCGGCGTCAACCTCCGGGCGTTCTCGTGGAACATCGACGACGAGATCGGGTACGTGCTCAACCCGCGCATCGTCGAGCTGTCCGACGACTACCAGGACGGCGACGAGGGCTGCCTCTCCGTCCCCGACCTCTGGTACCCGACGCGCCGCGCCTGGTACGCGCGCGTGGTCGGCACCGACCTCGACGGCAACGAGGTCGTGGTCGAGGGGACCGAGCTCATGGCCCGGTGCCTCCAGCACGAGTGCGACCACCTCGACGGCATGCTCTACCTGGACCGGCTCGACCGCTCCGTGCGCAAGAAGGCGATGCGCGAGCTGCGCGAGCACCTCTGACACGGGTGTGCCCGGTCGGTCCCGGGCACGCCCGCCCGATCTCTCGCGCGCACGCGGGATGTCGTGCAAGATGAGCACGAGACACGCCGCGACATCGGTGCGAGCGCTGTGGACCCGCCCTGGGTGAGGACGTTGGGGAAGACGAAACCTCGACCTAGGGAGGCAGACATGGCCGGTGCCATCACCCGCGGTGTTCTTTACGTGCACTCAGCACCGCGTGCTCTGTGCCCGCACATGGAGTGGGCCGCGGGCAACGTCCTCGGCGTGCGCGTGTCGCTCGACTGGACCGAGCAGCCCGCCGCGCGCGGCCTCTACCGGGCCGAGTACTCGTGGCAGGGGCCGCAGGGGACGGGCGCCAGGCTGGCCTCCGCGCTGCGCGGATGGTCCCACCTGCGGTACGAGGTGACCGAGGAGCCCAGCCACGGGGTCGACGGCGGTCGCTGGTCCCACACGCCCGACCTCGGCATCTTCTACGCCCAGACGGACGTGCACGGGAACATCGTCGTGCCCGAGGACCGGATCCGGGCCGCGCTCGAGCAGGTGAGCGAGCCCTGGGCGATGCGCGACGCCCTCCACCTCGCGCTCGGCAAGGCCTGGGACGACGAGCTCGAGCCGTTCCGCTACGCCGGAGCGGGCGCTCCGGTGCGCTGGCTGCACCGCGTCGGCTGACCCTCAACAACGCCGCTCCGCCGAGACGGCTCACGCGCGCTCGTCCGCGAGGACCACGAAGGGCGCCTCCCCGAGATCGGGGAGGCGCCCTTCGCGTCGTCGTGGCGTGCGGTCAGACGCTGGCCACGGCGAGGGCGACGTTGTGGCCCCCGAAGCCGAACGAGTTGTTGATCGCGACGACGTCGCCGCTCGGCAGCGGCGCGGGCGTGTCGCGCACGAGCGGCACCTGGAGCTCCGGGTCGGGGTTCGTCACGTTGATCGTCGGGGGGGCGAGGCGCTCCGCGACGGCCTTGATCGTGAAGATCGACTCGAGCGCGCCGGCGCCGCCGAGGAGGTGTCCGGTCATCGACTTGGTGGCCGAGAGCAGCACGTGGTCGGCGTCGTCGCCCAGGAGCGAGCGGATGGAGCGGGTCTCGGTGAGGTCGCCCACCTTGGTCGAGGTCGCGTGCGCGTTGACGTGCACGACGTCCCGCCCGGTGACACCGGCCTCCTCGAGCGCACGGCGCATCGCCGCGACCTGGCCCCGGCCCTCCGGGTCGGGAGAGGTGATGTGGTAGGCGTCGGAGGACAGCCCGACGCCGGCGAGCCGCGCGTAGACGCGGGCGCCGCGGGCCGCGGCGTGCTCGGCGCTCTCGAGGACGACGACGCCCGAGCCCTCGCCGATGACGAAGCCGTCGCGGTCGACGTCGTACGGGCGCGACGCGCCCTGGGGGTCGTCGTTGCGCAGCGAGAGCGTGCGCGAGGCGGCGAAGGCCGCCATCGGCATGGGGTGGATCGTGGCCTCGGTGCCGCCGGCGACGACGACGTCCGCGCGGCCCGCGCGGATCATGTCGACGCCGTAGCCGATCGCCTCGGCGCCGGACGCGCACGCGGAGACGAGAGCGTGGGCGCCCGCCCGAGCGCCGAGCTCGAGCGAGACGTACGCGGTGGGGGAGTTCGGCATGAGCATGGGCACGGTCATGGGCAGCATGCGGCGCGCGCCGCGCTCACGCAGCGTGTCCCAGCCGTCGAGCGTGGTCCAGATGCCGCCGATGCCGGACGACACGACCGTGCCGAGCCGGTCGCCGTCGACCTCGGGGCTGCCCGCGTCCGCCCACGCCTCGCGCGCGGCGATGATCGCGTACTGCGTGGAGGGGTCCATGCGCTTGATCTCGGGGCGCGCGAGGACCTCGGCCGGGTCGACCTTGATCGTCGCGGCGAACGTCACCGGGATCTCGTAGCGCTCCGCCCAGTCGTTCTCGAGCGTGCGCGCGCCGGACTCGCCGGCCAGTGCCGCGGCCCAGGTGGAGGGCACGTCGCCGCCGAGCGGCGTGGTGGCGCCGAGGCCGGTGACGACGACTTCAGTAGCGGCAGACATGGTGCTCCTCGGGGGTTGCGGCGGGGGCGGGAGGACGGGCGGGCCGGCGTGGGTGACGCCGGCCCGCCCGCAGGCCTGCGAGGCAGGCGGGGCGTGCTCAGGCCTGGGCGCCCGTGATGAAGGACACGGCGTCGCCGACCGTCGTGAGGTTCTTGACCTCGTCGTCCGGGATGCGGACCCCGAACTTGTCCTCGGCGTGGGTGACGATCGTCATCATCGACAGCGAGTCGATGTCGAGGTCGTCGGTGAAGGACTTCTCGAGCGCGACGGCGTCGGTCGGCAGACCCGTCTCCTCGGCGACGATCTCCGCGAGGCCGGCGAGGACTTCCTGCTCGGTGTAGGCCATGGTTTCTCCTTGTCGTGGGGCCGGCGGCGACCGGTCCCGGTGGCGGTGCCCGGTGGGTGTGCCGGGCGGTACTTCGTCAGACGGTGCGCGCGACGGACGGGTCCGCCGACGGCGTGGGTCCTCCCCGCGGGGAGGGCGGCCGTCCGTCCAGGGTGATTCTCCCCTACGGCAGCACGACCACCTGCGCCGCGTAGACGAGCCCGGCGCCGAACCCGATCTGGAGGGCGAGGTCGCCGGAGCGGACCTGCCCCTCGTCGAGCAGGCGCCGGGTCGCGAGGGGGATCGAGGCGGCCGACGTGTTGCCGGTCTCCGCGATGTCCCGGGCGACCGCGACGGACGCGGGGAGCTCGAGCTGCTTGATCATCTGGTCGATGATCCGCATGTTCGCCTGGTGCGGCACGAACGCGCCGATGTCGGCCGGGGCGACCCCGGCCTCGGCCATCGCCTTGGCGGCGACGGGGGCCATCTGGAACGCGGCCCACTTGAACACGCTCTGACCGTCCTGGCGCAGCGTGGGCCACCCGAGCGAGGGGTCCTCGCGCAGGTCCGACCATGCGTGCGTCTGGCGGATCGCCTGCGCCTTGCCGCCGTCGGAGCCCCACACCGTCGGGCCGATGCCCGGGGTGTCGGACGGCCCGACGATCGCGGCGCCGGCGCCGTCGCCCAGGAGGAACGAGATCGAGCGGTCGGTCGGGTCGATGAAGTCGCTCATCTTCTCCGCGCCGACCACGAGCACGTGCGTCGCGATGCCGGCACGCACGAGGGCGTCGGCCTGCGCGATGGCGTAGGCGTAGCCCGCGCACGCGGCGGAGACGTCGAACGCGGCGGCGGGCGTCGCGCCGAGGCGCTCGGCGAGCACCGCCGCGGCGGCGGGGGTCTGGTGGAAGTACGTGACCGTGGAGACGATCACCGCGTCGACGTCGGCGCCCTGGAGGCCCGCCCGGGCGAGGGCGTCGCGCGCCGCGGCCTCGGACAGGTCCAGGACGTCGACGTCGGCGCCGGCACGACGCCGCGTGACGATCCCGGTGCGCTGCCGGATCCACTCGTCGGAGGAGTCGATGGGCCCGGCGATGTCGTCGTTCGTGACGACGTTCTCGCCGCGCACCCCGCCGATCGCGAGGATGCGCGAGTGCGCCGGGCCCGTGGCCTGGCGCAGGGTCGCGCCGCTCACGCGTCGACGCCCGGGGCCGCGCCGGCCGCCACCGAGTGCCGGGCGACGAGGTCGCGGGCGGCCTCGACGTCGTCCGGCGACTTCACGGCCACGGCCTCGACGCCCTTGAGCGACCGGCGGGCGAGACCCGTGAGGACGCCCCCGGGCGCGAGCTCGAGCAGCGCGGTGACGCCGAGCTCCGCGAGGGTCTCCTGGCACAGGTCCCAGCGCACGGGCGCCGCGATCTGCGCGGTGAGGCGGCGGACGACGTCGCGCGCCTTGCCGTACGTGCTGCCCTCGATGTCGATGGTCCCGTAGGACTCGCCGTCGGCGTTGGACAGGAGCGGCAGGCGCGGGTCGGCGACGTCCCACGACGCGGCGACCGGTTCGAACTCCTCGAGCGCCGGCTGCATGAAGGGCGTGTGGAAGGCGCCCGCGACCTGGAGCGGGATGACGCGCGCCTTCGCGGGCGGGTTCTCCGCGAGGGCGGCGAGGTGGTCGAGGGCGCCGGCGGCGACGACCTGCCCGCCGCCGTTGACGTTCGCGGGCCACAGGTGGGCCGCCTCGATCGCGGCGAGGACCTCCTCCGGGTCGCCCCCGACGACGGCGCTCATGCCGGTGGGGGTCGCGGCGGCGGCCGCGGCCATGGCGCGCGCGCGGTGGGCGACGAGCCCGACGGCGCCGGTGTCCGTCAGCGCCCCCGCGACGGCCGCGGCGGCGAGCTCGCCGACCGAGTGCCCGGCGGTCACGTCGACGACGTCGGCGGTGTCGCGCCCGTCGAGGATCACGCGGAGCGCGACGAGCGACGACGCGACGATGAGCGGCTGCGCGACGGCCGTGTCACGGATCGTGTCGGCGTCCGACTCCGTCCCGTGCGCGCGCAGGTCGAGGCCCGCGGCCTCGCCGAACGCGGAGACCTGGTCGGCGACGCCGGGCAGCTCGAGCCAGGGGGCGAGCATTCCGGGGGACTGGGAGCCCTGTCCAGGGCACAAGACGGCGAGCACCCGTCAACTGTGCCAACGCGAGGGCCGTGCGCCACGTCACGACGCGCACCAACCTTGCGGAGGGTGGTTGTGCTGAACCTACAAGGCGCCGCGGGCGGGGAGCCCGCGGGACGTCGGGCGCGCCCGGCTCCTCAGCGGACCGTCGAGAGCTGCCCGAGCGCGAGCGCGACCTGCAGCACGAACGACTCGCGGGCGTCGAGCGGGTCCCACCCGGTGATCTCCGAGACCTTGCGCAGGCGGTAGCGCACGGTGTTGGGGTGGACGTACAGGGACCGGGCCGCCGCCTCGAGCGACCGGCCCGTGCCGAGGTAGGCGGACAGCGTCTCGAGCACCGAGCCCGTCGCCTCGGCGAGCGGCCGGTACGCCTGGGCGACGAGCGTGCGTCGCGCCGTGGTGTCGCCGGTGAGGACGCGTTCCGGGAGCAGGTCGTCGGCGAGCACCGGGCGCGGGGCCTGCGGCCAGGCGGGCGCGGCCCGCAGCCCCGCGAGCGCGGCCTGCGCCGAGCGCGCGGCCTCCTCCAGCCCGGGGACCGTCGGCCCGATGACG
Source organism: Cellulosimicrobium funkei (assembly GCF_004519295.1). Taxonomy (GTDB): domain Bacteria; phylum Actinomycetota; class Actinomycetes; order Actinomycetales; family Cellulomonadaceae; genus Cellulosimicrobium; species Cellulosimicrobium funkei. The sequence goes on from NZ_SOZH01000006.1 coordinate 282,915, forward strand.
ACCGGGCCGGGGCCGAAGCGGGGCAGGAGCGACGCCGCGGCGGCCTGGAGGTCCCCCTCGCCGCCGAGCACGAGGACGAGCCGGTCGCCGTGGATGCCCACGAGCGCGTCGCCCGCCGCGCGGCGCGTCGCGCGGCGCAGCTCCGCCGTCCGCACCTCGTCGAGCGTCGCGGCGATCGTGCCCGCCATGACGAGGGTCGAGCCGTGGCCGCTCCAACCGAGCGCCGAGACGCGCGACCGCAGGGAGTCGTCGCCGTCGCCGCGGATGAGCGCGTCCACGACGAGGGCCTCCAGGCGCGCGTCCCACGCGCCGCGGACCTCCGCGGCGCGGGCGTAGACCTCGGCCGCGGAGAACGCCACCTCCCGCGAGTAGCGCAGCACGGCCTCGCGCAGGTCGCGCTCGCCGCCCGGCGCCGCGAGCTGGTCGGAGTACGCCTCGACGACCTCGACGACGATGCGGACGAGCTGGAGCGTGTTCTGGAGCGAGATCGAGCGCGTGAGCTCGGGCGGGGCCGCGGCGAAGATGTCGCTCACGCCGTGCGGCGGGGCCTGCGGGTCCGCGTACCAGGTGACGAACGCCGTGATGCCGGACTGCGCGACGAGACCCACGTAGGAGCGGTCCTCGGCCGGGAGCTCGCGGTACCAGCGGATCTCGTCGTCGAGGCGGCGCAGCGCGGCGGACATGAGCAGGCCGCTGCCGTCGCGCAGGCGCTGGAGGTTGTCCGCGTTGCCGGCCGGGCTCGTCGGGGTCGGCGCGGTCGCCGGGGTCCTGGGGGTGGCCGTCACGCGCCGAGCATACGGCCGGGGTTGTGGACAGTCCACAAAGCGCGCACCGTGGCGGCGGCCGGGTCGCCGGGGGACCGGGTCGCTGGGTGAGCACCCGGACGACCCGCTAGGGTCGGGGAATGGCACTCATGCCCCGACTTCGACAGCTCATGCGTCGGCCGACGTCCGCGTCGACCGTCGGCACGCGCCGCCCACGGTCCGGGGAGAAGCGTGGCGACACGGTCCACGAGGACGCGCTGCGGGCGATGCTCGTCGACGACCCGAACGACGAGCGGGCTTTCCGCGCGCTCGCGGAGCTGGTCCGCCGTCGCGCCGCGGAGGGACCGACCACGGACGACCCGCTCGCCGCCCCGGCGGACGAGACGGAGAAGCAGCGTGCCGCCGACCTCGCGGTCTGGGCGCTCGCCGAGGAGCTCGCCGGGCATCCCCGCGGGTGGTACCCGCTCGTGGAGCTCGGCCGTCTCTCCCTCGACGACGACCCGGAGGCGGCCCTGCGCCGTTTCGCGACGGCCGCGGAGCGCGACCCCTCGGGGCACGCTCTCGCGCAGTCGATGGAGGTCTTGCGCACAGCGGGCCTGCCGGTCGAGGCGCTGGGCCTCGGCGTCGGCCACTGGCGCGCCCGCGAGCACGAGGCCGAGGTCGGGCGCCAGCTCGTCCTCGCCGCCATCGAGGCCGACCGTCCCCTCGACGCCCGCCACCACCTCGAGTCGCTCGTCGAGTACGGCGACCCCCGGGGCGTCGCGCCGCTGCGCGCGGACCTCGAGCGCGCCGTCGCGCAGGCCGAGCAGCACCGCGCCGGGACCTGACCCACGGCGTCCGGCACCTTCCGGAGACGACGACGGCCGGCCACCCCGCGGGTTGACCGGCCGTCGTCGTCTCAGGCGGTGGCCGTCAGGCCTCGCCGCCCGCGTTGCCGGACGTGCCGGCGGTGACGTCCATCAGGCGGTACTTCTCGATCGCGCGGGCCGACGCGTCCGCGGGGACCTTGCCCTGCTTGGCGAGCGCCTGGAGCGTGCGCACGACGACGGACGGGCCGTCGATCTTGAAGTGCCGGCGGGCCGCCGCGCGCGTGTCCGAGAACCCGAAGCCGTCGGCGCCGAGCACCTCGTAGTCGCCCGGGACCCATTTGCGGATCTGGTCGGGGACCAGGTGGTCGTAGTCGCTCGTCGCGACGAACGGCCCCTCGGCGCCGGAGAGCTTCTCCGTGACGAACGGGACGCGCGCGGGCGCGGCCGGGTCGAGGAACGCGGCCTGGTCGGCGGCGAGCGCGTCGCGCCGCAGCTCGTTCCAGCTCGTCACGCTCCACACGTCCGCCGCGACGCCCCAGTCCTCCCGCAGGAGCTGCTGCGCCTCGAGCGCCCACGGCACACCGACGCCCGACGCGAGGATCTGGGCGCGCGGCCCGTCGCCCTCGCCCACGGAGATGCGGTGGATGCCCTTGAGGATGCCCTCGACGTCCACGTCCTCCGGCTCGGCCGGCTGGACCATCGGCTCGTTGTACACCGTGAGGTAGTACATGACGTTCTGGTCGCGGCCGTCCGCGCCCACGCCGTGCTCGCCGGGACCGAACATGCGCTCGATGCCGTCGCGCACGATGTGCCGGATCTCGTAGCCGAACGCCGGGTCGTACTGGACGATCGCGGTGTTCGTGCCCGCGAGGAGCGGCGAGTGGCCGTCGGCGTGCTGCAGGCCCTCGCCCGTGAGCGTGGTGCGGCCCGCGGTCGCGCCGATGATGAAGCCGCGCGTGAGCTGGTCGCCCGCCGCCCAGAACTGGTCCCCGGTGCGCTGGAAGCCGAACATCGAGTAGAAGATGTAGAACGGCACCATGATCTCGCCCTGCGTGGCGTAGGACGTGCCGACCGACTGGAAGGCGGCCGCGGAGCCCGCCTCGTTGATGCCGGTGTGCATGATCTGCCCGGCCTCGGACTCCTTGTAGCTCAGCATGAGCTCACGGTCCACGGCGAGGTAGTGCTGGCCCTGGGTGTTGAAGATCTTCGCCGACGGGAAGATCGAGTCCAGGCCGAACGTGCGGGCCTCGTCGGGGATGATCGGCACGACGCGCTTGCCGAACTCCTTGTCCTTGATGAGGTCCTTGAGCAGGCGGACGAACGCCATCGTCGTGGCGATCTCCTGCTGGCCCGAGCCCTTCTTGAGGATCTCGTAGGACTTGTCGCCGGGCAGGGTGATCGGCTTCGGCGACGAGCGGCGCTCGGGCACGAACCCGCCCAGCTGCTGGCGACGGTTCAGCAGGTACTGGATCTCCGGCGCGTCGGGGCCCGGGTGGAAGTACGGGGGCTCGTACGGGTTGGCGTCGAGCTCCTCGTCCGTGATCGGGATCCGCAGGGAGTCGCGCAGCGCCTTGAGGTCGGCCAGGCCGACCTTCTTCATCTGGTGCGTCGCGTTGCGGCCCGCGAACGACGGCCCGAGCGCGTAGCCCTTGACCGTGTGCGCGAGGATCACGGTCGGCTGGCCCGTGTGGGCGCGCGCCGCCGCGTAGGCCGCGTAGATCTTGCGGTAGTCGTGGCCGCCGCGCTTGAGGTTCCAGATGTCGTCGTCGGTCATGTTCTCGACGAGCGCCTTCGTCCGCGGGTCGCGGCCGAAGAAGTGCTCGCGGATGAACGCGCCGGACTCCGCACGGTACGTCTGGTAGTCGCCGTCGGGCGTGACGTTCATGAGGTTGACCAGGGCGCGGTCCTTGTCCGCGTTGAGCAGGACGTCCCACTCGCGGCCCCAGATGACCTTGATGACGTTCCAGCCCGCACCGCGGAACTGCGCCTCGAGCTCCTGGATGATCTTGCCGTTGCCGCGCACCGGGCCGTCGAGGCGCTGCAGGTTGCAGTTCACGACGAACGTCAGGTTGTCGAGCTGCTGCTGCGCCGCGAGCTGGAGCATGCCGCGCGACTCGGGCTCGTCCATCTCGCCGTCGCCCAGGAACGCCCACACGTCCTGCTGCTCCGTGTCACGGATCCCGCGGTTGTGCAGGTACTTGTCCGTCCACGCCTGGTAGATCGCGCTCGCCGGGCCGAGACCCATGGAGACGGTCGGGTACTCCCAGAAGTCGGGCATGAGCCGCGGGTGCGGGTACGACGGCAGGCCGCCGCCCGGGTGCGACTTCTCCTGGCGGAACCCGTCGAGCTGGTCCGCGGAGAGGCGGCCCTCGAGGAACGCGCGCGCGTACACGCCGGGGGAGGCGTGGCCCTGGAAGTAGACCTGGTCGCCGCCGCCGGGGTGGTCCTTGCCGCGGAAGAAGTGGTTCAGGCCCACCTCGTACAGCGTCGCCACCGACGCGTAGGAGGAGATGTGGCCGCCGACGCCGATGCCGGGCCGCTGCGCCCGCGTCACCATGACGGCGGCGTTCCAGCGGATCCACGAGCGGTAGCGGCGCTCCAGCGCCTCGTCGCCGGGGAAGTAGGGCTCCTCGTGCACACCGATGGTGTTCACGTAGGGGGTGGTCAGCGAGGTCGGGACGGCGACGTTGCGCTCCCGGGCCCTCTTGAGCAGGTTCAGCAGGACGTAGCGGGCGCGCGGGCCCCCGCGGTCGTCGATCAGGCCGTCGAGGGCCTCGACCCACTCGCCGGTCTCGGCGGGGTCGAAGTCCGGAACCTGGCTGAGCAGACCGTTGATCAGCGGTCCGGTCTCGTCGTACGAAGCCACCAGCAACCTCATATCTCGTCGGATGCCGGGCACTCGGCCGCGCGGTACACGGCCGACACCCGTCTCGGGCCCACTCCGGGCACGCGGCCGCGGCCGCTGGTGGCGACCGCGCCTCTTCACGAGACCAGGGTGGTCTACCCATTGTGTTCACAACGCGCGCGTAAGTCACACCATCGGGTGGTCAAGAGGGCGTGATTTCGGCGACACGGGCCGGGCGGCGTGCGCGCCGCCGTCGTGCGGCCGCCCGGCAGCGTCCGGGGGACGGCCGACGGCCCGCGGGACGGCCGTCCGTGGGCGGCGCCTTGCCAAGCACCGCACCCTGCGGTGGGCTACCTTTGCCAGACACGGCAGGTCGTCGTGCGCGCGGGCGCCCGCCCGGGCGCGCGCGACGGCCCACCGCACGGACAGGACGAGGAAAGGAACGACACGACAGTGACCGACACCGTAGGGCCCAGCGGGGCGGACCGACTGGGGTTCGCGCCCGGCAACGTGGTCCAGGAGTTCGGCTGGGCGGACGACGTCGACGACGACCTGCGCGGGGAGCTCGAGGAGCTCGTCGGCGGCGAGCTCGTCGACGAGGACTACGACGACGTCACGGACGGCGTGGTCGTGTGGTTCCGCCAGGACGACGGCGACCTCACCGACCTGCTCGTGGACGTCCAGACCGTGCTCGACGACGGCGGCCTCATCTGGGTGCTCACCCCGAAGCCCGGCCGGCCGGGCCACGTGGGCCACAACGACATCCAGGAGGCCGCGACCACGGCCGGGCTGCACGCGACGAGCACGTTCGCCATCGCGCCCGACTGGTCCGCGACGAAGCTCGGGACCCGTGGCCGCGGTCGCTGACGACGCCGCGACGACCGGGCGCACGACGCCGCCCGGTCCGGGCGACCCGGCGCCCGACTTCACGCTGCCGGACACCCACGGCACGCCCGTCCACCTCGCGGACCTGCAGGGTGGGCCGGTGCTCCTCGTGTTCTACCCCTTCGCGTTCTCGGGGATCTGCACGGGCGAGCTGTGCGAGCTGCGCGACAACCTCGAGGAGTTCGAGGCGGCCGGCGTCACCCTGCTCGGCATCTCGTGCGACTCGGTGTTCGCGCAGAAGGCGTGGACGGCGCAGGAGGGCTTCGAGTTCGACCTGCTCTCCGACTTCTGGCCGCACGGGGACGTCGCACGGGCCTACGGCGTCCTCGACGAGGACGACGGCCTCGCGCTGCGCGGGTCGTTCCTGCTCGACGCCGACGGGATCGTGCGCTGGTCCGTCGTCAACCCGCGCGGGCAGCGTCGTGACCTCGACGGTTACCGACGGGCGCTGGAACAGCTCTGAGCCCTGGGAGCCGGGCGGTCGTGGCAGGTGGCGGGGTGCCGACCCGGTAGGCTGTGCTCCGCCGTTCCAGGGCCTGTAGCTCAGCTGGTTAGAGCGCCACGCTTACACCGTGGATGTCGGGGGTTCGAGTCCCTCCGGGCCCACCCACCCCTCCCTCCCCGCCGGTCACGGTCGTGCCGCGCTACGACGTGGCACCCGTCGCCCGAGCCCGGGCAGCGCGCCGTGTCGGCGGCCGCCCCTAGCATCGGGCCCTCCAGCAGCGACGACGTGACGGTGAGGTAGAGGGTGCTCGAGAAGGTCAAGGGTCTGTTCCGGCGTGACGAGGGGCAGACAGGAGGCGACCGCCCGAGCGCTCGGCTCGTCGACGCCCTGAAGGTGCTCGCCGTCGCGTCGCCGGAGCTCGAGGACCGTGCGGTCGCGTACGTGCACCGGGGCGAGGGACCGGAGGTCCTGCTCGAGCTGGAGGCGCTGCGGGGCGGCGACGTCGAGGCCCTCCTCGGCCGTCCGGGTCAGTCCGGGGTCTACTCCTGGACGACCCCCGCCCAGGACGACCGGCTGAAGGCCGCCGTGCCGGGGTGGACGTCGGCGAAGGCGGTCACCGCGCGCTCCAACCTCTACACGCTCTCGGACTCCGTCACCGTCCCGGAGCTCGTGCGCCTCGGCCGCGTCCTCAGCGCGGTCTCGTCCGAGGTGGACCGCGAGCGGGCGTCGGACCCGCGCTGGCTCACGACGCTCGTCAACGACATGTCGCGCCGCGCGAACGAACGCCGGCACGGGCAGAAGGGCAAGGGCGCGCCCGACCGCTGGACGCCGGACCTGCTCGTGGCCCTCGCGGTCGAGGGCGGCGTGCCGGAGGCGGACGCGCCGGCGGTGGTGCTGCGCGAGCTGTTCGAGCGGCCGGCGTCGGCAGGCTGGGCGTCGCGGCACCTGGGCCCGGCGCTGCTCGGCGACCCGGCGCGGGAGTTCGTCGTCGCGCACCTGGACGTCGCGACGCGGGTGCTGCCGGGGGTGAGCGCCGCGGGGCGCGGTGAGCTCGTGGCGCTCGTCGCGGCGGACCCGGCGGCGACCGAGACGCTCGCCCCGCTGCTCGCCGTGCTCGCCGCGGACACGAGCAAGGCGGTGCGCGAGGCGGCGGTCGCCGCGCTCGTCCCGCTCCCCGCGGCGCGCCAGCGCGAGCTCCTCGCCCCTCTGCTCACGTCGCTCCCGGCCTCGCGGCTCGGCGCCGTGGTGACGCGCCTCGCCCAGGTCGACGGCGGTCTGGCCGCCCTGGAGGAGGCGGCCGAGCGGTCGACGGGCGCCCGGGCGACGCTGCTGCGCGACACCGTCGAGCGAGCGCGTGTGCTCGACGCCGCGCAGGAGGACGAGCCCGAGATCGACGTGCCGCCCTTCGAGCCGCTGCCGGAGACGGTGCTCGGCGACGAGTTCGTGCGGGCCGCGCGGGCCGCGATCGACACCGCCCTCGAACGCGCCCGCGCCGACCACGCGGCGCACGCAGGGAAGAAGGACGACGGGTGGCCGCGTTGGCGCCGCCTGACCGTCGAGCAGGACCTCAAGGAGCTGCCCGGCATCACCGACGAGGACCTCCGGGTCTTCGCGGCGTTCCTGTCCGGGACGAGCACCCGGCGCCCCGGCGGCGTCGTCATGCGCCGGCTGTCCGCGCCGGGCGTCTTCTCGCGCCTCCCCGGCATCACGCTCCTGCACCGGCTGCGGCTGCAGGGGAACGAGGGGCGCGGGCGCAGCGAGCGGTTCGGCTGGTACCGGCTCCATGAGGGCGACCTGCTCGACGTCGACCTGCGCGTCCTCGACGAGGCGCTGCGGCGCGTCGGACGCGACGACGCCGGGGCGCTGGTCGACGAGCTGTACTTCTCGACCTGGTGGGCGACCGACACGGTGACGCCCGAGCACGCGTGGCCCTACTACGCGGGGCACCTCGACCGGCTCGCCGCCGCGCTCGACGACCGCGAGCGCACGTACGGCAGCGCCAAGCCGGCCCGGGCGCTCGCGGTGCTCGCACAGCTGCCGCAGGTCCCGCGCCGGTTCCTGCCGCGCCTGACCGAGCTCGCGCTGGGCGAGGGCCGCACCTATCGCGCGACGGCGCAGGCGGCCCTGAGCACGCACCCCGGGGTGCGCGGGCTGGCCGAGCAGGGCCTGGGCAACGGCCGGTCCGAGGTGCGCCGCAGCGCGGCGGAGTGGCTGGCCCGGCTCGGCGACGTCGAGGCGGTGCCTGCGCTGCGCGCCGCGCTGGGCAAGGAGCGCAGCGAGGTCGTGCGCGCCGCGCTCCTCACGGCGCTCGAGGCGCTGGGCGAGGACATCTCGGCCGACCTCGCGCCCGAGGCGCTGCTCGCGGAGGCGACCAAGGGCCTGCGCGCGAAGAAGCCCGTCAGCATGGCGTGGTTCGACCTCGACGCGCTGCCCGCGGCGCGCTGGGCGGCGGACGGCTCTCCGGTGGAGCCGACGGTCCTGCGCTGGTGGGTCGTGCTCGCGGTCAAGCTCAAGGACCCGAGCGGTGCCGGGCTGCTGGAGCGGTACCTGTCGCTGCTCCAGGAGGAGGACCGCGCCCGGCTCGGCAGCCACGTGCTCGCGGCGTGGGTCGCGCAGGACACGCGCAACCCCTCGCCGCAGGAGAGCGACGCGTACGCGACGGCCGGTGCCCAGCTGCGGTACGACCAGTACCAGGCGTGGGCCAAACGCTCGCCCGAGCACTACTCGGTCGAGGCGTCCAAGACGCTCGAGGACCACCACCGCGACCTGTACCGCGAGCACCAGGCCACGTACGTCGGCTCGGCGGTCAAGGACAAGGGTCTGCTCGCGCTGACCGTCGCGATGCCCGGCGCCGAGCTCGCCGCGACGTTCCAGCGCTACGCGAAGGCGCACGTCGGGCGTCGCGCGCAGACCGAGGCGCTCGTGCACGCGCTCGCGGCGAACGGGCAGCCGGCCGCGATCCAGGAGCTCCTCGCCGTCTCGCGGCGGTTCCGCCAGGCGACGGTCCAGGAGACCGCGCAGCGGCTCGCGGGCGAGCTCGCGGAGCGGCGCGGCTGGACGGCGGACCAGCTCGCCGACCGCACCGTCCAGACCGCGGGCTTCGAGGACGACGGGCTGCTCCACCTCGACCTCGGCTCCCGGGAGTACGTCGGGCGCATCACCCCCGCGTTCACGCTTGAGCTCACGAGCGACGCCGGCAAGGTGGTCAAGGCGCTCCCGGCGCCCCGGGCGCTGGACGACCCCGAGCTCGTCGCGGCCGCTAAGAAGCAGCTCACCGCGAGTCGCAAGGAGCTCAAGGCCGTCGTCGCCCTGCAGACCCAGCGGCTCTACGAGGCGATGTGCGTGGGCCGCACGTGGACGGCGTCGGAGTGGCAGGAGTACCTCCTCGGGCACCCCGTGATGTCGCGCCTCGTCGAGCGGCTCGTCTGGGTCGAGAACCCCGGGACGGAGGGAGCCCGCCCGTTCCGGCCCGACGGCGGCGCGCTCGTCGACGCCGACGACGAGGACGTGGAGCTCGGGGCGGAGTCCACGGTCGGGCTCGCGCACGCCGTCCTGCTCGGCCCGGAGGCGACGGCGGCCTGGACGGCGCACCTGGCGGACTACGAGGTCGCCCCGCTCTTCGCGCAGCTCGACGTCACGACGCCCGACGTCCCCGCGGGTGCGACCGCGATCGACGACCACAAGGGCTGGTTCTCCGACAGCTTCTCGATCCGCGGGCGCGCCACGAAGCGGGGCTACTCCCGCTCGCAGGCCGAGGACGCCGGGTGGTTCAGCGCGTACACCAAGGCGTTCACCAGCGCGGGGATCGTCGTGCAGATCGAGTTCACGGGGTCGTTCGTCCCCGAGGAGAACATCCCGGCCGCGGTGACGGCGCTGACGTTCGAGCGGACGGGCCGCGGCTCCGGACGGGGGACCGCGCGGATCGCGGACCTGCCGCCCGTCCTCGTCGCGGAGGCGTACCGCGACTACGTGGCGGTGGCCGAGGCGGGGTCGTTCGACCCTGACTGGGAGCGGAAGAGCCAGTGGTGACCCGGCGGACGCTCCCGTGAGCGGCGGCGCCGACCCGTGATCGTCGTCGCGACGCTCGCCTGGTTGCTCGTCGCCGTGCTCGCGCGCCGGTCGCCGGCGGTCCGGTCCGCCGTGAGCACGGCGACGTCGACGCTGCTCGCCCTCGCGGGGGTCGGGGCGGTCGTCGTCGTGGTGGCCGTCGCCGCGGACGACGGCGGGACCCGCGCGCTCGGCGCGCTCGCGAGCGTGCCCGTCGCGGCCGGCGCGGTCGCGGCGGGCACGTGGTGCGCGCGAGCGGTGGTCCGCCCGTGGACGGTGCGGCGGCGCGAGCGTGCGGCGGGCCGGGTCCCGTGGCAGGACCGCGTGCTCGCCGCCGCGTCGCGCACCGGGCCGCGCGTGCGGGGCGTGCGCGTCGCCGACGTCGCCGCCCGCTCGGCGTTCCGCGTCGCCGGGGTTCGCGTCACGGGCCTCGCCGCCGAGATGTCGTACTACGGCCTCATCTCGCTCATCCCGCTGACGACCGCGATCGGGTCGAGCCTCGGCTTCCTGCGCCCGCTCCTCGGCGACGACACCGTCGACTCGATCCGCTCCTCGATCGTCGGCGGGCTCACCACGGTGTTCGCCGAGCACGTGTCGACCTCGGTCGTCGCGCCGCTCGTCGACAGCCTCCTCGACGAGCAGCGCACCGGGTTCGCCGTCGGGTCGTTCCTCGTCGCGCTCTGGCTCGCGAGCCGCGTCTTCCGCGCCGCGGTCCGCGCCCTGGACGACGCGTACGGCGTCGAGCGGCGCCGCGGGGTCGTGGCGCAGTACGTCCTGGGGGTCGCGCTCGCCCTCGGCGCGATCGTCACGGCGGTGTCCGTCGTCGCGCTCGTCGTCGTCGGCCCGCTCCTGGGCGACGGCGCCGACCTGGCCGAGCGGCTCGGTCTCGACGCGGCATTCCGGCAGACGTGGGACGTGCTGCGCTGGCCGACCGTCGTGCTCGTCTGCGGCGCGTACCTCACGCTGCTCTACCGCTACGCACCGAACGTCGACACGACGTGGCGGCGGTGCCTGCCGGGCGCGGCCGTCGGGACCGGCGGCGTCCTCCTCGTGTCCTGGGGGTTCGGTCTCTACGTCCGGCTCGCGGGACCGGCGGCGCCGGGCTCCGAGGCGGGGACGACGGCGGTCGTCCAGGCGGCCGGGCAGATGCTCGGCCTTGTCCTCGCCGGGGTCCTCTGGGGCTGGCTCACGAGCATCGTCGTGCTCGTGGGCGGCGTCGTGAACGCGGAGGCCGACCCGCACCGCGTGGTCCCGGCGGGACGCGCCACGGGCGCAGCCTGGGCCGGTGGGGAGAGCGCCCCCACGACGGGCACGGCCGCCGAACCCGTCGACGACCGCTCCCGCGGCACCGGCGCCGGCCGTGTGGGACGCGGCTCCTACGCTGACCTGCAGGACCACGGGCACGGTGCCCGCGACCGGACCGAGGAGGAGCCCGGGTGACGAGCACGACGACCGGTGACGAGCAGGCGCCCCCGGCGCTCGCCGAGCTGCGACCGCCGGCGGAGGTCCGGTACGCCGACGAGCTCGCGGTGCTCGCGCAGGCCGACGCCCGACGCGGGGCCGACGTCCCGCCGGGCTGGCGCCTGAGCCCGCGCGCGGTGCGGGCGTTCGTCGTGGGCGACCGGGAGCTGGGCGTGAGCCGCAAGTTCTTCGGCGACGACCCGCTCGTCGACCGCGCGGTCGTGTCGTTGCTCGGCCGGCAGGGCCTCATGCTCGTCGGTGAGCCCGGTACGGCCAAGTCCCTGCTGTCCGAGCTGCTCGCGGCGGCCGCGAGCGGCACGTCGACCCTCACGGTGCAGGGCACCGCGGGCACGAGCGAGGACCACGTGCGGTACTCGTGGAACTACGCGCTGCTCATCGCGGAGGGTCCCAGCGAGCGCTCGCTCGTCCCGTCGCCCGTCTACCGTGCGATGGAGAGCGGGCGCGTCGCGCGGTTCGAGGAGATCACGCGCTGTGCCCCGGAGATCCAGGACACGCTCGTCTCCGTGCTGTCCGAGAAGCAGCTCATGGTCCCCGAGCTCGGCGCCGACGCCCGCGTCGCGGCGCGGCCCGGGTTCAACGTGCTCGCCACGGCGAACCTGCGCGACCGCGGGGTCCACGAGATGTCGGCCGCGCTCAAGCGGCGCTTCAACTTCGAGACGGTCGCGCCGATCCGCGACCGCGCGTTCGAGATCGAGCTCGTCGAGACGCGCCTCACCGCCGAGCTCGGGCCCGTCGAGGACCGACCGGTGCTCGACCGTGACGTGCTCGAGGTGCTCGTCACCGTGTTCCAGGACCTGCGCACCGGCACGACGGCGAGCGGCGCACCGGTCAAGCGCCCCGAGACCGTGATGTCGACGGCGGAGGCGGTGAACGTCGCGATCGCGGCGTCGCTCGAGGCGCGCTACCTCGGTGACGGCACGGTCACGGCGGGGCAGGTCGCGCGCCAGGTGGGCGGCGTCGCGCTCAAGGGCGACGAGGAGGACGCCCGGCGGCTGCGGCACTACGTGGACAACGTCGTGCGGGAGCGCGCGCGGTCGGACGCGCGCTGGAAGGACTTCCTCACCGCGGCGGGCGACCTGTGGCGGTAGCCCGGCGCGCCGCGTGGGACGCCGCGCCGCCGCGGCTGCGGCAGGCAGCCCACGACCTCGCGCTGCTGCGCGAGCGCGACGGCGTGCACCTCGTCGGGGTGCGCCACCACAGTCCCGCCTGCGCGGTCGCGGTGGCCGCGCTGGTCGCCGAGATCCGGCCGTCCGTCGTGCTCGTCGAGGGGCCCGAGGAGTACACGCGTCTCCTGCCCGCGCTGCTCGACGAGCGGACGGTCCCGCCCGTCGCGGTCCTCAGCCTCGCCGGCGACCTCGCGGACGCCGCGGGAGGCGGCGTGCGCGCCGCGGGCTTCTACCCGCTCGCGCGGTACTCGCCCGAGTGGGTCGCCGTGCGCGCGGGGCACGCGGCGGGCGCGGAGCTCGCGTTCGTCGACTCCCCGTGGGGGGAGCTTGCAGGAGAGGAGGACGACGAGCGGGGAGCCGCCGCGCGGACCGTCCTCGCGGAGCGCCACCTCGCGCACTCGCGCACGGTCGCCCGGCTCGCGGAGCGGCTCGGGTGCCGCGACCACGACGAGCTGTGGGACCACCTCTTCGAGGCGCGCGAGACGGCGCGCCTGCGCGACTGGCGCGAGCTCGTCGACGACGTGTTCGCGTGGGCCGCGCTCGCGCGGCTCGACTACGAGGACGAGGCGCTCGCCGCCGACGGCTCGCTCGACCGCGAGGCGCGCATGTCCGCGCGCGTCGCGGAGCACGCCGCGCGTGCGGACGGGCCGGTCGTCGTCGTGACGGGGGCGTTCCACACCCTCGCGCTCGTCGAGGCGCTCGTCGGGAGCGAGTACGGCACGGCGGTCGTGGCGCGGCGCCCCGCGGACGGGTACGGCGACCTCGCCGACGCTCCCGCGTGGCTCGTCCGCTACGACGACGAGCGGCTCGACGCCCTGCGGGGGTACGGCGCGGGCATGCCCGCGCCGGGCTACTACGACCGGCTCTGGGCCGCGCACCACGACCCGGCCGGGCCCGCTGCCGCCGCGGCCGGGGTGCTGGTCGACGTCGGGCGCGGGGCGTCGGAGCGCGGGGCACTCGTGAGCGTGGCGCAGTCCCAGGCCGCCGTCGAGCACGCGCACCGGCTCGCGGCCCTGCGGGAACGGCCCTGGCCGTGCCGCACCGACCTGCTCGACGCGATCGCCTCGTGCTACGTGAAGGACCCGGACGACCTGGACGCCGCGGGCGACCGACCGCTCGGTCTCGCGGTCGCCGAGGTCTTCGCCGGGCGCGCGCTCGGCGACGTCGCCCCGGGCGGTGCGGCCCCGCCGCTCGTCGAGGAGGCGCGTGCCCGCGCCCGGGCGCTGCGCCTCGACGTGTCCGACGCCGTGCCGCGCACCGTGCGGCTCGACGCCCGCCGTCGTGCCGCGCACCGCGACCGGCGCCGGTTCCTCGCGCTGTGCGCGTTCCTCGAGCTGGGCTTCGCCCGCCGGGTCTCCGGCCCCGACCACGTCGCGGGCCGCGGGCTGGGCCTCGTGCTGGAGGAGTGGACGTACGCGTGGACGCCGCTCGTCGAGGCGCGCCTCGTCGAGCTCTCCCACCGCGGGGCGACGCTCGAGGCGGTCGCGGTCGCGCTGCTCGACGACGCACGTGTGCGGGCGCGCGAGGAGCGCTCGAGCGACGCCGTCGCGCGCCTCGTCGCGCAGTGCGTCGTCGTCGGCCTGCCGGAGCGGCTGCCCCCGCTCGTCGCCCTCGTGCGCACGACGCTCGACGTGGACCCGTCGCTCGCGTCCGTCGTCGCGGGCATGCGACGGCTCGTCGCGCTGTGGCGGGCGCGCGTCGAGCTGGAGCTGGGCGACCACGCGCAGGCCCTGCTCGACCTCGCGGAGCAGGGGCTGGCCACGGCCGCGTACCTGGTCCCGGACCTCGCGGCGGCCGACGCGACGACGCAGGACGACGCCCTGGCGAGCCTCGTCGCGCTGCGGTCCCTCGTGCGCGACGTGCGCGGCGCAGGCCGGGACGGACCGGGCTCGGCGGCCGCGACGGTGGGGCAGGCGCTCGCGCGCGTCCGGGAGGACGCCGACGCGTCCCCGGCGGTGCGCGGGGCGCTCACCGCGTTCGCCGCCGTCGACGACGAGCTCGACGACGAGCCCGGCGACCACGGGCTCGTCGAGCGGGTGCGCGCCCAGCTCGCACCCGGCGCGGACCCCGTGGCGGCGACGGCGTTCCTCGGCGGGGTCCTGCGCGCCGCCCCGGACCTGCTGCTCCACACGCCGGAGATGTTCGACGCCGTCGACGAGGGCCTGCGCGGTCTCGACGAGGACGCGTTCCGCGCGGTCCTGCCGGACCTGCGGCGCGCGTTCACGTGGTTGCGGCCGACCGAGACGCACCGGCTCGCCGAGCGCGTCGCCGCCCGCACCGGGACGCGCGCGGACGCGCTGGACCGGCGCGTGCACGTCTCGGAGGACGACCTGCGGGCCGCGCTGGTGGTGGAGCGCGAGCTCGTCGCCGTCCTCGAGCGGGACGGGCTGGGCGCGTGGGCTCGCGGGAGCGCCTCGTGACGGCGGGCGGCGGTCTGGGCGTGGCCGGGCGGGCGGACGACCAGGAGGCCGCGCGGCGCTGGCGGCTCGTGCTGGGCCGGTACGCGGGCGACACGCTGCCCGTGGCGCCGCCGGACCAGGCGCTGGACCGCACGCTCGGGCACCTCTACGACCGCGAGTACACAGCGCGCGGCCACCGGCACGGCACCGGGGGAGACCCCGACGGCGGCCCGGGCAGGGGCCGTGGAGGCGGCCGCGGAGGGTCGGTCGTCGAAGGGCTCGACTGGCTGGGGTCGGCGCGCGAGCTGTTCCCCCGCGAGACGTTCGAGCGCATGCAGGTCGAGGCGGTCGGTCGGTACGGCATGACGGAGCTGCTCGCGGACCCGGAGGCGGTCGAGGCCGTCGAGCCGAGCGCCGAGCTGGCGTCGGCGCTCCTGCGCGTGCGGGGCAGGCTCGGGCCGCAGGTGCAGGACGGGCTGCGACGGATCGTCGCGCGCGTCGTCGAGGACGTGGTGCGCCGCCTGCGCCCCCGCTTCGTGACGGCCGTCGACGGGCGCCGGGACCGGTCCCGCCGCTCGTTCGTGCGATCCAGCCGCACGTTCGACGCCGCCGCGACGGTCCGCGCGAACCTCGGCCGCTGGGACCCGGAGCGCGGGCGCCTGGTCGTCACGGACCTGCGCTTCTCGGCGCGGCGGCGTCGGGCGCTGTCGTACGACGTCGTGCTGCTCGTCGACCAGTCGGGGTCCATGGCGGCCTCGGTGCTCTACAGCGCGGTGAGCGCGGGCATCCTCGCGGGGCTGCCGGGGATCACGGTCCGCCTCGTCCTGTTCGACACGGCGGTCGTCGACATGTCGCACCTCGCGCACGACCCGGTGACGGTGCTGCTCACCGCGCAGCTCGGCGGGGGGACCGACATCGCGCGGGCCGTGCGGTACGCGGAGCAGCACGTGCGCGACCCGCGGCGCACGGTCGTCGCGCTCGTCAGCGACTTCGAGGAGGGCGGCTCGGTGTCGCAGCTGGTGTCCGCGGTGGGGCGCCTGCACGCGTCGGGCGTCCGGCTGCTCGGGCTCGCGGCCCTCGACGGGCAGGCGAACCCTGCGCACGACCGCGGCGTCGCCCGCCGGCTCGCCGAGCAGGGCATGGAGATCGCGGCGCTCACGCCGGAGCGGTTCGCCGAGTGGCTCGGCGAGGTGCTCCCGTGAGCGGGGCCGGCGCCGGGCTCGGTGCGTGGGCCGCGGTGTACGCGGGGTACGACGACGACGCCCTCGCCACGCTCGCGAGCCCGGGCCTCGTCCGGCGCGCCCGCAAGGACGTCGCGGCCGGGCGGGTCGAGCCGGTCGAGGCGCGCCCCGACGGCGTCGTGGTGTCCGTGGGCGGGGTGCGGGTCGAGCTCGACGCGCGCGGTCCCGCCGGGGCGCGGTGCGCGTGCCCGACGCCGGGCACGTGCCAGCACGTCGTGGCCGCGAGCCTGTGGGCGCGGGAGGCGGGTGCCGCACCCGCGGCGGCTCCCGCCGCGGCAGGTGACGGCGCGGCGCCGTCCGCCCCCGCCCCGGACCCGGTGGCGGAGATCCTCGCGCTCGACCCGCGCGTCGCGCACCGTGCCGCGGGCGCCGCCGTCGTGCGGGCGGTCGCCGAGACCGTGCCTGCTGATCCCGTGGAGGGGGCGGTCGGTGGGCCGCCGGTGGAGGTGGCGGTCGACGGCCCGCGCGCGGAGGTCTCGTGGCCCGGCGCGCCGCGCGTCACGTACGTCGCGGGGGCGGGGTTCCCGGGGATGCTCGTGACCCGCGAGGGGGCGGCGTGGAGCGACGCCGACGAGCGCCGGTGGCGGCTGCAGGCGCTCGTGCACGTGTGGCGTGCGCACGGCCGGCCGTGGCCCTGGCCCTGGCCCGAGCGGGCCGCCGCGACGCCGCGTGCCACGGGCGTCCCCGACGCCCGGGCGGTGGCCGACGAGGTCGTGCGCGCGGTCGAGCGGCTGCTCGACGTCGGGCTCTCGCACGTCGGCCGCGACGACCTGGAGGAGCTGCGCGGTGCGGGCGTGGTGGCGCGGCTCGGCCGGCGGCCCGCGGTCCAGCGTCTCGTCACGTCCGCGGTCGGGCGGCTCGAGGCGCTCGCGGACCGCCGCGACGCGGTCGACGAGACGGACTGCCTCCTCGCGCTGGCCGAGCTGTGGGCGTACGTGCAGGCGGAGCCCCCGCGCGACGCCGGCACGCCCGACGAGCGCCCGACCGACCTCGCGCGGGTCGTGCCGCTCGGTGCACGGTGGTGGGTCGCGGCGTCGGGCGCGCGGGGTGTGACCGTGCACCTGTGGGACGCGGACGCCGGGCGCGTGCGGTCGGTCACCACCGGCCGCCCGCCGGGCGCCGACCCGACCTTCCGGCGCTCGTGGGACCTCCCGCTCGTCTGGGGCCGCTCGGTCGAGGCGCTGTGCCGCGGCCCGTTCGCGCTGCGGGGCGCGACCGAGCGCGCGGATACCGGGCTGCGCGCGGGCGAGGGGCCCGCCGTCGAGCCGCTCGGGGCGCTCGACGCCGACGAGCTCCGCGACGTCGCGGCCCGCACCGCGACGACCCCGCCGCGGGCCGAGGCCGGGTTCGGCCGGGCGCCCGCCGCCGTGCGGGTCGTCATGGTGCGCGAGGCAGGGGCGATCGGCCTCGACGAGGTCGCCCAGGAGCTCACCTGGACGCTGGTCGCGGCGGACGGCGCGGAGACGGTCGTGCGCGTCGACGCCGCGGACGAGGCGGCGTGCGACACCCTGCTCGGGGTCGCGGCGGGGAACCGGCGCGTGGTCGCCGTCGCCGTCGAGCGCGACCTCGCGTCGCGGCGCGACGAGGCCGTCGGGCTGTTCGTCGACCGCCCGGGCGAGGGCCTCGACGTCGTCGTCCCGACGCTGACGCCGGCGTACGACCACCGGGCGTGGTCGACCCCGTGGACCCGGCTCCGCGCCCGGGTGCGGTCGCTGCGCGGGCGTGCCGGCACGCACGCGAGGGAGGTGGTCGTGCCCACGCCCGTCGAGGACGTGTGCGACACGCTGCTCGACACGGTCGTGGCGCTCGCCGCCACGGGGCGCCGGCACCTCACGCCCCACCAGGCGAGCGCGCTCGCGCGCGCCGCGCGCACCGCCGACGACCTCGGGGCGACGACGCTCGCCGCCACGGTCAGCCTCGTCGCGCACGAGCCCGACGCGGCCCGGCTCCTGCGGGCCGGCTTCGTCGCGTCCCGGGGTCGGACGCTCGCGCGCGCCGTGGCCGCCGCGCCCGACCCCGGGCCCCGAGCACGGGAGGCGAGCGCGTGAGCACCTACGCCGTCCACGTCGGCTCGCCCGGACGGGCCCGGGTCGAGCACGTCGCGGACGGTCCGCCGGACCCGGTCCGCGAGACCTGGGACGACACGAACCGTTGGTACCCGCCCCTGCTCGCGGCCGGGCGGCGCGTGGAGCGGTCGCACGACCTGCGCCTGTCCCACGTGCTGCTACGACGCTCGTGGCTCGTCGCGGGCACGCCGTTCGCGCGCCGCGACCCCGGGCCGTGGGACGCCCTCGCCGCGGTGCCGGCCGGGCGCGACCCGTCCGTGCCGCCGCAGCCCGTCGGGCTGTTCGAGCTCGGCGCGCAGGACGGCCCGAGCGTGCGGCTTGACCCGGTCGCGGAGCTCCGCGACCAGCTCGCGACCGTCGCCGCCGCGGACGGGCCGGACGCCGCTGGGCGGCTGCGGCTCCTGCTGGCCGCTGAGTCCGCGGGCGCACTCGTCGCCGCCGAGATGCACCACGCGGGCGTGCCGTGGCGCGCCGACGTGCACGACGCGATCCTCAGCGGCGAGCTCGGGCCGCGGCCGCGGCCGGGCGAGCGGCCCGCGCGCATGGAGGAGCTCGTCGCGCGCATCCGTACGGCGCTCGACGCGCCGCCCACGCTCAACCCCGACTCCCACCCCGACCTGCTCAAGGCGCTGCAGTACGCGGGCGTCGGCGTGCGGTCCCTGCGCAAGGGAGAGCTCGAGCGCACGGACCACCCCGTCGTCGAGCCGCTGCTGGAGTACAAGAAGCTCGCGCGGCTCCTCACGGCGAACGGCTGGGCGTGGCTCGACACCTGGGTGCACGACGGCCGGTTCCGTACCGAGTACGTCGTGGGCGGGGTCGTCACGGGCCGGTGGGCGTCGAGCGGCGGGGGAGCGCTGCAGCTCCCGAAGCAGGTGCGGCGCGCCGTCGTCGCGGACCCGGGCTGGCGGCTCGTCGTGGCCGACGCCGCGCAGCTCGAGCCGCGCGTGCTCGCCGGGCTCGCGCACGACGAGCGCATGGCCGCCGCGGGTCGCGGCGGCGACATGTACGCGGGGATCGTCGCGTCGGGCGCCGTCGCGACCCGCGACCACGCGAAGGTGGGGATGCTCGGCGCGATGTACGGCGGCACGACCGGCGACAGCGCGCTCGTGCTCCCGCGGCTCGCGAAGGCGTTCCCCGACGCCATCGGCCTCGTGGAGCGCGCCGCCCAGGCGGGTGAGCGCGGGGAGGTCGTCTCGACGCTCCTCGGCCGCAGCTCCCCGCGCCCCGGCGAGTCGTGGCACGCCGCGCAGGACGGGGCGTACGCGGTCGAGGAGGTCGGTGCCACGGAGGACGCCGCGTCCGGGGCCGACGCGCAGGCGCGGGCCCGGTCGTACACGCGGGCCTGGGGTCGGTTCACGCGAAACTTCGTCGTGCAGGGCACCGCCGCCGAGTGGGCGCTGTGCTGGCTCGCGTCGATCCGGCGGCGCCTCTGGGACCTGCCCCTCGCCGCGACCCCCGGGGCGGCGCCCGCCCCGTTCGCCGACCGGGCGCACCTCGTCTTCTTCCTGCACGACGAGGTCGTCGTGCACGCGCCGGCCGAGCTCGCCGAGACGGTCGCGCACGAGGTCCGCGCCGCGGCGGCCGAGGCGGGTCGCCTCCTGTTCGGCGACTTCCCGGTCGACTTCCCGCTCACGGTCGCGGTCGTCGACCACTACGCCGAGGCGAAGTGAGACGCGGCGGGCAGGACGCCCGGCGTCGTCACCGCCGCGGCTCCCCGCGGTACGTGCCGAAGGACCAGAGGTTCCCCTCGGGGTCCCGGAGCACGAGCTCGCGGCTCCCGTAGTCCGTGTCCCGCAGCGGCACGACGACGCGACCGCCGGTACCCGGCACGCGCTCGCGCAGCCGGGCGTCGAGCGCCTCGATCGCGGCGTCGTCGGGCACGACGGCGTACGTGCCGCACGTCCCCGGCTCGCGCGACCACTCCCGCTCGGGGGAGTGGCTGCCGAGCATGATCCCGCCGCCGTACGGCCAGTCGAGCTGGGCGTGCGCGACGTCGCGGTCGTCGCCCGCCATGACGGCCGTCGCGACGAACCCGACGACGTCGGTGAGGAACGCGATGAGCGCGCGGGCGTCGCGCGCCTGGAGGGTGGGCCAGACCTGGGGGCTCGGCGTCCCGGTCGGCGTCCCGGCCGCGTCGGCGGCGGGTGCGTGGTCAGTGGTGTCCCGGGTGCTCTCGTGGATGCTCATGGTCCCAGGCTGGGCCGTCGGTGTGGCCCCCGGCTTGGATGTTCCCGAGCTCCTCCCGGACCCACCCGGTCGGGGTCGTACCGGCGAACCGCCGGAAGTCGCGCACGAGGTGGGAGTGGTCGGCGTACCCGGCGCTCGCGGCGACGTCCGCGAGCGTGCGGGGCCCGCGGCCGAGGGCGCGGCGCTGCACCGCGCGACGGGCGGCGTCGAACCGCGCGAGCCCGCGCGCCGCGCGCGGCGAGACCCCGAGCTCCGTCCGGAACAGCGTCTCCAAGCGGCGCTCGCCCAGCGCCACGTGGCGGGCCACGTCCCGGACCCGGGCGCGCCCGTGCGTGCGCACGAGCACCCGCCACGCCTCCGCGACCTCGGGGCGCACGCCGTCGCGCCGGGCGACGGAGCCACCCGGCGCGACGCCCCCGGGCTGCGTGAGCACCGCCCGCACGGCGTCGAACGCCGCGGGCCACGAGCCCGCCTCGGCCACCTGCTCGCGCAACCGCTCGGCGACCGGTCCGAGCACCGCGTCCGCGTCCTCGACGAGGCCGAGGTCGCCGGCCCGGACGCCGAGCAGCTCCCGGCACGCGAGGGGGTCGAGGGCGAGCTGCACGCCCGCCTGCTCGGGCGGCTGGTGGATGTAGGCGGGCCGCGTGTGCAGACCGCCGACGAGCGAGGCGTAGCCCACCGGGGCGTCGTCCGGCCCGACCGCCGTCGGCACGGCGCCCGCGGTGCTCACGACGAGCGTGAGCCACGGCGACGGCAGGCCGCGGTGGACGGACGGCGTGCCGTCCGTCGTCGCGGTCCGCAGGCGGTAGCCGACCATCGACACGACGCCGGGCGGCAGCGCCGGCGGCAGGGCTCGCACGTACTCGTGCACGGCTCCAGGCTAGGCACTCACGTCGCGGGCCGCAGACCGCGCACCTGCGGGACGTCGGTGCCGCTCGCCGCGCGGCGCACGTGGGAGCGCGCGTGCTCGACGGCGGCGTCGAGCGTGTCGAACAGGTGGTTCTCGTGCCGGAGCTCGGCGAGCGCGCCGACGTTCGTGAGCAGCGCGCGGTGCCGGTCCTGGACGCCCTTGACGAGGACGGTCACGCCGCGCGCCTCGAGGCCCTCGATGAGCCCGCCGAGCGCCTTCGCCCCGGTCGCGTCGACCATGCGGAGCTGGGAGAGCCGCAGGACGACGACCGCGACGTCCTCGTGCGCCGAGGCGTCGGTCACCTCGGCGAGCACGCGGTCGGCGGCGCCGAAGAACATGGACCCCTCGAGCCGGAAGAGCGCGACGTGCTCGTCACCCGGCTCGGCGGGGCCGGGCAGCGGCTCGCGGTGGACCCCGGAGGCGCGGGCGACGGTCCGCAGCGCGAAGAACGCGGCGACGAGGATGCCGATCTCGATGGCCTGCACGAGGTCGAACGCGACGGTGACGACGGCGGTCACGGCGAAGGTCGCCGCGCTGGAGCGCCCGGCGCCGACGATGGAGCGGATCGTGCGCCCGCCGATCATCCGGAAGCTCGTCACCATGAGGACGCCGGCGAGCGCGGCGAGCGGGATCCGCGAGACCGGGCCGGTGGCGAGGTACATGACCGCGAGGATCACGACCGCGTGCACGACGGCGGCGAGCCGCGTGCGGGCGCCGGAGCGCACGTTGACCGCGGTGCGGGCGATGGCCCCCGTGGCGGGCATGCCGCCGAAGAGGCCGCTGGCGACGGAGGCGACGCCCTGTCCGACGAGCTCCCGGTCGGGCTGGTAGACGGAACCGCCGCCGGGCCCGGACCGCACCATGGTCGCCGCGACGCGCGCGGACAGCAGGGACTCGATCGCGGCGAGCGCGGCGATGGCGAGCGCGGCGCCGCCGAGGTCGCGCAGCGCGCCGGGCGTGACCGACGGCAGGACGGGCGCGGGCAGCGACGACGGCAGCGCGCCGATGCGCGGGACGGGCGCGCCGAGCACCTCGACGAGGACGGTGGCGAGCACGACCGCGACGAGCGACGCGGGGATCCCGGCGTGGAGCCGGGGGAGCAGCACCATGGTCGCGGCGACGAGCGCGACGCAGCCGAGCGTCCACAGCACCGGGGCGGCGGGCACGTCGGTGACGGCGGAGCGCACGGCCTTCACGGCGGACACGAGGGTGTTGTGGCCGGGCGCGACCTCGACGCCGACCGCGGCCGGGACCTGCTGGAGGAAGATGATGCACGCGATCCCGAGCGTGAACCCCTCGACGACCGGCCACGGGATGTACGTGACGACGCGCCCGAGCCGGGCGAGCCCGGCGACGAGGACCACGAGCCCGGCGAGGACGGTGACGAGCGCGACGGAGCCCGGCCCGTGCGTGACGACGACCGGCGCGAGCACGACCGCCATCGCCCCGGTCGGTCCGGACACCTGGTGGTTCGACCCGCCGAGGACCGCCGCGACGACGCCGGCGACGACGGCGGTGACGAGCCCGGCAGCGGCCCCGACGCCGGAGCTGACGCCGAACGCGAGCGCGAGCGGGAGCGCGACGACGCCCACGGTGACGCCGGCGAGGAGGTCGGCGCGCAGGGTCCGGGGGCGCAGGTCGTAGTCGGAGCGTCGGGGCAGCAGGTCGCGGACGGCGGCGAGGCGGTTCATGCCGAGGGGAACGACGCGGTGGTCGCGTCGAGCACCGCGCGCGCGGACGCGCCGGGCAGGGCCGGGAGCCGGCGCGCGGCCTCGAGCTGGTCGGACGCGCCGGCGAGGTTCGACAGGAGGAACGCCCGCGCGACGACGAGGAGCTCGGCGACGAGCGGTTCGGCGAGGCGGTACTCGACGGCGTTCCCGCTGCGCGTCGAGGTGACGACACCCGCCCGGCGCAGCACCGCGAGGTGCTGGGAGAGCTGGGACGCCTCGCACCCGGTGACGTCGAGCAGCACGGAGACGGGCGCCGTGTGGTCGGCGTCGGCGGCGAGGACCTCGAGCACCTGGATGCGCGTGGGGTGCGCGAGGCACCGGAAGAGCTCGGCCTTGATGCGGTAGAGGGGCGCGGTCTCGTCGGTGCCGGGGGCGCCGTCGTCGGGTCGGGGTGGGCGGGGCACGGGTCCTCCGGGCAACGGGATGATGGCTTGCGCAATCCATCAAACCATGGCGAGCGGCGTCCGGCGGCCCGCCCGGGATAGCCTGCCGCCATGACCGCCGCGCCCGACCCGAGCACCGACACGCCTCCTGCGGACCCGGCGGCCGAGGGCGCGGGACACCCGACGCTCGGCCGCGTCGTGCGGACGCTCGACGAGCTGTACGCGCCCTCGACGGCAGAGGAGTGGGACGCCGTCGGCCTCGTCGCCGGTGACCCGGACGCGCCCGTGCGCAAGGTGCTGCTCGCCGTCGACCCCGTCGAGGAGGTCGCGGACGAGGCACTCGCGTGGGGCGCCGACCTGCTCGTCACGCACCACCCGCTGTTCCTGCGGCCCGTGCACTCCGTCGCCGCGACGACCTTCAAGGGCTCGCTCGTGCACCGCCTCATCCGGGGCGGCTGCGCGCTGTACGTCGCGCACACGAACGCCGACGCCGCGCAGCGCGGGGTCGCGGACGCCCTCGCCGACGCGCTCGACCTGCTGCACCGCGTCCCCCTCGTGCCGCACCCCGCGCCGTCGCCGCACGAGGCGGCCCGTACCGGCACCGGCCGCGTGGGCCGGCTCGCAGAGCCGACGACGTTGCGCGCGTTCGCGCAGCGCGTCGCGCAGGTGCTGCCCCCGACGGTGCAGGGCGTGCGCGTGGCGGGCGACCTCGACGCGCGCGTCGAGTCGGTGGCGGTCGTGGGTGGGTCCGGCGACTCGCTGTTCGACGCCGTGCGCGCGAGCGGGGCCGACGTCTACCTCACGTCCGACCTGCGCCACCACCCCGTGTCCGAGCTGCGCGAGCGCGCGCGGCTCGACGGCGGCGAGGCGGGGACGCCGTTCCTCGTCGACGTGCCGCACTACGCCTCGGAGTGGCCGTGGCTCCGCTACGCTGCCGAGGACCTCGTGCGCGTCCTCGCGCGCTCCGGCGCGGCCGTGGAGACGCGGGTCAGCACGCTCGTCACCGACCCGTGGACGGCGCGGTTCCCGTCCGCACCCGCCGACCCCGCAGCCGACGCCGGACCGCCCCGCGACACCGCGCAGGCCTGACGCCCGCCGCGCGTCGACCCGCACCCGTCCCCACCGACCCGCACGCCGGCCCCGTCCGGGGCCCACGAAAGGAACCACCCGTGGCCACTGCACCGCCCGCCGACCAGCTCCGCCTGCTCGACGTCCAGGAGCTCGACACGCGTGCCCAGCAGCTCGCGCACCAGCGCAAGAACCTGCCGGAGCACGCGCGCATCGCCGAGCTCGACGCCCAGCTCGAGGACCTGCGCGGCAAGCTCGTGGAGTCGCGGACCGCGGTGAGCGACCTCCGGCGCGAGCTGACCAAGGCCGAGGGCGACGTCGAGCAGGTGCGCACGCGCGCCGCCCGCGACCAGTCGCGCCTGGACTCCGGGCAGGTCGGGGCGAAGGACGCGCAGGCGCTCGTCGCGGAGCTCGAGTCGCTCGCGCGCAGGCAGGGCGTCCTCGAGGAGGTCGAGCTCGACGTCATGGAGCGGCTCGAGGCGCACGAGGAGGCCCTCGCGAAGCTCGAGTCGGCGCACGCCGAGCTCGAGTCCGCCAAGGCCGAGGTCGTGGCCGCGCGCGACGCCCGGTACGCCGAGCTCGACGCCGAGGCCGCGCAGGTCGCGGGGCGGCGCACGGACGCCGTCGCCGGTCTCGACGCGGGCCTGCTCGCGCTCTACGAGCGCGTGCGCGACCAGAACGGCGGCCGCGGCGTCGTCGCGCTGCGCGGCCAGCACGTCGACGGGCTCAACGTCTCGCTGAGCCCGGCCGAGCTCGCGGCGATCACGTCGGCCGCGCCCGACCAGGTGGTGCGGCTCGAGGACTACGGCCACATCGTGGTGCGGCCGGAGGGCGCCGGCGCGTGAGCGGCACCAGCGGTCGGCAGCTCGTCGTCGAGGCCGACGGCGGCTCGCGCGGCAACCCGGGGCCCGCGGGCTTCGGGGCGCTCGTGCGCGACGCCGCGACCGGCCAGGTGCTCGCCGAGCGGGCCGCGTACCTCGGGACGACGACGAACAACGTCGCCGAGTACTCGGGCCTCGTCGCCGGGCTGCGTGCCGCCGCGGAGATCGACCCGGACGCGCGCGTGACGGTCCGGATGGACTCGCGGCTCGTCGTCGAGCAGATGTCGGGGCGCTGGCAGATCAAGCACGACGACATGCGCCGCCTGGCGGCCGAGGCCGCGGCGGTGCTCCCCGCCGCGCAGGTCACCTACGAGTGGGTGCCGCGCGCGCAGAACGCGGCGGCCGACGCCCTGGCCAACGAGGCGATGGACACCCGCGGGACCGTCGTGCGCGACCACGACCCCGCGGACCCGTCCTCGGGTGCAGCAGCCGACCCCGCGGCCGAGACCGCGCCCGTCCCCGTGGACGGGGCGACCCTCCCCGCCGTCCCCGAGGGCGCGGCGCTCGACACGCCCGCTCGGCCGTCGGGCGCCACCGTCCGGTTCGACGACGCGCCCGCGCTCACGGTCGTGCTCGTGCGCCACGGCCAGACGCCGCTCACCGTCGCGGGCGCGTTCAGCGGCTCGTCGGTCCCGGGGCCGTCGCTCACCGCGCGCGGCCGGACCCAGGCCGCGCAGGCAGCGGACCTGGTGTTCCGGATCGGTCGTCAGGCGTGGCCCGACCTGCCGCGCCCGTCGGCCGTCGTCTCCTCGCCCATGGTCCGGGCCCAGGAGACCGCGCGCGCCGTCGGCCGCCGCCTCGGGGTGCCCGTGACGACGGACGACCGGTTCGCCGAGGTGGACTTCGGCGCGTGGGAGGGGCTCACGGCCGCGGAGGTGGACGCGGGGTGGCCCGGCCTCCTGCCCGCCTGGTACACGACCGGGACGACGCCGGCCCCGGGCGGCGAGTCCGCCGCCGACGTCGGCGTGCGCGTCCGGCAGGGGCTGTGCGACCTCGTCGACACCGTGCTGCCGGGTGCCGGGCCCGCGGGCCGCACCGTCGTCGTCGTGGGCCACGCCGTCCAGGTGCGGGCCGCGATCGGGACGGCCGTGGGCGCGCCGCCCGAGCAGTGGTCGCGCATCCGTGTCCCTCCGGCGTCGGTGAGCATCCTGCGGCTGTGGGCCGACGGCACGAGCGAGCTCACGGCCCAGGGCGTCCCGAGCGACCTCTGACCCGGCCGAGGTAGAGGCCTGGTAGCGCGAGGTAGAGGCATGGTCGTGACCACGGCTCTACCTCGGCGGCCTCGGACGCGCGGTGCGGGCGGACTGGAGACCGGTCTCCACCCAGGCGTCGAGCTCGCGCGTGTCCGCCAGGCGCGGACCGTCGACGACGACCCACCCCGCCATCGTGCGGGTGCCCATCGTCATCGGCCGGGCGCCGCGCTCCAGGGCGGCGGTGCGTCCGCCCGTGCCGACCCGCACCATGAGGGCGTCCCCGGAGATCGCGACCGCCATGCGCCCGTCGACGAGGAACGCGAGGCCGCCGAACATCGTCCGCTCCTCGAACGGGGCGCGGGGCGCCAGCACCGCGCGGACGCGGTCGGCGAGGTCCTGGCTGACGGCCATGGGTCCACTGTGGACCCCTGCCCGTCCCGGCGCAGTGGCACGCGGCGCCGGCCCGGGCCGACCACCGCGCCGGACCGCTCGCCCGGACCGCTCGGGCGGACCGCTCAGGAGATGACGAGCTCGAGCGTGCGCGGCCCGCTGCGCGTCGTGGCGTCGTGCAGGGTCGCCTCGATCAGCCGGTAGGTGAGGCCCGAGCCGACCTCGGTCCCGATCACCGTGCCGACGAGCTCGCGCGCGGCGTCCAGCAGCCCGGTCGCGGACGACGGCGACGCCGCCTCCCGGCGCACGAGGTGCCCGGCGAGCACGCCGCGCGTGTGCTTGGCGTTGTGCGAGACGACGGTCCGCTTCCCGGCGTGCTCGCGCACGACCCGCACCGCGACCCACTCGGCCGCCCGCGGGCCCGATGTCCGCGGCTTCCACGCGCCCACGTACGTCGCGGACCGGCAGTCCACGACGACGTCGCCCGCGGCCCGCTCGTCGAGCACGGGGGCGAGGTGGGGCCGCCACGCCGTGGCGAGCTTCCCGACGCCCGGCAGGTCCACCGCCATGGAGAGCCGGTACGCCGGGACCCGGTCGGCAGGGGAGAGCGCGCCCCACAACCCCGACACGACGCGCACGTCCTCGCGGGCCCGACGCGCGGGCTCCCCGCCCGCGGCGAGCGCCCCCGCGAGGTCCGCGGCGCCGTACAGCACGCCCGTGTACACGTCGGCCGCCGGTCCGGCCGGGGCCGAGCGCAGCACGGTGTTGCGCCGCACCTCCTCGGCGAGCCCCGGCGTCGTGCCCAGGACCTCGTGGGCGTCCGGCCGGGCGCTCGCGGCGGCGAGCGCGTCGAGGACCGTCACGCGGTGCGCGGTGAGCGCGGGGGAGGTCAGGGTGTCGAGGTCGACGGGCGGGGCGCCGTCGGGCGCGGGGGTCTTGCCCTCGGACGGGGGGAGCAGCACGAGCACCGGGTCACTCTACGAGCGCGCGCGACGTCGCCGCCGCGGGTGACCGGGGCCGACGGCGTGGGGTGCGTCACGGCTACGCTCGCCCGATGGCCCAGGTGAAGATCTACGGACGGCGCAGCGTGTGGGGCGCGCGGCGGACGGAGGTGTCCGACGCGCTGCACGACGCGCTCGTGCGCGCGTGGCAGCTCCCGCCGGACAAGCGGTTCCACCGCTTCCTGCTCCTGGACGACGACGACCTGGTCGCCCCGCGCTCGGACGCGTACCTGGTCGTCGAGGTCGTCTGCTTCACGGGCCGCACGCGCGAGGCCAAGCGCGCGCTGGTCGCGGCGCTGTACGACGTCGTGCCAGCCCTCGGCCTGACGGTGGACGACGTGGAGCTCGTGATCCTCGAGAGCCCGCGCGAGAACTGGGGCATCCGCGGGGTCAGCGGCGACGAGCTCGCGCTGTCGTACCGCGTCGACGTCTGACTCGCGCGTCCCCTGCCTCGGGCGGCGGGGGGCGGTCCGAGCCCCGTGCGGGGCCGCTCAGCCTGCCTCGGCGACGACGGCCAGCACCGCGTCGCCGTAGCGGGCGAGCTTGTTCTCGCCGACGCCGCTCACCAGCGCGAGCCGCTCGAGCGAGCCGGGCCGGGCGGTCGCGATCCCGCGGAGCGTCGCATCCCCGAACACGATGTACGCGGGCACGCCCTGGGTCTTCGCCTCGCCCGCCCGCCAGGCGCGCAGCGCCTCGAAGAGCGGGACGTCGGCCTCGGCCAGCTCGGCGGCGGCCGACGCCTTCCGTCCCTTCGCCGCGCGCACCGGACGCGCCGGCTCGTGCCGCATCCGGACCTCGCGGCGCCGGGCCAGGACCTCCCCGCTCGCCGCGGTGAGCACGAGCGTCCCGTGCGCGCCCTCGACGGTGAGCAGTCCCTGGGCGAGGAGCTGGCGCACCACGGCCCGCCACTCGTTCTCGGACAGGTCGTCCCCGACCCCGAACACCGACAGCTCCTGGTGCCGGAACCGCCGGACCTTCTCCGTGTCCCGGCCGAGGAGGATGTCGACGACCTGCCCGACGCCGAAGCGCTGCCCGCGCTCGCGGTCCAGACGGAACACCGTCGAGAGCACCTTCTGCGCGGCGACCGTCCCGTCCCAGGCCTCGGGCGGGGCGAGGCACGTGTCGCACGTCCCGCAGGCCCCCGGGTGCTCCTGGCCGAAGTAGGCGAGGAGCTGGGCGCGGCGGCACTCCACGGTCTCGCAGAGGGCGAGCATCGCGTCCAGGTGCCGGCCCAGGTTGCGCCGGTGCGCGGCGTCGCCGTCGGACGTCTCGATGAGCTTGCGCTGCTGCACGACGTCGGCGAGGCCGTAGGCCAGCCAGGCGGTGGAGGGCAGCCCGTCGCGCCCGGCGCGCCCCGTCTCCTGGTAGTACCCCTCGACGGACTTGGGCAGGTCGAGGTGCGCGACGAACCGAACGTCGGGCTTGTCGATGCCCATGCCGAAGGCGATCGTCGCGACCATGACCAGGCCGTCCTCGCGCAGGAACCGGGACTGGTTCGCGGCGCGCACCGACGCGGGGAGCCCCGCGTGGTAGGGCAGCGCCTGGATCCCGTTCTCGACGAGCGTCGCGGCGGTCCTCTCGACCGACGCGCGCGAGAGGCAGTAGACGATCCCCGCCTCCCCGGCGTGCTCGGTGCGCAGCAGGTCGAGCAGCTGCTTGTCGGGCCGGTCCTTGGGCACGATCCGGTAGGTGATGTTGGGGCGGTCGAAGCTGGAGACGAAGTGCCGTGCGCCCTCCAGGTCGAGGCGCTGGGCGATCTCGGCCCGCGTCGCGGCCGTCGCCGTCGCGGTCAGCGCGATGCGCGGGACGGACGGCCAGCGCTGGTGCAGCACCGACAGCTCGAGGTAGTCCGGCCGGAAGTCGTGGCCCCACTGGGACACGCAGTGCGCCTCGTCGATCGCGAAGAGCGCGATCGGCGTCCTATCGAGCAGGTCGAGGGTGGCGCGGCTGCGGAGCCCCTCTGGCGCCACGTAGAGCAGGTCGAGCTCACCCGCCACGAGCGCGCGCTCCACGGCGCGGCGGTCCTCCGAGGACAGCGTGGAGTTGAGGAACGCGGCGCGGACGCCGAGCGCCGCGAGGGCGTCCACCTGGTCCTGCATGAGGGCGATGAGCGGGGAGACCACGACGCCGGTCCCCGGACGGACCAGGGCGGGGATCTGGTAGCACAGCGACTTGCCCCCGCCGGTCGGCATGAGCACCAGGGCGTCGCCGCCGTTGACGACGGTGTCGATGACGGCCGCCTGCTCACCCCGGAACGCGTCGTACCCGAAGACTCGCCGGAGCACGTCGAGCGCGGGGTCGGTCGCAGTCGCTGTGGCCACCCGGGCACCCTACCGAGGAGTTCCGACACGACGGTCCCGGCGCGTCCGCGCCACCACCGAGGCGCCCGTCACGGGCGGCGGAGCTCGGCGGGCAGGTCGTCCCGGTGGCGGACGGCGAGGGACGTCACCGCGCGGGTCAGGCAGACGTACAGCCGTCGCAGCCCCGTGACCCGGTCCGGCTCGCCCCGGACGACGCCCTCCGGGTCGTCCAGCACGACGTGGTCGAACTCCAAGCCCTTCGCGAGCGACGCGGGCACGAGGTCGAGGCGCGCGTCGAACTCGACCGCGCCGTCGTCGTCCGACGCCTCGCCGACGACCGCGAAGGCGAGGCCCGCCGCGGCGAGCGCGGCGCGCGCGGCGTCCGTGCCGGCGTCGGGCACGATCAGCCCGACCGACCCCTCCCGGGCGAGCGCCGTGCGGACCAGGTCCACGACCGGCCTCGTGGTGAGGACGAGCTCGCCCCGCGCCCGGCGTACGGCGACCGGCGGGTCGAGGTCCGGCGCGATCGAGGGCAGCAGGCGGGCCGCGTACTCGATGACGTCGCCGGGGACGCGGAAGCCCGCGGTGAGCTGCTCCACGTGGCCGTCGGGCTTGCCGAGGTGCGTCAGCGCGTCGGTCCACGAGGAGACCCCCCACGGCGTCGTCGCCTGGGCCAGGTCGCCCAGCACCGTCAGCGAGCCGGTGCGCGCCCGGCGCCCGAGAGCGCGCAGCATCATCGGCGAGAGGTCCTGCGCCTCGTCCACCACGACGTGCGCGACCGACGCCCCGCGGGCCAGCAGGTCCGCGATCTCGTCGAGCAGGACGAGGTCGGCCAGCGTCCAGCGAGCCGTGCCCGGCGTGCGGGACGGTCGGGCCGGGCGCAGCAGCTCCTGCTCGGCCGGGGTGAGAACGCCGTCGGCGCTCGCGGCGAGGAACGCGGGGTCGACGAGGAGCCGGTGCAGCAGCGCCGTCGGCGTGACCTTCGGCCACACCGCGGCGGTGTAGTCCCGAACCGGCCGCGTGCGTGCGAGCGCGTCCCAGGCCCGCTCGTCGAGCGCCTCCCCGGACTCCTCGATCTGCACGAGGATCCGGTGCGCGAGCGCGTGCCGCAGGTGGTCGCGACCGGCGTCGAAGCGCGGCTCCCGGCCGACCACCTGCGCCACGCACTCGCGGGCCTCGTGCGGGGCGACGCGCCAGCGGCGCGCACCGCGGGGCAGCACGAGCGCCTCGGACGGGTCGACGAGGTGCGACCACACCGCGCGGCGGAGCACCTCGGCCAGCCGCGCGTCGCCCTTGAGCCGCGCGACGTCCGCGGGCTCCGTGCCGCGCAGGCGGCCGTGCGCCGTGACGATCTGCTCGACGGTGGTCTGGGCCGCGTCGACCTCGCCGAGGGCAGGCAGCACGTCGCGGATGTACCGCAGGAAGCTCGCGTTGGGCCCGACGACGGTCATCCCGGCGCGGCTCACCCGCTCCCGGTGGGAGTACAGCAGGTACGCGGCGCGGTGCAGCCCGACGGCGGTCTTGCCGGTGCCCGGCGCGCCCTGCACGACGACGGTCCGGTCGATCCCGCTGCGCACGATGACGTCCTGCTCGGGCTGGATGGTGGCGACGATGTCGCGCATCGGCCCGGTACGGGGCCGCTCGATCTCGGCCTCGAGGATGGCGGAGGACTCCACGCCCGGACCCGGGGCGGTGAGCGTCTCGTCCTCGAAGCCGGTGAGGGCGCCGCGCTGGAAGCCGTAGCGGCGGCGGACGGCGACTCCCATCGGCTCGGTGCGGGTAGCGCGGTAGAAGGGCGTGCTCACCGGGGCGCGCCAGTCGACGACGAGCGGGTCGCCCTCGGGGTCCGAGACGTGGCGGCGGCCGATGTGGAAGACCTCGGCGGGCTCGTGGCCGGTGCCGTCGAGGTCGATGCGTCCGAAGAAGAGCGGGACCTCGGGGTCGTCGGCGAGCTGGGCGAGCCGACGGGCGAGCGCCGCCTCGAGGTACTCGGCGCTGACCCGGTCTCCCGCGAGCGCGTCGAGCGACCCCGCCCGCTCGCGCATGCGCGCGAGCTGCCTGCGGGCGTCGGCGAGGAACTCCTGCTCCCGGGCGAGCTCGGCCGACGTGTCGGTGGCGGGTGCCGCGCTCGGGGCGTCGGGGGCGGACGGTTCGGCGGTGGCGGGCACGACAGACCTCCGGGAGCAGGCTTCGAGGGGGGCGGGCCATCTTACGGGCCATGACCCGCCGGCGGGCCGGTCGCTGGTCCGCCGAGCCGCCCGGGAGCGGTAGCCTTGCTGGCGCGGACGAGTCGGTCGGACGGTCGCGTCGGGAGGCCTCGTGCCTCCCGCCGAGGAACGTCCGGGCTCCGAAGGGCAAGGTGGTGGGTAACGCCCACCCGGGGTGACCCGCGGGACAGTGCCACAGAGAACAGACCGCCGCGTCGGGAAGGGCTCCGGCCCCGACCGGTGCGGTAAGGGTGAAACGGTGGTGTAAGAGACCACCAGCGGACCGGGTGACCGGTCCGGCTCGGTAAACCCCACCTGGAGCAAGGTCAGACAGACTGTGTCTGAGGGCTGCCCGCCCGATTCTCCACGGAGAAGCACAGTCGGGTAGACCGCTCGAGCCCTGCGGCGACGCAGGGCCTAGATGGATGACCGTCGCCCGCGCGAGGGTGACCTCGCGCGGGAACAGAACCCGGCGTACAGACCGACTCGTCCGCACATGAGCCGCTGACCTGGAAATACACTTCTGGCCGTCGTGCCCGGCCCGCGACCAGTCCGCAGAAATCCGAAGAGCGCACGCGGCGAGCGCTGACAGGTGCTGGTCAAGACGCCGAAGATCCTTCACGTCTAGGACCATCTCCCTTTCGGGCTCCCTCGGAGCGACCTGCATGAAGTCTCCGGTCCCGTACTGGATCATGACCACGACGTGTGCGGCGTGATGACGCTCGAGCCGTGCCGTGCGCACATCGGCGTGAAGACGTCGAAGTTCGTTTCCTCGTTCCTTCGGATGGTCCTCCGACACCTGCTCGAGGGTGCGGAGCGCTTCTCCCTGGCTGGAGCACAGGGCGAGAGGATCGTAATGCGCCATCGACACGGCGCAGACAAGCATCGCGACCTGAAACTAAAGGTTCGGGTAGCTCACGCTCACGCGCCCGAGTGCTTTGTAGTACCCGGAAGAGCGCTCAAGCTCCACGACTACTGACCTTTCCGCCCATCGTCCCGAGCACGCTGTCGACTGCGTCGCGGGTGCGGTCGTCGGAGTCCGGCCACAGGTGCGAGTAGGTGTCGAGCGTCTCGACGGCGGACGCGTGCTTGAGGCGCGCCTGGACCGTCTTCACGGACTCACTGTGTCGGATGAGCAGGCTCGCGTAGTGGCGGCGCAGTTCGTGGAAGCTCGCGTTCTCAAGCCCGACGTCGCGAACCGCGGACCGCCAGACGTCGTGCAAGCTTGACCGGCGCAGCGCCGCGCCCGTCGACCAGGTGAACACGAGCCCGTCGCGTCCGGCCGGGAAGGCTGCCAGATGCGCCGCCAGTGCCTCCACGGCGACCTTGGACCAGACGGTTGCGCTCTCGGATCTCATTTCCGCCTAGCGTGAGGTCGCTGGCGTGGTCCTGTCAGCGCGCGAAGCGGAGTCACAGTTTCAGGCGGCGATCGATGGCGTCTCGGAGTCGGTAGGGCAGATCAGCGCGACGCTGGATCTGAACACGGCTGAGGGCCGGGCGAACGATGCCGCCCTTCGAGGCGTTACTGACGCGGCTTGGGGTGTAGTGGTTGCGGACCAGAAGCCTGGCGCGTCGCAGGACGTGCTGCGGGACAAGATGGCGCGCGGTCGGCAGGCGTTCATCACCGCATCAACAACGGCCGGGATGCCCGAGCAGGCAGCAAGTGATCTCGCGGACCGGTACGGGTTGATCCCAGAGACGATACGGACGGACATCTTTGCCGACACGGGTCAGGCGATGAGCGCCGGGGCGAACCTCGCCGCCGCCTAGGTGTCCCTCAAGAACCGCACGATCCAGATCACCACGGCATTCCGGGAGACCGGAGGGGGTATCACGTCCCGAACTCCGCTACGCCTGGCCGCGCGCTCGGCGGCCCGGCCCAAGGCCCGAGAACCTAAAGGACGGCGGCGCCGATCAGCCTCTTTCCAGCATTGGAGCTCGCAGCAGACTTTCCTCGGGATCACAATCGGCACCGACCACGCGGAGATCGTCTCGGGCACGTGGACCTACAGCAAGGCACTCCGGTCGCGTGGCCGACACTCGAAGGTGTACGCCATGCCCCACCTCGATGGGGCGGTCGTCCAGGGAGACGTCGCGTTCGGGGAGCTGTGGGCTGCGAACGTCGCTCACGCTCCGAGTCGCTGCTCTCCATGGATGACATCAATGAGTGCGGCCAGGCGGCGATCAGGGACTCTCCGGAGGCGCTCGACGACCAGCGTGAGGATCCACTCGGGGAGGCACTCGCGCTGCACCCCGTTCCCGTCTCTCGACGACTTCCAGCCAACCGAGGTATTTGGGCCGTTTGTGCATCGGTCCCAGCCGGCACGCGACCATCGGATTACGAGTTCGGGCGGTACCGGAAGGCTCTGATGAACGACCGCACCCGGTACCCGGACGAGGTGACCCGCGAGCGGGTGGAAGCGGCGCACCGTGCCAACCTCGCTGGTGTGGAGTCGCTTCCCGTCGGGATCTACCACCCAACGACGGGACGAGGGCTGGGTTGCACTCGCCGAGCACAGCCGCGCGACTCGTTCGACGTTGGCCGCACAGTCGAAGTTCAAGGTGCTTGTCGGTGGCGAACTGCACCACAAACGGCTCAAGCGTGGGAGTGTCACGACTCGGATCATCCACACGTTTAACGACTCGGGGGACGAGTTCGCGGCCATCATGGGCGGCACCCTGCACCCGGTTGGGCAGCAGGGCCCGTGCCCGTACGGGAGCGAGAAGACGTACAGGGAGTGCTGCATTGCGCGCGAGGAGAACGAACCCTCCTGGTGCGGCGTCCCGCTCATGCGCAAGGACTGCTGCGCGCTCGGGCCTGGCGCACCGATGAGCGCTTCGGACGCCGCCGCGTCAGGATGTGCTCATGCCTGGGGAGTGCACGACGGAGGACGTCAACGCTGGCGTCCGCGAAGCGACCCGGCTCGGGATCAAGGTCGACATGTTCGTTTCCAAGTGGCGCAACAGGTTCCCGAAGTTTGCCATCGACGGCGTCCTGAGCCGCGACTCTCAGGGCCTGTCGCTGAGCCTCAACGGTGACGCGCCTGTCGCGGCGCAGGCCTGGGTGCTGCGACAGGCGATCAAGGAACTCGACCGCGAACCTGGAGGACCAGGCTGGGACCCCGGGTCTGCCCCGGACAGCTGGATCCGCCCACTCGTAGCCCCCGGAGTGACAGCACGATGCCCTCGGCTCGCCTGGACGGCGGGTCGGAGCATCCGCTCATGGGTCGAGGCCGCCGCCGGCGGGTGAACTTGGGGCTCGGACAAGATTGCCACGCGAGGGCGGCGCCGTCGCAGCCCGTTGTGCACTAGCATCCCGGGCATGGTAGGGGAGCAATCGCACCAGAAGGGCGAGGACGGCGTCCGCAGAGCGAAGAAGTGGCTTGATGCGACCACTCGCGTCCAAGCCAGCTGGACTGCCTATGATGACACTGCCTCAGGAAAGCTGGAATTTGTCTGGCCCTATGGCGGAAATCAGTATTCCTACGACCTCGGCGGAGTGCTCGCCGGTGGCGACTATCACTTGCAGCACTTCTTGGCAGAGTCTAAGAAGTACGACGATGCCAGCGACCAGGGCACCCACTTTGACAAGTTCCTCGCTCAGAGCTACGTGACGCTTGATACGGACGGTCGTATGGCGGACCATTTCATGTGGATAACTTGGGCGCCGTTTCGTATAACCACGTGGACATCGCTGTTCTCCACGGGCAAGATTGAGGATGCGCTCCTCAGCGACGTGAATCGCCAAAGGGTCTTCGGGGGCGTTGACGTTGAAACCGCTCGGTCTCAAATCGACCGAGATCTAGCCGAAGAGGTTTCTCGGCGGATCTGGGTCATCGTCCTATCGGATAAGCAGGAGACGCTGGTCATTAGTGATGACGAGCGTGCGCAAGTGGTCGCTCGCCGCATCGCGTCAGGGAGATGAACCAAAATGTCGACTGTAGTCTCGCATGAACCGATCAAGAACGTTTCAATAGAGACGATCAAGAGGAGTGTCGCTGACAATCTGGCCAGCGCGGACCGATCCGCAGTGGTGCGGACAACCGAGTTCTTTAACAATACGTACGCGCCCGACCTTGTTCTCGAATGGCCTCGTGAGAAGACCGTCCGATACGTCTATCTGCGAACCAGTGCGAACCCCGACTACTTGCTAGATGACCTCACATATGTGCGATCCGAACGGCCCATCCTCATGCCTCTTTCGGAGTCTCGGCCGAACGCCGACGAGGGTGTTCGGGACGAGGTACTGACTGAAACTGCGCGTGAGGCCCGCACGCTTATCGCAGAGCCGCAGGGGTTCTCGCGAATGGCAGCGCGACAGATCGATGAACCTGTTATCGAACTGGGCTCACGGTCCCTGCTGCAGGGCGGCGCTGGAGTCGTTAGGCCGGATCAGGCCGATGACTTTGCGAGCGATCTCGCCCTTGGGTTTGTCGGGGCCCAACTCGGCGAATCTGACACGACTCGGTCTGCCGTCAACGCTGCCGAGGCGTACTTGGATCTGGCCCACGCGGCAGAGGTGACCAGTTTCCTCCAGGCAGTGTGGGTTGGGTCTGGTGCTGACGGTGTCAGCTTTCCGGGCGCCACTTCCCTCAGTGCCAGCCCCAGCGACATTGGCCTTGACTTGCTGCTTCGCACGATAGATATTGATGACCCAGAATTTTGGGCGCGCATTGCGAAGAACCTAACTTTGAGTCAGCTGCTTGGCCTCAGCGAGGCTTCAAACGGCAAGAATCTTCAGTTCCTTATGAAGGCTGCGGCGAAACGCCTGCGCGCGAAGGCGGCGCGTGTGGTGCCCGAGCCTGAGGGGACGGCACCATACGAGTGGTTCGTCAGGGATGGCGTGGTTGGACTGGGCCTTCCGGGCGCGGCTGCCATCTTCGCGCCTAATCGAATCGACGAGTTTCAGATTGCTGGATTGCGATCGAGCGTTTCTGCCTCGACGCTCAAGGACCGAGCCAAACGAGCCGGGATCACGCTCTCGGAGATCAAGCTATCTGTGGGTTCTCGCAGGCTTGACTATGCCGCTGAGGATGGTTCGGACATTTCAAAGGATGATGTTCTGGACAATCTCGAGAGTGCGCTGGGTGGTGCGACCATCGTCCAGTCGGCGACTTCGCTGGTGGGGTCGCGCGAAATTCGCTCGGACTTCGGGTCTGGTACCGCTGCCGGCAGGACCAGCGCGGTCTTTTATCTACAAGATTTGGTGGAGTCGGGACTGCCGCTCCTAGCGAATATCGACCGTGTGGCGAGTGACGAGATACGGCAGGCGATCGGACACGTCGACACTGGCCCAAATGTTCTCCCATGAGGCTCTCCTTCTCGCAATGGCGTCAGAGGTCGTGTCTCCACGTCGATGGTCCGGCGCTGGTTGCGCGAGCAGGTCGACCGGGGCGGCGAGACCGGGCCCTGGCTGGTCGACAACGACCTCGCGGAACGCGCACGACCCCACTTCGCTGCGAGGTCGGCTAAGCGAGCCGCGGACCGCAGCACTTGCGTGGTCGACAGTTGCGACCGGGTGGATGTTGCGCGGGAGATGTGGCGGATGCATTACGACCGGTGGGGTCGGCACGGCTTGACGGATCGGCGTGGTGGTGCGGACCACCAGCGCGCAAAGACGCACTGCCTCCGCGGTCACGAGTACACAGAGGAGAACACCATCGTGCACCCCTCCGACGGTCGGCGACGTTGTCGTGCATGCCGAGCCCGCGTGGCTTCCGAGCGAGCCTGAACGCCGGCGCTACGCTCGTGCCATGGCTCTGTATGGTGAACTTTCGGACCTGGTAGCGGCAGACACTGATGTCATATACCACTACACCGACGCCGGCGGCCTCTTGGGGTTGATCCAGGGGGGGCGAGCTCTGGGCCACCGAATCCCATGGCATGAATGACCTGGCAGAAGTTCGCCAAGGCGTGGAGTACATCAATGATTGGCTGAACCGGCAGTCATCTAGCCTACCCTTTCTGGACTACCTCAAGGAAGCTGCGGAGGTTGGCATCCACGAACTAACTACCGCATTTATGTGCTGCGCCTCTACGCGTCCCGACGATGCAAATCAATGGAGGCTGTACGCAGATGGAGGCCGTGGCTATGCGGTTGGACTGGACCCTAGCGTCCCCCTAAGCGTGCTCACCGAACACGGGCCCCTGGAAGTCCCGGAAGGTGTTTCGGAAATAAGACGGGCAATGCGCCAATTCGAAGATGTCGTCGAAATTTCGCCCTGGCAAAAGGTGCTTTACGCCAAAGAGAGACGTGAAGAAGCCTTGGAGCTCTTTCTTAGACAGGCTGCGTCGGAGTTCGAGAAGTTTGAGCGCACAGTTGACGACCTGGCGTCATCGTCCGGCAATGTTGATGATTATATGGCTGAGCGAGACGGCGCGAGGCAGATGCTGCTTTCGTCATTCGCGGGCGACCTCGCGGCCATAGCAACCCTAATCAAATCGCCAGGCTTCTCTGGCGAACATGAAGTTCGCACAATCGTGACGGCGTACGGTTCTCGCCATAGTATGTTCCGCCCGAGCCGATATGGCGTCGTCATGTACCAGCGCATCGGGAGGAGTGTTCCAGGCACGAAAATGGAAGCTCGCTGGGAGGTGCGTCGCGGTATCGCCAAGGGCTCGTCGGGCGAGCCGTTGCCGGTCATCGATGTGACAATGGGTCCCCTTCTAGATCACGACCACAATGCCGCGACCGTCAGGTCGTTATTGGTGCGAGGCGGAGTAGGGGCCGAGGTGTTGGCGTCTCGAGTGCCGCTCCGCTAGCCCGCGAACTCTCGCTTCCGGCGTCATGTCTCGAACGCGGCGATCGTTCGGCTGAACGTGCGGTGCATCGGGCTGGCGGTTGCCGCAGCTCCTCCTTGGCTGAGCCCCGGACGCAAAGTGCGTGGGCGACTCTCTGTTCAACGCGATAGTCGATTCCGTCGCTGGTGCGGGCGGGCGCTGGGCGTTGCCCGGGCGGCATCATGGCGCCCAAGATAGGACACGAATTGGTCTTCTCAAACCCGACGTATCCATTTGCATGCTTAGATGCCAAATGGCGCCATGAAGGCTAGGTCGAGCCCGTGCCGAGCGCCCAAGGGACTCCCGATGTGCCGGGCGATGATGGCACCATCGCCGGTATGGAAAACGACCCGGCTGAGACCGCCGTACCTGTCGCCCTCTTCGATGCGGGAGAGTTCGGACGCCGCATCGGCATGTCAGAGGACTGGGTGCGACGCAAGGCGAGGGGCATTCACCACCACCGCATTGAACGACTCCTCAAGTTTTCCGACGAGTCCGTGGAGGACTTCAAGATGCGGACCGCGGTGCAGGCAGCTGACCCGTTGCGGCGCACGGGTAGGTCCCGCAACAGCCGTCGGAAGTAGTCCGCAGGGAGTCCGCAAGAGGACCACAAGCGTCCCGTGTCGGTCAACGGTGCCCAACGTGGAGAGTGGCGGAATCCCAACGCTCCAACGCGTACGATGGCCACCGCGGACCGCCCAAATTTCCGTCGATACAACCCGGCGTACAGACCGACTCGTCCGCATCGCACCGCCCGACCTGAGACAGCGGCACGTCCTCTGGTGACGTGACGATCGACGCTGGCGGCGATCACGACTCAACGGCGTCGGGAGGTTGTGCCCTACCCGCTGGCGCTGACGGTCCCCGGACTGGGGTGAGCCCGGCGCGGACTCTTCCACTCCGCCCACGCCGGGCTCTGCGACAGAGGTTCGGCCGCCTCGCATCAGAGACGGCGCGAGCCGGGCACCTTCACGCGTTCCCGGCCCGCGTCGTGTCGAAGGTCGTCAGCCGCCTCTGAACGGCTAAGGCGCCCTGAGCTGCCCTGCTTCGTCGAAACCCAGTCGGGCGGGCGGTGTCTCGCGCGTTCGCAGCAGTTCGTCGATGTGGGTCATCAGGAGAGCGAAGCCCGCCCAACGCGGCTCTCGTCCGGGCCAGAGCACTTCGACGTCCTCGGCGACCGCGTCGAGGAAGCGGTTCAGGTCCTCGTCGTCGACGTCCAGGACGATCGGCGGGGCGTAGTGCCTGTCGTCCCAGCGGTGGATCTGCGCTCCGTCGGTGGTGACGCGCACGTCGTTGCCGTCGGAGGCCGACTGGAGGGCGAACTGCTCGACGGTTCGGGTGGTCATGAACTCGCAGGATAGGTGGTGATGATGTTCTTGGAGACCCTGGCCACGACGACGTAGGCATACTTCACCGCGCGCACTCGATCGCTGCGGTCGCGAATCTGGATCTTTGTCTTGTAGACGTAGGTGTCGTTCTTGCTCTCGTACCAGACGTGGGCCGGGGACCTCAGCGCCTCGTTGATCGCCCAGTCCGTGAACGTGCGCCAGCTGGAGCTGCCGCCCATCATCGCCAACATCTCCCACTGGGTGCGGTGCCGATCCGCGACGTGGCGCAGACCCCAACTCGGCGAGCCGCACCGCAGGTACGTCTTTCCAGACGAGAAGCCAGCACGCGCAACACGCTGGAACGTCCGGACGAGCTTGGTGTTCTTGTCGAAGACTCCGCACGCGGCCCACGTCGCCTGCGGCGAAGGGAGCGTCGGTTCAGTGCCGCCCCTCGGCGGCAGGAGAGGAATGGCCTTCGGGTCGAACCTCTGAACGGTGAGCCCGTCCCCGCCCGGAACGGCGAGGGTGTAGTCCTCCGCGACCGGATCGAGGCCGGTGTAGTCGAGCGGCATGTACTCGCCGTCGCCGACAGCGATCTCGTCATCCTCGGTCGTCGAGGCGGCAACCGGTGCAGCTGCGGCGCTCACCAGCCCGGTTCCAACCAGCACCGCTACCAAGACACCGGTGGTGCCGACTCGCAGCAGCTTACGTACGTTCATGCTTGTCCCCCTTCTTCGCGCACACCATGGGGCGCGTGGGCGTGAAGGATGGCACCCCCGGGGACCGCCGGGAAGGTGCGCCGTTCGTGATGTCGATGACCTTCCGCAACAGGGTGCGTTCACGGTATGCAAGCCGCCACGACATGCGATGGAGGGGCGCCGAAGGCGCAGGTGGTCACGGACCGAGGCAGGAAGACGAGGCGACCAGGACGCCCATCGCGGGTGCCCTGGTCACGTCAGTCGAGGTCCGTCCAGACCCGCTCGATGCTGTAGTCGACATAGCGGGTGACGCGGCGACGGGCTGTCCTTGAAGACGCAGTAACCAGGCGATGCGTCGCTGTACGCGGTAACTCCGGCGTAGGGCGGCGGGTGCAGCACGTTCCCGCATCCTCCTCTTGTCGAGGGGACGGCGCGGGGGTGGGTGCGCAGATGCGCGACCCGCTCGGTGGTCGCCGTGCCCGGCTCGACGGTGGTTCCCGACGTCGGTGTCTTGCGCGTCCCAACCGTCACCGACGAGCTCGACGCCGCACCGATCCTCCACGAACGCGCTGCTGGTCCGAGCGCCCCGCCGTGCGGGGCGTCGCGACAGTGCGCAACGTCGCGCGTGGACCCACGACTCCCCTCGAGCGGAGAACGAGATGGGACGACGCACAGACGCGCCGGACCGCCGTCGGTCGATCGTCGCGACGGCTCTGCTGTGGTGCCTGGTGGTGGCCCTCCTGGTGGTGCCGTCCGCGCCGAGCGCGACGGCCGCGCCCCGGCCCCGGTCCCGGCCTCCCGCCGTCGGGCCCGGGGGAGCCGCCCGCCGGTGCGGTGCCGGGCTCGCACCCGGCCGCCCCGGGGCCGTCCGCGGGGCCCTCGTACGCCCTCGCCGTGACGGGCGCCACGACGGCCGGCCTGGCGGCACTCGCCGCCCTCCTGCTCGGCCTCGGGACTCTGCTCGTGCGCGGGCACGGGAGGGCCGCGCGCGGCCCGGGCGGGCTCGGGCCGCGGCGCCCGCGAGGCGGCGGGACGGCGTGAGCGCCGCGGTGCGGCGTTAGGCTGTCGTGCCGCACCCGCCGCGGAGACGCCGGTCCGCCGGCGCGTCCGCCCGCCTCTCCCGGCACCACCGGGAGGACGGGCCCCGTCCTACTCGTGCCGAGGAGCACCATGTCGCACCACGACTCGCACACGCCTCCGCTCGCCTACGTCATCGCCGGTTCCGAGGCCACCGGCGGCGCCGGCATCCAGGCCGACCTGAAGACGTTCCAGGAGCTCGGCGCCTACGGCGTCGGCACGCTCACGTGCATCGTCTCGTTCGACCCGAAGAACGACTGGGGCCACCGCTTCGTCCCCGTGGACCCGCAGGTGATCGCCGACCAGTTCGAGGCGGCGACGGTCACGCACGAGCCCTCGGTCGTGAAGATCGGCATGCTCGGCACGCCCGCGACGATCGACGTCGTCGCCGAGTCGCTGCGCTCGCGCACGTGGGAGCACGTCGTGCTCGACCCGGTCCTCATCTGCAAGGGCCAGGAGCCCGGTGCCGCCCTCGACACCGACACGGCGCTGCGCGCGCAGGTCCTCCCGCTCGCGACCGTCGTCACGCCCAACCTCTTCGAGACGCGCACGCTCGCGGGCGTCGAGTCGATCGAGACGGTCGAGGAGCTCGTCGAGGCGGCGCGCAAGGTCCAGGCGCTCGGCCCGCGCGCCGTCGTCGCGAAGGGCGGCGTCGAGCTGCCCGGCCCCGACGCGGTCGACGTCCTGGTCGACGGCGACGAGGTGCACGTGCTGCGCACCCCGAAGATCGGCGAGGAGCGCGTGAGCGGGGCCGGCTGCACGTTCGCCGCCGCGATCACCGCGGAGCTCGCGAAGGGCGCCTCGGTGCTCGACGCCGCGCGCGTCGCCAAGGACGTCGTCACCGCCTCCATCGAGGACCGCGTGGCCTCGAACGCGCCGTTCGACGCGGTGCGGGTCGGCGCGCGCCGCTGACCTCCTGCGGTGCGCCCGGGCTGCGCCCCACGACCCCGGGCCGACCCGTGCTCGACCAGCGATCACCCCTCGGACGTCTCGACGTCCCCTGACGGTCAAGGAATACTCTCGTCACCGTGAACGACCTCTCCCCTTCGGAACTGTCCCCGTCCCCGGGTGCTGCCGACGGCCCCGACCGGGTCTCCGCCGACGTCTCCGACCTCCCCGACGACACCGGTCACGCCGGGCGCGGCCTCGCGCGCCACGACGTCCCGGGCCCGCTGCGCGACGACGTCCGCCTCCTCGGCGGCCTCCTCGGCACCGTGCTGCGCGAGACGGGCGGCCAGGACCTGCTCGACGACGTCGAGCGGCTCCGCGAGCTCTCGATCCGCGCGTACGACGACCCGTCCGGTGCCGTGCTGGCCGAGGCGGAGACGCTCGTCGAGGGCCTCTCCATGGCTCGCGCCGAGCAGGTCGCCCGTGCCTTCACGTGCTACTTCCACCTCGCGAACCTCGCGGAGGAGTACCACCGCGTGCGCGTCCTGCGCGAGCGCGAGGCCGAGTTCGCGACCCGCGCCACGACGCCCGACGACTCCCTCCCGGAGGCGTTCGAGCAGCTCGTCGGCGAGGTGGGCCGCGAGGAGGCGCTGCGTCGTCTCCGCGGGCTCGAGTTCCGCCCGGTGCTCACGGCGCACCCGACCGAGGCCCGCCGCCGTGCGGTCTCCGGCGCGGTGCGGCGCATCGCGACGCTGCTCGACGAGCGGGACGCGCAGCGCCTCGGCGGCACGTCGCTCGCGGAGAACGAGCGTCGCCTCCTCGCCGAGATCGACACGATGTGGCGCACCGCCCCCATCCGTGAGCACAAGCCGTCGGTCCTCGACGAGGTGAAGACGGCGCTCGGCGTGTTCGACGCCACGATGTT
The DNA here is from genome assembly GCF_004519295.1 of Cellulosimicrobium funkei. GTDB lineage: Bacteria > Actinomycetota > Actinomycetes > Actinomycetales > Cellulomonadaceae > Cellulosimicrobium > Cellulosimicrobium funkei. The sequence continues at coordinate 327,010 of NZ_SOZH01000006.1, forward strand.
CGACACGTTCCCCACCGTCTACCGCCGCCTCGACGACTGGCTCCTGGGCGACGAGGCGGGGCGCGAGGAGCCGCTCGTGCGGCCGTTCGTCAGCCTGGGCACGTGGATCGGCGGCGACCGCGACGGCAACCCGAACGTCACGGCCGACGTCACGCGCCAGGCCGCGGCGATCGCCGCCGACCACGCGCTCGCGGCGCTCGAGCAGCAGGCGCGCGCCGTCGGGCGCAAGCTCACGCTCGACCAGGACGGCACGCCGCCGTCGGACGGCCTGCGCGCCCTGTGGGAGCGCCAGCGCCGGCTCTCGGAGGCGGTCACCGTCGCCGCGTCGGAGGCGTCGCCGCGCGAGCCGCACCGCGCGGTCCTGCTCGTCGTCGCGGACCGCATCGCCGCGACGCGGGCCCGCAACGCCGACCTCGCCTACCCGAACGCCGAGCAGCTCGAGTCCGACCTGCGGGTCGTCCAGGAGTCGCTCGTGGCGGCGGGCGCGCCCCGTGCGGCGTACGGGGACCTGCAGCAGCTCGTGTGGCAGGTCGAGACGTTCGGGTTCCACCTCGCGGAGCTCGAGGTGCGCCAGCACTCCCAGGTCCACGAGGGGGCGCTCGCCGAGATCGCGGAGAAGGGCCTGCACGGCGACCTCTCCGACCGTACGCGCGAGGTGCTCGACACGTTCCGCGCGCTCGGCGCGGTCCAGCAGCGCTACGGCATCCGGGCCGCACGCCGCTACATCGTGTCGTTCACGCAGAAGCCGGAGCACCTGGCGGCGGTGTACGAGCTCGCAGAGCTCGCGTTCGAGGGCTCCGACGAGGCGCCCGTGGTCGACGCGATCCCGCTGTTCGAGACCTTCGCCGACCTCCGGGCGAGCGTCGACATCCTCGAGTCCATGCTCACGCTGCCGCAGGTGCAGCGTCGGCTCGCCGAGAACGGGCGCCGCGTCGAGGTCATGCTCGGCTACTCGGACTCGTCGAAGGACGTCGGCCCGGTGTCCGCGACCCTCGCCCTGCACGACGCGCAGAGCCGCATCGCGCAGTGGGCCGAGCGCCACGACATCACGCTCACGCTGTTCCACGGCCGCGGCGGCGCCCTCGGCCGCGGCGGCGGCCCGGCGAACCGTGCCGTGCTCGCCCAGCCCCCGGGCTCGGTCGACGGCCGCTTCAAGCTCACCGAGCAGGGCGAGGTCATCCTCGCGCGCTACGGCGACCCGACGATCGCGTCGCGCCACATCGAGCAGGTCGCCGCGGCGACGCTGCTCGCGTCGGCGCCGTCGACGGAGAAGCGCAACGCCGAGGCGACCGAGCGCTACCGCGACCTCGCGGCCGCGCTCGACGAGTCGTCGCGCCGCCGGTTCCACGAGCTCGTGCGCGCGGACGGGTTCCCGCAGTGGTTCTCGCAGGTGACCCCGCTCGAGGAGGTCGGCCTCCTGCCGATCGGGTCTCGCCCGGCACGTCGCGGTCTGTCGGTCTCGTCGCTCGACGACCTGCGTGCGATCCCGTGGGTGTTCTCCTGGTCGCAGGCGCGCATCAACCTCGCGGGCTGGTACGGGCTCGGCACGGCGCTGCGCGAGTTCGGCGACCTCGAGCTGCTGCGCGAGGCGCACCGCGAGTGGCCGCTCTTCGCGACGCTGCTGGACAACGTCGAGATGTCGCTCGCCAAGACGGACGAGCGCATCGCCGAGCGGTACCTCGCGCTCGGGGACCGCGACGACCTCGCGCAGGCAATCCTCGACGAGCTGCGCCTCACGCGCGAGCAGGTCCTCGCGGTGACGGAGAACGCGTGGCCGCTCGCCGGCCGGCGCGTGCTGGGCCGCGCGGTCCAGCTCCGCAGCCCGTACGTCGACGCGCTCTCGCTGCTCCAGGTCCGCGCGCTGCGCGGCCTGCGCTCCGGCGCGGAGGGCCCCGTGAAGGACGAGCTCCAGCACCTGCTGCTGCTCACCGTCAACGGGGTCGCGGCCGGCCTGCAGAACACCGGCTGAGGTCCGGCGCCCGCCACGACGGCCGTCACGTCGACCCGAGACCGGGTCCGTGGCGGCCGTCGCCGTCTGGACAGCCGTCCAGTTGTTGAATGAACCCTCAACCATCGCCCCGGTGAACGGCCGCCCACGGGGGTCTGGGTAAAGTCTTCGCCAGAGGCCTACCAGCCGACGCTATCCGTGGGGTACTCTGGCGACGACCGACCACGCCGGAGTCCTGCTGTCGCCCGACGACGTACGAGAGCAGGGGGCCGACAGGTCGGGGCGTCGGGCAGGAGGCGCGGCACTCGTCGGGGTGGGCGAGGCAAGGCGGGACGAAGGGCGGGGCAGTGTTGGTACAGGAGCTCGAACGCAGCGACACCGGGGCAGGGACGGGCGGCATCCGGCTGCTCGAGGAACGCGACGCGAGCGTCGTGGACATGTGGGGCGAGATCGACGTCGCCCTGCGCAGCGAGGCGAGCGCCGCGCTCGCCAACGCTCTCGAACGCGACGTACCCGTGGTCATCGACACGTCCAAGGTGACGTTCATGGACTCGACGGGCATCGCGTTCCTCGTGCAGTTCTACACGATCGGCTCCGAGGAGGGGCTGTCCGTGACGCTGCGCAACCCGCCGACGGTCGTCACGGACGTCCTCGAGATGCTCGGCGTCATCGAGATCTTCGGCACCGAGCACCACGAGGTCAGCCCGGCCTGACGGCCCCGGCGAGCCCGGCCCCTCGGGACCGGGCTCGGACCGTGGGCACGATCGTCAGACGGCGTCGGCCGCGAGCGACGCGGCGCCCACGATCCCGGCCGCGTTGCGCAGCTGGGCGGGCACGATCGGCGCCCGCAGGTGCAGCAGCGGCAGGAAGTGCTCGTGCTTCTTGCTCACGCCGCCGCCCACGACGATGAGGTCGGGCGAGAACAGGTCCTCGACGACCCCGAAGTAGCGCTGGAGCCGCTCGGCCCACTGCGCCCAGTCGAGGTCCTCGCGGTCGCGCGCGGCGTCGGAGGCCCGCGTCTCGGCGTCGTACCCGTCGATCTCCAGGTGGCCGAGCTCCGTGTTGGGGAGCAGGTGGCCCTCGACGAGGATCGCGCTGCCGATGCCGGTGCCGAGCGTCGCGACGAGCACGACGCCGTCCGCGTCGCGCGCGGCGCCGTAGCGCACCTCGCCCACGCCCGCGGCGTCGGCGTCGTTGACGGCGACGACGTGCCGTCCCGTCTCGCGCGCGACGAGCGCCGGGAGGTCGACGCCCGTCCACGACTTGTCGAGGTTGGCGATGAACCGCACGACGCCGTGCTGGAGCGGGGCGGGGAACGCGACGCCGATCGGCACGTCCTGCGGGAGGTCGTAGGCGCCCACGAGCTCGGCGATCACCTCCGCGACGGCCTGCGGCGTCGACGGCTGGGGGGTGGGGATGCGGTGCCGCTCCTGCGCGAACTCGCCCGTGGCGAGGTCGACCGGGGCGCCCTTGATGCCGCTGCCGCCGACGTCGATGCCGAAGGCGGTGCGGGGGCGCGGGCGGTCCGTGGGGGGTGCGGCGTGAGAGTCCTGGTGGGCGTTCATGGCAGTGTGAGGATCTCCGCTCCGTCGTCGGTCACCAGCAGCGTGTGCTCGAACTGCGCGGTCCGCGAGGCGTCCGCGGTGACTACCGTCCACCCGTCGTCCCACATCCGCCACTCGGACGTGCCGAGGGTGAGCATGGGCTCGATGGTGAAGACCATCCCGGGCTCGATCACGGTCGCGTGGTCGGGCGCCGCGTCGTAGTGCGGCACGACGAGCCCCGAGTGGAAGGCGCGCCCCACGCCGTGGCCCGTGTACTCGCGCACGACCCCGTACCCGAAGCGGGCGGCGTAGCGCTCGATGACGCGTCCGACGACGTTGATCTGGCGGCCGGGCGCGACGGCCTTGATGCCGCGCGCGAGCGCCTCGCGCGTGCGCTCGACGAGCAGCGCCGACTCCGGGTCCACCTCGCCGACGGTGAAGGTGGCGTTCGTGTCGCCGTGCACGCCGCCCACGTAGGCGGTGATGTCGACGTTGACGATGTCGCCCTCGACGAGCTCGGTGGAGTCCGGGATGCCGTGGCACACGACCTCGTTGAGCGAGGTGCACAGCGACTTGGGGAACCCGCGGTAGCCGAGCGTCGACGGGTAGGCGCCGTGGTCGAGGAGGAACTCGTGGCCCACGCGGTCGAGCTCGTCCGTCGTGACGCCGGGGGCGACGTGGCGCCCGACCTCGACGAGCGCCTGCGCCGCGACGCGCGAGGCCGTCCGGATGCGCTCGACGGTCGCGGGGTCGTTGACCTCGCTGCCCTCGAAGGGCCGCGGTCCCGGCCGGCCCACGTACTCGGGGCGCTCGATCGTCGTCGGGACCTGCCGCTGCGGCCCCACGACGCCCGGCGTCAGGGGACCACGGCGCCCGGGGCGTGGGGGAGCGGCGGCGTCGGCCGGGACGGGGGCGGTGCTCATGGCCGCCAGTCTACGAACGCGCGGGCGCCGTGGGCGGCCGGCCGGGCCGGGATGGGGGAGGATCGAGGCATGAGCACCGGATCACGCTTCAGCGACGACGGCGAGCCCGCGGCCGCGGACGGGTACTACTACGACACGCGCACCGGCGAGGTGCACCGCGGCCCGAGCGCGTCGTGGTCGCACCGCATGGGCCCGTACCCGACGCGCGAGGCCGCCGAGAAGGCCTTGGAGACGGCGCGCGAGCGCACCGACGCCTGGGACGAGGAAGACCGCCGCGAGCGCGAGGAGTGACCCACGCCCCACCGCCCGGCCCGCGCCGGGTGTGGTCGGGCCGTCTCGGCCTGCTCCTCGCCGGGCTGGCGGTGGGCGCGCTGACGTTCCTCGTCGCGCTGCAGGTCCGCGCCGTGTCGGGGGCCGACCCGACGACGGTCACCCCCTCGGGCGGGGCCGTGCCCGCCGCGCCGGAGCCCGCGCCGTCGACGGCGTCGCCCGACCCGACCGCCACGGAGACCGGGCCGGCGCCCCCGCTCGCGGGCGTGACGGTCGCCGTCGACCCGGGGCACAACGGCGGGAACGGGGCGAACCCGCTCGTCGTGAACGCGCCCGTCCCCGACGGCCGTGGCGACACCAAGGCCTGCAACACCGTGGGGACGTCCGCGGACTCCGGCTACCCGGAGCACGCGTTCACGTGGGACGTGGCGGGACGGCTCGCGGGACGCCTGACCGAGCTGGGCGCCGTCGTCGTGCTCACGCGCCCCGACGACGCGGGCGTGGGACCGTGCGTCGACGCGCGCGGCCGGTTCCCGCAGGAGAACGACGCGGACGTGCTCGTCTCGCTCCACGCCAACGGCACGGAGGACCGCCGCGCGCACGGGTTCTTCGCGATCGTGTCCGACCCGCCCGTGGACGAGGCCCAGGGGGAGCCGAGCGTCGCGCTCGCGCACGAGCTCGTGGCCGCGCTGACGGCGGCCGGGTTCGCGCCGTCGTCGTCGGTCGCGGCCGACGACGGCCCCGTCCAGCGGCGCGCCGACCTGGCGACGCTCAACCACGCCGAGCGGCCGGCCGTGATGCTCGAGCTGGGGGAGATGCGCAACCCCGACGAGGCCGCGGTCATGGAGTCGGAGGAGGGCCGCCAGCGCTACGCGGACGCCGTCGCGAGCGGCGTCGCCGCGTGGGTCGCCGACGGCGGTGCGGGCGCAGGGTGACCCGGCGCCCGCACCGGGTGCTCAGCGGGCGAAGCTGTGCGCGTCGTCGGGGAAGGTCCCGCCGCGCACGTCGGCGGCGTAGTCGGCCGCCGCCTGGCCGAGCGCGGCGCCGATCTCGGCGTAGCGCTTGGCGAACCGGGGCGACCAGTCCGTCATCCCGGCCATGTCGGTCCAGACGAGCACCTGGCCGTCGCACGCGGCGCCCGCGCCGATGCCGATGGTGGGGATGCGCAGGATCTCGGTGACGCGCGCGGCCACCTCGACCGGCACCATCTCGAGCACGACCGCGACGGCGCCCGCCTCGGCCACGGCGAGCGCGTCCTCGCTGAGGCGCTCCGCGGCGTCGTCGCCCCGCCCCTGGACGCGCGGGCCGCCGAGCAGGTTCTCGGACTGCGGCGTGAAGCCGAGGTGCCCGACGACGGGGATGCCCGCGTCCGTGAGCGCCTGGATCTGCGCCGCGACGCGGCGGCCGCCCTCGAGCTTGACCGCGCTCACGCCCGTCTCCTTGAGGAACCGGACGCCGGTGGCGAGCGCCTGCTCGGGGCCCGCCTCGTACGAGCCGAACGGCAGGTCCACGACGGTGAACGCGCGGCGCGCGGCGCGCGCGACGGCGCGGGCCGGGGGGATCAGGTCGTCGACCGTGACGGGCAGGGTCGACGCGTGCCCGTGCATCGTGTTGCCGATCGAGTCGCCGACGAGCAGCATGTCGATCCCCGCGTCGTCGAAGATGCGCGCGGTCACCGCGTCGTAGGCGGTGAGCATGGTGATCTTCTCGCCGCGCGTCTTGGCCTCGGCGAGGTGGTGCACGCGGACGCGGCGCGGTCCCGTGCCGCCGGTCGCGGCGGGCTCGGGGGCGGTGTGAGCAGACATGACGGCCTTTCCTGGGTGCGGGAGGGGGCGGACGACGCGCGGGGTGCCGGCGTCGTCAGGCGAGCGGCTCGCGCCAGCGGTTCGTGATCGGCAGACGGCGGTCGCGGCCGAACGCGAGCGCGGTGACCTTGGGGCCCGGCGGGTACTGGCGGCGCTTCCACTCGGCGCGGTCGACGAGCGTCACGACCTTGTCGACGACCTCGGGGTCGAACCCGCGGGCGAGGAGCTCGGCGCGTCCCTCGGCGTGCTCGATGTAGGCGTCGAGGACCTCGTCGAGCAGGTCGTAGGGCGGCAGCGAGTCCTGGTCGGTCTGGCCGGGGCGCAGCTCCGCCGACGGGGGCTTGGTGATCGACGACTCCGGGATGGGCGGGATCTCGCCGCGGTCGAGCGCGGCGTTGTTGCGCCAGCGCGCGAGCTGCCACACGCGCGACTTGTCGACGTCCTTGAGCGGCGCGAACCCGCCGATGCTGCCGGCGTCGTAGATCGTGGCGTACCCGGTCGCGAGCTCGGACTTGTTGCCGGGCGCGATGACGAGGTGGCCCTCGCGGTTGGAGATCGCCATGAGGATCACGCCGCGCACGCGCGCCTGGAGGTTCTCCTCCGCGACGCCCTCCAGTGCGAGCTCGCCCTGGAACGCCTCGACCATGGGCGCGATCGGCTGGACGCGGTAGTCCGCGCCGAGCCGCTTCGCGAGGTCGGCCGCGTCGTCCTTGCTGTGGTCCGACGAGTACCGCGACGGCATCGAGACGCCGACGACGTTCTCGCCCCCGATCGCGTCCGCGGCGACGGCGGCGGTGAGCGCCGAGTCGATGCCGCCCGAGACGCCGAGGACGACCGAGCGGAAGCCGTTCTTGCGCACGTAGCCCGCGAGGCCCGTCACGCACGCCCGGTACACCTCCTCGTCCGGGTGCAGCTCGGGGGCGCGCGGCCCGCGCGGGGCGCCGTCGGCGGGGAGCTCCCAGACGAGCAGGTCCTCCACGAACTGCGGCGACGAGGCGACCACCGTGCCCGCGGCGTCGGTGACGAACGAGCCGCCGTCGAACACGAGGTCGTCCTGGCCGCCCACGAGGTTCACGTACGCGACCGGGGCGCTCACCTCGCGCGCGCGGCGCGCGGCGAGGTCGGTGCGAACGTGCCCCTTGCCCTCCTCGTACGGCGACCCGTTGAGCACGAGCAGCAGGTCGAGCCCGTTGCCCGCCTCGTCGAGCGTCGCCATCTCCGCGACGGGGCCGCCGTCCTGCCAGATGTCCTCGCAGATCGCGATGCCGACGCGGCGCCCCTGGACCTCGACGACCGTCGTCGTCTCGCCGGGCGCGAAGATGCGGAACTCGTCGAACACGCCGTAGTTGGGCAGGTGGTGCTTGTCGTACGCGGCCTGCACGGCGCCGTCGCGCAGCACGACGGCGCGGTTGGTCGGCAGGTCGGCGGGGGAGCCCGAGGCCTCGCGCTCCGCGGCGCCCGCACCGCGCGGCGCGCCCGAGGTTCCCACGGTGCCGAGCACGACGGTGACCGCGCCCAGCCCCTCGGCGTCGAGCCGCGCCGCGATGTCCGCCGCGGCGTCCCACGCCGCGCGCCGGAACGACGCCCGCAGCGCGAGGTCCTCGATCGGGTAGCCGGTGAGGGTCATCTCCGGGAAGGCGACGAGCTGCGCGCCCGCGGCCGCGGCCTCCCGGGTGCGCTCGAGGACCAGGGCGGCGTTGCCGTCGAGGTCCCCCACGCACGTGTCGACCTGTGCCAGCGCGACGCGCAGATCAGCCATGCGTCCACCCTAGACGAGCAGGGCGGACGGCTCGTCCGGGGGCCCGCCGCGCGGCACGACGTCCAGGACACGACCGTGTCACCCGTTCGTCACACGGATCAGGCAGGATGTACCGCATGGACAGGCAGCAGGAGTTCGTGCTCCGCACGGTCGAGGAGCGCGACATCCGCTTCATCCGGCTCTGGTTCACCGACGTGCTCGGCATGCTCAAGTCGGTGGCGATCGCGCCGGCGGAGCTGGAGTCGGCGTTCGCCGAGGGGATCGGGTTCGACGGCAGCTCGATCGAGGGCCTCACGCGCGTGTACGAGGCCGACATGATCGCCAAGCCGGACCCGACCACGTTCCAGGTGCTGCCGTGGCGCGGCGAGCGGCACGGTACCGCCCGCATGTTCTGCGACATCCTCACGCCCGACGGCGAGCCGTCCCTCGCGGACAGCCGCAACGTCCTCAAGCGTGCGCTCGCCCGGGCGAGCGACAAGGGGTTCACGTTCTACACGCACCCCGAGGTCGAGTTCTACCTGTTCAACCAGCCGGCGGACGCCGGGTCGCCGCTCGTCCCCGTCGACCAGGGCGGGTACTTCGACCACCTCGCGCGCGGGAGCACGCACGACTTCCGGCGCGCCGCGATCACGATGCTCGAGTCCATGGGCATCTCGGTCGAGTTCTCCCACCACGAGGCCGGGCCGGGGCAGAACGAGATCGACCTGCGCTACGCCGACGCGCTGACGACGGCCGACAACCTCATGACGTTCCGCACGGTCGTCAAGGAGGTCGCGCTCGAGCAGGGCGTGTTCGCGTCGTTCATGCCCAAGCCGATGGCCGACCACCCCGGCTCGGGCATGCACACGCACCTGTCGCTCTTCGAGGGCGACCGCAACGCGTTCCACGAGCCCGGCGCCCAGTTCGAGCTGTCCAAGACGGCGCGCCAGTTCATCGCGGGCCTGCTCGTCCACGCGGCGGAGATCACCGCGATCACGAACCAGTACGTGAACTCGTATAAGCGCCTGTGGGGCGGGGCCGAGGCCCCCAGCTACGTGTGCTGGGGCCACAACAACCGCTCCGCGCTCGTGCGCGTCCCCATGTACAAGCCGGGCAAGGGCAACTCGAGCCGCGTGGAGTACCGCGCGCTGGACTCGGCCACCAACCCGTACCTGGCGTTCGCCGTCATGCTGGCCGCCGGGCTCAAGGGCATCGAGGAGGGCTACGAGCTCCCCGAGGAGACCGAGGACGACGTCTGGGAGCTCACCGACGCGGAGCGTCGTGCGCTCGGCATCAAGCCGCTCCCGCAGTCGCTCGACGAGGCGATCCGCATCATGGAGGGCTCCGAGCTCGTCGCCGAGACCCTGGGCGAGCACGTGTTCGACTTCGTGCTGCGCAACAAGCGCCAGGAGTGGGACGCGTACCGCGCGCAGGTCACGCCGTTCGAGCTGAAGCGGTTCCTCCAGGTCCTGTGAGCGGGTCCACGACGACGTCCGGTCGGTCCGGCGGGTCCCGCCGGCCCACGCTCACGGGTCGGCTCGCGCGGTTCGGCTTCGCCGACATCACGCGTTCGGCCGGCCTGCTCGCGGACCCGGACCTGGCGCTGCTGCTCGACCCGGGTGCCCGGTCCGTCGACGGTCCCGAGGCCGGCGCCGCCGACCCGGCGGGCGTCGTCGACGACGAGCTGCTCGCCGCGTTCGGCCAGGCCGCCGACCCGGACCTCGCGCTCCTGCAGGTCGTGCGGCTCGCGGGCGCGCTGCGCCCCGACGTCGAGGCGCGCGGTGCGCTCGCGGACCTCGCGCGCGGCACCCTGCGGCCCGGCCCGGCCCGCGACCGGCTGCTCGCGGTGCTCGGAGCGTCGGTCGCGCTCGGCGACGACGTCGTGCGGCGCCCCGCGCTGCTCGAGGTCGTCGCGGACCCGGCGCCGGGAACCGGGGTGGCCGCGGGCGACGTGCGGGTGGAGCTCCTGCGCGCCGTGGGCGCCGACCCGGATGCCGCCGTCCCGGTCGCGGACGAGTCGGGGCCCGAGCGGGTCGACGCGCTGCGCCGCGCCTACCGCGAGCGGATCCTGCGCATCGCGGCGACGGATCTCACCGTGACCGACCCGCTGACGCGCATGCCCGCGGTCGGCGCCGCGCTGGCGGACCTCGCGGCTGCCGCGCTCGAGGGCGCGCTCGCCGTCGCGCGCGCGGAGCTCGACGACCACGGCGCGGGGGTGCGCCTCGCGGTCGTCGGCATGGGCAAGTGCGGGGCGCGCGAGCTCAACTACGTCTCCGACGTCGACGTGATCTACGTCGTCGAGCCCGCCGAGGGCTTCGACGAGGGGTACGCCACGACCGTGGGGGCGCGCCTCGCGACGAGCCTCGCGCGCGTGTGCTCGGGCACGTCCGGCGAGCCCGCCCTGTGGCAGGTCGACGCCGCGCTGCGCCCCGAGGGCAAGCAGGGGCCGCTCGTGCGCACGCTCGCGAGCCACGTCGCGTACTACGAGCGCTGGGCCAAGACGTGGGAGTTCCAGGCGCTGCTCAAGGCGCGCACCGTCACGGGCGACCGCGAGCTCGGGCGCGCCTACGAGGAGGCGATCGCCCCGTTCGTGTGGTCGGCCGCGGGTCGCGAGAACTTCGTCGAGGACTCGCAGGCGATGCGCCGTCGCGTCGAGGCGCACGTGCCCGCGGCGGAGGCCGACCGCCAGCTCAAGCTCGGCAAGGGCGGCCTGCGCGACGTCGAGTTCACCGTGCAGCTGCTCCAGCTCGTGCACGGGCGGTCCGACGACTCGATCCGCAGCCGCAGCACCCTCACCGCGCTCGCCGAGCTCGCCGCCGCCGGGTACGTGGGGCGCGAGCACGCGGCCCGGCTCGGCGTCTGCTACCGGTTCCTGCGCTCGCTCGAGCACCGCATCCAGCTCTTCCGGCTCCGGCGCACGCACCTGCTCCCGACGGCCGACGACGAGCTGCGTCGTCTCGCCCGGTCGCTCGGCATGCGGACCGAGGGCGCGGCGGGCCTCACCGAGCGGTGGCGCGCGACGCGGCGCGAGGTGCGCGGCCTGCACGAGGAGATCTTCTACCGGCCGCTCCTGCCGGTCGTCGCGCAGCTCTCGCCGGACGAGGTGAGCCTGGCGCCGGAGGCCGCGAAGGCGCGCTTCGCCGCCATCGGCTACCGCGACCCGGCGGGCGCCATGCGGCACGTCACCGCGCTCATCGAGGGCGTGAGCCGTCGCGCCGCCATCCAGCGTCAGCTCCTGCCCGTGATGCTCGGCTGGTTCGCCGAGGGCGCGGACCCGGACGCCGGGCTGCTCGCGTTCCGCACGCTCTCCGAGACGCTCGGCACGACGCACTGGTACCTCCAGCTCCTGCGCGACTCCGGGTCCGCGGCCCAGCGGCTCGCGCACCTCCTGGCGAACTCGCGCTACATGGCCGACGCGCTCGGCCGGTCGCCCGAGTCCGTGCGCTGGCTCGCGGGCGACGCGGACCTCGTCCCGCGCGGCATCGAGCGCCTCGCCGCGGAGACCGACGCGATCCTCACGCGCGCCGACGAGGTCGAGCCGGCCACGGTGAGCCTGCGCGCCGTGCGGCGGCGCGAGCTGGCCCGCACGGGCGCCGCCGAGCTGCTCGGGGTCGTCGACCCGGTCGACGCCGCGCGCAGCATCTCCGACGCGGCGGACGTCGTGCTCGCGGGCGCGCTCCGGGTCGCGGAGTTCGTGGCGCGCGACGAGCTCGGGTACGACGCGCCGGACCCGTCGTCCGCGCCGGCGCGCCTGCTCGTCGTCGCGATGGGGCGCCTCGGCGGCCGCGAGATGGGCTACGGCTCGGACGCCGACGTCATGTTCGTGCACGACCCCGCGCCCGGTGCGGCCGGCGACGCCGCCCAGGCGTACGCGCTCGCCGCGGCGACGCGGCTGCGGCAGCTGCTGTCCGCCGTCGGGCCGGAGCCCGCGCTGCCCGTGGACGCCGACCTGCGACCCGAGGGGCGCAACGGCCCGCTCGTGCGCTCGCTGGCGTCGTACACCGAGTACTACGAGCGCTGGTCCAGCGTGTGGGAGGCGCAGGCGCTCCTGCGCGCGCGGCCCGTCGCGGGCGACGTCGCCGGGCTCGGCGAGGCGTTCACCCGGGTCGTGGACGAGCGGCGCTACCCGGCCGGAGGTCTCGACCTCGCGCACGTGCGCGAGGTGCGGCGCATCAAGGCCCGGGTCGAGGCGGAGCGGCTCCCGCGCGGCGTGGAGGCGTCGCGGCACCTCAAGCTCGGGCGCGGGGGAGTGTCCGACGTCGAGTGGACCGTCCAGCTCCTCCAGCTCCAGCACGCCCACGAGGTCCCCGCGCTGCGGACCACGTCCACGGTGGACGCGCTCGACGCCGCGGTCGACGTCGGGCTCGTCGACCCCGACGACGCCGCGACCCTCGGCGAGGCGTGGCACCTCGCGTCGCGCCTGCGCAGCGCGCTCGTGCTGTGGTCCGGGCGGACGACGGGCACGACGGTGGACGTGCTGCCGCACGACCGCTTCGCGCTCAACGGCCTCGCGCGCGTGCTCGACCTGCCGGGCGTCGACACGGGCGCCGAGCTGGAGGAGCACTACCTCCGCACGGCCCGCCGGGCCCGCACCGTCATGGAGCGCGTCTTCTACGGCGAGGACTGACCGGGGGCCGTGCGGGGACGGTCAGATCGTGCGCGGGGCGCGCGCGAGGTTGGCCCGCAGCTCGTCGGCGTCCTGCCGCGCGACGTACGCGGGGCGGTCGCGCTCGACGCGCCACGACTCCGCGAGCGGGCTCGTGTCGACGGTGTCGAAGCCGAGCTCGTCGTAGAACCGCTCGACCCACGCGGCGGCCTCGGGGAAGTCGCTCGACGTCGCCAGCGCGCGGCGCCCCGGCGTCCCGGCGGGCGTGCCGTCGGTCGTGATGTGCGGCGCCTGGATGTGGTTGAACGCCTTCGCCACCTTCGACGCCCGCAGATGCTCCTGGAGCAGGCCCGACGACGTCGCATCGCCGCGGTCGAGCGCGTCGACGTGGCCGTCGCGCTCCCAGTAGTAGTTGTTCGTGTCGAGCACGATCTTCCCCGCGAGCGGCTCGACCGGGACGTCGCGGTACGCGTGGAACGGCACCGCCACGACGGCGACGTCGGCGGCCCGCGCCGCCTCCTCCGCGGTCGCCGCGCGCGCCCGCGGACCGAGCTCGGCGACGAGGTCGTCGAGCGTGCGGGGGTCGCGCGAGTTCGCGATGACCACGTCGTACCCCTGCCCGACGGCGGCCCGCGCCACCTGGGAACCGATGTTGCCTGCGCCGATGATCCCGAGAGTCGTCATGGTCATCGACAACGCGTCCGCGGCGTCACTATTCCGCACGGCTCGCCGTCCGGACCGTGTGGCATCCTGACGTCCGAGAGGGGGGCCCATGATCGACCCGCTGGTCGCCACGTTCGCGATCCTGGCCCTCGCCGTCGTGGGCTTCATGACGAACCGCCTGCCGCTCGTCGTCGTCGCGCTCTTCGTGCCTGTCGCGCTGTGGGCGACGGGCGTGCTCCCGCTCGACGAGGCGCTGGGCGGATTCAGCGACCCGATCGTGCTCTTCATCGCGTCGCTCTTCGTGCTCAGCGACGCGCTGGACTCGACCGGCGTCACGGCGTGGATCGGGCAGTGGCTCGAGCGGCGCGCGTCGCTCGGGCGCGCGGGCCTGCTCACGCTCATGGTGGGCGTCGCCGCGCTGCTCGCCGCGGTCATCAGCATCAACGGCGCCGTCGCGGCGCTGCTCCCCGTCGCGGTGGTCGCGGCGGCGCGCGCCGGGATCGTGCCGTCGCGCATGCTCGTCCCGCTCGCGTTCGCCGCCGGCGCGGGGTCGCTGCTCACCCTCACGGGCACGCCCGTGAACATCATCGTCTCCGAGGCGGCGGCCGAGGCCGGCGGTCGCGAGTTCGGCTACTTCGAGTTCGCGCTCGTCGGCGTCCCGCTCGTCCTCGCCACCGCGGTGCTCGTCGTGACCCTCGGCGACCGGCTGCTGCCCGAGCGCGTCCCCGAGCACCTCGCCGACACCGCGACCGACCCGCGCGAGCGCGTGCGCTCGTGGCGCGAGAGCTACACGCCCGACCTCGACACGGGCCGCCTGTTCACCGGCGGCACCGGGGTCGTGGAGGTGGTCATCGCACCCCGATCGACCCTCGTCGGGCGCACCGTCAGCCCGGGCATGACGACGCGCGACGAAGGGCTCGTCGTGGTCGCCCTCCGGCGGGGCGAGGCGCACGCGTCGGCGTCCGACGCCGAGCGGGCCTCCGGGACGCTGACCCTCCAGCCGGGCGACGCCGTGCTCGTGCGCGGCCCGTGGGACGCGCTCCACCGGTACACGCAGTCGCCCGACGTGCTCGCGGTCGACTCGGCGCGCAGCCTGCAGCGCGGCGTCCCGCTGAGCCGCGGCTGGCGCCGCTGCCTCGCCGTGCTCGTCGTGACCATCGTGCTGCTCGCGACCGGCGTCGTGCCGCCCGTCATCGCCGGTCTGCTCGCCGCGGGTGCCCTGGTGGTCGGCGGGGTGGTCACCGTGCCGCAGGCGTTCCGTGCGATCTCGTGGGACACCGTCGTGCTCATCGCGGCGCTCATCCCGCTGTCCGCGGCGTTCGTCTCGTCCGGGGCGGCGGAGGCGATCGCCGGGCTCGTGCTCCGGCTCACGGGCGACGGGTCGCCGCGCCTCGCGCTGCTCGTGGTGTGCGTGCTCACGCTCGTGCTCGGGCAGTTCATCTCGAACGTCGCGACGGTGCTCGTCATGGCTCCCGTCGCGGTGTCGTTCGCGCAGACGCTCGACGTGAGCGTGCTGCCGTTCATGATGGCGCTCACGGTCGTGGGCGCGGCCGCGTTCCTCACCCCGATCGCCACCCCCGTCAACCTCATGGTCCTGCAGCCCGGCGGGTACCGGTTCGGCGACTACTGGCGCCTCGGCCTGCCGCTCGCCCTCGTCTTCCTCGCGGCAGCGGTCCTCTACGTGCCGCTCGTCTGGCCGTTCTGAGCCGCGAGCCCGTGACCGTCCTGCGGTCACCGTGGCACGACGTCGCAGGTCGTGGCACGGTATACCGCGTCGCGCGGGCACCGGGCCCGTGCCGACGTACCTGACACGGGGGAGTCGTCCATGGCGGAGACCACGAACGGCACGTCCTACGACGCGGTCGTCATCGGGGCGGGCTACTCGGGCCTGGCGATGCTGCACCATCTGCGCGAGATCGGTCTGTCCGTGCTCGTCGTCGACGCCGCCGACGGGATCGGCGGCACCTGGTGGGCCAACCGCTACCCGGGCGTGCGGACCGACTCCGAGTACCTCGCGTACGCGTACTCGTTCTCGCGCGAGGTGCGCGACGAGTGGGACTGGTCCGAGCGCTACCCGCGCGGTGAGGAGATCCGCGCCTACCTCGAGTTCGTCGCCGACCGGCTCGACCTGCGCCGCGACATCCGGCTCGGCGTCGCCGTCGAGCGGGCCGAGCACTCCGACGCGACGAACCTCTGGACCCTCACCCTCGCGGACGGCTCCCGGCTGCAGGCGACGTACGTCGTCTCCGCGACCGGCCTGCTCTCCCGGCCCCTGTACCCGGACCTGCCGGGGCTCGACACGTTCGCGGGGCCGGTCCACCACTCGGCCCGCTGGCCGCACGAGGGCGTCGACCTGGCGGGCAAGCGCGTGGGCCTGCTCGGGGTCGGTGCCTCGGGGATCCAGATGCTGCCGGAGCTCGCGGCCGTGGCGGAGCACGTCACCGTCTTCCAGCGCACCCCCAACTACGTGCTGGAGACGACGAGCCCCGCCGTGACGGCCGACGAGCTCGCCGCCCTGCGCGCCCGCTACGACGACGTCTTCGAGCGCGCCACGCGCCACCCCTTCGGTGTCCCCATGGAGATCCCCACGCGGTCCGCGCTCGAGGTCGACGCCGAGGAGCGCCGCCGCGTCTTCGAGTCCCGCTGGGAGGCGGGCGGCTTCCGGTTCGCCAACGAGTGCTTCACGGACCTCGTGTCCAGCCCCGAGGCGAGCGAGCTCGCGTCCGAGTTCCTGCGCGGCAAGATCCGCGAGGTCGTCGAGGACCCACGGACGGCCCGCCTGCTCACCCCGACGACGTACCGCTTCATGGGCAAGCGACCCCCGACGGGCCACGGCTACTACGCGGCGTACAACCGCGAGAACGTCGAGCTCGTCGACGTGCTGACCACGCCGATCACGCGCGTGACACCGCGCGGAGTCGTCGTGGGGGAGGTCGAGCACGAGCTCGACGTGCTCGTGCTCGCCACCGGCTTCGACGCCATGACCGGGGCGCTCACGGCGTTCGACGTCGTCGGGCGGGACGGCGTCACCCTGCGCGAGCGCTGGGAGCGCGACGGTCTGCGCACCTACCTCGGCATCTCCGTCCACGGCTTCCCGAATTTCTTCATGTCCCTCGGGCCGCAGACGCCGCTGTCCAACCTCACGGTGCCCGTCCAGCGCGGCGCGCAGTGGCTCCAGCGCGCGCTCGCGTACGCGCGAGAGCACGGCGTCGACCGGCTCGAGGCCACGCCCGAGGCGGAGGAGTGGTGGCGCGCCGAGACGGACCGCGCGGCCCGCGCGACCGTCATGTACGAGGAGGGCAGGAAGGCGGGCGCCTGGTTCGTCGGCGGCAACGTGCCGGGCAAGCGCGAGGAGATCGCCGTGTACCTCGGTGGCGGGCACGTCTACCAGGACGAGTGCGCCCGCGCCGCGGCCGAGCACTACGCCGGGTTCCGCCCCGGCACGGGGCTGCCGTCCTCCCACGTCGTGCGGCCTGAGGATGACCCGGAGACTGCGCCCGACGCCGGCTCGGCATCCGGGACCGAGGAGGCGCCGGTGGCCGCCGGGGTCGGCGGCTGACCGGCGGGCTCGGCGGCTGACCGGCGGGTGCGGTGCGCCCCCTGCGTGCACCGCACCCGCCGCTCACGCCGCCGGACGTGCTGCGGCCGACCGGCCGCCCACGCCGCGGTCCGGACCGCTCAGCAGGTCAGTCCCGAGCCCGGGGCGACGCCCAGCACCTCGGTGATCCGCACGTAGCGGTCCACGCGGGACTGCACCGACGCCGGGTTGCCACCGCCGCACTCGAGCGCCCCGTTGAGCGAGTTGATCGTCTGGCCGAAGCCCGCGCCGGACACCATCGCCTGGTGCGACGTCATCACGCCGGGTCCGTTCTGGGTGTTCCAGTACCAGAGCGCGGTCTGCCACGCGACGGACGGGTCCTCCTCGACGAGCCACGGGTCGTTGAGCAGGTCGAGGCCCAGGGCGTCGCCGGCAGCCTTGTAGTTGAAGTTCCAGCTGAACATGATCGGCCCGCGCCCGTAGTAGGCCGTCTGGCCCGCCGGGCAGCCGAACGGCTGGGAGTAGTCACACTTGATCCAGTAGTTCGCCTCGTTGATCTCCTTCACGTACCGGAGCCCGACCGACTCGAAGTCCGCGTGCGTGAGGAACGCCGCGGCCTCGCGCGTCCGGGTCTCCGGCGTCCCCGTGCTGGCGAACGCCGGGTACGCACCGAGCGCGTCGACGAACCCGTCGTACGTGTAGAACGGCTGCCGCTTCGGGAAGATCGCGTCGAACTCCGCGCGGCTCACCACGAAGTCGTACCCGCCGCCCGTGCACCGGCCCGCGTCCACCCAGACGCTCGTCGACCCCGGCGTCTCGCGCTGGGTCCACCACCGCGCCGTCCAGTTCCGCCCGTGGTGCGACGCCGTCTTCCCGCCCGAGTACGCGGTCGTCGGCGACCACGTCGCGGCGCACGCGGCGGCGCTCGCGGGCTGGTCGGCGCTCGCGGGGGAGAGGCCCGTTCCCGCGCCCGCCGGGGCCGTGACGGACACGGCGAGGACCGCCGAGGTGAAAACGGAGACGACGGTGGTGAGGGCGCGCCGGAAGCGAGTGCTCATGAATCCCCCTGCTGTTGCGGGCGGCATCGTTACCGCCGCTCGCAAACCTAGCGCGAGGGGTGCTCCGGCGACAAGGGCATGCTCGTCGCACCACGCGGAACGGCGCCCGGCCTGCACCGGAGAGGTGCGGGACGGACGCCGTTCGCTGTCATCCTGGGCAGGGCCGTGAGGCCCTCCGATCAGATGTCGTAGTAGAGCTCGAACTTTCCGCTACCTGGTGGACGCAGGGTGCACTCCACTGAACCGTTGGTATCTCAACGATCCGCTGGGGTGCCTTCGGGTCCTCTTGGTGGCCCCGGGGTGACGTCTTGCGGACTGGCTGCGGACTTCACGTGGCTCGAAGGCTCCTCACCACCAGGCGCGGCGGTAGACGACCCGAACCGGGATCTCTACCGGCGTAAGCGGTCGCTCGACGAGTGGCCGGACGTTGTAGGGCGTGACCCGATCGCGTTCGTGCTCTTCCCCGAGTACATCCGCCGAGGTCGCGGCACCGCTGTTGCGGAGTTCGCCGAGCGCGCGTGCCAAGAGTTCGTCCAGGCGATGCACCTCGCGCTCTGCGGCGACGAGACGCTCATGGAAGACGACGGCACGGTGGCCACACCACTGGCGGAGTAGTTCGTGCACGGGTCGGGTGTGCTCCAGGTAGTACTCGAACTCCCAGTCCGGGTTGGTGTGGTCGCCCTTGTCACCGGTCGTGCTGGGGCGACCGTGCTTGGTGTGCTGTCGGCAGCTCCGCTCATCCTCGTGCACCCAGGCAAGTACTGGGACCGAGTGGGCTGCTGCGGCAGCCTGTGCGATCCGCACGGTGCCCTCGGCAGAGGTCCAGAGAGCGCCCTCGTAGGTGAAGGTGTCCACGTTCGCAAGGAGCGAGGCGACGTCCGCCTGAACGATCTCAGCAAGAGCGTTCAGGGAAGCAATCCTGTAACCATCGCGGATTGGCTTCCGAGTCCACTCGCCGACCGCTTGCGGGACCAGCAGCTCGAGAACCTGAACGGCGGCGCTGCTCTCCGCGTCGGTGAGCTCGTATCGGCTGAGGCGTTCCCAGTTGTCCATGAGGGCGTTGTAGGCGGCAACGTCGGACCAGGGGACGCGGAGGCGCCCGGCGGGTACCGCGACAACTTGTCCCGCCTTCTCGCCGTCCCGAAACTCGATTACGACTCGTGGCGAGCGCTTGTGTGGCCGCACGTCCTGTACCCGAACTCTCTCGGAGGAGGACGTGTCGCGCAGTCGGTGTGCCCACTCTTCTCCGCGATTCACCAGGCGATCATGGTCCATTTCGCTGCTGTCTCCGTCGTGCGGAGGAGCCGGTCCAGGACCACTGCGTTTCACCCCATGTGCCCGTCTCTAAATCACCCACATCGATCGAGCCCTCGGTAGCCTCTGGGCAACAGGCCGCGAGGAAGCGGCTTCACTCCGTTCCCCAGGGGCCCGAGATGCCAGTGACTCCACTCTCCGCCGGCGGCGATGTCCTCGATAGGGCTTACGCGCTACTCGCGCTCGACACTTCAGGAGCCGGAGGACTCAGCCCGACCGTGTCTACCGACCTGCGGCGCCAGGCATGGGCAATGGGGGTTGCTGCGATCGACACGTATTTGCACTGGGTCGTACATCGGGTCGACTTGGGCAAGCCGCTACCGAAGGACCTCCGGAAACTGGAGGTCTCCTTCGAAGACCTGCTCGCCATGGGACAGGCGAGCGTCGACGCCAGGAAGGCCAACCGTCGGGATCGACCCCAGGTGCGCGCGCGCAACGTACTACATCGTCGGATCTTGACTGATACATACCAGTCCTCGCGGGGCGTCGAGACCGCTCTCCGCATGGCAGGAGTTCGGGACTGCTGGGGGCAACTTTCGAGGACGTTGAGCGAGCCAAAGCAGGACCTGATGGACCACCTGAACATGCTGTCCCAGCGAAGGAACTCGATCGTCCACGAGGGCGATATCAAGCGGATGTCACGCCCACGTGCCCTGAAGCACCAGGAACTCGATGCCGCCGAGGTTCTCAAACAACTGGACTGGATCCGTTCGTTTCTAGGTGCCCTCGATGCCCTGACTCAGTGATGAGTCGCAGTCACGATCTCATCGGCGGCCTCCGCGGAACCGTCCGAAACACATCCTCGACACGCAGCCAGACGATGAGCTCGTGCTGGTTGTACGGCGGTGCAAGTGGCTTGATGACGACCATGGCGTGCGTGTCGGTCCACCGGATCGCGCGCGCCGGCAACAGCTCCTCGTGGGTCTGCCAGAGGAGACGCACGATGACGGGCAGGTCGCCGGACGGCCGGACGGGTGACCGCGGTGGGTGCTCGTGGTTCAGCGGCTTCCGCTGCGACCAGGGGCGGTCCTCGAGCTGGTCTGGGCGAGGGGCGGAGGCGGCGATCCCGGGCCGGTCGTCGCGTCCGTGACGGATCAGCCGCCGTCCGTCGTCTTGCTCGCCCACGGCACGAGGGTACGCCTCATTCGAACGCGCGTTCGAATCGGTACGCTCTCACCCATGGAGCGCGCCGGATGGACACCGCTGCTGTGCGTCGACGTCCGGGGTTTCCCCGCCACGTTCGCGACCGCGCGTGAGCCGGCCTGGAAGACCGCGGTGTCCGCAGTGCTCGCTGCCTGGCGCGCCGAGCACCCTGAGCACGACCCCGCCGCGCACAGGTACAGCGTCGAGCTCGAGTTCCGGCTCGGGCCTGCGCGTCACCGTGGCGAGGTCTGGGACATCGACAACCTTGCCAAGCCAACGCTCGACGCGATGGCGGACGTGCTCGGTCAGCGGGACTGGGCCGGGCATCCGCAGCCTGCCGACGACCGGGTTGACCGGCTCGTCGCGGCGAAGCGCCAGCCCCTCACCGGCGAGCAGCCCGGGGTGAGGATCACCGTGGAGACGTCGCCGGCGTAGCCCCGAGCCTGCACGCGCGGCACCGTCGGCGCCCGTCCGAGGGGTACACGATCATGTTCTCCGGCGTGTACTCGTGCCCGCGCGGGCAGTGTGTCTTGGCGCGCTGGCGGTCCGCGCCGTCGAGCTTGTCGGTCGACCCGTGCCGGTCCCACCGGGTGTAGTGCATCCGGCACAGCCCTCGCCCGACCGCGGTCCGGTCGCACCCGTCGACGGCACACACGGCGGGGCGCTCAGCACGCGCGGCGGCCGTCGCGGCGAAGTGCGCGCGCACCCTGTCGGCAAGGTCGTCGTCGATCAACCACGGACCCGATTCGCCGCCCCGGTCCACCGTCTCCCGGAGCCAGCGACGCACGATCGAAGCGGAGACGTCGAGTTCTCCCGCAAGTTCGTTCGGGTTGGTTAGGTCGGGCATGTGGGGATGCTACCCATCTGATTCACCGCGCCTCAGGCGCGGATGCCAATTACTAGTCGAGGAGGGCCGGGTCCAATTCGTTCAACGCTGGCGGCCAACTTGTAACGGGAAGCCAAGCCCCCGGCGCGTGTACCCTCCAACCCTCGCCGTGCTGGCTCATCACGAGTACAAGCGACGGAAGCTCTACGCCCGGCTGCCAAAGGCGGATCCCGTCTTCCTCCGGCGGCAAGTCAGATGCTTGGAACAACCGGACCACCTCAAGCCCTGGCGCGAGGGGTCGAGGTCGCACGCTGGCCGAGAGCTCTTGGCCGAGAAACGGGCCTAGCGCCTCGATGAGCCCTCGGCGGGTCACGCGCCACAGCGACGGGAACAGCGGGTGTCGCTGCCCACTCGCTGCGAGCGCTGCAGCAAACGCCTCAGGGCTCTTCTCTGTCACGACGGGATGGTGGAGCGCGGCGGGATTGGCCTCCACCCAGCGCAGCGCAAACCAGAGCCGTAGGTCGTCGTCGACCCCGGTCCAGGCGCTCTCTGCATCGTTCTCGAGCGCACGGAGCCATCGGAACGCTGGCTCAATCGGCCCTGACTCGAGGCTTGCACGTTCGATGTCGTCAAGAGGCATCAGCGGGCCACCACACTCCCGCTGAGAGCGCCTGGCCCATGCCCTTCCGGTTCACGAGGGGCTCATCCAGACGTTGTCGTTCTGCATGTTGGCTGCGCGCCACAGGCCGCCCGAAACCTTGTCAGCCGGAACAGCCATGCACACGTCCCCCGAGACGGTGACGCCACCCTGATAGACCGTCCCCTGGTTGTAGATCATGTTGTCCGTGTAGCACATCGTTCCGGTCGTGCCGTCGTAGCTTGTGCCGTCAGCCGCGACGTACGTGAAGAGGACGCTGGACCAGACGTCGGCGCCGTCGTTCGCGAGATCGATGCCCTGTGCGGCCAGTGCTTCACCGTCGACGCCGACACTGAAGTTGCCGACGATGAACACCTCGCCTTCCGCAGGCGGCTGCGCGAACTCATCGGCAGCCATGATCGCTTCAGCGGCGTCAAGGTTGCTGCTGTTCAGCGAGAGCGTCCAAGCCGACTCATCGGAGAGCTTCCGAGATTCCCCCGGCTTGAGCGGCGCTTCTCGAGTTCCGGTAGTAGGTGCCTCGGGCTCCTCGGTGGTCGGCTCTTCGGCCGGTGTCTCGGTCTCGGCGACTTCAGCCGGCGACTCCTCACTCGGAGTGACCTCCGGTGTGTTGATGCCTGCGGAACACCCCGCGAGCAGGGCCGCTGCGGCGGCGCCGATTAGGAACGGTCGGATCTTCATACTTCCCCCAGTGACGGATGCCCGCGGCTCCGCGGACCTGGCACAAGCGTTCCAGGCCGGCAGCCCTCTTTGGTCTGAATTCACCCGCTACGAGAGGGTGAAGTCCGGCTCGTCTTCTGGCGCGACGATCGGCTTCGTCCACGAGTCGAGCTCCGGGTAGTACTCCCAGTCGGGCTCGCTCGGTTCGACGTCGCGGGTCGTGATCGCCTCGCGGAGCACGTGGGCCTGAGTCGCTGGCGGCCGGCTCCCGTTGAGGGTGACGCCGGATCCTGCGGGCACCTTCACGAGGACGCCGTCGACGGCCTCGGCGGGGTACTTGTTCCGCCACTTGCTCATCCAGAGCTCGACCTTGATCCCCAGGCGTTGGGCCTCGATGATGAGTGCGCTGACGTCGTCGGGCGTGGCTTCGTCGTTCATGCTGGCATCCTCCGGGCGTGGTCGTTGAGTACGGCGCAGCAGTCGCGGAAGCGGGATCCGGACTTGCAGCGGCAGGGGTCGTCGAGCTCGAGTGCCCCGTGGCAGTCGATCCATTCTTTGCCCGAGCCGCAGCGGCAGGGACCGTGCTGTGTGACGGGGTGCAGGGTTCCCGCGAGGACGGCGGGGTCGTCGGGAAAGTCGTGCAGCTTGACGACCTGGACGCCGTCGTAGGCCAGCATGGTGCAGTAGAGCGAGCCGCCGACGAGGACGTGGTGCATGGTGTGGGCGGCCTTGCGCGACCGGTTGTCGCGGACGAACTCGGCGAACGAGACGTGGTTGGCGTTGTCCGGTAGTGAGGGGATGGGGAGATCCCCGGCTCGCACCATCTCCATGTTCTGCTCGTGCATCTGCGCGCGCTCGGGTGAGATGTCTCCCGCTAGTGCCGCGAGGTGGTCCTTCTCGGCGCGCTCGAGCTCGTTGGGGCTGAACTTGTAGCCGATCGGGGTGGGGTGGACGAACACGCCCTCGTAGGGCTCGGGGTCGAAGTCGTGACGCGAGTCGAGGACGGTGGTGGTGAAGCGCCCGGCCGCCTCGGACCATCCGACGTGCACGATGATCGTGTCGCCGGCGCCCGGGTGCCCCTGCCATCCAGCGCGCAGGGTCTCCGGTCCGTGGAGGTTAAGAGTGTCCAGGTCGACGGACGCGGAGCCGAGTTCTTCGATAGCCGCACACCACCAGCTGGCGAACGCGGAGTTACCCTGGATCGCGACCGCGAGGCGCCGGCTCGGGTAGACCCGGCACTTGTCGCTGATGCCCATGTGGCGTACGGCCGGGGAGTAGGACCAGGTATCCGTCAGGATGAAGGCGCAGTCGCCTGCCGTGCTGTCGGCGTAGAGGTAAGTCACTTCACGCCCTCCATCTCCACGACGAGGGTTCGCAGCTCCTCGTCGAGGCTGTCGAGGGTCTCCGCCCGGGTCGGCTCGAACGCACCGGTGCTGAGCGAACGGGTCGGCTCGTGCTTGCTGCCGCCTCCCGTACATCCGCCCTTGGCGAATCCGCCGCCGAGCGCGGATCTGCCGAGCCCGCCCGTAGCCATCGAAGCCAAGGCCAGGGCCGCATGCACCGACTGCTGCACGACGGCCCCGACGGTGATCGTCACCGCCTTGCTCTTGATCGCGTCGAGCGCACCCTGGACCGCCTGCGCGTTCGAGATCGAGTTGCCCGTCTGGACGTCCACGACAGGCTCGATGTCGGTCGGGATCAGGCCGAGCTGATCCGCCAGCGCGTTCGCCTCGTCCGCGCCGAGACCCATCGACTCAGCGACCGCGACGAAGCGGTCACGGCTGGTCTGCATGACGCCTTGCAGGGTGACCTGGTCCGCGCCGTTCTTCTGCATGGCCGTGATGACGTCCCATGTGCTGCTCGCGATGTCGTCGAGCGCCTCGGCGTTGGCGTACCCCTTCTCGGTGGTGGCGTCCAGGGTCGCGCCGTTCTCTTCGAGAGATGCCTGCGCGTCCCGGATCGACCGCTCGAGTTCGCGCTGGGCGTCCCGCTCGCTCAGGGCGATCCCCGCGGCCTCACGCTGCGCCTCGACGAGCTCTCCGAGCGCGCTCACCTGGTCCTGCGCCGCCTCGGTCCCAGCCATCGTGGCGGTCGCCATCTCGTCCTGCGCGTTCTCCGCGCCGATCAGCGCGTCCTCGTAGCTGGGGAAGATCGTCATGAGCTCGTCGACCGTGACGCCCTGCTTGCGCGCCTCGGTGGCGATCTTGGCGAACGCCGCCTCAGCCGTGTCGAGCGACCCGCCCTGTACCATCCCGGCGAGTGTCTGGTCGAGCGAACGGAAGCGCTCCTCCGCGGCCTCGGTGTAGGCGGAGATCCCGGGGATCGTCCCGACGAACGCGGCGACATTGTCGGTCACGTCTCGGTTGAACACCGAGTCGATCGCTTCACCCAGACCCTCGACGTTCACACGGGACATGCCGAGAACCTCGCCGAAGTTCGAGAACTGCGCGTCCAGCGACGAGACATCCGCTCCGGCCTCGCTCAGCTCCTGGACCGCCGCCGCGAGGGCTTCTGCCCCGGGGGCGGCTTCCCCGGCCGTCAGGACGTCAACGAGAGCGCTCGTGGCCGCTGCGGTCGCGTAGATCCCGCCCGCCACCATCCCGGCCTTCGTGAGTGCAGAAGCGATCCGGGTCACCTTCCCGCTCGTCGCCTGCGACATGACACCCAGGTCCCGCATTGCCGTCACTGAGTCATTGATGCCGATCGTCAACTTGCCCATTGCCGCAACCCCAAGCATCCCCAGTCCTGCGCCGCCGGCGACGAAGAGCGTCGCCCTCTTCACAGGGTCTGGCATGCGGTTGAACGCGTCGACCGCCGAGTCTGCTTCTTGGACGAGCGAGCGCAGCGGACCGTTGGCGCCCTCGCCCACGCCGATAAGCGCCGTCTCCAGCGACCCCATCAGACCTTCAATGTCGCCCTTGAGGTTGTCCATCCGAATTGCCGCCTGTGCAGCCGCGTAGCCCTGGTCATCGACCGCGGCGGTCCACTCACGCACACCCTCTGCGCCAGCAACCATGAGCGCGTTCGTCGCCCCGATCGCCTCGTTGCCCACGATGCGACCGAGTGCCGCGTTTCGCTCGGCATCCGTGAGCCCATCGAGACGGTTCTGCAGCTGCCCAGCCGCAGCCTCCATGCCGATGAACTTGCCGGTTCCGTCGAACATCGAGATCCCGTACTTGTCCATCTCGCGCTGTGCTGCTGCCGTTGGCGCCGTCAGCGACATCAGCATCGACCGGAACGACGTACCCGCCTGCTCGCCCACGATGCCGTTCGACGCGAACAGGGCCAGCGTGCCAGCCGTCTCTTCGAGCGAGATCCCGAGCTGAGCCGCCGGGATGCCCGCGTACTTCATCGCGTTCCCGAGATCGAGCACGCCACCCTGCGCCTTGCCAGCACCGGCCGCCAGGACGTCAGCAATGTGCGTGACGTCCTCACCCGACAGGCCGAACTGCGTCATCGTGGAAGCCGCCACCTCGGCCGCATCAGCGACGTCGATCGCGCCCGACGCAGCGAGGTCGAGCGCCCCGGTCAGGCCGCCGCCGAGAACGTCCTTCGTCGAGACGCCCGCCTTGGCGAGCTCCTCGATCGCTCCGGCAGCCTCCGAGGCCGAGTACTGGGTGTCCGCTCCGGCGTCGATGGCCGCCTGGCGCAGCAGCTGCATGTTGTCCGCAGACTCCATGGTCGCTGCTTGCACTGAGGACATCGCCGCGTCGAAGCCAGCGAACTTCGTGACCGCCAGAGTCGCAAAGCCAGTGAGAGCCGCTCCCGCCACGCCGAACCCGTTCGCCAACGTGTTGATCGACTGCTCGTGCTTCGCCGTCCAGTTCAGGCCGGCGTTCGCCGCGTCCTGGGTCACCTTCCCGAGTGCCTTCATCTGGTTGATCGCACCCGAGACGCGGGCGTTGATGGTCCAGTTGATCGTCCTATCCGCCATGTGCGGCCTCCTTGTCCACCTTCACGTTCCGTGCTGCGCGTGCCCTGGTCGCACGCCACTCAGCGATCCGGCACCGCTCCGAGCACCACTTGCGACCGACCGACGAGCGAGCCGATGAACCGGGCCCCGCATCGCCGGCACACCCCTCTCCGTACCCGCGACGTCGACCAGATCCGCATGATTCGGCCCTTCGTGTAACGGGGACCGGAAATCTTGAACCCTCCGCACCACCGAGAGAGCTCCCCGGCGGTCCGGCAGGGTGCCGGTTGGGGGTGCCCCCTGGGGTGCGATCACGCCGCGTCCTCGGCCTTGCTCGCGAGGTGCTGGATGTGAAAGAGCCCCATGCCCGCGAGCTCACGAGGTCGGAGCGAGTCAATGGCGGACTCGAGGAACACTTCCTGTTCGAGGCTGGACGGGCCGCCGTGCTCGTTGGCCCAAAGCAGGTTGTACGGGTCGTTGAGCTCGGGGTACTCGGCGAGGAAGGCGTCCGCTACCTCGACCCACTGATTGCGTAGCGCGATACCAGCGACGGCTCGGGCGAGGACCTGGTCACCGGTGGTACTTGCCTGCCCCAGGAGCTGGAGCGCCTGGCCGGCCGTCTTGATGTTGGCGACTCGATCTGCTGCGTCGCGCTGGCTGATGATGAGCGAGGCATTGTCACCCTTGAGCCCGACCGTGCCGAGCACCTGGTGCTGGGCGTCCCGTAGGGTCCCCCGTTCCGTGGCGTCTGCCCGGGCCTGGGCCTGCTCCACGAGGGAGTGGATGTTGAGGTAGACCTTGGCGAGCTGACCGGTCTTCCACTCTTCGGTGCGCGTGCGGTCGTTACGGATGCTCTCGATCTTGTCGGCGTAGCGCCGGCGAATACTCTCGATCTTGTCGCTGGGGATCCTGGCCACTGGGGAGTGCCTCTCGTGGGACTGCTGCAGGATCGGTTGACACTCCATCTGCGGGACGAGGTCCTGCTGGAAGGATGTCGCTGTGCCCAAGAAG
>NZ_SOZH01000007.1 GCF_004519295.1 Cellulosimicrobium funkei
AGCCATGCCACAGGGACAAAAAATTTGGCATTGACTAACAAGCACACTGTTGAGTTCTCAAACAACCGACACACACCAACTCAGCACCACCCGACCGGGCAGAACCTCGCTTGGGGCAACCCTTCAACCTTACCAGGTCTTCCCCGGCTTCTCAACCCCAGCTGTTCGCCGTGATCCAGTCACCGTGGTCTTCCTCGTCGCGGGCAGAGAACACTCTACGCCATGCGGTGGAAGGGTTTCGACCCCGGGACCAGCCACCCTCGATCGTTCGAGGCGGTGTCTGTTCCTCCCTGTCGGGCCGACATCCAGAACATTACGCGGCCTCGCGCGGCATGGTCAAGCCGCTCCCCGGTGACCCGGCCCACAGGGACGTCGCGGCTCGCCGGACGGCACGACGTGCGGCCGTCCGCCCCGCTCTTCCGCGCTCCCCCGGCGCCGCGCTCAGACCGTCGTCGCGAGCCGCAGGATCGCGCGGTCCCCCGGTCGGAGCTGGGCCGCGCGGTCGATGTCCCGCTCGCGGAGCACCCCGATGACGGGGTATCCCCCGGTGACCGGGCGGTCCGCCAGGAAGACGACGGGACGCCCGTCGGGCGGGACCTGGACCGCGCCGCGGACGAGCCCCTCGGACGCCAGCTCCCCCGGCCTGCGGGGCACCGCCTGGCCGTCGAGCCGCAGCGCGACGCGGTCGCTGTCGGGCGTCACGGTCCGCAGCGCGCGCAGCGCGTGCGCCGCACCGGGGAGGAACCAGTCGGAGCGCGGCCCGGGCAGCACCTCGAGCACCGCGCCCGCCCGCTCGCCAGGACGCGGCTCGCCGGGCGGGAACTGCACGGGGACGACGTCGGGCCACGGCCGCGTGCCCGACGGCGCGGCCCCCACCGCGACGACGTCGCCCGGCTGCAGCGGTTCGGGGCCGAGCCGGGCCAGCACGTCCCGCGCGCGCGACCCGAGGACCGCGGGTGGTCGGAGCCCGCCACGCACCGCGACGTAGGTCCGCAGACCGCGCGCCGCCAGCCCGAGGCGGAGGGTCCCGCCGTCGGGCACCCGGACGGCCGCGTGCATGCCGACCGGGCTCCCGTCCACGCTGGCAGGGACCGCTGCCCCGGCCAGCGCGACGACCGCACCGCCGGCGAACCGCACGGCGAGACCGCCGAGGGTGACCTCGATCGCCGCCGCACCGTCCGGGTTGCCCACGAGCCGGTTCGCGAGCGCGTACGACGCGCGGTCGGCCGCTCCCGACGGCCCGACCCCGACGGCGGCGAGCCCCGGGCGCCCCGCGTCCTCGACGAGCGCGAGGGGACCCGTCGCGAGCACCTCCAGGGCGCGCGCGGCCCGCGGCGAAGGGCTGGTGGTCCGGTCCTGGACGGCCTGGACGCGCGCGGCCCCCGCACTCCCGTGCTGCGGCTCCCTCCCCGGCGGCACGAGCGGGCCGCCGCCCGCGGCCACGGCCGCGCGGACCGGCACGAACCGCACGCGCGCGCCGGGCGCGACGAGCGCGGGCGGGTCGCGGTCGACGTCGAACATCTGCACGTCCGTGCTGCCGAGGAGGCGCCACCCGCCCGGGGACTCCCCCGGGTAGACGGCGGTGAGCCCGCCCGCGAGCGCCACCGAGCCGGCGGGGACGCGGGTGCGCGGGGTGGCCAGGCGCGGGGCGGCGATCGCGGGATCGACCCCGGAGAGGTACGTGAAGCCCGGCGCGAACCCGCCGAACGCGGCGTCGTACTCGCGGCCGTGGTGCCGCGCGACGACCTCCTCGACGCTCACGCCCGCCCAGCGGGCGACGTCGTCCAGGTCGGGGCCGTCGTAGCGCACGGGGATCTCGACGAGCTCCCCGACGTGGGTGGTGGGGCCGGTCGTCGACGCGCGCCGCACCGCCGCGCGCAGCCACGCCCGGGCGGCGGGGACGTCCGCGGGCGTCGCGCAGCGCACGAGCACCGTGCGGGCGGCCGGGACGACGTCGACCACGCCGGGCGGCGCGTCGCCCAGGGCCCGGTGCAGCGCGCGCACGGCGGCGAGGTCCGGCAGGTCGACGAGCAGCGCGGCCTCGCCGAACGCGTGCACCGTCACCTCGCCGTCGGGGCCGTCGGCCACGTCGCGGACCGGCGACCCGGGAACGGGCGAACCTCCGGCCGTCACGGCACGGCGTCCGCGCCCGACCCGCCGTGCGGGGCGTCGACGAAGGGCCGCACGACGACCCCGGCCTCCTGGAGCGCGGTCCGCAGCGCCCCGAGCAGCCCGACCGCCCCGGGGGTGTCCGAGTGGACGCACACCGAGTCCGCCTCGACGCGCAGCGACGTGCCGTCCGCAGCCTCGACCGTGCCGGTCGTCACGAGCCGGACGACGCGCCGGGCGACCTCGTCGCCGTCGTGCACGACGGCGCCCGGCCGCCCGCGCGGGACCAGCTCGCCCGACGGCAGGTAGCCGCGGTCGGCGAAGGCCTCGCGGACGGTGGGCTGGCCCGCCGCGTCCGCGAGCCGCAGCACGGCCGAGCCGGGCAGCCCGACGACGGGCAGCGTGGGGTCGTAGGCGCGCACCGCGTCGACGACGGCCCGGGCCTGCGCCTCGTGGTGGACGATCGCGTTGTAGAGCGCGCCGTGCGGCTTGACGTACCGCACGCGGTCCCCGGCGAGCCGGGCGAACCCGTCGAGGGCGGCGAGCTGGTAGAGCACCTCGTCGGCGAGCTCGCCGGGGTCCACGTCCATGAACCGCCGTCCGAAGCCCGCCCGGTCCCGGTAGCTCACGTGCGCGCCCACCCGCACCCCGCGCGCGGCGGCGTCCCGCGTCACGGTCCGCATGGTCGTCGCGTCGCCCGCGTGGAACCCGCACGCGACGTTCGCGCTGGTCACGAGGCCGAGCAGGGCCTGGTCGTCGCCGAGGGTCCAGCGGCCGAAGCCCTCGCCGAGGTCGGCGTTGAGGTCGATACGCGTCACGCGTCCATCATGCCCGGGACGCGCGCTCGGCGGGCTCCGCCGCGGACCCCACCGGTGCGCCACCGGTGCGCCACCGCGGTGCCCACCGTGCCG
Organism: Cellulosimicrobium funkei; assembly: GCF_004519295.1. Taxonomy (GTDB): domain Bacteria; phylum Actinomycetota; class Actinomycetes; order Actinomycetales; family Cellulomonadaceae; genus Cellulosimicrobium; species Cellulosimicrobium funkei. The sequence continues at coordinate 3,021 of NZ_SOZH01000007.1, forward strand.
TGGGCGGAGACCGCGGGCGTAGATTTCCTGGCATGCCGGACGACACCCCCACCGCCACGACGGCCGTGCGCCGCGCGACGACCGCCGACGCCGCCGCGCTCGCGGACCTGGCCGCGCTCACGTTCCCGCTCGCGTGCCCGCCCGGCACGTCGCCCGACGCGATCGCCGAGCACGTCGCGACGCAGCTCTCGCCCGACCGGTTCCGCGCGTGGGCCGCGAGCGCCGCGCACGCGCTGCTGCTCGTCGAGACGGCCGCGTCGTCGCCCGGGACCTCGACCGGCATCTCGACCGCCACGGCGGTCACTGCGAGCGACGCCGGGTCGCCCGAGGCCGCGAGCGGCCCCCTCGGGTACGCGCTGCTGGCACGAGGCGTCCCCGACGACCCGGACGTGGCGGCCGCCGTCGGGCCGGGCGAGGCGGTGGAGCTGTCGAAGATCTACGTGCACCCCGCCGCGCAGGGCACCGGCGTCGCGAGCGTGCTCATGACCGCGACGACGGGGGCCGCGGCGCTGCTCGGGCCCGGGCTCCCCCTCTGGCTCGGCACGAACGGGCACAACGCGCGCGCCCAGGCCTTCTACCGCAAGCACGGGTTCGCCGTGGTCGGGGGCCGGACGTACGTCGTCGGCGGGGAGACCCATGCGGACGTCGTCATGGCCCTGCCCCGCCGCTGACGGACGGGAGTTCCCGGTCGGGCTCGGCCTGCACCCCGGAGGGCGCCCGACCGGGAGGTCGGTGGGCGGCCCGTGCGGGCCGCGGTCGTCCGATGGACGGTGGTCGGTCGGCTCAATGGTCGTGCGCGTCCTCGCCGTCGGCGCCCTCGTGGCCGCCCTCATCACCGCCCGTGTGGCCGAGGCCGAGGCCCCCGTCGAGCGAGTCGTCGGGGTGGACGGGCAGGAAGACGTGGACGTGGCCCTGGCCGCCGGCCGTCGAGCGCAGGTCGAGCTGGACGGCGGCGAGACCCCACGTCTCGACGGCGCGCGTGCGCAGGTCGCCCGCGAGGGCGTACAGGTCCGGGGCCGCGGCGGGGTCGGCGCTCGCGGCGAGCCCGACGGCGTCGAGCGCGTCCCCGACGAGCTCGAGCGACGTGAGCATCCCGTTGCGGACGATGTTGTGCTCGGAGGAGCCGCTCGCGAGCGCCTCGGTCTCGGCGACGAGGCCGTCGACGGTCGCGTGCCACGCCGCGACGTCCGCCGGGTCCGCCGGGACGGCGCTCGACCCGTCGACGGGGAGCACCGCGTGGAGGCCGTGCAGGACGGGGACGAGCTCGGTCTGGAGATACCGGGCGTGGTCGATCGACGCGACCAGGTTCTCGGCGTCGCGCTCCTGCTCGGCCGCCTCGAGCTCCGCGACGCGCGCCGGGTCGACGGCGAAGCCGCCGTCGTCAGCGGCCGCGCCGCCGCGCGTGAGCCCCACGACGGCCGCGACGGCGACCGCCACGAGCGCGAGCGCGCCGACGACGAGCAGGACGCGGCGCCACGGGTCGAGGCCCACGAACCACCGGCGCGCGCGGACGCGCACCGGTGGCCGGGGTTCGGGGCGGCCGGCACCGCCCCGGTCGGCAGGACGGGAGCGTGCGGGCGTCGTCGGGCCGCCGGTGCGGCCGGTGCCCTTCCGGGCTCCTCCCGCCGGGGTCCGGGTCGTCGTCCGTGCCGAGGTGCGCTGTGCCACCTGTCGCTCCTGTCCTGTGGTCGTCCCGCCGGGTCCGCCGGCCCGGCCCGTGGGCCGGGCCGGCGAGGCGGCCGGTGACGGGGGCGGGTCTCCCGTCACCGGCCCGCCGTCAGCCGCAGCTCACGGCGTCGTACGGCACCTCGATCTCGGTCGTGACGTCGCCGAGCGTCGCCGTGACCGTCGCCGTGCCCGCCTCGAACGCCGTCGCGCGCGACGCGAACGACTGGTAGGCGTTGGCACCCACCTCGACCGCGCCGAACTCCTTGGAGCCGAACGGCGTGGTGAGGGTGATCGCGACGGGCGCCTCGTCGGCGTTCGTCGCGCGCAGGGCGAGGTACGCCTTGCCCGCGAGGCAGCGGGCCGAGGCGGTGACCTCGACGTCGACCGTGGGCTCGGGCTCGGACTCCGTCGTGAGACGGAACCAGTCGAACGCCACCGTGACCGGCGTCTCCTGCTCCGGACCGATCGCCATGAGGCCGACCTTGGTCAGCGCGGCGTCGTTCGTGACCGGGTCGCCCAGCGGCGTCCAATTCACCCCGCCGTCGCTGACCCAGCCCTGGTACGTGCTGCCCACCTTCTCGAGCCGCAGGTACCAGTAGCCCGACTCGGTCGAGTCGGCGAGCTCGAGCTGGCGGTTGCCGCCGTTGCCGAACTGGCCGCCCTTCTCCGAGACGAGCTCGGCGCCGAGGTTCAGCGCCGCGCCCGGGGCGTTCTTCGCGAGCACGTCGGCCTTGACGTAGTTGTCGTCGTCGCCGTACGCGATGAGGCCCGCGAGCTGCCACCGGTGCACGAGCGGCGCCTTGAACCGCGTCTCGACGACCCAGTCGCCCTCCGGTGCCGTCTGGAGGACGAAGTTGCGCGGGTCGCCGTTGTTGACGGCGTTGATGTCGCCCGGCTGGGTCGTGATGCGCAGCTCGCCGTCGGCGACGGCGACCTTCGACCCGTCGTAGCGCACGATCGCGTCCCAGCGGCAGCCGTCGAGGGCGTCGCCCTCGAACTCGTCGCTCGGCTCGCGCTCGCCGTCGTCCGACCCGTCGCCCGTGACGCGCACGTGGTCGACCCTGGCGACCGAGTCGGGGGCCGCGGTGTCGCCGCCGGCCATCACGCCGAACGTCGCGCCCGGCTTCACGGGCGCCGAGCCCGCGAGCGCCGTCCACGTCTGGCCGTCCGCCGAGTACGCGGCCGTGATGGCGGAGCCGTCCGAGACGAGGCGCAGGTGGATCGACGTCGGGAAGTCCCCCGCGACGTTCGTCTGGCCGTGCCACGTGCGGGCGCCGCCGGTCTCGGTCTGGAACTCGAGGAACCGGTTGCCGTTCTGGTTCTTCGTGAACGCGAGCTTCGTGTACTCGTCGTCGGTCACGTGGACCAGGAGTCCGGCGTGCTGCCAGTGCCGGGCGAGCGGGACGTCGAGCTTCGTCTCGAGCGTCCAGGCGCCGGCGGGTGCGGGCTGACCGAGGTAGCTGATCGGCCCGGTCTGCGCCTCGTTGATGTCGCCCTGCACGACCGGCAGGACGGCGTGGCCGTCGGCGACGGTGATCGGCTTGCCGTCGGCCTGGCGGACGACCGTCCACCGCGGGTCGAGGGTGTCGCCGTCGAACTCGTCCGACGCCTGCGCGAGGCACTGCGGCGGGGTCTCCTCACCGGGTCCCCCGGTCTGCGGGTCGTCGTCGAACGCGAAGTCCTGGAACTCGACGGCGCTCGTGGCCGACGTGCTGTGCGCGGTGACGAAGAGCCCCACGTCCTGCACGGACGCCGCACCCGGGAGGGCCTGGGGCTCCCCGATCTGCGTGAAGTTCTCGCCGTCCTTGCTCCAGGAGGCCGTGTACAGGTCGCCGTCGCGCACGATCCGCACCCACGCGGGGTAGCTCGTCGAGCTCGCGGCGGACGACGTGACGAGCTGGCCGGCCGCGTTGCCGCGGAGCCACTCGAAGCCGCCGCTCGGGCGCATGCCCAGGGCGGCGTAGCCCGGCGAGCTCCCGACCTGCGTGACGTCGTTGCGGACGATGATCCCGGCCTTGGCAGACCCGTTCGAGTTGCCCTGGCTGTTGATCTTCACCGTCGCCGACCAGTTCTCGTCGGCGCCCTGCTCGCGGTAGATGGTCGAGTACTCGTCGGTGCCCTGCCACATGTTCGCGCCGCCCGACGTGATGAGGTACTTGCCCTCGGCGAGCTGCTCGAACGTCCCGTTCGCGTTGGTGAAGGTCTTCATGCCCCCGAAGAGGTCGCCGACCTGCGCCACGACGACGCGGGACCGCGTGTAGAGGCCCTTGTCGTTGGTCGCGACCGCGGTCAGCTCGTAGTTGTTGTCCGCGGTCACCTCCCACGTGGCCTCGTACGGCGCCTCGGTGTCGGTCCCGATCGACTCGCCGTCGACGAAGAACTCGACCTCGGTGACCGTGTTCTCCGTGTCGTCGGCCTCGGCCGTGACCGTGATCTCGCCCTGCTCCAGGCGCACGCCCGCCTCGGGCGCGGTGATGCGCACCTTCGGCCGCGTGGTGGCGGAGACGCCCTTGCCGTCGGCCTCGACGAAGTTGAGGCGACGCTCGCCCGCGCCGGGGAAGACGACGTAGAGCGTGAACGGCTCCCGGGGGTCGGTGACGTCCACGGTCACGTCGGTGAACGTGCCGAGACCAGTCTGCGGGATCTGGGCCGTGCCGAGGAGCTCGCCGTCCGCGGCGTCGCGCCGCAGCTCGATCGTGCCCTCGGCCGCCGCGGCGACGCGCAGCGTGAGCGCCTGCACGCCGTACAGGCTCACCGGGTCGTACGACGCCCAGGCCCCGTTCGACCCGGTGATGACCGAGCCGCCGCCCTCGACGTCCCGGCTCGGGATCGTCGTGGTGCCGTCGGAGTCGGCGTGGAACTCCGCCTCGCGCTTCTTCGGGAAGATGAGCGTGGTGTCCGAGCCGGTGAGGGCCGGGACGTCGTCCACGCCGCCGCGGTCGGTGTAGCGCGCGTCGATCACGTAGAAGACGTTCATGTCCTCGCCGTGGCCGCCGCCGAGGCTCGTCGCGACCGTGCCCGTCCGGCCGTGCAGCGGCTCGGAGGGGTGCGCGTGCGCGTCGTGGCCGAGCGCGGGCTGGATGATGACCTGCTCGTCGTCGATGGTCTCGCCGTCCGGCGAGTCCTCGGCGTCCGTCACGGCCACGTCCCACGTGATGTCGTCGCCGAAGGTGAAGAACGAGCCGGTGGGCGGCAGGCCGAAGTCGACCTCGGGCCGCGTGTTGCCGACCGTGATCGGCACGGTCGCCGTGCCCACCTTGCCGGCAGGGTCGGTCACCGTGAGGCGGGCGTCGTAGACGCCGTTCTCCGTGTAGGTGTGGCTCGGGGCGGCGGACGTCGAGTCCGTCGTGCCGTCACCGTCGAAGTCCCACGCGTACGTGAGCGCCTCGCCCTCGGGGTCGGTGCTCCCGGTCCCGTCGAACGACACCTCGAGCGGCGCGATGCCGGAGTCGGGCGTCGCGACCGGCTTCGACACCGGCGAGCGCGAGCCCGACAGGTAGTCGATGCGGTGCAGCCCCGAGTTGGGGTTGTCGCGACCGAAGCCGCCGCCCCAGTCGAGCACGTACATCGCGCCGTCGGGGCCGAACTTCGAGTCGATCGGCGCGAGGAACTGCTCCTGCGGGAGGAACGGGTTGACCTTCTCGACGTCGGTCACGCCGGGAGCGGCCTCGGGGTCCTTGAGGTCGATCGTGTACATCTTGTTCCGGGCCCACTCGTAGAAGAAGGCCTTGCCGTCGTAGGACGACGGGAACTTCGTGTCGGAGTCGAGCTCCGGGTCGTACTCGTAGAACGGGCCGCCCATGGGCGCGAGGCCGCCGCCGGCGGTGATGACGCCGGGCACCGACGAGCGCTGGTAGCCGTACCAGAGGTCCGCCGGCTGCGCGGCGGGGAGCTCGGTGAGGCCGGTGTTCTTCACCGAGTCGTTGACCGGGGCGTCGCAGTCGAAGAAGTCACCGACCGTGACCGGGCTCGTGCGGTAGTCGACGTCGCGGAACGGCTCGTTGTTCCCCATGCACAGGGGCCAGCCGAAGAAGCCGGGCTCCTTGATGAGGTTCCACTCGGCGATGCCCGCGGGGCCGCGGTTCGCCGGGTTGTCCGACCCGTTGTCGGGCGAGTAGTCGGCGACGCCGAGGTTGCCCGTCTTCGGGTCGATGGTGAACCGGAACGGGTTGCGGAAGCCCATCGCGTAGATCTCGGGCAGCGTCTTCTCGGTGCCCGGCGCGAAGAGGTTGCCCTCGGGGATCGAGTACGTGCCGTCGTCCTCGGGGTGGACCCGCAGCACCTTGCCGCGCAGGTCGTTCGTGTTCGCCGACGTCGCGCGCGCGTCGTGGAACGTGCCGTCGCGCTCGGAGATCGGCGCGTAGCCGCCCGACGGCTCGGAGTGCGGGTTCACGTCGTCGCCCACGCCGATGTACAGGTCACCGGTCTCGTGGTCGACGAGCAGGCCGCCGCCCGTGTGGCCCGGCTCGTCGGGCAGGCGCCCGGCCGGGATCTCCAGGAGGACCTTCTCCGACGCCGGGTCGATCACGGTCGCGCCCGGGCCGTCCGACGACACCGTGAACCGCGAGACGCGGTTGAAGAAGTTCGCCGGGTCGGAGTCGTTCGCGCTCGCGGGCGAGTAGTACTGGTACAGGTACCCGTTCTCCGCGAAGTCCTTGTCGAGCGCGATCCCGAGCAGGCCGTCCTCGCCGCCCGAGTACACGGGGAGCGTGAGCGCCGTCGTCGTGTTCTGCGTCCGCGGGTCGTAGACGCGGACCTGGCCGCGCACGAGCTCGGTGTAGAACACGCGGCCGTCGGGCGCGACGTCCATGCCGAAGGGGGCGCTCGTGTTCGAGTCGAGCGCGACCTTCTCGAACGAGCCCCAGTCGGTGCCGCCGCAGTCGCCCTCTACGAGGCCCGCCGCCCACTGCACGCCGCCGACGACGTGCTGCACGAAGTCGGGCTCCTGCGTGTAGTGCGCCCCGAAGTGGCCCATGCCCGTCATCCAGGCACGACCGCCGTCGTACGGCTTGCACCAGGAGATCGGGTGGTCGTAGCCCATCTTGTTGCCGCCGGCGTCGTACGTCGTCTCGTCCATCGTGGCGAGGACGTGCGCGCTGCCGCGGACGTTGGCCGAGAAGTTGTACCACTCGTCCGCGCGCGTCCAGCGCTGCGACAGGTGCTCGGTCGACGGGTGCGTGCGATCCTCGACGCGGACCGTGCCGGGCAGGCCGGGGCTGTTGCCCGTGGCGGCGTGCCCGGGCATGAGCGCGCCGATCATGTCGTCCCACCACTGGTAGCTGCCGCGCATGTCGGTCGCGTTGTGGATCGCGACGATGCCGCCGCCCGCCTGCTGGTAGCGCTCGAGCGCGGCCTTCTCGTCCGCGTTCCACGGGTCGCCCGACGTCTGGAACATGACCAGGGCGTCGTACTGCGCGAGGTTCTCGTCGGTGAACACCGAGGAGTCCTCGGTGTGGTCGGACTCGATGCCGACCTCGGCGAACGCGGCCTCGAGCACGGGCGTGCCCTGCGTGATCGCCTCGGTGTGCCGGAACTGGGTCGTCTTGGTGAAGATGAGCACCTTGTGCTCGTCCTCCGCAGGGACGGGGTCGTCCGCGGCAACGGCCGTCGTGACGGGCGCAAGCGTGAACGCGAGCGCCCCGACGGTCAGTGCGGCGGCGACCGATCTCGCCCTGCGTGGGCGTCGTGCAGTCATCGTGGTGCCTCCAGGGGCATGACGTGCGGGCCCGGACGTCGTCGTCCGGGCAGGGTGGTCGTCATCCCGCGGCGTGCCGGCGCCGGCGGTCGTCTGCGACTACGGCTACGTGCTCTCCGGCTCGGGCATCAGTCCCTTCAGGTAGGCGAGGCCATCGACGGCGATGGCGTCCTGGGTCGGCGCCAGCGGGCGCCAGATCGAGGCGGCCGTGGCGATCGTCGCGTTCTCGGCGGTGAAGGACTCGATGACGAGCGGTCCGTCGTAGCCGGTCGCGTCGAGCGCGGCGAGCAGGCCGCGCCAGTCGAGGTGGTCGGTGCCCGGTGCGCCGCGGTCGTTGCCGCACACCTGGACGTGCGCGATGCGCTCGCCCGCGCGCGTCACCGCGGCGGGCAGGTCCGTCTCCTCGATGTTCATGTGGTAGACGTCGAGCATGAGGCCGATGCCGGCCGCGGGCAGGCGCCGCACGACCTCCAGCCCCTGGTCGACGGTGTTGACGAGGCTCGTCTCGTAGCGGTTGAGCGGCTCGAGCCCGACGACGACGCCCGCCGCCATGGCGTGCTCGACGACCGGGGCGAGGTGCTCGGCGAGCTCCTCGTAGGCAGCCTCGCGCTCGGCCGGGCCGAGCCGCCACGTGCGCCCGACCGACGCGTACGCCGGGCCGCCGATCACCGGGGCGCCGACGGTCCGCGCGACGTCGACGACGTGGCGCAGGTAGTCCTGCGTGGCGCGCACCGTCGCGGCGTCCGTGGCGACGAGCTCGCGCCCCTCGCCCATGACGAGCGAGACGCTCGCGGCGAGGCCGTGGTCGGCGAGGACGGCGGCCGCCGTCGCCGGGTCCCAGTCCCCCGGGTTCTCGACGGGCAGCTCGAGCACGTCGAAGCCCCACCCCGCGACACGCGGGGCGATGTCGCGCAGCGCGCCGTCGGTCAGGGGCGACGTCCACACCCACGTGTTGACGCCGAGCGCGCGCCGGCGCACCGGCACGGGCGCGCCGTCGGGCGCGAGCAGGTCGGTCGCGCGGTGCGCGGGGGTCGGGCCGGGAAGAGCCACGTCGCTCTCTCTCGTCGGGTCCGAGCACTCGGCCGTCCCGCCCGCGTGCCCGACGCCGCGGCGCACCCCCGTGCGGGAGGTGCGCCGCGCCGTCGGGCGGGCGGGCGGGGCGCCCGGCCGGTCGGACGGCGACCGGGCGGCCCCAGGTGGTCCGGCCGCGCGGCCGGACCGGGGTGGTGCTGGCGTCAGCGGTCGGTCCAGGCCTCCGGGAACCCGGGCAGGTCCTCGCCGCCGAACTTCGCGTAGTGCAGGGACGGCATGTCCTTGTTCGCCTCGAGGTAGGCGTCGAGGTCCTCGGCGACGACCGGCGACTGCGGCAGGACCCACTCGGACGGCACCTGCTCGCCGGCCCAGATCATCTGCGCCGCGAGGATCGGCGTGCGCCACTGGAAGTTGGAGTACACGGCGCCGATGGCGGTCATGTCCGTGTCCTTCCACTTGCGCAGGAAGCTCATCTCGTCCTCGCCCATGAAGACGGGGTACGGCTTGCCCGCGTCCTCGAACGCCTCGACGGCTGCGACGGCGCCGTCGCCGGCGTCCATCCAGATGCCGTCCACGTCCCCGCGCTGGAGGTACTGGGTGACGATGTCCTTGATCTTCGCCCCGTCGCCGCCGGTGAACTCGGCGCCCACGACCTCGAGCTCCGACTCGGAGAAGATCTTGTCGGCCGCGGCCCAGCGGTTCTCGAGCACGTCCACGCCCGGCAGGATGCGCAGCGCGAGGACCTTCGAGCCGGGCTCGAGGTTCTCGACGAGGAACTCGGCGCCGTCGGCGCCGTACGCGTAGCCGCCGATCGGGTGGATGAACGTCACCATGCAGTCGGTGTTGACGCCGCGGTCGAACACGATGACGGGCTTGCCCGACTCGCACGCCGCCTCGACGGCGGGCGTGAGGGTCGCGGTGGTCGACGGCGAGATGATGATCGCGTCGCAGTCGCCCGCCGCGACGAACGCCTGGATGTCGGAGATCTGCTTGTTGTCGTCGTCGGCGGCGTCGGAGACGCGGAACTCGCCGATCACACCCTCCTCGGTGAGGACCTCGACCTGCTGCTGCATGGTGATGAACCCGGTGACGCGCCACGGGTTGGACACCGACGCGTTCGAGAAGCACAGCGTGTTGCCGCCCTCGGCGCTCGCGAACTCGGCCGTGTCCACGTACTCGGGCTCGATGGCCTGGAGCCACGGCTGGTCGGCCGGGCCCTCGGGCACGACCTCGCGCTGGGCGAGCTCGCGGTCGTAGTCCGCCTGGACGAACCACTCGGAGTCGGCGCCGCCGGACTCCTCGCCCGCGGGGCTCTCCTCGGCCGAGGTCTCCCCGCCCGTGTCGGTGGGGGTGTCGGTCGTGCAGGCGGCCGCGAGGAACAGCGTGGCCACCGCCGTGCCGGCCAGGAGTGCTCGTGTACGTCGCATGTCCTTCTTCTCCTTGGTGAGACGTCGTCGTCCCGCAACGTGCGGGGAAGGGGGTACAGCTCGGGTGCTGCCGCACGGCCGTGCGCGGGGGTCCGGCAGGGGTCGTGCGCGGGGAGGGGCGCGCGGGCGTCGCCGCCGGGCGCGCGGGGCTCAGGCGTTCGCGGGGGCGGGCTCCTTCGGTGCGGGGGTCGGGCCCGCCGCCGGCGGGGCGTCGGGGGTGGACGCGCGGCGCCGCGACCGGCGCGGCAGCGCGGCGTAGGCGACGGCCGCGATGATGATCACGCCCTGCACGGCGGGGCGGATCGTCGACGGCAGGCTCAGCTGGTTGAAGAGGGTGAACAGCGCCTCGAGCGTGAGCGCGCCCGCCATCGCGGCGATCACGGTCCCCCGCCCGCCGCCGAGGACGACGCCCCCGAGCACGACGGCGGTGATCGCCATGAACTCCAGGCCCTGCCCGACCTGGGCGGTGACGCCGGCGTACCCGCCGATGAGGATCGCCGCGACGGTCGCCAGGAAGCCCGACAGGAGGAAGGCGCGCGTGCGCACCCACCACACCGAGCCGCCCGCGTAGCCCGCCGCGACGTCGTTGTCGCCCGTGGCGACGAGCGTGCGGCCGAACGGGCGGCGCATGAGCAGGGCCGCGGCCACGCCGAGCACGACGACGACGAGCAGCGCGTACGGCACCTGGAACTGGCCCGGGTTGTCGGGGATGCCCCCGCGTCCCCACTGCCGGAACCCGTCGGTGAGGGCGCCCGTGGGGGCGCCGCCCGTCCAGAGCCGGATCGCGCCGTAGAGCACGAGCATCATGCCGAGCGTCGTGATGAACGACGGCACCTTGAGCAGGGTGGTCACGAGGCCGTTGACGAGCCCGACCGCGAGGCCGAAGACGATCATGAGGGCCATGACGGGCCAGGTCATCGAGTCCTCGCCGTCCATGAGCTTCGCGGCGATGACGACCTGGGCGCCCACGAGCGAGCCGACCGACAGGTCGAACTCGCCCGAGACGATGACGAAGTACTGCCCGATCGCGAGGATGACCAGCGGTGCGGCCTTCTTGACGAACGCCATGAGCGACATCGGCTCGCCGAACGACGGGTTCATCACGAGGATGACCGCGAAGACGAGCACGAGCAGCGCGAACACGGTCCAGCTGCCGCCCGCGGTGAGGCGCTCGAGCCAGCCGGCCCGCGGCGCGCGCGCCGGGATGGTCCGGCGCGTGGTGTCGGTGGTCATGCGGACGCACCTCCGGTGCGGGTCGGGCGGAAGCGGGCCCGGCTGCTCGCCGGGTCGATCTGGCGCCGGGCGTACAGGGCGACGGCGGCGATGATGATGACGCCGCGCAGCACGTCCTTGAAGAACGGGTCGACGTCGAGCACGTTGAACACCGTGTCGAGCACGGCGAGGATCAGCACGCCGCCCACCGTCCCGACGACCGAGCCGCGCCCGCCCATGAGGAGCGTCCCGCCGAGCACGACGGCGGCGATCGAGTCGAGGTCGAGGCCGTAGGAGTAGACGAGCGCGTTGCCGGTGCCGAAGCGCGCGGCGATGAGCAGGCCGGCGACGCCCGCGCAGACCGAGCACAGCACGTGCGCGAGGACCAGCGTCCGGTCCGTCCGGATGCCCGAGAGCCGGGCGACGTCGGTGTTCCCCCCGACGGCGAACATGTGGTACCCGGGGCGCGTGCGCGTCAGGAGCACGACGCCCACCGCCGCGACGAGCAGCATGACGACCGTCGAGACCGGCACCGGGCCGACGCGCGTGTACCCGAACATCTGGAACGAGGCGGGCACCTCCCCCGCCGGGCCCTTGAACTGCGTGTCGAGGTAGCCCTTGATGATGAGCCCGACGCCGAGCGTCGCGATGAACGCGTTGACCCGCAGCTTCGCGATGACGAGCCCGTTGACGAGGCCGACGACCGCCGCGACGCCCACCGCCGCGAGCACGCCGAGCCAGACGCGCGACGGGTCGCCCGCCATGGTCGTCGCGCCGACGATCGAGCTGAGCGCGACGACGTAGCCGACGGACAGGTCGAGCGACTTGCACAGGACGGCGAACGTCTGCCCGATCGCGACGAAGCCGAGCAGGCTCGTCTGCGTGAGCATGTACGCCGTGTTCGCCGTGCTGAACAGGTTGCCGCCGCCCACGGCCACGAGCACGCCGGCGATCACGAGGATCCCGACGAGGGCGAGGTAGACGATCTCCGTCGAGCCCAGCCGGCGACGGCGCGCGGGTGCGCGGCTCGCGGTGGGGGCGGCGGTCGCGACCGCGGTGCTCATCGGTGCTCCTTCGGGCCGTCGGGGGCGTGCGGGGCGTTGCCGGGCGTGGTGCCGGGGTCGGCGCCCGGGAGGTCGTCGGCGTCGGCGAGGGCGCCGAGGTCCACCTGGACGTGCTCGCCGGAGGTGTCCTCGCCCGCGCCCGTGGCGAGCGCCATGACGGTCTCCTCGTCGCTGCCCGCGGGGAGCTCGCCCGCGAGGCGGCCGTCGCGCATGACCAGCACGCGGTCGGCCATGGCGACCACCTCGGGGAGCTCGGACGAGATGAACAGCACGGCGACGCCGTTCGCCGTGAGCTCGCGCATGAGGTCGTAGACCGCGCGCTTGGCGCCCACGTCGATGCCGCGCGTCGGCTCGTCGAGCACGATGACCTGCGGGTCCGTGACGAGCCACTTCGCGAGGACGACCTTCTGCTGGTTGCCGCCCGACAGGTACTGGACCTCGGCCTCCTGCGAGCTCGCGACGAGCTCGAGCGAGGACAGGATGCCCGGGATGCGCCTCGCGCGCCGGTCGGCCTGGCCGGGCACGACGGCGTCGAGCACGAGGCGCGCGTTGGCGAGGATCGACTGGCCCAGCGCGAGCCCCTCGGCCTTGCGGTCCTCGGTGACGAGCGCGAGGCCGGCGCGGACCGCCTGGCGCGGCGAGCGCACGTCGACCGGCTTCCCGCCGACGAGGACGCGGCCGCGCGTGAACCCCGCGATGCCGAAGACGCCGTGCGCGACCTCCGTGCGTCCCGAGCCCTGGAGCCCGGCGAGCGCGACGATCTCGCCCGCGCGGACCTCGAACGACACGTCGTCGACCTGCGTGTTGCCGACGCCCTCGAGCGCGAGCCGCACCTCACCCGGGACGATCGCGGGGTCCTTGTCCGGGAAGTACCCCGCGAAGTCGCGACCGACCATCGTGCGCACGAGCCGGTCCGCGTCGATGTCCGCCGTCGGCGTCGTCAGCACGTGGTTGCCGTCCTTGAGCACCGTGATGGTGTCGCAGAGGTCGAAGATCTCCTTGAGGCGGTGCGAGACGTAGAGGATCGCGACGCCGCGCTCCTTGAGCCGGTGCACGAGCTCGTAGAGGAGCTCGACCTCCTGGTCGGCGAGCGCCGCCGTCGGCTCGTCCATGGAGATGATCCGCGCGTCGTAGGAGACGGCCTTGACGATCTCGACGATCTGCTGCTGCGCCACGGACAGCGAGCCGACGCGCGTCCACGACGCGAGCCCCGTCAGCCCGAGCTCGGTGAGCAGGGCGGTCGTGTCCGCGTGCATGCGCCGCCGGTCGACGAGGCCCGCGCGGCGCGGCTCGCGGCCGAGGTAGACGTTCTCCGCGACGGACCGCTCGGGCAGGAGGTTGAACTCCTGGAACACCGTCGACACGCCCGCGTGCTGCGCGGCGAGCGGCGAGGCGAACGTCGTCTCGCCGTCGAGCTCGAGCGTGCCCGCGTCGGGGCGGTGCACGCCGGCGATGATCTTCATGAGCGTGGACTTGCCGGCGCCGTTCTCGCCGACGAGCGCGTGGACCTCGCCGGGCCGCACGTCGAGGTCGATCCCGCGCAGCACGGAGTTCCCGAAGAACTCCTTGCCGATGCCGCGCAGGCGCAGGAGCGGCCGGTCGTCGCCCTCCCCCGCGGCGGGACGCGGCACGCGCGTCGTCGTCGCGGTCACGACGCGACCTCGACCCAGCCGCCCGTGCGCACCGACGTGGCCACGGCGTCGGCGAGCCGTGCGGCGCGCAGGCCGTCGTCGAACGTGGGCAGGCCGTCCGGGACGGCGCCTCCGATGGCCGCGGCGGTGTCGGCGACGAGCGCGTCGAAGCAGTCCTGGTAGCCCTGCGCGTGCCCTGCGGGGAGGCGCGAGTACCGGGCCGCCGCCGGGGAGAGCGTCTCGGGGTCGCGCACGAGGAGGCGCGACGTCGTGCGCCGGCCCTCCCAGAGCGTCTCGGGCTGCTCCTGGTCGAACGCGAGGGTGGACTCCGAGCCGGAGATCTCGAGGTAGAGCCGGTTCTTGCGACCGGCCGACACCTGCGAGATCACGGCCGAGCCGAGCGCGCCGCCGTCCGTCGCGTACTGGAGCGTCACGGCGTCCTCGGTCGCGACCTCGTGCACGACGCCGTCGGCGCCCCGGCGGTGCGGGTTCACCGTGGCCGACTGCGCGACGAGGCGCACGATGCGCTGGCCCGTCGTGAACTCCAGCAGGTCGCAGAAGTGGGAGCCGATGTCGCCGAACGCGCGGCTCGCGCCGCCCAGCGCGGGGTCGACGCGCCAGTTGTCGTCGGAGTCGCGCAGGAGCCAGTCCTGCAGGTACGAGCCGTGCACGAGCGAGACGGTGCCCACCTCGCCGCGGCGCACGCGCTCGCGCGCCTCGCGGACCATGGCGTGGAAGCGGTAGGTGAACGGCACGACGGCGACGCGCCCGTCCCGCTCGCGCGCCGCGGCCGCGAGGCCGGCGAGCTCGACCGCGCCCGCGACGTCGGTCGCGAGCGGCTTCTCGCACACCACGTGCTTGCCGGCGGCGAGCGCCGCGCGCGCCAGGGGGACGTGCAGGTGGTTGGGCGTGCACACGTGCACCACGTCGACCTCGGGGTCCGTGAGCAGCTCCTCGACCGTCGCGACGGCGCGCTCGGCGCCGAGGCCCGGCGCGGCGGCGCGCGCGATGTCGAGGTCGGCGGCGGCGACGCTCACGACGCGGCCTCCGCCCGTGCGCACGGCCCGGGCGTGGACCCCGCCCATGAACCCGGTGCCGAGGATCCCGGCGCGGTACCCGGCGGCGGGCAGCCCGAGCTCGTCGGGGCTGCTGGCGGGGAAGGTGCTTCGGGCGGTCGAGGCCCCTGGCGTGGTCGCTCCCGGGAGGGGCGTCCCCGGCTCCAGCACCGGGGTACGCACGTCCTGCGCGACGTCGTCGGCTCGCATGGATGACAACGTAGGGGCACTTATGTCGAGGGTCAAGCAAAAGCCGAACATCAATCGTCACGTTTAGATAACCCTGTCCGCAAAACAAATGTGAAGGATCACATCGGCGTCGCCGGACGCGGGCACGCCACCGCCCCCGGCCGTCGGGACGGCCGGGGGCGGTGGCGTGTCGGACTGCCCCCACCCGCCGGTCGGCGACGCCGACCGACGGGGAGACTGCGGTGCTGCGTGGTGCTACTTGGTCGAGAACGCGGCGTCGAAGGCCGCGTCGGGCGCGTCGAACGCGTACTTCTTGACGAACTCCAGGGCCTCGGGGGCACCGACGAGACGGTCCATGCCGGCGTCCTCCCACTCGACCGAGATCGGGCCCTCGTAGCCGATCGTGTTGAGCATCCGGAACGCGTCCTCCCACGGCACGTCGCCGTGGCCCGTGGAGATGAAGTCCCAGCCGCGGCGCGGGTCCGCCCAGGCCAGGTGCGAGCCCATCCGGCCGTTGCGGCCGTTGTGCATCCGCTTCTTCGTGTCCTTGCAGTCCACGTGGTAGATGCGGTCCTTGAAGTCCCACAGGAAGCTCACCGGGTCGAGGTCCTGCCACACCATGTGGCTCGGGTCCCAGTTGAGCCCGAACGCCTCGCGGTGCCCGATCGCCTCGAGCGTGCGGACCGTCGTCCAGTAGTCGTACGCGATCTCGCTCGGGTGCACCTCGTGCGCGAACCGGACCCCGACCTCGTCGAACACGTCGAGGATCGGGTTCCAGCGGTCCGCGAAGTCCTGGTACCCGGCGTCGATCGCCTCCTGGGAGACCGGCGGGAACATCGCGACGTACTTCCAGATCGCCGAGCCCGTGAAGCCCACGACGGTCTTCACGCCCAGCTTCGCCGCGAGGCGCGCGGTGTGCTTCATCTCCTCCGCGGCGCGCTGGCGCACGCCCTCGGGGTCGCCGTCGCCCCACACGACGTCCGGCAGGATGTCGCGGTGGCGCTGGTCGATCGGGTCGTCGCACACCGCCTGGCCCTTGAGGTGGTTCGAGATCGCGTAGACCTCGAGGTCGTACTTGGCCAGCAGGTCGAGCTTGCCCTGGACGTACTCGTCGTCGTCCCAGCGCCAGGGGTCGAGGTGGTCGCCCCAGCACGCGATCTCCAGGCCGTCGTAGCCCCAGCCGGACGCGAGGCGTGCCACCTCCTCGAACGGCAGGTCGGCCCACTGCCCGGTGAAGAGGGTGATCGGTCGTGCCATGGTCGTGTCTCCTTCGGTCGTTCTCGGTTCGTGCCCGGGGTCACCGGGCGGACGTCTTGGTCAGGGGGCGGGGCGTGTCCCCCGCGGCCTCGTCGGTGCCCGACGCGCGCGCGCGGCGCCGCACGACGACGTAGCCCGCGGCGAGCAGCAGCGCGGCGACCACGGCGACGGCGACCCACACGAGCGCGCTCGTCGAGCCCTCGTCCGTGGCGGTGCCGTCGGCCGCGGTGCCCTCTCCGGCGGCGTCGTCGCCCGCGGCGGCGTCGTCGCCGGCCGCGTCGGCGCCTGCCGCCTCACCCTCCGCGCCGGCGGCGTCGCCGCCCTCCTGCGCCGCCGCGTCGTCGCCCTCGCGCGGGGCGGGCTCCGGCAGCGGCACGACGTCGACCTGCGCCGACGCGGTGGCCTCGGCGGGGTGGGTGATCGTGGCGGTGAGCGTCCAGTTGCCGTCGGCGAGGACGCCGGGGTCGGACGTGTACCAGCCGACGCCCTCGGACGCCGACCGCAGCGTGAGGGGGCCGACGGTCTCGCCGGCCGCGGACTCCCCCGTCACCGAGACGTCGGCCGCCTCCTCGACGGGGTGGCCGTCGACCTTCCAGGTGAGGTTCGCGGACACGCCGCCCTGGCCGTCCGTGCCGAGCGAGATGACGACGTCGCCGCCGTGGGCGCCGGCCGGGGCCGCGCCGACGAGCGCGAGCACGCCGCCGAGCAGGAGGCCCAGCGCCGCGGTGAGGAGCGCGCGGGCGCGATGCCGCACGGGGGCGGCCGTCCGGCGGAGCGGCAGGAGCCGCGTGCCGCCCGGAGGCCGGGGGCTGGTGCGCTGGCGGGGCGTACGGGACATCGGGTCATCACCTCGTCGTGGGTCCGTGTGCGGTGGGGGCGGCGGTCGTCGCCGGTCCCCCGGGGTGCCCCGGCGCCGGGCCGGAGCGCCCGTTCCCGGGCGCCGGGGCCGGAGACCCGGAGGTCCCCGTCGTGCTCGTCGTGCGGGCAGCGTACGGTCGGCCCGGCCGATGGGCCGCCCGGACGCCCGAGCGCCCGCGCGCCGAGCGCGGTGCCCGGCGGGCCGGTGCTCAGCGCACCGACCCGCCGGAGCTCGTCAGGAGCAGGACCGGGCCGCGTAGTCCGCGGTCCCGGAGAACGTCCTCCCCTCGGCGTCCGTGGCGGTCACGGTCACGGTGCCCGCGTCGACCGCGACGGCGCGCGACGCGAACGACTGGTACGCGTTCGCACCGGGCGCGACGTCCGCGACCTGCTTCGACCCGTACGGGGTCTCGAGCGTGATCGCGAGCGGGACCGAGTCGTCGTTCACCGCGCGGACCGCGACGGACACCTTGCCGGCCATGCAGCGCGTCTCCGCGGTGATGGTGACGGCGATCGGCTCGGCCTCGTCCTCGACCACCCGGAAGTGGCCGAAGGACGCCGGAGCACCGGTGTCGGCCGACGCCCCGAGGGCGAAGAGACCGACCTTGGCGTCCGCGGCGGGCGCGTTGGTCACGCTCTCGTCGAACGTGGTCCACGTCTCGCCGTCCGCGCTGTACGCGCCGGTGAACGTGTCACCGGAGCGCGTGAGGCGCAGGTGCCACACCGACTCGGCGAGGCTCCCCGTCTGCGGCTGCGGGTTCTGCACCACTCCGCCGACCTCGCTGCGCAGCTCGATCCGGGCGTTGCGCGCCTGGCCGGCCTGGTTGTCGACCACGTAGTCGAGCTTCACGTAGTCGTCGTCGCCGCCGTAGACGATCAGACCGCCCTGCTGGTACTGACGGTCGAACGCGGAGCCGTCGACGACGGTCTCGATCGTCCACTCGTCACCCGGCTGGTCCTGCAGCACGATGTTCGGCACCGGGCGGTTGTCCGTCCCGTAGATGTCCGTGGGCGTCGTGTCGATCTGCAGGGAGCCGTCCGTCACGCGGTAGCCGGTCGGGTCCTCGCGGACGATCGACCAGCGGCACGTGTCGAGGGCGTCGCCGTCGAACTCGTCGTCCGGCCCGGGGGCCGCCGCCGTGTCGTCGGGCGTGATGTGGAACCAGTCGAACTCGGCGTCGACGACCGGGGTGGTCGTGTTGTTGCCCTTGAGGGCCACGAGCCCGATCTTCGCGTTCTCCAGGTCGGCGATCGACTTGGTCTGCGGCATCGTCGTGAAGTCGATGCCGTCGGCCGAGTAGGCCGCCTGGAGGCTCGCGCCGTCGCTGACGAACCGCACGTAGACCGTGTCGGGGTAGTCGGCACCGAGCGCGGCCGAGTTGGACTCGTTGACCTCGTTCGGCTGGGCGTTCTCCTCACGGATGAACTGGAAGATCCGCGTCGCCGGGTCCGCCGTGGCCGACCGGCCCTGGAGGACCATCTTCGCGTAGTTGTCCTGGTCCTCCCAGATCAGCAGACCGGCCTGCTGGTACTGCTGGCGGGCCGGCAGGGTCACCTTCGCGGTGGCCGTGAACGGTCCGTCCGGGAGGTCCTGGAGCACCAGGTTCGGCACGACGGTGTTGTCCGTGCCGTAGAAGTCCCGCGTAGCCGTGGGGACCACCAGGCGCCCGTCGCGCACGACGAGGTTCTGGTCGCGGTTCGTCACGGTCCAGCGGTCCTCGTCCAGGTCGGTGCCGAGGAAGTCGTCCGAGCGGCCGGAGAAGCAGAGCCCCGGACCGGTCTCGGGCGCCTCGACGGTCACCGTCGTGTACTCGACCGAGTACGCGCCGCGCTCGTCGGTGGCCCGCACCTGGAGCCGGTAGGTGCCCGGCTGGTCGTACGTGACCGCGAACGAGCCGGTGCCGTCGACGAAACCGTCGCCGAGGCCCGCGTCCCACGCGAACGTGACGGCCTCGTCCTCGGGGTCGGTCGCCGTGACCGACGCCGTGACCTCCAGAGGAGCGGTGCCCTCCGTCGGCGTGACCTCGAACGTGTCGATGGTCGGGCGCACGTTGTCCGTGACGCCGCGGCCGTCGAACTCGAGCCAGTTGACGTTCATCTGGCCGGCCACGTTGACGAAGTAGAGCGTCCCCGTGCCCTCGGGCACGTCGGTGATCTCCGTCGTCGCCATCGTGTACGCCTGCCAGTCACCGGTGTTCGGCACGGTCACCCGGCCGATCTCCGGACCGTCGGGCGCGTCCCAGCGCACGGACACCGTGCCGCCCGAGGGCGACGCGACGCGCATGCCGAGACCCTCGACGTTGTAGAGCGACATGGGCTCGTAGGCCCACCAGTCGTCCACCTCGATGTAGCCGAGGTTCTGGCCGCCCCCCGCGCTGTCGCTGGTCTGCTCCGTCTGGACGCCCGGGTCACCGGTGCTCGCCGAGCCGGGGAGCCGGCCCGTCGAGGTGTAGTACTCGGCCTGGAGCAGCTTCGGCTGCAGGATCTGGAGCGAGTTCGTCGTGAGCGGGACGCCCACCTCGCCGCCGTCGTCGGTGTAGAACGCCTCGAGCACCCAGAAGATGTTGGCCTCGAGCCCGTGGCCCTCGTCGCGGGCCGTCTGCATGACGCCCTCGCAGCCGGTCAGCTCCTCCATCGGGTGCGCGTGGGCGTCGTGCCCGAGCGCGGTCATCATCTGGAGGTTGGAGCAGTCCACCTCGCCGTCGGGGTCCTCGACCTCGACGACGTAGCGCACCTGGTCGCCCCACTCGAACACGCCACCGTTGTCCGGGAACGTGATCGTCACGCTCGGCGCCTGGTTCCCGACGACGATGCTGACGTTCGCGAAGCCCGTCTGGCCGTTCGCGTCGGTCGCCACGAGCTGCGCGGTGTAGCTGCCGTTCTCGGTGTAGGTGTGCACCGGGTTCGCCTCGGTCGACGGGTCGGACCCGTCGCCGAACGTCCACTGCAGCGAGATCGGGTCGCCCGCCGGGTGGCGGGTGCCCTCCGAGGAGAACTGCACCGTGAGGGGCGCGGCGCCGCTGGTCACGTCCGCGCTGGCGCGGGCGATCGGCGTCGGGTCGCCCTGCACGTAGTTGACCTTGTAGATGCCCGACGTCGTGTTGTTGCCGCCGAAGCCCTGGCCCCAGTCGATGACGTAGAGCGAGCCGTCCGGACCGAAGTCGAAGTCCATCGCGCGATAGAAGCCCGCCGCGGGGTCGAAGTGCTTCGGCAGGATCCGGTTGATGTCGACGAGCTCGTCGCGGTTCTCCCCGTCGAGCTGGAACGAGTACATCTTGCCCTGGTTCCACTCGCCGAAGATCGCCTTGCCGTCCCAGTACTCGGGCCACTTGACGTCCGAGTCGAGCTCCGGGTCGTAGTCGTAGACGGGGCCGCCCATGGGCGCACCGCCGCCGCCGATCTCCGGGAAGAGCGGGTTGCCGGCGTAGTTGTACCAGACGTCGGCCGCGACAGCCGGCGGGAGCTGGGTCAGGCCGGTGTTGTTCGGCGAGTCGTTCACGGGCCCGTTGGCGCAGTCGTACGCCTGGCCCGACTGGCCGGTCGCGAAGTTGTAGTCGATGTACGCCGCGTTGTCACCGGTGCAGTACGGCCACCCGTAGAAGCCCGGCTCCGCGACGATGTTCCACTCGACCGTGTTCCCCGGGCCGCGGCTCGGGTTGGCGTTCTGCGCGTCGGGGCCGTAGTCGCCGACGAGCACGTTGCCCGTCTTCTGGTCCACACCGATGCGGAAGGGGTTGCGGAAGCCCATCGCGAAGATCTCGGGCTTCGTCTTGTCCGTCCCCGGGGCGAACATGTTCCCCTCGGGGATCGTGTACGTGCCGTCGTCCTCCGGGTGGATGCGCAGCACCTTGCCGCGGAGGTCGTTCGTGTTCGCCGACGTGCGCTGCGCGTCGTACGACGTGCGGCCCGCGCGCTCGTCGAGCGGCGCGTAGCCGGCCGACTCGAACGGGTTGGTGTTGTCGCCCGTCACGATCACGAGGTTGTCGTCGCCGTCGAAGACCATGTCACCACCCGCGTGGCAGCACGTCTCGCGCTGCGTCGGGATGACGAGGACCTTCTCCTCGCTCGCGGCCGAGATCGTCCGGGTCGCCTCGTCGTACGTGAAGCGCGAGACGCGGTTGTGCGGCCCGTCCGTCCCGACGTCCTGCGGCGACCAGAAGAGGTAGACCCAGCCGTTCTCCCCGAAGTCCGGGTCCAGGACGACGCCCGTGAGCCCGTCCTCGTTGGCCTGCGTGACCGCGAGGGTCATCGCCGTCGTGGTCTGGTTGCTCTCCGGGTCGATGAGGCGGACGCGCCCGTCGCGCTCGACGTAGAAGACCGTCCCGTCGGGGGCGACGTCGAGCATCATCGGGTTGGACGTCTCCTCGTCGAGCGAGACGACCTCGTAGCTGTCCGACTGCGACGCGGCGCAGTCCGACGGCACGACGCCCGCGGCGGTCTGGATGCCGCCGAGCAGGTGCTGGAGGAACTCCGGCTCCGCGTAGGACTCGTTCGTGTGGCCGCCACCGGTGTACCACGAGCGGCCGCCGTCGTACGCCTGGCACCAGGCGATCGGGTGGTCGGCGCCCATCGCGCCCGACCCCGCGGTGTAGGACGTCTCGTCCAGGCTCGCGAGCACGTGCACGGTGTCGCGCGGGTTGGTGCGGTAGTTGTACCACTCGTCGTAGCGGTCCCAGCGCGACGGCAGGTGCGCCGTCGACTCGTGGGCGTGGTCCTCGACCTTGACGGTCGCGTCCTGGTTCTGCGGGTGGCTGCTGAAGTACGCGCCGACCAGCTCGCCGTACCACGGCCAGTCGTACTCGGTGTCGGACGCCGCGTGGATGCCCGCGTACCCGCCGCCGTTCTGGATGTAGCGCTCGAACGCGGCCTGCTGGTCGTCGTTGAGGACGTCGCCCGTCGTGGACAGCCACACGACGGCGTCGTACTGCGCCAGGTTCTCGTCCGTGAACGCTCCCGCGTCCTCGGTCGTGGTCACGTCGAAGTCGTTCTCCGCGCCGAGCTGCTGGATCGCCGCGATGCCCGCGGGGATCGACCCGTGCCGGAACCCGGCGGTCTTGCTGAAGACGAGCACGTCGAACGGTGCGGTGTCGGCGGCGGCTGCGACCGGAGCCGCCGGGGCGACGCTCCCGGCGGCGGGGGCCGCCGTGGCCGACACCGCCGTCGCGATGGTCAGGGGGAGAGCGATCGCCGCCGCGGCTGCTGCCGCGACCGTGCGCCTCACGGCGAGCGATCCTCCAAGCACGTTTCTCACAAGGTCTCCTCGTCGAGATGGGGAACTGTGCTGCGCTCCGCCGGGTCGGCGCCATCGGCCTGCCGTCCGTCCCGGGCTCGTCGGCGGACTGTCTCGGTGCTCCGCCGGGCACCTTCCTCGCCGCCAGCGCGGCGGTCGTACCTCCTCTCGTCGTCCCGGTCGTCGGCCGTGCACCTGCGCGCGGCCGACGACCGGTCTGCCGTCCGTGCGGCGGGTCGAGACCTAGGGCTCGACCCAGCCGCCCGACGCCGCGCTGCGCTCGACCGCGTCGAGCACGCGCTGGACCACCAGGCCGTCCGCGAAGGTCGGCGCCGGGTGCGTCCCCGCGGCGATGCCCTCGACCAGGTCGACGACCTGGTGCGTGAAGGCGTGCTCGTAGCCGAGGCCGTGGCCCGCGGGCCACCAGTGCCCGACGTACGCGTGCTGCGGCTCCGTCACGACGATGCGGCGGAAGCCCGCGACGGCCGGGTCGTCGGCGGCGTCGAAGTAGTGCAGGACGTTCATGTCCTCGAAGTCGAACGCGACCGAGCCCTTCGACCCGTTGATCTCCAGCCGGATCGCGTTCTTGCGGCCGTAGGCGAACCGGGTCGCCTCGAACGTGCCGATCGCGCCGCCGGACATCCGGGCGAGGAAGATCGCGGCGTCGTCCACGGTGACGGGGCCGCGCTCGGTGCCGCCCTGTCCTGAGAGACCGGCGAACTCCGTCGCGACGGGTCGCTCCTTGACGAACGTCTCGAGCAGGCCGGAGACGCTCGTGATCCGCTCGCCGGTGATGAACTGGGCGAGGTCGATCACGTGCGCGCCGATGTCGCCGAGCGCGCCGCTGCCCGCCTTGGTCTTGTCCAGACGCCACGACAGGGGCGCGTCCTCGTCCGCGATCCAGTCCTGGAGGTACTGCGCGCGCACGTGCCGCACGGCGCCGATGCGGCCGTCGGCCACGAGCTGGCGCGCGAGCTGGATCGCCGGCACGCGGCGGTAGGTGAAGCCCACCATCGCGACCTGCCCGCGCCGCGCGGCGACCTCGGCTGCCGCGACCATCTTCTCGGCCTCGGCGACCGTGTTCGCGAGCGGCTTCTCGCAGAGCACGTGCTTGCCGGCCTCGAGCGCGGCGATCGCGATCTCGGCGTGGGTGTCGCCGGGCGTGCACACGTCGACGAGGTCGACGTCGTCCCGGCCGACGAGCGCCTGCCAGCTCGTCTCCGTGGACTCCCAGCCGAGCCGCTGCGCGGCGGCGGCGACCGCCTCCGGGTTGCGGCCGCCGAGGACCCGCATCCGCGGGTCGAGGGGGAGGTCGAAGAACCGGGGGGCGGTCCGCCAGGCCTGCGAGTGCGCTGCCCCCATGAACGAGTACCCGACCATGCCGACGCCGAGCTGCGCGCCGTCGTTTCCTGCCATGACGTTCCTTCCGTGCTTCTCACGGCGCACGCCCACGGTCCGGCCGGGCGGTACCCGGGCGGACCGTGGGCGTGGTCCGCGTGCTTCCTGCTGCGTGCTGACGGGTGTCAGCGGGTCCGTCAGGACTGGAACGCGGTGGGCAGGTACTGGTCGACGTTGTCCTTCGTCACGACGGGCGCGAAGAGCTGGACCGTGCGCGGCACGTCGGACGACGCGAGGTCGCTGAGGTTCTTCTCGTGCGCCACGAGGCGAGCGAGCTTGATGCCGTCCGCGGCCTGCGTCGACGGGTAGACGACCGTCGCCTGGAGGACGGAGTCACCGGCCTGGATGTGCTCCATGACCTGCTTCGAGCCGGCGCCGCCGACCATGAAGAACTCGTCGCGGCCCGCGTTCTCGATCGCGGAGAGCACGCCGACGCCCTGGTCGTCGTCGTGGTTCCAGATGGCGTCGATCTGCGGCGCGGCCTGGAGGAGGTTGGCCGTCGCGGCCTCGCCACCCTGGACCGTGAAGTCCGCGGCGACGCGGTTGTCGACGTCGAGGCCGCAGTCGGACAGCGCGTCCTCGAAGCCCTGGCTGCGGTCCTGCGTGAGCGGCAGCGAGTCGATGCCGGCGATCTCGGCGACCACCGCGTCCGGGTTGTCGCCCAGCTGCTCGCAGATGTACTGACCGGCGCTCACGCCCATGCCGTAGTTGTCACCGAGGACGGTGGTCCGCGCCGCGAACGGGCTGGAGAACTCGCGGTCGACGTTGATGACGGGGATCCCGGCGTCCATCGCCTTGGTCGCGACCTCGGTGAGCGCGGCGCCGTCGAACGGCAGCAGCACGATCGCGTCGACGCCGTCGTTGATGAAGCCCTCGATCTGGCTGATCTGGACGTTCACGTCGTTCGTGCCGTCGGCGACACGGAGCTCGACGTCCTCGTACTCCGCGGCCTCCGCCTCGGCGGCGGTCGTGATGGCGCCCATCCAGCCGTGGTCGGCGGCGGGGGCCGAGAAGCCGATGACGATCGGGTCGCCCGGGGCGTCGTTGTCGGAGACGGCCTGGTTGGCGCTGCCCCCGCCGTCGCCCTCGGCCGTGCCCTCGTCCTGCGGCGTGTTGGAGGTGCACGCCGTCGCGATCAGCGCGATCGAGGCGGCCGAGACCGTCGCGAGCATGATGCGGCGGCGGAGGGTGGTGCGTGCGGACATGGGATCTCCTTCGATGCTGTCCTGCGGGTGGAACCTCAGGGGAACTGGCGGGGTGTGGGTGGTGCGGGACTCGTCCGGCTGCGGCGGGGTGCGGGGGTGCCGCGGGGCTCGGGGTCGCTAGGTGGTGCGCCGGGAGAGGCGCTGCTGGAGCAGGACCGCGCCGACGATGATCGCGCCCTTGGCGATCTGCTGCACCGAGCTGTCGATGTTGTTGATGATGAAGACGTTCGTGAGCGTCGTGAAGATCAGGACGCCGAGGACGGTGCCGACGATCGTGCCCCGGCCGCCCGCGAGGAGCGTGCCGCCGACGACGACCGCCGCGATGGTGTCGAGCTCCATGAGCAGGCCGTTGGTCGAGGAGCCGGCGCTCGTGCGGGCGAGGATCATGACGCCGGCGATGCCCGCGGTCAGGCCGGACAGCGCGTACACGTACAGGAGGTGGCGCTTGACCTTGATGCCTGCGAGGCGCGCAGCCTCGGCGTTGCCGCCGACGGCGACGGTCCGGCGGCCGAACGTCGTGCGGTTGAAGAGGAACCAGCCGAGCACGGCGACGACCGCGAAGATCCACACGATCTTCGGGACCCCGAGGAGGTTGCCGCGGAAGACGTCGTTGAACGCGTCGACCTGGACGATCTGCGTGCGCTTCTGCGCGATGAGCTCGGCGAGACCGCGCGCGGCGACGAGCATCGCGAGCGTCGCGATGAACGCGACGACCTTCCCGTAGGCGACGATCAGGCCGTTGAGGAGGCCGGCGCCGATGCCCACCGCGAGCGCGCAGATCACCATGACGACCCAGCCGTACGACTGCGTCGCGAGCGTCGTCGCCCAGACGGACGCCAGGCCGAGCACCGAGCCGACGGAGAGGTCGATGCCGCCCGTCGTGATGACGAAGGTCATCCCGATGGCCACGACGCCGACGACCGACCCGAGGCTGAGGATGGTCATGAGGTTGCTGACGCTCAGGAACCGCTCGCCGCCCGTCGCGAAGCCCACGACGCACAGGAGGAGCAGAGCGACGACGAGGCCGATGTTCCGCCCCGCGGCGCCGGACATGAACCCGCTCCTGCGGCGTTCGCCCGCGGCCTTCTCGACCCGGGCCGACTCGTCGGCCTCCGGCTTCTTCGTCGGCATCGACGCCGACACCTGCTGCTCGCTCACGCGACACTTCCTTCCATGACCATGTCGAGCACCTGGTGCTCGTCGATGGAGCTCGAGGGCCCCTCGTGGACGACGCGACCCTCGGAGACGACGAGGACGCGGTCGGCGAGGCCGAGGACTTCGGGGATCTCGCTGGACACGACGACGACGGCGGCACCCTCGTCGGCGAGCCTGCGGATGAGGGCGTAGATCTCGGCGCGCGCGCCGACGTCGACGCCGCGCGTGGGCTCGTCGAGGAGCAGCACGCGGCAGCCGTGGACGAGCCAGCGGGCGAGCATCGCCTTCTGCTGGTTGCCGCCCGACAGCGTGCGGATGGCCCGGTCGACGCCGGTGGGGCGCAGCTCGAGCGAGTCGGCCTGCTCCTTGGCCGCCTTGCGCTCGGCGCTCTCGTCGAGGAGACCGAAGCGCGCGAAGCGCGAGAACGTCGAGAGCGTGACGTTGCGGTAGACGGGCTCGTCGAGGAGCAGGCCCTGGCTCTTGCGCTCCTCGGGCGCGAGCCCGATCCCGGCACCGACGGCGGAGGCGACGGACCCGGACCGCAGCCTCGTCGAGTCGACGGTCACGGTGCCCGCGGTCGCCTTGCGTGCCCCGTAGACCGTCTCGATGATCTCCGAGCGGCCCGCGCCCACGAGCCCGGCGAGGCCGACGATCTCCCCGGCGCGCACCTGGAACGACACGTCCGCGAACACGCCGCGCAGGCTCAGTCCCGCGACGTCGAGCACGACGGGAGCGGCGTCCACCGGGCCGTCGGAGTCCGGGAAGACGTACTCGACCGAGCGGCCGGTCATGAGCGTGATGAGCTTCGCCGTCGGGGTCTCGGACACCGGGAGGTTCTGCGCGACGGTCCGGCCGTCCTTGAGGACGGTGATGCGGTCGCCGATCTCGCGGATCTCCTCGAGCCGGTGGGAGATGTAGACGACGGCGACCCCCGCCTTGGTCAGCTCCTTGACGACACGGAAGAGGTTGCCCACCTCCTCGGAGTCGAGCACCGCCGAGGGCTCGTCCATGATGATGACGCGCGCGTCGTGGGACAGCGCCCGGGCCATGGAGACGATCTGCTTGCCGGCGGCCGACAGCCGTCCGACCTCCGTGCTCGGCGAGACCTCCGAGTGCCCGAGCCGCTGGAGCAGCTCGCGCGTCTTGCGCACCGCCTCGCGACGCTGGGAGAACCCCATGGTCGCGAGCTCGTGCCCGAGGTAGACGTTCTCCGCGACGGTCAGGCCGTCGACGACGTCGAGCTCCTGGTACATCGTCGCGACGCCGTGCTTCAGCGCTGCCACGGGGTCGGAGATGGTGATGGGCTCGCCGTCGAGGAGGATCTGGCCCTCGGTGGGCTGGTGAGCACCGGCGAGCACCTTGATGAGCGTGGACTTGCCGGCCCCGTTCTGGCCGAGGAGACAGTGGACCTCGCCCGGGAGGATCTCGAGATCGACGCCGTCGAGCGCACGAGCCCCGGGGAAGACCTTGACGATGCCCTGCATCTGCAGGAGCGGCTGGGGAGGGTCTGCGGTGACCATGCGGTGAACCTAGCGAACCTTTTGACGAGCGTCAATCATAAGGTTGTCGTCTTTTGCCACTGTTACCACTCCGTGACCGACAAAAGTGTGCGCGCCCTGATCCCGAATGGGAACGCTCCCGCCGCTCCCGGGGTGCCACGGGGTGCTGCGGAGGCGATAGTGTCCGGCAAGCCCTGCACGAGCAGGGATGCCGAAGATGCGACGTGCGATCGGGGACCAGGGGGAGCTCGTGGGGCGGTCGTCGCCCGGACCGGAGGCCCACCGTCGGACCTCCACACCTTTCGACGACGTCCATGTCGCCTTGGGAGGGGACAGTAGGGTACCTTTTGGCGATCGTCAAGCAAAAGCCGATGACTCGTCCGCCTGGTACGGACGACCGACGAGAGGCTCCGTGATTCACTGTGCCCATGGAGGAACTGCTGAAGTTCGCGCCGCGCCCGACCGGTGCCGGCGACATGTTCCAGCTGCTCCGGGACGGTCAGCCGCGCACCCGTGCGGACCTCGCAGCGATCACGGGACAGGCGCGGTCCACCATCGCCGCGCGGATCGACCTCCTCATGTCGGCCGGCCTCATCGCCCCCGCGGGCGAGGCCAGCTCGACCGGCGGGCGCCCGCCCGTGACCTTCGCCTTCAGCCCTGAGGCGCGCATCGTGCTCGCCGTGGACCTCGGCGCGACCCACGCCCGCCTCGCCGTCACGGACCTCGCGTCCAACGTGCTCGCCGAGACCGACGCCGCCCTCGCGATCGCGGACGGGCCCGACGTCGTCCTGTCCTGGGTCGCGGACACCGGCGAGAAGCTCGTCGCGACCACGGGGCGCAGCATCGACGACCTGGTCAGCGTCGGCGTCGGCCTCCCCGGCCCCGTCGAGCACTCCTCCGGGCGGCCCATCAACCCGCCGATCATGCCCGCGTGGGACGACGTCGACGTCCCCGGGATCCTGCAGAAGCGGTTCGACGCCTCCGTGCTCGTCGACAACGACGTGAACATCATGGCGCTGGGCGAGCACCGCACCGCGTGGCCCGCGGTCACCGACATGCTCTTCGTCAAGGTCGCGACGGGCATCGGCTCGGGCATCATCGCCGACGGCGAGCTCCGGCGCGGCGCGCAGGGCGCCGCGGGCGACATCGGGCACGTCGCCGTCCCCAGCGCCGCCGACGTCCCGTGCCGCTGCGGCAACGTGGGCTGCCTGGAGGCCGTCGCGAGCGGCCAGGCAGTCGCCGCAGCCCTCGCCGCCGCGGGCCTCGACGCGACCACCAGCTCCGACGTCGTCGCGCTCGTCCGCGGCGGCGACCTCGCCGCGAGCCAGGCCGTGCGCCAGGCCGGGCGCGACATCGGCTCCGTGCTCGCGGCGTGCGTCAGCCTGCTCAACCCCTCGCTCATCGTCATCGGTGGCATCGTCGCCGAGGCGGGCGAGCACCTCATCGCGGGCATCCGCGAGATCGTCTACCAGCGCTCGCTGCCCCTCGCGACGCAGCACCTGCGCATCGTCACCTCGCAGGCACGAGGTCAGGCCGGCGTGCTCGGTGCGAGCGCCATGGCCGTCGATCACGTACTCTCGCCCGCAGCGATCGACGCGCTCATCGCCTGAGCGCGGTCGACGGGGGCCGCTGCCCGCGCGCGCGGGCGCGACGAGTGTGACGAAGCACGAGGAGGAGTCATGACCGAGCGGAACCGTCGAGCGCTCGTGGTCCGGGGCGGGTGGCCCGGGCACGCACCCGAGGAGGCCGCCGAGCTGTTCATCCCGTTCCTCGAGGCGTCCGGCTACGACGTGACGCTCGAGGGGTCGCTCGAGGCGTACGCCGACGAGGAGTTCATGACGAGCCTCGACCTCGTCGTGCAGTGCTGGACGATGGGCGAGATCCTCCCGGACGAGATGCGCGGCCTGCGCACGGCCATCGCGAACGGCACCGGGTTCGCGGGCTGGCACGGCGGCATCGTCGACTCGTTCCGGCTCGCCACCGACTACCTGCAGATGGTGGGCGGGCAGTTCGCCGCCCACGCGCACGACCTCGTGGACCACACGATCGAGATCGTGCCCGAGCGCGGGGACCACCCGATCGTCGCGGGGATCGACTCGATCGCGCTGCACTCGGAGCAGTACTGGGTGCTCGCCGACTCGTACAACGACGTCCTCGCGACGACGACGATCCTCCCGCGCGACGGCGACCCGTGGCACGAGCCCGTCGTCTCCCCCGCCGTGTGGACGCGACGCTGGGGCGCCGGGCGCATCTTCGTGTGCGCGGCGGGGCACCAGCTCGCCGACCTCGAGGTGCCTCCGATCCGCACGATCGTCGAGCGCGGCATCCTCTGGGCGAGCCGCTGAGCCCGCGCGCATGACCGCGTTCCGCGGCCTGCTCGCCTACCCGATCACGCCCCTCACCGACGACGACGCCCCCGACCTCGACGCTCTCGGCCGCCTGGTCCGGGACGCCGCCGGGGCCGGGGTCGACGGCGTCGTGGTGCTCGCGTCGTCGGGCGCCGGGGTCACGTTCGACCCGGACGAGCGTGACGCCGTCGTGCGGGCGGCCGTGGCCGCGGGGTCGACGGGCCCCACAGCCGTACCCGTCCACGTCGCCGTGAGCGGCGCGTCGACGCGCGAGGTCCTCGCACGGTCCCGTGCCGCGCGCGACGCGGGCGCCGACGGGCTCGTGCTCGCGCCGTTCTCCTACCTCCCGCTCGACGAGGCGGAGGTCGTGGCGCTGTTCGAGGCGGTCGCGGCGGACGTCGACCTGCCGGTGTGCTTCTACAACCGCAGCGTCCAGACCGCGTACGACCTCACGCCGGGCGCCCTGGCGCACCTCGCCCGCACGACGAACGTCGTCGCGGTCAAGGACGCGGCGTCGACGCCCGCGCGACCCGGGGGGCGGGTCGCCGAGCTGCGGGCCGCGACCGACGGCCTAGGCGTGAGCGTCGGGCTGAGCGGCGACGTCCCTCTCGTGCGCGGCGCCGAGCCGGCCGACGCCTGGCACACCGGGCTCGCCGCGCTCGTCCCGGCGGAGTACGTCGCGCTCCGCCGCGCCCGCACCGCGCGCGCGGTGCCCGACGCGCGGGTCGCCCGCTGGCTGCACGACCTGACCGCCGCGCTCGCCGACCTGCGCCCGGTGAGCGGGTTCCACGCTCTCGCCACCCTGCTCGGCGTGCCGACCGCTCCCCCGCGCGGGCCGTCGCTCCCCGTCCCGCCCGACGGCGTCGCGCGGCTGCGCGAGGTCGTCGCCCGGCGGCCTGGGGGCTGAGGCGTCAGACCGCCGCGAGCACCGCGGCGTGCAGGTCGAGCAGGCCGGTGGTGCGCTCGCTCGGGCCGCGGCCGAAGCCGCACTCCGTCGCGACGCCGACCGGACGGTCGCCGAGCACCGACGCCGCCGCGGCGAGCCGACGGCGGGCGCCCTCGACACCGTCCTCGTGGTGCAGGAGCCCGAGGTAGAGCTCCGTCGCCGGGTCCAGGCGCAGGTCCGCCAGCGGCGCGACGTACGCGACGTCGTCTCGCGCGATCGGGACGGGCAGGTGGACCCACTGGACCGGCCGGTCGAGGTGCTCCACGAGGGCGTTCGCGACGCGGACGAGGTTCGCGGTGTCCGTCGGCTCGACGAAGTGCTTCTCCGCGACGTCGCCGTAGCAGAGGTGGAACCCCAGCTCGGCCCCGGCGGGCACGTGCCGCGCGAACGCCGCGGCCCGGTGCGCGCACCCCGCGACGACGTCCTCGTCTCCCCCGGCCTCGGCGTCGAACCACGCGCGCGCGGCCCCGCCGCCGAGGTTCGCGCCCTCGACGAACGCGAACTCGGTCGCGAGGTCGACCTGGACCGCGAGGTCCTCCGCGGGGATCGCGGCGGTGATCGCCGCGAGCTCGCGGACGAGCGCGGCCTCGTACGCCGGGTGCACCGCCCCGCGGTCCTGGGGCGCGACGAACGCCGTCACCGGCGCGAGCGGCGAGGGCAGGCACACCTGGAAGCGGGCCCCGGCCGGGAGTGCCCCCTCCTCGCGCAGCGCGACGAAGTCGGCGAACGAGGCGAGGGCCGCGTCAGCGTAGCCGAGCGGGCCGAACCGCAGGTCCGCCGCGTCGACGGAGCCGTCGAGGACGTGCGGGCGCACGTCGAACCCCGCGACGACGACCGGGTCCACCGGGACGCGTGCGAGGCCGTCTACGGCGGAGAACCGCTCGCCCTGGAAGAGGATCCAGTGGAACCGCTCGCCGACCTCCCCGTCGGGGACGCGGCGCACGTGGTCGCCGAGGCGCTCCCCCACCGCCCGGAAGGTCTCGCGCGCGGTCGGCAGGTTCACGGAGCCCACGAGGTGGGCGCCACGCAGGGTCGGGAGGGTCCGGGACGGGGCGGTGGTGGCGTCGAGCACCGGAGCATCGTAGGCGCCCGGCCCGACGCGCGGCTCAGCCGTCCGCGCCGGGCTCTCCCCCGCCGTCCGTGGCCGGGGCGTCGCCCGCGTCGTCCGAAGCCGGGCCCGCACCGAGGCGGTCGGCCACGGCGTCGGGCCCTCCGGCGAGGAGCGCGACGAAGCCCTCCTCGTCGAGGATCGGCAGCCCGAGGTCGCGCGCCTTCGTCTCCTTGGAGCCGGCGCTCGCCCCGACGACGACGTAGTCCGTCTTCTTCGAGACCGACCCGGACGCCTTGCCGCCCGCCGCGATGACGGCCTCCTTGGCGCCGTCGCGGCTGAACCCCTCGAGCGATCCCGTCACGACGACCGTCAGCCCGGCGAGCGGACCGGTCGGCTCCTGGCGCGCGCCGGGGCCGGGGTGGTCGGGGATCTCGAAGCGCACCCCGGCCGCCCGCCAGCGGTCGACGATCTCGACGTGCCAGCCGACGGTGAACCACTCGACGACCTGGTCGGCGATCACGGGCCCGACGCCCTCGACCGCGGCGAGCTCGTCGCGCGTCGCGGCCCGGATCGCGTCGAGCGAGCCGAACCAGTCCGCGAGGGCACGCGCCGCGACCGGGCCCACGTGCCGGATGTTCAGGCTGACGAGGATGCGCCAGAGGTCCTTCGTCTTCGCGAGCTCGAGCTCCTCCACGAGCTTCGTCGCGTTGGTCGACGCCTCGAAGAGCGGCTCCCCCGCCTCGATCGCCTCACGCTCCGCGGCCTTCGACAGCTTGCGCTTCTTCCGGAACGGCCACACGGACTTGACGGTCGCGGTCGAGCCGTCGGGCATGGTGATCTCGGCCGGCTCGCCCGTGCCGTCGTACTCGCGCGGCAGCCCGGTCTCGGAGTCGCGCACGACGACCCGGATCGGGACGAGCTGCTCGACGCTCAGCTCGAACAGCCCGGCCTCCGTGCGCAGCGGCGGCTCGGCCGGCTCGAGCGGCTGCGTGAGCGCGGCCGCCGTCACCTCGCCGAGCACCTCGACGTCGAGCCCCCCGCGCGACCCGATGTGCTCGACCCGGCCGCGCACCTGGGCGGGGCACGACTCGGCGTTGGGGCAGCGCAGGTCGACGTCGCCCTCCTTCATGGGGCGCAGCGGCGTGCCGCACTCCGGGCAGTCCGCGGGCATGACGAAGTCCTCGCGCGGGTAGCCGTCGTCCGCGAGCGCCGCGACCGGGCCCAGGATCTCGGGGATGACGTCGCCCGCCTTGCGCAGCACGACCATGTCGCCGATGCGCACGCCCTTCGCGCGGACGACGTCCTGGTTGTGCAGGGTCGCCTGGCGCACCGTGCTGCCCGCGACCTTGACCGGCTCCATGACGGCGTACGGGGTCGCGCGGCCCGTGCGGCCGACACCGACCTGGATCGCGAGGAGGCGCGTGTTGACCTCCTCGGGCGGGTACTTGTAGGCGATGGCCCACCGGGGCGCGCGGCTCGTGGCGCCGAGCCGCCTCTGGAGCGCGAGCTCGTCGACCTTGACGACGATCCCGTCGAGCTCGTGCTCGATGTCGTGCCGGTGCTCGCCGAAGTAGGCGATGCGCTCCATGACCTCGTCGAGGCCGTGCACGACCCGGTTGTGCGGCGACACCGGCACGCCCCACTGCTCGAACAGGGCGTAGGCGTCGGACTGCCGCGCGAGCTCGGCGTGCTCGCCGGCCTCCCACTGGAGCGCGCCGACGCCGTGCGCGTACATGCGCAGGTTGCGGCTCGCGGTGACGGCCGGGTCCTTCTGGCGCAGCGACCCGGCCGCGGTGTTGCGCGGGTTCGCGTACGGCGCCTGGCCCGCGGCGACGAGCTTCTCGTTGAGCGCGGCGAAGTCCGCGACACCCATGAACACCTCGCCGCGGATCTCGATGACGTCGGGGTGCGTCGCGGGGTCGCCGGCGAGGCGCTGCGGGATGCTCGGGATCGTCCGCACGTTGGCGGACACGTCCTCGCCCGTGCGCCCGTCGCCGCGCGTGGCGGCCCGCACCAGACGGCCCTTCTCGTAGAGCAGCGCGATCGCGAGGCCGTCGATCTTGACCTCGCACAGGTAGTCCACCTCGGCGTCCGCGGCCACGCCCAGGTCGCGGTGCACGCGTGCCGCCCACGCGGCGAGGTCCTCGGCGCTGAAGGCGTTGTCGAGGGAGAGCATGGGCTCGAGGTGCTGGACGGTCGCGAAGCCGGCCGCGGCCCGCCCGCCCACGCGCTGCGTCGGTGACTCGGGCGTCTGGAGGGCGGGGTGCGCGGCCTCGAGCGCCTGCAGCTCGTGCATCCGCGCGTCGTACTCCGCGTCGGACGAGACCGGCTGGTCCTCCTCGTAGTAGGCCCGCTGGTCGGCCTCGACCTGCGCGACGAGCTCGGCCCAGCGCCGCTGCGCCGCGGCCTCGTCGAGCTCGGCGGCGGACGACGCCGCGGGCACGTCCTCGTCCGTCGGGGTCGGGGGGGTCGGCGCTGACGTCGCGGGGGTGCTCTCGCTCACCCGCACATCATCGCGCGGACCGCCCACATCTGCCGCCCCCGGACCGCACCCCGGCGGGCCCTCACCCCCAGCCGTGCGAGGCGTCCTCGTGCATCGGCGGGCACGTCCCGCCCGGCTCCGTCGCGGCCTCGAAGTGCCACATCTCGTTCGCGTACGTGCGGCACAGGCCGAACCGGGGGCCGTGCTCGCCGAGCCACAGCGCGCCGTCCGTCGGCCCGACGTCGATCGCGAGGCCCGCGACGTGCTCGGAGGTCTCGGGCGGGAGCACCCACCGGTGGGCCTCCTCGGGCGACCCGTAGCGCTCGAGCGCCGCCTCGACGAGCTGCTCCTGCTCCGCCGCGGTGCGCCACCCCGAGGTGAGCGTCAGCTCGACCCCCTCGGCGTCTGCGGCGGCCCGCGCCTCGTCGAAGCGCCGCTCGAGCTCGGGGTCCAGCCCGGTCGCGGTCTGGGGGCGCAACGTGGGCGACGGGTCGGCGACGGCGTCGCCGTCGTGCGTCGTCACGGTGAGGTACGTGAGCGCGCCTGCCACGCCGAGCGCGCCGACGGCGAGGACGCCGAGCACGGTCCGGGCGACGCGCCGCGGGCCGCGAGGGCCCGGGACGTGGCGGGCGGGCGGGGTGGGGCGCAGGGGTGTCGTGGTCATGGGACGAGGCTCGCCCGCGGGGACCTCGCGCCACATCGACCCGACGGCGACTCCTCGACCCCGCCGTGCGGTGCACCCGGACGGGGAGCGTCCGCCCCCGGCCCGACGTCGTTCCGCCCTGGGGCGGAGGCGGCACGGGCCGGGTTCCCTCCCGGGGCGGTGCCGCGCACGACCCGCCCCGGCTACCGTGGACGCGTGCCCCCGACGACCCGCCTGCCCGTGTGGGCGCAGGACCTCGCGACCGCGCTCGTCGCGGGCGCCGTGTGGTTCACCGTGGTCATGGTCATGGAGCGCGGCGACTACTGGTACCCGCGCTTCCCCGACTCGTACCGGATCGCCGGGCTGGGGATCGTGCTCGCGCTCGCGCTGCGGCGCGTCGCGCCCGGCCCGCTGTTCTGGGGCACCGTCACGCTCTACCCGCTCGCGATCCCCTGGATCATGCAGACCCCGTTCGAGCTCGTGCCGCTCATGATCGCGGCCTTCGCGGCGACCCGGTCCGGGGCGGTGCCGCCGGTTCTGGCGACCGTCGGCGCCGGCCTCGCGGCGTTCGCGCTGCAGCTCGCGGGGCGCCCGGGCCTCGTCCTGCCTCCCCGGCCCTTCTTCGTCGAGGAGCTCTGGGTCGCGAACTCCCCCTCCGACGTCGTCCTCGCGCTCGCCCTCGTGCTCGTCGCGGTCGCCGCCGGGTACTTCTTCCGCCGCCTCGCCCTCACGTCCGAGAGCCTGCGCGAGCGCAACGCCGAGCTCCAGGCGCTCCAGGCCGAGCTCGCGGAGCGCGCCGCGCTCGCCGAGCGCACGCGGATCGCGCGCGAGCTGCACGACGTCGTCGCGCACCACATGTCGGCGATCGTCGTGCGCGCCCAGGCGGCGGACCGCGTCGCGGCGAACCGCCCGGACGCGCCGGCCGAGGCCGTGCGGTGGATCGCCGACGAGGGCAAGCAGGCGCTCACCGCGATGCGGTCCGTCGTGCAGGTGCTGCGCCGCGGCACCGAGGCCGACGGCGGCACCGCGGCCCTCGCCCCGACGCCCGACGGCGACCGGGCTGCGGACGAGCTGCGCGCGGCCGCCCGCCGCCTGCGCGACGCCGGGCGCGCCGTCGACCTCACGCTCCCCGACCCGTGGCCCGCGACGAGCGCCGAGTCCGGCCTCGCCGTCGTCCGCATCGCCCAGGAGGCCCTGACCAACGTGCTGCTGCACTCCCTCGCCCACGACGTGACCGTGACGCTGACCGACCGTGCGGGCGACCTGCGCCTGCGCGTCCACGACGCCGGACCGCCGCTGCCGAGCACCGACGGGCGGCAGGGCCACGGCCTGACCTCCATGCGCGAGCGGGCGCTCGCGGCCGGGGGCGCGCTGTCCGCCGGGCCGGACGGGCGCGGCGGCTGGACGGTCGAGGCGCGAGTCCCGCGGGCCGCGGCGTGAGCGCCCCCGGCACGGGCACGACGCCGGTCCGCGTCGTCGTCGTGGACGACCAGGCGACCATCCGGCTGGGCCTGCGCATGATCCTCGACAACGAGCCGGACGTCACGGTCGTCGGCGAGGCCGGGGACGGGGAGACGGCGGCCGCCATGGCGCGCGCCCTGCGCCCCGACGTCCTGCTCATGGACGTGCGCATGCCCCGGCTGAACGGCATCGAGGCGACCGCCCGCATCGTGGCCGACCCCGAGCTCGCGGCGGTGCGCACGCTCGTCCTCACGACGTTCGACGACGACGAGTACGTCTACGGCGCGCTGCGCGCGGGCGCCGCCGGGTTCCTCCTCAAGGACGCGGACCCGCAGTCGCTCGTCGACGCCGTGCACCGCGTCCACGCCGGCGACTCCCTGCTCGACCCGGCGGTCACGGGCCGCATCATCTCGACCTACGTCGAGCTCGCCCGGCAGGCGCCGCTCGCGGCCTCCGACGCCGTCGAGACCGGGTCCGCGGTCACCGGCCTCGACGCGGCGACCCCGCGCGAGCGCGAGGTCCTCCTCGCGGTCGCGCGCGGCCTGTCGAACCGCGAGATCGGGGCGGAGCTGCACCTCACCGAGGCGACCGTGAAGAGCCACGTGCGGTCGCTGCTCACCAAGGTCGGGCTGACGAACCGGGTGCAGCTCGTGATCCTCGCGTACGAGGCCGGGTTCGTGCGGCCGGGCGGCACGGCCTGAGCCCGGCTCACGCCTCCGGGGGCAGGCCCTCGACCGCGCGCCCGAACGCCTCGACGATGCGCCACATGTCGCCGAGCAGCACCTCGAGGCGCTGCTCGAACCCGTCGCCCACGTAGACCCACGTGTCGTGCGACCCGTCCCTGCGGTGGAGCGACACCACGAGCTCCGACGCCGACCGCTCGTCCCGGTGCACGCCGTCCGGCGACGCGTGCGCCGCGAGGGTCGTGGCGGGCACCGTGAGCTCCGGGCCGAGGTGCTTGCGGTCGTGCGGGTGGTCGCCCTCCTCGTGGACGGCCACGCACCACGGCGGGCAGTCGTCCACCTGCCAGGACGGCCTCCCGAGCGGCGAAGCCCACACTGCTGATCCCCCTGTCGTGCTGTCGAGCACGTCGGTCATGCCGATCACCTCCCCGGCGACGGGACCATGATGCCGGGGGCGTCCGACACGCCGGACCGCGCCGTTACGAAGGCGGTGGACGGAGGAGCGAGACGGGGTCGACGTCGAGCCGCTCGGCGAGCTTCTCGACCGAGCGGAGGGTCAGGTTGCGCTCCCCGCGCTCGACCCCGCCCATGTAGGTCAGGTGGACGCCGAGGAACTCGGCGAAGTCCTCCTGGCTCATCCCGCGGCCGACCCGGAGGGTCCGCAGGTTCTCACCCAGCGCGCGCTGCAGATCTCCTTGCACGCGTGCAACCGTCACCCAGCGCTACTCCTCGGTCTACAGACTTATCGGTATCACCCCGTTCTCGAACGACCCCCTCCCCCGCTCCGCGAGGGGCGCCCGCGCGACGCGTGCTACTCATAGATAGCACACTGCAGGCCCTCTCGTCACACGACGGAGCCCGACGGCGGAAGGGGACTCGCGCCGTCGGGCTCCGGGTTTCGTGGGGCCGGGAAGGGTCAGCCGGCCGCCACGCTCCCGGCAGGCGGGGTCGCCGCCTGCCCGTCCTCGGTGCTCGCGCCCTCGTGGGCCGCGAGACGCTCTGCCCGCACGACCTCGCGGCTGCTGCCGCGGTAGGCCGCGACGAGGATGTCGCGCATGTCCTCCAGGACCGGCATCCGCGGGTTCGCCG
Source organism: Cellulosimicrobium funkei (assembly GCF_004519295.1). GTDB lineage: Bacteria > Actinomycetota > Actinomycetes > Actinomycetales > Cellulomonadaceae > Cellulosimicrobium > Cellulosimicrobium funkei. Next base: position 41,299 of record NZ_SOZH01000007.1, read on the forward strand.
GGGCGCACTGGTCCTCGAACGACCGGAGCGCGAGGTCGTCCAGGCGGCTCATGAACGCCCGCTCGTCGACGCCCTGCGCGGCGAACGTCGCCTCGATGCCCACCTTGGCGCGCAGCTCCTCGACCGCCCTCGCGTACGACTCGACGCCCTCCTCCGGGGTGGAGGCCGGCAGCCCGAGGTGCTTCGCGATCTCCTGGAACCGCTCCGGGGCCACGTAGCGCTCGTACTTGGGCCAGCTCGTGAGCTTCGTGGGCACCTGGCCGTTGTAGCGGATCACGTGCGGCAGGAGCACCGCGTTGGTGCGCCCGTGCACGAGGTGGAAGGTCGAGCCCACGGTGTGCGCCATGGCGTGCACGATGCCGAGCATCGCCGAGCCGAACGCCATGCCCGCGATGGTCGCCGCGTTGTGCATCTTCTCGCGGGCCTTCGGGGCCGCCGCGCCCTGCGTGACCGAGTCCTCGATGTGCTCGAAGACCATCTTGATCGCCTGCAGGCACAGCCCGTCGGTGAAGTCGTTCGCGTAGACGGAGACGAACGCCTCGGTCGCGTGCGTGAGGGCGTCGAAGCCCGAGTCGGCCGCGAGCTTCGCCGGCATGGTGTCCGTGAGCACGGGGTCGACGATGGCGACGGTCGGGGTGAGCGCGTAGTCGGCGAGCGGGTACTTGAAGCCCGTCTCCGGGTCGGTGATGACCGCGAACGGCGTCACCTCCGCGCCGGTGCCCGACGACGTCGGGATGCACACGAGCTTCGCCCTGCCCCCGAGCTCGGGGAACTTGTACGCGCGCTTGCGCACGTCGAAGAACTTCTCGCGCATGTCGGAGAACTCGATCTCCGGGTGCTCGTAGCGCAGCCACATGACCTTGGCAGCGTCCATCGGCGACCCGCCGCCGATCGCGATGATCGTGTCGGGCTCGAAGTCGCGCATCGACTCCGCGCCGCGGTTCACGGTGCCGACGCTCGGCTCCGGCTCGACCGCGTCGATGATCTGGATCGCGACCTTCTCCTCGCGGCGGGCGAGGACGTCGAGCACGCGGTCGACGACGCCGATGCGGCTCATGACCTTGTCGGTGACGATCGTGACGCGGTGCACGTCGCGCATCTGCGCGAGGTACTGGATCGAGTTCGGCTCGAAGTACGTCTTGGCGGGCACCTTGAACCACTGCATGTTGTTGTTGCGCCGCCCGATCCGCTTGACGTTGATGAGGTTGACCGCCGACACGTTGTTCGACACCGAGTTCGCGCCGTAGCTGCCGCAGCCCAGCGTGAGCGACGGGAGCAGCGCGTTGTAGATGTCGCCGATGCCGCCGAGCGACGTCGGGCTGTTCCACAGCACGCGCACAGCCTTCACGCGCGACCCGTAGCGCTCGACGAGCGCCTCGTCGGACGTGTGGATGGCGGCCGAGTGGCCCAGGCCGTCGAGCTCGACCATGCGCTCGGCCAGGCGGACGCCGTGCTCGGTGTCCCGCGCGCGCAGCACGGCGAGGACGGGCGTGAGCTTCTCGCGGCTCAGCGGCTCGTCGGGGCCGACGTCGTCGATCTCGGCGAGGATGATCGACGTGTCGTCGGGGACCTCGAACCCCGCCTCGCGCGCGATCCACACGGGCGACTTGCCCACGACCTTCGGGTTGAGCTTCGCCCCGGCGCAGTTCGTGCCGTTCGCCTCGACCCCGAAGATGAGGCGCTCGAGCATCGCCTTCTCGGCGGGCGTCACCCGGTAGGCGTGCAGGCGGGCGAGCTCGCGCATCGCGTCGTCGTAGATCACGTCGTCGAGGATGAGCGCCTGCTCCGAGGCGCACACCATGCCGTTGTCGAACGCCTTCGACATGACGACGTCGTTGATCGCGCGGCCGAGGTCGGCGCTCTTCTCGACGTAGGCGGGGACGTTGCCGGCCCCGACGCCGAGCGCCGGCTTGCCGGCCGAGTAGGCCGCGCGGACCATGCCGTTGCCGCCCGTGGCGAGGATGAGCGCGACGCCGGGGTGGTGCATGAGCGTGCTGGTCGCCTCGATCGACGGGTGCTCGACCCACTGGATGCAGTCGTCGGGCGCGCCGGCCGCGACCGCGGCGTCGCGCACGATGCGGGCCGCCTCGACCGACGAGCGCTGCGCGCTCGGGTGGAACGCGAACACCACGGGGTTGCGCGTCTTGAGCGCGATGAGCGACTTGAAGATCGTGGTCGACGTCGGGTTCGTCACCGGCGTCACGGCGCACACGACGCCGACGGGCTCGGCGATCTCGACGACGCCCGTGAGCTCGTCGCGACCGATGACGCCGACCGTCTTGAGGTTCGCCATCGAGTTGGGCACGTGCTCGCACGCGAAGATGTTCTTCGTCGCCTTGTCCTCGAAGACGCCGCGCCCGGTCTCGGCGACGGCCATCTGCGCGAGGTGGCCGTGCTGGTGCAGGCCGGCGACGGACGCCTTGAGGACGATCCGGTCGACGTCCTCCTGCGTGAGGCTCATGTACTGGTCGAGCGCCTTGCGGGCCCGCTCGACGAGGACGTCGATCTCGTGCGTCGTGCGGGTGTCCTCGGTGCGGTTCTCGACCTTCGTGCTGGCGCTCTTCGCGCTCATGCGTCCCCTCCGGTGCCCGACCTCGCCGGGCGTCGGCCGCGGGTGTGCCGGGGCCGGGATGCCCCGGCTCCTTCGGCGGTCTCTCTACTTGTGAAGGTTTTCACAAGGCGCTCGTGCCCACAAGGGTCGAGCCCCGATGCGGGCCGAAGGTCCCCGCCTCCTCGTGACCTCCGGACCACGGCCCGCGCGCCGTAGGGTGGGTGACCATGACCGCCGAGCAGACGACGAGCCCCTCGCCCGCGACCGAGAGCCGCGCCGCGACCGACCGACCCGACGGCACCCCCCACGACCCGTACCTCTGGCTCGAGGAGGTCGAGGGCGACGAGGCGCTGGCCTGGGTCCGCGCCCGCAACGCCGAGGTCGCCGACACGCTCGAGACCGCCGACGAGTTCGCCGCGACCGAGCGCGCGATCCGCGAGGTGCTCGACTCCGACGCGAAGATCCCCGAGGTCTCGAAGATCGGCGACCGGTACTACAACTTCTGGCGCGACGCGCAGCACGAGCGCGGCGTCTGGCGGCGCACGACGCTCGAGTCCTACCGCACCGACGACCCGGAGTGGGAGACCGTCCTCGACCTCGACGCGCTCGCCGCGGCCGAGGGCGAGTCGTGGGTCTGGCACGGCGCGAGCGTCCTGCGCCCGACGCCGGAGCAGCTCGCCGCGGGCGAGCCGTGGCGGCACGCGCTCGTCGAGCTCTCCCCCGGCGGCTCCGACGCCGACGTCACGCGCGAGTTCGACCTCGTGGAGAAGCGGTTCGTCGCGCCGGAGGACGGCGGCTTCCACCGCGCCGAGGCCAAGGGCTCGCTCGGCTGGATCGACGCCGACACCGTCTACGTCTTCACCGACTTCGGCCAGGGCACGCTCACGCCGTCCGGGTACCCGCGCGTGGTCAAGCGCTGGACGCGCGGAACCCCGCTCGACGCCGCGGTGACCGTCTACGAGGGCACCGACGACGACATGTACATCTCCGCCTGGCGCTCGCACACGCCCGGGTTCGAGCGCGACTTCGTGCACCGCTCCAAGGCGTTCTACTCCGACGAGCTCTACCTCGCCGAGCGCACCGGCACGCCCGAGCAGCGTCTGACGAAGATCGACGTCCCGGACTCCGCCGAGGTCGGCGTGCGGCGCGAGTGGCTGCTCGTCGAGCTGCGCGACGACTGGACCGTCGGCGGCGCGACGTACCGCGCCGGGTCGCTCCTCGCGGCCCGGTTCGACGACTTCCTCGCGGGCGACCGCGGCTTCACCGTGCTCTTCGAGCCGACGGCGACGACCTCCCTCGCCGGCGCCACGTGGACGCGCCACCACCTCGTCGTCAACGTGCTCGACGACGTGAAGAACCGGCTGCACGTGCTGACGCCGCCGGACGCCGGTGGCGCCGTCGGGCAGGAGGCCGCGGACGCGCCGTGGGTGCGCTCGGAGATCCCGGGCCTGCCCGCGCTGGGCACGGTCGCCGTCGGGGCGGTCGACCCCGTCGACACCGACGACCTCTGGCTCGTCACGACCGACTACCTCACGCCGACGACCCTCTCGCTGCTGTCGCTCGGCGAGCGCCCGGGCGACGCGGGCGCGCCCGAGGTCGTCAAGTCCAACCCCGCGTTCTTCGACGCCGACGGCATGACGGTCGCGCAGCACTTCGCCACGTCCGACGACGGCACCCGCGTGCCGTACTTCGTCGTGGGCCGCGCGGACCTCGTCGCGGGGGCGGGCGACGGCGGTACCGGAACCGGCACCGGCACCGCGCCCACGCTCCTGTACGGGTACGGCGGCTTCGAGATCTCGCTCACGCCCGCCTACTCCGGCGCGCTCGGCCGCGCGTGGCTGTCGCAGGGCGGCGTCTACGTCGTCGCGAACATCCGCGGCGGCGGCGAGTACGGGCCCGCGTGGCACCAGGCCGCGCTCAAGGCGAACCGCCACCGCGCCTACGAGGACTTCGCCGCCGTCGCGCGCGACCTCGTCGCCCGCGGGATCACCACCCCCGAGCACCTGGGGATGGAGGGCCGCTCCAACGGCGGCCTGCTCGCCGGCAACATGCTCACGCAGTACCCCGAGCTCTTCGGCGCCGTGATCGTCGGCGTGCCGCTGCTCGACATGCGTCGCTACACGAAGCTCCTCGCGGGGGCGTCGTGGGCCGCGGAGTACGGCGACCCGGACGACCCCGAGCAGTGGGAGTTCATCCGCACGTTCTCGCCGTACCACCTGTTCGACGCCGAGCGCGACTACCCGCCCGTGCTGTTCACGACGTCGACCAAGGACGACCGCGTCCACCCGGGCCACGCGCGCAAGCTCGCCGCGAAGATGCTCGGCGAGGGCAAGGACGTCACGTACTACGAGAACATCGAGGGCGGCCACGGCGGCGCCGCGAACAACGCCCAGGCCGCGCACATGGCCGCGGTGCACTACCGCTTCCTCGCCGAGCGCCTCGGCTGACCGGGCGCTCCCGGCGAGCCGAGCAGGTGGTCCTGGCGCGTCCGCGAGACCGGACGCGCCAGGACCACCTGGTCGGCAAGGTGCGGGCGGGCCTCAGGAGTGCGGCACCGTCGCGGTGATGAGGGTGCCGTCCTCGCGGCGGTTGCCGGAGAGGGCGCGCAGGCTCGGGCGGCCCGGCCTGACCGGGCCCTGGCCGTCGAGCGCGACGCGCGCGACCTCGCCCGGGACGACCTTCACCTGCTCGCCCCGCACGACGACCTGCGCGCCGTCGCCGGTCTCGGCGTCGAGCTCGATCGCGTCGGGCAGCACGGTGACGCGCAGCCGCGAGCCGCGCCACTGCACGCGGAACGTGAGCGACTCCCACTCCTGGGGCAGGCGCGGGTCGAACGTGAGGTCGCCCTCCGAGTCGCGCATGCCGCCGAACCCGTACGCGAGCGCGGACCACGTGCCGCCCGCGGACGCGACGTGCACGCCGTCGGACGCATTGGCGTGCAGGTTCGCGAGGTCGACGAAGATCGACGACACGAAGTACTCGAGCGCGAGCTCGTGGTACCCCACCTCGGCCGCGACGATGGACTGCACGACGCCCGAGAGCGTCGAGTCGCCCGTCGTCAACGGGTCGTAGTACTCGAAGTCGGCGAGCTTCTCCTCGGCGCTGAAGTGCTGCCCCTGGAGGAACAGCGCGAGCACGACGTCGGCCTGCTTGAGCACCTGGTAGCGGTAGATGACGAGCGGGTGGTAGTGCAGCAGGAGGGGCCGCTTGTCCTCGGGCGTGTGCGCGAGGTCCCAGATCTCGCGCTCGAGGAAGTGCGAGTCCTGCGGGTGGATGCCGATGCTCTCGGCGTACGGGATCGACATGTGGTCGGCCGCGCGGACCCACTCCGCGGCCTCGTACGCGCCGAGCGAGAGCCGGTCCACGAGACGCGCGTAGTCCTCGGGATGGTCGGCCTTCATGCGCTCGACGACGTACGCCGCGGCGCGCAGGTTGAAGCGCGCCATGACGTTCGTGAAGAGGTTGTCGTTGACGACGGTCGTGTACTCGTCCGGCCCGGTGACGCCGTGGATGTGGAAGTTGTCGTCGCCGTTGGCGCGCCAGAAGCCGAGGTCCTCCCACATGCGCGCCGTCTCGACGAGGATGTCCGCGGCCTCGCGGCGCAGGAAGTCCTCGTCGCCCGTCGTGCGCACGTACTGCACGAGCGCGTAGCTCACGTCGGCGTCGATGTGGTACTGCGCCGTCCCGGCCGCGTAGTAGGCGGACGCCTCCTCGCCGTTGATCGTGCGCCAGGGGAAGAGCGCGCCCTTCTGCGACAGCTCCGCGGCGCGACGCCGGGCGGCGTCGAGCATCTGGTAGCGGAAGCGCAGCGCGTTGCGCGCGTACCGCGGGCTCGTGTACGTGAGGAACGGCAGGACGTAGATCTCGGTGTCCCAGAAGTAGTGCCCGCTGTACCCGGAGCCGGTGAGGCCCTTCGCGGGGACGCCGTTGCCCTCGGCGCGCGCCGTGGCCTGCGCGAGCTGGAACAGGTTCCAGCGCACGGCCTGCTGGACGCCCGGCTGGCCGGGGATCTCGACGTCGGAGCGGGCCCAGAAGTCGTCGAGCCACTCTCGCTGGAGCGCGAGCTGGGCCTCGACGCCGGTCTCGCGCGCCCGGTCGAGCGTGCGCCGGCAGCGGTCGACGAGCTCGCGCGACGGCACGCCGCGCGACGTGTGGTACGCGACGAGCTTGGTGAGCCGGATGGGCCGCCCGGGCTCGGCGTGCACGCGGAACACGTGCTTCGCGAGGTCGTCCTCGGCGAGCGTGCGCACGTCCCACTCGTTCTCGGTCTCGAGCAGGTCGTCGGCCGCGACGGCGAGCGTCATGCCGGAGTTGGTGCAGCGGTAGGAGAGCACGAGGCGCTCGTCGTCGCCGAACTGCGTCTGCGGCTGCAGCACCCGGCCGGTGAACTGGTTCGTCTTGCGCGGGTCGAAGCCCTCCCCCAGCGACGCGGACCGCACGTGGTACTCGTCCTGGCCGTCCTGGCGGTTGAGGATCTGGGACGAGATCGCGACGGGCGCGGCCGCGTCGAGGAGCGTGACCTCGAACGTCATGACGGCGAGGTGGCGCTCGACGAACGACACCATGCGCTGCGAGCGGATCTGCACGCGCTTGCCCGACGGCGTGCGCCACAGCAGCTCGCGCCGCAGGACGCCGTCCTGGAGGTCGAGCGAGCGCTCGTAGTCGATGAGGTCCGCGACGGGCAGCAGGAGGGGCTCGTCGTCCACGTAGAGGCGGATGACCTTGGCGTCCGGGACGTTGACGATCGTCTGCCCGACGCGCGCGAAGCCGTACGCCTCCTCCGCGTGCCGGATGGGCCACGTCTCGTGGAAGCCGTTGACGAACGTGCCGTGCGAGTGGGACTCGCGGCCCTCCTCGACGTTGCCGCGCATGCCGAGGTAGCCGTTCGCGACGGCGAACAGCGTCTCGGTGACGCCGAGGTCCTCCGCGGAGAACTGCGACTCGACGAGCCGCCACGGGTCGGCCGGGAAGCGCAGGCGGTCCACGGTGCCGCGCTCGTCGGCGGTCCGGCGGATCACGCGCCCGCCTCCTCGTCGGCGGGGGCGGTCACGGCGGGACGGACGGCGTCGGCGGTCGCCGCGCGAGGACGGTCGAGGACCGTCGCGTCGAGCTCGCCGAGGTCGGCCACGACGACGTCGGCCCCGTGCGCGAGCAGCGCGTCCGCGCCCACCCCGCGGTCGACGCCGAGCACGAGCCCGAACCCACCGGCCGCGCCGGCCTGCACGCCCGACAGCGCGTCCTCCACGACGACGGCCTCCGCGGCGGGGACGTCGAGCAGCTGCGCCGCGTACAGGTACGTGTCCGGTGCGGGCTTGCCGGCGACGTGCTCGCGCGCCGCGACGTTCCCGTCCACGACGACCGCGAACCGGTGCGTGAGCCCGGCCGCCGCGAGGACGGCGGGAGTGTTGCGCGACGACGACACGACGGCGACCGCCGCGCCCGCCGCGGTCACGGCGTCGAGGAACCGGACCGAGCCCGGGTACGGCGCGATGCCCTCCTCGGCGAACATGCGGTTGACGATCTCGTCCTTGCGGTTGCCGAGCGCGCACACGGTGGACTCCCCCGGCGCGTCCGTGACCTCGCCGCGCGGCAGCGTGACGCCCCGCGACGCGAGGAACGTCGCGACGCCGTCGTACCGGGGCTTCCCGTCGATCGACGCGAAGTAGTCCGCGGCGGTGTACGGGGCGAGGCCGTGCGCGGCGCAGTAGGGCGCGAACAGCCGTTCCCAGGCGCGCATGTGGAGCTCGGCGGTCGGCGTGAGGACGCCGTCGAGGTCGAACAGCACGGCTCGCAGGACGGGCATGGAGATCCTTCGCGGTGGGGGGACGAGGGTCTGCGCCCGGCCGTTCCCGCGCCGTCCGGAGGCCGCGGGACGGCCGTCCGCACGTCGCCGTCGTGACCGTCGCGCGAGGTCAAGCGTACGCACCCGGAGCCGTGCGCGGAAAGCGCTCAGGGCGTGTCCGGGCGACGCTCAGGCGTGCGCGCGCTCGGCCAGGACGTCGGCGACGCGGCCGAGGTTCGCGAGCAGCGCACGGTGCTCGTCGGGCGTGCCGGCGACCCCGCCACCGAGGTCACCCCCGACGCCGGACCGCGGCGCGCCGAGGAGCGTCACGTCGTCGAGCGCGGGCAGCCCGAGCCCGATGCGGCGCCACGGCACGCTGACGAGGTCGGCGAGCTCGCCCAGCGCCGGCCCCGCGCACTGCGAGACCTTCGCGGGCGGCAGCGCGGCCCAGAGGCGCACGCCGCGCTCGACCGCGCGCGCGACCGTCTCCCAGGACCGCTCGTCCCACGTGCCGAGCGTCAGACCGACCGCGTCGGCGCCCGCGAGGACGACCGGCGCGACGCCCACCCAGGCGGGGCCGACGTGGACGACCGTCGACGCGGACGCGGCGCGCGCGGCGTCGAGCACCGGGCGCAGCCCGTCCACGAGGTCCGGGCCGGGGACGGCGCGCAGGCGCGAGTAGCCCGAGAACGTGGGCAGCACGCCCGCGCCCACCTGCGCGAGCAGCGGCTCGTCCACCTGCACGACGACGTCCGCCCCCGGGACCTGGCGGCGGACCTGGGCGACGTGCTCGGCCACGCCCGCGGCGAGCGCCTCGACGACCTCGCGCACCGCGCCGCGGTCGGACAGCACGCGGTCGCCGCGCGCGAGGTACACCTCGGCGGCGAGCGTCCACGGCCCGGTGACCGTCACGGCGAGCGGCCCCGCGTACCCGGCGCCCGCGATGGTGAGCGCCTCCACGTCCTCGCGCAGGTACGCCTCCGCACGGCGCAGGTCCGCGCCGCCGTGGTCCGCGAGCTTCCAGCCGTGGGGGCCGAGCTCGACGGGCAGCCCGGGCAGCAGCGCCGCCGTCCGCCCCGTCGCGTCGGCGCCGGGCCCGCGGCCCGGGAGCTGGACGAGGAACGGCACCCCCCGCACGCCCGACGGCACGGCGGCGAGATCGCCGAGCACCGTGAGCTGTGCTTCCAGGACGTCCGCGCCCTCGCCCCCGGGCCACGGCCCGAGGCCGCTCACCGCCGTCACGCCGCGCCCTCGCGTGCACACGTGCCACGCACCTCGTCACGAACCACGAGCCGTCCACCTCTCTCCAGGAGCACATCGGAACACCGAGCCGTGCCGTGACCCCGCCGGGGTCCGGGGGCCGCACGGCCGTCCCGCGGAAGGACCCCGCCATGGGCACGCACGAGAACAAGGCCGCCGCCGTCGCCGTGCACACGCACGCGATCCCGGGCAACCACGCCGACGCCGTCGCGGCGCTGCTCGCGCCGGGCTTCCGCAACCACGACGCGGCACCGGGCGGCGACGGCGGCGACGAGGGCCTCGTCGCGACCATGCACTGGTACGCGGACGCGTTCGAGGACCAGCACGTCGAGGTGCTGCACGCGGTCGCGGAGGGCGACCTCGTGGCGCTGCACGTCGAGCTCAGCGCGCGGCACACCGGCCACTTCCGCGGCGTCGCGCCGACGGGCCGCCGGTTCCGCGTCCGCGAGATGCACGTGCTCCGCTTCACCGAGGGACGCGCAGCCGAGCACTGGTGCGTGCGCGACGAGTCGGCGCTCGTGCGGGCGCTCGCTCACCCGGCGGCCGTCGGCGTCGGCTGAGCCTCCGGCTCACGCGGGGCGCCGGAGCCTCGGCCGGCCCGGTACGCCCGGTCGACCGTGCCCTGCCCGAGCACGCGCGTGCCGGCGTAGACGACGAGCGACTGACCGGCCGCGACACCCCGGAGCGGCGTGCCCGTGAGCTCGACCTCGATCGACCCGCCGGGGACGGCGCGCACGCGCGCGGGGACGGGCGCGCCGTGCGCGCGCACCTGCACCTCGACGTCGGCCGCCTCGCCCGCGGGCGGGCGCGCGTCGTCGAACCAGACGGCGGACCCCGCCTCGATCCGGTCGACGCTCAGCAGCTCGGCCGGGCCGACGACCACCCGGTTGCTCGCGGGCTGGACGTCGAGCACGTAGCGCGGGCGGCCGTCGGGCGCGGGCCGGTCGATCCCGAGCCCTTTGCGCTGCCCGACCGTGTACGCGTAGGCGCCGTCGTGCTCGCCGAGCACCGTGCCCTCCGCGTCGACGATCTCGCCCGGCCGCGCGCCGAGGCGCGCGCGCAGGAAGCCCTGGGTGTCGCCGTCGGCGACGAAGCAGATGTCGTAGGAGTCGGGCTTCGCGGAGACCGACAGGCCGCGCCGCGCCGCCTCGGCGCGGACCTCGTCCTTGGACGCGAAGCCGCCGAGCGGGAAGACCGCCCGCGCGAGCCGCTCGGGACCCATGACCGCGAGGACGTAGGACTGGTCCTTCGCCGTGTTCGGGGAGCGGTGCAGCTCGCGCACCGTGCGCACCCCGTCCGGCGCGGACGCGTCGGGGACCTCGCGCGTCTCGACGCGCGCGTAGTGGCCCGTCGCGACGGCGTCGAACCCGAGCGCGGTCGCCTTGTCGAGCAGCGCCTCGAACTTGATGTGCTCGTTGCAGCGCACGCACGGGTTGGGCGTGCGCCCGGCCTCGTACTCGGCGAGGAAGTCGGCGACCACCGTGTCCTCGAACCGCTCGGAGAGGTCCCACACGTAGTACGGGATGCCGAGCACGTCGGCCGCGCGGCGCGCGTCCCCCGCGTCCTCGATCGAGCAGCACCCGCGCGAGCCGGTGCGGAACTGGTCCCGGTCGCGCGAGAGCGCCATGTGCACGCCGACCACCTCGTGCCCGGCCTCGACCGCGAGCGCCGCGGCGACGGCCGAGTCGACGCCGCCCGACATGGCGGCCAGGACCCTCACGCGGCACCCCCCGTGCGGCTCGTGACGCGCGTGCGCGCCGGGCTCGACGCGAGGCCTGCGGCCCGGGCGCGCTCCACGGCCCGGGGCAGGGCGTCGAGGAGGCGCGCGACGTCGTCGCGCGTGGACGTCACGCCGAGCGAGAAGCGGAGCGCACCCCGCGCGTCCGCCTCGGGGACGCCCATGGCGAGCAGGACGTGCGACGGCTGCGGCACGCCGGCCTGGCACGCCGAGCCGGTCGAGGCCTGCACGCCCGCGGAGTCGAGCAGGTAGAGCAGGGAGTCGCCCTCGGCGCCCGGGAAGGTGAAGTGGGCGTTGCCGGGCAGGCGGTCGACGTCGTCGTGCGCGCCGGGCTCGGGCCCGCTGAGGACGGCGTCCGGGACGCGCTCGCGCACGCCCGCGACGAGCTCGTCGCGCAGCGCGGCGAGGTGCGCGGCCCGCTCGGGCCGGTGCGCGACCGCCTCGGTGACCGCGACGCCGAACGCGCGGATCGCGGGGGCGTCGAGCGTCCCCGAGCGCACGCCGCGCTCCTGGCCGCCGCCGTGCAGCACGGGCGTGAGCGGGGCGTCGCGCCGGGCGACGAGCGCGCCGACGCCGACCGGGCCGCCGAGCTTGTGCCCGGAGACGGTCATCGCGTCGAGACCGCTCGCGGCGAAGTCGACCGGCACCTGCCCGACGGCCTGCACGGCGTCGGAGTGCACCGGGATGCCGTGCGGGCGCGCGAGCTGCACGACCTCCGGCACGGGCTGCAACGTCCCCACCTCGTTGTTGGCCCACATGACGGAGATCAGGGCGATCTCGTCCGCGTGCTCCGCGATCTCGGCGCGCAGGGCGGCGAGGTCCACGCGCCCCTCGGCGTCCACGGGCAGCAGGACGATCTCGGCGCCCGCGTGCTCCGCCATCCAGAACGCGGGGTCGAGCACCGCGTGGTGCTCGACGGCGGACACGACGATGCGCCGCCGGCGCGGGTCGGTCGTGCGGCGGCCCCAGAACAGGCCCTTGACCGCGAGGTTGTCGGCCTCCGTGCCGCCCGCCGTGAAGACGACCTCGCTCGGTCGCGCGCCGAGCGCGGCGGCGACCGACTCGCGCGCCTCCTCGACCGTGCGCCGCGCGGCGCGCCCCGCGGCGTGCAGCGACGACGGGTTGCCCGTGCGGGTCAGCTCGTCGACGAACGCGTCGCGCGCCGCCGGGGACAGCGGCGTCGTGGCGGCGTGGTCGAGGTACGCCGTCACGGGGACGGGGGTCGGCCCGCCGTGCGCGCCGGGGCGGGCGCCGGTCACGGGGCCGGGAGCAGGGGTCACGGTCACCCAGTCTACGAACCGCGGGGCGACACTCGCGGTCCGAGGGGTGGGCGGCGCTGGACATCCCGGCGGAAACCGCTAGGTTGTGGGCATCTACGCCCGGCCGTCGCCGGGTGCTCGCCCTGGTCGCAGGACCGCCGTCGCGCGCCACACGTCGCCGCGGGACGGGAACGTGCCGCGGGCGGGACCGTCCAGCCACCGACAGGGGAAGTGGCCTCTCGATGCCCGACGACGTCGCGCCGCCCGCCGTCGAGGCCGCCGGGGACGTCCCGGTCGCCTCGGGCGGCCGACGCCTGCGCTGGGCCGACCTGCCGCTCGCGCTGCGCGACGAGCTGGAGGCGGTCGCCGGGGGCAGGGTCGTGCACGAGCGGTCGGTCCCGGCGGGGTTCAGCCCGGGGCTCGCGTCCGTCCTCACGCTCGACGACGGCAGCCGCCTCTTCGTCAAGGCCGCTCGGACCGCCGACGAGCCCGTGGCCGCCGACCTGCACCGCGCCGAGGCGAAGGTCGCGACGCGGCTGCCCCGCGCGGTCCCGGCGCCGCGCTTCGCGTGGGGCCACGGCGACGGCGACTGGGTCGCGCTCGCGTACGAGGCGGTCGACGGGCGCTCGCCCGGCACGCCGTGGGACCCGCACGAGCTCGACCGCGTGCTCGCGGCGCTCGTCCGCGTCGCGTCCGTGCCCGGCGCCCGGGCGATGCGCCTGCCGCCGACCGGCCCCGACTTCGCCGACATGGCGACCGGCTGGCGGGCCCTGCGCGCGCACCCCGACGCCGGCCTCGCCACGCTCGTGCCCTGGGCCGCGGAGCACCTCGACGCGCTCGCCGAGGCTGAGCGCGGGGCGCTCGTCGCGTGCGAGGGCGAGTCGTTCGTGCACGGCGACCTGCGCGCCGACAACGTGCTGCTGACCCCGGAGAAGGTGTACCTCGTGGACTGGCCGTACGCGTCGCGCGGCGCCGCGTGGCTCGACCTCGCGATGCTCCTGCCGAGCGTCGTCATGCAGGGCGTCCGGGACGTGTGCGAGCCCGTCACGGTGAGCGCCGACCCGGCGCGACGCGCGCGCGGGGGCGCCTGGGCGGCTGCGACGTTCGCCGCGCACCCGCTCGGCCAGGACGTGCACCCCACGGACCTGCGCGCCGTCGTCGCCGGGATCGCCGGGTACTTCCTGCACTCCGCGCGGCAGCCCGCGATCCCGACCATCCCCCGCCTGCGACCGTTCCAGCGCGCCCAGGGCGTCGCGGCCGTCGCGTGGCTGGAGCAGCTCGGGCTCTGAGCGCGGGCGGGCCCCGGCGCCGTCGTGGCGCCGGGGCCGTCGTGGCGTCAGGGCCGTCGTGGCGTCAGGGCCCGGGCGTCAGTCCTGCCAGACCTGCACGACCGCGGGCCGCGGCCCGGCGAAGGCTCCCGGCGGCACCGGGGCGCCCGGCGTGAGGTAGTCCGGGAAGTGCGACACCTGCGCGTCGAACGTCCCGTCCTCGCCGGGGTGCTGCACCGCGACGTAGACCATGCGGTCCGCCGAGTCCACGACGGGCCCGCACGTCTCGGCGCCGCGCGGCACCGAGAGGAACTGCTCGACCCGCCCGCGCTCGCGGCCGTCGGGCGTGACCTTGAACAGCCCGTCGCACTTCTGGATCGTGCTCGGCTGGCCGTCCGTCGAGATCCACAGGTTGCCCTCGGCGTCGAACGCGAGGTTGTCCGGGCAGGAGATCGGGGAGACCTTCTCCTTCGGGTAACCCGAGAAGTAGGTGGAGGTGTTCGTCGCGGGGTCGCCCGCGACCAGCAGCAGGTTCCAGCGGAAGGTCAGCGACGCGGCGTCGTCGCGGTCCTCGACGATCTCCACGACGTGCCCGTCGCGGTTGGTGTTGCGCGGGTTCGGCTCGGTCGCGGCCTCCGCCGCCGCCGGGCCGCGCGCGGTGTTGTTGGTGCACGCGACGTAGACGCGACCCGTGACCGGGTTGGGCTCGACGTCCTCGGGGCGGTCCATCTTCGTCGCCCCGACCTTGTCGGCCGCGACGCGCGTGTAGACGAGCACCTCCTCGAGGCTCATGCCCTCGACCTCGCTGCGGCCGTCGACGACGAGCGGGACCCACTCGCCCCAGCCGTCGAACGCGCCGTCGGACGGCACCGCGCCCGACCCGTCGATCTCGGACGCCGGCGAGTCGCCGCGGAACCGCGCGACGTACAGCGAGCCCTCGGTGAGCAGAGTCTTGTTGTGGCGGCGCGCGCCCTCGCTGTTCCCCGGGCGCATCGTGCGCGACGAGACGAACTTGTACACGTAGTCGAAGCGCTCGTCGTCGCCCATGTACGCGACCGCGTTCCCCCGGCGCGAGAGGATCACGTTGGCGCCCTCGTGCTTGAACCGGCCGAGCGCGGTGTGCTTCACCGGCGGCTCGTCGGGCGCGTACGGGTCGATCTCGACGATCCAGCCGAACCGGTTCGGCTCGTTCTCGTACCCGGGGTTGCGGGCGTCGAACCGCGGGTCGTCGAGCTCCCACCCGTACCCGGTCGCGGCGTCGCGCAGGCCGTAGCGCGCGTCGTGGCCCGTGCCCGACGTGCGGAAGTAGCCGTTGTAGTTCTCCTCGCCCGAGAGCACGGTGCCCCACGGGGTCGTGCCGCCCGCGCAGTTGTTGAGCGTGCCGAGCACGCGCGTGCCCGACGGGTCGGCGACCGTCTTGACGAGGTCCGACCCCGCGACGGGCCCGGTGAGGCGGAACTCGGTCGTCAGGTGCACGCGGCGGTTGTACCGGCTGTCGGCCACGTAGTCCCACGGCGTCCCGGTCCGACGACGACGCACCTCGACGACGGACATGCCGTGCGCCGCGCGCTCGATCGCCCGGCGCGTCGGGGCGTCGTACGAGGCGTCGAACATGATCGCCGGGTTCGTGTACTCGTGGTTCGCGACGAGCAGCCCGCGCGTCCCCCGGCCCGGCCCCTTGCCCGCGCCACGGCCGCCGGCGAGGGCGTGCTGGCGCTCGAACGGCAGGATGTCGAGGTAGTCGTTGTTGTAGCCGAACTGCCGCGCCTGCTGCTCCGGGGTCTGGCGCGAGACGTCGAACGGCGCCCCGCCGCGCAGGATCGGGTCGCCCCAGCGGATCACCGGGCGCCACCGGTAGCCCTCGGGGACGACGAGCGCGTCGCGCGTCGCGGGCTGGGGCGAGATCGCGCCGAACGCGAGGCCCTTCTGCGGGCGGCCACCGCCGTGGCCGCCGTGCGCCACGACGTCCTGGGCGGCGGCGGACGGCGCGGCGACGGTCTGGGCGCCGAGCACGACGGCCGCGGCTCCCACCGCGAGCCCGCCGAGCAGCGCGCGGCGCGACAGCGCGCCCGCGACCACGTCGCGGAACGTCTCGTTCGCGCTCTCGTTGGGGACCGGGTGCGAGCACGCGTCCGCGCACTTCAGCCGGCAGGTGACGGGGCTGCGCTTGCCGCGCGCGTGCGGCGCGACGGAGAGCAGGGGGCGATGCTCAGGGGCAGGCGTGATCGTCATCGGTCGTCTCCACGGGTCGGGGGGCCTCCCCGTCACCGGGGAGTCGGCCCGACGCTAGGAACGATCGATGACCGGCCGGCCACCGCCCGGAGGACACCGGGTGAACTCTCGGCGCCGGCCGGGTGCTCAGCCCTTCGACGCCCGGTGCTCGCGCAGCACCTCGGCCGCCTGCGGCAGCACGTCCGCGAGGTCGCCGACGACCGCGAAGTCCGAGATCTCGAACAGCGGGCACTCCGGGTCGTTGTTCACCGCGACGATCACCTGCGAGGCCTGCATGCCGCCGCGGTGGTGCGGAGCGCCCGAGATGCCCGCGCCGATGTACAGGCGCGGCGCCACGGTGACGCCCGTCTGCCCGACGAACTGGTCGTGCCAGCCCTCGTAGACGGCGTCGCGCGTCGCGCCCACGGCGGCGCCGAGCGCGTCGGCGAGCTCGACCACGGGGCCGAAGTCGCCGTTCGTGCCGCGGCCCCCGGCCACGACGATCGCAGCCTCCCCGAGCGCGGGGCGCCCCGCGCCCGCGGACGCGTCGACCGTGCGGGACACGACGCGCGCCGCGGTCGCCGCCGGGGTCAGCTCGACGCGCAGCGCCTCGACCTCGGTCGCGACGGCGGCGTCCGCCGGCTGCGGCACGACCGAGTTCGCGCGGAGCGTCAGCACCGCCGGGTCGGTGAGGATCTCGCTGCGCACGTCCCACGAACCCGCGAAGACGCGCTTGTCCGCCACGAGGTGGGTGCCGTCGTCGTGCAGCGCGGAGGCGTCGACGACGAGGCCGGCGCCCGTGAGGAACGCGAGGCGCGCCGCGGCCTCCTTGTTCGGGAACGACGACGTCAGCAGGACGGCGTCGGCGTGCGACGCGCGCGCGGCGGCGGCGAGGACCTCGGCGACGACGGGCGTCAGGTGCAGCGCGTCGCCGGTGACGACCTCCCCACCCGACGACGGCTCCGCCTGCCGCACGAGCGCGACGCCGTGCGCGCCGAGCTGGGCGAGGACGCCGACGCTCGGCGCCTCGAGCGCGACGGCCTCCACGCGACCCAGCGCGCGGCCGAGGGTGATCAGCTCCAGCACGGGCGACCGCAGCTCGGTGGCCGCGGAGTCGAGGAGGACGAGGACGGTACGGGCCCCGGGGGTGCTCATGTGCGGACGCCTCTCAGACCAGGTCGTTGCGGATGAGGAACTCGGCGAGGGCGCGGCCGCCCTCGCCCTTGTCGACGACGATCTCGGCGTCGGGGCGCGGCGGCCGCGGCGACGCGTCGAGCACGCGCGTGCGGGCTCCGGCGTCGCCGACGAGCGCCGCGTCGACGCCGAGGTCGGCGAGGCTCCACGCCTCCACGGGGCGCGTGCGCGCCGCCATGATGAGCTTGAAGTTGGGCATGCGCGGGTCGTTCGCGTGGTCGGTGACCGACACGACGGCGGGCAGCGGCGCCTCGAGGACCTCCTCGACGCCGTCGAGCTCGCGCGTGACGCGCGCGGTGCGCGCGCCCGGCTCGCCCTCGACCTCGAGCTTCCCGGCCAGCGTGAGCTGCGGCAGGCCGAGCTCGGCCGACAGGAGCGTCGGGACGACGGAGCCCAGGCCGTCGAGCGCGGCCATGCCCGTCACGACGACGTCCACCGGGGCCTCGTCCGCGAGCCGGCGCACCGCGGCGGCGAGCACGCGCGCGGTGCCGAAGTAGTCGGAGCCCGCGATCGCGTCGTCGCTCACGCGCACGCCGCGGTCCGCGCCGAGCTGGAAGGAGCGGCGCACGGCGCCGTCGGCGTCCGGCCCCGCGACGGTGAGCACGACCACCTCGCTGGTCTCGCGCTCCGCCTCCGGCAGCGCCTCCTTGAGGCGCAGCGCGGCCTCGACCGCGTTCTCGTCGAGCTCGTTGAGCGTGCCCTCGTCGGCCCGGCGCACCACGCGGCCGTCCTCGAAGCCCCGGTCGGCGTGGATGTCCGGGACGTACTTCACGGCGACGACGATCCGCATCGGCTGCTCTCCCTGTGCGCTGGGCGGTCGGCCGGAGAGGTACCCGGCCCGCTCCGCCGAAGCCTACCGGCGGGCGACCGGAGGAGCCGGTGACACCCGCCACAATGGACGGGTGCACGAGCCGTCGCCCGACCCGAGACCCGCCCCGCCGACCACGCTTGGGAGCGTCGACCGGCACGCCCTCGTCCCGTCCCTCGGGGTTCGCCCCGCCGGGGACGGCGTCGACGTCGCCGTGCTCGCGTCGCACGCGACCGCCGTCGAGCTGTGCCTCGTCGACGTCGTCGACCCGGCGCTGCCCGCGCAGGACCCGGCGCGCTACCGCGAGCGCCGGGTCCCGCTCGCCGGGCCGGCCTACGGCGTCTGGCACGCGCACGTCCCGGGCGTCCGCCCCGGCCAGCGCTACGGCTTCCGCGTCCACGGCCCGTGGGAGCCCGCGGCCGGGCTGCGCCACAACCCCGCGAAGCTGCTCGTCGACCCGTACGCGCGGGGCCTCGTCGGCGAGCTCGTCGACGACCCGGCGATCCGCGGCCAGGTCGGCGACGACCCGTACGGCCCGCCCGACCCGCGCGACTCGCTGCCGTTCGTCCCGCACTCGGTCGTGGTCGCCGAGCCGGCCGGGACGCTCGCTCCCCGCCCCCGCGTCCCGTGGCGCGACACGGTGGTCTACGAGGCGCACGTACGCGGGCTCACGCAGCGCCTGGAGGCGCTGCCCGAGCACCTGCGCGGGACGTACGCGGGCGTCGCGCACCCGGTGACGATCGAGCACCTGCGGAGCCTCGGCGTGACCACCGTCGAGCTGCTCCCCGTGCACGCGAACGTGCCGGAGCCGCACCTGCTCGCGAGCGGCCGCACGAACTACTGGGGCTACTCGACGCTCGGGTTCTTCGCGCCCCACGCCGCGTACGCGACGCGCGCCGCGCAGGACGCCGGACCGGCCGCGGTCCTCGACGAGGTGCGCGGCATGGTGCACCTGCTGCACGAGGCGGGGATCGAGGTCCTGCTCGACGTCGTGCACAACCACACGTGCGAGGGCGGCGCCGACGGGTACCACCTGTCGTGGCGCGGCCTCGACAACGCCGGGTACTACCTGCACGACGGCGGCACGCCCGCGCGCCTCGCGGACGTCACCGGGACGGGCAACTCGCTCGACTTCCGCCGCCCCGCGGTCGTGCGGGCCGCGCTCGACTCGCTGCGGTACTGGGCCGAGGTCGTCGGGGTCGACGGCTTCCGGTTCGACCTCGCCGTGACGCTGGGCCGCGGCGCGACCGGGTTCGACCCGGACCACTCGTTCCTCGTCGCGCTCCAGACCGACCCGGTGCTGTGCGGGCTCAAGCTCGTCGCCGAGCCGTGGGACGTGGGCCCCGGCGGCTGGCGCACCGGCCAGTTCCCGCCGCCGCTCGCCGAGTGGAACGACCGGTTCCGCGACGCGGCCCGCCAGTTCTGGCTCGCGGACGCGCGCGAGGCGTCGCACGGGCGCCCGGGGCACGGCGTGCGCGACCTCGCGACGCGGCTCGCGGGGTCGGCCGACCTGTTCGGCCACTCGGACCCGCCGCTCGTGCGCGGGCCGGTCGCGTCGGTGAGCTACGTGACCGCGCACGACGGCTTCACGCTCGCCGACCTGGTCGCCTACGACCACAAGCACAACCTCGCGAACGGCGAGAACAACCGCGACGGCACGGACGACAACCGGTCCTGGAACCACGGGCTCGAGGGCCCCGTCACCCCGGACGCCACCGCGGGCGGCGTGCTCGACGGGCTCGGCGTCGAGATCGCCCCGCTGCGGCGCCGCTCGATCCGCAACCTCCTCGCGACGCTCGTGCTCGCCGCGGGCACCCCGATGATCACCGCGGGCGACGAGATGGGCCGCACCCAGCGCGGCAACAACAACGCCTACGTGCAGGACGACGAGACGTCGTGGGTGTCGTGGGACCTGTCCCCGTGGCGCAAGGACCTGCTCGCCACCGCGCGCCACCTCCTCGCGCTGCGGCGCGAGCACCCCGCGCTGCGCCCCGACGCGTTCTTCACCGGCCGCCCGCGCCCGGCGGCGCCGGACGGCCCCGGCGGTGCGGTGTCCGGTGCGGGGGCTGGTGCGGCAGCCGGCACGGGGACCGGTGGGGAAGGCGGCACCGAGGCGGGTGCGGCAGCCGGCACGGCGGCCGGTGGAGAGGGCGGCACCGGGGCGGGCACGGCGGCCGGCAGCGGCCAGGGCCCCCGCCCGACGGCGGTGCCCGACCTGGCGTGGTTCGACGCCGACGGCGGACCGCTGGACCACGGGGCGTGGCACGACCCGGGCGTCCGGACGCTCCAGATGCTGCGCACCGCCCCGGAGCCCGGCGACGCCGACGTGCTCGTCGTGCTCACCGGGGCGCTCGACCCGGTCGACGTCACGCTCCCCGGTCTGCGGGCCGCCGCGGGCGGCGAGCCCGAGCGCTGGGAGCTCGCGTGGGACTCCGACTGGGAGCACCCGGACGACCCGGACCGCGCCCCGGGCGAGAGCGCCGCCCGCCCGGGCGACGTCGTCGGGCTCGAGGCGCTGAGCCTGCGCGTGTACGTCTCCCCCACCCCGCCGAGGTAGAGCCGAGGTCCCCCGAGGTAGAGGCGTGGTCTCGCGAGGTAGAGGCCTGGTCACCCGAGGTAGAGGCGTGGTCGTTCATGCCCGCCGAGGTCTGGACACGTGCTCTACTCTTCCCGCATGAGTGACAGCGCGGTCGACTCCTCCCCCACCTCTCCCACGATCGAGGACCCCGAGGTCGTCGTCGTGGGGGCCGGGCTCTCCGGCCTCGTCGCGGCGACCGAGCTCACGGCCGCGGGTCGCCGGGTGGTCCTGCTCGACCAGGAACCGGCGGCGAGCCTGGGCGGCCAGGCGTGGTGGTCGTTCGGCGGCCTGTTCCTCGTGGGCTCTCCCGAGCAGCGGCGCATGGGCGTCACGGACTCCGCCGAGCTCGCGTTCGACGACTGGCTCGGGTCCGCGCAGTTCGCGCCCGGCGCGGACCGCGGCGAGGGACCCGACCGCCACGGCTACGCGTGGGCGCAGGGCTTCGTCGGCTTCGCCGCCGGGGAGATGCGCGGCTGGCTGCACGACAAGGGCGTGCGGTGGTTCCCGCTCGTGCAGTGGGCGGAGCGCGGCGGGTACCCGGTGCGATCGGGCGCCGACGGGTCCGCCGCCGGCGCGCACGGCAACTCCGTGCCCCGCTTCCACGTCACGTGGGGCACCGGCCCGGGCATCCTCGAGCCGTTCGTCCGCGCCGCCCTGGACGCGCGCGCCGCGGGCCTGCTCGACGTCCGGTTCCGGCACCGGGTCACGTCGCTCGTCGTGACCGACGGCGCGGTGACGGGCGTGCGTGCGGAGGTGCTCGCGCCGTCGGACGCCGGGCGCGGGGTGCCGTCGTCGCGCGACGTCGTCGGGGAGGTCGAGATCGCGGCGAGCGCCGTCGTCGTGACCTCGGGAGGCATCGGCGCGAACCACGAGCTCGTGCGCTCCCGCTGGCCGCAGACGGCGGGCCGGCTCCCCGCCCGCATGCTGTCCGGCGTCCCCGACTCGACCGACGGGCTCATGATCGGCGTCGCCGCCGACGCGGGCGCGGCCCTCGTGCACGAGGACCGCATGTGGCACTACCCGGAGGGGATCGCGAACCACTCGCCGGTGTGGACGGACCACGGGATCCGCATCCTCCCCGGGCCGAGCTCGCTGTGGCTCGACGCCGACGGCAACCGGCTGCCCGCCCCGCTGTTCCCCGGCTTCGACGCCCTCGGCGCGCTCCAGCACGTCACCGAGCGCGGCGACGACCACTCCTGGTTCGTGCTCAACAAGGCGATCATGGAGTCGGAGTTCGCGCTGTCCGGCTCGGAGCAGAATCCCGACCTCACGGGCAAGGACGTGCGGCTCCTCGCCCAGCGGGTGCTGCCCGGCGCCGTCGGGCCGGTCGCACGGTTCGCCGAGCAGTCGCCGGAGTTCGTGTGGGCGGACACCCCCGAGGAGCTCGCCGCCCGGATGAACGCGCTCGTCGAGGCGACGCCGGGCTCGCGCGGGCACGTCGACCCGGCGGCCCTGGCGCGCGTCGTCCGCCTGCGCGACGAGCAGGTCCGCACGGGGCTGGGCAAGGACCCGCAGGTCGTCGCGACGGCGATGGCGCGCCGCTACCGCGTCGACCGGCTCATCCGCGTGTCGCCGCCACGACCCCTGACGACGCCGAAGGACGGGCCGCTGCTCGCCGTCCGCCTCTCCGTGCTGACGCGCAAGACGCTCGGCGGCCTGTGGACGGACACCTCCGCGCGGGTCCTGCGCGCGGACGGGTCCGTGCTGCCCGGGCTCTGGGCCGCGGGCGAGGCGGCCGGGTTCGGCGGGGGCGGCGTGCACGGCCACCGCGCGCTCGAGGGGACGTTCCTCGGCGGGTGCCTCTACTCCGGCCGTGTCGCGGGCCGCGCGGTCGCCGCCGACCTGGGCTGACCCGGGTAGGGTCGGCGACCATGACCGTGCCCGACGACGCGTCCCCGGCCCCCGCGCCCGGCGCCCCCGCGGCGGTCGACCACCTCGACGTCCCCGCGTGCGAGCGCCTGTTCCGCCGCAACGGTCTCCCGCTGCTCGTCGAGGGGCACTCGCTCGACCGCGACGTGTTCGGGCGGTCGGCGCCGTTCCTGCTCGTCGTGCTGCTCGCCGAGCTCTCCGGCGCGGTGCGCTCGGGCTGGCCCGCGTGGGCGAACGCGCTCGCGCTCCTCGGCGCAGCGGCCCTCGTCGCGGCCGCGTACGCGGGGCTCAACGTGGTGCGCGGTCGGCCGTGGTCCACGCTCCCCCAGTCCGTCGGCGTCCCTGAGCTCGCGTTCTTCGTGCTCGTGCCCGCCCTGCTGCCGGTCGTGTTCGGCGGGCAGTGGGGCGACGCCCTGCTCACCGTCGTCGGCAACCTCGTGCTGCTCGGGGTCGTGCGGGTCGTCGTCGGGTACGGCGTGCTGTCGTCGCTGTGGTGGGGGCTCGCGCGCGTCACCGACGAGCTCGGCGCCGCCCTGCTGCGGCTCGTGCGCCTGCTGCCGCTGCTGCTCGTGTTCTCCCTCGTGCTCTTCTACAACGCCGAGGTGTGGCAGGTGTTCGACCGCACGCACGGCGTCGCCGACCTCGTGCTCGGCGCGTTCTTCGCGCTGCTCGTCGTGCTGTTCGTCGGGCTGCGCTCGCCCGCGGAGGCGCGCGAGGCGCTCGCGGAGACCGCCGCCCGCCACCCCGGGCACGAGCGCGCGGCGCGCTTCAGCCGCGGCCAGACGGCGAACCTCGCGACGATGATCGCGACGAGCCAGCTCCTCCAGGTCCTCGTCGTGAGCCTCGGCATGGGCGTGTTCTTCATGGCGCTCGGCACGCTCACGGTGACCCCCGAGGTCATGGCGCTGTGGGACGTCGACGGCGGCACCTGGCAGCGCACGCTCTCGCTCGTCGGCGGGGGTGGCGTCGGCGGCGCGGACCTCGTCGTGACGCAGACCCTGCTACGCGTCTCCGTCGCGATCGCGACCTTCACCGGCCTCTACTACGCGATCTCCGTGCAGGTCGACGCCGTGTACCGCGAGGAGTTCGTGGACGGCATCGAGACCCAGCTCGCCGACGTGCTGCGCGCGCGCTCGCGCTACCTCGACCTCCTCGCCCCACCCCCGCCCGCGAGATAGAGGCCAGGTAGTCCGAGATAGAGGCCAGGTACGCCGGAGTAGAGGCCAGGTACACGACCATTCCTCTACCACGACGGACCAGGGCTCTACCTCGGCGAGGAAGGTCGCGAGCTGTCTGCGCGGCGTCGGAGCGCGAGGCGACGCGACTCCGCGAGACGACAGCCGACCGCCACCGGGTCGCCCAGGTCCTCCCAGGTGAAGCGCACGACCGTCCAGCCCGCTGCCACGAGCGCCGCCTCGCGGGCTTCCTGCGCGCGCCGGACGTCTGCCGGGTCCCCGTACGCCCCGCCGGAGTACTTCACCGCCCCGTCGAACTCGATCACCAGCCGGGCGTCGAGCCAGGCCAGGTCGACGACGTACCTCCCGCGCGACGTCAGGACCGGTACCTGCGGGCGAGGCGCGGGCAGACCGCCGAGCACGGCCGCGAGCCGCACGAGCGTCTCTCCCGGGGACTCCGACCTCGGGTCCGCGAGCTCGAGAGCACGGCGCGCCCGCACGACGCCGCGCTTGCCGCGTGACTCCTCGACGATCGAGTCGACCACGTCCCGGTCCGCACCCAGGCGCAACGCGGAGTCCACCACGACGAGGCTGCGCTCGAGCGGCAGCGACCGCGCACAGTCGACGAGGGTGCGCTCGATGCTGGTGACAGGGACGCCGTCGAGGACCGCGCGGTCACGGACCGGTAGATCGGTCCAGTGCCGTCGCACGGCAGCGTCCCGCTCTCTCGTCACGTTCGGGTGGCCGAGCTGGGTCAGGTGCGCGAACGGCGGGAGCCGCCAGGTCCAGCAGCCCCAGAGCAGAGCCGCGGTGTCGTGGCTCACCCAGAACGGCGTCACGAGCCGGTCGACCAGTCCGCGCACCTCGCCGAGCAGCCACTCCTCGCGCTCCGACGGCGCGGAGTGCGCCGAGGGGAGGTAGACGCCGCGCCGTACCCGCACGAGCTCACCGGCGCGTGCTCGCGCTGCCAGCTCCGCGCGGCGTCGACGGACGTAGGGCACAGCAGGCGGAACCCTCCGAGGCCCGTTGCTGTCCGCGGTGTAGCGACCGGAGGGGCGGGTCGGGACCGGACCGGCCCCGAGCCTGCGCCGTGCTGCTGGGTCGTGGCTGGTCGGGAAGCTGCCCGTCGTCTCGTCCATCGGCCCAGCGTGCCGGTCGTCACCCCGTCGCGGGGCGAGTACGGCAGATCTGTGGATGACGAAGGCGCCGCCCCTGCACGACGGTCCGCCGCCGTCGACCTCCGTCCATGGACGGGCGAGCCGAGAGGGCCTGGCCGACGACGGCCAGGCCCTCTCGCCATCGCATGACGCAGCCGCCTCACGCGACCGCACCTCTACCTCGCGCGACCAGGGCGCTACCTCGGCGCTACCTCGCGCGGCCACGTCTCCACTTCGCGTGACCTCGGCTCTACCTCGCGCGACCAGGGTTCTACCTCGCGAGGGGAGGCTCTACCTCGGTGGGGGTGTCAGGCGTTGGTGACGAGGCCCAGCTCGGCGACGCTCGGGAGGCCGTCGTGGGTCGGGACGACGCGGACGGTGTAGCCGAACGGTCCGGACGCGTCGAGCACGACCTCGCCCGCGAACGCGTAGCGGCCGGCCTCGTACGTCTCGGCCAGCGCGAGCGGCTCGGCCGTGAACTCCTCGATGACGTCGGCCTCGCTGACGCGCCCGTGCACGACCTGCACCTGGACGTCCTCGGGGCGCAGGTCGCCGAGCGACACGTACGCGCGGACCGTGAGGCGGTCGCCGACCTGCGGCACCTCGCCGATGCCGGCCGAGTCGACGTGGTCGACGCGCACGCGCGACCAGCCGTCGCGCACGGCGTGCTTCCACTGCGCGAGCTCTCGGGCGGGTGCGAGCCCGTCGGCGGCCAGCGCGCGCCCGGCCGCGGCGGCCGGGGCGTACAGGCGCGTGACGTACTCGCCGACCATGCGCGTCGCCTGGACCTTGGGGCCGAGCGTCGCGAGCGTGTGCCGCACCATCTCGAGCCACCGGCCGGGCACGCCGTCGGCGTCGCGGTCGTAGAAGCGGGGCGCGACCTGCTGCTCGACGAGGTCGTAGAGCGCGGCGGCCTCGAGGTCGTCGCGACGGTCCGCGTCCTCGACGCCGTCGGCGGTCGGGATGGCCCAGCCGTTCTCGCCGTCGTACCACTCGTCCCACCACCCGTCGAGGATCGACAGGTTGAGGCCGCCGTTGAGGGCCGACTTCATGCCCGACGTCCCAGACGCCTCGAGCGGGCGCAGCGGGTTGTTGAGCCAGACGTCGCAGCCCGGGTAGAGCGACTGCGCCATGGCGATGTCGTAGTTGGGCAGGAAGACGATGCGGTGCCGCACCTCGGGGTCGTCCGTGAAGCGCACGAGCTGCTGGATGAGCCGCTTGCCCTGGTCGTCCGCGGGGTGCGACTTGCCCGCCACGACGAGCTGGACCGGTCGCTCGGGGTGCAGCAGCAGCGCCTTGAGCCGCTCCGGGTCGCGGAGCATGAGCGTGAGCCGCTTGTACGTGGGGACGCGGCGCGCGAACCCGATGGTGAGGACGTCGGGCGAGAGGACGTCGTCGACCCAGCCGAGCTCCGCCGGGGTCGCGCCGCGCTCGCGCCAGGACTTGCGCACGCGGCGGCGCGCCTCGTCGACGAGCCGGCCGCGCATCTCGCGGCGGATCCCCCAGAGCTCGCCGTCGCCGACGGCGCCCTCCCCGCCGCCGCGCAGCCAGCGCGACGACGCGTGCTCGGCCGTGAGCTCGTCGAGCCCGAGCCGCTCGGCCTCGAGGGCCGCGAGCGCCGGGTCGACCCACGTGGGCGAGTGGACGCCGTTCGTCACCGAGGTGATCGGGACCTCGCGGGCGTCGAAGCCCGGCCACAGGCCCTCGAACATGCCGCGCGACACCTCGCCGTGCAGGAGGGAGACGCCGTTCGCCCGCCCGCCGAGGCGCAGGCCCATGACGGCCATGTTGAACACGGTCGGGTCGCCGCCGTCGTAGTCCTCGGCCCCGAGGGCGAGGACGCGCTCGACGGGCAGGCCGTCGACCGCCATGTCGCCGCCGAAGTACTGCGTGACGAGGTCGCGGCCGAACCGGTCGATGCCGGCGGGCACGGGCGTGTGCGTCGTGAAGACCGTCGCGGCGCGGACGGCCTCGAGCGCCGCGTCGAACGTGAGGCCCTGCTCGACGAGCTCACGGATGCGCTCGACGCCGAGGAACCCCGCGTGGCCCTCGTTGGTGTGGTAGACCTCCGGCTCGGGCGCGCCGGTGAGGCGCGACCACAGGCGCAGCGCGCGCACGCCGCCGACGCCGAGCAGCAGCTCCTGCTGGAGGCGGTGCTCGCCGCCGCCGCCGTAGAGGCGGTCGGTCACCTTGCGCGCGGCCTCGTCGTTGCCGGGCACGTTCGAGTCGAGCAGGAGCAGCGGCACGCGGCCGACGGCCGCGACCCACACGTGCGCGTGGAGCGTGCGGCCCCCGGGCAGGGCGAGCGAGACGCGCGCGGGCGTGCCGTCGTCGTCGCGCAGGAGGGTGAGCGGCAGGCCGTCCGGGTCGAGGAGCGGGTACGTCTCGACCTGCCAGCCGTCGCGCGTGAGCGACTGCTTGAAGTATCCGGCGCCGTAGAGGAGCCCGACGCCGACGATCGGCACGCCGAGGTCGCTCGCGCTCTTGAGGTGGTCGCCGGCGAGGATGCCGAGGCCGCCGGAGTACTGGGGCAGCACGGACGTGATGCCGAACTCGGGCGAGAAGTACGCGATCGCGGCCGGGAGGGAGCCACCGCCCTCCGACGCCTCCGACACCTCCGCGGCACGCTGCTGGTACCACAGCGCGTCGTCGAGGTAGTGGCGCAGGTCGGCCGCCGCGGCCCGCACGCGCTCGACGAACGCGCCGTCGGCGGCGAGCTCCGCGAGACGCTCGGGACCGAGCGCACCGAGCAGCGCGACGGGGTCGCCGTGGACCGCCGCCCACGTCTCGGGGTCGATACCGGCGAACAGGTCGCGCGTGGGCGCGTGCCAGGACCAGCGCAGGTTGTGCGCGAGCTCGTCCAGGTCGCGCAGCTCGGCGGGCAGCAGGGTGCGGACGGTGAACCGTCGGATGGCTCTCACGGGGACGAGACTACGCAGCCTGGCGCCGGTGCACACCCCCGCGCCGCAACCTGTGTGTAACGCTTGCATGAAATTTCACCCGGCTATCGTGCGCGACCCGTGCGCGACGCGCCGACCCCTCCCCCAGGTGCCTGGCCCCCGCGCCCCTCGATACGTTGTGCGTGTGACGTCGACCCCTCCGGCCCTCGCGCCGCGCCGCCCCCGCGCCACCGGTGCCCCTCGCCCCCGAGGCGGCGCCCCCGCCCCCGCCCCCGCCGCACCCGTCGGACGCATCCCCGTGCTCGAGGTGTCGCCCGTCGTCGAGGGCGGCCGGTGGCCCGCCAAGGCCGTCGTCGGCGAGATGGTGCCGATCGAGGCGACCGTCTTCCGGGAAGGCCACGACGCCGTCGCCGCGACCGCCGTCCTCGTCGCGCCCGACGGCACCGAGCGCACGGCGCCCATGGTCGACGTCGCCCCCGGGCTCGACCGGTTCCGCGCCACGCTCCACCCGGACGCGGTCGGCGACTGGTCGCTGCGCGTCGAGGCGTGGAGCGACCCCTACGGCACGTGGGCGCACGACGCGACGGTCAAGGTCGCGGCGGGCGTCGACGTCGAGCTCATGCTCGCCGAGGGCGTGCTGCTCTTCGAGCGCGTCCTCGCCGACGCCGTCCCCCTCCCCGGGCGCGACGGCACGCCCGGCCGCCGGACGCCCGCGGACGAGCGCACGCTCACCGACGCGCTCGCTGCGCTCGCCGACGCGACCCGCCCCGCCGAGGCCCGGCTCGTCGCCGCGACGTCGCCCGAGGTGCGCGACGTCCTGGAGCGCGCCCCCCTGCGCGACCACGTCACGGCGTCGGCCACGTACCCGCTGCGCGTCGAGCGCCCGCTCGCGCTCGCGGGCGCGTGGTACGAGATGTTCCCGCGCTCCGAGGGCGCCCGACGGCTCAAGGACGGGCGCTGGCGCTCGGGCACGTTCACCGCGGCCGCGCGCCGTCTGCCCGCGATCGCGGAGATGGGCTTCGACGTCGTCTACCTGACCCCCGTCCACCCCATCGGCACGACGCACCGCAAGGGCCGCAACAACTCCCTCACCGCGCTCCCCGGCGACCCGGGCAGCCCGTACGCCATCGGCTCGAAGGACGGCGGCCACGACGCGATCCACCCCGAGCTCGGCAGCGAGCGCACGTTCCGCGCGTTCGTCAAGGAGGCCCGGCGGCACGGGCTGGAGGTCGCGATCGACCTCGCGCTGCAGTGCTCGCCCGACCACCCGTGGGTCACCGAGCACCCCGAGTGGTTCACGACGCGCGCCGACGGCTCCATCGCCTACGCGGAGAACCCGCCGAAGAAGTACCAGGACATCTACCCGCTCAACTTCGACAACGACCCCGAGGGCATCTACGCCGAGGTGCTGCGCGTCGTGCGCGTGTGGATCGACCGCGGCGTCACCGCGTTCCGCGTCGACAACCCGCACACCAAGCCGCTGGACTTCTGGGAGTGGCTGCTCGCCGAGGTGCGTGCGACGAACCCCGAGGTCGTGTTCCTCTCCGAGGCGTTCACCAAGCCCGCGATGATGCACACCCTCGCGCGCATCGGGTTCCACCAGTCGTACACGTACTTCACGTGGCGCAACACGCGCGACGAGCTCGCGGAGTACCTCACCGAGGTCTCGGGCGAGGCCGGCGCCTACATGCGCCCGAGCTTCTGGCCCACGACCCACGACATCCTCCCGCCGTACCTCCAGCACGGCGGCGTGGCGGGCTTCGCCGTGCGCGCGGTGCTCGCCGCCCTCGGTGCCCCCACCTGGGGGATCTACTCCGGGTACGAGCTCGTCGAGAACGTGCCGCGCCCGGGCGTCGAGGAGCAGATCGACAACGAGAAGTACGAGTACAAGCCGCGCGACTGGGCGCTCGCCGACGAGATCGGCATCTCGACGCTGCTCGCGCGGCTCAACGAGATCCGCCGGGACCATCCCGCGCTGCGCCAGCTCCGGAACCTCACGGTGCACCCGACGACGAACGACCAGGTGCTCGCGTTCTCGCGCCACCTGCCGGCCGAGCACTCGCCGACCGGCGAGGCGGACACGGTCGTCGTCGTGGTGAACCTCGACCCCCACTCCCCGCAGGAGTCGAACGTGCACCTGGACCTCGCGGCCCTCGGCCTCCCCCCGCTCGCGGACGGCCAGGACCCCTGGGCGCCGTCGTTCGTCGCGCACGACGAGCTGACCGGCGAGAGCTACGGCTGGGGGCAGGACGTGTACGTGCGGCTCGAGCCGCTGCGCCAGGTCGCGCACGTCATCCACGTGAGGGCCTCGTGACGCTCCCCCGGGACGCGGCCCCGGTCCCCGTGCGGGGACCCGCCGCCGGTCCCGCTCCCGTGCCCCCGCTCACCGCGCCCGTCCCCGTCGCGGCCCTCCCGCCGCGCCGCCAGCCGGCGCCGCCCGTCGAGACGCGCCCGGGGCTGTCCGACGACCCGGACTGGTACCGCACGGCGGTGTTCTACGAGGTGATCGTCCGCGCGTTCTCCGACTCCGACGGCAGCGGGACGGGCGACCTGCGCGGGCTCATCGACCGCCTCGACTACCTCCAGTGGCTCGGCATCGACGCGCTGTGGCTGCCGCCGTTCTACCCGTCGCCCCTGCGCGACGGCGGCTACGACGTGTCCGACTACACCGCGATCGCGCCGCAGTACGGCTCGACGTCGGACTTCGCCGAGCTCGTGAGCGAGGCGCACGCGCGCGGGATGCGCGTCGTCATCGACCTCGTCATGAACCACACGAGCGACCAGCACCCGTGGTTCCAGGCGTCGCGCGCCGACCCGGAGGGCCCGTACGGCGACTTCTACGTGTGGAGCGACGACGACACGCGCTACCAGGACGCGCGCATCATCTTCGTCGACACGGAGACGTCCAACTGGACGTTCGACCCGGTGCGGCGCCAGTTCTTCTGGCACCGCTTCTTCTCCCACCAGCCCGACCTCAACTTCGAGAACCCGCGCGCCGTCGACGCGATGCTCGACGTCGCGCGGTTCTGGCTGCAGATGGGGGTCGACGGGTTCCGTCTCGACGCGGTGCCGTACCTCTACGAGGCCGAGGGCACCAACTGCGAGAACCTTCCGCAGACGCACGAGTTCCTGCGCCGCGTGCGGCGCATGGTGGACACCGAGTTCCCGGGTCGCATCCTCCTCGCCGAGGCGAACCAGTGGCCGCGCGACGTCGTGGACTACTTCGGCACCGAGGAGGAGCCGGAGTGCCACATGTGCTTCCACTTCCCCGTCATGCCGCGCATCTTCTACGCGATCCGCGACCAGCGCGCGAACCAGGTCCTGGAGATCCTCGCCGACACGCCCGACATCCCCGCGGGCGCGCAGTGGAGCACGTTCCTGCGCAACCACGACGAGCTCACGCTCGAGATGGTCTCGACGGAGGAGCGGGCGTCGATGTACGGGTGGTACGCGCCCGACCCGCGCATGCGCGCCAACGTCGGGATCCGCCGTCGGCTGGCTCCCCTGCTCGACAACTCGCGCAAGGAGGTCGAGCTCGCGCACGCCCTCCTGCTCTCGCTCCCGGGCAGCCCGTGCCTGTACTACGGCGACGAGATCGGCATGGGCGACAACATCTGGCTGCCCGACCGCGACGCCGTGCGCACGCCCATGCAGTGGACGCCCGACCGCAACGCCGGGTTCTCCACCGCGGACCCGGGCAAGGTGTACCTGCCGCTCGTGCAGTCGCTCGTGCACCACTACGGCTACGTCAACGTCGAGGCGCAGCTCGAGCAGTCGACGTCGCTGCTGCACTGGGTGCACGGCATGCTCAAGGTCCGGCGCCGCCACAAGGCGTTCGGCACGGGCGACTTCGTGGCGCTCGAGTGCGACAACGAGTCGATCCTCGCGTTCCTGCGGCGCACGCCCACGGAGACGATCCTGTGCGTGGCGAACCTCTCCGCGACCGCCCGGTCCGCGGCGGTGCACCTGCCGGGGCACGCGGGCGCGACGCTCACCGACGTGTTCGGCGGCGCGCGCTTCCCGGCGGTCGGGGACGACGGGCGCGTCGTCATGACGTGGGGCTCGCGCGACTTCTACTGGCTCGTCGTCGGGGGCCCCGAGGGCACGACCCCCTGACGCCCGGCGAGATCGGGCGCGTCGTGGTCGGATGGAGCCTGTCGCCGTCGTGACCCGACGGCGGGGCCCCGGGCACCCCGGGGCACGACCTGCCGACGACCCGACGACCCAGCCACAGGGAGGCGCGCATGACGCTCCGACGGACGGACCTTCCCTCCTCGGAGCTCATGACGCTCCTCGACGCGTGGCTGCCGGAGCGCCGGTGGTACCCCGTCAAGGGCGTCACGGTGCGGCACGTGCCGTGGCTGTCGTTCGCGCTCGACGTCCCGGCGACGGCCGGGCAGGACCCGGCGCGGGCCCCGCGCGTCGTCCTCCACCTGCTGCGGCTGCTCGGGGACGGCGTCGACCTCGTCGTCCAGGTGCCGCTCGTCCTCGAGCCGGTCGACGCGACGCCCGCGGCCCCGGGCGACGTGCGCACCCCGGGCGGCGCGGCCCCGTCCACCGGTCCGGGGCGCGCGCCCGCCGCGCCGCTCGGGACGGTGCACGACGCCGGGGGCGGCGTGACCGCCGGGACGGCCTGGCTCGTGCACGACGGCGCCGCGCACCCCGCGTGCTGGGCGGCGCTCCTGGCCGTCGCCGACTGGGAGACGTCCCCCGCGGCCGGGGCCGCGGACGCCGCCCCGCTCGACCTCGCGGGCGGGCGGGCGCTGAGCGTCGAGCAGTCGAACAGCTCGGTGCTGCTGCCCGGCGTCGCCGGCGGCACGATGCTCAAGGTCCTGCGGGCCATCGCGATCGGCCCCAACCCGGACGTGACGATCCCGCGCGCGCTCGCCGCCCAGGGGTGGGCGGGCGTGCCGCGACCGCTCGCGTGGCTCGAGGTGGGCTGGGACGCGACCGACGACCCGGCCGCTCCCGGGCACGCGCCCGACCCGGCGTCGCCCCGGTCGGCGCACCTCGCGATCCTCAGCGAGTTCGTCGACGGCGCGCGCGACGGCTTCGACCTGGCGTGCGCCTACGCCGGGCAGGGGTCGTCGTTCGCCGACCTCGCCGCAGACCTCGGCCGGGTCCTCGCCGACCTGCACGCCGCGCTCCGGCGCGCGTTCGACGTGGGCTCACCCGTCGACGCGCGCTGGCTCGTCGTCGACCTGCGGCGCCGCTCGGACGAGGCCGTCGCGTCGTCGAGCGCGCTCGGCCGGCGCGCGACCGAGATCGCCACGTTCTGGGACCGCACGGCCGTGCGGCTCGCGTCCGTCACGCGCGTCCCCGACGCCCTCCCACGGCTCCAGACCGTCCACGGCGACCTGCATCTCGGGCAGGTGCTGCACGCCCGCCGGTTCGGCTGGAAGGTGCTCGACTTCGAGGGCGAGCCGCTGCGACCGGTCGCGGAGCGCACCCGCCCCGACCTCGCCCTGCGCGACGTCGCCGGGATCGTGCGCTCGTTCGACTACGCGGCCGCCGTCGGGCGCGCTCCCGACGCCGCGTGGGCCGTCCAGGCGCGCGCCGCGTTCCTCGACGCGTACGAGCGCGCGGACACCGCGGGCGTCGACCACGCGACCTCGGAGGCGCTCGTCCGCGCGCTCACGCTCGACAAGGCGCTCTACGAGGTCGTCTACGAGTCGCGCAACCGTCCCGACTGGGAGCCCATCCCCCTCGCCGCCGTGGACCGCCTCCTCGCGGGCAACGCCTGACGTGCGCGGTCGCCCAGCCGCGCGCACCGGACCGTCCGGCGAGCCCGTCCTGTGAGGGTGCGCGGGACGTGGAAAGGTTGCCCCATGACCGGGCCCGCCGCTTCCGCCACCCCGCCCCCCGTCGTCGTGCCGCAGGACGCGCTCGCCGCGGCCGCGGGCGGGCGCACGTTCGACCCGCACGCCGTGCTCGGCCCGCACCTCGCGGACGCCGCCGCGGACGCGCGGGCCGTCGTCCGCGTCCTGCGCCCGCTCGCGGACGAGGTCGTCGTCGTCACCGCCGACGGCGAGCACCCGGCGGTGCACGAGCAGGACGGGGTGTGGGCCGCCGTCGTGCCGGTGCACCAGGACGCCGACGGCACCCGGCACGCCCCCGACTATCGCGTCCGTGCCCGCTACGGGCACGAGTCCACGACCGTGGACGACCCCTACCGGTTCCTGCCCACGCTCGGCGACGTCGACCTGCACCTGATCCGCGAGGGCCGGCACGAGGAGCTGTGGCGCGTGCTCGGCGCGAACGTGCGCACGTACCCGAGCGCGCTCGGCGACACGACCGGCACGGCGTTCGCCGTCTGGGCGCCCAACGCGCGCGCGGTCCGCGTCATCGGCGACTTCAACGGCTGGGGACCCACGCACCCGATGCGCTCGCTCGGGTCCACCGGGGTGTGGGAGCTCTTCGTCCCCGGCGTCGTCGCGGGCGCGCGCTACAAGTACGAGATCCTCGGGCCCGACGGCTCGTGGCGCCAGAAGGCCGACCCGCTCGCCAAGGCGGCCGAGGTGCCCCCGGCGACGGCGAGCGTCGTCGTCGAGTCCCGGTACGAGTGGTCCGACGACGCGTGGCTCGCCGAGCGCGCGGCGCACGACCCGCACACGCAGCCGCTCAGCATCTACGAGGTGCACCTCGGCTCGTGGCGCCAGGGCCTGTCCTACCGCGACCTCGCGGAGCAGCTCACGGCGTACGTCGTCGAGCAGGGGTTCACGCACGTCGAGCTCCTGCCCGTCGCCGAGCACCCGTTCGGCGGGTCGTGGGGCTACCAGGTCACGGGCTACTACGCCCCGACGTCCCGGTTCGGCCACCCCGACGACTTCCGCTACCTCGTCGACCGCCTGCACGCCGCCGGGATCGGCGTCGTCGTCGACTGGGTCCCCGCGCACTTCCCGCGCGACGAGTGGGCCCTCGCCCGCTTCGACGGCACGCCCTGCTACGAGCACGCCGACCCGCTGCGCGGCGAGCAGCCCGACTGGGGCACGTACGTCTTCGACTTCGGCCGCAACGAGGTCCGCAACTTCCTCGTCGCCAACGCCACCTACTGGCTCGAGGAGTTCCACGTCGACGCGCTGCGCGTCGACGCCGTCGCGTCCATGCTCTACCTCGACTACTCGCGCGGCCCCGGCCAGTGGCACCCCAACGTGCACGGGGGCCGCGAGAACCTCGAGGCCATCGCGTTCCTCCAGGAGGCCAACGCCACCGCGTACCGGCGCACGCCCGGCGTCATGATGATCGCCGAGGAGTCGACCGCGTGGCCGGGCGTCACCCGGCCCACCTCCGCGGGCGGCCTCGGGTTCGGGCTCAAGTGGAACATGGGCTGGATGAACGACTCCCTGCGCTACGTCGCCGAGGAGCCGATCAACCGCCGGTACCACCACCACGAGATCACGTTCTCCATGGTCTACGCGTACTCCGAGCAGTTCGTGCTCCCCATCAGCCACGACGAGGTCGTGCACGGCAAGGGCTCGCTCTACGGGAAGATGCCCGGCGACGACTGGCAGAAGCGCGCCGGCGTGCGCGCGTTCCTCGCCTACCAGTGGTCGCACCCCGGCAAGCAGCTCCTCTTCATGGGCAGCGAGATCGGCCAGCACTCCGAGTGGAACGAGGGCCGGTCGCTCGACTGGGACGGCCTCGCCGCCGACCCGGGCCGGCAGGGCGTGCAGCGCGTCGTGCGCGACCTCAACGCGCTGTACCGCGCGACCCCGGCCCTGTGGGAGCTCGACCACGACCCCGCGGGGTTCGAGTGGCTCGACGCCGACGACGCCGACCACAACGTCCTCGCCTACGTGCGCCGCGGGCGCGACGGCAGCGAGGTCGCCGTCGTCGTGAACTTCGCCGGGACGCCGCACGAGGGCTACCGCGTCGCGCTGCCGTCGGGCGGCGCGTGGCGCGAGGTCCTCAACACCGACGCGGAGGTCTACGGCGGGTCCGGGGTCGGCAACCTCGGCGAGGTCGAGGCGGAGCCCGTCCCGTGGAAGGGGCGCGCGTACTCCGCGGCCCTGCGCGTCCCGCCGCTCGGCGCGCTGTACCTCGTCCCGTCGCCGAGGTAGAGGCCCGGTCCGCCGAGGTAGAGGCCTGGTCCGCCGAGGTAGAGGCCTGGTTCGCCGAGGTCGTGGTCTGGTCGCCCTGGGTGGTGGGTGGGGCGGTGGCGCCGGGTCTACCATCCGCCGCTCGTTCCTCGCGGCTCCCGCCAGGCCCGCCACGACCCGGCGCCACCACCCCACCCACCGGGTTCGTCGCACCCCCGGCGCTGCCTCCTCAGCGCGACGGCAGCCGGTCTCCTCGCGGTGACCTCCATGCACGACGGCAGCAGCCGGTCACCTCGCGGTGACCTCCACGCACGACGGCGGCCGGTCACCTCACGGTGACCGGCCGCCGTCGTGCGTGACGCGGGTGCGTCGGTAGAGCGCGGGTGCGTCAGTACAAACTGATCGCGAGGCGCTGGCGGGCCTTGCCGACGCGGGGGTCGGTGGGGCCCACGACCTCGAAGTAGTCGAGGAGGCGCACGCGGAGCTTCTCCTTGCCGTCCGCGTCGGCGCCGGGCAGCAGGTCGAGGAGCCGGTCGAGGGCGTCGTCCACGTGCCCGCCGAGCAGGTCGAGGTCGGCGATGGCGAGCTGGGCGTCGACGTCCTGCGGTGCGGCGGCCGCCGCGGCGCGGACCGTCGCGAGGTCGGCGTCGCGGGTGCGCTGGAGGAGGCGGACCTGCGCGAGCCCCGCGACGGCGAGCGCGTCGCGCGGATCCTGCTTGATCGCCTTCTCGTAGGCCGCGACCGCGGCGTCGAGGTCGTCGCGCTCGATCGCGTCGTACGCCTCCTGGTGCAGCGGCGGGAGCTCCGGCTCCGGCTCCGCGGCGGGCTCCGCGGGGCGCTCGGGCTCGCCGTCGGCGCCCTGCGCGGGCGCACGACCGGTCACGCCGTTCGCCTCGGCCGCCTGGAGCACCTGGTCGAGCACGGCGCGCACCTGCTCGACGGGCGCGGCACCCTGGAACAGCGGCACGGGCTGACCCTGCAGGATCGCGACGACGGTCGGCACGCCCTGGACCTGGAACGCGGCCGTGATCTGCGGGTACGCCTGGGCGTCGACGCGGGCCAGGAGGAAGCGGCCGGCGTACTCGTCGGCCAGCGCGCCGAGGTCGGTGCCGAGCTGCGCGTTCGCCTGGTCCGTCGGGATCCACAGGAGCACGACGACGGGGTACTGCGCCGAGTCCTGGACGAGCTGGCCGAACGTCTCGTCCGTGACGTCGACGACGTACCCGCCCGCGGCGGGCGCGCCGCCCTCCTCGCCGGGCGGGGGTGACTGCGGCCTGGTCAGCGCGGACAGGTCGACCGCGCCGCGCACGTCGAACGTGGGCTGGGTGGGTTCGCTCATGGTCGCAATCCTACGGAGCGTCAGGAGTTCGCGACCGACGTCGCGACGTGCTCGTTGCCCACCACGCGGATCTTCTCCTCCGAGCCCGCGGGCGGCACGTAGAGCGCGACGACGTCGACGTAGCCGACCTTGAGCACGTTCGTCGGGGCCGCGCCCCCGTACAGCGCCTTGATCGACTCCGTGTCCGGCGGCACCTGCGCGCCCTCCTCGGCCGTCATCGACTCCTGCGAGGTCATCGCACCGACCACGAGCGCGCCGCCGTCCGCGGTGCGGACCGCGCGCACGGGCTCGTCCGGGTTGGGCGTGAAGGTCAGCGAGTAGGCGCCCGCGGCGGGCTGGAGCGCCGTCGTCCAGTCCTGCGCGCGCTTCGCGAGCAGGGTGCGGAACGAGTCCTCCTCGAAGGACCCCGCGAACCCGGAGCCCGTGCCGAGGTTGAGCACGTCGGCGTACTGCGCGACGGCGTCCGTCGGCGTGACGAGCAGGCTCGAGTCGTCGGGCGCGACGTCCTCGCTGCCGATGCTCGGGTCCGCGAAGCTCGGCATGGTGACGCCCGGGAGGAGGCGGACCCAGGCCCACAGCTGGTAGTCGCCGCGCGCGGTGTCCTGCTCCAGCACGGAGAGGCGCGGCGTCTGCAGGTTCTCGGGCTGCACG
This sequence comes from Cellulosimicrobium funkei, assembly GCF_004519295.1. Classification (GTDB taxonomy): domain Bacteria; phylum Actinomycetota; class Actinomycetes; order Actinomycetales; family Cellulomonadaceae; genus Cellulosimicrobium; species Cellulosimicrobium funkei. The sequence goes on from NZ_SOZH01000007.1 coordinate 79,078, forward strand.
CTCACGGCGAACGACGTGCGCGGCCAGGTCTGCGTCGTCGGGATGACGACCTGCTGCGCCTCCGTCGGGAGCTCGGTCACGAGGTCGGCGCTGCCGCGCGCGGCGGCGACGGCGAGCTGGCTCGTGCGGATCGCGAGCGCCGGGCCCGTGACACGGCCCTCGAGCTGGGCCGCGTCGTTGGTCTCGCTCGCCGCCGCGAGCGCGGCGGCGACCGCGTCGAGCACGGCGGTCTCCTGCGCCTCGGTGAGGACGGGCGCGGGCGGGTCCTGCGTGGGGTCGGGCTCGGGCGTCGGGAGGGGTGCGGAGCAGGCGGCGAGCAGGAGCGCGCCGACCAGTCCCCCGGCCACCCCGCCGAGGTGACGACGGGCGCGGCGGGCGCGGGCCGTGTCGCGGGCGGTGCTGGTCATCGGGTGCTGTCCTTCGTCTCGTCCGGGTCGCTCTCGGGTGCGGGCGCCGGGGCGCTCTCGTCGCTGCCGGGCGTGAAGCCCCACGCCCGGCGCCAGGCGTCGGCGCGCGTGCTCGCGCTGTCCTCCGTGGTCGGGTGCGCGCTCGCGTCGACGGTCGGCTGGGCCGCGGTCCGCGGGCGGCGCTCGCCGCGCGCGACGGTCGGGATCTGGCCGGTGAGCCACGCGCGGCGCGGCTTCTGGGCGCGAGCCTGCTGCTGCGCGAGGCGGTCGGCCTCCTCGCGCTCGCGCAGCTCACGTCGCGTGAGCATGCGCACCTGGGCCGTGTCGGTCGGCACCTCGCCGTCGCGCGCGTCGCCGTCGTCGTCCGACGACGTGCCCGCCGTCGTGCCGGCCGGCGCGACCGCCGGGGTCGCGGAGGTCGCGGTGCCGCCCGAGGGCCCGCGGCGGCGCGGGCGCAGGCTCGCCGCGCCGATGCCGAGACCGAGGAGGATGAGCACGCCACCGCCGATGACGCCGGGCCACAGGAACGGCGTCTCGACCTGGCGCGGCCACGAGAGCTCGACGGTCGGGGCGACGGCGTCCTCGCCCACGCCGGCGGCGAGGAGCTGCCAGCGGCCGGGCTGGTCGGACCAGCGCAGGCTCGCCGAGCCAGCGCCCGTCGCCTCCTCCAGCCACATGTCGGAGCCCGCGGGGTCGACGCCGGCCACGGGCGTCTCCGCGGTCGCGTCGCCCTCGGCGGGCGTCTCTCCCTCGGCCGGGCTCTCGCCGTCGGCGGGCGCGTCGCCCTCCGCGGGCTCGTCCTCCGCGGCCGGCGCGTCGACGGCGCGCGTCGCGAGCGCGTCCCAGTCGGACAGGCCGGTGACCACGCCGTGCGGGTCCTCGCCGACCCACCCGGTCACGTCGGCCTCGCGGCCGATCGCGAGGGTGACCTGCTGCTCACCGGGTGCTGTCGCGCGGATCGTCACGTCCTCGGCGACGAGGTCGAGGACCCCGGGCGCGGTGACGAGCACCGTGCCGTCGCCGGTGTACGCCGTGGTCGCCACGACCGTGTCGCTGTCCCGCCAGACCGTGGCGGTCGCGACACCGAGGCCGGCGGCGACCAGCCCTCCCACGAGCAGGAGGGCGGCGATGGTTCGTTGCAGCACCGAGGTTCCCTTCGTCGATCGACGTTCAAGGATAGGTGCGAAACCCCTCGTGGATCGACCGAGACGCCTCGCCTGTGGATCCTCACGAACCGTTCACGTGCCCCTCCCGGGACGGTCTCACCGCTCCCAGGGAACGTCGTGCCCGGCGGCCGAGAGGGCCGCCGTTCCCACGAGGGACGACCGCGCGCGCAGCACTGCGACCATCGTCTCACCCCCACCAATCCGGGTATTCAGGACAGCGTGATCCCCGTATCCTGGTCGGAGCACGGCGGGGCCGTGGCACGACCGCCGCGCCCTCCCTCCCCGGGAGGGGACGCCGACCGGCGGCGGAAGCCGCGACGACTCAGCACCGGAGGTCATCGACGTGTCCGACGAGCGCACGCTCTTCCCCATCACGATGCGCGGGTACGACCGCGTCCAGGTCGAGGCCCAGCTCGCGAGGCTGGAGAAGGCCGTGGAGGACGCGCGGGCGCGCGTCGAGGCGGCGGACGCCCGCGCCATGCAGCTCACGAGCGAGCTCAACGACGCGCAGCGCCAGCTCCGCGAGGCGGACCGGCCGTCGTACGCGGGGCTCGGGTCCCGCATCGAGCAGCTCCTGCGCTCGGCGGAGGAGCAGTCGGCGGACATCCTGTCGCAGGCCAACGCCCAGGCGGCCGACATCATGGCCCGCGCGAAGCTCTCGGCGGGCCAGGTCCGGTCCCGTGCCGAGAACGAGGTCGCCGAGCTGCTCAACAGCGCACGCCTGGAGTCGGAGGAGATCCGCTCCACGAGCGCGTCCGAGGCCGAGGGCACCCTGCTCAGCGCCCAGCGCCGCGCGGAGGAGCTGGTCGGCTCCGCGGAGCGCGAGGCCGCGCGCATCCACAGCGCGCTCGCCACGGAGGAGAGCGAGCGCCGCGCGTCGCTCGAGCGTGAGCTCGGCACGCTGCGCGCGACGGCGGAGCGTGAGACCACGGAGCTGCGCGTCACGACCGAGCGCGAGGCCGCGGAGCTCCGCGCGCGCGTCGCGGCGGAGACGGCGGCGCAGCGCGAGGCCGCCGAGCGCGAGTCGGCCGAGCTGCTGGAGAACGCCCGTCGCGAGGCGCAGCGCCAGGTGGACGAGGCGCAGCGCAAGGCGACCGAGGCGGCGAACGCCGTCACGTCCGAGATGGAGACGCTGCGCGACCAGGCCCGCACCGCCCTCGCGGACGCCGAGCTCGAGGTCGTGCGTCGCCGCGAGGAGGCGGAGCGCGAGAACGCCGAGCGTCACGCCGCCGCCAAGGCGGAGACGGAGAAGCTCGTCGCGACGGCCGAGGAGCACGCCGCGGAGGCGGAGAAGCGTGTCGCCCACGCGCTCCAGCAGGCGGAGAAGGTCCGCAGCGAGTCCGACGCGTACGTGAAGGACCTCCTGTCGACGGCGCGCCGGAACGCCGACCAGGTCGTCGCCGAGGCCCGCGCGTTCGCCGACCAGACGGTGAGCGACGCGAAGGCCGAGGCCGAGCAGCAGCGCAACGTCGCCCAGCGCCAGCTCGAGGACCTCACGCGTCAGCACGACTCGATCAACACCTACCTCGACGAGCTGCGCGGGCTGCTCGGCAGCGAGAACGAGGCCGCGAAGGCTCCCGCGAAGAAGGCCGTGCCCTCCGGGACCCCCGCCCAGCAGGCGCGCGCCGCGACGCTCATGACGGCCGAGTTCCCGGTCGTCCCGGACGAGTCCGGGCAGCGGGTCGGGACGGTCGAGGCGCCGGCGAAGGGTGGCTCCGCGGCGCCCGCCGACGCGCGGCCGAGCGACACGAAGACGGCCGACACCAAGCAGGCCGGCCCGAAGTCGAGCGGCACGAAGACGGCCGACGCGAAGCCCGACGCCCCCGCCTCGGCCTGACGCCGTGCCGGCCACCGCGGGCCCGTCGGGTCCCTCGGGGTCCGCTGCCGACGACTGGCGTCGGCAGCGGACCGAGGCCGCCGCGCACCAGCAGCGCGAGCTCGACCGGCAGCGCGCCCGCGAGAGCGACGCGGCCCGGGTCCTGCTCGCCGACTTCGTCGCGCGGGCACGCGACCGGGGCCTCGCTCCCGAGCCGCTCCGCGCCCGCGCGTTCGACGGCACCGCGACGTTCCGCACCCCGCTCCGCGGGTGGTACCTGCGCCGCAACCACAGCGTCGCCGTCGGCGAGGACGGCGAGTTCTACGTGCTCTCGGTGCCCGGCGGCGTGCGCGCGCGCCTGCGGGGCGTCGCGGTCGAACCGTCCGACCCGCCGCTCGTGCTGGGCAAGGGCGGCCGGGACGGCGAGTCCATCGACCTCGCCGACGCGCTCGCGCTCGTGCTCGACGGGCGCTGACCCGCGGTCAGCGGTTCAGACGGTCGCCCGCGCCAGGAGGTCCGCGAGCGCGTCGGCCACCGCGGCGGGGTCCTCGACCGCGCTCATGTGGCCCGCGCCCGTCACCTGCACGAGCTGCGCGGTCGGCGCCGCGGCGACCATGTGCTCCGCCTCCGCCACCGGCGTGACCTGGTCCTCCTCGCCCACGACCACCGCGACCGGCCCCGCGAAGCCCGCGAGGACGGACGTGCGGTCGCAGCGGGCCGCCATCGCCCGCTGCGACCACGCGACGCCGTCGGGCCGCTGAGCGCGGATCCACTCCTCGAGCCGAGCGGTCAGGTGCGGGCGCGCGGCCTTGCTCGTCTCGCCGAGGAGCACCCCCGGCATGCCGAGGACCGGCTCGACGGTCTGCGTGCTCGCCGCCTCGTCGGCGATGCGCAGGCGGTTCGCGCGCGCGTCGTCGGAGTCCGCGGTGGACTTGGTGTCCACCAGCCCGAGCCCCGCGACCAGCTCCGGCCGGCGCTCCGCGAGCGCGAGGGCCACGTAGCCGCCCATCGACAGGCCCGCGACGACCGCGCGCGTGATCCCCGCCGCGGCGAGCGCGTCCGCGGTCGCGTCGGCCGCCGCCTCGATCGACGGCGGCTCGCCCCCCAGCGGGCTCGCGCCCAGGCCGGGGAGGTCGACCGCGACGACGGTGGGCTCGCCCGGCAGGGCTTCCGCGACGTCCACCCACATCCGGTGGTCGAGCGGGAAGCCGTGCAGCAGCACGAGCGGTGTCCCGTACCCCTCGCGCAGCGTGAAGGTCTCGAGCGGTGCCGTCGTCACGTGGTCCTCCTGGGGTCGGTCGGGTACGCGCGGCGCCGCGCGCCGCGGCGGTGGGTCAGTCGACGACGCCGTCGGACCGGCTCGCGTCGTAGCTCGCCTGGTCCGAGTCGGCCGTGTCGCGGTCGGCCGTGCCGCTCGCGTCGCCGTCCCACGTGGTCGGCAGCGGCAGCGGGAAACCGGGACGCACGTGCCCCACGATCTCGTCGAGCACGCGCCGCACCGACGACTCCCCCACCCACAGGTGCTTGGCGCCCTCGACGCCGATCACCTCGGCGTTCCGCACGCGCGCGAAGCGTCGGCGCGCCTCGTCGGGCCGCAGGTAGTCGTCGAGCTCGGGCACGAGGACCACGAGCGGCTTGCCGAACGCGTCCCAGCGGTCGAGGTCGGCGTCCGTCGCGCGGTGCAGCGGGGGCGAGAGGAGGATCGCGCCCTCCACCGCCGGGTCCGTGCCGTGCTTGAGCGCGAGCTCCGTGCCGAACGACCATCCCACGAGCCACCGGTTCGGCAGGTCGTGGAACTCGGCGAACTCGATCGCCGCCGCGACGTCGAAGCGCTCGGCCTCGCCGCCGTCGAACGCGCCCTCGCTCGTCCCGCGCGGGGACGACGTGCCGCGCGTGTTGAACCGCAGCACGGCGAGGTCCGCGAGCGCCGGCAGACGCCACGCCGCCTTCCGGTAGACGTGCGAGTCCATGTACCCGCCGTGCGTCGGCAGCGGGTGCAGCGTGACGAGGGTCGCGACCGGGTCGCGGTCCGCGGGGAGCGCCAGCTCGCCGACGAGCGTGAGGCCGTCCGCGGTGTGCAGCTCGACGTCCTCGCGCCGCGCGGGCAGGACGCTGAGCGACCGGATGGGGGTCGGCTCCGTCGAGGCTCGGGCGGGATCGGGCGCGGTCTCGGGTGCGGTGCTCATCGTCCCGAGCCTAGTGCGTCTACCGCGGCCGACGGCGGTCGCGCGCCTCCCAGCACGACCTGTGCCAGTGGCGACGGTGGTCGAGCGCCGTCTCGGCCCCGAAGAAGGAGTCCTCCTGCCACGCCACGACGTGCCCGGTGCCGGGCGGGATCTCCTGCTGGCAGCCCGGGCAGAGGTAGGTCTTCGCGCCGCCGCGCACCGTGCGGACCTGCCACTCGCCGTCGGCTCCCGACTCCCGGCGCGCGCCGCCGAGGGCGCGGTCCAGGTCGAGGGGCGCGGGCTCCGCGCCCCAGGGTCGCTTGCGGGACGGTCGACGGGACGGCATGGGCCCATTCTCCCCCGCGGCCCGCCGGGGACCTCCCAGCAGGCGTCCAGTCTCGACCGCTAGAGTGTCCGCGCCGGTGCTGCACCCGGCGTCCGACCGCGAGGTGACCCGACCCCGGGCGCCGACGACCGCCGTCGTGCGGGTGCGGCCCAGACCCGACGGCCCCGCCGTCCCCCCGACCGAAGGACCCTCCTCGTGAAGCACCGCACCCTGCGCGGCGTCGCCGCGCTCACCCTGGGCGCCGCCCTCGTCCTCTCCGGCTGCTCGTCGGAGGGCGGCGGTTCCGACGACGAGACGTCGGCGAGCCCGTCCGCCTCCGACGGCGCGACGTCGTCGCCCGAGGACGTCGCGGCGCTCGAGGCCGTGACGGTCACGGGCGACCCCGGCAGCGAGCCGACCGTCGAGTTCGAGGCCCCGCTCGAGGTCTCGGGCCCGGTCGCGCTCTCGCTCGGGGACGGCGACGGCGACGAGATCGCGAAGGGCCAGGAGGTGACGCTGCACCAGGCCGCGTACTCCGGCACGGACGCGTCCAAGCTCGGCTCCACGTGGGAGGACGACTCGGCGCAGCAGATCGTCCTCGACGACCAGGTGTACCCCCAGCTGCTCGAGGCGCTGGTCGGCAAGAAGGTCGGCACACGCTTCCTGTTCGCCGCCCCGGGGCAGGACGGCAGCGCCGTCCTCACCGTCGCGGAGGTCACCGAGGTCCGGGACGCCCCCGTCGCGCCCGACCCCGCCGACGTGCCGGACCGCGCGGAGGGCGAGGCCGTGACCCCGGCCGAGGGGCTGCCCGTCGTCACGCTCGACGACACGGGCAAGCCGTCGGTCGAGATCCCCGCGGGCTACACCGCCCCGACCGAGCTCGTCGTGCAGCCGCTCATCAAGGGCAGCGGCCCCGAGGTCACCGAGGACCAGACGGTCATCGCGCACTACACGGGCTGGAAGCTCGACGGCGAGCAGTTCGACTCGTCGTGGGACCGTGGTGAGCCCTCCACCTTCCCGCTGAGCGGCGTCGTCGCCGGCTGGACCCAGGGCCTCTCCGGCCAGACCGTCGGGAGCCAGGTGCTCCTCGTCATCCCGCCGTCGCTCGGCTACGGCGAGAAGAGCGACACGAACACGCACGAGCTCGCGGGCGAGACGCTCGTCTTCGTCGTGGACATCCTCGCGGCCTACTGACCTGCCGCCGCATCACGGAGGGCCGCACCCCGCTCGGGGTGCGGCCCTCCGCGCGTCCGGGGCGTGTCGGGCGGGGCGTGGGCGGGTCGTAGGCTCGACGCATGACGGACGCCTCCACGACCTCGGTCCCACCCGTGCCCGACGACGCCCCCACACCCCCCGCGGCCGCACCGCCCGAGCGCGAGGTGCTCACGTGGGAGACCTTCGGCGTCGCCGCGCGCGAGCTCGCCGAGCAGGTCGTCGCGAGCGGGTTCCGCCCGGAGGTCGTCGTCGCGGTCGCCCGCGGGGGACTCCTGCCCGGCGGCGCGGTCGCGTACGCGCTCGGGACCAAGGGCGTGGGCACGCTCAACGTGGAGTTCTACACCGACATCGGCCAGACCCTCACCGACCCGCGGGTGCTGCCGCCCCTCATGGACACGTCCGACCTGCCGGGCGCGCACGTGCTCGTGGTCGACGACGTCGCCGACTCCGGCCGGACGCTCGCCCTGGTCATGGACATGCTCAGCACCCACGGGGCCGAGGCCCGCTCCGCGGTGCTCTACACGAAGCCGCGCACGATCATCCAGCCGGACTACTCGTGGAAGGACACCGACCTCTGGATCACGTTCCCGTGGTCGGCCGACCCGCCCGTCGAGGGCGCGCAGTCCCGGCCGAACGACTGACGCCGGCAAGGCCGGCGACTCGCCATACACGAGCCGCCGGCCTCACCTTCGTTGGCTGAGGGCTACCGCCCCCGACCCGCGCCGTTCTTCGTCGGGTCGACCATCTGGTACTGCTGACCAGCACGAGGCGTTGGAGGAAGCGGCTTGTTGCGAATCACAGTCCGCTCCTCACCAGTTCGACCGCCACGCGGGCCCACGATCTCGACCTGACCTGAACGCTGAGCCCGCTCACCGGGCTTTTGAGTAGAAGACACTTGCGTGCCCCTTCCCGCACCGGCCGAAGTGACTTTCTCCACGTACCCGTCGGTAGGCAGCGCTTCGATCGTCACGATAGAGTCGAAGAGTTCGGCCAAGAACACCATCGACCCCGCTCAGCCGTGGACCGTATCGTCCAGCACCGTGCTGAACGGGGTCGTTGTGCGTTTGTGTCCTGCCGCGATCACCCGGCAGGAAACCTGTATGACTAGAAGTCCCAGTCGTCGTCCTCGGTGTTGACGGCCTTGCCGATGACGTACGACGAGCCGGACCCGGAGAAAAAGTCGTGGTTCTCGTCGGCGTTCGGCGAGAGCGCCGAGAGGATCGCCGGGTTGACGTCGGTCTCGTCCTTGGGGAAGAGCGCCTCGTAGCCGAGGTTCATGAGCGCCTTGTTGGCGTTGTACCGCAGGAACTTCTTGACGTCCTCGGTGAGCCCGACGCCGTCGTAGAGGTCCTCCGTGTACTGCACCTCGTTCTCGTACAGCTCGAAGAGCAGCTCGAACGTGTACGCCTTGAGCTCGTCGCGCTCCTCCGAGGAGAGCTTCTCGAGACCCTTCTGGAACTTGTAGCCGATGTAGTACCCGTGCACGGCCTCGTCGCGGATGATGAGGCGGATGAGGTCGGCCGTGTTCGTCAGCTTGGCGCGCGACGACCAGTACATCGGCAGGTAGAAGCCGGAGTAGAAGAGGAACGACTCGAGCAGCGTGCTCGCGACCTTGCGCTTGAGCGGCGAGTCGCCCTTGTAGTACTCCATGACGATCTCGGCCTTGCGCTGGAGGTTCGGGTTCTCCTCCGACCAGCGGAACGCGTCGTCGATCTCACGCGTGGAGCACAGCGTCGAGAAGATCGACGAGTAGCTCTTGGCGTGCACCGACTCCATGAACGCGATGTTGGTGTACACCGCCTCCTCGTGCGGCGTGATCGCGTCGGGGATGAGCGAGACCGCGCCGACCGTGCCCTGGATCGTGTCCAGCAGCGTGAGGCCGGTGAACACGCGCATCGTGAGCTCCTGCTCCTGCGCGGTGAGCGTGTTCCACGACTGGATGTCGTTCGACACCGGCACCTTCTCGGGCAGCCAGAAGTTCCCGACGAGGCGGTCCCACACCTCGAGGTCCTTCTCGTCCTCGAGACGGTTCCAGTTGATCGCGCTCACGCGATCGATGAGCTTGAGCTTCCCGGTGGGACTCATGCCGGATTCTCTCCTTCGGGTAGACGCGGGGACTGCTGCTCCGCGTCAGCGATACAGAACTTGCACGTCGGGCTGGTGCGGCCCTTGTTCGTGTGATGACGGGTGTGAGCACTTCGCGCGCTCGACGGCTTGGGCACACCCTTCTGGGCGGCCGATCGCTTGGCACGAGTCTCCTCGCTCGCCGTCCTACCGTAGTTCGGGTTCAGCTCACCGCGCCGCATGGCCGAGAGCGCCGCGCGAGCCTCGGGCGACATCGTGTGCCCGTAGCTCGGGTGCTCCGGCCCGAACTTCCCGTAGTTGGGGTTCTCCGGCCCGACGAACGTCCCCTTGCGCTGCTCCGACCAGAGTGCACGCTGCTCGTCCGAGTGCTTGTGACCGAAGAACGGGTTGAGCTCACCCGGGCGGCTGACCCCCTTGCGTCCTGTCGACCTGACCCGAGCCGCCTCGCGCTGCTCCGCGGTCCAGACGACTCCGGTCGGACCGAGCCCGCCGTCTGACACGTTCAGCAGCCGATGCCCGGTGGCGCGCAAGAACTCGATCCACTCAATCTCAGACTCACCGAGTGACTCCAGGTCTCCGAGAGCCGTCTCCAGGACATCGACCACGATGTCATGCTCGCCATGCTTGCGCAGCCAGTCGCAGAACGGCGTCCTCTGACCATCGCGCGCGTTCCGCAAGTGCTGGCGAAGCCGACGCGACGCAGCCTTCGTCGTGAGCCCGACGTAGCGGTACTCGTCGGACTCGCGCAGGCGGATGCCATACACGAGTCCGACGGGGACTCTGACCGCGAGGATCTCGTCGATCACGGTTCGTCGCTCACAGCATGCAGGAGACGCAGTTTTCCACTTCGGTCCCTTCGAGGGCCATCTGGCGGAGGCGGATGTAGTAGAGCGTCTTGATGCCCTTGCGCCACGCGTAGATCTGCGCGCGGTTGACGTCGCGCGTCGTGACCGTGTCCTTGAAGAACAGCGTGAGGCTCAGACCCTGGTCGACGTGCTGCGTCGCGGCGGCGTACGTGTCGATGATCTTCTCGTAGCCGATCTCGTACGCGTCCTCGTAGTACTCGAGGTTGTCGTTCGTCAGGTAGGGCGCCGGGTAGTAGACGCGCCCGATCTTGCCCTCCTTGCGGATCTCGATCTTCGACGGCACCGGGTGGATCGAGGACGTCGAGTTGTTGATGTAGGAGATCGAGCCCGTCGGCGGGACGGCCTGGAGGTTCTGGTTGTAGATCCCGTGCTCCATGACCGAGGCCTTGAGGGCGGCCCAGTCGTCCTGGGTCGGGATGTGCACGCCGGCGTCGGCGAAGAGCCGGCGCACGCGCTCGGTCGCGGGCTCCCACACGCGGTCGGTGTACTTGTCGAAGTACTCCCCCGTCGCGTACTTCGAGTCCTCGAAGCCGCCGAACGCACGCCCGCGCTCGATCGCGAGGCGGTTCGACGCCGCGATCGCGTGGTAGGCGACCGTGTAGAAGTAGATGTTCGTGAAGTCGATGCCCTCCTCGGACCCGTAGTGGATCCGCTCGCGCGCGAGGTAGCCGTGGAGGTTCATCTGGCCGAGACCGATCGCGTGGCCGGACTCGTTGGCCCGCTTGACCGACGGCACCGACTCGATGCTCGTCTGGTCGGAGACCGCGGTGAGCGCGCGGATCGCGGTGTCGATCGTCTTCGCGAAGTCGGGCGAGTCCATCGTCTTGGCGATGTTCAGCGAGCCGAGGTTGCAGGAGATGTCGCGGCCGACGTGGTCGTACGAGAGGTCCTCGTTGAACGTCGACGGCGTCGAGACCTGGAGGATCTCCGAGCACAGGTTCGAGTGGGTGATGCGGCCCTTGATCGGGTTCGCCTTGTTCACCGTGTCCTCGAACATGATGTACGGGTAGCCGGACTCGAACTGGAGCTCGGCGATCGTCTGGAAGAAGTCGCGCGCCTTGATCTTCGTCTTGCGGATCCGCGAGTCGTCGACCATCTCGTCGTACTTCTCGCTGATCGAGATGTCGGCGAACGGCTTGCCGTAGACGCGCTCGACGTCGTACGGCGAGAAGAGGTACATGTCCTCGTTCTTCTTCGCGAGCTCGAACGTGATGTCCGGGATCACGACGCCGAGCGACAGCGTCTTGATGCGGATCTTCTCGTCCGCGTTCTCACGCTTGGTGTCGAGGAACCGCATGATGTCGGGGTGGTGCGCGTGCAGGTACACGGCACCGGCGCCCTGGCGCGCGCCGAGCTGGTTCGCGTAGGAGAACGAGTCCTCGAGCAGCTTCATCACGGGGATGACGCCGGACGACTGGTTCTCGATGTGCTTGATGGGCGCGCCGTGCTCGCGGATGTTCGACAGGAGCAGGGCGACGCCGCCACCGCGCTTGGAGAGCTGCAGCGCGGAGTTGATGCCGCGCGCGATGGACTCCATGTTGTCCTCGATGCGCAGCAGGAAGCAGGACACGGGCTCGCCACGCTGCGCCTTGCCGACGTTGAGGAACGTGGGGGTCGCGGGCTGGAAGCGGCCCGAGATGACCTCTTCGACGATGTCCAGCGCGGCCTGCTCGTTGCCGTCGGCGAGGCCGAGCGCGACCATGCAGACGCGGTCCTCGAAGCGCTCGAGGTAGCGCTTCCCGTCGAACGTCTTGAGCGTGTACGACGTGTAGTACTTGAAGGCGCCGAGGAACGTCTCGAAGCGGAACTTCTTCGCGTAGGCGAACTCGAACAGCGACTTCACGAACTCGCGGTCGTACTTCGCGAGGACGGCCGGGTCGTAGTACTTGTTCTCGACGAGGTAGTCCAGCTTCTCCGCGAGGTCGTGGAAGAAGACGGTGTTCTGGTTGACGTGCTGCAGGAAGTACTGCCGCGCGGCCTCACGGTCCTTGTCGAACTGGATCTCGCCGTTCGGGCCGTAGAGGTTGAGCATCGCGTTGAGCGCGTGGAAGTCGAGCTGGGTGCTCGCGAGCGGCACCTCGGTGACCGTGCCACCACCTGCCACGCTCACGCCGGAATCCGTGACTGTCGTTGCCAAAATCGTCCCAATCCGTCGCGGACGCGCGCGGCGTCCTCGGCTGTTCCCAGGAGTTCGAAGGCGTACAGGTAGGGCACCTGGCACTTCGCGGAGATGATGTCGCCGGCGATGCAGTACGCCTCGCCGAAGTTGGTGTTGCCGGCGGCGATGACGCCGCGGATCAACGACCGGTTGTGCACGTCGTTGAGGAACTTCACGACCTGGCGCGGGACGGCACCGCCCTCGTTGCCGCCCCCGTAGGTCGGGACCATGAGCACGTACGGTTCCTCGACGCGCAGGAAGCCCTCGGTCGGACGCAGCGGGATGCGCTGGACGTCCATGCCGAGGGCCGGCAGGTCGAGCCGCTGGACGAACCGGTGCGTGTTCTCGCTGACGCTGGAGAAGTACACGAGCGACCCCACGGGGACGCACCTCCGTCCTGCCCTGCTCCGCCTGCTTCCGTACGGGTTTCCGGGCGCCTCGCGGCGCTCCGGGGAGGCCGGTCAGGCGACGACCGGCGAGACCTTCTGCGCGAGGGCGGTGATCTGGTCGGGGCGGAACCCGGACCAGTGCTCGTCCCCGGCGACGACCACGGGAGCCTGCAGGTAGCCGAGCCCGCGCACGAGCTCGAGCGCCTCGGCGTCCTGGGTGATGTCCACGACGGAGTACTCGATGCCCTTCTTGTCGAGAGCGCGGTACGTCGCGTCGCACTGGACGCAGGCCGGCTTGCTGTAGACCGTGACGCTCATGGGGGTGGCTCCTCGTCTCGCGCTCTCGTCCGGGACGGTCCTCGGGGAGGGAGAAACATCTCTGACCTCGAAGGACACCGGTGGAACTACGTCTGTGTGATTCGCCAGGAGGCCTCCGGCCCCCTGGGTGTGCAACCACTATACCTAGTGGTCGAGACCGTGCCACTGCACTAGATGTCGTGGTGGAACTTCACCCTGGCGGGTGTGCTAGGCGCCATGGATCCATGGTCCCAGCCCCCTCTGACACTCCCCCGGAGCGCTCGTCCACAGCCCGTCGTCCACCGATCCGACCGGCCCGGAACGGCGTCTTCCCGCGGACGGCGAGACGCCGTCCACAGGGTGGGGACGACGTCGGTCCACACCCTGTGCGGAGCCGTCGAGGCCCTTCCCGCGGCCTGCACCCGCCCTCCTGAGGACGCGCCACCACCCGCGCGAATCAGCCCAATCCGGACACGACGGTCGGTGAACTCGTCGGCGTGTCGTGCTTCTTCGGCGTGTCGCACCGCGCGCCGCGCCCGTGCGACAAAGGTCACCCCTCGGTGACGGCCCGCCCGACGACCGCGCTCGACCGGAGCCGTGGTCGCGGACGAGCGCACGAAGGCCCGCCCGGCGGACCGGGCGGGCCTGTGGGGGCGAGACGGCTCAGGCGGTCTCGTCGACCGTGGGGAGCGCGTTCGACGTCGCGAGCCGGCGGTACCAGTGCGCGGAGTCCTTCCACGTGCGCTCGAGCGTGTCGTAGTCGACGCGGATGATCCCGAAGCGGCGCTCGTACCCGTAGCCCCACTCGAAGTTGTCGAGCAGGGACCACGCGAAGTACCCGCGCACGTCGGCGCCCGCGTCGATCGCGGCGCCCACGGCGTCGACGTGGTCGTGCAGGTAGGCGACGCGGCGGTCGTCGTGCACGCGGGGGGTCCCGTCGGCGTCGACCGTGACCTCGTCGGCGAACGCGGCGCCGTTCTCGGTGACCATCATCGGCTGGTGCGGGTACGTCGTCGCCACGGACACGAGCAGCTCGGTCATGCCGGCAGGTTCGATGTTCCAGCCCATCGCGGTGTACGGGCCGGGCTGCTGGACGAACTCCACGTCGTCGACGCCGATCCACGGGCTGTGGCTCGACGCGCCGTGGCCGTCGTTCTCGGACCGCTCGCCCTCGCCGGAGAAGTGGCGCACGCGCACGGTCGAGTAGTAGTTGACGCCGAGGATCGACAGCGGCTGGCGCACCGTCTCGAGGTCGCCCTCCCGCACGAACGACCAGTCGCTCACCTGCGCGGTGTCGGCGAGCAGGTCGGCGGGGTACTCGCCGTCGAGCATGGGCGCGAGGAACGCGCGGTTGGCGAGCGCGTCGATCTTGCGCACCGCGTCGAGGTCCGCCGCCGACGACGGGTCGTCGGGCCGGATGACGTGCAGGTTGAGCGTGACGGACGTCTTCGCGTCCTCGCCGAGCTCGTCGCGGATCGCCTGGACGGCGAGGCCGTGCGCGAGGTTGAGGTGGTGCACGGCCGCGAGCGCCGCGGCGGGCTCGGTGCGGCCGGGCGCGTGCACGCCGGAACCGTAGCCGAGGTAGGCGGAGCACCACGGCTCGTTGAGCGTCGTCCAGGTGTCGATCCGGTCCCCGAGCTCGCGCGCCATGTGGCGGGCGTACTCGGCGAACGCGTACGCGGTGTCGCGGTTCGCCCAGCCCCCGGCGTCCTCCAGCTCCTGCGGGAGGTCCCAGTGGTAGAGCGTGACGACGGGCTTGACGCCCTTCTCGAGCAGCGCGTCGACGAGGCGCGAGTAGAACGCGACGCCCTCGGGGTTGAGCGGGCCGGTACCGCCCGGCTGCACGCGCGACCACGAGATGGAGAACCGGTACGCGCCGAGGCCGAGGTCGGCGATGTGCTGCACGTCCTCCTGCCACCGGTGGTAGTGGTCGTCCGCGACGTCGCCCGTGTCGCCGTTGAGCGTGCGGCCCGGGGTGTGGGAGTACGTGTCCCAGATGGACGGCGTGCGGCCGCCCTCGGCGGCGGCGCCCTCGATCTGGTAGGCGGCGGTGGCGGAGCCCCAGAGGAAGTCGGTCGGGAACGTGCGGCGGCCCGACGACGCGGGCGCGGCCTGCGCGTCGACGGCGACGGGAGCGGTGGTGTCGGTGGTCACGAGGGTCCTCGCTGGTCGGTCGTCGGACGACGTGGTCCGCGACGGTGGTCGGGTCGGTGGCCGGCGCGACGACGCCGGGCGGACGCGCCATGGGAGCGCTTCCATGGTGCGTCCGCCCAGGATACGTCCTCAGCCGAGGTCGAGAGTCACGCTCGTCGCGCCGTGCGCCTCGGCCGTCGCCGCACCGGCCCGCACGGACCAGGCCGCGGGGGCGTCGTCGGACGAGACCGTGAGGGTCGCGCCCGACCGGCGCACGCGGAACGTGGCCCCGGCCGCGCCGTCCGACGGCGGGACGACCACGAGCTCGTCGTACCCGTCGGGCAGCTCGAACGCGTGCAGCGTGACGCCGTCGGCCCAGTCGTAGTCCGGCCGGTCGGTGCGGGCGCCCACCGGCAGGACGGTGCCCGGGCGCACGAGCACCGGGAGCGAGTCGAACCCGTGCGTCTCGGTGACCCAGCGCGGGCCGGTCACGGTCTCGCTCAGGGCGGGGCCGTCGTCGGGCTGGACGAGACGCGTCCACGTGCCCTCCGGCACGTAGTACTCCACGCGGCCGTCCGCGCGGAACACCGGCGCGACGAGGAGCGCGTCGCCCAGCAGGTACTGCGTGTCCGCGGTGTACCCGGTGCGGTCGTGCGGGAGCTCGAGCACGAGCGGCCGCATCATCGGCACGCCGTCGGTGTGCGCCTCCTCCGCCACCCGCCCGAGGTACGGCATGAGCGAGAGCTTGAGGTGCGTGAACTTTCGCGTCACGTCGACGGCCTCGTCGTCGAACGCCCACGGGACCCGGACCGAGCCCGAGCCGTGCAGGCGCGAGTGCGACGACAGCAGGCCGAACGCCGTCCAGCGCTTGAACACGCCCGGGTCCGGCGTGCCCTCGAAGCCGCCCATGTCGTGGCTCCAGTAGCCGAAGCCCGACATCGACATCGACAGGCCACCGCGCAGCGACTCGGCCATCGACGCGTACGTCGAGTCGCAGTCGCCGCCCCAGTGCACGGGGAACTGCTGGCCGCCCGCCGTCGCGGACCGCGCGAACAGGACCGCCTCGCCCTCGCCGCGCTTGCGCTCGAGCAGCCGGAAGACCGCCTCGTTGTAGAGCTGGGCGTAGTAGTTGTGCATCTTGCGCGGGTCGGAGCCGTCGTGCCACGCGATGCCGTCGACGGGGATCCGCTCGCCGAAGTCGGTCTTGAAGCAGTCGACGCCCTGGTCGAGCAGGCCCTCGAGCTTGTCGACGTACCACGCGGCCGCGTCGGGGTTGGTGAAGTCCACCAGCCCCATGCCCGCCTGCCACAGGTCCCACTGCCACACGGACCCGTCCTCGCGCTTCACGAGGAAGCCCTGCTCCGCCGCCTCCGCGAAGAGGGGCGAGCGCTGCGCGACGTACGGGTTGATCCACACGCACACCTTGAGCCCGCGGTCGTGCAGGCGCCGGAGCATGCCCTCGGGGTCGGGGAACGTGCGCGGGTCCCACTCGAAGTCGACCCACTGGTACTCGCGCATCCAGAAGCAGTCGAAGTGGAACACCGACAGCGGCAGGTCGCGCTCGGCCATCCCGTCGATGAACCCGTTCACGGTCTGCTCGTCGTAGCTCGTCGTGAACGACGTCGTGAGCCACAGGCCGAACGACCACGCCGGCACGCGCGCGGGGCGGCCCGTCAGCGCCGTGTACCGGCGCAGCACGTCCTTGGGCGTCGGGCCCTGGATGACCAGGTACTCCAGCGACTGCCCCTCGACGGAGAACTGGACGCGCGTGTTCACCTCGGAGGCGACCTCGAACGAGACCTTCTCCGGGTGCTCGACGAACACGCCGTAGCCCTTGGTCGTGAGGTAGAGCGGCACGGACTTGTACGCCTGCTCGCTCGACGTCCCGCCGTCCTCGTTCCAGATGTCCACGACCTGGCCGTTCTTGACGAACGGCCCGAACCGCTCCCCCAGGCCGTACACGAGCTCGCCCGGCTCGAGCGCGAGCTGCTCGTGCGTCCACGTGCCGCCGTCGTCCGACGTGACGTGCCCGACCGACTTCGGCAGCGAGGAGGTCAGCACCTCGCCGTCCGCCTCGAAGTCCACGCGCCAGCGGTCGCCCCGGTGCACGCGCACGGCGAGGTCCTTGGACCGCAGGACGGCGACGTCGTCGTGCACCTCGACCTCGGGCCGGAACCCGGGCTCGCCGGTCACCTGGAACGCCGGGCCCCGGCGCACCGCGCCCTGGTGGTGCTCGACGCGCACGCGGATCACACCAGGTGCGGGCGAGGAGTACGTCGTCGTGAGCATCGGGCGGTTGAGCGTGTCGCCCCGGCCGCGGATCTTCGCCGTCGGCGCGTACACGGTGAGCGTGCCGGCCGCCTCGTCCGCGCGGACGTCGTCGACCTCGACCGCGTAGAGCGGGTGCATGCCGGGTCGGACCTGCCAGTACCCGTCGGTGAACTTCATGGGTGGTGCTTCCTTCGTCGGTGCGTATCGGTGTCTCGGGGCGTCAGGCCGGAGGCCTCACTTGACGGCGCCGGCCGTCACGCCGCGGGTGAGGGTGCGCTGGAAGATGAGGAAGAAGATCAGCGCGGGGATCAGCGAGACGAGCGCGCCCGCGTTGGTCGTCGGGGCGTCCATCATCCGGTCGCCCTGGAGCGACGCGAGCGCGATGGGGATCGTCTGGGTGTCGTTGGTCGTGAGCATGACCAGCGGGATGAAGAACTCGTTCCACGTCCAGATGAAGAAGAAGATCATGAGGACGCCGAGCGTCGGCCGGACGATCGGGTACACGACCTGCCACAGGATGCGCCAGCGGCCGGCGCCGTCGAGCTGCGCCGCCTCGAGGAGCGCGGGCGGGAACGTCCCGAGCACGGACGAGAGCAGGTACGTGCCGAACGCCGCCTGGACGACCGTGAAGATGATGATGATCGACCACTGCGAGTTCGACAGGCCGACCTTCTGCGCCATGTCGAACAGCGGGTAGATGAGCGCCTCCTGCGGCAGCATGTTCGCCACGAGGAACAGCGTGACGATCCACAGCCGGCCCTTGATGCGGCCGACGCCGATCGCGTACGCGCTGAGGAGCGACAGGAGCGTGCCGAACACGGCGACGAGCGCGGAGATGAAGACGGAGTTCCAGAGCTTCTGCGGGAAGTTCGTGCGCGTCCAGAAGTTCTGCACGCCGTCGAGGTAGAGCTCGCTCGGGAGGCTCAGCGGCCCGTCCTGGGAGTACTCGGCCGGGGACTTGAACGCGTTGAGCACCATGATGACGAACGGCGACAGCATGAGGAGCGCGACGAGCACCGCCGCGGCGAGCACGAACCAGCGGCCGATCCCGCGGCGGTAGCGCTCGTCCTGCCGCGTGGCGCGCAGGGCGCGGCGGGGGCGGGACGCGCCGGCGCCCGGCGCCACGGCGTCCGCGGGGGTGGTGGTGACGGTGGACATCAGCGGCCCTCCTGCTCACGACGCTCGGCGCGGCTCTGCAGCGCGAGGATCACGACGGCGACGACGATGATGACGAGGGTGAGCACGGTCGCCACCGCGGCGCCGTAGCCGACCTTCGACTTGTCGAAGAAGTTCAGGTACGAGTAGTAGCTCGGGACGAGCGTGGAGCTCTCGGGGCCGCCGCGCGTGAGCACGTAGATGGGCCCGAAGACCTTGAGCGCCGCGACGGTGCAGGTGAGCGTGACGACGAACGTCTCGGGACGGATCTGCGGGATCGTAATGGCCCCGAAGCGCCGCCACCAGCCGGCGCCGTCGAGCTCGGCGGCCTCGTAGAGCTCGGGGTCCACGCGCTGGAGCGCGGACATGAAGATGACCACCGGGTAGCCGATCTGGACCCAGATGAGCACGAGCATGACGCTCGGCAGCGCGGTCGAGGTGTCGCCCAGCCAGTTCGGCGGGTTCTCGACCCCGATCCCGCGCAGCATGACGTTGAGCGCGCCGGTCTGGGCGTTGAGGATCCAGTTCCACAGCACGCCGGCCACGGCGACGGGGAGGATCTGCGGCAGGTAGTACGTCGCGCGCAGGAACGCCGCGACACGGGGCCCGAACCGGCGGCCGAGGTAGTCGAACAGCACGGCGGCGAGCACGAGGCCGACGAGGGTCGGCACGACGACCATCGCGAGGATCATCGCGATGGAGTTCTGGAACGAGGTCCAGAACGCCGAGTCGTGCATCAGGTCGGCGTAGTTCCCCAGCCCGTACCAGCGCATCGGCGCCATGCCGCCGCGCCACTTGAACAGGCTGTAGTAGACGTTCATCGCGAACGGGTAGCCGATCACGACGACGAACGCCACCGCGCCGGGCAGGAGGTAGGGCAGGTACGGGAGCCAGGCGGGCCGGCGACGACGGCGGCGTGCCGCGGTCGCGCGCGACGCCTCGCGCGCGGGTCCGGGCCCGGCCTCGGGCACGGTGTCGGTGCGGGTGGTCATGACGGTCTCTTTCGCGGGAGGTCCTCGGGCGGTGCTCGGGTGGTGCCCGGGCGGCCGGCCGACGCAGGTGCCGGCCGGCCGCCCGGGACGGGCGGTACCGCTCAGCTGTCGAGCAGGTCCGCCTTGCCGTCCACGTAGGCGGACTCGAGGCCGTCGAGCACCTCGGTCGGCGACTTCGACTGGTTGATGAGGGACTGGAGCTCGCTCACGATCACGTCGTAGTAGCCGGGCACGGGCCAGTCGGGGTAGAACGCGAGGCCGTCGTCGTCGAGGATCGCCTGGAAGTTCTCGGTGAGCTGCTGCGTGCGCTCGTCCGTGATGACGGACGCGTCACCGGCGACGGGCAGGCCGCCCTTCTCCGCGAGGATGTTCTGCACCTCGGGGCGCAGCGTGACGTCGATGAACTCCTCGGCGAGGTCGGGCGAGTCCGCGTTCGCGGGGACGACCCACAGGTTGCCGGACGAGCCGACCTGGAGCGTGTTGCCGGGGAAGTTGAACTGGCCCCAGTCGGCGTCCATCTCCTCGACGATGCGGCCGAACCACCACGAGCCGGAGACCATCATCGGGTAGGTGCCGTTGATGAACGAGACGCCCATGTCCTCGGCGGTGAGCGCCGCGGAGTCGGACGCGACGTAGCCGTCCTTGATCCAGGAGTCGAGCTTCTCGGTCGCCTGCGTCATCTCGGGACCGTGGAAGTCGGGGTCGCCGTCGAAGAGCTGGTACTGGTCGATGAAGTCGCGATCGGAGTTCGCGAGCACGAGCTCGTACCAGAGCTGGCCCATCGGGTACTCGGCGCCGGCCTCGGCGAGCGGCGTGACGCCCTGGGCCTTGAACGCCTGCATGACGGTCTCGAACTCCTCGAGCGTCGTCGGCACCTCGAGCCCGTACTGGGCGAACATGTCCTTGTTGTAGTAGACCTGCACGAACTCGCCGTAGTTCGGGACGCCGTACCACTCGCCCGAGCCCATGAGGCCCTGGTCGTCGTAGGTCGCGGTCGTCTGGAGCGAGCCGCTGAGCTTCTCGTCCCAGCCGCGCTCGGTCGCCGCGTCGGTGAGCGGGGTCAGCAGGCCCTGCGCGGCGAGCTGGCCGGCGGTCGCGTTGCCCTTGTTGTACTCCATGACGTCCGGCACGTCGTCGCCGGTGAGGACGATCTTGGCGTTCTTCTGGATCTGCTCGAACGTCTGCTTCTCGACGACGACGTCGACGTCCGGGTTCTCCTCCTCGAAGATCTCGATCGCCTTGGCCCAGGCCTGGCCCATGGCCGAGTCCTCGTTCTCGTAGTGCCAGATCGTCAGGGTCTGGTCGTCGGACCCGCCGCTGCCGCCGGAGCTCCCGCACGCCCCGAGGGCGAGTGGGAGCGCTGCCACGGCAGCGACGAGCGAGATCTTTCGGGATCGCAGCATGTGCGTGTCCTCCTCATCGAGTTCCGGCGAGGGCCGGAGGGCGGCCGGGCGTCGCCCGGCCGGTCGGTGTTTCAGCGAGCCGCGGGCTCGGGGTCGTCGTCCGGTGCCCGGCCGGCCGCGGGGGCGACGCTGCTGCCGGGCTCGAGGACGCACGGGATGAGCACGTTCGGTGTGCTCGGACGGGAGCCGTCCACGAGGGACAGCAGCTTCTGCACGCCCAGGCGGCCGAGCTCGGCCCCGGGGGCGTGCATGGTGGTGAGCGGCGGGTTGCTCATCTCCCCGACGCCGGGCGACGTGACGATCGACAGGATCGACATGTCGCCGGGGATCGCGACGCCGCGCTGCTGGAGCTCGGCCACGACGCCGAACGTCGCGATCTCGTTCATGGTCACGAACGCCGTGAGGCGGGGCTCGCGCGCGAGCAGCGTCGCGACGGCGTCGCGGCCGGCGCTCGGCGACTCGTCGACGCGCAGCGCGACCGGCTCGAGCCCGCGACGGCGCATCGCCGCCTCGAAGCCCTCCTCGGCACGGAACGTCGGCGCGTAGCCGTCGTCCGCCGTCGCCTGCGAGTGGTTGACGAGCGCCACGTGCCGGTGCCCGAGGTCGACGAGGTGCTGGACCGCGTCGTCCGTCGTGCGCTCGAAGTCGATGTCGACCGACGGCCGGTCGGACACGTCGCGCGTCCGGCCGATCATCGTGTACGGGACCCCGGCCTCGTGCAGCACGTCGACCCGCGCGTCGTCGAGCGCGACCTCCATGAGCAGGACGCCGTCCGCCATCCCCTGGCGCACGAGGTCGCGGACCTCGGGCGCCTGGGTCGTGCGGAAGGGCCACAGGACCAGGTGGTAACCGTTCTCGCGCGCGGTCTCCGCCGCCGACGAGACGAACTCCGCGACCGTGCCGCCGAGACCCTTCTCCATCGCGGGGTAGATGAGGGCCAGCACGTGGCTGCGGCGGGACGCGAGGCCGCGGGCCATCGCGTTGGGCTGGTAGCCGAGCTCGGCCATGGCGTCCTCGATGCGCCGGCGCGTGGCGTCGGAGACCGGGCGCGTGCCGGACAGCGCGTACGAGACCGTGCTCAGCGAGACCTGCGCGCGTCGCGCCACGTCCTGCATCGTCGCCATCCTCACCACTCCCCTGTGGTCCGGTCCCGCACCTCGGCCGTCGAAGCGCTTCGTCGAAACGTGTCGTCGAAGCGCTTCGATGTTACGAGTATTGGTTGAACAAATGGGTGGAGTCAAGTCCGTCATGCGAGAGCACGCTCTCTCGTTTCCGCGGGCGCGCCGACCTGCGAGGACGTCCGGACGCGATCGAGCCGCCGGGCGGCAGCACCGCCCGGCGGCTCGACCGGTCCCCGGCGGGGCCGAGGTCAGGCGGAGAGGTCGACGCTCTCCCCGCCGCGCAGCACCTCGCGCACGCGCAGGTCGCCGTCCGTCACGACGACGTCGGCACGCAGCCCTGCGACCAGCCCGCCGCGGTCGTCGAGGCCGAGCACCCCGGCCGGCGTCCACGACGCCGCGCGGACCGCGTCGACGAGCGGCACGCCCGCCTCGACCGTCTCGCGCACGACGTCGAGCAGGTGGTACGTGCCGCCGGCGATGGAGCCGCCCTCGGTGAGTCGCGCGACGCCGTCCGCGACGGTGACGCGCATCGGGCCGAGCTCGTACGCGCCGTCGGCCATGCCCGCCGCGGCCATCGCGTCCGTGACGAGCGCGACGGCGTCGGGCCCGGCGACCGCGCCGTCCGCCCCCACGTGCGGGCCGACGAGCTCGACGACGCTGCGGATGGTGCCGTGCACGAGGTGGGTGCCGTCGGCGACGAGCTCGACGACCATCTCGCCGCGCGCGGCCGCCGCGAGGCACGCGGCCACGGGCCCCGGCTCGCGGTGGTGCAGCGGGCGCATCCCGTTGAACAGGTGCGTCGCGGTCAGCCGCGCGCCCGGCCGTCCCGCCGCGGCGAAGGCCGCGACGCCCGCGGCGATCGCCGCCTCGGTCTGCTCGGTGGTCGCGTCCGTGTGCCCGATCGACGGCACGGCGCCGACCTCGACGAGCGTCTCGATCACTCCCCCGGGCCCGACGATGCCCGGCACCTCGGGCGCGACCGTCATGGTGCGCAGGTGCCCGCGCGCCGCGGCGGCGATCTCCCGGACGAGCCCCGGGTCGCCGTCGAGCATGTCGTGCGGGTTCTGGGCGCCGCACCGCACCTCCGAGAGGAACGGGCCCTCGAGGTGGATGCCGACGATCTCGCCCGCCTCCGCGAGGTCGGCGAGCGTCGCCGCGCGGGCGAGCAGGACGTCACGCGGCGCGGTCACGAGCGACGCGACGAGGCTCGTGGTGCCGTGCCGCAGGTGCTCGCGCGCCCCGCCGAGCGCCTCGGCCGCGCTCGTCGCGTCGGGGAAGCTCGACCCGCCGCCGCCGTGGTCGTGCACGTCCACCAGGCCCGGGAGCAGGGTCGCCCCGTCCCCGGCGGGCGCGTCGGGGAACCCTGCGGCCGCCGCCTCCGCGCGCGGGCCGACCCACGCGACCCGTCCGTCGCGGACGGCCACGACGCCGTCGTCGAGCACCCCGTCCGGGGTGACGACGCGGCCCGCGAGGACGCGCGTGGTGCCAGGCTTCTGGTCGGGACGGGGGCTGCGGACGGCGTCGGTCATGGGGCCATTCTGGCGCACTTCGTACACCCGGCGTGCAAACCTCTCGGGTCAGCCGTCGGACGCCTCGAGGAGCCGTCGCGCGCCCCGTCCGAGGTGCAGCGCGAACAGCCGCTGGAACGTCGGCACGGCGAACGAGAACGGCCGCACCCACCACAGCACGGGGCGACTGAAGACGTCGATGCGCCACCACAGGTCCCCGGCGTCGTCGCGCTCGACGGCGAACCGCTCCTCCCCCACGAAAGCGTGGCCCGGGAGCGTCCCGTAGGCGAAGCCCACGCGTCGCTCGGTGCGCTCGACCCACACGACCTCGCACGGCTCGTGCAGCCGCAGGCGCCCGACGCCCAGCAGGGTCGTGACCCGCACGCCCGAGGCGGCGACCGGGGCGTCCGTCTCGAGCCGCACGCGCGCCGCGGCGTGCACCTGCCACCTGAGGAGCTGCTCGCCCAGCCGGGCGAGGTCCTCGGGCGGCCGGGCGCGGTCGGTGAGGCGGCGCCGCACGTGCAGGTGCCGGTACCCGCTGGGCCAGCGGTCCGTGCGCGTCGCCCCGACCTCGGGGTAGGTGAACGTCATGCCGTGCTCCTCTCGGCCCCCGGGCGGGGGCTCGTCGGGTCCGGGTCCCCTGCCGGGGACGGGGTCGTGCCGTCGCGCGCGAGCAGCCGGACGCCGAGCAGCGCGCACAGCACGAAGCCGAGCGCGTTCCCGACCCCGTGCGTCGCGGCCATGACGTCGAGGCTCGGGTGGGCGAACCCGAAGGCCTCGCCCCCCGCCCACCACAGCGCGAGCACCATCGACGCGCTCACGAGGACGGCCGCCGTGCCGAGCAGCGCCCGGGCCGCGGCCGGCCGTCCGCCGGGGCGCGCGAGCGACCGCACGACGGCGGCCGCCGTCGCCCACAGCGCGAGCGTCAGGACGACCGCCCCGACGAGCTCGGCGACGTCGCCCACGAAGTACCCGACGAGGACGAGCGCCGTCCCGGCCGGGACGCCCCACGCGCCCACCGTCGCGAGCCGGTCGCCCGGGGCGAGCCGCGCGACCGCGCCGGCGACGAGCGCCGCTCCGAAGCCCGCGTAGAGCATGTGCGGCACCGTGAGGGCGAGGTACGTGCCCGAGAACCCGAGCAGACCCCACCCCGCGCGCTCGGCGACGAGCGCGCTCGCCCCGACCGCAGGCAGCACGAGGGCGGTCACGGTCGCGAGCCGGCTCGCGAGGTCGACGCGCGGCGGCACGTCGCCCAGGTCGGCACCGGGCACCACGGCGTGCGCGCGCCCCGGGCGGGCGCGAATCGTGACGTCGCGCAGCGTGCGCACGGCGAGGCGGACGCCCGCCCCGAGCAGGACGGCGGACGCGAGGACGAAGGGCAGCGTCAGCACGACGGCCAGCCGGCTGTGCGGCAGCAGGAGGCTCACGACGGCGGCGGCGCCGGCGAGCGGCCACGCGGCGCTGCGCGGCGCCGGGACGACCTGCGGCCCGAGGAGCCGGAGGCCGAGCGGGAGCACGACCACCGCGCCGAGCGCCACGAGCAGCTCGACGACCACCTCCCCTGCCGGGCTCACGACGACGCCTCGCGGCTCGGGGCCGGCGCCGAGACGTCCTGGACGAGGTGCAGGGCGTCGTCGACCACGCCGCGGGCGACCGGGAGGCGTGCCAGCCGGACGAGGTTGCCGACGAGCGCCGCACCCCCGTCGACGAGGCGGCGCGTGCGCGCGAACCCCGGCGAGGAGTCGTAGACCCAGAAGAGCGTGATGCCGAGCTGCGCCAGCCAGAGCAGCTCCGGCAGGCGCGCGCGGAGGTGCGCCGGGACGCGCGACGACGTCCCCGCCACGACCTCCTCGAAGAGACCGCGCGAGAGGTCGCGCGCGTCGGTCGACGCGGCCGAGAACGGGCTCGCGTCGGAGCCCGGACGGATCGCGACCGAGACGAACTCCGCGCCGAACGCGTGGAAGGGGGCGAACGCGTCGATCGCCGCGCCCCACACGCCGCGCAGCCGGTCGGCGAGCGACCCGCCCGCCGCGAGGACCGGGGCGGCGAGCGCGGCGTGCTCGCGCTGCACGTCGAGGTAGAGCTCCTGGACGAGCGCGTCCTTGGACGGGAAGTGGTAGTACGCGTTCCCCGTGCTCACGCCCGCCTCCGCCGCGACGGCGCGCATCGTCGTGCGCTCGTAGCCGACGTCGCGCAGCATCCGGATCGCGACGTCGCGCAGGTGCGCGCGGGTCCGCTCGGACTTCGGCGTCGCGGTCATGCGCCCAGGCCTTTTTTGAACATGTTCAAAAACTATCACGGCACGGTCCTGTCCCGTGCGGTGCGGCGACCCGGCGCGCGGTGCGGTGACGGCGCGCGCCGAGGCCAGCTGCTGCTGTCAGCCGCCGAGCAGGCGGTCCTGGCAGGACGAGCAGGCGGTGGTGGCTCGTCCGGAGGTCAGGACGGACCACGACCGCCTGCTCGGCGGAGGGTCGGGCGTCAGAAGAGACGCGAGTCGACGTCGTCGACGCCGCGCATCGCGTCGTAGTCGAGCACGAGGCAGCCGATGCCGCGGTCCGTCGCGAGCACGCGCGCCTGCGGCTTGATCTCCTGCGCGGCGAACACGCCGCGCACGGGCGCGAGCAGCGGGTCGCGGTTGAGCAGCTCGAGGTAGCGCGTGAGCTGCTCGACGCCGTCGATGTCGCCCCGGCGCTTGATCTCGACCGCGACCGTCGCGCCGAGCGGGTCCTTGGCGAGGATGTCGACGGGACCGATCGCCGTCGGGTACTCGCGGCGCACGAGGGTGTGGCCCGAGCCGAGCAGCTCGATCTGCGCGGCCAGCATCTCCTGGAGGTGCGCCTCGACGCCGTCCTTGACGAGCCCCGGGTCGACGCCGAGCTCGTGCGAGCTGTCGTGCTGCACCTCGTGCAGCTCGATCTCCAGCCGGTCGTCGCTCTTCGCGTGCTGGACGGCCCAGACCTCCGTGACGCCGCGCTCGCGCGCCTCGTCGGAGGGCGCGCGCACCGCGAGCGAGCACGGCGGGCTCATCCAGTTCAGCGGCTTGTAAGAGCCGCCGTCCGAGTGCAGCAGCACGCTCCCGTCGGCCTTGACGATGAGCACGCGCGTCGCGAGCGGCAGGTGGGCGGACAGGCGGCCCGTGTAGCGGGCGGAGCAGCGGGCGACGACGAGGCGCATGAGGCGGGTCCTCCGGGTCGGTGGTGGGCGGTCCGGTCACGGCGTCTGCCCCCGGCGACGCCTCAGACGACGACGTCGCGCCGCCCCGGAGGCGCGGCCTCCAGCCAGGAGGCGAGGCCCTCGTAGGCGGCCCGCGACATCGTGAGCTCGAAGTCCTGGCCGCGGTAGCGGCAGCGGACGAGGTAGGTGTCGGACGCCTCGCCGGCGAGCGGCTCACGGCCCGCGATGACGAGGTCGTAGCGGGACCAGGTACGGGCGGGCCGCAGGGACACGGACCACAGCCGCCACCAGTCGATGCGGCCGACGCCGTAGTGCGCGATGCCCGCGACCCACGGGGCCCCGGGGGCGCCCGCGCGCCGCGCGCCGCACTCGAACGAGCCGACGCGGTGCGACAGGGCGCGCAGACGCCACACCCCCAGCCCGATCGCGACAAGGACGAGGACGAGCAGTCCGAGCGCGATCCAGGCCAGGGGCGTCATGGTCGGGCGGAGGTCAGCGGGCCGGTACGGACTCGACGGAGTCCGCCACGATCGTGACCTGGTTCGAGTCGACGGAGAGGAACCCGCCGGAGACGCGGACCTCGAGGGACTCCCCCTCGCCCGCGATGCGTACCGAGCCCTCCTGCAGCACGGAGAGCAGCGGCGAGTGGTCCGCGAGGATGCCGATCTCGCCGTCCGCCGCGGGGGCCGTGACCCGCTGCGCGCGGCCCGACCAGATCTTGCGGTCCGCCGCCACGAGGTCGACGTTCAGCTGTGCCACGGGAACTCCTTCATGGGCGGTTCATGCCCGGTGTGCTGTCCGGGACGACGTCCGGTCCGCGTGCGGCGGACCGGGTCGGGAGCGACGCCCACGGGGCCGGGCCGTCCGGCCCGGCCCCGTGCGAGCGTCGGGTCAGGCGCCGTACTCCTTCTGGATGCGGGCCCAGTTGCGCTCGAGGTCCTCGAGGCCACCGATGTTGTAGAAGGCCTGCTCGGAGATGTGGTCGAACTCGCCGTCGGCGATCTTCTTGAACGCCTCGATGGTCTCGCTCAGCGGGACCGTCGAACCCACGACGCCCGTGAACTTCTCGGCCATGTAGGTGTTCTGGGAGAGGAACTGCTGGATGCGGCGCGCACGCGCGACGACCGTCTTGTCCTCCTCCGAGAGCTCGTCCACACCGAGGATCGCGATGATGTCCTGGAGCTCCTTGTTGCGCTGCAGGATCGACTTCACGCGCGTCGCGACGTCGTAGTGCTCCTGGCCCACGTAGCGCGGGTCGAGGATGCGGCTCGTCGAGGCGAGCGGGTCCACCGCGGGGTACAGACCGCGCGAGGCGATCTCGCGGGAGAGCTCGGTCGTCGCGTCGAGGTGCGCGAACGTCGTCGCCGGCGCCGGGTCGGTGTAGTCGTCCGCCGGGACGTAGATCGCCTGGAGCGACGTGATCGAGTGACCACGCGTCGAGGTGATGCGCTCCTGGAGCAGACCCATCTCGTCGGCGAGGTTCGGCTGGTAGCCGACCGCGGACGGCATGCGCCCGAGCAGCGTCGACACCTCGGAACCCGCCTGCGTGAAGCGGAAGATGTTGTCGATGAACAGGAGGACGTCCTGCTTCTTCACGTCGCGGAAGTACTCCGCCATGGTCAGCGCGGAGAGCGCGACGCGAAGACGCGTGCCCGGGGGCTCGTCCATCTGGCCGAAGACGAGGGCGGTCTTGTCGAAGACGCCCGCGTCCTCCATCTCGTGGATGAGGTCGTTGCCCTCACGCGTGCGCTCACCGACGCCGGCGAACACCGAGACACCGCCGTGGTCCTGCGCGACGCGCTGGATCATCTCCTGGATGAGGACCGTCTTGCCGACGCCCGCACCACCGAAGAGGCCGATCTTCCCGCCCTGCACGTACGGGGTGAGGAGGTCGATGACCTTGATGCCCGTCTCGAACATCGTGGTCTTCGACTCGAGCTGGTCGAACGCCGGGGGCTTGCGGTGGATCGGCCAGCGCTCGGTGATCTCGATCGTCTCGCCGGGCTCGGCGTTGAGGACGTCGCCCGTGACGTTGAAGACCTTGCCCTTGGTGACGTCGCCGACGGGGACGCTGATCGGGGCGCCCGTGTCGGTGACCTGCGCGCCGCGGACGAGGCCGTCCGTCGGCTTGAGGGCGATCGCACGGATGAGCGAGTCGCCCAGGTGCTGGGCGACCTCGAGCGTGAGCGTGAACGACTTCTCGCCCTCGCCCTGCGACGACAGGTCGATGTCGACGGTCAGCGCGTTGTAGATGTCGGGGATGGCGTCCGCCGGGAACTCGATGTCCACGACGGGGCCGATCACACGAGCGACTCGGCCCACGCCGGGACCGCTGGAGTGCTCGACCTGTGCTTCCACGGTGGTGGCGGTCATTGCTGGCCTCGCTTCGCAGTGCCGGAGTGGTCCCCGGCGGGTTCGGTCAGGATGTCGGTGATGGTGCTGGCCGCGCGGGCCGCGCGGCCCGTCATGACGCCGCCAGGGCGTCGGCACCCGAGACGATCTCGCTGATCTCCTGGGTGATGTCCGCCTGGCGCGCCTGGTTCGCGAGCCGCGTGTAGTTGCGGATGAGGTCCTCCGCGTTGTCCGTCGCGGTGTGCATCGCCCGTTGCCGCGCCGCGAGCTCGGACGCCGCCGCCTCGAGGAGGCAGCTGAAGATCCGGCTGCGGACGTAGCGCGGGAGCAGCGCGTCGAGCACCGCCTCCGGCGAGGGCTCGAAGTCGTACAGCGGGAGCACGTCGTGCTTGCCGGCGGGGGCGACGCCCTCGACGACCTCGAGCGGGAGCATCCGCACGACGCGGGGGCGCTGCGTGACCATGTTGACGAACTGCGTGTAGACGATGTGCAGCTCGCTCACGCCGCCCTCGGCGGCCGGCGCGAGGAACGCACCGAGCAGGGTCTCGGCGATCTCGCCCGCGACCTCCGCGTTCGGGGCGTCCGACCCGTACGACCACGTGCCCGCGAGCTCGCGCCCGCGGAACGTGTAGTACTGGATCGCCCGACGGCCGGCCGCGTAGAGCGCGACCTCCTTGCCCTCGGCGGCGAGCCGCTCCACGAGGCGCTCCGTCTCGCGGATGATCGACGCCGAGTAGGCGCCGGCCATGCCGCGGTCGGACGCGACGACGAGCACCGCGACACGGTTGGTGTCCGTGCGCTCGCTCGTCAGCGGGTGCTGCGTCGTCGTGTGCGTCGCGACGGCCGACACCGCCCGGGTGATCGCCCGGGCGTACGGCGCCGCGGCCGCGGTGCGGTCGCGGGCCTTGCCGATGCGCGACGCGGCGATGAGCTCCTGCGCGCGGAACATCTTCTTGAGCGACTGCGTCGACTTGATCCGCTGCTTGTAGACGCGCTGGGATCCGGCCATGCTCAGGCCCTCTTCTGCCGGACGATCTGCTCCTGCTCGATCTCCGTCTCGGTCTCGTCCTCGGTGTCGCCGCCGACGAGCGGCGTGCCGTCACCCTTGAGGAAGCCGGCACGGAAGGCGTCGACCGCCTCCGAGAGCTGCGCCTCGGTCGCGTCCTCGAGCTTGCCCGTCTCGACGATCGTCGAGAAGACGTCCGTGTTGCGGCGCAGGTGGTCGAGCATCTCGGACTCGAAGCGGCGCACGTCCTCGACGGGGACGTCGTCGAGCTTGCCCTTGGTGCCGGCCCAGATCGACGCGACCTGCTCCTCGACCGGGAACGGCGAGTACTGGCCCTGCTTGAGCAGCTCCATGAGGACCGCACCCCGCTGGAGCTGGCCGCGCGACGCCGCGTCGAGGTCGGACGCGAACATCGCGAACGCCTCGAGCGAGCGGTACTGCGCGAGCTCGAGCTTCAGCGTGCCCGAGACCTTCTTCATCGCCTTGACCTGGGCGTCACCACCGACGCGGGACACCGAGATACCGACGTCGACGGCCGGACGCTGGTCCGCGTTGAAGAGGTCGGACTGGAGGAAGATCTGCCCGTCCGTGATGGAGATGACGTTCGTCGGGATGTACGCCGAGACGTCGTTCGCCTTCGTCTCGATGACCGGCAGACCCGTCATCGAGCCCGCGCCCAGCTCGTCCGAGAGCTTCGCGCAACGCTCGAGGAGGCGGGAGTGCAGGTAGAAGACGTCACCGGGGTAGGCCTCGCGGCCCGGCGGGCGGCGCAGCAGCAGCGACACGGCGCGGTACGCCTCGGCCTGCTTCGACAGGTCGTCGAACACGATGAGGACGTGCTTGCCGCCGTACATCCAGTGCTGGCCGATGGCCGAGCCGGTGTAGGGGGCGAGGTACTTGAAGCCCGCCGGGTCGGACGCCGGGGCCGCGACGATCGTCGTGTACTCGAGCGCGCCGGCCTCCTCGAGGGCACCGCGGACCGACGCGATCGTCGAGCCCTTCTGGCCGATGGCGACGTAGATGCAGCGGACCTGCTTGGTCGGGTCGCCCGACTCCCAGTTCGCCTTCTGGTTGATGATCGTGTCGATCGCGATCGCCGTCTTGCCCGTCTGGCGGTCGCCGATGATCAGCTGACGCTGACCGCGGCCGATCGGGATCATCGAGTCGATCGCCTTGAGGCCCGTCTGGAGGGGCTCGTGGACCGACTTGCGCGCCATGACGCCGGGCGCCTGGAGCTCGAGGGCGCGGCGGCCCTCCGTCGCGACCTCGCCGAGGCCGTCGATCGGGTTGCCCAGCGGGTCGACGACGCGACCGAGGTAGCCGTCACCGACCGGGACGGAGAGGACCTCGCCCGTGCGACGGACCTCCTGCCCCTCCTCGATGCCGGTGAACTCGCCGAGCACGACGACACCGATCTCGCGGACGTCGAGGTTGAGGGCGAGACCGAGGGTCCCGTCCTCGAAGCGCAGCAGCTCGTTGGCCATCGCGCCCGGGAGACCCTCGACCTGGGCGATGCCGTCGGCGGCCAGGGTGACCCGGCCCACCTCCTCGGACACGGCGCCCTCGGGCTCGTAGGACTTCACGAAGCTGTCCAGAGCGGCCCGGATCTCCTCCGGCCGGATCGTCAGCTCAGCCATTGCTCTTCTCCTGTCGTGGCCGCACCTCGTGGTTCGGGTGCGGTCGAACGTTTGTCGGTTGTGCGGCCGGTGGCCGGCAGGACGGTCGTCGGTCGGAAGGGTGGGCCGGTCAGCTCACGAGACGTCGGCGCGCGTCGGCCAGCCGGGCCAGCACCGTGGAGTCCACGACGTCGGCACCGACCTGGACGCGCATCCCGCCGAGGACGGCGGGGTCGACCGTGACGTTGAGCTGCACGGCGCGCCCGTAGGCCCGCTCGAGCAGCGCCGAGAGGCGGTCGAGCTGTGCCTGCGTGAGCACCGTCGCCGACGTCACGGAGGCGACGAGCCGCTGCCGACGCTCGGCCGCGACCTCACCGATCCAGCCCAGCGTCGGGACGAACCGGCGCCCGCGCAGCGCGCGCGTCGCGTGGACCGCGAGCACCTCGGTCGCACGGTCGGCCTTCCCGCCGAGCAGCGCGTGCACGAAGGCGGCGCGACGCTCGGGGTCGATCGTGTCGTCGGAGAGGATCTGCCGTGCCTCGCGCTGCCCGACGAGCGCGCGCGACGTCCGGAAGAGCTCGTCCTCGACCTGCTCGAGCGCACCACGGGACTGGGCGGACGCGAGGACCGCCTCCAGGCCGAGGCGCTCGGTCGCGTCCGCGAGGTCGCTCTCGCGCGACCACCGCGACCGGACGAGGCCGGCCATGAGGTCGACGACGCGCTCGTCGAAGCCCGACGCGAGGACGGCCGTGACCAGCGCCGCCTTGTCCGCACCGGAGCGGGACGGGTCCGCGAGCGAGCGCCGCAGCGGCGCCGACTCGTCGAGCGCCGCCGTGACCGCGAAGAGCTGCTCGCCGAGCGCGAGCGCGCTCTCGCCCGCCGAGCGCAGGACCGGCTCGAACCGGTCCCGCGCCTGCGTCAGGGACTCGCCGCTCGTTCCGCGCATCAGCGCTCCTCGGTGCCGGGACCGGTGCCCGCCGCGCTCGCCGCCGCGGGACCCGCGGCCTCGAGCTCGTCGAGGAAGCGGTCGACGACACGGCTCTGGCGTGCCGAGTCGGCGAGCGACTCGCCCACAATCTTGGAGGCGAGCTCCGTCGCGAGCAGACCGACGTCGTTGCGCAGCGAGACCGCGGCCTGCTGGCGCTCGGCCTCGATCTGGCGGTGCGCCGTCTCGACGATGCGCGCGGCGTCGTCGGACGCCTTGGCCCGCAGGTCGGAGACGATCGCCGAGCCCTCGGCGCGCGCCTCCTCACGGATTTTCGCCGCCTCGGTGCGTGCCTCCTGGAGCTGCTGGTGGTACTCCGCCAGCGCCGCCGCGGCCTCGGCCTGGGCGGACTCCGCCTTGGCCAGACCGCCCTCGATCTTCGCGGTGCGCTCGTCCAGTACCGCCTGGAACTTCGGCAGGACCGCCTTGTAGAAGACGACCGCGATGATGACGAGGACGACGGCCGACCACAGGATGTCGTAGCCGGCGGGGAGGAACAGGTCGATGCCTGCCGGCTCCTCGCCGGACTCCGCCGCGAGGGTCAGCGCGGCGTCAGCCAGCGCCGTCATCACTGGAAGAGGAAGCCGGCGACGAGCCCGAGCAGCGCGAGCAGCTCGACGAACGCGACACCGAGGAACATGGTGGCGCGGAGCTGGCCGGCGACCTCAGGCTGGCGGGCCATGCCCTCGACGGTCTTGCCGATGAGGATGCCGAGGCCGATGCCCGGGCCGATCGCGGCGATGCCGTAACCGATCGTGTTGATGCTGCCGGAGACCTCGGCGAGGGTGGTGACGTCCACGTGTGCTCGTTCCTTCCGTTGGGCGCCCGACCGGTCGGCCGGGCGTCACATTGAGTGGTGCGTGGTGGGAGAGGTTCGGTCGGGGCGCGCGGTGCGGCCTCGGGTCAGTGCTCCTCTTCGAGCGCGATGTTCAGGTACACCGACGCGAGGAGCGCGAAGATGTAGGCCTGCAGGGCCGCGACGAGGAGCTCGAAGAGCGTGAAGATCAGCCCGCCGGCGAGCGTCAGGACGCCGAAGGCCTTCATCGCGGGGACCGCCTCGAAGACGAAGTACTGCGTCGCGGCGAAGCACAGGACCAGCATGATGTGGCCGGCGACCATGTTCGCGACGAGACGGATCGCGAGCGAGGCCGGCCGGATGATGAGGATCTGGAGCAGCTCGATCGGGGTGACGATCAGGTAGATCGGCGCCGGGATCCCCGGGGGGAAGAGGCTGTTCTTGAGGTAGCCGCCGAGGCCGTGCGCCTTGATGCCCACGGCCCAGTAGGTGACGAGCACCCACAGCGCGAGCAGGAAGGGCAGGCCCATGCGGGCGGTACCGGCCATGTTGAGGCCGGGGATGATGCCCGTGAGGTTGAAGGCGAGGACCGCGAAGAAGATCGTCGTGATCATCGGCACGAAGCGCTTGGCGTGCTCCTTGCCCATGATCTCCTCGACGATCTGGACCCGGACGAAGTCCAGCATCATCTCGATCGCGTTCTGGAAGCGCCCGGGGACCAGGCGCGCCCGACGCGCGGCGACGACGAAGATCGCGAGAAGGACGATCGTGGCCACGATCCGGACGATCCAGATCCGGTCGATCTGGAAGATGGTGCCCTCGAAGAGGATCGCCGGCGGGAAGAAGTCGGCGATGGACGGCGCGTGGAAGCCACCTTCGCTCTCGGATGCAGCGAGGAGCACGGGGGTCGCAAGCGTGGACAGGGTGGACTCCCAATGGTCGTGTGGTCCGGGCAGCCGTCACCCGTGGGTGGGCACGCCGTCGGACCTGGCCGTCATGGATTCGCCAGTAGCCTAACGTATGGATCCGCGTGCTCTCGCCGTTCCCGGCCGCTTGTGACATTTTGCTCATGCTGCGGGACGAGGGTCCCTCCCCCCGCGCGGCGGCCCCGTGGTACGTCGGCGGCGCGCCGGTGGTACGTCAGCGCGACGCGGGGTCGACGTACGGGATCCGTCCCCTGCTCACGGCCCGGTAGTCGAGCGCGGCGGAGCCGATCA
Source organism: Cellulosimicrobium funkei (assembly GCF_004519295.1). Lineage (GTDB taxonomy): Bacteria > Actinomycetota > Actinomycetes > Actinomycetales > Cellulomonadaceae > Cellulosimicrobium > Cellulosimicrobium funkei. The sequence goes on from NZ_SOZH01000007.1 coordinate 113,696, forward strand.
CGCCGACGAGCAGCACCCCGGCGAACACCCACCGGTCGTAGAAGTCCATGCCACGCAGCACGACGAGGACGGCGATGAGCACCACCATCTTGCCGAGCCAGCTCGCCATGACGACCGCGGCCGTGGTCGTCGGGCTGGAGTCGACGGTGCGCAGCATCGTCCAGACCGTGGTCGCGGAGAAGATCAGGGCGACGCCCACGCCCAGGAGCGCGCCCCAGACGCCCGGCAGCCCCGCGACGAGCGCACCGACGGCGACGCCGAGCACGGTCAGCGCGCCGAGCAGCACCAGCACGTCGCGCAGGGCGGTGCGGAACACCGCACGCACGGCGCGGCCGTGCGCGCCGATCGTCTGCTCGACGGCGCCCTCGGTCGCCGCGCTGCCCGACCTGTCTTCCGTCGCGCCCTCCGGCCTGGCGTCCGGTCCGTGGTCCGGGCGGGCGGGCTCGGGCTGGCTCGTCGTCATCTCAGGGCTTCCTTCGGCGGAGTGGGGACGGCGGACGACGCGGCCGGGTCGCTGGACCCGGGCGCGGAGGAGGTCGGGGGCGCGAGCACCGGCGGGACGTCGACCGCCGCGGCGGCGTCGTCGTCGAGGAAGCGCCCGCGCGTGCGCAGCGGTCCGAGCGTGAGGAGCGCCGCGGCGACGACGGCCGCCGTGAGCCCTGCGGCGACGCCGTGCCAGTGCCACTGGACCAGCGCGACGGCGGCGAACGCGAACACGGCCGTCCACACGTAGAGGATGAGCACGGCGCGCCGGTGCGAGTGCCCGATCGCGAGCATCCGGTGGTGCAGGTGCATGCGGTCCGGGTGGAACGGGGACTTGCCGCGCGCGACGCGGCGCACGACCGCCATGGCCATGTCGAGCAGCGGCAGGAGGATCACCGCGAGCGGCAGGAGGAGCGGGATGAACGCCGGGATCTGCTGCGCCCCGGAGAGGGTGGTCGTGTCGACCCGGCCCGTCACGACGATGGCCGCGGCGGAGAACACGAGGCCGAGGACCATCGAGCCCGAGTCCCCCATGAAGATCCTGGCTGGATGGAAGTTGTGCGGCAGGAACCCGACGCAGATGCCGACGAGGGCGGCGATGACGAGGGTCGCGAGGCTCGAGTAGTCGTCGGCGCTCGCCTTCTGGGTGAGCACGTACGAGTACAGGAAGAACGCGGCGCCGCCGATCGCGACGAGGCCGGCCGCGAGGCCGTCGAGGCCGTCCACGAAGTTCACGGCGTTCATGGCCACCACGACCACGAGGATCGTGGCGACGAGCTGGAGGCGCGAGGACCAGATGAGCTGCTGCTCCCCGATGGGGATGGGCAGCGTGAACAGCACGACGCCCTGGCTCGCCATGAGGCCCGCCGCGAGCACCTGGCCCGCGAGCTTGGTCATCCAGTCGAGGTCCCAGATGTCGTCGGCGATGCCGAGCAGGCAGACGATCGCCGCGGCGCCGACGATCCCCCAGATCCGGGCGTCGGCGACCATCCGTCCCGCGACCTCGCCGACGAACACGCTCTCGAGGAAGGGCATCTGCGACGCGAACACGACCGCCACGACCAGCCCGAGCAGCATCGCGAGACCGCCGAGCCGGGGGGTGGGGATGGTGTGGACGTCGCGGTCGCGCACCGCCGTGATGGCGCCCGTGCGCAGCGCGACCCAGCGCGCGAAGGGTGTCGCGAGGAACGTCACCGCGGCGGCGACGAGCATCACGAGCAGGTAGACCCTCACCCGCCGTTCGCCTCCGGCTCCCCGGCGTCGCCGGAGCCTCGGGTCGCGGCGGGCGCTGTGGAGCTCGCCGCCTCGGCGGGCGCCGTCTCCGGCGCCTCCGGGGCGGCTTCCGGCGCGGGCTCGTCGTCGGGGCCGAGGACGGGCGCGACCTCGCGCAGCTGCTCGAGCGTCACGGTCCCCTGCCGCACGACGCGCAGCGCGCCGGACGTCGCGTCGACGATCGTGGACGCCACTCCCCCGGGCGCCGTCCCGCCGTCGAGGTAGACGCCGACGGCGCTGCCGAGCTGCTCGCGCGCGTCGTCGACGTGCAGCGCCGCGGGGCGGCCCGTCGCGTTCGCGGACGACACGGCGAGGGGCCCGGTGCGGCGCAGGAGCGCGAGCGCGGCCGGGTGGTCGGGCATGCGCAGCGCGACCGTGCCGTGCGTCTCGCCGAGGTCCCACGCGAGCGACGGCTGGGCCTGCAGGATGATCGTGAACCCGCCGGGCCAGAACGCCTCGACGAGACGGCGGGCGTCGTCGGGCACGTCGGTGGCGAGGCCGTCGAGCGTGCGCGCGTCGGGGACGAGGACCGGGGGCGGCATGTGCCGGCCGCGGCCCTTCGCGGCGAGCAGCGCCGACACCGCCTCGGCGTCGAACGCGTCGGCGCCGATGCCGTAGACGGTGTCGGTGGGCAGCACGACGAGGCCACCGCGAGCGATCGCGTTGACCGCCTCGTCGATGCCGGCGCCCCAGGTGTTCGGGTCGGTCACGGGGTGGACGGAGCTCACGGGTCCATCCTTCCACGCCCGTGCGGCGACCCCGGGTCACCGGCCGCACCGGCTCGTCGTGCCACGACCATGCGGTCGCGGCCCGTGAGGTCCGTCAGGGTGCGCACCTCGACGAACGCGTCCGCGGCGCGGGCGGCCGCGCGCACGTCGGCGGCCTGCACCTCCGCGTGCTCCATGACGAACAGGCCGCCGGGCCGCAGCAGGCGCACGGCGGCGCGCACGACGGCGCGCGGCACCTCCAGCCCGTCGGCGCCGCGCCCGTAGAGCGCGAGGTCGGGGTCGTGGTCGCGGACCTCGGGGTCGACCGGCACCGCGTCCGGCGGGATGTACGGCGGGTTCGACACGACGACGTCGACCGTCCCGTCGAGCTCGGCGAGCAGGGCCGGGTCGCCCACGTCGCCGACGAGCGTGCGCTGGGTGCCCGACCCCACGCGCGCGGCGTTCGCCGTCGTCGCGCGGACGGCGTCGGGCGAGAGGTCGACCGCGACGACGCGCGAGCCCGGGACCTCGACGTCGACGCTGATCCCGATGACGCCCGACCCGCAGCACAGGTCCACGACGAGCGGCGGCCGGTCCGCGCGCGCCGGGTCCCCGAGGAGCCGTGCCGCCTCGTCGATCGCGACCTGCGCGACCGTCTCCGTCTCCGGGCGGGGTACGAAGACGTCGTCGAGCACCTCGACCGTGACGTGGCGGAACACCGTGTGCCCGACGATGCGCTGGAGCGGCTCGCGGCCCCGTCGGCGCTCCACCGCGCCCGCGTAGTCGGCGAGGAAGCGGTCGGTCGCGCCCGCCGGGAGCGCGGGGGCGAGCGGGGCGTCGCCCGCGGGGAGCCGGTACCACTCGAGGCGCGGCAGGCCGAGGCTCCAGGCCGCGAGGGCCTCCGCGTCGTGGCGCGCGGACGGGACGCCGGCCTCCACGAGGATTCCCTCGGCGGCCCGCACCGCGCGCCGCAGGTCGTCCGCGGTGAGCGCGGCGGGGCCGGCGGGCACGGAGCGCTCGGTGCGCGCGTCGCCCATCTCAGGCCTCGCCCGCGGCGGCGAGCCGGGCCGCCTCGTCCGCCTCCACGGCCGAGCGCACGACGGGGTCGAGGTCGCCGTCGAGCACCTGGTCGAGGTTGTACGCCTTGTACCCGGTGCGGTGGTCCGCGATGCGGTTCTCCGGGAAGTTGTACGTGCGGATGCGCTCGGAGCGGTCGACCGTCCGCACCTGGGAGCGGCGCAGGTCCGCCGCCTCCGCGGCGGCCGCCTCCTGCTGCGCGGCGAGCAGGCGCGCGCGCAGCACGCGCATCGCCTGCTCCCGGTTCTGGAGCTGCGACTTCTCGTTCTGCATCGACACGACGATCCCCGTCGGCAGGTGCGTGATCCGCACCGCCGAGTCGGTCGTGTTGACCGACTGCCCGCCCGGGCCCGACGAGCGGTAGACGTCGATCCGCAGGTCGTTCGGGTCGATCTCGACCTCGCCCGCGTCCTCGACCTCGGGGAACACGAGCACCCCGGCGGCCGACGTGTGGATGCGGCCCTGCGACTCCGTCACGGGCACGCGCTGGACGCGGTGCACGCCGCCCTCGTACTTGAGGTTGGCCCAGACGCCCTCGGCCGGGTCGGACGGCGTGCTGCGCGCCTTCACCGCGACCTGGACGTCCTTGTAGCCGCCGAGGTCGGACTCGGTCGACTCGAGGACCTCCGTCTTCCAGCCGCGGCGCTCGGCGTACCGCAGGTACATGCGCAGCAGGTCGCCCGCGAACAGCGCCGACTCCTCGCCGCCCTCGCCCGCCTTGATCTCGAGGATGACGTCGCGGCCGTCGTCGGGGTCGCGCGGGACGAGCACGCGGCGCAGGCGCTCGCGCGCCTCCTCCTCGGTGGCGCGCAGGCCCGGGAGCTCGGCGGCGAACGCGTCGCCGTCGTCGCCGCCCAGCGCGGCGAGCTCGGCCGCGGCCTCGGCGTCGTCGCTCGCCTCGCGCCACGCGCGGTACGCGCCCACGACCTGGTTGAGCTCGGCGTAGCGCCGCCCGAGCGTGCGGGCGCGGCCCGCGTCGGCGTGGACGGCCGGGTCGGCGAGCTGCGCCTCGATCTCGGCGTGCTCGGCCAGCAACGGCACGACGGCGGCGAACGACTCGGTCACGGACGGCTCCTCGGGCGGTACGGCGGTGCGGGACGGCGGTCGCGGCGCGGCGCGCGGGCGCCGGGCGTGCGGTCGCACGCGGGCGCGTCACCGGGTCCGGCGCTCCGGCCGACCCCCGACAACGCGACAGCGCCGGTGGTCCGAGCGCACCGACTGCCCCTGGAGAGGTTGTCGGGCTCGGACCACCGGCGCTGCGGTGCTGCTACTTGTCGGCGTCCTTCTTGCCGTAGCGCGCCTGGAAGCGGGCCACGCGGCCGCCGGTGTCGAGAATCTTCTGCTTGCCCGTGTAGAACGGGTGGCAGGCGCTGCAGACGTCGGAGCTGATCTTGCCCGACGCCTCGGTGCTGCGCGTCACGAACGTGTTCCCGCAGGTGCACGTCACCTCGGTGACGACGTACTCGGGGTGGATACCAGACTTCACGGTTTTCTCCTTGGGGTGACGTCTCCGGGTCAGGTGCGGCTACCGCACCTGTGAACCGGCGACAGGCGGCCTGACGAGCGCAGGCCGACGAACCATTGTGCCAGAACGCGCGGGGGCCCCGAGAACTTCCCGGGGCCACCCGCCGTCGGCGACCGGGCGACGCGTCAGATCGTGCGGCCGACGTTGTCGTCGTCGGCCAGCCCGCCGGGCGTCGTCTTCTGGACGTGCAGCAGGAACTCGACGTTCGTCTGCGTCTTCTTGAGCTGGCCGAGCAGCAGCTCGATCGCCTGCTGCTGGTCGAGGGCGCCCATGACGCGGCGGAGCTTGTAGATGATCTTCAGCTCGTCCTGCGACATGAGGATCTCCTCGCGGCGCGTGCCGGACGCGTTGACGTCCACGGCCGGGAAGATGCGCTTGTCCGCGAGGTTGCGGGACAGGCGGAGCTCCATGTTCCCCGTGCCCTTGAACTCCTCGAAGATGACCTCGTCCATCTTCGAGCCCGTCTCCACGAGCGCCGAGGCGAGGATCGTCAGGGAGCCGCCGTTCTCGATGTTGCGCGCCGCGCCGAAGAACCGCTTCGGCGGGTAGAGCGCGGACGCGTCCACACCACCGGACAGGATGCGACCCGAGGCCGGTGCCGCGAGGTTGTACGCGCGCGACAGGCGGGTGAGCGAGTCGAGGAGCACCACGACGTCCTGACCGAGCTCGACCAGGCGCTTCGCGCGCTCGATCGCGAGCTCGGCGACGATCGTGTGGTCCGACGCGGGGCGGTCGAACGTCGAGGCGATGACCTCGCCGCGGACCGTCCGCTCCATGTCGGTCACCTCTTCGGGCCGCTCGTCCACGAGCACCACCATGAGGTGGACCTCGGGGTTGTTCGCGGCGATCGCGTTGGCGATCTGCTGCATGATGATCGTCTTGCCGGCCTTGGGCGGCGCGACGATGAGACCGCGCTGGCCCTTGCCGATCGGCGCGACGATGTCGATGACGCGCGGCGTGAGACGCGTGGCCTCGGAGTTCTCGAGGCGCAGGCGCTCCTGCGGGTACAGCGGCGTGAGCCGGTTGAACTCCGGACGCTCGCGCGCCTCCTCGGGCGACATGCCGTTGACCGTGTCCAGGCGGACGAGCGCGTTGAACTTCTGGCGCGCGGTGTTGCCCTGGTTCTCGCCCTCGCGCGGCTGGCGCACGGCGCCCGTCACGGCGTCGCCGCGGCGCAGCCCGGCCTTCTTCACCTGGCCGAGCGACACGTAGACGTCGTTGTTGCCCGGCAGGTAGCCGCTGGTGCGGACGAACGCGTAGTTGTCGAGGATGTCGAGGATGCCCGCGACGGGGAGCAGGACGTCGTCCTCGTTGACCTCGATGTCGTCGAGGCCCGAGAGGTCCGGTCCCTGGCGGTTGCGGCCACGCTTGCGGTCGCGGTCGCGACCACGGTCGCGGCCCCGACGGCGGCGCCCGCCGCGCTCGTCGTCCAGGAGCTGGCGGTCGTCACGGCGGTCGCCCTGACGCTCGCCCCGGCCCTGCTGGCCGGACTGCTGGCCGGACTGCTTCTCCGGCTGCTGCTCGCGCTGGCGCTCGCCGCCCTGCCCGTCACGCTGGCGGTCGGCGCGCGGTGCGTCGCCGTCGCCCTCGCCCGTGCGCGGGGCACCGGCACCGCGGCCCGCACGACGCGAGCCGCGCTCGCCCGTGACCAGGCCGACGGCGGCCGCGGCGCGCGCAGCACGCTCGTCGGGCGACTCGTTCGAGGTGTCGCGCGTGCGCACGCCCTCGCCGAGGGCCTCGGCGACCGCGGCCGCGGCCTCCGAGCGCGCGTCGCGGCGGCCGTCGCGGCGCTCGCCGCGCTGCTCCGTGCGCTGCTCGTCGGCGCGCACCGGGAGGTCGAGCACGGGAGCGGCGGTGCGCTCCTCGCGGCTCGCGGCCGACGGCGCGTCCTGACGCGTCGCCGGGGAGTCGGTGCCGGCCGCGGGGCTCGCCGCGGGCCGCTCGGCGCGACGGCTGCGGCCGCGCCCCGAGGCGACGGGCGCCTCGGTCGTCTCACGCGACGCGGCGGGCGCCGCGTCCGTGTCGCGCCGCGACGCGGCGGGGCGCTCGGAGGCGCCCTGCTCGCCCGTGCGGGCGCGGATGACGTCCACGAGATCGCCCTTGCGCATCTTGGACGTGCCCTTGACCCCGAGCTGCGAGGCGAGCGCCTGCAGCTCCGGGAGGCGCAGGGTGGAGAGCGCGCCGTTCCGGGCGGTACCGCCGGCAGCGGTCGCGCTGCTCGTGGCGGTGTCGATGGTGTCTGTCACGAAGGACCCTTCCCCCTCGTTTGCGTCCGTCTCTCAGAGGGCGGACCGCGGGTGGTCGACGCCCGGCCGTGACGGCCGGCGCGCAGGTGTCACCACGCGTCAGTGGTACGACGACGTCATCTGACGCGGGCTGGATTGCCTTCTCTCGGACGGGCTCTGTCGCGGCACTTCCGCGCTGGAGAACGCTCGACTGCTGATGCGAGAGCGTGACCGAAGGCTGAGACCATCCTAGCACCGGCAGGACAGCGGTCAGAGCCGTTCGGCGACGACCCCGCGCGTGTCGACGTCGAGGCGGCGTACCGACCAGTCCGCGCTCCCCCCGACGAGCTCGTCCGCGACGCCCGCGACCTCGTCGAGGCGCTCCGCCGCAGCCAGGACGAGGACCGTGGGGCCGGCACCCGACACCGTCGCCGCGAGCCCCCGTGCCCGCAGCGCGCGGACGAGCTCGGACGTCGTCGGCATGACGCCGGCACGGTACCCCTGGTGGAGCCGGTCGTCGGTCGCGTCGAGGAGCAGGTCGGGGCGTCGCGTGAGCGCCTCGACCAGCAGGGCGGACCGACCCGCGTTGAACGCCGCGTCGGCGTGCGGCACGTGCGCCGGGAGCACCCCGCGCGCGCGGCTCGTCGCGAGCCGCGCCGAGGGGACCAGCACCGTCGCCCGCAGGTCGGGGTGCACGTCGAGCCGGACGGCACGCGCCCCGGCCCCGGGCGTCCCGCTCTCCCACGCGACGGTCGCGCCGCCGAGCACCGCGGGCGCCGCGTTGTCCGGGTGGCCCTCGATCGCGGTCGCGAGGCCGAGCGCGACGTCGTCGTCGAGGACCGACGGGTCGGCGACGAGCGCGCGCGCCGCCACGATGCCCGCGACGACGGCCGCGGCGGACGAGCCGAGGCCCCGCCCGTGCGGGACGCGGTTGACGCACGTCAGGTGCAGGCCCGTCTGCGGCGCACCCGCCACGTCGAGCGCGGCCCGCAGGGCCCGCACCACCAGGTGGGACTCGTCGCCGGGCACCTCTCCGGCGCCCTCGCCCTCGACGTCGACCACGACGTCGTCGCTCGCGAGCGCGCGCACCTCGAGCACGTCGTGCAGCGCGAGCGCGAGGCCCAGCGCGTCGAAGCCGGGGCCGAGGTTCGCGCTCGTCGCGGGGACGCGCACCCGTACGTGGTCCGCGCCGAGCTGCATCAGTCGAGCCCGAGGGCGTCGGCGATGGACACGACGTCGGCGGTCACGCGCGTCGGCTGGACCTCGGTGCCGTCGAGCGTGCGCAGCGCCCACTGCGGGTCCTTGAGCCCGTGCCCCGTGACCGTGACGACGATCCGCGCGCCGGCGGGCACGAGCCCGCGCTCGGCGCGCGCGAGGATCCCGGCGACGCCGGCGGCCGACGCGGGCTCGACGAACACGCCGACCTCGCTCGACAGCACGCGATGCGCCGCGAGGATCTGCTCGTCGGAGACGGCCTCGATGACGCCGCCCGACTCGTCGCGCGCGGCCTCGGCGAGCGCCCACGACGCGGGGTTGCCGATGCGGATGGCGGTCGCGACGGTCTCGGGCTCCGTGATCGGGTGGCCCGCGACGATCGGCGCGGCGCCCGCCGCCTGGAAGCCCCACATCTGCGGCGTGCGCGTCGCGACGGCCGGCAGGCCCTCCCCCGCGTGCCCCGCGGCGCCCTGCCCCGCGTACTCGCGGAAGCCCTTCCAGTACGCGGTGATGTTGCCCGCGTTGCCGACGGGCAGCGCGTGGATGTCCGGGGCGTCGCCGAGCGCGTCGACGATCTCGAACGCGCCCGTCTTCTGGCCCTCGATGCGGTCGGGGTTGACCGAGTTCACGAGCTCGACCGGGTACGCCTCGGCGAGCTTGCGCGCCGCGACGAGGCAGTCGTCGAAGTTGCCGTCGACCTGGAGCAGCCGCGCGCCGTGCGCGATCGCCTGGCTCAGCTTGCCCATCGCGATCTTGCCGTCCGGGACGAGCACCGCGCACGTCATCCCCGCGCGCACCGCGTAGGCGGCCGCCGACGCCGACGTGTTGCCCGTGGACGCGCACACGACCGCCTGCGCACCGCGCCCCGCGGCCGCGGAGATCGCCGTCGTCATGCCGCGGTCCTTGAACGACCCCGTGGGGTTCATGCCCTCGACCTTGACGAAGACCAGGGCCCCCGTGCGCGCCGACAGGGCCGGCGCCTCGACGAGCGGCGTGCCGCCCTCGCCGAGCGTGACGATCCGCTCGGACACGTGCGCGGGCAGCCGGTCACGGTACTCGGCGATGATGCCTTGCCACTGGTGGGCCATCTGGTGGGCCATCAGGCTCCCTCGACTCTCAGGACGGACGTGATCGTGCGGACGGGCTCGAGCTCGGCGACCGCCGCGACGGTGGCCGACAGCGCCGACTCGGGCGCCGCGTGCGTGGTGATGAGGAGCTCCGCGACGCCGGGCTCGGCGACGTCGGCCGCGCCGCGCGCCGTCGGCTGGCGGACCGCCTCGATGGACACGCCGTGCTCGGCGAGCGCGTGCGCGACCTGCGCGAGCACGCCGGGGCGGTCCTCGACGTCGAGCCGCACCTGGTAGCGCGTGACCGCGGCGCTCGGCGGGAGGATCGGGAGCTCGGCGTACGTGGACTCCTGCGGCCCCTTGCCCCCGAGCACGCGGTGGCGGGCGGCGGAGACGACGTCGCCCAGGACGGCGGACGCCGTCGGGGCGCCACCCGCGCCGCGCCCGTAGAACATGAGCTCGCCCGCGGACTCGGCCTCGACGAACACGGCGTTGAACGAGCCGCGCACGTTCGCGAGCGGGTGCGAGGTCGGCACGAGTGCCGGGTGCACGCGCACGGACACGCCCGCCTCCCCGGTCGCCCCGCCGTCGCGCCGCTCGGCGATGGCGAGCAGCTTGATGACGTGGCCGGTCTGCGCGGCCCACGCGACGTCGTCGGCCGTGACGGCGAGGATGCCCTCGCGCGCGACGTCGTCGAGCGACACGCGCGTGTGGAACGCGAGGCTCGCGAGGATCGCCGCCTTGGCCGCGGCGTCGTACCCCTCGACGTCGGCCGTCGGGTCCGCCTCCGCGTAGCCGAGGTCCTGCGCCTCCCGGACGGCCTCGTCGAGGCCTCGGCCCGTCGTGGCCATCTGGTCGAGCACGTAGTTGGTGGTCCCGTTGACGATGCCGAGCACGCGACGCACGCGGTCGCCCGCGAGCGACTCGCGCACCGGGCGCACGATGGGGATGGCGCCCGCGACGGCGGCCTCGAAGTAGATGTCCACCCCGGCGGCGTCGGCCGCCTTGTAGAGCGTGGGGCCGTCCTCGGCGAGGAGGGCCTTGTTCGCCGTCACGACGGCGGCGCCCGCCTCGATCGCGCGCAGCAGCAGCGACCGCGCGGGCTCGGTGCCGCCCATCACCTCGACGACGATGTCGGCGCGCTCGACGAGGCCCGCCGCGTCCTCCGTGAGCAGCGACCGGTCCACGGCGGCGTCGCGCGGGGCGGACGCGTCGCGGACCGCGATCCCGACGAGCTCCAGGGGTGCCCCGACCCGGGACGCGAGGTCGTCGGCCTGCTCCGTGAGCAGCCGCGCGACCTGGGTGCCGACGACGCCGCACCCCAGCAGGGCGACGCGCAGGGGCGGGTGGGACTCGGCGGCAGACGGCACGACGGACCTTCCTCGGGTGGTCAGGACGGGTGCGGCGCCGGGCGCGGCCCGGGTCGTGCCCGGGTGGCTCGGGAGCCGCAGGCACAGGATACGGCGACGCGCGCGCCCGCCCGGGGCGTGCCCACAGGTCGGATGCCGACCTGTGGGCACGCCGGCGGGTCAGCCCTCGTCGAGCGCCAGCAGGTCCTCGACGGTCTCGCGCCGCACGAGCACGCGGCTCGCGCCGTCGTGCACGGCGACCACGGGAGGACGCGTCAGCAGGTTGTAGTTCGACGCCATCGAACGGCCGTAGGCCCCCGTGGCGGGCACCGCGAGCAGGTCGCCCGCGCGCACGTCCCCGGGGAGCTGCACCTCGTGGACGACGATGTCGCCGCTCTCGCAGTGCTTGCCCACGACGCGCGCGAGCACGGGCCCGGCCTCGGACGCCCGGCCGACGACCTCCGCGTGGTACTGCGCCGCGTAGAGCGCGGGGCGGATGTTGTCGCTCATGCCGCCGTCCACCGACACGTACGTGCGCACGCGCCCGTCGTCGAGCGTCACGGGCTTCACCGTGCCGACCGTGTAGAGCGTGAGGCCGGCCGGCCCGACGATCGCGCGCCCCGGCTCGATCGAGAACCGCGGCAGCGGCGTGCCGAGCTCCGCGGCCACCGCCTCGACCGCGCGCGCGACGTCCTTCGCGACGCGCTCCGGGTCGAGCGCGACGTCGCCCGGGAGGTACGCGATGCCGTAGCCGCCGCCGATGTCGACCTCGTCGACGAGCACGCCCGAGCGAGCCGCGAGCCGCGCCCGCAGCTCCAGCACGGCGCGCGCCGCGACCTCGAAGCCCGAGGGGTCGAGGATCTGGGAGCCGATGTGCGAGTGGATCCCGAGCAGGTGCAGCTCGGGGCGCGCGACGACGTCGAGCAGCGCGGTCATCGCCGGGGAGTCGCCGGCCCCGCCGCCGTCCGCGGGGCGCGGCGCGGCGATCGACAGCCCGAACTTCTGGTCCTCGTGCGCGGTCGAGATGTACTCGTGCCCGCCCGCGTGGACGCCCGTCGTCACGCGGACCATGACGGGCGCGACGACGCCGCGCTCGCCCGCGAGCCGAGCGACGCGCTCGACCTCGACGAGCGAGTCGACGATGATCCGGCCCACGCCCTCGTCGAGCGCCCGGCCGATCTCGGCGTCGGACTTGTTGTTGCCGTGCAGGCCGATCTCGGGACCGGGGACGCCGGCGCGCAGCGCGACGGCGAGCTCTCCCCCGCTCGCGGTGTCGACGCGCAGGCCCTCCTCGCGCGCCCAGCGCGCGACGGCGACCGTGAGCAGCGCCTTGCCCGCGTAGTACACGTCGACGTCCGACCCGACGGCGCGGAACGCCGTCTCGAACGCCGTGCGGTACGCGCGCGCCCGGGCGCGGAAGTCCGCCTCGTCGAGCACGTACGCGGGCGTCCCGTGCTCGGCCGCGAGCGTGCGGACGTCGACGCCCGCGACCTCGACGACGCCATCGTCCCGGCGCCGCACGCCGCGCGACCACGGCTCGCCGGGGTGACCCGGCAGGCTCGTGCTCACATGCGCTCCGGCGCGGTCACGCCGAGCAGCCCCAGGCCGTTGGCGAGGACCTGGCGCACCGCGTCGTTGAGCCACAGGCGCGTGCGGTGCGTGTCCGTGACCTCCTCGTCCGGGTAGGGCAGGACGCGCTGCGACTTCTGCTGGTACCACGTGTGGTAGTCGCCGGCCAGGGCCTCGAGGTAGCGCGCGACGCGGTGCGGCTCGCGCAGCTCGGCCGCCTGGGCGACGATGCGCGGGAACTCGGTGAGACGCCCGACGAGCGCCGCCTCGCTCGGGTGGTCGAGGAGCGCGGGCTCGAACCCGTCGGCGCGCGCGACGCCGCGGTCGGCCGCGTTGCGGTCCACCGCCGCGGTGCGCGAGTGCGCGTACTGCACGTAGTAGACGGGGTTCTCGTTCGTCGCCCGCGCGAGCAGGTCGAGGTCGAGGTCGATGTTCTGGTCCGCGGACGAGCGCGCGAGCGAGTAGCGCGCGGCGTCGACACCGACGGCGTCCACCAGGTCCTCCAGCGTCACGACCGTCCCGGCACGCTTGGACATGCGCACCGGCTGGCCGTCCTTGACGAGGTTGACCATCTGCCCGATGAGCAGCTGGAGGTTCTTGCCCGGCGTGTCGCCGAAAGCCGCGCAGACCGCCATCATGCGGCCGACGTACCCGTGGTGGTCGGCGCCGAGCATGATGATGACCTCGTCGAAGCCGCGCTCGCGCTTGTCGAGGTAGTAGGCGATGTCGCCCGCGATGTACGCGGCGTCGCCGTCGGACTTGATGACGACGCGGTCCTTGTCGTCGCCGAAGTCGGTCGTGCGCAGCCAGGTCGCGCCGTCCTTCTCGAACATGTGCCCGGACCCGCGCAGGCGCTCGACCGCCCGCTCGACGGCGCCCGACTCGTGCAGCGAGTCCTCGTGGAAGTACACGTCGAAGTCGACGCCGAAGTCGTGCAGCGACGCCTTGATCTCGCCGAACATGCGCTCGACGCCGCGCGCGCGGAACACCTCCTGCGCCTCCGCGTCCGGGAGCGTGCGCGGGTCGGGGTCGCCCGCGGCGACGGCGTCCGCGACGACCGCGTCCGCGATCTCGGTGATGTACTCGCCGCCGTACCCGTCCTCCGGTGCCTCCTGGCCGCGCGAGCGCGCGAGGAGCGAGCGCGCGAAGCGGTCGATCTGCGCGCCGTGGTCGTTGAAGTAGTACTCCCGCGTCACGGTCGCGCCGCTCGCCTCGAGCACGCGCGCGAGCGAGTCGCCGACGGCGGCCCAGCGGACCCCGCCGATGTGGATGGGCCCGGTCGGGTTCGCGGAGACGAACTCGAGGTTGACCTTCTTGCCCGCCTCGGAGTTGCCGCGCCCGTACGCCGGGCCGGCCTCGACGATGGTGCGCGCGAGCTCGCCCGCGGCGGCGGCGTCGAGCGAGATGTTGAGGAAGCCGGGGCCTGCGACGTCCACGGCCTTGATGCCCGGGTGCGCGGCGAGGCGGCGCGCGAGGTCCTCGGCGAGCGCGCGCGGCGTCGTGCCCGCCTTCTTCGCGAGCTGCAGCGCGACGTTCGTGGCCCAGTCGCCGTGCTCGCGCTGCCGGGGTCGCTCCACGTGGACGCGCTCGGGGACCGCGGTCGGGTCCAGGTCGAGGGTGCCGTCGGCGACGGCGGCGGCCAGGGCAGCGCTCAGCGCTTCGGAGAGCTCGTCGGGGGTCACCGGGCGATTCTACCGAGGCGCGGGCACCGTCCGTCGCGGGATTTCACCGGGTCGGCGCCAGGTCGGCGCCGGGCTGGCGCGGAGCCTGCCAGGGGCCGGCTCATGGGTCGGCCCAGGGCTCGGGCCGGAGGTGGGCCCGGAGGTCGGCGCACCCCGCGCGGGCTGGTAGTCTCGTGCATCGCGTCGGCGGTCACCGTCGGCGCTCGCCCTCGTAGCTCAGTGGATAGAGCGTCTGCCTCCGGAGCAGAAGGTCGTAGGTTCGAATCCTATCGAGGGCACCCGCACCGCTCCCACGAGCCCGGCCCGCCTCGCGCGGCCGGGCTCGCGCCGTCTCCGGCCCGTGCACGAGGTCCCGCCACGGCCCCCGCGCTCCCGCTACGGTGGGGCCATGACCGACGGCGGCTACGGGGACTTCGAGTTCGAGCGCCGGTTCCTCGTGCGCGAGCTGCCCGAGGACCTGCGCGACGCGCCCGCCCTCATCGTGCAGAGCTACTACCTGGCCGACGAGGGCTACGCGCTGCGGCTGCGCGCGAAGGTGCCCACGGTCGACGCGACGATGGACGCCACGACCGACCCGGTCCGGCTGCTCGACCGCTACGCCCCCGCCGTCGACCTGTGCACGCTCACCGTCAAGGGCCCGATGGCCGGCGGCACGCGGTACGAGGCGGAGCGCGAGGTCGACGTGGCGGTCGGCGTCCAGATGATCCGCCGCGGCGGTGCGCGCGTCGTCAAGACGCGGTACTCCGTGTGGGTCGGGGCCGACGGCTGGGTCGTCGACGTGTTCGGCGGGGCGAACCACCCGCTCGTCGTCGCGGAGTGCGAGCGCACCGGCCCGGTCACGGACCTGCAGATCCCCGCGTTCTGCGTCACCGAGCTCACGGACGACCCCCGGTTCTCCAACGACGCCCTCGCGGGCCGCCCCTACGGCGCGTGGCGCGAGGAGTTCGAGGCCGAGCTCGCCGCGTCCGGCCCGCGGTTCCTCCAGGACTTCGGCCGCAACGAGCGGCTCTCCGGCCCGTAGCCGCCGCGCGGCCACGCCCGACGGCGGTCCCGCCCCGGTCAGCGCAGCGCGTCCGCCGCCGCGCACACCGCGGCGACGTCGAACCGGACCGTGCGCCCGTCGACCGGCACCCACCCGGGCTCGTGCCCGAACAGGACCGCCCACGGCAGCGCGCCGGGCGACACGTGCTCGCGCGCGCGGTCGTGCGCACGTGCCTCCGCGACCTCGCGCTCGACGGCGTCCTCCAGCGCGACGAGGTCGGCCCGCACCGCGTCGCCCTTCTCCGTGAGCCGGCGCGCCCGTCCCGCCTCCAGGTAGCCGTCGTGGCGCGCGCTGCGCACGACCCGGCGCGCGGCGTCGTGCACGCGGAGACGCAGGGCGTCGTCGGCGGGGTCGAGCGCAACCCGGGCGCCCTCGCCCGCCGTCTCGCCGAAGAGGGTCGACAGCGCGAGGTGCTCGCGCTCGGAGGCGGGCGACGCGTCGAGGAGGACGAGGACGGGGGGCTCGCCGGGCGCCGTCGGCTCCACGCGGACGAGGCCGCTCACGGCGAGGCTCAGCACCTGCGCGGCGAGCGCGTGCTCGGGGCGGCGCAGGACGACCGCGGCGAGGAGCAGGTCGGCCACGGTCCGACGATACGGCGTGGCACTGCCGCGCGCGGGGCGACCGGCCGGAGGCGCGTCAGGAGTTCTGGATCTCCTCGACGCCCTGGACGAACTCGAAGTGCCAGGGCTCGTAGGCACCGCTGCCGCCGCGCTTGGCCCACGCGGGGTTGGCCCAGCCGTACGTGCCGCCGTTCTGGTTGATCCACGCGTAGACCTCGCGCGAGCCGGTCTCGACGGAGCAGAGGTCGATCGCGAGCCCCCACCCGTGCATGGACCAGCCGGGGGGCGCCGCGAAGGCGCCGCGGGAGGACTTGAGCGAGACCTGCGTCGAGAGCGTGCGGTACGACGACACGAGGCAGAGGTCCCGGCCGAAGGTCGCCCGGAACGCCTCGTTCATCGCGGAGAGGGCGACGGCCGCGTCGGGCCGCAGGTGCTCGTCGGCCTGCCACAGCTCGCACAGCGCGTGCTCGTCGAGGTTGCCGTTCGTGCCCTCGGGCTTCACGGTCGGGTCGCAGCCCGGCAGCGGGTCGCGCGCGGCCGAGCGGGAGGCCGCCTCGCGGCGCACCTCGACGCGGGGGGCGGCGGCGACGCTCGGGGAGACGGCGGGCGCCGTCGGGGCGGCGGTCGCGAGGTCGAGAGCGCTCGGGCCGACGGGGCGGGTGTCCGGCTCGAAGGGCGAGCCGGTGCCCAGCGCGTCGTCGGCGCCCGCGGAGAGCGGCATCGCGATGGTCGCGGCGGCGAGCGTCCCGAGGACGGCGACGCGCGGCACCCAGCGGTGCTGGCTGGAGACCTGTGCCTGGGGGCGGCGACGCCGGGAGCCCTGCTCCGCCTCGCGCCGGGCCCGTCGTGAGTCGAGGGCGGGTGCGCCGTGCTGCGACTCCACCCGCCACCTGCCTCTCACGTCGTCGGGGTGGCTCCGAGCCACCGATGACCGATCAATCACGGAACAGTAACGAAGGGCTCCGGCGATGCCAAGTCCCCTGCTCAGAGCCTCGCGGAGCATCCTCGGGGAACCCTACGCCGACCGGGCCGGCGGCCTACGGCCGACGCTGCATCGCGTCGCGCACCTCGCCGACGAGCTCCTCGAGGATGTCCTCGAGGAAGACGACCCCGAGCGCGCCGCCGCCCTCCGGACCGTCGACGCGCGCCAGGTGCGCCCCCGAGCGCTGCATGGCGCGCAGCGCGTCCTCCACCTCGTCGTCGGGCGCGGCGGCCGCGAGCGCCCGCACGCGCCACGACGGGACGGGGGCCTCGCGCGTCGTCTCGTCCGCGTAGAGGACGTCCTTGACGTGCAGGTAGCCCACGAGGTCGCCCGTGACGTCCGCGACGGCGAACCGGGAGAAGCCGGTCTTCGCGACGAGGCGCTCGACCTCGTCGGGCGTGCAGCCCTCCGTCACGGTGACGAGGTCCGCGACGGGCACCATGACGTCCTGCGCGGTGCGCTCGGAGAACTCGATGGCTCCCGAGAGCAGCCCCTGCTCGTCGCGCAGCACGCCCTCGGCCTGGGAGTGCTCGACGATGGACTGCACCTCCTCGGCGGTGAACGCCGACGCCACCTCGTCCTTCGGCTCGACGCCCGTGGCGCGCACCGCGTGGTTCGCGAGCCAGTTGAGCGCGACGATGACGGGACGCAGCACGCGGCCGATCCACACGAGCGGCGGGCCGAACCACATGACGGCCGTCTCCGGCCCGGAGACCGCGAGGTTCTTCGGGACCATCTCGCCCAGCACCACGTGCAGGTAGACGACGATCGCGAGCGCCACGACGAACGCGATCGGGTGCGCGAGCGCGGTGCTCACGCCGAGCGCGTGCAACGGGTCCTCGATGAGGTGCGCGATGGCCGGCTCCGCGACGACGCCCAGGCCGGTCGAGCACACCGTCACGCCGAGCTGGGCGCACGCGAGCATGAGCGACACGTGCTCCATCGCCCACAGGACCGTCTGGGCGCGCCGGTTGCCCTGCGCGGCGAGCGGCTCGATCGCCGAGCGGCGCGCGGAGATCACTGCGAACTCGGCGCCGACGAAGAACGCGTTGCCGGCGAGCAGGAGGAGCGCGACGAGGAGCGCCGTGGTCGAGCTCATGCGTCTCCCTCCGGTGGCGTCGCGCGGACCGAGAGCCGCTCGACGCGCCGCCCCTCCATCGCCTCCACGCGGAGCACCACGCGGTGCCGGCCCGCGCCTGCGGCGACCTCGTCGCCCGGCTCGGGCACCCGGCCCAGGCGGGCCATGACGAGGCCGCCGAGCGTCTCGTAGGCGCCGTCCTCCGGGACACGGAGGCCGGTGACCTCGGTGAGCTCGTCGGGCCGCATGACGCCGGGCACGAGCCACGAGCCGTCCGCGCGGCGGGCCGCGCCGGAGCGCCGCGGGTCGTGCTCGTCCGCGACGTCGCCCACGAGCTCCTCGACGACGTCCTCGAGGGTGACGACGCCCGAGGTGCCGCCGTACTCGTCGACGACGACCGCCATCTGGAGGCCGAAGCCGCGGAGCTCGACGAGGAGCGGGCCGAGCCGCACCGTCTCGGGCACGCGCGGGGCGTCGGCCATGAGGGCCGCCGCCGGCACCTCGTGGCGCCGCTCGTAGGGGACGGCGACGGCGCGGCGCAGGTGGACGAGGCCGACGACGTCGTCGCGGTCCTCGCCGATGACGGGGAACCGCGAGTGCCCCGTGCGCCGGGCGGCGTCGACGACGTCCGCGGCGGTCGCGTCCCGGTCCACGACGACCATGCGCATGCGGTCGGTCATGACGTCGACGGCGCTCAGCTCGTCGAGCTCGATCGAGTTGGTGAGGAGGGTCGCGACGGAGACGTCGAGCGTGCCCTCCTGCGCGGAGCGGCGCACGAGGGCGGCGAGCTCGGACGCCGATCGGGCGCCCGACAGCTCCTCGCGCGGCTCGACGCCGACGCGGCGCAGGATCGCGTTCGCCGAGCCGTTGAGCACGGCGATGACCGGCCGGAACAGCTTGGTGAACTGCCGCTGCACGGGCACGACCTGCCGCGCGGTCGCGTAGGGCGCGCTGAGCGCGAAGTTCTTGGGGATGAGCTCGCCGAAGAGCATCGAGACGAAGTTCACGACGAGCAGCGCGAGCACGCCCGCGAGGACCGCGGAGGCCGCGTGGCCGAGCGGCGTCGAGCTCAGGGCGTCCCCGAAGAGCGCGAGGAGCGCGGGCTGCGCGGTGTACCCGAGGAGGATGGTCGTGAGGGTGATGCCGACCTGCGCCGAGGAGAGCTCGGTCGACAGGTGCTTGAGCCCGGCCCGGACGCTGCGGTCGCGGCGGTCGGGGCCGCCCGTCCCGCCCGACGGCGGGGAGCCGCGTCTGTCGCCCTCCTGGTCGGCGTCGTCCCCGGCGGGGAGGACGGCGGGGTCGAGGGTGACCAGGGAGAACTCGCTGGCCACGAAGACGGCGGTACCTGCGGTGAGGAGCACCCCGAGCGCGACCATGACCCAGTCGCCTACCACGGAGTGCTCCACCGATATCGGGAGGTGCTCTTCATCGTGCCGACGATGTTAGCGCTCGCCCCTCGCCCGGCGCCCGGGAGGGACGGCTCGGCGGCGCCCAGGAGGGGCCGCCCCGCCGTGCGACCTGGTGGCCGGACGGCGACGAAATCCGGCCGACCTGGGCCGACGTGTGCCACGCTGTATCCCATGGCAGATCCGAGGGCAGCGAGCGCAGCACCGACCGGCGCGGGGGCCGGTCCCGTCCCCGGCCGCGGGCCCGTGCCCACGACCGCCCCGGTGGCCGGCGGCGGCACCCCGCAGCAGGCGGCCACGGTCCTCGTCGTCGAGGACGAGCCCGCGATCGCGACCGCCATCGCGCAGCGGCTGAGCGCGGAGGGCTGGCGCGTCGAGGTCGCGCGCGACGGCCTGTCCGCCGTCGACGCCGCGGCGCGCCTGCGCCCGGACGCGATCGTCCTCGACGTCATGCTCCCCGGCATCGACGGTCTCGAGGTGACGCGCCGCATCCAGGCGGAGCAGCCCGTCCCGATCCTCATGCTCACCGCGCGCGACGACGAGACCGACATGCTCATCGGGCTCGGCGTCGGCGCGGACGACTACATGACGAAGCCGTTCTCCATGCGCGAGCTCGTCGCGCGCATCAAGGCGCTGCTGCGCCGCGTCGACCGCGCCACGCAGGCCGCGAGCTCCGCCCCGAGCGACCCGCCCATGACGGTGGGCGACGTGACGATCGACAAGGCCCAGCGCCGCGTCTACCGCGCGGGCGAGGAGGTCCACCTCACGCCCACCGAGTTCGAGCTGCTCGTCATGCTCGCGAGCTCGCCGAAGACGGTCCTCACGCGCGAGCGCCTGCTCGCCGAGGTGTGGGACTGGGCCGACGCCAGCGGGACGCGCACCGTCGACTCCCACATCAAGGCGCTGCGCCGCAAGCTCGGTGCGGACCTCATCCGCACGGTCCACGGCGTCGGCTACGCGTTCGAGCCGCCCGCCGGATGACCTCCTCCCCCGCCGACCCCGCCGGCGGCACGGACCCGGGACAGGCGCAGGCTCCCGGCCCGGCGCGGCCGGGACCGCACCGAGCCCACACGATCCGCCCGCACCTCCCGGACGTCCGGCCGCTCGACTCGTTCCGCTCGCTGAAGATCAAGCTCGGCGTGCTGGTCGCCGCGACGGTGACGCTCGCCGTCCTCATCACGTGGATCGGGCTGCAGAACCAGCTCGGGCCGTCGCGCACGTTCCCGCTCGCGATCGTGCTGTCGCTGCTGCTCACGCAGCTCCTCGCGCGCGGCATGACGTCGCCCCTGCGGGAGATGACCGCCGCCGCCCGGGCGATGGCCGACGGCGACTACACGCGGCGCGTGCGCGCCACGAGCCGCGACGAGGTGGGCCAGCTCGCGGTGGCGTTCAACGTCATGGCGGAGGACCTCGCGACGAGCGACCAGGTGCGCCGGGAGCTCATCGCGAACGTCTCGCACGAGCTGCGCACCCCGATCGCGGCGCTCCAGGCCCAGCTCGAGAACGTCGTGGACGGGGTGACGCCCCCGACGCCCGCGACGATGGAGATGTCGCTCGCGCAGACCGAGCGCCTCACGCGGCTCGTCGCGTACCTCCTGGACCTGTCGCGTATCGAGGCGGGCGCGGCGGCGCTCAACATCACCCAGATCGACGTCGGCGACTTCCTCGAGGAGAACGCCGAGGCCGTGTCGATGGTCGAGGCGGGCAAGCAGCTGCGCTACGTCGTGGACGTCACGCCCCCAGACCTCGTGCTCGAGGCGGACCGCGAGCGGCTGCACCAGGTCGTGACCAACCTCCTGCAGAACGCGATCCGGCACTCGCCGCAGGGCGGGGAGATCCGGCTCGAGGCGTACCCGGTAGACGACGACGTCGTGCTGGAGGTCGTCGACGAGGGCCCCGGGATCGCCAAGGAGGACCGCGAGCGGATCTTCGAGCGCTTCGCCCGGGCCAGCGCGACGGGCGCGCACACGACGACGGGCGGGTCGACGGGCGGCACGGGGATCGGGCTCGCGATCGTGCGCTGGGCGGTGGACCTGCACGGCGGCCGGATCGAGGTCGCGGACTCGCGCCGGGGGGCGACGATGCGCGTCACGCTGCCCGCGCACGCGGGCTCCGCGCCGCTCCCGCCCGAGGACGGCGACGCGTCGTACCCGGCGCACCCCGACGTGCGGTGACTCCGTCCTGACAGCGCGCGCACCCGCCCGCGCTCGGACGTGAGATGCGTCACACCGCCGCGCGGAGATACCTCGGGATGGCGTGGAATTCCGCGATCTTGCCCTCCGACGAGGTGCGCGTGGGGTCACGTTTGCCTGGCCCAGACACGGCGTGAAGAACCCGCGAACAGGCCGCGCCGGAACGCTCGGCCCAACGCCCGAGGCCGACGACGAGGGCCTAGGCTGGAGTGGTCCGGAACCCGGACGAGCCCGTGCCGACGTCGGGGGCGCCGCAGCAGCGGTGCGCCGTCGTACCACGGTCGCGGGCTGTGACCGACAGCGACCTGTGTGTGAAAGTGGGCGATCCTCGCGTGTCCCCGAAGGCTGAGTCAGAGGCGATCAGCGACGCAAGCTCCGTGTTCGGAGCGAACGAGTGGCTCGTCGACGAGCTGTACGAGCAGTACCTCCAGGACAAGAACGCGGTGGACCCCGCGTGGTGGGACTTCTTCGAGGACTACCGCCCTGCGGAACGCTCGGACGCCGACACCACGAGCGACGCCCCGGCGGCGCCCGCGAACGGGTCCGTCCCGGCCGCGGCACCCGCGAACGGGTCCCGCCCGGCCGCGGCGCCGGTGAACGGCTCGCCCGCTCCGGCGGCACCCGCCGCGCCGGCACCCGCAGCGCCGACCGCCGTGACGGACGGCTCGGCCGCCGCCGAGGCCGCGCAGCGCGTCAAGCCGCCGAAGCTCCCGGCCGACCCGGCGGTCAACGCCGCGGTCGAGGCCGTGCACGCGTCGCGCCCCGTCGCGACCGCCCAGCCCGCGACGGCGCCGTACGCCCAGGTGCCCGCGCGCAAGGTCGCCGGCGCCCCCGCGCCCGAGGACCAGGCCACGGACGACGTGCAGAAGCTCCGCGGCCCGGCCGCGCGCGTCGTGACGAACATGGAGGCCAGCATCCAGGTGCCGACGGCGACGTCGGTGCGCGCGGTGCCGGCCAAGCTCATGGTCGACAACCGCATCGTCATCAACAACCACCTCGCGCGCGGTCGCGGCGGCAAGATCTCGTTCACGCACCTCATCGGGTTCGCGCTCGTCGAGGCGCTGGCCGACATGCCGGTGATGAACGCGAGCTACACGCAGATCGAGGGCAAGCCCGCGGTCAACCAGCCCGCGCACGTGAACTTCGGGCTCGCGATCGACCTGGCGAAGCCGGACGGCTCGCGCCAGCTCCTCGTGCCGAGCATCAAGAAGGCCGAGACGATGGACTTCGCCCAGTTCTGGGCAGCCTACGAGGACCTCGTGCGCCGTGCGCGCGGCGGCAAGCTCGGCGTCGACGACTTCGCGGGCACCACGATCTCGCTCACCAACCCGGGCGGCATCGGCACCGTGCACTCGGTGCCCCGCCTCATGCAGGGCCAGGGCACGATCATCGGCGTCGGCGCGATGGACTACCCCGCGGAGTTCGCGGGCGCCTCGACCGAGCGGCTCGCCCGCCTGGGCATCTCGAAGGTCCTGACGATCACGTCGACCTACGACCACCGCATCATCCAGGGGGCGCAGTCGGGCGAGTTCCTGCGCATCCTGTCGCAGAAGCTCCTCGGCGAGGACGGCTTCTACGACCGCGTCTTCGCCGCGCTGCGCATCCCCTACGAGCCGGTGCGCTGGGTCCGCGACAACACGACGGACGCCGAGATCGAGGCGGCCAAGCCCGCCAAGATCGCCGAGCTGGTGCATTCCTACCGCTCGCGCGGCCACCTCATGGCCGACACCGACCCGCTTGCGTACCGCCAGCGCAAGCACGGCGACCTCGACATCCAGAACCACGGCATGACGCTGTGGGACCTCGACCGCACGTTCCCCACGGGCGGGTTCGGCGGCCGCACCAAGTCGACGCTGCGCGACATCCTCGGCCTGCTGCGCGACTCCTACTGCCGCACCGTCGGCGTGGAGTACATGCACCTCGCCGACCGCACGCAGCGCAAGTGGCTCCAGGAGCGCCTCGAGTCCGGGTACGCGCGCACGCCGCGCGAGGACCAGCTCCGCATCCTGCGCCGCCTCAACTCCGCCGAGGCGTTCGAGACGTTCCTGCAGACGAAGTTCGTCGGGCAGAAGCGCTTCTCGCTCGAGGGCGGCGAGGCGCTCATCCCGCTGCTCGACGCGATCCTGTCGAAGGCCGCGGAGAACGGCCTCGACGAGGTCGGCATCGGCATGGCGCACCGCGGGCGGCTCAACGTGCTCGCCAACATCGCGGGCAAGAGCTACGCGCAGATCTTCGCGGAGTTCGAGGGCAACCTCGACCCGAAGAGCGTCCAGGGCTCGGGCGACGTGAAGTACCACCTCGGCACCGAGGGCGTCTTCACCGCCGAGACCGGCGCGACGACGAAGGTCTACCTCGCGGCGAACCCCTCGCACCTCGAGGCGGTCGACCCGGTCCTCGAGGGCATCGTGCGCGCCAAGCAGGACCGCATCGACCTGGGCGGCGACGGCTTCTCCGTGCTGCCGATCCTCATCCACGGCGACGCGGCCTTCGCGGGCCAGGGCGTCGTGCCCGAGGTGCTCAACCTCGCCCAGCTGCGCGGGTACCGCACCGGCGGCACCGTGCACGTCATCATCAACAACCAGGTCGGCTTCACCACGGGCCCGTCGTCGTCGCGCTCGACGACGTACGCGACCGACGTCGCCAAGGGCTACCAGGTCCCGATCTTCCACGTGAACGGCGACGACCCCGAGGCGTGCGTGCGCGTCGCCGAGCTCGCCTTCGCGTTCCGCGAGCAGTTCGACCGCGACGTGATCATCGACATGATCTGCTACCGCCGCCGCGGTCACAACGAGGGCGACGACCCCTCGATGACGCAGCCGCTCATGTACAACCTCATCGAGGCGAAGCGCTCGGTGCGCAAGCTGTACACCGAGAACCTCGTCGCGCGCGGGGACATCACGCTCGAGGAGGCCGAGCACGTCCTCCAGGACTACCAGGCCCAGCTCGAGCGCGTCTTCACCGAGACCAAGGAGGGCGGCTTCACGCCCGCCGCGGACCGCGAGCCGGTCGCCGGTCTCGAGCGCCCGGAGTCCCAGCTCGAGGACGCCGGCACGATGGTCGGCTGGAAGACGGCGATCGACCGCTCGGTCCTCGAGCGCGTCGGCCAGGTGCACGTCGCGCCGCCGGAGGGCTTCACCGTCCACCCGAAGCTCGCGCAGCTCCTCGAGAAGCGCCGGCAGATGTCCGTCGAGGGCAACATCGACTGGGGCTTCGGCGAGCTCGCCGCGTTCGGCTCGCTCCTCGTCGAGGGCACCCCGGTGCGCCTCGCCGGCCAGGACTCGCGCCGCGGCACGTTCGTGCAGCGTCACGCCGTCCTGCACGACCGCGAGACGGGCGCCGAGTGGACGCCGCTGCTGTACCTGTCGGCGGACCAGGCGAAGTTCTGGGTCTACGACTCGTCGCTCTCGGAGTACGCCGCGCTCGGGTTCGAGTACGGCTACTCGGTCGAGCGCCCCGACGCGCTCGTGCTGTGGGAGGCGCAGTTCGGCGACTTCGTCAACGGCGCCCAGACGGTGATCGACGAGTTCATCTCGTCCGCCGAGCAGAAGTGGGGCCAGTACTCCTCGGTCGTCATGCTCCTCCCCCACGGCTACGAGGGCCAGGGGCCGGACCACTCGTCCGCGCGCATCGAGCGCTTCCTCCAGCTCGCCGCCGAGGACAACATGACGATCGCGCAGCCGTCGACGCCCGCGTCGTACTTCCACCTGCTGCGCCGGCAGGCGTACGCCCGCCCGCGTCGTCCGCTCATCGTGTTCACGCCGAAGCAGCTCCTGCGCCTCAAGGCCGCCGCGTCGAGCGTCGAGGACTTCACGACCGGCACGTTCCAGCCCGTCATCGCGGACGCGACGGCCGACCCGGCGAAGGTCGACCGCGTGCTCCTCTGCACGGGCCGCGTGTACTACGACCTCCTCGCCGAGCGCACCAAGCGCGGCGACGAGGGCGTGGCGCTCGTCCGCCTCGAGCAGCTCTACCCGCTCGACGTCGACGGCATCCGGGCCGAGCTCGCCAAGTACCCGGGCGCCGAGGTCGTGTGGGTGCAGGATGAGCCCGAGAACCAGGGTGCCTGGTCGTTCGTGCACATCAACCTGCCGGAGGACCTGCCGCGCGTGAGCGTCGTCTCCCGACCGGCGTCGGCCTCCACGGCCGCCGGCACGGCGAAGAAGCACCAGGCGCAGCAGGCGGTGCTGCTGGAGCAGGCGTTCGCCCGCTGACCGGCCCGCACGACCCGCGCACGACGAAGGCCCCCTCCGCGCGGAGGGGGCCTTCGTCGTCGGTGCGCCGTCGCCGTCGCACCGGGGGTCGGTCGTGCCGACCTACCAGCGGTCGTGGATCTTCTCGCGCAGGTAGCGGTCGTAGATCTCGCGCACGCCCGAGGTGAAGAGCGGGCCGAGGACGTCCGCGTCGCCCGCGGCGGCGTTCGACCGCGCCTGCTCGACGTTGCGCGCGCCGGGGATGACGGTCGACACGCCCGGCTGCTGCCAGACCCACGCGATGGCCACCTGGGCCGGGGTGAGGTCCTGCCCGACGACGTCGTGCACGAGCGTGGTGAACTCGGCCGCCGCCTGGACCCCGGTCTCGAAGTCGACGCCCGAGAACGTCTCGCCGACGTCGAACGCGCTGCCGTCGCGGTTGTACGTGCGGTGGTCGTCCGCGGCGAACGTCGTGTCCTTCGTGTACTTCCCGGACAGCAGCCCGGACGCGAGCGGGACGCGAGCGATGACGCCGACGCCGGCGTCGGACGCCGCGGGCAGCACCGCGTCGAGCGGCTTGAGCCGGAACGCGTTGAGGATGATCTGCACCGTGGCGACGTGGGGGCGCGCGATGGCCGTGAGGGCCTCGTCCACGGTCTCGACGCTCACGCCGTAGCTCGCGATCGCACCCTCGGCGACGAGCGTGTCGAGGCCGTCGTAGACCTCGTCGCGCGAGTAGACGGCGGTCGGCGGGCAGTGGAGCTGCACGAGGTCGAGCCGGTCGGTCCGCAGGTTGCGGCGCGAGCGGTCGACCCACTCGCGGAACTTCGCGAGCGTGTAGTTGTCGGCGTCCTGCGGCTCCCGGCGACCCATCTTCGTGGCGACCGTGATCCCGTGGCCGGGGTTGTCGGCGAGGTAGGAGCCGATGATCTGCTCGCTGCGCCCGTCGCCGTAGACGTCCGCGGTGTCGAAGAACGTCACGCCGGCCTGCGCGGAGGCGTCGAGGACGGCGCGCGCGTCGTCCTCGCTCACGTCGCCCCAGTCGGCGCCGAGCTGCCAGGTTCCCAGTCCGACGACCGAGACGAGCCGTCCCGTCCGCCCGAGCACCTGTCGTTCCATCGTTCCTCCTCGTGCTGCGTCGGGTGCGCCGGAAGACACACCCGGGCACCGAGTCTGACGGGCGTGGGCGCATCGCGCACCCGCGCACGCCGAGTACCGTATGTGAGCGTGAACACCCATGCCCCCTCAGGAGCCCAGGTCCGCATCGCCCACGGCGACCACGCAGCGACGATCACCGAGGTCGGAGCGGCCGTCCGCGAGTACGCGGTGGGGGGCCGGCCGGTCTTCACGCCCTTCGGCGAGGACGAGGTGTCGCCCGCGTTCAACGGCGCCGTCCTGCTCCCCTGGCCCAACCGGCTCCGCGACGGGCAGTACACGGTCGACGGCACGACGTACCAGGTGCCGATCTCGGAGCCGGACCGCGGGACCGCGCTGCACGGCCTCGCGTGCTGGCAGCGCTGGACGGTCGTCGAGCACGAGGCCGCGCGCGCGACGCTCGAGCTGCACCTGCCGCCGTCCCCCGGCTACCCGTTCGACCTCGTCGCGCGCGTGACGTACTCGCTCGACGACGCGGGGCTGCGCGTCCACGTCCGCACGACGAACGTCGGCACGGCGACCGCCCCGTACGGCGTCGGCTTCCACCCGTGGCTCTCGGCCGACGGCGCGGACCTCGACGCGTGCACGCTGCGCCTGGACGCGGCGACCCGCGTCACGACCGACGAGCGGCTCCTGCCGACCGGCACCGAGCCCGCCACCGGCACCTTCGACCTGCGCGAGCCGCGCCTGCTCGCGGGCGTCGACCTCGACGACGCGTACGTGGACGTGCTGCGCGACGAGGACGGGCTGTCCTGGATCCGCCTCACCGCGCCCGACGGCCGCACGGCCGCCGTGTGGATGGACGGCTCGATGGACACGTGGCAGGTCTGCACGGGCGACCACGTCGGCGACGTCGCGTTCCGCCGCACCGGCGTCGCCGCCGAGCCGATGAGCTGCGTCGCGGACGCGTTCCGCACGGGCGAGCGCCTCGTCCGGCTCGAGCCCGGCGCGTCCCACGAGGTCACCTGGGGAGCGACCCTGGCCTGACGCGTCCGGGCGCCGCGGCGACCCCCGCGCGGGTCGACACGCCGTCCGCACCGGCTCGGATCGACCCGCGCGGCCCGCGTCGGGGAGAATGGCGCTCGTGGAAGACGCGGTGAGTCGTGAGGTACGGATCTGCGTCGTCGGCGACGAGCTGAGCGCCGGCGTCGGCGACGCGAAGGCCCTGGGGTGGGCGGGGCGCGTCGTCGCGCGCACGCGCTTCCCCCAGCCGGCGTACGTGTTCCCGCTCGCCATCCCCGGCGAGACGACGACGGCCCTCAGCCAGCGCTGGGAGGCGGAGACCGCGCGCCGGTTCTCCCCCGAGCCGGACGTCGACAACCGCCTCGTCATCGGCCTCGGCCGCCACGACCTCGACGCGGGGCTGTCGGTCGCGCGCTCGCGCCTCAACCTCGCGAACGTGCTCGACGTCGCGGAGTCCCACCGCCTGCCCACGTTCGTCGTCGGGCCGCCGCCGGGCCACGCGCAGGACGCGGAGCGCCTCGCGGAGCTGTCCCACGCGTTCTCGGACGTCGCGAACCGGCGCCGCGTCCCCTACGTCGACACGTTCAGCCCGCTCGTCACGCACGAGCAGTGGCTCGCCGACCTCGCGCAGAGCGGGAACGGCTTCCCCGGCCAGGCGGGCTACGGGCTCATGGCGTGGCTCGTGCTGCACACCGGCTGGCACGCGTGGCTCGGGCTGCCCGACGACACCGTCTGAGGCCGCGGGGATGCACGAGGGGGAGGCGTGGTCGCGGACCACGCCTCCCCCTCGGCGTCGGGGCGGTACCGCTCAGCCGCGCGAGACCGTGAGGTCGCCCGAGACGGTGCTCGCCGACACGTAGGCGCCGCCCGCGCCGTGCTGGTCGACGTGGTCGACGGACGTGGTGCGCTGCGCGCTGGAGTCGAGCCGCACGCCGTCGAGCACGGCCTTGCCGGTGACGCTGCGGGCCTTGAGGTTCACGGCCGAGCCGGCGCCGAGGCGCACGGCCACGTCGCCCGAGACCGTGCGCGCGTCGACGAGCGGGGTGCTCTCGCGCGCGACGACCTCGACGCCGCTCGTGACGGTGCTGACCGACACGCGCCCGAGCGTGCCGCCGAGCGTGACGGTGCCGGACGCCGTGGTCACGTGGACGTCGCCGACGTGCTCGCCGACGTCGACGGAGCCGGTGGCCGTGCGGACCGACGCCGTGCCCGAGACGCCCTGGACGCGGACGGCGCCGGTCCCGGTCGTGACGGACACGTCCGCGCGCGTCCCGACGACGGTCGCCGCGGCACGCGCGGTCGTCACCTTGAGCGGGACGCTCGCGGGCACGGTGACCCGCACGACGGCGCGGTCCTTGTCGCGCAGGCCCTTCGCGCGGTCGACGAGGCCCTCGATGCCGGCGAAGTCGTACCCGACGCGCAGCTCGCCGTCGTGCACGCTCACCTGCAGCGGGCGCTCGGACACCTCGCTCACGTCGAGGTGCGCCCCGCTCTCGCGGCCGGGGTCGGCGACGACGTCGACCGACCCGTCCGTGAGCTGGACGACGACGCGCCGGACGTCCGCGACGTCGACGCTCCGGGGGGCGTTGATGACCCAGGACTCGGTGCTCATGCGCTTCTCCTCGTTCGGTTCTCTGGTGCGTGGTCGGTGGTCTCGGGACGTCAGGGCAGGGTGGACCGCACGGCGCGGCGCGCGCTGTCGAGCACGGTGCGCAGCGTGTCGACCGTCAGCTCGGGCACGCCGCCGGTCGCGTCCGCCCGGCGCAGGTCCGCGCGGAGCTCGTCGCGGAAGCGCTGCAGCACGGCCTCCGCCTCGGCACGGCGCGCGGTCGACTCGCGACACCGGGTGTCGTGCTCGCCGTCGCGCGGGCGGGCGCGCGCCGTCTGGGCGGCGGCGGCGAGCTCGGCGCGCAGGCCCCGCAGCGAGCCCTGCACGTCGGCGCGCAGCGCCTCGGCGCGCTGGCGCACCGTCTCGGCGATGCCGTGCTCGAGCGCCGCGACGTCCGCGCGCCGCGCCTCGATCTCGGCGCGCCCCGCGGGGGTCAGCTCGTACGTCGTCTTGCGCCCGTCGGCGCTGCGGTGGACCAGGCCCTCGTCCTCGAGCCGCGCGAGGCGCGGGTAGATCGTCCCGGCGCTCGGGCGGTAGGTGCCCCCGAACCGCTCGGAGAGCTCGGTGATGAGCTCGTACCCGTGCTTGGGCCCGGACGCGAGGAGCGCGAGCAGGTAGAGCCGGAGCTGGCCGTGGGCGAAGACGGTGGCCATCAGCGGTCCACCGGGCCGCTCGCGGGGGCCGGTCGCCCGGCGGGAGCACCGGGGCTGCCCCACGCCGGGGCGTCCGGGGCCGCGTCCTGCACCGGGGGCGCGTCGGCCGGGGCGGACGACGTCCCGGACGTCCCCCGCAGCACGGTGACGTCGCCCGAGACGGCCGAGACGCGGACGGGCGCGCCCGCGCCGAGCCGCGCCGCGCGGCGGAAGGACCGCGCGGACCCGCGCTGCTCCTCACCGTCGACGACGAGCCGGCCGCTGAGGCAGCGGACGGCGTAGTCCATCGCGTCCGGGTCGGGCAGGCGCACGAGCACGTCGGCGGAGACGGCGCTCACCGTGATCTCGTCCGGCGTCGTGCGCGTGTCCACGGTCACGGAGCCGGAGACCGAGTCGAGCCGCAGCGAGCGCAGGGCACCCGTCGCGGTGAGGCCGCCGGAGACGGACTCCATCCGGACCGGGCCGTCGTGCTCGCTCGCGGCGACCTCGCCGGAGACGGTGTCGACGCGCAGCGGGCCGCGCGTCCGGCTCGTCATGACGGCGCCGGACACGGTCGCGAGCCGCACGCCCTCGCAGGCTCCCGCGACGAGCGCCTCGCCCTGCACGGTCGCGACCTCGACCTGCGCGCCCGCCGGGACGGCGACGTGGACCTCCGCGGCGTCCTTGCCGGTGTACGTGCGGAAGCGCTCGAGGAAGCCCTTCCAGCCCGCCTCGAACGGGCCGTAGCCCACCCGGAGCGTCGTCCCGTCGAGCCGCACCTCGAGCGCGCGCCCGCTCACCGAGTGCACCTCGACGCGCGCGTCGGTCCGTGCCGGGTCCTCGTGCGCGACGACGTCGATGCGCCCGCCGATCATCGTCGCGTCGAGTCGGCGCACGAGCGCGAGGTCGATGGCCTGCGGACCGGTGAGGGTCCAGAGCTCCTGCGTCATCCCGCGCTCCGTCCTGGTCGCCGCGCGCGCCGGGTCGACCAGGACGGCCGGGCAGGCACTCGCGATATATCTCGTTCCGCCAGACACGATATATCGCGTGCTCGACCGTGACAAGGGGTCGCGTGTGGGACCATGGGAGACGGACTGGACACGCCGAGACCGGTCGTTCCACGTCGACACCCGTCGAGAACCGCCGAGACCGGCAGCACTCCCCGACCGTCAGGAGAACACCATGAGCAAGCGCGGACGCAAGCGTCGCAGCCGCAAGGGCAACGCCGCGAACCACGGCAAGCGCCCCAACGCCTGAGACGGCGCAGCCCCCGCGAGGGGGAGCACGGAAGAGGGCCCGGACCGACGTCGTCGGTCCGGGCCCTCTCTCGTGCGCGCGGGCCCCAGGGGCTGGCCCCCGGACCCGGGTCAGCGGGTCTCGACGACCGTCGT
This sequence comes from Cellulosimicrobium funkei, assembly GCF_004519295.1. GTDB lineage: Bacteria > Actinomycetota > Actinomycetes > Actinomycetales > Cellulomonadaceae > Cellulosimicrobium > Cellulosimicrobium funkei. Next base: position 145,067 of record NZ_SOZH01000007.1, read on the forward strand.
CGTCGTGACCATCACGGTGAGCTGCGTGTGGATGCGCTCCCGCAGCCCCGCCGGCGCCTTCTCGTGGCACGAGCGGCGCACGAGCTGCTTGACGAGCTCCTCGACGCTCAGCTCGGCCAGGCACGGCGAGCAGTGCGCGACGTGCTGGCGCATGCGCAGCTCGTCGTCGGGCGTCATCTCGGAGTCCAGGTACTCGTACAGGTGCGTGAGCGCGTGCTCGCACTCGGACTCGCCCGCGGTCGAGTGCGGGATCGGGGTCACCGGCTCCTCGACCGGACCCCGTCCGGGCTCACGGGTCTCTGACGTGCTCACGACTCACCTCCGGGGCTCTTCGCGCCCACCAGTCCTCGCCTCGCGGCGTAGTCGGCCAGCAGCTCGCGCAGCTGGCGCCTGCCTCGGTGCAGGCGGGACATGACCGTGCCGATCGGTGTCCCCATGATCTCCGCGATCTCCTTGTACGGGAAGCCCTCGACGTCGGCGTAGTACACGACCATGCGCCGGTCCTCGGGGAGCTCCTGGAGCGCGCGCTTGACGTCCGAGTCCGGCAGGCGGTCGAGCGCCTCCGCCTCGGCCGAGCGCAGGCCCTGCGACGTGTGCGACGCCGCGCGCGCGATCTGCCAGTCCTCGACGTCGTCCGTCTGCGCCTGCTGCGGCTCGCGCTGCTTCTTGCGGTACGTGTTGATGAACGTGTTCGTGAGGATCCGGTACAGCCACGCCTTGAGGTTCGTGCCCGGGCGGTACTGGTGGAACGCCGCGAACGCCTTCGCGAACGTCTCCTGCACCAGGTCCTCGGCGTCCGAGGGGTTGCGCGTCATCCGCAGCGCGGCGGAGTACAGCTGGTCGAGGTACTGCAGGGCGTCCCGCTCGAACCGGGCGGCGCGCGCGGCGTCGCTCTCGGCCTCCGGGGCCCGGTTCGTGTCCTCGGCGTCCGTCGCGTCGGCGGGCAGCGTCGTGCCGGCGGGCGCACCGTCGTCCGGCGTCGTTCCCGACGTCGTCGCAGGGCTGCCGGAGACGTCGCTGCCGGAGATTCGCTCTGTCATCAACAACGAGCCTAGTCCCCCGTTCGTCTGGGTGTTCGATGAGGCGTCCCGCGCACGGCCCGGCACCGACCACGCGGCGGCGAACGCGGCGTCCGGCGCCGGAGACCCCGGGGTCGGCGACGCGACCCGGGCGGCGGGTGCAGGAGTCTGGAGCAGGGCGGTCACGAGGGGTGCAACCCGCGAGCGCCCCCGGGCATTCCCGGCCCGGGCACCGCCGCGGGTGGCGCCGTCCCGGGGGGCGCGGCAGGCTGGGACCCACCGGAGGACGCCCGCCCAGGGCACCGGCGAGTCACCAGCGATGAGGAGAGAACCGATGCTGCTGCGTCACCTCGCGAGGCCCATGCTGGCCTCGTGGTTCGTCTACGACGGGGTCCAGGCCGCGCTCAAGCCGGCGGAGCACGTGCGGGCCGCGCGCGCGGGCGTCGAGCTCGTCGAGAAGCGCGTCGGCATCGAGGCCACCCTGAGCGAGCGGCAGGTGACGACGCTCGTCCGCGCCCACGGCGCGGCGACGGCGGTCGCGGGCCTGTGCCTCGCCGTCGGCAAGGCGCCCCGGACCGCCGCGCTCACGCTCGCCGCGCTCACGGTCCCGCTCGCCGTCGTCAACCAGCCGTTCACGGGCGGCGAGGCCACGCGCACCGAGCGGACGCGGAAGTTCGTCGCGAACGTCGGGGCGATCGGGGCCGCGCTCATCGCGGGCGCCGACTACGAGGGCCGCCCGGGCGTCCAGTGGCGTCTCGAGCGGGCGCGGCACGACCTCGCGCTCGCCAAGCAGGCGAAGCAGGAGGCCGTCGTCGCGGGAGCGAAGAGCACGGCGAAGGACGTGTCGCGCTCGGCTCGCCGCGCCGCGAAGGCCGCCCAGGACGCCGCGCAGCACGCCGCGAGCAGCACCGCGGGCGCCGTGCACGACGCCGGGGCCGCCGTCCGCGCCAAGGTCGCCTGACGCGTCGCACCGCACGGCCGCGCCCGTCCGCCGGCCGCGCCCGTCCGCCGGGCGGGACCGGCCGCCGTCGGGCGGCTACGCTCCACTAGCCTGGACGCCATGACGACGCAGCCCCCCGCGCCCACCGACGCACCGTCCCCCGCCCCGGCCGACGCCTGGGTCGCGCCCACGGCGCGCGGGCCGCTCGACGCGACGGTCGAGGTCCCGGGGTCGAAGTCGCTGACGAACCGGCTGCTCGTGCTCGCGGCGCTCGCCGACGGCCCCGGGACGCTGCGCGGCGCGCTGCGCAGCCGCGACGCCGACCTCATGATCGCGGCGCTGCGCGCGCTGGGCGTGGGGATCGAGGAGGGCGCGTCGCCGACCGAGCTGCACGTGACACCCGGCGCCCTGCGCGGACCGGTCGACGTCGACTGCGGCCTCGCCGGGACGGTCATGCGCTTCCTCCCGCCGGTCGCGGCGCTGGCGGACGGCGCGGTGCGGTTCGACGGCGACGAGGGCGCGCGGGTGCGGCCCATGGGCCCGGTCGTGGCGGCGCTCAGCGCGCTGGACGTCCCGGTCGCGGGCGACGACGGCGGCAGCCTGCCCACGACCCTCCCGTTCACCGTGCGCGGGCGCGGCCGGGTCCGGGGCGGGTCCGTCGACATCGACGCGTCGGCGTCGAGCCAGTTCGTCTCCGGGCTGCTCCTCGCGGCGGCGCGCTACGACCAGGGCCTCACGGTCCGGCACGTCGGGCACACGCTGCCGAGCATGCCCCACATCGAGATGACGGTGGAGGTCCTGCGGGAGGTCGGGGTCGTCGTCGACGACTCGCGCCCGGCGATCTGGCGCGTCGAGCCGGGACCGATCGCGGCGCGCGACGTGCAGGTCGAGCCCGACCTGTCGAACGCCGCGCCGTTCCTCGCGGCCGCGCTCGTCGCCGGGGGCACCGTGCGCGTCACGGGCTGGCCGACGGCGACCACGCAGCCCGGCGCGATGGTCCCCGAGCTGCTCGAGACCATGGGCGCCACGTCGTCCCTCGACGGCGACGTGCTCACCGTGACGGGCACGGGCGAGGTGCGCGGCGTCGACGTGGACCTCCACGCCGCCGGCGAGCTCGCCCCCACGATCGCCGCGCTCGCGGCCCTCGCCGACGGGCCCAGCCGCCTGCGCGGCATCGCGCACCTGCGCGGGCACGAGACCGACCGCCTGGCCGCGCTCGCGGCCGAGATCACGCGCCTCGGCGGGCAGGCCGAGGAGACGCGCGACGGGCTCGTCGTCACGCCGCGCCCCCTGCACGGCGCCGTCTTCCGCACCTACCACGACCACCGCATGGCGACCTCGGCCGCCGTGATCGGGCTGCGCGTGCCGGGCGTCGGCGTCGAGAACGTCGCGACGACGGCCAAGACGCTCCCCGGCTTCGCGGGCATGTGGGAGCGGATGCTCGGCGGCTCGGGGGCGGCGGCCCGCTGATGGCCCGCGTCCCGGACGAGTCCGACTTCCGCTCGCGCCCCGGCAAGCGCGGCAGCCGCCCGCGCACCAAGCAGCGCCCCGAGCACGCGGACGCGGTGACCGGGTTCGTCACGGGCGTGGACCGGGGCCGCTACACGCTGCTCGTGGGCGGGACCGACGACGGGACGGTCGTCGGCGCCGAGGACGAGCGCACCGTCCTCGCCATGAAGGCGCGCGAGCTCGGGCGCACGCGGATCGTGTGCGGGGACCGCGTCGACCTCGTCGGCGACGTCACCGGGGACGACGGCTCGCTCGCGCGCATCGTCCGCATCCAGGAGCGGTCGTCGGTGCTGCGCCGCACCGCCGACGACACCGACCCGTACGAGCGCGTCATCGTCGCGAACGCGGACCAGCTCGTCGTCGTCACCGCCCTCGCCGAGCCCGAGCCGCGCACCCGCATGATCGACCGGTGCGTCGTTGCCGCGTACGACGCCGGCATGGACGTCCTGCTGTGCCTCACCAAGGCGGACCTCGCCGACCCGGCGCCGCTGCGCGCGCTGTACGAGCCGCTCGGCGTCTCCGTCGTCGTCACGCGGCGCGCGCCCGACGGCCTCGCGCCGGACGGCTGGGCCATCGAGCCGCTCGACGCGGTCCGCGAGGCGCTGGCCGGGCGCACGTCGGTGTTCGTCGGGCACTCGGGCGTGGGGAAGTCGACGCTCGTCAACGCGCTCGTGCCCGACGCCCGGCGCGCGACGGGGCACGTCAACGACGTCACGGGGCGCGGCCGGCACACGTCGACGTCGGCGGTCGCGCTGCGCCTGCCGGGCGGCGGGTGGGTCATCGACACGCCCGGCGTGCGGTCGTTCGGGCTCGCGCACGTGCAGGTCGACCACCTGCTGCGCGCGTTCGAGGACCTCGACGCCGTCGCCGCCGCGTGCCCGCGCGGGTGCACCCACCTCGACGACGCGCCGGACTGCGCGCTCGACGACTGGGTGGCCGACTCCCCCGACGACGTCACCCGCGACGCCCGCGCGGCGCGGCTCGAGTCGTTCCGGCGTGTGCTCGCCTCGCGCACCGGCGCCGCCTGAGCCCGCACCCCGCGCGGCGCCTCCCCCGGCCCGTGCGCGCACCGCTACGGTGTGAGCCATGACGCCCCCCTCGACGCGCGGCTACGACGACGACCTGCGCCTCGCCCACGTGATCGCCGACCAGGTCGACGCCCACACCCTGTCGCGCTTCAAGGCGCTCGACCTGCACGTCGAGTCCAAGCCCGACTCGACGCCCGTGAGCGACGCCGACCGGACGGCCGAGGAGATCATCCGCGGCCAGCTCGGCCGGGCCCGCGGCCGCGACGCGATCGTGGGCGAGGAGTACGGCGAGACGGGCCACGGCGCCCGCCGCTGGATCGTCGACCCGATCGACGGGACGAAGAACTTCGTGCGCGGCGTCCCCGTGTGGGCCACGCTCATCGCGCTCGCCGACGGCGACGAGGTCGTCGTCGGGCTGGTGTCCGCGCCCGCGCTCGGCCGGCGCTGGTGGGCCTCGAAGGGCACCGGCGCGTGGACGGGCAAGTCGCTCGCCGCCGCGTCGCGCCTGCACGTCTCGGGCGTCTCGTCGTGGTCGGACGCGTCGCTCGCCTACGCGTCGCTCGACGGCTGGGAGGAGCGCGGCAAGCTCGAGCCGTTCCTCGACCTCATGCGCGGCGCGTGGCGCACGCGCGGCTACGGCGACTTCTGGTCGTACATGCTCGTCGCCGAGGGCGCGGTCGACGCGGCCGCCGAGCCCGAGCTCGAGCTCTACGACATGGCGGCGCTCGTGCCGATCGTCACCGAGGCGGGCGGGCGGTTCACGTCGCTGGACGGCGCCGACGGCCCGTGGGGCGGCAACGCCCTCGCGACGAACGGCCTGCTGCACGACGAGGTGCTGGGCCGCCTGGGCTGACGGGCCTCGTCACCCCAGGCGGCGTCCCAGGTTCGGTCTGCCCCGGGTTCGCCCCGGTCTCAGCCGCGCGGCACGTCCTTGAGCTCGGACCAGTCGTACCAGAGCAGGTCGCGCTCGCCCACGCGCTCGATGGCCGCGTCGAGCGCCGCGTCCGCATCGGGACCGTCGTCGTCCGCCGCGGCGAGCACGGCCTCGACGTCCGCGACCGCCTCCGGCTCGTCGACGTGCACGCACACGATCGCGACGTCGGGCACCGTGCGCAGCACCTCGACGGCGCTCGGGGCGGGCGCGTCCTCGTCGTCGGAGTCCTCGGCCCCCACGACCTGGACCGCGCCGTCGGGCACCTCGAGCGTGACGACGAGCCGCTGCCGCGGCGCGTCCGGGCGCGACGCGACGAGCGCGAGCGAGTCGTCCGCCGCCTCGAGCGCCGCCGCGTACTCGAGGCCCTCCTCGTCCTCGTCGGGCAGCGCACGCGTCAGCGCGGCGGTCACGGCGTGGGCGCCGCGCGGGGCGACGGTCCAGCGGGCGGCGTCGGCGGTCACGGTGACGGCGTCGAGCTCGTCGAGCGTCGCGGGGAGATAGATGCGCATGGGTTCAGTGTGCCGCCTCGAGCACCGGTCCGGGCGCCGCACCACGCCCGGACGGGGCGGCCTCCCGCACTGCCTCCGCGAGCCGGGCCAGCGCGCGCCGGGCAGGGCTCGCCGGGGCGGTCTCGCCGAGCGTCCTCCCCTCCCGGAGCGCCGTGTCGACGGCGGCGTCCTCCGGGACGACGTGCAGGTCCTCGACGCCGGCGTACCGCGCCATCGCGTCGCGCACCGCGCGCTCGGGCCGTGGCCCGACGACGCTCGCCCGCACCCGGTTCGCGACGACGACCCGGGCCGCGGCGACCGCCGCCCCGGAGTCTCGCAGCTCGTCGAGCGCGCGGACGAGGCGCTGCAGCCCGACCGGGTCTCCGCCGCCCACGACCACGACGACGTCCGCGGCGCCCAGCGCGCTGAGCGTCGCGTCGTGGCGCTGCGGGGCGCGGGTGTCGTAGCTGAGCAGCTCGTCCTGCTCGATGCCGAAGCCGCAGTCGACGACGGTCCAGTCCGCGACCGACCGTGCCACCTGCCACACCGCGTCGAGCGACGGGCCCGGCAGCTCGGGCCAGCGCGCCGCGCGGGCGAGGCCCGTGAGGACGCGGACACGGGGCACGAGCACCGGGGCCAGCGCGCGGAGGCCCGCGGCGTCGAGCACGCCCTGACCGGCGCTGCGGGCCGCGGCGGCGAGCCCCGGGGACTCGTCGAGCAGCCCGAGGCGCTGCGCGACCGTCCCGCCGTACGTGTCCGCGTCGACGAGCAGCACCTCGGCCGGAGGCCCGACGGTGGCCGTGGCAGCCGCGTCGACCTCGCGCGCGCGGCGTGCGGCGCGGCGCCGCCGGGGCCTCCCCGCGAGTGCCGGGCCCGCGAGCTCGACCGCGAGGTTCGTCGCGACGGTCGTGCGGCCCGGCGCCCCGGTCGGGCCCCAGACGGCGACGGTCCGGCCGTCGTGCCGGTCGCCCTCGTCGTCGGCCGGCACAGGCGCCGGGACGCGGGCGGGCGCTCCGGGCGGGCCCGCGTGCGCGGTGCGCGCCGGCACGACCGCCCGGACGGCGTCGCACAGGGTGCCCGGCGACCGGTCCACGTCCACCACGGTGTCCACCCCGTGAGCCCGCAGCCGGTCCTCCTCCCACGTGCCCCCGGGGGCGAGCGCGACGACCCGGACGTCGTGCGCGTGCAGGTCGGCCACGGCCTGCCGGTCCAGCGCCGGGAGGTCGTGCGAGACGACGGCGACCCGCCCGGCCCCCGCGGCCGCCGCGGCGAGCAGCTCGACGACGTCCGCGCAGCGCCGCGTCACCCGCAGCCCGGACGCGTCGAGCGTCGTGACGACCTCCGCCTCGCGCGCCCCGCGGACCGCGCACAGGACCGTCGTGACCGTGGTCGCGCCGCTCACCCCGCACCGCCGACCGGGACCAGCGCGAGGGTCCCCTCCCCCGCGACGGCGGCGAGCACGGCGGGGAGGTCGTCGACCTCGACGAGCAGGTGCACCGTCGTCGGCCCGCCGACCACGAGCGTGCCCTCACCCTCGTCGACCTGGGCGACCGTGACGCCGCCGACGAGCATCTCCGGCACGGCACCCGGTCCGTCCGGGGCGTCCTGCGCGACCTCCGGGGACGGTGCGGCGGCGGCCTCCGGGACGTGCCAGAGGTCGACGTCGGCGCCGGCCACGATCCGCTCCGAGAGGCCCGACGTCACGGGCACCGCGACCGCCCGCACCGCGAGGTCGGTGGCGGCACCGAGCGCCGTCGCGGGGACGAGCTCGCCCGCGGCCACCGTCCGCAGGACGACCGCCTCGTCCGGGAGCCCGTCCTCGACAATCAGGTAGCGGTCGGTCTGCGCGCCGAGCCGCACCTCGACCGTGCGCAGCTCGGCCGCACCGACGGTGGTGCCGGGCGTCAGCGGCGTGCCGGCCGCGTACACCGCGACGGTCCGGCTCGCGCTGCTCACGGCCCAGGACCCCAGCGCGACGGACAGCGCCACCACGACGACCCCCACGAGCAGCCGCGGGTCCTTCCAGCCCGGCCGCCGTAGCCGCGCGGCGGGCGGGGGCGTCGCGGCCCCCGGGACGGGTCGTTCCACGGTCGTCGTCATCCATCTCCCCCTCGGTGGTCGGCACGTCGCCCGTGCCGCGGCTTCATGATCCCCGGTCGGCGGGGCGCGTGGCAGGGCCTGTGGACGAGCACCGCGGTGGGGTGTGGGCGTGCCAGACTGACGCCATGCCCCAGCGGTTCCTCACCCTCGCCGACGTCACGGACGAGCTCAACATCTCGGCGGCCCAGGCGTACGCGCTCGTCCGGTCGGGAGAGCTGCCCGCGATCCAGGTGGGCGGTCGCGGCCAGTGGCGGGTCGAGGTGAGCGAGCTCGAGGCGTACATCCAGCGCATGTACGCGCAGACGCGCCAGCGCATCGAGGCGGGCGACTTCGACGGCTGACGGCACGCCGTCGCACCTCCGCGGTCCTGTACCGCGTCCCCACGCCGTAGCACGACGACGTCTCCGCTCCCTCGGCTCCCCCTGCCGCGCGCTCACCTCGGTACGTACCCCGTCTCCGCCTCGCTGACGCACACGAGGGCCGACCAGGGGACCACCCGCGCGCCGTGTGCGCTGCCGGGCGACGGCTCGAGGTCGAGATGGTCCTTCCCCACCCGGGCGACCCACCCGGACCAGGACCCGGCGGTCGTCCGCACCTGGACCGGTCTCCGGTCCCGCTGGAGCGCGCGCAGCACGTGCCCGAGGCCGAGCGTCGCCGACCGGGACGAGCGCGGCGGGTCGGCGTGCCGCCCGAGACCTCGCACCGCGACCACGGCGTCCAGCGGGACGAGGTGCTGCCGGCGGCCGTCGACGACCAGCGCCCACTCCTGCGCGACCTCCCGCACCTCGCCGGTCACCGCCGACGCGTCGCGGAGCTCGAGCGTCACGGGCCCCGGCGCGGCGCGCAGCCGCTCGGTGAGGAGCACCGTCGCGTGCTCCGCCCGGGTCAGGTCGGCGACCGCGGCGACGCGGTCCTGCGACTCCGCCGCGGCGAGCTGCGCCGCGAGGTCGTCGAACAGGGCGTCCCATCGCATCGGCACACCGTAGCTGGGTGCCACCGCACCCGACCCTCCGTCGTCCACATCACGGGACGGGCCTGGACAGGCGTCGATCCTGCGCGCTTAGATCGATGTGTCGTCATCAAACGACACCAAACGACATCAAAAGCCGTCGAGTGCGCGACGGCAGGCAGGGGGCAACGATGGACCGAGGTACTGCTGCATCCCGACGAGCCGGGGGTCTGCTCGCCCTCCTCGCGCTCGTCCTCGCCCTGGGCGGCGCGACGACCGTCCTGTCGCTCCGGGCGCTGCACCTCGTCGCCGCGCTCCCGACGCACCGCGTCGAGTCCTGGGTGGAGCTCGCCGCGGTGTCGGTGGGCGCGCTGGCCGCTCTCTGGGTCGCGCTCAGCGCGCTCGTCGCGCTGGCCTGCGTGGCTGCCGGTGCCGCCGGGCGGTCCTGGACGACGGGAGAACGACTCCTGCGCCGTGCGGCGCCGGCCGTCGTCCGGCACGCGGCGCGCGCCGCCGTCGGCGCCACCGTCGGCGCGGGTCTGCTCGTCGCCGGCGGGGCGGCGCACGCGGCCGCCCCGGCAGACGACCCGGGCGTCGTCGCCGTCGATCTCGGGTGGCGACCCAGCGGTGCCGTCGCCGGGGACGAGGGTACGGCGTCGGGGAACGGCGCGTCGGAGAGGGCAGCTTCGACGTCCCGGGCGACCCCCGGCGGCTCGTCCGCCACGGCGGACGGCTCCACGGCGGCGTCCGACGGTCCGTCGGGCACCGCGGCGGACGCCGCGCCAGGCCAGCCCGCGCCGGTCACCTCGGTGCCGCCGTCTTCGGTGCCGGCATCGTCCGTGCCGGCGCCTTCGGTGCCGCCGTCTTCGGTGCCGGCATCGTCCGTGCCGGCGCCTTCGGTGCCGCCCTCCGGGGTGCCGGGGGACGCCGGCACGTCGCAGGACCCCCACCGCTCGCACGGTGCCACCTCCGCAGCGACCGACGCGCCGCCGTCGACCAGCACCGAGAGTGCTGGGGCGGGAGACGCCGCGGGCTCCGGAGGGAAGCACGCCGCCGGGGCGGGCGTCGTCGGCCAGGGGGCAGAGGCCTCCGGCGCCGCGGGACCGACGGTCGCCGCGGAGGGGACCTCGTCGGACGCCGCCCGCCAGCGCGACGCGGCGCTGGCCGTGACGCGCGATGTGCCCGGCCCGGAGACCGCGCCGGAGGTGGTCGTCGTGCGCGGTGACTCGCTGTGGTCGATCGCCGCCCGGCACCTGCCCGCAGGGTCCACCGACGCGCAGGTCGCGGAGGCGGTGGAGCGCTGGTACGCGACGAACGCCCACGTGGTGGGCGCGGACCCCGACCTCGTCCGGCCGGGCCAGGTCCTCGTCGCACCGTCCGCCTGACCACCGCCGACCTCGAAGGAGCCCCACCATGACCGCTCCCCTGCTGGCCGGCGCGCACGCCCCGGTCACCACCGTGACGCCCGCGGCCGCACCGACGGTCCCACCTACGAGCGGGCCCACGGTCCGCCCGCTCCGCTCGACGAGCGTCCCGTCCGCCCCGCCGGCGCGGCTGCTCCGCTGCCTCGGCGACCCGACCGTCGCCACGGTCGACGTGACCGACCCGACGGCGGCCCGCGTGCCGCAGCACGTCGTCCGGGGTCGTCCCCTCGGGCGCCCGACGACGCCTGTGCCCCTGCCGGACCCGACCGCGCTGTGCTGCGCCGTGGTCCGGGCTGCGGTCGAGGTCGTCCGGGGCGAGCGCACGGTGGGACAGCTCGCGCGGTGGGTGTCGCCGGAGATCTACGAGGCGCTCGCCCGGCGCGCTCGACTCGTGGCCGACGGGCCGGGCGATACCCCGGCCCGTCCGGTCGCCGTCCGCCGCGCGCGCGTCCTGCGCATCGGCGACGGCGTCGCCGAGGGGACGGTCGTCGTCCAGGACGGGGACCGGGTCCGCGCCGCCGCGGCGCGGCTGGAGGCGCGCCGCGGAGCCTGGCGCGTGGTCGCGCTCGAGATCGGCTGAGCCCTTCCCGGTCCGGGCACGACGACGCCCTTCCCGGACCCGACATCCCCGGCGGCCTTCCTGGCTGGGCACGACGACGGCGAGGCGCCCACCCGCAGGTGGACGCCTCGCCGTCGTCGTCAGGGTGCCCGGCGGACGGGCATCCGGTCAGGCCTCGTTCTGGCCGTGGCAGACCTTGTACTTCTTGCCGGAGCCGCACGGGCACTGCGCGTTGCGGGGCGTGCCCGGGAAGGTCCGGCCGTCGCTCTCGACCGCCGTCGCCTCGCCGTGCAGCGCGCGGCGCGAGCGGCGGCCCGCGTCGCCCGACACCACGGCCTGGCCCGTGCCGTCCTCGCTCGGGGCGGTGTACGACAGCGGGACCTGGCGGTCGGGGCCGTCGAGGCCCTTCGCGATGAGCGTGCCGGGGCGGTCGCCGCCCGGGCCCTCGGCCGCGGCACGTGCCGCCACCGGCTCCGGCGCGACCGGCGCGTCCTCGACGGGCGCGTCCTCCACGGAGGCGTCCTCGACCGGCTCGTCCGCGACCGGCGCGCCGTCGACGGGCGAGTCCTGCGTCGGCGCCGCGTCGCGCTGCGCCGCCGCCGCGAGACCGGCCGCCGCACCGGCCGACGCGGCACCCGCCGCGCCGCCGAGCGCCTGGCCCGCGGCCGACTGCGCGGCCTGCGCCGCACCCGCGACGGAGATCGCCGGCGCCTGGCCCGTGGCCGCGCCCGGCTCCGCGACCTTGACCTCGAGGTTGAAGAGGTACCCGACCGTCTCCTCCTTGATGGCCTCGGTCATCGCCTGGAAGAGCTGGAAGCCCTCGCGCTGGTACTCGACCAGCGGGTCGCGCTGCGCCATCGCGCGCAGCCCGATGCCCTCCTTGAGGTAGTCCATCTCGTAGAGGTGCTCGCGCCACTTGCGGTCGAGGACCGAGAGCGTCACGCGACGCTCGAGCTGGCGCATGTTCGCCGCGCCGAGCTGCTCCTCGCGGTTCTGGTAGGCGATGCGGGCGTCCGAGAGGATCTCCTCGAGCAGCATCTCGCTCGTGAGGCGCGTCTCGCCGCCGGCCTGCTCCACGACCTCGTCCACCGTGATGGAGATGGGGAACACCGCCTTGAGCGCGGTCCACAGCCCCTCGAGGTCCCAGCTCTCCGGGTTGCCCTCGGCCGTGGCGCCCTCGACGTACGCGGTGACGACGTCGGTGAGGAAGTGCTGCACCTGCTCCTGCAGGTCCTCGCCCTCGAGCACGCGGCGGCGCTCGTCGTAGATGACGGTGCGCTGGCGCGACAGGACGTCGTCGTACTTGAGGACGTTCTTGCGGATCTCGAAGTTGCGCGACTCGACCTGGCCCTGCGCGCTCGCGATGCCGCGCGTGACCATCTTCGACTCGAGCGGCACGTCGTCGGGGAACCCCGCGCGGTTCATCATCGACTCGGCGAGGGTCGAGTTGAACAGGCGCATGAGGTCGTCCTGCATGGACAGGTAGAACCGGGACTCGCCCGGGTCGCCCTGACGGCCGGAACGACCACGGAGCTGGTTGTCGATGCGGCGCGACTCGTGCCGCTCCGTGCCGAGGACGTACAGACCGCCGAGCTCGCGGACCTCGTCGTGCTCCGCCGCGACCGCGGCCTTCGCCTTCTCCAGCGCGTCGGGCCAGGCGGCCTCGTACTCCTCCGGGTTCTCCGCCGCGTCCAGGCCGCGCGCCGCGAGGTCCGCGACCGCCATGAACTCGGCGTTGCCGCCGAGCATGATGTCCGTACCGCGGCCGGCCATGTTCGTCGCGACCGTCACGGCGCCCTTGCGGCCCGCGAGCGCGACGATCGCCGCCTCGCGCTCGTGCTGCTTCGCGTTGAGGACCTCGTGCGGCACGCCCTGCTTCTTCAGCTTGGACGACAGGAGCTCCGACTTCTCGACGCTCGTCGTGCCGACGAGCACGGGCTGGCCCTGCGCGTGTCGCTCGACGATGTCCGCGACGACGGCGTCGAACTTGCCCTCCTCGTTCTTGTAGACGAGGTCGGGCTGGTCGACGCGCTGCATCGGGCGGTTCGTCGGGATCGGCACGACGCCGAGCTTGTAGGTGCCCTGGAACTCGGCCGCCTCGGTGTCGGCGGTACCGGTCATGCCCGCGAGCTTGGAGTACAGGCGGAAGTAGTTCTGGAGCGTGATCGTGGCGAGCGTCTGGTTCTCCGCCTTGATCTGCACGCCCTCCTTGGCCTCGATGGCCTGGTGCATGCCCTCGTTGTACCGGCGGCCGGGCAGGATGCGGCCCGTGTGCTCGTCGACGATCATGACCTCGCCGTTGAGCACGACGTAGTCCTTGTCGCGCTTGAAGAGCTCCTTCGCCTTGATGGCGTTGTTGAGGAACCCGATGAGCGGTGTGTTGAGCGACTCGTACAGGTTGTCGATGCCGAGGTAGTCCTCGACCTTCTCGATGCCGGGCTCGAGCACGCCGACGGTGCGCTTCTTCTCGTCGACCTCGTAGTCCGTCCCGGGGTTGAGACGGCGCACGACCTTGGCGAACTCGCCGAACCAGCGGTTCGTGTCGCCCGAGGCCGGGCCCGAGATGATGAGCGGCGTGCGTGCCTCGTCGATGAGGATCGAGTCGACCTCGTCGACGATCGCGAAGTTGTGGCCGCGCTGCACGAGGTCGTCCGTGGACCACGCCATGTTGTCGCGCAGGTAGTCGAAGCCGAACTCGTTGTTCGTCCCGTACGTGATGTCGGCGGCGTACTGCTCGCGCCGCTGCGCCGGCGTCTGGCCGGACAGGATGACGCCGGTCGACAGGCCCAGGAAGCGGTACACGCGGCCCATGAGCTCGGACTGGTACTTCGCCAGGTAGTCGTTCACCGTGACGACGTGGACGCCCTTGCCCTCGAGCGCGTTGAGGTACGCGGCCGTCGTCGCGACGAGGGTCTTGCCCTCACCGGTCTTCATCTCGGCGATGTTGCCGAGGTGCAGCGCCGCGCCGCCCATGAGCTGGACGTCGAAGTGCCGCTGGCCGAGCGTGCGCCGCGACGCCTCGCGCACCGCGGCGAACGCCTCGGGGAGCAGGTCGTCGAGGGTCTCGCCCGCCTCGAGGCGCGCCTTGAAGCGGTCGGTCTCCTCCCGCAGCTCCTCGTCGGTGAGATCCTCGAAGCCGGGCTCGAGCTTGTTCACCTGGTCGGCGATGCCGGACAGCTTCTTGAGGATCCGGCCCTCGCCGATGCGAAGGACCTTGTCGAGGATCGAAGGCACGCAGGACTCCCGTATCGATCGGTGCCCGGGCCGGGTGGTCCGGGAGCAGAGCCGACGCTCTGCCGCGCGGGCGCGCACGGCAGCGGACGTCGGCAACGTCACACAACATCGTAGGGGAGTCGGGGCCGCGCCGGTCCCGTCCGGGTTTCGCCGACGACGAACCTCTCCCCCGCGACGTCGTCCGCCAGCCTACGGCGAGGGCCACCCGGGCCGGGCGCCTCGTCCACCGCCGACGCGGCCGTCGGGACGATCGCGGCGGCGGCGCCGCCAGCGACGACGGCAGCGACGACGTCAGTGCGCCGCGACCTCGGCGGCGAGCGCGGGCGCCAGGTCCCCCACCGGGGCGACGTCGACCTCCGGCACCCCCAGCCACCGGCCCAGCACGTGCAGCTCGGCGGCGAGGCGCGCCGCCGTCTGCGGCCCGGCCGCCTGCTCGCGGTGCGCCGACTGCACGCGCAGCACCCCGGCCCGACGGTCGGCCTTGAGGTCGACGCGCGCGGTGAGCGCCTCTCCCTCGAGGAAGGGCAGGACGTAGTAGCCGTGGACCCGCTTCGCCGCGGGCACGTAGATCTCGATCCGGTAGTGCACGTCGAACAGCCGCTCGAGGCGCGTCCGCTCGAACACGAGCGGGTCGAACGGGTTGAGCAGCGTCGTCCCCGTCGCGCGCCGCGGGAGCGCCGCGTCCGCGTGCAGGTAGGTCGGCTCTTCCCACCCCCGCACGGTCACCGGGCGCAGGGTGCCCGCCTCGACGAGCTCGTCGAGCGCCGTCCGCACCGCGGGCCCCTTGAGCCGGAAGTAGTCGCGGAAGCAGCGCAGCGTCCCGACGCCGTGCGCGCGGGCGCCGATCTCGAGCAGCGCCCGGACGGCATCGGCGTCCGCGACCGGCGGCGCCGCGACGACCTCCGGCGGGAGCACGCGCTCCGTGAGGTCGTAGCAGCGCTCGAACGCGCCGTTGCGCCGCGCGGACGTGATCTCGCCCGTGAAGAAGAGGAACTCGAGCGCGCGCTTCGCGACCGTCCAGTTCCAGCCCCACTGCGAGCGGTCGCGCGGGTGCGCGCGCCCCTCGGCCTCGAGGATCTCGTGCACCTCGCTCGCGGTGATCGGGCCGCGCTCCGTGACGAGCCGCCGCACGTCCTGGACCGCCTCGGAGTGGCTCATCTCGACCGCGCTGATGGTGCCCCACGCCTCGGTGCGGTACCGGCGGCGGCGCCACTCGAGCAGCGGCCACGTGCTGGGCGGCACGTAGGACGCGACGTGCGCCCACGTCTCCACGAGCCGACGCGGCGCACGGCCCGCCGCGCGGTCGAGCAGCGCCGTGTCGTACGGGCCGAGCCGCGCGTACAGCGGCATGAGGTGCGCCCGCGCGAGCACGTTGACCGAGTCGATCTGGAGGAGCCCCAGGCGGTCGATGACCCCCTGGACCTGCCGCATCGTCGGGGCGCGGCCGCCGGACCCGGCACGCGCGGCGACGTCCGGGCGCTCCCGGTGCAGCCCTTGCGCGGCGAGCGCGACACGGCGCGCCTGGGACAGGGACATCGACTCGGACCTCGACGGCGTGGCGACCACCCCCCGATCCTCCCCGCCCCCACCCACACGCCGACCCGTCGCCCACCCACCCGTCGCCCGCCCACCCACCCGCCCCCGCCGAGCAGGCGGTCCTGACGCGTCCCGGCGGCCGGACCCGCCACGACCACCTGCTCGGCCGACCGGGATCGCCTGGTCGGCGGCGGACGGCGGGCGGCGGGGTCGGTCAGCGGGCGACGGGTCCGGACAGCACGACGCGCCCGGACCCTCGAGGGTCCGGGCGCGTCGGGTGCGGTCAGGCGCTCTTCTCGACCGTGGCGTCGGCGCAGTCGCAGGACGTGTCGAGCGCGACGACGCCGTACGTCCAGCCGCGGCGGCGGTAGGCGACGGACGGGCGCGACGTCTCGATGTCGACGAAGAGGAAGAAGTCGTGGCCGACCATCTCCATCTCGTACAGCGCGTCGTCCACCGTCATGGGCTCCGCGGTGTGCAGCTTCTGCCGGATGACGACGGGCGAGTCGCCGAGCGTCGTCTCGACGGCCTCCCCGGGCGCGGTCGGCGCGGTCGGCGCCGGCGGCGGGGGTGCCTCGTGCGTGGCCGGGTCGTAGGGACGCACGTCGACGGGCGGCACGACGGTGTGGTTGCGGTGGTCCTTGCGACGGTCGCGGGCGCGGCGCAGCCGTTCCGCGAGCTTGTCCATCGCGAGGTCGAGGGCGCCGAACCGGTCGTCGGCCGCGGCCTCGGCGCGGACGACGGGTCCCTTGGCCCGCACGGTGAGCTCGACGCGTTCGCGGACCCCCGAGAGCCTCGGGTTGTTCTCGTGGGTGACCTCGACGTCCACGCGCTGCGCCGTGGGCGCGAGCTGCTGGACCTTGGCGAGCTTGTCCTCCACGTGCCGGCGGAAGCGGTCTGCCACTTCCGTGTGCCTGCCGACGACGACGATCTCCATGTGAGCCTCCGCGAGGATCTAGTGCGACGCCCGGCCCGGTGCGTCCGGGCGCCTCGTTCGGATTCGGTAGGAGCACCCGCTGCCGGGTGCGGTGGGCTACCACCTCCTTGCGGCGCAGGGCCGCGCGCTCGGTACGCTCGCGCGGCGGCGCACGTGTCCTGCACGTCCGTCGTCCGCGGCGACTGGCCCTCAGCCTAACCCCCGGTCCGGGGTGTCGGCAGCACCAACGGGAGGTGAACGAGGGGACCTTCGGCCCCCGCGGCGCGCACCTCACGGAGGCTGCCCGGCGGACCGCCGTCGTTCGCCCGGCGACGGGGTCGCGGCGAGCGCGACGGCGCCCAGCACGAGAGCGCCGGCGCTGGTCAGCGCCCTCTCGCACGCGGCGAGGGTCGCTCCCGTGGTGACGACGTCGTCGACGAGGAGGCACGCCACGACCGGTGCCGGCGCGCCGGTCGACGGGCGCCGCCCGGGCGGTCCTCGACGCGCTCCGGCGGACGGTCCGACGAGCCTTCCGGCACCGGCCCCGAGAAGTTTCCCGGGGGCGACGGCGACCGTGCCGAGACGGGCCCCGCGCGCCCGCGAGCCGAGCCCGACCTGGTCCCGGGCGCGCCCGCGGTGCACGAGGAGCGCGGCGCTCCGGGCGGAGGTCCCCGAGGTGTCGAGGCCGGCGGCGACCGCACGCGCGAGCAGAGCGACGGGGTCGCGCCCGCGGGCGCGACGCGCGGCCCGCGTCGTCGGTGCCGGGACGACGAGCACCGGGAGACCCCGGGACCCCTCCCCCCGCACCGCCCCGAACCCGGACCCGAGCGCGGGACCGAGCGCGGGGCCGCGCCCCGGCCCGAGCACGGCTCCGAGCACCGGCCCCAGCGCGGTGCCCGCGCGCCACGCGGCGTCCGCGAGCGGCCGGTCGAGGTCCGCCCGGCCGCGGTCCTTCCAGGCGACGACGACGCCGCGCACGGGCCCCGTGTACGCCGCCGGCGCCCACACCGGCAGGGGCGCGACGCCGTCGAGCCGGTCGAGGCGGGGCGCCCCACGTTCGCGCCGCCGGAGCGGGGCGCGCAGCGGCGCGAGGCAGGGTTCGCACCACCGGACGTCGGACGCGTCGCAGCCGGGGCACGCGACGGGCAGGACGAGGCGGGCGACGTCGTCGAGGGCGGCGAGGAGCACCGGGCCAGCGTGCCCGGTGGCGCGGGCGTCCGGCACCGGCGAACCGGCCACCTGTGGACGACGCACGCGCCGCCGGCTCCCGACCCGCGCCGTCCGGGAGCCTGTGGTCGCCCGGCACGCCGCGCGCCGCCGGGCGCGCGGCGTCTCAGCCGGGGTACGTGGGCAGCCGGACCTCGGTGGCGATCTTGGTCCAGAGGCTCGACGTGCCCGCGGCGTACAGGCTGCTGTCGCTCGTCCCGACGAGCGTCGTGCCGACGCCCGTGGCCGACGCGAGCGAGACGGCGCCCTCGACGGGCGAGGCGGCGACCGTCGGTCCCCCGACGGGCACCCGCTGGACGACGACCTCGGACTCCCCGGACGCCCGGCCGAGGACCCCGAGGAGCGTGCGGTCGGCCCACGTCACCTGCGTCGCGGCGGCGATCGGCTGCCCGACCCGGACCGGGGCGGAGAGCTGGGTCGGCCGGCCGGCCTCGTCACGGACGATGCCCGCGACGTGGACCTGCGCCCCGGAGCCCGAGTCGCTGACGACGGCCACCCGGGCGCCGTCGGGCGCGACCCGCAGCGACATCACGGTGCGCCCGTCGAGCCACGGCGCGGCCACCTCGGAGACCGCGGCGTCGCTGCCGGCCTCCCGCAGGTCCACGACCTGCAACGACCCTGCCTGCACCTGCGGGCCGCTCCACACGTACTGGAACCGGTCGATCGACGGCGCGACGAGGCTCGTCCCGGTGAGGAGCGTGACGGGCCCGGCCTCGGCCGTCGGCGCCGTGACGAGCCGCCCGGCACCGTCCCGCACGACGTACGTGGCGTCGTCGGCGCGGCCGCGGAACGCGAGCGCGGTGGGCTGGAGCCCGGCGAGCGGGGCGGCCGACGTCACCGCGCGCGTCGTGCGCCCCTCCAGGCTCATGATCTGGTCGCCCGAGAGCACGACCGGCTCGTCGGGCGTGGTGGCGACGCCGATGGTCGGGACGTCGTCGGCCGAGAGCTCCGAGCCGCCGACGCCCACCGTGATGTCGACGGGCACGCCGAGCGAGGCCTGGAGCTGCGCGATGAGCATCGCGCGGTCGGCCGGCGACGCCGCGGTCACCGGGTCGGTGAGGGGCACCGCGACCCTGCCCTCCACCGGCGGCACGGAGTCGATGCTCAGCGAGGTGCCCTCGGGCGCGACCGTCGCGACGGACCCTGCGAGCCAGTCCGCCGGTCCGCGCAGCGTCTCACGGACCGCGAGCGCCTGCCAGTTCCGGCTCGGGAACCAGCGGGCGTCGGGCACGAGGTAGGCCCGGTCGAGGGCCGGGAAGTAGAGGTTGGCCTGCTTGAAGGTGCGCGCGAAGTTGGTGGCCGTGATCGTCAGCCCGTCGTCGACCACGTCGATGCGCCACTGGTCGTCGGCGTCGCGGACGAGGCCGTAGGAGACCTCGGTGGTGCGGCCGGGCGCCTGCTCCGTGTAGACGCCGCGCTCGTCGACGGTGCCCACGACGTCGGCGGTGGCGCGGACCGTCGTCGTGCCGCCCTCGATCGCGGCCTCGTCGACCTCGAGCTGCGGCACGTCCTCGAGGATCGCGACCTGGGAGACGGGCGACCAGTCGTCCTGCGCGTCGCGCGTGAGGAACTCGGACGCGACGTCGAACGAGCCGCGCGCGCCCTGGGCCTGGGCGGCCAGGAAGCCGCGGACGATCTGGTCCGGCGAGGCGTCGCGGCGGGGCGAGGCGGCGCTGACGAACGGCTGGCCCGGGTCCTCCGGCGTGGCCTCGCCCTCGACGACGGGCCCGGACGTGGGGATCGAGGCGCACGCCGCGAGGGCGGCGACCCCCACGGCCGCGAGCCCAGCGGCGAGCGCGCGCCCGACCCGGCGCCGCAGGTCCGCCTGCCCCGCGGTCGGACGCCGCACGGTCCCCGTCGTGGTCATCGCCCCTCCTGGACGTCGTCGGGGCCGGCGGTCGGACCGCCGCCGGAGCCGGGCACCGTCGCCCGGCCGGGCTGGGGCGCGTGGTCGCGCGGGATGACGACGGGGATGCCGCCCGTGACGGACGGCAGGTCGGCCGGGCCCGCCGTGCCCTCGACGTCCTCGACGACCGGCGTCCGCACGCTCCACTCGGCGGGCAGCCCGCGGCCGGTGGCCGCCTCGGAGACGAGCGGCAGGGGGGACGACTGGAGCCGGATCCCGGCGCGCCGCGGGAGCGTGAGCCGGAAGCTCGCGCCCCGGCCGGGGCGGCCCCACGCCTCGAGCCACCCGCCGTGCAGGTGCGCGTCCTCCAGGGAGATCGCGAGCCCGAGGCCCGTGCCGCCGGTCGTGCGGGCGCGTGCCGGGTCCGCACGCCAGAAGCGGTCGAACACGTGCTGGACCTCGTCGGTCGTCATCCCGACCCCGTGGTCGCGGACCGTCACCGCGACGGCGTGCCCGTCGCCGTCGACCGTGATCTCGACCGGCCGCTCCTCGGCGTGCTCGATCGCGTTGACGACGAGGTTGCGCACGATGCGCTCGACGCGCCGCGGGTCGATGTCGGCCGTGACGGGCTCGTCGCCAAGGTGGACCGACAGCCACACGCCCTTGCGCTCGGCGAGCGGGGCGGCGTGGTCGACGGCGGCGTTCACCACGTCGCGCAGGTCGCGCCGCTCGGCGTCGAGGACCGCGGCGCCGGCGTCGAACCGGCTGATCTCGAGCAGGTCGGCGAGCAGGTCCTCGAACCGGTCGAGCTGGGCCTGCAGGAGCTCGGTCGAGCGCCGCGAGACCGGGTCGAAGTCCTCGCGCGACGCGTGCAGCACCTCGGAGGCCATGCGGATCGTGGTGAGCGGCGTGCGCAGCTCGTGGGACACGTCCGAGACGAACCGGCGCTGGAGCATCGACAGCTCCTCCATGCGCCCGATCTGCTCCTGGAGGCTCTGCGCCATCTCGTTGAACGAGTGCGCGAGGGACGCCATCTCGTCGTGGCCCTTGACCGGGAGCCGCTCGTCGAGGCGGCCGTCCGCGAGCCGTTCCGCGACGCTCGCGGCCTGGCGCACCGGGAGCACCGCCTGGCGCGTGACGAGCGCCGTGATCCCGACGAGCAGGGCGAGCAGTACGAGCGCCCCCACGAGCAGGACCGACTGGAGGAAGCGCAGCGTCTCCTGGTCGGCCTCGAGGTCGTAGAGGTAGTAGAGCTCGTACGTGCCCGCGACCGGCACCTCGACGGTCGAGCCCACGACGATGCCGGGCACCACCCCCGACGACTCCGGGTGCGCCGGGTCGACCGGGATCGCCACCGACTGGAGGTACTGCTCGCCGTCCGCCGCGACGGTCGCCGCACGCATCTCGGGCGACACGAGGCCGTCGAGCTGCTGGTCGGTCGACTGGTCGAGGAAGCCGACCGTGCCCGAGCCGCCGGACTGCCAGAGGAAGACGTCGCGCGACGACCCGGTGGTCTGGAGCATGGAGAAGAGGTCGAAGAGGAGCGACTGGGCCTCGGTCGGCGTCGACGCGGGCGACGCGTCGAGCGTGCGGCGCGCCTGCTGCGTGGACTGGGCGCTCTCCTGGTCGAGCTCGGCGGCACGCCGCTCGTAGAGGCCGTCGCGCATGGCGTCGGTGAGGTACGCGCCGAGCGCCCCGACGGTCAGCACGCCGACGACGAGCGCCGACGTGACGACGCGCAGCTGCATCGACGAGCGCCAGCGCCACACCACCCGGCGGACGGTCGCGCGCGCCCGGCGCCGGACGCGGCGCCAGAGCCCTCGCCCGCGCCCGTCGGCGGAGCCGGCCGTCGTGCTCACGTGCGGGTCGCGCCCGCCTTGTAGCCGACGCCGCGCACGGTGAGGACGATCTCCGGGTTCTCCGGGTCGTGCTCGATCTTCGAGCGCAGGCGCTGCACGTGGACGTTGACGAGCCGCGTGTCCGCCGCGTGCCGGTAGCCCCAGACCTTCTCGAGGAGCACCTCGCGCGTGAAGACCTGCCACGGCTTGCGCGCGAGCGCGACGAGGAGGTCGAACTCGAGCGGGGTCAGGGACACCTGCTCGCCGCCGCGCGACACGCGGTGCCCCGTGACGTCGATCTCGACGTCGCCGATGGACAGGTGCTCGGGGGCGGGCTCCTCCGTGCGACGCAGGCGCGCCCGGATGCGGGCGACGAGCTCCTTGGGCTTGAACGGCTTGGAGATGTAGTCGTCGGCACCCGACTCCAGGCCGAGCACGACGTCGACCGTGTCGCTCTTCGCGGTGAGCATGATGATCGGGACGCCCGACTCCGCCCGGATGAGGCGGCACACCTCCGTGCCGTCCTTGCCCGGGAGCATGAGGTCGAGCAGGACCAGGTCCGGCTGCGTGGTGCGGAACGTCTCGAGCGCGAGGTCGCCGTCCGCGCAGAACACCGGTTCGAAGCCCTCGGAGCGCAGGACGATGCCGATCATCTCGGCCAGGGCGGTGTCGTCGTCCACCACGAGCACACGAACCTTCATGCGGACATCTTGCCATCGACGGGCCCGACGTCGGGGCGGCCGGGCCCCGCGGCGAGGGTGAACCCGCGGGCGGGGGCGCACCCGGCGGCGCGAGCCGGTCGGCCGCCGCGCAGGGCCGCGTACTAGGGTGGCCTCGCCGCCGTTGCCGATCCTCGCCCGGCGGCCTGGACCGACGCCCGAGCCGATCGCGGGGGACCACGAGCACATGAGCACACCCGACACCTCCGGCACGCCGGACGGTGCCACGCCCGACCCGACGGCGGCCCCCGGCCCCACGCCGCCCGCCGCGCCCGGTCCGGGCGGCGACACGAGCGGCTGGGGCGCGCCCTCGTACGGCGCCCCCGGCTACGGTGCGCCCGGCTCGCCGGCGCCGCAGCCGCGGTACGGCCAGTACGCGCCCGGCCAGGAGCCCGGTCAGCACCCGCCGACGGACCAGCCGCCCGCACCCGGCGCGTGGGGTGCGCCCGGCGCCGCTCCGGGCCAGCCGGGCTACGGCCAGCCGGGCTACGGCCAGCAGCCCGGCTACGGCCAGCAGCAGCCGGGGTACGGCCAGCCCGGCTACGGTCAGCAGCCCGGCTACGGCCAGCAGCAGCCGGGTTACGGCCAGCAGCCCGGTTACGGCCAGCAGCAGTTCGGGCAGGGCCAGTACGGGCAGCAGCAGTACGGCGCGCCGGGCTACGGCCCGCCGCCCGGCCTCGCGGGCGCGCCCTACGCGCCGGCCGCGGCGAAGCCCGGCATCATCCCGCTGCGCCCGCTGTCGCTCGGCGAGATCTTCGACGGCGCGTTCGGCGCGATCCGCCACAACCCCCGGGTCGTGCTCGGCATGAGCGCGCTCGTCGTCGTGGTCGCGACGCTGCTCGGCACCTTCCTCGGCTGGGCGTTCTCCGGCTACGTCGCCCAGTACTTCGACGTCGTGCTGGACGAGGCCACCTTCCCCGGCTTCGACGAGAGCTTCGCCACGACGCTCGCGAGCTCCCTCGGCATCCAGGTGACCACGTTCTTCGCCGCGCCGATCATCGCGGGTCTCCTCACGGTCTCCGTCGGCCAGTCCGCGATCGGGCGCAAGGCCGGCGTCGGCGAGGTCTGGTCCCAGGTCGGACGGCGCACGTGGTTCCTCATCGCCTTCCCCCTGCTGACCGGCCTGGCCGCGTCCGTGGCGCTCGGCCTGGCCACGCTCCTCGTCGTCGCGGGCTTCGCGGTCTCCGAGGGGCTCGGCGCGTTCCTCATCGTCGTCGCCCTGCTCGCCTGGCCCGTGCTCCTCGTCTGGGTCGGGACGCGGACCGGCCTCGTGCCTCCCGCCCTGGCGCTGGAGGGGCAGCCGTTCTGGCGGACCGTCAAGCGGGCGTGGCTGCTCACCCGCGGCAGCTTCTGGCGGCTGTTCGGCATCTACCTGCTCGCCCTCGTGGCGATGAGCTTCGTCTCCGGCATCGTCGCGTACCCCGCGAGCCTCGCCGCGTCGTTCCTGCTCATGGCGGGCCAGACCTTCCTGTACCACCTCGTGCAGGCGATCGGCGTCGCGCTCTCGATGATCCTCACCTCGGTCTTCCTGGGCTGCATCGTCGCCCTGCTCTACATCGACGTGCGCATGCGCCGCGAGGGCCTGGACGTCGAGCTCGCCGCGGCGGCGAGCGAGCAGCCGCCCGCATGACCGTCCGGTCGCTCGCGGCCGACGTGCCCGTGCAGCCCGGCGCCGACGAGGCCCGGCGGTGGCTCGTCGGCGAGCTCGCCGGGCCGGAGTACCGCACGGACCCGTCGCTCCTGCAGCGGTTCCTCGAGTGGCTCCAGGGACTGTTCGACGGCGCGCCCACGCTCGACCTCGGCGGCCCGCTGACGGCGGTGGTCGTCGTCGTGGCGGTCGCCGTGGTCGCGGCGGTGGCCTACTGGGTCGCCGGTCCGGTGCGCCTGTCGCGCCGGGCGAAGGCCTCGGTGGTCGTGCTCGACGACGACGCGCGCACCGCGGCCGAGATGCGGGCCGCGGCCGACGCCGCCGCGGCGCGCGCCGACTGGGCGACCGCCGCGCTCGAACGCTTCCGCGGCGTCGTGCGCTCGCTGGAGGAGCGCGCGGTCCTCGACCCGCGTCCCGGACGGACCGCGTGGGAGGCCGCACGGACGGCGGGCGAGCGCCTGCCCGACGTCGCGGACGGGCTCGAGCGCGGCGCGCACCTGTTCGACGACGTCGCGTACGGCGCCGTGACCGTCGGCCCGGAGGCGGACGCCTTCCTGCGCGCGCTCGACGAGCGGACGCTCGCGACGCGCCCCGCGCTCCGTGCGGAGCTCGCCGCCTCCGCGCCCGGTGACGGCGCATGAGCGCCCCGACGACGTCCTCCGCACCGCCCTCCGCGGGCGCGTCGGGCGACCCGCGAGCCGTGACGACCGCCTACGTGCCCGTCGTCGGCGACGGCACGACCGCCCGCTCGCGGGCCCGCAGCCGCTGGCGCCGGGCGCGCTGGCCCGTCGCCGTCGTCGGCGCGCTGCTGCTGCTCGCCGGGCTGACGGCGCTCGCGCGGCCCGCGACGTCGGCCACGCCGCTCGCACCCGACAACCCGGGCCCCGCCGGGGCGCGCGCGGTCGCGCAGGTGCTGGGCGACCAGGGCGTGCAGGTCACCTACGTGCGCACGGTCGCCGACGCGGTGCGCGCCGCCGAGGAGGGCGGCACGCTCCTCGTCGCACAGGGCGACTACCTGCTCGACGAGCAGGTGGAAGCGCTCGTCGGGACCCCCGCGGACCTCGTGCTCGTCGCGCCGCCCGACCACCTGCTCGCCGCCGCGACCGACGGCGGCACGGAGCTCGCGTACGACTGGGGCTCCGGCGGATCGGCACGACCGGCGCGCTGCGCGGACCCGGCCGCGCAGGCCGCGGGCTCGATCCGCTCCGACGGCGTCGGCTTCGTCGCGCTCGACGACGCGACCGTCCTCTGCTTCCCCTCCCCCGACGACCCGTCCCTGGGCGCCTACCTCGTGCACGAGGCCGACGGGCGCACGGTGCGCGCGGTGGACACGCCCGCAGTCCTGCGCAACGATTCGGTCACCGAGGACGGCAACGCCGCGCTCGCGCTCTGGACGCTCGGCGCGCACGACCGTCTCGTGTGGCTCGTGCCCGACCCGTTCGACACGTCGCTCGCCGACGACGGGAGCACGACCCCCGGGCTGTCCCTGCCGCCGTGGTTCGGCGTCGTCGCCCTGCAGGCGCTCGTCGTGCTGCTCGTGGTCGTGCTGTGGCGCGGCCGCCGGCTGGGCCCCCTCGTGACGGAGGACCTGCCGGTCGTCGTGCGCGCCGCCGAGACGACCCGCGGCCGCGGCCGCCTCTACCGGCGCGCGGGCGCGCGCGGCCACGCCGCCGCAGGGCTGCGCGCGAGCGCCGCCGACCGCCTCGCGCACCGCCTCGGCCTGCCCCGCTCGGCCGACGCCCCCACCGTCGTCGACGCCGTCGCCCGCGCGACGGGTCGGCCGGGCGACCAGGTCGCCCAGCTCCTGTACGGACCACCACCCGCCGACGACGCGGCGCTGCTCGAGCTCGCGCGTCACCTTGACCGGATCGAGAGCGAGGTCTACCACTCGTGACGCACCACCCCGACGGCTCCGTGCCGCAGCCCGACCGCTACGCGCCGCCCGCCCAGGACCAGGGCGTCGCCGACCGCGTGAGCGCGGCCGCCGGCCAGCCCGTGCACCGGCCCGGGCCGCAGGCACCCGCCCCGCAGGCGCCGTACGGCCAGGGCCACGCGCCCGCCACGCCGACCCCGAACCCCACACCCGTGCACGACGCCCCGCCCGCGCCGTCGCCCGAGCTGCGGCAGGCGCTCGCCGCCGTCCGCAGCGAGGTCGGCAAGGCCGTCGTCGGGCAGGACGGCGCCGTGACGAGCCTGCTCATCGCGCTGCTCTGCAAGGGCCACGTGCTGCTCGAGGGCGTGCCCGGCGTCGCCAAGACGCTGCTCGTGCGCACGCTCGCCGCGTCGCTCGACCTCGGCACGAAGCGCGTGCAGTTCACGCCCGACCTCATGCCCGGCGACGTCACGGGCTCGCTCGTGTACGACGCGCGGACCGCCGAGTTCTCGTTCCGCGAGGGGCCGGTCTTCACGAACCTGCTGCTCGCCGACGAGATCAACCGCACGCCCCCCAAGACCCAGGCGTCGCTCCTGGAGGCCATGGAGGAGCGGCAGGTCTCGGTCGACGGCACGCCGCGCCCGCTGCCCGACCCCTTCCTCGTCATCGCGACGCAGAACCCCGTCGAGTACGAGGGCACGTACCCGCTGCCCGAGGCGCAGCTCGACCGCTTCCTGCTCAAGGTCGTGCTGCCGCTGCCGGAGCGCGAGCAGGAGGTCGAGGTGCTCGCACGGCACGCCGCCGGCTTCAACCCGCGCGACCTCGCGGGCGCCGGGGTGCGCGCCGTCGCCGGGCGCGACGTGCTCGACCGCGCCCGCGCGGAGGTCGCGCGCGTCCAGGTCGCGCGCGAGGTGCTCGGCTACGCCGTCGACGTGTGCCGCGCGACGCGCCACTCCCCCTCGCTCTCCCTCGGCGTGTCCCCGCGCGGTGCGACGGCGCTGCTCGCCACGTCGCGCGCGTGGGCGTGGCTCTCGGGCCGCTCCTACGTGACGCCGGACGACGTCAAGGCCCTCGCGCACCCCACGCTGCGCCACCGCGTGCAGCTGCGGCCCGAGGCCGAGCTGGAGGGCGTGACGGCCGAGAGCGTGCTCGACACCGTGCTCGCGTCCGTCCCCGTCCCCCGCTGAGGCGTCGCTCGTGGCCCTGACGTGGCGCGCCGTCGTGCTGGCGGCGCTCGGGATCGTCCCCGTGCTGCTCGTCCCCGTGCCGGGGACGGTGCTCGTGTGGACGCTGCTCGTCGTCGCGCTGTGCGTGCTCGACGCGGCCCTCGCGGCGTCCCCGCGGCGCGTCGCGATCGAGCGGCGCGTCGCGGGCTCCGTGCGGCTGACCGACGCGACGGCGTCCCGGCTCACGCTGACGAACCTCGCCCCGCGGCGGCTGCGCGCGCTCGTGCGCGACGCGTGGCCGCCGTCCGCGGGGACGCAGGTCAACCGGCACGCCGTCGACCTGACGCCGGGCGAGGCGACGCGCGTGACGACCGTGCTCGTCCCGACGCGCCGCGGCGAGCGCGTCGCGGACCGCGTGACGATCCGCTCGTTCGGCCCGCTGCGGCTCGCCGCGCGCCAGGCCTCGATCCCCGTGCCCGGGCGGCTGCGCGTGCTCCCCGAGTTCGCGTCGCGACGCCACCTCCCGAGCCGCCTCGCGCGCCTGCGCGAGATGGACGGGCGCGCCGCGGTGCAGGTGCGCGGCGAGGGCACCGAGTTCGACTCGCTGCGCGAGTACGTGCTCGGCGACGACGTCCGCTCGATCGACTGGCGCGCGTCGGCGCGCGGCCGGGACATGGTCGTGCGCACGTGGCGGCCCGAGCGCGACCGCCGCGTGCTCATCGTCGTCGACACGTCCCGCACGTCGGCGGCGCGCGTCGGGGACGCGCCGCGCCTCGACGCGAGCATCGAGGCGGCGCTGCTGCTCGCCGCTCTTGCGGGGCGCGCCGGGGACCGCGTCGAGCTCGTCGCGTACGACCGCACCGTGCGCTCGCGCGTCGCAGGGGCCGCCGGGCCGCGCCTCATGCCCGCCATGGCGGACGCCCTCGCGCCGCTCGAGCCCGCGCTCCTCGAGACCGACTGGCCCGGCCTCGTCGGCACCGTCCACGAGCGCCTGTCGCAGCGCGCGCTCGTCGTGCTCCTGTCGACGCTCGACGCCGCCGCCGTCGAGTCCGGGCTGCTGCCCGTCGTCGGGCAGCTCACGGCCAAGCACCAGGTCGTGCTCGCCGCGGCGGGCGACCCCGAGGTCGCCGCCCTGCGCGACGACCGCACCGGGACCGCCGAGGTGTACGACGCCGCGGCCGCCGCGCGCGGCGAGATCGAGCGCGCCGCCGTGACGACGGTCCTGCGCCAGCGCGGGGTCGAGGTCGTCGACGCCCTCCCCGACGACCTCGCCCCCCGCCTCGCCGACACCTACCTGGCGCTCAAGGCGGCCGGCCGCCTCTGAGCCCCCGCCGGGGGGCAACCGAGCCGGAGCCGGTGGTCGCGCGAGGTAGAGCCGCGGTCGCACGAGGTAGAGGCCCGGTCCCACGAGGTAGAGCCGAGGCCGCGCGAGGTAGAGGCCTGGTCTCACGAGTTGAGGTTCCCCGGGTTCGCCGAGCAGGGATCCCGGCTCCGTCTGCGGCGCCGGGCCACCTGAAGCGCCCGGTCGGGCGCCACGACCATCCGGTCGGCGCGCAACCCGTCTGAGGTGGCACGACGTCGTCGTCCCTTCGAGCGTGGGCAGGCCCACCCCGGGCGACCACGGCTCTACCTGGCGGAACCACCGCTCTACCTCGCGGAACCACCGCGCTACCTCGCGCAACCCACGCCTCTACCTCGCGCAACCACCGCTCTACCTCGCGCAAACCACGCCTCTAACTCGCGGAGCTACGGCTCTACATCGGGAGACCAGGCCTCTACCTCGCGGGAGGTGGTTCCGGGGCCCTCTCCCCCGACCGTCAGGGGCGGGAGGTAGGGTCGTCCAGCACGTCCATCCCGACCTCAGGAGACTCCCGTGGCCTGGCAGCCGACCGACCCCCGGCAGCGCGTCCGGCGCAACCGTCGCGTCGCGATCATCGTCGTGGTGGCGCTGCTCGCGACGTTCCTCGTCCCGGCGCTCGCGATCGTCCTGTCCTGACGGGCCGATGGCCGACGAGCGGTTCGGGCCGCGGCTGAGCCACGACGACCTCAACCGGGCGCTGCTCGCGCGCCAGCACCTCGCGGCCCCGCGCGACGCGACCGTGCTGGACGAGGTGCGCCACCTCGTCGGCCTGCAGTCGCAGGTCCCGTCGTCGCCGTACCCGGCGCTCTGGTCGCGCCTGGCGGGCTTCGCGCCGGACGACCTGGGCGACCGCCTGCTCGACCACCAGGTGGTGCGCGTCGCGACGCTGCGTGGCACGGTGCACCTCGTCGCGGCCGACGACGCGCTCGAGCTGACGGCGCTCGCCCGCCCCGGTCTGGCGACCTACCTGCGGTCGCGGAACCAGCACGGGACGGCGCTCGCCCATGTCGACCTCGACGACCTCGAGCGCGCGGCGCGCGACCTGCTCGCGGACCCGCTGACGTCGGTCGAGCTGGGGCTGCGCCTCGCGGAGCGCTGGCCCGACGTCGACCCGAAGCACCTCGCGTACGCGGCCCGCTGCCTGCTCCCGCTCGTGCAGGTCCCGCCCCGCGGCCTGTGGGGCGCGAGCGGCACGGGCACGACGACCACCTGGACGACGGCGCAGGCCTGGCTCGGGCGGTCCGACGACGCCCTCGACGCCGTCGCGCACGGCACGGACCCGGACGCGACGCTCGCGGCGCGCGTCCGGCTCGTGCGCCGGTACCTCGCGGCGTTCGGCCCGGCGTCGGTGGCGGACGCGCAGCGCTGGGCGGGCCTGACCCGGCTGCGCGCCGCGGTCGACGTGCTGCGACCGGAGCTCGTGACGTTCACCGGCCCGGCCGGCACCGAGCTCCTCGACCTGCCCGACGCGCCGCGCCCACCGGGCGACGAGCCCGTGCCCGTGGTCCTCGCGGGCGACTTCGACAACCTGCTCCTGTCCCACGACGACCGCACGCGCGTCCTCGGGGACCTGCCGGTCACGAGCGTCGTGAGCGTCAACGGTCAGGTCGCGGCGGCGGTCCTCGTCGACGGCCGCGTCGCGGGCGCCTGGACGGCCCGCCCGGCGGCACCGGCGGCGCGCAGCGCCCGAGCAGCGACCGCGAACACCCCTAGCGCCCGAGCAGCGGCCCCGGCCGACGGGACGCGCCCGGTCGACGGGACGGACGTCGTCGTGCACGTCGAGGTGCGGCCCCTGCGCGCACGGAGCGGCCCCGGCGCGTCCGGCGGCGAGGCGCCGAGCCTCGCCGACCGACTGCGCGACCCCGCGGTGCGCGACGAGGTCGTCGCGCGCGCCGAGGACTGGGTGCGGTGCGGGTGGCCGGACGCGCGGGCGCGCGTCGTCGTCGACGGCTGAGGCATCGTCGGTCAGGCCGCGACGGGGGCCGTGTCGCCCGCGTGGTCGGCCGTGAGGTCGCCCGTCTCCCCGGCCCGGACCGCGCGGCGACCGAGCACGATCGTGTAGACCCAGAACGCCGCGAGCGCGACCGCCCCGATCACGATCTTGAGCCACCACGGCAGCTCCGACCCGGTGACGAACCCCTCGATGACGCCGGAGACCGCGAGCGCGATCGCGAGGCCGATCGCGACGGTGACGAGCGCCCGGCCCTCCTGCGCGAGGGCGCGCGAGCGCGGCAGGGGCCCGGGGTCGATCCACGCCCAGAAGATCCGCAGCCCGGCGGCGCCGGCGACGAAGATCGACATGAGCTCGAGCAGCCCGTGCGGCGCGATGAGCTGGAGGAAGAGCGCGAGCTCGCCGTGCGCGGCCATCATGCCGCCGATCGAGCCGATGCCGACCGCGTTCTGGAACAGGACCCACACGGGGAACACCCCCGTGATCCCGAGGCCCACGCAGAAGGCCGCGATCCGCGCGTTGTTCGTCCACACGACGGCGGCGAAGTCGACGCCCGGGTCGTAGTAGGACGCGAACGCGTCGTTCACGTACTCCTCCTGGACGCTGGGCGGGCCCATGGAGGCGAGGCCCTCGGGCGTGGTCGCGACCCAGACGCCCGCGACGAGCGCGACGAGGAGGCACGCGGCGGTCACGCCGACCGACCACCACCGGATCCGGTAGAGCGCGGCCGGGAGGGACACCGTGAGGAACCGCACGACGTCGCGCCACGCGGGTTCGTGCGCCCCCGCGATGCGCGTGCGGGCGCGCCCGAGGAGCACGGACAGGCGCGAGATGAGCACCGGGTCCGGCGCGACGGAGCGCACGGTCGACAGGTGCGTCGCGACGGACTGGTAGAGCCGGACGAGCTCGTCGGCCTCCGCGCCGTCGAGCGTGCGGCGGCGGACGAGCGCGTCGAGGCGGTCCCACTCCGCGCCGTGCACGTCGGTGAAGGCGTCGAGGTCCACGACCGATACCCTGCCACACGGGGCGTGCCGCCGGTGCGCCGACCGACCGGCGGGCAGGACCCGCGACGGCGAGGACGGGAGCGGGCGTGCGCGAGGGCATCGTGATCGGCGAGGGCGTGGTCCTGGACGCGCGACCGGCGTCGTTCGTGACGCGCGGGCTCGCGCTCGCGCTCGACCTGCTCGTCGTGCTCGTGTTCTTCGTCGCGACGCTCTTCGTACTCGGCGCCTCGCTGGGCTCGCTCGAGCTCGACCTGGTCACCGCGATCCTCATCGCGTTCTCGGTCCTCGTCATGGTCGTCATCCCGACGACGGTCGAGACGCTCTCGCGCGGCCGCTCGCTCGGCAAGCTCGCGCTCGGCATCCGGGTCGTGCGCGACGACGGCGGCCCGGTCCGGTTCCGGCACGCGTTCCTGCGGGCGCTCGTCGGGGTCGGCGAGATCTGGCTGACGTTCGGCTCGGTCGCGCTCGTCGCGTCGCTGACGAACGACAAGGGCAAGCGGCTCGGCGACATGGCGGCGGGCACGTACGCGATCCGGGTGCGGGGCGGGCGACCGACGCTCGCCCCGCTCGCGATGCCGCCCTACCTCGCCGCGTGGGCCGCGCACGCCGACATGCGCCGGCTGCCGGACGGCCTCGCGCTGGCCGCCCGGCAGTTCCTCGGGCGCGCCGACCGCCTGCACCCGGCGTCGCGCGCGCGGCTGGGCCAGGAGCTCGCGGGGCAGGTCGAGCGGTACGTCGCTCCGGGCCCGCCGCCCGGCACCCACCCCGAGACGTTCCTGCTCGCCGTGCTCACCGAACGCCGCGACCGGGACCGCGCGACGGCCCACCGTGCGCAGGCCGCCGCGCGGGAGCAGGCCGAGCTGCTCCACCGGCTCCCCTACTCGGTGCCCGACCCGACGCGCTGACGCGCGCGGCGCCCCGTCGGGGCGTCCTCGAACCGCCCGACGGCGCGCGCGATCCCGACGAGCACGAGGGCGAACGCGCCGAACCACACGGGCCGGCTCGCCCACCAGTCGGCGCCGCCGACGGCCGGGAGCTCCTGCCCGAGCACCACGAGGACGACCCCGACCACGACCACCATCGCGGTGAGGTGCCACAGGTACACGGTCATCGAGCGTCGCGCGAGACCGCGCACGACGGACCGCCCCCGGCCGTCGGCCCAGCGCACGAGCGGTCCCCGCGCGGCGAGCGCGAGCGCGACGAGCGCGACGGCGTGCAGCACGACGGGCGCGGTCGGCGGCCCGAGGTTGGAGATGGCGTCGCCCGGCATGCCGATGAGCGAGACCGGGTAGGGCCCGACGGCGACGAGCAGGGCGGCGAGGGAAGCCGCGGCGAGCCCGACGGCCACGAGCACGCGGGGCCGCGGCACGACGGCGACGGGGACGACGCGGCCCCGGCGCACGACCCGCAGGCCCGAGCGGGCGTCGGCATAGAGGAGCCCGACCGCGTAGGGCACGGCCCACACGAGCACCACGTTGACGAGCGCGAGCCGCTCGAGCCCGGCGCCGAACCGCAGGGCCTCGACCGCGAGCGGGGCCGCGGCGAGCCCGGCGACGGCCCACCAGCCGGCGGCGTGCAGCGCGCGACGCAGGAGCGGCGTGAGGACGACGAGACCGAGGTAGACCGCGAGGAACCACAGGAGCTGCGGCGCGAGCGTCGCGAGCGAGCGGACGGCGTCGGCCGGGAGCCCGACGGCCAGCAGGACGCCGACGGCGACCACCCACGCCCCGACGAAGACGGCCACCGGCCGCAGCAGGCGCGGCAGCCGGGCGCCCGCGAGGCGGACGCCGTCGGCCAGGTCGGCGACGGCGCTCGGGCGGGTCACGACCCGGCCCCGGGCCGCGGTCCCACCAGGGCCGCCGGCACGCCGCAGCCCGTACGCCGCCGAGGCGCCCGCCGCGAAGAACAGCAGGGCGAGCACCTGGAGCACCCACGTCACGGCCCACCCGGCGCCGTGCGCGAGGGCGTTCCCGATCCGGAGCTGCTCGCCGTCCCACGTCGCGTCCGCCATGAGCCAGTGCACCGTGAGGACGCTGAGGGTCGCGACGGCGCGCACGGCGTCGACGAACACGTCGCGCGACGGGCGACGCGGTCCCTCGCCCGCCGCGGCCGCCGCGCCGGGCCGGTCCGGGCGCGGGGCCGGCGGGCCGCCGTCCCGGGTCCGGCGCGAGGCCGGGAGGACGGGCGACGACGCGCGGGGTCGGGCGGGGGGTGGCGACAGGACGGCCACGGGATGCTCCTCGGTCGGCAGGCCCGGGAGGTCTCCCGGTGCTCACCAGTCTGGAAACATCCCGTTCGTCCCGGTACGGGACGGTCCCCCGACCGCGTCGCGGTCGTCCACCGAGGTTCCGGGGGGTTGTCCCCCGCCGCTCGGACCTGGAGTCGCTGAGACCTGGAGGCGCTGAGAGCCGCTCAGACCTTGAGGTAGCGCAGCACCGCGAGGACGCGGCGGTGGTCGCCGGCGTCCTGCGGCAGCCCGAGCTTGCCGAAGATCGAGGTGACGTTCTTCTCGACCGCGCCGTAGGAGAGGAACAGGGCCTCCGCGATGGCGGAGTTCGACCGGCCCTGCGCCATGAGCTCGAGCACCTCGGTCTCGCGCGGCGTGAGGCGCGCGAGACCGTCGTCGGACCGCGACGCGCCCATGAGCTGGCTCACGACCTCCGGGTCGAGGACGGTCTGGCCCGCGGCGATGCGCGTGAGCGCGTCGACGAACTCGCCGACGTCCGCGACCCGGTCCTTGAGGAGGTAGCCGACGCCGCGCGCCCCGCCCGTGAGCAGCTCGCTCGCGAACCGCGTCTCGACGTACTGGGAGAACAGCAGCACCCCGAGATCGGGGTGCGCCGCGCGCAGCGCCAGGGCCGCGCGCAGCCCCTCGTCCGTGAACGTCGGGGGCATGCGGATGTCGACGACGGCGACGTCCGGCAGCGCGTCCTGCGCCGCGAGCCGCGCGACCTGCGCGACGAGCTCGTCGCCGTCCGCGACCGCCGCCGCGACCTCGTGGCCGCGGCGGGTGACGAGCGCGACGAGACCGTCGCGCAGGATGGCGGAGTCCTCGGCGATGACGAGCCGCATGGTGTCCTTCCGGTCGGGCGGGCCGGGCGGCCCGGGCGGGCGCGGTGCCCCGGGGACATCCTGCCCGACGCCGTCCCGCCACCCGGGCAGGACCGTCCCGTCCGTGCGCAGCACGTCAGACCCGGACGGGCAGGAGGACCGTGACCACCGTGGGCCCGCCGACGGGGCTCGTGAGCTCGAGCGAGCCGTCCACGGAGCGCACGCGCTCCGCGAGGCCCGCGAGCCCCGAGCGGTGACCGTCGGAGCCCGGCTGCACGACGCGCGCGCCGCCCTGGCCGTCGTCGCGCACCCGCAGGCGCAGGCGCGCCCCGCGGCCGCTGCCCTGGCGCTCCACGAGCACGTACACCCCTGTCGCGCGCGCGTGCTTGACGGCGTTGGTGACGAGCTCGGCGACGCAGAAGTACGCGATCGACTCGACCGCGGGGGCGAGCCGGCCGGACGCCTCGACGGCCGGGTCGACGTCGACCGTCACCGGCAGCG
This sequence comes from Cellulosimicrobium funkei, assembly GCF_004519295.1. GTDB lineage: Bacteria > Actinomycetota > Actinomycetes > Actinomycetales > Cellulomonadaceae > Cellulosimicrobium > Cellulosimicrobium funkei. The sequence continues at coordinate 179,887 of NZ_SOZH01000007.1, forward strand.
GCGAGCGCGCCGCGAGGGTCTCGAGCGCGACCGCGAGACCGTTGTCGAGCGCCGGCGGGTGGATGCCGCGCGCGAGCTCGCGCAGCTCGACCAGCGCCTCCTTGGTCGACGAGTGCGCGAGGTCGACGAGCTCGAGCGCGTCGCCCGCGTCACCGCCCGCCGCGAGCTGCTCCTTGGCCTCGCCGAGCTGCATCGCGACGGCGACGAGGCGCGCCTGGGTGCCGTCGTGCAGGTCGCGCTCGATGCGGCGCAGCTTCGCGTCGGCGTCCTCGACCGTGCGGCCGCGCGACTCCTCGAGGTCGGCGACGCGCAGGCTGGACAGCGTGGGGCCGAGCAGCGCCACCGTGAGCACGCGGAAGAGGTGGGCGAACGCGCGCGTGACGTGGGGCCAGACCCAGAGGAAGAGCGCCCCGACGAGCACGAGGCCGAGCTGGCGCGCCGGGGTGTCGACGTACCAGTCGACGCCGATCTGCGCCCCGCGGTGCCACGTCCCGTCGGCGGCCTGCTGCAGCGGGAGCCAGCGCGACCAGATCCAGTGCGTCGTGCCGCCCAGCCCGACGGCGAGGAAGACCGTGCTCACGACGAAGGACAGGATGGCGAGCGGGAACGTCACGAGGAGGAAGAGCACGGCCCGCCACCCCGTGCCGTCACCGATCCCGCTCCACAGCGTGCTCCAGAAGCCGCGGCGGCGCGTGTACGGGGCGGGGGCGGCGACGTCGACCCCGAGCAGGGACCGCGCGAGCGACCGGTACATCGAGCCCCAGCCGCGCCCGCCGACCACGACCCACCCCGCGACGACGAGGCCCAGGACGGGCACGATCATCGCGACGAGGAAGACCACGGAGAACAGCCCGTAGGAGAACGCGAAGGGCGCCAGCAGGAGCGCGAGCGAGAGGTACCCGTACTCGCGCCACGTGCGCCCCGCGAACGGCGCGCGCGCGAAGCCGACCCGCTCGCGGTGGTCCACGTACCGCGGGTCGGGCTGCGAGCCCGCGAACGCGCCCGGGACCCCGGGCGCGGCGGCCACGGCGGACGCCGAGGGGTCCGACGACGTGGCGGGCGTCGACGGCACCGCGGAGGGGTGCGGCGTCGGCACGACCGCGTCGGGCGCGCCCGGCGAGGGCTCGCCCGCGGGCACGACGCTCGGCTGGTCAGGGGTCACGGCAGTCATGGTGCCAGTCTGGGCGCGCGCGTGCGGCGACGACAGGGTGGCGTCCGCCGCACCCGGGTGGGGACAACCCCCGTGCCTGCCGTCAGTGCAGCAGGTACTTGACCGCGATGACCACGCCGCCGAACGCCGCGGCGAGCAGCGTCTCTCCCACCAGCAGGCCTCCGCGCGCCCCCGCGCGGTACGCGGCGAGGAACCCCACCACACCGAGCAGGACGACGGTGAACCACACCGCGACGAGGGCGGCGCCCTCGGCGTCGAGCCCGGCCGCGAGCGCCACGAGGTACACGACGATCCCGGGGAGCGCGCCGAGGAGCACCCCGACGTTGGACCGCAGCGCGACGACCGTGCGGCCCCACAGCGAGTGCCCGGTGTCGTGGAAGCGTCCGCTCACCGCGTCCACGTAGCAGTGCGCGAGCCAGTAGCCCACCGCCACGAGGGTCGTCGCGAGCACGACGCGGTCGCCCGTCGGCGCGTGCACGCTGGAGACCGCCATGACGAACCCCGCGACGATCGCGCCGTACAGGAGGTCGTGCGGGGGCTCGCGCTCCCAGCGGTCGCCCACGCGGTGCCACAGCGGCCGCACCCGGCCGGGCGGCGGCTCGTCGCGCACCTCGTCGGCCGGCCCCGACGTGCCCTCGCCCGCGGGGGGCGAGGGCACGACCGGCGTGCGCTCGTCGGACGACGGGTCCATACGACCTCCTCGGCGCGTGCCGGACGACTCGGGTCGGTGCTCAGTAGCGGTAGTGCTCCGGCTTGTACGGCCCCTCGACGCGGACGCCCAGGTAGTCCGCCTGAGACGGCGAGAGCTCGGTGAGCCGGACGCCGAGCGCGTCGAGGTGCAGGCGCGCGACCTTCTCGTCGAGCACCTTGGGCAGCCGGTAGACCTGGCGCGCGTAGGCGCGCTCGCGCCCCTCGCGCGCGGCGGCCGTCGCGTCCTGGTAGAGCTCGATCTGGCCGATCACCTGGTTCGAGAACGAGTTGCTCATGACGAACGACGGGTGGCCCGTCGCGTTCCCCAGGTTGAGCAGGCGGCCCTCGGAGAGCACGACGACCGAGCGGCCCGCGGGCTGGCCGTCGGGGCCCGGCTCCGCGAACGTCCACTCGTGGACCTGGGGCTTGATCTCGGTGCGCGACACCCCGGGCACCTCGGCGAGGCCGGCCATGTCGATCTCGTTGTCGAAGTGGCCGATGTTGCCGACGACGGCCTTGTCCTTCATCGCGACGAGGTGCTCGGCGCGGATGACGTCCTTGTTGCCCGTGGTCGTGATGAAGAAGTCGGCCTCGCCGAGCACGTCCTCGATCCGGGCGACCTGGTAGCCGTCCATCGCGGCCTGGAGCGCGCAGATCGGGTCGACCTCGGACACGATGACACGCGCGCCCTGGCCGCGGAACGCCTCGGCCGCGCCCTTGCCGACGTCGCCGTAGCCCGCGACGAACGCGACCTTGCCGCCCATGAGGACGTCGGTCGCGCGGTTGATGCCGTCGGGCAGAGAGTGGCGGATGCCGTACTTGTTGTCGAACTTCGACTTGGTGACCGAGTCGTTGACGTTGATCGCCGGGAAGAGCAGCTCGCCCGACTCGGCGAGCTGGTAGAGGCGGTGCACGCCCGTCGTCGTCTCCTCGGTGACGCCCTGGATCTCCTGCGCGATCGTCGTCCAGCGCAGCGGGTCGGCCTCGAGCGCGCGGCGCAGCACCCCGCGCACGACGTTCATCTCGTGGGTGTGGTCGGGCTCGCCCGGGAGCGTGTCCGGCGGGACGACGCCCGCGCGCTCGTACTGCAGGCCCAGGTGGACGAGCATCGTGGCGTCGCCGCCGTCGTCGAGGATGAGGTTGGGCGACTCGTCTCCCGGCCACACGAGGATCTGCTCGGTGCAGTCCCAGTACTCCTCGAGGCTCTCGCCCTTCCACGCGAACACCGGGACGCCCTGCGGGTCCTCGGGCGTCCCGTGCGGCCCGACGACGACGGCGGCCGCCGCCTCGTCCTGCGTCGAGAAGATGTTGCAGCTCGCCCAGCGCACCTGCGCGCCGAGCGCGACGAGCGTCTCGATGAGGACGGCCGTCTGCACGGTCATGTGCAGGGAGCCGGCGATGCGGGCGCCCGCGAGCGGCTGCGAGTCCCCGTACTCGGCGCGCAGCGCCATGAGGCCGGGCATCTCGTGCTCGGCGAGGCGGAGCTGGTGGCGGCCCGCCTCGGCCAGGGACAGGTCGCGGACCTTGTACCGGCCGGGGATCTCGTCGAAGCCGGGGGTGGCGCCGGAGGTCGGGGCCTGCGCTGTGGTGGACATGGTTCTCCTGTGCGTTCTCGGTGCCGGCGGAGCCGGTGGTACCGGCTCCGCGGTGGCTCCCGATGACTGGTCGGTTGCTGCGCTGGGGGCTCCCGTCCGCGCGGGACGGGACCGCGGCCCGCCCGGCACCAGCGTACCGAGGACGACGCCGTCCGGCCGGGGCGCGGACCACCCGCGCCCGCAGCTCCACCGTTCGTCCGGCGCGCGCGCCCGGGCGCGCGCGTAACACGAACGCTTGACCATCTCAAGATCACGAAGGGATAACGATCCCGGTTCCGCCGTCATCCGCGCCATTCCAACGATGCTCGGTCAAGAATCGTCCTGGAATCGCCCCTGGCGCGGGGGTCCTGGGTAGAAGTTGAACCTCGAATCAGGCAGGGTGGGCGCGAACCGATTGACATCGGATCAGCGTGAGGCCCTGTGTGCGCCGGCCCCTGCGGGGGCAACCGGCCGGACGCGCCACCCCAGGGAGGACGTCCTCGCACCCGGGGCCTCCTGCCGTGCCCTCTCGTCGAGCGCCCGCACCCGGGTGCTCCGGAGGGGCGTGACGCTGGTCCACGACCGGAAGGTGGCGACACCCACCGCATGACAGCTCTCAGCACACCCGTGCCGACCGACCCGGCCGCGCACGCCGGCGCCGCGACCGTCGGCACCGACGAGCGCGCGACCGCGCTCTCGGTCCGCGACGTCTACAAGGTCTTCGGGCGCCGCCCCGTCGAGGCGATCCGCCGCCTCGAGCAGGGCGCGAGCCGCGACGACGTCAAGCCGCTCGGCACCGCCGCGGTCATCGACGCGTCGTTCGACGTGAAGCAGGGCGAGATCTTCGTCGTCATGGGCCTCTCGGGCTCCGGCAAGTCGACGCTCATCCGCATGCTCAACGGGCTGTGGAAGCCGACGTCCGGGCACGTGCTGCTCGGCGGCACCGACCTCGCCCAGGCCGACGCCAAGCAGATGCGCGCGCTGCGCCGCAAGCACGTGTCGATGGTCTTCCAGCACTTCGCGCTCCTGCCCCACCGCACCGTGCTCGACAACGCCGCCTACCCCCTGGAGATCCAGGGCGTCGGCAAGGCGGAGCGCCGCGAGAAGGCCCGCACCGCGCTCGGCCTCGTCGGGCTCGGCGGCTGGGAGGACTCCCTGCCCTCGCAGCTCTCCGGAGGCATGCGCCAGCGCGTCGGGCTCGCCCGCGCGCTCGCCGCCGACACCGACGTCCTGCTCATGGACGAGGCGTTCTCCGCGCTCGACCCGCTCATCCGGCGCGAGATGCAGGAGCAGCTCCTCGAGCTCCAGCAGACGCTCGGCAAGACGATCGTCTTCATCACGCACGACCTCAACGAGGCGATGCACCTCGGGGACCGGATCGCCGTCATGCGCGACGGCCGGATCGTGCAGATCGGCACCGCCGAGCAGATCCTGTCCGACCCCGCGAACGACTACGTCGCCCAGTTCGTCGCCGACGTGGACCGCACGCGCGTCCTCACGGCCTCGTCCGTCATGGTGCGCCCCGCCGTCGTCGTCCCGCTCTCCGGCGGTCCCCGCCAGGCGAGCCGCACGATGCGCGAGGCGCAGGTCTCGGCCGCGTACGTCGTCGACCGCCAGCGCCGCCTCCAGGGCGTCGTGCGCGACGAGGACGCGGTCGCCGCCCTGAAGAAGGGCCAGGACAGCCTCGACGGGCTCGTGCGCCAGGGCGTCGCGCCCGTCTCTCCCGACACCCCGCTCGCGGAGGTCTTCGCCCCCGCCGCGGAGTCGCCGCTGCCCGTCGCGGTCACGGACGAGCAGGGCCGCCTCGTCGGCGTCGTCCCCCGCGTCACGCTCCTCGAGGCCATGGTCCCCGGCGACCAGCCGAAGACCGGCGAGATCGACCTCGGGCAGACGCCCGTCGTCCAGGACGCGGCGGCGGAGGGCTCCGCCCCGCTCGCGGCCGCCCCGACGGAAGGCGGTGCCGCGTGAACGACACCCTCGTCCCCCGCATCCCGCTCGGCGAGTGGGTCGACGCCTTCGTCGGCTGGGTCACCACCACGTTCCGCCCGCTCTTCCGGTTCATCAAGGACGTCCTCGTGGGCGTCTACGACGGGCTCGACGCCGTGCTGTCCGGCCCGCCGTTCTGGGTCGTCGCGATCGCCCTCGCCGCGCTGGCGTTCTTCGTCAAGGGCTGGCGGCTCGCGGTCGGCACGCTCGTCGGCTTCGTCCTCATCGCGGGCGTGAACCAGTGGGACAACGCGATGGACACCCTCGCGCTCGTCCTGCTGTCCGCCGTCCTCGCGATCGCGATCGCGATCCCGCTCGGCATCTGGGCCGCGCGCAACGACCGCGTCTCCGCCGTCGTGCGGCCCGTGCTCGACTTCATGCAGACCATGCCGGCGTTCGTCTACCTCATCCCGACGGTCGTCATCTTCCTCACCGGGCCCGTGCCCGGGATCATCGCGACGATCGTCTTCGCCATGGCGCCCGGCGTCCGGTTCACCGAGCTGGGCATCCGGCAGGTCGACAAGGAGGTGGTCGAGGCCGGCCAGGCGTTCGGCTCGACCCCCGGCCGCATCCTGCGCCAGATCCAGCTCCCGCTCGCCCTGCCCACGATCATGGCGGGCGTCAACCAGGTCATCATGCTCTCGCTCTCCATGGTCGTCATCGCCGGCATGGTCGGCGCCGGCGGCCTGGGCGAGGACGTCGTCGCCGCGCTCCAGCGCGTCGACGTGGCGCTCGGGTTCGAGGCAGGCCTCGCCGTCGTCATCCTCGCGATGTTCCTCGACCGCGTAACCTCCGCGCTCGGCGACCGCGCCCCCGTGGCGCGTGCCCTCGCCGCGGCGCGCGTCTGACCGCGCCACCCACCGTCCCCGGCCGCATGCCGGGACCCCCTCCCACGCACCGTCGTGGGGCACCCCGACCGGGCCTCACGGCCCACGGAAGGAACGCATGACCCCCGCACGCAAGCGCACCACCCGCACCGCCGCCGTCGCCGCGACCGCCGTCCTCGGTCTCGCGCTCACCGGCTGCGCGTCCGACTCCGGCTCGGGCGGCTCCGGCGACGGCGCCTCCTCCACCGGCGAGGACGAGACGTCGGTCTCCATCGGCATCCCGTCCGGCTGGGACGAGGGCATCGCCGTCTCCCACCTGTGGACCACCATCCTCGAGGACGAGGGCTACGACGTGTCGACGCAGACCGCCGACGTCGGCGTCGTGTACACCGGCCTCGTCGGCGGGGACTTCGACCTCACGCTCGACGTCTGGCTGCCCTACACGCACGCGTCGTACGAGAAGAAGTACGGCGGCGAGATCACCGACCTCGGCTACTGGTACGACGACGCCAAGCTCACCATCGCGGTGAACGAGGACTCGCCCGCGCAGTCCCTCGAGGACCTCGCGGCCATGTCCGACGAGTACGGCAACAAGCTCGTCGGCATCGAGGCGGGCGCCGGCCTGACCGAGATCACCCAGGACCAGGTCATCCCAACCTACGGCCTCGAGGACATGGACTACTCCATCTCCTCCACCCCCGCGATGCTCGCCGAGCTCAAGGGCGCGACCGACGCCGGCGAGAACATCGCGGTCACGCTGTGGCGCCCGCACTGGGCCTACGACGAGTTCCCCGTCCGCGACCTCGAGGACCCCGAGGGCGCTCTCGGCGAGGCGGAGAAGATCCACATGTGGGGCTCGGCCGACTTCGAGGAGCGCTACCCGACGCTGACGAAGCTGCTCGGCGCGTTCTCCCTCGACGACGAGCAGCTGTTCTCGCTCGAGAACATGATGTTCAACTCCGACGAGTACGCCGACGAGCAGGCCGCCGTCGAGGCGTGGCTCGAGGAGAACCCGACGTTCGTCGACGACCTCAAGGAGGCCGCGGGCGTCTGACGCCTCGACCACCCGCGCTCCGACGGACCCGGCAGGGCCCGTCCCGGACGGGCTGCGGTCCCGGTTCGCCGCAGCCGTGCGGGCACCCTCGGTGCCCGACGCCGAAGGCCGGCTCCCTCGCGGGGGCCGGCCTTCGGTCGTGCGGCGGGACGCGGCGCCCTCAGAGCTCGCGCGCGTCGTCCTCCAGCAGCACCGGGATACCGTCGCGCACGGGGTACGCGAGCGGACGCGCCGGGTCGGTCGAGTGCAGCTCCGGCTCGCCGGAGGGGCTCGTCCCGTCCACGAGGCGGGCGCCCGTCACCGGGCACCGCAGCGCCTCGCGCACCCAGGGGTCGATCTGCAGGCTCATGCTCGCTCCTCGTCGTCGTCCGTGCGCACGAGCGACAGGACGTCGTCGCGCACCTTCTCCATGATGTCCTCGTCAGCGGCCTCGACGTTGAGCCGCAGGAGCGGCTCCGTGTTGGACGCCCGCAGGTTGAACCACCACTGCGGGTGGGAGCCCCAGTGCGAGACCGTCAGGCCGTCGAGCTCGTCGACCTCGACGGGGCCGGCCCCCTGCTGCGTCACGTACGCCTCGACGACGCGCGCACGCGCCGCCGGGACGTCCGCCACGGTCGAGTTGATCTCCCCCGAGGCGACGTAGGGCTCGTACATCTCCGCGAGGTCGGACAGCGCGTGCGGCTGCGACCCGAGGGCGGCCAGGACGTGCATCGCCGCCAGCATCCCGGTGTCCGCGAAGAAGAAGTCGCGGAAGTAGTAGTGGGCGCTGTGCTCGCCCCCGAACACGGCGTCGTGCTCCGCCATCTGCGCCTTGATGAACGAGTGGCCCACGCGCGTGCGGACCGTGCGCGCGCCGGCCGCCCCGAGGAAGTCGGGGACGGCGCGCGAGGTGATGAGGTTGTGGATCACGGTGGGGGTGCGCCCGGCCTCGAGCTCCTTCGCGACCTCCCGCAGGCCGACCAGCGCCGTGACGGCGGACGGGGAGACCGGCTCGCCGCGCTCGTCCACGACGAAGCAGCGGTCGGCGTCGCCGTCGAACGCGAGCCCGAGGTCGGCCCCGTGCTCGACCACGGCCGCCTGCAGGTCCACGAGGTTCTTCGGGTCCAGCGGGTTCGCCTCGTGGTTCGGGAACGTGCCGTCGAGCTCGAAGTAGAGCGGGACGACGTCGAGCGGCAGGGCGGGCAGTCCCGCCCCCGTGCCCAGCACGGCCGGCACGGTGTGCCCGCCCATCCCGTTGCCGGCGTCGACGACGACCTTGAGCGGCCGGATCCCCGACAGGTCGACGAGACCGCGCAGGAACGCCGCGTACTCCGCGAGCATGTCGCGGTCCGTGACGGTGCCGGGCTCCTCGGCGGCGGGCGGGAGGCCGTCGTCCAGGTACCCCTCCGCGAGGGTCCGTACGTCGATCAGGCCCGAGTCCTGGCCGACCGGGCGCGCGCCCGCGCGGCACAGCTTGATGCCGTTGTAGACGGCGGGGTTGTGGCTCGCGGTGAACATGGCCCCGGGGACGCCCAGCACCCCGGACGCGTGGTAGAGACCGTCCGTCGAGCACAGCCCGATGCGCGTCACGTCGACCCCCGCGGCCGTGAGCCCCGCGGCGAACGCGTCGACGAGCTCCGGGCCCGAGTCGCGCATGTCGTGCCCCAGCACGGCGCTGGCCCGCGTGCCCGCCGGGGCCTCCGGCAGCACCACGGCCCGCGCGAACGCCGCGCCGACGGCCCGGGCCACCTCCGGGTTCAGCTGGTCCGGGACGGTACCGCGGACGTCGTACGCCTTGATGAGGTGGGAGAGGTCGGTGCTCACGCGACCCACCCTATCCGCGGGTGCACCGCGTGCGACGGCGACGGCTGCTGCGCGGGCTACTGCCCGGCCGCCGCGTACCGCTCCTCGGTCCGCGCCTTCGCCGGGCGCCACCACTCCTCGTGCTCGCGGTACCAGTCCACCGTCCGGGAGAGACCGTCGCCGAACGAGGTGAAGGCGGGCTCCCACCCCAGCTCGGTCCGCAGTCGCGTGGCGTCGATCGCGTAGCGCAGGTCGTGCCCCGCACGGTCGGCGACGAGCTCGTAGTCGTCGCGGTCGCGGCCGAAGATCTCGAGCAGGTCCTGGACGACCTGCAGGTTGGACCGCTCGCCGTCCGCCCCGACGAGGTAGGTCTCGCCCACGGCACCCCGCTCGACGATCGCCCACACCGCGTCGTTGTGGTCGTCGACGTGGATCCAGTCCCGCACGTTCGCACCCGCCCCGTAGACCTTGGGACGCCCACCGTCGAGCAGGTTGGTGATCTGCCGCGGGATGAACTTCTCGACGTGCTGGTACGGCCCGTAGTTGTTGGAGCAGTTCGAGATCGTCGCGCGCACGCCGAACGAGCGCACCCACGCCCGCACCAGGAGGTCGCTCGACGCCTTCGTCGAGGAGTAGGGCGACGACGGGTTGTACGGGGTCGTCTCGGTGAAGCGCGCGCCGTCGTCGAGCTCGAGGTCGCCGTACACCTCGTCCGTCGAGACGTGGTGCAGCCGCACGTCGTGGCGGCGCACCGCCTCGAGCAGGGTGAACGTGCCGAGCACGTTGGTCCGGACGAACGGGGACGGGTCCCGCAGGGAGTTGTCGTTGTGCGACTCCGCGGCGAAGTGGACCACGAGGTCGGCCTCGCCCACGAGCCGGTCCACCAGGTCGGCGTCCGCGACGTCGCCCTCGACGAGCTCGACGCGGTCGCGCACCGGGTCGAGGGACCGCGCGTCCCCCGCATACGTCAGGGCGTCGAGCACGACCACCGCGGCGTCGGGCCGCGTCTCGACCGTGCGATGCACGAAGTTCGCCCCGATGAAGCCGGCGCCGCCGGTCACGAGCACCCGCACAGCCGACCTCCTCGATCCGTCCTCCTGGCGCGGCGAGTCTATCGACGGCGGGCCCCGGCCCCGGGGTCCGCGGCGGCATTTCACCCGCCGCGGCACGGGGCTGTCGTGAGAGCCTGCCGGGATGAAGGGGATCGTCCTGGCAGGAGGAGCGGGCACGCGCCTGCACCCGATCACGCTCGGGGTGAGCAAGCAGCTCCTGCCCGTCTACGACAAGCCGATGGTGTACTACCCGCTCTCCACGCTGCTGCTGGCCGGGGTGCGGGACGTGCTCGTCATCACGACGCCGCACGACGCCGCCGCGTTCACGCGCCTGCTCGGCGACGGCTCGCAGTTCGGCATCTCCATCTCCTACGCGGTGCAGGCGGAGCCGAACGGGCTCGCCCAGGCGTTCGTGCTCGGCGCGGACTTCCTCGACGGGGACTCCGCCGCGCTCGTCCTCGGCGACAACATCTTCTACGGGCCCGGCCTCGGCGACCGGCTCCAGCGGTTCGCCGCGATCGACGGCGGCGCCGTCTTCGCCTACCGCGTCTCGGACCCGACGGCGTACGGCGTGGTCGAGTTCGACGGGTCGGGACGCGCCCTGAGCATCGAGGAGAAGCCCGCGCACCCGCGGAGCAGCTACGCGGTGCCGGGCCTGTACTTCTACTCGGCGGACGTCGTCGACGTCGCCCGCTCGCTGCGGCCCTCGGCGCGCGGCGAGTACGAGATCACGGACGTGAACCTGCACTACCTGCGCGAGGGCCGGCTCCAGGTCGAGGTCCTGCCGCGCGGGACCGCCTGGCTCGACACCGGGACGGTCGACTCGCTCCTCGACGCGAGCGACTTCGTCCGCACGATCGAGAACCGGCAGGGCCTGAAGATCGGGGCCCCCGAGGAGGTCGCGTGGCGCCGCGGGTTCCTCGACGACGACGGCCTGCGCGAGCGTGCGGCCGCGCTGGGCCGGTCGCGCTACGGCACCTACCTGCTGTCGCTGCTCGACGCGTGAGCGCCCGGGGACGAGGCTCCGGCGAGCACGCCGGCCGCTGCGACGACCCAGCGCTCGCGCCAGTCGCCGACGGGCTCGACGCCGGCCCGGCGCAGCGCCTCGTGACCGAGCACGGACCACGCCGGCCGCGGCGCGGGGCGCGCGGACGCGGCGCTGGGGACGGGGCGGACGATCGCCGGGTCGAGCCCGGCCGCGGCGACGACCTCGCGGGCGAGGTCCCACCAGGACGCCCGGCCCTGCGCCGTGCCGTGGTAGACGCCGCCCGGGGCGGAGGACCGCACGAGCCGCACGAGGAGGTCGGCGAGGTCGCGGGCCCACGTCGGCTGCCCCACCTGGTCGTCGACGACCTCGAGCGCTCCGCGCTCGCGCGCCACCCGGGCGATCGTCCGCGGGAAGCACGCGCCGTGCGCGCCGTAGAGCCACGCCGTGCGGACCACGAGGGCGTCCGGGTGCTCGGTCCGCACGGCCCACTCCCCGGCGGCCTTCGTCCGGCCGTAGGCGGACCGGGGCGCCAGCGGCGCGTCCTCGGCGTACGGCACCCCGACGGCGGCGGGCCCGCCGTCGAAGACGTAGTCCGTCGACACGTGCACGAGCCGGGCCCCGTGGCGAGCCGCCGCGCGGGCGACGTGCTGGGCCCCGACGGCGTTGACGGCGAAGGCCGTCGCCTCGTCCGCCTCGGCGGCGTCGACGGCCGTGTACGCCGCGCAGCTCACCACGACGTCCGCACCGGCGAGCGCGCGCGTGACGGCGTCCCCGTCCGTGACGTCGAGCGCCGCGCGGTCGAGCGCGCGCACGGGCTCCCCGCCGGCGCGCAGCAGCGCCACCACCTCGGTCCCGAGCATCCCGCCGGCCCCTGTCACCGCCCACCGCACCACGACCACCTCCGCACGGCACCCTACCGAGGAGCACCATGAACGTCCGTGAGCTCACCGTCCCCGGCGCGTGGGAGCTGCTGCCGCGTCAGCACGCCGACGACCGAGGGGTCTTCCTCGAGTGGTTCACGGCCGCAGCCCTGCGCGAGGCGACAGGGCGCGACCTCGACCTCGCCCAGGCGAACGCCTCGGTCTCGAGGGCGGGCGTCGTGCGCGGGATCCACTACGCCGACGTCCCGCCCGGGCAGGCGAAGTACGTGACGTGCGTCGCGGGGTCCGTCCTCGACGTCGTGGTCGACCTCCGCGTCGGGTCGCCCGCCTTCGGGCGCTGGGACGCGGTCCTGCTGGACGCCCACGAGCGCCGCGCCGTGTTCCTCCCCGAGGGCGTCGGGCACGCGTTCATGGCGCTCGAGGACGGTGCGACCGTCGTCTACCTGTGCTCGAGCGGGTACGCCCCCGAGCGGGAGCACGGCGTCGACCCGACCGACCCCGAGCTCGCCATCGAGTGGCCGGCCACCGGCCCGGACGGGCGCGCCCTCGTGCCGTCGTTCTCCGCCAAGGACGCGGCGGCGCCGTCCCTACGGGAGGCGCTCTCGGCGGGAGCCCTCCCCCGTGCGGACGAGGTCGACGCGTTCGTCCGGACGCTGCAGGCGTAGGTCAGTCGGCCTCGGCGCGCAGGACCCGCAGGTGCCCGCGGCGCCCGACCTCGGTGACGTCCGGCGGCTCCGGCTCGGTGCGGACCTTGCCCGCCTCCCGGACGGCGTCGGCGAGCGCCGAGAGGTCGTCGTCGCTGGGACCGGTCTCGACGAACTGCGGCGACAGGCGCACGACCTCCCAGCCGCGCGGGGCGGTGAGCCGCTCCGCGTGCTCGGCGCACAGGTCGTAGCTGTGCGGCTCGGCGAGGTGCGCGAGCGGGCCCAGGACCGCCGTGGAGTCGGCGTAGACGTAGGTGAGGGTCGCGACGGCGGCACGGACGCACGCCGTGCGCGAGCACTGCCTGACGGATCTCACGGCCTGACTTTACGCCTTCCGGAGGGGTCCTGGGGACGGCACACGCCGCCCGCCTCCGGCGGAGGCCGACTAGAGTCGGGGTGTGCGTGGCAACTCTTCGTCCCCCGGCTCGCGCCCCGACCCGGCCGGCGCCGGGCGCCGGGCCCGCGACCGCTGGTCGCGTCGCAGCGCCGTCACCCCTCCCCCGGTCTCGTTCGACGAGCTCCTCATCCCGCCGCGCGCCCCCGGGCCGGGCGGCCACGGACCGGTGCCACGACGGCGCGACCGCCGGGGACGCGGCATCCGAGGTCCTCTCCTCCCGCCGACCGCGCCCGCGAGCCGCACCCGCGCGGAGAAGTTCGACGACGTCGTGCTCGACGTCGTGGAGCGCGTGCAGCGCTCGTGGGCGAAGCAGCTGCGCGGTACGGAGTTCGCGGTGGAGGACGTCCCGCCGTCGGACCCGGCGCCCTGGGAGGACGGCGGCGTGCCGCTCGGCCGGTGCTTCCCGGCCGAGTCGGGCCAGCCCGCCCGCATCGTGGTCTACCGGCGGCCCGTCGAGGCGCGCGCGTTCGACGCCGAGGACCTCGAGGACCTCGTCCGCGACGTGCTCGTCGAGCAGGTCGCGCACCTGCTGGCCCGCACCCCCGAGGAGATCGACCCGCGCTACAGGGGCGACCGCTGACCGTCGCCTAGCGTCCCAGCCCGGCCGTGTCCGACGCGCGGACCGCGACCTCGTGCGCGGCGGGCGCGTCCGTGACCGGCAGGAGCACCGACACGAGGCTCGGCAGGCCGTCGCCCTCGTCGCCGCTCGTCGGGCCGGCGCTCGCCGTGAGCGACCAGACGGGGAGCAGGCCGTCGTCCTCCCCGACGACGTCGACCGTCACCGCCGCGGGGACGGCCTCGGACCCCTCCGCCCACACCGTCGCCGGGTCGAGAGTCTGCGTCGTGCCCGCGCGGAGGGTCAGGGTCGTCGTGCCCGCCTCCGCGCCGCTCTCGTCGTAGACGCGCACGAGGAGCTCGAGCGAGCCCGTCGGCTCGTCCTCGTCGGCACGCGCCGCAGGGACGGCGGCGAGCGTGAGCGCGGAGGACGTGCCCGGGACGAGCGCCACCTGACCGGCGGGAGACGTGTCGTCGGTGGACCCGGCGCTCTCGTCGGCGCCCTCCGCGTCCGTCAGGGACGGCAGCGGTCGCGCCGCGACCCAGGCGCGGTCGTACTGCCGCTCCTCGTGGAGCAGGTCGGGATCCGGCTCACCGCGGCGGTCGACGGACGCACCGCCGACGACGGGGACGTCGGCGTGCACGGAGACGGCGTACGCGCCCGCGGGCAGGCCGCCGAGCGACACGTCCGTGACGACGCCGGGCGCGAGCGCGACCTCCTCGGCCCCGCGCAGGGGCACGGCGCCGTCCTCCCCGTACACCGTGACGCGCGCGGTCCCGGCCTGCTCGCCGGGGGCGAGCAGGCGCAGCTGCGGCGCGTGCGGGTCGTCGACCGCCTCCCCGACGCTCGTGACGCCGGCCAGCGCGAGGTCCGTCGTCGGCTCCCCGCCCGGGACGACATGGTCGACGCCGAGCGGCACCAGGCCGTCGAGCGTCGAGTGCTGCAGGTACGCCGACACGAGTCCGCCCGACGCGGCCACGTGGACGACGAGGCGGCGCTGCTCGGGAGCCGCTGCCTCGACCAGGGTCACGACCTCCTGCCCCGGACCGACCAGCTGCTGCCCGCCCCCGGAGAGCGCGACCTCGCCCCCCTGCCCCCAGACCTGCACCTGGACGACCGCGGGCGTGAGGCCGGGGTTCTGGAGCACGAGCTGGGAGCTGCTGCCGATCTCGGTGCTCCCGCCGACGAGCCACTGGCTGATGCCCGGCCGCGTGCAGCTCGCCGCGGCGAGCCCGCGCAGGTCGCCGTCGGTCGTCACGGAGCCGACGGACGCGGCCACGCGCGGCGACGAGTCCTGGGCGGGGCGCACGGTCAGGACGGTGCCGTGCGCGGGGTCCTGGACATCGCCCACGGTGACGTCGGCGCCCGACCCGGGCGCGAGCTCCTGCTCCTCGAGGTCGCCGCCGTCGAGAACGCCGAGCCCGG
The DNA here is from genome assembly GCF_004519295.1 of Cellulosimicrobium funkei. GTDB lineage: Bacteria > Actinomycetota > Actinomycetes > Actinomycetales > Cellulomonadaceae > Cellulosimicrobium > Cellulosimicrobium funkei. Next base: position 194,974 of record NZ_SOZH01000007.1, read on the forward strand.
CGGCCCCCTCGCCCTCGACCACCGCGCGCAGCCGGCTGGACGTGCCGACCGGGGCGGGACCGAACTGCGCGTCACCCACCGTCTCCGGGTCGGTGAGCCGCGCCGGTCCCGGGCAGACCGAGACCTCTCGGGCGGGCTCGACCGTGACCTCCTCGACCGCGTCCGCCGGGGCCGGGGCCGCGGGCAGGAGCGCCGCGCCCGTGCCCCCGAGCACGACGACCGCACCCACCGCCAGGATGCCGACCAGCCCGGCGCCCGTCGTCGTGACGCGGCGCACCACCGCCCGGGCGCGCCCGGGGCGCGCGTCCGTCTCCGGAGCCTCGTCGGGGCTCGTCCCGTTCGTCGTCGTCACCGTTCCTACCTCGTTCCCGCGCGACGGCGCCGGACCGGCACCGCGAGCAGCACGTACACGACCAGGGTCACGCCCGCCGCCGCCATCCAGCCCGACCGGTGGTCCGCGGCGTGGTACACCTCGAGCCGCCCGGCGTCGGCCCCGAGGGCGAAAGCCTGCAGCCCGCCGGTCGTCGCCGGGTCGACCGCCGCCAGCGGGCGGCCGTCGAGCGTGGCGCGCCACCCGGACGACGCGTCCTCCGCGAGCACGACCTGCCGGTCCTCGGCCCCCTCCGGCACGGTCGCGACGACCGGGCGCAGCGCCTCGCGGTCCGCGGCCAGCGGCTCGACCCCCGCAGCGGACTCGACGCGCGCCCACGACGGCTCGCCGCCCTCGGGCACGACGCGCCAGAGCAGCGCTGCCCGGCCCTCCGTCATGCGCTCGAGCCCGGGCACCATGTCGAGCCGGGCGACGAGCTCGGCCCGCGCCTGGTCCTCCGGCGCGGACGCCGGCAGGAGCACCGCCCCGACGCCCAGACGGCCCAGGCCGCCGGCGACGTCCGCCGAGGTCCCGGAGACGAGCTCCGCGACGAGCCGGGGCAGCTCTCCCTCGGTCACCGCGGGGTCGGCCGCCTGCCACGCGTGCACGACGGCCGACGAGTCGACCGTCTGCGGACCGTCCGAGCGCAGCGCCGCGTACTCGACGACGCCACCCGGCCCGTGCTCCAGGGTGAGCACGCGCGCCTGGCGCGGCGAGGACTGCATCTGGCGGCCGACCGGCGGCACGACCGGCTCGGTCGTGGCCACGACCGAGCCGACCCGGGCGTCGTCCCGGTCGAGCACGCCCACGGTCCACGACGCGGCGCCCCCCAGGGGCAGCAGGGTGACGACCAGGGCGAGCGCGACGACGGCGCCCGAGCGCCAGGCCGGGGCGCCGGCACCGGGCCACCGCGGGACGCCGACGAGGGCGGCGCCAAGCAGGGCGAGCAGCGCGAGCGACAGCCCGGCGCCGGGCCACCCCGTGACCGGGGCGTCGGGCGACACCCCGGCGGCCACGACGGTCGACCCGGCGAGGACGGCGGCGGCCAGCCCGAGCGCCGCGACGAACCACGCCCCCACGGCCAGACGCCGGCCGCGCAGCACGGCGAGCACGGCGAGCACCACGACGACCGCGCCGGCGGCGAACGGAGCCCAGCGCGCGAGGAGCTCGCCCGCGCCGCTCCCGTCGAGCCCGAACCACGCCTCGGGCGCGGTCGGCAGCCCCAGGAGCTGCTGCCACGGCGCGGCGGGCGTGGCCGCGACCGGCGCGCCCGGGTCGGCGAGCAGCAGCCGCCACCCGCCGTCGCCCGCGGTGCGGGCCACGTGCACGAGGAACGGGGCGAAGAGCACGAGGGCCGGCACGGGGACGAGGGCGAGGTAGCGGCGGTGCGCCCGGACCCCGAGCGCCACGACGACGAGCACGACCACGCCGACGGGCAGGAGCACGGGCGCCCCGGCGACGGCGACCGCGAACAGCAGGCCCGCGGTGGCGGCGGCCGCGAGCGACCCCGGCTCGCGGCGCGCAGCCCGGCGGACGACGTCCTTCGTCGGGGGCGCGACGACGTCGAGCCGCTGGAGACCGAGCGCGCGGACGACCGCGAGCGCGAGCCACGGGAGCGTCGCGTGCACGAGGACGGCGCCGACCCGGCCGGCACCCACGGCGGTGAGGAGCGCGGGAGCGGCGACCCAGACGAGCGTCGCCCAGGCGCGGAGCGGCACGGAGCGCGTGACCGCGCCCGCGGCGAACCACGCGCCCAGGCCGGCCGCGAGGAAGCACGCGGGGACGAGCAGGTTCACGGCGGTCTGCGTGGCGCCGCCGGCGAGCAGGGACGCCGGGACCAGCGCGGACACGAACGGGTCCGCCGGCGCGGGTGCGCCGAGCCCCGTGGTGACCCAGCCGGTCGTCGCCGCGCGCCACACGTCCCCGAGCGTCCCGGTGGCCGGGAGCAGCGAGCCGCCCACGAGCCGACCGCCCGCGAGGAGAGCCCCTGCCAGCGGCCCGAACACGACGGCGGTGAACCCCGCCAGCCCCACGGCGGCTCCGGCGAGCCCGGCCCGACGCCGCACCGCGAGGGCGCGCAGCTCGCGCCGCTCGATGTCGGTCGGCGCCCACGCGGTGCGCCGCTGCTCGGCACGCGCGAGGCGGCGGTCGCGCCGCTCGACGAGCACCTCGCGCCACGTGCCGCGCAGCGGGCGCAGCGCCCGGCGCGGGAGCGTCCGGGTCCGGCGCGCCACGCGGCGCGCCCGCACGACGGGCCCGACCCGCACGAGTGCCCACAGCGGCGCGAGCAGCTCGTCCCGGGCCTGCCCCGGCTGCTTGACGAGCAGACGGAACGCGGCGTGGAAGGGTGCGCCGACGACCATCGCGAGCGCGACGAACGGGAGCCACGGCGCCGCGACGCCGACGAGCCGCGCGTGGAGCTGGGAGTGACGGCGGGCCGCCGAGGACGCGTCGGGGTCCGGGGCGGGGAGCGCCGTCGTCCCGCGCCGACGCTCGCGCAGGCCGAGCAGGGACGCCTGCGCGTGCCGCACCACGGCCGACGGCACGACGACGACCCGGTGCCCCGCGAGGCGCGCCCGCCGGCACAGGTCCAGGCCGTCGCCGAACGGGCCGAGCTCGGGGTCCGTGCCGCCGAGCTCCTGCCACACGGCCCGCCGCACGAGCGCCCCGGCGAGCCCGACGGCGAGCACGTCCTCGCGCACGTCGTGCTGCCCCTGGTCGACCTCGTCCTCGTCGATGCCGGTCAGGCGGCGCCCGAGCGGCGTCGTGGTCACGCCCACCTCGACGAGGCGGCTGACCGTACCCGGCTCGAACGGCGCCGCGACCTGCGCGTCGGTGCCGGGCACCCAGCGCTCCTGCTTGGGGCCGGCCACCGCGACCGCGCTCGAGTGCTCGACGGCCCGCAGCAGCTCGGCGAGCGCGTCGGGCGCGGGCGCGGAGTCGTCGTGCAGGAGCCAGAGCCACGTGCCCGGCTCGACGTTCGCGAGCGCCGCGTCGACCGCGTCGCCGAACGAGCGGGCGCGCGGGGCCGCGACGAAGCGTGCGTCCCCGAGCTGCAGGCCCTGGTGCTCGCTGCTGGCGTCGCCGATCGCGGCGTCGACGACGACGACCTCGTGCGGGCTCGTCGTCTGGGCGCGCAGCGCCTCCAGCGTGTGGGCGAGGAACGGGGTGCGGCCGCGCGTCACGACGACCGCCGTGACCGTGGTCACGACGGGGAGCGCGCCGGTCACGGCGGCGACGATCCCGGGTGCCGCGACGACGCCCGGCACGGCGGCGGCGCGCGCGGCGGCCCCCGGCGTGACGTCGCCGGGACGGGCGCTGCGCGCGGACGTGGTGAGGTCGGAGGAAGTCATGTCCCGTCGATCATGCGACGGACACGGCTCCAGGCGCGGCATTTGCGCGCCCCGGTGTGGCGGGTGTCGGCCACCCGTCACGACGCTGCTCGTCGGCGACGCCGACGAACCCTCCGGGCCGGGGCCCGGTCGTCAGACGACGCGGCGCTTGAGCTTGCGGCGCTCCCGCTCGGAGAGCCCGCCCCAGATGCCGAAGCGCTCGTCGTGCTCGAGCGCGTACTCCAGGCACTCGGCCCGGACCTCGCAGCCCGTGCAGACCTTCTTCGCCTCGCGCGTGGACCCGCCCTTCTCCGGGAAGAAGGCCTCCGGGTCCGTCTGGGCGCACAGCGCGCGCTCCTGCCACCCCATGAGCGAGTCGTCGACCGGCTCACCGAAGAGCGGCAGCACCGGTGCCACGCGCTCCACCTCTCGCTCAGCGTCGGAGGGGAAGACCCCGCCCGTCCCGTCCAGCATGTTCCACATTGCTCGCCCCTTCATGCCGTTCGCCGGGCCTCGAGCGAGAACCAGGCAGGAAACTGCATTGAAGAAATTACACGCGTGTCATCCGCGGGCGTCAAGCCGAAATGTGATAGCCCCGCGGAGGCGGCGGGTGAAACCATCACATCTCGGGTGTCGATATCAGCACCCTAGGGTGGTGTCCATGGTGTCCGCTCCCCACGCCCCCGCCCCTCGCGGCGACCGCCCCACCCACGTCGCTGACCTGCTCCGACTCGTCACGCGCGACCCCGGTCGGCCCCGGCTCACGTGGTACGGGGACGACGGCGAGCGCGTCGAGCTCTCCGGCGCGGTGCTCGAGAACTGGGTGAACAAGACGACGAACCTGCTCGTCGAGGAATTCGACGCCGGTCCTCGAACGCAGGTCGTTCTCGATCTTCCCGTGCATTGGCGGACCGTCGTCTGGGCGTTCGCTGCATGGCGCGTGGGAGCGACCGTGGTCCTGACGGACGAGAATGCCACCGGTGCGAGCACGCCGCACGCCGACGTGGTCGTCACCGACCGCCCGGACCGGTGGACGGCGTCCGGCGCGGAGCTCGTCGCCGTCGCGCTTCCTGCCCTCGCCCGTGCGTTCGACGGCGCGCTCCCGGCCGGTGCGATCGACGCTGCGTCGGCGGTGATGACGTACGGCGACCAGGTCGGGTGGGTCCCGCAGGTCGAGCCCGCAGCACCGGCGTGGGTCTCCGGCGCCGGCAGCGCGGCGCACGAGGAGCTCGTGCCGCGCACCGGGACCGCGCCCGGGGCGCGGACGCTGGTCACTCCGGGCGCGGGCTCCGCTACCCTGGGGGCGTGCCTCGCGGTCCTGGCCGACGACGGGTCGGTCGTCCTGGTCTCCCCGAGGTACGCGCGACGGCTCCGCACGGACGAGGACGCGGCGCGGCGCCTCGCCACGGGCGAACGGATCGACGCCGAAGCGCACGTCGACAGGGACGCCCCCCAGCCGGACCGACCCCGGTCCCCGACGACCTCGACCTGAAGCAGGGGAGCATCATGCCCGTCCGTCGGATCGGCCCTCGGGCTGCCGAACTCCTCACCAGTCTCGGTGTCGCCGTCGGCGTCATCGTCGCCGCCGTCCTCGTCAAGGCGTTCGACCGGATGTTCGGGTTCTGGGGGGACAACGCAGAGTCGTTCGCCCCCCTGTGGCACCACCTCGGGACGGAGCTCCGCGCCGGCCGCTGGCTGCCGATGGACCCCGCCGGCTGGGCCGGGGGCAACTACGTCGCCGAGGCGGCCTACGGCGTGCTCAACCCCGTGAGCCTCGCCAACTTCGTCCTGCTGTCCGGCTTCGACGACCTCGCTCGAGGGATCTTCGTCGTCATGACGGAGTTCCTCGCGCTCCTGGGCGTTGCCACCTACCTGCTCGCACGGTCCTACGGTGCGGCGCGGGGCCCGGCGGTGAGCGTCGGTCTGGCCATGCCGCTCGCCGGCTTCACGCTGTTCTACGGTGCCGGCAACTGGGCGTCCGGCCTCATGGCCACGACCTGGGTGGTGTGGTTCTGGTGGGCCGCGCACCGGTACTCCCGCGGCACCCTGAACCCGCTCGTCGCGTTCGCGTTCGGCGGGCTGGCCGTGACGGTCGGCAACCCCTACGCGATCCTCGGCATCCTCGTGGTCCTGGCGGCCCTGGCGGCGGACCTCGTCGTGCGGCGGCGGTGGTCGACGCTCGGGCGTCTGGTGGTCCTCGGAGCGAGCGTCGGGGCGCTTGCCGCCGTCGTGTACCTGCCCCTGGTGGGGACGCTCGGGGTGACCGTGCGTCAGGCTCCCGAGGCCGTCTCCAACGACGGGTACATGGTCCCCGACCTCCAGGACCTCGCGGGCATGAGCAGCCCCTCCTACCTGCCGTCCATGCTGGCGTGGTACTCCCGCTCGGACTACGTGCCCTCGACGTACCTCGCGTGGTTCGTCCTCCCGCTCCTCCCCTGGCTCCGCTGGGGAGCGGCGCGAGCACTCGGCAAGCGTCTCGTAGGACCGCTCGTCTTCACCTCGCTCATGCTCCTCCTCACCGTCGGACCCGCCCAGATCTGGCTTTTCCGGTGGCCCATCCGGTTGGTCGAGTACACGTACGTCGGGGTCTGCGTGCTCTTCGCAGCGCTGCTCTCCCTCGGTCTCGCGCGCTCCCACCGGGGTCTCCGCGCCGCGCTCAGCGCGACCGTGGTCGCCTTCGGTTTCTTCAACGCCTGGGCCGTCACGCCGCAGGACTGGACCGTGCACCTCGCGTTCGCCGGCACGGTGCTCGCGCTCGTCGCGGCCGCCGTGCTGGTCGCACGCCGCTTCGGGGCGCGCTGGGTCGTGGTGCCCCTCGTCGCAGGGTGCCTCGTCGTGGCGCCGGCGCAGGCGTCGCTGTTCGGGTGGAGCCACCAGCAGCTCGGCGTCGCCGCCGACCGCGGGGCGGCGCACGACCTCACCGAGCTGCGCGCCGCGACCGCGCCCTACCGAGGAGCGGTGCTGCAGCTCGGCTCGATCGAGGCGCTGGAGCCCGGTTCCAGCGCCGTGCGGGAGGGCCACCTCGTGTTCGGTCATCAGGGCGCGGCGGCGGGACTGGAGACGCTCGGCCGCTACACCGGCATCGACTTCCCGTCCTTCACGTCGCCGCTGTGCATGGACTACCGCGGCGGCACGGGCTGCGCGAGCCTCGCGGAGCGCCTGCAGGACCCGGTCGAGGGCGGCTACGACGCCACGCTGCTCGATGCGCTCGGCGTGGACACGCTCGTCTACAGCAAGGCCTCGTTCGAGCCGGAGGAGATCGTGCGGCCCAGCGGCTGGCGCGAGGTCGTGGACGACGCCGACCGTGTCGTCTTCGTCCGTCCCACGCCCGCACCCGACGTCACGGCCACCCCGTCGGAGGAAGTCGTCTCGGCCGAGGCGACGACGGCCGAGGACGGCTCCGTGCACGTGCGCGTCGTCGCCGACAGAGACGGGACGGTGCTCCTCGACCGGCTCGCGTGGCCGGGGTACGGCGCTCAGGACGGCGAGGGTCGTGCGCTCGCCGTCCGCGAGGGGCCGTACGGACTCCTCGAGGTGAGCGTCCCCGCCGGGACCACGGACGTCACCCTGTCGTTCCGCAGTCCCGGGCTGACGACCGGAGCGGCGATCGCCGCCGGCGGGCTCCTGGCGGCTCTCGTGCTGGCCGTCGTCCACGTGCTGGGCGGCCGACGCCGGGCCCGCCCCTTCCCGCCCGAGGACGACCGGGTCGTGCCCCCTCAGGCGGTGACCGAGTCCAGCTCGTCGACGATGTGACCGGCGATCTCGAGGGCGCACGTCGCGGCGGGTGACGGGGCGTTCAGCACGTGCACCTGGCGCGACGTGCCCTGGACGAGGAAGTCGTCGACCATCGTGCCGTCCCGGCGCAGCGCCTGCGCGCGGACCCCGGCCTCCGCCGGGCTCAGGTCGTCGACACCGATGCCAGGGACGAGCTCGGAGAGGCTGCGCGCGAAGGCGCGCCCCGAGACGGACCGCAGACCCTCCTTCACGCCGGCGGCGACGTTGCGCGCCGCGAGCCTCCACAGTCCCGGCCACGCGAGGGACCCGGCGAGCTCCTTGACGTCCACGTCACGCCAGCGGTATCCCTCGCGCGCGAGCGCGAAGACCGCGTTCGGGCCCGCGTGCACGGACCCGTCGACCATCTTCGTCAGGTGCACGCCGAGGAACGGGAACGCCGGGTCGGGCACCGGGTAGATGAGTCCGTTGACGAGGTAGCGACGCTCGGGGACGAGCTCGAAGTACTCGCCTCGGAACGGGACGATGCGCGCCTCGGGCTCGAGCCCGGAGGCCGCCGCGACACGGTCGCTGTAGAGGCCCGCGCACGCGACGAGCGAGTCTGCGCGGACCTCGCCCCGGGTCGTCTCGACCACGACGCCGTTCGGCTCCGTCCGCGCGGAGACGAACTCCGCGCCGTAGCGGATCTCGCCGCCCCGCTCGAGGACGAGGTCGAGCATCGCCCGGCACACGCCGACGTAGTCCACGATCCCGGTGCTCTCGACCCGGAGGGCGCGCACCGCGCGGACGTACGGCTCGTACTCGCGTGCCTCCTCGGCCGAGACCACGCGAGCGGGGACGCCGTTCTCCACCGCCCGCGCGGCCAGACGATCGAGCTGGGCGACCTGGTCGTCCGAGGTCGCGACGACGAGCTTGCCGCAGATGTCGACCGTCACCCCGTGCTCGCGCGCGAAGGCCGTCATGGACTTCGCGCCCGCCACCGACATCCGCGCCTTGTGCGAGCCCGGCGTGTAGTAGAGACCGGAGTGGATCACGCCGGAGTTGCGCCCGGTCTGGTGCGCCGCGGGCCGCTCCTCCTTCTCGAGGACGACGACCTCGTCCCCACGCCGCGAGAGCCTCTCGGCGACGGCAAGACCGACGATTCCCGCACCTACCACTACGACTCGCGACATGACGACCCTTCACCGACGTGACTGACGCGGCGACGGGGGCGGGACGGAGTTCCGTCAGCCCGTGACAACTCCGTCGCGCACGGTCAGGGTACCCCCTTCGAACCGCTGGGTCGTCGTCCCGCCGGTCGTCACGGCCTCGGCGACCGGAACTCCGAGACGACCCGCGTAGCCTCCCCGGTCCGACCAGCCGCGAGCGACCGCCGCCGGCACGAGGAGAGCGCCCGTCGTCGGCGTCCACGCGACCTGCGCACCTGACGAGAACGAGCTGTACCCACCGGCGCGCCCGGCGTAGTTGACCGGCTCGGAGACCGGGTAGCCCGGCCCGCGGGTCCCTCCGGCAGCACGCCACCGGTCACGGATCGCCCCCCACACGGTGTAGGTCGCGCCCGACGGGGCGGAGACCGTCGTCACGCCGGCGGCCAGGTCGATCTCCCACCCGCTGCCGTCCGCGGTCCGCTTCTGGTCCGTGGTGGGGTAGCCGAGGCCGTTCACGCCGCCGCGCCCGTACCAGTAGTGCCGTACCGGGCCGTGGATCACGTGCGCACCGGTCGACGCCGTGGCGAGGATGGTGCCGCCGCCCTCGAACTCGGCGAACGTCCCGACGCCGTCCCCCACCGGTCCCTCGGACCGCGTGGGGTAGCCGAGGAGACCCGTGGCTCCCCCGCTGCGCCACCACGCGGCGCGGACACCGCCGGTCAGCGTCCTGGCCCCGGTGGTCGGGGTCCACAGGACGGAGCCCCCCTTCTCGAACTCCACGAAGAGACCTCTGCCGTCCCCGACCGGGGACTGCGTCCGGTTCGGGTACCCGAGGGTTCCCGTCGCACCGCCCGTCCGCCACCACTCCGAGCGGAGCGCCCCCGAGATCGCGGCGGTGCCCGTGGTCGGCGTCGACAGGAGCGAGCCGGTGCTCTCGAACTCGATGAAGACTCCGCGGCCGTCCCCGACGAACCGCTGGGAGGTCGTGGGGTAGCCGAGCCAGCCCGTCGCGCCGCCCTCGCGCCACCAGCCCCGGCGGAGGTCACCGCCGATGGCCTGGCTCCCGGTCTGCGGGCTCCAGACGACGCTCGCGTCGGCGCTGAACTCCTGCGCGCGCCCTCGCCGGTCGCCGACGTCGAACTCGAAGCTCCGCGGGAACCCCATGCCGGTGAACCCCGACCCGGCGAGCCAGCCCGGTCGGATGCGCGGCGAGATCGAGTGCACCCCCACGCCGGGCTCGTACGTCGCGCTGAACCCGTTCGTGAAGTACGCGGCCGACCCCGTACCGACGTCGGACTCGAGCTGGCCCACGTCGCCCCACGTGCGGCCGAGCGCCTGCCAGTTGCTCCAGATCTGCGTCTTGGCCGCGCCGGTCAGCTCGCCGACCCGATTCCGGAGCCACGGGAGGATCGAGTACCCGGCGTTGCCCGGGCAGGACGTGTACGCGACGTCCCGGTGCGCCAGGATCCGGTAGATCCGCACCCCCGTACCCGGTGAGAAGCGGGAGGTGGAGTGCCCAGGGGTCACGTAGGTCGAGACCTCCCACGGGTCGAACAGGTAGGACCCGCCCAGCCGCCACGCGATGATCCGGGCGACCGACTCGCGCAGCGCAGCCGACGGCGCGACGGAGGAGTAGTCGCCCATCATCGAGACGCCGAACGTGCCGGAGTTGAACCCGCCCGCGTGCGCGGCGACCGTCGCCATCGTCAGTCCGCCGAAGCGGCCCTCGAAGATCTGCCCGTACTGGTCGACGAGCACGTTGTAGCCGATGTCGCCCCAGCCTCGCGACTGGGCGTGGTAGGCGTAGATCCCGCGCACGATCCCCGGCGACTGGGCAGGGGTGTAGCTGTTGGACCCGGCGGTGTGGTGCAGGACGGCGGCCACCGTCGTCTGCGCGTACTGGGGGGTCCACGTCATGAGTGCCGGGTCGGCGCCCCACTGGGCCCGCGAGATCACGGTCGGGGGCGCAGGCGCGGTCCCCGTCCGCAGCGGGCCTGCCAGGGCGGCCGAGCGGCCTGCGCTGCTCCCCCGGGACCCGACCAGCTGCACGCCGGGAGCCTGGGCACCGAGCTGCTTGTCGACGTCGGTGACGTCGGTCGAGATCGCCGCGACGTCGAGGCCTTCCGCCATCGGGCCGTCAGGCCCCCACGCGCGCACCTCGACGCGAGCGGCCCCGCCGGTGAACCACGGGTCGGTGCCGCCGCCGTCGCCGTCGGGGTCCTGCTCCGGCTCCAGCGCCGTCCACTCCGACCACTCGTCGTCCGCACCCTGGGCCCGGACCTCGACCCGGTCCGGCGACACGGTGCCCTTCCACGTCACCCCGACGATGGTCGCGCCGTCGACGTCGACCGCCCGTGCGGGGACCGCTCCGAGCACCGGTGCGTCCTGTGCCGCGGCCACCTCGGCCGAGACCTGCGCGTCCGGTGCGGCAGGCTCGTCGGCCGGCACGACCGGCGCGTCGCCGAGGTCGAACGCCGCGACGTCGGTGCTCGCGTCCTGCTGCGCGTCGACCGCGGGGTGCGTCACGTCACCCGGGACGGCCACGGTGACGTTCGGTGCCGGGCCCTGCGCCGTCGGCGCCGCCGACGCGGCGCCAGCCGTCGTGGGTACGCACAACGCGGCGCACAGCACCGCCCCTGCCGTCCTTGCTGCCAGCATTCCGTTACCTGCCCCTTCGGCGGACGCCGTGTCCTGCCCCTCGGCAGTCTAGGCAGCGCCCCGCGTCTCCGCAGGTCGGGAGCGGTGCCGGTCAGTCGATGCCCGGATCCCCGTGGTAGTGGCCGAGACGACGCTTGGCGACGACCGCGAGGCCGGCCGCACCCCCGGCGGTCATCAGGTCGGCCACGGTGAAGAGCAGCCGGGATACCGTCGCGTAGGCCACCGCGGCGGGCGTCCCGACGAGGGGTGCCAGCGCGGCCACGATGACCAGCTCCCTGACGCCGGCACCGGAGGGCAGGATGAACGCGAACAGGCCGGCGAGCATCGCGAGCGCCATCACGCCGGCGCACAGCAACCACACCGACGGACCCACCTCGGCGCTCGAGCGCGCCAGGAGCCAGAGGTGGGCACCGCTGCACAGGTACGAGCCGAGAGCCCAGGCCAGGGAGGCCAGCACGGTGCGGTAGGAGACCGGGTGGTCGGGGCGCGGGCGGCGCAGGATCTTGAACCCGAAGCGCGCGGCGGCCGTGAGGATGCGCGGGTGCAGGCAGATCAGCGCGACCGGCAGCATGAGGTAGAGCCAGTAGAGCCAGGAGAGGTCGCCGTTCTCGCGCACGATCTCCGGGACGGCGAGGGCTCCCGCGAGCAGGGCCGCCACGATCGTCACGGCGATCGAGAAGAGCGTCCCCGCGAAGACGCGCGCCCGCGCCAGCCCGGCCTTGCGGCCCAGCTCGAGCTGGAGCACGTAGGCCCAGACGGATCCCGGCAGGTACTTGCCGAGCTGCCCCACGAGGAAGACCTGAGCGCCGCGCCCGGGTCCGATCGGCTTGCCCAGGTCGTCGACGAGGACCTGCCAGCTCATCGTCGCGCACCCGATCGACGCGACGACAGCGACCAGCGAGAGGACGATGGACCAGGGAGAGATGTCGCGCAGGTACGGCAGCACCTCGTCCCAGTTGGTCCACAGGTAGAAGACGGCCGCCCCGACCACCGTCGCCAGGAGCACGTACCGCGCGACGTTGAGGATCTTGTCGCGCGCCCGCGGCTCGGCGGCGGGCGCGCCGTCCTGCGCGGGTGCGGCCGGCGGGGCCGGCTCCGTCGACGGGTTCTCCGGCGCGAGCTCGGACACGTGCTCGCGGTCCAGGGCGTCCTCCATCAGACCGCCTCCCGAATCTCGCGGGCCGCCCGCTCGAGCGACGACCGCACCGGTCGGGTCGGCGCCGCCGCACGCCATGCCGCGCGGTCCGCGGCGATCGCGTCGAGGCCTGCCGCGTCGTCCAGCAGGAGGTCGCCGTCCGCGTAGCGCGACGCGAGGAGGTCCGCCACCTCGGGCGCGGCTCCAGCCCTGCTCAGGCCGACGGCGTTCACCCCGTGCAGGCGCGGCGGCACGCCGAACACCTTCGTCCACGGGGGGACGTCCCCCGTCAGCGCCGTGCCCATGCCGACCATCGCACCGGGGCCGATCACGCGGCGCTGGTGCACGACCGCGTTCATCCCCAGGGTCGCGCGGGACCCGATCGTGCAGTGACCACCCACGCTCACGCCCGCGGAGACGGTCACGTCGTCGCCGAGCTGGACGTCGTGGGCGAGGTACGCGCCGTTGAGGAGCCAGCACCGGGCGCCGACGACAGTGCGCCGCGCGCTGCCCTGGTGGATCACGACGCGCTCGCGCAGGACCGAGTCCGCACCGATCTCGACACCCTGGTGCTCGAGGTCGCCCGTCCAGGCGGTGTTCTGTCGCAGGGACGCGATCTCCGGCGGCGCACCCACGCTCGCCCCCGCCCCGATCCACACCCTGTCGCCCACGCGCAGCGGGCCGAACAGGGTGACGTACGGGCCGAGCGCCACGTCGGCGCCGAGCTCCACGCCTGGTCCGACGTACGCCGTCGGATGGATGCGGGGATGTCCCTGGTGGGTGGTCACGGTACTCCTTCAGAACGAGGTCGCCGACGAGAATCCCCCTGGCGCCTCAGGACTCGTGCACTGCGTCGAGGGGCCGTTGGTCCGTCCCCAGCAGCGTCGTACGGGTGACTAGGATGGGGCGGACGGCAACTGACCCGGGTGATTCTACCCAGGAGCCGGGGGGCACCGACGTAGGCGCCCCACGCATCGCGCACCCGGTGACGTCTGAGCGTCGACGCCCGTAGAGGACCGTGGAAAGTAGGCATGATCGATGATTCCGATTTCCGTCGTGCGGCTCAGCCCCCAGGCAGAGGAGCTCGCCGTCGACGTCATCCGCTCGGGCACGATCGCCCAGGGCCCCAAGGTCGCCGAGTTCGAGCGGCGCTTCGCCGAGCTCGTCGGGGCTGAGCACGCCGTCGCCGTGAACAACGGGACGACCTCGCTCGTGGCCTCGCTGCAGGTCCTCGACCTGCAGCCGGGGGACGAGGTCGTCACGAGCCCGTTCACCTTCGTCGCGACGCTCAACGCGATCCTCGAGGCCGGGGCGACGGCGCGGTTCGGCGACATCTCCACGGACGACTTCAACCTGACCCCCGAGTCGGCGCGCGCCGCGGTGACGGACCGCACCAAGGTCCTCATGCCGGTGCACCTGTACGGCCAGACGGCGGACATGACCGGTCTGGGCGCGCTCGCCGAGGAGCGCGGGCTGCGCATCGTGGAGGACGCGGCGCAGGCGCACGGCGCGACGTTCGAGGGCCGCGGGGCCGGGACGTTCGGCCTGGGCAGCTTCTCGTTCTACGCCACCAAGAACCTCACCACCGGTGAGGGCGGGATGATCACGACGAACGACGCGGACCTCGCCGACCGGCTGCGGGTCCTGCGCAACCAGGGGATGCGCCAGCGCTACCAGTACGAGGTCGCCGGCCACAACTACCGCATGACCGACCTGCAGGCGGCGCTCGTCCTGCCGCAGCTCGACTCCTACGGCGACAACCTCACCAAGCGGCGGGCGAACGCGGCACGGCTCACCGAGCTGCTCGGCGACGTCGACGGGCTCGTCCTGCCCCAGCAGCTCCCGGGGCGCGAGCACGTGTGGCACCAGTACACCGTCCTGCTCCCCGAGGAGCGCGCGGAGCACCGCGAGAGCATCATCGAGCGCCTGCGCGACGAGCACGGCGTGGGCAGCGGCGTGTACTACCCGAAGACGGTCTACGACTACGACTGCTACCGCGACCGCGAGGACGTCGTCATCGGTGACGCCCCCGTGGCGGACGCCGTCGTCCGTCGTTGTCTCTCGATCCCGGTGCACGCGTACCTCTCCTCGGAGGACGTCGAGACGATCGCCGACTCGCTCCGGAAGGTCCTCGCCTGATGGCGGCGCCGAAGCTCGCCCTCGTAGGCGCGGGCTCGATGGGGCAGAACCACGCCCGCGTGATCGCCGCCTCTCCGCGTGCCGAGCTCGCGCTGGTGGTCGACCCGCACGAGCAGACGGGCCGCGCCGTCGCGGAGCGCTTCGGGGCCCGCTGGGCGCCGGACACCGACGGCCTCGCCGGCGTGGACGCGGTGGTGGTCGCCGCCTCGACGGAGTACCACTACGACATCGCCAAGAACGTCATCGAGGCGGGCCGTCCGCTCCTCGTGGAGAAGCCCGTCTGCCCCTCGCTGGAGCAGACCGAGGAGATCCTCGCGGCCTCCCTCGCGGCCGACGTCCCCCTGATGTGCGGCCTCCTCGAGCGGTACAACGCCGCCGTGATGGTCGCGCTGTCGATGGTCGAGCAGCCGCACCTGATCCGCGCCGAGCGGCACTCGCCGTACGCGCCCCGGATCAAGACCGGTGTGGCGTGGGACCTCCTCGTGCACGACGTCGACCTGGTGTCGCGGTTCTTCGGGAACGCCGATCCTCGGTCCCTCTCGGTCGAGGTGGGCCACTTCAGCCCGCAGTCGGCGCCGGGTGCGGAGGACGTGATCGAGACGTCCATGCGGTTCGACGGCGGCGGGATCGCGACGGTCTCCGCGAGCCGGATCGGCCAGCGCAAGGTCCGGACGCTCGTCATCCAGGAGCTCGACCGCATGATCGAGGTCGACCTGCTGCGGCGCGGAGTCACCGCGTACCGCCACACCACGATCGAGGAGGCGCGGGACGGCGGCCCCGGGTTCCGTCAGGCGACGGAGATGGAGGTGCCGGAGATCGTCGGTGCCGAGCCCCTGGTCACCCAGCTCAACCGTTTCCTCGACCTCGTCGAGGGCACGGCCGACGCCGAGGAGGAGCGCCGCTCGATCCTGCCCTCGCACCGGATCGTCTCCCGGGCGCTGCAGGCGAAGGCGGACGCCGCCACCGAGGCGGCACTTCAGGCCTGACCGGTCTCCTGACGCGCGAGAGGGGCGCACTCACACGCGGTGTGAGTGCGCCCCTCTCGTGTACGCAGGCCCGTGTCGCGTCAGCCCTGCGTGAACTCCGGGACGCCGTCAGGGCCGAACGCGACCGAGGCGACGCGACGCGCCGGGACGCCCGCGACCACGGTCCGGGCAGGGACGTCCTTGGTGACCACCGCTCCCGCGCCGATCACCGCCTCGTCCCCGATCGTGACTCCCATGTTGATGACCGCCCCCGCGCCGACGAAGACGCGGTCCCCGATCGTCACGGGCGCCCGGTCCACGGTCGGGTGGCGACGTCCGCTGACGCAGCGCCGTGCCGACGAGTGGGTGTAGATCTGGACGCCCGACGAGATGTCGCAGCCCTCCCCGATGGTGAGCCCACCGGAGCCGTCGATCACCGTGAACGCGCCGATCCACGTGCCCTGGCCGATGGTCGGCTCCCCGACGATCCACGCGAGCGGGTTGTACGGGTTGGCGGGCAGGCCGGCCCGGTCCTCGGCCAAGGTCAGCCCCCGATGCGGATGAGCTCGGTCATGCCGTCCTTGACGTTGATGGTCGGCTCGAAGCCGAGCACGTCCTTCGCGCGCGTGGTGTCTGCGGCACGGCGGCTCACGAGGACGTCGCGCGGGTTGAAGATCGGCTCCACGTCGGCGCCGACAGCGTCGATCAGGATGCGGGCGAGGTCCGCGATGGACGTGTCGATGCCCGTCCCGACGTTCACCGGCACGTTGTCCTTCTCCGCCTCCATGGCGAGCACCACGGACCGCGCGATGTCGTGGACGTGGATGAAGTCCATCGACTGCTCGCCCTTGCCGTCGATGACGGGCGGCTCGCCGTTGCGGATGCGGTTCACGAAGTGGTTGATCACCGACGTGTAGTAGGCGGTGGTCTTCTGGCCCGGTCCGTAGACGTTGAAGAACCGGAGCGCGATCCACGACAGCCCCGCGCGGCGCTGGTAGTACCCGAGCAGGTCCTCACCGGTGCGCTTCGAGATGCAGTAGGGCGTGAGCGGCGAGAGCGTGTCGTCCTCGTGCATGGGGAGCTTCTCGGGGTCGCCGTAGACCGACGCGCTCGACGCGAAGACGAGCCGCTTCACGCCGTGGTCGGCCGCCGCAGCGAAGACGTTGTGCTCGCCGATGGTGTTGATCTCCATCGACTCGTACGGGTCGGCCTGGCTCTTGTTGATCGAGACGGCGGCGAGGTGCACCACGTGGCTCGCACCCTTCATCGCCGCGTGGACCGCCCCGCCGTAGCGGATGTCCTGGTCGATGAGCTCGACGTTGCCCCGCTCGGCGAGACGCGCGACCGCGTCGCGGTCGCCGCGGAACATGTTGTCGAAGATGCGCACGTCGTAGCCCTTGTCGAGAAGCTGCGAGACGACGTGCAGGCCGATGAACCCGGCACCGCCGGTGACGAAGGCCGTGCGGTTTTCAGACATGGATGAAGAGCTCCCTCAGTGGCGGTGGTTCGGTGGGCTTCTGGTCAGCGACGAGTCGTCGCGGCCGTCGAGACGACCTCGCGGACGACCTGCGCGACGTACTCGACGTCGTCGTCCGTGAGGTTGGCGTGCATCGGGATGGCGATGTGCCGGGCGAACAGGTCGGCCGACACGGGGCACGCCTCCGTGGCGCCGTAGAGCGGCTGGACGTGGCTCGCATAGGTGCCGAAGTTGCAGCCCACACCACGCGAGCGCAGCGCGAGCGCGACGGCACCCCGGTCCAGCCCCGGGTCGAGCGTGAGCACGTACGACTGCCACGGGTGGGTCCGGTCCTCGAGCTCCACCGGCAGGGTCACCTGCTCCAGGTCACCGAGCAGCGTGGCGTAGCCCGCGGCCGCCTTCGTCCGGTTCTCGAGCAGCTGGGGCAGGCGTCGGACCTGCACGCGCATGATGGCCGCGCTGATGTCGGACAGGCGGTAGTTGTAGCCGAGCTCGTCGAAGGACGGCACCGGGAGCTCGGTCGAGGCGTCGCGCACGATCGCCGGCGCGATCCCGTAGGTGTGGAGCTTGCGCGCGTGGTCGACGAGGTCGGCGCGGGCGCTCACGAGCGCGCCGCCCTCCCCCGCCGTGATGCCCTTGCGGCCGTGGAAGCTGAAGGCGGCGACGTCGGCGAGGCTCCCGGCCGGGCGGCCCTTGTACGTCGCGCCCGCGGCGCACGCCGCGTCCTCGACGAGCCACAGGCCGTGCTTGTCGGCGATCGCACGGAGCTCGTCGTAGTCGGCCGGCTGCCCGAAGACGTCGACCGCGACGATCCCGACCGTGCGCGGCGTGATCGCCGCCTCGACGGCTGCGGGGTCCATCGACCAGATGTCCGGACGAACGTCCGCGAAGACCGGCTTGGCGCCGGTCCACATGACCGAGTGCCCGGTCGCGGGGAAGGTGTAGTCGCCGACGATGACCTCGTCACCCGGCCCGGCCCCGAGGGCGAGGAGCGCGAGGTGGAGGGCCGACCCGCAGTTCGACGTCGCGAGGACGTGGGGCACCCCGGCGACCTGGGCGAAGTCCGCCTCGAGCCCGAGGCAGGCGGGCCCGGCTCCTGAGAGCCATCCGGACTCGAAGACGCCTGCGACCGCGGCAAGCTCCTCCTCTCCGACGGTGGGCTGGCCGAGTGCGACGTTCCGTGTCATGTTCCTCCTAGGTCCGTCGAAGTCTACCAACGCCCACGCCGCGCAGCGGCCCGCGACGGCGCCAGGGCGTGTCAAGGAAGGTTGCTCATGGTCGTGGGTCGTCTGACGAGGGCGCTCGTCGTGCTCGTCGCCAGCATCGCGTTGCTCCTCCCCCTCTCCGGACCGGCCGCGGCGGACGAGACCGCGGTGCCCGACGCCGGTGGGAACTTCGAGCTGTGGGGGCACGGTTACGGCCACGGTCGAGGGCTGTCCCAGTGGGGCGCGCGCGGCGCCGCCTCGCTCGGGCAGTCGTCGGCGCAGATCCTCGGGTTCTACTACCCGGGGACGATTCTCACGGGGCAGCCGGACGAGCCGATCGTGGTCCGGCTGTCGACCGGCAGGTCCGGGGAGGTCGTCGTCGACGGCGAACCAGGGCTGGTGCTGCGCTGGGGCGGAGGCGACCTCCCGCTCCCGACGGTGTCTCCCCGGGGCAGCGCCGTGCTCAGCTGGCGCCTGGTCCGCCAGGGCTCCTCGGACCTCGTGCTCGACTACGTCGACGCATCCCGCGCGACGTGGGAGCGGTACAGCCTGGTCCCGGGCGTTTGGGGCACCTTCTACGCGGCGGACGGCGCCGTGCGGCTCGTCCGGCCGTCGTACGACCGGCGCGAGTACCGCGGCGGGGTCGGTGCCACCGTCGACAAGGGGGCGCTCGTCACCGTCAACATCGTCCCCCTGGAGAGCTACCTCCTGTCGGTCGTCCCTGCCGAGATGCCGTCGAGCTGGCCGGCCGCGGCGCTCGGGGCGCAGGCGGTGGCCGCCAGGACCTACGCGAGCCACCAGCGTCAGAACGCCGGGGGCCAGATCGACACGTGCGACACCACGGCGTGCCAGGTCTACTCCGGCAGGGCGTCGTACACGATGAACGGCACCCTGACGGCGACGCACGAGGCCGCCGCGACGACCGCCGCCATCGCGGCGACGTCGGGCAACGTGCTCATCACCGGGGGTCCTCGCAGCTACGCCTTCACGCAGTTCTCGGCGGCGAACGGAGGGTGGACGGCCGCGGGCTCGTTCCCGTACCTCTCCGCCCGCCCCGACCCGTACGACGGCGTCGTGCCGAGCACCGCGAACGCGTGGACGGCCGTCGTCTCCTCCGCCTCGGTCCGGTCGGCCTACCCGACCGTCGGCACTCCCACGCGCCTGACCGTGCTCGGGCGGTCGGGCAACGGCCGCTGGGGCGGTCGCGTCACGCAGGTGCGCGTCGAGGGGACGGCCGGGTCGGTCACCGTCACCGGTGACGCGTTCCGGTCGGCGTTCGGGCTGCGCTCCACGTGGTGGGCGGTGGCGGGCGGCACGCAGGGCAGCGGCGGGGTCGTCGCCGACGTCACCGGCGACGGCGTCCCCGACGCCTACGGCCGCGACGCCACGTCGGGCACGCTGTCGTTCTACCCCGGCCGCGCCGACGGGACGTTCTCGCCGCCGCGGGTGGTCGGCTCCGGATGGGGGATGCACGACTGGATCGGCTCGCCCGGCGACGTCGACAAGGACGGTGTGCCCGACCTGTACGCGCGGGAGCGCAGCACCGGCACGCTCTGGCTCTACGGACAGGCCCGCGACGGCCGGTCCACGTCCCGGCGTGCTGTCGGCACGGGCTGGCACACGGTCGACATGATCGTCGCCGCGGGCGACGTCACCGGCGACGGACGGCCCGACCTGTACGCGCGGACCACCATGCTCGGTGACCTGCTGCTGTACGCGGGCCGCGCCGACGGGACGTTCGACCCTCCGCGGACCGTCAACTCCGGGTGGCACGCGCTGGACGCCGTGGTCTCCGTGGGCGACGTGACGGGCGACGGACGACCGGACCTCCTGGGGCGGCTGCGCTCGAACGGGTCGCTCGTGCTCTACCGCACCGGGCCCGGCGGGACCATCCTCGACGCGAAGGTCGTCAACTCCGGCTGGGGAGGGTTCGACCTGCTCGCGGGGTCGGCCGGCTCGGGCGGCTCCGCGCTCCTCGCTCGGGAGCCTGGGACCTCAGGCGGCCTGCTGCGCCGCTACCCGGTCGGTCCGGGCGGGACGATCCTCCCCGCCGGGCTCGTGGGCAGCGGGTGGGACCTGCACTCCGCGATCTCCTGATCAGGCCTGCGGGGCGCCGTCGCGGACGGCTGCGGCGCGCCCCGCACGCACGACGTCGCGCACGACGAAGACCGGACGCCGACGCGCGTCGTCGCCGGCGCGCCAGACGTACTCCCCCACCACACCCAGGGCGACCATGTTCGCGCCGCCCACGGCGAGGACCAGACCCGCCACGAGGGCGATCCCGGCGGGCGCCCCCGGGAAGAAGGCCAGCACGAGGGACGTGAGGAGCGTCAGCGCCCCCAGGGCGCCGAGCGCCAGCCCCGCCGTGGTGAGCCAGCGGACGGGCGCGAAGGAGAACTCGACGAACGAGTCGACGACCAGCTTCACCTTCTTGGACGAGGTCCACTTGCTCACGCCGTGGGGGCGCGGGAGCTGCTCGAAGAACACGCGGCGCTGCTCGAAGCCGGACCAGGCGATCATCGCGAGGACGTTGCGGTTGTTCTCCGGCATGCGGGTGATGACGTCGATCACGCGACGCGTGACGAGGATCTGGGACGGGCCCTCGGCCGGGTAGGTCGGGACCGTCGACGAGCGGTTGAAGACCTTGGAGAAGGTCTGCGCGAACGTCTCGGACGGGCCGCGACGCGTCGCGCGGACCGAGCGCAGCCCCCACACGACGTCGGCACCCGACCGCCACTCCTCCACGAAGCTCGCCACCGCCGAGAGCGGCTCCTGCCGGTCGGCGCTGAGCGTCAGCGCCGCGTCGCCCGTGCAGTGCGTGAGGCCCGCCGTGATCGCGGCGTGCGAGCCGAAGTTCCGGGAGAGCGACACCACGAGCGCCAGGTCGTCGTCGCGCAGGTGTGCGCGCACGGCGTCCGCGGTGCCGTCGGTCGACCCGTCGTCGACGAGCACGAGCTCGATCTCCAGGTCGTCGTGCGCAGCAACGATGTCTCGGTAGAAGTCGACGATCTCGCCCGCGCTCTCGTACTCGTTGAGCGCGGGGATGATCAGGCTCAGTCGGCCTGCCGTCGGGTTCATGGTTCTCCGTCCTCGTGTCACGCTCCGCCTCGGGCGCCGTGCCATGGTAGCGATCGTCGCCGGTGCTCGACGACGGCCCGACGGGCCGGGACGCCCTCGCCCGGAGGCTAGACTGTCCGACCGAGCCCGTGCCAGACCGCCCCCGGCGGTGGAACCGCTTCCTGGAGGATGTGCTGGAATGAGCGTCGTCGCGCGCCCTGGACGACTTCGACAGTCCCTGCCGGCGGTGCTGACGCCGCTCGTCACCGTTCTGCTCGGGGTGGTGGCCGCGTGGCGGGGCAACGACTTCTTCTACGACGGCGACGCGCCGGAGTCGTTCGTCCCGCTCTGGCACCACTTCGGCGAGCAGCTGCGTGCCGGTGTCTGGCCGCAGATGGACCCGGCCGGGTGGATGGGCGGGAACTACGCCGCCGAGGCCGCCTACAGCCAGTGGAACCCGGTGATCCTGGGGAACTACGTCCTCACGTCGTTCTTCGACGACCTCGCGCTCGCCGGCGCGGTCGTCGCCATCGAGATGCTCGTGCTGCTCGCGGTGTGCACCTATCTGCTCGCCCGGTCCTACGGGGCCGGGTCATGGCCGGCCTTCGCCGTCGCGACCGCCCTCCCGGTGTCCGGGTTCACCCTCTTCTACGAGGCGGCGGGGTGGCCGGCGGGCCTCGCCGCGTTCGTGGGCGTCACCGCCTTCTGGTGGGTCGCCCACCGACAGGTCACCCGCGGCGGCTCGCCGCTCTTCACGTTCGTCGTCGGCTTCCTCGCGATGACCACGGGCAACCCCTACGCAGCCCTCGGGCTGGTCGTCGTGCTGGCTGCTCTCGGCGTGGAGCTCCTGATCGCGCGCCGCTGGCAGGGGCTGGTCTCGCTGGTCGTCACCGGCGCGCTCGTGGGCATGACCGCGTGGCTCGTCTTCGGTCCCCTGCTCGGCACGCAGGACGTGACGTCGCGACAGGAGCTGGCACGGATCGCCAACGACACCTTCATGGTCCCGGACCTGGGTGACATCGCCGGGTCGAGCACCGCCTCCTACCTGCCGTCCATCACGAACTGGGGCGGCGCCCTCGTGGAGCAGCTGCCCTCCGTGTACCTGGCATGGTTCGTCCTGCCGCTCCTCCCGTGGCTGCGCTGGGGGGCGCTCGGAGCGCGCCTGCGCACCGCGCCGAGCCTGGCCGTGTTCGGCCTCGTCTTCGCGGTCATGGCGCTCGGGCCCTCGAACTTCTGGCTCTTCCGCTGGCCGCTGCGCGTCATCGAGTACCTGTACCTCGGTGTCCTCGTGGGCCTCGCCGTGGCGCTCACCGCGGGGCTGGCGACGTCGCACGCCCGCGCCCGTGCGCTGGGCAGCCTCTCCCTGGTGCTCCTGGGCGCCTACCTCGCCTTCGCGGTCCGGCCCGAGGACCAGCTGCGCCACGTCGCGGTCCTGGTCGTCACGCTCGGCCTGGTCGCCCTCGCCCTCCGTGTCGGCCGCCGCTCGACCGAGCAGCTCGCCGGTGTCCTGGCCGCGGGCACGCTCGTCTTCACCTTCTTCCAGACGTCGGTGTTCCCCAGCGACGGGAACCTCGGCACCTATCCCCCGTCGTCCGTGAGCGCGATCCGTGCGCAGGCGGACGGGTTCCGGGGCACGGTGCTCCAGCTGGCGAACCAGGGGCAGGCGACGTCCGAGTCGATCGAGTCGGCCCAGGTGCTGTTCGGCAACCTGCCCGTGGTCTCCGGCCACGAGTCCGTCAACCGCTACACGGGCATCGGCTACCGCGACTTCGCGAACGCGCTGTGCATCGACTACAAGGGCTCCGTCTGCCCCGAGGCGCTCGAGAAGGCTCTGCGCCCGGTCCGCGGCACGGAGGGGAACCTCCTCGACGCCCTGCGGGTCGAGACCCTCGTCCTCCAGCAGACGCAGTTCGAGGAGCAGATCGCGGACGGTCCGCCGGACGGCTGGCGCGTCGTGGAGGAGGACGACGAGCGTGCCGTGTGGGAGCGGATCGACCCCCTGACCCTCCCCGGGCGCGTCTCGGGCACGACGGGCGACCTCGAGGTCACCTCCTCGGACTCCTCGTTCGCCACCGAGACGGTCTCCGTCAGCGGCTCCGGGACGCTGACCTTCGCCCGCCTGGCCTGGCCCGGCTACACCGCGACCGCGGACGGCGACGTGATCCCGATGAAGGTGAGCCCGGAGGGGCTGCTGCAGGTCGACGTCCCCGACGGCGCCGACCAGGTGACGGTCCAGTACACGACGCCTGCGGTGCGTTCGGGCGCGATCCTGGCAGGGCTCGCTCTCGTGCTCGCGCTGGGTCAGTCGGTGGCCCTGGGCATGGTCCGGCGCCGCCGCCGCGTCGCGCCGTCCTCGGTCCCCTCCTGAGTCGTCCTTGGTCGTCCTGAGTCCTCCCGCGTCGGCCCGCGTCGACCCCTGAGCGGGGGGGCGTGGACGACGGGCGCTCCTCGGTCCGCGCCACCCGCCGCGCCGAGGGCTTCCCGGAGCGGACCGTCGCGTCCTGTCGCCAGCGTCCGGCTGCGCCCGAGGCGGGTGGTCGAGGGCGGCCCCGGGCCTCAGCCCGTCGCACGGGGAAGCCAGGTCCCCGAGCCCAGGCGCCGCGAAGGGGCGCAGCTCGTCGTCCACGCGCCGACGGGAGCGCACGGCTCGACGCGTGTCGGGGATCGCACGGCGACGAGCGACGGGGCCCCGCGCGTGGCGGGTGTCGACCCGGCGGCGCGCAGCACGACGACGCCGAGCGGCCCACCCGTAGGCGGACCGCTCGGCGTCCTCTGCCGGCGTCGTCCCCGGCGTCACTCCGTCAGTGCGACGACCTCATGCGCTCGACGATCTCCACCGTCGGCCCGTCCCCGGTCAGCACCCCGCCCTCGAGGAGGACGCCCCGGTCGCACAGCTTGGCGACCATGTCGAGGTCGTGGCTGACGATCACCAGCGTGCGTCCCTCGTCGCGCAGCGAACGCACGCGGTCGAGGCACTTGCGCTGGAACGGCTCGTCGCCCACCGCGAGGATCTCGTCGATGAGGAACACCTCGGGGTCGCTGTGCACCGCCACCGCGAAGGCGAGCCGGAGGAACATGCCCGAGGAGTAGAACTTCACCTCGGTGTCGATGAACCGCTCGATCTCGCTGAACGCGACGATGTCGTCGAACCGTCGGGTGATGTCCTCCTCGGACATGCCGAGGATCGCACCGTTCAGGTAGACGTTCTCCCGCCCGCTGAGGTCCGGGTGGAAGCCCGCACCGACCTCGATGAGCCCGGCGACCCGGCCGCGGGTCCGCACGGTGCCCCGGTCGGGCTTCAGCACACCGGAGATGAGCTTGAGCAGCGTCGACTTGCCTGACCCGTTGAAGCCCAGGAGCGCGACCGTCTCGCCCTCGTCGATGGTCAGGTCCAGCGTGCTGAGCGCGACGAACTCGTCCGCCAGACGCTGGCGCCGGATCGACGACATCGCGAGCTCCTTGAGGGAGCGGTTGTGCCGGAGCGTGAACGTCTTCTCGACGCCTCGCACCTCGATGCTTGACACCATGTCCTACAGCTCCTGTGCGAAGCGCCCCTCGAGACGCTTGAAGACGGACTGCCCGGCGAACAGCACCAGGAGCGAGATGACGAGCCCTGCGACCGCGAACAGCCACAGGTGCGGCGGCATCTCGACCGTGCCGCTCGTGGTCCCCGGGTACCAGAACGCGTAGTGGAACAGCTCGACCGCCGCGGTGAGAGGGTTGAGCTGGTAGACGACGAACAACCACTCGGGCACGACGTCGCGCACCGCCTGCCACGGGTACAGCACCGGGCTGAGCCAGGTCGCGACCATGACGATGAGGTCGACGAAGTTCTCGGCGTCGCGGTAGAACACGTTGACCGCGCCGAACAGCAGTCCGAGACCCAGGGCGAGCACCGCGACGATGCAGAAGCCCAGCAGCCCCGCGCCCAGCTCGGCGGCGTTGGGACGCCAGCCGAACAAGATCGCCCCGACGAGGAGCACGAGCAGCTGCGGGAAGAAGTGCACCGCGGAGACCCACAGCGACGAGACCGGGAACAGCTCGCGCGGGAGGTAGATCTTCCGCACGAGCGCGGCGTTGCCGACGACCGAGCGCGTGGCGTTCGAGAATCCCTCGCCGAAGAAGTTGACGACGACGATCCCCGAGAAGAGGTAGACGGCGTAGTCCTCGACCCCCTTGCTCAGGCCGAGGAACAGCCCGAGCGCGAGGTAGAAGACGATGAACTGGACCGCCGGCTTGACGTAGGACCAGAGCATCCCGAGGACCGAGCCCCGGTAGCGGACACGCAGCTCCTTCTTGACGACGAGACGCAGGAGGAACCTGTGCCTGACGACGTCGAGGAGCCCGTGCCCGCGACCGGGCTCGACCAGAGGGCGCTCTTCTGCGGCGGCCGTGCTCACCGCTGTGCAGGGGGGTTGGCCGCGAACGTGCGCTCCCACTCCTCCACCGAGGTGATCACGGGAAGCGCGTCACGGTAGGCGCTGCGGAGCTCGGCCCATCGTGCGAAGAGCTGCGCGTGCAGCTTCAGACCCTCCGTGAGCATCTCGCGGACGACCCGGGGGTCCCGGCGGTGCCAGGACGCACCCGTGCCCTCGGCGTTGGACACGATGGCGCTGTCGTACTGCGACAGCCGCCACCAGCGCGCGTCCTGGTGGGACACGAGGGTCTGCGGGCGGTCGGCCCGCTCGTCGTCGACGGGCACGACGATCTGGCGCACCATCGTCTTGGCCGCCCACGGCACGAGCGCCACCCGGCTCGGCATCTGGACCCCACGGCCCTTGTTGCGCGGCTTGCTCGGCGCCGGCGCCGGGAAGGCGTCCGCGTCGGGCGCGTACCGCGCGTCGCTGAAGTCCTGCACCATGCCACGGATCTCGGGCAGCTTGGAGCCGATGATCCCGTGCAGCTGCTCCGGCCCGGCGAGCACGTCGCGCATCGCCATGAGTCGTCCGCGCTCGGAGAAGTACTGCATGGAGATGAGGTGCTTGACGTCCATGTACGTCGACTCGCGGAGGACGCGCCCACCGCGCTCGTACAGGGAGTACAGGAGGGTCGTGATGAGGCGGTTGCGCTCGTGGAAGTACGCCTGCCACCCGACGAGGTCGTCCTTGTCCGCCCACGAGACGTGCCAGACGGCCGCACCCGGCAGAGAGACGGTCGGGTAGCCGTGCGCACGAGCGCGCAGACCATACTCCGCGTCGTCCCACTTGATGAAGACCGGCAGCGAGAGCCCGATCTCGCGGATCACCTCGACCGGGATCAGGCACATCCACCAGCCGTTGTAGTCCACGTCGACACGGCGGTGGAGCCATGGCGTCGCACGCAGGCCCGAGGATCCGAAGTCGTGGCCGTTCTCCATGTCCGCGTGCGGGAGCCCCGGCTGGATGCGCCACGGCTCGACGACCTCGCCGAAGGTGTGCAGCACCGACCGGTTGTACATGTCGAACATGTGCCCGCCGACGATGGTCGGCTTGCGCGTGAAGTCCGCGAAGCTCACCAGCCGAAGGATGCTCTCGGGCTCGAGCACGATGTCGTCGTCGAGCAGGATGACGTAGTCGCTCTTCCCCGACTGCAGCGTCTCGTACATGCCGCGGGAGAAGCCGCCCGAGCCGCCGATGTTGCCCTGCTCGACGAGCTTGAGCTGCGGGCCCATCTCGGCCTCGAGCTCCGGGAAGCCGTCCTGGTCGCGCACGCGCTGGGTGCCCTGGTCGACGACGATCAGCTCGTCGAGGATCTCGCGCACCTCGGGGCTCTCCGCCACCGTCCGGATGGTCTCGAGGCAGTAGTCCGCGCGGTTGAACGTGGTGATGCCGACGCTCGTCGTGCCCTCGCGGCGGGCGGCCGCGTCCACGGACCACTCGGCGTGGGAGAGGAGCAACGGCTCCGCCCCCCCGATCAGGTCGAACCAGTACCAGCCGCCGTCGCCGAACTGGGCGAGCGAGAGGTCGAGGTCCGTCGTCGTGTCGCCGGACACCTGGACCGACGTGACGCGCTGCTGGACCCCGCGGGCGTTCGAGCGGTACACCGTCACGGAGCCGGGACCCGAGGTGGCCACGGTGAGGCGGACGGACTCCACGACGGTCCAGCGGCGCCAGTAGCTGGCCGGGAAGGCGTTGAAGTAGGTCGCGAAGGAGATGCGGCGGCCGGGGCGGACGAGCATGGAGAAACGCCCGTTGATGTCCTGCGACCGGACCTGCTCGCTCGAGCGGGAGAACGAGTCGCTCTGCTGCGACCGGCTCCACAGGGACTCGAGGTCGGTCTGGATCTGCCGAGCCCGCATCTCGCCCGCCTCGACGTACAGCGGGAGGCTGTCGGAGTCGGCCTCGATCGGGAGGATCACGCGCTGGACGATCCGGTGCTCGACGCTCTCGGCCGCTTCGTCCGTCGCGGTCTGCTGGGTCTGGGTGCTCATGCGTCAACGCCCCCGCTCTCGATGCTCGTCCCGCGGGCGAAGTGCGGAGCGAGCTTGTTGTCGACCATCGACAGTGCCGAACCGATGGCCATGTGCATGTCCAGGTACTTGTACGTGCCGAGCCGGCCGCCGAAGAGGACGTCCTTCTCACCGGCCGCGAGGTCGCGGTACGCGAGCAGGCGCGCACGGTCCGCCGCCGTGTTCACGGGGTAGTACGGCTCGTCCGCCTTCTCCGCGAAGCGGGAGAACTCCCGCATGATCACGGTCTTGTCCGTGGGGTAGTCCCGCTCGGGGTGGAAGTGCCGGAACTCGTGGATGCGGGTGTACGGCACGTCGGCGTCGGCGTAGTTCATCACCGGGGTGCCCTGGAAGTCGCCGACGGGGAGCACCTCTTCCTCGAAGTCGAGCGTGCGCCACGAGAGGTCGCCCTCGGCGTAGTCGAAGTAGCGGTCGACCGGACCCGTGTAGACGACCGGCACGTTGCCGACGACGTTGCCCTTGCTCACCGGCTGGGACTCGTCGAAGAAGTCCACGCCGAGCCGGACCTCGATGTTCTTGTGGTCCGCCATGCGCTCGATCCACGCCGTGTAGCCGTCGACCGGCAGACCCTCGTGCGTGTCGTTGAAGTAGCGGTTGTCGTACGTGTAACGCACGGGCAGCCGGGAGATGATCGACGCCGGGAGGTCGCGGGGGTCGGTCTGCCACTGCTTGGCGGTGTACTCCCGGATGAACGCCTCGTACAGCGGTCGGCCGATGAGGGACACGCCCTGCTCGTCGAGGTTCTCCGGCTTCTTGTCCCCCAGCTCCGCCGAGAGCTCCTTGACCAGCGCCCGCGCGGCGTCCGGTCCGTGCGCCGACCGGAAGAACTGGTTGATCGTGCCGAGGTTGATCGGCATCGGGAAGACCTCGCCCCGGTGCGTGGTGTACACGCGGTGGACGTAGCTCGTGAACGCCGTGAAGCGGTTCACGTACTCCCACACCCGCTCGTTGGAGGTGTGGAAGAGGTGGGCGCCGTACCGGTGGACCTCGATCCCCGTCGACTGCTCCGGCTCGCTGTAGGCGTTGCCGCCGATGTGGCTCCGCCGATCGATGACCAGGACCTTCCGGCCGTGCTCCTCGGCGATCCGCTCAGCGACGGTCAAGCCGAAGAAGCCTGAACCCACGACGACAAGATCCGCGTCCACACACACTCCTCAGTTGGTTTTGCAGCCACCAAAGCCTAGCGTGCAGGCGGCGCGCGCTCGGACGCCGGGGTCGGGGGCCGGCTTCCCTCACCGAACCTTCACCTCGGGCGCCCGCTCGGGCGGTGCACCGGGCCCGCAGGTGCCGTCGCGCCGGTGGCCGGGGCGTCGGTCCTCGGACGACGCCCCTGCTCGCTCTCATCCCCCGCCGTGCTTGCGGTGGGTGTAGGCCCCGTAGGCACGACGACGCACGGCCTCCGGCACGAGCCGGTAGCCCCCGCGGACGACCGAGTTCCGCAGCTCCTGGGCCGGGGTCGTGATCCCGATGCTCCGCAGCCGACGCTGGAGCTCGAGCTCCGAGCGCAGCAGCCGTGTCCCCCCGCGACGGGAGTACGACCCGGCACCCACCCGGTAGAGGACGAGCGGCTCCGGGACGTTGGCCGTGGCAGCACCGCCCGCGATCATGCGGGCGAACAGCCAGTAGTCCTCCATGAGCGGGAGGTCCTCGTAGCCTCCGGCCGCGGCGACGGCCGACCGGCGGTAGACGACCGACGGGTGGTTGAACGGCGAGCGGAAGCGGACGGCGCGCTCGATCTCCGCACCGGTGAGCGGCGGGACCCGCACCAGGTGGCCCTCGGCGACGCCCTCGT
Organism: Cellulosimicrobium funkei; assembly: GCF_004519295.1. Taxonomy (GTDB): domain Bacteria; phylum Actinomycetota; class Actinomycetes; order Actinomycetales; family Cellulomonadaceae; genus Cellulosimicrobium; species Cellulosimicrobium funkei. Next base: position 224,432 of record NZ_SOZH01000007.1, read on the forward strand.
CCTCCGACTCGTCCTCGAACTCCTCGATCGCCGATCCGACGATGTCCAGCCCCGACTCGACGAGGGGAATCTGCCGCTCGAACCGGGCCGGACGGCTGATGTCGTCGGCGTCCTGCCGGGCGACGATCTCGTGCGCGCAGCGCTCGAGGCCCGCCTCGAGCGCGAGCGCGAGCCCGACGTTCCGCTCGAGCTCGACCAGCTCCACCGGGACCGGCGACCGGGCGGGCAGGGCCGCGAGGAGTGCGCGGAGCTCGGGGCCGACGGGACCGTCACGCACGATGACCACCTGCGCCGGCTGCCGGGTCTGCTCCGCGGTGACCGACTCGAAGGAGCGGCGGAGCTGCGCGACGACGTCCCCGCGGTAGACCGGGAGCAGCACCGAGAACGGGGCGCTCACCGTCCCCCCGTCCGCACGCCGTCCTCGATCGCGACGACCTCGTCTCCCCAGGGCGTCGCGCCCGCCAGCACCTGCGACGTCGGACGCGGGCCGCGCACGAGGCCGTCCCGGAGGCCGCGCGCGGCCGAGCGCACCAGGACCGAGCGCCGCGACGACCGGGCGAAGGTACGAGCCCACCGCCGCGCGGACGACCCCGCGTACAGCACGCGCTCCTCGGGTGCGAGAGCGGGCGAGCGAAGCAGCATCCAGAGCTTGTTGCGCACCTCGTAGTAGAAGCGCTCGCCCGGGTCGACGTCGGTCGCGCCGAAGGTCCGTGTCCGGTGCTCCACGACGGAGCCGGGGACGTACAGGCCGGTCCCGTGCCGCAGGAGGCGGCACGAGAACTCGAAGTCGTCGTTCCAGATGAAGTAGTCGGCGACGGGCAGCCCGTGGTGCCGGACGGCCCGGGCGTCGACCAGCATCGAGACGAAGGACGACGACCGCACCGGGAGCGAGCCGGCCTCCGCCGCGCGCGACAGGGCGCGGGGCGAGGCTCCGGGCCTCGTGCGGGGAGTGTTCATCGGGTGCTCGCGGCCGTCGTGCCAGACGACGCGGCTGCCCAGGAGCGCGACGGGCCCCGGGTAGGCAGCCCTCGCCTCGAGGAGCGCCTCGAGCGCACCGGGCAAGGGGATCGTGTCGTCGTCCATGAGCCAGACCAGGTCCGCGTCCATCGACTCGACGGCGTGCGCTATCCCGGCCGCGAAGCCGCCCGCGCCGCCCGTGTTGCGCGACATCTCGAGGACGGTCGCGCCGACGGGGTGCTCGCTGGCGACGACGGCGGAGTCGTCGTCCGAGCGGTTGTCCACCACGAGCACCGCGTCGACGGCGCGCGTCTGCCCCGCGAGGGCGTCGAGCGACTCGACGAGCAGGTCGCGCCGGTTGTACGCCACGACCACCGCGACCACCCGGGGCTCGGCGGACACCCCACCCGTTCTCGACACGACGAGCAGGCTACCGGACCGCGACCGGGCTCCAGCGCCGCCCCGGGGCGCCGGGCCGTCCGCCTGCACAAGTCCTCCACCACCCGCGCTCCGCGCGGGCGCCGCGCCGTTGCAGGGGCGGCCTATGCTCGACTCCCGTGACATCCCGCACCCGAGCCCAGGACCGCGCCGCGGCAGCCTCCGCGCCGCCGCGCGGGCCCGCGCACGCGCGGACGCTGCGCACCCACCGGGTGGCACGCACCGTCGGCATGGTGGCGACGGCGGTGCTCGCGTTCGGGGCCGTCGGGGGGGCGACGGCGCTGACGAGCATCCAGGGCAACATCACGTCGTCGAACGCGCTGGAGCTGGTGGAGGACCGGCCGGAGCAGACCGTCCCCGACCCCAGCGACCCCAACGCCGGCAAGCCGCTCAACGTCCTGGTCATGGGCTCCGACGCACGCGGAGGGGAGAACGGCCACGAGGTCGAGGGCGTCGAGGGCATGCGCTCGGACACCACGATCCTCGTGCACGTCTCTGCCGACCGCTCGCGCGTGGAGATGATCTCGATCCCGCGCGACTCGCGCGTCGACGTGCCGGCGTGCACCACGACGAACGGGAAGAAGACCGCGCCGGCGAACACGCGCTTCAACGCCGCGTTCGCCGACGGGGCGACGGTCGGCGGGGACGTCGACTCCGCCGCGGCGTGCACGGTGCAGACCGTCGAGAGCCTCACCGACGTGTACGTCGACGGCTTCGTCGTCGTGGACTTCGCGGGCTTCCAGAACATGGTGACCGCGATCGGCGGCGTTCCCATCTGCATCCCCGAGGCGATCGACTCCCCCAAGGCCGACCTGCAGCTCGCCGCCGGGTGGCAGACGCTCGACGGCGCCCAGGCGCTCGGGTTCGCCCGGGCACGCTACGGGGTCGGAGACGGGTCGGACCTCAGCCGCATCGGCCGCCAGCAGCAGCTCCTCGCCGCGACGGTCAACCAGGTGCTGTCGAAGAACCTGCTCTCGGACCTCGGGCAGATCTACGGGTTCGTGGACGCGGGCACCAAGTCGCTGACGATGAGCGACAACCTCTCGTCGATCCCGAGCCTCGCCGGGCTCGCCTTCAGCCTCCAGGGCGCGACCAGTGGCAACATCACCTTCATGACCGTTCCGAACGCGCCGGACCCGCGGGACCCCGACGCGAAGGTCGTCTGGACCTCGGAGGCCGACGAGCTGTGGGCGAAGGTGCGCGCCGACGAGCCGATCGTCGCGCCCGCTGCACCGGCCTCCCCGCCGGCGGACGACAGCGTGACCGACGCCCCGCCGGTCACGGAGGGAGACGACGCCCCCGCGCCGGACCCGGCCGCCACCGACCCGGCGCCGGTGCAGTCGAAGGAAGCCGGCAAGGAGGCGTTCTCCGCCGCCGACCAGACCTCGCAGTGCGGGTGACCCCATGACCGACCCACGCGACCCCCGGTCCTTGCCGCCGAGCTTCACGCCCCAGGGCGGTCGCTCGCCCCGGCCCTCGTCGGCCGACGACGCGATCGCCGTCGGGAACAGCGGTCGCCCCCGGCCGCCGGCGCGGTCGGTTCCCGACGACGCCGTCCGGGCCGAGCCGCGCATCCGACGTCAGTCGTCGCGAGAGATCCCGGTGACCCCGGCTCGCAAGGGGACGCCGCCGCCTGTGCCGCCCGCCGGACGCACGCGCTCCCGGAGCGAGCCCGCCGCGACGGCGCTGCCTCCGTCCGTCGCACCGGCGCGCTCTGCCGAGCGCTCGGCACCCGCTCGCGTCTCGTCGTCCCCGCACGCGAGCGCACGCGCCGCGACCGCGAGCCCGGGCCGTTCCACGGCGGCCTCTCGTCCGCGCCCGGCCGGGCCCGGCGGTCCGGGCGGCGGGCGGCCCCCGTCGGCCCTCGGGCCCTCTCGTCGCGGCGGCTTCCGCGTCCGCAAGGGCCGCGTCGTCGGCCTCGTCGCCGGCGTCGTCATCGTCGCGATCCTCGCGTGGCCCGTCGGCCTGCTCATCTGGGCCAACGGCAAGATCCAGCACGTGGAGGCGCTCTCCGGCGCTCCCGGCACCGCCGGCAACACCTACCTGCTCGCCGGGTCGGACGCGCGGGGCGACGGCATCAGCGAGGACGGCACCGAGGGCGCGCGCACCGACACGATCATGGTCCTCCACGCACCCCCGAGCGGCCCGGTCGCGCTCATCAGCCTGCCGCGCGACACGTACGCGGAGATCCCGGGGAACGGGTCGAGCAAGCTGAACTCGGCGTACTCCTGGGGCGGCCCGGCGCTGCTGGTGCAGACCGTCGAGCAGCTCACCGGTCTCACGGTGGACCACTACGTCGAGGTGGGGTTCGGCGGTGTCGAGGGGATCGTGGACGCCGTCGGCGGGGTCGAGCTGTGCCTCGACTACGACGTGGACGACCCGAAGAGCGAGCTCGTCTGGACAGCGGGCTGCCACGTCGCCGACGGGCACACGGCGCTCGCGTTCTCGCGGATGCGGTACTCCGACCCGAAGGGCGACATCGGGCGGGCCGAGCGCCAGCGCCAGGTCATCGGCGCGATCAGCTCGCAGGCCGCGAACCCCAGCATCCTCTTCCGCCCGGGCGACCAGGTCTCGCTCCTCGACTCCGGGCTGGGGGCGCTCACCGTCGACGAGAAGACCGGCGTCGTGGACCTGGGCAAGCTCGCGCTCGCGTTCCGCAAGGCCAACGGGCCGGACGGCATCACCGGCACCCCACCGATCTCGAACCCCGACTTCCGCCCCGGCGGCAACCTGGGGGCGACCGTGCAGCTCGACCCCGAGACGGTCGGCCAGTTCTGGGTCGACATCCGCGACGGCAACCTCGCACCCGGCCAGGTGGGCGGGCTGCCGCAGTAGCGGACCACGGACGGGGTCAGAAGACCGGCAGCACGTCCCGCACGCGTTCCTCGAGCACCGGGGCGATGGAGCGGACGTACGCCTGCGTCAGGTGGTTGTTGTCCCGATAGACCATGCGATTGCCCTGCACGTAGGGACACACCCCGTCGAAGCACACGATGTCGTTGAGATCGACGAGCGCGACGTTGGCGGGCAGCTCCATGTCGTCGGCCGGGCTCCGCACGTCGAGCACGCTGGTCGCCTCGACGGCGCAGACCGTCGGGTCGTTGCTGACGGCGACGCAGTCCGGAGCCGACTCCAGCAGCCACGGCGTGTCGCGGAGGGCGACCACCTGGACGCCCACGGCGTCGAGGGCCTCCCAGGCCCGCACGTACCCCGGCGGCACGAACTCGTTGCCCGGGATGCTGTCGTCGTTCCACGAGTACCGCGTCCCGATGGTGAAGACCGCGTCGGGCGGCGACTCGACGAGCTCCTCGACCACCTCGGTGTTCCAGTCCCGGCAGGACTGCCACGGGTTCTCCTCCGGGGTGTCCAGCGAGAACGGGCACCCGCCCTTGAGGTAGGTCACGACCCGGAACCCCGACACGGAGCCGATCCCGGACAGGGCGTCGACCCACTGCTCCGCGTGGGAGTTGCCGACGACCGCGACGACCGTCCGCGCCGTCTCGTCGCCGTAGGTGCACCGCACCACGGTCGTGTCCTCGTTGTAGGTGACGCACTCGTCCCGTGTCGGCAGCGCCACGTCGAACGGTGCGGTCACGGGGTCGGGGACCGGCGTGGCGTCCTTCTCGACGGAGAAGACCCCTGGCGCGGCCACCTCCATCGCCCCCGGGAACCCCTCGAAGCTCGCGGTGTCCACGGTGCTGAACGACCGCCGTTGGATCTCGAGCTGGCCGAACCACCCCAGCGGCAGCGCGACGGCGAGCGCGGCCGCGACCGCGACCGCGACTCGCAGGCCGCGCAGCCCGTCGGTCCGGGGACGTGGCGTGGCCGAACGGAGCGGGACCTCGACCCAGCGCCGGGTCGCGTAGGCGAGCGCCCCGGCGACGAGCAGCACCGCGGTGCCCGCGAGCCACCCCACGGGCCGGTCGCGCACGACGATCGCGAACACGAGCACCGGCCAGTGCCACAGGTAGAAGGTGTAGGCGTAGCCGCCCGCCCGCGCGACGGGCGTCGACGCGAGGAGGCGGGAGACGGAGCCCCGCGGGAGCCGTCCGTCGGACGTCGCACCGGCGAGCACGACGAGCGCGGCACCGGCGACGGGCACGAGCGCCGCGGGGCCGGGGAAGGACGAGCCGCCGTCCACGACGAGACCGGCGGCGAGCAGGACCGCGACGCCGACCCACCCGCCGACGACGCTCCACCCGCGCGAGACCCGCGCGCGCACGACCGCGAGCGCGAGCAGCGTCCCCGTGAGGTACTCCCACAACCGGGCGAAGGTGTCGTAGTACGCGAACGACTGGTCGAGACGCACGGAGACGAGGGCGTAGAAGAACGACGCGACGGCGAGGACGACCACCGTCGCGTGCACCGCCGAGAGCCGAGCGGGCGACGCCCACCGACGGGTGCACCACCAGACCGCGAGCAGCAGGAGCGGGACCCCGACGAAGACCTGGCCCTGGACCGACAGCGACCACACGTGCTGGAGCGGGCTCTGCATCGCGTCCGCGGCACCGTAGGTGTGCTCGCCGACGGCCAGCCGCCAGTTCTCCACGTAGAGGAGCGAGGCGAGGGTCTCTCCCGAGACGTCGCCCCACCGGGTACGCGGCAGCCACACCATGCTGGCGACGAGCACCGCCGCGAGCACGACGACGAGAGCCGGCAGCAGGCGCCGGGCAAGCCGGGGTAGATAGTCGCGCAGGCGGACGGGCGCCCCCCGGGCGAAGCTCCGGAGCAGTCCCCCGCCGACGAAGAACCCCGAGAGCATGAGGAAGACGTCCACGCCGCCGGAGACGCGGTGCACCCACACGTGGTAGACGGCGACCAGCAGCACGGCCACGGCGCGCAGGCCGTCCAGGTCGTGACGGTACCCGGCCGTCGCGGGCGCACCGGCCCCGCGAGGCCGCGCGTGCCGGCGCACCGGCGCGACCGCACCGCTGGCGCGGGCCTCCGAGAGGCCGGCGGCCCAGGGGGGTGGGGTCATGCTGGTCATCCTTGTCGAGGGGGCGGCGGCCTCGCCGACGCGTTCCCCCGGCGGGCGCACCGCACCCGCTCCTCGCGTCGCCGAGGATCCGTTCGAGGCTACCCGGTCGGCGCGCGTGCCCCGAAACGGACCACGCCGGTGGCGCCCGAGGCTTCAGAGGCCGGAGCGCGCCGCCCGCAGTCGCGCACCCTTGGCACGAGCCTGCTCCCCCAGGTCTGCCTGGAAGGCCACCATGCGCTCGCGCAGCCGCGCGGCGTCGTCGTCGGTGCCCGCGGCGAGGATGCGCGCGGCGAGCAGGCCCGCGTTGCGCGCGCCGCCGACGGACACCGTCGCGACGGGGACGCCCGCGGGCATCTGGACGATCGACAGCAGCGAGTCCATGCCGTCGAGGTGGCGCAGCGGCACCGGGACGCCGATGACGGGCAGGGGCGTGACGGCGGCGAGCATGCCCGGCAGGTGGGCCGCTCCCCCGGCGCCCGCGACGATCACGCGCAGGCCGCGCTCCGCGGCGGTGCGGCCGTAGTCGATCATCTCGACGGGCATCCGGTGGGCGGAGACGACGTCGACCTCGACGGGCACGTCGAACTCGGCCAGCGCGTCGGCGGCGGCCTCCATGACGGGCCAGTCGGAGTCCGACCCCATGACGATGCCGACGACGGGGTTCTGGCTCATGCGCGCTCCTCGCTCGGGTCGGTCGCGGGGCGCTCGCCCCGCAGGGTCGCGGCGGCGGCCAGCGCCCGGCGCCGGACGTCGTCCAGGTCGTCGCCGCTCACGTTGACGTGGCCGAGCTTGCGCCCGCGGCGCACGCCCTTGCCGTAGAGGTTGACCCGGGCGTCGGGGAACGCGGCGAGGACGTCGGGCAGCGCGTCGGTGAGCTCGTCGAAAGTCGAGCCGAGGACGTTCGCCATCACGGTCCAGCGCGCGGTCGCCGCGGTGTCGCCGAGCGGGAGGTCCAGGACGGCCCGCAGGTGCTGCTCGAACTGGCTCGTCATCGCGCCGTCGATCGTCCAGTGGCCGGAGTTGTGGGGACGCATCGCGAGCTCGTTCACGAGCACGCGCGGGCCGTCCTCCCCCGCGACCTCGAACATCTCGACCGCGAGCACCCCCGTGACGCCGAGCCCCTCGGCGATCCGCACGGCGGCGTCGCGCGCACGCTGCGCCTCGCCGTCGGTCAGACCGGGCGCGGGCGCGATCACCTCGGCGCACACGCCGTCGCGCTGGATCGACTCCACGACGGGCCACGTGCGCACCTCGCCCCGCCCGTCCGCGCCGCCGCTCGGGCGCCGGGCGACGAGCACGGCGAGCTCGCGCGCGAACGGGACCTTCTCCTCGACGAGGAGCTCGGGGCCGTCCGTTGCGGCGGCCTCGATCCACTCCGCCACCTGCTCGGGGCCGCCCTCCGCGGCCGAGACCACGCGGACGCCCTTGCCGTCGTACCCGCCGCGCGCCGTCTTCACCACGGCCTCGCCCCCGACCTCGGCGAGGAAGCCGGTGAGCGCTGCCCGCGCCGCCGTCGGGTCCGTGGGGAGCGCGGCCCAGCGCGGGCACGGCACGCCGAGCTCGGTGAGCCGGCGCCGCATGACGATCTTGTCCTGGGCGTGGACGAGCGCGTCCGGGCCCGGGCGCACGGGCGTGCCGTGCTCGAGGAGGTCGGTGAGCAGCGCGTTCGGGACGTGCTCGTGCTCGAACGTCAGGACGTCCGCCGGGGCGGCGCCCGCGGGGGCGATGAGGGAGCGGACCGCGGCCTCGTCGGACGCGACGCCGACGGGCGCGTCCACGACGACCTGGGCCGCGGACGAGTCCGCGGCCTCCACGAGCACGCGAAGGTGCACGCCGAGCTCTCCGGCCGCGGGGGCCATCATGCGTGCGAGCTGTCCTCCGCCGACCACGGCGATCACTGGGGCTGCCACGTGCACCCACCCTAGTGCCTGGCCGCGGGGCGGCCCTCCTCGGACCGCCCGTCGGACGGAGGACCGACAGCACCCGGGCAAGGCCCAGGACCGGCCGGTAGCCTCGAGGGGTGGTGAGCGACCTGGACCGGCGAGCGGAGACGTCCGCGACGTCCGGGTCGCGCCGCGAGCGCGTCCTCGCCCGGGTCCGCGAGCTCGCGAAGTTCGGGTCGGTCGGCGCGCTCGCGTACGTCGTCGACCTGGGCCTGTTCAACCTGCTCAGCTTCGGCCCGGGCGAGCTCCTCGGGCACAAGCCGCTCACCGCGAAGATCGTCTCCGTCGCCGTCGCGACGCTCGTGGCGTGGGTCGGCAACCGGTACTGGACGTTCTCGGACCGGCGCACGCAGTCGCGCGGGCGCGAGCTCGCGGCGTTCGTCGTCGTCAACGTGGGCGGCATGCTCATCGCCGTGGGGTGCCTCGCGATCTCGACGTACGCGCTCGGGCTGACGTCGCCGCTCGCCAAGAACGTCTCGGCGAACGTCGTGGGGCTCGCCCTGGGCACGGCGTTCCGCTACGTGGCGTACCGCCACCTCGTCTTCACGGGAGACCGCCCCGACGCCGCGACCCCGGCGAAGACCGCCGACGACGCGGCCCGCCCACCAGCGGACGTGCGGGCCGACTGAGCCGCCCACGTCCCGGACGCGTCAGCCGCGTCGACGCCGACGCCGACCGCCGGCCGCGACCACCGTCCCCGTCGGCAGCACGACGCGCGGGTCGAGGCGCCGCGGCACCCCCGCGAGGAAGAGCGCGAAGACCGCGGGCCGACGCTGCGCGAGCTCCAGGCGGCCGCCGTCGGACGCGGCGAGGTCCCGGGCGAGCGCGAGGCCGAGGCCGGTCCCCGCGCCCGAGGTGACCTCGCGCTCGAAGATGCGCGGCGCGAGGTCGTCGGGGACGCCCGCGCCCTCGTCGGACACCTCGGTGACGATGGCGCCGCTCGTGCCGGACGGGCGCGCGCGGACGGTCGTCGTGCCGCCGCCGTGCTTGAGGGAGTTCTCGATGAGCGTGGCCAGCACCTGCGCGAGCGCGCCGGGCGTCGCGAGCACCTGGTACTCGGGCGGCACGTCGACGACGAGCCGGCGCCCCGCCTTCGCGAACGTCGGCACCCACTCCTCCTCCTGCTGGTGCACGACGTCGAGCAGGCTCACCGCCTCCGTCGTCCCGCCCTGCGCGCGCCGCGACGACGCGAGGAGGTCGTCGACGACGCCGACGAGGCGCTCGACCTGCTCGAGAGAGATCCGCGCCTCCTCCTGGACGGCCGGGTCGTCGGACGCGAGGGAGATCTCCTCGAGCCGCATGCTCAGGGCCGTGAGGGGCGTGCGGAGCTGGTGCGACGCGTCCGCCGCGAACTGGCGCTCCGCGGCGAGCCGGCCCGCGAGCCGGTCGGAGCTGCGCGCGAGCTCGGCGGCGACGAGGTCGATCTCCTCGACGCCCGAGGGTTCGAGCCGTGGGCGCACCTGCCCCGAGCCGAGCTGCTCCGCCGACGCCGCGAGATACACGAGCGGCGCGGCGATGCGGTTCGCCTGCCACACGGCCATCCCGATGCCCGCCGCGAACGCGACGATCGCCGCGGCCACGACGAGCAGCACGACCTGCGCGGCCCGGAGGTAGGCGTCCCAGTAGGAGACGGTGAGGGTCACGAGCGCGCCGGAGTCGGAGTGCAGGGGCTGCTCGATCTCGCGGCCCGTGACCTCGTCGCCCGCCGTGAGCACCGTGCCGTCGGGCAGCGCGACGTAGACGTGCGCCGGGGGGTCGCTCGCGCGGGGCTGGACCGCGTCCTCGATGACGTGGTCCGGGATCTCGTCACCCGTCGCGAGGCGCGCGTCGATGGACCGGGAGAGGCGCTCGACGCGCGAGGAGAGGTCGTCGACCTCGCCCTGGAGCACGAACCGGGCGCCGTAGAAGGCGAGGGGGAACCCGAGGAGGATCACGGCGACGGCCACGGCCGCCACCGTCGCCTGCAGCATCCGACGCCGCACGCTGCTCCTCGCTCCCCGTGTCCCTCGTCCCGTCAGGGGACGGTCAGCTCTCGCCGGTCTCGAAGCGGAAGCCGAGGCCCCGGACGGTCGAGATGTAGCGCGGCGCGTTGGCGTCGTCGCCGAGCTTGCGGCGCAGCCACGACACGTGCATGTCGAGCGTCTTCGTCGAGCCGACGGGCTCCGAGCCCCACACGTCGCGCATCAGGGCGTCGCGGACGACGACCGAGCCCGCGCTCGCGACGAGCACGCGCAGCAGCTCGAACTCCTTGGTGGTCAGGTGGAGCTCCCGCTCGCCCTGGAACGCCCGGTGCGCGGAGACGTCGATGCGGACGTCCTGCGCCGCGAGCTCCTCCTCGTCGACCTGCTCGCCGTGCGAGCGGCGCAGGAGCGCCCGGACCCGGGCGAGGAGCTCCGCGAGGCGGAACGGCTTGGTGACGTAGTCGTCGGCGCCCGCGTCGAGCCCCACGACGAGGTCGACCTCGTCGGCGCGCGCGGTGAGCACGAGCACGGGCGTGGTCAGGCCCTTGTGACGGATCTCGCGTGCGACGTCGAGGCCGTCCATGTCCGGAAGGCCCAGATCGAGCACCACGATGTCCGCACCGCTGGCCGAGTCGATCGCCCCTTGACCAGTTCCTTGGACGACGACGTTGTAACCCTCACGTGTCAGTGCGCGCGCCAAAGGTTCGGCAATCGCCGGGTCGTCCTCCGCTAGCAGTACGTGGGTCATTCGCTCATGCTAGGGCATCAGTACGACTTCGGTCCCATCGTGCCCGGTGAACTCTGCGACCCTGGTCGGACGTCGCGCGACCGCCCGCTGCCTAGGCTGGACGCATGGGTTGGTACGAGCGCCTCGGGCAGTGGTCCGACGAGCACCGCTTCGGTGTGGACCTCACCGTCACGCTCGTCCTCGCGGTGGTGTTCGTGCCCGCGTCGGCGGCGTTCTCCGCGTCGGGCGCGAGCGGCGTCGGCACGAGCGGCGGCTGGGCCGCGTTCTGGGCCGTGCTGCTCCTCACGCCGCTCCCCTGGCGACGCTCGCACCCGCTCGCGTCGGCGGTCACGGTGTACTCGGTCGCGCTCGTGCACCTGCTCGCGGGCTACCTCCTCATCTTCCCCGCCGACTTCGCCGTCCTCGTCGCGCTCTACTCGGTCACGGTCTACGGGCCGCGCTGGGCCCACCGCACCGCGATCGTCGCCTCGCTCGTCGGCGCGGTGGTCCTGGGCGTCGCGCTCGGGCTGCTCTCGGGCCGGCTCCAGGACCTCGCGCTCATGGTGTTCCTCACGTCCGCGTTCGGCGGCATGACGTTCCTCGCCGTCTGGGCGTTCGGCCTCGTGCGGCGGTCGCGGCGCGAGACGATCGCCGCGCTCGTCGACCGCGCCGAGCGCCTCGAGGTCGAGCGCGACCAGCAGGCCCAGATCGCGACCGCCGCCGAGCGGGCGCGCATCGCCCGCGAGATGCACGACATCGTGGCCCACTCGCTGTCCGTCATCATCGCCCAGGCCGACGGCGGTCGGTACGCCGCCGCCAACGACCCCGACGCCGCGGCCCGCGCGCTCGCGACCGTCTCCGAGACGGGACGCACCGCCCTGGCCGACATGCGTCGTCTGCTCGGCGTGCTGCGGTCCGAGCCGCCGCGCCCGCCCGCGCCGGGGGCCGCCGTCGGGCCCGCGGGCACCCTGGCGCTGCCCGCGGGGCGCGGCGGTGCCCCCGGCCCGGGCTCGCCGTCCGGACCCGGTGCGGCCACGCAGCAGCTCCCGGGGAACCCGCCGCCGGCCGCGCTCGAGCGTGCGCCGCAGCCCGACGCCGCCGACCTCGAGAGCCTCGTGGCCCAGGTGCGCGACAGCGGGATGCGCGTGTCGTTCGTGCGCGTGGGCGAGGCGCGCACCCTGCCGCCCGGGGCCGGGCTCACGGTCTACCGCGTCTGCCAGGAGGCGCTCACCAACGTCCTCAAGCACGCGGGGCCGGACCCGGAGGTCACGGTCGTCGTGCGCTGGGGCGCCACGACCCTCGACCTCGAGGTCGAGGACGACGGCCGGGGCGCCTCCAGCGCGGCGGAGGCCCGGCAGGACGCCCGCTCCGGCGGCTACGGCGTGCTCGGCATGCGTGAGCGGGCCGCGCTCTTCGGCGGGTCCGTCCAGGTGGGGCCGCGCGCGGGCGGCGGCTTCCGCGTGCACCTGCGCCTGCCCGTGCCGCCGGTCCCCGGTCGCTCGCCCGCGCCGCCCGGCCCCGCGCCGTCGGGCCCCGTGCCGCCGGGGACCGTGCCGCCGGGGACCGTGCCGTCGGGGCCCGCGCTGCCGGGCAGGTCGGGACCGTCGGGCAGGATGGGACCGGGCAGGACGGCCGCGGGACCGGCTCCGGGCCTGTTCGCCCCGCCCCCGCCGCCCCCCTGACCCGCGCGCGAGCCCTCCGACCGGACCGACCGACAGGACACCATGACCGACGCCCTCCCCGTGCCCGGCGACGCGTACGCCACCGAGCCGCACGCTCCCGTGCGCATCGCGCTCGTCGACGACCAGCAGCTCGTGCGCGCGGGATTCCGCATGGTGATCGACTCCCAGCCCGACCTCACGGTCGCCGTCGAGGCGGGCGACGGGCTCCAGGCGCTGCGCCTGCTCGCGGACCACCCGGTCGACGTCGTGCTCATGGACGTGCGCATGCCGCACCTCGACGGGCTCCAGACGACGGCCCGCCTCACCGCGGCGGCGGCCGACGGCGCGCACGCCCCGAAGGTCATCGTCCTCACGACGTTCGACCTCGACGAGTACGTGCTCGAGGCCATCCGCTCGGGCGCGAGCGGCTTCCTGCTCAAGGACGCACCGCCGGAGGAGATGCTGGCCGCGATCCGGACGGTGCACCGCGGCGACGCGGTCATCGCGCCGTCGTCCACGCGGCGCCTGCTCGAGCACCTCGTGACGGCGCTGCCCGCCGAGCAGGTCCAGGACTCGCCCGCGCACGCGGCCGTCGAGGGCCTCACCGAGCGCGAGCGCGAGGTGCTCGTGCTCATGGCGCGCGGCCGCTCCAACACCGAGATCGCGAGCGACCTGTTCGTCGCCGAGGCGACGGTCAAGACCCACGTCGGGCGCATCCTCGCCAAGCTCGGCGCGCGCGACCGCGTGCAGGCCGTCGTGACGGCCTACGAGACGGGGCTCGTGCGCCCCGGCGCCTGACCCGCTCCGCCCGCGCCCCACCGGTCGCCGACCGGTGGGGCGCCGTCGTGTCCACCCTGGGCGGGGGACGTCTACGACCAGAGGATGACCCCGCCCGCGGCCATGACCCGACCATCGCCGGACGCGGTGGGCCGGGCCCCCTCCGTAGCGTCGTCCACGATCCCGACGCACGCCCGTGACCACCGGTCCGCGTGCGGCACGACGAACCAGGAGACGACGTGGACACGACCGTGTACCGACCCACCGACCCGGCCCCCGCCGGCCCGCCCGCGGTGCGGGCCCGCACGCTGCGCAAGACCTACGGCACGGGCGAGGCGGCGGTGCACGCGCTCGACGGCGTCGACGTGGACTTCGAGCGCGGGCACTTCACGGCCATCATGGGGCCGTCGGGCTCGGGCAAGTCGACGCTCATGCACCTGCTCGCGGGCCTCGACACCGCGACGAGCGGGCACGCCTTCATCGGGGACACTGAAGTCACGGGGCTCAACGACAACGCGCTCACGCAGCTGCGCCGCGACCGCGTGGGCTTCGTGTTCCAGTCGTTCAACCTCCTGCCGATGTTCACGGCGGAGCAGAACATCACGCTCCCCGTCGAGCTCGCGGGCGGCAAGGTCGACCGTGCGTGGTTCGAGACGCTCGTGCGCACGCTCGGCCTCGAGGCGCGCCTGAGCCACCGCCCGAGCGAGCTGTCCGGCGGGCAGCAGCAGCGCGTCGCCATCGCGCGCGCCCTCATCGCCGGCCCGGAGGTCGTGTTCGCCGACGAGCCGACGGGCAACCTCGACTCGCGCTCGGGCGCGGAGGTGCTGAGCTTCCTGCGCCGCTCGGTGCGCGAGCTCGGCCGCACCATCATCATGGTCACGCACGACCCGACGGCCGCGGCGTACGCGGACCGCGTCGTGCTCATCGCCGACGGGCGCATCGCGGGCGACATCACCGACCCGACGCCCGAGTCGGTGCTCGCGGGGCTCGACGCGCTCCGCACGCTCGACGCCGGCACCGACGGTCCCGCCCCGACGGCGTCGCAGGCGGTGCGCGCCTGATGTTCCGGCTCACCCTGGCGCAGATGCGCCGCAGCATCGGCCGCCTCGTCGCGGCCGGCGTCGCGATCGTCATCGGGACGGCCTTCGTCACGGCGACGCTCATCGCGGGCAACGTCATCACCCAGACCACGAACGACTCGATCGCCGCACAGTACGCGGACGCCGACCTCGTCGTGTCCGCCCCGGACGACCTCACGGCGCCCGACGTCGAGGCCTTGCGCTCCGTGCCCGGCGTCGAGGCCGTCGACGCCACGTCGTTCACCTACCTCGACCTCTCGCACGGCGCGAAGCGCGTGTTCCAGCTCGGCGTCCCGGCGCCGTCCGACCCGCGCTTCGAGGCGCTCGAGGTCGTCGAGGGCTCGATGCCCACCGCGTCTGGCCAGGTCTCGCTGCCCACCGCCGTGGCCGAGCGCCTCGGCGTCGGGATCGGCGACACCGTCACGAGCTCGCGCAACGTGTGGGACGACACCGCGCCCGACGGCGGCGACTACACGGAGGTCCGCGACGAGCTGACCGTCGTCGGGACGACCGACGACCCGTACGGCGCGTACGCCCAGATGGGCGGCGCCGTGGTCGTCCCGGCCGTGGACGTCGCCGCCTGGGAGGCCGCGCAGGCCACGCCCGACGACCCGGCCCGCACCTACTCGTCGGCGATGGTGGCCCTCGCGCCCGGCACGGACCTCGAGACCGCGCGCGCCGAGCTCGTCGCCGCCTCTCCGGACGGGGCGAAGGCCGTCACGCCGGACGAGCACGCGCAGGAGCAGGCGCGGAAGATGACCGGCGACCAGGACGTCTTCACGTACGTCATCCTCTCGTTCGCCGCCGTCGCGCTGCTCGTCGCCGCGCTCGTCATCGCGAACACGTTCCAGGTCCTCGTCGCGCAGCGCACGCGCACCCTCGCGCTCCTGCGGGCGGTCGGCGCGAACAAGGCGCAGCTCGCCCGGTCCGTGCTCACCGAGGCGACGATCCTCGGCATCGTGTCGTCGCTCGCCGGCATCGTCCTGGGCGGCCTGCTCACGCAGATCGCGCTCCTCGTCGCGCGCGGCGCCGACCTGGGCGTCCCGGTCCCCGCGACCATCACCGTCACGCCCGTGGTGGTGCTCGTGCCGCTCGTGGTCGGCACGCTCGTGACGGTCGTCGCGTCGCTCGCGCCCGCCCGCGCCGCGACCCGCGTCGCCCCGCTCGAGGCGCTGCGCCCGGCCGACGCGCCGAACATCCTGCGCGGGGGCGGCCGCGCGCGGCTCGTCGTCGCGTCCCTGCTCACGCTGGGCGGCGTCGCCGTCCTCGCGGGCGGGATCTGGCTCGGGCTCACCGACAAGCCCGAGATCGGGCTCCTCGCCGGGGTCGTCGGCGGCGCGCTGTCGTTCGTGGGCGTCCTCGTCGGAGCGGTCTACTGGCTGCCCGCCGTCGTGTCGTTCGTCGGCCGCCTGCTCGCGGGCACCGGGTCGACGGCGCGCCTCGCCACCGCGAACACGCTGCGCAACCCGCGCCGCACCACAGCGACGAGCACCGCGCTGCTCATCGGCGTCACGCTCGTCGCGATGATGTCGACCGGCGCCGCGAGCGCCCGCACCTCGCTCGACGCGGCGCTCGACGACCAGTACCCCGTCGACGTCATGGTCGCGACGGACGCGTACGGGTCGACCGGTGAGCCCGTGCCGTCCGACGTCGTGCGCGCCGTGTCCGGCACCGAGGGCGTGTCCCGCGTCGTCGAGCTGTACGCCGCGACGGTGACCATGCCGGACGGCACCGAGACGTCGTTCCACGGCGCCGACCCCGACGCCGCGCGCTCCGTGGTGCGGACGCCGGACGACCTCGCGGCCTTCGGGCCCGGGACGCTCCTGCTCTCGGAGGGCGAGGCGGAGAACTACGGCCTCGCGGACGGCGAGACCGCCGAGCTCACGGGCCCGACGGGCGAGACGCTCGACCTGACGGTCCGCACCGGGGGGATCGGCTCCGGCGGGCTGCTCACCGTCGACGACGCGCGTGCCGTCGACCCGACGAGCGTCATGTCCCGGCTGTGGGTCGGCCTCGACGACACCGGCGCCGCCGCGCAGGTGGTCCCTGCGATCCAGGACGCCGTCGTGGAGTCGGACACGCCCGTGGAGGTCGCCGGGATCGCCGTCGAGCGCGCGGCGATGCAGAGCGTCATCGACACGATCCTCGGGGTCATCATCGGGCTGCTCGCGGTCGCGGTCGTCATCGCGCTCATCGGCGTGGCGAACACGCTGTCGCTCTCGGTCATCGAGCGGCGACGCGAGTCCGCGACGCTCCGGGCGATCGGCCTGAGCCGCTCCCAGCTGCGCTGGATGCTCGCGATCGAGGGCATGCTCATCGCGGGCGTCGGGGCCGTCCTCGGGATCGTGCTGGGCGTCCTCTACGGGTGGGCCGGAGCTGCCACGGCGCTGAGCGTCATGGGCGACGTGTCGCTCGCCGTGCCGTGGCGCGACATCGCGCTCGTGCTCGTGGTCGCGCTCGTCGCGGGGCTCGTCGCCTCCGTCGTCCCCGGCCGCACCGCGGCCCGGACGTCGCCCGTCGCGGCGCTCGCCGTGGACTGAGCGAGACGCCCCACCGGCCGTCGGCCGACGCGCGCCCCTGTGGACGGACCCCCGTCCACAGGGGCGCGGTCGTGCCCGACTCGTGCTGACCGCCGTCGGGCACGATCGCCGGGTGTTCTCCCCCGCCCCGCCCCTCGCTCCCGGTGCACCGCCGGGCGGCACTCCCGCGCCCCCGTCCGACGGCGGGGTGTGGGTGCGCGTGACGGTCCACCCGGGCACGGACGTCCTGCTCGCCGCGGGCACGCGCCTGGGCGACGCGCGACCCGCTCTCGCCGACCTCGGGTGCCGCCCCGAGCTGCGCACGGCACCGCTCGCCGTGGACGGCGTCCCCGTCGACGACGACCAGCGCTGCGGCACGCGCCCGCTGCTCCCCGGGGCGACGGTCACGGTCGTGCGGGCGGGGTCGGACCCGCGCAGTCGCGACGACGGGCCGGTGCCCGAGGACGTGCTCGCGGCGCCCCGGCACGTCGCGGTCCTGGGCGGCCCGGACGCCGGGCGGCTCGTCGCCGTCGGGCACGGCGACCGGGGACGCACCCGCGTCGACCGGCTCGACGTCCGCTGGCGCACCACGCGGCGCGGGCCCCGAGTGCGGGTCCGCGTGCCGCGCGGCACGCACCGGGTGCCCGACGACGCTGCCCTCCTGCGTGCGCGCCCGGCCCGGGCCGGTCGGCGGGTGGGCTCGTGGCGCGCGATGCGCTGGCGCGTCGGCCGCGCCCTGGTGACGCCCGACGGCGCGTATGCCCTGCGCGCGCGGCCCGCGCTCGTGCACGGTCCCCGGTCGGGACCGGCCGTGGGTCCGGACCGTCCCACCGAGGCCGGCCGCCTCGGGACGGCGCAGCTCGCGACCGCGCTCGTGCCGGCCGTCGCGTCGGTCGGGCTCGCGATGGCGCTGCGCCAGCCGCTCCTCGCCCTGCTGGCGCTCGTGGGGCCGCTCGCGGTCCTCGGTCCCGCGCTCGTCGAGGCACGCCGTCGCCGCGCCGCGCAGCGCGCCGCACCGCCCGGGGCCCCGCCGGACGTCGGGGCCGCCCCCGGCACCGTGCCGGTGGACCCGCTGCACCCCCGGCCCGCCGACGTTCTGCTCTGGGCGACGATCGCCCGGCTCGCCCCGGACGCCGACCTGGCGGGGGCGGGAGCAGCGGGGGCGGCGGGCGCTCTCTCGGCGCACGCCGGGTCGTCAGGGGCGGCGCCGGGAACGACCGTCGGCACGACGTCGGGCGGGTCCGTGGGCGCGACCGGTGGCGGGACGGCGGTCGCGGCGTCGGGTGGGACGAGCCCGTCGCGGGTCCGGCTGCCGGACGGGTGCGTGGCCGTCGTCGGGCCCCGGGACGTCGCGCTCGCCGCGGCCCGGGCCCTGCTCGTGGAGGTACTCGCCTCGGGGGCGCCACTGACGGTGCGGCCCGCGGCGCAGGACGCGCCCGCGTGGTCGTGGTGGCGCTGGCTGCCGCACGCCCGCGCCGTCCGGACGCTCGACGCCGTGGCCGCCGCCGACCCGCCCGGCCTCGTCGTCGTCGACGGCCCGGTGCCTGCGGGCGAGCTCGCCCGGGCGTGGGAGCGGTGCGCACCCGTGGGCACGGACGTGCTGCTGGTGCTCGGGGACCGGGCGCAGGTCCCGGCGTGGTGCCGGACGCTCGTCGACGTCTCGGGAGCCGTCGCCGTCGTCACGGGTCCCGACGGCGCCCGGACGCCGCGCGAGCACGTCGGCGTGAGCGCCGGGTGGGCGCTCGGCCTCGCGCGGCGGCTCGCCGCGGCCGAGCACCTCGGCCGGCTGGGCACCGGGGACGGGGACCGTGCGGGTGAGCCCGACCCGGGCGACCCCACGGCGCGGTCGCTGCCGTCGGCGGTCGCGCTCGGTCCCCTGCTGGGCGCACCGCGAGCGCCGGACCGGCTCGCGACGTGGGTCGCCGAGCGCTGGCAGGACGCGGCCCGCCGGGACGGGCACGGCCTGCGGACCGTGCTCGGCGTCGGGCCCGGGGGCGCGCCCGTCGCCGTCGACCTCGTCCGCGAGGGGCCGCACGCGCTCGTCGCCGGCACGACGGGCGCCGGGAAGTCCGAGCTCCTGCAGTCCCTGGTCGCCGGGCTTGCGCTCGGACGCTCGCCCGACGAGCTGTCGTTCGCGCTCGTCGACTTCAAGGGTGGCGCGAGCTTCGGGGCGTGCGGCCGGCTGCCGCACGTCGTGGGCCAGGTGACCGACCTCGACCCGGGGCTCGCGGGACGGGCGCTGGCCGGGCTCCGGGCCGAGCTGCACCGGCGCGAGCGGATCCTCGCCGCGGCGGAGGTCGCGAGCATCGACGCCCTCCCTCGCGGACGGCTCGCGCGGCTCGTGGTCGTGGTGGACGAGTTCCGCGCGCTCGCCGACGACCTGCCCGACCTCGTGCCCGGGCTGCTGCGGGTCGCCGCGCAGGGCCGGTCGCTCGGCGTGCACCTGGTCCTCGCGACGCAGCGGCCCGCGGGCGCGGTCAGCGCCGACGTGCGGGCGAACGTCACGCTGCGGATCGCGCTCCGGGTCGTGGACGTCGCCGACTCGCGCGACGTCGTCGACTCGCCGCACGCGGCCCGCGTCCCCGCGGCGACGCCCGGGCGCCTGGTCCTGCGCCGTGGTGCCGAGCCACCGGTGGCCGTGCAGTGCGCACGAGCCGGCGGGCCGCTCGCCCTGCCGGAGACGCGCGTGCGGCTCGCGGACCCGTGGGGCGCTGGACGCGGCCCGGGCGGGCCTGCGCCGGGCTCCTCGGACGACCACCTGCCGCTCCTCGTCGCGGCGGCGCACGAGGTCGCGGCGCGCTCGGGACTGCGCCCCCACCCCGCGCCGTGGCTCCCCGCCCTGCCCGCTCGCGTCGGACCCGGCGAGCTCGCCGGGGTCGACGGGGTGGACGGGATCGACGGGACCGACGGGACCGACGGGATCGACGGCGAGGCGGTGCGCTCCGACGACCGCGCGCTGCCCGTCGCGCTCGGTGACCTGCCGGCCCTGCAGCGCCGCACGGTGGTCCGCTGGGACCCGCGCGACGGTCATCTCGCGGTCCAGGGCCGGCCCCGGTCGGGCCGCACCACGGCCCTGCGCACCGTCGGGCTGGCCGCGCTCGACCGCGGCTGGGCGGTCCACGCGATCGGGTCGGGGCTCGCGGACCTCGCGGCGCACCCCGGCACCGGCACGGTCGTGGACCGGAGCGACCCGCGCCGTGTCGTCCGCCTTCTCCGGCTCCTGGCCGGTCACGACGACGGTCAGTCCCGACCCGCGGGGCTCGACCGCACGACCGGGCGCACCCTCCTCCTCGTGGACGACGTCGAGGCCGTGCGCGGCGTGCTCGCCGGCGTCGCGGGCGGGGCCGGCGCCGACGCCCTCGCGGACGTGCTCGCCGACTCCCCCACGGCGGTCGCCGTGAGCGCGAGCGGGCCGACGGTCGGCGGCCTGGCGTCGCTCGTCGGCGTCAGAGCGGTGCTGGCCTCGCGCGACCGCCACGACGACGTGTCGCTGGGCGTGCCAGCAGCGCTCGCCGGGCAGGGCGGACCGCCCGGCCGGGCGGTGTGGCTCGGGCCGGGCGACCCGCTCGTGTGCCAGGTCGCGCTGCCACCGATCGTCGCGCGAGGACGAGCACGGCGCCCGGCACCACCCCGCCGGGGCGCGTTCCGGCTGCACCCGCTGCCCGACGACGTCGACTCCGTCGATCTCGACGTAGCCGGGCACGCGCCGGGCGGGGGCTACCCGAGCTCCGCCGCCGTCGTGGCGGAGCCGGACAGCCGAGCCGTCGCAGAGGTCGCGGTCGGCCGGGGCGGCGACGACGGGCGGACGCTGTGGATGGACGTCGGGCGCGGCGCGCTCGTCGTCGGGCCGCCCGGGAGCGGCCGCACGAGCACGCTCGCGCTGCTCGCCCGGCACGCGGCCGCCACCGGCCGGCTCCGCGCGGTCGTGACCCGCGACGACGCGCTGGCGGGCGCCGTGATGGCCGCCCACGGACGCACGACGCGCACCACCAACCGGACCAGGAGCGCTAGCAGGACGGCCGTCGGGAGAGCGAGCGGCAAGAGCGACAGCAACAGCAACGAGAACGGGAACGGGGCGATCGTCGTGCGGCGGTACACGCCGACGGACGTCGCGCGCCTCCTCGACACGCTGGAAGCAGGTCAGGGCGCTGCGACGTTCCCGAGCAGGGCGACGGCGCCGCGGGTCGTGGTGGTCGACGACCTGGACGTGCTGACCCAGCTCTGCGTGCTGGAGGCCGACCGGCTCGCGGCGCTGTGCCGTGACGGGCTCGTGCTGCTCGCGTCGGCGACCACGGGTGCCGCGGCCTCAGCCTTGCGCGGTCCGCTCGCGGACCTGCGCGGGGCGCGCAGCGGGATCGTCCTCGCGCCGCGCGAACGCGGGAGCGCCGAGGTGTTCGGGCACGGGCTGGAGTGGCTCGCCGAACCCGGCCGGCCCCGACCGGGTCGCGGGGTGCTGGTCCAGGGCGCGCGGCTGGCGCCGCTCCAGGTCGCCCGACCGTGACGGCCGAGTCAGGACCCGGGAGTCAGGCGGCCGGGCGGACGTCGCGCGTGGTCGCCTCGACGACGGGACGCAGCATGAGGAGGACGAGCACCACGACGGCGAGCACGAGCGCCACGACGACCCACGGGGTCACGCCCACCTGGAGCGAGCTGACCGCGACGACCCCCTGGAGGATCTGCCAGGTCGCGACGGGCGACCGCGCCCAGCGCTGCCCGCGCAGCAGCCCGCGCACGCTCGCGGCGAGCACGGCCCCCACGCCCAGGGCGAAGACGACGAGGAAGACGCTCACCCCGAACGACTGCGAACCACCGCGGAGGAGCTCGACGAGGATCAGCACGGCGCCCACCGCGAGCGCGGCGATCTCGATGCCGACCCCGGCGACGAGCGCCGTCAGCGCGGGCGGCCGCGACCCCCCGTCGGACGACGGTCCCGGGGGCGTCGGGCGGGGCTCGGGCGGGGTTCCGGAGGGCTCGCGGGAGGGCACGATCACCCAGCGTACGCGCCGACCTGCGGCTTCACACCCGTGTGACGAAAGCCTCACGATTCATGCGACGGAAACTTTCTCGTAACCCCTTGTGCTGTGCTTCACGAGGTGTGAACCTGGTTCAAGCATCAATCACCCCCCGCCTCGAGCCCTTGGCCCGGGCAGCCCCCTGCCGGGTCGCCCAGCGACGAGTCATCACCTCGCGACCAGGCTCCCCTCTGCCCGAAGGAGACGACGAACATGGACTGGCGCCACCGCGCAGCCTGCCTCGACGAAGACCCCGAGCTGTTCTTCCCCATCGGGAACACCGGCCCTGCTCTCCTCCAGATCGAGGAGGCGAAGGCCGTCTGCCGCCGCTGCGACGTCGTCGACACGTGCCTCAAGTGGGCCATCGAGTCCGGCCAGGACGCCGGCGTCTGGGGCGGTCTCTCCGAGGACGAGCGCCGCGCCCTCAAGCGCCGCACCGCGCGCGCACGCCGCGCCGGCTGACACGCCGCTCCGCCTCCGGGCGTCGAGCAGCACGACGGGCCGTCACCCTCCGGGGTGGCGGCCCGTCGTCGTGCGGTGCCTCCGCTCCACGACCCGTGCCGTGCGCGCCTCCGCGCGGCGGCCGCCGTCGTGCCGGCCGGTCAGCCCTGGCGGTTGCCGTCGCGCAGCACGAGCGCGAGCACGACCTGGGTGCCCCCGCCGGGCCGCGGCGACCACTCGATGGTGCCGCCGAGCTCGTTCGTCACGAGGGTCTGCACGATCTGCGACCCCAGGCCGCTCTTGGCGGCCTTGCCCGCCCGGGCGACGTCGCCGTCGGGCATGCCGACCCCGTCGTCCGCCACGACGATCCGCAGGGCCGAGCCCTCGCGCTCGACCGCGACCTCGACCGTGCCGGTCTCCTGCTTCGCGAGGCCGTGCTCGACGGCGTTCGTGACGAGCTCGGTGAGGATGAGCGCGAGGGGGGTCGCGTCCTCCGCGGGCACGAGCCCGAAGCTCCCCGTGCGGACGGTGCGCACGCTCGTGTCGGCGGAGGCGACGTCGGCCGCGAGGCGCAGCGCGCGACCGACCATGTCGTCGAACTCCACCTCCTCGTCGAGCGTCTGCGACAGGCTCTCGTGCACGAGCGCGATCGTCGCGACGCGGCGCATCGCCTCCTCCAGCGCGGCGCGCGCCTCGGGGACGTCCATGCGCCGGGCCTGGAGCCGCAGGAGCGCCGCGACGGTCTGGAGGTTGTTCTTCACGCGGTGGTGGATCTCGCGGATCGTCGCGTCCTTGGTGATGAGCTCGCGCTCCCGGCGGCGCAGCTCCGACACGTCGCGGCACAGCAGGACGGCGCCGATGCGCTGCCCGGACTCGGTGAGCGGGAGCGCGCGGAGCGACAGCGCGACGCGCTGCGCCTCGATCTCGGTGCGCCAGGGCGCGCGGCCCATGACGACGAGCGGGAGCGACTCGTCCACGGGAGTCTGGTGCTCGATGAGGTCGGCCGTCACCTCGGCGAGCGACCGCCCGACGAGCGGACCGATGACCCCCAGGCGGTGGAAGCAGCTCAGCGCGTTGGGGCTCGCGTAAAGGACCTCGCCCTCGGAGTTCAGCCGGATGAGGCCGTCGCCGACGCGCGGCGCGCCGCGACGCGGCCCGGTCGCGGCGTTCGGGAAGGGGAACTCCCCGCGCGAGATCATCGCGATGAGGTCGTCCGCGGCCTCGACGTAGTTGAGCTCGAGGCGGCTGGGCGTGCGCCCGCTCCCGAGGTTGGTCTGCCGCGCGACGACGGCGATCGCCTTCCCGGAGTGCAGCACCGGGATGGCCTCCTCGCGCACGGCGTACGCACCGAACCAGCGCGGCTCGCGCGAGCGCTGCGACCGCACCTCGGTGAGCGCGCGCTCGAGCTGCGGGCGCTGGCCCTCCGGGGCGAACGAGCCGACGATGTCGTCGTAGTGGACGGTCGCGCCCGTCGACGGCCGGCACTGGGAGACGGCGACGAAGTTGCCGTCGCTCGTGGGCAGCCACAGCACGAGGTCGGCGAACGCGAGGTCGGAGATCACCTGCCAGTCGCCCACGAGCAGGTGCAACCACTCGTTGTCCGCCGGGCTGAGGTCGGCGTGGCGGGAGATGAGGTCACTCATGGCAGACACGGACCCCAGCGTAGAGGGGCGCGACCGGTAGAGTCCCCTCAGCGCCCGCGTGCGCGGTCGCCCGAACCGTCAGCCGTCCCGTCGGCCGGCCCGTCACGGGCCGGCGCAGGGCCCGAGGAGGTCCCGTGCACCTGAGCGTCGAGCTCCGCTACCCCGCCCCCGTCCACGCCGTCGGGGCGATGCTCGCGGACGAGGAGTTCGTCCGCTGGTGCGCCGCCCGCTCGGGCGGCGAGGGCGCCCACGTCGAGCAGGTGGACGTCACCGGCGGGCCGGACGAGGGGTTCACCGTCACGGTGCGGCGGACGCTGCCCACGGACCAGATCCCGGCGCACGTCCGCTCGTTCGTCGGGGGTCGTCTCGAGATCCGGCAGGCGGAGGCCTGGGAGCCGGAGCGCGACGGCGAGCGGTCGGGCACGGTGTCGCTCGAGATCACGGGCGCACCGGTGCGCCTCACGGGCACCGTGACGCTCTCCCCGGAGGGGGACGGCACCGTCGAGCGCTACGACGGCGAGGTCAAGGCCAACGTGCCGCTCTTCGGCGGGGCGATCGAGCAGGCCGCGGCCGAGGCCGTGCGGACGGCGCTCGCCGCGGAGGAGTCCGCCGGTCTCGCGTGGCTGTCGCGCTGACCACCGACCGAGCGGCGCCCGGCCGCACCTGACCGGCGACCCGGCGACGCCCGCCCGGCGACCGGTCTCGAACCGGTAACGATTTCCACAGAACCCGACCAACTGGTAGGTCACCGCAACGCCCTGACCTGCGGCGATACCCCGGTGGGAGCGCGACCACACCCGCGCCGATCTGACCCAGGCTTGACACGGGTTCGGGCGGGAACGCACGATCAGGCCGTTGTGTGGAAGCGCTACCACATTGGAGGTGGGAGCGCTGCCACGACCCGCCCCACCGACAAGGGAGTCACCGTGCTGAGCAGCACCCGTACGACCCGCCGGCCCCGCAAGGCGATCGCCGCCGTCGCAGGCCTCGCGGCCATCACCCTCACCCTGACCGCGTGCTCGAGCGGCTCCGGCTCGGACGACGACGCGACGGGCTCCGGCGACGGAGACAAGATCACGCTCACCGTCGCGACGTTCAACGACTTCGGCTACACGGACGAGCTCCTCGCCGCGTACACCGCGGAGCACCCGAACGTCACCGTCAAGCAGACGAAGGCCGCCAAGTCCGAGGACGCGCGGACCAACCTCACCACGAAGCTCGCCGCCGGCGGCGAGGGCCTCGCGGACATCGAGGCCATCGAGGTCGACTGGCTCCCGGAGCTCATGCAGTACCCGGACCTCTTCACCGACCTCACCGACTCGTCGCTCGACGGCCGCTGGGTGGACTGGAAGGTCCAGCAGGCGACGACGACCGACGGCAAGCTCATCGGCTACGGCACCGACATCGGCCCGAGCGCGATCTGCTACCGCCAGGACCTCTTCGAGGCCGCGGGCCTCCCGAGCGACCCGGCCGGCGTGGCGGAGCTCCTCGGTGGCGAGGACGCCACGTGGGACGACTACTTCGCCGCGGGCAAGACCTTCGTCGCCGCGAGCGACGCGGCCTGGTACGACTCCGCGATGTCCATCTCGCAGGCGATGGTCAACCAGATCGACAACGCCTACGAGGAGTCCGACGGCACGCCCAAGGACCTCGCGTCCAACCAGCCGATCATCGACATCTACGACACGGTGCTCGAGCAGTCGACGACGAACGAGCTCTCCGCCGGCCTCGAGCAGTGGTCGGGCGACTGGGACGCCGCGTTCCAGAACGACGGCTTCGCGACGATGATCTGCCCCGCGTGGATGACCGGCCCGGTCGAGGAGCGCTCGGGCGGCGTCACCGGCTGGAACGTCGCGGACGTCTTCCCCGGCGGCGGCCTCAACTGGGGCGGCTCGTTCCTCACGGTGCCGGCCTCCGGCCCGAACGCCGAGGCGGCCAAGGAGCTCGCCGCGTGGCTGACCGACCCGGCGCAGCAGACGACGGCCTTCGAGAACGCGGGCACGTTCCCGTCGCAGCTCGAGGCGCAGGAGTCCGACGCCGTGCAGTCCTTCACGAACGACTTCTTCAACGACGCCCCGGTCGGCACGATCTTCGTCAACCGCGCGCTCGCGATCGACAGCGCGCCGTTCAAGGGCGCGAACTACTTCTCGATCCACACGACCGTCCAGGACGGCATCAAGCGCGTGGACGTCGAGAAGACGGACGACGCCGCCTCCTCGTGGCAGAAGACGCTCCAGTCCTTCCAGGACCTGGGCCTGTGACCTGACGGGGCCGGGGGCGGCACGACCTGCCGCCCCCGGCCCCGCGCGCGTCCGCCCGCGGACGACGCCCCGCACCCGCAGCCACCCAGCGCCACCGAGCAGCCCAGGAATCCCACATGGCCGTCCTCACGCCCACCCAGCCCTCGCCGGGGCTCAGCGGGCCGCCGCCGCGCACGCCGCGCCGCGTCGGCTTCTCCCAGCGCCTCAGCCGCTGGGACGTCAAGGTCTCGCCCTACCTCTACATCTCGCCCTTCTTCATCCTGTTCGCGATCACGGGGCTCTTCCCGCTCGTGTACACCGCCGTGGTGTCGGTCTACGACTGGAACCTGCTCGGCGGCCAGGGCGACTTCGTCGGTCTCCAGAACTACACGGACGTCCTCGCGCAGCCGACGTTCTGGAAGTCCCTGCGCAACACCGTCTCGATCTTCGTGCTCTCGTCCGTGCCGCAGGTCGTCGCCGCGATCGCGATCGCGGCCCTGCTCGACCAGAACCTGCGCGCCGCGACGTTCTGGCGCATGGGCGTCCTGCTGCCGTACGTCGTCGCGCCCGTCGCGGTCTCGATGATCTTCGGCCGCCTGTTCGCCGACCAGTACGGGCTCATCAACGAGCTGCTCGGCCTCGTCGGCGTCGACCCGATCCGCTGGCACGCCGACGCCCTCGCGAGCCACGTCGCCATCGCGTCGATGGTGAACTTCCGCTGGACCGGCTACAACGCGCTGATCTTCCTCGCCGCGATGCAGGCCGTGCCGCGCGAGCTCTACGAGGCCGCGATCATCGACGGCGCCGGGCGCGTGCGCCAGTTCTTCTCCGTGACCGTCCCCCAGATCCGCGCCACGATCATCTTCGTCGTCATCACGTCGACGATCGGCGGCCTGCAGATCTTCGACGAGCCGCGCATGTTCGACGCGCAGGGTCTCGGCGGCGCCGACCGGCAGTGGATGACGACCGTGCTCTACCTCTACGACGTCGCGTGGGGCAACCAGAAGAACTTCGGCCGAGCGGCCGCCGTCGCGTGGCTGCTGTTCCTGCTCATCATCCTCGTGGGCATCGTCAACTTCCTCGTCACCCGGCGGATCGCCACGTCGAACGCGCAGCCGCGCCCGCCACGCTGGGTGCGTCGCCGCCAGGAGGCGCGCAAGCGCCTGCGCGCCGAGGACGCCATGTCCGCGCAGCGTTCCGCCGCGGGGACCGAGGCGTCCGTCCCGACCGCCGCCAGCCCGACCGACCGGAGGAAGCGATGAGCTCCGTCCCCGTCATCGCCCAGACCGCCGGCCCGGGCGCGGCCCGCGCCGCGTCCCGCCGCCGGAGCGCCGGGAAGAACGTCGGCGGCACGCAGCGCCGCCCGCGCTGGGTCACGTACACCATCCTCGGGATCGTCCTGCTGATCTCGGTGTTCCCGCTGTACTTCACCCTGATCCTCGGCTCCTCGACGCCCGAGGAGATCTCGCGCAGCGCGCTGCCCCAGCTCCTGCCCGACGCGAGCCTGTTCGACCGGTTCGCCGACGTCATGAGCTCGGACGCGATCAACTTCTGGAAGGCCGCCTGGAACTCGGTGGTCGTCGCTGTCCTCACGTCCCTCTCGGTCGTGCTGTTCTCGACGCTCGCCGGCTTCTCGTTCTCGAAGCTCCGGTTCCGCGGCCGCGGCCCGCTGCTCGTGTTCGTCATCGCGACGATGGCGGTGCCCACGCAGCTCGGCGTCATCCCGATGTACATCCTCATGTCGGACCTCGGGTGGATCGGCAAGCTCCAGGCCGTCATCGTGCCCGCGCTCGTCACGGCGTTCGGCGTCTTCTGGATGACGCAGTACCTCGGCGAGGCGCTCCCGTACGAGCTCATCGAGGCGGCCCGGGTCGACGGCGCGTCCATGATCCGCACGTTCTGGTCCATCGCGCTGCCGGCGGCCCGCCCGGCCGCCGCGATGCTGGGCCTGTTCACGTTCGTGCAGCAGTGGACGAACTTCTTCTGGCCGTCCATCGTGCTCAACCAGAACAACCCGACGCTGCCGCTCGTGGTGCGGTCCCTGCAGTCGAACTTCTTCGTCGACTACTCGCTCGTCATGGCCGGGATCTTCCTCGTCACGCTGCCGCTCATCGTCATCTTCATCTTCACCGGCCGCCAGCTCGTGGCGGGCATCATGCAGGGCGCCGTCAAGGGCTGACGCCCGACGCCCCGCGCCGCACGACCCGCCCACCACCCGGTGGGCGCGGTCCGTGCTGCGCGCCGACCGTCGCGCGGGCGGGCCCGACCGGCCCGCCCGCGTGCCATCCCGCGACTTCTCGAAGGACAATCGACCATGACCAGCTTCGTCCCGTCCGCGCCCCTCCCCCCGAACCCGGCGACCGCGACCGGACGCGTCGAGATGCCCCCCGGCTTCCTCTGGGGCGCCGCGACGGCCGCGTTCCAGATCGAGGGCGCGGGGCACACCGACGGACGCACGGACTCCGTGTGGGACGCGTTCGCCCGCGTGCCGGGCGCCGTCGTGAACGGTGACGACGGCATGGTCGCGTGCGACCACTACCACCGGTACCGCGAGGACGTCGCGCTCCTGCGCGACCTCAACCTGGGGACGTACCGGTTCTCGACGTCGTGGGCCCGCGTGCGCCCCGACGGCGGCGCGGTGAACCCCGCCGGGCTCGCGTTCTACGACCGCCTCGTCGACGAGCTGCTCGCCGCGGACGTCCTGCCGTGGCTCACGCTGTACCACTGGGACCTCCCGCAGGCGCTCGAGGACAAGGGCGGCTGGACGTCGCGCGACACGGCGTACCTCTTCGCCGAGTACGCGGTGACGATGCACGAGGCGCTGGGCGACCGCGTCGGCGTGTGGACGACGCTCAACGAGCCGTGGTGCTCCGCGTTCCTCGGCTACACCGCGGGCGTGCACGCGCCCGGCCGGCAGTCGCGCGAGGACGGCCTCGCGGCCGCGCACCACCTGCTGCTCGGGCACGGCCTCGCGGTCCAGGCGCTGCGCGAGCGCGCGCCGGAGGCGAACCTCGGGCTCACGCTGAACTTCACGGTGTCCGACCCGGTCGACCCCCAGGACCCGGCCGACGTCGACGCCGCGCGCCGGATCGACGGCCAGTTCAACCGGATCTTCCTCGACCCCGTCTTCCACGGCGAGTACCCGGCCGACGTCCTCGAGGACGTCGCGCCCTACGGTCTGCTCGACCACGTCAAGGACGGGGACCTCGAGATCATCTCGACCCCGATCGACACGCTCGGGGTCAACTACTACAACGGCGGGGCGGTCTCGGCCCGCCCGCAGACGACGGCGCCCGGCACCGGGAGCGACGGCGGCGGGGGCACCCGCCCCGAGGGCGTCCGCGACGAGGAGGCCGACGCCGCGCCGGTGCGCCCGACGTCGTCCCCCTACCCCGCCGCGGACGGCGTGCACGCCCACTCGCGCGGCCTGCCGCGCACGGACATGGGCTGGGAGGTCCAGCCCGAGGGGCTGACGCGCCTCCTCACGCGCCTGCAGCGCGACTTCACCGGCCCGCGCGGCGTCGCGATGTACATCACCGAGAACGGCGCCGCCTACCCGGACCAGGTGGGCCCGGACGGCTCGGTCGACGACCAGGACCGGCTCGAGTTCCTCGACGCGCACCTGCGCGCGACGCGCGACGCGATCGACGCGGGGGCGGACGTGCGCGGCTACTTCGCGTGGTCCCTCATGGACAACTTCGAGTGGGCGCTCGGCTACACGAAGCGCTTCGGCATCGTCCGCGTCGACTACGAGACGCAGGAGCGCACCGTCAAGGCGAGCGGCGCCTGGTACGCCCAGGTCGCACGCGACAACGCGATCCCAGCGCGCGAGACGCCGGCCGCGGACGCCGCCCCGGCCGAGTGAGGACGACGGTGAGGACACGGTGAGCGGGGCGGTGCGGACCGGGGAGCGCGCGCGCCATACTGTCCCGATGAACAGCCTGCGCTCCGCGCCGACCCTGGACGAGGTGGCCCAGACGGCGGGTGTCTCGCGCTCGACGGCGTCGCGCGCCATCAACGGCGGCCTGCGGGTGTCGCCCGAGGCGCAGGCGGCGGTCGACGCCGCCGTCGCGCAGCTCGGCTACACGCCCAACCGCGCCGCCCGCTCGCTCGTGACGCGCCGCACGGACTCGATCGCCCTCGTGGTCCCCGAGCCCGACGAGCGCATCCTCACCGACCCGTTCCTCGCGGGCACGATGCGCGGCGTGAGCGCCGCGCTCGGCGGCACGGACCTGCAGCTCGTGCTGCTGTTCGCGCGTCCCGACGAGCAGCCGGGCCGCATCGTGCGGTACCTCAGCAGCGGCCACGTCGACGGCGCGATCGTCGCGTCGCACCACCGCGACGACGACCTCGAGGAGGCGCTCCTCGCGGCGCGCCTGCCCGCCGTGTTCGTGGGGCGGCCGTTCCACCCGACGCCGGACCTCCTGTACGTCGACGTGGACAACGTCGAGGGCGGCCGCCTCGCGGCGCGGCGTCTCGTCGAGGCGGGCCGGCGCCGTATCGCGACGATCGCCGGCCCGCAGGACATGACGGCGGGCGTGGACCGGCTCACGGGGTTCCGCGAGGTGCTGCGCGACGCCGGCCTGCCGGACGACGCCGTCGAGATCGGCGACTTCGCCGTCGCGGGCGGCGCGGCGGCCATGGAACGCCTCCTCGCCGCGCACCCCGACCTCGACGGCCTGTTCGTCGCGTCCGACCTCATGGCCGAGGGCGCGCTGCGCGTGCTCGCGGCCCACGGCCGCGACGTGCCGCGCGACGTGTCCGTCGTCGGCTTCGACAACCTCGCCACCGCCGCCACGACGTCGCCCCCGCTCACCACGGTCCAGAACCCCATGGTCGAGATGGTGCGCGGCGCGACCGACCTCCTGCTCGACCTCGTGGGCGGCCGCGGCGACGAGATCGCGTCGCAGGTCCTCGCGCCGGAGCTCGTCGAGCGCGACTCCGTCTGACCCCCGCGCCGCCCGCGGCGCCGCGCGGCACCCGAGGCGTGGGGGCGAGACGCTGTGGGCGGTCGCTCGTAGCCTGGCGTCGTGCACCCGTCCACGGAACCGGCGGTGGCCACGCTCTCGCGGGCCGACGTCCTCGCCGCACGCTGGCACGCCCACGAGCTCGACCGGGCGCCGGGCGCGGCCGCCGCGGTGACGGACGTCGCCGTCCTCGACCTGGGCGTCCAGGACACGGGGTCCGACGGCGCCGCGTGGGCGCTCGCCGTCCGGGGCGCCCCGCCCGTCGCGCCCAGCACCCTGCCGCCCGACCTCGTGCTCGCGTGGACGCTGCGCGGCGCCCCGCACGTCTACCGCCGCGCGGACCTCGCCGACGTCGCGACCGCGACGGCGCCGTTCTCCGAGGCCGACGCCGCCAAGCGGGTCTACGACGCGAGCCGACCGCTCCGCGCGGCGGGTGTCGCCGTGCTCGACGCCCTGCGCACCGAGGCGCGGCTCGAGCGCGAGCTCGTCGAGACCCCGGCCGTCAAGGGCGACCTCTCGACGCGGCTCACCGCGCGGCTCCCGGAGCCGCACCTGCGCTGGTGCGGGCCGTGCGGCGCCACCCACAGCTACGAGCAGACGTTCCGCCTCGCGGCCCTGCAGGCCGGGCTCGAGCTCGAACCGGGCTCGTCCCCGCCCGTGCTGCGGCGCGTCCCCGGCCTCGAGCCGCCGCTCTACGGGCGCCTCGGCGGCGACGCCCTGCCGCGCCTGGACGTCGTCCGCGGCTACCTGCGCTTCTTCCCCGCCGCCAGCGTCCAGGACGTCGCCGCGTTCCTCGACGCCCCGGTCAAGGACGTCCGGAACCGGTGGCCCGACGACGCGGTCCGCGTCGAGGTCGCCGACGTCGAGCCGGGTCCACGGCCGGCCGAGCGCTGGGTGCTCGCCGAGGACCTCGGTCGCGTCACGGGCGCCGCCGCGCGCGAGCGCGACGCGCGACCCGCGCCCGGCGCCCCGGTCGTGCGCCTCGTGGGCCCCTACGACCTGTTCCTGCAGCTGCGCGACCGCGCGACGCTCGTCCCGGACGTGGCGCGTGCCAAGGACCTGTGGCGGGTCCTCGGCCGGCCCGGGGCCGTGCTCGCGGGCGGCGAGGTCGTGGGCACGTGGCGGCCCCGCGCGTCGGGCCGGCGCCTCACGGTCCTCACCGACCCCTGGGTCCCGTGGGACGCCGGGCTCGCCGACGCCGTCGCCGAGCAGGCGGAGCGCCTGCGCGCGTCCCGCGACGCGGCGTCCGTGACCGTCTCGCCGGTGCCGGACGCGCGGTAGCGACCGGGGTGCCGCGCGGTCGTCGCGGGAGGGGCCCGGCGGTGGCCGAGCCCCTCCCGCGCGCCGGGAGCGGTCAGCGCTTCACGTGGCCGTACCGGTGCGTCGTGCGGCTGACGGCCTGCTCGTGGAGCACGGTGAGCAGCTCGCGGCGCCCGCTCGCGACGACGGGGTGGTCGAGCACCGTGACCTCGCCGACGCGCTCGGCCGCGGCCTCGTGCAGCCCCGGCGCGGAGCCGACGACGCGGACCCGGCCCCGGACGGCACCCGACGCGACGCGGCGCGCGAAGTCGTCGTCGCTCACCGCGGCGTCGCCCGTGCTCGGCACCACGACGGCCGGCACGCCCGCGGTGCGCGCGGCGTGCAGGACGCGCTCGACCTCGACGGGGAGCGCGTCCGCGCCGACGCGCACGGTGAGCACGTCGACCGGGCGGTAGCGGAAGACGTTCGCCTCGACGTGCAGGCCCGAGGGGTCGTGGCCCACGGAGAACTCCCGCTCCCACCAGCGCACGTCGTCGGCCTTCGCCCACGCGAGCCACGCCTCGGGCGCGGTCTCGCGCGCGGGCGGCACCGCGTCGTGCGTGCCGTCGGTGCCCGACGCCGACGCGCTCGTCGAGGTGCCGGGCGCGTCGCTCCAGCGCCCGAGCTGCGCGACGTAGTTCGGCCCGCCCGCCTTGGCGCCCGGCCCGACGGCCGACTGCTTCCAGCCGCCGAACGACTGCCGCTGCACGATCGCGCCGGTGATGTGCCGGTTGACGTAGGCGTTGCCCACCTGGACGGCGTCGAGCCAGCGCTCGACCTCGGCGTCGTCCAGGCTGTGGATGCCGCCGGTGAGGCCGAACGGGACCGCGTTCTGCAGCGCGATCGCCTCGTCGAGGGTCGCGGCCGTCATGATCCCGAGGACCGGCCCGAAGTACTCGGTGAGGTGGAACGGCGACCCGGGCGCGACGCCCTCCTTGAGACCCGGCGTCCAGAGGCGGCCCTCCAGCTCGGGCCCGCCGTCCAGCAGCCGCGGTCGCACGAGCCAGGACTCCCCCGGCTCGAGCGTCGTCAGGGCGTGCAGCAGCTTGCCCGACGCGGGCTCGGTGAGCGGGCCCATGGTCGTCGCGACGTCCGTCGCCGGACCGACGGCGAGCGAGCGCACCGCGTCCACGAGCTGGCGCCGCACCCGGCGGCCCGTCTCCGTCCGCGGGTCGCCCGCCGAGCCGACGAGGATCGCGAGCGACGCGGCCGAGCACTTCTGCCCCGCGTGCCCGAACGCCGACCGCACGAGGTCCGCGACCGCGAGGTCGAGGTCCGCCGACGGCGTGACGACGAGCGCGTTCTTGCCCGACGTCTCGGCGAGCACCGGGCGCGACGGCTTCCACCGCGCGAAGAGCTGCGCGGTCTCGATCGAGCCCGTGAGCACGACGCGCGCGACGTCGTCGTGCGTGACGAGGCGGGTGCCGAGCTCGTCGTCGGGCACGCGGACGTACTGCACGACCTCGGTCACCGAGCCCGCGTCCAGCCCCGCGAAGTCACCGGGCGCCGCGGCCACCGCGTCGCGCAGGCCCGCGTGGACCGCCTCGACGGCGACCTCGAGGCAGCGCGGCGTCGGCGGCGCGGGCTTGGCGAGCACGGCCGACCCGGCCGCGAGCGCCGCGAGGACCCCGCCCACGGGGATCGCGACGGGGAAGTTCCACGGCGGCGTGACGAGCGTGACGCCGTCGGGCGCGAACCGGGCGCCGGGCACGTGGTCCAGCTCCTCGGCGGAGCGCGCGTAGTAGCGCGCGAAGTCGACGGCCTCGCTCACCTCGGGGTCGGCCTCGGCGACGGTCTTGCCGGGCTCGTGCACCATCGCGGCGACGAGGTCGGTGCGTGCCTCCTCCAGGCGCCGGGCGACGGCGCGCAGCGCGGCGGCGCGGGCCGCCGGGGCGACCTGCGACCACGCGGCGGTCGCGCGCACGGCGGTCGCGACGGCGTCGTCCACCTGGGCGGTCGTCGTGAGCTCGGGCGTGCGGACGGGGACGTACCCGGAGCCGGCCCCGGTGACGTGGCGGGCCCAGTCGCGCGAGGCGGCGACGGCGGGGTCGGTGTCGGGGGCGTTCGCGAACCCGGCGCCGGTCCCGCCGCCGACGGCGGGCCGGGGCGTGCGGCGCGGCGCGACGTCGGTCTCGGCGTAGTGCACGCCGTGGCGCACGGACGCGCGGAACACGGCCTCCTGGCGCTCCATGGGGCTGCCCGCGGTCGGCGACCCGTCGGGCGCGAACATGGCGTGCAGGAAGTTCTGCTCGGCGGCGTTCTCCTCGAGACGGCGCACGAGGTAGGAGATCGCGACGTCGAAGTCCTCGTCGCGCACGACGGGCGTGTACAGCACGACGCGGCCGCCGCGCCCGGCGTGCGGGCCGCTCTCGACGCGGTCGGCCGCGACCTCGTCGCGCACGGCGCGCGCCTCGCCGGGGGCCATGCCCTGGAGCATCTCGACGTCGAGCGCGTGGCTCACGCCGCGGGCCCGGCCGAGGAGGACGGCGAGCGCGACGTGGAAGAGGTTGTGGCTCGCGACGCCGATGCGCACGGCGTCGGTCCGCGGCGCGCGCAGGGCGTGGTCGAGGAGGCGGAGGTAGTTCGCGTCGACGTCGGGCTTCGTGGGGTAGGGCGCCTGCGGCCAGCCGTGCAGCTCGGCCTCGACGGCCTCCATCGCGAGGTTCGCGCCCTTGACGAGGCGCACCTTGATCGGCGCTCCCCCGGCGGCGACGCGCTCGGTCGCGAAGCGGGTGAGCCCGTCGAGCGCGCCGAGCGCGTCGGGCAGGTACGCCTGGAGCACGATCCCGGCCTCGAGGTCGTGCAGGTCGTCGTGCGCGAGGATCTCGCGGAAGACCGCGGTCGTGAGCGCGAGGTCCTTGTACTCCTCCATGTCGAGGTTGAGGAAGACGCCGTGGTCGCGCGCCGCCCGGTACAGCGGCAGCAGCCGCTCGACGACGCGCGCGCACGACCCGTCGAGGTCCCACGTGACGAGCTGCGACGCGACGGACGACACCTTGACCGACACGTAGTCCACGTCGGGGCGCCGCACGAGCGCGAGCGTGCGCTCGAGGCGCGCGTCCGCCTCGGCCTCGCCGAGCACGGCCTCGCCGAGGAGGTTGACGTTGAGCGCGTAGCCCTCCGCGCGGGTCCGGGCGAGGTGCGGGCCGAGGCCGCGGCCGGCGTCGGCCACGAGGTGGCCCACGAGCTGGCGCAGGCGCACGCGCGCGGCCGGCACGACGACGCGCGGCAGCACCGGCGCGACGCCCGCCCCGACGCGCAGGAGGGACCGGTCGACCGGCCCGAGGAACGACCCCGCGCTACCCGCGAGCTCGCCGAGGCGGCCGAGCGCCCGCGCGGCGACGTGCACGTCCTGGGGACGCGCGACGTCGTCGACGAACCGGACCGCGAGCTCGAGGCCCGCGGGGTCGGACACGAGCGCGCCGAGCCGCTCGGCGGTCCTGCGGGCGCGCGCGTCGCCCGCCCCCTCGCTCGCGGCGAGCCAGCGGCGGGCCAGCGTGACGGCCTCCTCGACGAGGTCGTCCGGGGAGGTGAGGCTCGTGTCGCCGACGGCTCCGGGGGTGGGGAGCGGCCGGGCGGGCGCGTCGTTGCTCATCCCTCCAGGGTGCCTCGGGTCGCGGTGGCTCGTCTTGTACGATCCGGGGCGACATGACACCCGTCCGCGACAACCTGTGGCCCGAGGGCATGGCGCTCCTCGCCGCCCTCAGCCCCGCCATGGTCGCGCTCATGGACGAGCTGCCGGACACCATGTTCTGCGCGAAGGACGTCACGGGCCGGTACGTCGCGGTCAACCCGGTGTTCGTCGCGCGGACGAACGAGCGCTCGCGCCGAGCGGTGCTGGGCCGACGCGCGCGCGACCTGTTCGTCGCGCAGCTCGCCGAGCGCTACGAGCAGCAGGACGCCGAGGTGCTGCGCGGGCGCGCGCTGCGCGGCGAGCTCGAGCGCATCCGGCGGCTCGGCGGCACGTCGGGCTGGTTCCTCACGTCCAAGCTCCCCGTGCACGACGACGCCGGTCACCTCGTGGGGATCGTCTCGGTCTCGCACGACCTGCGCGCGGGCGCGGCGGACGACGCGACGATGGACTCCCTCGCCGCGCTCGTCGCCGCGGTCGAGGCGGACCTCGGGGCGCGCTGGACGACGGCGCGGCTCGCCGAGGCGGCGGGGTGCACGCCCGCGGTGCTCGACCGGCGCGTGCGGCGCGTGTACGGCGTGACGCCGCGCCAGCTCGTGCTGCGCACCCGGGTCGACCACGCGACACGCCTGCTCGCGGGGAGCGCCGTGTCGATCGGCGACGTCGCGGCGGCGAGCGGGTTCTACGACCAGCCGTCGTTCACGCGCACGTTCGCGCGCCTCGCGGGCGAGACCCCGGCCCAGTACCGGCGCCGCACCCGCCGCTGACCTCCGCCCGCTCGACGGCGAGGGCGCCCGCGGTGGCGAGAGACGGCGTCGGGCACGGAGACTGACGGCATGACCTCCGCAGACCTTGCCCCCGTCCCCGCGGTCGAGCTGCCCGGCGGCACGATGCCCCTGCTCGGCCTCGGCACCTGGCAGTCCGAGGGCGACGACGCCTACCGCGCCGTGCGCCACGCGCTCGACGTGGGCTACCGGCACGTCGACACCGCGACGGGCTACGGCAACGAGGCGCAGGTGGGGCGCGCGCTCGCCGACTCGTCCGTCGACCGCGCCGACGTGTTCGTCACGACCAAGCTCCCGCCGGACGCCGCGGGCCGCGAGCGCGAGACGCTCGGAGCGTCGCTGCGCGACCTCGGCACGGACCACGTCGACCTGTGGCTCATCCACTGGCCGCCGGCGGGCGAGGCGTCGCCGTGGGTGTGGGAGCGGTTCGTCGAGCTGCGCGACGAGGGCAAGGTGCGTTCGATCGGGGTGAGCAACTACTCCGTCGAGCAGGTCGACGTGCTGTCCGAGCAGGTCGGCGAGACGCCCGCCGTCGACCAGATCCCGTGGAGCCCGGCCGACTACGACCACCGGGTCGTGCACGAGCTCGCGCAGCGCGGCGTCGTGCTCGAGGGGTACAGCCCGTTCAAGCGCACCGACCTCGACGCGCCGGTCCTGGCGGAGGTCGC
Organism: Cellulosimicrobium funkei; assembly: GCF_004519295.1. GTDB lineage: Bacteria > Actinomycetota > Actinomycetes > Actinomycetales > Cellulomonadaceae > Cellulosimicrobium > Cellulosimicrobium funkei. Next base: position 262,158 of record NZ_SOZH01000007.1, read on the forward strand.
GGCGGCGCACGGCGTCACCCCCGCGCAGGTCGTGCTGCGCTGGCACCTCGACCACGGGTTCGTCGTCATCCCGAAGTCCGTGACGCCGGAGCGCATCGAGGCGAACTTCCGGGTCACCGGGTTCTCCCTCACCGCCGACGAGCTCGCGGCGGTCGACGCCCTCGGGCACCGCCGGGGCGCGTGAGGGGCGAGCGACCGCGCCGGGGGTAGCGTGACCCTCGGTGCCGCACACCCCCGCGGCACCGAGGAGAACCTCGAACCGGAGGAACCGTGACGACGACGTCCGTGCCGCCCGCCACCACGAGCGACGGCCCCACCCCCACCGACAGCACCGATCTCCCCCGCGGCACGCGCCGCTCCCCCGACGCCGGCGCCCCGGCGTCCGCGCTCGACACCGCGCACGCGCAGCTCGCCGGCGCGGTCCGCTTCCTCGGCTACGACGACGGCCTGCACGAGATGCTCGCGACCCCGCGCCGCGAGGTGAACGTGGCCGTGCCGCTGCGGCGCGACGACGGCCGCACCGTCCTGTTCCACGGCTACCGCGTGCAGCACAACGTGTCGCGCGGTCCGGGCAAGGGCGGCCTGCGGTACGCGCCGAGCGTCGACATCGACGAGGTCCGCGCGCTCGCCATGTGGATGACGTGGAAGTGCGCCCTCGTGGACCTGCCGTACGGCGGCGCGAAGGGCGGCGTCGCGATCGACCCGCGCTCCTACTCCGACGCGGAGCTCGAGCGCGTGACGCGCCGCTACACGTCGGAGATCATGCCGGTCATCGGGCCCGAGCGGGACATCATGGCGCCCGACATGGGCACGAGCGAGCGGACCATGGCCTGGGTCATGGACACCTACTCCGTCAACCAGGGCTACACGATCCCGGCGGTCGTGACCGGCAAGCCCATCACCGTGGGCGGGTCGCTCGGTCGGACGACGGCGACGAGCGCCGGGGTCGTGCACGTCACCGCCGCGGCGCTCGAGGAGGCGGGCGTGCCGCTGTCCGACGTGCGCGTCGCCATCCAGGGCTTCGGCAAGGTCGGGTCGCACGCGGCCGCGATCTTCGCGGCCCGCGGTGCCCGCGTCGTGGCGGTGTCCGACCAGTACGGCGGGGTGCACGCCCCGGACGGGCTCGACGTGCGGGCGCTGGTCGAGCACGTCGCCGCGTCCGGCAGCGTCGTGGGCTTCGACCGGGCCGACCCGGTGGACAACGACGCGCTGCTCGCGCTCGACGTCGACGTGCTCGTGCCGGCCGCGGTCGAGGGCGTGCTCGACGGCGACACCGCCCGGACCGTGCGCGCGCGCTGGGTCGTCGAGGGCGCCAACGGCCCGACGACCGCCGAGGGCGACCGCGTGCTCGCGAAGAACGGCGTGACCGTGGTGCCGGACGTGCTCGCGAACGCGGGCGGCGTCGTCGTCTCCTACTTCGAGTGGGTCCAGGCGAACCAGGCGTACTGGTGGACCGCGGAGGAGATCGGCGACAAGCTCGAGCACCGCATGCTGCACGCGTACGAGGAGGTCGCCGCGCTCGCGCGCCGCGAGGACCTGAGCCTGCGCGACGCGGCGCTCGTCATCGGCGTCCAGCGCGTGGCGGAGGCGCACCAGATCCGCGGCCTCTACCCCTGACGGACGACGCTCCGCCCCGCCGAGCACGGGGTCCGCGACCGTCCTGGGCTCGATCCGGTCGCGGGTCCCGTGCTCGGCGGGTGCTCAGGGGCGTGCGGGGCGGGTTGCCGCCAGGAGCGCCGCTGTCAGCGCGATCGCGGATGCTCCGACGGCGGCCCAGGCGACGGTGGTGTCGAGGAGCTCGCCCTGGAACCGTCCGACGGCGATCCACGCGAGGCCCCACGACATCGCGAGGCCGATGCCGAGGGCGACCGCGCGGCGCCCGGCGGCGAACGCCGCCCACGCGACGGACAGCGCCGCGGCGAGCACCACGAGCACGACGGACCAGCCCGTCGCGCCGAGGCCGAGCTCGCCGACGCCCGCGTCCGTGAGCGCCGCGGCGACGTTCGCGAGCGTCGCGACGCTCACCCACCCGGTGTACAGGCCCATCGTCCCGTCGAGCACGACGGCCTGCGCCGTCGACTCGGGCCGACGGCGCACGAGCCGCACGACGACCACCGCGTTGACGGCGAGCAGCGCCGCGATGACGACGACGCTCAGCGGGACCCACCCGGCCTGCACGACGCCGATCCACGCGGCGTTGAGGACCATGGACACGAGGACCCACCACGCGGTCGCGCGCAGGCGCGGGCTCGCGGCGTGCCGAGGCAGCACCTGGTAGACGGCGAACACGAAGAGCCCGAGGTAGATCACCGACCAGATGCGGAACGCCGGGTTGTCCGGCGCGACGGGCGTCGCGGTCGAGGACAACGCACCCCCGGCGGTCTGCTCGACGGACGTGCCGCCGAAGGCGCCCGCGCCGTACGCCGCGGCACCGGCGGCGACGAGCGAGCCCACGAGGACGACGACCTGACGAACCCGGTCGGAGGGGGCGGGGGCGCGCACGCTTCCCGCGGGGACGGCGGCTGCGGTGGTCATGCCTCCAGCCTGACATCACTCAGCATGCTGAGCATCTCGGAGCGCCCCGCCGCTCCCCGGCCGCCGAGAACGACGCCGCTCGCCGCCGAGAACGACCCTGGTGTCGATATCGCGGGGATATCGACACCAGGGTCGTTCTCGGCCGCGGGCCTGGGCGGAGCCGGGTGGGCGAGCCGGGCGGGCGGGAGCGAGGGGCGGGGCTCAGGCCAGGGGCTGGCGGTCCGCCCAGTCGGCGAGCGTCGTGCGCGGGCCCGTGAAGAACGGGACCTCCTCGCGCACGTGGCGGCGCGCCTCGGTCGCGCGCAGCTCGCGCATGAGGTCGACGATGCGGTGCAGCTCGTCGGCCTCGAACGCGAGGATCCACTCGTAGTCGCCGAGCGCGAACGACGCGACCGTGTTGGCCCGCACGTCCGGGTAGTCCTTCGCCGCGAGGCCGTGGTCGCGCAGCATGGTGCGGCGCTCGGCGTCGGGCAGGAGGTACCAGTCGTACGAGCGCACGAACGGGTAGACCGACAGGTAGTCGCGCGGCTCCTCGCCCGCGAGGAACGCGGGCACGTGCCCCCGGTTGAACTCCGCCGGACGGTGCAGCGCCACGTTCGACCACACGGGCTCGAGGTGCGCGCCCAGGCCGCTCGCGCGCAGGTGCTGGTAGGCACGCTGCACCGACTCGACCGTCGGGCCGTGCCACCACACCATGAGGTCGGCGTCCGAGCGCAGGCCCGCGACGTCGTACCAGCCGCGCACGACGAGGTCGCCGTCCGTCGCGGACGGGTCGTCACCGCCGCCGACGGCGGCCAGCGCGTCGGCCACGAGGCCCGCGCGCTCGTCCGCGTCGGCGGGCAGGGGCGCCGCCGTCGCGAAGACGGACCACATCGCGTAGCGGATGGTGGTGTTGATCTGCTCGTGGTCCGCGGGTACGCGCGCGGCGTCGTTCATCGGGGTTCCTCTCGGGTCCGTGCGGGGGTGTCCGCCGGGGTTCAGCTGTGGATGTCCGTGCTGCACAGCGCCGGGACGCCGCTCGGCTCGCCGTCGCGGCGCAGGCAGCAGCCCGGCGCGCACACCGAGCGGAACGCGGGCAGCGCGCCGACCGTGGCCTGCTCGACTTCCTCGCCGCGCGCGAGCGCCGCGCGCTCGACGAGCAGGTCGACGAGACCGCGCACGAACGGCTCGCGCGTGCTCACGGTGCCCGCGCGGACCGCGGTCATCCCGAGCTCCGTCGCCGTCTCCATCGCCTCGGTGTCGAGGTCGTACGCGACCTCCATGTGGTCGGAGACGAAGCCGATCGGCGACAGCACGACGTCGCGGACGCCGTCCTGCGCGAGGGCCTCCAGGTGGTCGTTCACGTCGGGCTCGAGCCACGGCTGGCTCGGCGGGCCGGACCGCGAGCAGTACGCGAGGTCCCACGCGACGTCGTGGCCCAGGCGCGCCGAGACCTCCGCGGCGATGACGCGCGCGAGGTCGAGGTGCTGCTCGGAGTACGTCGCGAACGAGATGCGCGACGCCGCCTCCATCGTGTCCGGGATGGAGTGCGTGACGAACACGAGCCGCGCGGCAGCGCCGTCGCCGCCCTTGTCCGCGAGCGCCGCGTAGCCGTCGAGCACCGCGTCGACGTTCGCCTGCGCGAAGCCCGGGTGGTTGAAGTACGAGCGCACCTTGTCGAACTGCACGCCCGTCGAGCCGTCGGGACCGAGCTGGCCGCGCCCGTCGAGGACGACCGCGAGGTCCTCGCGGTACTGGCGGCAGCCCGAGTACGACGAGTACGCGGACGTCACGAGCGCGACGGCGTTCTTCGCGCCCAGCGCCTCGAGCTCGTCGATCGCGTCGGTCGTGTACGGCTCCCAGTTGCGGTTGCCCCACACGACGGGCAGCTCGACGCCGCGGCGCGCGAGCTCGGCCTCGATCGCCGCCTTGAGCGCGAGGTTCTGCTCGTTGATAGGGCTCTTGCCGCCGAAGCCGTAGTAGTGCTCGCCGACCTCCTCGAGGCGCGAGTCCGGGATGCCCTTGCCCGCGGTGACGTTGCGCAGGAACGGCACGACGTCCTCGGGCTTGTTGGGCCCGCCGAACGAGTACAGCAGCAGCGCGTCGTACGGGCGCAGGTCGGGCGCAGGGCCGGGGTCGACGGCGCTCGCGGGGGTGGCGGCGGGCTCGACGGGCTCAGCGGCCCGGCCCGTGTCGGCAGTGACGTCCTGGGGGGAGAACGGGGGCATGCTCCCGATCATGGCACCCGCTCCTGAGCCCGTTCGTCCGGAAGCGGGCACCTCGGACGTGACATTGACGGGACAGAGTGTCACCTCGTCCCTCGCGTGGCCGGTCGCACCCTAGACTCGGGCCGCTCGTCCCTCGGGCCGCGCCGTGGGCACCGACGCCCGCGCACGAGCCGCCCGAGCCGACCACGTGGAGGTGGAGCCGTGCCGCTCCCGGAGATCACCGAGCGCGTGCCGCTCACGCGCCCCGACGGCCGCCTCGACCGCCGGGCCGTCGGCTGGGCCCGCCGGCCTCTCGTCGACACCGACGCGATCGGGCGGCGCGGCGCGGGCGGCCCGCGCCGGTTCGGCCGGAACAAGCGCTGGGAGTACTGGGGCGTGACCACCCCGACGCACGTCCTCGCCCTCACCGTCTCCTCGATCGACTACGCCGCGGTGCACGAGGTGTGGGTCCTGGACCGGGAGTCGGGCCGGACGTGGGGTGCCGGCGCGACCGTGGTGCCGGCGCGCGGCGTCGAGCTCCCCGGCACGCTGGGCGACGGCCCGGCGCGCGCCCGGGCGAGGAACCTCGCGATCGACCTCGACGAGGTCGACGGCGGCACGCGCCTGCGGGCGCGCACGCGCGACGTCTCGTTCGACGTCGTCGCCACGCTGCCGCCGGGTCACGAGCGGCTCGCGGTGGTGGTCCCGTGGAGCGACACGCGGTTCCAGTACACGGTCAAGGACGTGGCCCGCCCGGCGCACGGAACGCTGTGGGTCGACGGCCGGACGGTCGACGTGCCGGCCGGGTCGTCGTGGGCCGTGCTCGACCACGGGCGCGGCCGCTGGCCGTACGACGTCCGGTGGAACTGGGGCGCGGGCTCGGGCGAGAGCCACGGCCGGGTCGTCGGGATCCAGGTGGGCGGCCGCTGGACGGTCGGCACGGGCTCGACCGAGAACGCGGTCCTCGTCGACGGGCGCCTCCACCACCTCCCCGACGAGCTCGTGTGGGACTACGACCTCGCCGACCCGGACCGGCCGTGGCGCGTCAGCGGCGGCGGCCTGGACGCGACGTTCGTGCCCTTCCACACCAAGGTCACGCGCACGCACCTCGGCGTCGTCTCGTCGTCGACCGACCAGTGCTTCGGGCACTGGTCGGGCACGTTCACCCCGCCGGCCGCGCCGGGAGCGGGCGGTACCCCGCCCGCGCCGGTGCGGTTCGACGGGCTCGTCGGCTGGGCCGAGGAGGTCCACAACCGCTGGTGACCGCCCCGCACCCCGGCCCGGCTTGCCAGTCCCCCGCCCCTGCCTAGCGTGGGGAGCGTCCCGACGGCACCGACGCCGTCGGGCGTGCCCCGCGACGACGGCGACCCGTCCGCGGCGGCCGTGCCGGCACCGGAGCCGGCGCCGGTGGGAAAGGGGAGTCTCATGCAGGCACGACGAGGACGGTTCAGCGCGGGGACGACGGGGGTCGCGGCCGCCGCGGCGCTCGTGATGCTCCTGCCGCTCGGCGGCGGAGGCGAGCGCGGCGACGACCGGGGCGGCGACCGCGGCGGCGGCCAGGGCCACGGGAACGACCGCGCCCGCAACGTCATCTTCATCCAGGGCGACGGGCTCGGGCTCTCGCACCGCGAGCTCATCCGGCTCGCGACGGTCGGCAAGGACGGGCAGCTCGCGATGGACTCGCTCGAGCACGCCGGGTGGACCACGACGGACTCGGCCGACCCCGAGGAGGCCGTCACGGACTCCGCGGCGGGCGCCACGGCGTTCGCGTCCGGGGTCCGGACGTACAACGGGGCGGTGGGCGTCGACGTCGACGGCAACCCGGTCCCGACGCTCCTCGAGGCGGCCCGGGGCGCGGGCAAGGCCACCGGGCTCGTCACGACGGCGCAGGTCACCGACGCGACGCCCGCGGCGTTCGGCGCGCACGTGCCCGACCGCGGCGACCAGAGCGAGATCGCGCGCCAGCTCCTGGAGGGCTCGCGGCCCGACGTCGTCCTCGGCGGCGGCGAGGACTGGTGGTACCCGGCGGGCGACCCCGGCGCGTGGGAGGACAACCCCGCGAAGGACCCGACCGAGCAGAGCAAGGGGACGAAGGGGAACCTGGTCGAGCGCGCGCAGGACCTCGGCTACACGTACGTGAGCGACGCCGAGGGGCTCGCGGACGCGCGCGGGCGCAAGCTGCTCGGCCTGTTCGCGAACGAGGAGATGTTCGAGCAGCGCAACGAGGGCGAGGGCGACCTGTACGAGCCGGAGGTGCCGCTCGTCGACATGACGGCCAAGGCGCTCGACGTGCTGTCGCGCGACCGCGACGGGTTCTTCCTGCTCGTCGAGGAGGAGGGCGTGGACGAGTTCGCGCACCGCTCCAACGCGACGCGCACGATCCAGGCCGGGCAGGCGCTCGACGAGACCGTCGCGCTGGCGCTGGAGTTCCAGAAGCGGAACCGGGACACGCTCGTGCTGGTCGTGGGCGACCACGCGACGGGCGGGCTCGCCATCGAGAACGTCGATTCCGCGGACGAGGGCGGCGAGGGCGCGACGGCCGAGGACGGCCCGTTCGACCTCGCGGGCTCCGACCTGCAGCTCACGGTCGACTGGACGACGGGCGGCCACACGGGCGAGGCGACGCCGATCACCGCGCAGGGCCCGGGCGCCGCACGCCTCGCGGGCGCGCAGCGCAACACCGACGTCCACGACGCCGTCCTGCGCGCGCTGCAGCCCCGCGGTCGCGGCTGAGCCCCGGGGAGCCGCCCGGCCCCGCGCCGCCGTCCACGGGCCTGGCGCCGCCGAGCACGGGGTCGGCGACCGGATCGAGACGATTCCGGTCGCCGACCCCGTGTTCGACGGAGGGGTGGGGGCGGAGAAGGGGGGTGCGGAGAGGGGGTGGGGGGCCGAGCGCTGGGGTCAGCCCTTGACCGCTCCTCCGAGGCCGGCGCCCTGGAGGAACATGCGCTGGAAGACGAGGAACAGGCCGACGGGGATGAGGGTCGAGATCGCGAGCGCGGCGAGGAAGACGCCAAGGTCGGTCGACGCCTCGATGGACGGCAGGCGCACGGACAGCGGCTGGATCGCCGGGTCCTTGAGGACGAGCAGCGGCCAGAGGAAGTCCTTCCAGGCCGCGATGACCGCGAACACCGAGACGACGCCGACGATCGGGCGCGACATCGGCAGCACGACCGACCAGAACAGCCGGTACGGCCCGGCGCCGTCCATGCGCGCGGCCTCGAACACCTCGCGAGGGAGGCTGTCGAAGAACCGCTGGACGAGCAGCACGTTGAACGCGCTCGCGCCTGCGGGCAGCCACACGGCCCAGAAGCTGTTGATGAGCGAGCGCCCCAGCAGCGGCGGGTCGAGGATCGTCAGGTACAGCGGGACGAGCAGGACGATCGCGGGCACGAACATCGTCGACAGCACGAGCGCCTGCACGACCTTCCCGTACCGCGGGCGCAGCACGGACAGCGCGTAGCCGCCCGTCGTCGCGACGAGGATCTGCGACGCCCACGACCCGACCGCGAGCCAGATCGTGTTGAGGAAGTACCGGCTGACCTGGACGTCGTTCCACGCCTTGTCGAGGTTGTCCCACGCGATGCCGTTCGGGAAGACGGCCATCGGCGTGCGGAGGATGTCCTGCGTCGGGGTGACGGCGTACTTCGCGAGCAGCAGCATCGGGCCGAGGCCCGCGACGACGAGGACCACGAGCAGCAGGACGTGAGTCGTGCCCATCCCCCACCGCACGGACGGGCGGCGCCAGTCCGCCTCGGAGAGCGCGCCGCGGTCCTCGACGCCGTCGAGCGCCTTGCGGCGGCGCGCGCGCAGCCGTCGGCGGTCCGCCTCACGACGGGTGCGGCTCGCCTCCGCGGCGCGGCGAGCGGTGCCCGCCGGGTCGTCGGCGGCGTCCGTCGCCGCCGCGGAGTCCTGCGAGACGACGCCGATCTCGCTCGGGTTGTCGGTGGGCGAGAGGGTCATGACGTGCTCCAGGACCGGGTGAGCCGGAAGTAGAGGACCGAGAAGACGGCGAGGACGGCGGCGAGCATGATCGACAGCGCGGTCGCGGCCCCGTAGTCGCCGCCCAGGCTGTTCTGGAAGGCGTAGCGGTAGATGAGCAGCAGGATCGTCAGGGTCGCGTTGTTCGGCCCGCCGCCGGTGAAGAGGTAGGGCTCGAGGAAGACCTGCGCCGTGCCGATCACCTGGAGGATCAGGGTGATGAACAGGACGCCGCGCAGCGCGGGCAGCGTGACGTGCCAGATCTTGCGCCACAGCCCGGCGCCGTCGACCTCGGACGCGTCGTAGAGCTCGGGCGGCACGCTCGTGAGCGCCGCGAGGTAGATGATGATCGTCCCGCCCGCGCCGGCCCACGTGGCCGCGAGCACGAGCGAGGGCATCGCGGTCGAGGCGTCCTGGAGCCACGGGTACGGGCCGAGCCCGACCCAGCCGAGGATCGTGTTGAACACGCCCGTCGGGCTGCCGTTGTAGAAGAACTTCCACAGCAGCACCGCGACGACCGGCGGCACGACGACCGGCAGGTACGCGAGCGCGGAGTACAGCCCGCGCGCCCGGCGGACCTCGCGCATGAGCACCGCGGCGACGAGCGGGATCGGGTAGCCGAACAGCAGCGCGAGGAACGCGAAGTAGAGCGTGTTCTTCACGGCCTTGCCCAGGAGCGGGTCGCTGAGCACCTGGCGGAAGTTGTCGAGCCCGACGAACGTCGGGTCGCTCACGAGGTTCGTCTCCTGGAAGCTCATGATCACCGCGCGCACGATCGGGAACCACGAGAAGACGCCGAAGATGAGGATCAGCGGGAGCAGGAACACGAGGTTGCTCAGGCCGCCGCCGCGGAACCACGTCACGGGGCTGCGGCGTCGGCCGCCGCGGTCGGCCCGCGCGTGCGAGGCGGGTCCCCGTCGCGGCGGGGCGGTGGTGGCGGTCACGGGCGGACGTCCTTCGGTGCGGTGGGAGGTGCCCGACGACGCGAGGTGCGTCGCGCCGTCGGGCACCGGCGGGGTACGGATCGGCCGGCGGGGGGCGCCGCCGGCCGACCCGGGTCTGCGAGCCGGGACGCGCGGACGGTGTGCCCGCCCGCCCCGACGGGCGTCAGCCCTGGTCGAGCAGGGCCTGCGCCTCGGTGTTCGCCTGCTCCAGCAGCGCGTCCACGTCGGCGCTCTCGTCGGTGAGGACGGCCTGGACGACGGGGTCGAGCAGGGCGTAGATCTCCTGCGTCTTCTGCGACGGCTCACCCACGAGCGGCAGGTCGAACATCGTGTCCGTGTAGCTCGTCATCTGGTCGAGCGGGACGTTGATGTAGTCCTTGATCCACTCCTGGTTCTGCTGGTACTGCTCCGGGGAGAACATCGGCAGGACCGGGGTGCCGACGGGCTGGTCGTTCGCGACGAGCGTCTCGGCGTCGGCGACGGCGCGCTTCTCGTCGACGAGCTTGCCGAGGTAGAAGAAGTCGATCCACTTGATCGCGGCCTCCTTCTTCGCCTCGTCCACGTCCGCCGGCATCGCGGCGAGCGTGCCGCCGGTGAGGACGCCCGCGTCGTCGCCCTCGAGCGGGAGCGCCGCGAGGCCGTAGGTGGCAGGGTCGATCGCGTTCGTCTGGACGAGCGACGTGAAGACGTCCGAGCCCGACGTGTACATGGCGACCTGGCCCGCGGCGAACGCCTGGTTCATGGTCCCCCAGTCGAGGAGGAAGTTGCTCCCGAGGGAGTTGTCCTCCCAGCGCATGGCCTGGAGCCACTCGAGCGCTTCCTTGGTGCCGTCGTTCGTGAGCGTCGAGGTGGCGGTGCCGTCGTCGGCGACCTCCTGCGTCCGACCGCCGCGCGCGAACGTGTTGACCGTGAGCTGCCAGCCGCCCGTGTTGTTCTGCGACATCTGCATGTAGCCCGCGACGCCCGGGTTGGCGTCCGCGATCTTCTTCGCGTCCTCGCGGACCTCGTCCCACGTGGTCGGCGGCTGGTCGGGGTCGAGGCCGGCGGACTCGAACAGCTCCCGGTTGTAGTGCAGGCCCACGCCGTACACGTTCTTCGCGGGGATCGCATAGACGTGGCCGTCGGAGCCCGTCCCGGCCTCGAGGATCGCCGGGTTGAACTTGTCGGCGTACGGCAGGGTCCGGAACTGCTCGTCGAGGTCGGCGAGCTGACCGTTCTCGACGAGCGTCTTGGCGTCGGTGAAGGGGATCTCGAAGACGTCGGGCAGCGTGCCGCCGGCGAGCTGCGGGGCGAACGTCGTCGCCTTCCACTCGTACTCCTCCGGCTGCACGTCGATGTCCGGGTTCGCGGCCTCGAACTCCTCGACCTGCGCGTTGAAGGCGTCGATCGCCTCCTGCTCGGAGCCCGGCAGGAGGGACACCACCTTGAGGGTGACCTTCCCGTCGCCGCCCGAGCCGCTGCTCTCGTCGTCGCTGCCCGAGCCGCCGCTCGAGCACGCGGCGAGCGTGCTGAACGCGAGCGCCCCCGCGAGGGTGAGGGCGGTCGCCTGACGTGTGGACTTCATCGTCGCTCCTGGGTTCCGGTGGTGCTGGGTGGGTTACGGGGTGCTGGGTAGCGGGTGCGGGTCGGGGGCCGGGGCCCCGCGGCCCGGGTTCTCGTGGCGGTCGCCGCGGTCAGGCCCGGAGCCAGACGGCGGTGTCGGTGGGCAGGCGCGCCGCGCCCGGCGCGTCGCTCGCGCGGGGCGCGCTCCCGGGCGCGTCGCTGCGCAGGAGGACCTCGGCGTCCGCGGGGAGCGGGACGTCGTCGGGCCCGAGGTTGACGACGCACGCGACCGCGCGTCCGTCGCCGTCGCGGGGGGCCTCGCGGACGAAGGCGAGCACGTCGTCGCCGAGCACGACCCCGCCGAGCGAGTCGAGCCAGCGGAACCCGCCGGCCCGGAGCGCGGGCTCGGCCCGGCGGGTCGCGAGGACGCGCCGGTAGAGCGTGAGCACCGAGGTCTCGTCGCCGGTCTGCGCCTCGACGGAGAGCTCGCCCCAGCCGTGCGGCTGGGGCAGCCAGGGCGGCGCCCCGCCGTCGGGCCCGAAGCCGTGGCTCGTGCCGCCACGCGTCCACGGGAGCGGGACGCGGCAGCCGTCGCGGCCCGGGTCGACGCCGCCGGACCGCGCGTGCATCGGGTCCTGGATCGCGTCGAGCGGGAGGTCCTCCACCTCGGGCAGCCCGAGCTCGTCGCCCTGGTAGAGGTACAGCGAGCCGGGCAGCGCGGCGGAGAGCAGCGCGGCCGCGCGGGCCCGACGCCGCCCGGTCGCGAGGTCCGTCGGCGTGCCGAACCGCTTGGTGGCGAACGCGAACGAGCTGTCCTCGCGCCCGTAGCGCGTCACGGGTCGGGTCACGTCGTGGTTGGACAGGACCCAGGTCGCGGGGGCGGCGACCGGCGCGTGCGCGTCGAGCGTGGTCTGGACCGACTCGCGCAGCGCCTTCGCGTCCCACGGGCGGGCCATGAAGTCGAAGTTGAACGCCGTGTGCATCTCGTCCGGGCGCAGGTACCGGGCGAACCGCTCCCGGTCCGCGAGCCAGACCTCGCCCACGAGCACGCGCGGCTCGTCGTACGCGTCGGCGACAGCGCGCCACCCGCGGTAGATGTCGTGGAGCTCGTCGCGGTCGACGTGCGGGTGCTCGCCCGGGCCGGGGTGGTCCGGGACCTCGGGCAGCGCCGGGTCCTTGACGAGCTGCGCCGCCGAGTCGATGCGGATGCCCGCGGCGCCGCGGTCGAACCAGAACCGCAGGATGTCCTCGTGCTCGCGGCGCACGTCGGGGTGGTCCCAGTTGAGGTCGGGCTGCTCGGGCGCGAACACGTGGAGGTACCACTCGCCGGGCGTGCCGTCGGGGTTCGTCGTGCGCGTCCACGTGCCGCCCTGGAACTCCGAGACCCAGTGCGTCGGGACCTGCGAGCCGTCCTCGCCCCGGCCCGGGTGGAACCAGAAGCGCTCGCGCTCGGGCGACCCGGGGCCGGCCGCGAGGGCCGCGCGGAACCACTCGTGCTCGGACGAGACGTGGTTCGGGACGACGTCGACGATCGTGCGGATGCCGAGCGCGCGGGCCTCGGCGATGAGCTGCTCGGCCTCGGCGAGCGTGCCGAACTGCGGGTCGATCGCGCGGTAGTCGGCGACGTCGTAGCCGCCGTCCGCGAGCGGGGACACGTACCAGGGGGTGAACCAGATCGCGTCGACGCCGAGGTCGCGCAGGTAGCCGAGGCGCTGGCGCACGCCCGCGAGGTCGCCCGTCCCGTCGCCGTTCCCGTCCGCGAAGCTGCGCACGTACACCTGGTAGATCACGGCGCTGCGCCACCAGTCGGGCGACGAGGCCCCCGGCCGTGCCGCCGCCGCGGGGGCCGCGTCGGGGGTGGGCGCGCCGTCGGCGGCTCGGGGGTGGTTGTTGCTCACCGCGTCCTCTTCCGTGAGTGCGTGGCCGGGTGGTCGGGGTGGTCGCCCCGTCAGGTCGGCGCACGGCGTTCGATGCCGTCCGGGATGGTCCCGGGACGGCCGTCGTGCACCGGGTGCCGACCGCGCCGTCGAGCATGACAGTAACTAGTCGACAGCATCCGCGCAAGAACCCGACAGCAGCGTTATCGAAACGCTATCTCGGCTCGTTCAGACCGCGACGCCCGTCAGCCGGAGACGGGGCGGCTCCCGCCCCAGGGCAGACGACGAGAGCCCCGGTCCGGCGCGCACGAGGCGGCCGGGCCGGGGCCCAGGAGGAACGGGGTGCGGTCAGGCGACCGTCGCGTCACGACCCGTCGTGCGCGCGGCGGCTGTCGAGCCGCGCACGACGAGCTCCGGCTCGAAGAGCAGCTCGTCGCGGGAGACGTCGGCGCCCGCGATCATGCCGGCGAGCAGGTCGACGGCCGCGCGGCCCATCGGCTCGATCGGCTGGCGCACGGTCGTCAGCGCGGGGTCCGTCGAGTTCATGAGGTTCGAGTCGTCGTAGCCGACGACGGAGACGTCGGCAGGCACGTCGAGCCCCGCGCGGCGGACGGCGCGGACCGCGCCGAGCGCGAGGGGGTCGCTCGCGCACACGATCGCCGTCGCGCCGGCCTCGAGGAGCCGGTTCGCGGCGGCCTGACCGCTCTCGAGCGAGTACTGGCTGTGCACGACGAGCGCCGGGTCCAGCGCGTGGCCGTGCCGCTCGGCGAAGGCCTGCGCGGCGGCGAGCTTGCGCTCGGACGGTACGTGGTCGGCGGGGCCGAGGAGCAGGCCGACCCTCTCGTGGCCGAGGGACAGCACGTGGCCGAGCGCCTGGTTCATGGCGACGAGGTCGTCGCACGAGACGCGCGGGAAGTCGAGGTCCTCGACGGACGCGTTCATCAGCACGACGGGCAGGCCGAGCTTCTCGAGCCGGCGGAAGTGCGCGTGGTCGGCCTGGCGCTCGGCGTAGAAGCCGCCCGCGAAGATCACGCCCGACACGTGCTGCCCCAGGAGCAGGTCGATGTACTCGGCCTCCGTCACGCCGCCCGCCGTGCGCGTGCACAGCACCGGGGTGAACCCCTGCTGCGCGAGCGCGCCCCCGATGACCTCGGCGAACGCCGGGAAGATGGGGTTGACGAGCTCCGGGAGCACGAGCCCCACGAGGCGGCCGCGCTCCCCGCGCAGCTTGGTGGGCCGCTCGTAGCCGAGCACGTCGAGCGCCGTGAGAACCGCGTCCCGCGTGGCCTGCGAGACGCCGGGCTTCCCGTTGAGCACGCGGCTCACGGTGGCCTCGCTGACACCGACCTTGGTGGCGACCTCCGCCAGACGTCTCGACATGCCGTCGACTATACGTCCGGCTGCAAGCGGCTTGCGTGATCCTCCCTGCGGTCAACGCACGTTTGCGGCAGCGCCGCCCGTCCGTCCACAGCCTGGTAGGACCACACGGCGCGGGCCCGATAGGCTCGTTCGGTGTCCTTCCAAAAGGTGCCCACCTCGTCCACGGCGGACCCCGCCGGGATCCTCCCCGCCCCGGTGACGCTCGAGCCCGGCGCCGGGACGACCGTCGTCGCGGACGGGACGTCCGTCGTCGCGGACCCCGCCCTGCGCCCCGCGGCGCGCTGGTGGCGGCGCGTCACCGAGGACGCGTTCGGCCTCGACCTCGTGCCCGCCCCGGCGGGCACCGCGCCGGCCGACGGCACCCCGCCCGTGGTCTTCGCGGTCGACGACGACCTCCCGCCGTCGGGCTACCGCCTCGTCGTCGGCGACGACGGCGTCCGGGTCGGTGCGGCCGACCTCGACGGCGCGCACGCCGCGGCCCAGACCCTGCGCCAGCTCGCCGGCCCCGCCGCGTTCCGCCGCGCCCCCACCGTGACGGGCGCGGCCCAGACCCTGCGCCAGCTCGCCGGCCCCGCCGCGTTCCGCCGCGCCCCCACCGTGACGGGCGCGGGCGGTCGCGCGACGCTCGCGCTCCCCCACGTCGCGGTCACCGACCACCCGCGGTTCGCTTGGCGTGGGGTGCTGCTCGACGTCGCGCGCCACTTCCTGCCGAAGGCCGACGTCCTGCGGTTCGTCGACCTCGCCGCCGCGCACCGGCTCAACGTGCTCCAGCTCCACCTCACGGACGACCAGGGGTGGCGCGTCGAGATCGCGCGCTACCCCCGGCTCACCGAGGTGGGCGCGTGGCGGCGCGAGTCCGGGCTCGGCACCTGGCGCGCCGGCGTCGCCGACGGCCGTCCGCACGGCGGCTTCTACACGCAGGACGACCTGCGCGAGATCGTCGCGCACGCGCGCGAGCGCGGCGTCACCGTGGTCCCGGAGATCGACGCGCCGGGGCACGTGGAGGCCGCCGTCGCCGCGTACCCGGAGCTCGGCACGCGCAAGCGGCCGCACGAGGTCCGCACCACGTGGGGCGTGAGCACCGAGGTGCTCGACCCGTCGGAGGAGTCGCTGACCTTCTTCCGGCACGTGCTCGACGAGGTGCTGGAGATCTTCGACGCGCCGTTCGTCGCGATCGGCGGCGACGAGGTGCCCACGACGCTGTGGCGCGAGAACCCCGCGATCGTCGCGCGCGCGCAGGCGCTCGGGCTCGACGACGTCGGCGGGCTGCACGGCTGGTTCCTCGCGCGGCTCGCCGAGCACGTCGCGTCCCGCGGTCGGCGGGCGGTCGTGTGGGACGAGGCGTTCGGCCCCGCGCTCCCGCGCGACGTCGTCGTGACGTCGTGGCGCGGCTGGGCCGTGGGCGCGGACGCGCTCGCGGCGGGCCACGACGTCGTCATGGCGCCCGAGCAGGTCGTGTACCTCGACCACCGCGGCGGCGACACCCCGGACGAGCCCGTGCCGGTCGGTTTCCTCACCACGCTCGACGACGTGTACGCGTTCGAGCCCCTGCCGGCCGAGCTCGCGGGTGCCGCGGACGGCACGGCGGCCGGTCCCGCCACCGCTCCCGCGCCGGGCGCGCTGCTCGGCGGGCAGGCGGAGCTCTGGTCCGAGCACCTCGAGTCCGCGCGCCGCGTCGACTACGCCGCGTTCCCGCGCCTCGCGGCGTTCGCCGAGGTCATGTGGTCGCCCGAGGCCGACCGCTCCCCCGGGTCCCCCGCGGCGCGCGCGTTCCACGAGCGCCTCGTCACGCACCACCTGCCGCGCCTCGACGCGGCCGGCGTGGAGTACCGGCCGCTCGACGGGCCGCACCCGTGGCAGACCCGGCCCGGGGTCGCGGGCTGGCCGCGCGACCGCGCCGAGGAGCTCGCCGCGGGTGGCCTGCGCGGCGTCGGCGGCTGGGTCGAAGGTCGCGACGAGGACGCGGGCGGCCCGGCATGAGCGCCCTCGTGGTGCGCGGGGCGCGCCTCGTCGTGCCCGACGGCGGCCCCTCCGCCCCCGTCGACGTCACCGTGCGCGCGGGCCGGGTCGAGGGTGTCGCGCCCGCGGCCGGGACCGCTCCGGCGGACGCCGACGTGCTGGACGCGGACGGCCGCCTCCTGCTGCCCGGGTTCGTCGACGCGCACGTGCACGGGGAGGCCGCCGTGCTCGACGACGACGTGCAGCTCGCGATGCTGCGCCAGGGCGTGACGAGCGTCGTCGTCGGGCAGGACGGGGTGTCCTACGCACCCTCGCCGCGCCCGGGCGCCGACGGCGGGCCCGCGGCGTCGGGCCTGCACGACGCCGCCGCGTGGGCGAGCGGGTACTTCGCGGCGATCAACGGCGAGCACCCGACGTTCCGGGGCGGGTCCGTCGCCGACCTCCTCGCCACGTACGACGGCACGACCCGCGTCAACGTGGGCTACCTCGCCCCGCACGGCACGATCCGCTACGCGGTGCTCGGCGCCGCCGCGCGCCCCGCGACGCCCGCCGAGACGGACCGGATGCTCGCGCTGCTCGCCTCGGCGCTCGACGACGGCGCGCTCGGCCTGTCGACCGGCCTGGAGTACGTCCCCGCGACGTACGCCGACGAGGCCGAGCTCGTCGCGCTCGCGCGCGTGCTCGCGGCCCGCGGCGTGCCGCACGTGTCGCACATGCGCGGCTACGAGGACCGGGCCGGCCCGGCGTTCGCGGAGCTCGTGCGCGTCGCACGCGCGTCCGGGGTCGCGACCCACGTCTCGCACTACCACGGCCCGGCCGCGGAGCTGCTGGGGTACGTCGACGACGCGCACGCCGCGGGCCTGGACGTCACGTTCGACTCGTACCCGTACCTGCGCGGCTGCTCGATCCTGTCGATGGTGTCGCTGCCGACGTGGCTCCCCATCGCGGACGTCGACGCGACCGTCGCGGCGCTCGCCGACCCTGCGGTGCTCGAGCGCCTGCACCGCGAGCACTTCCCGCACCTGGCCGACCTGTGGCCGCGCGTGACGATGGCGGCGGTCCCGACCGGCCCCGCCGCCGGGGCCGCGCCGGGCTCGGTCGAGGACCTGTCGTGGACCGAGGGCATGACGTTGCCCGACGTCGCCGCGCGCCTGGGGCTGTCCCCCGCCGAGACCGCGGTGCGGCTGCTCGTCGCGACGCGGCTGCGCGCGTCGTGCGTCTTCGCCCAGCCGCCCACGAACTCCCCGGAGTCCGTCCGCGCCCTGCTGCGCCACCGGGCGCACGTCGGCGGGTCCGACGCGATCTACGCGCCGGTCGGGGGCGGCGGCCGCCCCCACCCGCGTGGCTGGGGCGCGTTCGCGCGCTTCCTCGCCGAGCACGTGCGTACGCTCGGGGACTGGACGTGGCACGACGCCGTCACGCACCTGTCCGCGCGGCCCGCCGCGCGCTTCGGGCTCGCCGGGCGCGGCGCGGTCGTCCCGGGGGCGGTCGCGGACCTCGCGCTCGTCGACCCCGACCGCGTGCGCGACGAGGCGACGTACGAGGACCCGCGCCGCCCGGCGTCGGGCGTGGACGACGTGCTCGTCGCGGGCGTGCGCGTCCTGCGCGACGGCGCGCTCACCGACGCGCTCCCGGGCCGCCCGCTGCGCCCGGGCGCCCCGGCGGCGTGAGCCTCCCCCCTGCACCCGTCCACGAGAGCCCCGTCCCCGAGGAGGACCCCATGACCGGCACGACGCACGACGCCGCGCGGCCCGCACCCGACCGCCCCTGGGCGCGCGACGTCGTCGGGCCCCGGACCAAGGGCCTGCGGCTCCCGGCCGGGACCACCGTCGCGGACGTGCTCGCGGGCTCGCCGCGCGTCACCGACGCCGCGTTCTCCTGGCCGCTGCTCACGCTCGACGACGCGGCGCTCGACCACAACGTCGGCACCGTCGCGCGCGTGTGCGCCGAGCGCGGGGTCGAGCACGCGCCGCACGTGAAGACGACGATGTCGCGCGCGCTTTACGCGCGCCAGGCCGCGGCCGGGGCGTGGGGCGCGACGGTCGCGACGCCGTCCCAGCTGCGCACGGTGCGCGACTGGGGCGTGCCGCGCGTGCTGCTCGCCAACGAGCTGCTCGACCCGCGCGAGATCGCGTGGCTGCGCGACGACCTGGCGCGCGCCGAGGCCGCGGGCGGCGACGACGAGGTGTGGCTGTGCGTCGACTCGCCGCACGGGGTCGACCTGCTCGCCCGCGGGTTCGCCGACGCCCCGGCCGGCGTCCGCGCGCGCCTCGGCGTGCTCGTCGAGCTCGGCGTCCCCGGCGGGCGCACCGGCGTCCGCAGCACCGCCGCGGCGCTCGACCTCGCGCGCGCGGTCCGCGCGTCGGGCCTGCGCCTGCTCGGCGCGACGGGGTACGAGGGCTCGGTCGCGGGCGGCACGACCGACGACGAGCTCGCCGCCGTCGGCGCCTGGTGCGACGGGCTGCGCGCGCTCGGCGCCGCGTTCGTGCGCGAAGGTCTCGCGGGCGTCGCCGAGCCGCTCGTGCTGTCGGCGGGCGGCAGCTCGTTCCTCGACGTCGTGCTCGCCGGGCTGCCCGGCCCCGTCCCCGGCGCGGACGGGCGCGAGGTCGAGGTCCGCGTCGTCGTGCGCTCGGGCGCGTACGTGACGCACGACCACGGCTTCTACTCGCGCACCGACCCGTGGAGCCGCATCCCCGGCGCGGAGCCGCTGCGCGCCGCCGCGACCGTCTGGGGCCAGGTGCTCTCCGTCCCGGAGCCCGGGCTCGCGGTCTGCGGCATCGGGCGCCGCGACGTCTCGTTCGACATCGACCTGCCCGTCGCGCTCTGGCTGCGCTCGCAGTCCGAGGACGGCTGGCTCGCCCCCCGCGAGCTCGCCGGCACCCGTGTCACCGCGCTCAACGACCAGCACCTCTACCTCGCGCTGGACGCGGACGAGGCCGGCGCCGGGCAGGTCGGCGGCCCCGCCACCGCCCAGGTCCGCCCGGGCGACGTCGTCGGCTTCGGCATCTCCCACCCCTGCACGACGTTCGACCGGTGGCGCGTCGCCGCCGTCGTGCGGGGCGACGAGGTCGTGGACCTCGCGACGATCGACCTCTGACCCAGCGCTGACCCACCCCGAACCCGCACGACACCCGGACACCCCGAGAGGACCCCGCATGACCACCGAGAAGACCGCGATCTCCACCCCCGACGCCCCCGCCCCCGCGCACACGTTCCACCAGGGCGTGCGCAAGGGACCGTTCGTCCAGGTCTCGGGCCAGGGGCCCGTCGACCCGGCGACGAACGAGTACCTCTACCCCGGCGACGTCGCCGCGCAGACCACGCGCACGCTCGAGAACGTGCGCGCGATCGTCGAGGCGTCCGGCGCCACGTTCGACGACGTCGTCATGCTCCGCGTGTACCTCACGAAGCGCGAGGACTTCCCGATCATGAACGACGCCTACGGCGCGTTCGTCGCGCAGCACACCACGAAGGGCGTGCTCCCCAGCCGCACCACGGTGTTCACGGGTCTGCCGCGCGAGGAGATGCTCGTCGAGATCGACGCGTTCGCGATCACCGACTGACGCGCCACGCGGCCCGACGCCGCCTCGCCGCGCACCGCGCCGGGTCCCCGCGCCGCCGCGTGGGACCCGGCGCGTAGCGTGCCGGGCGGGAGGTGACCGATGCTCGCGACGATCGCGGTGGAGGGCTACCGCTCGCTGCGGAGCCTCGTGCTGCCGCTCGGGCGGCTCACGGTCGTGACCGGGGCGAACGGGACCGGCAAGTCGAGCCTGTACCGCGCGCTGCGCCTGCTGTCCGGGTGCGCGCTGGGCGGCGCCGTCGGGGCGGTGGCCCGCGAGGGCGGGCTGCGGTCGACGCTCTGGGCCGGGCCCGAGCAAGGCGGGCGGGCCGCGCGCGGGGGCGGCGCGGTCCAGGGCATGCGCCGCACGGCGCCCGTCGCGCTGCGCCTCGGCTTCGCAGGGGCCAACCCGGACGACCTCGGCTACGCGGTGGACCTCGGCCTGCCGCAGCACCCGGGCTCGGCGTTCGCCCTCGACCCGGAGATCAAGGTCGAGACCGTCTGGTCGGGGCCCGTCCCGCGGCCCGCGACGCTCCAGGTCGAGCGGCGCGGACCGGCCGTCCGCGTGCGCGACGACGCCGGCCGCTGGCAGTCCTCACCCGCGCGCCTGCGCCCCTTCGACAGCGTGCTCACCGAGCTCGTCGACCCGGTGGGCGCGCCGGAGGTCGTCGCGGTGCGCGAGCGCCTGCGGTCGTGGCGCTTCTACGACCAGCTGCGCACCGACGCCGACGCCCCGGCGCGCTCGCCGCAGCTCGGCACCCGCACGCCCGTCCTCGCGCACGACGGCGCGGACCTCGCCGCGGCGCTGGAGACGGTGCGCGACCTGGGCCGCGGGGACGAGCTCGACGACGCCGTCGCCCGGGCTTTCCCCGGCAGCCGGCTCGCGGTGCACGCCGACGACGGCAGGTTCGAGGTCGCCTTCCACCAGGACGGGCTGCTCCGGCCGCTCACCGGCGCCGAGCTGAGCGACGGGACGCTGCGCTACCTGTTCCTCGTCGCCGCGCTGCTCTCGCCGCGACCGCCCGAGCTCCTCGTGCTCAACGAGCCGGAGACGAGCCTGCACCCCGACCTCCTGCCCGCGCTCGGCGCGCTCGTGCACGCGGCGGGCCGCGAGACGCAGGTCGTGGTCGTCACGCACGCGCCGCCGCTCGTCGAGGCGCTGCGCGACGCCGCCGCGTCGGGCCCGGCGGACCTGCCCGGCGCGGACGAGCTCGTGGAGGTCGAGCTCGTGCGGTCACCGTTCGGCGAGACGACGGTCGCCGGGCGCGAGGGACTCCTCGACCAGCCCGCGTGGGGCTGGCCGAAGCGCTGACGGCGGCACCGTCCCCCGGGTCGGCCCCCGGGAGCCGGCCCGGTGCGCGGCGCCCGTCAGCGCCGCGACGCGACGTGCAGGCTCGTGACGGTCGCCGCGAGGTCGACGAGGCGGGACGCCGTGCGGTCGAGCAGCTCGTCGAGCGCGATGGGCCCGGGCGCGATGCTGAACGCCGCGGCGATCCCGGCCTCGCGCGCCTGGTGCGCGGGCAGCAGCACCCGGCCCGCGAGCACGACGACCGGAGGCCGGTGCGGCGCCTCCGCCGCGAGGGCGCCCATCGCGTCCGCGACCTTCCCGTTGACGGACTGCGAGTCGAACGACCCCTCGCCCGTGACGACGAGGTCGGCAGCGCGGACGGCAGCGGGCAGCCCGACCGCCTCGGCGACGAGGCGCGCGCCCGGCTCGAGCTCGGCGCCGAGGACGCCGACCATGCCCGCGGGCACGCCGCCCGCGGCGCCCGCACCCGCGAGCTCCGCCACGTCGACGCCGGTCTCCTGCACGAGGACTCCCGCCCAGCGCCGCAGCGCGTCGTCGAGGAACGCCACGTCCGC
Source organism: Cellulosimicrobium funkei (assembly GCF_004519295.1). Taxonomy (GTDB): domain Bacteria; phylum Actinomycetota; class Actinomycetes; order Actinomycetales; family Cellulomonadaceae; genus Cellulosimicrobium; species Cellulosimicrobium funkei. The sequence goes on from NZ_SOZH01000007.1 coordinate 283,984, forward strand.
CGGCTGGGCGCCCTTCTGCGGTCCGAACACGTGCGCCGCGCCCCGCTCGCCGTGCAGGGGGTTGGTGACGTCGACCGCGAGGCGCCAGCGGACCTCGCGCGCCCGCGGGTGCAGGCCGGACAGGTCGAGCCGCGCGACCCGTGCGAGGCCCTCCCCGCCGTCGGGAACGGGTGCGCCGTCGGCGTCGAGGAGCCGCGCGCCGAGGCCGGTGAGGATGCCCGCGCCGCCGTCGGTGGACGCCGAGCCGCCGAGGCACACGATCACCTCGTCGACGCCCGCGTCGAGCACGGCGGCCGCCGCGGCGCCCGTGCCGCGGGTGTGCGCGTGCAGGGGCTGGAGCGCGACGTCGCTCACCTGGGGCAGCCCGCTCGCCTCGGCGAGCTCGACCACGCCGAGGCGGCCGTCGGCCGAGACCCCGTACCGCGCGGTGCGGGGACGGCCGATCGCGTCGACCGTGGAGACCTCGCGGGCCGGGACGCCCCACACGGCGAGCAGGGCCTCGAGCGTGCCCTCGCCGCCGTCGGCCATGGGGAGCTCGACGACCTCCGCGTCGGGGACGACGCTGCGCACGCCCGTCGCGACGGCGCGCGCGACGTCGGCGGCGCTCAGGCTGCCCTTGAACGAGTCGGGCGCGACGACGACGCGCAGCGGGCCGTCGGCACGGGGTCCGGGGACGGAGTTCGGGGTGGTGCTCGGCGTTGAGGACACGCTCGCATCCTAGGCAGGCCGACGCGCGACGGCCCGTAGCGGAAGGGACGGACCGGACGTGTTCCGCGCCACAGCGCCGAGCCCGCGAGGCCGGTGCCCAGACGGCCGGGGCGGCCGCGTCGTCCGTGGGCGCGCGCTCAGGCGCCCGGGGCGCCCGCTGCGCGTCCCGGCGCGGCGTCCGGGATGTCCGGCTGCGCGGCGCGCAGCCGCTCGAGCAGCTCGCCGAGCGTCGCGAGGTCGGCGTCGTCGAGCGCGCCGCCCACGTACGTCGCGATGGCCCGGGCGTGCGCGCGGCCGGTCGCGCGCTGGAGGTCGCGGCCCGTCGAGGTGAGCCGGACGAGCGTGCCCCGCGCGTCGTCCGGCGGGGTCGCCCGGTCGACGAGGCCGCGCGCCGCGAGCCGGTCCACCATGCGGCTCAGCGAGGGCTGGCTGAGCAGGATGTACGCGTTGAGGTCGCGCAGCCGCATCCCGTCCTCGGGGCCCTTCGTCAGCGAGAACAGCACGTCGTACTCGCGCAGGGTCAGGCCGTCCCAGACCGGGTCGGACTGCAGCCGCCGCATGATCGCGACCTGGGCCCGGAAGAGGGACTCCCACGTCTCGACGGCGAGGCGCGCGCTCCCGGGGCCCGGCTCGGGGCCCGCGTCGTCGGCGTGCTGCTGCGTCATGTCGCCCCCGGACGGCTCGGTCGATGCGTTCGCATCGACCCTACCCGCCGGGTGGCCGGTCAGCGGCCCAGGCGGCGTTCGCGCTGCGAGTACGCGCGCAGCGCGCGCAGGTAGTCGACGCGACGGAAGTCGGGCCAGTACGCCTCGCAGAAGTAGAACTCCGAGTGCGCGCTCTGCCAGAGCAGGAAGCCGCCGAGGCGCTGCTCGCCCGACGTGCGGATGACGAGCTCCGGGTCCGGCTGGCCCTTGGTGTAGAGGTGCTCCTCGATGTGCTCGACGTCGAGGTTCTCCGCGAGGTCCTGCAGGCGCGCGCCCGCGGCGGCCTGCTCGCGCAGGTACGACCGCACGGCGTCGGCGATCTCGTGGCGCCCGCCGTAGCCGATCGCGACGTTGACCTGGAGCCCGTCGACGGCGGCCGTGCGCTGCTGGGCGTCGCGCAGCGCCGCCGTGAGCCGCTCGGGCAGCAGGTCGAGCCGGCCCATGACCCGCAGGCGCCAGCGGCCCGTCTCGGCGAGGTCGCGCACGGCGTCCTCGATGATGTCGAGCAGCGCCGACAGCTCCTCCTGCGACCGCGACAGGTTGTCGGTCGAGAGCATCCACAGCGTGACGACCTCGACGCCGAGGTCCTCGCTCCAGCCCAGGAACTCCGTGATCTTGTCGGCGCCCCGGCGGTGCCCGGTCGCCGTCGACTCCCCGAACGAGCGCGCCCACCGCCGGTTGCCGTCGAGGATGACGCCCACGTGGCGCGGGACGCTCTCGCGCGAGAGGGTCGCCGCGAGGCGACGCTCGTAGAGTCCGTAGACGGGGCGGGGCAGGCGCACGCTGGTTCCTCGGCGATGGGCGGACGGGGACGCCCGGCGGGCACGCCCCCGGTACGGGGCGCTCGGGCCGAACCCGCACACGCTACCGCTCGTCCGTGCCCGGTCCGGCGGGCCCGGACCGCTCCGCGCGCCCCTGCCCAGGATCTTCACACCGCGAGGCGGGGACCGGTCGCGAACCTACGTTGGCGTAACTTACGATGGCGTAGGTTGGCGTGGGAGCCCCGCGCCGGCCTCTTCCGTGCCCGGACACACCACCGAGGAGACGTCGTGGACCGACCGACCGACCGCGACCGCACCCCGAGCGCGCCGCCCGCCGACCCGGGCCCGGCGCACGCACCCGGCACCGACGCGCTCGACTCCGTCCGCGAGAACGTGGGCGACGCGGTCGCGAAGGTCGCCGAGGTCGTCAAGCCGCGCCTGCGCGGCTGGATCCACGCGGGGACGTTCCCCCTCGCGCTCGTCGCGAGCATCGTCCTCGTCGTCGTCGCGCCGCCCGTCGCCGGCAAGGTCGCGACCGCGGTCTTCGGCCTCAGCGCGTGCCTGCTGTTCGGCACGAGCGCCGTGTACCACCGCGGCACGTGGTCGCCCCGCGTCGCGGGCGTGCTCCGCCGCGCCGACCACTCGAACATCTTCCTCATCATCGCGGGCACCTACACGCCCCTCGCCGTGCTCCTGCTCCCCCAGCGGACAGCGACGATCCTGCTCGCGATCGTGTGGAGCGGGGCCCTGCTCGGCCTCCTCGCCCGGATCCTGTGGCTCGACGCCCCGCGGTGGGTGTACGTCCCGATCTACGTCGCGCTCGGGTGGGTCGCGGTGGGCTACATGCCGCAGTTCTGGACGACGACGAACGGCCCGGCGATCGTCTGGCTCGTCGCCGTCGGCGGCCTCGCCTACACGCTGGGCGCCGTCGTCTACGGCATCAAGAAGCCCAACCCCAGCCCGCGCTGGTTCGGCTTCCACGAGATCTTCCACGTGCTCACCGTCGTCGGCTACGGGTGCCACTACGCCGCGATCCTCATCGCGGCGCTCGCCGCGCGCTGAGCGCCCGCCGCGGGCGGAGTGCCCACCCGGGCGCCCCGCGCCGGCTCAGTCCTTCGGGACGACGACGTAGCGCCGGTTCGCGAGCGACGGGTTGCGCTCGCGCACCGCGGCCAGCGCGGCCGGGTCGAGGTCCGCGCTACGCAGCTCCGCGCGCTCGCCGAGCTCCAGCCCCACCTGGCCGTCGGGACCGACGAGCAGGGAGCGCCCGGTCACGCCCCGGCCCGCCTGGCCGACGGCGAGCACGACGGCGGTGTTCTCGATCGCGCGGGCCCGCGCGAGGGTGCGCCACTGGTCCGCCTTGAGCTCGCCCGCCGCCCACGCGGCCGGCACCACCAGCACGTCGGCGCCCGCGTCCACGAGGCGCCGCGCGCTCTCCGGGAAGCGCAGGTCGTAGCAGGTCATCACGCCGAACGTCAGGTCGCCGACGCGCAGCACGAGCGGGGGCGCGGCCGGGTCCCCGGCGTCGAGCCGGTCCGACTCGCGGTGACCGAAGGCGTCGTAGAGGTGCACCTTGCGGTACGTGCCCACGAGGTCGCCCGCGGCGTCGACCGCCACGACGACGTTGACCGCCCGGCCGGGCGCGCTGCCCGGCACGAGGGTCCCCGCCACGACCGCGACACCGTGCTCGCGCGCGAGCCGGCGCAACGTGCCGACGAACGGCCCGTCCAGCGGCTCCGCGTGCTCCGCGCCGGTGCCGCGCGGGTCGAACGCCGCGGCATACTCCGGCAGCACGAGCAGGTCGGCGCGCACGCGCGCCGCCTCCCGGAACGCCGCGCCGACCGTCACGAGGTTCGCGGCGCGGTCGGCCGAGACCTCGAGCTGCCCGATCGTGACGCGAGCGCCGGTCGCCACGGTCAGCCCTGCCGCTCCGGGCCGCTCTCGTCCGGGCCGCGCGCGTCGCGGGTGCCGCCGGACGTGGAGCTGTCCGGCGCGGCGCCGTCGGACGCGGAGCCGTCCGGTCCGGAGCCGGCGGTCGCGGAGCCGGCGGGGGTCTCCGGGGCGGTCGCGTCGACCGGGCCGTCCGGGCCGATCCCCTGGGTCTCGGCGTTGTGCCGCATGCGTCGGAGCTGGCGCGAGAGCCCGAAGAACAGGGCGACGGTCGCGACCGCCACCGCGAAGATCGCGAGGAAACCGGCGAGACCGGGCGACACGTCGTTCGGATCCAGGTCCTCGCGCAGCGGGTCGTCCGACGGGCTCGGCGTCGCGGTCTCCGCGACGACGTCCGCCGCCCAGCCCGGGCCGCCCGCGAGCGTCGGCACGTCGAGGAAGGGTGCCGCGCTCACGAGGCCACCTCCTCGCCCGCGACGAGCTCCCGCACGCCGGCGAACAGGTCGTCCTCCGGCAGGTCCGTCGGGACGCGCGACTCCGCGAGCTCGAACTCCTCGAACGGCCACACGTCGACCTCGAGGTCGCGTGGGATCGCGAAGAAGAAGCCCTCCGGGTCGATCTGCGACGCGTGCGCGATGAGCGCCGCGTCACGCTGGGCGTAGTAGCGCGCCACGTGGACGCGCGTCGTGACCTCGCGCTCGGGGATCTCCCGCGCGGACCGCGACTCGACCCAGTCGCCGAACGGCGACTCCAGGCCCGCGCCCTGCATCGCCTCGTGGAGCGTGCGGATGCGGTTCATCGAGAAGTCGTGGTTGTAGTACAGCTTGAGCGGCGACCAGGGCGCCGCGCCGCCCTCCCGGCGGTAGCGCTCCGGGTCGCCCGCGGCGTGGAACGCCTCGAACGCGACGCGGTGGCACATGACGTGGTCCGGGTGCGGGTAGCCGCCCGACGGGTCGTACGTCGTGACGACGTGCGGACGGAACTCGCGCACGAGCTCGACCAGCGGCGCGGCCGCCTCCTCGAGCGGCACGAGACCGAACGAGCCCTCGGGCAGCGGCGGCAGCGGGTCCCCCTCGGGCAGCCCCGAGTCGACGAACCCGAGCCACTGCTGCCGGACGCCGAGCGCGCGCGCCGCGGCGGCCATCTCGACGCGACGCAGGGCACGCATGCCCTCGATGTCCGCCGGGCCCTCGCCGAAGCTCGGGTTGAGGATGTCGCCACGCTCGCCCCCGGTGCACGTGGCGACGAGCACGTCCACGCCCTCGGCCGCGTAGCGCGCCGTCGTCGCGGCGCCCTTGCTCGACTCGTCGTCGGGATGCGCGTGCACGGCCAGGAGACGGAGCGTCTCCGGCTGCTCGCGGTGGGTGGTCGATCCGGCCGCGGGTTCGGCCACTGGTCCTCCCGGGTGCGTCGTACGTCTCCTCGCGCGGCCCGGGACGCGGCACAGGACGCCGTGGGTGCACGACGAGGGCCGGGGCTCTGCGAAGATGGGTCGAGGACATGATCCACCACCGCGCCCACACCTGACGAACCGCCGACCACCGCCGGCACCCGCCGGGCCCGCGACCGGGGCGCGGCGGCACCGACCACGGGACCGCACCATGACGAACGAGACCACCGCCCCGCAGCCGAGCCCGAGCACGCCCCTGCGCCCTCCGGCGGGCCGGTACGGGCCCGAGCCCACCGAGCGGCGTCGGCGCCTGGCGGTCGTCGGGATCGTGCTCGTCGCGGTCGTCGGGCTCGCGATCACGTTCGTCATCGGGCTGCGCTACGCGAACGAGCCGGTGCGCTTCAAGGACTTCGGGTACACCGTCGTCAGCCCGGAGCGCGTGGACGTCACGTTCGAGGTGTACATGGACCCCGGCACGACGGCGACGTGCACCCTGGACGCACTCGCCGAGAGCTACGCGCAGGTCGGCACGGTCGACGTGACGGTCGGCCCCGTCGAGGTCACGGAGTCCCGCTACACCGTGAGCGTCGCGACGTCGGAGCTCGCCACGACGGGGATCGTCCAGTCCTGCCGCCCGGCTCCCTGAGCCGCCCGGCCGTCGTGCGGACCAGCCGCCGCACTCCCGGCCGTCGTGCCGGCGGACCGCCCCGCCCCGCGCCGTCCGCACCTCGTGCTTTGCTATCCTGAGGGATTCCCGCACCCGACCGCGTGCGGCCCGCGGCCGGTGCTCGTGACAGGCGACCGACCATCGGGCGACCCGGCGGTCCGGCGGGAACCAGTCCTCCGCGCTGCCACCCGGGCAGCGTCACCGACCCGGGCAGGCAGGCGCTCGCGTGAGCACGCGCCCCGGCTGCCCGTCTCTGCACGGCCGTGCCCGGCGCGACCGTCGAACCATGGAAAGGAAGGAGCGAACCGTGACCGACACCACCGTCACCTGGCTGACCCAGGAGGCGCACGACAGGCTGCAGGCCGAGCTCGCCCACCTGTCCGGCGAGGGCCGCACCGAGATCGCGGAGCGCATCGCCGCCGCCCGTGACGAGGGCGACCTCAAGGAGAACGGCGGCTACCACGCCGCCCGCGAGGAGCAGGCCAAGAACGAGGCCCGCATCCGCGAGCTCACCGAGAAGCTGCGCAACGTGCGCATCGGCACGCCGCCGGACGACGGCAAGGTCGAGGCCGGCATGGTCGTCACGGCCGTCGTCGCGGGCGACGAGATGACGTTCCTCCTCGGCTCGCGCGAGATCGCCGGCACGACGGACCTCGACGTGTACTCGCCGACGTCTCCGCTCGGTGCCGCGATCGACGGCAAGACCGTCGGCGACGAGACCAGCTACACCGCTCCGAACGGCAACGAGATCGCCGTGAAGATCACCGCCGCGAAGCCCTTCGAGGGCTGACGCGCCCCCGGCGGCCGCGACGCCGCCGGGCGAGACGTGAGAAGTGGCCCCTCCGACACGTGTCGGAGGGGCCACTTCTCGCTTCTCGGCAGCTCTCGTCTGCTTCGTCCACAGGTCTTGGCCGTTCCTCGGCAGGTCGGGGGTGTGCTCGGGGACACTCTCGGCATGCCCGTCCCGGTGCCCGACCCGCCGTTCGTCGTCGCCGAGGCGCTCCGCCTCGGCGTGAGCCGGAAGCAGCTGCGCTCACCGCGGCTCCACGCCCCGGTGCGGGGCGTCCGCATGGACGCCGCCCGGCGCGACGACCTGCGGTCCGTCGCCGCCGCCGTCCGGCTCGCGCTCCCGCGCGCGGCCGCCTTCTCCCACACCACCGCTGCCGCGCTGTGGGACCTGCCGCTCCCGCCCGGCGTGTCCGGCCTCTCTCCGCTGCACGTCTCGGGGCCACCCGGCACGCGACCCCTCGACGCGACCGGTGTCGTCACGCACGTCGGCCTGCCGGGGCGCGACGTCGTCGTCCGGCACGAGCTCGCCGTGACCGGCCCGGACAGGACCGTCGCCGACCTGGCGGCGCTCGTCGCCGCGGGCGGGCACGGTCTCACCGAGACGGACCTCGTCGTCGTCCTGGACGCGGTCCTCGGCGCCCGGGGACGAGCCCGCCCGTACCCCCGCGACCGGCTCGAGGCGCGCGTGCACCTGCCGCGCGGTCGACGCGGGGTCGTGCCGCTCGCGTCCGCGCTCCACCGTTCCCGCCGTTTCGTGGACTCCCCCATGGAGACGCTGCTGCGCCTCCGGCTGGTCGACTCGGGCTTCCCCTGCCCGGTCGTCGGGGCCGACGTCGTCGACGACGACGGACGCTGGCTCGCACGACCCGACCTGTGCTGGCCCGAGCTCCGCATCGCGGTGGAGTACGACGGCCGGCACCACCTGACCTCCGCGCGGTAGCGCCTGAACGACGTCGCGCGGCAGGAGGAGCTGGAACGGCTCGGATGGCGGGTGATCGTGCTGTTCGCGTACGACGTCCTCGGCCGCTGGCCCTCGACCGAGGGCCGGATTCTGCACGCCTTCGTCGACCGCGGCGCGCGCCCGGAAGAGCTCCCGGACGCTCCCGACCCGGCCACGCGCCCGCGCGTCGTCACCCCGGCGCACCGGACCACCTGACTGTCGGCCGCCGGCCGAGAGGCGGGTGAGCGAGACGTGAGAAGTGAGAAGTGGCCCCTCCGGCACGCGCGGGAGGGGCCACTTCTCGCTCCTCGTCAGACGCGCGGCGACCCGCCGTCGCTGCGCTCGACGCGGTAGCCCGCGGAGCGCAGGTGCGCGACGAGCTCTTCGCAGTGCTCGGGCCCCTTGGTCTCGACCTGCATGCGCACCCACGCCTCGCCGATCGCGAGGCCCACGTCGGTGCGGTCGTGGTCGATGTGCATGATGTTGCCGCGCCTCGCCGCGACCGCCTCGAGCATGCGCGCGAGGGCGCCGGGGCGGTCGTCGAGCAGCACCTGGAGCTGGATGTACCGGCCCGCGGCGGCGAGGCCGTGCCGCACGACCCGCAGCAGCACGAGCGGGTCGACGTTCCCTCCGGACAGCACGACGACGACCGGTCCCTCGACCGGGTCCGCCGCGCCCGCGTCGACCGCGGCCGTCCCGGACAGGAGCGCCGCGACGCCGGTCGCGGCGGCGGGCTCCACGAGCAGCTTCGCACGCTCGGCGACCATGAGCAGGGACCGGGAGATCTCCTCCTCGGTCACGGTGCGCACCTCGACGCCGTGGTGCGCGACGATCCCGAACGGCACCGCACCCGGGGTCCCGACCGCGATGCCGTCGGCCATCGTCCCGGCGAGCCGGGCCGTCGTCGGCTCTCCTGCGGCGAGCGAGCCCGGGTAGGCCGCGGCACGCTCCGCCTGCACCCCGATGACGCGCACGTGCGGCGCGGCCTGGGCGAACGCCGCGGCGAGCCCGGCGACGAGGCCGCCGCCTCCGAGCGGGGCGACGACGGTCCGGACGTCGGGCACCTGCTCGAGGATCTCGAGCGCGATGGTCGCCTGACCCGCGACGACGTCGGGGTGGTCGAACGGGTGGATGAACACGGCGCCCGTGCGGTCGGCCTCGGGGCGCGCGGCGGCGAGCGTCTCGTCCACGTCGGCGCCGACGAGCCGGACCTCGGCGCCGTACTGGCGCGTCGCCGCGACCTTGGGGAGCGCGGCGTCGACCGGCATGTACACGACGGCCCGGATGCCGAGCAGGCCCGCGGCGAACGCGACGCCCTGCGCGTGGTTGCCCGCGCTCGCCGCGACGACGCCGCGCGCCTTCTCGTCGACGCTCAGGCGCGCCATGCGCACGTAGTCGCCGCGGACCTTGAACGACCCCGCGCGCTGGAGGTTCTCGCACTTGAGCAGGACCCGGACGCCAGCCGCCTCGCTGATCGCCCGGGTGGTGTGCACCGGCGTGCGGTACGCGACGCCGTCGAGCAGGCGGGCGGCGTCGCGGACGTCGTCGAGCGGGACGGGCACGGGACCTGAGGTCACCGCGCCTCTCCCGGTGTGCCCTCGCCCGGTGCGTCGGCGACGCCGGCGTCCTGCGTCTCGACGACCGCCGAGCCGCCGGCGTCGTGCGCCCGGCGACCGGGGCGGCGGGCGCCCGTGTCGTCGAGGTCGGACTCGGCGCGCGCGATGACGGGCGGCTGCGGGCTGCCGCGCACGACGACGCGGTCGTCGGTGCCGAGCTCGGGGAACTTGTCGTGGCCGTGCAGGTAGAGCACCACCGTGTTGAGCACCGCGGCGATCGGGACCGCGAACAGCGCGCCGACGATGCCCGCGGCGAAGCTACCGGCCGCGACGACGAGCAGGACGGCGACGGGGTGCAGCGAGACCGCGTGCCCCATGAGGAAGGGCTGGAGGATGTGGCCCTCGATCTGCTGCACGAGCAGCACGATGCCGAGCATGACGAGCGCCTGCACCCAGCCCTGCGCGACGAGCACGACGAGCACCGCGATGGACCCGGTGACGATGGCACCGACGATCGGGATGAACGACCCGACGAAGACGAGGATGCCGAGCGGCAGCGCGAGCGACGGCACGAAGAACGCGGCGCCGACGCCGATGCCGACCGCGTCGACGGCGGCGACGAGGATCTGGGTGCGCGTGTACGCGGCGAGCGTCACGATGCCGCGACGGCCGGCCTGGTGCACGCGGTCGCGGGCGCGCAGCGGGAGCAGCCCCACGACCCACGACCAGATCGAGCGCCCGTCGAGCAGGAAGAAGAACGTGCAGAACAGGGCGATGAGGGCCCCGGCGAGCACGTGGCCGATGGTCGTCGCCGCGCCCAGCGCGCCCGAGACGATCGAGTCCTGGTTCTCGGAGACCGCGGTCCCCGCCTGGTCGAGCCAGTGCGAGAGCGTGGTGGAGTCGAGGCCGAGGGGGCCGTCGGCGAGCCAGTTCGTGAACTGCTCGAAGCCCTCGACGGCCTGGTCGCGCAGGTCCTGGAAGCCGCTGACGATCTGCTGCCCCGCGATGGCGATGAGCCCCGCGACCACGACGATGAGCGCGATGAGCGCGGCGCCCGACGCGAGGCCGCGCGACATGCGCAGGTGCCGCCGGAAGAACCGCTGGACCGGCGTGAGGAGCACGGTGAGCAGCAGCGCCACCGCGATCGGCACGACGATCACCTTGAGCTGCGTCACGACCCACAGCCCGGCCGCGATCGCCGCGCCGATGAGCAGCAGGCGCCACGACCACGCGGCGGCCGAGCGCACGGCGTCGGGCACGGCCGCTGCGCCGGGACGCGCGGGAGGAAGCGGGTCGGGGGTGCGGTGCTGGTCCGTCTGCGCGCTCACAGCGCAACCCTAGGGGAGCGGCCCCCGCCGCGCGCCCCTGCGCACGGCGAGCCCGCGCGGTGTGCGCAGGATCTCCCCGTCAGGCGAGCGCCTGCCCGAGGTCGGCGAGGAGATCCTCGACGTCCTCGATGCCGACGGACAGCCGGACGAGGTCGTCGGGGACCTCGAGCGCCGTGCCCGCGACGGAGCCGTGCGTCATGCGGCCGGGGTGCTCGACGAGCGACTCGACCCCGCCCAGCGACTCCGCGAGCGTGAACACCCGGGTGCGCGCGCACACGTCGAGCGCCTTGGCCTCGCTGCCCACGCGGAACGAGACCATGCCGCCGAACCCGGACATCTGACGCGCGGCGAGCTCGTGGCCCGGGTGCGACGCGAGGCCCGGGTAGATCACCTCGGTCACGGCCGGGTGCGCGTCGAGGAACTCCGCGACCGCGGCCGCGTTCGCCTGGTGGCGGTCCATGCGCACCGCGAGCGTCTTCAGCCCGCGCAGCGTGAGCCACGCGTCGAACGGCCCGGCGACGGCGCCCGACGCGTTCTGGTGGAAGCCCACCGCCCCCGCGACGTCCGTGCCGCCCGCGGGCGACGCGAGCCCGCCGGGGAGCTGCGCGCCCGTCGCCACGACGAGCGCTCCCCCGACGACGTCGCTGTGGCCCCCGACGTACTTCGTGGTCGAGTGCACGACGACGTCCGCCCCCAGCGCGAGCGGCTGCTGGAGGTAGGGGGTCGCGAACGTGTTGTCGACGACGAGCAGCGCCCCGGCCTCGTGCGCGACGCCCGCGAGCGCCGCGACGTCGCTCACGCCGAGCAGCGGGTTCGTCGGGGTCTCGACCCAGACGACGCGCGTCTCGGGGCGCACTGCCGCGCGCACGGCCTCGACGTCCGTGAGGTCGACGGGCGTGTGCTCGACGCCCCACGGCCCGAACACCCGGGCGATGAGGCGGTAGGTGCCGCCGTACGCGTCGTCGGGCACGATCACGTGGTCCCCGGGGCGCACGACGGCGCGCAGCAGCGTGTCCTCGGCCGCGAGGCCGGACGCGAAGGCGAACCCGCGCGCGGCGGGCGACCCGTCCGCCGTCGGGCGCAGGCCGCCGGACTCCGCGGCCGCGAGCGCCTCCTCGAGGGCGGTGCGCGTCGGGTTCGCGGAGCGCGAGTACTCGTAGCCGCCGCGCAGCCCGCCGACGCCGTCCTGCTTGTACGTCGAGACCTGGTGGATCGGCGGCACGACGGCGCCGGTCGTCGCGTCCGGGTCCTGGCCCGCGTGGATCGCGCGCGTGGAGAAGCCGGTGGTGGTCCAGTCGGGGTGCTCGCTCGGGGTGGTCACCCGACCAGCCTAGGCGCACCCCCTGCGCCGAGCAGGCGGTCCTGGTCCGTCCCGCTACCCGGACGAGCCAGGACCACCTGCTCGGCGGCGGCCGTGGCGACGGCGGCCATGGCGAGGGCGGTGGGGCGGTGGCGGCCGCGACCGCCGCGGGCCACGGTAGGGAGGCGGGCGGCGACCGTCGTCCGACGACCCGGAAGGAGCCCGCGCATGAGGATCGACCTGGACGGCAGGAGGGCGCTCGTCACCGGCTCGGCGCAGGGGATCGGGCTCGCGATCTCGCGCACGCTCGCGGCGTGCGGCGCGGCGGTCGTCGTCAACGGGCGCTCCGAGGAGACGGCGCAGCGGGCTTCCGCCGACGTGCGCGAGCACGTGCCCGGGGCGGACGTGCTGGGCGTGGCCGCCGACCTCGCGACCGACGAGGGGACGGCGGCCGTGCTCGACGCCGTGCCGCACGTCGACGTGCTGGTGAACAACCTCGGCATCTTCTCGAGCGCGGACCCGCTCGCGATCGACGACGCAACGTGGCGCCGCTACTTCGAGGTGAACGTCCTCGCGGGCGTGCGGCTCACGCGCGCGTACCTGCCGGGGATGACGGAGCGCGGCTGGGGCCGGGTGCAGTTCGTCGGGAGCGACTCGGCGGTCGTGATCCCGGCCGAGATGATCCACTACGGCGTGACGAAGACGGCGCTGCTCGGCGTCTCGCGCGGGTTCGCCAAGGCGGCGGCGGGCACGGGTGTCACGGTGAACAGCGTGCTCGCCGGGCCCACGCACACGGGCGGGGTGGAGGCGTTCGCGCGCGAGCTCGTCGGCGACGACCTGCCGTGGGACGAGGCGCAGCGCGTGTTCATGCGCGAGCACCGCCCGCAGTCGCTGCTCCAGCGCCTCATCGAGCCGGAGGAGATCGCGCACATGGTCGCCTACCTCGCGTCACCGCTCGCGTCGGCGACGACCGGCGCCGCGGTGCGCGTCGACGGCGGGTACATCGACTCGATCGTCCCGTGAGAGGCTCGGGCCGGACACGCGCCCGGCCCCCCGGTCGCGGCACGTCCGCGGAACACCGACCGCCCCCGCCGCGTTCTACCCCGTGCCAGGACGATGCGTCGTGGGCCAGCGCCCCGGTCGTCCGGGCACCCTCAGGAGGTAAGCGATGAACTCGATCTTCGACGCGATCTTCGGCTCGTCCGGCAAGACGACGATGATCGCCCCCGAGGACGCGCTGCCCGGGCGCCAGTCGCCCGTGCTGCAGGCGCCGCGTCCCCACACCGTGCTCGGCACCTCGATCACCGGCCCGTGGCCCGAGGGCACCCGCGTGCTCTACCTGGCGATGGGCTGCTTCTGGGGCGCCGAGGAGATCTTCTGGCAGGTCCCCGGGGTGGTGAGCACCGCCGTCGGCTACATGGGCGGCACGACGCCGAACCCCACCTACGAGGAGGCGTGCACCGCGCGGACCGGCCACACCGAGACGGCGCTCGTCGCGTACGACCCGACGAAGGTCTCCGAGGAGGAGCTGCTCAAGATCTTCTGGGAGCGCCACGACCCGACGCAGGGCTACCGCCAGGGCAACGACGTCGGCACCCAGTACCGGTCCGCCGTGTACTGGACGACGCCCGAGCAGGAGCGAGCCGTCCGTGAGACGGCGGCGCGCTACTCCGCGGTGCTCGAGGCCAAGGGGTACGACCCGGTGACGACGGAGATGCGCCCCGCGGCCGAGGCCGGGCCGTTCTACTACGCCGAGGACTACCACCAGCAGTACCTCGACAAGAACCCGAACGGCTACCGCTGCCACGCGACCACGGGGGTCCCGTTCCCGAGCGCCGCGTAGCACCCGCCGAGAGGTGAGAAGTGGCCCCTGGTCCCGCCGGACCAGGGGCCACTTCTCGCATCTCGCCCGCGCGACGTCCCGCTGCCGCGTCCCGCCGAGGTGCGGGGCCGCCGGGGTCGCCCGCACGATGGGCCCATGACGATCCCCACCCTCGCGGCGCAGGACGGCACGACGATCCCCGCGATCGGCCTCGGCACCTACCGGCTCCAGGGCGAGGAGGGCGCGGACGCCGTCGCGCGCGCGATCGACGCGGGGTACCGGCTCGTCGACTCCGCGTTCAGCTACGAGAACGAGGGCGCCGTGGGCGCGGCGGTGCGCCGCTCGGGCGTCGCGCGCGAGGACGTGCTCGTGACGTCGAAGCTCCCCGGGCGCCACCACGCGCACGACGACGCCGTCCGGACGGTCGAGGAGTCGGTGCTGCGCACGGGCCTGGACTACCTCGATCTGTACCTCGTGCACTGGCCCAACCCGCGCGTGGGCCGGTACGTCGAGGCGTACGAGGCGCTCGTGGAGTGCCGCGACCGGGGCCTGGTCCGGCACGTCGGCGTCTCGAACTTCCTGCCCGAGCACCTGGACGCGGTGATCGCGGCGACGGGCGTGACGCCCGTCGTGAACCAGGTCGAGCTGCACCCGTACTTCCCGCAGCCGCTCCAGCGTGCGGCGGACGCGGAGCGCGGCGTCGTCACGGAGGCGTGGAGCCCGATCGGACGCGCGAACGACCTGCTCCGGGACCCGGTCGTCACGCAGGTCGCGGCCGCGCACGGCGTCTCCCCGGTGCAGGCGATCCTGCGCTGGCACGTGCAGCTCGGTGTCGTGCCGCTGCCGAAGGCGTCGTCGCCGGAGCGTCAGCGCGAGAACCTCGACGTGTTCTCGTTCGAGCTGACCACGCACGAGATGAACGCCCTGACCGGGCTCGCCCGGGCGGACGGGCGCACGAACGGCCAGGACCCGGCGGTGTACGAGGAGCTGTAGCGCCGGGGCTCGCACGGCCCGGTCGCGGCCCGGTCCCGGCGCGGCGGCGCGCGCCCCCGCCCGCCGGTCGTGGCACCGTGTGCGCGTGACCTCCGCCGCGCTCAGCCCGCTGCCCGACGCCGCCCGCCCGCCCTGGGCGGTCGGGTCGCCCCTGCGGCTGCTCGCCGCGGTCCTCGTGTCCGGCTCCGCGGTGCTGCTCTTCGCGGTCCACGCGCGCCCGCTCGGGTACGTCCCGCTCGTCCTCGGGGTCGCGCTCGGGCTGCTCGTAGACCGGCGCCTCGGCCGTGACCTCGCGCTGGTCGGCGTCGGGATGGGGATCATCTCGACCATCTCGCTGAAGGCCGACCTGTCCGACGCCGGCATGGTGCGCTTCGCCGTCGTGCTCTCCCTCGCGGTGCTCGTCCCGTGGGCGCTGTCCCGCTTCGTCTTCCGCGAGGACGCCGTCACGTTCCCCGTCGCGACGGGGCGCCGCTGGACGCGGGGGCAGGTCGTGTACCTGGTCGTGGTCGTCGTGGCGGGCTACCTGATCCTGCCGTTCTACTTCATCGGGTCGGGCGCGTACCTCAACTGGCCGCCGATCACGGGCGGCGCGGAGATCGCGCGCCTGTTCGTCGGCGTCAACGCGGTGGGCATCTGGGACGAGCTGTTCTTCGTGTGCGTGGTCTTCGCGCTGTACCGCGAGCACTTCGGGGTGTGGACGGCGAACCTGCTGCAGGCGACGGTCTTCGTGTCGTTCCTCTGGGAGCTCGGCTACCGCGAGTGGGGCCCGCTGCTCACCGTGCCGTTCGCGCTCGTCCAGGGCTGGATCTTCTCCTGGAGCAAGTCGCTCACGTACGTCGTGGCCGTCCACCTGCTGTTCGACGTCGTGGTGTTCGCCGTGCTGGTGCACGCCCACCACCCGGAGCTGTTCGACGTCTTCGTCACCGCGCCGCGCTGACGGCGCCGCCCGCGGGCGGGGTCAGGACGGTCGGGCGAGCAGCACGCGGCGCACCCCGTCGACGCGGCACGCCGCCGCGACGGCCGCCGTGGCGGGACCGGCGAGCACCGTCACCGCCGCCACGACCACGGCGACGCCCACGGCCGCGCCGGCCACGACGTCGTGCGGGAAGTGCACGCCCTGGGCGACGCGGGCCGCCGCGACCGCCACGGCCAGCAGGGCCGGCACGACGACCCACACCGCGAGGTCGCGCGTACGGGAGCGGGTCGCGTGCCGCGCCGGCACGGCGCCGGGGACCCGCACGGCCGGCGCGCCGGCGAGGACGACGGCGGTCGCGAGGGCGAACGCGATCGCGGTGTGGTTGCTCGGGAACGACCAGTCGCCCGCCGCGGGGCAGTGCGCGACCTCGACCAGCTCCCAGCAGCCGCGCGGCTGCCGCACGAGCGACTTCACGGCCTCGCTCGCGGCGTAGGCGGCGACGGCGCCCACGCCGGCGACGAGCGTCGTCGCGACCGCGGGCGGGCCGCCCCGACGCGAGCGCCAGGCCACGAGCGCGCACCAGGCCACGAGCACGAGCACGCCGCCCTCGGCGACGAGCTCCGTCCCGGGGAGGTCGGCCGTGCGCGCCGTGACGGCGAGGTAGAGGGACTCGCTCGGGCCGCGCAGCATCCGGGCGACGAGGACGACGAGCGCCGCCCCGACGAGCCACGACAGCGCCACGAGCGCCTGCCCCGCCAGCCCGGACGACGGCTCGGGGGCCGTGGGTCCGGCCGGCGCGCCGTCGCTCTCGTCACGCGTCGGGGCGGCGTCGGGCAGGGTCGTGGTGCGGGACGAATCGGGCGAAGTCATCGGACGAGGGTATGCCGGGTGAACCACGGGTGAACATCCGCCCCGCGGCGGACGTCCGCCGCGGGGCGTCCCCCCAGGGCGGTACCTCGCGGGACCGCCGGTGCGACCCGCGACCGGCGACCGCGGGGGCGGCCCTACCGGGTGCCCGGGCCGTCCTCGGCGGGGACGTCGTCCGCAGGGACGTAGAACGCCGTCGTGGCGGCGACGCGGGCGGCGACGTCGTCCGCGTCGAGCCCGTCGGCCGCGGCGAGCGCCGCTCCCCACGCCTCGCTGCTCGCGACGTTGAACGCGCGCAGCTCGGGGCTCGCGAGGACGGCCTCGGGGTCGAGCGTCGCCCCGCCGTCGAGGTGCAGCCCGAGGCCCAGCAGCGCGCCGTCCCACCCGACGCCGACGGCGCCCGGGCCGAACTGGTCCCACATCTCCGGCGGCACGACGGCGGTGTGCTCGAGCGTGAGCGTCGTGCCGCCGTCGGGCGCGGGCGCGAGCCGGACCTCGACGACGGACGTGTCCTCCGGCGTCGGCGGGCCCATGACCCACGTGAGCCGCAGGAGCCGCGGGGCCTCGCACGCGCGGATCTCGCCGCCGGCGTTGCCCTCGACCTGGTAGGTGCCGCCCACCCGGAGGTCGCCCGTCACGGGCAGGAACCAGCGCGGGATGCGCTCGGGGTCGGTGACGGCGTCCCACACGTCCTCGACGTCGGCCGGGTAGGTGCGCTCGAGGGTGACGACCCGTGCCGCACCGGCGGGCAGGTCTCCCGTCCCGACGGTGCGCCGCGCGGCCTCGAGCTCGGCGATGAAGTCCTTCATGCTGTCCTCCTGGTGGTGTCGGTGGGGCGCTCGTCGTCCTCGTCGGCGCCGGCTGCCGTCGCCCGACGGCGCTCGCGGGCACCCCGGGCGAGCTCGGTCCCGAGCGCGTCCAGCCGCTGCTCCCAGAACCGGCGCAGGCCCGCGGTCCAGTCCTCGACCTCGTCGAGGGCGGCCGGGTCGAGCGCGTAGAGGCGCCGGGTCCCGTCCGGACGCACCGACGCGAACCCGCTGGTCCGCAGCACGCGCAGGTGCTGCGACACCGCGGGCTGGCTGATGCCGAACTCCTCCCCCACGCGCGCCGCGATCTCGCCGGCGGGCTGCTCGCCGTGCGCGAGGTGCTCGAGGATCCGGCGACGCACCGGGTCGCCGAGGACGTCGAACGCTTCCATGACCCCATTTTTTAGACTGTGCTTATATAAGTCAAGGCCTATGTTGCGAGCGCGCGTGCCATGACCCGCTGCGGCCCGGCGCTGCCCCCGAGGTACGCGCCGCGGTCGTGCAGCACCGCGCGGGCGTACGCGCGCCGCCCCGCCGCGTTGCGGTCGTTGACCGTGAGGACGAGCGCCCCGTACGGCGCCGTCCGCCCACGCAGCGCCGCGAGCGCCGCGACCGCGCCGGGAAGGTCCCGGACGACGCGCGACCCGACGCCGCCGCCCTGCGCCGCGACGTCGACGAGGAAGCCGCGGAACAGCACGACGTCGTCCGGGGCGACGCCGTCGAGCAGCGCCGCGACCTCGGCCGGGGCGCCGCCGGGGTGCAGCACGCCGAGCGCGACGGGGTCGCCGCCCGGTGGCCGGGCGACCAGCAGGTGCCGTCCCGGGTCGGCGTGGGCCGCGGCGACGACGTCGGCCGCGGGCGGCACGAACTCCTCCTGCCCGGGCCCCAGCCGGAGCCGGAGCGCGGCGGCGAGCAGCCGGCCCCGCTCGTCCGGGGGCACCGCGTCGAGCAGCACGAGCTCGACCGGGCCACCCGGAGCCTGCGGCGCGGGCGACGGAGCCGTCACCGCCGCTTCCCGCCCCGACCGCGGGCGCCCCGGCCCTTCGGCGTTCCGCGGCCCTGCGCGCCGCCCCCGCCGCGCCCGCCGCCCGCTCCCGCACGACCGGTGCCCGCTCCGCCGCGACCCGTGCCCGCTCCCCCGCGGCCCGCGCCACCGCGCGCGTCGCGGTCGCGGCGCTCGCGGGCGGGCGCGGCCTCCTCCGCGGGCGCCGTCGCGCGACGCCCGCGCGAGCTGTTGGCCGTGCGGCCCCGGACGATCCCGACCATCTCCTCGACGAGGTCGTCGTCGCGGTCCGCGACCCACGCGAGCGCGACGGGGGCCGACGGCGCCCCCTCCAGGCGGCGGTAGGTGACGTCCTTGCGGTGGTGCAGGCGCGCGAGCGACTGCGGCACGACCGCCACCCCGACGTTCGCGGCGACCAGCACGACCGCGTCGCCGGTCGTCGCGGGCCGCTCGTCGGCCGGCCGCCCCGGCGGCTGCGGCGCGTCGTCCGCGGCCCCGGCCTCGCCCGCCCACGGCACGACGTCGTCGAGCGGCCGCAGCAGCACGTCGTCGGCGAGGTCGTCGAGCGCGACCGGTTCCTCGGGCTCCAGGGCGGCGAGCAGGTGGTCGCGCGACACGAGCACGACGGGCGCCTCCTCGTAGAGGCGGATCGCGCTCAGCACGTCGCGGTCGACGGGCAGGCGCAGGATCGCGGCGTCGGCCTCGTCGTCGCGCAGCGCCCGCTCCGCGTCGCAGGGCTCGACGGCGACGAGCTCGAGCGGCACGTCGGGGAGGCGCTCGCGCCACGTGCGCACCCACTTGGCCGGGGTCGCGCCGGGGACGTACGCGAGCCGGAACCGGCGGCCGGCCCCGTCGTCCCCGCCGCCGTCGGTCGTTGCCTCGGGAGCCGTGCCCGCGTCGTCGTCCACCCGGACAGCCTAGGCGCGCGGTCCCGCGCGCTCCCGCCCGAGGTGCACCGGGGCCGCCCCGGGTCCGTCGCCGGCCCGCCGGACGCCCGCCGCTCGCCCCGCCGCGGGCCGCCGGCACCCGACCGGCCGACTACCCTGGAGCCCATGACCCCCAAGCAGTCCGCGCAGACCATGAAGCCCGCCACCGCGGCGAAGAAGCTCGGGGTGTACCTGCCCGCCACGCCGCAGGAGTTCCAGGAGGGCACCATCACCCGGGCCCAGCTCGAGGAGATGGAGAAGAACCCGCCCCAGTGGCTCGCGGACCTGCGCCGCAACGGCCCGCACCCGCGGCCCGTCGTCGCGGGCCGGCTCGGCGTCTCGATCTCCGGCCTCACGCGCGGCGGCCTCACCGAGCCGCTGACCACCGACGAGATCGACGCGCTGCGCCAGGACCCGCCGGAGTGGCTGACGGCCGAGCGCGAGGTGCAGAAGAAGGTCCGCGCCGAGGAGGAGCGGCTCGCCGCCGCGCGCGCGAAGAAGGGCTGAGCCGCGCCCTGCGGGCCGCGTCTGCCGGGCGGCCCGACCGGCCTCAGTCCGTGCGCGTCGCGGGGTCCGTCGCGGGGTCCGTCGTGGTGGCCGCGCGGTCGGTGTGGCCGAGCGACAGGTCGGGCGCGACGGCGTCGCGCACCCGGCGCTTGAGGTCCGGGATCTCGGGGAACCCGCCGTCGACGCGGCGGTCCCACAGCAGCACCGGCCCGTCCCCGGCGTCGAGCGTGACGCGGAAGACGCCGTCCGTGCCGGGCACGAGGGCCACCTCGCCCAGCCGCGTGCGGAACGTCTGCAGGAGCTCCTGCGCGACCCACGCCGCGCGCAGCAGCCAGCGGCACTGCCAGCAGTGGTGTAGTGTCTGACTATGCTCTCGGAGGTGGTCGCCTACGCCCGGGTCTCCGACGACAAGGAACGCGAGCAGATAGGCGTAGCAAACCAGATCGCAGAGTTGCAGTCATGGTGCGCCGCGCGCGATTTCGTCATCGTGGAGGAGTTCCTAGACCCCTCCGTGTCGGCTACGTCCGGCAAGGTGCGCCCGGGGTTCGAGGCTCTACTAGCCCGCGCCCCCCGACTCCCCGTGGTCGTGTGGAACCTCGACCGCCTCGCACGCGTGAGCCGCGATATGGAGCGCGTGCTAGGTGCTGAGTTGGTCGTCTACTCCAAGAACACTGGGCATCTGGACCTCTCGACCATCGGTGGTCGGATGGCAGCCCGGATCGTCACCGCCACGGCTACCGCTGAGGTGGAGATCAAGAGCGAGCGCGCCCGCATGGCCAACGCAGCACGAGCGGCTAAGGGGCTCCCCTACTGGCGACGCCGCCCGGTGGGACACAACATGGACGGCACCCTTCACGCGGAGGAGGCGTCGCTCATCAAACGCGCTGTGGAGGACGTACTTGAAGGTGCCTCGCTAGGCAGCATCGCTCGTGCGTGGAACGCGTCTGGGGTCAAGCCGCCTCAAGCGGGTAAGGAATGGAGCAACCTGCGAGTCCGTGAGTTGCTGATCCAACCTCGCATCGCGGGAGTGCTCGTCTATAAGGGTGAGCGGATGCCGAAGAGCAAAGTTGCTCCCATCGTCACGGAAGCCGAATGGCGGGCCGTACAGGGCATCTTGTCCGACCCCTCGCGCAACAACGCGGGAGGCGGTCCGGCCGCAACCCTGCTCACCGGTATTGCCCTGTGCGGGCTTTGCGGCAACGGCAACACCATGCACGGCACGTCTGCCTACCTCGGGCGCGGAGACAAGCGCGAGTTGGTGAAGACCTACCGCTGTCACAGCGCGTCCCACAACCGCCACATCCGCGAATACGTGGACGGCTACGTTGTAGATCAGACCCTCTTGTTCCTCACGTCTCAGGACGCTCCGCAGGTGCTGGAGGACACGCAAGCCGCCAAGGAAGCCGCTGCAAAGGCAGCAGACCTCCGGGAGCGTCTGGCGGAGTATGAAGCGCTCTCAGGGCAACTGAGGGCAGCGGAGTACCTGAGGATCACTGCACCCATGCGCACGGAGCTGGAAGCCGCAGAGGAAGCCATGCGCAAGAGCAACCGGGCAGCGGTGTTCGCTGGGCTGGTAGAGCCGGGTATGGGCAAGTGGAACGCACTCCTCGGGCTCGCAGAGGCACACGAGAAGTGGCAAGCACTCTCCATGGACCGCAAGCGCGCGATCATTGACGCTACGTGGAAGGTCACCCTCCTACCGCGTACTCCGCAAGATCGCTGGGACGCGGACACGGTCAAGGCTAAGACTGTCCTAGAGCGTCGCTAGACCCCACATACAGCAGAGAAACCCGGACCTCACACTCAGGTACCCGTGCGGGCGGCGGCCCGGCGCGCGGGTGGCCGTCCACCGCCGTCGGACCGGCTCAGACGCCCCGCTCGGCCGGGAGCCGGCCGCTCGTCACGGCGGCCTCGAGCGCGGCGTAGTCCCCCTCGACGACGTCCGCGTACGCGCGCGACCACCGCGCGAGGGACTCGTCGAACACGTCGGAGCGGCCGAGGTAGCCGTGCGCCACGCGCGCGCCCGGCGACTGGCTGTGCGCGCGGGCGAGCACGCGCCCGCACAGCTCCCCGTACCGCACGAACTGCGAGGCCGAGAGCCGGCCGAGCTCGACGGACCCCTTCATGTCGCGGAACTGGCGCCAGTAGAAGTCGACGCGCGGGCGGCCCGTGCGGTCGGGCGCCTCGACGGTCGTCCACCCCAGGAACGGGTCGGACTGCGCCTGCAGGATGCGCTGGGCGGCGACCACCCGGCGGCCCTGCGCGGGCAGGGCCCCGGCGGGCACGAGCCCGGACGGCAGCGCGTCGACCATCCCGCCGTACGTCGCGAGGACCGACGACGTCGCCTCCTTCACCTGCAGCACGAGCGGCTCCCCCGCGGGCCCCTCGAGGAGCACGATGTAGCAGCGCGTCCCGACGCTCCCGACGCCCACGACGCGCAGCACGAAGTCCACGACACTGAACTGGCTCAGCAGGAGCCGGGCGTCGGCGCGCAGCGGCTCGCGGTACGTCTCGAACAGCGTCGTGAGCTCGTCGACGCTCGCGGTGTCCACGTGCTGGGTGACGGGCGGCTGGTCGACGATCCGCGTGCGGCCGTCGGCGGTCCGGCTCGTGATCTTCCGCACCACCTGCTCCGACGTGCGCCGCCGCGCCTTGCGCACGGTCCGCTCGAGCTCCTCGCGCCCGCCGTCGAGCAGCAGGGGCTCGATGACCGCGGTGTCGACGAGGAAGGCGTAGCGCTCCAAGGCGTCGCGCGCGAACGCCTCGGCGAGCGTCTCGCGGTACCCGCGCACCGCGCCGCGCGCGGCGTCCGCGCAGTCGTGCTCGGCCAGGCCCTTGTCCCGCCCGCCCACGTACATGCTCGCCGCGAGGCGCTTGACGTCCCACTCCCACGGGGCGTCCGACGCCTCGTCGAAGTCGTTGAGGTCGAACAGGACCCGCCGCTCGGGCGACGCGAAGAGCCCGAAGTTGGAGACGTGCGCGTCCCCGCACGCGACGACCTGGACGCCGGTCCGGGGGCCGTCGCGCAGGTCGTGGGCCATCGTCGCGGCGGTGCCGCGGTAGAACGCGAAGGGCGACTCGAGCATCCGGCCGATCCGCAGCGGGACCAGGTCCTGGAGCCGGTCGCGGTTCTGCTCCTCGACGATCGCCACCGGGTCGCGCTCCGGCAGCAGCAGCGCGCCCTGCGTGCGGCGCGGCACCCGGTCGCGCAGCGCGCGCCCGACGGCACGGGACTCGACCAGGGTTCGCGGGACGTCCACGGGTGCCTCCTCGCTCTCCGCAGTCGCACAGTAGCGCTCCGCCGGGCGCGCGGCGCGGCGACCACCGGGCGTCGGGGAGACTGGGGCGGTGACGACCTCGCCCGACCTCGCCGCCCTCCTGGAGCGCCTGCGCACCCACGACGTCGGTCCGGACCGGGAGGACGCACCGGTCGCCGTCGACCCGGCCGACCGCCTGCTGCTCGACGAGGCGGCGCCCCTGCTCGCCGGCGTCGCACCGGGGGCCGTGGCCGTCGTCGACGACCGGTACGGCGCCCTCACCCTGGGTGCGGCGCTGCTCACCGGGGCAGGACCCGCCGGGGGGCGCGTGCGCGTCCACCAGGACGCGTGCACCGCGGAGGCGGCGCTCGACGCGAACGCGCGCGCGGTGGGGATGGCGACGGCGTACGACCGCCACGGCCTCGACGCGGCGCTCCTGGCCGGGGCGCGGGTCGTGCTGCTGCGGCTCCCCCGCGGCCTCGCCGCGCTGCGCGACGTCGCAGAGCACGTCGCGCGCGAGGCCAGGCCGGACGTCGTGCTCCTCGGGAGCGCGCGCGTCAAGCACATGACGCGCGCGATGAACGACGTCCTCGCCAAGTCGTTCGGCGAGGTGCGCGCGAGCTTCGCCCGGGGCAAGTCCCGCGTGCTCGTCGCGTCGGCACCCCGGCCGGGGCGCCCGCCGACCTACCCGGTCGTCACCGACCTGGCCGACGTCGGCCTGCGGGTCGCGGCGTTCGGCGCCGCCTTCGCGGGAGCGGGCCTGGACCTCGGCACGCGGTTCCTGCTGGACCGGCTCGGCGCCGACGACGGACCGACCCCCGTCGCGCAGGGTGCGCCGCCGCGCGACGTCGTCGACCTCGGGTGCGGGACGGGCCTGCTCGCCGCGTGGGCGGCCCGGCGCTGGCCCGAGGCGCACGTGGTGGCCGCGGACCGCTCGGACGCCGCCGTCCGCTCGACGGCGCTCACCGCGCGCGAGAACGGCGTCGCCGACCGGGTGCGCACGGTGCGCGACGACGCAGGCGCGACCCTCGCGGACGCGAGCGCCGACGTCGTGCTGCTCAACCCGCCGTTCCACGACGGCGCCGCCGTGCGCACCGACGCGGCGCACCGCATGTTCGTGACCGCGGGGCGGGTGCTGCGACCGGGCGGGGAGCTGTGGTGCGTGTGGAACTCGCACCTGCGGTACCGCCCGGCGCTCGAGCGCGCGGTCGGCCCGACGGCGCAGGTCGCGCGCGACCCGCGCTTCACCGTGACGCGGTCCGTGCGGCGCTGAACGCCGGGTGCCCGTCGTCGGCGAACGCCGACGACGGGCACCCCGCGCTCACGACGTCACTGGACGTCGACGACGTCCACGACGAAGACGAGCGTGTCCGTGCCGCCGATGCCGGCCTGCGGCACGCCGCGCTGGCCGTAGCCGTGCTCCGGCGGGATCGAGAGCAGCACGCGGGAGCCGACGTTCTGGCCCACGAGGCCCTTGTCCCAGCCGCCGATGACGGCGCCGACGCCGATGGGGAAGGCGATGGTGTCGCCGCGGTCGTAGGAGTTGTCGAAGACGTGCCCGCCCCAGGTCTGGCCGAGGTAGTGCACGACGATGTTGCGCCCCGACGTGACGGCCGGGCCGTCGCCCTCGGTGAGCACGACCACCTGCAGACCGCTGGGCGCGTCCGTCTCGGGGAAGGTGAGCGTCGGCTTCTCGCCGAAGGATCCCGAGGCGGTGGGGAGGGTGGGCTGGTCGGTCACGAGGTTGCCTCTCGTCGGGTACAGGAAGGCCCGCGCGGGCGCGGGTCTCCTTACCCTACGCGGGTCGCCCCGACCCGGCCGGGCGCGATCGCCGGAACTCTTGCCCTCGTTGGCTAATGGCATTAGCCTTGCAGCTATGACCACGAGCCAGCAACCGAGCGTGCGCCACCTCGCCCGCGCCGAGGGACGCCTCGCCTACACCGACCAGGGCTCCGGCCCGCTCGTCCTCGCCGCGCCCGGCATGGGCGACCTCCGCGCCACCTACGACGACGTCGTCCCCGACCTCCTCGCCGCGGGCCACCGCGTGGTCGTCATGGACCTGCGCGGCCACGGCGACAGCGACACGACCTTCGCGACGCACGGCGACGAGGCGACCGCGTCCGACTACGTCGCGCTCGTCGAGCACCTGGGCGCCGGCCCGGCCGTCCTGCTGGGCAGCTCCATGGCGGCGTCGGCCGCCGTGGTCGCCGCGGCCCTGCGTCCCGACCTCGTGCGCGGGCTCGTCCTGCTCGACGGGTTCCTGCGCGAGCCGTCGTCCCCCGCGAGGCTCCGCGCGATGCGCGTGCTCTACCGCGTCGCGCTCGCACGACCGTGGGGCGCGGCGTTCTGGGCCTCGTTCTACGGCTCGCTGAACAGGGGCCGCACCCCCGCGCGCCTCGCCGCGCACCAGGCCGCGATCCGCGCCAACCTCTCCGAGCCGGGGCGCCTGCGCTCCTTCCGGGACCTCACCCTCCAGCTCGACCACCGCGTCGTCGAGCCGCGCGTCGCCCAGGTCGAGGCGCCCGTGCTCGCGGTCTACGGCGCGCTCGACCCCGACTACGCCGACCCGGCCGCCGAGGCCGCGTGGGCCGAGCAGGCGCTCGGCGCGACCACGCTCCTGCTGCCCGACGTCGGCCACTACCCCCAGCTCCAGGCGCCCGAGGAGGTCGTGGCCGCGACCCTCGGCTTCCTCTCCGGGCTGCCCGACGCCGACGCGCGCCCGGATGCCGAGCGGTCGGAGGACGCTCGTGGCTAGGGCCGGGCTGTCCCACGACGCCGTCGTCCGGATCGCGCTCGACCTCGTCGACGCCGGCGGCCCGACGGGCTTCGCCGACCTCACGCTCGCCAAGGTCGCCGCGCAGGCAGGCGTCGCGACGCCGAGCCTCTACAAGCACGTCGGCTCGCTCGCCGCGCTGCGCCGCGAGGTCGCGGTCGTCGCCGTCGGGGACTACACGCGCGCCCTCACCGACGCGACGGTCGGCCTCGCCGGGCCCGACGCCGTCGCCGCCCTCGCGCACGCGACCCGGCGGTACGCCCGGGCGCACCCCGGCCGGTACGCGGCCGTGCAGGTCGCCCCCGACCCGGACGACCCCGCGGACGCCGCGCTGTCGGCGGCCGCGGGGCGCAGCGTCCAGGTCGTCGCCGCCGTGCTGCGCGGGTTCGACCTCCCCGAGGACCGCACGGTCGACGCCGTCCGGTCCGTGCGCGCGAGCCTGCACGGCTTCGTCGCGCTCGAGCTCGGCGGCGGCTTCCGCCTGCCCGACGACCTCGACCGCAGCTTCGACCTGCACGTCCGCGCCCTCCTCGCCGGGCTGGCGTCCCTCGCGCGCCCGCCGGCGGGAGCCTGAGGCGCGCGCGGGGCCCGGCGGGGATCAGCGCGCGGCGACGAACCCCAGGAGGTCGTGCCGCGTGAGGACCCCGACCGGGTCGCCGTCCTCGACGACGAGCAGCGCGTCGGCGTCGTGCAGCGCCGTGCGCACGGCCTCGACGCCCTCGCCCGCGCCGATGAGCGGGAAGCGGGGCTCCATGTGCTGGTCCACGCGGTCGGCGAGCGACGCGCGGCCGGAGAAGACGGCGTCGAGCAGCGCGCGCTCGCTCACCGACCCGGCCACCTCCCCGCTCTTCACGGGCGGCTCGGCGCCGACGACGGGCATCTGCGACACCCCGTACTCGCGCAGGATCTCGATGGCGTCGCGGACCGTCTCGCTCGGGTGCGTGTGCACGAGGTCGGGCAGGCGGCCGTCCTTCGCGCGCAGCACGTCGCCCGCGGTCACGCCCTCCTCGTCGGGCAGGAACCCGTAGGACCGCATCCACGCGTCGTTGAAGATCTTGGAGAGGTAGCCGCGCCCGCTGTCCGGCAGCAGGACGACGATGACGGCCCGCGCCGCCGCCTCCGGGTCCTCCTCCTCGAGCCGGCGCGCGAGCCGCAGCGTCGCCTCGACGGCCATGCCGCACGACCCGCCGACGAGCAGGCCCTCCTCGCGCGCGAGGCGCCGGGTCATCGCGAACGAGTCCGCGTCGCTGACCGGGATGACCTCGTCGGGGACCGCCGGGTCGTAGGCGGCCGGCCAGAAGTCCTCGCCCACGCCCTCGACGAGGTACGGGCGCCCGTCGCCGCCCGAGTAGACCGAGCCCGCCGGGTCCGCGCCGACGACGCGCACGCGACCGCCGTCGGAGTCCGCGCGGTCCGCGGAGACCTCCTTGAGGTACCGGCCCGTGCCGGTGATGGTGCCGCCCGTGCCGACCCCGGCGACGAAGTGCGTCACGCGACCGTCGGTGTCGGCCCAGACCTCGGGGCCGGTGGACTCGTAGTGCGACGCCGGGCCGTTCGGGTTCGCGTACTGGTTCGGCTTCCAGGCGCCCGGGATCTCGCGGACCAGCCGGTCGGAGACCGAGTAGTAGGAGTCCGGGTGGTCAGGGGCCACGGCGGTCGGCGTGACGACGACCCGCGCGCCGTACGCGCGCAGCACGTCGCGCTTGTCCTGGCTCACCTTGTCCGGGCAGACGAAGACGCAGTCGTACCCCTTGCGCTGCGCCACGAGCGCGAGGCCGACGCCCGTGTTGCCCGACGTGGGCTCCACGATCGTGCCGCCGGGCCGGAGCTCGCCCGACGCCTCCGCGGCCTCGACCATCTTCAGCGCGATGCGGTCCTTGACGGAGCCGCCGGGGTTCACGTACTCGACCTTGGCGAGGATCGTCGCGCTGAGGCCTGCGGTGACACGGGACAGCCGGACGAGCGGGGTACCGCCGACGAGCTCGGACACGTGCTCTGCGTATCTCATGCCCCGATCATCCCCGATCCGGCGCCGCGCGCGTGCTCGACCGGGCACCGTCCCGACCGACGCCCGGCATGAGGGTCGCTCGCGACGGGAATTCCCGTACGGTGTAGAGCGTTGAGGACGCCGACATCCCCGACCGAGAGGTGACCCGTGCCCGAGCCCACGACCGCCGCCACCCGTCCCGCGTCCCCCGCAGCGGCCTCCGCGCCGCCCGCGCTCCCCCCGCTGCCCGACGTCGTGGCCCAGGCCGAGCGCCTCGTCGCACTCGGCGTCCACGACATCGCCGGTCTCACCGCGGACGCGTTCCGCGCCGCCGCGGCCGACCTCGCGGCGACCGCCCCCGCGGGCGCGCTGCTCGTCGTCGACCCGGCGCTCGCGCCGCCGTCGGCGCTGGCTCCCCTGCTGCGGCTCCCGGCGAAGGACGGCGAGAAGGAGGGGTTCGTCGTCGTCGACATGACGGACGTGGACCGCTTCACGCCGATCGAGGGGATCGTCGTCCCGCCGGGGCCGCTCTCGCTCGTCACGGACGTCGACCGCGGCGACGACCTGGCGAGCTGGTCCCCGGACGAGGCGCTGCCGGAGCTCACGGCGCGCGGCCGGACGCCGCTCCTGCTGCACGAGGGGATCCACTGGGCGCTCCAGGCGCCGGACGTCCTCGCGCGCAACCACTGCTACATGACGGTCGGCTCACGGCGGCGCAAGCCCGACGGCCGCCTCGACACCCGCACCCCCGCGCTGTGGATCTCGAACGGCACCGGACGCGACGGGCGCGAGCGCCGCGGCGCCCCGAAGGTCGGCTGGTGCTGGGCCGGGAACCGCCACACGTGGCTCGGCTTCGCCTCGGCCACCGGCCGCCTCCCCGCCTGACCCCCGCTGAGTGCGGGAGAGAGTCGCGGCGGAGACGCCCGACCGCGGCTCTTTCCCGCACTCACGGGGTGGGGCCGTCAGCCGACGAGACCCAGGATCGCGACGAGGACCACGGCGACGCCGAGCACGACGACGAGCAGCGGGCGGTCGGAGGCCTCGGGCGCCACGAGCCGGCCGAGACCCGCGCCGACCGCGGCGGTGACCCCGACGACGGCGGCCGCACCCGCGACGAGCGCACCGCCACCGCCCGCGCCGGCGTCGGCGAGCTGCCGGGCGATCCCGCCCGCGAGCAACGACCCCCAGAGCGCTCCGGCCACGAGTCCGAGCGCCGCGAACACGAGCGCGGCCCGGCGCTCCGTGGCGTCGCGCGTGATCCGGGTGCCGAGCCAGGCGACGGCGGCACCCGCCGTCGGGACGCTGAGCAGGATGAGGAGCGCCGCGAACGACAGCCACGCGGGCGGCGCGCCCGAGACGACCATGTAGAGGACCTGGACGCCGAGCATCGCGGCCGCCGCGACGACGAGCCCGGCCAGAAACACCGGCACCCGCGGCGGGAGGTCCGCCGCGGGTGCCGGTTCACGGGTGCTGCGCGCCACCGTCAGTCGCTGCTCTGCAGGATCGCGAAGAGGCGCAGGAACTCGAGGTAGAGCCAGATCAGCGTGACCATGAGGCCGAACGCGGCCGACCACGCGAACTTGGCGGGGACGCCGGCCTCGACGCCACGCTTGATCGAGTCGAAGTCGACGATGAGCGACGCGGCGGCCAGGCCGACCGCGATGAGCCCGACGACGATGCCGATCGTGCCGCCGCGCATGCCCCAGCCGTCGAGGACGCCGAAGAGCACGAGGACCACGTTGACGAGCGAGAAGGCGAGGTACCCGACCATCGCGATGAGCAGCCAGCGCGTGAACTTCGGGGTGACACGCACCTTGCCGGAGCGGAACAGGAACAGCGCGGCCGCGAACGTCGCGACGGTCGCGAGGACCGCCTGGAAGACGATGTCCGTGAGGTTCCCGCCGTTGCCGACGGTCATGGTGCCGAACGCGAGGCTGATGCCACCGAGGAACAGGCCCTGGGCCACGGTGTAGGCGATGATCAGGGCCGGGCTGGGGTTCCGCTTGAACGCGTTGACCAGGCCGAGCACCAGGCCGGCGATCGCACCCAGCAGGTAGAGGAACGGCATCTGCGGCGTGAGGTACCACGACGCCGCCCCGACGACGACGAGCAGCGCGAGCAGGCCGCCCGTCTTCATGATCACGTCGTCGTACGTGAGGCGCTTGGTGTCCGCCGTGGTCGCCGACGGCGCGCTGTACATCGCGTCGAGCTGCGCCGCGTCCGCGGTCTGGGCGCCGTACGCACCCCACTGCGCGCCCTGCGGGGGCGTGCCGTACGCGGGGCCCTGGCCCTGTGCGGGCGGGCTCCCGTAGGCGGGTGCGGCCTGCGTGGCCGCCCCACCGCGCCGGTTCTTCGGCTCGCCGAAGACCGCGCTGTTGTTGAAGACGGGGTTGCTCATGAGCTCCTCCTGGTCGCGGCGTCCACTACCTCTCAGCGGGCCTCGTCATCGGCGTCTCGCCTCGAGTCGGGTGTCGCTGGCCTGTGTTCATCCTAGGGAACGTGCGAGTCCCGGCCACTGTTCCCGCGGGTTT
Source organism: Cellulosimicrobium funkei (assembly GCF_004519295.1). Classification (GTDB taxonomy): domain Bacteria; phylum Actinomycetota; class Actinomycetes; order Actinomycetales; family Cellulomonadaceae; genus Cellulosimicrobium; species Cellulosimicrobium funkei. The sequence continues at coordinate 314,405 of NZ_SOZH01000007.1, forward strand.
CCCGCGCCTCGCGGGCGAAGTCCCGACCAGCGGACCACGCGCCGGGACGTCGTGTACGCCGCGCGGCGTACGCGCCCCGGGTCACGACGGCGGCAAGATACGTCGCAAGGTGGCTGCCCGGCGCCGAGCCCGTCCGTAGGCTCGAGACGTACCTCGCGGTGAGGGGCCCGGCCGGACCGGAGCGACCTTCCCGCGGTGCACCAGGACCATCCCGGACGAACGACCCTCGGAGGGGCGAAGTCATGATCGAAGCACGCGGCCTGACCAAGAGGTACGGGCCCAAGACCGCGGTGGACGGCATCTCGTTCACCGTGCGTCCCGGGACCGTGACCGGCTTCCTGGGCCCCAACGGCGCGGGCAAGTCCACGACCATGCGCATGATCATGGGCCTGGACCGCCCCACCGCCGGGACCGTCACCGTCAACGGGCGCCCCTACGCCCAGCACCGCTCACCGCTGACCGAGGTCGGCGCGCTGCTGGACGCCAAGGCCGTGCACACCGGCCGCTCCGCCTACAACCACCTGCTCGCGATGGCCGCCACGCACGGCATCCCGACCAAGCGCGTGGACGAGGTCATCGAGATGACCGGCCTGCAGCCGGTCGCGAAGAAGCGCGTGGGCGGCTTCTCCCTCGGCATGGGCCAGCGCCTGGGCATCGCGTCCGCGCTGCTGGGCGACCCCAAGACCCTCATCCTGGACGAGCCGGTCAACGGCCTGGACCCCGAGGGCGTGCTGTGGGTGCGCAACCTCGCGCGCTACCTCGCCTCCGAGGGCCGCACCGTCTTCCTGTCGAGCCACCTCATGAGCGAGGTCGCCCTCACCGCCGACCACATCATCGTCATCGGCAAGGGCCGCATCATCGCGGACGCCCCGGTGAGCGACATCGTCAACGGCTCGCAGCAGCGCACGGTGCGGGTCCGCACCCCGCACGCCACGCAGCTCGCCGAGCTCCTCACGAGCGACGGCGCGACCGTCACGAGCGACGAGCCGAGCCTGCTCGTCGTCACGGGCGCGGACGCCCCCGGGATCGGCGAGCTCGCCGCGGCCAAGGGGTTCGTGCTGCACGAGCTCACGCCGGTCACGTCCACGCTCGAGGACGCCTACATGGCCCTCACGGCGGACGCGGTCGAGTACCAGACCGACTCCGCGCAGAACCACATCGGCCACGGTGCCGCGGGCGCGACCGCGGGCGCACCGGCCCCCACCGACTCCCTCGAAGGAGCGCAGCGATGAGCGCCACGACCCTCGCCACCGGCGCCGGCCCGACGGCGTCCCGCACCTCCCCCTACCGCCTCTCGTTCGGCCACGTGCTGCGCTCGGAGTGGATCAAGTTCCGCACCCTGCGCTCCACCTGGTGGACGCTCGGCATCACCGTCGTCGTCATGGTGGGCTTCTCGCTCATGTTCGCGGCCGTCATGTCCTCCATGCAGTCCGCGGGCGCCACGCCCGAGGAGGCCGGCATGGGGTCCGCCGACGGGGTGGGCATCACCGTGATCACCGTCGGCTACACGTTCGCGCAGCTGGCCGTGGCCGTGCTCGGGGCGCTCACCGTGACGGGCGAGTACTCGACCGGCATGATCCGCTCCACGCTCTCCGCCGTGCCGAGCCGTCTCCCCGCGCTCGCGGCGAAGATGATCGTCGTCGGCGTGGTGACCGCGGTGACGACCGTCGTGGCCGTCGGGCTGTCGTGGCTCGTGACGTACCCGATCCTGTCGGGCAAGGACATGACCGTCGACTTCTCGTCCGCGGACGACCAGCGCGCGCTGATCGGCGTCGTGCTCTACCTCACGACCGTCGCGCTCTTCTCCGTCGCGGTCGGCGTGCTGCTCCGCAGCTCCGCGGGGGCGATCTTCACGCTCGTCGCCGTGTTCTTCGTCCTGTCGATGGTCCTCGGGATCGTCATGGGCGTGACCGGTGCCGAGTGGGTCCAGACGCTCTACAACTCCCTGCCCGCGTCCGCCGGCGAGCAGATCGTGCTCGGCGGCAACATGTCGGGCAGCGACACGATCGCGCCGTGGCCCGGCTACGCCGTGCTCCTCGGCTGGACCGCCGCGCTGGTCGCCGCGGCCGCGGTCGTCCTCAAGCGCCGGGACGCGTGACCACCCGGCCCACCACCCCGCCGACGCCGGACGAGCAGACCGCTCGTCCGGCGTCGGCCGTGGCGCGCCCGGAGCCGGTGGAGCCCGCCGCGCCGGGGAACCCGGGCTCGTCGACCCACCCCCTGCGCCCCGCGCCCGCCCCCTTCACCGAGCTCGACGCGCGTCGGCTCGGCCCCGTCCGCCGGTACTTCGCGCGGCACCCGGTCGTCATGGACTGGGTCGTCGTGGCCGTCTTCGTCTTGCCCGGCGTGCTGTACGCGCTCACCGCGTCTCAGCCCCGTGGGACGACGGCGCTCTCGCTCGTGTTCTTCCTCGTCGGCGGCGTGCTCCTGTACTGGCGCCGCCGTCGGCCCGTGACGATCGCGCTCGCGCTCACCGCCGTCGGCGTCGTCGCCATCGGCGTCACCGGCGACACGGCCGGGTTCGAGGTCGCGGCCATGTTCGCCGTCTACGCCGTCGCGGCGTCGCGGCCCTCCCGCATCGCGTGGCCCGTGCTCGCGATCACCGTCCTCGCGCTCTCCGGCGCGACCCTGCTCTGGTACGACGTCGTCACCACCCCGGAGGGGGAGGTCCTGCGCCAGAGCGTCGAGCCGGGCCGCGCGACCGTCGACCGCATCGTCGGCATGCTCGTGACCACCATCCTCTGCCTCGTCGCGCTCGCGATCGGGACGAACGTGCGCGCGCGCCGCCAGCACGTGTCCGACCTCGTCGAGCGGGCCAACTCCATCGCGCGCGACCGCGACCAGCAGGCACAGCTCGCCGCCGCCGCCGAGCGCACGCGCATCGCGCGCGAGATGCACGACGTCGTCGCGCACTCCCTCACGGTCATGGTCGCCCTCGCGGACGGTGCCAAGGCGTCGGGCGCCAAGAACCCCGAGCTCGCGGGCCACGCCCTCGACGAGCTCACCGCGACCGGGCGCGCCGCCCTCGCCGACATGCGGCGCGTCCTCGGCGTCCTGCGCGAGCCGGGCGGCGAGCAGACCGTACCCCTCGCGCCCGCGCACGAGACGCCCGAGCTCGAGGAGATCGTCGAGCGGTTCCGCACCGCCGGGCTGCCCGTCCGGCTCGTGCGCTCCGGCCCGCAGCCGACGCCCGGCCCCGCCCTGCGCCAGACCGCGCACCGCATCGTCCAGGAGGCCCTGACGAACGTGCTGCGCTACGCGCCCCTGTCCCCCGTGGTCCTCGTCGAGGTGTCGCGCCGCGCCGAGCCCGGCGCCGACTGGCTGGAGCTGCGCGTCGTCAACCAGGCGGGCCGTCGTCCCGGGGAGGGCGCGAGCGCCGACGAGCGCGGGCTCCCGCCGTCCGTCGCGGAGCAGCACCCGCCCGGCGTCCCCGTCGGCACGGGGCGCGGGATCATCGGGATGCGGGAGAGGGCCGCGGTCTACGGCGGTACCGTGTCCGCGGGGCCGAGCGGGACGGGCTGGGAGGTGCGGGCGAGCCTGCGCCTCGACCTCGACCCCGGCCGCCAGGCCGGCGCACGCGACGACGGACGGGAACGCACATGACGGGAACGGGGGCACCGATCCGGGTGCTGCTCGTCGACGACCAGGCCCTGCTGCGCATGGGCTTCCGCATGATCCTCGCCGCCGAGGACGACATCGAGGTCGTCGGCGAGGCCGGGGACGGCGAGACGGGCGTCGCGCAGGCGTCCGCGCTCGCGCCGGACGTCGTGCTCATGGACGTGCGCATGCCCGGCACGAACGGCATCGAGGCGACGGAGCGGATCGTCGCCGCCCAGCCCGGGTCGCGCGTCATCATCCTCACGACGTTCGACCTCGACGAGTACGCGTTCGCCGCCCTGCGCGCCGGGGCGAGCGGCTTCCTCCTCAAGGACGCCAAGCCCGGCGAGCTCGTCGGGGCGATCCGCGCCGTCGCGAGCGGCGACGCCGCCGTCTCCCCGCGCATCACGCGCCGCATGCTCGAGATGTTCTCCGGCCAGCTCCCGCAGGACGGCACCGCCGCCCCGGCCCAGGCGCCGACCGGCCGGGACGACCCGCGCCTCGCCGACCTCACCGCGCGCGAGCTCGAGGTCTTCGAGGCCCTCGGTGAGGGGCTGACCAACGCCGAGATCGCCGAGCGCTTCGTGCTCTCGGAGGCGACGGTCAAGACCCATGTCGGGCGCGTCCTCGGCAAGCTCGGCCTGCGCGACCGCGTCCAGGCCGTCGTGCTCGCCTACGAGACGGGCGTCGCCCGCCCCTCCTGACTCTCCCGCCCCCCGCCGAACAGGTGGTTCTGGCGCGTCCAGGACATCGGACGCGCCAGAACCACCTGCTCGGCCCGCCGGGATCGCCTGGTCGGCGGGGGCCCGGCGGGTCCGGCGCGTCGGGGACGGTGGGGCGGTTCAGGCGTTCGCCGTCGCCTCCTCGGCGGCGGCGGCCTTGTCGGCCTCGGCCTGGGCCGCGGCCTCTTCCTTGGCCGCCTTCCTCGCGGCGCGCTTCTCGCCGCGGCGCTCGGCGAGCGTGTAGAGCACCGGGACGACGACGAGGGTAAGCAGCGTCGAGCTCAGCAGGCCGCCGATGACGACGAGCGCGAGCGGCTGGGAGATGAACGCGCCGCCGCCCGTGATCCCGACGGCCATGGGCGTGAGCGCGAAGATCGTCGCGGCGGCGGTCATGACGATGGGGCGCAGCCGCTTGCGCGACCCCTCCAGGACGGCGTCGTCGAGCGCCCGCCCGCGCTCGCGGTACTGGTTGATGAGGTCGATGAGCACGATCGCGTTCGACACCACGATGCCGACGAGCATGAGCAGGCCGATGAGGGCCGGCACGCCCAGCGGCGTCCCCGTGGCCAGCAGCAGGAGCAGCGCGCCCGTCGCGGCGAACGGGATCGACACGAGCAGGATGAACGGCTGCAGGAGGCTGCGGAACGTCGCGACCATGACGAGGTAGACGATGAGGATCGCGACGAGCAGCGCGAGCCCGAGGTCGGCGAAGGCGTCGGCCTGGTCGGCGGCGACGCCCCCGACCTCGACCGTCGCGCCGCCCTCGAGCTCGAGGCCGTCGATCGCGGTCGTGAGCTCGGTGGTCAGCGCGCCGAGGTCCTGCCCCGCGGGGGTGACGGCGATCGTCGCGCTGCGCTCGCCGTCGACGCGCGTGATCGAGGTGGGGACCTCGACCTCGGCGACCTCGGCGACCTGCGTGAGCGGCACGGGGCCCGCGGCGGTGGGCAGCACGACCTGCTCGAGCTCGGCGACCGTCGCCGGCGCCTCGCCCGCGACCACGCGCACCTGCACCGGGCCGTCGCCGAGGTTCACCGTGCCGACCGGGGCCGGGGACATCGCCCCCGCGACCGTCCCGGCCACCTGCGTCTCCGTGAGCCCGACGGCGGCCGCCGCCTCACGGTCGACCGTCACCTGGACGGTGGCCTGGGCGGCGGCGAGGTTGTTCGTCACCTGCGCGGCGCCGTCGGTCCCCTCCGCGAGCTCCTGCACCTCGGCGGCCGCCGCGGCGAGGGTGTCGGTGTCGGGCGCGCGGACCACGAGGTCGACCGTGGAGCTGCCGAACGCGGCGTCGGCGCCCGCGACCTCGATGCCCTCGCGCGCGTCCCCACCCAGCCCGGAGACGGCGTCGCGCACGTCCTCCTGGGCCGCGACGGCGTCGGCGTCCGCGTCGAGCGTGACGGCGAACGTCGCCGTCGGGGACCCGCCGCCGCCGAAGAACGCGGCCTCCGGGCCGCCCGCGGTGCCGACGGTCGTCTGGACCGTGGCGACGCCGTCGACGTCGAGGAGCGCCTGCTCGACGTCGCGCGCGGCAGCGTCCTGCGCGTCGAGCGACGTGCCCGGCGCGAACGACTCGGTGACGGTGAGCGTGTCCTGGCCGGTGTCGCCGAGGAAGTTGGTCTCGAGCCGCGGCACGAGCGCGAGCGTCCCGGCGAGGATCGCGACCGACACGCCGAGCGTGATCGCGGGGTGGCGCAGGGCCCCCCGCAGCGTCGGGAGGTACGCGCGCTGCCACAGCCCGCGACGCTCCTTGGCCTCCGCGGCGGCGCGGGCGCGCTCGCCCGCGAGGCGCGCGGCCTCCGGGTCGGCCGGGACGGGCGGCGACGTGATGAACCAGTACGCGAGGACCGGGACGATCGTCAGCGCGACGAAGAGCGAGGCCAGCATCGCGATGGCGACGGTGAGCGCGAACGGCCGGAAGAGCTCGCCGACCATGCCGCCCACGAGCGCGATCGGCAGGAACACGGCGACGGTGGCGACGGTCGAGGCGGTGATGGCGCCCGCGACCTCCTTGACCGCGCCGATGATGGCGCCGACCTTCTCCTCGCCGTACGACAGGTGCCGCTTGATGTTCTCGATGACGACGATCGAGTCGTCGACCACGCGGCCGATCGCGACCGTCATCGCCCCGAGCGTGAGGATGTTGAGCGTGTAGCCCGTGGCGTTCATGACGATGAACGTCACGAGCAGCGACAGCGGGATCGACACGGCGGAGACGAGCGTCGAGCGCAGCGACGCGAGGAACAGCAGGATCACGACGACCGCGAAGAGGAGCCCGAGCAGGCCCTCGGTCGCGAGGCCCTCGATGGACTCCTCGATGAACGGGGCCTGGTCGAACACGACCTCGACGCGCACGTCCTGGGCGTCGAGCACGCCGGAGAGGTCGTCGACCGCGTCCTGGACCGCGTGCGACACCTCGACCGTGTTGCCGGCGGGCGTCTTGGTGATGGCGACGGCGAGCGCGGGCTCGCCGTCGAGCCGGGAGAACGACGTCGCGGGCTCGGGGCCCGCGGTGACGGTCGCGACGTCGCCGAGCGCGACGGGCGGGGTGCCGGGCGCCGCGGTCGGGGACACGAGGGGCAGCGCGGCGAGCTCGTCGACGGTCGTGATCGCCGTGCCGACCTGCACGCTGAGGGTGCGGTCGCCCTCCGCGACGGTGCCCGCGGGCACCACGACACCGTTGTCCTGGAGGATCGTGGAGACCTGCTGCGGGCTGAGCCCGGCGACGGCGAGCGCGGCGGGGTCGAGGGCGATCGTCACCTGCTGGTCGGCGACGCCGCTCACCGCGACGCTGCGGACCCCCTCGACGTCCTCGAGCGCAGGGACGAGGCTCGACGTCACGGTGTCCGCGAGCGCCGCCTCGTCCGCGCCGCCCGACACGGCGAGCTGGATGACCGGGAGGTCGTCCACGGAGCCGGTCACGACCTGCGGCTCGACGTCCTCCGGGAGCTGGGACTGCAGCCGCGTGACGGCCGTCTGGAGCTGCGAGGCCGCGGCGTCCATGTCGGTGCCGTACGCGAACTGGACGGTCGTCACCGAGAGGCCGGTCGACGACGTCGACGTGACGTCCTCGACCCCCTTGACCCCGCGCGCGGCCGTCTCGACGGGGACGGTGACCTGCTGCTCGACGATCGCCGGGGCCGAGCCCGGGTACGCGCCGACGACGGCGGCCGTGGGGATCTGCAGGCTCGGGATGAGCTCCTGCTTGAGCGATCCCATGCTGAGGACGCCGAAGATCGCGATCGCGACGGTGGCGAGCGCGACGAGCGCGCGGTTGGCCAGCGACAGCCGGGCGAGACGGGACACGGAGCCTCCAGGGGTTCCAGGTCGGGCGGGAGACGACGTCGGCGTCGCGATTTCGTTAGCGTAACGCGAAGCATCTCGGGATGGTTCCCGCCCCCACCGATAGAGTCGGCGCCGTGACCCACCCCGCCGACGACGAGCGCGCGGCGCTCGCCCGGCGCCTCGAGGACGCCCAGCGACGGCTCGCCGACCTGCTGCTCGCGCAGCGCCTCGAGCCGCTGCTCCGCACGACCCTGACGGTCCCCCAGCTCCGCGCGCTCGCCGTGCTGCAGCTGGACGGCGAGACGAGCTCGCACCGGCTCGCGGACGTGCTCGGCATCTCCCCCGCGACGCTCTCGGGGATCGTGGACCGGCTCGAGGCGGCGGGCATGGCGTCGCGCCGCCCCGACCCGCAGGACGGTCGCGTGCGCCTCGTCGCCGCCACCCCGCGCGGCGCCGCGGCGGTGCGCCGGCTCGTCGCGCAGGAGGACGAGCCCCTCACGGACCTCCTCGACCGGCTCGACGTCGCGGACCTGCGCGCGCTGACGGCCGGGATCGAGGCCCTCACGCGGGCCGCGGAGTCGGCCGCGGCCGACCCCGAGCCCGACCCGGCGACCAGCACGTCGGGCGCCTCGGGCGACGGCTCGGCCGACGCCGGGACCGACCCGGAGGACTGAGGGTCCCTGGCCGCGCGGCCCGGGACCCTCCCCCGTCGGTGCCGCCGGCGGCTCAGACCTCGCCGAGCGCCTCCTCGGGCGTCCCCTCGACGGTGCGGGCCGTGCGGTTCCACCGGGACCACAGGACGCGCTCCCCGAGCTCGCCTGCCATCCGGTGCCCGTACGCCACGAACACGACGACGCCGAGCACGAGGATCCCCGCCCCGAGCCAGAACGGCGCGGTCGCGGACACCGGGTGCAGGAGCCCCGCGATGACCGGGGCGGGAGCGGCGAAGCCCCAGCGCACCAGGTTGAACGCGCCGGTGGTCACGCGGCGGTCCGGGTCGCCGAGCGCGAGCGAGAGGTCCGTGAGGTTGGCGTTCGCGATGCCCATGAACACGCCGGCGCCGACGAGCACGACGACGGACCAGGCGGTCCCGAGGTCGAGCGCGAGGAGGACGAGCGCGACGAGGACGCCCACGACGGCCACGCCCAGCGTCTGGACGGCGCCGACGCGGTGCGCGAGCCGGTGCCCGACGACGAGGATCCCGATCGCGAGCCCCACGCCCCACGCGGTGAAGACGAGACCGAGCGGCACGACGTCGAGCCCGAGGAACACGGGGGTGTACCCGAGCACGACGAAGAAGCAGAAGTTGTACGCGGCGGTGACCGCGGCGAGCGCGAGGAAGCCGGGCTTGCGGAACAGGCGGAAGACCTGGCCGACGTGCAGCGGCGCGGGCTTCTCGGCGGGGTCCTTGAGGCGCGTCACGGACACGAGCAGCGCCACGAGCATGAAGACGCCGCACACGAAGAACGGCACGCGCCACGAGATGCCGCCGAGCAGCCCGCCGAGGAGCGGCCCGACGGCGAAGCCGAGGCCGACGCACGTCTCGAAGAGCTCGACGACCCACTCGCGGTCGTTCGCCAGGGAGACCAGGAGGACCATCGCCGTCGCGAAGAACATCGCGTTGCCGAGGCCCCACAGGCCGCGGAGCGCGGCGAGCTGGCCGATGCTCGTGCTCAGCGCCGCGAGCACGGCCGCGACGGCCACCAGGCTGACGCCCGTGGCGAGGATCTTCTTGTAGCCGAAGCGCCCGGTCGCCATGACGGCGGGGATCATGCCGAGCGCCATGACGGCGATGTAGGCGGTGAAGAGGAGCTCGATCTGCCAGGTCGACGCCCCGATCTCCTCGCCGATCACGGGGAGGATCGGGTCGACGACGGCGATGCCGGCGATCGCGAAGAACGCGGTGAGGGCGGTCGCGTAGATGGCGGTGCGGTTCGGTTCGTTGCGTGTGGAGGCCACTCGGTCGCACTTCCTGGTGAGGGAGGCCGCCGCACGAGGGGCGGCGGCGGGAGAAGTACCTGTATCTAGCAGGTAACTATCTGTAGAATACACCCATGACGGTTGCCGAGGGAAACGATCAGCCGCAGGCCGAGGCGCGCGGGGACGCGACCGCCCAGGACGTGCTGGGAACGATCGAGCTCGAGGTCGCCCAGCTCCTGCGCCGCGCGGAGCGCACGCGCGCCTCCGGGAGCCCCGGGACGTCGCGCCGGGGCGGCACGCTCGACCGGTCCGGCTACCTGCTGCTCCACACGCTCGGCACCCACGGCCCGCTGCACGTCAACGCGCTCGCCGAGCGCCTCGGCCTCGACGCCTCCACCGTCACCCGCCAGGTGGTCGTGCTCGAGCGGGCCGGGCACGTGCGCCGGGCCCGGGACCCGCACGACGGCCGGGCCGTCGTCGTCGAGCCCACGGGCGCGGGGCTCGACGAGCTCGCCGCCCACCGCGCGGCGCGCACCGCGCTCTACGCGGACGTGCTCGGGGACTGGTCGCGCCTCGACCGGGCCCTCCTCGCCGAGCTCCTCGGCCGACTCAACGAGGACCTCGACGCCTACCGCCGACGCCGCGCCGACGCCTGACCCGCCGGGCACGCCTCGCCGTCAGGCTCCGGGGAGGGCCCACCGCAGCAGCCGCGTGACCGCCTCGCCCGCGGGGTGGGCCCACCGTTGAGGCAGCCCCCGCACGCGCGGCATGCCCGCGCGCGCCCAGTCCGGCAGCGACGCGCGTGCGGCCACCGCGAGCCCCGCGTACACCCGACGCACGGCCCACGGCAGCGGCGGCTCGACGAGGAGGAACCGCGCGGCGTCGAGCGCCGCCGGGGTGAGGCCGAGCACCGGACGGTACCCGGCGACGGCGTCGTCCAGCTCGCGCACCGTGACCGGCACGTCCTCGACGCCCAGGGCGCGGCCGACCACCGCCGCCTGCGCGACGTACTCGTCGCACCCGGCGGCGCCGAGCGGGCGGTGCCCGAACTCCTGGTGCGCCACGAGGAAGCTCTGCGTCTCGGCGACGTGGACCCAGCGCAGCAGGTCCGGGTCGCTCGCGCGGTAGGGGCGGCCGTCGGGCGCGACGCCGCGGACCCGTTCGTGGACCGCCCGGACCGCCGCCACGGCGCCGGCGGCGTCGTCGGCCGTGCCGAAGGTCGTCGTGGCGATGAAGGTCGAGGTCCGCTGGAGGCGCCCCCAGGGGTCGCCCCGGTAGCCCGAGTGCGCCGCGACCCCGGCCATCGCGAGCGGGTGCAGGCTCTGCAGGAGCAGCGCACGCAGCCCGCCGACGAACATCGACGCGTCGCCGTGCACGCGCTGGACCGCGGACCCCGGCGGGAACCAGCGCGGGCCGGGCGTCTCGTGGATGCGTGCCCGCGTCGCCGTGGCGTCCGGGCCCGCGACCCGCAGGAAGATGGCGCGCTCCGCCGCGCCGCGCACCCGCTCCGCCACCTGCGTCATGCGCTCGATGCTCGCACCTCGCGCACGCCCCCGCTCCCCGCGCGGGCCGTCCGACAGATGCCAACATCCCGCTGCAAAGAAACTCTTGCAAAGAGTCGTTTGCATCGCTATGGCCGTCGTATGCCCACCGACAGCGCACCGGCACCCGTCCCGGCCGAACGCCACCCCGCGCTCGGCCCCGCGCAGCTCAAGGCACTCGCGCACCCGTTGCGGGTGCAGATCCTCGACCTGCTCTCGACGCACGGCGCGCTCACCGCGAGCCGCCTCGCCGACCTCGTGGGCGAGTCCAGCGGGTCGACGAGCTACCACCTGCGCCAGCTCGCGCGGCACGGCTTCGTCCGGGAGGTCGCGGGCCGCGGGACGGCGCGCGAGCGCTGGTGGGAGCGCCCGCCGGGCGGGTTCACGGTCGACGTCCCGCACGACGAGGAGGACGCCGCCGCCACGCTCGCGGGCGCGATGGTGAGCCGCGAGTTCGAGTCCGCGAGGGCGCGCAAGATCCAGGCGTTCCTCGAGCGCTCCCCCGAGCTGCCGACGCGGTGGCTCGACGGCAGCCGTCTGACGACGGCGAGCATGTGGCTCACCGCCGACCAGATGCTCGAGGTCGCGGAGGCGTGGGACGCGTTCGACGCGACGCTCCAGCGGTTCCAGGGCCAGGAGCAGACGCCCGGCGCGCGGCCCGTGCAGATCCACTTCAACGTCTTCCCGACGATCGACGGCAAGGAGAACCCCTCATGAGCGCGTACTCCCCCACCCTGCCCCGCACGGTCGAGCCCCGTGGCACGGACCGTCTGCTCGTCCTCGTGGGCTCCGCCCTGGCCGACCTCGGCCGCCGCCGCGCGGCCGCCCGATCCCGGGTGTCGACCACCCCGCGCGCCGCGGAGGCCGCCGTCCGCCCGGACGGCGCGTCGCTGCGCACGGCCGAGGACCGCACGCGCGACCGGGCCGCGCTGTCCCGTGCGTCCCTTCTGCCCTGATCAGGGGAATATTCCACCCTCCATGGGGACCGCTCCCCATGCCCTGAGCGACCCTGCCTCGGTTACCCTCGTCGGGGCGTTCTGCGGGCAGTCTGCGGGCACCGGAGCACCCGTTCCCCTCGTCACCGCCGCTCGGCGGGACCGGGAGGACGTGTGCCCCGCCCAGGCACAGAGGAGCACAGGTGGGTCTTCTCACGACCATCCGCGAGCATCGTCGTACCGTCGCGTCGGTGAGCACCGTGTCGGTGTTCTCGACGGCGCTGGTGGGCATGGCGCTGCTCTACGAGGGCGAGGCCACGGCGGACGTGGACCTCAACGACTCGGGCGTGTGGGTGACGAAGACGTCCGCGGGCCTGGTGGGGCGGTTCAACTACGAGTCCCAGGCGATGGACGGCACGCTCAACGCGGGCAGCGCGTCGTTCGACGTGCAGCAGGACGCGGGCCGCGTCCTCCTCGACGACCAGGGGACGAGCACGTCGTCCCCCGTGGACGTCGCCCACCTCAAGCTCACCGGGCAGATCCGCCTGCCGGCCGGGGCGCAGGTCGCCTCCGGCGGCGCGACGACCGCGATCCTCGACGGCGAGGAGGGCCTGCTGTGGGTCCTGCCGTTCGACGGCGCCACCTCGTTCGACGCCGAGAAGCTCGACCCGACGGCCGAGGTCGGCGGTGACGGCGCGCTGACGGTGTCCGAGGACGGGACGGTCTTCGTCGCGATCCCTTCGACCGGAGCGCTCTGGACGGTCGAGACCACGAGCAAGGGCGCCGTCTCCGGCGACCCGGCGTCGACGTCCCTCCCGGTCGGGAAGGGCGCCGAGGTCGAGGTGACGGCCGTCGGTGACGAGCCCGTCGTCCTCGACCGCTCCGCCTCGCAGCTCGTGCTGCCAGGCGGCCGGACCGTCGCGGTCGAGGGCGCGGAGCAGGCGCGGCTCCAGCAGCCGTCCGCCGGGTCGGGCGACGTCGTCGTCGCGACGACCGACGCGCTCGTGACCCAGCCACTGAAGGGCGGCGACGCCCAGCGCCGCGCCGCGCAGGGCGTCCCGGCCGCCCCGGTGCGCCTCGGGTCGTGCACGTACGGGGCGTGGGCCTCGACCGGCCAGGTGATCCGCGACTGCGAGGGCACCGACCGCGACGTCGACGAGCGCCTCGAAGGGCTCGACCCCCAGACCCGCCTGGAGTACCGGGTGAACCGGCAGGTCATCGTGCTCAACGACCTGTCGGCGGGGACGTTGTGGATGGCGGCGGACGAGTACCAGAAGGTCGACGACTGGGACGTCCAGATGCCCGAGGAGGCCGAGGGCGAGGAGGCCGACGCGGAGCTGACGAACCCGGAGCAGGTGGACCAGTTCATCGCGGACCGGTCCCAGCCGAACCGGCCGCCGCAGCCGAAGGACGACGCGTTCGGGGTGCGTCCGGGGCGCACGACGATCCTGCCGGTGCTGGGCAACGACGTGGACCCGGACGGGGACGTGATGACGGCGTCGCTCGTCGGGGACTCGCCGTCGAACGCGACCGTGCAGACCATCATGGGCGGCGCCGCGCTGCAGGCCGTGGTCCCCGAGGACGCCGAGGGCACCGGCTCCTTCCGGTACTCCGTGTCCGACGGCCGCGGCGGCGTCGCCGAGGCGGGCGTCACCCTCAAGGTGTCCCCCTGGGGCGAGAACGCTCCCCCCGAGCAGACCGGTGACCCGGTCCTGCGCGTCGCCCAGGGCGGCGCCGCGACGATCAAGGTGCTGCCCTTCTTCAAGGACCCGGACGGCGACGACCTGTACCTCGCGTCGGCGGCCGCGACGGTCGCGGGCGACGACGTGCGCTCTCGCCCCGACGGCACGGTCGAGCTGCGCGACGGCGGCGGCTCGACCGGGCGCAAGATCGTGACCCTGCTCGTCTCCGACGGCGAGCTGTCCTTCGAGGGCAAGCTGCTGGTCGACGTGGTGCCGGGTCCGCAGCCGCCGGTCGCGGTGAGCGACCACGTGGTGGTCCCGGCGGGGCAGCCGGTGACGGTGGAGCCGTTGCGCAACGACACCGACCCGAACGGGGACGAGCTGCGCCTGGCGTCGGTCTCGGAGTCCGCCCCGGCGCAGATCACGCCGAACTACGACGCGGGCACGTTCACGTTCCTCTCGATGGAGCCGCGCTCCTACGACCTGACGTACCAGGTGACCGACGGCCCGAACGCGACCACGGGCCTCGTCCGGGTCGACGTCCTGCCGCCGTCCGAGGCCGAGGGCGCGCCCGTCGTCGTCACCGACACCGCGCTCCTCCCGGCGGGAGGGTCCACGCTCGTGGACGTCCTCGCGAACGACACGGACCCCTCGGGCGGCGTGCTCGTCGTGCAGTCCGTGCGCGTGCCCGCCGACGCCGGCGTGTCGGTCGCGATCCTGGCCCACCAGATGCTGCGGGTGACCGAGATCCGGCGCCTGGACGCGCCGGTGACGGTGGAGTACACCGCCTCCAACGGCACCGAGACCGCGACCGGCCAGGTGCGGATCGTGCCGGTGCCGGCGCCGACGCGGCTGCAGCCGCCGAACGCGGTCGCGGACGAGGTGACCGTGCACGCGGGGGACGTGGTGACGGTCCCGGTGCTGAGGAACGACACGCACCCGGACGGGTTGGAGCTGTTCCTGCAGCCCGA
>NZ_SOZH01000008.1 GCF_004519295.1 Cellulosimicrobium funkei
ACGTCCCAGTCGTCGACCTTCTGGTACTCGTCCGCCGCCATCCACAACGTCCCCGCCGACAGGTCGTTGAGCACGATCACCTGCCGGTTCACCCGGTACTCCAGGCGAGCCTGCGGGTCGATCCCCTCCAGGCGGGTGTCCAGGTCGCGGTCGGTGCCCTCGCAGTCGCGGACCACCTGGCCGGTCGAGGCCCACGCCCCGTACGTGCACGACCCGAGCTGCACGGGCGCCGCCGGGCGGCCCTCAGCCGTGCGGCGGACCGCGTCGCCGCCGGCGAGCGGCTGCGTGACGAGACCGCGCGACGTCGCGACCACCACGTCGTCGGACGCCGCCGAGGGCTGCTGCAACCGCGCCTCCGCGCCGTCCTCGAGCGCCACCGTGCGGCCGCCGGGCAGCACGAGCCGCGACGCGGAGCGGTCCAGCACGACCGGCTCGTCGCCGACCGCCGTCACCTCGACCTCGGCGCCCGTCCCCACGGGCAGCGTGGTGGACGCGGGCTCCCCCGAGACCGCGCCGCGCGCCGTCGTGCGGACCGTCCACAGCGTCCCGGTCGACGGGACCGCGACGAACACCGTGCCGTCCTGCGCGACGACGACGTCCCCGTCACCCTCGACCTCGACCGTCGGGTCCAGCTCCTCGGCGTCGAACGAGGTGGCGCCGTCGAACGGCAGGACCCACAGCAGGCCCTCCTCGCCGTCGAGGATCGCGGTCGTCGCGCCCCCGGAGGCGACCTGCGCCCCGGCCGGCATGCGCACCTGGCCGTCGAGCTTGAGGTGGGCGACGTCCACGGGCGAGGCGGTCCCGGTCCCGGCGTCCTCGAGGAGCACGCGGCCCGCGTCCTGCTGCACGTCGAACGACGCGCTGCCCGCGTTGAGCGTGCCGTCCATCGCCTGGGACTCGTAGTTGAACCGCCCCACCAGGCCGGCCGACGTCTTCGTCACCCACACGCCCGAGTCGTTGAGGTCCACGTCCGCCGTGGCCTCGCCCTCGGTGAACAGCGCGAGTCCCACCAGCGCCGTCGAGAACACCGACACGGTGCTCACGGACGCGACGGTACGGCGGTGCTCACGCAGGCGCGCCAGGAAACCCACAAGTCCTCCGAGGTGCCGGATCGGGAGGCGACCGGTCCCCTTCGCCGGCCCCCTCGATCTCGCACTTGCCAGGCGGCCCCACCGATCGCGCAACCGAGGATAACGGGAGGGCGAGTGAGATCCGACACCCGTCCCATGGGGAGAACTCCCCTCTCGGTCCGCGCGCCCCGGGCCCACCGGCGCGGACCGCCGTCGGGTGTGCCGCTACCGGCCGGGCCGGACGGGTGTCCCGGGCAACCAGCCCGGGCACCGGGACGCCCTCGCGCCCACGACACCCGCGACCGGAAAGTTCACCCTCTCGGCGCGTCAGGCGGCGCGGTCCGCCAGGGCCTCCGCGAAGGACCGCAGCGCGTCGCTCACCGGCCCGGGGGGCAGCGTGTCGAGCTCGTCGACGGCGGAGCGAGCCCACCGGACGGCGAGGGCGCGCGTCTCGGCGAGCACCTCGTGCCGGCGCAGCGCCGCGACGGCCGCCGCGAGCGCGGCGTCGTCGGTCAGGTCGGAGTCGAGCAGCTCGACGAGCGCCGCGTCGTCCTCCGTCGCGGTCCCCTGCGCGATGCGCGCGCGCAGCAGGAGGACCGGCATCGTGGGGACCTTCTCGCGCAGGTCGGTGCCCGGGGTCTTGCCCGACTCGTCGCCGGAGGACGCGAGGTCCAGGACGTCGTCGGCGAGCTGGAAGGCGACCCCCAGCCGCTCGCCGTAGGCCGCGACCGTCTCGACGACGTCGGCCGGGCAGCCGGCGAACATCGCGCCGAGCCGCGCGGACGTCGACAGGAGCGACGCCGTCTTGTCCGCGAGAACCTCCAGGTAGTGCTCGACGGGGTCGTCGCCCTCGCCCGGCCCCGTGGTCTCGTGGAGCTGGCCGAGGCAGAGCCGCTCGAACGTCCGCGCCTGGATGAGCACGGCCTCCGGGCCGAGCGCCGCCACGGTCGACGCGGCGCGCGCGAAGAGCAGGTCGCCGACCATGATCGCGACGGAGTTGCCCCACACCGCGTGCGCGGACGGCGCACCGCGCCGCACGGGCGCGGAGTCCATGACGTCGTCGTGGTAGAGCGACGCGAGGTGCGTGAGCTCGACGACGACGGCCGCCTCCGCGACCTCGGGCCGCGTCCCGTCCCCCAGCTCGGCCGCGAGCAGCGTGAGCAGGGGGCGCAGGCGCTTGCCCCCGGCGTTGACGAGGTGCCGCGACGCCGAGTCCGCGAGCGGGTCGGCGTGCGCGACGGCGGCCCGGAGCCGGGTCTCGACCTCCGCCAGGCGCTCGGTGAGGGCGGCCGCGAGCTCGGGGTCCGAGATCGGGATCGCGGTGGTCGTCACGGGAGCGGTCCGCTCGCGCGGGCCGCGGGACCCGGCGGGCGCGGAGGGGACGGGAGGCACGGAGGTCACGGGACGAACTTAACCGCCTCGGCCGCCAGATCGAGAACCGGGGAGGGGAACACACCGAGGAGGAGCACCCCGATCGCGCACACGGCGATCGCCACGGTCGTCGGTCCGGTCGACCGCACGACGGTCACGCCGGTGCCCTCGGAGGCCTCCGCGCCGCCGTCCGCGCCGTCGCCCACGCCGCCGGACGGCGCCGTGAAGAACATCAGCACGATGAGGCGGACGTAGAAGAACACCGCCACGGCCGAGGCGAGCACGCCGACCACCGCGAGCACCCACGTGGAGCCGCCGCCCTGCCCGTCGGGGCCGGCGATCGCCGCACCGAACGCGGTGAACTTCGCCACGAACCCGGCGGTCAGCGGGATGCCCGCCATGGAGAGCAGGAAGAGCGAGAAGACGCCGGCGAGCCACGGGCTGCGGCGTCCGAGACCCGCCCACTGGGCGAGGTGGGTGGCCTCGCCGAGCACGGCGACGGGCTCCCGGGACGGGCCGTCCGTGACGTTGTCCGCCGCGTCCGAGCCGTCGGCTCCCCCGGCGCCCGCCCCGACGGTCGCGGGCACCCGCTCGCGGACGGGGGCCGTCTCGCGGACGAGCGTGACGACCGCGAAGGCGCCGACCGTCGCGAGGCCGTAGACGAGGAGGTAGAACACCGTCGCCCGCAGCGAGAGCTGGGAGAACCCCAGGACGCCCACGAGGATGAACCCCGCGTGGGCGATCGACGAGTACGCGAGGAGCCGCTTGACGTCGGTCTGGACGGCACCGACGACGGTCCCGACGACCATGGTGAGCAGCGTGACGATCCACAGCGCGACGAACAGGTCCTCGCGCGTGGCCGGCGACGACTGCGCGAGGCCGAGGCTCACGACGTACAGCACGCGCAGGAGCGCGCCGAACGCCGCGGCCTTGGTGCACGCCGCCATGAAGCCGGTGATCGGCGTCGGGGCCCCCTGGTAGACGTCGGGGGTCCACGAGTGGAACGGAGCGGCACCGATCTTGAACAGCAGCCCCGCGAGGATGAGCAGGGCACCGACGACGACCAGCCCGGGCATGCTCGCGAGCGGGCCCTCGGGCGTCGCGAGCGACCGGTACACCTCGACGAGGTCCACCGAGCCGGCGAACCCGTAGACGAGGGCGACGCCGAACACGAACAGCGCGGACGCGAACGCGCCGAGCAGGAAGTACTTGAACGACGCCTCCTGCGACAGCAGGCGGCGACGCCGGGACATCGCGGACAGCACGTACAGCGGGAGCGAGAGCACCTCGAGCGCGACGAACATCACGAGCAGGTTCCCGGTGGCGGGGAAGATCATCATGCCGCCGACGGCGAACAGCACGAGCGGGTAGACCTCGGTCTGCTCGAGCCCCTTGCGCCGCGTGAGGTCCTCGTACGGCGAGCCGGGGACGGCGGCCGCGGACGGCGCGAACGCGTCCTGGCCGGTCGACGTCCGGTCGGCGATCACGAGGATCGCCAGGAACGCGAGCAGCACGACGATGCCCTGGATCGCGAGCCCGAAGGGGTCGATGACCATCGACCCGCCGAGCACCCGCACGCCGTAGGCGGCGCCGTCGGCGCCCTGGACGGCGGGGTCGCGCCACAGCACGACGACGAGCGCGAGCGCCGCGGCGGTCGCGAGCAGGGCCAGGACGACCTGCACCGTGCGCCGGACGCGCGCCGGGACGAACGCCTCGACGAGCACGCCGACGACGCCGGCGCCGAGCACGACGAGGACCGGGGCGAGGTACAGCCAGTCGACCGTGGGGGCCACGAAGGAGTCGTTCACGACTCGCTCCCTTCGTCGGAGCTACGAGTGACGGACGTGCCCTGGCTCGAGGAGGCGACCTGCTCGGTCCCCGCGGCGAGCGGGTCGGAGCGCGGCGGGTCCTCGACGCCCGCGACCGCGAGGTCGGAGAGCGTCACCTCGGCGGGCTCGCGCACGAGGTCGAGCGCGGGCGCCGGGTAGAACCCGAGGACGAGGAGGGCGACGAGCAGCGGCGCGACGACCCACTTCTCGCGCGCGCCCAGGTCGGGGAGCCGGTCGAGCCCCTCGCGCGTGGCGCCCGTGAAGATCCGCTGGTAGGTCAGCAGCACGTAGAGGGCGGCGAGCACGACGCCGAGCACCGCGACGAGCGCGGCCCACGGGCTGCGCGCGAACGTCCCGACGAGGACCATGATCTCGCTGACGAACGTCGACAGGCCGGGCAGCGACAGCGCGGACAGGCCCGCCACGAGGAACGTGCCCGCGAGCACCGGGACGACCTTCTGCAGGCCGCCGTAGTCCGCGATGCGCTGCGAGCGCTCGGGGTGCCGCGCGACGAGGAAGCCCGCCAGGAGGAACAGCGCCCCGGTCGAGATCCCGTGGTTGACCATGTAGAGCGACGAGCCGGACACGCTGAGCGACGTGAACGCGAAGATGCCGAGCACGATGAACCCGAAGTGCGACACCGACGTGTAGGCGATGAGCCGCATGAGGTCGCTCTGCCCGATCGCCATGAGCGCGCCGTACAGGATCGACACGACGGCGAGCACGACGACGACGGGCGCCGCCCACCTGCTCGCGTTCGGGAACAGCGGCAGGCACAGCGTGAGCATCCCGAACGTGCCCACCTTGTCCAGGACGCCGACGAGCAGCGTGGACGTGCCTGCGGGCGCGTGCTGCGCGGCGTCGGGCAGCCAGGTGTGCACGGGGAAGAGCGGCGCCTTGATGGCGAACGCGAGGAAGAAGCCGAGGAACAGCAGCCGCTCGATCGTGACCGGCATCGGGTTCTCCGCGAAGTACCCGACGAGGTTCGTCGTGAGGAACGCGTCCTCGGGCCGCGCGCCCGTGGCCGGGTCGATCGGCACCTGGACGTAGAGCGCGATGACGGCCGCGAGCATGATGAGGCCGCCCGCGAGCGAGAACAGCAGGAACTTCACCGCGGCGTAGCGCCGCCGCGCCCCGACGCCGAACCCGCCGATCATGAAGTAGACCGGGATGAGCATGGCCTCGAACAGCACGTAGAAGAGGAACACGTCGCGCGCGACGAACACCGCGACCATGAACGCCTCGAGCAGCAGCACGAGCGCGAGGTAGTGGCGCAGGCGGCGGACGTCGCCGTCCTGCTCCTTCCACGCGGCGAGCACGACGAGCGGGACCAGCAGCACCGACAGCGCGACGAGCGCGAGCGCGACGCCGTCGGCGCCGACCGCGTAGCTCGCCCCGATCTGCGGGATCCAGCGGTACGTCTCGGCGAGCTGGTGGGTGCCGGCCGCGGACGTGTCGAACGCCGTGAACGCGCCGACGAGCAGGCCGAGCTCGACGAGCGCCGCGCCGAGCGCGATGCCGCGCACGGCACGCAGCGCGCCCGCGCCGACGCCGCGTGTGCGGGCCGCGGCCGTGAACCACACCGCCGCGGCACCCACCAGGGGCCAGGCGATGAGCAGGGACAACCAGGGGACGGAGGTGGTCATGGGTGTCTCCCTCTCAGCTCGCGGAGCCGGTGGTCAGGGCGAGGACGACGGCGACGACGACGACGAGGCCGCCGAGCATCGTCGCGCCGTACGAGCGCACGTAGCCGTTCTGCCACCCGCGGAGCCACTCCCCTACCTTGCCGACGAGGCCCGCCAGGCCCATCCAGCCGCCGTCGACCATCTCCTTGTCGGCATAGACGAGCGAGCGCGTGAGGTACTGGCCGGGACGCATGAACACCGTCTCGTTGACGTCGTCCTGGTACAGGTCGCGGCGGGCCGCGCGCGTGAGCACGGAGCCGCGCGGGGCGCGGACCGGGACGCTCGACATCGCGTACTGGCGCCACGCGAGGGCCGCGCCCGCGAGGACGAGCAGGAGCGTCAGGGCGATGAGCGACCAGACGGGCAGCACGGGCTCGTGGTGCTCGGCGTGCCCCGTGACGGGCTCGAGCCACGTGACGAAGCGCGAGCCCGCGGCGAGGATGCCGCCCAGGGCCACCGACCCGACGGCGAGGACGATCATCGGCCACGTCATGAGGCGCGGGGACTCGTGCGGGTGCTGGACCGGACCGTCCTGCGGGCCGAGGCCGTCCACGGAGCCGCTGCCGTCGTTCCAGCGGCGGCGACCGGAGAACGTCATGAAGAACAGGCGCGACATGTAGAACGCGGTGATGCCCGCGCCGAGCAGCGCCACGCCGCCGAAGACCCACGCCCGCCACGGCTCGCCGTCGACGGGGACGAACGCGGCCTCGATGATCTTGTCCTTGCTCCAGAAGCCCGAGAACGGCGGGATCCCGAGGATCGCGAGCCAGCCCATCATGAAGGTGATCCACGTGACCTTCATGTACCGCGCGAGGCCGCCGAACCGGCGCATGTCGACCTGGTCGTCCATGCCGTGCATCACGGACCCCGCGCCGAGGAACATCCCGGCCTTGAAGAAGCCGTGCGTCACGAGGTGGAAGATCGCGAACGCGTAGCCGATCGGGCCGAGCCCGGCGGCGAGGATCATGTAGCCGATCTGCGACATGGTCGACGCGGCGAGCGCCTTCTTGATGTCGTCCTTCGCGCAGCCGACGATCGCCCCGAAGAGCAGCGTCACCGCACCGACGATCACCACGACGAGCTGCGCCGTCGGCGCGCCCTCGAAGATCGGCGCGGACCGTACGACGAGGTAGACGCCCGCCGTGACCATGGTGGCCGCGTGGATGAGGGCGGAGACCGGCGTCGGGCCGGCCATCGCGTCCCCGAGCCACGCCTGGAGCGGGAACTGCGCCGACTTGCCGCAGGCCGCGAGCAGGAGCGCGAGGCCCGTCGCCGTGAGCAGCGCGGTCGAGGCCTCCGGCACGCGGGCGAACACCGTGCTGAAGTCGAGCGCGCCGAACGTCGCGAACATGAGCATCATCGCGACGATGAGGCCGATGTCGCCCACGCGGTTCATGACGAACGCCTTCTTCGCCGCGACCGCGTACGCCCGGTTGTGGTTCCAGAACCCGATGAGCAGGTACGACGCGAGGCCCACGCCCTCCCAGCCGACGAACAGCAGGAGGAACGAGTCGGCGAGGACGAGGACGAGCATCGCCGCGATGAACAGGTTGAGGTACGCGAAGAACCGACGCCGGTCGCGGTCGTGCGCCATGTAGGCGACCGCGTACACGTGGATGAGCGTCCCGACGAACGTCACGAGGAGCACGAACGTCAGGGACAGCGGGTCGATCCGCAGCCCGACGGCGAGGTCGAGCCCGCCGGACACGATCCAGTCGAACAGCCGGTAGTCCACGACGCGCTCGTCGACCGGGAGGCCGAGCATCGACACGAAGAGGACCAGGCCCACGACGAACGCCGCGGCGGACATCAGCACGCCGAACCAGGCGCCCCAGCGGTCGCTGCGGCGGCCCGCGAGCAGCAGGACGGCCGCCCCGACGAGCGGGAGCAGCACGAGCAGCGGCGCGGCGAGGAACGCGCCCGGGACCGTCTCGGTCGCGGGCACGACGTCGGTCGCGGTCAGCAGTCCGCCCGCCGACGGCAGGGCGGGAAGGAGCATCGTCATCGGTGCCGGCCCCTCAGCTCTTGAGCAGGTTGACGTCGTCGACCGAGGCGGACCGACGGGTGCGGAAGATGGACACGATGATGGCGAGGCCGACGACGACCTCCGCCGCCGCGACCACCATGACGAAGAACGCGAGGACCTGGCCGGTCACGTCGCCGTGCATGCGGGCGAACGTGACGAACGCGAGGTTGGTCGCGTTGAGCATGAGCTCGATGCCCATGAACACGATGATCGCGTTGCGGCGCAGCAGGACCGTCGCGGCGCCGATCGCGAAGAGGATCGCGGCCAGCACGAGGTAGTGGGTGAGCTCCATCAGTCCTCTCCTCCCGGGGTCGCGCCGGGCACGCGGGACCGGCCCGGGTCGTCGGGGCCTCCGACGTCGCCGGCGGGCGGCTCGCCCTCGGGATGCTCGGCCGTCGCCGCCTGCACCACGCGCTCGTTCGCGTCCTGGGCCCGCAGCGCGGGCAGGGCGCGGTGCGGCTCGTGCTCGACGAGCACGTCGCGCTCGGCCTCGAGGATCGTGCCGGCCGAGCGCTCCTGGCCACGGATCCGCAGGATGCGGGACACCGACTCCTCGATGGGCCGCCCCTGCGGGTCGAGGGCCGGCGTGTCCATCGCGTTGTTCTGCGCGTAGACGCCGGGCGCGGCGAGCGGCGTGAGCCGGCCGCCCGAGGGCAGGGCCGCGACCTTCGCGTCCGCCTGCTCGCGCTGGCCGACCTTCGGGGTGAGCCGGCGCCGGTGCGTGAGCACGAGCGCCGAGACCGCGGCAGTGATGAGCAGGATGCCCACGACCTCCATCGCGAACACGTAGTCCGCGAAGAGCACGCGCGCGAGCGCCGTCGGGTTCGTCACCGCGTTCGCGGCCTCGAGGCCGACCGCGGGCGGGAAAGCCGCCTGCGAGACGACGCCGACCAGCACGGCCCCGAGCCCGAGCCCGAGGAGCACGCCGATCCAGCGCTGGCCGCGGATCGTCTCGACGAGCGAGTCCGACGCGTCGACGCCGACGAGCATGAGCACGAAGAGGAACAGCATCATCACGGCGCCCGTGTAGACGACCACCTGGACGACGCCGAGGAACGGCGCCTCCTGCGCGATGTAGAGGATCGCGAGGTCGACCATGACGAACATGACCGCGATGGCGGCGTGCACCGCCTTGCGCGCGAAGAGCAGCGAGAGCGCCGCGAGCACCATGAGGGGGGCGAGGACCCAGAAGAGGACCGCCTCGCCGCCGCCCCCGATCACCGCGCGCCCTTCCGGGCCGACGGACGGGCGGACCGCCCGGACGGCTGCGTGACCCGCCGGACCTCCGGCTCGCGGCCCGCCGGCTCCGGCGGGAGCGTCGGGTCGTCCGGCCGGTGCTCGCGCACCCACTCCACCTGCTCGGCCACCGGTCCGCTCACCTCTCCGCGGTAGTACTCGGTGTCCGACGTCCCGGGCACCATCGGGTGCGGCGCGGAGAGCATGCCCTCGCGCAGCGGCGCGAGGAGGTCCTGCTTCTCCCAGATCATGCCCTCACGCGTCGGGCCGGCGAGCTCGTACTCGTTGGTCATCGTCAGCGCGCGCGTCGGGCACGCCTCGATGCACAGCCCGCAGAAGATGCAGCGCAGGTAGTTGATCTGGTAGACGCGGCCGTACCGCTCGCCGGGCGACATGTGGCCGCCGTCGGGCAGGTCGGCGTTGTCCGCGCCCTCGACGTAGATCGCGTCCGCGGGGCACGCCCAGGCGCACAGCTCGCACCCGATGCACTTCTCGAGCCCGTCGGGGTACCGGTTGAGCTGGTGCCGGCCGTGGTAGCGCGGCTTGGGCGGCACCTTCTGGCGCGGGTACTGCTCCGTCACGGTCGGCCGGAACATCGAGGAGAAGGTCACGCCGAACCCGGCGACGGGCGCGACGAGCTCGCGAAAGCCCTTCGCCTGCGGGCGGCGGACCTCGTACTCGCCCGGCCGGTCCGGCTTCTGGTCGTCAGCCACGGTCGACCTCCTTGTCGTGCGGTGTGTCGCGGGGAGCACCGGCACCCGGTGCGGACGTCCTGGCCGCGCCCGCGTCGTCGGGCACGAGGGCCCGACGACGCGGCGAGGGCGGGAGCGACTGGCCGGGCAGCGGCGGGACGGGGAAGCCGCCGGCGAACGCGTCGAACGGCTCGGGCGCGGCGCCCGCGGCGCGCGGAGCGGCGCCGGGTGGCGCCTTCTTCTCGGGCCAGAACCACGCCGCCGCGACGATCACGACCCCGAGCCCCACGGCGACGCCGACGACGACGCCCAGCTCGACGTCGAGGAACTGGCGGACCGCCTGGACCAGGGCCAGGAGGACCAGCCACGCCAGTGCGGCCGGGATGAGCCGCTTCCACCCGAAAGACATGAACTGGTCGTAGCGCAGGCGCAGCAGCGTGCCGCGCACCCACACGAAGAAGAACATGACGGCCCAGACCTTGACGAGGAACCAGAGGATCGGCCACCAGCCCTCGTTGAACATCCCGTCGTTGATCGCCGAGAGCGGCCACGGCGCGCGCCACCCGCCGAGGAACAGCGTCGTCGCGACCGCGGAGACGTTGAGCATGTTGATGTACTCCGCGAGGAAGAACCACGCGAACTTCATCGACGAGTACTCGGTCATGTACCCCGACACGAGCTCGCCCTCGGCCTCGGGGAGGTCGAACGGCAGGCGGTTCGTCTCACCGACCATGGAGATCACGTAGATGACGAACGCCGGCAGGAGCGGGAGGAACCACCACAGCTGCGTCTGCGAGTCGACGATGCGCGAGGTCGACATCGACCCCGCCATGAGGAAGACGGAGACGAGCGAGAGGCCCATCGCGAGCTCGTAGCTGATGACCTGGGCCGTCGAGCGGACCGACCCGAGCAGCGGGTACGTCGAGCCGGACGACCAGCCGCCGAGCACGATCCCGTACACGCCGAGCGACGCGCACGCGAGGATGTAGAGCGTCGCGACCGGGAAGTCGGTGAGCTGGGCGGGCGTCACGTAGTCCGTGAAGGGGATCTGCACCTCGGGCCCGAACGGGATCACCGCGAACACGAGGAGCGCGCAGAACACGGAGATCATCGGCGCGAGCAGGTAGACGAACTTGTCGGCCGCCTTGACGGTGATGTCCTCCTTGAGCAGGAGCTTCATCGCGTCGGCGAGCGACTGCAGCAGGCCGAACGGGCCGTGCCAGTTCGGGCCGGGCCGCACCTGCATGCGGGCGACGACCTTGCGCTCGAACCAGATCGCGAAGAGCACGCTCGTCAGCAGGAAGACGAGGATGAGGACGGCCTTGACGAGGTACGTCCAGCCGTTGTCCTGCGAGAAGTTCGCCGTGATGCCGGGCACCGCCGGCGTCTCGGTGGCCAGCGCGTGGAGCGCGTGCAGGCCGCTCATGCGCCCTCCCCTCCGTCGGTGGTCCCCGGCTCGAGCCGGACGAGGTCGCTCGGCACCGCGCCGAGCGTGGCGTGCACGGACGACCCCGGCGAGCGCAGCGGCAGCCACACCACGTGGTCGACCATGTCGGTCACCACCACGGGGAGCGTGACCGCGCCCCGGTCGGTGACGACGCGCACGAGCTCGCCGTCGAACACGTCGACCGCGGCGGCCGTGGCCGCCGACAGGCGGGCCACGGGGCGCTTGGCCGTGCCGGCGAGGTACCGCTCGCCGTCCTGGCCGCGCGCGTCGTCGAGCAGGAGGCGCCAGCTCGCGAGGACCGCGGTCCCCGGCGCGACGGCGGGCGGCTCGGTCGCGTCGACCGTGGGCGCCGCGGCGCGCGCGCCGTCCCACGCGCCGTCGCCCACGAGCTGCTCGAGCTCGGCGCGCACGGCCTCGAGCGTCGGCAGGCCGAGCGGGGTGCCGGCGGCGTCCGCGAGCGCGTCGAGCACGCGGTGGTCAGGCATCGCGGTCGAGGCGAGCGCGGCCGGGAACGGGCGCACGCGTCCCTCCCAGCTGACGAACGCCCCGGCCCGCTCCACGGGCGGGGCGACCGGGAGCACGACGTCGGCGTACTCCGTCACCGCCGAGCGCCGCACCTCGAGCGAGACGACGACGTCCGCCGCCTCGAGCGCGCGGCGCGCGTGCGCCGGGTCGGGCAGGTCGTCGAGCTCGAGCCCGCCCACGAGGACGCCCGCGAGCTGGCCGACCGAGAGCGCGTCGAGCATCTCCCCCAGGTCGCGGCCCGGCGCCGTGGGCAGCCCCGCGGGGTGGTCCTCGGTGGTCGCCGCGTCCCACACGGTCGCGACGTCCACGCGGGCCGCGGCGTCGGCGACCGGGCGTCCGCCCGGCAGGAGGTTGGGCAGCGTGCCCGCCTCGACGCCGCCGCGCTCGCCCGCTCGGCGCGGGACCCAGGCGAGGCGTGCGCCCGTCGCGGCGACCGCGCGCAGCAGCGCGCTGTACCCGCCGGGCGTCGTGGCGAGCCGCTCGCCCACGAGGACGACCGCCCCCGGCTGGCGGAGCGCGTCGCTCGCGTCGGCGAGGACGTCGTCGGTGCCGCTCGCCTCGTCGAGCGTGCGGACCCGGTCGCCCGCGGCGATGCCGTCGAGCCACTCCGCCTCGGTGCCCGGGGCGGCGGGGAGCAGCGTGCCGTGCATGCGCTGCACGCCGCGCGACGCGAACGGCGCCACGGAGAACACGCGGACCCGGTGCCGCAGCGCGCCCTTGCGCAGGCGCAGGAACGCGACGCCCGCCTCCTCCTCGGCCTCGAGGCCGACGAGCAGGACCGCGGGGGCCTTCTCGAGGTCGGGGAAGGTCACGCCGAGACCCGTGCCGGCCACGGCGTGCGCGAGGAAGTCCGCCTCCTCCGCGCTGTGCGCGCGGGCCCGGTGGTCGACGTCGTTCGTGCGCAGCCACGTGCGCGCGAGCTTGGCGTACGCGTACGCGTCCTCGACCGTGAGCCGCCCGCCCGGCAGGACGCCGACCCCGCCCGCGTCGCGGGCCCGGGTCAGGGCGTCGGCCGCGACCTCGAGCGCCTCGGCCCACGAGGCCGGGCGCAGCTCGCCGCGCGTGACGGTCCCGTCGGGCGCGACCTCGCGGTCGCGCACGAGCGGGTGCGTGAGGCGGTCCGGCGCGGACTGCCACGTGAAGGCGAAGCGGTCCCGGTCGGTGATCCACTCCTCGTTGACCAGCGGGTCCTGGCCCGCGAGGCGGCGCAGCACGACGCCCCGGCGGTGGTCGACGCGGATCGCCGACCCGGACGAGTCGTGCTCGGCGACCGACGGCGTCGAGACCAGGTCGAACGGGCGCGACCGGAAGCGGTACGCCGCCCCCGTGAGCGCGCCGACCGGGCAGATCTGCACGGTGTTGCCGGAGAAGTACGACGCGAACGGGAGGCCCGACTCGTCCTCCAGGGCCAGGCCCACCGGGCGGTCGCCGGGCGCCTGGCCCGCGGGCGGCGCGAAGTCGAGCACGGCCTCGTCGAAGCGCCCGATCTGCTGCGCGGCGCCACGCTTCTGCAGGTCGATGAACGCGTCGCCCGCGATCTCCTGGGAGAAGCGCGTGCACCGCTGGCACAGGACGCAGCGCTCGCGGTCGAGCAGGATCGTCGTCGAGACGGCGATCGGCTTGGGGAACGTGCGCTTGACGTCGACGAACCGGCTGGTCGCGCGCCCGTTGCTCATCGCCTGGTTCTGCAGGGGGCACTCGCCGCCCTTGTCGCACACCGGGCAGTCGAGCGGGTGGTTGATGAGCAGCAGCTCCATGATCCCGTGCTGCGCCTTGTCGGCGACCGGGCTCGTGCGCTGGGTCTTCACCACCATGCCCGGCGTCGCCTCGAGCGTGCACGACGCCTGCGGCTTCGGCATGGGCCGCACGTTGCCCTCGCGGTCGGGCGCCGCGACCTCGACGAGGCACTGGCGGCACGCCCCGGCGGGCTCGAGCAGCGGGTGGTCGCAGAACCGCGGGATCTGGATCCCGATCTGCTCGGCCGCGCGGATCACGAGCGTGCCCTTGGGCACCGACATCTCGATGTCGTCGATCGTGAACGTCACCTGGTCCGCGGGGGCCGGGGGCTTGGCCGCGCCGCCCGAGGGCGCGACGGCCGAGGAGCCGGTGCCCGGGGCGGGGGTCGTGGTCGTCATCAGTGCACTCCTGCCGTCAGGACGCGGGCCGGGCGGGGCGTGTAGTCGAAGAGCGCCGAGGCCGCCGGGTCGAACGGGCAGCGGTGCTCCGTGATGTGCGCCTCGTACTCGTCGCGGAACAGCGCGATGCTGCTCGTGACGGGCGACGTGGCGCCGTCGCCGAGCGCGCAGAACGCGCGGCCCAGGATGTTGTCGCACGTGTCGAGGAGCAGGTCGAGGTCGGCCTCCGTGCCCTGGCCCGCCTCGATGCGCGCCAGCACCTGCTTCATCCAGTACGTGCCCTCGCGGCACGGCGTGCACTTGCCGCACGACTCGTGCGCGTAGAAGTCGGTCCACCGGCTCACGGCCCGCACGACGCACGTCGTCTCGTCGAAGAGCTGGAGCGCGCGCGTGCCGAGCATCGAGCCCGCCGCGGCGACCGACTCGTAGTCGAGCGGGGTGTCGAGGTGCGCGTCGGTGAACAGCGGCGTCGACGAGCCGCCCGGCGTCCAGAACTTCAGCGCCTTGCCCCCGCGCATCCCGCCCGCGAGGTCGAGCAGCTCGCGCAGCGTCGTGCCGAGCGGGGCCTCGTACTGCCCCGGCCGCGTCACGTGCCCGGAGAGCGAGAACAGGCCGACGCCGGCCGAGCGCTCCGTGCCCATCGAGGTGAACCAGTCCGCGCCGCGCGCGACGATCGACGGCACGCTCGCGATCGACTCGACGTTGTTGACGACCGTCGGGCGCGCGTACAGGCCCGCGACCGCGGGGAACGGCGGCTTGAGCCGCGGCTGCCCGCGGCGGCCCTCGAGCGAGTCGAGCAGCGCCGTCTCCTCGCCGCAGATGTACGCGCCGGCCCCGGCGTGGACGGTGACGTCGAGGTCGAAGCCCGACCCGAGCACGTCCTTGCCGAGGTAGCCCGCCTCGTACGCCTCCTCGACCGCGCGCAGCAGGCGGCGGTACACGTGCAGCACCTCGCCGCGCACGTAGATGAACGCGTGGTCGCACCCGATCGCGTACGACGTGATCGCCACGCCCTCGACGAGCGCCTGCGGGCTCGCGAGCATGAGCGGGATGTCCTTGCACGTGCCCGGCTCGGACTCGTCCGCGTTGACGACGAGGTAGCGCGGGCCGCCGTCGGGCGCGGGCAGGAAGCCCCACTTCATGCCCGTGGGGAACCCCGCGCCGCCGCGGCCGCGCAGGCCCGACGCCTTGACCGTCGCGACGACGTCGCCCGGGTCCTGCCCGAGCGCGGCGCGCAGGCCCGCGTAGCCGCCGCGGTCCAGGTAGGACGCGAGCGTCCAGGACCGGTCCGCGTCCCACGTGTCCGACAGGACCGGGGTCAGCGGGTCCGGCGCCGGGCGGGTCTGGGTGCTCTGCTGCTCGCTCATGCGTCCGCTCCCTTCGACGGGTCGGGCTTCGTGCCGGGCGACTCGGCCTTGCCGCCGGGGTCGACGTCGGCGTCGGTCGTCGGCTTCCGCTCGGCGCTCGACTGCGCCTCGCCGGCGTCGGGCGCACCGCCGGCGGGAGCGCCGCCGTCGGGGGCCGCCTCGGCGTCCGTCTCGTCGGCCGGGGCGGTCCAGCCGTGCTCGCGCGCGAGCCGCAGGCCGGCGAGGGTGGGCTCGCCCGCGCCGACGCCCTCGTCGGCGCGGCCGTCGGGGAAGCCGGCGAGCACGCGGCTCATCTGCTTGAACGTGCACACGCTCGCCGCGCCGCGCGTCGGGGCGACGGGCTCGCCGGCGCGGAGCCGGTCCACGACGTCCGTCGCGCTGCCGGGGGTCTGGTTGTCGAAGAACTCCCAGTTGACCATCATCACGGGCGCGTAGTCGCAGGCCGCGTTGCACTCCACGCGCTCGAGCGTGATCGCGCCGTCCTCGGTGGTCTCGTCGTGCCCGACGCCGAGGTGGTCCGACAGCTCGTCGAAGATCGCGTCGCCGCCCATGATCGCGCAGAGCGTGTTCGTGCAGACGCCCACGGTGTAGGTGCCGTTGGGGTGGCGCTTGTACTGCGTGTAGAACGTCGCGACGGCGGAGACCTCCGCCGCGGTGAGCCCGAGCTGCTCCGCGCAGAACAGGATGCCGTCGCGCGACACGTAGCCGTCCTCGGACTGCACGAGGTGCAGCATCGGCAGCAGCGCGGAGCGGGACTCGGGGTAGCGCGCGACGATCTGCGCGGCGTCGGCGGCGAGCCGCGCCGTCGTCTCCGCGTCGTACCCGGGGCGGGAGCGCCCGGCGGGCGTCCCGTCCGTCGCAGGTCCGGCGTCGATGGTCATCGGTCCACCCCTCCCAGCACGGGGTCCAGGGACGCGACCGCGACCACGACGTCGGCCACCTGGCCGCCCTCGCACATCGCCGCCACGGCCTGGAGGTTGTTGAACGACGGGTCGCGGAAGTGCGCCCGGTAGGGGCGGGTGCCGCCGTCGGACACGAGGTGCACCCCGAGCTCGCCGCGCGGGTGCTCCACGGTCTGCCACGCCTGCCCCACGGGGACCCGGAAGCCCTCGGTGACGAGCTTGAAGTGGTGGATCAGGGCCTCCATCGAGGAGCCCATGATCTCCTTGATGTGCTCGAGCGAGTTGCCCTGGCCGTCGCTCCCGATCGCGAGCTGCGCGGGCCACGCGATCTTGCGGTCGCCGACCATGACGGGCTGCCCCGCCGTCGCCTCGAGGCGGTCCAGGCACTGCGCGACGATGTGCAGCGACTGGTAGCACTCCTCGAGCCGCAGCACGACGCGGTCGTAGCAGTCGGCGCCCGTCGCGGTCGGGACGTCGAAGTCGTACGTCTCGTAGCCGCAGTACGGGTCGGCCTTGCGCACGTCGTACGGGTGGCCCGTCGAGCGCAGCACCGGGCCGGTGACGCCGAGCGCCATGCAGCCCGCGAGGTTGAGGTGCCCGACCCCGACGAGGCGCCCCTTGAAGATGGGGTTGGCGAGCATGAGGTCGCCGAGCTGGCCGAGGTAGCGGCGCACGAGCGGGTCCGCCCGGCGCACCTGCTCGACGAGGTCCGGCGGCACGTCCTGCGCGACGCCGCCCGGGCGGACGTACGCGTGGTTCATGCGCAGCCCCGTGACCGCCTCGAAGATCCGCAGGATCTCCTCGCGCGCGGTGAACGCGATGGTCATGACGGTCGTCGCGCCCATCTCGTTGCCGCCCGTGCCGAGGCACACGAGGTGGGACGCGATGCGGTTGAGCTCCATCATCAGCACGCGGATGACGCTCGCCCGTTCGGGCACGTCGTCCGTGATGCCGAGGAGCTTCTCGACCGCGAGGCAGTACGCCGTCTCCTGGAACAGCGGCGCGAGGTAGTCCATGCGGGTGCAGAACGTGACGCCCTGCGTCCACGTCCGGAACTCCATGTTCTTCTCGATGCCCGTGTGCAGGTAGCCGATGCCGCAGCGCGCCTCGGTGACCGTCTCGCCGTCGATCTCGAGCATGAGGCGCAGCACGCCGTGCGTCGACGGGTGCTGCGGACCCATGTTGACGACGATGCGCTCCTCGCCGAGCGCGGCGGCCGCGACGGCGCTCTCCGCGATCTCGGCCCAGTCGCCGCCGGACGCCTCGAAGCTCGGGACGCCGGGGTCGAAGTCGCCGACGGGCGGACGGGTGGCGTGCGGGGCGCCGCCGGGGGCACCGGTGGTGTGCGTGCTCACGAGTACGACCTCCTCGTGTCGGGCGGGGGCACGGTCGCGCCCTTGTACTCGACGGGGATCCCGCCGAGCGGGTAGTCCTTGCGCTGCGGGTGGCCCGGCCAGTCGTCGGGCATCTCGATGCGCGCGAGCGACGGGTGGCCGTCGAAGACGATGCCGAAGAAGTCCCACGTCTCGCGCTCGTGCCAGTCGTTCGTCGGGTAGACGGACGTCGTGGTCGGCACGTGCGGGTCCGCGTCCGGCACCGACACCTCGAGCCGCAGCCGCCGGCCGTGGGTGATCGAGGTCAGGTGGTAGACGGCGTGCAGCTCGCGGCCGACGTCGTGCGGGAAGTGCACGCCGCTCACGCCCAGGCTCAGCTCGAAGCGCAGGTCCTGGTCGTCGCGCAGCGCCCGGCACACCTCGACGAGGTGGTCGCGGTGCACGTGCAGCGTCAGCTCGGCGTGCGCGCCGGGCGGGTCGACGACGACGCGCTCGACCGCGGCGTCGAACGCGACGCCGGAGGCCTCGAGCACCTCGGCGAGGACATCCACGACCTCGTCGAACCAGCCGCCGTAGGGGCGCGCGCTCGCGCCCGGCATCGCGACGGGCTGCACCAGGCCGCCGTAGCCGGACGTGTCGCCCGAGCCGTGGACGCCGAACATGCCCTCGCGGACCTCGACGACCTCGAGCGTGCGGGGCGCCCCGGCACCGGTCACGAGGTCGGCAGACCGGGGGCCGTTCACCTCCTCCGGCTGCGGCACCGGCGTGCCGGTGCCGCTCTTCTCGTCCGTCACCGCAGCAGCCCCTTCATCTGGAACGTGGGCGTCGCCTCGAGCGCCGCCGCCTCGGCGGCGCGCGCCGCCTCCTTGCGGTTCACGCCGAGCGGCTCGTGCTGGATCTGGTCGTGCAGCGCGAGGATCGCGTTGATGAGCATCTCCGGCCGCGGCGGGCAGCCGGGCAGGTAGATGTCGACCGGGACGACGTGGTCGACGCCCTGCACGATCGCGTAGTTGTTGAACATGCCGCCGCTCGACGCGCACACGCCCATGGACAGGACCCACTTGGGCTCGCTCATCTGGTCGTAGACCTGTCGCACGACCGGCGCCATCTTCTGGCTCACGCGCCCGGCCACGATCATGAGGTCCGCCTGGCGCGGCGACGCGCGGAAGACCTCCATGCCGAAGCGCGACAGGTCGAACCGCGACGCGCCCGCCGCCATCATCTCGATGGCGCAGCACGCGAGGCCGAAGGTCACGGGCCACAGCGACGCCTTGCGCAGGTACCCCGCGAGGTCCTCGATCGTGGTGAGCAAGAAGCCCGAGGGAGCTTCCTCGATCCCCATGGTGTCTCTCCTAGTTCTCTCGCCGGTGCCCGCCGGGGCCCCCGCTGGGTGCCACCGTCAGTCCCACTCGAGGCCGCCGCGGCGCCACTCGTAGACGAACGGGACGGTGATGAGCGCGAGGAACGCGAGCATCGCCACCAGCCCGAACGTCGCGAGCGTCGCGAAGTCGACGGCCCACGGGTAGAGGAAGACGACCTCGATGTCGAAGACGATGAACGTCATCGCGACGAGGTAGTACTTGATCGGGAAGCGCCCGCCGCCGACGGCGTGGGGCGTGGGCTCGATGCCGCACTCGTAGGCGTCGAGCTTGGCGCGGTTGTACCGCTTGGGGCCGATGACCGCGCTCGCGGCGACGCCGCCGAGCGCCAGCACGGCGGCCACGCCCATGAGGACGAGCAGCGGGACGTACGGGTTGGTCATCGTCGACTCCTCGAGTGGGGGCTCGGGACGGGTCTCCCCGGACGACGTCGTCCGGGTCCGCGGTCAGGTGGTGCGAGTGCCGGCGCTGCGCGGTGCGCGGGTGCCGGCCCACCTCGTGGGCTCATGACGATGGCACCACCCTGGTCAGCCCGGCGATGACGCGATCGACCCAGTCACCGCCGCGGGGCTCGTAGCAGTCCGACAGGAGCTTGAGCACGAACCGCATGACGACCGGGCGCGGGAGCCCGTAGCGCGTGCAGATCCGCATGATCTCGGGGTGCTCGATGAGCTTCACGAAGTACCGGCCGAGCGTGTAGTAGCCGCCGAGCTCGCGCCGCATGAGGCGCGGGTACGTCTGCAGCGCGCGCTCGCGACCGCCGTCGGTGAGCCGCGCGCGCGACTGGGCGACGACGTCGGCCGCCGCCCGCCCGGCCTGCATCGCGTAGGCGATGCCCTCGCCGTTGAAGGGGCTGACCATGCCGCCCGAGTCCCCGACGAGCAGCACGCCGCGCGTGTACAGCGGCGTGCGGTTGAAGCCCATGGGCAGCGCCGCGCCGCGCACCGGGGCGAGCCGGTTCTCCTCCGTGAACTCCCACTCGGCGGGCGCGTTGCGCATCCAGGTGGCGAACAGGTCCTTGTAGTCGACGTTCGCCGCGGACTGCCGCGCGGGCGTCGAGCTCACCGAGCCGAGGCCGACGTTCGCCGTGCCGTCGCCGAGCGAGAAGATCCAGCCGTACCCCGGCAGGAGGTTCGACTCGCGGGGCTTGCCCTCCCACAGCTCGAGGTGGGACTCCATCCACGGGTCGTCGTGGCGGGGCGTGCGGAAGTAGGTCCGGACGGCGACGCCGATCGGGCGGTCCTCGCGCCGCGCGAGGCCGAGGGCGAGCGCGAAGCGGGACGAGACGCCGTCGGCCGCGATGACGACGGGCGCCCGGTAGGTGACCTCGTCCCCGGCGCGCCGGCCCTTCTCGTCCACGGGGCGCGCCGTGACGCCGACGACGCGGCCCGTGCGCTCGTCGAGGACGGGGCCGGTGACGGCGGTGCGCTCGAGCAGCTTGGCGCCGGTGCGCTGCGCGTGCTCGGCGAGCGTGCGGTCGAACGAGTGGCGCGCGCGGGCCATGCCGTAGCTGGGGTAGGACGCGAGGTCCGGCCACGCGAGCTCCCACGAGCGGCCGCTCGCGACGACGCGCAGCCCGCGGTTGCGGATCCAGCCGTCCTCGGCGCGCGTGGGGACGCCCATGCGCACGAGCTCGGCGACCGCGCGCGGCGTCAGGCCGTCGCCGCAGATCTTGTCGCGCGGGAACGCCGACTTCTCGAGGAGGAGGACGCTCAGGCCCGCGGCGGCGCAGTAGTGGGCGGCCGCGGAGCCGGCCGGGCCGGCGCCCACGACGATCACGTCGGCGTCGTCGAGCCTCGCGCCCACCGTGCTCACCTCGCCGTCCCGTCGTCTCGGTCCTCGTGCGGTGCTCCACCGTGACCCGGCTCGGGACACGATGCACCCACAGTCCTTGTGAAGTCGGTCACAATGGACACCGCCACTCTAGTCACTCCGGACGGGAGATGTGTAGCAAGGCGACCCTTCCCTGGGAGATCCTGTGACGAAGGTCCTGGCACCCGGCGACGACCGGCCCTGGGGACGAGGACTCGCGGGCAAGGGGGCCGGCGCCGCGATGGCCTAGCCTCCCGCGCGTCAGCGCCCGCCCGGAGCACCGTCGCCCCAGGTCAGGGACGCGCACCCGCGCCGACGCAGCAGCACGCCGCCGGGGTCGACGACGAGGCCCCGCGCAGCACGCGCGGGGCCTCGTCCTGGTGTGGCGTCAGGCCGGGCGCACGCCCCGGTGCAGCGCGACGATCCCGCCGGAGAGGTTGCGGTAGGCGACCTTCTCCCAGCCCGCGCGCAGCAGGAGACGACCCAGGCCCTGCTGGTCCGGCCACGCGGCGATCGACTCGGCGAGGTACTCGTACGACCCGCCCTCGCGCGTCACCGCCGAGGCGATGCGCGGCAGCGCCTGGACCAGGTACTCCTGGTACAGGACGCGGAACGGCGCCCACGTGGGGGTCGAGAACTCGCAGATCACCACGCGCCCGCCCGGCCGCACGACGCGCAGCATCTCGCGCAGCGCCCCCTCGGTGTCGACGACGTTGCGCAGCCCGAACGAGATGGTCACCGCGTCGAACGTGCCGTCCGCGAACGGGAGCCGCGTCGCGTCCCCGGCGACGAACGGGAGGTCCGGGCGGCGCTCCTTGCCGACCTGGAGCATGCCGATGGAGAAGTCGCACGGGACGACGCGCACGCCGTCGTCGGCGAACGGCTCCGAGGACGTGCCCGTTCCGGCCGCCAGGTCCAGGACCTTCTCGCCCGGCAGCGCGCCGACCGCGCGGACCGTCGCCCGGCGCCACGCGCGGTCCTGCCCGAGCGACAGGATGTCGTTGGTCAGGTCGTACCGGGAGGCGATCCCGTCGAACATCGACGCGACCTCGGAGGGCTTCTTGTCCAGGTTGGCACGGGGCATGGCGCCCATGCTTCCACGTCCCCGCGCCCGCGGTCGCACCGCCGCGGCTTACGCTGGGAGGCGATGAGCGCAGAACCGTCGGCCACGGCCGCACAGCCCCACCCGCTGGTCGTGAGGACCACCCGGATCCCCGACCTGCCCGGCGGTCTCGACGCCCTCGTCGACCTCCTGCCGGACACGCGGCCCCTCGCGTGGGTGCGCCGCGGCGACGGGATCGTCGGCTGGGGCGAGGCGCTGCGGCTCGAGACGTGGGGCCCCGGCCGGTTCGCCGACGCCGAGGCCGCGTGGCACGAGACGCTCGCGCGCGCGGTCGTGCGCGACGAGGTGGGCCTGCCCGGCACGGGCCCCGTCGCGTTCGGCTCGTTCGCGTTCGACGACTCCGCGCCGGGCGACGACGCGCACGACCCGGTGCGGGCCGGCGGGGTCCTCGTCGTGCCGCGCGTCGTCGTCGGGCGACGTGACGGCCACGCGTGGCTCACGACGGTCGACACCGCCGGCTCGCTGTCCTCCTCCCCCACGGACGCCCTGCGCCGCACGCCGCGCGAGCCCGTGCGCGCGCCGGGCGAGGTGGCGTGGCACGACGGCGCGCTCGGCGCGGACGACTGGGCCGCCGTCGTCGCGGAGGGCGTCGAGCGCATCCGCTCGGGCGCGCTGGAGAAGGTGGTGCTCGCGCGCGACGTCGTCGCCCACACGAGCGAGCCCGTGGACCCGCGCTGGCTGCTCGCGCGCCTCGCCTCCGCCTACGAGGCGTGCTGGACGTTCTCGGTCGACGGGCTCGTCGGCGCGACCCCCGAGCTGCTCGTCCGCAGCGAGAAGGGCCTCGTGACGTCCCGCGTGCTCGCCGGCACGATCCGGCGCGGCGGCCTGTCCGACGACGAGGCGCTCCTGCGGGCCGCACAGCTCGCCCGGTCGTCGAAGGACCTGGAGGAGCACGAGTACGCCGTCCGGTCCGTCGCGCAGGCGCTCGCCCCCTTCTGCTCGTCCATGAACGTCCCCGACTCCCCGTTCGTGCTGCACCTGCCGAACGTCATGCACCTCGCGTCCGACGTGACGGCCGTCCTCGCGCGCGGCGCGAGCGCGCCCGGGACGTCGGGCGGCGCCGCGGCCGGGCCGACGAGCCTGGCGCTCGCGGCGGCGCTGCACCCCTCCGCGGCGGTGTGCGGCACGCCGACGGTCGTCGCGCGCGACCTCATCCGCGAGATCGAGGGCATGGACCGCGGACGGTACGCCGGCCCGGTCGGGTGGCTGGGCGCCGACGGCGACGGCGAGTGGGGCATCGCGCTGCGCTCGGCCGAGCTGTCGGGCACCGACCCGCGCTCCGTGCGGCTCTTCGCCGGGTGCGGGATCGTCGCGGCGTCCGACCCGGCGGCCGAGGTCGCCGAGTCCGAGGCGAAGCTCGAGCCGATGCGCTACGCGCTCGGCGCCTGACGCGCCGGTCCCGCACGGCCAGCCCCGCACGGCACACGCCCCCGGACGACGACGAGCGGCCGGCACGGAGATCCGTGCCGGCCGCTCGGTGCGGTGGGCCGCCGGGGCGGGGACGTCCCCGACGGCCCACCGTCCCGCCACGGTCAGAGGAGGTGGCGGGACGGGGTGCGGGGCCGGGTCAGCCCTGGCCGCCGAAGAACCAGTCGAACGGGTTCGGGACGTTGCCCGGGTCGGTCGGGTCGCCCTGCTGACCCTGGTCGCCCTGCTGGCCGCCCTGGTCGCCCTGGTCGCCCTGGCCGGGGAGCTGCCCCTGGCCGTCCTGGCCCGGCGTCTGCCCCTGGCCGTCCTGCGACCCCTGGCCGGTGGTCTCGTCGTCCGCCGGGCGCGTCGCGAGGGTGACGTCGAGCTCGAGCGTCTTGCCGTCGCGGACGACGGTGAGCTTCGACTCGGCGCCCGCGGCCCGCTCGCGCACGAACGCCGTGAGCGACTCCGCCCCGCCGACCGGGTGGCCGTCGATGGCGACGATGACGTCGCCCGAGCGGATGCCCGCGTCGGCGGCCGGCGAGCCGTCGGTGACCTCCTGGACCTCGGCGCCGCGGCGCGTGACGCCGTCGGCCGTCGCGGTCGCGTCGGCGAGCGTCACGCCGAGGAACGCGTGCTCCGCGGTGCCGTTGTCGACGAGCTGCTGGCCGATCGTCTTGGCGAGGTTCACCGGGATGGCGAACCCGAGGCCGATCGAGCCGGACTGGCCACCGCCGCTCGACAGCGTCGCGATCGACGACGTGATGCCGATGACACGGCCCTGCGCGTCGAACAGCGGGCCGCCGGAGTTGCCCGGGTTGATCGCGGCGTCGATCTGGATCGCGTTGGTGACGACGGACGTGCCGCCGCCCTCGCCGGACGCGGACACCGGGCGGTCGACGGCCGACACGATGCCGGTCGTGGCCGTGTTCGCGAGGCCGAGCGGGTTGCCGACCGCGAGGACCGACTCGCCGACGGTCACGTCGTCGGAGTCGCCGAGCGTCGCGGGCTGGAGGTCGTCGGGGGCGTCGACGAGCTGCACGACGGCGAGGTCCGTCGCCGGGTCGAGCCCGACGATCTTCGCGTCGAACAGGCGGCCGTCGCTGAGCGTGACCTGGACGGTGTCGTTCTCGGCGCCGGACACGACGTGGTTGTTCGTCACCACGTGGCCCTTGTCGTCGATGATGACGCCGGAGCCCTCGGCCCCGCCCTGCGGGGTCTGGACCTGGATCGCCACGACCGACGGCGCGACGGCCTTGGTCACGGCCTCCCAGTCGGGGTTCTGCGACGACGAGTCGGCGACAGGCGCGGCCGACGTCTCGTGCTGCTGGCCGACGTCGGCGAGCGACGCGGAGTCCTGGTCGGCGCCGAACGCGCCGGTGAGGCCGGCGGTGCCGACGCTCGCGAGGAGCGCCGCGGCGGCCGCGGCGCTGACGACCGGCACCCAGGTGCGGCGGCGCTGCGGGGCGCCGCTCTCCCCGGCGGTGGCCGGGGCCGGCGGTGCGGGCGGCGGGCCGAAGCTGCCGGACGGCGTGTGCGCGCCGGGCGCGCCCTGCGCGGGTCGCGCGTACGGGTTCGCCGGCGGCGTGGCGGGCGTGTGCCCCGCGGGTGCGGTGGCGTGGCCCGTCGGGGCGGGCTGCGGCGTCGTGAGGTGCTGCACGGGGTGCGGCGGGAGCGGCTGCGTCGGGTGGCCGGTCGGGTGCGCCGACGGCTGGGCCGGTGCCTGCTCGCCCGCGGTCGCGGCCGGCAGCGGCTGCGTGGCGTCGGGCGTCGGGACGGGGGTGGGCTCGGTGCCCGGGGTGTTCGTCATGGTGGGCCTCCTTCTTCTGCCCACTACTTCACACCGCCGCGCTTGAACGACGCTTGAACGAACCTGGGAGTCCGCTGCGAGTTTTTCCGCGCCCCTAGCCGCCCGAGGACAGCCCCGCGCGCACCGCCGCCCGGACGTCGTCCGCCAGGACCAGGCCCTCGCGACGGCGGTCCGCGCGCCCGATACGCACCTCGAGGACCTGTACGCCGTGGCTCGGCGCCGCGAGCGCGTGCCGCAACGAGGGGACGTCCTGGACGAGCTGGTGGTCCACCCCGTACCCCGCGCACAGCGGCGCGAGGTGCGCGCCGTGCGGCGTGGCGAACACGCGCTCGAACGTACGGCGCTCTCCCTCGGACGACTCGCCCAGCGCCCCGGGCTCGAGCCCCGCGAAGATCGCGCCGCCGTCGTCGTTCACGACGACGAGCTGGAGGTCCGCGTGCGGCTCGTCGGGTCCGCGCAGCAGCCCGCCGACGTCGTGGAGGAAGGTGAGGTCGCCGAGCAGCGCGCGGGTGCGCCGGTGGCCACGACCCGTCGCGAGGGCCGCGCCGAGCGCCGTCGACACGGTGCCGTCGATGCCCGCGAGGCCGCGGTTGGCGAGCACGCGCGGGCCGGGCCCGTCGAGGCCGAGCACGAGGCCCAGGTCGCGGACCGGGCTCGACGATCCGACCACGAGCAGGTCGTCCGGGGCACCCGCCGCGGCGACCGCGCGCGCGACGCTCGGGCCGTCCGTCCGGGCCCCGTCGGTCGCCGCCTTGATGACGGCCGCCGCCGCGGCCGACGCCGTTCCCCAGCGCTCGGCCCAGCCCGTGGCGGGCGCGGGCTCGAGCCACCCCGCGGGCACCACGGGGAGCACCGTCGAGGCGTTGCGCGCGGCGTCGGGCCAGGGGCGCGAGCCCGGTGCCACGACGGTCACCGCGACGTCCCCGCGCCCGAGCAGCCGCTGCACCGGCCGCGAGAGCGTCGGCCGCCCCAGCACGACGACGTGCTCCACGTCGTCCACGAGCGCGTCGACCCCGAGCACGAGCGGGTGCCCGACGACGAGGTGCCGGCCGCCCGCCGCCCCGGACGACGGCTCGGCGAGCAGCGGCCAGCCGCGCGCCTCGGCGAGATCGCGCGCGACGGGGCCCGCGCCGTCGCCCGCGACGACGACCGTCCGCTCGCCGGGGACCGGCATCTCGATGGGGCCGACGGGGGTTCCGAGCGGCTCCGTGACGTCGCCCGGCGCGACGCCTGTCGGCACGGCCGCGGGGGCGGCCGGCACGACGACGACCGAGCGGACACCGGGAAGGTCCGGGTCGGGCGCGGTGGGCCCACCGAGCGCGACGTCGGGAGGGGTGCCGGGCAGGCCGACGGGCACGAGCGGCTCGCGGTACGCGAGGTCGAGGTGCACCGGGCCGGGGTGCCCCGAGCGCGCGCCCACGGC
Organism: Cellulosimicrobium funkei; assembly: GCF_004519295.1. Taxonomy (GTDB): domain Bacteria; phylum Actinomycetota; class Actinomycetes; order Actinomycetales; family Cellulomonadaceae; genus Cellulosimicrobium; species Cellulosimicrobium funkei. The sequence goes on from NZ_SOZH01000008.1 coordinate 26,577, forward strand.
CTCGGCGAGCGCGCGCGCCGTGACGGCGAGGAGGTCACGGACCTCGCCCGGGCGTCCGTCGGGCGCCGGGACGTCCGCCGCGAACCGCGTCGCGGGGCCGAAGATCCCGGCCTGGTGGGTCGTCTGGTTCGCGCCCGTGCCGCGCAGCTCGTGCGGCCGGTCGGCGGTGAGGAGCACGAGCGGGACCCCCGTGTGGTGCGCCTCGAGGACCGCGGGGTGCAGGTTCGCGACGGCCGTCCCCGACGTCGTGACGACCGCGACGGGCCGGGGCAGCGCGACGCCGCCGCGCACGAGCGGCCCCGCCCCGCGCGAGAGCCCGACGGCGAGGAACCCGGCCGCGCGCTCGTCGACGCGCACGTGCAGCGTGAGGTGGCCGAGGTCGGCCGCCGCCGCGAGCGCGTACGCGAGCGGCGCGCTGCGCGAGCCGGGGGCGAGCACGACGTCCGCGACGCCCTCGAGCGCGAGGCGGTGCACGAGCGCGAACGCGCTGCGCACCGCGGGCGGCTGCGCGTCCAGGCCGTCGAGCAGCGGGTCGAGGGCGGCGCTCATCGCGCACCCCCGGTGGCCACGAGGCCGGCGACGCGCTCGAGGCGCGCGCGCCACCGTCGGTCGGTCTCCGGGTCCGGCGCGGTCGCGGCGAGCGCCTCCGCGCTCGGTGCGGGACGCGTCACGAGCAGGGCCCCGTCGGCGGGCACGAGCGGCGCGGGCACGACGTCGGCGGCGAACAGGTTCACGGTCGCGAGACCGCACGCGTACGGCAGCGCGGGGAGCGCGGCGGCGAGCGCGACGCCCGCGGCGATGCCGACCGACGACTCGAGCGCCGACGACACGACGACGGGCAGCCGCACCTGCTCGGCGAGGTCGAGGCACGCGCGCACGCCGCCGAGCGGCTGCACCTTGAGCACCACGACGTCGGCCGCGTCCGCGCGCACGACGGCGAGCGGGTCCTCGGCGCGCCGGATCGACTCGTCGGCGGCGACGGGCACCGCGGTGTCGCCGCGCTGGCCGCGCCGCACGGCCGCGAGACCGGCCACGTCGGGGCACGGCTGCTCGACGTACTCGAGCCCGCCCGCCGCGCGGTCGAGGTGCGGGAGGCGGCGCAGCGCCTCCTCGGGGTCCCAGGCGCCGTTCGCGTCGACGCGCACCCGACCGCCCGGTCCGAGCACGTCGCGCACGGCCTCGAGGCGCGCGACCTCGGCGTCGAGGGGTTCGAGCGTGCCGTCGGGCCCACGCTGCGCGACCTTGACCTTGGCGGTGCGGCACCCGCCGGACGCGGCGACGAGCTCCCGGGCGCGGTCGGGCTCGACCGCCGGGACGGTCACGTTCACGGGGACCCGGTCGCGGACGGGGGCGGGCCAGCCGTCGTCGGCCGCCTCGTGCGCGGCGTGCAGCCAGGACGCGGACTCGGCGTCGTCGTAGTCCCAGAAGGGCGAGAACTCGCCCCAGCCGGCGTCTCCGCGCAGGAGGACGCCGTCGCGCGCGTCGAGCCCGCGGAACCGGGTGGTGAGTCGGGTGCGGTAGACGACGGCGCGGGAGTCGGGCACCCGCCCAGGCTATGCCACGCGTCGTCGTCGGCCCGCGGCGCGGGCGCGGCCGCGGGCGCAGGCGCGGCGGTCGGCCCTCACGCGTTGACGAGCACCACGACGACGAGCGCGACGATCACGGCGTTGAACGCGAACGCGACGACGGCGTGGGTCGTGACCATCCGGCGCGTGACGGAGTCGAGCACCGTGACGTCGGCGGTCGAGAAGGTCGTGCTCACGCCCGCCGCGAGGTACACGTAGTCGGCGTAGGCGCGCGGTCCCTCGCCGGGGAAAGCGAACCCGAGGCCGTCGCCGGCCGCGACGTCGCGGCGGGCGTAGTGCACGGTGTGGGACACGAGGACCGCGACCCACGACACGACGATGACCGCGACGCCGAGCACGGTCAGCGCGGGGGCCGCGGCCCACGCGACGCCCTGGGCCAGGGCGAACCCGACGATCAGCGCCATGACCGCGAACTGGACGGACCACGCCGTCGACCCGCCGCCGAGGAGCAGCGTGCGGACGCGGCCGCGCCCGTCGGGGTGCGCGCGCAGCAGGGCCCGCTCGAGCTCGGGGCCGCGGCGCCCGGCGAACGCGACGCACGTCAGCGTGCAGGAGAGCCCGGCGAGCACGACCCACACGAGGAGGCCCGCCGCCACGGGGACGGTCCGGTCGTCGAGGCCGAGCGGGCCCTCCGCGAGGAGCACGACGACCGGACCGGTCACGAGCGCGACGACGGTCGAGACGAGGGTCCGGGTGGTCTCGGGGACGAGGCGGTCGCGCAGGGCGGGTCGGGCGGTGGACGGGCGTCGGGTCATGGGCCGCGAGGCTACCCGGCGGCGGCGCGGACTCAGCGCGGTCCGGGTGCCACGAGCTCGCCGACGAGGCGGACCGCGAGCGCGCGCGCGTCACGGCCCTCGCTCAGCGCGCTCACGGCGGCGCCGTCGACGACCGCGACGAGGAGCGACGCCGCGACGTGGCCGAGGCCTCGCACGGCGAGGAGCTGCGCGACGGCGTCGTCCAGCCCCTGCCGGCCCTTCCCGTAGGCCCGGGCGAGCGCCGGGTAGCGGCCCGCGCCGACGAGGTGCTCGTAGAAGCCCCGCAGCTCGCTCTCCCCGCCGGGCGGCAGGACGGCGTCGACGAGGACGCGCGCGTCCTCCCGGGCCCGGTCCCCGCCGCGCGCCGCGCGCTCCGCGGCGCCGTGCGCGTGCTCCGCCCACCCGGTGACGATGAGCTCGCCGGCCGCCCCCATGAGGTCGTCGAGGCCGGTGAAGTAGTAGGTGGTGGCGGCGAGCGGTACGTCGGCGCGCGTCGCGACGGCGCGGTGGGTCACCGCCGCGGGGCCGTCCTGCAGGATGAGGTCCGCGGCGGCGCGGACGATCGCGTCCCGGCGCGCGACACCGCGCGCCTGGCGCCGCGGTCCGGGTCGTCGGTCGGCGGTCTCGGTCGGCGTCGTCCCCACCCGCACACCGTAGGGCACCGGCCGCGCGCTCGTCAGGCCGGCGGGCGTCCCGCGCCCGCCGCCCGCAGCGCGTCGACGACGCGCGCGACGTCGGGCTCGCGCACGCGCGCCGTGCCGACGACCACGCCGTGCTCGGTCGGCTCGGCGCGCTCGACGCCCGTCCCGCTCAGGGGCTCGACGGGGACGTCGGCCGCGCGCAGCCCGTCGACCGCCACGTCCTCGGCCGCCGGGCCGGGGAGCGGGACGACGAGGTGGAGACCGGCCGCGACGCCCCCGACCGTGACGCCGGGCAGGGCCTCGCCGAGCGCGGCGAGCAGCGCGCGACGCCGCCGCTGGTAGACGACCCGGGCCCGGCGCAGGTGCCGCTGGTACGCGCCGGAGCCGAGGAGCGCCGCGAGCGCCGCCTGCTCGGGGACGGACGTGCCGAGGTCGGCGTGGCGCTTGGCCTCGACGAGCGGCCCGACGACGCGCGGCGGCGCGACGACCCAGCCGAGCCGCAGCGCGGGCGACAGGAGCTTGGAGACGGAGCCGAGCAGCACGACCCGCTCGGGGTCCAGGGGCTGCACCGACGCGACGGGCCGACGGTCGTAGCGCAGCTCGGCGTCGTAGTCGTCCTCGAGCACGAGGCGGTCCCCCGCGGCGGCCCACGCGAGCAGCGCACGACGGCGGGCCGGCGCGAGCACGACGCCGAGCGGGAACTGGTGCGCGGGCGTCACGAGCGCGGCGCGCGCGTCCTCGGGGAGCAGGTCGGTCCGGAGCCCGTCGGCGTCGACGGGCACGCCCGCGGGCCGGGTCCCCGCGTCGCGCAGGAGCTCGAGCGCGCCCCGCGACGACGGGTCCTCGACGGCGACCGTGACGGGCTCTGTCCCTGCCCCTGCCCCTGGCCCTGACCCCGGCGCGGGCGCCACCCGGCCCGCGGCGAGCAGCCGCGCGAGCAGCGCGAGCGCCTGGGCGACGCCGCTCACCACGACGACGTCGTGCGCGGTCACGTGCGCGCCACGGCTGCGGCGCAGGTGCTCCGCGAGCGCCTCGCGCAGCGCGGGCAGCCCCTGGGGGTCCGGGTAGCCGAGGTCGGCGTCCGCGAGCCCGCGGACGCCGTCGCGGACCGCGCGCGCCCAGGCCGCCCGGGGGAACAGCGCCGGGTCCGGGGTCCCGACGCTCACGGGCCGGGGGCCCGCCGTGCCGTACCCGGTGCTCCCGGCCCCCGGGCCCCGCGCGGGCGGTGCCCCTCGGAGGGACGGCGCCGCGGGAAGCGCCGCGACGACCACGCCCGACCGCGGCCGGGACACGAGCAGCCCCTCGCCCACGAGCACGTCGACCGCCGTCGTCACCGTGCCGCGCGAGAGCCCGAGCGCGACGGCGGCGTCCCGGCCCGACGGCAGGACCGTTCCCGCCGCGACCCGCCCCTCGACGACGGCCGCGCGCAGGCCGTCCTGCAACCAGCGGCCGACGTCGCGCGCGGGGCGCGGGCCGAGCACGAGCAGCAGGGCCTCGGGCGCGAGCCGGGTCGTCATCTGGCCCAGTGAACCAGGCACGACCTGGCCCTGCACCCTGGTCCACGATGCTCCTACCGTCGAGGCATGACACCCGCACCCGAGCGTCCCGGCAGCCTGCGGACCGGCGACCTGCGCTGCGCCGCGGGCATGGCGATCGTCGGCTCGTCGTTCGTCGCGTCCGCGGCCCTCGCCGGGTTCCCGGTGCTGGGCGGCCAGGCCGCGCGCTACGCCGTCGCCGCGCTCGTCCTGCTCGCCGTCCTCGCCGTGCGCCGGGTCCCCTGGGTGCTCCCCTCGCCCCGCGCGCTCGGGCGCCTGACCGCGCTCGCTGCCACGGGGCTCGTCGGCTTCAGCGTCCTCGTCGTCGAGAGCGCGGGCCGCGCCGACCCGTCGCTCGTCGGGGCCGTCGTGGGCGCCTCGCCCGTCGTCCTCGCGGCCGCGGGCGCGCTGCGGGCCCGACGGCTCGCAGTCCGCACCCTCGCGGCCGCCGTCGTGGTGACCGCCGGGGTCGTGGTCGTCGAGGGCGGCGGCGCGGGCGACCCCGTCGGCGTCGCGCTCGCGCTCGGCGCGCTCGCGTGCGAGGTGTGCTTCTCGCTCCTCGCCGTCCCCCTCCTGCCGACGCTCGGCGCGCTGCGCGTCTCCGCCTACGCGTGCGTCCTCGCCGTGCCGCAGCTCGCCGTGCTCGGGCTCGTGCGGCAGCAGGTGTCGGGGAGCCCGTTCCTCGCGGTGCCCGACGGCGCCGAGCTCGCCGCGCTCGCGTACCTCGCCGTCGTCGTCACGGCCGTCGCGTTCCTCCTCTGGTACTCCGGGCTCGCGACGATCGGGCCCGCGCGCGCCGGGCTGTTCGCGGGCCTGCTGCCCGTGGCAGCGCTCGTCGCGTCGGTCGTGCTCGGGTTCGAGGAGCCGACCGCGCGGTCGGTCGTCGGGACGCTCGTCGTGGGAGCGGGGCTCGTGCTCGGCCTCGCCCCGGCGCGCGCACGCCGCCCGCTCGCCCACCGGCTACCGTGGCGGGCGTGAGCAGCACCGACCCCACCCCCGCCGTGCCCGACGACGCGAGCCGCGCCCCCGCCGGCCGGGAGCACGCGCTCCCCCGCCAGGTCTCCGAGACGTTCGACCCCCGCGCCTGGCGCGAGGTCGACGGCTTCGAGGCGCTCACCGACCTCACCTACCACCGCGGCGTCGAGCGCGACGCCGACGGCGCCGTCGTGCGGGACCTGCCCGTGGTCCGCGTCGCGTTCGACCGGCCCGAGGTGCGCAACGCGTTCCGGCCCCACACCGTGGACGAGCTGTACCGCGTCCTCGACCACGCGCGCATGACGTCCGACGTCGGGACCGTGCTCCTCACGGGCAACGGGCCCTCGCCCAAGGACGGCGGGTGGGCGTTCTGCTCGGGCGGCGACCAGCGCATCCGCGGGCGCTCCGGCTACCAGTACACGACCGCGCCCGACGGCGGCGGGGACGTGCACACGCGCGACGCCGTCGACCCGGGCCGCGCGGGGCGCCTGCACATCCTCGAGGTGCAGCGCCTCATCCGGACGATGCCGAAGGTCGTGGTCGCGGTCGTCAACGGCTGGGCCGCGGGCGGCGGGCACTCGCTGCACGTCGTCGCGGACCTGTCGATCGCGAGCCGCGAGCACGCGCGGTTCAAGCAGACCGACGCGAACGTCGGGTCGTTCGACGGGGGCTACGGCTCGGCGTACCTCGCGCGGCAGGTGGGCCAGAAGCGCGCGCGGGAGATCTTCTTCCTCGCGCGGGAGTACTCCGCGCAGGACGCGTTCGAGTGGGGCGCGGTCAACGAGGTCGCGGACCACGCGGACCTGGAGGCGCTCGCGATCGAGTACGCGCGCGTGATCGCGACGAAGTCGCCGCAGGCGATCCGGATGCTGAAGTTCGCGTTCAACCTCGCGGACGACGGACTCATGGGGCAGCAGGTCTTCGCGGGCGAGGCGACGCGGCTTGCGTACATGACGGACGAGGCCGTCGAGGGGCGCGACGCGTTCCTCGAGCGGCGCGACCCGGACTGGGGACGCTTCGGCTACGCGTTCTGACGGCCGCGGCTCAGGAGCCGCCGACGAGGCTCGTCAGCATCTCGAGGAGGCCGCGGCCGACGAACGCCGCCGCGACGGCGAGGCCGAACAGGAGCCCGACCGAGACGACGACCGGGACGGCCGATCGGGCGGCGCCCGGCTCGTCGTCGCGCGACGTGCGCGGCGCGTACGACGGCGGCAGCGAGGTGGGGGCCGGGCGCTGCGGGGTGCCCTCCGACGGGGTGCGGGGCTGGGACGGGTGGACGGGGTGCGGGACGACGGTTGCCATGACTCCACGGTGCCGCCCGGGACCCCTGCCGCGCGTCGGCCCCGCGGCTCGACCTGCGCGGCGGACGGTCCCCCTCGGGGCGGAGCGGACGTACGCCGTGGGGAGGACGCCGTCCGCCCGACGGCGGAGGGTCAGCCCACCGTCCAGCTCCCGGACCCCGTGGGCACGAGCTCGATCCACGACGTGCCCGGCTCGAGCTCGACGGGTGCCCCGTCGGCGCCGCTGAGCACGAGCGGGGCCTCGACGCCCTCCTTGGACCACGTCACCGCGACCTGCTTGCCACCGCTCGCGACGACGCCCTTGCCCGTCCCGACGAGCTGCGTCTCGGGGACCGCCACCCCCGCCGGGTCCTTGAACCGCGTGTCCACCATCGTCGCGGCGAGCAGCACGACGTTCGTCGCCGACAGCCGCACCTCGTCCGCGGAGGCGGCCGGGCGGTCGCCCTCGCTGCGCACGTAGCGGCCCTCGCCGCCGTCCCACTCCCACACCGCGCGGCTCGCGTGCGTGAGACGCACGTCGAGCCGGGTCGCCGCGTCGCCCGCGACCGTCGCGGTCGCCGTCCCGGGCTCGCGGGCGAACACGAGCTGCGCGGGCGGCGGGGACGTGCGGTCGCCGTCGGCCTGGGCCCAGAACGCCTCCGGGCTGCCGTACACGTTGTGCGGGGCGCGCCGCGCGCGCGTGGTCGTGAAGCCGTCGTCGCCCTCGTCCATGACGACCGACTGGACGCCCGCGGCACCCAAGGCGTCGATGAACGGCTGCTGCCCGCCGGTGTACGCGAGGACGCCGTGCAGCGGCGCGACGATCGCCGGGTCCATGGGCCGCACCGAGCGGACGGGGCCCACGCTCTCGGGCACCTGCGAGTGGTAGACGGCGACGAAGCGCGTGATGCCGCCCTCGACGACCTCCTCCCACACGACGTCGGCCTGCTCGAGCCCCGTCTGCGGGCGCGCCTGGGGCGCGTTCTCGATCTTCACCGCGAGCGCCGGCCGGTCCGCGACCTCGTCGGCCGCGACGCCCGTGAGCGGCCACACGAGGGGGACGTCCGGCGTCGGGGGCACCTCCTTGGTGCCCGACACGTCGGGCTCGACCGTCGTGGTGCTCGGCGCCGTCGGCTCGCCCGCGCACCCGGCGAGCGCGACCACCGCCGCCACCACGACCGCGGCGAGCGCGCTCCCCCGGACTCCTCGTCCCGTCCTCGTCACCCTCGACCTCCCGACGGCCCGGGGCCCCTGCCCGTGCCGGCACCACGACGGACCTGTGTCCTCGGCCACGGTACGACCCGACCTAGGCTGATCCGGTGAACCGCGCCGTCGTCCCCGCCGATCTGGACGCCCTCGTCGCGGCGGTCGGGGCCGCGCTCGACGGCGACGGCCCGCCCGTCGCGCCCGTCCCGCTGCTCCCCCGCCCCCAGGGGTCCGGGCCGACCTCGGGCGACGTGCCCGCGGGCACCGCGCTCGTGCTGCGCACGTCGGGCTCGACGGGCGCGCCCCGGGAGGTGCTGCTCGGCGCCGACGCCCTGCGCGCGTCGGGCGCCGCGACGCACGAGCGGCTGGGCGGCCCGGGGCACTGGCTCCTCACGCTGCCCCCGACGCACGTCGCGGGGGTGCAGGTCGTCGCGCGGGCCCACGCCGCGGGGCGGGGCCTCACGGTCGCGCCCGTGGGCGAGCCCTTCACCCCCGGCGGGTTCGCGGCGCTCGTCGCGCGCGCCCCGCGCGGCGAGCGGCGGTACGTCTCGCTCGTCCCGACCCAGCTCCACCGCCTCGTCGAGGCGGCCGACGCCGGGTCCGCCGACGGCACCGCGGGCCTCGACGCGCTCCGCTCGCTCGACGCCGTGCTCCTCGGCGGTGCCGCGACGCCGCCCGCGCTGCTGCGCCGCGCGCGGTCCGCGGGAGCGCGCGTCGTCACCACGTACGGCATGACGGAGACGTGCGGCGGCTGCGTGTACGACGGCGTCCCCCTCCCGGGCGCGCGCGTCCGGCTGGTCCCGGCGGGCGACGCCGAGGGCGAGGGGGCGGGCGTCGTCGAGCTCTCCGGCCCGTTCCTCGCGCACGGCTACCTCGGGGAGCCCGACGCGACCGCGGCCGCGTTCCGCACGGACGACGACGGCACGCGCTGGTTCCGCACGAGCGACCTCGGGCGGCTCGACGGCCGCGCGGACGCGCTGGTGCTCGTCGTCCTCGGCCGCGCGGACGACGTGATCGTCTCGGGCGGCGTGAACGTCGCCCCGGCGGCTGTCGAGGCCGTGGTCGGCGAGGTCGCGGGCGTCGGGGAGGCGTGCGTCGTCGGGGTGCCGCACCCCGAGTGGGGCCAGGAGGTCGTCGCGGTCGTCACGCTGGCGGGCGCGCAGCGCGACGACGGTGCCGCGTCGGGCACGGCGGGCACGGCGGGCACGGCGGGCGCCGGGGGCGTGACGAGCGCCCCGCCCGAGCTCGTCGCCGCCGTGCGGGGCCGCGTCGCGGATAGGCTGGAGCGGGCGGCCGCACCCCGCCGCGTGCTCGTCGTCCCGGACCTCCCCCGGCGCGGGCCCGGCAAGGTGGACCGCGCCGCGGTGGCCCGGATCGCCGTCGGGCACGGGCGCACCCCGCCCGGCTGAGCAGGCCGGACCACCCCGGGCACGACCGAGCCGCACGACCCGAGACGCACGACCGAGACGCACGACCGAGACGGAGCACCATGGCCAGCACCACCCAGTGGGTCGCGGGCGCACGCCCGCGCACCCTCCCTGCCGCCGCGACGCCCGTCATCGTGGGCTCCGGCGCCGCGGCCCAGGTGGACGGGTTCGCGTTCTGGCCCGCGCTGCTCGCCCTCGGGGTCGCGCTCGCGCTCCAGGTCGGCGTGAACTACGCCAACGACTACTCGGACGGCGTGCGCGGCACCGACCTCGACCGCGTCGGCCCGCTGCGGCTCACCGCGTCCGGGCTCGCGCGGCCCGCGCAGGTGCGCGCCGCGGCGTTCGCCGCGTTCGGCGTCGCGGGCGTCCTGGGGCTCGTCCTCTGCGCGGTCACGGGCCACTGGTGGCTCCTGGCGGTCGGCGCCGTCGCGATCCTCGCCGCCTGGTACTACACCGGCGGGCGCAACCCCTACGGCTACCGCGGCCTCGGCGAGGTCGGGGTGTTCGTGTTCTTCGGCCTCGTCGCGACGCTCGGCACCACGTACACGCAGGCCGGGGTCGTCACGTGGCCGTCCGCGGTCGGCGCGGTCGCCGTCGGGCTGCTCGCGTGCGCGATCCTCATGGTCAACAACATCCGCGACATCCCGACCGACGTCGTCGCGGGCAAGCGCACGCTCGCGGTGCGGCTCGGCGACTTCCGGGCGCGTCGCGCCTACGTCGCGATGATCTGGGTGCCGCTCCTGCTGGCGGTGGTGTGCGCGTTCGCGTCGCCGTGGGCGCTCGGCACGCTCGTGCTCCTGCTGCCCGCCGCGCTCCTCACCGTCCCGGTGGTCGCGGGTGCGCGCGGTCCGCTGCTCGTCCCGGTGCTCGCGGGCACCGGCCTGTTCGAGCTCGGCTACGGCGTCCTGCTGGGGGTCGGGCTGGCGCTCTGAGCGCGGGCCCGCTCGGGGTCGGCGGGCTCTGCCCCGGCGGGGTCTGCGCGGGGGCGGGCCCGGCCGGGCCGGCTCCGGCGCCCCCGGTCGGTCAGCGCGCCGGGGAGGCGCCCGGGCGGCCGGTCGCGTCGGCCTCGGGGCTGGACGTCCTGTCCACCGCGGCGGGGCCCGCGGACCCGGCGGCAGCAGCGGCGCCGTCGACGGCCGCGTCCTCGGCCGCCGCGTCGTCCTCGATCTCCCGGGAGAACCGCTCGCCCGTGCGGGCGCGGTGCTCGGCCCGGGCGGCGAGGTAGCGCGAGGCCGCCTCGCGGGGCTTGCTCAGCGTCAGGTACGACAGCATGAGCGCGACGGCGGCCGCGACGAGCACGAGCAGCCAGCCGCGCAGGCCGGCGAACCAGAGGGCGCCGAGCGCCACCGCGAAGAGGAGCAGACGCAGGACGGAGTAGACGACGACAGGCACGACTCCAGGGTACGGCCCGTAGGCTGGAGCCATGCTCCGCGTCCTGCTCCCGCTGCTCGCCGTCGGTCTCGCCATCTACGCGCTCGTCGACCTCGCCTCGAGCGACGAGGAGGAGCGCGGCGGCATCCCCAAGGGGCTGTGGGTCGTGCTCATCATCCTCCTGCCGCTCCTCGGCCCCATCGCGTGGATCCTCGTCAAGCGCTCGGCGTCGCGGTCCGGCGCGCGCTCCCGCCCCGCCGGCCGCCCCGGTCCCGGCTCGGCCGCCGGGGGCGCGCGGCGTCGTCGCAACGCGCCCGTCGCGCCCGACGACGACCCGGAATTCCTCTGGCGGCTGGAGCAGCAGCAGCGCCGCCAGGCACGCGACGACTCCCCGGCGCCCGCCGACGACGCTCCGGCCACGGACGCGACGCCCGGGGACGAGCGCACCGACGACGGCGACGCGCGCCGCCCCGGCGCGAGCAACCCCTCGGAGGACGGCGACGACGCGACGCGCTGAGGCGTCTGGCGCGACCTGAGGGCTCCCGCCACGACGAGGCTCGCACCACCGGGTCCGCGACACCACGCGCCTCGCACCACCCCGCCCGCAGCAGCACGAAGGCTCGCGCCACCCCGCCCTCGGCATGACACAAGGGGGCCGCCGTCCGGATCGGACGGCGGCCCCCTTCGTCGTGCGGCGCCGTGGTGTGCTGCACGGCGGCCGGTCAGTCGCCCGGGTTGAGGCCCGAGTACGAGTGCTTGCCGTTGAACAGCAGGTTGACGCCGGTGAAGTTGAAGAGCACGCACGCGTAGCCGACGATCACGAAGTACGCCGCACGACGTCCGGACCACCCGCGGGTCGTGCGCGCGTGCAGGTAGGCCGCGTAGACGATCCAGACGACGAAGCTCCAGACCTCCTTGGGGTCCCAGCCCCAGTAGCGTCCCCACGCGTGCTCGGCCCAGATCGCCCCGCCGATGATCGTGAACGTCCACAGCACGAACGCGACCGCGTTGAGCCGGAAGCTCAGCGCCTCGAGCTGGAGCGCGCCCGGCGTGGAGTCGAGCCAGCGCCACCCGCGGGCCCCGAGGAACGCGTTGCCCGAGTCGCGCGAGTCACGCAGCAGCTGGAGCACCGAGGTGACGAACGCGACGGTGAAGATGCCCGTCGCGATGATCGCGACCCCGACGTGGATGACGAGCCAGTAGGACTGGAGCGCCGGCTGCACGCCCGTCGCGACGACGAAGAACGCGTTCTGGGCGAGCACGAGGAACAGGACCGACAGCCCCGTGACGAACGAGCCCAGGAAGCGCACGTCGCGCTTGAGGGAGACGGCGAGGAACGCCGCGAGCGCGACGAACGTGCCCACGAGCGTGAACTCGTACATGTTGGCCCAGGGGGTGCGCCCGGCCGCGATGCCGCGCGTGACGATCGCGACGAGCAGCAGCGCGGTACCGAGCCACGTCAGCGAGACGCCGATGTTCGCGGCCTTGCGCGACGGCGACGCGGCGTCCGCCGGGTCCGCCTCGACGGCGCCCGTCGTGCCGGGCCCGTACGGGGAGGCCGACGAGGCGCCCGCGGCGGCGAGCACCTCGGCGCGGTCCGCGGTGCGCTCGCGCGCGTCGTCGGCCCGGGCGTCGGCCCGTTCGAGGTCCGCGCGGCCCGCGAGGCGCGCGAGGTCGATCGCGAACGCGACGAGCGCGACGGTCAGCGCGGTCGCTGCGGCCCAGACGAGGTCCTGGCTCAGCTCGGCGAGGGTCATCGGTCAGCCTTTCGTGCGCGGTCGCGCGAGGTCGGGTCCTGTGCGGGACGCCCGGTGGGGCGGGTGCCGTCCGCCGGGGCACGCCCCGGCGACGAGGTGAGGTCGCCCTCGTCCGATGGTGCCACGCCCGGGAGCGCGGCGAGAAGCGAGTCGACCTCGCCCTGCAGCCCGGCGTCGTCGCCCCGGGCGAGCCCCGCGACGGCGACGACGGTCCGCTCGCGCGGTGCGTCGTCGTCGCCCGTGCCGGGCACCTCCTCGCGCCACGCCCGAACCCAGACGCGGCGGCGGGGCGTGAAGAGCGAGACGGCGAGGCCCAGCAAGGCGCCGAGCGAGAAGACGAGCACCCAGGTCAGCGACGGGTCGTGCCGCAGGTCGAGGGCCACGTAGCGCGGCAGGGAGTCGAACGTGATGGTGCCGAGCCCGTCGGGGAGGTCGACGGTCTCGCCGGGCGCGACGAGGATCTTCACGCGCTCACCGTCCTCGTCGACCGACGGCGTGAGGTCGTCGGTGTCGAGGCGGTAGACGTTCTGGGGCAGGCCCTCGTCGAGGCCCAGGTCGCCCCGGTACACCTCGAGCACGAGGAGCGGGTTGATGGGCTGCGGGTAGATCGAGGCTGCCGTCTCGCCGTCCTCGCTGATCTCGGCCGTCGGCAGGAAGTACCCGACGAGCCCGATCTGGTCGAGGCCGTCCGACACGTCGGGCACCTTGATGACGCCGCGCGACGTGTACATCGTGTCCTCCGGGAGGAACGGCACGCGGCCCGAGAACGCGGTCTCGCCGTCGGCGTCGCGCACCGTGACCTCGGGCGCGAACCCGTTGCCCTGGAGGTAGATCTTCGCGCCGCCCGCGGTGAGCGGGTGGTTGACCTTGATGGTCTCCTCGTGGCGGGCGCCGTCGGGGTCGCGCACCGTGACGAACGCCGTGAAGTCGCGCGACTGGGCGAACGCGGCGGCGTCGGCCGCGAACTCCGACTCGAACGCGTCGAGCGTCATGGAGAACGGGACGAGCGACGACGGGCGGAACCAGGCCCCGTTCTCGAACGTGTCGTAGTCGACGACCGCGTTCGCGAACCCGCGGCCCTCGGTGACGATCGCCTGGCCGCGGTAGTGCAGGAGCTGGCCGGTCGCGACCGCGACGAGCAGCCCGACGAGCGACAGGTGGAACAGCAGGTTCCCGCTCTCGCGCAGGTACCCGCGCTCCGCGGAGACCGTCCGCGCGGCGGGCCGCGCGGCGGCGCGTCCGCGGGCGGGCGTCGCGTCCTCGGCGCCGGTGTCGACGCGGAAGGTCGGGAGCCAGGCCAGGCGTCCGCGCAGGTGCGTGCTCGCCGCCTCGACGACCTCGTCGGGCGTCGCGTCCGTGACGGCCCGGCCCTGCGCGGGGAACCGGTCGAAGCGGCGGGGCGTGCGGGGCGGTCGGGAGCGGAGCGCCTGCAGGTGCGCCTTGGTGCGCGGCAGGATGCACCCGACGAGCGAGACGAACAGCAGGATGTAGATCGCCGAGAACCACACCGACGCGTAGACGTCGAAGAAGCCGAGCCGGTCGAGCCACTCCCCCGTCGTGGGGTTCTCCTGGAGGTAGCGCAGCACCGCCGCCGGGTCCTGCGGGCGCTGCGGCAGGACCGACCCGGGCACCGCGGCGACCGCGAGCAGCATGAGGAGCATGAGCGCGACGCGCATGCTCGTGAGCTGGCGCCACGTCCAGCGCAGCGCACCGCGCCACCCGAGCGACGGGAGCGCCGGGCCGCCGTCGCCCCCCGCGCCGCCCTTCCCGCCCGACGGCGTCCGCTCCCCCGGGCCGTCGCCCGCGGTGAACGCGTCGTCGATGCCCTCGGGGCGGTAGCCCGTCCGCACAGTCGTGCCGGCCTTCTCGGCCTTCTCGACCTGCTCGACCTGCTCGGCCTGCTCGCTGTTCCCGGGCTCCCCGGTCCGCCGGCTCATCTCACACCACCGTCACGTATCCGCCGATCCAGCCCTGCAGCGACGTCGTCCACGTCGTCCACAGGCCCGTGACCAGCGCCAGACCGATGAGCACCAGCAGCCCGCCGCCGATCCGCATGATCGCGAGACGGTGCCGGCGCAGGAACCCGAGCATGCGCTGCGAGCTCTGCAGCCCCAGCGCGATGAGGAGGAAGGGCACGCCCAGCCCGAGGCAGTACGCGACGCCGAGGATCGCGCCGCGCCCCGCCGACGCCTCGCTGAGCGACAGCGCCTGGACGGCGACGAGCGTCGGGCCGAGGCACGGGGTCCACCCGAGCCCGAACACGATGCCGAGCAGCGGCGCCCCCCACAGCCCGGCCTGCGGGCTCACGTGCAGGCGCCGCTCGCGCTGGAGGAAGGGCAGCGCGCCGAGGAACGCGAAGCCCATGAGGATGACGACCACGCCGAGCACGCGCGTGATGACGTCCTCCCAGCGGACCAGGTGCACGCCGATCGCGCCCGCGGCGAACATGAGCGCCACGAACACGAGCGTGAACCCGGCGACGAACAGCCCGACGCCCGCGAGCACGCGGCCCCGGCTCGGTGCCGCGACCCGGGTGGCCGTCGTCGTGCCCCCGGACGCCTTGCCCCCGTCGCCGGTGGTGGCGGCGGCCATGCCCGAGACGTAGCCGACGTACCCCGGCACCAGCGGCAGCACGCACGGGGACGCGAACGAGACGAGGCCCGCGATGACCGCGACGGGCACCGCGAGCAGCATCGAGCCGCTCCACACGGTCGTCGCGAAGGTGTCGCCGATGCTCGACGCGGCGCCCGCGGGGACCGCGGCGGCGAGGGGCGTGAGGACGGGCACGGTCAGCTCTCGGCGAGGACGTCGTCGACCAGGGCGGTGAGCGTCGAGCCCTCGACGAGCCCGATGACGCGCGCCGCGACGCGGCCCTCGCGGTCGAGCACGACGGTGGACGGCACGGCCTGGAGCGGGACGGTGCCCGAGAGCGCCGCGACGACCTCGCCGGACCGGTCGTCGATCGACGGGTAGGGGACGTCGAACCGGCGCTGGAACGCCTGGGCGGCGCCCGCCTCGTCGGTCGTGTTGATCCCGAGCACCTGCACGCCGTCGTCGGCGCGGTCGTTGGCGAGCGCCACGAGGTCGGGCGCCTCGGCCCGGCACGGCGCGCACGCCGCGTACCAGGTGTTGAGCACGACGACGTCCCCGAGCCACGCGCTCGTGTCGACCTGCTCGCCCTCGTAGTCCGTGCCCGTGAGCGCGACGACGTCGCCGCGCTCGTCGGCGTCCCACGTGCGGACCGACCCGTCGCCCGAGACGAAGCCCTGCCCCACGACGTCGGTCGAGGCGCCGGAGTCCTGGGCGCACGCCGCGAGACCGAGGGTCGCGGCGAGCACGACGGCGCCCGTCAGCGCACGGCGCACGGGTCGCCGACGCGACGGCAGGGCAGCGGCCCGCGCCTCGACGGAGAGGGGGCGCGCGGCACGCGCGCGCGAGTCGGCGGTCACGACGGCATCACGGGACGCACCCTGCCCGCGCTTCCTGAACGGGACCTGAGAGACGTGACCTCCGCCACGCCCGAACCGTGCAGTTCGGGCGCGACGGCCGTGGCGACAGCGCTGGACATGACCGACGTCACGCCCCGGAGACGGTCGCCGCGCCCGGGAGGAGGTCCGCGACCGGCTCGGTGTAGTGCAGGCCGACCAGGCGGTCGTCCTCGAAGTGCAGCGACGTGAGCGACGCGAGCGAGCACTCGCGCTTGCGCGGGTCGTGCCAGAGCCGGCGGTTCTCGAAGCTCAGGCGCGTGAGCCACACGGGGAGCTGGTGGCTGACGAGCAGCGCCTCGTGCCCGGCCGCCTTGTCCCGCGCGTCGGCGACGGCGGCCCGCATGCGCGCGACCTGCTCCACGTACGGCTCGCCCCACGACGGGCGGAACGGGTTCCACAGGTAGGGCCAGTGCTGCGGGTGCCGCAGCGAGCCGTCCCCGACGCCGAAGGTCTTGCCCTCGAAGTGGTTCGCGGCCTCGATGAGCCGCTCGTCCGTGCCCAGCTCGAGGCCGAACGCCTCGGCGGCGGGCGTCGCGGTCTCCTGCGCGCGCTGCAGCGGCGAGGCCACGACGACCGTGAGGTCGGCGCGGGGGCGCGACGTGCCGTCGGGCCCGGGCTCGCCCGCGAGGTGCGCGGCGACGCGGCGGGCCATCTCGTGGCCGCGCTCGGAGAGGTGGTAGCCGGGGATCCGGCCGTAGAGGACGCCGTCGGGGTTGTGGACCTCGCCGTGGCGCAGGAGGTGGACGATGGTGGAGACCATGCCCACCAGTGTCCCGCACTCGGGGCGAGCGCACGCCACCGCGGGCCGGCGCGACGGGCCGGGACGGGTGGTCAGGCGTCGCGGTCGGCCTTGCACGCCTCCGCGACGGCCGCCATCGCCTCGCCCAGCGCCCGGAACTGCTCCGGCGTGAGTACGTCGACCAGGTACCGGCGCACGGCCGCGACGTGGGCGGGCGCCGACGCGACGAGCACGCGGTAGCCCTCGCTCGTCATCGCGCAGTTCACGCCGCGGCGGTCGCCCGAGCTCGCGGAGCGCCGGACCAGGCCGCGCGCCTCCATGCGCGCGACGGTGTGCGTCACGCGGCTGCGCGAGCGGGCGAGCCCGTCCGCGAGCGCCGACATGCGCAGCGTGTGGTCGGGGCTCTCGGAGAGGCGCACGAGCAGCTCGTACTCGTTGAGCGACACCTCGGACCGTTCCTCGTGGTCACGGCCGAGCGCCTCGATGAAGCGCACGGTCCCGTCGAGGTACGCGCGCCACAGGCGCTGCTGCTCCGCGTCGAGCCAGCGCGGCTCGGCGGCGGGGGCGGCGGGGGTGCGGACGGTGCTCGCCGTCGGGGTGTCGACGTCGTTGCGGGTCATGGGTCCTCGGCGGTGCGGGAGGGGCTGGGGGCGTGGGGGGTCGGAACATTGTTCCACCCCACGGGAATAGACGGACCGAGGGGTGCTGTTGATACGCTCGTTCCGAAGTTGAACGTTCAACCACTTGGTCCGCCAGGACCCCGACCACCCGCAGGAGCACCCATGGCCTCGTCGCTGCCCGCCGGCCTCACCGCCGGCACCTACGCCCTCGACGCGTCGCACTCGCAGGCGTCGTTCACCGTCCGCCACGCCGGGATCTCGAAGGTCCGCGGCACCCTCGCGATCACCGACGGCACGATCACCGTCGGCGACGACCTCGAGTCGACGTCCGTGACCGCCCAGCTCGACGCCGCGTCCGTGAGCACGGGCGACGAGAACCGCGACAACCACCTGCGCAGCGCCGACTTCTGGGACGCGGAGAACAAGCCGACGTGGACGTTCACGTCGACGCGCATCACGGGCGACGGCGACGACTACGTCGTGGCCGGCGACCTGACGATCAACGGCGTCACCAAGCCGGTCGAGCTCGAGACGGAGTTCGCGGGCACCGCGACCGACCCGTTCGGCAACCCGCGCGCCGGCTTCGAGGCGACCACCGAGATCTCGCGCAAGGAGTTCGGCCTCACCTGGAACGCCGCGCTCGAGACGGGCGGCGTGCTCGTCGGCGACAAGATCAAGATCGCGCTCGACGTCTCGGCCATCAAGCAGGCCTGACCGTCGTCCCGGGCACGTCCCGGGCGAGACCGGCGCCCTCCGGCAGGGGTGCCGCCCCGAGGGGCCGCGTGCACCGGCACGCGGCCCTTCGTCGTCCCCGGGCCCGGGCGCCGGGGCCGCTCAGCGCTCCTGCGACGCCGCGAGGGCGCGGGCCTGCGAGTGGAACGCGAGGATCTGCAGCTCGCTGCCCACGTCGACGCCGCGCACGTCGACGTCCGCCGGGACCTGGAGCGCGCGCGGCGCGAAGTTGAGGATCTCGCGCACCCCCGCCGCGACCACGCGGTCCGCGACCGCCTGGGCGTGCGCCGCAGGGGTCGCGAGGACGACGATCGACACCTTCTCGCGCTCCACGACCTCCTCGAGCGCGTCGACGTGCTCGACGACGAGGCCCGCGGCCCGCGTCCCGACGACGTCCGGCGACGCGTCGAGGAGCGCCGCCACGTGGAAGCCGCGCTGCTCGTAGCCCGAGTAGTTCGCGAGCGCGTGCCCCAGGTTGCCGATCCCGACGATCGCGATGCGGTGCTCGTCGACGAGGCCCAGGGCCTCGGTGATGTACTGCGCCAGCGAGTCGACGTCGTAGCCCACGCCGCGCGTGCCGAACGACCCGAGGAACGACAGGTCCTTGCGCAGCTGCGCCGGGCCCACGCCGGACAGCTCCGCGAGCTCGACCGACGACGTCGTCCCGACGCCCCGCGCCACGAGGTCCCGCAGCGCGCGCAGGTAGGACGGGAGCCGCGCCACCGTCGCGCTCGGGATCCCCGGCGCCGTCACCTCACCGACTACCTGCTCAGCCACCGTCACTCCGTCGTCCAGGGACCGTCCTCGTCGACGGTCACGCTCCACGGGAGGAATCATCCCAGGTCCGCGCGCGGCGCCGAAATCCGGGCCACCGCACGCGCCAGCCGGCGCGCGTCCACGCGCCAGAACCCCTGCTGCACCCCGCCGACCGTGACGACCGGCACGTACTCGCCGTACTGCTCGCGCAGCGCCGGGTCGGTGCCCGGCGCGTCCAGGTCGACCTCCGCCCACGCGACGCCCGCCTCGGCGCACACGTCCTCGACGACCGTCCGCGCGTCGTCGCACAGGTGACAGCCCGCGCGACCGAACAGCAGGACGGGGGCGGGGGCGTCGGAGGTGCTCACGCCTCCCAGGGTACGAGGCCCCGGCGGCCCGACCGCCTAGAGTGGAGGCATGGCGACGTCTCCCGGCCCGGGCCCCGACCCGACCTCCCGGCCGACGCTCCCCGAGGAGGCGCCCGCGCGCGCCCCCGGGCCGCCGCACCGCACCGCCGCGTTCTTCGACGTCGACAACACGATCATCCGCGGCGCCTCGTCGTTCCACCTCGCGCGCGCCCTGTACCAGCGCGAGTTCTTCTCGACGCTCGACATCGTGCGCTTCGCCGTGCACCAGGCCCGTTACCTCGTGTTCGGCGAGAACAAGCAGCAGATCGACCGCATCCGGTCGCGCGCGCTCGCGCTCATCGCCGGGCGCTCCGTCGCCGAGGTCACCGCGATCGGCGAGGAGGTCTACGACACCGTCCTGTCGCTGCGCATCTACCCCGGCACGCGCCGCCTCCTCGACGAGCACCTCGCGGCCGGCCACCAGGTGTGGCTCGTCTCCGCGACCCCCGTCGAGATCGGCGAGCTCATCGCGCGCCGGCTCGGGACGACGGGCGCGCTCGGCACCGTCGCCGAGCACGAGGACGGCTTCTACACGGGACGGCTGGTCGGCGACATGATGCACGGCCGCGCCAAGGCCGCCGGGGTGCGAGCGCTCGCCGAGCGCGAGGACATCGACCTCGAGGCGTCGTACGCGTACGGCGACTCGCTCAACGACGTCACGATGATGGAGGCCGTGGGGCACCCGTGCCCCATCAACCCCGACGCCCGCCTGCGCCGCCACGCGCAGGACGTCGGCTGGCCCATCCGCGAGTTCCGCGGGCGGCGGCGCCGCGTCGCCCGCAGCAGCGTCCGCACCGCGAGCTGGGCCGGCGCCGCCTGGGCCGCCGCGCTCGTCCTGCGCTCGGTGCGCCGCGCCGTCGACCGGCGCATCGCCCGCCTCTGACCCCGCCCGGGCCACGCCCGGAGACGCGTCGAGCCCGGTCCCTCGGGAGGGGCCGGGCTCGACGACGGGTCGGCGCGTCAGGACGCGCGCGACGTCACTTCTTGTTGCGACGCTGGTGACGCGTCTTGCGAAGCAGCTTGCGGTGCTTCTTCTTGGCCATGCGCTTGCGGCGCTTCTTGATGACGGAGCCCATACGGTCCTCGCAATGCTCGAGCGGCGTGTCGGTCGGCGACCGGTCGACCGGCCGCGGGTGGTCCACGGTTGATCGGGGCCCCGGCGACCACGAGGGCGCCGCAAGCCGACCAACACGAGAGAAATCCGCCCCCTAGCCTACCCGCTCGCGCCCGTGCCCCGGTACGCGACCGGTCGCGGAGCGTCTCAGTCGAAGTGCGCGTCGAGGCCCAGCAGCGGGAAGACGGCCCGGCGCGTGGCCGCGACGGCGCGGTCGACGTCGTCGTCCGGGTCGTACCCGCTGCTCCACCGCCGGACCTCGACCTCGGGCCCGAACGCGAGCGGCGCGTCGAACCCGGCGACCTCCGCGACGCGCTCGCGCCACGCCGCGGGCAGGGGCACGCCCGCGGTGACGGGCCGGTGCACGACCTCCCCCACGACGGCCGACCACACGAGCGGCACGACGCGCGCGATCGCGTACCCGCCCCCGCCGAGCGCGAGCCACCGCCCGTCGGTCAGCTCGTGCGAGAGCCCGTGCATCCAGGTCGTGGCCGTGCGCTGCGCGTCGACGGACACGTCGAGGTCGGACAACGGGTCCTCGCCGTGCGCGTCGCACCCGTGCTGGGTGACGAGCACCTCGGGACGGAACGCGCGCAGCACGGGCGGCACGACGGCGTCGACCGCGCGCAGCCAGCGGGCGCCGTCGGTGCGGCGCGGGAGCGCGACGTTGACCGCCGTCCCCTCGGCGCCGGGGCCCCCGAGGTCGGTCGGGTGGCCCGTCCCCGGGAAGAGCGTCGCGCCGCTCTGGTGGACGGAGACGGTGAGGACGCGCGGGTCGTCCCAGAACGCCTCCTCGACGCCGTCGCCGTGGTGGGCGTCGAGGTCGACGTACGCGACGCGCTCGACGCCGTCGTCGAGCAGGCGCCGGATCGCGACGGCCGCGTCGTTGTAGACGCAGAAGCCCGACGCCGCGCCCGCCTTCGCGTGGTGCATGCCGCCCGCGACGTTCACCGCGTGCCGGGTGCGGCCCGCCGCGATCTCGCCCGCCGCCTCGTACGAGCCCGCGACGATCCGCGCGGCGGCCTCGTGCATCCCACGGAAGACCGGGTCGTCCTCGGTGCCGAGGCCTCGGGCCGGGTCGGGCGTGCCGTGCTCGGACGCCGCGCGCACCGCCGCGACGTACGCGGGCTCGTGCACGAGCTCGAGCACGTCGTCGGGCGCGGGCTCGGGCCGCACGACCCGCAGGTCCGCGTCGTCGTCGAGCAGGCCGAGGGCGCGCACGAGCCCCATCGTCAGGTCGAGCCGGGCCGGCGCCATCGGGTGGCCGGGACCGAAGTCGTAGCCGAGGAGCTCAGGGCTCCACACGACGCAGGCTCCGGGCGCCGCAGCCGCCCCGGTCGGGGCGGGCGACGACGTCGGGTCGGTCGTGGGCATGGCTCACGGTAACGCCCGACGGCGCGCCCCCGCCCCACCGACCGCGCGCCGGACCGCGCGAAGCCGCCGGTCCGGGCCTCCGCCGGGTCTCCGCGAGCCCCCGGTGCGGCGTCCGGGCCCGCGAGCGGGCATGATGTCCCGGCGCCGGAGCGGCGACATGACGGGCCACCGGGCCCGTGGCAGAGTGGCGCGAGTGGTGAGGGAGGCTCCATGCCGACGAGCATGACCGGGCGCCTGTTCAGGGGGCGGGAGATCGTCGACCGCCTCGCCCGGCAGTCCCCCGCCCGCCTCGCCGTCACCGTGTTCGCCGCCGTCATCGCCGTCTTCACCGCGCTGCTCATGGCGCCCTGGGCGACGGCGAGCGGCCGGTCCGCGCCGTTCGTCGACGCGTTCTTCACCGCCACGTCCGCCGTGTGCGTCACCGGTCTCGTCGTGGTCCCCACGGGGACCTACTGGTCGGGGTACGGGCAGGTCGTCATCCTGCTGGGCATCAAGATCGGCGGCCTCGGCGTCATGACGCTCGCGTCGATCCTCGGCATGGCCGTGTCCCGGCGCATCGGCCTCACGCAGAAGCTCCTCACCGCGTCGGAGACGAAGACGACGCGGCTCGGCGAGGTCGGCTCGCTCGTGCGGGTCGTCATCATCACCTCGACGTCGCTCGAGCTCCTCATCGCGCTGCTCCTGCTGCCGCGGTTCGTCGTGCTGGAGGAGACGTTCGGCGAGGCCGCGTGGCACGGCATCTTCTACGGCATCTCCGCCTTCAACAACGCGGGGTTCATCCCGACGGAGCACGGCCTCGCCCCGTACGTCGGCGACTGGATGCTGTGCCTGCCGATCATCCTCGGCGTGTTCATCGGGTCGCTCGGCTTCCCCGTCATCCTCAACGTCATGCGCAACCGCCGCCGCGCCTCCAAGTGGAGCCTGCACACCAAGCTCACCCTCACGACGAGCGCAGCGCTCGTCGTCGTGGGCACGGTGCTCTTCGCGGCCGTCGAGTGGGGGAACCAGCGGACCCTCGGCCCCCTCGACCTCGGCGAGAAGCTGCTCGCGTCGCTCTTCGCGGGCGTCATGCCGCGCTCCGG
This sequence comes from Cellulosimicrobium funkei, assembly GCF_004519295.1. Classification (GTDB taxonomy): domain Bacteria; phylum Actinomycetota; class Actinomycetes; order Actinomycetales; family Cellulomonadaceae; genus Cellulosimicrobium; species Cellulosimicrobium funkei. The sequence goes on from NZ_SOZH01000008.1 coordinate 49,422, forward strand.
CGGCTTCTCGACCGTGGACACCGGCGGCATGCACGAGGCGAGCTGGCTCATCACCGACGCGCTGATGTTCGTCGGCGGCGGCTCCGCGTCGACCGCGGGCGGCATCAAGGTCACGACGCTCGCCGTCATGCTCATCGCCATCGTGTCCGAGGCGCGCGGCGACCGGGACATGGAGGCGTTCGGGCGGCGCATCCCGCGCGACACCCTCCGGCTCGCGGTCGCGGTGTCGTTCGTCGGCGCGACGGCGGTGCTCCTGTCGAGCCTGCTCCTGCTGGAGATCACCGGCGAGACGCTCGACGTCATCCTCTTCGAGACCATCTCCGCGTTCGCGACCGTGGGCCTGTCGACCGGCATCACGCCCGACCTGCCCGACGCCGGGAAGTACGTCCTCATCGCGCTCATGTTCGTCGGGCGCACGGGCACCATGACGTTCGCCGCCGCGCTCGCGCTGCGCGACCGCCGCCGCATCGTGCGCTACCCCGAGGAGCGCCCCATCATCGGGTGAGCAGCCCCGCCCGGCGGCGCGACCGCCGTCGGGCCGGACGCGACCGCCGCACGAGACCTGACCGACACCCCACCGCACCAGCGGACCGACGAAAGGCCCCACCGTGACCGACCCGTTCACCCGCGCCGCCGACGGGAAGGACGGCGCGTCCGCGGACCCCGTCGCCCAGCGCATCGTCGAGCGCGGCCGCGCGGAGCGCGCGCGCCGGGACGAGGCGAAGGCCCCGCGCAAGGACGCGGGCGTCCTCGTCATCGGCCTCGGCCGCTTCGGGACGGCGATCGCCGCGACCCTGGACCGCCTCGGCCAGGACGTGCTCGCCGTCGAGCGCGACCCCGACCTCGTCGCCCAGTGGAGCGGGCAGCTCCCGCTCGTCGAGGCCGACGCCTCCAACCCGGTCGCGCTCGAACAGCTCGGCGCGCGCGACTTCCCCGTCGCGGTCGTGGGGGTGGGCACGTCGCTCGAGGCGAGCGTGCTCATCACCGGCAACCTCGTCGACATGGGCACGCCCCAGATCTGGGCCAAGGCGATCTCGGCGGAGCACGGGCGCATCCTCCAGCGCATCGGCGCGCACCACGTCGTGTTCCCCGAGGCCGACGCCGGCTCGCGCGTCGCGCACCTCGTCTCCGGGAAGCTGCTCGACTACATCGAGGTCGAGGACGGGTTCACGATCGTCAAGATGCGGCCGCCCCGCGAGGTGCAGGGGTTCACGCTCGCGCAGTCGAAGGTGCGCGAGCGGTACGGCGTCACCGTGATCGGCGTGAAGTCGCCCGGCGAGGAGTTCCTCTACGCGACCCCCGAGACCCGGATCAGCGCGAACGACCTGCTCATCGTGTCGGGTCACGCCGACCTCCTGGAGCGGTTCGCCGCTCGGCCCTGAGGGTCGGGTCGTATCGGGTCGCGTCGGGTTCACAGCCCGCGGGTCAGGTCCGCGGTGGGGTCGGACCGTGCGCTCGGACTGGCGCACCGTCGCCCTGGTCTTCCGGGCGAATGTCTGAGGAGTGCGCCTTGACGTCCTTCGCGCACGGTCCGACCCCACCGCTCGTCCTGGCCGTCGCCCTGGTCCTCCGGGCGGAGGTCGAAGGAGTGCGCCTTGACGTCCTTCGCGCACGGTCCGACCCCACCGCTCGTCCTGGCCGTCGCCCTCCGTCCCGTGGTCCGGGTCCGGGTCCGGTGGTCGCGCGCAGTCGGTCTGGCGCTGTCGTGCCACGCGGGGCCCGACGTTCCCGCCACGGGAGCCCAGAGCTGTCGTGCCGCGTGGGGCCGCACCGTACGGTCCTCCCGCGCGGTCTCACCGACCTCGGCCGGTCGGGGTCAGGAGGGTGGGCGGTGCAGGACGAAGAGGCCTCGGTGCAGGGGGCGGTCGTGGCGGTCGGCGTCGGTCGCGACGTACTCGTCGAGGACGGCGAGGATGCGGCGGTCGAGCTCGGCGACGTCGTCGTCGGAGAGGTGCAGGTAGAACGCCGCGGACGTGGTGACGGCGTCCGGACCGGCGGCGAGGGCGTCGTCGAGCGCCGCGGCGACGGGGCCGAACCGCGCGCCAGGCGCGGCGTCGCGCAGCGGGTCGTCGAGCCACCACGTGGCACCCGTGGCGCGGTAGGGCCGCTCGAGCGCCCCGCCCGCCCCCGTGCGGACCTCCGCAGGCTCGAGCAGCCCGGCGCGCACGAGGAGCCGGACGTGGTGCAGCGCCGTGCCCGGCGGGACGCCGAGGTGGTCGGCGAGCTCCTTGTTCGTCATCTCGCGCGTGCCGCACTGCCGCACGATGCGCTGGCGCAGCGGGTGCGCGAGCGCCTTCGCCTCGAGGGCGGTGGGCGGACGACGGCCCGAGACGTCGGGGGCGCGCGGCCCGGGGGCGGGCCCGGCGCCGGGGTCCGGGATCGACTGCGGAGTCGGCTCCAGGGTGGGCTCGGGGGTCATGGGCTCATCGTACGGACCTCCGATCGAGAGTGCTCGATCGATTGGGGTTTCTCGATCACTGTGCCATGCTGGACGACATGGCCTCTCGCCCCGGGCGCCGCCACCCCGCCGCCGCACCGCTCGGTGCGCCGTTCCGGCGCCTGTGGGCCGCGTCCACCGTGTCGAACCTCGCCGACGGGGTGCTCAAGGTCGCGCTCCCGCTCGTCGCGGTCCGGTACACCGAGTCGCCGGCGCTGGTCGCGGGGCTGACGTTCGCCCTCACGCTCCCGTGGCTGCTCTTCGCGCTGCCCGCGGGCGCGCTCGCCGACCGCCTGGACCGGCGGCTCGCGATGGTCGGCGCCAACGTGGCGCGCGCGGTCCTCGTGGTCGCGCTCGCGGCCGTCGCTCTCGTGCCCGACGCCGGGGGCATCGCCGTGCTCTACGTCGTCGCCTTCGCCGTCGGCGTCACGGAGACGCTGTACGACACCTCGGCGCAGTCGATCCTCCCGCAGGTCGTGCCGCGCACCGCGCTCCCCCGCGCCAACGGGCGCCTCTACGCGGCGGAGCTCACCGCGAACCAGTTCGTGGGGCCGCCCCTGGGCGGGCTGCTCGTGGCCGCGGGCGCCGCCGTCGCGTTCGGCGTCCCCGGAGCGCTCTGGGCGCTCGCCGTGGTGCTGCTGCTCGGGCTCCCGGGCACGTACCGGACGGTGCGCGCGACCCGCACGACGCTGCGCGCGGACGTCGCCGAGGGCCTGCGGTTCCTGTGGCACGACCGCATCCTGCGCACGCTCGCGATGATGGTCGGCGGCATCAATTTCGCGAGCAACGCCGCGTTCGCGGTCTTCGTGCTCTACGCCGTCGGCCCCGACTCGCCCCTCGGCCTGTCCGAGCCGGCGTACGGCGTGCTCCTCACCGCGACGGCGGTCGGGGCGTTCGCGGGGTCGTTCGTCGCCGAACGCGTCGTCGGGACGATCGGGCGTGCGCGCTCCCTCGCGCTGACGATCCTCGGCACGGTCGCCCTCGTCGGCGTCCCCGCGGTGACGACGAGCGCATGGGTGATCGGCGCCGTCTTCGCGGTCGGCGGTGCCGGGATCGCCGTGTGGAACGTCGTGACGCTGTCGCTGCGCCAGCGCATCACGCCCGACGCCCTGCTGGGCCGGCTCAACGCGTGCTACCGGCTCCTCGCCTGGGGGACGCTGCCCCTCGGCGCCGCCGTGGGCGGCCTGCTCGGCGAGCTCTTCGGCCTGCGCACGGTGTTCGTGGTCATGGCGGTGGTGTCCGGCGCGACGCTCCTGGGGATGCTCGTCGTCGACGACCGGGCGATGGACGCCGCGGAGGCTGCCGCGGACGCACGCGACGCCGACGCGCGTGCGGCCGAGGCCGCGCGGGCTGGCGCCGAGGCGGAGCCGCAGCCGGAGAGCTGACCCTGCGGGCGCGCCGGAGGGGCGCGCCGACGAGGTGCGCCCGGAGAGGTGCGCAGGCTCAGGCCGCGCCGTCCCTGCCTGCCCGACGGCGCAGCGCCGCCCCGGCCAGGACCGCCGCCCCGGCCAGCGCCGCGGCGAGGCCCAGGCCCGCGCCCGTCGTCGCCAGGCCCGGGCGCGAGGAGCCCGGCCCGCCGCCCGCCGCCGCACCACCCGACCCGCCCGCTCTCCCGGGCCCCGCGGACGGCGTCGTCCCGGGCTCGTGCGGCTCGCCGGGGGCGGCGAGCACGAGGAAAGGCTCGGACACCACGTCGGCGCCGCCCGCCGTCGGCACGAGGCGCACGTGGTGCTCGCCCGGCGTCGTGCCGGCGGGGATCGTCGCGACGAAGAGGAACGCCCCGGCGGCGTCCGTCGTGACGGTGCCCAGGAGCACGGGATCGCTCTCGAGCCAGACCTCGTGGACGGAGTGCGGCGCGAGGCCGGTCCCGCGCAGCTCGAGCCTGCCGCCGACGACGAACGGCCCGGAGCCGACGACCGCCACGCGCGGCGCCGTCGGCGCCGCGCGCTCGGTGATCTCGACGCTGACGCGCACGCCGTCGGCGGGGTCCGTGACCGAGATCGCGACCGGGGTGGCGGCCGGGGCGGCGGCCGCTGCAGGGATGGTGGTCGGCGTCGTGGCGCCGGCCGTGCCCGCGGGCACGACGAGCGAGCCGGCGAGCACGAGGGCGGCGAGCAGCCTGCGGGTGGTCGTCGTCACGCGGGGAACCTCTTCGTCCGGCCCGGGGCGGGCACCGCTGGGTCGCCCCCGAACCCGACTGGACGGGCGTCCAGTTCACGGACATCCTGCCATCCTGGACGCTCGAACTGAACACCCGTCCAGTTTGTTCACCCACGCGACGCGCCCTCGTCGACAGGCGGGCACGGCTCGGCCCCCGCCGCTCCGCGGAGCGACGGGGGCCGAGCCCGGACCCGGGCCGTGCCGGCACACCACCCGGGGGTCCGGCACCCCGGCCCGGCCGAAGCCGGACCGGGGGACGGTCAGGCGCAGTCGAGCGCGTCGACCGCCGCCTCGCGCGTGGCCGTCACCTCCCGGCCGTCGAGGGTCGCCACGCCGGTCACCGCGACCGTGCCCGCCGGGACCGCCGTCGTGCGGGCGGCGAACGACTGGTACGCGTTCTTCCCCGGCGCGACGTCGGCGACCGTCTTCTCCCCGTACGGCGTCGTGAGCGTCAGCGTGACGGGGACGTCCTCCCCGTTCGTCGCGCGGACCGCGACGTACGCCTTGCCCGCGAGGCAGCGCGGCGCGACCTCGACCGCGAGGTCGAGCTCGGGCGCCGGCGGCTGCTCGCCGTACGCCGCGAGGAGCGCGGCGTGCTCGGCGGCCGTGATCGGCAGCACGGTGCCGTGGCGCGGGCTGCTCGGCAGGTGCGCGTCGACCGACGTCCACACGCCCGAGTCGAGGTCGGTGGACTCGAGCGGCAGGTAGCCCTGGCCGCCGTGGTAGCTCGGCTGGTCGACGAAGAGGTACCACTTCTCCTCGGTGTTCGACCTGAAGACGGTCGGCCCCTCGCCCGCGGTGAGCATGCCGCCCCACGGGTTGGGCTGGCCGTAGCCGATCTTCTCGGCGACGAGGTCCCACTCGGTCGAGCGCAGGTCCGTCGACTTCTCGAGGCGCGGGATCATGTACGCCTCGTCCTTGGTGAACCGGTAGTACGTGCCGTCGTGCTCGACGATCGACGAGTCGATCATCCCCAGCCCGTTGCCGCGCTTCTCGTCGATCCACACCTGCGGCTCGGAGAACGTCACGAAGTCGCGCGTCGTGGCGTACATCATGCGCTGGTAGGAGTCGGCGATGCGGCGGCCGTCGGTCGACGTCGTCGGGTAGAGCGCCGAGGCCCAGTAGACGATGTACTCGCCGCGCTGCGCGTCCCAGAACGCCTCGGGCGCCCACGTGTTGCCCGCGTACGCGCTCGACACCGTGACCATGCGCTGGTCGGACCAGTGCACGAGGTCGGTCGACTCCCAGATCATCAGCGCGCGCGACCCGCGTTCCTGCGCGTTGCCGAAGTCGTTGCCGCCGTAGATGCGCAGGTCGGTCGCGAGGAGGAAGAACCGGTCGCCCTCGGGCGAGCGGATGATGAACGGGTCGCGCAGGCCCTTCTCGCCGAGCGTCGACGTGAGCACGGGCTCGCCGTCGTTGAGCTCGACCCAGTCGAGCGGGTCGTTCCCGTTGCTCGCGCTGAAGTAGACCGACTCGCCGTCCGCGGTGCTCTCGCCCTCGAAGTACGGGAAGAAGTAGCCCTCGTAGTCGGCCGCGGCGGGCAGCGGGCGGACCGTCGCGTCGTAGGTGTGCGTCGCGGTCGCACCGTCCTTCGTCGCCGTGACGGTGAGCCGCACGACGGCGGCCGGCTCGCCGTGGGCGGGCCGCGTCACCTCGCCCGTGGCCGAGACGGCCGAGGGGTCGGAGCTCTCCCACGTGAGGGCGGAGCCGTTGGCCCCCTCCGCGGGCAGCGTGAGGTTGCCGCGCACGTCGTCGAGGTGCGGCACGACGACGTGGCTCGCGTCCCACGCCACGGCCTCGGCGGGCGCGAGGTGGGCCAGGACCGTGACGTCGATCTGCGCGGTGCGCGCGACCGCGCCGCGCGTGACGAGGGCCGTGAGGGTCACGGTCGCGTCGTCCTCGCCCGCGGCGGGCCGGGTGACCTTCCCCGTGGCGCTGACGACGCCCGCGTCCGACGACGTCCACGTGACGATCGAGCCCTGCGCCCCCGTGGTGGGCAGCACGAGGTCCGCGGTGACGGCGCTCGTGTCGCCGAGGTCGAGCGCGGCGAGGTCGGCGTCCGCGGCGGCCGTGGAGGTCCGGGCCGCGAGCTCGGCCGCCTCGGCCGGGCTCAGCGCACGGTCGTAGAGGCGGAAGTCGCGCACCTGGCCCTTGAGGTAGCGGTCGCCGGAGTAGAGCGAGCGGCCGACGTAGTTCGCGGTCGTCTGCCCGCCGCCGATCTGGCCCGGGTCGGTCGTGACGTTCGTGGCCTGCTTGACCTGCACGCCGTCCTCGTAGAGCGTCGCCGTCGTGCCGGAGAGCGTGTACGTGAGGGTCTTCCAGACGCCGCGCTGGAGGTTCGCGCCCTTGGTGACGGTCTGCTCGGTGGTCCAGCTCCCGGTCGCGATCGACGTGCGGTACGCGTTGCCGGTCGTGAACAGGTAACCGTTGCCGTTCGACCCGCTCGTGTTGCCGAGCCCGTAGACGAAGTACGGCGTGCCCTGGTCCTGGCTCACGAGCACGTCGAGGCTCACGGTGGCGTCCGTGAGGCCCGCGAGCAGGTGGTCGGGCAGGTCGACATAGTCGTCGGTCCCGTCGAGCGTCGTGCCGTCGGCCGTCGCCGTGCCGCCCACCACCGTGGCCGGGCCGAACGTCGAGCCCTCGGCGCGGTTCGCCGTCGTGCCGCCGGTCGTGCTCGCGGCGTCGAGCGGGTACCACGCGACGAGACCGTCGTCGGTGGGGCCGCCGACGTCGGCCGCGGCCGGCGCCGCGACGGCGGCGGCGAGCGTGGAGACGGCGAGCGCCCCCACCAGCCCGGCGGCGAGCGCCGAGCGTGCTCGGTGTATGGAAATCATGTCGTCCTCTCCTCGTCGAGATGCAGGTGTGTCGCGAGGTAGAGCCCCGGTCCCGCGAGGTAGAGGCGTGGTCGTGACCACGCCTCTACCTCGGCTCACCGGGGCTCTACCTCGGGGGGGCGTCAGCCGCAGGGGTGGGCGTCGTAGGCGATGTCGTAGGGCGTGGTGACCGGGGTGCTGTCGAGCACGGCCGTGCCGGTGACCGTCAGGGTGCCCGCCTGGACCGACGTCGCCCTCGTCGCGAACGACTGGTAGGCGTTCGCGCCCGGGGCGACGCCCGCGAACGTCCTCGTGCCGTACGGGGTCGTGAGGGTGACGTCGGCGGGCACGACGCCCGCGTTCGTCGCCCGCACCGCGACGTAGACCTTGCCCGCGAGGCACCGCGGGGTGGCCTCGACGGTCAGCTCGACCCGGGGCGCGGGGGCGACGTCGACCGGGTCCACGCTCTCGAGCGTCGGCACGACCTTCTGGATGAGGCCGTCCTCGCCGAACGTGAGGCGGTCGATCGTCGTCTCGCGGTGGGTCCCGTCGCCGCCGGGGATGGCGAACCGGTGGTACGCGATGTACCAGTCGTCCGTGCCCTCGACGTTGAGGATCGAGCTGTGCCCGGTCCCGAGGATGCCCTGCGAGGCGTCCTTCTCGAGGATCACGCCGCGGTACGTCCACGGGCCGTCGATGCTGTCCGACGTCGCGTAGCCGACGCGGTAGCTCTCCGAGCCCGTGTCGTCGATCGAGTACGTGAGGTGGTAGACGCCGTCGCGGTAGTTGAGGAACAGGCCCTCGCGGAAGTCGGTCAGGCCGGGGATGCGCCGCAGCGTGTCCTGCTTGATCGACGTCATGTCGTCGTCCAGCTCCGCCATGACCGGGCCGTTCGACGGCCCGCCGTTGCCCCACAGCAGCCAGTACTTCCCGGTCTCCGGGTCGCGGAACGCGGCCGGGTCGATGGCCTGGCCGGACGTGACCACCTCGCCGTTGGTGATCATCGCCGTCGGCTGCGCGGTGAACGGTCCCTCGGGGCTGTCGGCCACCGCGACGCCGATCGTCTTGCGGTCGTACGTCGGGTTGTGGCCGGAGAAGTAGAACCAGTACCTCCCGTCCCGCTCGATGATCGTCGGCGCCCACGCGTTGCCGGTCGCCCACGGGACGTTCCCGTTCGCGCCGTCGAGCGTGAGGAACGGCTGCTCCGAGCGCTCCCACGTCACGAGGTCGGTGGACTTCCAGACGTAGAAGTCCTTGCCGCCCCAGCCCGGCGTGCCGTCGGTCGTGGCGTAGAGGTAGAACGTGTCGCCGAACTGCGCGATGTTCGGGTCGGCGTACGTCCCGGGGAGTACCGGGCTGCCCATCTGCTTGGCCTGGACCGTCCACGTGCGCGACGACCCGTCCGGCCCGGTCACGGTGTACTCCACGGGCTGCGTGAGGTCCTGCACCGAGCCGTTCCCGGGCGTGACGGTCGCGCGCGGCGAGACCGTGAGGACCGGCGCGAGCGCGGAGACGTCCGTGCCCGGCACGACGGCGAGCGTCACGGTCGAGCTCGCCCGGTCGACGATCGCGGGGACCTTGAGCGCGTCGAGCTCGGCGCCCGTGACGGCCGTGTGGTCCGCCCCGACCTGGTAGACCTCGTCGGCCGTGAGCGCACGGTCGTAGACCCGGAAGTCGCGCACCGAGCCCTTGAGGTAGCGGTCGCCCGAGTACAGGGAGCGGCCGATGTAGTTGGCGAGCGTCGAGCCGTTCCCGATGTCCTTCGGGTCGATGGTGACGCCGGTCTGGCGGCCCACCTCGACGCCGTCCTCGTAGAGCACGGCCGTCGTGCCGGACAGGGTGTACGTGAGGTGCTTCCACACCCCGCGCTGGAGGTTCGCGTTCTTCGTGACGGTCTGCTCGGTGGTCCAGTTCCCCGTCGCGATCGACGTGCGGTACGCGTTGCCCGTGGTGAACAGGTACCCGTCGCCCGCCGTGCCGCTCGTGTTGCCGAGGCCGTAGACGAAGTACGGCGTCGCCTGGTCCGTCGCGACCTTGACGTCGAGCGCGACCGTGACGTCGGTGAGCCCGGCGAGCAGGTGGTCGGGCAGGTCGACGTAGTCGTCCGTCCCGTCGAGCCGGACGCCCTCCCCGGTGCCGGAGAAGGCCGCGCCGTTGGTCAGCGTCGCCGGGCCGAACGACGACCCGGGCGCGGTGTTCGCCGCCGCCGTGCCGCTCGTCTCGTCGAACGCGTACCGCACCACGAGGCCCGGCACGTCGGCCGTCACCTCGACCGCCACGTACGCGGTGCGCGACCCGTCGGCGGTCGTCGCCGTGACGAGCGCGTGGCCCTCGCCGACACCCGTCACGACGCCGTCGGCCGAGACCGCGGCGACGTCCGCGTCGTCCGACGCCCACGTGATCGCGCGCGCCGTCGCGTTCGCGGGCGTGACGGTCGCGGTGAGCTGCCGCGTGCCGCCGACGCCCACCTCGAGCGACTCGGGGGTGACGCTGAGGCCCTCGACGGGGACGACGTCGTCGGTCACGGTGACGACCGCGCGGGCGCGGACGCTCACCCCGCCGCCGAGCGTGCCCAGCACCTCGAACGAGCCCGCCTGCGCGTACGACGCCGGGTCGACCGCGTCCCACGTGACATCCGCCGAGCCCGTGGAGCCGTCGGCGAAGCGCGCCGTGACGCTCGCGGGCAGCACCGGCGCGGAGCCGGTCTGGACGGTCACGGCGACGTCCTCGACGGACTCGACGAACGCGTCGGGCTGGTACGTGCGCAGCAGGCGGTCGTACTCGGCCTGCGTCACGGGGAGCACCGTGCCGTGGCGCGGTCGCGACGGCATCTCGTAGTCGGTGGACATGGTCCACTCGGCCGCGTCGAGCGAGGTCGACTCGAACGGCACGTAGCCGCGGCCGCCGAACTCGTCGATGAAGAGGTACCACTTCTCCTCGGTGTTCGACTTGAAGATCGTCGGGCCCTCGCCCTGGTTGATCCCGCCGCCGAGCGAGTTCGCCTTGCCGATGCAGTCGGTGATGAAGTCGTAGTCCGTCGAGCGCAGCTCGGCCGCCTTCTCCGCGAGGATGAACTTGGAGCACGGCGTGGACGACGTGTTGTTCCGCTCGTCCTTGGTGAACCGGTAGTACTGGCCGTCGTGCTGCGTCACGGTCGAGTCGATGACCGAGTAGCCCGGGTCGACCCACACCTGCGCCTCGCTGAACGTCACGAAGTCGCGCGTCGTGGCGTACATCATCCGGTTGTAGGTGTTGCCGGTGTGGTCCGGGTCGTCCTCCGCGTAGAGCTTCGAGGCCCAGAACACGACGTACGCGCCGATCGTCTCGTCGTAGTACGCCTCCGGCGCCCACGTGTTGCCCGCGGTGTCGGGCGAGACCTGCACGAGGCGCTGGTCGGTCCAGTTCACGAGGTCCGTGGACTCCCACACCATGATCGACTTCGAGCCGGTGCGCTGGGACGCGTCCCAGTTCCCGTTGCCGTAGATCTTGAGGTCGGTGGCGATCTGGTAGAACTTGTCGCCCTCGGGCGAGCGGATGACGAACGGGTCCCGCAGGCCCTTCTCCCCCAGCTCCGACGTGAGGACGGGCTGGTTGTCGTTGAGGTTCTGGTACTTCAGCGGGTCGTTGCCCTGGCTGAGCCCGAAGTAGACCTGCTCGCCCGTGGCGGTGCCCTCGCCCACGAAGTAGGAGAACAGGTAGCCCGCGAGGTCCTCCTGCTCGGGCAGCGGCGGCACGTGCGCCGCGAGCTCGCGCGTGGCGGTGGCCGCGCCGACCGTCACCGTCGCGGTGAGGGCCACGGTCTCGGCGTCCTCGCCGTGCGCCGGGCGCGTCACCTCGCCCGTCGGGGTGATCGTGCCCGACGACGACTCCCACGTCACGCTCGCGCCGTGCAGCCCCGTGGTGGGCAGCGTGAGGTTGCCGCGCACGTCGTCGAGGTTCGTCACCTCGAGCGCGGCGGCCGCGGCGTCGGCCTTCGCCTGGTGGCCGTCGCCCGGCAGGACCGTGACGTCGAACGTGCGGGTCGCGGTCGCGCCGCGCAACGTCACCGTGGCGGTGAGCGTCGCGGTCGCCGGCTCGTCGCCCGCGGGGCGCGTCACCGCGCCGCTCGCCGAGACGACGCCCGCGTCGGAGCTCGACCACGCGACGGCGGAGCCACCGACGCCCTTCGCGGGGAGCACGAGGTCCGTGCCGACGGCGCTCGTGTCGCCCAGGTCGAGCGCGGCGGCGTCGGCCGTGACGGCGTCCTGCGCGGCGTCCGACGCGAGGTCGGCGACCTCCTGCGCGGTGAGCGCGCGGTCGTAGAGCCGGAAGTCCTTCATGCGCCCCTTGAAGAGGTTGTCGGCGGCGTAGGCCGACTTCCCGAGCGCGTTCGCGGTCGTGGTGCCGCCGCCGATCGCGCCGGGCGTGATCGTCACCGCGGTGTTCTGCCCGACCTGGGTGCCGTCCTCGTACAGCCGCGCCGTGCCGCCCGCGAGCGTGTAGGTGACGGTCTTCCACACGCCCCGCTGGAGGGCGCCCGCGGGGGTCTTGGCCGTGTTCTGCTCGCGGCCCCACGCGAGGTCGGAGATCGTCGCGCGGTAGTTCGCGTTGCCCGTCGAGAACAGGTAGCCGTTCCCGGACTGCGGGGTGCCGACCGCCGGGTTGCCGAGGGTGTAGAAGAAGTAGTTGCCGCTCAGCGACGTGTCGACCCACACGTCCGCGCTCACCGTCACGGCGTCGTAGCCGGCCAGGAGGTCGTCGGGCAGGTCCACGTGGTTCGCGCCGCCGAACGTGAGGCCCTGTCCCGCGCGCCACCCGCCGCCCGTGCCGACGAGCGCGGCGTCGAGGCCGTGGCCCGACGCGTCGTGCGCGACGGTGCCCTCGGTCTCGTCGAGCGGGAGCCAGAGCCGCAGACCGTCCGTGGTCGGCTCGGCCGCGACGGGGACCGGTGCGGGCGCCGCGGGCATAGGGCCGGCGGCCGCCGCGCCCACGGGCGCGAGCGGGGCGACGAGCGCGAGGCCGAGCAGCGCCGCGAGCGAGCGGCGTCGGCGTCGGGCGCGGGGCTCCGCGGGCGTCGGGGGTGGTTCGTGGCGTGAGGTCATCGGTGACTCCTCGTCGTCGTGCCCGGCGTCGGCGCCGGTCGCGGGTCCGCCGTCGGACGCGCGTGTGAACGCTAACATGTGAACGCAAACATGCCTAGGGACCCCGGGACCGACAACGATGTCGAAAAGCGCGTGAGGGCTCCCGGGCGCCCCCGGACGCCGACGGCGGCCCGCACCACCGGGTGGGGTGCGGGCCGTCGTCGGGCAGTGCTGGTCGTCCGGTGTCAGCCGCAGGACAGGTCGCCGTAGGCGGCCTCGTGCGCCGTCTCGACCGTGGCGCCGTCGAGCACCGCGGTGCCCGTGGCGGTCGCGACCCCGGCCGCGAGCGACGCGGACCGTGTGGCGAACGACTGGTACGCGTTCGCCCCCGGTGCCACGTCACGCACGACCCGCGTGCCGAACGGGGTGACGAGCTCGACGTCGGCCGCGACGTCGGCGAGGTTGGTCGCGCGCACCGCCACGTAGGCCTTGCCCGCGAGGCAGCGTGCGGAGGCGGTCACGTCGAGCTCGACGGCCGGGCCCGCGGCGTCGGCCGCGAACTCCCACGTGTCCACCTCGACGAGGTCGACGCCCGCGGGGCCGGCGAACGTGAAGTACACGTCGTGGACGCCGCTCACGCCCTCCAGTGCAGCGGTCACGTCCGCCCACTCGCCCACGAGGGTGTCGAGGTCGAGCGTGCCGACGACGGCACCCTCGCGGTCGTCGAGGCGCACCTCGACGGTGGCGCCCTCGACGAGCGGCTTGACGCGCGCCGTGACGCTCGCGGCACCGTCGCCGAAGTCGACCGACGACAGCGCCGACCAGTCGCCGGCGTCGACGTCGCGGACGACGAGGTTCGGCGCCTGGTCGCCGAACTGTGCCGAGCCGCCGTCGACCTTCGCGGTGGTGAGGCCCTGCTGCCACGCGAACGTCTCCGCCTCGAGCACCTGGAACGGGTCGAGGTCCTTGACCTGGTCCACGCCCGCGTAGTCGCCGACGACCTGCTGGACCGTGCCGTCCGCGTTGAACGTCAGCTCCTGGATGTGCGGGCTGCGGTAGCCCTGCGTGGTGCTGCCGTTGATGCGCTTGTTGAGCGTGGGCGCGTGGTACGTGAAGTAGTACCTGCCGTCCAGCTCGAACACCGACTGGTGGTTGTTGCCGCCCGTGCCCGCGCCGAAGAACTGCGACTGGTTCGGGAACATCACGCCGGCGTACGTCTCCTTGGGGAACGACATCGGGTCGTCGGAGATCATGTAGCCGATCTGCCCGCCGCCCGGGTACCCCGGGAGCGTGGCCTGGTTGCCGCCGAAGTCGTTGCCGCCGAAGTGCGACGAGTACGACAGGTAGTACTTCCCGTCGCGCTCGAAGACCTGCGCCGCCTCGAACGCCACGGGCGCGTCCACGACGGCCGCCGTGCCCTGCGTGGAGACCATGTCGTCGCCGAGCTCGATGACGCGGATGTTCTTCGGGTTGTTGAACCGCTCCGCCGCGGGCATCGACGTCGACGCCGGGCCGCCGCCGAAGTAGAGGTACGCCCCGTCGTCGGTGACGAGCGGCGCCGGGTCGAACTTCCAGGCCACGGCCTCGGCGCCCGGGGTGCGCCCGTCGATGAGCGTGCTGTCGCGCTCGCTCGTCCACGGCCCGAGCGGCGAGGCGCCCGTGATGACGTTCGACGACCCGCCGCCGTTGGCGTAGTAGAGGAAGTACTTGTCGACGCCGTCGACCGTCTTCTTCGCCATGCCCGGCGCCCACGAGTTGTTGGTGAAGGGCGCGACGCCCTGCGGCCCCGCGACCTGGATCTCGCCGTGGTCCGTCCAGTTCACGAGGTCCTCGGACGAGATGAGCGTGATCTGGTTGATGCTGCCGTAGTTGATCTGCGGCGAGACGCCCGTCACCGGGTCGGGCGCGTAGCCCTGGGTGTCGTTCGTCATGTACATGTACACGCGCCCGTCCTCGACGAACCCGAACCCGTCGGCCCCGAACTTGTGGGAGATGAGCGGGTTGTGCTCGCCGGGCAGCTTGCCGAGCACCTCGATCGTCTTCGAGGGTGGTCCGGGCGGGGCCGCGCCGACGACGGAGACGTCGTCGAGCACGAAGTCCATGAGGTGCGTCGCCGGGTCGGCCGACGGGTTGCTCGTCCACGGCGTCTCGAAGAACAGCCGCGCGGTGCCGACGTTCTGGTCGGCCGGGATCGTGAACCGGCCGTCGAACGTCGCCCACTGGCCCTTCGTCGCGGTGACGCTCACCAGGTTCGTGTACGACCCGCCGCCGTAGTGCATCGTGGCGAAGAACTGCTTGGCGGCCGGCGCCGCGGCGGCGTCGTAGCGGATCTTCGCGGTGAGCTCGTACGTCTCGCCCGCGCGGACCTTGCCGCTGAGGTCCTGCATCGGACCGGAGCCGGTCGTCGCGCGCTCGGTGGTCAGGGCCGCGGCCTCGCCCGCGAACGCCTGGTCGGTGGTCGACAGCACGGCCTTGTCGGTCGCGTTGCCGTTGTTGACGAACCAGCCGGTCGTGCCGTCCTCGAAGCCGCCGTTGACGACCAGTTCCTCGTCCGCGGCGTACGACGGCAGCGCGGCGAGCGACGCGGAGAGCAGCGTCACGAGCGCGGCCCCGGCGACGGCGCCGCGCAGGCGACGTCGTCTGCGGTGGTGCGTGTCCATGGATCCTCCTCGATCGATGTGGGTGTCCTGCGCGTCCGCGCGCCTCGCGCGGACGGTCGTGCCCGACGGCGGTCCCCCGCCGTCGTCCTACGTCCTCCCTCCTCTGGCGCCGACCCGGCGCGGCCTGCGCGACCCGCCGGGTCGGGCGCGGGTCAGCGGCCGAACGGCACGGTGCGGGTCGTCGTCGCGGCGTCGGTCGAGCGCGTGACGGTGACGGTGGCCTCGCCGGCCGGCGCCTGCGACCGTCGCGTCGGGAACGCCTGGTAGGCGCTCGCCCCCGGTCGGACGTCGGCGAACGTGCGGCTGCCGTACGGCGTGGTGACCACCACGTCCACCGGGACGTCCTCCTCGTTCACGACGCGCACGGCGACGTAGTCGGTGCCGGCGAGCGCGCGCAGGCTCGCCTCCGCCGCGAACGCGACGTCCGGGGACGTCGTCGGCTCCAGCGACGCGACGGCGAGCGCGAGCGCCCGCGCGGGGGCGTCGGCCTGGTTCTGCGTCGACGGCGCGGTCGTCGACCGCGCCCAGGCGAGGGCCTGCTCGACGGCGGCCCACGACTCGGCCGTGTGGTCCGCCGGGTCGAGCCCTTCCGCCTCGGCGACGACGGCGTCGAGCGCCGTCCGGTCGGCGCCGCCGTCGGCGTCGAGCACGTCGCTGAGGAGGAAGTGGTCGAAGTCGACGTGCCCGCCGGTCCGCTCCTTGGCGTAGGAGAAGAGGCCGAACCGGTAGCCCATGAAGTGGGACAGGCTCCAGTCCATGACGAGCGGGCCCTGGCGCGGCCCGAGCGGCTGCCACGTGCGCCCGTCGAGGCTGTAGGAGTACCGCACCCAGAGCTGGCCGTTCGGCGAGGCGAAGTCCGCGTCCGCCTTGAGGTGCACGTCCGTGCGCTCCCCGAGCGGGACCTGCGACCCGGGGACGAACGACTCGACCGCCTCGCGGTCGATCGTGTCGGTGAACGGCTGGAGCCGCGTGACGAGGCCGAGCATGCGCTCGCCGTCGACCTGCTGGACGCCCGCGTACGCGAAGCTGCGGCCGTAGACGGCCAGGCCGGCGACGTCGCCGTCGAGCATCCCCGACACGTCGAGGCGGGTCTCCGCGGAGGACGTCGGCCCGAAGGTGCGCTGGCCGAGCGTGTTGCGCGCCTCCTCGAGGTAGGTGAGGTCGCGCCCGGGCGCCTTGGTGTACTCCGCCTCGCCGGTCACGACGTGCCCGTTGGTCAGGCGCAGCCAGCCCTCGCGCTCGGTGAGGGACCAGTACCGGTTGTCCGGCGCGTGGTTCCACTGCCAGGCGAGGTCGAGGTCCGAGCCGTTGTACGACACCTCCTCGAGCGTGGGCGTCTCGACGGCCGGCGCGCGGCCGACCACGGACACGTCGTCGAGCAGGTACTCGACGCTCGACGACGGCGGCTGCGGGTTGCCCCACGGCGTCTCGACCGCGAGCTTGAAGGTCCGGACGTCCGCGTCCTGCGGGACGGTGTAGGTGCCCCGCACGGTCGTCCACTCCCCCGGCGTGGCGTTCGCCCACGCGAGCGTGGTGACGCCCGCGCCCCAGTCGCCGACGAGGTTGAAGCGGACCTGCGCCGGCCCGGAGGCGTAGCGGACCCGGGCCGAGACCTCGTACGTCACGCCCGCCTGGATCTTCCCGCCGAGCTGCTGGTTCGGCCCGGAGCCGTTGAGCGTCCGGCCCGCCACGCGCAGCGCGCCCGTGCCCGACGCCGCGCCGCTCGTCTCGCGCGACAGCGTCGCCCCGAACTGCGCGGCCCACGGGGCGGTCCCGGCGTCCTCGAACCCCGGGTTGGCGACGAGCTCGACGCCGAGCAGCGACTCGTCGTACGTGGGCGCGTCGGGGACCTCCCAGACGGTGTCGCTGAACGCGCGGTGCTCGGCGTCGTTCGCGAAGTCGTCGGAGGCGACGATGCTCTTCAGCCGCTCCCGGCGCTCCGTCGCCGGGTCCAGCACGATCGGCTTGGCGAACGTGTCGCCGACACGGACGACGCCGTCGTCGCCGAACGTGGGCCAGCCGTCCTCCCACGTCGCGGGGATGAGCGCGGGGATGCGGCCGAGAGGGTAGGTGTCGCGGAAGAACATCCCCCACCACTCGTAGCCGCCCGCACCGTCGGGCACCTCGACCAGCCCGCCCTGCGCGAAGCCGTCCGAGTTCAGCGCGCTGCGCGCCTCGTACGGGTTCGAGCCGTCGGCGGTCTCGTAGCGGCCCAGCAGGTGCGGCGAGCGGAAGAGCACCTCCTGCCGGTTCTGGCCGCTGGGCCACGTGATGATCGCGACGTAGTACTCGCCGTCGATGTAGTGCACCTGCGCGCCCTCGAACAGCCCGCCGACGAACGGCTCGCCCGCGTAGTCCGCGGCGCGGAAGATGTTCGGGAAGTCCGCCTCGATCGCGGTGAGGTCGTCGTTCAGCCGGACGGCGCTCGTCGCGCCCGAGCCGTAGAAGATGTAGGGCGTCCCCCCGTCGGCCTCGTCGAAGAACAGCGACGGGTCGTGGAACCCCCGGCCGAGCGCGGTGCGCTCCCACGCGCCGTGCTCGACGTCGTCCGTGCGGAAGAGGTACGACCCCCCGAGGTCGTTGGTGTTGAACACCACGTAGAACGTGCCGTCGCGGTAGCGCAGCGAGGACGCCCACTGCCCGTTGCCGTAGCCGTTCTTCCCGTTGCGCAGCGACGACACGTCGCCGACGCCGAGACGGTCGTAGACGTAGCCGACGATCTCCCAGCTCACGAGGTCGTACGACTTCATGATCGGGGCGCCGGGCGCGAGGTGCATCGTCGTGCTGATCATGTAGTAGAGGTCGCGGCCCTCGTCGTTCTCGGCCGCGGGGACGCGCGTGACGCTGATGTCGGGGACGTCGCTGCGCAGGAGCGGGACGTCGTAGGTCCCGTCGCCGCGGTCCGTCGTGGTCAGCCCGGTGAGGGCGGTCGCCGCCGGGGGCGCGTCGTCGGTCGTCGTGGTGGCGTGCGCCGCGGGCAGGCCGGCGCCGAGCGCCAGCACCCCCGCCACGATCGTCGCCGCGGCTCGTCGTCTCCGGTGCCTGCTCATGTCGTTCCTCCTCGTCGAGGTCCTGCTGCTGTCGTGGGTTCATGCGGGGATATCGATGTCGGTACCGATATCGACTGACGCCGCGTCGCCGTGGTGCGGCGTCCTCGCGGCCCGTCGGACCGACCGCGAGGACGCCGGTGCGGCGCGCGGGTCGCTCAGCCGCAGGTGCGCGGCTCGATGTCGACGTCGTGGGTCGTGGTGACCGGGGCGCCGTCGAGCACCGCCGTCGCGGTGACCGTCGCGGTGCCGGCGGGGACCGCCGTCGCGCGCGACGCGAACGACTGGTACGCGCTCGCGCCCGGGGCGACGCCCGTGGACGACCTCTCCCCGTACGGCGTCGCCAGGGTGACGTCCACCGGCGTGGCGCCCGTGTTCGTCGCCCGGACCGCCACGTAGGCCCTGCCGGCGAGGCAGCGCGACGAGACCTCGACGTCGAGCGGGACGACGGCCGTCGCCCCCGGCACGATCTCGACCCGGTAGGTCGTGGCGGTCTCGTGGTCCTGCGCGACGCCGACGACCTCCACGGTCCGAGCGCTCCCGTCCGCCGGGAGCGGCACGACGCGACCCTGCGTGTCGTCGATCAGCACGCCGTCGACGCGGACCAGGCCGCTCGGCACGTGCGGGTCGGCGTCGAGCACGACGCTCGTCGTGCCCGCGGGGACGGTGAGGGTGTAGTCCGTCACCGCCGGGTCGAACGCAGGGGCGAGCGACCCGGTGTCGAACGCGAGCGCCGCGAGCCCGGGCGTCGCGTCGTACGACGCCGCGCGGTCGACCCGGACGCCGAACACGCCTCCGGCCCAGCCGCCCGTCGCCTGGAAGCGGACGGTGACCACGGGGATGCGCTCGCCGTCTTCGTCGAGCACGTACTCCCCCGCGCTGTCGACCTTCCAGCGCGTGCCCTCGCCGATCTCGAGGTACTTCGCCGGGAGCTGCGTCGTGTCGACGTAGAACCCCTGCTCGTCCTTGGTCGGGGCGTTCGCGACCGTGGTGATCGTCTTCAGCTTCTCGTCGTTCACGTACAGGTCGAACACGCGGCCCTGGTCGCCCGAGTAGAGCGTGACGCCCAGGTGGTTCGACGCCGAGGCCGGGTCGACCATGAGGTCGTAGCTGAACCAGCCCGTGCCGTTCGCGTGGCGGAACTGACGGCCGGAGAACGTCCCGACCGACGACCCGCTCTGCTGGAGGTTCTTCGCGTTCTCGAAGTTGTTGTTGTCGAAGCTCGTCAGGCTGTCGACGGTGCGGTCGGCGTCGCGCAGCTCCTGCTTGGCGCGCAGGATGCGCTCCTGCGACGCGGCCGAGTCCGGCTCGTCGAGGTGGAGGTAGAGCCCGTACGTCACGTCCCAGTTGGTGTGGTGGGGCGTGAAGACGAGGTCGCCGCCGTCGGCGGTGTTCCGCAGCTCGAGCTGGACCCGACCCTCGGCGTCGTCCTCGACGCGGACGAGGTTCTCCGCGATCCGCTCCTTCCACTCGTCGGCGCCCATGTTCGCGGCCGTGATCGTCGTCTGGGCGTCGGCGTCGCGCGTGGACGAGCGGACGAGGATGCCCGTGCCCTGCCACGCCGGCTCGGGGACCTCGCCGAGGTTCGCGGAGAGGACGACGGGCCCGTACCGGAAGGCCACGAAGTACGGGTTGTCCGGGGTGTCGACGACGGACGCCGCCATCGGCATCGTGTACCGGACCACGTCGCCCGCGGCGACGGGCAGCACGACGTACCCGCGCGACGCGTGCGGCTCGACGGCGGCGCCGTTCACCTCGACCGCGGGCTCGCCCGCGATCCACGACGGCACGCGCAGGCGCAGCGTCGCGTCCTCGGCGACCGCACCGCCGTCGAGCGCGTCGACGCGGAAGGTCACGGTGTCCTCGTTCGGCAGGTTCGCCTCCTGCGTGAGCCGCAGGTTCTGCTCCACGTGCTCGACCGTCGAGGAGAAGAACATGTTGACCCACACCGAGCCCTGGCCGGTGAAGTAGATCGAGTCGCCGAGCTTGGAGAAGCTCTCCATGCCCGTCCCGGTGCAGCACCAGAACTCGGTGAACGGCAGGTTGTAGACGCGGTGGTAGCCCGACGCCATGGGGTTGAAGTACGTCGTCGTCCCGGTCTCCGGGTTCTGCGACGCGAGGATCGTGTTGATGAACGCGTTCTCGTAGTAGTCCGCGTACCGCACGTCCTTGCTCAGCGTGAAGAGCTCGCGCGCGAGCTTGAGCATGTTGTACTCGTTGCACGTCTCGGCCGTCTCGGCGTTGCGCGCGGTGCCCTGCTCGTCCGCGCGCTCGTGCAGCGACCCGGGCGCGTGGAAGTGCTCCGCCTGGCTGTTCGCGCCGGTGACGTAGGTGTGGTCGCGCACCACGATGTCGAAGAAGTTCTCCGCCGCCGCGAGGTACATCGGCAGCTCGTCCTTCTCGGCGGGCGTGAGCAGGTCGTAGTAGGCGGGGTTCTGCGTGAACACCTGGTAGCGCTTGAGCGCGCCGAGCAGCTTGGGGATCTGCGTGTTGGCGTGCTTGCCCAGCAGCACGTCCTGGCCCGCGGCGAGCTGACGGAAGAACGTCACCTCGTCGAACGCCTCGGCCGCCTCCTTGATCCGGACGTCGCCCGTGAGGTCGAACAGCTCGTACAGCGCCTCGTTCATGCCGCCGTACTCGGTGCGGAGCATGACGTCGGTGCTCGGCAGCTTCGCCACGCGCCCCTGGACGTAGAGCCCGAAGTCGGTCGCGACGGCGAGCGCCTGGTCGCCGACCCGGCCGTCGACGTGCTCGGCGACGTCGAGCAGCCCGGCGAGCACCTTGTGCAGGTTGTACCAGGGCACGATGACGTTCTCGTCCGACGTCCCGGTGCCCTGCACCTGGTCGAGGATCGACTCGCGGAACGCGGAGACGTACCCGGCCGAGCCGGGGTGCGCGGCGGCGTACGCGTCCTGCACGCGCGCGAGCCCGCCCACACCCTCCTCGATCTCGGTGAACAGCGCGTCCTTCGTCGCCTCGTCCTGCGTCGAGGACCACGACATCGCGAGCGCCGAGAGGTAGTGGCCGAACGCGTGGCCGCGGAAGTTCACGGCGTTGCTGCGCTCCCAGCCGCCGTACCCGGCGGCCGTGGTCGGGGTCAGCCCGCCGACCTTGTAGAACTCGTAGAGGAACGTCTCGGAGTCCAGGCTCAGCAGGTACTCGTGCTCCTTCGCGGCAGCGTTCTGGAGGAAGTCGTCGGAGAGCAGCACCGACGGCAGCGCGGTCTCCTCGAGCGGCGTCTCGTCGACGAGCGCGGGCACGACGACCTCGAGGTCGCGCGTCACCGGCTCGCCGTCGAGGTAGCGCACCGTCGCGGTCAGCGTGACGTGCGCGTCGTCCTCCCCGATCGCGGGCCGGACCACGGTCCCGTCGGTCGCGACGACCTCGGGATGCGACGACCGCCACGTCACGGTCGACCCGCGCGAGCCGGTCGCCGGGAGCACGAGCGCGACCGTCGCGCGCTCCGGCAGGGACAGCGTGTCGGCGTCGTCCTGCGCGATCGCGTCGCGGTCCACCGTGCGCCCGCTCTCCTCGTACAGCCCGACGACGTCGCCCAGGTCCGCCACCGCGTCGTACAGGCGGTAGTCGTCCAGCGCGGCCTTGAGGTAGGCGCCGTTGTACTGGGGCCCGTTGAACCCGATCGTCTTCGGCAGCGCCGGGTCGGAGCCCAGGACCCCCGTCGCGTCGCCGGCGACCGCGCTGGCCACCGTCGACGGGACCTGCTCGCCGTTGCGGTAGAACGCGACGGCCTTCGTCGCGTGGTCGTACGTGACGACGACGTGCGTCCACTCGTCCGCGGGGAAGAACGCCGCGCGGTCGGAGCTCGCGACCCGCACCTTGTACGGCTGGCCCGACGCCGGCCCCACCGACAGCGCGAGCGGCACCGTGTCCGACTCGGACGACAGGTACCAGCCGTCGGAGTTGTAGGCCCGCTTGTTCCACGTGATGACGTGCTCCCCGGACAGCTTCCCGCTGGGCTCCACCCAGAACGAGAGGGTCAGGTCCTCGGGCTGGAGCGCCGTCGACGACCCGAGGTCGAGGTACGTGCTGCCGCTCAGGCGCAGGGCCTGCCCCGCCCCGTCGACGCCGTCGACGTAGGAGAAGCCGGTCGGCGCGGAGCCCGTGTGACCGCGCAGGGCCACGGGGTGCGTGAGGGGGCTCGCGTCGGCGACGTCGCCGTCGAACGCGAGGTCGAGGACGGGCGCGGGCAGGGCGTCGGCCGCGACGGCGGACGGTGCCCACGCGGTCACGGCGAGCGCGGCGGCGGCCGCCACGGCCGCCAGCCGGGCCACGCCGCCGGGTCGACGGCGGACGCCGTCGGTCGGTCGGGGGTGCATCGGTGCTCCTCTGGTCGGCGCGGGCGTCGTCGCCCGCGCGTCGAGACGTGCGGTGTCGTGCGGTGTCGTGCGGTGTCGTGCGGTGTCGTGCGGTGTCGTGCGGTGGCGGCCCGCGCGGGGAGCGCGGGCCGCGCCCTCGTGGCCCGCCGGACCGGCCACGAGGGAAGCGTGCTCTCGCGAGGTAGAGCCAGCGGTCGCGAGGTAGAGCCCGGGGGCTTCTACCTCGCGACCTGCGGTTCTACCTCGGCATGGTTCAGCCGCAGTCGAGCGCGTCGTAGGCGACGTCGACGGTCGAGGTGACCTGCTCGCCGTCGAGCGTCGCCGTGCCCGTCACCGTCGCGGTGCCGGCCGGGGCCGACGTCGCGCGCGCCGCGAACGACTGGTACGCGTTCCTGCCGGGCGCCACGTCCGCGAACGCCTTCTGCCCGAACGGCGTCGCGAGCGTCACCGAGACCGGGACGTCCTCGCCGTTCGTCGCGCGCACGGCGACGTACGCCGTGCCCGCCAGGCAGCGCGGCGCGACGTCGACCGCGAGGTCGAGCTCGGGCTCCGTGTCGGACGCGTGCAGCCGGACGAACGTGATCGAGTGCGCGGGGAACTCGTAGGAGAACTCCTCCCCCACGCCCGTGAGCGTCCGCTCCACCGGGACGATCCGCTCCGGGTCGGCCTTGGTGTTGGTGTCCGACGGCGCGCCCACCATCTCCGTGACCGTCGCCTGGTCCGCGATGCCGTCGGAGCCCTCGACGTGCACCTGCGTGCGCGCCGCGGTCGCGGTGGGGTTGACGACCTTGACCACGACGTCGCCCGTCTCGTCGTCGCGCGTGACGACCTGGTAGAGCGACTTGGTCGACGGCTGCTCGTAGGACATCTGGAGCTCGCCGTCGAGGTAGAGCTCGATGGTCGAGCCCTCGACGACGACCTTGACGTGGTACGGCTGACCGGCCTCGATGCTGTGGTTCTCGACGGCCTGCACCTCGTTGGCGCTCCCGCCCGACGCGCGCTGGAGGGCCTGGCGCGTGTTGTTCCACCCGCCGAGGTTCCACCAGTAGTAGTCGTTCGGGCCGCCGGCGGCGAACCCGACGAGGAAGCCCTCCGCGCCCGACGTCTTGCGCGCGTCGAGCTCGAGCGTGTAGCTCGACCAGTCCTTCGCGTACGCGCCGGCGACGATCGACCGGGCGTCGGTGACGTTCGTCGCCGACTGGACGTAGGCGCCGTCCTGCGCCGCCCACGTGCCCGACTGCGGCTCCCACTGCGACGCGCCGGACTCGAAGTCGTCCGCGAAGAGCACGTCGCCGCTCGCGTTGTCGGTGACGCGCACGTTGTCGTACTGCGCGGCCGTGTTCCACGTGGAGAGGAAGACGCCGCCGTCGAGCGTCGCGTCGGCGGGCGCCGGGCCGGAGTGCGTGCTGGGCACGACCTCGTCGCCCGCGTTCGCGGAGAACAGCTGCTGGACGTAGTAGTTCACCGAGCCCCAGGACTCGTCGTTGTCGAACCAGATCGCGTCGGGCGACCACTGGACGTACGACTCGTTCGCGAGCAGCGGCGCGTACGACGCGAGCCGCACGACGTCGGAGTTGCGCTCGAGGCCCGTCATGAAGGCGGCCTCGGACAGCGCGTTGGCGAACGTGTTGCCGCGCGACGCGTACTCGCCGAGGAAGACGTGCGGCCCCTCGCGGTCGTAGGAGTCGTAGCGCTCGTCGTTCTCGAGGAACCACTGCGGGTCGTTGTAGTAGTGCTCGTCGACGAGGTCGACGTCCTGCTCGCGGTTGAACTCCCACAGCTCGTCGAAGCGCTGGCCCGTGTCGTCCGGCCCGGAGTTCGAGATGATCTGGACGTCCGGGTAGGCGGCCGCGATCGCGTCGCGGAACGCCGGGAAGTTGGCCTCGAACGTCTTCGTGTTCTCCTCGTTGCCGAGCCCGACGTACTTCAGGCCGAACGGCTCGGGGTGGCCCAGCTCGGCCCGCACGGCGCCCCACTCGGTCGTCACGTCGCCGTTGGCGAACTCGATCAGGTCGACCGTGTCGTCCACCCACCGCTGGATCTGCGCGGGGTCGGTCATCTCGGGGATGGTGCTGCCGCAGCCGTTGGCGCCGACCGACACCACGGGCAGCGGCGTCGCGCCGAGGTCCTCGGCGAGGAGGAAGTACTCGAGGTACCCGATGCCGTAGGACTGGTTGTAGCCCCAGAAGTTCCAGTTGGTCGCGCGCTCCTCGACCGGGCCGATCGTCTCCTTCCACTGGTACGTGCGGCGACGGTCGGTGAAGCCCGACTCCTCGTACGTGCGGAACGTGCCGACGTTCGTCACGCAGCCGCCGGGGAAGCGCAGGAACTGCGGGTCGAGCGCGTCGATCTTCTCGGCGAGGTCCTTGCGGAGCACGGACTTCCCGTTGACCGGGCCGACCCACGTGTCCTGCGGGAAGAGCGACACCTGGTCGAGCGCGAGCGTGCCCGCCGCGCCGGAGAGCAGCGCGAGCCGCCCGGCGTTCGTCGTGCCCGTCGCGGTGAGCGTGACGTCGTACCTCTTCCACGCGTTCGAGCCGTCGACGGCGACCTGGCCGGTCGCGTACGCCGTGGTCCCGGCGGCGTCCTCGACGCGCACGGTGACGGTCTGCGCCGTCGCCGACCGCGCCCAGACGGAGAAGTCGTAGGACTCCCCCTCCTCGACGAACAGCCCCGTGTTGTACCCGGCGTTGCGCACCCCGGCGCCCGCGCCCGTCGTCGTCAGGTTGAGGTAGTTGCGGTTCGTCGCGTTGAGCCGCCCGGCGTCGTTCACGACCTGGGTCGTCGCCGTCGCGCCGCCGCGGTTCGCGGCGCTCCACGCGGTGAGGCCGGTGAACGACCCGTTGTCCTGGTTGCTGAACTCGAACGACCGGTTGCGCACGAGCTCGGCGTACAGGCCGCCGTCGGCCGCGTAGTTGATGTCCTCGTAGAAGATGCCGTACAGCTCGTCGCTCATCTGGGTGCGCTCGCCCGCGAGGTCCACGGTGATCTCGTGGTCCGCGCTCGTGGCGGGCGTGATCGTGAGCTTCGTGGCCGCGTCGCGCGGACCGAGGACGAGCGCGCCGTCGGAAGCGCGCACCCCGGCGTACCGCTCGGGGTCGGCCGCGCTGCGCAGCCAGACCGTGCCGCCGCCCGCGTCGGTGAGCCGCAGCGCCGTCGCGTCCGCGCCCGCGGGCCCGAGGGAGAGCCGGGACGCGCCGGAGACGACCACGGGCCGGTCGCCGACGGCGAGCGTCACCGGGGACGTGCCCTCGGCGCCGTCGACCGCCGTCGCGGCGAGCGCGACGGTCGTCGCGGGGCGCTCGTCGTCGAGGGCGAGGCCGTCGTCGGTCGCCACGAGGTACCGGGCGTCGCCCGGGCCCGCGAGCGTGAACGTGCCGTCGGGCACCTGGTCCGCGCCCTCGGCGGCCTGGACCGCGACGTAGTCGAACGCCGCGGTGTGCGCCGCGCCGCTCTGCGCGGCGAGCGCGTAGAGGCCGACGTGCGTCGTCGGGAAGTCGACGGTCACGGAGCCCGCGGGCTGCCACGCGGTGCCGTCCCAGAAGCTCGTCGCGATCGTGTCGCCGGTGCGCTGCATGCGCAGCGTCTCCCCGGTGGAGCCCGGGCGGTCGGTGAAGGCCGCCGCGCTGAAGACGCCGCCGGTCTCGACGTCGTTCTCGATCGCGCGGCCCGACGGCGAGAGGTCACCCACGAAGGTCAGGCCCGACCGGACGTAGTTGTCCATGTCCTGCCACGCGACGAGGCCGGCGCCCTGGTAGACGGAGGCGACGGGCACCTCCAGCCGGGTGACGACGGTGAAGTCGCCCGCCGGCACGTCGAGCAGCACGACGTTCTTCGCGCTGTTCGCGTCCTGGTACGTGTCGCCCGGCTGCGAGGTCAGCGTGAGCTTCCCCCCGCCGACGGACAGCGCCTCGGGCACGGGGTTGACGACGGTCCAGTCCGGGCCGAGCGCGGCGCCGTCGAACGTGTCGACCCATGCGCCGTCGGGCAGGTCGGGCTCCGCGGCGGCGGCCGGCAGCGACGTCGCGAGCGCGACCGTGCCGACCATGCCCGCCACGAGGGCGACCGCGACGGACCGGCGGCGCGCCGGTCTGCGCCGGGGCGTGGGGAGGGACGGGTGAACAGACGTTTCCATAGGGCTTCCTCTCATCGTCGAGAGACACGCACCGTTGCGTGTGAGCGTTCACAAGTTCGGCCCGAGCCTAGTGTGAGCGCTCACATTCTACAAGGGCGGCGTCATGACACCGCCGGTCGGGCGTGCGCCCGAACGACCCAGGGGTGCCGGCCCCCGTCCTGCTCCGGTGACCCCGGGCCGTCGGCCCGGGCAGACGGCCGCGGCACCGGCCCCGCGCCGCGGACGTCACGCGGACGTCCGGGGCGGGGGCCGGTGCCGCCGGCTCACCTCCGCCTGATGACGAGGACGCGCTGCAGGATCACGAAGACCAGCAGCAGCACGCCGATGACGATCTTCGTCCACCACGAGCTCAGGGTGCCCTCGAACGTGATGATCGTCTGGATGAGGCCCAGCACGAGCACGCCGAGCACGGACCCGAGCACGAAGCCCGTCCCGCCCGTGAGGAGCGTGCCGCCGATGACGACCGCCGCGATCGCGTCGAGCTCCATGCCGACGCCCGTGAGCGAGTAGCCGGACCGCGAGAACATCGCGAACAGCAGGCCGCCGATGCCGGCGCACGTGCCGCTCACCACGTAGACGAGCACCTTGGTGCGCGCGACGGGCAGGCCCATGAGCATCGCCGACTGCTCGCCGCCGCCGATCGCGTAGACCGTGCGGCCGAACTGCGTGTAGTGCAGCACGTAGAACGCGATCGCCACGACGACGAGCGCGATGATGACCGCGGTCGTCAGGCGCCAGCCGTC
This sequence comes from Cellulosimicrobium funkei, assembly GCF_004519295.1. Lineage (GTDB taxonomy): Bacteria > Actinomycetota > Actinomycetes > Actinomycetales > Cellulomonadaceae > Cellulosimicrobium > Cellulosimicrobium funkei. The sequence goes on from NZ_SOZH01000008.1 coordinate 76,817, forward strand.
GCCGATCTCCTGGCTCCAGCCCGCGAGCGCGACGAACGACTCGTTCGTGATCGGGATGGACTGGAGGCTGATGACGTAGCACAAGCCGCGCGCGAGGAACATCGCGGCCAGCGTCGCGATGAACGGCTGGATGTCGAACACGTGGACCATGAGCCCGACGGCGAGCCCCAGCACGGTGCCGATGAGGACCGCGATGACGAGCACCACCGCGACCGGCCACCCGCTCTGCAGGAGCGACGCCGTCGTGATGCCGGACAGCGCCACCACGGCGCCCACGGAGAGGTCGATGCCGCCTGTGAGGATGACGAAGGTCATCCCGACCGCGAGCACGATGAGGAACGAGTTGTTGATGAACAGGTTCGAGACGACGCGGGCCGAGAGGAAGTTCTCGTACCGGCTCCCGCCCACGACGAGCATGAGCGCGAGCACCGCGAACGTGCCGAGGACCGGGAGGTAGCGCCGGTCGAGGCGCACGCGGCTCGTGAGTCGCTCGGTCATGGTCGGTCGGCCTCCGGGGGCGGCGGTCTCGGCGCCCCGGGGGTCGGGCGGCGAGGTCGGGGCAGGGGTCTGCACGGCGGACATCAGGCGCTCACCTCCGCGGCCGCGGCGGCCGTCGGGGCCGCGCGACGTCGTCGGGCGGCGACCAGGTCGCGCACCTTCGGGGACTGCGCGAGGCAGACCGCGATGACGACGATCGCCTTGAACAGGGGCGTGACGGACGGCGAGATGCCGAGCATGGTCACCGTGAGGGTGAGCGTCTGGATGATGAGGACGCCGACCAGGGTGCCGGAGAGCGAGAACTTCCCGCCCGCGAGCGACGTGCCGCCGATCACGACGGCGAGGATCGCGTCGAGCTCGATGAAGAGCCCGGCGTTGTTGGCGTCGGCCGCCATGGTGCTCGACGAGATCATGAGGCCGGCGAGGCCCGCGAAGAGCGCGCAGACCGCGTAGACGGTCCAGATGATGCTGCGCGCCTTGACGCCCGCGAGGCGGCTCGCCTCGGGGTTGATGCCGACGGACTCGATGAGCATGCCGAGCGCGGTGCGCCGGGTGAGCAGCGCGACGGCCGCGAAGACGATGCCGGCCAGCACGACCGCGACGGGGATCCCGAACCAGAACCCGGACCCGATCGACTTGAACGGTGCGCTGTTGACCGTCGTGATCTGGCCGCCCGTGATGAGCATCGCGACGCCGCGGCCCGCGGTCATGAGCACGAGCGTCGCGATGATGGGCTGGATCCCGAGGACGGAGACGAGGAACCCGTTCCACACGCCGAGGACGAAGGACAGCGCGAGCGCGATCCCCACGGCGACGAGGACGGTCGTCAGGCTGTCCGGCGTGGGCGACGACGCGATGAAGCTCAGCGCGACGGCCCCGGAGATCGCGACCACCGCGCCGACCGACAGGTCGATGCCGCGCGTCGCGATGACGAGGGTCATGCCGAGCGCGACGAGCAGCAGCGGTGCGCCGTTCTTCAGCAGGTTGACGAGCGACCCGAAGAGGTGGCCGTCCTGCAGCCTGATGGACAGGAAGCTCGGCCGGTTGACCGTGTTGACCGCCAGCAGCACGACCAGCGCGACGATCGGCCAGAAGAGCCGGTGCTGGACGGCGCGCTGCCAGGCGGGTGCCGTGGTGCTCATGACTCCTGCCCTCCGCTCGCGATGAGCTCGACGACGTCCTCGACCGTGACGTCCTCGTCGTTGGTGATCTCCGCGACCTTGACGCGGTCGCGCATGACGGCGATGCGGTGGCTGAGCCGCAGCACCTCCTCGAGCTCGGCCGAGATGAACACGACCGACATGCCCTCGCCCGAGAGCTGGGCGACGAGCTTCTGGATCTCGGCCTTCGCCCCGACGTCGATGCCGCGCGTCGGCTCGTCGAGGATGAGCAGCCTGGGCGCCGTCGCGAGCCAGCGCGCGAGGAGCACCTTCTGCTGGTTGCCGCCCGAGAGGTTCTTGATGAGCGCGTCCGGGTTGGCGGGGCGGATCGCGAGCGCGCTGATGTACTTCTCGACGATCTCGTCGACCTGCTTGCGCGGCAGGCGCCGGGCCCACCCGCGCTCGGCCTGGAGACCGAGCACGATGTTCTCGCGGATCGTCAGGTCGCCCACGATGCCCTCGGCCTTGCGGTGCTCCGAGGAGAACGCGATCTTGCGCTGCATCGCGGAGCGCGGCGTACGCAGCCGGGCGAGCGAGCCGCCGACGCGGACCTGGCCGCTGTCCGCGCGGTCCGCGCCCGCGAGCAGCCGGGCGAGCTCGGTGCGGCCCGAGCCGAGGAGGCCCGCGAGCCCGACGACCTCGCCCGGGTAGACGTCGAGGTCGAACGGCTGCACCGAGCCCTTGCGGCCGACGCCGAGCGCCTGGACGAACGGCGTCGCCTCGCGGTCGGCGACCGAGCGCTTGGGCGCCTCCTCGAGCTCCTCGAGCACCTCGAGCGAGGTGCCGATCATCTTGGAGACGAGCTCGAGGCGCGGCAGCTCGGCGGTGACGTACTCGCCGACGAGCCTCCCGTTGCGCAGCACGGTCATGCGGTCGGAGATCTCGTACACCTGCTCGAGGAAGTGCGAGACGAAGAGGATCGCGACGCCCTCGTCGCGCAGGCGCCGCACGACGGCGAAGAGCTGCGCGACCTCGTCCGCGTCGAGGCTGGACGTCGGCTCGTCGAGGATGAGCACCTTGCACTCGACGACGAGCGCGCGGCAGATCGCCACGAGCTGCTGCACGGCGAGGGAGTGGCTCGAGAGCGAGGACGCCGGGTCGATGTCGAGGTTGAGGCGCGCGAGCATCTCCCCCGCCCGACGGCGCGTGGCCCGCCAGTCGATCGCGCCGAGGCGGCGCGGCTCGTGGCCGAGCATGATGTTCTCGGCGACCGAGAGGTTCTCGCAGAGGTTGACCTCCTGGTACACCGGCGAGACGCCGGCGGCCTGGGCCTCGCCCGGGCCGGAGAACGTGTGCTCGGCGCCGTCGACGAGGATGCGACCGGAATCGATCGAGTAGACGCCGGTGAGCGCCTTGATGAGCGTCGACTTGCCGGCGCCGTTCTCGCCCATGAGGGCGTGGACCTCTCCGGGCCGGAGCGTGAGGTCGACTCCGTCGAGCGCCTTGACGCCCGGGAACTCGATCGAGATCCCGGTCATCTCGACGACGGGCCGACCGTCGGGGACGGCGGTAGTCATGGGTGACCTTCCGTGCAGCGGTGGCGGCGGGGCTGCCGGGCCCCGGGGCGCCTCAGGACGCCGGCGGGGTCGGCATGCCGGCGGTGGTGCGTCGGCCGCGCGCCGGGGAGCCGTGCTCTCCCGGCGCGCGACCCGTCCGTGGTGGCGGGGCCGGTCGGCGTCGACCGGCCCCGCCGGGGCGGTGCGGAGCGGGTGCCCGGAGGTCCGGGGCGCCCGCTCGGCGCGCGCGGTGCGCTCAGTACTCGCGCGTCGGGAGCGCCTCGATCGCCTGCTCCTGCGTGAAGGACTCGTCCTTGACGACGATGCGCTTCTCGACCTCCTCGCCCGCGACGACCTTCTTGATGATGTCGGCCAGGTCCGGGCCGAGGAGCGGGTTGCACTCGACGATGAAGTTGATCTTGCCGTCGGCGAGGGCCTGCATGCCGTCCTTGACCGCGTCGACGGTGACGATCTTGATGTCCTCGCCCGGGACGAGACCGGCGGCCTCGATGGCCTCGATGGCGCCGAGGCCCATGTCGTCGTTGTGCGCGTACACGAGGTCGATGTCGTCGTGCGCCTGGAGGAAGCCCTCCATGACCGTCTTGCCCTCGGCACGCGTGAAGTTGCCGGTCTGCGAGTCGATGATCGTCACGTTGGGGTTGTCGGCCGTGGCGTTCTCGAAGCCGGTCTTGCGGTCGATCGCGGGCGCGGCGCCCGTGGTGCCCTGGAGCTCGACGACGTTGATGGGCTCGGTCGCGAGGTTCTCGGAGACCCAGTCGCCGGCCATCTCGCCCTCGAGGACGAAGTCGGAGCCGATGAACGACTCGTAGAGGGTGTCGTCCTCGGAGTCGACCGCGCGGTCGGTGAGGATCACGGGGATGCCGGCCTGCTTGGCCTCCTCGAGCACCGCGTCCCAGCCGGACTCGACGACCGGGGAGAACGCGATGACGTCGACGCCCTGAGCGATGTAGGAGCGGATCGCCTGGATCTGGTTCTCCTGCTTCTGCTGCGCGTCGGAGAACTTGAGGTCGAAGCCGTTCTCGGCCGTGAGCGTGTCCTGGATGGACTTGGTGTTCGCCGCGCGCCAGCCGGACTCGGCGCCGACCTGCGAGAAGCCGACGGAGATCGTGTCGCCGCCACCGCCGCCGTCGCCGCCCGCGTCGTTGCTGCTGCCGTCCGTGCTGCCGCCCCCGCTGCTGCACGCCGCGAGCGCGAGGACCGCCACGCCGGCGAGGACACCCGTCAGACGCGTGCGCGCCTTGGTCGTGCTGAACATGCTCTCCTCCTTGAGATGCGACCTCGGCGCCGTGCCGAGGATCGTCGGGTCGTGCCAGCCCCTCATCGGACTGTTGACTCTTGTTGATACATGTTTGCTTGTGTCAATGTCTAGCGGTGTCAGGGCCGCTCCCGCAAGCCCCCACTCGGCATTCCGCATCACCGTTCGGTAACCATTCCGGTCACCGCTCGGCACTGCGACGTGCTCGAGCTGCGGAGCCAGGCGAGGGGCAGGACCCCGGGCCCGCGGATGTGATCGCTCACAACCTCCCGAGAGACGATGTTAGCGCTCACACGGCTCCAGGGGAAGCCGCCGCCCCGTCACGGTTCGGTCACGGCCGACGGCCGTGACGGGACCGTGCTCGGACGGCTCCCCCGGCCGTCAGAGCCCTTGCGCGAGGCGGTAGTAGACCTGGTTCCACCGCACCTGGTCGCGGAAGCCCCGCCGCGTCGTGCTCTCGTCGATGACCAGGAGCTCCGTGCGCGCGATGTCCGCGAAGACCTCGAACGCGTCGATCCCCGCGGCCGTGGAGAGCACCGTGTGGTGCGCGCCGCCCGCCGTCAGCCAGGCCTCGGCGGACGTCGCGAAGTCCGGCCGCGGCTCCCACACCGCGCGTGCCACCGGCAGGTGCGGCAGCGGCGCGCTCGGCGGGACGACGTCCACGACGTTCGCCGTGAGCCGGAAGCGGTCGCGCATGTCCGCGAGGGACACGACGACACCGACGCCCGGGTCGGCGTCGAACACCATGCGGACCGGGTCCTCCTTGCCGCCGATGCCGAGCGGGTGGATCTCGACGCGGGGCGTCGAGGTCGTGAGCGACGGGCAGATCTCCAGCATGTGCGCGCCGAGGATCTTCTCGCTGCCCGGGGTCAGGTCGTAGGTGTAGTCCTCCATGAGCGACGCGCCGCCGGGCAGCCCCTCGCCCATGACCTTCGCGGCGCGCACGAGCACGGCCGTCTTCCAGTCGCCCTCGGCCCCGAACCCGTAGCCCTTGGCCATGAGGCGCTGGACGGCGATGCCGGGGAGCTGGCGCAGGTCGCCCAGGTCCTCGAAGTTGGTCGTGAACGCCTTGGCGCCGACGGACTCGAGGAACGTCTCGAGCGCGATCTCCTGCCGGGCCGCGTACCGCAGCGAGGCGTGCCGGTCGCCGTCCTTGCGCAGCTCGGGGACCACGTCGTAGAGGTCCTCGTACTCCGCGACGAGCGCGTCGACGTCGGCCTCGGAGACCTCGTCGACCGCGCGCACGAGGTCGTTCACGCCCCACGTGTTCACGCTCACACCGAACCGGAGCTCGGCCTCGGTCTTGTCGCCCTCGGTCACCGCGACGTTGCGCATGTTGTCGCCGAAGCGGGCGAGACGCAGCTCGTGCGTCGCCGCCCAGCCGGCGGCGCCGCGCACCCACGAGCCGACGCGCGCGGTGACGGCCGGGTTCGAGACGTGCCCGACGACCGTCGTGCGCGCCACCCCGAGCCGCGTCGCGACGTACGCGTACTCCCGGTCGCCGTGCGCGGCCTGGTTGAGGTTCATGAAGTCGAAGTCGATCGTGTCCCACGGCAGCTCGACGTTCGCCTGCGTGTGCAGGTGCAGGAGCGGCTTGCGGAGCTGGTCGAGGCCGCCGACCCACATCTTCGCGGGGCTGAACGTGTGCATCCACGTCACGACGCCGAGCACGCGGTCGTCGGCGTTCGCGTCGAGCATCGCGCGGCGGATCGCGCCGGCGTCCTTGAGGACGGGCTTCCAGACGACGGTCGCCGGGACGTCCGGCGACGCGTCGAGGGCGCGCGCGACCTCCTGCGACTGCTCGGCGACCTGCCGCAGCGTCTCCTCTCCGTACAGGTCCTGGCTGCCGGTGAGGAACCAGATCTCGCGGTCCGCGTAGGGCTTGCTCATGTCGGTCCATCTCTCGTGTCGTGGGCGAGGGCCGCACCGCTGCGGTCCCGTCCCGGTGGTCGTGCTGCGTGTCGTGCCGGTGCGCCGCCGGGCCCGGGGGAACCGGGTCGGAGCGGCCCGCCGGTCAGCGCGCGGGCTGCTGCCCGTAGACGTGCTGGTAGCGCGTGTAGAGCGCGTCGACGTCGTCCTGCGGGATGCGCGTGGGCTCGCCGAGCTGGCGGCTGACGTGCACGGTGCGGGCGACCTCCTCGCACATCACGGCCGCCTTGACCGCCGCGCGCGCGTCCTTGCCGATGGTGAACGGCCCGTGGTTGCGCATGAGGACCGCGGGGCTGCGCGACCCGCGCAGCGTCTCCACGATGCCGCGCCCGATCGAGTCGTCGCCGATGAGCGCGAACGGTCCGACGGGGATGTCGCCCCCGAACTCGTCGGCCATCATCGTCAGGACGCACGGCACGGGCTCGCCGCGCGCGGCCCAGGCCGTCGCGTAGGTCGAGTGCGTGTGCACCACGCCGCCCACCTCGGGCAGGTGGCGGTACACGTACGCGTGCGCCGCCGTGTCCGACGACGGCGACCGGTCGCCCTCGACGAGGGCGCCGTCGAGGTCGCACACGACCATCGCGCCGGGGGTGATGTCGTCGTACGCGACGCCCGACGGCTTGATGACGAGCAGGTCGCCCGCGCCGTCGGGCCGTGTGGTGTCCCGGACGCGCTCGGACACGTTGCCCGCGGTCCACACCACGAGCTCCCAGCGGGGCAGCTCGGCGTGCAGCGCGGCGACGCGCTCCTTGGCGGCGTCGACGGCGTCGCGCAGGTGCGCGGGCACCGCCGGGACGGCGGGTCGCGCGGCCGTCGCGTCCGCGGACGGGGTGGGCGTGCTCATGCGGGGTCCTCTCCTCCGGTGCGGGTGGGCAGCGCTGTCACGGCGGCACGCTCGACGGCGAGCCCGGCCGCGTACCGCTCGAGGTACGCGGCGAAGCCGGCGACGTCCGCGGGGTCGGGCTCGACCGTCACGGTCTCGGCCGCCGCGAAGACGTGGTCGCGCAGGTAGTCGCCCAGGTCCGCACCCGGGTCGGCGCCCACGTCGGCGCCCGGCGCGCGCTCCCCGGCACGGGCGCGCGCGAAGGCCGCGAGCACCGCGATGCCCCAGGCTCCGCCCTCGCCCGCGGTGCGCCCCACGCTGACGGGCGCGCCGATCGCCGCCGCGAGGAGCCGCTGCGCGACGCCCGCGGTGCGGAACATCCCGCCGTGGGCGAGCATCCCGTCGATCCGGACGCCCTCCCGCGCGAGCACGCGCATGCCGAGCGCGAGGGTCCCGAACGCGCCGTACACCTGCGTCCGCGCGAAGTTGGCGAGCGTCAGGCGGCTGCCGGGCGTGCGGACGACCAGGGGGCGCCCCTCGTCGAGCCCGGTGATCGGCTCCCCCGCGAGATAGTTGTAGGCGAGCAGCCCGCCGCCGTCGGCGTCGCCGTCGAGCGCGGCGCGGAACAGCGCGCCGAACACGTCGTCCGGGCCCGCGTCGCTGCCGACGGCCGCGGCGAGCTCGCCGAGCAGGCCGGCCCACGCCTCGAGCTCGCTCGCGCCGTTGTTGCAGTGGACCATCGCGACGAGGTCGCCCGCCGGCGTCGTGACGAGGTCGAGCTCGTGGTGCACGGCGGCGAGCGGGCCCTCGAGCACGACCATCGCGAAGATGCTCGTGCCCGCGCTGACGTTGCCCGTGCGCGGCGCGACGGCGTTCGTCGCGACCATGCCCGTGCCCGCGTCGCCCTCGGGCGGGCACAGCAGGACGCCGGGCTCCAGCGAACCGGTGGGGTCGAGCCAGGCCGCGCCCTCGGCGGTCAGGCGCCCGGCGTCCTCGCCCGCGACGAGGACGTCCGGCAGCAGCTCGGCGAGCTTCGGCCCGGCCCGGTGGGTGGCGGCGCGCTCGTCGACGAGCGCGAGGAGCGCGTGGTCGTAGTCGCGCGTCGCCGGGTCGACCGGGAACATGCCGGACGCGTCGCCGACGCCGAGCACGTGGCGGCCCGTGAGCCGCCGGTGCACGTACCCGGCGAGCGTCGTGAGCGACGCGACGCACGCCGCGTGCGGCTCGGCGTCGAGGATCGCCTGGTACCAGTGGGCGACCGACCAGCGCAGCGGGACGTTGTAGCCCAGCAGCTCGGTGAGCTCGGCGGCGGCCGGGCCGGTCGAGGTGTTGCGCCACGTGCGGAACGGGACGAGCAGCTCGCCGTCGGCGTCGAACGCGAGGTAGCCGTGCATCATCGCGGAGACGCCGAGCGCCCCGTACGTCGTGGGTCGCACGCCGTACCGCTCCTCGACGTCGGCCACGAGGCGCGCGTAGCACTCGCGCAGCCCCGCCTCCACGGCGTCGAGCGGGTACGTCCACGTGCCGTCCTCGAACCGGTTCTCCCAGGCGTGGCTCCCGCTCGCGAGCGGCGTGCCGTCGCCGTCCACGAGGCATGCCTTGACCCGCGTCGACCCGAGCTCGATCCCGAGCGCGGTGTCCCCCGCCACGACGGCCGCCCGACGGCGCCCGACCTCGTCCTGCTGCACCATTGCTGCTTCTCCTCGTCGCGGCGTCGCGCCTCGGTCGTTGAGTGTCCTTCGAATGTTAGCGCTCACAACCGGCGAGGCCAACTCCCTCCGCGCTCGTCCGTGCGAGCGAGCGGTCAGTCGCGCGGCGTGCCCGTGCTCTCGCGCACCATGAGCTCGGGCGGGATCGAGACGGGGCGGACCGTCGCGCCCGCCAGCGCGTCGATCATCATCCCCATGCACCGGCGGCCCAGGGACCCGAACGGCTGGCGCACCGTCGTCAGCGGCGGGATGAAGTGCCCGGCGCCCGCGACGTCGTCGAACCCGACCACCGAGACGTCCGCCGGCACCCGCACGCCCTGCTCCCAGAACGCGCGCAGCAGGCCGAGCGCGAGCTGGTCGTTGCCCGCGAACACCGCCGTCGGGCCGTCGCCCGCGCGGATCGCGGCCGCGAGCTCGCGCCCGACGGCGTACCCGCGGTCCGACGACCAGTCGCCCCGCACCGGCTCGGGCACCGGGGCGCCGTGCTCCTCGAGAGCGGCGCGCCAGCCCGTCTCGCGCTCGCGCGCGTCGAACCAGTCGAGCGGCCCGGACAGGTGGAGCACCGTGCGGTGGCCCAGGCCGAGCAGGTGCTCCGTCGCGACGCGCGCTCCCAGGCGCTGGTCCACGGCGATGGACAGGATCGCCCCCGGCGCACCGAGCGCACCGGACGCGGGGCGCACGACGTCGGTCGCCTCGCCGTCCGCGGGGAGGTCGCGCGCGGCGATCATGATGACGGGGACCGGCGCGCGGAACGAGTCGACCGCCGCCGCGACGTCCGTCTGCGGCGCGATGACGACGATGCCCTCGACGCCCTGGTCCATGAAGTGCTCGAGCACGCGGTGCATCGTGTCGGCGTCGTAGCGCCGGATCGTCGCGACGCTCACGAAGTAGCCCTGCTCGCGCGCGGCCTCCTCGACCGCGATGAGGGTCGACGTCGGCCCGTACAGCGCGGAGCCGGTGGTGACCACGCCGATCGTGCCCGAGCGCATCGTCACGAGCGCGCGCGCCGCGCTGTTGCGGCGGTAGCCGAGCGTCGCGATCGCGTCGAGGACGCGGTCGCGGGTCTCGGGCCGCACGCTCGGGTGGTCGTTGAGCACGCGGGACACGGTCTGGTGCGAGACGCCGGCGAGCCGCGCGACGTCCGACATCGCGGGCGGGCGCGTGCGGGGCGACGGCCCGTCGCTCACGACCCGGCCCCCTCGGTCCCCGCGCGCGGTGCCGGGGCGTCCGCGAGCGCCGCCGCGAGCTCGGCCGAGCGGTCGCGCGCGGCCTCGAGCGCGTCGAGGAACGCTGCGCGCACCCCGCCGGCGTCGAGACGGCGCAGCGCCGCGACCGTCGTGCCGCCCGGCGACGACACGCGCTCGCGCGCGATCGCCGGGTGCTCGCCCGTCACGCGCAGCATCGTGGCCGCGCCGTGCACGGTCGCGGTCGCGAGCTCGAGCGCCGTCGCGCGCGTCAGGCCGAGCAGCACGCCCGCCTCGGCGAGCGCGTCGATGACGTAGAAGACGTACGCGGGACCGGAGCCGGAGAGCGCGCCGACGGCGTCCTGGTCCTTCTCCGCGACGCGCACGACGAGGCCCGTCGCGGCGAGCAGCCGTTCGACGAGCGCGACGTCGTCGTCGTCCGCGGCGCTCCCGCCGCTCACGGCGCTCACGCCCGCACCCACGACGGACGGCGTGTTCGGCATGACCCGCACGACCGCGGTGCCCGCGGGCAGCCGCTCCTCGTAGAAGGCGGTCGGCAGGCCGACGACGACGCTCACGACGACCGTGCCCTCGCCCACCGCGTCGTGGACCTCGGAGAGCAGCGCGGCCACGTCCTTCGGCTTCACCGCGACGACGACGACCCCGGCGCCGCGCACGGCCTCGACGTTGTCGCGCGTCGTCCGGACGCCGTGGCGTGCGGCGAGCTCGTCGGCGCGCTCGGGCCTGCGGACGGTCGCGACGACGTCGTCGGGTCGCCACCCGGACGCGAGCGCACCCGCGAGGACGGTCTCGCCCATGACGCCCGTGCCGAGGACGGCGAGCCGGGGCGCGGAGGGGGTGGGCAGGTCGGTCATGGGCGATCAGCTCCCGGGAGTCGGTGAAGGGCATTCTTGCGCACCCGGAGAGTCCGGGCCGCCGCGCGGGCCCCGGTGCTCAGAGCGGGAAGGCGGCGTAGACGTCGGTCACCACGTCGGCGGGCCCCGTGGCCTGGAGGACGGCCGTGTCGTTGCGCCACGTGACGGTGGCCCGGCCGTCGCCCGCGTCGGTCACGGCGTACCGGCCCGCGACCTCCCCGGCGACCTCGACGTCGCCCTCCTCCGTGGGCGTGCCCGCCGCGGCGACGAGGTCGTCCGCCGCGGCCTCCGCCTCCGCGGACGTCGGCCACTGGCCCGCGACGACGGTGACCCGGGTCGCGTCGTCCCCCTCGCCGTCGGCGTACTCGAGCTGGTACGCCTCCAGGGCACGCGCGGCGGTCCACGCGTCCGTCGCCGAGTCGCTGCGGAGCACGAGGTCGAGCACGGTGTCCGGGAGCGCCTGCGCGAACGCGGTCGTGCCGGTGCGTGCCACGGGCTCGAGCGTCGGCGTGGGCGGGTCGGCGGTGACGGTGACCGTCGGCTCGGGCTCCGCCGGGGCGTCCGAGCGGGCGAACCCGGGCCACACCCACGCGAGGAGCGCGAGCACGAGACCGACGACGACCAGGAGGCCGACCAGCACCACGAGCCGTCGGCGCCGGTACACCGCCGCCGACGGAGGGCGGGAGTGCCGCCGGTCGCGCGCGCCCGTCGCGTCGGCGGGACGGCGGGGACCCGACGGGCCGGACGCGCCCGCCGTCGCCCCGGGGCGCGCCGGGGTGGCGGCCCGTCCTGGCGTGCCGCTGCCGGGCGACTGGCTCATCGCGCGCACCTCTCTGCTCCCGGCCGTCCTCGTGGGCCGCCGATCCTCCGGGGCCTGGCCCCGCGGCCCAGCGTAGGACGCGCGCGGGCCCGACCCCCTGCGGTGACGCGGGGTGTCGTCCGGGCGGAGCGGGTTCACCCGGTCGTCGTGCCCGCGCGTCCGCCTCGGGGACCGCCCGCCGGGGGCCGCGCGCCGGAAACCGTGCGCCGTGGACCGCCGGCCGGGGACGTCAGTCGGGGCGTCGCCCGGTGCGCTCCGCGCGCTCGCGGTGCTCCGCCCGGGCCCGCGCGCGCGACGTGGCGATCGACACCAGGACGCCGACGACGACGAGGTCCAGCACGATCTGGACCATCGCCACCATCTTGGCGGCCTCGCCCGTCGGGTGGACGTCGCCGTAGCCGACCGTCCCGAGCGTCACGACGGCGAAGTACAGGGCGTCGGTCCGGTTCTCGATCCCCACGAACTGGTCCGCGAGGAGGTAGTAGACGAGGGCGAAGAACGTCACGACCGGCAGCAGCAGGCCCATGACGGACTGGACCCGCACGCTCGGCGTCTCCCACGCGCGGAGCTGGCGCCGCACCTGGACCACGAGGAGCCCGCACAGCAGCGCCAGCCCGACGCCGAAGGAGACGAGCTGGACCACCTCGGGCGCGTCGTCGTCGGGCAGCGGCACGCCGTAGTAGACCGTGAGGCACGCGGCCGTCGAGGTCACCGTGAGGATCGGCGTCCACCACGGGCTGTCGTGCGGGAGGCCGCGCATGCGCATGGGCCCAGCATCCCGCGCCGACGCCCGCTCGTCGCGGCGTGCGGCGGCGTGCCGGTGTCAGGGGTGCTGGCTAGGTTGGGGCGCGTGACGTCGTCGACCACCGCGGCCCGCTCCGCGGCCGCCAAGCGAGCCCGCCCCGCCTACCGCTGCAGCGAGTGCGGGTGGACCACCGCGAAGTGGGTGGGCCGGTGCGGCGAGTGCCAGGAGTGGGGCACGGTGACGGAGGACGCCCCGGCCGCCTCGGGCCCCCGCACCACGGCCGTGTCCCCCACGCGCTCCCCCGCGCGCCCCATCGGCGAGATCAGCGTCGAGGCCGCGCGCGCCACACCCACCGGCGTGTCCGAGTTCGACCGCGTGCTCGGCGGCGGCATCGTGCCGGGCGCCGTCGTGCTCCTCGCCGGGGAGCCGGGCGTCGGCAAGTCGACGCTCCTGCTCGCCGTGGCGAGCAACGTCGCCGCGGGCGGCTCCGACCTGCCGACGGTCCGGCCCGCCGGAGAGCGCGCGCCTGCGGAGCCCGCGCGCCCCGCGCCCGTCCCGCGGCGCGTCCTGTACGTCACGGGCGAGGAGTCGGCCGGGCAGGTGCGCCTGCGCGCCGAGCGTGTCGGCGCCCTCGCGCCCGGCTTGCTGCTCGCGGCCGAGACGGACCTCGCGACCGTCCTCGGGCACATCGAGGCCACGGAGCCCGACCTGCTGGTCGTGGACTCCGTGCAGACCGTCGCGTCCGCGCAGGTCGAGGGCGCGCCCGGTGGCGTGAGCCAGGTGCGCGAGGTCGCGGCGTCGCTCATCGCCGCGGCGAAGGCCCGCGACCTGCCCGTGATCCTCGTCGGGCACGTCACGAAGGACGGCTCGGTCGCCGGCCCGCGCACGCTCGAGCACCTCGTCGACGTCGTGTGCCAGTTCGAGGGCGACCGGCACTCACGCCTGCGCCTCGTCCGCGCCGTGAAGAACCGCTACGGGCCCACGGACGAGGTCGGCTGCTTCGACCTCACCGAGAACGGGATCGTGGGGCTCGCCGACCCGAGCGGCCTCTTCCTCTCGCACACCGGCGCGGGCGTGCCGGGCACGTGCGTCACCGTGACGCTCGAGGGCCGCCGGCCGCTCGCGCTCGAGATCCAGTCGCTCGTCGTGCCGAGCTCGCTGACGAACCCGCGCCGCACCACGAGCGGCGTCGACTCGAGCCGCCTCGCGATGATCCTCGCCGTCATGCACCGGCACGCGGGCGTGCGGCTCGTCGACCAGGACGTCTACGCGTCGACCGTGGGCGGCGCCAAGGTGACCGAGCCGGCCGCCGACCTCTCGATCGCGCTCGCCGTCCTGTCCGCGCGGGAGGACGAGGCCCTCCCGCAGGGCACCGTCGCGTTCGGCGAGGTCGGCCTCGCCGGGGACATCCGACCGGTCGCCGGCCTCGACCGCAGGCTGGCCGAGGCCGCGCGGCTCGGCTTCACGCGCGCCGTCGTGCCGCGGGGGTCGTTCCCGCGCCCCGTCGAGGGCATGACGATCCACCCGGCGCGGCACCTCGGCGAGGCGGTCGAGCTCGCGCGGAGCTAGGCGGACCACGACCCGGTCCCCGGCGAACCGGGGCCGGTCAGGTGCCCGGCGCGCCGCCGACGGCCGCGGCGGCCCGGCCGAGCCGTACGCGCCGAGACCGGATCGTGACCGCTTTGTGGCGTGGCGCCGGGGTTTTCCGGAGGTGCGGAGGGGCTCGCAGCGTAGGATTCCCCCGTGGCCAACTCCCCCGCGCACCCCGACGAGCTGCTCCGGGAGACCCTCGCCGCCGTGGCACCGGGCACCGAGCTCCGTGACGGTCTCGAGCGCATCCTGCGCGGCCGGACCGGCGCGCTCATCGTGCTGGGCCTGGACAAGGTCGTCGAGGAGATGTGCTCGGGAGGCTTCCAGCTCGACGTCGGGTTCTCCGCGACGCGGCTGCGCGAGCTGTCGAAGATGGACGGCGCCGTCGTGCTCGACCGCGACGCCAACCGCATCCTGCGCGCCGCCGTCCAGCTCCTGCCGGACCCGACGATCGAGACCACCGAGTCCGGGACGCGGCACCGCACCGCCGAGCGCGTGGCCAAGCAGAGCGGCTTCCCCGTCATCTCGGTGAGCCAGTCGATGCGGATCGTCGCGCTGTACGTCGGTGGCCAGCGCCACGTCCTGGAGGACTCCGACACGATCCTGTCGCGCGCCAACCAGGCGCTCGCGACGCTCGAGCGCTACCGCGCGCGCCTCGACGAGGTGTCCGGCACGCTGTCCGCGCTCGAGATCGAGGACCTGGTCACGGTGCGCGACGTCTGCGCCGTCGTGCAGCGTCTCGAGATGGTCGCGCGCATCTCCGAGGAGATCGCCGGCTACGTGATCGAGCTCGGCACCGACGGCCGCCTCCTCGCGCTCCAGCTCGACGAGCTCATCGGCGGCATCGGCTCGGACCGCGAGTTCGTCATCCGGGACTACGTCGACCTGGGCCGCAAGGACCGCTCGCTCGCGGAGGTGCAGAAGGCCCTGGGCGGCCTCGACTCGACGCAGCTCCTCGACCTCGGTCAGATCGGCCGCGTGCTCGACCTGCCGGGCGGCGGCGACGCGCTCGACGCGGCGGTCGCCCCGCACGGGTACCGCCTCCTGTCGAAGGTGCCGCGCCTGCCCGCGACGATCATCGACCGGCTCGTGGCGCACTTCGGCGGCCTGCAGAAGCTGCTCGCCGCGAGCATCGACGACCTCATGACCGTCGACGGCGTCGGCGAGCAGCGGGCCCGCGCGGTCCGCGAGGGCCTGTCCCGGCTCGCGGAGTCGAGCATCCTCGAGCGCTACGTCTGACGCTCCGACCGTCCGCACGACGCACACGGAGGGGACCGTGGACCACGTCGACGAGTGGTCGGCACTGGCCGACGCCTGGGCGCGCTGGTGGGCGCCCGCCGCCGAGCCCGCGCAGCGGGCGATCCTCGACGCCGCGGGCGTCGGGCCGGGCTCCCGCGTGCTCGACGTCGGGTGCGGCACGGGCGAGCTCGTCGCCCTGGCCGTGGCCCGCGGGGCCGAGGCGGCCGGGTGCGACGCCGCCGCCGGGATGGTCGACGCCGCCCGGCGCCGCAGCCCGGGCGCGGACCTGCGCGTCGCGCAGGCGGAGCGACTCCCCTGGCCGGACGACTCCTTCGACCTCGTGACGCTCGTCAACGCGCTCGCCTTCACCGACGTCGCGCGGACGCTCGTCGAGTGCCGCCGCGTCGGCGGGCTGGTCGCCGTCGCGACGTGGGCCGAGGACGCGCTCAACGACCTCACCGTCCTCGAGCGCGCGGTCGCGGGCGAGGACCACGAGCCGAGCGACGAGAGCCGCGAGGAGGGGCACCTCGGCGCGCTCCTCGCGGAGCACGGCTTCACGCCGGTGACGGAGGGCGTCGCGGACGCGCCGATGGTGCTCGCCGACGCGGACGAGGTCGTCGCCGCGATCATGTTCGGCGAGTCGGACGAGCTGCGCGCCGAGCTCCGCCCCGACGTGCTCCGCGCCGCGCGACCGTTCCGTCGTCCCGACGGGTCCTACCTGCTGCGCAACGCCTTCCGCTGGGCCCTCGCCCGCCGCTGACGCCCGCGCCCGGGAGCGTCCGAAAGGCCCCTCCCAGAGGCGGGTCAGCGCCCCGGGCGGGGGCGGCGCCGCCGGTCTACGCGCCGTCGGCCGGAGGATCGGACGGGGCAGGCGGCTCGGCGCCCTCGGCGGGCGCCGTCCCCTCGGCCGGCGGCGCTCCGTCCGCCGGGGCCGTCCCGTCGGCGGGAGCGGTCCCGTCCGCCGGGGCGCCCTCCGGCGGGGTGGTCCCGTCCGCCGGGGCGGTGGGCTCGGCCGGGTCCGGCGTGGGCGCGGGCGGGGCGAGCAGGGTGAAGGTCACGGGCTCGCTCGTCGCGCCGTCGACGCCGGCGATGCTCACCACCGCCGTGTACGTGCCGGGCCCGACCTCGGGCTGGTCGGGCGCGCAGCCCTCGACCGAGCGGTGCCGGTCCCACCGCACGAGCCGCGACGGGTCCTCGTCGCCCGTGCTCATGAGCAGCAGGCGCTCGGTGGACCCGCAGTGGGCCGACGACCACACGAGCTCGTCGCCCGAGTAGACGAGCACCTGGCGGCCCGCGTCGGAGCCGTCGACGAGGCACGGCCGCCCGCCAGAGTGCCGGACGGTCACGTCGAGCTGCACGGCGCGACCGGGCTCGTACTCGGCGGCGTTCGTCGTCACGGCGAGCTCGAGCGACGCCGCCGTGCAGTCGCGGGGCGGCCCCGCGGCCTCGGGCGTGGGGGGCGGGGACTTGCCCTCCTGCGCGCTCGCGTCGCCGCTCAGCAGCGGCCCGACGGCGCGGACGGCCACCTGGCCGAGCAGCACGAGGCCGACGACGAGCGCGACGAGCAGGAGGAGCGCGACGAGCCGACGCCGCACCAGGGCGGCGCGCGTGGGAGCGCCCGGCCCGGTGCTGGGGCGGGTGCTCGGCCTCGGGGTGCGGTCGGTCCGCGGCGTGCTCACGGGTCCTCCGTCGTGCTCGTGCTGGTCGGGACCACGCTAGCCGCGGGGCCGCCCCGCGGGGCCCGTGCCGCGCCGACGGCGGCGCAGGTCGGGGCACAATGTGTCCGGCCCGTGCACCCGCCTGTGCGCCTGCCCTGTCGATCTGCCCGCGCCCCGGCCCGCCGCCCCGACCCTCCCGAGGACCCACCCGTGCCAGCCCCCGCCCCGCGCTCGCCGCGTCCCGACGGCCGCGCCCGCCCGGCGCCGTCGAGCACGACCACGCCCGGTGACCCGCACGCGGGGCTGAGGGACGCCGTCGGGCGCTGGTTCGGCGCGACGGCCCGCGACCTGCCGTGGCGGGCGGCCGACCGCACCGCGTGGGGCGTGCTGGTGAGCGAGGTCATGCTGCAGCAGACGCCGGTCGTGCGGGTCGAGCCGGCGTGGCGGGCGTGGATGGAGCGCTGGCCCGAGCCGGCCGACCTCGCCGCCGCACCGACCGCCGACGTGCTGCGCGCGTGGGGCCGGCTGGGCTACCCGCGGCGCGCGCTGCGCCTGCAGGAGTGCGCCCGGGCGATCGTCGAGCGGCACGACGGCGAGGTGCCCCGCGGCGAGGAGGCGCTGCGCGCGCTGCCGGGGGTCGGCGAGTACACCGCCGCGGCGGTCACCGCGTTCGCGCACGGGCGCCGCGCGGTCGTCGTCGACACGAACGTGCGCCGCGTCCTGGCGCGGGCGGTCGGGGGCGTCGCGCTGCCCGCGCCGTCGTACACGGCCGCGGAGCGCGCGACCGCCGCCGCGGTCGCCCCGCCCGACGAAGACGACGCGGTGCTGTGGGCCGCGGCGTCGATGGAGCTCGGCGCGCTCGTCTGCACGGCGCGCGCGCCCCGGTGCGGCGTCTGCCCCGTCCGCGACGCGTGCGCGTGGCGCCTGGCCGGGCGCCCCGGCGACGAGCACGCGGCCCGACGCCGCACGCAGGCCTGGGCCGGCACCGACCGGCAGGCGCGGGGCCGGGTCATGGCGGCGCTGCGCGACGCGCCGGGCCCGGTGCCGCGCGGAGTCGTGGCCGAGGTGTGGCACGACGCCGCGCAGCTCGACCGGTGCGTCGCGAGCCTCGTCGAGGACGGTCTCGTCGAGCAGGAGGACGGGCCGGGCGGGGTGCTCTACCGGCTCCCCGTCTGACGCGGCGGGCGGGCCGTCAGCCGCGCGCGACGTCCGCGGCCCGGTCGCGGTCGAGGTCGGCGGGGCCGCCGGGGACGGCAGGGCCGTCGAGGTCGAGCAGCATCCGCGTGTTGCCGAGCGTGTTGGGCTTCACGCGCGCGAGGTCGAGGAACTCGGCGACGCCGTCGTCGTGCGAGCGCAGGAGCTCGGCGTACACCTCGGGGGACACGGGCGTCCCCTCGATGGTGCGGAAGCCGTGCGCGCGGAAGAAGTCGACCTCGAACGTCAGGCAGAACACGCGCCGCAGGCCGAGCGCGCGGGCGCGGGCGACGAGCTCGACGACGAGCGCGTGCCCGACGCGGTGCCCGCGCCACGCCGGGTCCACCGCGAGCGTGCGGATCTCCGCGAGGTCGTCCCACATGACGTGCAGCGCCCCGCACCCGACGACGCGCCGCGCGTCCGCGCCGTCCGCCGCGTCCGGGTCCGACACCTCGGCGACGACGAACTCCTGGACCGCCTCGTAGTACCCGACCATCTCCTTGGCCAGGAGGATGCGGTCCTCGGCGTAGGGCTGCACGAGCGCACGCACCGTCCGCACGTCCGCGGGCAGGGCGGGACGGACACGGGCGGCAGAGGTCGTGGGCACCGCGACACTGTACGCGCGCGGAGCACCCGCTGCATAGTCATGCATGAGGACGCATATCTGCGCTCCGCGCTCACGAGCCCCCGACGAGGTGGGCCGCCGTGATCTCGTCGACGACGAGGTCGGTCACCACGCCCGCGCGCAGGGCCGCGCGCAGGGGCGCCACCTTGTTGTCGCCCGCGACGGCGCACACCCGCCGCGGCACGCGCCGCAGCTCCTCGGGGGCCGGCCCCGTCGCGCGCTCGTTGAGCGCGATGTCGCGGTAGGTCCCGTCGGCGCGGAGGAACACGGTGCAGACGTCGCCGACGACGCCCTCGGCGTCGAGGACCGCGATGTCGTCAGGGTCGAGGTACCCCGCGGAGTACACGTGCGACGGCACGCCGCCGGCGACGGCCCCGACGGAGAACAGCGCGATGTCGGCCCGGTGCTGCACGTCGAGCACGCGGCGCACGGACCGCTCGCGCCACATCGCGCGCTTCGTCTCCGCGTAGTCGAAGAACGCGGGCACTGGGAAATGGTGCACGTGGGCGTCGAACGCGCTGCCGAAGCCCGCGATGAGGTCGCCCGCGTAGTGCACGCCCGACGTCCGCGTGTTCGCCGCCCCGTTGAGCTGCACGACGGCGCTCCCCCGGGTCGGCTTGCGGGGCAGGTGCCGGGACACGGCCGAGAGGGTCGTGCCCCACGCGATCCCGAGGATCATGTCGGAGTCGAACCACGTCGACAGCAGGCGCGCGGTCGTCAGCGCGACCTGCTCGAGCCGCTCGACCTGCGGCGCCTGGTCGGGCACGGGGACCACGTAGGCGTCGATCCCCCACGTGCTCGCGAGGTGCTGCCCGAGCCCCGGTCCGCGGCTGCGCGCGGGGCGCAGCGAGATCTCGACCAGGCCCGTGTCGCGCGCCCGCTTGACCAGCCGCGACACGGTGGACCGCGACGTGTGCAGGTGCTTGGCGATCGCTTCCATCTTCATGTCCTGGAGGTAGTACATCGACGCCGCGCGCAGGACGTCCTGCTCCCGATCGACCATCGCGGTCTCCTTCCCGTCACCCCCATTCTGCACGTTCGTGCACCACGGTTGCGCGGGCGTTCGCGGCGTGGTGGTCTGGACCGTGTGCCTCCGCGCCGGAGACCCCGGTGCACGCACGGCGGTTCCCGCTCGCGCACCCTGGTCGGGCGTGGGACCGTCGCTGTGAGCGCACCGTGGGCGCGATCGTCCCGCGGCGTGCCGCAGCACCGAGGGACGAGAGAGGAAGACGGATGGCATCCACGAGACTCACCGCGGACTCCCGGCGGCAGGCGCTCGCCGCGCTCGAGGCCAGCACCAGCGCGGACGCCGAGCTCGACGTCCTCGTGATCGGCGGCGGGGTCACCGGTGCCGGGATCGCGCTCGACGCGGTCACGCGCGGGCTCTCCACCGCGATCGTCGAGGCGCAGGACTGGTCGGCGGGGACGTCGAGCCGGTCGAGCAAGCTCGTGCACGGCGGCCTGCGCTACCTGCAGATGCTCGACTTCCACCTGGTCAAGGAGGCGCTCACGGAGCGCGACCTCCTGCTCAAGGAGATCGCGCCGCACCTCGTGCGCCCCGTCCCCTTCCTGTACCCCCTCGAGCACCGCGTGTGGGAGCGTGCCTACGTCGGCGCGGGCATCGCGCTCTACGACACGCTCGCGAGCGTCGCGCCCGGGCGCCGCGCGATGCCGCTGCACCGGCACCTGTCGCGCAGCCGCATGGAGAAGAAGTTCCCCGACCTCGCGCACGACGCGGCCGTCGGCGCCGTCCAGTACTGGGACGCGTCCGTCGACGACGCCCGCCTCGTCTCGACGCTCGTGCGCACCGCGGCGTCGTACGGCGCGCACGCGGCCTCCCGCACGCAGGTCGTCTCGCTCACCAAGGGCTCGACCGGGGCCGTGAACGGCGCCGTGCTCCAGGACCTCGAGACGGGCCGCGAGATCACCGTCCGGGCTCGCGCCGTCATCAACGCGACCGGCGTCTGGACGGAGGACACCGAGGCGCTCGCCGGCAGCGAGGGCGGGCTGCGGGTCCTCGCGTCCAAGGGCATCCACATCGTCGTGCCGCGCGAGCGCATCAAGGGCCAGGTCGGGCTGATCCTGCAGACCGAGAAGTCGGTCCTGTTCGTCATCCCGTGGTCCCGCTACTGGGTCATCGGCACGACCGACACCCCGTGGGAGCAGGAGCTCCAGCACCCCGTCGCGACCGCGGCCGACATCGACTACGTGCTCGAGCACGCGAACGCCGTGCTCGCCCACCCCCTCACGCGCGACGACATCATCGGCACCTGGGCGGGCCTGCGGCCGCTGCTCCAGCCGGGCACCAAGGAGGGCACCAGCTCCGCGAAGGTCTCGCGCGAGCACACGGTGGCCTCCCCCACCCCGGGCCTCACGGTCATCGCCGGCGGCAAGCTCACCACCTACCGCGTCATGGCGAAGGACGCGGTGGACTTCGCGATCGGCCAGCGCGCGAGCGCCCTGCCGTCGATCACGCACAAGATCCCGCTGCTCGGCGCCGTCGGCCTCGACGCCGTGCGTCGCCAGGCGCGGCCCTGGGCGTCCCGGTACGGCTGGACCCCGGCCATGGTCGACCACCTCCTGCACCGGTACGGGTCGAACCTGCGCGAGCTCGTCGAGCTGTGCGAGGCGCAGCCGGACCTCGCCCGCCCGCTCGAGCACGCGCCGGCGTACCTGCGCGCGGAGATCGCGTACGGCGTCTCCCACGAGGGGGCGCTGCACCTCGAGGACCTGCTGCTGCACCGCACGCGGCTCAACTACGAGGTGCCCGACCGGGGCCTCGCCGCGCTGCCCGAGATCGCGGCCGTCGCCGCCGAGATCCTCGGGTGGGACGACGCGACGCGCGACGCCGAGATCGCGAGCTACACCGCCCGCGCGGAGGCCGAGGCCGCCGCCGAGCAGGAGCCCGACGACGCGTCCGCCGAGCGCACCCGGCTGGAGGCGCCCGACGTCGCGCCGCTCCAGCCGCTCCGCACGACCTGACAGCTGCACATCGCCGCGAGCGAGCCCCGGGGCCGACCGACGGGTCGGCCCCGGGGCCCCGCACACCGACCCCACGGGGCGCACGCCGACGGCGGACCGACCCGAGGACCCGGCGCTCAGGTGCGTCGGGACGGTTGAGACAGAGAAGTCCACCACGAAAGAGAGAGCACGATGGATCAACTCCTCATGAACGCCTTCTGGTCCGAGATACTCGGCACGGCGACACTGATCCTCCTCGGCGCGGGCGTCGTCGCGAACGTCGTCCTCCCGAGGACCAAGGGCTTCAACGGCGGCTGGCTCCTCATCAACTTCGGATGGGGCCTCGCGGTCTTCGCCGGCGTCTACGTGGCCTACAAGTCGGGTGCGCACCTCAACCCGGCCGTGACCATCGGCCTCTTCACCGCCCAGGAGCCGTTCTTCTCCGTGACCGGCCCCGAGGGGCTCGTGACGGCGACCATCGAGCCGACGGTCGGCAACATGTTCCTGTACTTCGGGGCCCAGATGATCGGTGCCTTCGTCGGCGCCGTGCTGGCGTTCCTGGCGTACAAGAAGCACTTCGACGAGGACGCGCCCGGCGCGACCAAGCTCGCGGTGTTCTCCACCGGCCCGGAGATCCGCTCCTACGCGTGGAACTTCGTCACGGAGGTCATCGCGACGTTCGTGCTCGTGTTCTTCGTCGTGGCGTCCGGCAAGACCCCGTCCGGCCTGGGGCCGCTCGCGGTCGCGCTCATCGTGGTCGGTATCGGCGCGAGCCTCGGTGGTCCCACCGGCTACGCCATCAACCCTGCCCGTGACCTCGGTCCCCGCATCGCGCACGCGGTGCTGCCGATCCGGGGCAAGGGCTCGAGCGACTGGGCCTACGCCTGGGTCCCGGTCGCCGGTCCGCTGGTCGGCGGCGTCCTCGCCGGCCTGCTCGGGGCCGCCTGGGTCTGACCAACCCGGACGACCGGACCTCTCCCCCGCGTGACCGGGGAGCCGGGGGCCTCCCCGGTCACGCGACCCGCGCCGTCGGGCGCCGGGCACCTACGCCGCAACCACACCCACACCGACGTGAAGGACTGAACGCACCATGGCCGACTACGTTCTCGCCATCGACCAGGGGACCACGAGCTCCCGGGCCATCGTCTTCAACCACTCCGGGGAGATCTACTCCACCGGGCAGCTCGAGCACGACCAGATCTTCCCGCGCGCGGGGTGGGTCGAGCACAACCCCGAGCAGATCTGGAACAACGTGCGCGAGGTCGTCGGTCTCGCCCTCACCCGAGGCAACCTCACGCACGAGGACATCGCGGCCGTCGGCATCACGAACCAGCGCGAGACGGCCGTCGTCTGGGACAAGACCACGGGCAAGCCCGTCTATAACGCCATCGTCTGGCAGGACACGCGCACCCAGAAGATCGTCGACGAGCTCGGCGGCGACGAGGGCCCCGAGAAGTACAAGTCGATCGTCGGCCTCCCGCTCGCCACCTACTTCTCCGGCCCGAAGATCAAGTGGATCCTCGACAACGTCGAGGGCGCGCGCGAGAAGGCCGAGAAGGGCGACCTGCTGTTCGGCAACACCGACACGTGGGTGCTGTGGAACATGACGGGCGGCACCGAGGGCGGCGTGCACGTCACCGACGTGACGAACGCGTCGCGCACGATGCTCATGGACCTCGACACGCTCTCCTGGCGCGAGGACATCGCCGCGGACATGGGCATCCCGCTGTCGATGCTCCCCGAGATCCGGTCGTCGTCCGAGGTGTACGGTCACGGCCGGCCCCGCGGCCTCGTCCCCGGCGTCCCGATCGCCGGCATCCTCGGCGACCAGCAGGCGGCGACGTTCGGCCAGGCGTGCTTCGAGGTCGGCCAGGCCAAGAACACGTACGGCACCGGCAACTTCCTGCTGCTCAACACGGGCACGGAGAAGGTCATGAGCAAGAACGGCCTGCTCACGACCGTCTGCTACAAGATCGGCGACGCACCCGCGGTGTACGCGCTCGAGGGCTCGATCGCCGTGACCGGCTCGCTCGTGCAGTGGCTGCGCGACAACCTGGGCATGTTCGAGGACGCGCCCGACGTCGAGTGGCTCGCGGGCAAGGTCCAGGACAACGGCGGCGCCTACTTCGTGCCGGCGTTCTCCGGCCTGTTCGCGCCCTACTGGCGGCCCGACGCGCGCGGCGCGCTCGTGGGCCTCACGCGGTACGTCAACCGCAACCACATCGCGCGCGCCGCGCTCGAGGCGACGGCGTTCCAGAGCCGCGAGGTCGTCGACGCGATGAACGCCGACTCGGGCGTCGACCTCACCGAGCTGCGCGTCGACGGCGGCATGGTCGCCAACGAGCTCCTCATGCAGTTCCAGGCCGACCAGCTCGGCGTCGACGTCGTGCGCCCCAAGGTCGCCGAGACGACGGCGCTCGGCGCCGCCTACGCCGCGGGCATCGCCGTCGGCTTCTGGAAGGGCGAGCAGGACGTCATCGACAACTGGGTCGAGGACAAGCGCTGGAGCCCGTCGATGGAGTCCGGCGAGCGCGAGCGCCTGTACCGGAACTGGAAGAAGGCCGTGACGAAGACCATGGAGTGGGTCGACGAGGACGTGGAGCAGTAGCCCGTCCCGGGACCACCTGCCGAGGGGGTGGGGTGCACGGCGCCGCGGCGTCGCGCACCCCGCCCCCTCGTCGTGCTCCCACGGGGCGAGTCGCGCGCGTCGTGCCTAGCGTCGAGATGCCGCGCCCCGCGGCCCGACGACGGGAGACGACATGACCGGCACGCACCACGAGCAGCCCCACGCGAGCTCCGACGAGGTCGCCACGGTCCGCGAGCTCATCAAGGACGAGAAGATCGCCATGCTGACCACCGTCGCGACCGACGGGAGCCTGGTCAGCCGGCCGATGGGCGTCCAGGCCGTCGACTTCGACGGCGACCTGTGGTTCTTCGCCGCCGCCGACTCGCACAAGGTCGCCGAGATCGCGCGGGACTCGGCGGCGAACGCGGCCTTCTCGGGCTCGACGTCCTGGGTCTCGGTGTCCGGGCGCGCCGCGGTCGTCCGCGACCGCGACAAGATCCGCGAGCTGTGGAACACGGTCGCCGACGCCTGGTTCCCCGACGGCCCGGACACGCCCGGCGTGGTGCTCGTCCGGCTGCACGCCCACTCCGCGGAGTACTGGGACTCCCCTGGCGGCCGCGTCGCGACGCTGTTCAGCCTGGTCAAGGCGAAGGTCACCGGCTCGCGCTACGACGGCGGGGAGAACGAGACCGTCGAGCTGTGACGCGCACCGCCGTCCGCCGCGGCCGCCGCGCGCGGCGCGGCTAGGGTGGCCGGGTGAGCGTCGCCCGCGAGACCGCGTACACCCTGCCCGGCATCCACGTCACCGACCGCGAGCTCGAGGTGCCGCTCGTGTGGGACGACGACACGGACCCTCGCCGCCTCACGCTGTTCGTGCGCGAGCTCGTCGACCCGGTCCGGCGTCACGACGACCTGCCGCTGCTCGTGTTCCTCCAGGGCGGCCCGGGCGGCAAGGGGCCCCGGCCCACCGGGCCGGACGGCTGGGTCGGCACCGCGCTCGCGACGCACCGGGTGGTGCTGCTCGACCAGCGCGGCACCGGCCGGTCCTCGGCCGTGCGCGGGGCGGCGCTCGCCGCGCGCGGCCCGGGGGCCGCCCAGGCGGAGTACCTCTCCCACTTCCGGGCGGACGCGATCGTCGCCGACGCCGAGCACGTGCGCCGGACGGTGTACGGCGGGCGGCGGTGGACGTCGCTCGGCCAGTCCTACGGCGGCTTCCTCACGATGACGTACCTGTCGCGGGCGCCCGAGGCGCTCACCGCCTGCTACGTCACGGGCGGGCTGCCCGGCCTGACCGCGGACGCGCGCGAGGTGTACCGCCGCACCCAGCCGCGCGTCGTCGCGAAGAACGCCGCCTACCGGGAGCGGTACCCGGACGACGCGGCCCGCCTCGCGCGCGTCGCGGACCTGCTCGCGTCCGACGACGTGCGCCTGCCCGACGGCGACCGGCTCACCGTGCGCCGGCTCCAGTCGCTCGGCACGGACCTCGGGATGAAGCCCGGCCCGGAGCGCATCCACTGGCTCGTGGACGAGGCGTTCGACGCGGACGCGCCGGACACCCTCACGGACACGTTCCTCGCGGAGGTCGCGGCGGCGACGTCGTTCCGCACCAACCCGCTGTACGCCGTGCTCCACGAGTCGATCTACGCGCAGTCGGGCACGGGCCCGACGGCGTGGGCCGCCGAGGCGGTCCGCGCCGAGGAGCCGGCCCTCGACCCGGCGGCACGACCGCTGCTCCTCACCGGCGAGATGATCTACCCCTGGATGCTCGAGGAGATCGCCGCGCTCCGGCCGTTCCGCGCGGCGGCGGAGGCGCTCGCCGCGCGCGAGGAGTGGCCCGACCTGTACGACCTCGACGTCCTCGCGCGCAACGAGGTGCCGGTCGAGGCGGCGGTGTACGTCGACGACATGTTCGTCGACGCCGGGCTCTCGCTCGAGACGGCGGCACGCGTGGGCAACGTCCGCACGTGGGTGACGAACGAGTTCGAGCACGACGGCCTGCGCACGGGCGACGTCCTCGCGCGCCTGGTCGAGCGGCTCGGCGCCCGCGGCGGCCCGCGCACCTGAGGCGTGCCGCGCCCGGCCCGCTGGACGGGCTGCGGCGCCCGGCTCCCAGACCCCGGCTGGGCGGAGTCAGGCCGTCTGGTCGCGGCGCGCGCGCAGCACCCACGCCCCGGACACGAGCGCCCCGCCCAGCACCAGCGTGAGCAGGTCGAACCCGGCGTCACCGCGCGGCGGTGCCGGTGGCACCGCGGCGGGCGCCCCGCCCGCGGCCGCGACGACGGCGCGCGACGGGTCCGCCGTGCCGACCACCGGCGCCAGGTCGAGCGCGGGCCCGTCCGCCGTCGTCGGCGCGGACGCGTCCGGTGTGGCCGCGGGCACCGGGGCGGCCGGAGCAGGCGACGCGGGCGTGGCGGCGGGCACCTCGGGGACGGCCGGCCCGTCGAGCACGAGCTCCCACGACGTCTCGCCGACGAGGACGTAGCCGTCGAGCGCGCGCGCCGTCACGGTCACCGTGCCCCGGGCGGGATGGCGGCCCGGGGCGAGGACCCGCTCGTCGAGGACGAACTCCACGCCGTCGGCCCGCGGCACCTCGACCGCGGCCGCCGCGCCCGGGCGCGCGGCGACGACCACGGGCGCCGGCGCCCGGACCTCGGTGAGACCGGAGAACACGAGCTCGACGGCGCGCGACCCGTCCGACCCCGGCAGCACCGGCTCCGCCGCGCCCCCCGCCGCGAGCCGCAGGCCCGCGGCCGGGGAGAGCGTCAGGACGACGCGCGCCACGTGGTCGAGGTACCCCTCGACGGCGTGCGTGCTGCCGGGCGGGAGCACCGCGCCGGTCGCGTCGCGGACGACGAGGCCCTCGGCGTCGGGCACGGTGTACGTGTCCGCCCTACCCGGGCCGTCCTGCGCGGCGGGGAGCACCGCCGTGACGACGGGGAGCAGCTCCGTGACCGCCTCGGCGGCGGACCGCCCGTCCGGGAGCTGCAGCACGTGGCCGTCCTCCGCCACGGCCGTCGCCCGCAGGACGCCGCCGTCCCGCGGCGCCTCGACGGTCCGGTACCCGTCGACCACGACCACGGTGCACGTCATCGGCTCGCCGCCCAGGGACCAGCGCACGCCCTCGACCACCGGCACGAGGTAGACCGCGTCCCCGGCCGCCGCGCGGACGAGGACCGGCGGCAGCACGACCACGCGGGGCGCGGGCCCGCCGTCGGGCACGGTGGGGTCGGGGCCGGGGGGCGTCTCGCCCTCCTCCGGGGCCGCCGGGTCGGGAGCGGGGACGGAGGGAGACGCGCCCTCCTCCGGAGCGGCCGACCCGGGCGCGGGAGGCTCCGGTCCGTCCGGCACGGGAGCGCCGGGCACGGCAGGCACGACCGGCCCGACGCCCACGGTGCCGGCGCCCGCGCCGGAGCCGGAGTCCGTGCCCGCGCCGGGGTGCGTGCCGGATGCCGCGTCGGGGCCCGTGCCGTCGGCCGCAGCGGTGGACGTCGCCGCACCCGCGGCACCGGGCCGGCCGTCCTCGGCGACCCGCGCGAGGGTCTCCGTCGCCACGGGCGCGACGCCCGGGTCTGCCGTGGCACTGGCGACCGGGGCGGCGTGGGCCGTCGTGGACGCGCCGACCAGGACGGCGCACACCAGCACCGCAGCGAGCGCGGTCCGTGGGCGAGCCCGGTGCACAGACATGGGCGTGCGGCTCCTCTCCGGTCGCGTCCGCGGGTGGACACGCCCGAGGCCCCTATGCACGCGAGGGGCCGCGCTGTCCGCATCGTCCCCGGGCGTCCCGTTTCGTCCGGGGTGGCGGGAGCCGCGGGCGACCTGGTTCGAGCGCTTCACCCGCCTTCCCCGAGAACCGGCGCACCTCCTCGCCTAGGGTGAGAGCGGATCACGGCGCGGTGCCGGCTCTCGGGGCGGAGCCGTGGCCGGACGCGGTTCGCCGCCGTCCGTCCGCCCGCCCGTGGAGCGGGGGAAGCACGGAGGCAGCATGTCGGTGACGGACACGACGACGTTCCGTCTGTACGGGGCGCCACGCCCCCCGCACACCGAGCTCGTCCGCGAGCGCCTGCTCGACCGGCTCGAGGTGGACGCCGCTCTCCGCGTGGTCCGCGGCCCCGCAGGTGCGGGCAAGACCTCCCTCCTCGCCGAGTGGTCTCGACGCCGGGCCACGCCGGGTCTCTGGCTGTCCGTCATCCCGGAGATGTCCCGGACGGACCTCTGGCGCGCGGTCGCGCGACGCGCCGCGCGCGCCGGGCTCGTGGCGTTCGAGGCCGCGCTGGGTCCCGCGGAGCTCGCCCCCGACGACGTGCCCGGCCGGCTGGCCGACGCGTTCCTCGCGGTGCCCGGGGAGGTCGTGGTCGTCATCGACGACTACCAGGACGTCACGGACGCCGCGGTCCACGACGACGTCCTCGCCCTGCTGCGCCTGTGCCCGAACCTCTCCGTGGCCGTGG
Organism: Cellulosimicrobium funkei; assembly: GCF_004519295.1. GTDB lineage: Bacteria > Actinomycetota > Actinomycetes > Actinomycetales > Cellulomonadaceae > Cellulosimicrobium > Cellulosimicrobium funkei. The sequence continues at coordinate 105,613 of NZ_SOZH01000008.1, forward strand.
CCACGAGCACGGTCTCCCCCCTGGAGGCCGCATCGGTCGGGCTCGAGCTCGACCGGACCGTCATCACGGCGGACCAGCTGCCGCTGACCCGGGACGAGACGGCCCGCATGCTGCGCCAGGCGGGCGTGGACCTCGACCCCGCGGAGGCGCACGTCCTCACCGGCGGCCAGCCGCTCTACCTGCGGGTCGCGATGCTCGCCGCGGAGATGGCCGGCTCCCACGGGACCCCGGCGCACGTCCAGGTCGCCGACGAGCTGCTGCGCGCCGCGCTCGAGAAGCAGCTCGAGGGCGCCGAGCGCCCTCGGCTCGAGCAGGTCCTGCGGCGGTGCGCGGTCGCGGACGTCCTCACCGCCGACCTCGCCGTGGCGCTGACGCGGGAGCCCGCGGCACCGCAGCTGCTGTGGATGCTCGAGGAGCGCGGGCTGGGTGCGTGGGAGCGACGTCCCGCGGGCCGGGTCTTCGTCCTGTTCCCGGTGGTGCGGACGTTCGTGGCGGAGCGCGTCCGCGAGGAGCACCCGGACGAGTGGGGGCTCGCCCAGCTCGCCGCCGCACGCTGGTACCTGACGAACGGCTATCCCGTCGAGGCGCTGCGGCACGCGGTCGGCGCGGGCGACCTCGGGCTCGCGTCCTCGGCCGTCTCGCGGTACTGGGGCGAGCTGCTCGAGCCGCAGGCGCTGGCCCGCCTCGACGTCCTCAAGGGCCTCCCGCAGACGGACCTGCGGCGCTGGCCGCTGCTCGCCGGGGCCCTCGCGATCCACCACGACAGCGTCCCCGGGGAGCGCACCGAGGCGATCGAGACGTACCAGCTGACGCTGGCCGCCCTGCGCCCCCGGGCGAGGGCGACCTCGACGACGGAACGCGTCGTCCTGGACGTGCTCGAGAGCGTCGCGCTGCGTTCCACGAACGCGACGCAGCGCGCGCTCGAGCCGGCGCGCCGGGCTCGGCAGACGCTCGACGAGCTGGGCGTGGACGAGCGCCGGGAGCTCGTGCGCGAGCTGCCCCGGCTCCGCGCCGAGGTCGCGATGTCGTTCGCGCGGGCGGGCGCGGACGACGAGGCGCTCGCCACGCTCGAGGACCTCGGCGGCTCCCCCGCCGTCGACCCGCGCACGCTCTACGGCCTGTCGCTGCGTGCGCTCGTGCTCGCGCTCCGCGGGGACCTGCCGGAGGCCGTGCGCGACCTCGAGGTCATCGAGGCGTCGCCCCACGCCGAGGTCCGCGCGGGGCGCGACGACCACCTGTACCGCATCGCCCGCGCGATCGTGTGCCTCGAGCGCTTCGACGCCCGCGGCGCCCAGGCCCACCTCGACGTGCTGCGACCGCACCTCGCGACGCTCGAGACCCGCCCGGTCGTCGCCACGGTCCAGGCGTACGTCGACCTCGTGTCCTTCGAGCCGGCCCTGGGCATCGAGCGGCTGCGCCGCTACATCGAGTCCGAGCGCGGCCGCCGCCGCATCTCCGCGCGCGACATCGACCACCTCGACTACGTGAGCGGCCTGCTCGGGCTCGCGCGCGGCCAGGTCGGCGCGGTGCACTCCTGGCTCAAGGTCGCCCCGGCGACGTCGTCGCTCACCTGGCTGCTGCGGGCCCACGTCGCCCTGCTCACCGGCCGGTGGAGCACCGCGCGGGACGTGCTCGTCGCGCACACGCCGCCGCGGACCGCCGCGCCACGCCTGCGGGCCGCGCACGCCGTCCTGCTCGCCGCCGCCCTCACGCACGCCGAGGAGGAGACGCAGGCGCGCGACGCCCTGGACAAGCTCGCCGGCGTCGCCGAGGACCGACGGCTGCGGTTCGCCCTCGCGCTCCCCGCCCGGCACGACCTCCTCACGCTGGTCGAGCTCGCGGCACGGAGCAAGGACCAGACGGCGCAGCGCCTCATCGGGGACGCGGAACCCGTGCCGGAGCTCTTCGCCGCGACGGTCGACCTCCCCCAGCCCCTGTCCGACCGCGAGGTCGTCGTCCTCGACACCCTCATGCGGCACGCGACCGCGGTCGACGTCTCCCGGAGCCTCACCGTGTCCGTGAACACGGTGAAGAGCCAGCTCCGCTCGATCTACCGGAAGCTCGGGGTGCGTCGGCGCGAGGACGCCCTCGCCCGCGGGATCGAGCTGGGGCTGCTCCCGGCCCAGCGTCCCCTGCCCGCGAGCGGCACGGACAGGCGCTGAGGCCCAGGCCGGTCAGACGAGGTCGTCGACGATCTTGGCGGACGCGCGCATCTCGGCGCGCGCGAGGTCGTCGTCGATCTCGCGCCCCGCGGCGATGAGCGCCGCGCGCGGCAGCCACGAGAAGACCACGAGGACGGGGTAGCTGTCCTCGCCCACGTACACGCGGCGGCGCCAGGCGGCCCACGCCACGGCGCGCGTGAGCGTGCGCACCGGGTCCTCGAGCTCGTTCGCCGCGTGCGCGGCGTTCTCCCACCCGTGCTGCGCCTCGCTCATGACCCGCGCCCCGCCGTGCCCGAGCGGCCGGGCGAGCGCCGCGAGGCCGATGTCCTCGGCGATCACGACGGCCTCCGACGGGACCAGGTCCAGGCCGTCCCGGTACGTGCCGAACGTCGCGGGGTCCAGGTGGCGCCACGGGTCGTCGTCGGGCAACGAGTCCAGGAGGTCGGTGAGGGCGCCGGCGAGGAGCGTCACGGCGCGCAGCGGGTGCGCCTTCGCCTGCGCGCGCATCGCGGCCATGGTGGCGAGCCGGTCGTCGGGGTCGATGAGCGGCTCCACGAGGCCCACGGCCCAGATGGCCCAGGTCGTGTCGTCCCACGGCGCACCGGCGCCGTCCTCCTCCGGGGTCACCGCGACACCACCCCGCCCGGGGCGTCGGCGGCCCGGCACGGCGACGCCGTCGAAGCGCAGGACGCTGCGTGCACCCGGTCCACCTCCTGATCTCGTCCTGCCCTGTCCAGCCGGCGAGCCCGTCGCCGAGGACAGCATCCCACCGTGGCGACGTCCGCGAAACACCCGCGGCGGGCGAAGCGTGCGGAGATCACCCGCTGCCCGGGGCACCTGAGGGTGAAGTCCGGTGTGAAAGACGGTGTCCCGCGCGCCAGGAGCCCCTCCGGGTCCGCATGCTTGGACCGTGACCGACCGGACCCTGCTCGACCCGCGCCCGCAGCGGGCGCGCGACGCGCGTCCCGTGCGCGCCGTCGACGAGGGCCCGCAGGAGGACGACGACCCCGGGGCGCTCCGGGACGAGGTCGCCCGCGTCGTCGCGATCGAGGACGACGACCGCTACCGCGCCGAGGTCTCGGCGCTCCTCGCCGCCCACGCGACGCAGTGGCGCCGGATCGCGGCGCGCCTGTGCCGCACCAACTCGGTGCCCGCGGCTCAGCACCTCGACGACGTCGCGGCGATCGTCGTGGAGACCGCCTGGGAGATGCTCGAGCGGTCCCGGCGCGACCCGGCTTACCTGCGCAGCATGCGCTCGTTCCTCGCCATCGTCGTCTACACGGCACGACCCCGCGTCCGTTCGTTCCTCGACCACGCGACCGCGCCGGCGTCGGGCATGGTGGCCGCGCAGCGTCGCCGTCGCGAGCTCGCGCGCACGCGGTCGGAGCTCGCCGCGCTGCGCGGCGCGGCACCCTCGGTCGAGGAGGCCGTCCGCGCGACGAACGAGCGCCTCGGCGCCCACCGGGCAGACGTCGTCCGGCAGGGCATGGTCGTGACGGAGGCCGACGAGCTCGTGCTGCGCGGCGCGCTGTCGTTCGACGAGGCCCTCGACTCCGCGCGCACGACGGACGCGCACGCGGACTGCGTGCTGCACGCGGTCGAGGTCCCGGCGCTCGTCCGCTCCGTCGTCGACGCGGCGCACGCGGAGGACCCGGTCCGCGGACGGGTCGCGGCGCTCTGGATGTCCGAGGCCTACGGGGGCGGCGGCCCGCTCCCGGGCCACGACACGGTCGTGTGGATCGCCCGGACGCTGGGTCTGCCCCGGCACCGGACCGTCGCCCACATCGACCGGGTCCGGGTGCTGGCGGCGCAGCACCTCCGGGACGTCGGCATCGTCCTCGACGCCGTGGACAGCGTGTGAGCGCGAGCGTCGCTCCACGACCCGCACCTGCCGGGAGGCCCGCGGCGTACCGCGGCGAGCAGGAGAACCGCACCGTGGCGAGCACGGGGACCAGGGGGCGGCCGCAGGCGGGCGCAGGAGCACAGGGGGCAGCAGGACATGTCTGACGAGGGACCCGGGTCTCGACGCTCGGTCGTCGAGGACGCACGCGTCGTCGCCGCGACGGTGCCGGAGGGCGAGCGCGAGCGCGCGGTGGACGGCCTGGTCGCCGCGCACGCCGTCGGGCTCGCGCGCGACGCCCGGCGGCACGTGCGCGCCGCGGGGGTCTCGGGGACGGACCAGGTCGCCGCGCTGCGGGCGGTGACCGACGCGCAGCGCGCCGTGCTCGACGACCTCGTCGCCGGTCGCCGTCCGCCCGAGGGCCGCGCCTGGTCGCCCACGGTGCGCTTCGAGGCACTGCGCGCGGTGCGCGCGCTGGCCGCGGAGGGCGCGGTCGCCGTCCCGCCGTACCGCCACCGCCTCGCGGCCGACCGCGCGGCCCTGCTGCTGCTCCGCGAGACCGCCGCCGTCGTGGACCGTCCCGCGCCGCGAGAGGTCGTCCGCGCGGGTGCCGTGGCGGTGGGGCTCCCGCCCACGCCGCACCCGCTGGACGAGGCCACCGCCACGCGCGTGCTCCCGACGGTCCGGCCTGCAGCGTCGGTCTCGTCGGCGCACACCCTCGCACGCCAGGAGCGCCGCCGTGCGCCCAGGGTGCGGGGACGCGCGCGCACCAGCGGCCCGGGTCGTCCCGTGCGCTGGGGCGCCGCCGCGGTGCTCTCGGCCGCGACGCTCGCGTTCGGGGTCGTCGTCGCGCCCGCGCAGGACGAGGTCGGTGGTGGCCCGGGCGTCTCGGCACGGCCCGAGCAGGTGCTCCTGGGCACGACCCCGGGGACCGGCTCGACCGCGTGGGCGCCGCTCGACGGCGCCGGCGCCGCGTCCGTCCGCCTCGACCTGTCCTCCCCGGTGCTGACGGGCCTGGCGCCGTCGCCGGCACCCGCGGTCGAGCTCGTCGACGAGCCGGCGGACGAGCCGGTCGGTCCGCGGGTGGGCGACGCCGTCGAGGTGCCCGCCGCCGAGCCCGGCAGCGGGCCCGTGGTCGAGCCGCTGCCCGTGGTCGTGCCGGCCCCGCCGGGCCCGGCCGTCCCGCAGACGCCCGCGCCAGCACCCGCACCGGCCTCGGGAGCGGCGCCGGCACCGGCGGCCACGCCCCAGCCCGCGCCGCCGGCTGCAGCGAAGCCGTCGCCGAAGCCGACGCCGAAGCCCGCGCCGGCCGCTCGGCCCGCTCCGACGCCCGTGCCCGCGCGACCCGGGCCGCCCGTCACGCGTCCGGCTCTCCCGAAGCCCGACCGTCCCGCACCGCGGTCGGACGACGCACGCGGCTCGTCCCTGTCAGGGACGGCGACGCCGCAGCCGCAGACGTACGACGACCGGCGCCCCGACAAGGACTCGGGCCGGCAGGACCGGGGCCACGGCGGCGGCCGCGAGGGACGCGGGTAGCGCCCGGCGGGCCTCCCGACGGGACGGGCACCCCCGACGGCGGCTCTCCGCCGCCGCGGGCCCCGCACGTCCCGTGCGGTGCGTCAGGAGCGCGCGTCCAGCCCCAGCAGCGCGCGGGCGCGCGCCTCGCCCCCGGGCGCCCCGAGCGCGGCGGCCCGGTTGTCCGCGGCGACCTGGTCGACGATCTCGGCCCGGTGGACCCGCACCTCGCGGGGCGCGTCGATCCCGACGCGCACCCCGTCCCGGCCCACCGACACGACCGTGACCACGACGTCCTCGCCGACGAGGATCCGTTCTCCCACCTTGCGTCCCAGCACCAGCATCGCCACGTCCTCCTGACGTCCCGCGTGTCATCCTGACCGTTCGGAGGACCTATGCGGGTGCGGCGCGGGTCAGCCTGCGGGCCGCAGCTCGGGGAGCCCGAGCGCGAGCACGGAGTCGGGCGTCGCCGTCAGCTCGCGCCCGACCACGACCATGGCGCGGACCAGCACGAGCCGCTGCACCTCGGCGACCCAGCGCTCGGTGTCCGCGGGCTTGCGCGAGGCGTCGACCACGACCGCGACCTGCTCGGCGCCCAGCTCGTCGAGGACCCGCGCCACGCCGACCGCGTCCACGCGCACCCCGACGGCCACGACCGTGGCGCGGGCCGCACGAACCCCGCGGGCGCGCGCCTCGGTCGCCGCGCGGCGGTCGTCGACGCGCACCGTGTCGTCGTCGGTCGCGCTGCCCGCGCAGGCCGTGAGCAGGCCCTCCCGCTGCGCCAGCGCGCGGGCCGCCGGGACGACGTCCGCGGCCAGCCCGACGAGCGCCACGAGGTCGCCCGGCGCCGCGCGCGGCAGCGGCGACACGGGCGCGGGCGGGGCGGTGACGGCCGCGGGCGGCGGCTCCGCCGTCTCGGCCACGAGCTCGTCGAGCAGCGCCGCGAAGTCGTCGCCGCGGGTCGAGACCTCGACCGCGGCCGACGGCGCCGGGCGCAGCGCGTCGCCCTCGTCGGCGTCGTCGAGCAGCGCCGCGATGCCCGCCCGGCGGGCGGCGGGGAACCGGACCGGCCCGACGGCGGTCCGGGGCGGCGCGTCGCCCACCTCGACGACCGCCTCGTAGTGCTGCCGCCCGAAGAGCCCCTTGAAGCCGCCCGTGATGACCCGCTCGGCGGAGACGATCCGCGCGTCCGGGCCGTGCAGGCGCCGCGCCTGGGCGAGCACGGCGTCGAGGGACTCACCCTCGAGCCGCAATCGCCGGGGCATCGTTCACCACCCCGACCGTCTCGATGAGCGCGTTGCCCGCCGTCACCTCGGTGTACGACAGCACGGCGAGGTCGGGCACCTGCGTCGCGACGAGGCGCCGGACCGCCGCGCGCAGCGACGGCGCGCACACGAGGACGACGTCCTCGCCGGTGGCCCGGGCCTCCTGCACCCGCTCGCCCACGGACGAACGGAACGCGTCGAGGCGCGCCGGGTCCACGACGATCGCGGTGCCCTGGTCGCCGCCGGGCTGGCGGCCCGCGAGCATCGCCTGCTCTAGGGCGGGCGCGATCGTCACGACCCGGATCGTGCCGGCGACCGTGTGCCGGGCCGGGATCGCCGGTCCGAGCGCGGCGCGCGCCGCCTCGACGAGGTGCTCGGGGTCGGTCGAGCGCTTCGCGGCGAGCGCGAGCGCCTCGTAGATCCGGGGCAGGTCGTTGACGGCCACCTGCTCCTCGAGCAGCCCCTGCAGGACGCGCTGGACCTCCGCGAGCGACAGCAGAGCCGGCGTGAGCTCGTCGACGGCCGACGGGTTGGTCCGCTTGACCTCGTCGGTGAGCACGCGCACGTCCTCGCGGGACAGCAGCCGCGCCGCGTTCGCGGCGATGAGGGCGGACAGGTGCGTGACGAGAACGGAGACCCGGTCGATGACCGTGGCGCCCGCCATCTCGGCGCTGTGCCGCATCTCCACCGGGACCCACTTGCCGTCCATGCCGAACACCGGGTCGACCGTCGCCAGCCCGGGCAGCGCGGCGAGGTCGTCGCCGAGCGCGAGGACCTTGCCGGCCGGCGCCTGGCCGCGACCGGCCTCGACGCCGGCGATCCGCACCGCGTAGGTCGACGCCGGGAGCTCCAGGGAGTCGCGCGTGCGGACGGGGGGCACGACGACCCCGAGGTCGGTCGCGATCTTGCGCCGCAGGGCGCGGACCCGTCCGAGCAGGTCGTCGTGCGCGCCGGTGACCAGGTCGACGAGGTCGGGCGCGAGCAGGATCTCGAGCGCGTGCACGCGCATCTGCTCGAGGAGGTCCTCGGTGCCGTCGCTGCGCGTGCCCTCCTTCTCGATCTGCTCGGCCGCGGCGCGCGCCACCTCGGCCCGCCGCTGGCTCGCCTTGATCTGCTGGGCCGCGATGATCAGGCCCACCCCGAGCACGAGGAACGGCAGCTTCGGCATGCCCTCGATGAGGGCCATGGCGAACGCCGCGACGCCCGCGATGGCGAGCGCCTGCCGGGACTGGACGAGCTGGCTCGACGCCTGCGAGCCGACGTCGCCCTCGCCCGAGTTCGAGCGCGTGACGATCATGCCCGTGGCGACCGCCATGAGCAGCGCGGGGACCTGGGTGACCAGCCCGTCGCCCACCGTGAGGATGGAGTACGTGTCGACGGCCTCCATGGCCGGCATGCCGTGCATGACGACGCCGATCACGATGCCGCCGAGCAGGTTGATGAGCGTGATGACGATGCCCGCGATGGCGTCGCCCTTGACGAACTTCGACGCGCCGTCCATCGCCCCGTAGAAGTCGGACTCCGCGGAGATCTCGGCGCGGCGGGCCCGCGCGTCCTGCTCGCTGATGAGCCCCGCGTTGAGGTCGGCGTCGATCGCCATCTGCTTGCCGGGCATCGCGTCGAGCGTGAAGCGCGCGCCGACCTCGGCCACGCGCTCGGCGCCCTTGGTGATCACGAGGAACTGGATGACGACGAGGATGAGGAACACGACCATGCCGATGACGAGGTTCCCGTCGACCACGATGTGGCCGAACGCGCCGATGACCTCGCCCGCGTAGCCGTCCCCGAGCACGAGCCGCGTCGAGGCGACGTTGAGGCCCAGCCGGAACAGCGTCGCGACGAGCAGCAGCGACGGGAACACCGAGAAGTCGAGCGGCTTCTTGACGAACATCGACGTCAGCAGGATCACGAGCGACAGCAGGATGTTGACGATGATGAGCACGTCGAGCAGGGCCGCGGGGATCGGCACGACGAGCAGCAGGACGATGCCGACGACGCCGAGCGGCACGGCGATCATGGCGAGGGATCGGTTCTTCACGCGGAACGCTGGTCCTTCCGGGTCCGGGGCGTCGGCGGCTGCTGACGCGACGTCCTATGCAGGTCGTGGCCGCCGCAGCGCGCGCCGACGGCTCGGCCGGGCGGGGTCACGCGGCCCGCGCGTCGTCGGCGGGCCACTCGCCCGGCGCGATCGCCGGGCGGGCCATGCGGTGCGGGACGGACGAGGCCGCCGCGCCGCGGCGCGTGAGCGCCATGACGAACGCGAGGACGCGCGCGACGGCCATGTAGAGCTCGACGGGCACCTCCTGCCCGACGTCGCACGCCCGGTGCAGGGCGCGCGCGAGCGGGACGTCGCGGACCATCGGCACCCGCGACTCCTCGGCCTTCTCGCGGATGCGGGCGGCGACGTGGTCGGCACCCTTCGCGACGACGCGCGGCGCGGAGCGCCCGGGCTCGTAGCGCAGCGCGACGGCGACGTGGGTCGGGTTGACGACGACGACGTCCGCGTCGGCCACAGCGGCGATCATGCGGTTGCGCGTCATCGAGCGCGCCATCGACCGGCGCTGCGACTTCACGAGCGGGTCGCCGTCGGTGCTCTTGTTCTCGTCCTTGAGCTCCTTCTTGGTCATGCGCGTCTTCTTGCGGTTGCGTCGTGCCACGACGAGCACGTCGAACAGCGCGAGCGTGAGGCCCGCCGCCGTCGCCCAGACCAGGAGCGAGCGCACGCCGGAGCCCGCCGCCTCGAGCAGCGACGCGATCGGCAGGCCGCCCGCGGCCAGGAGGACCGGCATGAGGGACTGGACGACCGCGTAGAGCACGACGCCGACGACCGTCGTCTTGAGCAGGGCCTTGGCGCCGTTCCACAGCGCCTGCGCCCCGAACATCCGCTTGAGCCCGCTCATCGGGTTGAACTGGTCGGCCTCGGGCCTCAGCCGCTTCAGGTGCAGGCCGCCCTGCGCGACCGACGCGAGCAGCACGGCGACGGCGATCGGCCCGAGGAGCGGCAGCATGGTCGGCACCACGGAACCGAGCGCGTCCTGCGCGAGCTGGAGCGCGACCGCGGGCTCGGGGTTCTCGATCACGGTGCGCAGCGACAGCACCTGGTCGGTCGCGGCCCGTGCCGCGGCGCTCACGGTCAGCGGGATCACCGCACCGGCGATCCCGACCCCGACCCAGGCCGTGAGGTCCTGCGACTTGCCGAGCTGGCCCTTGGACCGGACCTCCTTCATCTTCCGGTCGGAGGCCTGCTCGGTCTTCTCCTCGGTGGAGTCGGCCATCAGCCCACGCCGCCCATGCGCTCGACGGCCTCGGCCGTGAGCACCGAGACGACATGCGGGAGCGCGACGAGCACCGTCCCGACGAGCGCGAGCGTGAGGAAGATCTTCAGCGGGAAGCCCATCGCGAACGCGTTGAGCGCGGGGGCGACCCGGTTGACCAGGCCGAGCCCGGCGTCGGCCAGGAAGAGCACGACGACGATCGGGCCGGCGATCTGCAGCCCCGCCACGAACGAGCCGGTGAGGGCCTCGACGAACGACGCCGCGGGGACGCCGGCCAGGCCGCCCACCGGGACGGCCTCGTACGAGCGGGCGAGGCCGAGCACCATCAGCTGGTACGCGTCGGAGACGAACATGAGCACGACCGCGAGGAGCGCGAAGAGTCGCGTGAACTGCGACCCGTTGACGTTCGTCTGGGGGTCGTACGCCATGCCGAGCGAGAACCCGCCGAACAGGTCGAGGTGGGCGCCGGCGGCGGTGATCGCCGAGAAGACGACCATGACGAGCGTCCCGAGCATCGCGCCCGTGACCGCCTCGGCGACGAGGTGCGCGAGGAACGTCGCGGTCCCGGTCGCCTCGTACCCGGGGGCGGCACGACCGGAGACCACGAGCCCGAGCGACACCGCGAGGATCGCGCGCACCTGGCGCGGGATGGCGTGGTGCGAGAACGGCGGCGCGATGGTCATGAACGCGGCCATGCGCACGCCCGCGAGCATCGTCGCCTGGAGCCACGCGAGGTCGATCTCGAGCTGCACGGGACGTCAGCCCCCGTTCAGCAGCGACGGGATGAGGTCGAACATCTCGTGCGTGAACGTCACCATCTCGCCGATCATCCAGTTGCCGCACACGACGAGCGCGACGGCGACCGCGAGCGCCTTGGGGACGAACGAGAGCGTGATCTCCTGGATCTGCGTGACGGACTGCACGATCGAGATGGCGAGGCCCACGACGAGCGACGTGACGAGCACGGGGGCCGCGAGCTTGGCGGCGAGGACGAGCGCCTGCGTGGCGACGTCGAGGACGGCGGCGGTCTCCACGGTCAACCCATCCCGTACGAGCCGATGAGCGACGTCGTGATGAGACCCCACCCGTCGACGAGGACGAAGAGCAGCAGCTTGAACGGCAGCGAGATCATCGTGGGCGGCAGCATCATCATGCCCATGCTCATGAGGGCTGCGGCGACGACGAGGTCGATGACGAGGAACGGCACGAAGACGACGAACCCGATGATGAACGCGGCGCGGAGCTCCGAGATGACGAACGCGGGGACGAGCGTCGTGAGGGGGACGTCGACGGGGGTCGCCGGGTTCTCGAGGTCGGCGGCGCGCGTCATGAGCGCGAGGTCCTCCTCGCGCGTGTGGGCGAGCATGAACTCGCGCAGCGGCACGGCGCCCGCGTCGAGCGCCTGGCTGAAGGTCGTGGTGCCGTCGAGGTAGGGCTGGACCGCGGCGTCGTTGATCTCGCCGAACACCGGCCACATGACGAACAGCGAGAGGAACAGCGCGAGCCCGGCGAGGACCATGTTGGGCGGCACCGTGGCGGTGCCCAGCGCGTTCCGGGTCAGGGCGAGGACGACGAAGATCTTGGTGAACGACGTCATCATGAGCAGCAGCGTCGGCGCGAGCGACAGCAGCGTGATGCCGACCAGCGTCACGAGGGACGACGACGGCTCGCCGTTCGGCCCGTTGATCTCCACCGAGAGCGTGGACCCCGCGTCCTGCGGGTCGACCGGCTGGGTGGGCGGGGCCGGGTCGGTCGGGTCGACGACCGCGGCGCCCGCGTGGGGCGCGAGCAGGACGGTCGCGACGGCGACGAGGAGCAGGACCGCCCCGACGAGCACCGCGAGGCGCAGCGCGCGGCGCGACGGGAGGGCGCGTGTCACCGGGCACCTCCTCGCACGACCCGCACGGCCTTGCGCCACGTGTCGGGCGCGAGGAAGGTGCGCAGGGCGCTCGTCGGCGCGGGCGGCGCGACGACGACGGCGGTCGTGAGGGCCCCGGCCCGAGGCCCCGAGACGGCCGGGGGCACGTCGGCGGGAACCGAGCCGGGCTCGCCGTTCCACGCCGAGGCGTCCCCGTTCGCGGCCGGCTGCGCGAGCCACAGCTCCGCCGCGGTGACGGCGTCGTCGAACGACGGCTCGTCCGAGGTCGGGGCACCGGGCGTCGCGTCCGCGGCGGTGACCGTGGTGACCGCGGTGGGCGGGACGTCGGACGGCACGGATAACGGGCCGTCGATGACGGTCACGGACGACTCCGTCACGCCGAGGAGGTACCGGCGGCCCCCGGCCTCGAGCAGGACCGCGGCGCTCTTCTGCGACAGCCCCTGGCGCGCGACCACGGTCAGCTGCTCCTGGCGCCCGCGCGGCGCGGAGCGCGAGGTCTTGCTCGCGACGCGGTACGAGACCCACAGGAGCCCGAGCACGACCGCCAGCGAGAAGGCGACGCGCAGCACGGTGGTGACGTCCATGCCGGTCAGTCGTCCGCGTCGAGGATCTTGGTGATGCGCACCCCGTAGTCGCCGCCGTCGACGACCACGACCTCGCCCTTGGCGATCGTGCGGCCGTTGAGCTGCACGTCCGCCGGCGCCCCGGCGGACCGGTCGAGCTCGACGACGGCGCCCGGCTCGAGGCTGAGCACGTCCCGCACCGGCATCCGGGTGCGGCCCACGATGACGGAGAGGCGCATCTCGACGTTGGAGATGCGGGCGAGCCGGGCACCGGTCACGGCCTCGTCGGGCAGGCTCCGCAGCGCGCGGCGCGTGCGCACGACGAACCAGCCCGCCGTCGGGCCGTCGTCCGTGAAGAGCTCGAACACGACGGACTCCGGGTCCTCGAAGAGCGCGGTCGCGTCGGCGACGCGCACCTCCCCGAGCACGCCGACGCCGGTGGTCGACCCCGCGGCCTCCAGGGCGGGGCGCAGGACGTCGGTGACGTCGAGCGCCGCCTCCTGGGAGGCGTCGGCGAGCGTGTCCTGGTCGATGAGGGCGAGCGCGAGGTCGGTGCCGGAGTCCCCCACGTACGAGGCGACGACCGCCCGTGCGGCCTGCGGGCCGACGGGGGCGCCGCCGCGCAGGGCCGCGCGCAGCGGGGTGCTGGTCGGGACGAGCTCGACGAGCGCGTGGGCGGCGGCGGACGCGGCCTCGACGACGGACTGCTCGACCGGGGTGGCGGTGCTCATGGGTCAGTTCTCCTCGGTGGTGACGATGCGGCAGGCGAGGCGGGAGCCGGACGAGCCGACGGCGCCGCGGGCCAGGACGTGGCCGTCGACGATGACGTCGAGCGGGCGGGACTGGGCGTGGGGGACGTGCACGACGTCGCCGACGGCGAGGTCCAGCACCTCGGTCGGCGTCATGGACGCGCCGGTGAGCTCGACGGTGACGTCGACGAGCGAGCGCGCGACGTGCTGGCGCGTGCGCCGGGTCGCGTCGGCGGGGTCGTCCGCCGGGTTGGCCTCGCCGAGGTGCGGGAGCAGCGCGACCGACGGCACGGCGAGGGTCGCCCGGCACGCGCGCTCGCCGACGCGGAGGTCGAGCTCGGCGACGATCATGAGCTCGGCGGTGGGGGCGGCCTGGGCGAACTGCGAGTTGTGCTGGATCGACGAGATCCGCAGGGGGTTCTCGAGCAGCCGGCCCATCGAGTGGCGCAGGTCGCGCAGCGTCTCGGTGAGCAGCGACGTCACGAGCGTGCGCTCGACGTCGGTGAACTTGCGGTCGACGACCGGGATGGACGGCCCGGCGCCGAGCATGTGGGCGATCCACGTGAGGGCGTCCGTGTGCGGGAACTGCAGGACGGCGCGCGGGCCGATCCCCTCGAGCTCGCACACGACGAACGTCGTCGTCACGGGCAGCTCGGCGACGTAGTCGTCGTAGGTGCGCATCGCGACCGCGGCGAGGTTGACCTGGCTCACGACCCGCACGCGGGCCGTGAGCTGCGTGCCCCACTGGCGCGCGAAGCTCTCGAACGCCATCTCGAGGATGCGGTGGTGCTCGCGGACGAGCGTCGTCGGGCGGCGGAAGTCGTAGACCTCGACCTTGCGGCTCGGTGCGGGCTGCTGGACCCGCTCGGGTGTCGTCGTGCTCACGACCGCTCCTATGCGGGCGCGCACGACGCGAGCCTGCGCGACGTCGCGCAGGCTCGACGGGCCGCGTCACTCCCCCGGAGCGCCCGCCTCCCCCGCCGTCTCGGCGGCCCGCGCGAGAGCCCGCGCGTCCGCCTCCGCGGCCGGGACGTCCGCCGCGCTGAGCTGCCCCGACAGCACCTGCGGGATGAGCGCGCGCACGGCCTCCGGCGCGGACGAGAGCACCATGATGTCGACGCGGCGGTTCGTCGCGAGCGCCTCGGGGCTCGTGCCCTCGGCGAGCGGACGCGCCGACCCGAAGCCCACCGCGGCGATCCGGTGCTCGGCGAGACCGTCCTGCTCGACGAGGTGGCGCAGCACGGCGGTGGCGCGCGACGACGACAGCTCCCAGTTCGACGGGAAGACCGACGTCACGGTCGAGGTGTAGTCCGCGTTGCCCTCGATGCGGATCTCGTGCGCGGTCGGCGCGAGCGCCGGGCCCACGACGTCGAGCACCGCCCGCGCCTCCTGCGTGAGGTCCGCGCTCCCGGGCGAGAAGAACGTGTCCGCGGACACGAGCCGCACGGTCAGCCCGCGCTCGTCGATGTCGAACCGGACCGTGTCGGACCGCCCGTGCGCGGCGAGGTCGCGGGCCATCGCGTCGCGCAGCGCCGAGAGATCCGACACCTCGTCGAGCGCGCGCTCGAGGTCCGTCTCGACGTCGACCGGCTCCTCCGCCGGGTTCTCCACGACCTCCTCGACGACCGCGGCGTCCTCGACGTTGCCGAAGCCCTCCGCGAGCGAGGACTTCAGCTCCTGGTACTTGCCCTGGTCGACCGAGCTGATGGCGAACAGGACGATGAACAGGCACATGAGCACGGTCACCATGTCCATGTACGACACCATCCAGCGGCCGGAGCCGCCCGTGTCGTGCCCGCCACCGCCGCCCCCGCCGCCGTGGCCGCCCCTGCGACGCCGCGCCATCAGGCGGCCTTGTCCTCGGGCAACGACCACTCGGGGACCATCGTCTTGAGCCGCTCGTCGATGACCCGGGCGCGCGAGCCCGCCTGGATCGACATGTAGCCCTCGAGGAGGACGTGGAGCCGCTCGATCTCGAGGTCGGACAGGCGCTTGAGCTTCGCGCCGATGGGCAGCCAGATGAAGTTGGCGGAGAGGATGCCCCACAGGGTCGCGATGAACGCCGCGGCGATCATGTGCCCGAGCTTCTCGGGCTCGGACAGGTTCTCCAGCACGTGGGTCAGCGAGACGACGGTGCCGACGATGCCGATCGTGGGGGCGTAGCCGCCGATCGCGTTGAAGAAGTCGTACGCGACGGCGTCCTCGCGGGCCTTGGTCTCGATCCGCTCCTCGAGCAGGGTGCGCAGCTGCTCGGCGTCCGAGCCGTCGGCGAGCGACTGCAGCGCGCTGCGCTGGAACGGGTCGTCCGTCTTCTGGGACTCTGCCTCGAGGGCGAGCAGGCCGCCGTCGTTCTGGACGATCTCCGCGGCCCGGACGACCTCCTCGATGGCCTCCGCGGGACGCGGCGCCTTGCCCGTGAACGCGCGCGGCAGCGTCTTGAAGGCCCGGACCGAGTCCTTGAGCGTCCCCGACGCGACGGCGGCGAAGATGCTCGCCCCGAACACGAGGATGATCGGTGCCGGGAGCAGGATCGAGGTGATCTGCGACCCCTCGAGGTACACCATCGCGATGAGCGAGCCGAACGCGACGAGGATGCCGATGATGGTTGCGGGGTCCATGGCCTACTTCGTCCTCGTGTCGGGCAGGGGTGCGAGGGCGACCGGGCGGTCGCCGGGGGCGGGGGCGTCGTCGGGCGCGGACCGGACGACCTCGAGCGGTGCGCGCTCGGCGGGGGCGGGCAGGGAGCGCGCGAGCGCGAGCACGCGCGCCTTGTGCTCCTCGACGAGGCGGATCACGACCTCCATGGGCTCGGTCACGATGTAGCGCGAGCCGTCGATGAGCGTCACGCGCGTGTCCGGGTTGGTCTCGACGCGGGCCACCAGGTCCGCGTTGATCGCGATGCGCTCGGAGCTGAAGCGCGTGAGGACGATCACGGCTCTCCCTTCGGGTGGGACGGGTCCGGGTCAGGTGCGGACGGGTTCGGGACGGAGGTGCGGGTCTGGGGTCGGTGCGGGGTCCGGTCCGGGGTTCGGTGGGGTGCCTCCCGGTCGGGCCGGGAGGCACCCAACCGCCCCCGGGTCAGCGCTTGAGGTTGACGAGCTCGGTGAGCACCTCGTCGGACGTCGTGATCACGCGCGAGTTCGCCTGGAACCCGCGCTGCGACACGATGAGGTTGGTGAACTCCTGCGAGAGGTCGACGTTCGACATCTCGAGAGCGCCCGCGGTGATCGAGCCGAGGCCCGGGTCGCCCGCGGCGCCGACCAGCAGGTCGCCCGAGTACTGCGTCGCCGCGAAGAGCGAGTCGCCCGCCTTCTCGAGCCCGCCGGCGTTGGTGAACGTCGCGAGCGCGACCTGGCCGAGGACCTCGGTCCGGCCGTTCGAGTAGCGGCCGACGATCGAGCCGTCGCCGGAGACCGAGTACGACGTGAGCGACCCGGCGGCCCCGCCGTCCTTGCTCGCCACGGCGACGTTCGACAGCCCCGCGTACGAGGTGAGCGCGTCGAGACCGACCGTCACCCCGCCGACGGCGAGGGACCCGCCGCCGGTCAGGGCACCACCCGTGAACGTGAGGGCCTGCGGGCCCGCGAGCGTCGCGCCGGTCGCGCCGTCGCGGGCGCTCACGGACCAGCCGCCGGCGGCGGCCGTGAAGACGAGCGAGAGCTTGCTCGCCCGGCCCGCCGCGTCGAAGACCTCGACGTCGCGCACGAGCTCGGTGCCGTCCGCGGCGTCCGAGGGCAGGTTGCCCCCGAACGTCACGCCCGTGGTCGCGCGGGGCGGGATCACGTCCCCGACGGGGATCGTGAGGTTGCCGAGCGGGCTGCTCGTGTTCACCACGCCGTCGGTGGCGGTCCAGCCCTGGACGAGGTCGCCGCTCGCGTTGACGAGCCGGCCCGCGCCGTCGAACGTGAACCCGCCGTTGCGCGTGTAGTACGCCTGGCCGCCCCGCTCGACGACGAAGAACCCGTCGCCGTCGATCATGAGGTCGGTCGGGACGCCCGTCGTCTGCGCGGCGCCCTGGGTGAACTGCGTCGTGATGGCGGCCGTCGTGACGCCGAGGCCGATCTGCGCGGGGTTCGCGCCGCCGACCTGCTGGTCGGGCGCGACACCCGCCGCGACGAGCTGGGACAGCGTGTCCTGGAACTGGGTGCGCGAGGACTTGAAGCCCGTCGTGTTGACGTTCGCGATGTTGTTGCCCGTGACGTCCAGCATGTTCTGGTGGGCGCGCAGGCCGGAGATTCCGGTGTTGAGGGAGCGGAGCACGAGAGTCCTTTCGGGTCAGGCGGCGGAGCTGCCGTGGTCGTCGGTGGCGCCGTCCGTGGCTGCCGGGGTCCCGGTGGCATCCGTGCTGACCGAGGAGGTGACGGCGGAGACGTGGTCGAGGTCGACCGTCACCCCGCCGATCGTCACGGTGGGTACCGCGTCGCGGTACGACACCGCGGTGGCGGTGCCCGTGTGCTCGACGCCGTCGGCGTCGAGGTAGGAGACCTTGTTGCCCAGGAGGTCGGCGGCCGACTGGCGCATCTGGAGCGCGAACGACTCCTCGACGAGCCCGCTCATCCGCGTGAGCGCCTCCATCATGGCGAGCGACGTCGTCTGCGAGACGATCTCGCCGGTGTCCATGGAGCTGGACGGGTCCTGGTTGCGCAGCTGGGTCACGAGGAGCCCGAGGAAGAGCTCGCTGTCGTACTCCTGCTTGGGCGCGCGCACGCTCTTCGTGGCATACATCGATGCCGGCGCCGGCGCGCTCACGGGTTCGACGGGCACGTGGTTCCTCTCCTCAGACGAGGACGTCGAGGCGCCGGGCGGCGCCGTACGTCCTGCCGACCACTGTCGGCTCGGTCTCGGGCTCGGTGGCCCCTCGGTGCGGGCGGGCCGGGCCGCGGTCGTGCGCGCCGGGCTCCTGCGGGTCGCGACGCGCGCCGGACCCGTCCGCGGTGGCGCCGCGGCCGTCCCGACCGTCCCGACTATCGACAGCCGCGCCCGGTGCTCCCGCGTCCGCGACGGTGACCGACGACGCCCCGCCCGCGATGCCCGCGAGGTCGCGCCGCAGGTCGGCGACGATGGCGCGCAGCGCCTCGCGGCCCGTGTCGTGCGGCGCGTAGAGCTCGATGCGCAGGTCACCGCCCGCGACGTGCGCGCGGACCGTCACGGGCCCGAGGTTCTCGGGCGTCACGGAGAGCGTGAGCACGTGGTCGCCGTCGCCCGCCTCGGCGAGCCGGACGACGGGCCCGGCGACCTGGGCGTGCAGCGGCTGTGCCGGGTGCGACGCGGCCGCCGGGGCGGTCACCGCGGGCGCGCCGACGGCGGCCGGTGCGGCAGGGGCCGCGACGGGGGCGGCGGCGAGGAGCTCCGCGGCGGCCCGCGGCGCGGCGTCCGGCGCGAGGGTCGTGCCCTCCGGGCCGGTCGGGACCGGTGACGTCACGCCGTCCGCCTCCCCCGGTGCAGGGGCGACGGCGACGCCCCCCGAGCTGGTCGGCGCACCCGGCGCGGCGGGGACCGGCGCACCCGGCGTGGCGGGGACCGGACCCGGCGGCGGGGTCGTGGTCGTCCCGGCCCCGGGCCCGGCGCTCGCCAGGGGTCCGGCCGTCGCGACGGCCTCTCCGGCACCACCGCTCGCCCGCGTCGCGGCGGGCACCGTCACCGGGCCGTCCGCCGTCGCCGTCGCGTCGGACGACCACGGTGCACCGGTCGGCGTCCGAGCCTCGCCCGGCCCGGCCGCCGCCGCGGTGCCGACCGCCGAGGCGGTGCCGGCCGCCGAGGCTGCGCCGGGTGCGCCCGGGCGGTCGCCCGTGGCCGGGGCAGCCGTGGACGCGTCCGGGGCGCCCGCGGCGTCGGCCGACGACGCGGCGCGCGTCGGACCGTGCTCGTCGCCGGGCGCCGCGTCGTCCGCGACGGCGGCAGCTGCCGCGCCGTCCGGCGTGGCGGTGCCGGCGAGCGCGCCGTCGAGACCGACGGGCGCCGCGTCGGGGAGCACCGGCAGGCCCGGCAGGCCGACGGGCACGGGCGGCACGGCGGGCCGACCGTCCGCGGCGGTGGCGCCGTCCGCCGAGGAGTCGGCGCCGGGGGCCCCGGTGGCCGCGGGCCCGTCGGTCGAGGACCCGTCGGTCGAGAGCCCGGCGGTCGGGGTGCTGCCGGTCGAGGACTCGGCGGTGGTCGCGCCGTCGTCGACGGCCCGGTCGGCAGGGGTGCCCCCGCGAGCGCGCGCGGGCTCCGGGCGGCCGCGGGCCGCCTCGCCGAGCGCGGCGTCGAAGCTGCGGCCGAACGCGTCGGCCGAGGCTCCGGACGCCGCCCGGGGCCGCGCCGTCGTGGCCGGTGCCGGAGCCGCGACCAGGGCGTTCGTGGTCAGGGTCATTGTGGTCCTCCTCAGCCGATCACGCGGCGGATGGTCGTCACGGAGGCGTCGCTGACGTCCGTGATCTCGACGGTGCGGCCGGGCTTGGGCGCGTGGATCATCTGCCCGTCGCCCAGGTAGATGCCGATGTGCTTGCCCCCGCGCTGCACCACGAGGTCGCCGGGTCGCGCCTCGGCGAGCGAGCCGACCTCGGTCCCCTGGCGCATCTGGTCGCGCGCGACGCGCGGCAGGTCGACGCCGTGCGCGGAGTACACGAGCTGGACGAGGCCCGAGCAGTCGAGGCCGCCCTCGCCGAGGCTCTCGCCGCCCCACACGTACGGCACGCCGAGGTACTGGCGCGCCGTCTCGACGACCGACCGTCCCGCCGCGCCGTCGGTCGCGCCGTCCGGCGCGGTCGCCGGGCCGGCGGGCGCAGCGGGGGCGGCCGGCGCGACGGCTGCCGCCGCCGCGGCGCCCGGCGACGCACCCGCCCCGAACAGCGCGCTGCGCGCGAGCTCGTCGGCGCCGGTCGCCCCGGACAGCGTGCCGAGCAGGCGCCCGACCACGTCCGAGCCGGTGCCCGCCGCGCCCGTCGTCGGCAGCGCCGAGAGCGCCGAGAGCGCCGACGCGAAGTCGGTCGCGCTCGTGGACGACGACGACGCCGCCGTCGACCGGCCGGGGGCGGCCACGACGTCGTGCAGCGCCACGATCTCCGTGCGGATCTCGCCCACGCGGGCGAGCGCCTGGGTCATGCTCACGTCGTCGACCCCCCGGCCGTCGTGCGCCGCGCGGCCGAGGCGATCTCGTCGAGCGCGGCCTGGTCGGCGCGCCCTTCCACGCGGGCCGTCTCGGCGTCGTGCCGCTCCTCGAGCTTCTCGAGGCCCAGCGCGGCGGCACGGGCGCGCGCGAGCTCCGCGCGCGCCTCGTCCACGGCGTGCGCGCACACGCGCTCCTCGGACTCGAGCACGGAGAACAGCGCGCTCGCCGCGGCGCGCGAGGCCGCGAGCCCGGACAGCGCCGCGCTCGTCGTCGGGCGCTCGGGCGAGGCGTCGAGGTAGGCGGCGAGACCGCCCGCCTCCTCCACGGTGCGCGCGAGGTCCGCGTGCGCTCCCGCGAGCGCCGCCTTGGCGCCGTCCTCCTCGAGGCGGCGCAGGCGTAGCACGCCCGCGAGCCGGAACTTCCCCGCCATCAGTCCTCCCCTCCGGCCAGCACCTGGGTGAGCCGCGTGAGGCGCGCCCACGACTCCTCGGCCGGCGTCCTGTCGGTCATGACCTGCTGCAGGAAGGCGTCGATCGCCCCCTGGTGCTCGAGGCTCGCGTCGACGAGGGGGTCGGTGCCCTTCTTGTACGCCCCGATGTCGAGGATGTCCTGCGCCTTGCGGCGCGCCGCGAGGACCCGGCGCAGCGTGAGCGCGACCGACCTCTGCTCGAGCGTGGTCACGCGCGACGCGACGCGCGAGACCGACGCGAGCGCGTCGACCGCCGGGTAGTGGCCCGAGACGGCGATGGACCGGTCGAGCACCACGTGCCCGTCGAGGATCGAGCGCGCCTGGTCGGCGATCGGCTCGTTGTGGTCGTCGCCGTCGACGAGGACGGTGTAGATCCCGGTGACGGAGCCCGTCGCCGCGGTGCCCGCGCGCTCGAGCAGGTTCCCCATGAGGGAGAACGTCGACGGCGGGTAGCCGCGCGTCGCGGGGGGCTCCCCCACGGACAGCCCGATCTCGCGCTGCGCCATGGACACGCGCGTGAGGGAGTCCATCATGAGGACGACGTGCGACCCGGCCTCCCGGAACGACTCGGCGATCCGGGTCGCCGTGAAGGCTGCGCGCCGCCGCATCATCGCGGGCTCGTCGGACGTCGCGACGACGACGACCGACCGGGCCAGGCCCTCGGGGCCGAGGTCGTCCTCGAGGAACTCGCGCACCTCGCGCCCGCGCTCGCCGACGAGCGCGATGACCGACACCTCGGCGTCGGTCCCGCGCGCGACCATCGACAGCAGCGAGGACTTGCCGACGCCGGAGCCGGCGAACAGCCCGATGCGCTGGCCCCGGCCGAGCGTGGTGAGCGTGTCGAGGACCCGTACGCCGGTCTGGAGCGGCGTGTCGATGCGCGCCCGCTCCATCGCGGCGGGCGCGTCCGCGTCCACGGGCACGCGGGGCGCGCGCCCGAGCGGGCCGCGCCCGTCCACGGGGCGGCCGAGCGCGTCGACCACGCGGCCGAACAGGCCGCGCCCGGTCGGGACGAGGACCCCGGTGCCGCGCGTGCGCACCGGGTCGCCCGCGCGGACACCGGAGAGCCGGCCGAGCGGCATGCAGCGTGCCCTGCCCTCGGCGGTCGCGACGACCTCCGCGTCGAGGGGGTGCGGGCCGTCGCCGACGTGGACGAGGTCGCCGATGCCGCAGCTCAGGCCCGCGACCTCGAGGCTCAGCCCGACGGCCGACGTCACGACGCCGACCCGCTCGGGCCGCGCCACCGCGACGAGGGACTCCAGCGCGGGCGGGCGGGAGTGCGGGCGGGTCGCGCCCGCCGTGGTGCGCGTGCCCGGCACGGCGGAGCCGACCGGGGCCGTCACGACGACCCTCCGGCCGCGCCGGGCCCGGCGTCGGGCGTGAGGTCGGGCCCGACGTCGAGCAGCGCCAGCTCGGCCCGCGCCCGGTCGACGGCGGCGCGCACGCGCGCGTCGAGGAAGCCGTGCTCGAGCTCCGCGACGGCGTCGCCGCGGTCGAGCGACGCGTCCGCGACGAGGCGGACGTCGTCGACCCCGGCCTCGGTCAGCAGGCGCACGTCGTCGGGGTGCAGCCGGACGGCGACGACCGCGCCGTCGGCGACGGCCGTCGCGCGCGCGAGGGCCGCGCGGGCGGCACCCGGTCGGTCGGTGAGCTCGTACCCGAGGACGGACCCCGCGAGGTCGAGCGCGCCCCGGACCGTGGCGTCCTGCGCCGCGGCGACGACGGGGACCGTCCGCTCGCCGAGCGCCCGGGCGGCCTCACGCAGGACGGCGACCGCGCGCGCGGTCCGCTCGTCGCGCTCGGCGGTGCGCCGCGCGTGGTCCGCCTCGAGCGCGGCGCGCAGGCGCTCCGCCTCGTCGCGGGCCGCGCGGGCCCCGGCCGCGTAGCCGGCGGCGTACCCGCGGGCCGACGCCGCCGCCTCGACCTCCGCGACGCGGTCGCTGCGCAGGACCGGCACGACCCGCGGCACGAAGGAGGCGTCAGTAGACAAGCTCGTCCCCGTCCGTGCGGTGGATCGTGATCTTCTCGTCGGCCTCGAGGTTGCGGACGACGCGGACGATCTCCGCGCGCGCCTCCTCGACCTGGCTGATGCGCACCCCGCCCAGCCCGGCGACCTCCTCCTCCAGCAGCGCCCGGTTGCGCTCGGAGATGTTCTTCGTGATCGTCTCGACGACCTTGGCGGTCGTGCCCTTCATCGCGAGCGCGAGCACCGACATCTCGACGCCGCGCAGGATGATCTGCACGTCGCGCGCCTCGAACGAGGCGATGTCCTCGAAGGTCAGCATGCGCGAGCGGACCTCCTCGGCGAGCTGCGGGTCGCGGGCCTCGAGCCCTTCGAGGACCGCCTTCTCCGTGGCGCCGTCGGAGCGGTTGATGATGTCGACGAGCGGCTGGACGCCGCCGAGGATCTCGACCGGCTGACGCGGGGTGATGCTCGCGCCCATGCGGGTGCGGAACTGCTCCGACACGATCTTCACCGCGTCCGGCGACGCGGTGCCCATGGTCGCGAGCGCCTGCGCGACGTCCGTGCGGTAGTCGTCGGCCAGCTTGGCGAGCACCGCGGACGCGACGCCCGAGCTGAGGTGCGCGAGGACGAGGGCGACGGTCTGCGGGTGCTCGCCGTCGAGCAGGGACACGATCTGTCCCGGCTCGGTGCCGTCGAGGTACTCGAACGCCTTGCCCTGCATGCTCGCGACGAGGCGCTCGACCACGTCGGCCGCCCGGTCGGCGCCCATCGACGCCTCGAGCAGCCCGACGGCGAAGTCCTTGCCCCCGCGCGGGCGCGGCGTGCCGGACAGCGCCATGTCGTAGAACTCGTCGAGGGCCGCGACCGCCAGCTCCTCGTCCACCACCTGGGTGCGCATGATCTCGGCCGCGACCTCGGAGGCCTCCTCCTCGGAGAGCAGCGACAGGACCGTCGCCGCCCGCTCCTGGCTGAGCTGCATGAGCACCAGGGCGACCTTCTGCACCCCGCTCATCGCGGCGACCTTGCGCGCGGCCTCGGTCGCGGCCTCCGCGGCGGCGGGGTCGAGGGCGGCCGCCAGACCGGCGGCGCCGGTGCCCGGGGGCGCCGTCTCGGGCGGTGCCGTCGTGACGCTCATCGATGCGCCCCCGCCCGGTCCTCGGCGAGCAGCACCCGCAGGTACTCGGCCGTCTTGTCGGGGTCGGTCGCCGCGAGCGCGTCGATCTCGGCCCGACGCTGGTCGAGGCTCGTGAACCGCGGGGTCGGCGGCTGGATCTCCGGCCGCTCGGGCACGGGCTCGAGCTCGCCCTGACCGCCGCCGGACGGGAGCGCCGGGCGGTCGTCCTCGCGGTCGAGCTCGTGCAGGGTCGTCATACGGAGGTCCTCGAGGTCGACCGTCTCGCGCCGCTCGCGGCGACGACGGGCGCGCCGCACGGCCACGAGCACGATCACCAGGGCGATGAGCACCCCGGCGACGACCGCCGCGGTGCGCAGCATCTGCGCCCGGCTCTCGGCGGCGGCCGCCTCCTCCGCCGCGGCGAGCGCGGCCTGGGCCGACTCCGCGGCGCCCGTGTCGAACGGCAGCACCGCGACCTCGACGGTGTCCCCGCGCTCGGCGTCGATGCCGGCGGCGGCGGAGACCATCGCGGTGATCGCGGCCGTGTCCATGCCCCGCGCCACCTCGGCGTCGAGCGCGACCGACACGGCCTGCCGGGTCAGCGCGCCGGCGGGCGTCGTCGTGGTCTCGGTGACCTTGTCGATCGCGTTGTTGCGCGTGGCGTCCTCCGACGTGTAGCTGCTGTCCCCGCCGGCGCCGCCCGGGACGGCGATGTTGTCCGGTCCCAGCACCCCGGCGACGCCACCGCCCGCGCCGGTGTACTCCTCGGTCGTCGTGGACTCGTTGAGGACGGGCCCGCCCTCCGGCGTGCGGAACGTCTCCTCGAGACGCTCGGAGCTCGCCACGTCCATCTGCGCGGTCACCGCGACGGTCGAGTTCCCGGCCCCGACGACGCGGTCGAGCATCGCCTGCACCTGCCCGGACACCTTCTCCTCGTACTGCCCGGCCTGCTCGCCCGACGAGCGCGCCCCGACGCCGACCTCGGAGAGCACCTCTCCCTGCGCGTCGACGACCGCGACGTCGGTGGGTGCCATGCCGTCGATCGACGCCGAGACGAGGTGGACCATCGCCTCGACCTGCTCGGTCGTGAGCTTCTGGCCGCGGGCGGGAGCGACGAACACCGACGCGGTCGGGGTGCCCTGCTCGGCCGCGAAGACCGTCTTCTCGGGGATCGCGAGCTGGACGGTCGCCGTCTCGACGCCGTCCATCGCGGAGAGGGTGCGGGCGAGCTCGCCCTCGAGCGCGCGCTTGTACGTCACGTCCTGCTGGAACTCGCTCGACGTCACGCCCATCTCGTCGAGCAGCGAGTAGCCGCCCGTCGACTCGTCGGCGGGCAGGCCGGCCGTCGCGGCCGCGAGCCGCTGCTCGTAGACCCGCTCCTCGGGCACGAGCACCGTGCCGCCGCCGTCGGTCAGCTCGTAGGGCACGCCCTGCGAGCGGAGCTGGTCGACGATCGCGGCGGCGTCCGCGCTCGACATGCCGGAGAACAGGGGCGTGTAGCTGGGGCGCGACGCCCACGACACGAGCGCGACGATCCCGACCACGAGGATCGCGAGGGCGAGCAGCGCGAGCGTGCGCTGGGCGATGGTGAAGTCGCGGACGGCGCCGAACGCGCGGCCGAACGTCGACCTGATCTTCTCGGGCATCGTCAGGCCTGCATCCTCATGATCTCGTTGAACGCGTCGACCGCCTTGTTGCGCACGGCGGCGACGAGCTCGAGGGTCGTCTGGGCACGGGTGGAGGCGATGGTCGCCTGGTGGACGCTCTCGAGGTCGCCCGTGACGGCGGCGATCGCCAGCTCGTTCGCGGCGCCCTGGAGCTGCTGCGTGCTGTCGACCGCGCCGCCCAGCACGTCGGCGAAGGCGCTCGCGCCCGCGGCACCGGTCGACCCGGTCGCGGCGGCAGCGGTCGCGGAGAGGCTCTCGACGCCGGTGAGGTACCCGGTGCCGGTCGTGGCCTCGACGGAGGGGATGGACATGAGGATCACTTCCCGATCTGGAGTGCTGCTTCGTAGGCCGTCTTCGCGCGGTCGATCACGGCAGCGTTCGCCTGGTAGCCGCGCTGGGCGAGGATGAGGCTGCCCATCTGCTCGGACATGTCGATGTCCGGGTAGCGCACGTAGCCGTCCTCGTCCGCGAGCGGGTGGTCCGGCTCGTACGTGAGCCGGCCCTCCGCGCTCCCCCACGCCGCCCCGGCGACGTACGCGCCCGGGTTCTTCTCGCCGCCCTCGGTGGCGAGGACGTAGCGGGCGCGGAACGCGGCGTCGTCGGTCGACGTGACGGTGTTGACGTTCGCGAGGTTGTCCGCGACGGCGTCGAGCCACTTGCGGTGCAGGGTGAGGCCGGTGCCGGCGATGCCGAGAGCGTCGTAGGTCATGTCAGGCCGTCCGCATCGCCGCGCGCAGGGCGGCGGCCTCGCCGCCGACGGCCTGGGTCGCGAACTGGTAGCGCAGGACGGTGTCGACGTTCGAGACGGTCTCGGTGTCGAGGTTGACGTTCGAGCCGTCGAGCCGGGTCGGCTCGAGCGAGCGGTCGACGGTGAAGGCGGTGCGCCGGGCGTCGCCGTCGGCGACGGAGGCCGCCAGCGCCTCCTCGAACTGCACGCGCTTCGCGGTGTAGCCCGGGGTGTTGATGTTGGCGACGTTCTCGGCGATGGCGCTCTGCCGGGCGGACAGCCCGTCCAGCGCGCTCTGGATCGCTACGGAGGTGACGGAGTCGAACACGGTCGCGGATTCCCCACGTCGTCGGTGTCGGCCGTCCGATGGCCTGCGGGGGGAGCGGTCCGTGCTCACCCTGAGCCGACGACGGCCGAGGGGCCGCCGTCGTGCGTCGTGCGCGCGCAGCGGGGACGCGTGCTGCGCGGTCGGTCGTGTGCTCACCCGACCCCTATGCAGGGTCGCGACGCGTGAGCCGTGCTCGCCCGGGAGCGCCGCCGGGCCGGAGGTGTCGCGAGGGTCAGGCGCTCACGTCGAGGTACGCCGCCGCGGTCGAGTCGTGCGCGCGGGGCACGCACGTCAGGGCACGGGAGTGCCGCCGGTTCTCCACGATGGCGGCGTGCAGGCGGTCCACCACGTCGGCCTGGCGGACCAGGACCTCGAGCGCGCGGTCCACGAGCTCGGCCGGGAGCCGCCCCAGCCCGGTCGGAGGGGTCCACGCGGCCAGGTGGGCGACGGCCGTCTCGCCGGCGTGCTCGCCCGCGACCGACGCCATCGCGTCGAGCTCGTCGAGGGCACGGGTCCAGGCCGTGACCGTGCCTGCGCGGTCAGGCGACACCGGTCGCTCCGCCGCCGTGCGCCGCGGCGCTCCCGTGCCCGGCGGGCAGCACCTCCGCGGCCTGGCGCCACGTCTCCTGGAGCGGCACGACGATCTCGAGGACCTCGTGCGTCCGCCCGATGTCGCGGTGGACGTTCGCGGCGACCAAGGCTTCGTGGACGTAGACGTAGAGGGCCATGAGGTCCTCGGCACCGTCCCAGACCGTGGTGTCGAGCGAGCCCATGAGCTCGGCCACGATCGCCTGGGCGTGCAGGAGCTGCTCGGACGCGGCGGCCCACCGCTCCTCGCCCTGCGCGGCCTCGGCCCGGCGCAGGTCGAGCACGAGACGGTCGTAGAGCAGCGTCAGCAGGCGCGCGGGGGACGCGGTGAGGATGGCGTCGCGCCCGTAGGCGCTCCGGGCGAGGTGGGTCACGGCGGTTCCTTCGCGGGAGGTGCGGCTCAGCGCTTCGAGGACGAGGAGGGCATGAGGGTCGCGAGCTGGCCCGTCAGCCACTGCTGCTGCGAGTCGAGCTTGGCGAGCTGGACCTCCATGACGGTGTACTGCGCGGTGAGGCGCTTGAAGCGCTGCTCGAGCCGCTGGTCCCACCGGGCGATCTGGTCGTCCAGGCGGGTGGCCTGGGTCTCGCGGTTCTTGACGGACGTCGTGAGGAGGCCGTCGTACTTGTCGGAGAGCATCTCGGAGGCCTTCTGGACGCGCGTCGCGACCTGCGTGAACGTGCTCATCGTCGTGTCGGGGTCGGCGGCGAGGGCCGCCGAGAGCTTCTCGGCGTCGAACGTGACCTCGCCGTAGCGCGTGATCTCGATGCCGATCGACGACAGCGACGCCCCGTCCACCGGGTCCGTGACGGCGCCGAGCAGCGACTGGCGCGCGTTGCGCACGATGGACTCGCCGGCGAGCGTCGCGCCGGAGGTCGAGCCGTCGGACCCGATGGTCACCTTGGTCTGCGTCCCGATGCGCGCGAGGATCGCGCTCACGGCGTCGACGAGGCTGCGGACCTTGTTCGCGCGCGCCTCGGGGTCCTCGGCGACGGTGACGGTGACGGGGTCGGCGGACGCCTTCGAGACGGTGACGTCGATGCCGGGAAGGAGGTCGGTGAACGTGCTCGACGCCGAGGTGACGGTCTGCTCGGCGGCGGTGCCGGCCCACAGGCGCACCACGGAGTCGGCGGCCGCCGTGACGGTGGCCGCGCCGGGAGCGGCGAGCAGGTTCGTCGCGGTGCCGGCGTCCACCTCGGCGGCGGTCCCGGCGTGGAACGAGAACGCGCCCGCGGCGCCCGTCGCGGCGCCCGTGAGCTGGAGGCGGTAGAGCTTCTCCCCCGTCGCGGCGTCGGTACCCGCACCGACCTTGACCGCGGTGACGCCCGCGTCGGCGCGGTTGATCGCCGCGACGACGTCGTCGAGCGACGTGGAGGCCGCGGTCAGCTCGGTGTGCTCGCCCGCGGCGTCCGTGAGGGTGAAGCGCGTGGTGGGAGCCGTCGTGAGGGTCGCGGTGACCGACTTCTGCGCGGTGGCGACGGCGTCGACGACGACGTCGATGCTCCCCGGGGAGGCGCCGGCGCGGGCGGTGACCGAGACCGCGTCGGACGAGCCCTTCGCGGTGAAGAGCGCGAGCGCGTCGCCGGCGGTGAGCTCCTTGGCGAGCTTCGCGAGCGCGGCCACGCGCGTGTTGAGGTCCTGGAGCGCGGAGATCTCGGAGCGCTCGGCCTTGACCTTGGCCTGGAGCTGCTGCTGCGGGATCGACTCGACGGCGATGAGCTGCTTGACGAGGTCTGCCGTGTTGAGACCGCTCGACAGCCCGGTGAAGGAGATGCCCACGCGGATCACCTCCAGGTGTGGGACGGGGACGTGCTGGGGACGTGGTGCGGAGAAGACCCGGCGGACGGCGCGGAGGGCGGTCCGTGCCGCCCGCCGGGTGGCCGTCAGGGTCAGCCGAGGAGCTGGAGGACTCCCGAGCTGGCCTGGTTCGCCTGGGCCAGCATCGCGGTGCCGGCCTGGGACAGGATGTTGGTGCGCGAGTAGTTCATCATCTCCTTGGCCATGTCGACGTCGCGGATGCGCGACTCGGCGGAGGTCAGGTTCTCCGTCGCGACGTTGATGTTGGAGATCGCGTACTCCAGGCGGTTCTGCGTCGCACCCAGGCCGGAGCGAGCCGTCGACACAGCCTTGAGCGCCGTGTCGATCGTCTCGATCGCCGCCTGCGCGCCGGCGGCGGTCGCGACGTTGAGCGACGTCCCACCGTTGGTGGCGTCGTAGACGCCGGCCTCGATGATGCCCTGCAGGTCGTTGGTGGTGAGGTCGATCGAGATGGTGTTCCCGCCGCCCGCGCCCTCGGCGCCGACCTGGACCGTGAGGTCCGTCGACGTCGACTTGAGCAGGTCGATCCCGTTGAAGTTCGTCGAGTCGACGATCCGGTCGAGCTCGTCCGCGAGCTCGCCCAGCTCCGAGCTGATGGCGGTGCGCGCGTCGGCGTTGTTCGTGTCGTTCGCCGCCTGCACCGACAGGTCGCGCATGCGCTGCAGGATCGACTGCGCCTCACCCAGCGCACCTTCCGCCGTCTGCACGACGCTGATGCCGTCCTGCGCGTTGCGCGCCGCGACGCTGTAACCGTTCACCTGGGCCTTGAGACCCTCGGCGATCGACAGACCCGCGGCGTCGTCCGCCGCACGGTTGATCCGCAGACCCGAGGACAGCTTCTCCAGCGACTTGCTCTGGCTGTTCTGGGTGCTCGTGAGGTTCCGGTACGTGTTGAGTGCCGAGACGTTCGTGTTGACGCTGAAGCCCATGATGAGTCCTCCGTGAGACGGGCGAGTGGATGATCCCCCAGCCCATCCATGGGCCGGTCACCCAGCACTCTCGGCAGCCACCGCCCCCTCGTGGTCAGTGACCTGTGTCACTTTTCGGGAGCCTCGGGGGCTCAGCCCAGGAGCTGCAGCACCGACGACGGCGCCTGGTTGGCCTGCGCGAGCATCGCCGTCCCCGCCTGCGCCAGCACGTTCAGGCGGGCGCCGTCGCGCAGCTCCTGGGCGAGGTCGGCGTCCCGGATCCGCGACTCCGCCGCGCGCAGGTTCTCCCCCGTGCTGCCCGCGACGCGCGCCGCGTGGTCGAGCCGGTTGATCGTCGCGCCCATGCGCGAGCGCTCCTCCGAGACGCGCGAGATCGCGCGGTCGATCGCCTCGACCGCCGCACGCGAGGTCATGTGCGCGAGCTCGGGGTACCCCGCGCCGGTCAGGCTCACGCGCAGGTCGCCGTCGCCCGCGACGAGCACCGACGACACCGCCCACGTCACGCGCGGGAGCTGGACGGCGATCGTCGAGGCGGCGTCCCCCTCGGCACCGACCTGGAAGGTCACCGTCGGCTCGCTCGCGAGGAGGAGCTGGTCGGCGAAGGCCGACTCGTTGTGGGTCCGGCTCACCTCGCGCGCGAGCGCCGACAGCTCGTCCTCCATCGCGGCGCGCGCGTCCGGCCCGTTCGTGTCGTTCGCGGCCTGGAGCGCGAGCTCGCGCATGCGCTGGAGCATGCTCTGGATGCCGCCGAGCGCGCCGTCCGCCGTTTCGAGCATGGCGACCGCGTCCGCCGCGTTGCGCTGCGCGACGGCGCTCCCGTTCGCCTGGGCCCGCAGGCCCTCCGCCGTCGTCAGGCCCGCGGAGTCGTCCGCGGCGGTGGTGATCCGCAGGCCGGACGCGAGCCGCTCCGCCGACGCCCCCTGCTCGCGCTGCGTCGTCGCGAGGCGGCGGTACGTCGTCGTCGCCGCCACGTTCGTCACGATCGAGAGACCCATGCGTGCGCTCCTGTCCCGCGCGGCCCCGGGCGGGCCGGCTCGTCCGGTACCGGCCCGTCACCTCGACCGGCCTGCTCCTGGGGACTGTCGGACGCCGCGGCCCGACGGTGGCCGACGTCGACCGACGCCGGTCGACGCCGTCGCGGCCCGGGTCACGACGCCGCGGGCACCGCCCACGCGGAGCGCTGCGTGGCACCGCCCGCGACGCGCTCGCCCATCGCGGCGAGGTACTCCCGCCGGCGGGCCGTGAGCGGCGCGGCCGGGCCCTTCGCCTCGCGGCCCGAGTAGTGGGCCTCGAGCCCCTCGCGGAGCAGGCGGACCGCCTCGATGCGCGCGTGCGAGACGGTCGAGTGGCTGATCCCCAGCTCGGCGGCGAGCTCGCCGACGCTGCGCCCCGCGAAGTACACCTGCTCGACGACGTGCCGCAGCTGGTCCGGCAGCGCGGCCACCGCCTCGCGCACCACGTGCCGTTCCTCGACGGACAGGACCTGCTCCTCCGGGGTCGGCGCCTCGAGCGCGACGTGGTCGTAGGTGGTGTCCTCCATCGCCACGATCGAGCGGCCGGCGTCGTCCCGGGCCGCGCGCACGTCCGCGACCGCGACGCCCATCGCCTCGGCGACCTGCGCGTCGGTCGGCTCGCGGCCGAGGGACGCGGTGAGCGACGCCGTCACGGCCGTCAGCGCCTTGATGCGGCGGCGCGCCGAGCGCGGGGCCCAGTCCTGCGAGCGCAGCTCGTCGGCGAGCGCCCCCACGATGCGGCGCCGCGCGTACGCGCCGAACGGCACGCCGCGCGTCGGGTCGAAGCTCGTGGCCGCCGTGGTGAGGGCGACCGCGCCGACCGACGCGAGGTCCTCGCGCGAGAGGTGGTCGGCCCGCGCGCACAGGTCGGAGACGAGGAAGCCGACGAGGGCAAGGTTGTCGACGACGAGAGCGTTGCGCTCGGAGAGGTTCACGCCGAAGCACCTTTCTGCTGGGGCGGGCCCGGTACGGCACCGGGAGACGCGGGTGAGGCACGCGGTGGCACCGCGTCCTGACCTCTCCCATGCAGCGGGCGCGGGGATCAGCCGCCACATGCGCGCCGCGCGTGCCGACAGTGGGTCTCGAGCGGGCGCTGCCCGCCGTCCCGACCGACCACCGCGCACACAAGGGAGAGCCACGTTGGGCCCTCAGGAGCTGTCGACCCTGCTGTGGCGAGAGCGCGAGCTGCTCGAGATGCTGCTGTTCAAGCTCGAGGAGGAGCAGCTGCTCCTCACCGCCGGCCGCACCCGCTGGCTCGCCCACGCGAACCGCGAGGTCGAGACCGTGATGGAGAAGGTGCGCGAGGCGACCCTCGTGCGCACCGTCGCGTCCGAGACCGTCGCGGCCGAGTGGGGCCTGGCGCCCGACGCCACGCTGCGGGAGATCGCCGCGGCCGCCCCGGCCGCGGGGCCCTGGCGCGAGATCTTCGAGGGCCACCTCACGGGCCTCACGGAGCTGACGGTGCGGATCAAGACCGTCCGCGACACGAACACGCAGTTCGTCAACCACGCGTCGCGCTCGACGCAGGAGACGCTCGCGACGCTCGGCGGCGAGCCCCGCACCTACGACGCCACCGGCGCCACCACGGACCGGTCCGACGTCGCCCGCCTCTTCGACACGGTGCTGTAAGGAGTCCCGCCCATGAGCTCGTTCTCCATCCTCAACACCGCCTTCCGGGGCATGAGCGCCGCCCAGGCGGGCATCGACGTCACCGGTCAGAACGTGGCCAACGTCAACACGCCGGGCTACACGCGCCAGCGCGTGCAGCAGTCGGCCACGGCCCCGCTCACCGAGATGGGCCTGGGGCGGCTCTCGCAGTCCGCGCGGTCCGGCCAGGGCGTGTCGATCGACGGCGTCGCCCGGCTCGGGAACCTCTTCCTCGAGTCGCGCGTGCGCCAGACGGCGTCCGCCGACGGGTACGCGGGCGTGCGCGCCGCCGCGTTCACGGCCGTCGAGGACATCCATGGCGAGCCCTCGGACACCGGGCTGTCCGCCGCGCTGCAGTCGTTCTGGGGCGCCTGGCAGGACGCCGCGAACTCGCCGGGCAAGGACGCCCAGGCCTGGGTCGTGGTCGAGGAGGCCGGCGCCGTCGTCGACCGGATCGTCGACGGCCGGGCCCGCGTGGAGACCGCGTGGGGCCAGGCCCGGACGAGCGCCGGCTCGCTCGTGGCCGAGATCAACACGGTCGCGGACAAGATCGCCGCGCTCAACACGCGCATCCTCGACGCCTCCGGCCAGAACGGCTCCGCCAACGAGCTCGTCGACCAGCGCAACCAGCTCGCCGCCGACCTGGCGCGCCTCGCGGGCGCCCAGACGAGCACGAACCCCGACGGCACCGTCAACGTGCTCCTGGGCGGGAACCTCCTCGTCGACGGCAACCACGTGAACGAGGTCCGGCTCGTCGGGGCCTCGACGCTCGACGGGGCGGCTGCCGACGCGGTGCGGCTCGAGTGGTCGCACCGTCCGGGTGCGGCCGTCGGGCTCGAGGGCGGCGAGCTCGCGGGGCACCTGTCGGCACTCGCGCCGGTGTCCTCCGGCGGGGTGTACGCCCAGGCCGCGGCGGGCTACGACGCGCTCGCGTCGGCGCTCGTCACGCAGGTCAACGCGCTGCACACGACGGGCCTGACGCCGTCGGGCACCCCGGGCGGAGCGTTCTTCGCGATCGAGCCGGGCAGGTCCGCGGGCGCCGGCCTGCGGGTCGCGGTGACCGCGCCCGGCCAGGTCGCGACCGCCGCCGTCGGCGCGGGAAGCCTCGACGGGTCGGTCGCCGACCGCATCGCCGCGCTCGGAAGCGCCGCCGGCGGGCCCGACGCGGTGTGGTCGACGCACGTCACGCAGCTCGCCGTGAAGTCGAGCTCGGCCGGCTACGACGCGAAGCTCGCCACCACGGCGTCCACGGCGGCGTTCAGCGACCTGCTCTCGCACTCCGCGGTCTCCCTCGACGAGGAGACCGTGAACCTCATGCAGTACCAGCACGCCTACCAGGGCGCGGCCCGCGTGCTCACCGCCGTCGACGAGATGCTCGACCAGCTCATCAACCGCACCGGCCGCGTCGGGCTGTAGCCCGCGACCAGGTCCGCAAGGGGAGAACCGTGCGCATCACCAACCAGATGCAGGCCTCGTACGTCACGAGGAGCCTGCAGTCCAACCTCGCGAGGATCGCCGAGCTCCAGGAGCAGGGCACCTCGGGGCGCAAGATCACGCGTGCCTCGAGCGACCCGTCGTCCGCGGCGGACGCCCTCGCGATCCGCGGCCGGCTCGCGGCCGAGCAGCAGTACGACCGGAACATCGCGAACGGCGAGGGCTGGCTCGCGACGCTCGACTCGACGCTCGGCACCGTGACCGACATCGTCCAGCGCGTGCGCGACCTCGTCCTCCAGGGCGCGTCGGACACGACGTCGGCGGAGGGCCGGGAGGCCGTCGCCGCCGAGCTCGTGGAGCTGCGCGACGAGCTGCTGCGCCAGTCGAACTCCACGTACCTCGGGCGCACCGTCTTCGCCGGGACCTCGGACGAGGGCGTCGCCTTCCGCGACGACTACTCGTTCACGGGCGGCGGCGCACCCGTCGAGCGTCGCATCGGCGTCGACTCGACGGTCCGCGTCGACGTGGACGGCGCGGCCGTCTTCGGCACAGGGTCCGGCTCCGTGTTCGCGCTGCTGGACTCCGTGGCGGCCGACCTGCGGGCCGGCAACGGGAGCGGGGGGCACCTCGCCGCCGTCGACGCTCGGCTCGACGCGGTGCTCACCCAGCACACGACGGTCGGTGCCCGGCAGAACCAGCTCGAGCGCGCCGCCGACACCAACCTCGGCAACCGCACCTCGCTCGAGACGCGCCGCGGCGCCATCGAGGACGCCGACCTCGCCGAGCTCGCGATCGACCTGCAGCTCAAGCAGGTCGCCTACCAGGCGACCCTGAGCATCGGCGCCACCCTCCTGCAGCCCTCACTCCTGGACTACCTCCGCTGATGACCACGCTCACCTTCGTCACCCCGCCCCCCGGCCTCGCGGCCCGACGCTTCGAGCTCCTCACCGAGCAGGGCGACGGCGTCTACACGCTGTCCGCGCTCGACACCCCCGGCGTCGAGATGCTCGTCCTCGACCCCGGCCGCTGGGTGCCCGGGTACTCCCCCGCGATCCCGTCGTCCGACCTCGCGCGCATCGGCGCCGAGGAGACCGACCCGCTCGTCCTCGTCGTCGCGAGCGTGCGCGCGGGACGCGTGCACGCGAACCTCCTGGCGCCCGTGCTCGTGCACCCCGAGACGGGCGCCGCGGTCCAGTCCGTCCTCGAGGGGCAGGGGCTCGACCTGCGGCGGACCCTCGTCACGGCCTGACCTCGCGGACGGCCCGTCCCCACGCGACCACAGCCACCCCGGCGCCGCTCACGGCACCGGGGTGGCTGTCCGTCGTCGTCCCGCGCCGTGCCGGGGCGCGAACCGGGGGACGACGAGAGGCCGGGCCCGGGGCGTGCGCCCCTGGCCCGGCCTCCGTGCGGGTCGGTCCCGGTCGTCGTCAGGCGAGGACGACCGTCAGCGCCCCGCCGCCGTAGCCGGCGATCTCGATCTCCGCGTCGAGGCGGCGACCGGTGCTGCGCAGGAACGTCACGGGTGCGCCCGGGAGCGGCCCGCGCGTCGAGTCGAACACCTCGGCGAGCTTGAGGTGCGGCGCGCCCTCGGCGTTGAAGAGGGCGGCCGTGACGTTGAGGACCTCGGACAGGTTCTCGAGCAGGACGTCGCTCAGCGCGCCGTCGGCCGCCGCGTCCTGGGCGGGGCCGGGCGGCACGAGGCCGATCGAGGCGCCGAGGTGGGCGCCGAGCGGGACGTCGACGGCGACGACCGCCTCGACCTGCGCCCGGTGGCTGACGTAGGTCGCGGCGATGACACCCGGCCTCGTCTCGGGCGTCAGGAGCGCGCTCGCGCGCACGGCCGTGCAGCCGCGGCCGACCAGCCCCGCGTACAGGTCGCGGATCTCCTTGAGCTCGGGCAGGGGGGTCGTGGTCACAGGGGGCTCCTCCGGGGGACGGACGTCGGGGTCAACGGACGTGCGGGCGCAGGACGTCCTCGAACGTGTCCGCGTCGAACGGCTTGGCGATGAGGAACAGGGCGCCCTCGGCGTCCGCGAGCTCGCGCATCTGCGGCGAGCCCTCCGACGTGACGAACCCGAACGGCACGCTCGACCCCGCGGTGCGCAGCGCGCGCAGGACGTCGATGCCGTTCATCTCCGGCATGTTCCAGTCGGACAGCACGAGGTCCGGCTGCTCCGCCAGGATAAGGGCGAGCGCCTCGGCACCGTCCCCGGCCTGCAGGATCTCCCAGTCCTTGAACCCCGCCTGGCGCAGGGTCCGGACGACGATCTGCCGCATCACGCGGCTGTCGTCCGCGACGACGACTCTCACAGCTGTTCTCCGTCCTTCGAGGTCCACAACGAGATGACGAGGGGTTCGCCGCGCCACAGCAGCGCCTGCGCGTGGTCGGCCGCTCGCGCGACCGCCGGGCCCGTGGTGTCGACCACGGGCAGGGTGAGCGAGGAGCCGCCGTCGAGCATGCCCTTGAGGTTCCCGCCGACGACGTTGGCGACCTCGCCGAGCGCGTCGCGCACGTCGTCGAGGCCCACGGTCTCGTCGTCGTCCAGCTGGAGGAGCGCGCGCGCGATGCGGTCCGCGGTCGGGCGGGCGGTCACGACGAGCGTGCGCCACGAGGTCGGGCCGACGATGTCGACCCACGCGTGCACGGGGTCGGGGATCGGCGCCCCGAGGGCGTCGACCGGCTCGAGCAGGCCCGGCTCGCCGTCGACCATGGCGGCGAAGAGGTCCTGGGCGATGGGCAGGACGCTCTGGGTGAGCGTGTCCCGGGTGTCGATCATGCGAGCTCCTTGGTCGGCAGGAGCCCGAGCATGTCGAGCTTGCCCATGAGTGCGTCCGGCGTGAACGGCTTGATGAGGTACTCGTGGGCACCGGCGGCGAGCGCGCGCACGATGCGCGACTGCTCGGACTCCGTGGTGATCATCATGAGCGTGAGGTCGCGCCACTCGCGGCGCGCGCGGACGGCCTGCACGAACTGCAGCCCGTCCATCACCGGCATGTTCCAGTCGACGCACGCGAGGTCGAAGCGCTCGCCCGCCTCGAGCAGGTCGAGCGCCTGGCGTCCGTCACCCGCCTCGGCGGTCTCGAAGCCGAGATCCCTCAGCGTCGTGGCGACGATGCGGCGCATCACGCGGGCGTCGTCGATGATCAGCGCTCTCATGCGCTGCCTCCTCGGAGTCGGTAGATGGAGCCCTGCGTGACGTCGACCCGTTCCCACGCGGGATCGACGCCGACGGTGGTCTCGGCGGCCCCCAGCAGGAGGAAGCCGCCCGGCCGCACCCGGCTGCGGAGCCGGGCGAGGATCGACTGCTTGGTCGGCATGTCGAAGTAGATGAGCACGTTGCGCAGGAAGACGATGTCGAACATCCGCGGCCCGGGCGGTGCCGTGAGCAGGTTGTGCTGCTGGAACGTGAGGTTCTCCCGCAGCGCCGGGTCGACCTCCCACTCGGCGCCCACGCGCCGGAAGTTGCGCACGAGCATGGGCGCGGGCAGGCCGCGGTTGATCTCGAGCTGGCTGTAGCGGCCCGTCCGGGCCCGCTCGACGACCTGCGCGTTGATGTCCGTCGCGAGGATCCGGTAGCTCCGCACCCGCTCCTCGCGCAGGACCATCGCGATGCTGTACGGCTCCTGGCCGGTCGAGCACGCCGCGGACCAGATGCTGAGGTCCGCGCCCGCGAGCTCCGGCAGGATCGCCCGGCGCAGGGCGGTGAACGGCGAGGTGTCGCGGAACCAGGACGTCTCGTTGGTCGTCATGGCCTCGACGACGCGCACGGTCTCCGTCGGGGATCCGCCCCGCAGGTAGCGGCGGACGTAGCTGTCGACGGCGTCGGGACCCTGCAGGCCCTTCTCGCGCGCGAGCGGCCCGAGCCGGGCCTCGACGAGGTACTCCTTGCCCGGCGCGAGCTGGATCGCGCTGTGCTTGCGGACCAGGTCGCTCACGTAGGCGAACGACTGGGTCGAGACGGTCATGCGTGCGCTCCTTCGGCCGCACCGACGATGGCGCGGGCGACCTGGTCGAGGGGAAGGACCGCGTGGGCGTGCCCCGCGGTCGTGACGGCACCCGGCATGCCCCAGACGACCGAGCTCTGCTCGTCCTGGGCGAGCACGTGGCCGCCGGCGCGGGCGATCTCCCCCGCACCGTCGCGGCCGTCGGAGCCCATCCCCGTGAGGACGACGGCGAGCAGGTCGCCGCCGAGCGTGCGGACCGCGGAGCGGAAGAGGACGTCGACGGCGGGGCGCGTGAAGTTGACGGGCGGCCCGTCCGTGACGAGGGTCGTCAGGCCCGTGCTTTGGCGGCCGAGCTCGAGGTGCCGGCCGCCGGGCGCCAGGTAGGCGTGCCCGGGACGGAGCACCTCGCCGCCGGCGGCCTCGACCACGGTCGTGGGTCCGGCGCGGTCCAGGCGCTCGGCGAGCTGCCGCGTGAACACCGGCGGCATGTGCTGGACCACGAGCATCGGGACGGGCAGCGGCGTGGTCAGGGACGACAGGACGGTCCGCAGCGCCTCCGGCCCGCCCGTGGAGGAGCCGACGACGACCGCGCGCACCGGTCGGGCCGGGGCGGGGCGCCGGACCACGGCCGTCGTCCCGCTCGCCCGCGCCGCCGGGGCGGCGGGCGCGCGCGGGACGAGCGCCTTGATCTTCGGCGTGAGCTCCAGGCCGACGCGCTCGAGCGCGGTCTGGACCGACCCGCTCCCGCTCGGCTTGGTGACGTAGTCCGTGGCTCCGGCCGTGAGGGCGTCGAGCGTCGCGGACGCCCCGCGCTCGGTGAGCGTCGAGAACATCACGACGGGCATGCGCCGGCCGGCCGCGCGGAGCGCCCGGACCGTCTCGATGCCGTCCATGACGGGCATCTCGATGTCGAGCGTGACGACGTCGGGGTCGAGCTGCTCGACCTTCGCGAGGGCGAGGCGGCCGTCGGCCGCCGTGCCGACGACGGTGATCTCGGGGTCCCGGTCGAGCGTCTGCGCGACGAGGCGACGGATCACGACGGAGTCGTCGACGACGAGCACGCGGATCACGGTCGTCCTCCTCGGGCGCGGCGCGCGCGGGCCGCGCGGGGTGTGGGCGTCATGGTCGGCGGTCTCAGAGCCGGAACCGGGAGACCTGGGCGTCGAGCTGCTCCGAGACGTGGGCGAGCTCGACGACGGCGACGTTGAGCTGCTCCATCGACCGGGCGCTCTCCCGCGCGCCGGCGGCGATGCCGGTGATGTTGCCCGCGATCTCGCTCGACCCCGTCGCCGCCTCCTGCACCCCCCGCGACATCTCGTTCGTCGTCGCCGTCTGCTCCTCCACCGCCGACGCGATCGTCAGCTGGTAGTCGTTGATCCGCCCGATGATGTCCGCGATCTCCCCGATCGCCTCCACCGCACCCACCGTGTCCCCCTGGATCGCCTCCACCCGACGCGCGATGTCCTCCGTCGCCTTCGCCGTCTCCTGCGCCAGCTCCTTCACCTCGCTGGCCACCACCGCGAACCCCTTGCCCGCCTCACCCGCACGAGCCGCCTCGATCGTCGCGTTCAACGCCAACAGGTTCGTCTGCTCCGCGATCGACGTGATCACCTTGATCACGTCACCGATCTCCTGCGACGACGTCCCCAGCTTCTGCACCGTCTCGTTCGTCGCCGCAGCACGCTCCGTGGCCTTGTTCGCCACCTTCGCCGCCTCGTTCGAGTTCTGCGCGATCTCCCGGATCGAAGCCCCCATCTCCTCCGCACCCGCAGCCACCGTCTGCACGTTCTGCGACACCTGCTCCGCCGCCGACGCCACCACACCCGACTGCGCCGCCGTCTCGTCCGACGACGCCGAGAACTGCGCACCCGCCGCAGACAGCTGCTCCGTCGCCGCAGCCACCGCCTCCGACGTCCCCGCCACCTCCGCGATGATCCCCCGCAAGTTCTCCTGCGCACTCGTCAACGCCGCAGCCATCTGCCCCAGCTCGTCACGACCCACCACCTCGGCCCGCACGGTGAGGTCGCCGTCGCCCAGCGCGGTCAGGCTCCTCGACACGGCCCGGATCCGCAGGGCGATCCCGCGCGCCACGACGTAGGACAGCGCGGTCGCCGCGAGGGCGCCGAGCACCGCGACGAGGATCGTGGCGAGCAGCGCCCGCGCCGCGAGCGTGTCCGTCTCCTCGGCGAGCACCGCCGCCTCCTCGCCCTGCGACGCCGTCTCGACCTGCATCGCGTCCATGACGCCCGTGGTGAGGGGGCGGACGGTGCCGTCGAAGTACGCGGCGAAGCCCGCGGTGTCGCCCGCGTCCGCGAGCGGGAAGAGCTCGCCCTCGGCCGCCGCGTAGTACGCGTCCAGGGCGGCGACGAGCGCGTCGACGTCGGTCTGGCTCACCGCGTTCGGGCGGTACGCCTCGATCTGGGCGTCCAGGTCGACCTTGCGCTCCACCAGCTCGTCGAGGAGGCTCGCCCGGGTCTCCGCGTCCGCGATCCCGTACTGGATGACGCGGGCGCGGTCGCCCTGGAAGGCGCGCTGGATCTCCGTGAGCTGCTGCAGCGGCGTGACGTTGCTGCGGTACATCTCGTCGGCGTCCGAGCGCAGCTGGCGCATCGAGACGAGCGCGACGGCCGTGATGACGGCGGTCACCACCACCATCACGAGGACCGACGTGAGGATCTTGACGAGGACGGGGCGGTCCCCCACAGGCGTCGGGGCGCGTCCTGCTGCTGGTTCGTGGTCATCGTGGTCGTCTCTCTGCGTGGGTGCGTGGGTGCGTGGGTGTCAGGGGGTCAGCAGGTCAGTAGGTGAACCGGGAGGCGCGGCCGCGCAGCTCGGCGGCCATGCGCGCGAGCTCGGCGATCGACCCGTTCATCTGCTCGACGGCCTGGGCCGTCGACGAGGCGCCGGCGGCGATGCCGGTGATGTTGCCCGCGATCTCGCTCGACCCCGTCGCCGCCTCCTGCACCCCCCGCGACATCTCGTTCGTCGTCGCCGTCTGCTCCTCCACCGCCGACGCGATCGTCAGCTGGTAGTCGTTGATCCGCCCGATGATGTCCGCGATCTCCCCGATCGCCTCCACCGCACCCACCGTGTCCCCCTGGATCGCCTCCACCCGACGCGCGATGTCCTCCGTCGCCTTCGCCGTCTCCTGCGCCAGCTCCTTCACCTCGCTGGCCACCACCGCGAACCCCTTGCCCGCCTCACCCGCACGAGCCGCCTCGATCGTCGCGTTCAACGCCAACAGGTTCGTCTGCTCCGCGATCGACGTGATCACCTTGATCACGTCACCGATCTCCTGCGACGACGTCCCCAGCTTCTGCACCGTCTCGTTCGTCGCCGCAGCACGCTCCGTGGCCTTGTTCGCCACCTTCGCCGCCTCGTTCGAGTTCTGCGCGATCTCCCGGATCGAAGCCCCCATCTCCTCCGCACCCGCAGCCACCGTCTGCACGTTCTGCGACACCTGCTCCGCCGCCGACGCCACCACACCCGACTGCGCCGCCGTCTCGTCCGACGACGCCGAGAACTGCGCACCCGCCGCAGACAGCTGCTCCGTCGCCGCAGCCACCGCCTCCGACGTCCCCGCCACCTCCGCGATGATCCCCCGCAAGTTCTCCTGCGCACTCGTCAACGCCGCAGCCATCTGCCCCAGCTCGTCACGGGCCTCCACCTGCGCCGGCACGGTGAGGTCGCCCGAGGCGAGCGCGCCGAGCGCGTGCTGGACCGTGCCGGCGGAGCGCCGGATGCCGTTCGCGACGCGCACGCCCACGACGACCGCGAGCAGGAGCCCGACGGCGGCGACGACGATCATGAGGAGGAAGGCCCGCGTGGCCTT
The DNA here is from genome assembly GCF_004519295.1 of Cellulosimicrobium funkei. Classification (GTDB taxonomy): domain Bacteria; phylum Actinomycetota; class Actinomycetes; order Actinomycetales; family Cellulomonadaceae; genus Cellulosimicrobium; species Cellulosimicrobium funkei. The sequence goes on from NZ_SOZH01000008.1 coordinate 147,426, forward strand.
CGCCGCGGCGTCGTCCGCGACGGTGTCGAGGTAGGCGTACACCGCGTCGCCGGACGCCGCCAGCGAGGTCCGGTAGGACTCGATGATCTCGTCGTTGGCCGCCTGGATCTCGGGCGTCACCGCCTTGGCCTCCACGGCCGGCATGAGCGTCGCGTCGCGGTAGGCGAGCCACTCGGCCCAGCTCGCCTTGAACGCGTTCCAGTTCGGCTCGTCCACCCCGTCGGCGGCCAGCACCGCGTCGATCACGCCGATCTGCTCCTCGACGAGGGCGTCCGTGGTGGCCATCTGCTCCACGGTCTGCTCGCGGGCCTCGCCCTGGACGATGTCGTACTGGTAGGTGAGCCGCCACGCCTCCTGGGTGCCGTGGTCCACCTCCGCGTTGCTGCGCAGGAGCGAGCTCGCGACGCCCGCGACCGACGCCGTGTCGTCGGACGTCGACCGCAGGCTCTGCAGGGCGAACCCCACGACGAGGACGAGCACGACGGCGAGCACGCCGAGCGCGGTGAGGATCTTCGTGCGGACGGAGAAGTCGGCGAAGCGACGCCGGCGCGCGGCGGGCCGCGGGGTCTCGAGCGTGGACATGAGGAGCTCCTGGGGACGTGGGTGCGAGAAGAAGAGGAAGGGGGCGAGCCGGTCGGGCTCAGGACGCCGCGGCGTCGACGTCGAGCGCGAGCAGCAGCCGGTCGGAGAGCTTGTACGCGCCGCGGATCACGGCGCGCAGCTCCTCGGGGAGCGTCTGGGGCGGCGTCTCGAACTGGTCGGCGTCGACCTCGAGCACGTCGCCGATCGTGTCGACGAGCAGGCTCACGGTCTCGTCGCCGACGAAGACGACGACCATCATCTGGTCCGCGTCGTGGGCCGTCATGCCGAGGCGACGCCGCAGGTCGACGGAGAGCACGACCTGCCCGCGGAGGTTGACGAGGCCCCCGACGTCGTCGGGCGCGAGCGGAACGCGTGTCCGGGCGCGGCCCGGCAGCACCTCCTGGACGCGGTCGACGGGGATCCCGCAGAGCCGGTCGGCCAGCGTGAACGTCACGAGCTGCTGCGTGGTCATCGGGCACCTGCCAGCGACAGGTCGTTCTCGGCCGTCGCGTCGTCGAAGGGGTCGAGGTCGTCGTAGAAGCCGGGGTCCGCCGCCTGGACGGCGCTGCGGACGTCGAGCAGCTCCGTCACGCGGTCCTTGAGGACGGTCGACCCGGTGAGCCCGTGGCCGTCGATGTCGCTGCGCCGGCGCGCGTCGTCCTCGACGATGTCGAAGATCTCCGTGACCGCCATCGCGATGCTGCGCCCCGCGCGGGTGTACACGACGATGTCGAGCTCGTCCGCGGGCGGGCCGCCCGCCGCGCCCAGGAGCTGGTCGAGCCGGACGAGCGGCAGCAGCGCGCCGCGGTACTGGAGCACCTCGCGCGAGCCGACCTGCTCGATCGTGGCGGCGCGGATCCGTTCGAGCCGCGTCACCGCGGAGAGCGGGATCGCCACGCGACGGTCGCCCGCCCCGACGACGAGCATCTGCTCGACGGTCGTGGCGCTCTCCGTCGTGTCCTGCGCGTACGCGCGGGCCATGTCCGCGGCGTCCGACGTGAGCACCTTGCGGGCGATCGCCTGGAGGTCGAGGATGAGCGCCACCCCGCCGTCGCCGAGCACCGTCGCCCCGGAGTACATGCCGATCTGCTTGAGCCGGTTCGCGAGCGCCTTGACGACGATCTCCTCCATGTTGAGGACGCGGTCGACGATCACGCCGAAGCGCTGGTCGTCGGCCTCGACGACCGCGATGACGCGGCCCTCGGACTCCGGGTCGAGCCCGAGCACCTCGGAGAGCGACAGCAGCGGGAGCAGCGTGCCCCGCAGCCGGAAGACGGGGGCGGTGCCGACGTGCTCGATCTCGCCGTGCTGGTCGCCGAGGGCGACGAGCTCGAGGAGGCTGACCTGCGGGATCGCGTAGACCGCGCCGCAGCACATCACCGTGAGCGCGGGCATGATCGCGAGCGTCAGCGGGATCCGCATGCGCCACGTCGTCCCGGTCCCGACCGTCGACTCGACGTCGACCGAGCCGCCGATGGCCTCGATGTTCGTGCGGACGACGTCCATCCCGACGCCGCGCCCGGACACGTTCGTGACCTTCGCCGCCGTCGAGAAGCCGGGCAGGAACAGCAGGTCGAGCAGCTCGGACGGGGCCATCGCGGCGACGTCGCCCGCCGTCCGCAGCCCCTTGGCCACGGCGGTGCGGCCGACCTTCTCGGGGTCGATGCCCGCGCCGTCGTCCGTGATCTCCACGACGACCTGGCCGTTCGAGTGGTACGCGCGCAGCGTCACGAGCCCCTGGGGCCGCTTGCCGGCGCGGCGCCGGTCCTCGGGCGCCTCGATCCCGTGGTCGACGGCGTTGCGCACCAGGTGCGTCAGCGGGTCCTTGACCGCCTCGAGCAGGGAGCGGTCGAGCTCGGTGTCGCCGCCCGTCATCTCGATCCGGACGTCGCGACCCAGCATCTTCGCGAGGTCGCGCACGACGCGCGGCATCTTGGACCACACGTGCTCGATCGGCTGCATGCGCGTCTTCATGACGCCCTCCTGCAGCTCGGACGCGATGAGGCTGAGGCGCTGCGCGGACCGCTTGGTCTCCTGGTCCTCGCCCGCGCCGGCGATCCGGTCGATCTGGTTGCGCACCAGCACGAGCTCCCCGACCTGCCGCATGAGCGTGTCCAGGAGGTCGACGTCCACCCGGATCGAGCCGTCCGCGGCGTTGCGGGTGTGCGGCTCGGGCTCGGGTGCCGGCTCGGGCGCGGGCGCCGGTCCGACGGCGGGTGCGGGCTCCGGCTCGGCGGCGAGCACCGGGGCGGTCCGGGGCGTGGGAGCCGGCTCGGGTGCCGTGCCCGCCGCGGGCGTGGGCTCCGGCTCCGCCTCCGACTCGGGTGCAGGCTCGGGGTCGGTCTCGGGCGCGGTGCCGGCCGCGGCGTCGGGCGAGGCACCGCCCGCGACGGCGGGCGCGACGTCCGGCTCCGGCGCCGCCGTGCCGTCCTGGACCGCGACGATGCGCGCGACCATCGGGTCGACTTCGAGGTCGTCCCCGGCACCGGACTCGACCTTCGCGAGGATGGCACGCAGCGTGTCGACGAGCGCGAGCAGCACGTCCGCCGTCGGCTGGTCCATCGCCCGCTCGCCGTCGCGCAGCTCGGACAGGAGCGACTCGCCCACGTGGGACACGCGCTCGAGGTTGGCGAACCCCAGGAAGCCGCTCGTGCCCTTGATGGTGTGCACGGTGCGGAAGATGCTGCTCAGCAGCGCGCGCGACGACGGGTCGCTCTCGAGCGCCACGAGGTCCTGGTCGAGCTGGTCGAGGTTCTCGTAGGACTCGACCAGGAACTCGTGGACGATCTCGTCCATCTCGTCCACGTCCGTACCTCCCCGCCATGTCTGGCGTGTGTCTGTCTCGTCGCCGGTGTCCGGCGTGCGGCCCGGGTACCCCCGCGGGTGCCCGGGTGGCCGACCCGTTCGCACGGGCGGTCACGGCGTACTCTCGGTACGCGCTGCCGCCTCGTGGGGTGCGGGTCGTCCGGGGTCGTGTCAGGCGGTGGCCTTCTGCGCGGCGCGGTTCACGAGTCCCGCGGCCTCCGGGCGCGTCATGCCCTGCAGGACGAGCTCCTCGACCAGCGAGGCGATGAGCTCGTGGACGTCGCGCGGGTTGAGCGGCGAGCCGGACCGGCGCCGGGCAAGCTCCTTGTTCAGCGGGGCGCAGCGTTCGGCGATGGTCGTGCGCGGGCGTGCCGGGACGGCGGCCATGGGGTCTCCTCTCGGTGCCTCGCGGGCGAGGCGCGTCGGTGGTCGTGAGGTCCTATGCGACGAGCGAGCGCTTCTGGCCACCCGTGCGGGCCGCGGCCACCAGGTCCGCCAGCGCGCGGCGCACGGCGAGCGGCGTCGCGCCCAGCGGGGCGCCGGGCAGGGCCGCGGCCGTCGTCAGGGCGGCGAGGTAGCGCGCCGCGTCGCGCGTCGTCTCGCCGGTCCCGCGGTCGGGGTCCCACGCGGAGCGCGCCTCGTGCTCGTGCTCGAGGAAGACGGTGGTGAGCTCGGCGACCCAGCCCGCGTCCACGCCGCAGCCCGCGACGGCCTGCTTGACGGCGACGCGGGTGCGGGAGACGGCGGGCCGGCCGGGGCGCGCGCGGTCGGCGAGCGCGTCGCGGACGAGCAGGTCCGCGATCCGCGCGCCGTACTCGTGGTCGGCGAGGGTCGAGAGCCGGTCGCGGTCGAACGCGGCCCAGAGGCGGCCGAGCAGGACCGCGCGGCGCTCGTCGGTGGTGGCGAGCAGCCCGACGACGGACCGCCGCGCGAGGTCCTCGTCCTCCTCGACCCACCCGAGCATCCGGGCGCGCACGTCCGGGTCGAGCGGGCGGTCGAGCTCGGGCAGGTCGAACGCCTCGCGGATCGCGCCCGCGTCGATCTGCGTGCGGAGCACGCCGCGCTGCCGCGCGGCCGCGCTCACGTGCGTCTCGTAGAGCTGCTCGAGCTGCGCGGAGCGCCCCGCATCGACGACGTCGGCCGCGGGGTCGGGGACGACCGGCAGCTCGTGCAGGAGGCCCGCGAGCCGGCCCTCGTCGTCGAGCGTGCCCTCCAGCAGGTCGGTCGACACGATCTGCCCCACCCGGCGCGCGCTGCGCACGGTGCGCAGGAGCGTGCGGTGCATGAGCGTGTAGTCGCCGAGCGCCTGGCGGATGGAGCCGGCCGCGCTCGCGCCGTCGGCGAACACCTCGAGGTCGAAGAACTTGGTGCCGTTGCGTCCCGTCGAGTCGCCGGTCGCGCCGTCGGCGCTCGGGAGGTCGAGGAGCTTGCGGGTGTAGAAGTCGACGGCCGCCTCGACCATGTCGTCGTGCAGGAACCGCGCGACGTCGTGCCGGTGGCAGTACCGCAGCGTCTCGGACGGGATGATCCCGGTCCGGAAGACGGCCTCGAAGACCGCCATGCGGGCCTCCCGCTCGGGGAGCGCGCCGGCGCGCACGCGCAGCGCGAGGTCGGTGGTGAGGCGGTCGAGCTCGTCGCTCGCGCGGTCGTGGGTGCGGGGGGCGGGGACGTCGGTGGCGACGGTCGAGGTGTGCATGGCGAGGGTGTGTGCGGCGCCCGCGCGAAAATCGGCCGCTCGCAGCCCCACGGCGCTGTGATGTCCGTCACACCATGGCGGGCGGCGTTCGAGGTGGCGCGCGCAGGTTGGCGCGCGCCCCCGCCGCATAGGCGTGGAGACCACCACGACGAGAGGACCCCTGTGGAGCACAGACGCCGGACGTTCGACGCCGGACCGGGAGCGGGCCTCCTGCTCCCCTCGTCCGCGATCGAGACGGTGGCCCGCCTGCACCGCTGGCAGGCGTTCGCCGGCCTGGCCGACGGCGAGGTGCTGCTCTCGCCCCTGTCCGCGTCACCGCTCCCCCTGCCGTGGACCGTGCCCGCGGGCCGACGGCGGTGGACCACCGTGCGCCCCGAGGCGATGTGGCACCCGCTCCTGTGGCTGCCCGAGCGCCTGAGCACGCCGCGGGTCCTGCGCGACCCGGTGACGGGCGAGACGTGGGGCGAGACGTACGACGAGTGGGCGCTGCGCGTCGTGCTGGAGCTCACCGAGGCGGGCCCGGTGACGCTCGACGGGCAGGAGTGGGTCCTGCTGCACGACCCGGCGCACGACCGGTTCGTGCGCCCCGCCGGGCCGGAGGACCACGACCTCGTCCCGCTGTTCGACGTGACGACCGGGACGTGGCTCGACGTGCTGTCGACCGTCGGGCTCGACGTCGACGACCGGGCGGACGTCGCCCGGGTCGAGGCGTGGCTCGCCGGCGGGGACGACGCCGCGCTCGACGCGGTGGACCTCGACCGGCACCTGCACGCCGAGGGGCGCGACCCGGCGTGGTCGCTCGACCGGGTGCACCGGCCCCTCGCCGGGCCGGGCGAGTCCCGGACCTACGTCGAGGACCTGCGCGACGCGTCGTCGGCCCTCGTGGCGCGCGAGCTCGGCGAGCGCGCCGCCCGCCTGGGGCGCGGCCGGGCGACCGCGCGCGAGCTCGGCCGGCAGGTCGGCACGCTCGCGCGCATCGCGTCGACGCTGCTCTCGCCGCGCGAGCTCGTCGCCGAGGACCTCGGGCTCGCGCTGTCGCTCGTCACCGCGAGCGCCGAGCGGGCGACGACGAGGCGGGCCGCGCTCGACGCCGTCGCGGACCTGCGCATGGTGCTCGGCCCGGTCGCGCAGGCGGCCGCCGTCGGGCTCGACCGCGTCGCGCTGCGGTCGGAGATCGAGACGGCGCAGGTGCACCGGCAGGTCGCGGCACTCTCGGGCCGGCCGGTCGCCTGAGGCGCGCTCGCCGGTGCCCGGTCAGGCGTCCCGCGGGGCGTGCTTGGCGAGGAACGCGTAGACCTCCGTCGCGTCGACGCCGGGGAACGCGCCGCTCGGGAGCGCGGAGAGCACGTGCTGGTGCATGCGCGCGCTGGGCCACGACGCGTCCTCCCAGCGCGCGGCCGCGTCCGCGGCCGGGCGGCGGCAGCACGACTCGTCCGGGCACGACGACTGCCGCCGCACCGTCGTGTCCCGGCCGCGGAACCACTTCGCCGACGCGAACGGCACCCCGACGGCGATGGAGAACTGGCCGGACGTCGTCGTGCCGGTCTGCGTGGAGCACCAGAACGTGCCCGCGGGCGTGTCCGTGTACTGGTACGACTCCTGCGCGCGGTCGCGGCGCGTGAAGGCCTCGCGGGCAGCCCACTTGCGGCAGACCATCTGGCCCTCGATCGAGCCCGTGACGTCGGCGGGCAGGGGAAGGCCGTCGTTCTCGTAGCCCCGGAACAGCGCGCCGTCGTCGCCGACGCGCAGGAAGTGCAGCGGGATGCCGAGGTGCACGGTCGCGAGGTTCGTGAAGCGTTGCGCGGCGGCCTCGTGGGTGACGCCGAAAGCGTCGCGCAGGTCCTCCACGGCGAGGTCCTTCTCGCGCTTGCGGCGCTCCAGGAAGTCGACGGCCGCGCTCTGCGGGATGAGGCAGCACGCGGCGAAGTACGTGATCTCGACGCGCTGGCGCAGGAACTCCGCGTACGAGCGCGGCCGCTCGTGCCCGAGCACGCGGTGCGCTATGGCCTGGAGCGCGAGCGAGCGCAGCCCGTGGCCGCCGGGGATCGACGCGGGCGGCAGGTAGATGCGCCCGTTCTCCAGGTCGGTGACGGTGCGCGTCGAGTGCGGCAGGTCGTCGACGTGCCAGATGGTGAAGCCGAGCTGCTCGGCCATGCGCGCGACGGTGCGGTGGGTGAGCGCGCCGACCGTGTAGCCGGCCTTGCGCGTCATCTCCTCGGCGAGCGCCTCGATCTCCGGGTAGTAGTTGTCGCGCGCCTGTCGCTCGAGGCGGAGCTCGGTGTTGGCGCGGCGCGCCTCCTCGGGGGTCGCGACGGCCTCGGTCGCGCGGCGCTGGAGCTCGGCGTGCAGGCCGACGAGGTTCTCGAGCACCGGCAGGGGCAGCTTCTGGCTCGCCTTCACGGCGGGCAGCCCGAGGCCCGCGAACAGCGGGCCGCGCTGGGCGCGGTCGAGCGCGATCTCCAGCGCGGCGCGGCGCGACGGCGGCTCGTCCGTGAGCAGGTCCGTGACCGGGACGTCGAGCGCCTGGGCGAGCTGCTGGAGGAGCGACAGCCGCGGCTCGCGGCGCCCGTTCTCGATCATCGACAGCAGGCTGGGCGCGGTGCCCACGGCCTCCCCGAGCGCGTCGAGGGTGAGGCCGCGCGCCGTGCGGAAGTGCCGCACGCGCCGACCGAGCGTGATGAGGTCCGCCTGGGCCGTGGGCTGAGCCTCGGGACGGTCCCCGGGGCGGCTGGACGACGTCGTGCTGGCCATGGCTTGACAGTACGTCAAGATCAACGAATCTTCACAGCATTCTGAGGCGAAATCTACGCCGGTTCCGCGTGAGGCTGGAGGTACAGCACCGCCCACCCGCCGAGCGAGGAGAACCCATGACCACCGCCGCAGGCCCCCGCCAGACCCGCCGCACCCGCCAGGCCGCGCTGCTCGACGACGTCGAGACCGACCTCGCCGGGCTGTCGACGGACCGGTCGCCGGGGCAGCGAGGCGGCACGGCCGACCCTCGTCCGCGCGACGCGCGCGCCTGGGTGCGGGAGATCGCGACCCTCACCGAGCCGGACGCGATCGTCTGGTGCGACGGCTCCGCGGCGGAGAAGCAGCGCCTGACCGACCTCCTCGTCGACGCCGGGACGCTCCTGCCCCTCGACCCGGAGCTGCGCCCCGGGAGCTACCTCGCGCGCTCCGACCCGAGCGACGTCGCGCGCGTCGAGTCGCGCACGTTCATCTGCTCGCGCGAGGAGGTCGACGCCGGCCCGACCAACAACTGGCGCGAGCCGGAGGCCATGCGCGCCGAGCTCCGCGACGTGTTCGAGGGCTCGATGCGCGGCCGCACGATGTACGTCGTGCCGTTCTCGATGGGCCCGGTGGGCGGCCCCATCTCCCAGGTCGGCATCCAGGTCACCGACTCGCCGTACGTCGTCGTCAGCATGGGGATCATGACGCGCGTCGGGACGGCCGTCATGGACCTCATCGACGCCGGTGCCGCGTTCGTGCCCGCCGTGCACTCGGTGGGCGCGCCCCTCGTCGACGACACCGGGGCGGTCTCCGAGGACGTGCCGTGGCCGTGCAACGACACGAAGTACATCGTCCACTTCCCGGAGACGCGCGAGATCTGGTCGTACGGCTCCGGGTACGGCGGCAACGCCCTCCTCGGCAAGAAGTGCTTCGCGCTGCGCATCGCGTCCGCGATGGCGCGCGACGAGGGCTGGCTCGCCGAGCACATGCTGCTCATCCGCGCGACGTCGCCCGAGGGCCGGGCCTACCACCTCGCCGCGGCCTTCCCGTCCGCGTGCGGCAAGACCAACCTCGCGATGCTGCGACCGACGATCCCCGGCTGGACCGTCGAGACCATCGGCGACGACATCGCGTGGTTGCGCCCCGGCCCCGACGGCCGCCTGCGCGCGATCAACCCCGAGGCCGGCTTCTTCGGCGTCGCGCCCGGCACCGGCGTCGAGACCAACCCCGCGGCCGTCGAGACGTTCGCGCGCGACACGATCTTCACGAACGTCGCGCTCACCGACGACGGCGACGTCTGGTGGGAGGGCCTGACCCCCGAGCCGCCCGCGCACCTGATCGACTGGACCGGCCAGGACTGGACGCCCGACGCCGGCCGCCCCGCCGCGCACCCGAACTCGCGGTTCACCGTCTCCGCGGCGCAGTGCCCGACGATCGCCGACTCCTGGGAGGACCCCGACGGCGTCCCGATCGACGCGATCATCTTCGGCGGACGCCGCGCGACCAACGTCCCGCTCGTCGCGCAGGCGTACGGCTGGGAGCACGGCGTCTTCATGGGTGCCACCATCTCCTCCGAGCAGACCGCCGCCGCCGAGGGCACCGTCGGCGCGCTGCGCCGCGACCCGTTCGCGATGCTGCCCTTCTGCGGCTACAACATGGCCGACCACTGGGCGCACTGGCTCCGCGTCGGCGCCTCCCTCGACCCCGAGAAGCGCCCCAAGATCTTCCAGGTCAACTGGTTCCGCAAGGACGCCGACGGCCGGTTCCTCTGGCCCGGGTTCGGCGAGAACGCGCGCGTGGTCGCGTGGATCGCGGCACAGGTCGACCGCTCGCGCGGCGTCCGCACCGACAGCGGCGCCGTGAAGAGCCCCGTCGGCCTGCTCCCCGCGCCCGGCGCGCTCGAGCTCGGCGGCCTCGACCTGGACGACGCCGACCTCGACGCCCTGTTCGACGTCTCGCCCGAGCAGTGGCTCGCCGAGGCCGAGCTGACCGCCGAGTTCTTCGACACCTTCGGCAACCGCGTGCCCGACGAGCTCTGGGCGCAGCTCGCGCGGCTGCGGGACCGGCTGGGCGCGTGACCGCGTGCGCCCGGGCCGGGCGCGGCTAGTGTCGGTCGCATGGTCGAACGACGCCCCTGGCAGTCCGAGGCCGACCTGCTGGACAGGGCGGACGCCGCCCACCCGACGGCCTGGTTCGAGCAGCTCTGGGCGTCCGCGGCGAGCGGCACCGTAACGACACCGTGGGACCACGACGACCCGCACCCCGCGCTGGCGGAGCGGGTCGTCGCCCCGCCGCACGGCGAGCGCCGCACTGCCGTCGTCGTGGGGTGCGGGCTCGGCGCCGACGCAGAGCACCTGTCCCGGCTCGGCTACGTCACGACCGCGTTCGACGTCGCGCCGTCCGCGGTCGCCGCCGCGCGCGACCGCCACCCCGGGTCGGCGGTGACATACGGCGTCGGCGACCTGCTCGACCTGCCCGCTGCGTGGCGCCGAGCCTTCGACCTGGTCGTCGAGGTCTACACGGTCCAGGCCGTGCACCGGGTCGTCCGCGCCGAGCTCACCGCCGGCGTGTGCTCCCTCGTCGCGCCGGGCGGCACGCTCCTCGTGATCCAGGCCGTCGCTGACGAGCCTGACGACGCCGGGCCGCCCTGGCCCCTCACCCGAGCCGAGATCGACGCGTTCGGCCAGGACGGGCTCGTCGCCGTCTCGGTCGAGCGGCTGGACCTGCCCGCGCCGGGCGGGCGCGGCCTGTGGCGCACGGAGCTCCGCCGGGCAGATCAGTAGGCGGTGCCCATGAGCTCGCGGACCTCGGCGAGGGTGCGCTCAGCGGTCGCGTTCGCGCGGGCGTTGCCCTCGCGCAGCACGTCGAGCGGGTCGGGCCCGTCCCCCGCGGCGAGAGCACGACGGCGGGCCCGCAGGGGACGCAGGTGCTCGACGAGCGCCTCGGTCACCACCTGCTTGAGGCGGCCCGCCCCGGCGGCACCGACCTCGTCGGCGAGCGCCTCGGGCGTCGTCCCGGCGGCGAACGCACCCAGGGTGAGGAGGTTCGCGACCTCGGGTCGGCGCTCGGGCTCGTACGTGACGTGCCGCTCGGAGTCGGTGCGATGGCGGCGGACGAAGCGCGCGGTGGCGTCCTCGTCGTCGCGCAGCTCGAGCGCGTTGCCCGCGGACTTGCTCATCTTGCGCCCGTCGGTGCCGAGCACGGTGGGCGCGGGGGCGAGCAGGACGTCGGGCTCGGGGAAGTACGGCTGCGCGGCGGCGTAGCGCTGGTTGAAGCGTCGCGCGACGGTGCGCGTGAGCTCGACGTGCGGGAGCTGGTCCTGCCCGCCGGGCACGAGGTTGCCGTGGCAGAACAGGATGTCGGCGGCCTGGTGCAGCGGGTAGGTGAACAGCAGGCCGCTCATGGGGCGGCCCTGCCTTGCGGCGGCCGCGACGGCCTCGGCCTTGACGGTCGGGTTCCGCTCGATCTCGGCGGTCGTGACGAGGCTGAGGAACGGCAGCAGGAGCTGGTTGAGCGCGGGGACGGCGGAGTGCGCGAAGACCGTCGTGCGGGCGGGGTCGATCCCGGCCGCGAGGTAGTCGAGGACGACCTCGCGCACGGTGGCGCGCAGGTCTCCGGCGTCGTCGCGGTCGGTGATGACCTGGTAGTCGGCGACGACGAGCACGACCTCGACGCCGTCGTCCTGCAGCCGGACGCGGTTCGCGAGGGTGCCGAGGTAGTGCCCGAGGTGCAGTGCGCCCGTCGGGCGGTCGCCGGTGAGGACGCGGAAGCCGGACGGGTCGGTCGCGAGCCGGGCCTCGATCTGCGCGGACCGCTCGCGGGCCGCCGCGACGGACGCGGTCGACGCGGACAGCCCGGACGTCGTCGCGGACGAGAGGGCCGACGGCGCGGGGTCGAGGGTCGTGGTCATGGTGCTCTCCTTCGGTGGGGAGCCACGCACCACGCCCGGTCGAGGACCGGACCGGCCCGGACATGACGACGTCCCGGCTGCGGCGCGCAGCTCGGGACGTGGGCAGGACTGGTCACGGCTGCGGAGGCAGCCACCACCAGCTCTGCGGGATCATGCGTCCACCCTACGCCCGCCGCGCGGGCCGACGGCCCTCGGCGAGAATGGTCGGATGCCTGAGATCTCCGTCGAGAACGTCACCGGTCCCGTCGCCTACCACGCGGAGGGTCCGGTGTGGTGGCCGGGCTGGGGCGGCCTGCGGTACGTGGACATGCTCGCGGGCGACCTCCTCACGCTCCGGCCCGACGGCGGCGTCGACCGCCTCCACGTGGGCGACCACGCGGCCGTGGTGCGGCCGCGGACCGGGGGCGGGTTCGTCGTCGGGCTCGCGCGGTCGGTCGCGGTGGCGGACGGCGACGGCGCCCCCGTCCGCACGCTCGCGACGCTCGTCGACGACCCGACGGTCCGCCTCAACGAGGGGGCGGCGGCGCCCGACGGCGCGTTCTACGTGGGCGGCCAGGCCGAGGGCGAGCGGCCGAGCGCGCTGTACCGGGTGGAGTCGGACGGGTCGTCGCGCGTCGCGCTCGACGGCGTCGAGGTGTCGAACGGGCTCGGGTTCTCGCCCGACGGGTCGCGGGCCTACTACGTCGACTCCGCGACGCGGCGGATCGACGTGCTCGACGTCGTGCCCGCCGCGGAGGACTCGCGCGGTCTCGTGCGGCGTCGCGCGTTCGTGGAGATCGACCCCGACGACGGCATGCCGGACGGCCTCACGGTCGACGCGGAGGGCGGCGTCTGGGTGGCGCTGTGGGGCGGCGGCGCGGTCCGGCGCTACTCCCCCGACGGCGTGCTCGACGCCGTCGTCCCGCTCCCGGTGTCGCAGGTGAGCGCGTGCACGTTCGGGGGGGACGACCTCGACCGGCTTTTCGTCACGACGTCGCGCCAGGGGCTGGACGACCCCGACGCGGACGAGGCCGCGTCGGGGTCGCTGTTCGTGGCGGACCCGGGGGTCCGGGGGCTCCCGGCCCTGCCGTTCGCGGGCTGAGCGTCCCCGCGGTCGTCAGCGGACGGCGTCGCGCACGCGCTGCTCGGCGCGGCCCAGGCCGTCGATCTCGAGGGTGACGACGTCGCCCGCGCGCAGGTAGGGGAAGCGCCCGGACAGGGCGACGCCCTGCGGGGTGCCGGTGTTGATGAGGTCGCCCGGCTCGAGGACCATGTACTGGGACAGGTGGTGCACGAGGTACGCGACGTCGAAGATCATGTCGGCCGTCGTCGAGTCCTGGCGGGGCTCGCCGTTGACCCAGGACCGGAGCCCGAGGTTCTGGACGTCCACCTCGTCGGCGGGGACGAGCCACGGGCCGAGCGGGTTGAACGTCTCGCAGCTCTTGCCCTTCGACCACTGACCGCCGGAGACCTTCATCTGGTAGTCGCGCTCGGAGACGTCGTGGGACAGGACGTAGCCCGCGACGTGGTCGAGCGCCTCCTCCGGGGACGACAGGTAGCGCGCCCGGCGGCCGATCACGACGCCGAGCTCGACCTCCCAGTCGACCGTCGTCGCCCCGGGCGGCACGAGCACGTCGTCGTGCGGGCCGACGACCGTGTTCGAGTGCTTCCAGAAGACGATCGGGACGTCGGGCGGCGTCGAGCCGGACTCGGCGGCGTGCTCCGCGTAGTTCATCCCGATGCAGACGACGGCCGTCGGCCGGGCGACGGGCGCACCGACGCGCAGCTCGTCCGCGCCGTCGAGCACGGGCAGCGCGCCCGCGGCGAGCGCCGCGCGGACCCGGCCGACGCCGTCGGCCGCGAGGAACGCGCCGTCGATGTCGCGGGTGAGCGGGTCGAGGGAGTACACGACCCCGTCCTCGCGGACGGCGGGACGCTCCTGGCCGAGGGGGCCGAGTCGGACGAGCTGCACGGGTGGGTCTCCTAGGTCGGGGGCGGGTGGCGCGGGCGCGGTGCACGTCCTCAGGCGAGGGCGCGCGCGTGGTCCGGGTTGACGATCGACGGCACGGGGCGGCCCGCGAGGAAGTCGACGGCGTTGCGCGCGGTGTGCACGGGAAGGTCCTGCATGGCCTCGGGCGAGAACCACGCGGCGTGCGGGGTGAGCAGCACGTTGTCCAGCGTGCGCAGGCGCGAGTCGGCGGGCAGCGGCTCGGTCGCGTAGACGTCGAGCGCGGCCGAGCCCACGTGGCCGGACGCGAGCGCGTCGGCGAGCGCGTCCTCGTCGATGAGCGGCCCGCGGCACGTGTTGACGACCCGCACGCCCGGCTTCGCGGCGGCGAGCGTGCGGGCGTCGAGCAGGTGGCGCGTCGACTCGGTGAGCGGCGCGTGCAGCGTGATGACGTCGGCGCGCGCGACGGCCTCGTCGATCCCCACGGCCTCGTGCCCGTCGGACGCCACGGCCTGCGGGTCGACGAACGGGTCGTGCACGACCACGCGGTAGCCGAGCGCGCGGGCGGAGCGCGCGACCTCGGAGCCGATCCGCCCGTACCCGATGACGGCGACGACGGTGCTGGACAGGCGCGCGGCGTGCTGCGCCGTCGGGGCCCACGTGCCCGCGCGCAGCGCGCGGTCGTAGGCGACGAGGCCGCGGTCGAGCGTGAGGATCATCGCGACCGTGTGGCTCGCGACCTCCTCGATGCAGTAGGTCGGGGTGTTCGCGACGGCGACGCCGCGCTCGGTCGCGGCCGCGACGTCGACCATGTCGTAGCCGATGCCCATGCGCGAGACCATGCGCACCCCGCCCGGCCCGGCGACGGCGTCGAGCACGCGGGCCGTGATCGGGGCCCACTGCACGACGAGCGCGGAGGGCGCGGACCCGCTCGCGGCGGCCTCCTCGACGGCGGCGATCACCTCGTCCTCGGTGCGCGCGGCGGCGCGCACGGCCCGCAGCCCGGCGGCGGTCAGGGTGTCCTCGCACGCGGTCCCGGGCAGGTCGCAGTCGGTGATGACGACGGTGTCGGCTGTCATGCGAGGAATGCTATAGCAAATAGCACCCTCGACCAACCCTCGGGCCGGTCGGATGCTATAGCGTGGGCTCATGACCCTTGCCCCGGACGGCGCGCGCCGCCGCCTCGCCCTCGTCACCGGCGCCAGCTCCGGCATCGGCGCCGCCACCGCCCTCCAGCTCGCGCGCGACGGGCACGACGTCTGGCTCACGTACACCGGCGGCGAGGCCGGCGCGCGCGCCACCGCCGCCCGCTGCGAGGAGGAGGGCGCCGCGACGCGCGTCTCGCGCCTCGACCTGCGCGACACCGCGTCCGTCGAGGCGCTCGTCGCCGAGGTCACCGACGCCTGGGGACGCCTCGACGTGCTCGTCAACAACGGCGGCGTGTGCCCCTACCGCACGCTCGACGACATCGAGCTCGACGAGTGGGACCTCGTCATGGAGACGAACGCGCGCGGCACGTTCGTGCTGTCGCGCGCCGCGCTCCCCCTGCTGCGCGCAGACCGTCCGTCACCCGCCGGGGCCACGGTCACGCCCGACGAGCGGACCGCGCGCGACCGCGCGATCGTCAACCTCTCGTCCATCGCGGGCGAGCAGGGCGCGCTCAAGACCGGCGTGCACTACGCCGCGAGCAAGGCCGCGATCCTCGCGATCACGCGTTCGTTCGCGCGCATCCTCGCGAGCGAGGGCATCCGCGTGAACGCCGTGACGCCCGGCCCGGTGACGAGCGCCATCACCGACCAGCTCGCCCCCGACGCGCGCGCCGGGCTCACCGCGTCCATCCCCCTCGGGGACTTCGGCACGCCCGACGACGTCGCCTGGGTCGTCGCGTCCCTCGCCTCCCCGCGCGCCGGGTTCGTCACCGGCGCGACGTACGACGTCAACGGCGGCGTCCGGATCGACTGACCGCCGGTCCGCCGCACCACTCGCCCACCCCCTGCACGAGGAGGCACCCATGAGCACGTCCCCGTCCGCCGTCGTCACCGCCCAGGTCGACGCGTTCAACGCCCGCGACCTCGACGGCTTCTGCGCGACGTACGCGCCCGACGCCGTCGTGAGCGGCGTGACCCCCGAGCCGATCGTCGGCCGCGACGCCCTGCGCGCGTTCTACGCGAGCCGGTTCGAGGACACCGCGCTGCACTGCGTCATCGACGCGTCCGTGACGTTCGGCGACCGCTGGCTCGTCGCGCGCGAGCTCGTCACGACGTCGAACGGCACCGGCGAGACCGTCGCGACGTTCGAGGTCCGCGACGGCCTCATCACCCGCGCGAGCATGGTCAAGGGCTGACGCCCTGGCCGCGTCCTCCCCCTCGCACGGGCGTAGCCGCCCAACGGCTCCGTGGGTCCTCCGCTCGGTCGCCGCCGCGAAGACGGGACGAGAGGCGAGAAATGGCCCCTGTCGCCAGCCTGCCAGGGGCCACAACTCACTTCTCGCGTCGACGATGCGGGGGCTCGTCGGGTTCCTGTACCCCAGGTCAGGTAAGGCCGTAGCGCGCGTCGAGGTCGGGGTCGTGAGGCGGGTTGCCGAACGACGCGGTCCAGGCGCCGTCGGCGGCGATCGACTGGCCGGAGACGTAGCCCGCCTCGTCGGACAGCAGGAACGCGACGAGCGCGGCGATCTCCGCGGACTCGGCGATGCGCCCGAGCGGCGGGCCCTCGGCGAGCGCGCGCTCCTCGGCGGCCGGGTCGGCCGCGCGGGCGATCTGCGCGTCGAGGTGCGGGGTGCGCACCCCGCCCGGCGCGACGGTGTTGGCGCGGATGCTGTACCGCCCGTACGTCACGGCGACGGAGCGCGCGAGCGCGTCGATGCCGCCCTTGGTCAGCTCGTAGGCGGCGTGGTCGGCGAACGCCGCGCGGCCGTGGATCGAGCCGATGTTGACGATCGACCCGCCGCTCACCTGGTCGGTGAACGCCTCGACGGCGGCGGCGCAGCCCCACAGGTAGCCGAGACCGTTGATCTCGACGACGTCGCGCGCGTCCTGCTCGACCTGCGCCGCCCGCTCCGGGTCGGCGAGCGCGTGCAGCGGCGTGCGGACGGTGATGCCCGCGTTGTTCACCCATCCGGCGAGCGGCGCGAGGTCGCGCGCGGTCCGCGCGGCCTCGCGGTGGGCCTCGCGGTCGCGCGAGTCCCCCAGCACGACGGCGGCGCACACCCCCTCCTCGACCGTCCCCGAGCCCGGGGTGCGCTCCAGCCCGACGACGGTCCACCCGTCGGCGGTGAGGCGCGCGGCCACGGCGCGGCCGATGCCCTTGCCGCTGCCGGTGACGACGACGCTGCGGTGCTCGCTCGCGGGTCCGTCCGTGGTTCCGGTCACGGGGTCGCCTCCAGGTCGAAGCGGTCGGGGTCGAGCGTGAAGCCCAGGCCGGGCGCGTCGGGCGGGGTGGCGTGGCCGCCGTCGAACACGGGACCGCTACGCACGAGCAGCGGCGCGGGGTCGTAGGGGTTGCCCGCGGGCGAGCGGTCGAACGTCTCGACGCCGATGCCCGCCGCTCCGCCCAGGTGCACGCTCACCTCCGGGTACACGTGGCTGGACACGACCTTCCCCCGCGCCGCCCACGCGCGCACGAGCGGGTCCGCGGCCGTGATGCCGCCGATCGCGACGACGTCGACGCGCGGCACGTCGAGCGCGCCCAGTGCGTCGAGCCGCGCGAAGACCTCGGGGTCGGTGACCTCGTCGCCCACGGAGAGCGGCAGCCCGGACGCGTCGCGGACGCGCGCCGCGCCGGCCGCGTCCTCGGGCAGCAGCGGGTCCTCGAGCCACGCGAGCGCGGGCGCGCTCTCCCCCGCCGCACCCGTGGCGCCCCACGCGTCGAGATCCGCGAGCGCCTCGTCGGCGTCGCGCCAGCCGAAGCCCACGTCGACGACGACGCCGCTGCGGCCTGCGACGGTCGGGCGACCGGTGACGTGGGGCAGCTCGGCGCGCAGGATCGCGAGCAGGTCGCGCATGAGCAGGCGGTCGGGCGAGCGCGAGATCTTCAGGAGCGGCCACCCGGCGCGCGCGTGCGCGAGCACCTCGTCCGCGACGTCGCGCGCGGTGCGGCCGGGCGTCGGGTAGGCGGCGACGAGGATCGCGGGGCGTGGCGCTGCGACGGCCGCCCCGGATGAGACGTCGCGGGGACTCCCGGCGACGGCACGTGCCGGAACGTCCCGGTCGTCGCCGCCGACACCCGGCTCCGCGGACCCCGCGAGGTGCGGGCCGTCGTCGAGCAGGGACCACACGGGACGACCGGCGAGGCGGCCCGCGAGGTCCCACAGCGCGACGTCGACCAGGCCGATCGCGCGCCGCACGAGGCCCACGCGGCCGACGATCGCGGACCCGCGCAGGGCCGCGTCCCAGGCGGCGCCGACGCTCTGACGTGCTGCGACGCCGTCGGACGCGACGACCTCCCGGCCCACCACGTGCGGGGCGACGAGCCGGTCCACGAGCTCGGCCATGGGTGCCTCGCGCGTGAGCGCGTACGACTCCCCGGCGACGGTGCGGCCGTCGTCCGTCTCGGCGACGACGCGCACGCCGACGTACTCGCGGCGCTCGACCGTCATCGCGCCGAGGCGCAGCGGCTGCGGCAGCGGGACGACCGTCGTCGCGGTGCGGACGGCGACGACGCGCGCGGCGGACCCCACGCTCACTCCGGCTTCTTGGCGAGCGGCACGCCGTAGTCGACGAGGAACCCGCCGTCGACGTACACGGTCTGCCCGACCATGTACGCGGCCTGGTCGGACACGAGCCAGCTCACCGCGTTGCCGATCTCCTCCGGCTGGGCGAGCCGGCGCGCGGGGATGCGCGCGAGGATCGTCTCCTCCGAGAGCGTGCCCTGCGCGACGCCCTGGCGGAACACGCCCGTGTCGATGTATCCGGGCGCGACGGCGTTGACCCGCACGCCGCGCGCGGCCCACTCGGCGCCCGCGGTCGCGGTGAGCCCGATGACGGCGGCCTTGGTCGTGGAGTACGGGGCCCGGCCCGCGGAGCCGCGGGCCGAGACGGACGAGATGTTGACGACGGCGCCCCGGCCCGCCGCGAGCATGTGGCGACCCGCGGCCTGGAGGCACGCGAAGACGCCGTGCAGGTTGACGTCCACGACGGCCGACCACTCGTCCCACGTGAGGTCCTCGAGCGCGCGGTGGCGCTGGATGCCCGCGTTGTTGACGAGCGCGTCGATCCCGCCGAACGCCGCGGCGAGGCCGTCGAACGCGGCGCGCACGGCGGCGTGGTCGGTGACGTCGAGCGGGGCCCACACGAGCCCGGGCGCGTCGGGGACGGCGCCGAGGTCGAGCGCGGGGAGGTCGTGCTGCACGACGTCCGCGCACACGACCCGGAACCCGTCGGTCGCGAGGCGCTCGGCGACGGCACGGCCGATGCCGGCCGCTCCCCCGGTGACGACGGCGAGCGGGACGCGCGGGGCGTCGAGGGCGGGGGTGGTCACTGGTCCTCCTCGGGGACGGGACGGGTCGGGGACGCGGGTGTCGGTGCGGCAGGTGGCGGTGCGGCGGGTGCCACGACGCCTGGCGGCCAGGCGGCGGTGTCGGCGAGCACGTCGTCGACGACGGCGCACGCGTGCCGCTCCAGGCGTTCGAGCGAGCCCGGCGCGAGCGGCGACTGCCACGCCTGGTAGGCGCCGACGTCGTACGCCTCGAGGGTGGGCAGGTAGACGAAGCCGGGCCCGTTGGTGAGGTTCGCGACGACGACCGGCCGCGTCCCGGCATGGGCGCGCACCGTGCGCTGGAGGCGCGAGTACGCCTCGCCCGGGTGCGCGACGAGCAGCGCCTCGCCGACGCGCCACACCCACGTGGGGTGCTGGACGGTCGGGCCGGTGACGTAGCCGTCGCGCAGGTTCCGCGCGCGGCGCAGGCGCTCCTCGCGCGAACGCGGGTCGATGTCGGCCCACTCGGCCTCGAGCTCGTCCCACGTCGGGAGGTCGCGCAGGTCGAGCGTGACGGGCTCCGCCACGGCGGCGAGCGTCCGTGCGTCGGGCCGGGCACCGGTGCCGGTGCCGGGGCCGGTCCCGATGCCCGGGAGCGCGGCCGACGGCGCGGGCTCCCAGACCGCGAGCGGCGCGCCGGACTCGACGACGTGGGTCAGCTCCAGCTCCGTGCCCGGCGGCGGGAGCTCGGCGAGCGCCGCGAGCACGGCATGGCCGAGCGACGTGCCGTGCCGGTCCGCGACGGCGGTGTCGCCCGTGTACTGCTCGCGCGGCGCAAGCTCGCCCGACGCGCCCTGCAGGAACGCGACGGGAGCGCCCGTCTCGCGCTCGACGAGGTCACGCATCGCGCCCACGTAGTCGGGCGAGACGAGCCGGTTCTGCCAGGCGAGCGTCGTGGGGTGGCACGCGTAGTTGACGATCGTCGCGAGGGTGACGTCCTGGCCTGCGGACGCGGCGCCGTCGGGCCGCGTCTCCCCGGCAGGCGCCGGGCGTGCGGTGAGGCGCCCGACGACGACCGTGTCGTCCGCAGCGTCGGTGCCGGGCGAGCGCGGGGTGCCGGCGTCGGGGTTGAAGCCGACGAGCGGCCGGGGCGGCGCGCTCTCCGCAGCGGCTCCCGCGGTCGTGCCCGCGTGCCCGCCCGCGCAGCCGTCGAGCAGCGCCTCGCGGTTGGACGCGAGGCCGCAGCGGCCGGTCGTCCACTCGAGGGTCGCGGGCCGGAGGGCCCTGATCGCCTCCACGGCGGCGTCGGCCGCTGCGCGCGCGAGGTCGTGCAGGTACGCGACGCCACGGTCGCCACCTGCGAGGTCGGCGTCGCCCGAGCACAGGACGGGCCCGGCGTGCGTGTGCGAGAGCGAGACGAGCAGGCGCTCGACGGGCAGCCCGGTCGCGTCGAGGACGGTCGCGCGCAAGGTCGCCTCGTCGTCGACCCGCCGCCACCACGTGCCGTCGATCGTGACGAGGACGTGGGGCTCGGCGGCCCCGGGGTCGGGGCGCTCCTCCGCGAGCGCCACGGCGGTCAGCGTCATCGCGCGGTGGGCGCCCTCGGAGACGTCCCAGTCCGCCGGGCCCCAGTTGCGGGCCCGGATGCCGGGGGCGGGCGTCACGTCGCGGACGGCGACGCCAGCCAGGCCGACGAACGCGGGGACGGGGGCCCGCGTGTGCAGGGCGACCATCGCACCTCCTCTGGGCTCGGGAGTGCCGATGCTATAGCATGTAGTCCGGTCGGGACGCCCCCGGGACGGCACCGTGGCCGCTATCCTTCAGCGGCGCCCCACCCTCGACGATCCGAGCCCGCCGCCCCCACGACACCACGGAGAAACCATGGCGCTCAAGAGCGTGCCGGACCAGAACGTCGCCGACCGCGTCACGGTCGAGCTGCGCGAGGCGATCTTCAGCGGCGACCTCGCGCCGGGCGAGCGGCTTGTCGAGCGCAAGCTCGCCGAACGCCTCGGCACGAGCCACATCCCGGTGCGCGAGGCACTGACGCGGCTGACCCAGGAAGGCCTCGTCGAGCGGCTCCCCCACCGCGGCGCACGCGTCGCCGCGCTCACGAGCCGCGACCTCGAGGAGATCTCGAGCCTGCGCACCCTGCTGGAGCAGTTCGCCGTCGTGCGGGTCCAGGACGCCTGGGACCCGGCGAAGGAGGCGAAGCTGCGCAAGACGGTCCAGCAGATGGTCCAGGCGGCGGAGAAGGGCAGCAACGCCCGCGTCTTCGAGCTCGACCGACGCTTCCACGAGCAGCTCTGGGAGATGGCCGACCACCGCATGCTCATGACGCTCAACGCGCAGCTCCGCAGCCGCATCACCGGCTTCCTGCGCGCCGCGAACGCCGCGCTCGAGCCCGAGGCGCGCGTCGCGCACGCGCGCACGCACGACCTCATCGTCGACGCCATCGCGGGCGGCGACCCGGACACGGCCCAGCGCGTCATGGCCGAGCACATCGGCGAGGCCGCCGCGCGCCTCGCGAGCCACACGGACGACGACGCCGAGCCCGCTGCGGCGAACGGCTGACCGCCGCAGCGTCCGCGCAGCGGCTCACGCGAACCCCGGCCGCCTAGGGTCGCGGGATGGACATCGTGCGCACCGCCGAAGCGTTCGCCGCCTGGGCGCGGACGCATCCCCAGGACTTCGGCGAGTGGGAGACGGACTACCTGGAGTGGCCTGCGGTGTACGACTGCGCCCGGGCCCTCCTCGCCGACCGACCCTTCCAGGAGTGGAACGATGCGGAGAAGCAGTCCTTCCTCTACCTGCTCGCTCGTGACAACGGGGTCGAGGACCTCGCCGATCTGCTCGCGGAGCACCCGAAGACCCTGGCCCACGTGGCGGAGCACGTCTGCGCCACCCCGTCGTCGGCCGAAGTTCACGCACGGTGGCAGGTCGCGGCATACCTCCCGGCGATCGGGACCGAGGCCATCCCCCTGCTCGTGACACTCGTCGCCGACGAGGACGAGTACGTCCGCCGTCGCGCGCTGCTGTCGCTCGGAGCGCTCCGTGCACCGGTCGCGGAACGGTGCGCCGTCGCAGCCTGGGAGTCCGGCCTCGAGTACCAGCGGATCGCCGCGCTGCACGTCCTGCACGAGGTGGGTTCACCCCGGTTCTCGACGTACGCGAGGCTCGCCGCGGGCGACTCACGCCCGTACGTCCGACGGGCAGCCCAGCGGCTCGGCTGATGTCGGGCGAGCAGCAGCCCGGATGGCGGCACCGCCGCCATCCGGGGCGTTCGTGCGCGCCCAGCCCGGCCCGCACGGTCCGTCGCGTCGCACGCCGACGGTCGTCCCGCGACCCTACTTTTGCTATAGCATCCCGTCAACACCGGCCCGAACCCTGGACTGCCATGCACCTGCGCACCGCCACGCCCGACGACGTCCCCTCGCTCTACGCGCTGTGGGGCCGCGCGTTCGACGCGCCGCTCATGGTGCCGGTCTACGAGACGGACGACGGCCGGCTCGACCGCACGCACGTCGCCGTCGAACCGGACGACGGCCGCGTTGTGGGCTCGGTGTACTGGACCCCGCGCGAGCTCGGCGGGCCCGACGGCAGCGCCCTGCGGGCGGGCGGGGTCGCGAACGTCGCGACCGCCCCCGAGGCGCGAGGCCGGGGCCTCGTCCGCGCGCTGCTCGCGCGGGCCGTCGAGCAGATGGAGCAGGACGGCGCGGACGTCGCGCTCCTGTTCACCGGCACCCCGGACGTCTACCGGTCGAGCAGCTTCGAGACGTTCGACGTGCCGCTCCTGCGCGGGGCGCCGCGTCCGGTCGACGAGCCGGACCCCGGGCACGACGACCTCGACGACCTCGACGACGACGGGCTCCCGACGGGTGCCGCGCCGTCGGACCTCGTGGGCGACGCCCCCGTGCGGACCCGCACCGATCGCCTGCCCGACGTCCCGTGGCCCGCGTGGTCGGTCGCGCTGCGGTGGGAGCAGCTCGCCGCGCTGCACGACGCGTTCGACACCGTGGCGGACGGGCCGCGCCCCCTCGCCGTCCGACGCACCGCCGAGCACTGGGAGCGGCGCATCCCGCTCTGGTACTCCGGCGCCGAGGTGCTCACCGCACGGGCGGCCGACGGGAAGGTCGTGGGCTACCTCGCCCTCGAGCCCGAGCCGGACGTGCTGAAGGTCCGCGAGCTCGGCGTCGACCCGGCGTCGGTCCGCGCGCACGACGTCGTCGACGCCCTCGCGCGCATCACGCTCCACCGCGCGCACCTGCACGGCTCCCCCGCCGTCGAGGTGCGCCTCCCCGCGCACGCCCTGACCGACCGCTTCGCCGCCGCGGTGCTCGACGCGCCTGTCGCCGCGACCGACACGACCGGCATGCTCCGGCCCGTCCGCGCGGCGGCCGACGTCGTCGCGCACCTCCGCGACGCCGCCGCGGCCGGGGTGGGCTTCCACTGGCCCGGCGACTACCTCTGACCGACTGACCCACCCCTCGAGGTAGAGCCCCAGTTCGCCGAGGTAGAGCCGCAGGTCAACGAGGTAGAGCAGCAGTTCGCCGAGGTAGAGCCATGGTGGGCCGAAACGGAGAACCCCGCTCTGGCGCCCGACGGCGCGTGCTCAGGACGGTGGGATCGGTCCAGGTCGTCGCTGTCCACGCATGCGACATTTCCGTGTCGCAGCATGGCACCGCTACGTCGATCAGGCGGTCCGGGCGCGTCCAGGTCGCCTCACGCCCGCGTTTCGCCTGCTCGACCCGCCGGGACGGCCTGGTCGACGAGGCGCCGGGCCGCCACAGGGGAGCCCCCAAGGCCCGGCGGTCGCCGAGTGGCGGGCGGACATGGAGGTGAAGAGGCGATCGAGCCGGGCCTCCCGGACCACGACCCCCAGACCGACCGACGGCGCGCCGACCCAAGCCCGCGCGCGCCGCGGGTCACACCGCGGCTCTACCTCGCGCAACCACGGCTCTACCTCGCGCGACCGGAGTTCTACCTCGCGCAACCACGGCTCTACCTCGCGCGACCACGGCTCTACCTCGGCGCGGCCTGCGTGCCGAGCTCCGCCTCGGTTCAGTTGCTATGGCAATCGTTCTTGCTCGACAACCGCTCTGACCTGCGCCGACGCCCTTCGACCTGCCCTTGACGATGCCATAGCATCCCGCTACTCTCCGAGAGTCCGGTTCACCGTCGCAACGACGCGCACGAACCCGCTGATCCCCGACCCAGCACCGGAACCGCACGACCCCCGCAGCACCGCTCCCCCGGAACACCCCGCAGCCCCGGGCCGCCGGAGCCACCGCGTCGCCCGCCCGCACGGCGTCCTCCCGACGTCACGAAGGGTGCCCCCGTTGTCCACTCCCCGATCCCAGACCCGCCCCGCGTCCGACGACCTCGGCGCGACCGACCCCACGACCGCCGAGGCGGCGTCGTCGCCCTCGCGCCGCCACCTGCTGCGCGTCGCCGGCATGGCCTCGCTCGCCGCGGGCGCCGTCGCGCTCGGCGCCGGCAGCGCGCACGCGGCGCCCCTCGCCGGCACGCTCCCCGCGAGCAAGAACGACAAGCCCGACGACGAGGTCCTCGTCGCCGCCACCGTCGCGCAGCTCACCGGCTGGAAGGCCAAGAAGCTCGACGACGGCGCCGTCGCCCAGCTCCTCGGCCACGCGACCCCGGGCGACGGCGCCGCCCGACTCCTGCGCTACGACGCGCGGTCCACCGCGGCCCCGAACGGCGGCACCGTCCTCGCCCCCAGCGACGCCGGTGCCACCGGCCGCTGGCACACCGTCCACACCGGCACCGCGGACTTCCGCTGGTTCGGACTCTTCGGCCCCGAGAACCCCGCCGACGACGCCCTCGACGCCCTCGTGAACGACCCCAGCATCACCCGCATCGAGGCCCGCACCGACCTCAACTTCACCCGACGCCACACCTACACCCGCTCGAACCTCGAGCTCGACTTCGGCGGGCGCACGGTCACGACGGAGGGCATCGAGCGCAACGCCCACGACAACCCGTTCGGCGCGGTCCTGTTCTTCCAGGGTCGCGTGACCGACGAGACGCAGCAGCGCACGCTCGCCACGACGCTCCCCGACCTCACGGACGTCTTCGAGGTCGCGGACGCGGGCGCGTTCGCCGTCGGGCAGTGGTGGGCGCTGCGCTCGGACGAGCGCCCGGGCGGCGGCGGCGACGAGCGCGAGCTCCAGCGCCTCGTCCAGGTCACGCAGGTGCTCGACGCGACGCACGTGCGCGTCGACTACAAGAACGGCTGGGAGCTGCCCGCCGGGCGCGTGCTCACCTGGACGCGCGTCGAGCCCGTCGAGCAGGTGCACGTGCGCGCGATGACGTTCCACGGGTCCGGGCCCTTCGACGGCCCGGCGAACGGCGAGCTGCCCGACGACCGCGAGATGACCGGCTCGCACCCCGTCGCGTTCGAGTACGCGGTGCGCTGCGACGTCTCGGACGTGCACGGCCACCGCACGTGGTGGCCGGTGATCATGCGGCGCTGGAACACCCACTTCGTCACGGAGCGGTGCTCGGTCGCCAACCCGCCGACGGTGTTCTACGGCGGCGCCGGCTACCTCACGCAGCAGATCTACTGCCTGTACGGGCGGGTCTCCGACTGCACGAGCCACAACGCGCGGCACCTCAACGACCTCACGGCGTCGGCGTACTGCCTCGTGGAGAACTGCCACGGCGACGGGGACGACCAGGGCGGCAACCCCTTCACGACCCACGGCCAGTACGAGCACGACCTCGTGTTCGTCGGCAACAGCGGGCTCATGGACATCGCCAACTCGGGCGGCCAGTGGGGCACGGCGGCCAAGCGCATCACGGTCAAGCACCACACGTGCTCGTGGTTCGTCGCGGGCACCAAGATCACGGACCTCACGCTCGAGGACGTGCACGTCGTCGCACGGTCGACCTTCGACCCGCAGGCGACGCTCACGATCAACGCCGACGGCGCACAGGTGCGCGGCTGCACGGCCGGCTTCTTCGCCGTCGGGCAGCGGTCGTCGCTGTCGCGGCGCCCGACGGTCGTCGAGGACTGCGCGTTCGCGCTGCCCGCGGGGTCGGTGCTGCACCAGACGCCGGTGACGAACCCCGTGCACTTCGTGCGCACGCGCATCACCGGCGTGGACGGCACGATCCTGCGCGGCGCCGGTCCCGTGACGTTCACCGACTGCGAGCTCGTCGGCGGCACGGACGAGGCCCCGGCCGCGCCGGTCGACCTCGGCTCGGCGGACGTCACCGTCACGGGCGGGTCGTGGCAGGGCGTGGGCGTGCGGCTCAGCGGCGCGCGCGACCAGCGGCTCGTGCTCGACGGCGTCCGGGCCGCGGGCACGACGACGGCCGGGGCCCTCGTCTCGCGCGGCACCGGCGCGGGGGCCGTGGACGTCACGCTCCGCGGCGCCGACCTGCGGGCCGCCGACGGCACGGCGCACGTCGCGCTGCGCTCCGGCGACCGCTACGCCGCGACCGGGTCGCGGTTCACGGGCGGTCGCCTCGACCTGCCCGACGGCGTGCGCGTCCTCCATGCCCGCAACGTCGAGACCGGCGTCGACCGCGCGGGCCTGCCGACCGCGGGCGACGGCGTGCTCGTCGACGCGAACCTCACCGTGTGACCCGCCCGGGCGACGCCCGGGCACCCTGCTCCCGCCTCCCCACCGACACCCGCGCCGTCGCGCCGGGCCGACGAAAGGACACCCCCATGACCCTCGAGACCACGACCGAGCCGACGCCGGCCGCGCCGGGCGAGGCCGCCCAGCCGCCCTCGCGGCGCAACCTGCTGCGCGTCGCCGGCATCGCCTCCCTCGCCGCGGGCGCCGTCGCCCTCGGCAGCGGCAGCGCCCACGCGGCGCCCCTCGTCGGCGCGCCGCTCGCGGCGAAGAAGGACGACAAGCCCGACGCCGAGGTCCTCGTCGCCGCCACGGTCGCCGAGCTCACGGGCTGGAAGGCCAAGAAGCTCGACGACGGCACCGTCGCCCAGCTCCTCGGCCACGCGACCGCCGGCGACGGCGCCGCCCGGCTCCTGCGCTACGACGCGAGGTCCACCGCCGCCGCCAACGGCGGCACCGTCCTCGCCCCGACCGACGCAGGAGCCAAGGGCCGCTGGCACACCCTGCACACCGGCACCGGAGACTTCCGCTGGTTCGGCCTCTTCGGCCCCGAGAACCCCGCCGACGACGCGCTCGACGCCCTCGTGAACGACCCGAGCGTCACGCGCATCGAGGCGCACACGGACCTCAACTTCACGCGGCGCCACACGTTCACGCGCTCGAACCTCGAGCTGGACTTCGGCAACCACCTCATGACGACCGAGGGCATCGAGGACGCCGGGCAGGACGACCCCTTCGCGGCCGTGCTGTTCTTCCGCGGGAAGGTCACGGAGGACGTCCGGAAGAACACCCTCACGGCGACGATGCCGGAGCTGCGCGACGACTACGAGGTCGCGGACTCCTCGCAGTTCGAGGTGGGCCAGTGGTACGCGGTCGAGGTCAACGCGCTCGCCGGCCGGTGGGAGCGCGAGCTCCAGCGCCTCGTCCAGATCACGCAGATCGTCGACGCCACCCACGTGCGCGTCAACTACAAGGCGGGCTGGTCGCTCGCGAAGGGCCGCACGCTCACGTGGACGCGGGTGGAGCCCGTCGAGCAGGTGCACGTGCGCAACCTCGCCTTCCGCGGCCGGCCCGACGGCGACCAGTACACGGGCTCGCACCCGATCGCCTACGAGTACGCGGTGCGCTGCGACGTGGAGAACGTGCACGGCGTCGCGACGTTCTGGCCGCTCGTCATGCGCCGCTGGAGCACGTTCTTCCGCACGGCGGGCTGCTCGCTGACCAACCCGGCGTCGGTCACGTGGGGCGGCGCGGGCTACCTGACGCAGCAGATCTACTGCAACTACGGGCACGTCGTGGACTGCCACACGACCAACGCGCGGCACCTCAACGACTGGACCGCGTCGTCGTACGGGCTCGTGGAGAACTGCCACGGCGACGGCGACGACCAGGGCCCGTTCGTCACGCACGGCCAGTACGAGCACGACCTCACCTACGTGGGGAACTCGGGCCTCATGACGTTCGCCAACTCGGGCGCGGCCTGGGGCGGCGCGGCCAAGCGCATCACGGTGACGCGGCACGTGTGCTCGTGGTTCGTCGCGCGCGTCAAGGTCACCGACCTCACGCTCGAGGACGTGCAGGTCATCCGCAAGGACGGCCTCGCGGGCTCGGGGATGCTGTGGGTCAACGCCGACGGCGTGCAGCTCCGTGGCTGCCAGGCCGACGACACCCTGATCATCTCCCAGGCGTCGGCGCTGTCGAAGCGGCCCAACGTCATCGAGGGGTCGCGCTTCGCGGTCCTGCCGGACACCGCGATCACCCAGGCGAACGTCACGAACCCGGTGCACCTCGTGCGCACGACCCTGAACGGGCTGAAGAACGCGTCGTTCGCCGGGAAGGGCGCCGTCGTGCTGGACACGTGCACGCTCGAGGCGGCCGAGGGCGAGGGCACGGTGACGGTGAGCGGCGACCTCACGGTGCGCGGCGGCGTCGTGCGCAGCGTCGCCCTCGTCGCGGCGGGCGCGGCCGAGCAGACCGTCCGGCTCGACGGCGGCCCCCGGCTCGAGGGCACGCCGGCGGGCGGGAGCTTCCTGCGCAGGGCCAAGGCGGACGAGCCGGTCACCTGGGCGCTGGACGGCGTCCGGAGCACCGCGCCGTCGGGCGACACTGGGCACGTGAACCTCGACGCCGGCATCAACACGTGGTCCGCCACGGGCTCGACCTTCGCGGGCGGCACCCTGGCGCTCGCACCGTCCGCCCTGGGCGGCGACTCGTTCGTCCTCCACAGCGGCAACGTCGAGCAGGGCGTCACCCGCACGGCGTTCCCCGACGACGGCGACCGCGTCGTCACGACGGGCAACCTCGTCGTCTGACGCGCCCGCACCCACGCCGCTCTCCCCGCCGGGCGCACCCCGGCGCGGGAGCAGCGCGCGAGGTGGGACGACGAAGGGCCGGGGGTGGTGAGTGCGGGTCGTGGCGGGCCTGGCGGGAGCGCCGCGAGGAACGAGCAGCGCGGATGGTAGACCCGCACTCACCACCCCCGGCCCCGGCCCACGACGACCACTGCGCCGGCACCCCGGGCCGCGGCACGAAAGGTCACAACTCCGCATCGCGTCGTGCGCGAGTTAACACGAGCGCCGATCTGGCGTAACATCGGCATGGCAGGCTTGCTATAGCAAATAGCAAACGAGGCCTGTCAGGGCCGGGAGACCCCCGCCCCGCAGGACCATCGCAACGGAGCAAGGACCGCACACGTGACCCCCACCCCCCAGCCTGTCACCGTCGCCCTCGTCGGCGCCGGGAACCGCGGACAGACGTACGCGCGCTGGATCGCCGAGCACCCGGAGCGCGCCCGTCTGGTCGCCGTCGCCGACCCTCGGGCGCACCAGCGCGGGCTCGTCGTCGACCAGGCCGTCGCGGCCCAGACCGGCGGCCCCGCCGACCCGGCCGTCACGCCGGCCGCCACCACCGCCGCCGCGCTCGCCGCCGACACGTCCGCGCCCGCCGTCGGCCTGGGCGCGGCACTCCCGCAGGTCGCGGAGTTCGCCGGCTGGCAGGACCTCGTCGCCGCGGGCGACGCCGACCGGGCCGCGGGGGGCACGGGCCGGGTCGCGGACATGGTGATCGTCGCGACGCAGGACCGGGAGCACCGCGACCCCGTCGTCGCGCTCGCGCCGCAGGGGTACGCGATCCTCGTCGAGAAGCCGCTCGCGCCGAGCCCGGAGGAGTGCCGGGACGTCGTCGACGCGGTCGAGGCGTCGGGCGTGCTCTTCGGCGTCTGCCACGTGATGCGCTACATGCCGTACACGGACCTCGTGAAGTCCGTCGTCGACTCGGGCGTCCTGGGCGAGATCGTCAACGTCCAGCACCTCGAGCCCGTCGGCTGGTGGCACGACGCCCACTCCTACGTGCGCGGCCCCTGGCGCTCCGAGAAGACGTCGAGCCCGATGCTCCTCGCGAAGTCGAGCCACGACCTCGACTGGATCCGCTACGTCACGGGCAAGCGGATCACGACGGTCGCGAGCTTCGGCTCCCTGAAGCACTTCCGGCCCGAGGAGCGGCCCGCGGGCGCGGCGGACCGCTGCCTGGACTGCCCGCTCGAGCCGACGTGCCCGTACTCGGCCCCGCGCCTGTACCTGTCGACGCTGCGCGAGAAGGGCCCGATCTGGCCGGTCTCCGTCATCACGGACGCGACCGACGAGGCGGGCGTCGTCGAGGCGCTGCGCACGACCGACTACGGCCGCTGCGTCTACGCCTCGGACAACGACGTCGTCGACCACCAGGTCGTCGCCATGGAGCTCGAGGGCGGCGGCGCGGCGACGTTCACCATGACCGCGTTCTCCGAGCAGGACCACCGCAAGACCCAGATCTTCGGCACCCACGGGTGCCTCGACGGCGACGGGGAGAAGGTCCGCGTGACCGACTTCCGCGACGGCAGCGTCACCGTGCACGACGGCGGCCACCACGGCGCCACGAACGCCGCCGACGACCACGGCGGCGGCGACTCGGGGGTGATGGACGCGTTCGTGCGCGCCGTCGCGACGGGGGACCCGAGCCACGTCCGGTCGGGCGCCGTCGAGTCCCTGCAGAGCCACCTCGCCGTGTTCGCGGCCGAGGAGTCGCGCCACCGGCGCACCGTCGTCGACGTCCCGGCGCGCTGACGCGCCGGGCCCGACGACCGCACCACCACAGCACCACACCGCCCAGCAGCACCCCCACCCCCACCCGCCCACCCGGGCGGGACCTCACCAAGGAGACACGTCGATGACCCTGCGCACGACGAAGCGCCTCTGGACCGCCGCGCTCGCGGTCGGCACGCTCGGCGCGCTGAGCGCCTGCGCCGGCGGTGCCGGCGCCGGCAGCTCCACCCCCACGCCCGAGGACGGCGCCGCGTCCGGCTCCGTCACCATGTGGACGTACCCCGTCATCGCCGACGAGGCCGCCCACAAGGCCTTCTGGGACGAGCAGGTCGCCGCGTTCCAGGAAGAGAACCCCGACGTCGACGTCAAGGTCGAGATCTACCCGTGGGCCGGCCGCGACGAGACGCTCGCGACCGCGATCGCGGGCAACAAGGGCCCCGACGTCGTCTACCTCATCCCGGACCAGATCCCGAAGTACGGCAAGTCCCTCGCCGCCGTGGACAACTACGTCACGGACCAGGTCGGCGACCTGCGCGAGAACGCGTCGAAGGCCGTCACGGTCGACGGCGCGATGCTCGGCTCGCCGCTGATCATGAACAGCAAGCCCCTCGTGTGCAACGCCGCGGCGTTCGAGGCCGTCGGCGAGGCGGGGAACTACCCGGAGACGTGGGACGACCTCATGGCGCTCGCGCCGACGTTCCAGGCCGCCGGCTACGACGTCACCAACTACTGGGGCTCGGTCGACGCGACGCTCAACGAGTCCTTCTACCCGCTGCTGTGGCAGGCGGGCGGGTCCGTCTTCTCCGAGGACGGCTCGTCGGTCGCGTTCGACTCCCCCGAGGGCGTCGAGGCGCTGCAGTTCGCGGTCGACCTCGCCGAGGGCGGGTACATCGAGAAGGACCTGCTGACGACCATCCCCGCGTTCGAGCAGACGAACACCGCCAAGGGCAAGATCGCGTGCACCTGGCAGCAGGGCCCCGCGGACGTCGCGGGCTTCTGGGGCGAGGAGAACGTCGTCGTCCTTCCGCCGCTCAAGGAGGCGGAGGCGGTCGCGTTCGGCACCGTCGGCTCGCTGTCCGTGCTCAAGACGGCCGACAGCCTCGACGCCGCGGGCAAGTGGGCCGCGTTCGCGACCTCGCCCGAGGTGAGCGCCGAGTACGCCCAGGCCGCCGGCTGGTTCTCGCCGTACGAGAGCGAGTCGGGCCTCTACGCCGACGACCCGGTGCTGTCCGCGCTCGAGGAGACGCTCCAGTACACGACGGCCGGCGAGGTCAACGAGAAGTCCCGTGAGGTCATGGGCGTGCTCGCCCCGGAGCTCCAGGCCGCGCTCATCGGCGAGAAGACGCCCGAGCAGGCCCTGAAGGACGCGGCCGCGGCGGCGAACCCGCTGCTCGGCTGACCGACGCCGCGGCGCGGGCAGCCGTCCCCCTGCTGCCCGCGCCGCGGTACCTCGCGGTACGAGAGGAGAACCCATGACCGCGACCGCCCCCACCTCGGACGGGCTGACCGCCGACGGGCCCGAGCGGCGCCCGACGCCGTCGAGGCCCTCGCGCGGCACGACCCGCCGCGTCCTGGAGCGCCGTGAGGCGAGGATCGGCCTGCTGTTCGCCCTCCCCGCGTTCCTGCTGTTCCTGCTGTTCCGCTTCGGTCCGGCGATCGCCGGCGTCGCGCTGAGCTTCTTCGACTACACCATCGGCGTCGGTGCCGAGTGGACGGGCGTCGAGAACTTCCGGCGCATGGTCGACGACCCGATCTTCTGGTCGGCGCTGCGCGTCACGGTCGTGCTGAGCGTGCTCATCGTCCCCGTGTCGCTCGCGATCTCGACGTTCATGGCGCTCATGGTGCGCCGCTCGTTCCGCGGCTCCGGCTTCTACCGCTCGGTGTTCTTCCTGCCCGTGGTCACGAGCCTCGTGCTCGCCGCGACCGTGTTCACGTGGGTGTTCTCCACGAACGGCCCGTGGTCGAAGCTCATGGGGGCGCTCGGGTTCTCGACCGACTCCTGGCTGGGCGACACGCTGCTCGTGCTGCCCGCGCTCGCGATGGTCGCGATCTGGTCGCGCTTCGGCTACGGGATGCTCATCCTCCTCGCGCGCATGCAGGACCTGCCGCGCGAGCTCGAGGAGGCCGCCGCGATCGACGGCGCCGGGCCGTGGAAGCGGTTCTGGCACATCATCGCGCCGCAGCTCAAGCCGACCCTCTTCTTCCTCGCCGTCATCGAGACGACGGCGTCGTTCCAGATCTTCGACCTCGTCTACGTGATGACGGCGGGCGGGCCCGCACGGGCGAGCTACAACCTCGTCTTCTACATCTACGACCAGGGCTTCAAGTACTTCGACCTCGGCTACGCGAGCGCGCTCGGCGTCGCGCTGTTCGTCGTCACGCTGGTCGTCGCCCTGATCCAGCGCTACGCCATCGGGAGGGACAAGTGACCGCCGTCGACCCCACCACCACCGGGCGGGTGCTCGAGGGCGCCGCGATGCCCGTGCGCCCCACCGCGACCCGCCGCCGGCGCGGCCGCAAGGGCGCGAGCGACCTGTCGCTGCGCGGCAAGGTGCTGCGCTACGTCGTGCTCTCGCTCGCCGCCGTCCTGACGATCTTCCCGTTCTACGCGATGGTCGTGCTGTCGCTGAAGCCGGCCGCCGCGATCGACTTCCCCGCGTCGCTCCTGCCGACGAACCTCACGACCGAGGCCTACGGGCGCGTGCTCGGCGCGGGCAACATCGGCACCTGGCTCGTCAACACGCTCGTGTACTCCGTCGTCTCCGTGGTCGCGGTGCTGCTGCTCGCGTCGATGGCCGGCTACGCGTTCGCGAAGAAGAAGTTCCCCGGGCGCGAGGCGATGTTCTGGTCGTTCCTCGCGATGGTCATGGTCCCGTACCACGTGACGCTCATCCCGACGTTCATCCTCATCGCGCAGGCGGGCGGGCTCGACACGTACTGGGGCCTGATCCTGCCGACGCTCGCGAACGCGCAGGCCGTGTTCCTCATGCGGCAGTTCATCCTCGACCTGCCCGACGAGCTGTTCGAGGCCGCGAAGCTCGACGGCGCCTCGGAGTGGCGCATCTTCCTGCGCATCGTGCTGCCGCTGTGCAAGCCGATCCTCGCGACGCTCGGCACGTTCGTCTTCCTGTGGCACTGGAACGACTTCCTGTGGCCGCTCATCATCGGCCAGGGCACCGACCACTGGACGCTGACCGTCGGCATCGCCTCGCTCCAGCAGCAGGACGTGCCGCTCAACATGGTGCTCGCGGGCGCCACCATCTCGTTCGTTCCGATCTTCGCCTCGTACCTCGTGGCCCAGCGCTTCTTCGTCGAGGGCGTCACCTCGTCCGGCATCAAGGGATGACTCACCACATGACCACGCAGACCAGCACCAGCGCCCTCAAGGCCCCGACGTCCGTCGCGGAGCTCGAGGAGCTGCTCACGACGCCGTCGCCCGACCTCGTGGAGGACCTGGCCGCCCGCTCGGGCGACCTCGTCATCCTCGGCGCGGGCGGCAAGATGGGCCCG
The DNA here is from genome assembly GCF_004519295.1 of Cellulosimicrobium funkei. Taxonomy (GTDB): domain Bacteria; phylum Actinomycetota; class Actinomycetes; order Actinomycetales; family Cellulomonadaceae; genus Cellulosimicrobium; species Cellulosimicrobium funkei. The sequence goes on from NZ_SOZH01000008.1 coordinate 181,681, forward strand.
AGCCTCACCGTCCTCGCCCGCCGGGCGCTCGACGCGGCCGGGCGCACGGGCGACGCCGTGCACGCCGTCTCGCGGTGGTCCGACCCCGAGCAGGCCGACCGTCTGCGCGACGCCGGGGTGAACGTCGTCGCGGCCGACCTGCTCGCGCCCGACGCGGACCTCGCCGCGCTGCCCGACGGCGCCGACGTCGTCTACATGGTGGGCGCCAAGTTCGGCACGTCGTCCGCGCCGTCGCTCGCGTGGGCCGCGAACGCGGCCCTCGTGCACGACGTCGCGCGCCGCTACGCCGACTCGACCATCGCCGCGTTCTCCACCGGGAACGTCTACCCGCTCGTGCCCGTCGAGTCGGGCGGGTGCTCCGAGGAGCACCCTGTCGGGCCGGTCGGCGAGTACGCGATGAGCTGCCTCGGCCGCGAGCGCGTGCTCCAGCACGCCGCGCTCTCGCGCGGCACGAAGGTCGTGACGATCCGCCTCAACTACGCCGTCGACCTGCGCTACGGCGTCCTGTTCGACGTCGCGTCGCCGATCCTCGCGGGCGAGCCCGTCGACCTCACCACCGGGCACGTCAACGTCGTGTGGCAGGGGTATGCGAACGAGGTCGCGCTGCGCTCGCTCGCGCTCGCGTCGTCGCCCGCGACGGCGATCAACCTCACCGGACCGGAGACGGCGTCGGTGCGGCGCCTCGCGGAGCTCCTCGGCCGCGGCCTCGACCGCGAGGTGTCGTTCACGGGCGAGCCCGCCCCGACGGCGCTGCTCAACGACGCGACGCGCTGCCACGAGCTGTTCGGCTACCCGCAGGTGCCGCTGCGCACGCTCGTGGACTGGCAGGCGCAGTGGCTCGCGGCCGGGCTGCCGACGAGCGGCAAGCCGACGAAGTTCGCCGTGCGCGACGGGGCGTTCTGATGACGGCCCCCACCACCCCCGCCGCGGCGTCGGCCACCCCGCGCCTCGCCGACGACGTCGCCGCGCTCCTGCGGGCGGGGACAGTCATCCCGGCGCAGCCCCTCGCGCTCGACGCGGACCGCCGCCTCGACGAGCGCCGCCAGCGCGCGCTCACGCGGTACTACCACGCGGCGGGCGCGGGCGGCGTCGCCGTCGGCGTCCACACGACGCAGTTCGAGATCCGCGAGCACGGGCTCCTGCGGCCCGTGCTCGAGCTCGCGGCCGAGGTGTCGCGCGCGACGGTCGCGGGCGACGCGCCCGCGGGCTCGCTGCACACCGGGCCCCGCCCGCTCGTCCAGGTCGCGGGCGCGGCCGGCGACGTGCGGCAGGCCGTCGCGGAGGCGGAGCTCGCGGCGTCGCTCGGTTACGACGCGGTGCTGCTCGCGCCGCGCGTGCCCGGTCTCGCCGGCTCGCGCGAGGAGGTTGAGCGCGTGCTGCTCGACCGCGCCCGCGCCGTCGGCGAGGTGCTGCCCGTCATCGGGTTCTACCTCCAGGAGGCGATCGGCGGCCCGCGCCTGTCCGTCGGCTTCTGGCGCGAGTACGCGTCGATCGAGGCGGTCGTCGCGATCAAGGCCGCGCCGTTCCACCGCTACCGAACGATCGACGTGCTGCGCGGCGTCGCCGCGTCGGGTCGCGGCGACGAGATCGCGCTGTACACGGGCAACGACGACGCGATCGTCGCCGACCTCACGCAGCGCCTCGACGTCCCGGTGACCGACGCCGAGGGCCGCGCCTCGACCTTCACGGCGCGGTTCGTGGGCGGCCTGCTCGGGCAGTGGGCGGTCTGGACCCGGGGGGCGGTCGAGACGCTGGCCCTCGCGCACGCCGCGCACGGCATCGGCCCCGACGGCGGGGCCACCGTGCCCGACGCCGCCGCCCTCGCGACCCTCACCGCGCGCGCGGCCGGCCTCACCGACGCGAACGCGGCCGTCTTCGACGCGGCGCACGACTTCGCGGGCGTCATCGCGGGCGTGCACGAGGTGCTGCGCCGCCAGGGCCTGCTCGACGGCATCTGGTGCCTCGACCCGGAGGAGACCCTCTCCCCCGGGCAGGCCGACGAGCTGACCCGCGTGACGGCGTCGTACCCGTGGCTCGCCGCCGCGGACGATGCGCTCGTCGCGGAGCACCTCGAGGACTGGCTGCGGTGACCGGCGCGCCCGACCCGGGGACCGCCGCGGGGCCCGGCCCGGGTGCCGGGGCCGCGCGCGCGGTCGTCGCGGTCGCGCCGTGGCTGCGCACCGAGCTGTTCGCCCCCGACGTCTGGGAGCGCCTGGCGGGCGCGGGACCGTTCGACGTCGTCGACGACCCGCGCGCGCTCGGCGCCGCGCTCGACCGGCTGAGCCCCGCGGCGCGCGAGCGCGTCGACGCGCTCGTCGTCTCCTGGGGCACGCCGCCCCTGGACGCGGACCTCCTGGACCGGCTCCCCGGCCTGCGGCTCGTCGCGCACACGGGCGCCTCCGTCAAGCCGTTCGTCACGCCCGCGCTGTGGGAGCGCGGGGTCCGCGTGACGCAGGCGGGCCAGGCGATGGCACGCCCGGTGGCCGAGGTCTCGGTGACGTTCGCGCTCGCGCTGCTCCACCAGGTCCCCGCGTTCCACAACGCCCTGCACGACGGCGTCCCGTGGGCCGACGCGGAGGCCGCACCCCCGCGGTACGAGATCGCGGGCACGCGCGTCGGCGTCGTCGGAGCGTCGCGCACCGGGCGCGCGGCGATCGCGATGCTGCGCGCGCTCGGCGCGGAGGTCGTGGTCGCCGACCCGACCCTCTCCCCCGCCGACGCCGCCGCGCTCGGCGCGACCCTCGTCGGGCTCGACGAGCTGCTCGCGACGAGCCGCGTCACGATGCTGCACGCACCCGTGCTGCCCGAGACCCACCACCTGCTCGGCGCGCGCGAGCTCGCGCTCCTGCCCGACCACGCCGGGCTCGTCAACACCGCACGGTCGTGGCTCACGGACGAGGACGCCCTCGTCCGTGAGCTGGCGAGCGGCCGGATCAGCGCCGCGCTCGACGTCTACGACGCCGAGCCGCTGCCCGAGGACCACCCGCTGCGCCGCCTGCGGAACGTGCTCCTCACGCCGCACCACGCCGCCGCGACCGTGCAGGGCCGGCTCACGCAGGGCGCGATCGTCGTCGACGAGCTCGCCCGCTTCCGCGCGGGCGAGCCGCTCGCGCACGAGGTGCGCGCGGCCGACCTCGACCGCATGGGCTGAGCGTCCCGCGCCGCGCCACGACCGGGGCCGACGTCGAGGTGTACCGCGCCCCGCTCGGACCGCTGCGAGAATCGGGGGCGTGAGCGAGACCCCCGACCCCCGCACCGACTGGCGGCCGCACGTCGCCGACCCGGCCGCCCGACCGCCGTCGACCCTGCCCCACGTGGTGTTCTTCGAGCCGCGCATCCCGGGGAACACGGGCAACGCGATCCGCCTCGCCGCGGTGACCGGGGCGCGCCTGCACCTGGTCGAGCCGCTCGGGTTCGACCTGGACGAGCCCAGGCTGCGCCGCGCGGGCCTGGACTACCACGACCTCGCGAGCGTCGAGGTGCACGCGGACTTCGACGCCGCGCTCGCGACCCTCCCGGGCCGGGTCTTCGCGTTCACGACGCGCGCGACGACGTCGTTCACCGACGTGACGTACCGGCCGGACGACGTCCTGCTGTTCGGCCCGGAGCCCACCGGCCTGCCCGACGACGTGCTGGCCCACGAGCGGATCACGGACCAGCTGAAGATCCCCATGCTGCCTGGGCGCCGCTCGCTCAACCTCACCAACGCGGCGTCGATCGCCGTCTACGAGGCGTGGCGCCAGACGGGCTTCGCCGGCGGTTCCTGACCGCGACACCCGACCGGCCCACCCGCCCGGCACCCCGTGAGTGCATGAAACAGTCGCGCCCGAAGGCCTCGGACGCGACTGTTTCATGCACTCAGCGGGGGCGGGGTCAGACGAGGTCGCGCACCGCCGCGTACTGCTCGCGGATCGCCGGGACCGGGTCGGCCTCGACCACCGTGGCCGACGACGCGGCCCAGGTGGGCGGGGCGACGTCCGCCCCGGAGCCGCCCGCCTCGTGCGCGGCGAGGACCCACGCCGCCTGGCGCGCGGCGCCGTCGGCCACGTACTCGCCGGGCTCGGGGACCGTGACGGGCAGGCCGAGGACCTGCGGCGCGATGCGCCGGACCGCCTCGGACTGCGCGCCGCCGCCGATGAGCTGCACGCGCTCGACCCGGACGCCGAGCGCCCGCAGCGCGTCGAGCCCGTCCGCGAGGCCGCACAGCATGCCCTCGACGTACGCGCGCGCGAGGTGCTCCGGCGTCGACGTGCCGAGCCGGATGCCGTGCAGCGTGCCCGACGCGTCGGGACGGTTGGGCATGCGCTCGCCCTCCAGGTACGGCACGAGCACGAGCCCGTCCGCGCCGGGGGGCGCCTGGAGCGCGAGCCGCGACAGCCCCGCATGGTCGACGCCGAGGACGGCGCGCGCCGCGTCGAGCACCCGGCTCGCGTTGAGCGTCACCGCGAGCAGCAGGTACCGGCCCGTCGCGTCGGAGAACCCGTTGACGAGGCCGGAGCCGTCCGCCGTGCGGTCGTCGGTCACGGCCGACACGACGCCCGACGTCCCGATCGACACCGCGACGTCGCCCGCGACCATGCCGAGGCCGAGCGCCGCACCGGCGTTGTCGCCCGCGCCGGGGCCGAGCAGCGTGCCGCCCTCGACCGCGCTCCCGGCGACCGAGGGGTGCGCGACGCCCGCCGTCGCCGACGGCCCGACGACGCGCGGCAGCACGACGTCGGTCCGTCCGAGCGCGAGCTCCAGCAGGTAGAGGCGGTACGCGCCCCGGCCGTCGGGGCCGTCGTCCCTCGTCGCGTCGTAGTAGCCCGTGCCTGACGCGTCGGACGCGTCGGTGACGAGCGCGCCGAGGTCCGGGCCGAGCGGCGCGGACTCGTCGCCCGCGGGGCCGTACCCCGCGATGCGCCACGTGAGCCAGTCGTGCGGCAGCGCGACGGCGGCGACGCGCGCCGCGTTCTCCGGCTCGGCGTCGCGCAGCCAGCGCAGCTTCGTCACCGTGAGCGACGCGACCGGCACGGACCCGATCGCGTCGGCCCACGCCTGGGCGCCCGCCTCGGTCGCGGACTCGACCCGGTCGTGGGCGTCGGGGACGCCCTCGGCGAGGCGGGCCTCGCCGAGCTCCCGGATCAGGTCGCGCGCGGCCGGGGCCGAGCGCGTGTCGTTCCACAGGAGCGCGTCGCGCACGACGTTCCCGTCCGCGTCGAGCGCGACGAGACCGTGCTGCTGGCCGCCGACGGCGAGCGCCGCGACGTCGGCGAGCCCGCCCGCCGCGGACGCGGCCTCGCGGAACGCGTCCCACCACGCGTCGGGGTGGACCTCGGTGCCGTCGGGGTGCTTGGCCGACCCGGTGCGCACGAGGGCGCCCGTCGCGGCGTCGCGCACGACGATCTTGCAGGACTGCGTGGACGTGTCGACGCCGGCGACGAGCACGCGCTCGCCGCCGGCGTCGGACGTCCTGGCGTCGGCGGCCACCTCAGCCGATGAGGTGCTCGAGCGCGAGCTGGTTGAGGCGCACGAAGCCGAAGTCGCGGTTCGCCGCGGCGTCGACGTCGAACTCCTCGTACGCGCCGCGGTCCGCGAGCAGGTCGGCGACGGACTCGCCCTCGCCCAGCGTGGGCTGGCCGAGCTCGAACACGCCCGAGTGCGCGAACGCCTCCTGGACACGGCTGTCGGCGCGGTACGCCGCGGCCTTGCGCGCGAGCAGGCGGTAGGTCTCCATGTTGGCGCGCGCGGAGTCCCACACGCCGACCTCGTTCTCGGTGCGCGACGGCTTGTAGTCGAAGTGACGCGGGCCCGTGTACGTGGGGCCGCCGTTCGGGAAGCCGTTCTCGAGCAGGTCGACCGTGAAGAACGCGGAGAGCAGGTCGCCGTGGCCGAACACGAGGTCCTGGTCGAACTTGATCGAGCGCTGGCCGTTGAGGTCGATGTGGAAGAGCTTGCCCGCCCACAGCGCCTGCGCGAGGCCGTGCGTGTAGTTGAGGCCCGCCATCTGCTCGTGGCCCGTCTCCGGGTTGAGGCCCACGATGTCGCCGTTGTCGAGCTTCGCGATGAGGCCGAGCGCGTGGCCGATGGTCGGCAGGAAGATGTCGCCGCGGGGCTCGTTCGGCTTGGGCTCGAGCGCGATCTTGAGGTCGTAGCCCTTCTCCTTGATGTACGCCGCGGTGAGGTCGAGACCCTCGGCGTAGCGCTCGTGCGCGGAGTGCAGGTCCTTGGCGCCGTCGTACTCGGTGCCCTCGCGGCCGCCCCACATGACGAACGTCTTGGCGCCGAGCTCGGCGGTGAGGTCGACGTTGCGCAGCACCTTGCGCAGCGCGTAGCGGCGCACGCCGCGGTCGTTCGAGGTGAGGCCGCCGTCCTTGAAGACGGGGTGGCTGAACAGGTTGGTCGTCACCATCTCGATGACGAGGCCCGTGTCCTCGGCAGCCTGGCGCACCGCGTCGAGGCGCTTGGTGCGCTCGGCGTCGTCCGCGCCGAAGGGGACGACGTCGTCGTCGTGGAACGTGAAGCCCCACGCGCCGAGGTCGGCCAGACGACGCACCGACTCGGCCGGGTCGAGCGCCGGGCGGCTCGCGCTGCCGAACTGGTCCTGCGCGGTCCAGCCCACGGTCCACAGACCGAAGGAGAAGTTGATGTCCTGGGTGGTCTCGTCGGCCACGGTGGTCTCCTCGTCGAGAGGGCCGGAGCGACGTCGGTCGACCCCGGCCTATTTATGTCGTACGGCTGAACTTATCCGTCCGGGTCGGTAAGGTCAAGACCGTGAACCGCAGCGTCGCGACCCGGACGGGTCCCCCAGCAGCCCGCCAGGCCACGCTGCGCGAGCACAACCTCGCGCTGGTCGCGCGGGCCGTGTTCGAGGCGTCGCACCCGTGCTCGCGCGCCGACATCGCCGGCGCGAGCGGGCTCACGCGCGCCACCGTCTCGACGCTCGTCGACCGCCTCGTCGCCGCCGGCATCGTGGCCGAGCTGCCGCCCGCCACCCCGCAGCGCGCCGGGCGGCCCGCCGTGCCGCTCGCCCCCGCGCCGCGCACCCTCGTGGGTCTGGGGCTCGAGGTGAACGTCGACTACCTCGGCGGGCGCGTGCTCGACCTCACCGGCGCCGTCGTCGCCGAGCAGGTCGACCCCGACGACCTCCACGACAGCGACCCCACCGAGGTGCTGGCCCGCCTCGGGCGCATCGCGCACGACCTCCTCGCCCAGGTGCGCGCCGACGGCATGACCGTCGCGGGCGCGCGTCTCGCCCTGCCCGGCCTCGTCGACCCGCGCGCCGGCCGGCTCGAGGTCGCACCGAACCTCGGCTGGTCCCACCTCGACCCCGTCCGCCTCCTCGGGCTCGGCCCCGACGTCGCCGTCGAGATCGGGAACGAGGCCAAGCTCGCCGCGCTCGCCCAGGCGAGCCACGGCGTCGTGCCCGACGACGCGACCGGGCCCGCGCCCTCGACGTACCTCTACGTGTCGGGCGACGTGGGCATCGGGTCCGCGATCGTCGTCGACCGCCGCCTGTTCCACGGCCGCCACGGCTGGACGGGCGAGGTGGGGCACGTCGTCGTCGACCCGCACGGCCCCCGGTGCCGCTGCGGCGCGACGGGCTGCCTGGAGCAGTACGCGGGCAAGGACGCGCTCCTGCGCGGCGCGGGCCTGCCCGTCGACGCGCCCACCGGGGCGCTCGTCGCCGCCCTCGACGCCGGCGAGCCGGACGCGCTCGCCGCGGTCGAGCGCGCCGGGACCGCGCTCGGCAGCGCGCTCGCCGACTACGTCAACCTCGTCGACATCGACACCGTCCTGCTCGGCGGCATCTACCCCGCGCTCCTGCCCTACCTGCGCCCCGCCGCCGAGGCCGAGCTCCGGACCCGCGTCCTCGCCGCCCCCTGGACCGACGTCGTGCTGCTGCCCGCGCCCGTCGGCGACCACGCCGCGCTCACGGGCGGCGCGCGCGAGGTGCTGCGCGGGGTCGTCGAGGACCCGAGCGCCTGGGTCGCCGACGACTGACCAGGTGATCCTGGCGGGCCGAGCAGGTGGTTCGCGCGCGTCCCGCGACCAGGACGAGCCCGGACCACCTGCTCGGCGGCCGGGACGCGCCGAACCCGGGACCTAGCTCGGGGGCGGGGCGGTGCTCGCTCGCTCGACGAGGCGGGTCGGGACGAGGCGGGTGCCGGCCTCGTGGACGCCCTCGCGGACCTGCCGGAGCACCTGCGCGACGAGCCGGCGCCCGACCTCGGCGAAGTCCTGGTGGACGGTCGTGAGCGGGGGCAGGAACTCGCTGGACTCGGGCAGGTCGTCGAACCCGACGACGCTCACGTCCTGCGGGACCCGTCGGCCGGAGTCGTGCAGGGCCCGGACGAGCCCGAGGGCCATCTGGTCGTTGGCGACGAACACGGCGGTGAGGTCGTCGCGGCGCGCGAGGCGCAGCCCGGCCTCGTACCCGGACGACGGCGACCAGTCGCCCCGCTCGATCGGCGGGACCTCGCGGCCCGCGGCCTCGAGCGTGGCCCGCCACGCGGAGGTGCGGCGCTCGGCCGCGAACGAGAGCGCGGGCCCCGCGAGGTGGTGCACGGTCCGGTGCCCGAGGTCGAGCAGGTGCCGCACGGCCTGGCGGGTGCCGTCGGCCTGGTCCGTGTCGACGACGGCGTAGCTCTCGCCCGCGTCGGAGTCGGCGACGACGACCTGGACGCCGGGCGGCAGGCTGACCTGCGCGACGTCGAGGAGGTGCACCTCCATGAGCAGGATGATCGCGTCGACCGCGAGCTCGCCGAGGCGCGTGAAGGCGCCGTGGACGCCGTCCTGGGTGGGCGCCGCGACGGGGATGACCGTGATGGCGTAGCCCTCGGCGGCGGCCGAGGTCGCGATGGCCTCGAGCGTGCGGACGTTGCCCGTGGTCGCGAGCGAGAAGAGGATGACGCCGATCGTGCGGAACGACCCGCTCTTCAGCGCGCGGGCCGCGCTGTTGGGCCGGTAGCCGAGCTCGGTCATCGCCTCGAGCACGCGCGAGCGCGTGCTCTCGACGACGCCCGGGTGCCCGTTGGAGACGCGGGAGACGGTCTGCGCGGAGACCCCGGCGACGCGCGCGACGTCGGCCATCGAGACGCGCCGTGCCGTGCGGACGGCAGCTCCCCCGGTGCGCGTCAGGGCGGGGGTCTCGTCGTCGAGCCCGTCGGTCATGGCGTCCTCGTCCTCGTGGTGTCGGCACAGTACCCGTGCCGGACCGGTGTCGTGGCCGGTCAGCACCCACAGTAGGCGATGTTTGCGTAAACACCGAACCTCGTGCCATGCTCATGTTTACGCAAACAACGGCGACGACGGACGTCGCCGTCCCCCGATGACGAGGACCACAGCATGACGACGACGTCCCCACCCGTGGCAGCGCTCCGGCCACCGGTCGGCGCTCCTTCGTCCCTCCCGGCGCGGCGCCGACGGCGCTCGTGGACCGGCTGGGGCTTCGTGGGGCCGTTCATGGCGGTCTTCGCGCTCGTGTTCCTCGCACCGATCGCGTACTCGATCTACCTCAGCCTGTTCCGCACCCAGATGGTGGGCGGCACGCAGTTCGTCGGGTTCGAGAACTACTCCCGCGCGTTCTCGGACCCGCAGTTCTGGTCGGGCGTGTCTCGCGTCGGGCTGTTCCTCGTGGTCCAGGTCCCGATCATGCTCGGCATCGCCCTGCTCGTCGCGCTCGCGATCGACTCCGGTCGCCTGTACGGGCGGAACTTCTTCCGGATCTCGATCTTCCTCCCCTACGCCGTCCCGGCCGTCGTCGCGACGCTCATGTGGGGCTTCATGTACGGGACGCGGTTCGGGCTCGTCGCGAACATCAACGACGCGCTCGGCACGACGATCCCCAACCCGCTCTCTCCCGACTGGGTGCTGCTGTCGATCGGCAACATCGTGACCTGGGAGTTCGTGGGCTACAACATGCTCATCTTCTACTCGGCGCTGCGCGTCGTGCCGACCTCGCTCTACGAGGCGGCGGAGCTCGACGGCGCGTCCCAGTGGCAGGTCGTCCGGGCGATCAAGATCCCCGCGATCCGGGGCTCGCTCGTCATCGCGACGATCTTCTCGATCATCGGCTCGTTCCAGCTCTTCAACGAGCCGAGCATCCTGCAGAGCCTCGCGCCGAACGCGATCACGACGTACTTCACCCCGAACCTGTACGCGTACTCGCTGTCGTTCTCCGGCCAGCAGTACAACTACTCGGCGACCGTCGCCATCATCATGGGCGTCCTCACGATGATCGTGGCCTACGTCGTCCAGCTGCGCGGCATGCGCAAGGAGGCCTGACGATGACCGCCACGACCCCCTCGACCCCGGCGGTCCCCGCCGCGTCCCGCACGACGACGAGCGCCACGACCCGCAAGCCCGTGCGCCTGCGCTCGCGCGCCCCGCACGGCGTCACCCGCCCCCGCCGCAGCGTCCTGCTGACGGTCCTCACGGGGATCGTCCTGCTCTACGCGCTCGTGCCGCTGTTCTGGCTCGTCGTCAACGCGTCCAAGACGCAGTCGAGCCTGTTCTCCTCGTTCGGCCTGTGGTTCAGCGGCGACTTCGCGCTCTTCGACAACATCGCCCGGACGCTCACCTACGACGGCGGCATCTTCGGTCGCTGGTTCGCGAACACGCTGCTGTACGTGGTGGTCGGGGCCGGCGGTGCGACGTTCCTCGCGGTGCTCGGCGGGTACGCGCTCGCGAAGTTCGACTTCCCCGGCAAGCGCGGCGTGTTCGCGACGGTCATCGGCGCGGTCGCGGTGCCGGGCACGGCCCTGGCCGTCCCGACGTTCCTCATGTTCAGCCAGATGGGGCTGACGAACACGCCGTGGGCCGTCATCATCCCGTCGCTCATCTCGCCGTTCGGCCTCTACCTCATGTGGGTGTTCGCCGCCGAGTCGATCCCGACGGAGCTGCTCGAGGCCGCGCGCGTGGACGGTTCGAGCGAGGCGCGCACGTTCTTCCAGGTGTCGCTGCCGCTGCTCGCGCCCGGGATCGTCACGGTCCTGCTCTTCACGATGGTCGCGACGTGGAACAACTACTTCCTGCCGCTGATCATGCTCAAGGACCCCGACTGGTACCCGCTGACGCTCGGCCTCAACGCGTGGAACGCGCAGGCCGCGACCGCCGGCGGCGAGGCGATCTTCGACCTCGTGATCACCGGCTCGCTCCTCACGATCCTGCCGCTCGTCGCGGCCTTCCTCCTGCTCCAGCGCTACTGGCAGTCCGGCCTCGCGGCCGGGTCCGTCAAGGAGTGACGCCCGCGCCGCCGCACGGGCCGGCCCACCACCCCCGCACCCACCCCGCCCGATCCGTCTGACGACGAAGTGAGAGGAACCCTCATGTCCATCCGCACCACCCGCGCCCTGCGCGCCGTCGCCGCCACCGGCGTCGTCGCGCTGGCCCTGGCCGCCTGCAGCTCGGGCGGCGGCAACGACTCCGGCGGGGACGCCGGCTCGGCCGACGACGTCGCCGCGGCCCTCGAGGAGGGTGGCAGCCTCACGGTGTGGGCCTGGGAGCCCACGCTCGAGCAGGTCGTCAGCGACTTCGAGGCCGAGTACCCGAACGTCGACGTCGAGCTCGTCAACGCGGGCACCGGCAACGACCAGTACACCGCCCTCCAGAACGCGATCGCCGCCGGCAAGGGCGTGCCCGACGTCGCGCAGGTCGAGTACTACGCGCTCCCGCAGTTCGCGCTGTCGGACGCCGTCGCCGACCTGTCGTCGTTCGGTGCCGACGAGCTCGACGGGACCTTCACCCCCGGGCCGTGGAACGCCGTCCAGCAGGGCGCGGGCATCTACGGCCTGCCCATGGACTCCGGCCCCATGGCCCTCTTCTACAACGAGGAGGTCTTCACGCAGCACGGCATCGAGGTGCCGACGACGTGGGACGGCTTCGTCGAGGCCGCGCGCGCCCTGCACGCGGCCGACCCGAACGTGTACATCACCAACGACACGGGCGACGCCGGGTTCACGACCTCGCTCATCTGGCAGGCCGGCGGCCAGCCGTTCCAGGTCGACGGCACGGACGTGACGATCGACCTCGCGGACGAGGGCAGCACGCAGTTCGCGCAGACCTGGCAGACGCTCATCGACGAGGACCTCCTCGCGCCCGTCAGCTCGTGGAGCGACGAGTGGTACCAGGGCCTCGGCAACGGCACGATCGCGACGCTCGCGATCGGCGCGTGGATGCCCGCGAACCTCGAGTCGGGCGTGCCCGACGGCGCGGGCAAGTGGCGCGTCGCCCCGCTCCCCCAGTGGGAGGAGGGCGCGTCCGCGAGCGCCGAGAACGGCGGCTCCGCGCTGTCCGTCCCGGCCGCGAGCTCGAACCAGGCGCTCGCCTACGGATTCCTCGAGTACGCGAACGCGGGCGACGGCGTGCAGACGCGCGTGGACGGCGGCGCGTTCCCGGCCACGACGGCCGAGCTGGAGTCCGACGAGTTCCAGGGCTTCGAGTCCGAGTACTTCGGCGGCCAGAAGATCAACGAGGTCCTCGCGCAGTCGGCGTCCGACGTCGTCGAGGGCTGGTCGTACCTGCCGTTCCAGGTCTACGCGAACTCGATCTTCAACGACACCGTGGGCCAGGCCTACGTCTCGGGCACGACCCTCGCCGACGGCCTGAAGGCCTGGCAGGACGCGTCCGCGAAGTACGGCACCGAGCAGGGGTTCACCGTCACCGAGTGACCCGGCCCCGCCGGGCGCCCGCCGGGGCGCCCGGCCCTGCCCCGTCGGCCGCGTGGTCGCGCCTCCCGGCGCGACCACGCGGCACCCCGCCGACGGCCCACCCCGCCGTCGACCGCTCTGCGAGCACCTGAGGAGCCTGCATGTCTTCCCCCACCCCGTTCCGCTGGCTGCGCCGTCCCGGGCCGCACACGCCGCCGGGCGAGCCCGGCGCGTACACGCCGTCGGGCCTGTCCTACGGCGCGGACTACAACCCGGACCAGTGGCCGCGCGAGGTCTGGGACGAGGACGTGCGCCTCATGCGCGAGGCGGGCGTGACGGTGGTCTCGCTCGCGATCTTCTCGTGGGCCCGCATCCAGCCGACCGAGGACACGTGGGACTTTGCGTGGCTGGACGACGCCATGGACCTGCTCCACGCGCACGGCATCACGGTCGACCTCGCGACGGCGACGGCCTCGCCGCCGCCGTGGCTGACGACGAAGCACCCGGAGGTCCTGCCGCAGACGCGCACGGGCGAGACCCTGTGGCCGGGCGCGCGGCAGCAGTGGCGCCCGACGTCGCCGGTCTTCCGGGAGCACGCGCTGCGCCTCGTCGAGCGCATGGCCGAGCGGTACGGCGACCACCCGGCGCTCGTCGCGTGGCACGTGTCGAACGAGCTCGGCTGCCACAACGTCTACGACTTCTCCGACGACGCGGCCGCGGCCTTCCGCACGTGGCTGCGCGACCGCTACACGACGCTCGACGCGCTCAACGCCGCGTGGGGCACCGCGTTCTGGTCGCAGCGCTACAGCGCGTGGGAGCAGGTCCTCCCGCCGCGACTCGCCGCGTCGCACCCGAACCCGACCCAGCAGCTCGACTTCAAGCGCTTCTCGTCCGACGCGCTCCGCCAGTACCTGCGCGCCGAGGCGGAGATCCTGCGCCGCGTCACGCCGGACGTGCCCGTGACGACGAACTTCATGGTCATGGGCGAGACGAAGGGCATGGACTACGCCGCGTGGGCGGACGAGCTCGACTTCGTCTCCAACGACCACTACGTGCTGCCCGGCCCGCAGGCGCTCGACGAGCTGTCGTTCTCCGCGAACCTCACGGGCGGCATCGCCCGGCACCGCCCGTGGTTCCTCATGGAGCACTCGACGAGCGCGGTGAACTGGCAGCCCGTCAACGTCGCGAAGAAGCCGGGCGAGCTCGCGCGCGACTCGCTCACCCACGTCGCCCACGGCGCCGACGCGGTCTGCTACTTCCAGTGGCGCCAGTCCGCGGCCGGCGCGGAGAAGTACCACTCGGGCATGGTCCCGCACGCGGGCGAGCGCTCGCGCCTGTTCCGCGACGTCGTCGCGCTCGGCGCGACGCTGCGCGACCTCGCGCCCGTCGCGGGCAGCACGCAGAAGCCCGCGCGCGCCGCGATCGTCTTCGACTGGGACTCGTGGTGGACGAGCGAGCTCGACTCCCACCCCACCGACCGGCTGCGCTACCGCCAGGAGGCGCTCGACTGGTACTCGGCGTTCCTCGCGCTCGGCGTCCGCGCGGACGTCGTGCCGTCCGCGACGGACCTCGCGACGTACGACGTCGTCGTGGCGCCGGTGCTGCACGTCGTCCCGGCCGGCCTGCGCGACCGCCTCACGGCGTTCGTCGAGGCGGGCGGCCACCTCGTCACGACCTACTTCTCGGGCGTCGTCGACCAGGACGACCACGCGTGGCTCGGCGGCTACCCGGGCGCGCTGCGCGACCTGCTCGGCATCCGGGTCGAGGAGTTCGCCCCGCTGCTGGACGGCGAGAGCGCGACGGTCGAGCTCGCGGGCGAGCAGCTCGAGGGCACGGTGTGGACCGAGCCGGTGGACGTCGTCGACCCGGACGTCGAGGTGCTGGGCTGGTACAAGACCGGCGAGCAGGCCGGCCGCGCCGCCGTGACGCGCCGGACGGTCCGCACCGGGGACGGTGCGGGCGCCCGCGAGGGCTCCGCCGCCTACGTCTCCACGCGCTTCGGCCGCCAGGGCCTCGTCCCCGTCCTCGCCCGCCTGCTCGACGACGCGGGCGTGCGCAGCGAGCTGCCCGCCGCCGTGCGCGGCGACGTCGAGCTCGCGGTGCGCACCGACGGCACGGACGACTTCTGGTTCCTCGTCAACCGCACGGCGCGCCCGGTCGAGGTGCCCGACGTCGCGGGCGACGTCCTCGCCGGGCGCCGCCTCACGGCGTCGGGCACGAGGGCCGTCACGACGGATGGCACGGCGGAAGGCACGGCGGAAGGCACGGCGGAGGCCACGGTGGAGGGCACGGCGAGAGGCGCGCTGCTGCTCGAGCCGCGCGGCGTCGCCGTCGTCCGCCGCCCGGCCGCGCCGACTCCGCCGAGGAACAACCCCGCCACCGCGAGGTAGAGCCCCGGTTCCACGAGGTAGAGCCGTGGTCCCGCGAGGTAGAGGCCTGGTACCGCCCAGGTGGAGGCCGTGGTCGCCGTCGTCGAGACCACGCCTCTACCTCGGCAGACCGGGGCTCTACCTCGGCGGACCAGGGCTCTACCTCGGCACGACAGACCCCCGCGGGAACGACCCGCACCCGGTGCACCCCGCCGGTTCGCAGCGACGCGAAGGAGGTGGCTCAGGGATGAGCCCGACCGAGACCGACACGACCACGCGGGGTGGACCACCCGGTCCTCGCCGCACGGGCCCGGGCGGTGCGGCCGCCCGCCGGACGGGGGCCCGCGTCGTCGCGGGCCTCGGTGCCGGGGCGCTCGTCGCCGGCTGCGCGCTCGCGGCCCTGCCCGCGCAGGCCTCGCCCGCGGGCGCGGTCGCCGCGACCGGCACGACGGCGGCCCCCGCCGACGTCGCGGGCGTCACCGTGACGCCCGACCCGTCGTACGCGGGCGCGCCGTTCGAGGGCTGGGGCACGAGCCTCGTGTGGTTCGCCAACGCCACGGGCGGCTACCCGGACGAGATCCGCGACCGGCTCGCGGACATGGTGTTCGGCGACGAGGGCCTCAACCTCAACATCGCGCGCTACAACGTCGGCGGCGGGAACGCTCCCGACGTGCCGGACTACCTGCGCGCCGGCGGCGCCGTCGACGGCTGGTGGAAGGCGCCCGAGGGCACGACGCGCACCGACGTGGACTGGTGGGACCCCGAGAACCCGGACCACTGGGACGAGGACGCCGACGCGACGCAGCGCTGGTGGGTCGACCGCATCAAGGACGACGTCACGCACTGGGAGACGTTCAGCAACTCCCCGCCGTGGTTCATGACCGTGAGCGGGTACGTCTCGGGCGGGTTCAGCTCGACCGCGGACCAGCTCAAGACGGACAGCATCGACGACTTCGCGGCCTACCTGGTCGGCGTGACCGAGCGCCTCGAGGACGCGCACGGCATCGAGGTCGACACGATCGACCCGTTCAACGAGCCCAACACCAACTACTGGGGCACGCAGCTCGGCGCCGACGGCAACCCCACCGGCGGCCGCCAGGAGGGCGCCCACATGGGCCCCGCGCTCCAGGCGAAGGTCGTCCCGGCGCTCGCCGCGGCGCTCGAGGGCTCCTCGACCGACGCCGTGGTCTCGGCGATGGACGAGACCAACCCCGGCACGTTCGCGACCAACTGGAACGCGTACCCGCAGGCGGTCCGCGACCAGGTGTCGCAGCTCAACGTCCACACCTACGGCACGGGCCAGCGCACGACGGTCCGCGACATCGCCAAGGGCGAGGACAAGCCGCTGTGGATGAGCGAGGTCGGCGGGAACTGGAGCTCGACGGGCCAGGACTTCGAGACCATGGAGTCCGGCCTCGGCAGCGCGCAGCACATCGTCGACGACCTGCGCGAGCTCGAGCCGAGCGCGTGGGTGTTCTGGCAGCCGGTCGAGGACTACGCCAACATGGCGCCCGGCGGCGAGAGCGCGAACGGCATGAACTGGGGCGAGATCCAGATCCCGTTCGACTGCACCGCCGAGGACACGCTCGAGACGTGCCCGATCTACACGAACACGAAGTACTGGGCGACCCAGAACTTCACGCACTACATCGAGCCGGGCGACTCGCTGATCCGCTCGGACGACGCCAGCAGCACGGCCGCGGTGTCGGCCGACGGCACGTCCGCGACGGTCGTGCACGTCAACGCCACGAAGGCCGAGCGCGCCGTGACGCTCGACCTGTCGAAGTTCGGTGCGGTCGGGTCCGATGCGACCGTCACCCCCGTGGTCACGAGCACGGCCGGCTACCTCGTCGAGGGCGAGCCGGTGGCCGTCGAGACGGGTGCGGACGGTCCGAGCGCGACGCTCGTCGTGCCGGCCGAGTCCGTGACGACGTTCGTCGTCGACGGCGTCTCCGGCGTCGCGGACGACGCCGCGCTCGTGCAGGGCGGGCACGCCTACCGTCTCGACGGCGTGCAGGCGGACCGCTCTCTCGCGCCGTCGGCGTCGGGCACGGGCGTCGTGATCCGCACCGACGCGCCGGTCGCGGAGCAGGCGTGGGAGCTCACGGCGCTCGGCGCGCCCGAGGGCTCCGGCACGCACCGCACGCGCTACGCCGTGACGAACGCGGCGACGGGCCGCCAGCTCGCCGTCGCGGCCGACACGTCCGCCGTCCTCCAGGACGCGCCCGCCGACGTCGGGGACACCCCGCTCGCCGCGCAGTGGATCCTCTCGACGACCGGCGACGGCACCTTCACGCTCGTCAACGCGTCCTCGAAGACCCTCCTCGAGGTCGGCGGCCAGGCGACGGCGGACGGCTCGCCGGTGGGCACGTACCTCGCGAACTCCGGCGTGAACCAGCGCTGGCGCGTGGTCGACGAGACGGTCCTCGGCACCGAGCCCGTCCAGGCGTTCACGACGCCGGGCACCGCGCCCGAGCTCCCCGCGACCGTCACGCCCGTCTACCGCGACGGGGCGCGCGGCGCGCTCCCCGTGACGTGGGACGTGTCGGACGACGACGCGTGGGCCGAGCCCGGCACCGTCGAGGTGACGGGCACCGTGGCCACGCCGACCGGCGGCGAGGTCGCCGCGACGGCGACCGTCGTCGTCGACGAGCTCACGTCCACGCTCCCCGCGCGCGCCAAGGCGTACGCGGGCGGCACCCCGGCCCTGCCCGCGACCGTCACGGCGGTCGCCGCGGGCGGCGCGGAGGTGCAGCGCCCGGTGGTCTGGGACGACGCCCCCGCGGGCGCGTACGACGCCGTCGGGGTCGTCGAGCTCACCGGCACGGCCGACGCCGGGGCGGGCGACACGCTCCCGGCCACCGTCCGCGTCCAGGTGACCGAGGCGGCGTCCGCCAACGGCGCGCTCGCCGCGGGCACGACCGCGAGCGCGACGTTCACGGAGCCGGGCTACGCCGTCGGCGGCGTCGTGAACGGCAACCTCACCGACAAGGCGTGGTCGAACTGGGTGTCGGGCACCAAGCGGACGTCCGACACGCTCACCGTCACGCTCCCCGCCGACCGGGACGTCACGGGCGTCGTGACGCGGTTCTGGAAGGACGGGTCCAGCGCGAGCTGGGCGCAGTCCGTCCGGCTCCAGGCCCTCGTGGGCGGCACGTGGACCGACGTCGGCGCGCCCGTCACGGTGGACGCCTCGCCCGACGGCCCCGCGCCGGCGGTCGAGATCCCCGCGGACGTGCGGACGTCGTCCGTGCGCGTCGTCCTCACGGCCCGGGCGAACACCCACCTGGTGGTCTCCGAGATCGAGGTGCTCGCCAAGGTGCCCGGTACTGGGACCGACGCCGCGGCGTCGGGCATCACCGTGGCCGGCGAGCCCCTCGCCGGGTTCGACCCGGCCGTCACGGCGTACGACGTGCCCGTCGCGGGCGGGGTGCCCGCCGTCGAGGCGGTCGCGCACGACCCCTGGGCGACGGTCGCGGTCGAGGCCGCCGACGCCGTCCCCGGCACGACGACGGTGCGCGTGACGGCCGAGGACGGCACGGAGCGGGAGTACGCCCTGCGCTGGACGGCCGACGCCGGCGCGGCGCCGGTGACGGTCACCGCCGAGACGCGGTGCCTGGCCGGCAAGGTGTACGTCGCGGTCCGCGCCACGAACGACGGCGACGCGCCGCTCGACGTGACCCTCGCGACGCCGTACGGGACGCGCACGGTCGCCGCGGTGGCGCCGGGCGCGAGCGCCTACCAGTCGTTCGCGTCGCGCGCGGCGTCCGTCCCGGGCGGGACGGCCGTCGTGACGGTCGACGGGTTCGCACCGCTCGAGGTCGCGTTCGACGCGCGCTCCTGCTGAGCCGTCCGGCCGCACGGCGGGCCGGGACGGCGTCCTCCGCGACGCCGTCCCGGCCCGCCGTGCGGCCCTCGTCGTGGCTCCCTCGCGCCGCCCTCCGCGGCGCGGGAGAGGCACGTCACCCGATGATCGCGGCCACGCCGCGACACTGCCTCGCGTGCGTCGGCGGAGCCGCGTACCGTATCCCGGGTGCCCGGTACAGTGCCGGGACCGAGGAGGAGCCCACCACCGTGACCCCCACCACGAGCGGAGACGTCCTGACGACGGCCGGCGGCACGCGCTGGACCATGCGCGGCGAGATCGACGCCGCGGTCCAGGCCCGGCGCGAGGACGAGCTGCTGCGGCTCGCGCAGTCGGCCGACGGGCGCATCCACATCGACCTCGGCGCGGTCACCTTCATGGACTCGGGCGGCCTGCGCCTGCTCTACCACGCCGCCACGGCCGGCTCGGGGGCACCCGTGCTGGAGCGCGTCCCGCGCCGCGTCCGCGACCTGCTCGAGCTCAGCGGCGTCGCCGAGCTGTTCGAGCTCACCGACGACGCCGGACCTGCCGAGGACGAGGCGTGACCTTCGCCCACGCGGCGGTACCGCCCGGCTTCGTCGAGATCGGCGCCTGGCCGCTGCGCACGCTGGCGGACCTCGCCACCCTGCGGGAGGGCCTGCACCGCATGCTCACCGGCGCCCCGCTGCCCGCGGACCGCGCGCTCGAGGCCACGCCCGAGCGCGTCGTCCTCGTCGCGAGCGAGCTCGCGACGAACGCGCTGCGGCACGGCCTCCCCCCGACGCAGGTACGCCTGCTCAGCGACGGGCGCGAGCTCGTCATCGACGTCGTGGACCACTCGCCGGACGTCCCCGTCATCGCGGGCCGGCGCTCGCCGGGCGCGGGCGGGTTCGGCCTCGTGCTCGCGCAGCGCGCCTCGACGGCCGTCGGCTGGTTCCGCGCCGGCACCGGCGAGAAGCACGTCTGGGCGCGCTTCGACGTCCCCGTCTTCCGTGGCGGGGCCGGCGTGCGCAGCGCGCTCCTCCCGATCGGCTGACACCCCGGCCGCACCGCTTCCCCGCCGCGACGCTCGATCCCCCGCACGCTCGCGTCCCGGCGCGCGCCTCAGGCGTCGCGCCGCACCAGGAGCAGGGTCGCGTCGTCCGCGGAGCGCGGGTCGCGCGCGGCGGCCACGACGCCGTCGACGTCGACCGTCCCCGGCTCCGCCGCGAAGAACGCCGCGAGCCGCCGCAGGCCGTCGAGGATCGACTCCTCGCGCCGCTCCACGAGCCCGTCGCTGTACAGCACGAGCGCGCCGCCGGGCGGCACCTGGACGTGCTGCGCGGGCGGCACGCGGTCCACGAGGCCGAGCGGCGGCACGATCGCGCTCTCCGTCCAGCTCGTGGTCCCGTCGGGCGCGACGACGAGCAGCGGCGGGTGCCCCAGGGACACGTGCTCGACGACGCCGGTCACCGGGTCCAGCACCGCGACGGCGATCGTCGCGACCTCGCCCGGGAGCGTCCAGCGCGCGACCTCCCCCAGCAGCGTCACCGCCTCGACCGCGGAGCCCGTGCTCACGAGCGCGGCCCGCAGCGTCGTCCCGAGCTGGCCCATCGTCGCCGCGGCCTGGAGCCCGTGGCCCGTCACGTCGCCCACGACGAGCGCGAGGCGCCCGGACGGCAGCACGAGCGCGTCGTACCAGTCGCCGCCCACGAGACCCGTGCCAGCCGACTCGTAGCGCGACTGCAGCGTCCACCCCGGGACGTCGGGCAGGAGCGCGGGCAGGAGGCTCCGCTGGAGCTCCTCCGTCGCCCGCACCGCCTTGCGGCCGCGCAGGTAGAGGGCCTCGACGAGGTGGCCACGCAGCGACGTCGCGACGTCCGTCTGGTCCGACGTCCAGGGCACGCTGTGCCCGCGCACGACCTCGCGCCACCGCTCGAACGACTTGCGCGGGCTGAGCCGCACCGAGTCGTCCTCGCCGCGCGCGATCTCCTTGTTGTACGGGTCGCCGCCCCAGTCCACGTGCCGCAGGACCTCGTCGCGCACCCACAGCACGACCTGGCCCTCGGGCAGCACGATCCCGAGGACGCCCGCGACGTCGGGCACGAGCGCCGCGACGTCGGGCGCGTCCCGGTGCAGGGCGTCGGACATGACCAGGTCCTCGCCGTGCCCGAGGACCCACGCGACGAGCGCGCGGCACCCGTCCTCGTCGGGCACGTTGCCGACCGCGATGAGGCCGCCCTCCGCGACGACGACCGCGCCGTCGGCCCGCACGAGGCGGCGCAGCCACCCCGAGCGCGTCAGGGCGATGCCGATGGGGACGCTCTCGTCGCGGCTGTCCGCGGCCAGGTGGGCGAGGACGCCCTCCGCGCGCCGCACCTCGGTCTCGCGCTCGTCCTCCGCCTGGGAGACGAGCCGGACGGAGAGCGCGGACCCGAGGAACTCCGCGGCGGTGCGGACCTCGAAGGGCGGCTCGTGCGGGCCGGAGTAGTGGTGGCACGCGACGAGCCCCCACAGCCGGCCGTCGCGCAGGAGCGAGATCGACATCGACGCCCGCACGCCCATGTTGCGCAGGTACTCGAGGTGGATCGGCGAGACGCTGCGCAGCGTCGAGTACGTGAGGTCGAGCGGCGCGCCCGTCGTGGGGAGCAGCGTCGGGACGATCGGCTGGGGCGCGTAGTCCACGTCCGCGATGAGCCGGATCCAGTTCTTCTCGTACAGCGCGCGCGCCTGCGGCGGGATGTCCGACGCCGGGTAGTGCAGCCCGAGGAACGCGTTGAGGTCGTCCCGGCGCGCCTCGGCCACGACCTCCCCGTTGTAGGCCGCGTCGAAGCGGTAGATCATCACGCGGTCGAAGCCCGTGAGCTCGCGCACGTGCCGGGCCGCGTCGTCGTACAGCTCGTCGAGCGTCGCGGCGCGCTCGAGGTCGCGCAACGCCTGCCGGACGGCGAGGTAGGTGTTGGGGAACGTCAGCGGGCGCGCGCCCGACGCGGTCTCGATCTCCACGACGAGCACCGGCTCGGAGCCCGGGCCCTCCTCCGGCAGCGGGGGCCGGTGGAGCACGGCGTCGACGTCGAGCGGCCTGCCGTCCCAGCGGTCGAGGTGCAGGGTCACGGGGTTGCGCGACGCAAGATCGGTCCCGTTCGCCGCGTGCGCGAGCAGATCGCGCGCGGGCTCCTCGCCGAGCACGTCGGCGAGCGGCCGGCCCGCGAGCTCCTCCGCGGGGACGCCGAGGTGCCGTTCCACGTTCGCCGACGCCTGGAGCAGCACGCCGTCCGCCTCGCGGACCACCAGCAGGACCCCGCGCGGCTGGATCATGCCGGGGACGTGGATGGGTTCGCGGGCACAGTTGTCGAGGTCCACCGCCTCGCCGGGCGCGAGGAGCTCCGGCTCGTCGACCGTCCTGGTCACGATCCTCCGTCCGGGCATCACGTCCCGCGGACGGTTGCCGTACTACGGTCGGCGGACCACCTTGGCTCGAGGATCCGGAGACGCGTGCCTCAGGCTACCGCGCCCCACCGACCGTTCGTGCGCCGCGTCCGTGGAGGTCGGCGGGCGAGCCCCGTGAGCGACGCCACGGAACTCCGCGGTAGCGTCGTTCGTCGGACGAGCGGGAGCCCGGACCGCCCGCCCGGACCCCGACGACCAGAAGGTGACCCATGAGCACGACGACGACCCCCCTCCTGCGCGCCAGCGGCCTCGCGGCCGGTTACGGAGGCCCCGACGTCGTGCACGGCATCGACCTCGACGTGACGCCCGGCACCGCGCCGGTCGGGATCGTCGGGGAGTCGGGCGCCGGGAAGTCGACGATCGTGCGCGCGCTCGTCGGCCTCGTGCGCCCCACGGCGGGGCACGTCACCTACGCCGAGCGGACGGTGGGCAAGCTCTCCCGCCGGGACAAGAAGCAGTTCACGGCCGACGTCCGCCGCGTCTCCCAGGACGGCCTCGCCGGCATCGGCATCGACCCCCGCTGGACGGTGGACCGCACGCTGTCCGCGGCGCTCAAGGACGCGCGGCGTGCCGGCCGCCCGAGCGGACGCTCCGTCGAGGACCTGCTCGGCGACGTCGCGCTCGAGCCCCGCTACGCGCCGCGGACCGTGCAGTCGCTCTCGGGCGGCGAGAAGCAGCGAGTCGCGCTCGCCGTCGCGCTCGCGACGCGCCCCCGGGCGCTCCTCCTCGACGAGCCGCTCACCGCCGTCGACCCCGCGATGCGCGGCGACGTCGTGCGCCGCCTCGCCGACGCGACGACCGCCCTCGGCACCGCCGTGCTGCTGGTCTCGCACGACCTCGAGCTCGTCGAGCGGATGTGCCCCACCGTGCACGTGCTCGCCGACGGGACGTTCGTCGCGTCGGGGTCGCTGCGCGACGTGTTCGCGGGCACCGCCCCGGGCGCCGACCACCCGGCCGTCCGCGGACTCGCCGAGGCCGCCCCGCTCGCCGTCCAGCGCTTCCGCTGACGTCCGGGAGAACTCGTCGGCGGGCCGTGTCGAAAACCGGGGTGCGCCGTCCGACGTCCTGGTGAACCCGTCTCCACGACACTACGGTCGAGGAGGCACTCACCGAGGAGGAACGTCATGCGAGTCGTGGTCATGATCCAGGGCAGCGGGGCCGATGAGGACAAGATCGCCCCGACGCAGGAGATGCTCGCGCAGATGGGCGAGTACAACGAGCAGCTCGTCCAGGCCGGCATCATGCTCGACGGGCAGGGCCTGCAGCCGACGTCCCGGGGCGCGCGGGTCGTGTTCCGCGGCGGCGAGACCTCGGTCGTCGACGGGCCGTTCACCGAGTCCAAGGAGATCGTCGCCGGGTACTGGATCTGGCAGGTCTCCTCGCTCGAGGAGGCGGTCGAGTGGGCGCGGAAGTGCCCGAGCGACCCGAGCGCGGGCCTCGAGGAGGTGCTCGAGATCCGCCCGATCTTCGAGGCCGAGGACTTCGGCGCCGAGTACACGCCCGAGCAGCGCGAGAAGGACGAGCGCCTCGCCGAGCAGATCCGCGCGCAGCACGGCGCCTGACGCCGGACGCGCACGACGAGGCCGGGCCCGGGCATGACCGACGTCTCCCGCACCGTCGAGGCCGTGTGGCGCATCGAGTCGCCGCGGCTCGTGGCCGGTCTCGCCCGCACGCTGCGCGACGTCGGCCTCGCCGAGGAGGTCGCGCAGGAGGCGTTCGTCGCGGCGCTCGAGCAGTGGCCCGCGCGGGGCGTGCCGGACAACCCCGGCGCGTGGCTCACGACCGTCGCGCGCCGTCGGGCCGTCGACCTGGTCCGCCGCGAGCGCACGCGCGACGAGAAGTACGCGCGGCTCGCGGCGGAGCTCGCCGTGCCCGGCGGGAGGGGAGGCCCGACGGCGCACCCCGCCGACGGCCGCGCCGTCCTCGTCGGGTCCGTCCCGGCTCCCGACGCGGTCGTCGAGGACCCGGTGGGCGACGACCTGCTCGCGCTCGTCCTCGTCGCGTGCCACCCCGTGCTGCCGCGCGAGTCCCGCGTGGCGCTCACGCTGCGCCTCGTCGGAGGCCTCAGCACCGACGAGATCGCGCGCGCCTTCCTCGTGCCGTCCGCGACCGTCGGGCAGCGCATCTCCCGGGCGAAGCGGACTCTCGCCGAGGCGAACGTCCCGTTCGCGGTTCCCCAGGCCGACGAGCTCGCCGCGCGCGTTCCGGCCGCGCTGGAGGTCGTGTATCTCGTCTTCACCGAGGGCTACGCCGCGACGTCGGGCGACACGTGGGTGCGGCGCGAGCTCGCCGACGACGCGATGCGCCTCGGGCGTGTGCTCGCCGGGCTTCTCCCGGCCGAGCCCGAGGTGCACGGGCTCGTCGCGCTCATGGAGCTCCAGGCGTCCCGGTTCGCCGCGCGCACCGGGACGGACGGCGAGCCGGTGCTCCTCGAGCACCAGGACCGCTCGCGCTGGGACCGGCTCCTCGTGCGCCACGGGCTCGCCGCCCTCGACCGCGCGCTCGCGCTCGGCACGCAGACTGGCAGGGCGCTCGGCCCCTACTCGCTCCAGGCCGCGATCGCGGCGTGCCACGCGCGTGCCCGGACCTGGGCGGAGACCGACTGGGACGCGATCGTCGCGCTCTACGACGCGCTGGCGTCCGTCGCGCCCTCGCCGGTCGTCGAGCTCAACCGCGCCGTGGCCGTCGGGTTCGCGGACGGCCCCGCGGCCGCGCTCTTGGTGCTCGACGGCGTTGCGGACGACCCGCGGCTCGCGCGCCACCACCTCTACGGGGCCGTGCGCGGCGACCTGCTCACCCGTCTGGGTCGGCACGCCGAGGCGGCTGACGTGCTCGAGCGCGCCGCGGCCCTCGCCCCGACCCGCCACGAGCGCCGGCTCCTGCTCGAGCGCGCCGCCGCCGCGTCGTCGTCCGCGGACGCGCACCCCGCCTGACCCGACCACCTGCGAGGTAGAGCCCTGGTAGCGACCAGGGCTCTACCTCGCGCGACCAGGGCTCTACCTCGCGAGGACGGACTCGATGGTGGCCGTCTCCTCCGGGGTGAGCGGGGGTGCCGAGAGGGCCGCGACGTTGTTCTCGAGCTGGCGGACGCTGCTCGCCCCGACGAGGGCGGAGGTGACGCGGTCGTCGCGCAGCACCCAGGAGAGGGCGAGCTGCGCGAGGGTCTGGCCGCGGGCACCCGCGATCTCGTTGAGCGCCCGGGCGCGCTCCAGGTACGTCTCGTCGAGGTTCTTCTCCGACAGGAACGGCGAGTCCGGGCGGGCCGCGCGCGACCCCTCGGGCGCCGACCCGGAGAGGTACCGGTCCGTGAGCAGACCCTGCTGCAGCGGCGAGAACACGATGGTGCCGACGCCGAGGTCGCCCACGACGTCGAGCAGTGACTCGGTCTGCACGCCGTCGTACGCGTCCTCGTGCGCCGGGTCCTCGACGTGGCGGTTGAGCATCGAGTAGCTCGGCTGGTGGATGAGCAGCGGGGTGCCGAGGTCGGCCAGGATCGCCGCGGCCTCGCGCGTGCGCGCCGGCGAGTAGTTGGACACGCCCACGTAGAGCGCCTTGCCCTGCTGGACGGCGTCGTGCAGCGCGCGCATGGACTCCTCGAGCGGCGTGCTCGGGTCCGGCCGGTGGTGGTAGAAGACGTCGACGTAGTCGAGACCCATCCGGCGGAGCGACTGGTCGAGCGAGGAGAGCAGGTACTTGCGCGAGCCGCCGTCGCCGTAGGGGCCGGGCCACATGTCGTAGCCGGCCTTCGACGAGATGACGAGCTCGTCGCGGTACGCACCGAGGTCCTGCGCGAGGTGCCGGCCGAAGTTCTCCTCCGCCGAGCCGTAGGGCGGGCCGTAGTTGTTCGCCAGGTCGAAGTGCGTGATCCCGAGGTCGAACGCGCGGCGCAGCACCGCGCGCTGCGTCTCGAACGGGTTCACGTCACCGAAGTTGTGCCACAGACCGAGCGAGATCGCGGGCAGGTCGAGGCCGCTGCGCCCCGTCCGCCGGTAGGTCATGGTGTCGTAGCGGGCGTCGGCGGCGAGGTAGCGCGGGGCGAGAGGCATGGGCCCATTCTGGCGTGCGCCGGCCGCGACGCCCAGCCCGGTCCACGACCGCGCCGCCCGGGCCCGGTCCCCGTGCCGGCGACGGGGCGCCTTCCTAGAGTGGCCGGGTGAGCGTCGTGTACACGGTGGGGCACTCCACGCGTCCGGTCGAGGAGCTCCTCGCGCTCCTCCGGGCGAACGGCATCCGCCGCCTGGTCGACGTCCGGACCGTCCCGCGGTCGCGGCACAACCCCCAGTTCGGCCAGGACGCGCTCGCGCCCGTCCTGCGGTCCCACGGGATCACGTACCGCTGGGTGCGCGCGCTCGGCGGCCTGCGGCACGCCCGTCCCGACAGCCCGAACGGCGCGTGGCGCAACCTGTCGTTCCGCGGGTACGCGGACCACATGCAGACGCCGGAGTTCGGCGCCGCGGTCGACGACCTCGTGCGGCGCAGCGCCCACGACGACCTCGTGCTCATGTGCGCGGAGGCCGTCCCGTGGCGCTGCCACCGGTCGCTCGTCGGGGACGCGCTCGTCGTCCGCGGCGTCGAGGTGCGCGACATCGTCTCCGACGCCGCGCCACGGCCCCACACCCTGACGTCCTTCGCCCGCGTCGAGGGCACGCGCGTCTGGTACCCGCCGGAGCCGGACCACACGGCGGGCTGACGCAGCGGGCTCGTCGTCCCGCGTCAGCGGGTCGGGGTCTCCACGACCTGGCCCGCCCACGCGAACCCGCCGCCGAAGCCGAAGAGCAGGGCCGGGACGCCCGCGGGGATCTTGCCCGCGTGCCACCACTTGGACAGCCCGAGCGGGATGGACGCCGCGGACGTGTTGCCGGACTCGACGATGTCCGTGACGACGACCTTCGACTCCATCCCGAGCGCCTTCGCGAGCGGCTCGATGATGCGCAGGTTGGCCTGGTGCGCGACGAGCACCTCGATGTCGTCGAGCGAGACGCCGGAGCGCTCCACGACGGTGCGCGCACGCTCGGCGGCGCGCGTGATGGCCCACTTGAAGACGGCGCGGCCGTCCTGGGCGAACTTCTCCTGGGGCGCCTCGATGAGCACGGCCGGGGTGAGGTCAGGCTCGGAGCCCCAGGTCACCGGGCCGACGCCGGGCTCGTCCGTCGCGCGCAGCACGGCCGCGCCCGCGCCGTCCGCGGTGAGGATGCACGTGCTGCGGTCGGTCCAGTCGGTGAACGCGGTGAGCTTCTCCGCGCCGACCACGACGGCCGTGCGCGCCGAGCCGCCGCGGATCGCCTGGTCGGCGAGGCCGACGGAGTGGGCGAAGCCGGAGCACGCGACGTTCACGTCGAGCACCGCCGGCCCGACGACGCCCCGCAGGTCGAGCTCGGACGCCTCCTCGGGCGTCGACTGCCCGGGCATGACGCCGGTGCGCAGGTGGTACGCGACGCGGCCCGCCGTGTTGGGCGAGCGGTCCGTCGCGGTCGCCGTGGCGACGACGACGAGGTCGACCTCGGCCGGGTCGACGCCCGCGTCGTCGAGCGCGTGGCGTGCCGCCGCGGTCGCCATGTCGGCGACGGTCGTGTCGTCGTCCGCGACGTGCCGCGTGACGATGCCCGTCCGCGAGCGGATCCACTCGTCGTTGGTCTCGACGAGCTGCGCGATGTCGTCGTTCGTCAGCGTCTTCTCGGGCTGGAAGTGACCGAGGCCGACGATGCGCGACCCGGCCGCGCCGGTGGCGGGAGTGAGCATGAGGACGATCATGTCACGCGGCCGCTCGTCGTCAGAACGCTCCGGGCGGGGCTCCGGGAGGTCGTGCGCCACACCCGTGACGTACCGTCGGGAGGTCCGCCGTCGTGCCACCGAAGGAGCCGTCGTGTCCCGTCCGCCGCTGCCCTCCCGTCTTGTCGAGATGCTCCGCCGCCCGAACGCCGCCGTCATGGCGACGGTGCGCTCCGACGGCGCGCCCGTCACCGCCGCGACCTGGTACGTCTGGGAGGACGACGGCCGCGTGCTCGTCAACCTCGACGAGTCCCGCGTGCGGCTCAAGCACCTGCGCAACGACCCCCGGGTCTCGCTCACCGTGCTCGACGAGAACTGGTACACGCACGTGACGCTCATCGGTCGCGTCGTCGAGCTGCGCGCCGACGAGGGCCTGGCCGACATCGACCGCATCTCGCGCCACTACACCGGCCACGAGTACGCGAACCGCACCGACCCGCGCGTCAGCGCCTGGGTCGAGGTCGAGCGCTGGTACGGCTGGGGCGAGGCGAAGGCCGGCGACGACGCGTAGCGCCGTCGGCCGCCCGCCGTCCGTCCCCGAGGCCGCACTGCGACGCCCCGCGAGGGACGGTCGCGAGAAAGGTGTCGATCTCGGCGACCGGGCTTCGTCGTCCTCCCGTACGGCCGCCCGGGCCGTGCGGGAGGAGGAGGCACGATGACGACGTTCCTGGAGACGATCCTCGCGGCGGACCGCGAGCACCCGCCGGACCGTGCGCGGTACCGTGACGGGCGCAGCGTCGGGGACGGGACGTCCGTCGCCGACGGGGCGCTCTCCGGGCCGACGGCGCTCCGCCGGCCCGCGGCGACGAGGGCGGAGGACCTCTGATGCGCTACCTCATGCTCGTGCTCGGCACCCCGGACGACCCGGGGCTGCGCCCCGAGGAGGCCGAGGCCGCGGCCCCGATCGAGGAGTGGGTGGGGCGGCACTACGGCAGCGGCGCCGCGGTGGTCGGCGACCGGCTGCGCCCCCCGGAGGACGCCGTGGGCGTGCGGGTCCGGGGCGGCAAGGTGCTGGTCACGGACGGGCCGTTCTCCGAGACGAAGGAGTCGATCGCGGGCTTCGACGTCCTCGAGGCACCCGACCTGGACACCGCGATCGCCATCGCGTCCGAGCACCCCATGGCGTACGGCGGCGCGATCGAGCTGCACCCCGCGTGGCCGCTGGACCTCGACGGGTCCTGACCTGCCGGCCGCGACGGACCCCGTCGAGGACGCGTTCCGCACCGAGTGGGGACGCGTCCTCGGCGCCGTCGCGCGCAGCACGGGCGACCTCGACCTGGCCGAGGAGTCCGCGCAGGAGGCGTTCGCCGCGGCGCTGCGGACGTGGGGCCGCGACGGCGTGCCCGAGCGTCCCGGCGCGTGGCTGACGACGACCGCGCGCCGCCACGCGATCGACGTCCTGCGCCGTCGTCGGGTCGAGGCGGAGCGGGTCGCGGCCGCGGGCCGCCTGGGCGAGCGCGTCGATCCGGGTCCCCGGGGCGGGGGCCGAGCCGCGGACCCGGTGCTCGACCAGGTCGCGCGCGGCCTCGACGACGACGCCTGGGACGCCGACGACCCGGACGGCGACCTCGTGCGCCTGCTCTTCACGTGCTGCCACCCGGCGCTGCCCGCCGAGGCGCGGGTCGCGCTCACCCTCCGGTCGCTGACCGGCATGACGACCGCCCAGGTCGCGCGCGCGTTCCTCGTCCCCGAGGCGACGATGGCGCAGCGCCTGGTCCGGGCCAAGCGTCGCATCCGCGCGACCGGCATGACCTTCCGCGTGCCGCCGTCCGCGCTGCGGGCCGAGCGCGTCGAGGGCGTCCTCGCGGTGCTGTACGTCCTGTTCACCGAGGGGTACGACGCCTGGGCGGAGCCCGCCGACGCCGTCGAGGGCTCGGCCGAGCGGCGCGCGCTCGCCGACGTCGCCGTCCGGCTCGCGCGGCTCACCGCTCGCCTGCTCGACGACGAGCCCGAGGCCCGCGGGCTGCTCGCCCTGCTGCTGCTCCAGCACGCGCGCCGCGACGAGCGCGTGGGCCCCGACGGCGTCACGCGGACCCTGGCCGAGCAGGACCGCGCGCGCTGGCGGCACGACGAGATCGCCGAGGGGCTGGCCGCGCTGGACGCGGCGCTCGCCGTCGGGCGGCCCGGGCCGTACCAGGTGCAGGCCGCCGTCGCGGCGCTCCACGACGAGGCGACCGACGCGGCCGCGACCGACTGGCCGCAGATCCTCGGTCTCTACGACGTGCTGCTCGACCTCACCGGCTCGCCCGTCGTCGCGCTCAACCGCGCGGTCGCGGTCGCGGAGGTGCACGGCGCGGACGCGGGGCTGGCCGCTGTCGACGCCGTCGCGGACGAGCAGGCGCTCGCGGGCTACCACCTGCTGCCCGCCGTCCGCGCCGAGCTGCTCGTCCGGGCCGGACGGCCCGCGGACTCCGCCGTCGACCTGCGCCGCGCGCTGGAGCTCGTCGACCGCGAGGGCGACCGCCGGCTCCTGGAGCGCCGCCTGTCCGACCTGCCCCGCGCCAGATCGACCTAGCCGTCGCGAGACCCTCGCGGGACGCGCGCGCGACGGTCCGCTCAGAGGCCCGTCTCGGCGTAGAAGCCCTCGATGTGGGCGCGGACCTCGCGCGCCGCGCGCTCGCCGTCACCGTCGACCACCGCTCCCAGGACGGCGCGGTGCTCGGCGCGCAGGCGCACCGCGGTCCGCTCCCAGGACGGCAGCCCCGCGCTGCCCGCCGCGACGTACGACTCGATCGCGCCGCGCAGCCCGGTCATGACGGCCTCGACGAGCGGGTTGCCCGCGAGCCGGACGAGCAGCACGTGGAACGACGCGTCCAGCTCACGGAACTCCTCGGCCGCGAGCGCCGGGTCGTCCATGCGGTCGAGCAGCGCGCGCGCCGCGGCGAGCACCCCGGCGACCTCCGGCGTGCCGGTTCCCGGCTCGACCCTCCGCTCACCGGCGTCCCGTCCGGCGACGACCCACTCGGCCGCCGCGCGGACGGCCCAGGTCTCGAGCAGCACGCGCGTCTCGACGACGTCGCGCACCGCGAGCGTCCCGGACGCGACGTGCAGGCGCACGGCCGCGCCCAGCCCGGCGGCGGGCCGGTCGACGACGGTGGCGCCGGCGTCGGGCCCGGAGCCCACGGCGGTGCGCACGATGCCCATGGCCTCGAGCACGCGGAGCGCCTCGCGCACCGAGGGCCGCGAGACGCCGAGCTCCTCGGCGAGCGCGCGCTCGGCCGGGAGGCGCTCACCGAGCGCCCAGCGGCCCGCGGCGAGGTCCGCCTCGATGCGGGCGAGGACGCGTTCGTGGGTGCGCACCCGCTCAGGGTAGGCGACCCCGGCACGCTGCGGTCAGACCACGCCGCCCTCGTGGTCTACAGTGGACGGCCTGTGGTCAGACCACAGCCGCGGCGCCTCACCGCGGCGGTCTCGGCAGGCGGCACCGACGCGGCCCGGCGAGACTGGACCCGACTCGCCTCCCCCGGAGCCCTGATGCGCATAGCCCTCACCGCGACCTGCATCGGCGACGTGATGTTCCCCCAGGCACCGCGCGCCACCGCCCTCCTCCTCGAGCGCCTCGGCCACGAGGTGTTCTTCCCCGAGCGCCAGGCCTGCTGCGGCCAGATGCACGTCAACACGGGGTATCTCGACGAGGCGGTCCCCGTGGTGCGCAACCACGTCGAGGCGTTCTCCCCCGTGCTCGACGGCGAGTGGGACGCGATCGTCGTCCCGTCCGGGTCGTGCACCGGGTCCGTGCGCCACCAGCAGGGCATGGTCTGCCGGCGCGCCGGACTCGACGACCTCGCGCGCACCGCCGACGCCGTCGCCGCGAAGACGTACGAGCTGTCCGAGCTGCTCGTCGACGTGCTCGGCGTGACCGACGTCGGCGCCTACTTCCCCCACCGGGTCACCTACCACCCGACGTGCCACTCGTTGCGCATGCTCCACGTCGGCGACAAGCCGCTGCGCCTCCTGCGCGCGGTCGAGGGCATCGACCTCGTCGAGCTGCCCGCCGCGGAGGAGTGCTGCGGGTTCGGCGGCACCTTCGCGCTGAAGAACGCCGAGACGTCGACGGCGATGCTCGCCGACAAGATGACGCACGTGAAGTCGACGGGCGCCGAGGTCCTCACCGCGGGCGACGCGTCGTGCCTCATGCACATCGGCGGCGGGCTGTCGCGCATCCGCGCGGGCGTCCGCACGCTGCACCTCGCGGAGATCCTCGCGTCCACGAAGGACACGCCCGCCCCCGCCGGGGTCGGCCCGTCGACGCGCGGGGGTGCCCGGTGAGCCGCACGTTCCTCGGCCTGCCCGTCCGGCGCGGCGCACGCACCCTGCCCGACGACGTCGCCCACCCGGGCGGGCACGGCACCTCGGCGGGTGCGGGGGCGGCGTCGGACGCGTTCGGCGACGTGCCGCACCCGGACGCCCCGCTGCGCTGGGGCGGGTCGTTCCCCGACGCGGCGCGTGAGGCGCTCCAGAACACGCAGCTGCGGCGCAACCTCGCGCACGCGACGTCGACCATCCGCGCCAAGCGCGCCGCCGTCGTCGGCGAGGTGCCGGACTGGGAGGCGCTGCGCGACGCGGGCTCCGCGATCAAGACCGACGTCATGGCGCGCCTGCCCGAGCTCCTCGAGGAGCTGGAGCGCAACGTCGTGGCGCGCGGCGGCGTCGTGCACTGGGCGCGCGACGCGGACGAGGCCAACCGGATCGTCGCGGACCTCGTCAAGGCGAAGGGGGTCGACGAGGTCGTCAAGGTGAAGTCCATGGCGACGCAGGAGACCGGGCTCAACGAGGCGCTCGCCGCCGAGGGGATCGCGGCGTACGAGACGGACCTCGCGGAGCTCATCGTGCAGCTCGCCGACGACATGCCGTCGCACATCCTCGTGCCCGCGATCCACCGCAACCGCGCGGAGATCCGCGAGATCTTCCTCGCCCGCATGGGCGACGCCCCGCCGGACCTGTCGGACGTCCCGCGCGAGCTCGCGATGGCCGCGCGCGCCCACCTGCGCCGCAAGTTCCTCTCGGCGAAGGTCGCGATCAGCGGCGCGAACTTCGGCGTCGCGGACACGGGGACGCTGACCGTCGTCGAGTCCGAGGGCAACGGCCGCATGTGCCTCACGCTCCCCGAGACCCTCATCACGGTCATGGGGATCGAGAAGGTCGTGCCCACGTACACCGACCTGGAGGTGTTCCTCCAGCTCCTGCCGCGGTCGTCCACGGGCGAGCGCATGAACCCCTACACGTCCCTGTGGACGGGCGTCACGCCCGGCGACGGCCCGCAGGAGTTCCACCTCGTGCTGCTCGACAACGGGCGGACCGACGTCCTCGCCGACGAGGTCGGGCGGGCCGCGCTGCACTGCATCCGCTGCTCCGCGTGCCTCAACGTGTGCCCGGTGTACGAGCGGGTGGGCGGCCACGCGTACGGGTCGGTGTACCCCGGCCCGATCGGCGCGATCCTCACGCCGCAGCTCACGAAGTCCTCCGGCGGCCTCTCCGGCCACCACGACCCCAACGCGTCGCTCCCCTACGCCTCGACGCTGTGCGGCGCGTGCTACGAGGTGTGCCCCGTGAAGATCGACATCCCGTCGATCCTCGTCGAGCTCCGGGCGCGCGAGGTCGACGCCGACCGCGGCCGCCCCACGGGGTGGGGCGCCGCGATGAAGGCGGCCTCGTTCGTCATGTCCGACGCGCGCCGGTTCGAGCTCGCGGAGAAGGCGGCGGGGGTCGGGCGCCTGGTCGCCGGTCCGAAGGGCCGGATCTCGACCCTCCCCCCGCCCGCGTCCGGGTGGACCCGCTCGCGCGACCTCCCGGCGCCCGCGAAGCAGACCTTCCGCGACTGGTGGCGCGACCGCCCGGCCGACGAGCCCCGCACCGAGGGAGGTGAGGACCGGTGAGCGCGCGCGACGACGTCCTCGCCCGCGTGCGCACCGCGCTCGGCCGGTCGACGGCGGCGGGCGGCCCCGCGGCGTCGGGCAGCGTGCCGCGCGCCTATCGCGAGCACGGCGAGCTCGCCCCGGGCTCGCCCGAGGTCGTGGACGTGCTCGTCGACCGGCTCGTCGACTACCGGGCGCACGTGCACCGCGCCGAGACGTCGGCGGACGTGGCCACGGTCGTCGGCGACCTGCTCGCCGACGCGACGTCCGTCGTCGTGCCGGCCGGTCTCGACGAGGCGTGGCTCGCGGGCCTGGGCGCCGGGACCGCCGTCGTGCGGGACGCGCGCGACGACCCGCGCACGCCCGACGAGCTCGACCGCACGGACGCCGTCGTCACCGCGGCGCGCGTCGCGGTGGGCGACACCGGGACGATCGTGCTCGACGGCGAGCCCGACCAGGGCCGCCGGGCGATCACGCTCGTGCCCGACCTGCACGTGTGCGTCGTGCGCACGGACCAGGTGGTGCAGACCGTGCCCGAGGCCGTGCGCCTGCTCGCCGCGCACCCCGGGCGCCCGCAGACCTGGATCAGCGGCCCGAGCGCGACGAGCGACATCGAGCTCTCCCGCGTCGAGGGCGTGCACGGCCCTCGCACCCTCCACGTCGTCCTCGCCCCACCGAGGTAGAGGCCCGGTCCGCCGAGGTAGAGCCCTGGTCGTGACCAGGGCTCTACCTCGCGCGACCGGGGCTCTACCCCGCGGGGAGTCCTGCCCGACGACGGTGGCGCACCTCCGCGAGGACCGTCGCCAGGCGGACGGGGAAGTCGTCGGGCGTGCCGGGCGGCAGCGCGTCCACCGGGAACCACGCGACGTCCTCGCTCTCGTCGCTGACGACCGTGCGCGCGTCCGGGTCCGCGAACGCGACGAACCCGACGTCCCAGTGCGTCCGGCAGGTGCCGAACGCCGCGGCCAGGTCGTGCCGGTGCACGTCCACCGGGGCGGACGGCGCGGCACCGGCCCCGACCACGGACTCCGCACCCGGCTCGGGGTCCGCGTCGAGCGGGACGCCCGGCTCGGGGTCCGGGTCGAACGGGACGAGGTCCTCGATGCCGCTCTCCTCGCGCGCCTCGCGGTAGGCCGCACCGGCGAGCGTCGTGTCCTCCGGCTCGGTGTGGCCGCCCACCTGGACCCAGAACCGGCCCTTGCGGTGGAAGCACAACAGCACGCGGTCGAGACCGGTACTGAGCACGAAGCAGCTCGCCGTGAGGTGCTGCGGACCGCCGTCGCGCCGCACCGCCTCGGCGCGCGGGCCGGCGTCGCCGCGGACGAACGCGCGGTACTCCGCCGCGAGCGCCTCCTGACGGGGATCCACGGGCTCCCAGCGGTCGAGGCGGTCGAGGGCGTCGCGGGCGAGCAGGGCGGCGGGGTCCGGAGGGGTCACCGGGGAAGGCTACGCGCCGCACCCGACGCCCCGCCTCGGGGCTCGCGCCGGACGCTGCGACAATGGTGTCCCGTGAGCGACCCTCAGCACGATGTCGACGGCGGCCCCACCGACGCCGCCACCCGGACCGACCCGGTGCCGACCGGACCCGCCGGGGACCCGGCGCTGTTCGACCTCCCGCCCGGGTCGCGCGAGGTCCCGACGCGGATCGTGCTGCTCACCGGGGCGTCGGGCTCGGGCAAGACGTCGCTCACCCGCCGGCTCGGGCTCCCGGTCGTCGCGCTCGACGACTTCTACCTCGACCACGACCACCCCGACCTGC
Source organism: Cellulosimicrobium funkei (assembly GCF_004519295.1). GTDB lineage: Bacteria > Actinomycetota > Actinomycetes > Actinomycetales > Cellulomonadaceae > Cellulosimicrobium > Cellulosimicrobium funkei. The sequence continues at coordinate 217,335 of NZ_SOZH01000008.1, forward strand.
CGCAGCGGTTCGGCATCGTGGACTGGGACGACCCCCGCTCGTGGGACGCCGAGGGCGCGGTCGCGGCGCTCGTCGACCTCGCGCGCACGCGCCACGCCGACGTGCCGGTCTACGACATCCCGACGTCGCGCCGCACCGGCACGACCCACGTCGACGTCACGGGCTCGCGCGTCGTCCTGGCGGAGGGCATCTTCGCGGCGGAGATCGTCGCGGCCTGTCGCGCGCAGGACGTGCTGGCCGACGCGATCTGCCTCTACCGACCGCGCCTCGTGACGTTCTGGTTCCGCCTCCTGCGCGACCTCGCCGAGATGCGCAAGCCGCCGCTCACCCTGTTCCGGCGCGGGTGGGCGCTGCTGCGCGCCGAGCCCGCGCTCGTGCGGCACTGGGAGTCGCTCGGCTGCCGCGCGCTCACGCCCGCGCAGGCCGAGAAGGAGATCCGCGCACTGCTGCGGCCCGCCTCGGCGTAGGCGTCACCCCGGCGGGGCGGCGACCTCGATCGTCGCGACCGACGGTCCGCCGCACTCCGAGTCGGCACCGTCCGCGCTCTCCCACGTCGGGTCGATCTCGCGCTCGACGACGACGTCGCCCGAGGTGACCTCGACGACACGGACGACGACCGTGCCGACCGGACCGTTCAGCGCGGACCCGGTCCACTCGCCGACGGACGGCGCGTCCTGCGCCTCTCCGCTCGGCTCGGGCGAGGTCTCGACGGCCTGGGGCGGGACCGGGTCGACCGGATCGACCGGGATCGTCGTGGGGGCCGGCTCCGGGCCGGGCCGGAGCGTACCGTCGCGCACGAGCGCGCAGGGGTCGACGCCGACGCAGGCCACCGTGACGCCGTACGCGTCGCGGTCCGGCCAGGAGTCGTCGAGCCGGACCTCCAGGCGAGCCGAGTACCCGACCGCCGGGCACGCGGTGACCAGACCTCCCGGACCGCTGCACGCCGGGAGCACGGCGACGAGCAGCGCACCGGCCAGGCCGTGCGCGCGCCGTCGCGCTCGTGCGGTGCTCACCGACGTCCCCTCTCGCGGGCCCGCCCGCCCGTCGGGCCCTCGTCCACTCTGTGTCACGGACGGCCCGCGCCTTGCACCACGGCGCACGTCCCCCCTCGACGAGCCTGCCGAGACGTGAGAAGTGGCCCCTGACCCGCGCGTCGCGGGGGCCACTTCTCACGTCTCGGCGGGGAGCGTCCCGACGACGATCGTCGCGCCAATGTCGTCGTCCCGGACGACGCGCGCGACCAGCCCGGCGCGGCCGAGCACCGCGACGGCGCCCGCTGCCTGACGCTCGCCGGACTCGGTGAGCAGGTGCCCGCCGGGGGCGAGCCAGGCGGGCGCCTCGGCCGCGACGCGGCGCAGCACGTCCAGCCCGTCGCCGCCGCCGTCGAGGGCGACGTGCGCTTCGTGGTCGCGCGCCTCGCGCGGCAGCAGCGGGATCTCGCCCGACGGCACGTACGGCACGTTGGCGAGGAGGAGGTCGACCCGCCCGCGCAGACCGGCGGGCAGAGGGTCGAAGAGGTCGCCCGCGGACGCGGTCCCGCCGACGGCCGCGACGTTCCGCGCCGCGCACGCGACCGCGGCCGGGTCCACGTCGCTCGCGTGCAGCGCGACGGTCTCGTCGCCGCCGAGGCCCACCGCGGTCGCGAGCCCCAGTGCCCCGGCGCCGCAGCACAGGTCGACGACGACCGTCCGGCCGTCCGGGCCACCCTCCGGACGACCGCCGGGGCCGCTGCCCGGGCCGCCGTCGGACAGCCACGCCGGGCGCCTGGCCCGCCGCCCGAGCGCGACCGCCTCGTCGACGAGCAGCGTGGTGCGCTGGCGCGGCACGAACACCCCGGGGTCGACGGCGACCCGCAGCCGGTGGAAGTCGACGTACCCGAGGACGTGCTCGAGCGGCTCGCCCGCGACCCGGCGCGCGACGAGCTCCTCGAGGTGCGCGGCGTCGTCGGCCCGCTCGGCGAGGAGCGCGGCCTCGTCCTCCGCGAAGACGCACCCGGCGGCACGCAGGCGGGCGGTGAGGTCGTCGAGCCGGCTCTGGTCCACGCTCCGGACGGTACTCCGGGTATCGCCGCCCGGGGACCGCCGACCGATCCCGGCGACCGATCCCGGCGACGCTGACCGTCAGTCGCGCAGGAGCGGGAGGAGCCGGGTGCCCTGGCGCTCGATCTCGCGCAGGTACGGGGTGTCGGACAGGACGAAGTGCGTGACGCCGAGGTCCTGGTAGCGCCGCAGCGACTTCGCGACGTCGCCCGCCGAGCCGACGAGCCACGTCGTGCCCGCTCCCCCGCCGCCGAACCAGCCCGGGGCGGTCCACAGGTTGTCGTCGAGCACCTCGCCCCGCTCGGCCAGGTCGAGCAGGCGCTGCTGCCCGACAGCCGTGCTCCGCCCCCGGTCGCGGGCCGACCACGCCTCGCGCTCCGGCGACCGGGCCGCGAGCTGCGCGACCTTCGCCTCGGCGTCGGCCCACGCCTCCTCGGTCGTGTCCCGCACGAACGTCGTGACGCGCAGCCCGAACTCGAGCGGTGCGTGCTCACGGCCGAGCTCGGCGCTCAGCCGCCTCAGCCGGTCGATGCGCTCGGCGATCCCGTCGAGCGGCTCGCCCCAGAAGAGCTGTACGTCGGCCTCGGTCGCCGCGACGCGCTCCGCCGCCTCCGAGGCGCCGCCGAAGTAGATCCGCGGGTGGGCGCGGTCGCCGCGGACGACGGGCCGCGGCCCCAGCGACGAGCGCGTCACCGAGAAGTGCTGGCCCGCGTACGTGACCTCCTCCTGCGTCCACAGCCTGCGGACGATCTGCAGGAACTCGCGCGTGCGGGCGTAGCGGTGCGCCGGGTCGGCCTCGCCGTCGCCGTACGCCTCCTGCCCGTCGGTGCCGGACACGATGTTGACGCGCAGCCGGCCCCCGCTGAGGTGGTCGAGGGTCGCGGCGGCGGACGCGAAGTGCGCGGGCCGCCAGAACCCGGGCCGGATCGCGACGAGCGGCTCGAACGTCGTGGTGCGGGCGGCGAGCGCCGTCGCGACCGTGAACGTGTCGGGACGCCCCCAGCTCGTCCCGAGCAGCGCGCCCGCGAACCCGTGGCGTTCCAGGGCGTGCGCGTGGCTCGTCAGGGTGTCGAGGCTGTTGTGGTCCTCGGTGGTGTCGTCGCCGCGGTGCCCCGGCCGCACCTGGTTCGGGATGTACCAGAGGTGCTCCGCGCTCATGCGAAGGCCCCCTCGACGACTCGTGCCCCGCCGTCGGACGACGTCCCGGCGGGGGCCGCGTCCGTGTAGCGGTTGGCGGGCCGTTCGAGCCCGTAGTGCTCGCGCAGCGTCCGGCCCTCGTACTCGGTGCGGAACAGGCCGCGCTCGCGCAGCACGGGCAGCACGTGCTCGACGAACTGCTCGAGCCCCGACGGCAGCACCGCAGGCATGATGTTGAACCCGTCGGCGGCCTCGGCGTCGTACCAGTCCTGGAGCGCGTCGGCGACCTGCTCGGGCGTGCCGGCGAACGTGCGGTGGCCCCGCCCGCCGCCGAGGCGCCCGATGAGCTGGCGCACCGTGAGCCGCTCGCGGCGCGCGAGCTCGACGATCAGCGTGTACCGGCTCTTGGCCCCCTCGATCTCGTCCTCGGTGGGCAGGCCGTCGGGCAGCTCGCGGTCGAGCGGCAGGTCCTCGGGCGCGAGGCGCAGCGTCTTCGCGAGCTGGGCGCGCGCGTACTCGGGGACGATGAGCTCGTCGAGCTCGCGCTCCCGCGCGAGCGCCGCCGCCTCCGTGGACCCGATGACGGGGACGATGCCGGGCAGGATCTTCACCGTGCCCGGGTCCCGCCCGACGGCGACCGCCCGGGCCTTGAGGTCGGAGTAGAACGCCTGGGCGTCGGCGAGCGTCTGGTGCGCGGTGAACACGGCCTCGGCGTAGCGCGCGGCGAGGTCCTTGCCGTCCTCGGACGACCCGGCCTGCACGATGAGCGGGCGCGCCTGCGGCGAGCGCGGCGTCGTGAGCGCGCCGTGCACGGAGAAGTGGGTGCCGACGTGCGCGGGCCCGTGGATCTTGGCCGGGTCCGCCCAGACGCCCGCGGCCTTGTCGGCGAGCACGGCGTCGTCCTCCCACGAGTCCCAGAGCCGGAACGCGACGTCGAGGAACTCGGCCGCGCGCTCGTACCGCACGGCGTGCGCCGGCTGGTCGTCGAGGCCGAAGTTCCGCGCGATCTCCGGCCCGGCCGTCGTGACGACGTTCCACCCGGCGCGGCCGCCCGAGACGTGGTCGATCGACGCGAAGCGCCGCGCGAGGTTGTAGGGCGAGTTGTACGTCGTCGACGCCGTCGCGATGAGGCCGATGTGCTCGGTCACGGTCGCGATCGCCGTCAGGACGATGAGCGGGTCGAGCGAGCCCGCCGGGCGGCGCCCGACGTCGGACCGCAGCCCGGGGCCGTCCGCGAAGAAGATCGAGTCGAGCTTCCCCGCCTCCGCGACCTGCGCGAGGCGCTGCAGGTGCGCGATGTTCGTCGAGGTCCACGACGGGTCGCTCTCGGGCAGGCGCCACGACGCCTCGTGGTGGCCCGTGCTCATGAGGAACGCGTTGAGGTGCAGGCGGCCGGGGCGGTGGCCCGAGGAGGCGTGGCGGGTCATGCGGCGGTGTCCTTCCGGTCGGGGGTGGTCGGGGCGTCGCGGACGACGCCGAGCGCGTCGAGCAGCTCGGTGCGGAGCCGGGCGAAGCGGGGGTCGGCGGGGTCGCGGGCCTCGGTGGGGCCGTAGCTCCGGTCGACGCGGCGCTCGGCCGCGATCCGCCCCTCGTCGAGCACGACGACGCGGTCCGCGAGCACGATCGCCTCGTCCACGTCGTGCGTGACGAGCAGGACCGCGGGGCGGTGCCGCGCGCACAGGTCGCGCAGCAGGGCGTGCATCCGGATGCGCGTCAGGGCGTCGAGCGCGCCGAACGGCTCGTCGGCGAGCAGGAGCCGCGGCGAGCGCACGAGCGAACGGGCGAGCGACACGCGCTGCTGCTCGCCGCCCGAGAGCTCGTTCGGCCACGCGCGCTCGCGCCCGGCCAGGCCGACCTCCGCGAGGCTCGCGCGGCCGGCGTCCCGCGCGGCGCTCCGCCCGCGCGCCCCGGCGTCGAGACCGAGCACCACGTTGTCCAGCACGCGCGCCCACGGGAGGAGCCGCGAGTCCTGGAAGACGACGGACACCTGGTCCGGCACGACGACCTCGCCCGAGCCCGCGACCCCGTGGTCGAGCGCGGCGAGCGCGCGCAGGAGCGTGCTCTTGCCCGAGCCGGACCGGCCCAGGATCGCGACGAACTCGCCGTCGTCCACGGTGAGGTCGAGGTGGTCGAGGATGCGCTGCTCCCCGTACGACCGGACGAGCGAGCGGACCCGCACGGCCGCGCCCGGCGCCGTCGGGCGGGCCTCCTGCGCGGTCAGTCCTCCAGCGTGCGCCGCCACGAGAGCACCCTCCTCTGCAGGAGGCGGACGGCGAGGTCCGCGGAGTAGCCCAGCACGCCGTAGACCACGAGGCCGACGAGGATGATCTCCGTCTGCCCGTACGTCCGGGCGAGCTCCATCATGTAGCCGATCCCGGCCGTCGCGTTGACCTGCTCGACGACGACGAGCGCGAGCATCGACCCCGTGACCGCGAACCGCAGGCCGAGGAAGAAACCGGGCAGCGCGCCGGGCAGGATGACGCGCCGCACGAACTGCCACCGCGAGAGCTGCACCGTCTCGGCGAGCTCGACGTAGCGGCTGTCGATCGCGCGCAGACCGTTGTGCGTGTGCAGGTAGATGGGGATGAACACGCCGAGCGCGATGGTGATGACCTTCATCTCCTCGCCGATGCCGAACCACAGGATGAGCAGCGGCAGGAGCGCGAGGTTGGGGATCGCGCGCTTGACCTGGATCGGGCCGTCGAGCACCGCGTCGCCCACCCGGCTCAGCCCGGCGGCCAGCGCGAGCACGACTCCCGCGACGATGCCGGCCGCGAGCCCGAGCGCGGCGCGCGTCAGGGAGACGCCGAGGTGCGCCCCGAGCTTGCCGTTCGCGACGAGCTCTGCGCCCGTCGAGACGACCGTCCACGGCGCGGACAGCACGCGCGGGTCGACGAGCCCCGTCGCGGACCCCACCGACCAGACGACCGCGAGGAGCGTGACCCCGACGAGCGCCGCGAGCGGGACCGGCCGGCCGAGCCCGAGGCGCGTGCCGCGCGGTCGCACGTCCGCCGGGGTCGACGGCGCGGCGTCGGCCCGCGGGACCGCGACGTCGACCCGGTCGACGACCGCGGCGCTCACTGCGCGCCCCCGTCCCGCGCGGCAGCCGCCGCCTCGCCCGCGACCGGGCCGAAGCGCACGTCGAACAGGTCCGCCGCGTCGAGCGGCTGCTCGTCGAGCTCCGCCGCGAGCAGGTCGACCGTCGCCTGCGTGCGCTCGATGCCGTCGGTGAGGTCGGACGGGACGTCCGGGACTGGCGCGTGGTCGACGAGGTACTGCGCGTCCTCCTCGCTGAGCCCCTGGTCCTCGATGTAGTAGCCCTGCTTCCACTCCTCGGGGTGCTCCGCGACCCAGATCTTCGCGGCCGCCCACGCGGCGACGTACTCGCGCAGCGCCGCCGCCCTGGCCGGGTCGCGCACGACCTCGGTCGGGCCGTAGAGGTGCGACGCGTCGTCGCGCAGGTGGTGCTGGACCGACGTCGCGCCGTCGGCCTCGTACGTCGCGAGGTACCGGAAGAGCTGCGTGCCGCCGAGCGGCGCGACGTCGACCTCGCCCGCCGCGAGGGCCGTCGAGTAGACGTCGCCCGTGCTCGGGAGCTCGACGAGCTCGACGTCGTCCTGCGTGAGCCCGGCCTCCTCCAGCGCCTTGAGGACGATCGCGCCCTGCGCCTGGCCCGGGCTGAACGCGATGCGGTGACCGCGGAAGTCCTCGAGCGAGTCGAGCTCGACCCCCGGTGCCCCCGCGAACTCGTAGACCGGCGCGTCCTCCCAGTTCTCCCGGTAGACGGACGCGTAGACCTGCACGTCCAGACCCGTCCACGTCGCGTGGATCGGCGGGATCTCCGCGACGGCGCCGACGTCGAGCGACCCGGCCCGGAACGCCTCCGTCGTCGCCGGGCCGCCCGAGATGTTGGCCCACTTGATCTCGAACGAGAAGTCGCTGTCCAGGTCGTCGCCCGCGAGCTCGAACGCCTTCTGCGTGGTCGGGTCGCCGACCCGCAGGACGGTGCCCTCCGGCACCTCGGTGGGCAGCTCGGCGTCCGGGGCGAGCGTGCCGCCGTCGGTCGGGTCACCGCCCCCGGACGCCTCGGCGGTGCTGCACGCACCGGCGGCGAGGAGCGCGACGAGACCGAGCGTGACGGCCGTCGCCCTCCGGCGGCCGGGCGGTGCGGACGGACGGAGCGGGGAAGCAGGCATGACGGGTCCTCTCAGGGAGAGCGCACGGGAGGCACGAGGCGCGCGGGTGCCGTGCGCAGGGGTGGTGGGACGGCCCGACGGCGGCCCGGGACGGCCGTCGGTCAGTGCGTCGGGGTGCTCAGCGGCACGCGGTCGGACGACACGCGGCCCGACGGCGCAGGCGCGCACGCAGGGCACGACGACACGCGAGTCCGGGCACGTGCCCGGCGTCGGTGGCGGGGAGGGCGACGAGGCCCCCCGGTGTCGTCGGCATGCGGGCGACTGTGCCAGCGTGCGCAGACCCCGCAAAGGGCCGTCGCCCCCCGTCCCACGACAAGAGCAGACGTAACGCCGTGCAACGGCGCCTCGCCCGCCGACCAGGCGGTCCGTGTCGGCCGAGCAGGCGATGGTGGTGCGTCGGTCGTCCCGGACGCGCCACGACCACCTGCTCGGCGGGCGAGGGGCGCCGGGACGACGACGGGCCCCGACCCTCCCGGAGGAGGATCGGGGCCCGTGTGTCAGGCGTTCAGGAGTGCGTCACTCCGCGCCGGCCTGCAGCTCGCCCGTCGGGGGCAGGTCGCGGACCGAGACGCCGGTGGGGGCGTCGAGCGCCGCGGCCGCGCCCACGCTCACCGGGCCGCGGTCGTGCTCGCCCTTCGAGACACCCCGGAAGGTGAACTCTCCGAGCAGGCCCTCGCCCTCGGCGTCGACCAGGACGATCTCGCCGGCCTTGAGCTCGCCGAACAGGATCTTCTCCGAGAGCACGTCCTCGATGTCGCGCTGGATCGCGCGGCGCAGCGGACGAGCACCCAGGACCGGGTCGTAGCCCTTCTCGGCGAGGAGCTGCTTCGCGGGCTGCGTGAGCTCGATGCCCATGTCCTTGTCCCGCAGGCGGGCGTCGAGACGGGCGATCATCAGGTCGACGATCTGGATGATCTCGGCCTGCGAGAGCTGCGGGAAGACCACCACGTCGTCGACGCGGTTGAGGAACTCCGGCCGGAAGTGCTGCTTGAGCTCGTCGTTGACCTTCGCCTTCATGCGCTCGTAGGACGTGACCAGGTCGCCGCCGGCGTTGAAGCCGGTCTGGACGCCCTTGGCGATGTCCCGCGTGCCGAGGTTGGTCGTCATGATGATGACGGTGTTCTTGAAGTCCACGACGCGGCCCTGCGAGTCGGTCAGGCGACCGTCCTCGAGGATCTGCAGGAGCGAGTTGAAGATGTCCGCGTGGGCCTTCTCCACCTCGTCGAACAGGACGACCGAGAACGGCTTGCGCCGCACCTTCTCGGTGAGCTGGCCACCCTCGTCGTACCCGACGTAGCCGGGGGGCGAGCCGAACAGCCGCGAGACGGTGTGCTTCTCGGAGAACTCCGACATGTCGAGCTGGATGAGCGCGTCCTCGTCCCCGAAGAGGAACTCGGCGAGCGCCTTGGCCAGCTCCGTCTTCCCGACGCCCGTGGGGCCGGCGAAGATGAACGACCCACCGGGGCGCTTCGGGTCCTTGAGGCCAGCACGCGTCCGGCGGATGGCCTGCGACAGCGCCTTGATCGCGGCCTCCTGGCCGACGACGCGCTTGTGCAGCTCGTCCTCCATGTTGAGCAGGCGGCTGGACTCCTCCTCGGTGAGCTTGAAGACCGGGATGCCCGTGGCCATGGCCAGGACCTCGGCGATCAGCTCCTCGTCCACCTCCGCGACGGTGTCCAGGTCACCGGACTTCCACGCCTTCTCCTTGTCGGCGCGCTTCGCGGTGAGCTGCTTCTCCTTGTCGCGCAGACCGGCGGCCTTCTCGAAGTCCTGCGCGTCGATCGCGGACTCCTTCTCGCGGCGCGCCTCGGCGATCTCCTCGTCGAGCTCCTTGAGCTCCGGCGGGGCCGTCATGCGGCGGATGCGCAGGCGCGCGCCCGCCTCGTCGATGAGGTCGATCGCCTTGTCCGGGAGGAACCGGTCGTTGATGTACCGGTCCGCGAGCGTGGCCGCGGAGACGAGCGCGGAGTCCGTGATGGACACGCGGTGGTGCGCCTCGTAGCGGTCGCGCAGGCCCTTGAGGATCTCGATGGCGTGCGGGAGCGACGGCTCGGCGACCTGGATGGGCTGGAAGCGGCGCTCCAGGGCCGGGTCCTTCTCGACGTGCTTGCGGTACTCGTCGAGCGTCGTCGCGCCGATGGTCTGCAGCTCGCCGCGCGCGAGCATCGGCTTGAGGATGCTGGCGGCGTCGATCGCGCCCTCGGCGGCACCCGCCCCGACGAGGGTGTGGATCTCGTCGATGAACAGGATGATGTCGCCGCGCGTGCGGATCTCCTTGAGGACCTTCTTCAGGCGCTCCTCGAAGTCACCGCGGTAGCGCGAGCCGGCCACGAGCGCGCCGAGGTCGAGCGTGTAGAGCTGCTTGTCCTTGAGCGTCTCGGGGACGTCCCCGCGGACGATGTCCTGGGCGAGGCCCTCGACGACGGCCGTCTTGCCGACGCCGGGCTCGCCGATGAGGACGGGGTTGTTCTTGGTGCGGCGGCTCAGCACCTGCATGACGCGCTCGATCTCGAGGCTGCGCCCGATGACCGGGTCGAGCTTGCCCTCGCGCGCGGCCTGGGTGAGGTTGCGCCCGAACTGGTCGAGCACGGCCGAGCCGGACGGCTGGCCCTCGGTGGGACCGCCGGCGGCGACCGGCTCCTTGCCCTGGTAGCCGGACAGGAGCTGGATGACCTGCTGGCGCACCTTGTTGAGGTCGGCGCCCATCTTCGTCAGGACCTGGGCGGCGACGCCCTCGCCCTCGCGGATGAGGCCGAGCAGGATGTGCTCGGTGCCGATGTAGTTGTGGCCGAGCTGGAGCGCCTCGCGCAGCGACAGCTCGAGCACCTTCTTGGCGCGCGGCGTGAACGGGATGTGCCCGCTCGGGGCCTGCTGGCCCTCGCCGATGATCTCGGTCACCTGGGTGCGGACGCCGTCGAGGGAGATCCCGAGGGACTCCAGCGCCTTGGCCGCGACACCCTCGCCCTCGTGGATGAGGCCGAGGAGGATGTGCTCGGTGCCGATGTAGTTGTGGTTGAGCATCCGCGCCTCTTCCTGGGCGAGGACGACGACCCGACGGGCTCGGTCTGTGAATCTCTCGAACATGTGCTGCTCCTCGTGAGCGGCGTACACCTGCCCGCCGGACGACGGGTACAAGCCTGACCGCATTGACTCTATGCGGTTCGAACGAGCCGCACCCCCTCCGTATGCCGTTGTTCGCCAGGGGCGTGAAAGAGGGGTCGCGCCGTGACCTGCCGGGCGGTCGCGGGTGCACGACGGCGGAGATCACCCGGCCCGACACGCGCCGGGGGCGTTGACCGCGGCCCGCGCCACGGGCAGGCTCGGGAGTGCGCCCCGCACGACGTCCAGAAGGGTGGCGAGAGCGATGCACCAACCGGACCAGCCGCCGGAGGACACCCCCGCACCGGACGCGGACGAGCGAGAGGCACGCCCCGCGGGCTCGGCCGCGTCGTGGGAGCAGGTGGTCGCGCGGTTCCACGGCGCTGTCGCGGAGGTCGACGACCCGCTCACCTGGGGCCTCGACCTCGACGAGGAGACGCTCACGGGCGCCGGCCACGGGGCGCACGACCCGGCTGAGGAGCGCTTCCTGCGCTCCTACGTGTCGTTCACGGGCGAGACGCTCGACGTCGAGACGCTGCGGGTGCGGGCCGCGCACGACGAGCAGGCCGAGGACATCGCCCGCACCGCGCTCAGCGGGGCGCTCGCCGCGCCCCTGCACTCGGACACCCCCGGCGACGACGACTTCCTCGACTCCTACCAGGAGTACCGCGCCGCGATGCGCGCGATCGTCGAGGAGGTGGACGTCGCGCCCGTCGTGCGCACCACGTTCCGGGTCGACGGCGAGACCCGCCCCTGCCTGTACGTCACCGTGCGGGAGCACGCCGCGGCGTACGTGCCGGTCGGGGACCGGGCGCTGGTGGTCTCGGGCCCGGCGGACCTGCTCGCGCGGGTCGACGTGGTCACCCGCCCCCTGCGCAACATCCTCCAGGACGAGCCCGACCCGCGGTTCTGACCGGCTCCACGCGCCCCGCCGCGGGACTCTCGTCCACCACCTCGGGACGCCCGTCCCGGGCGCCTCGCGTCCCCGCGGCCTAGGGTCGAGTCAGCACCGGCGCCGCCGACGGCGTCGGGGACAGCACGCCGACGGCGCACGCGGTCGGCCGACCGGGCGGAGGTGGCGAGATGCGCGGCGTGATCGTCGGTGTCGACGGGTCGGAGGAGTCGGGCGGCGCGCTCGACTGGGCGCTGCGCGAGGCGGCGGACCGGGCGGTGCCCCTGACGGCGGTGCTCGCGTTCGAGTCGCGGCAGGGGCAGGGCGACGGCCCCGACGCGGCGGCCGAGGAGAAGCGGGCGCTCGCTCAGGAGTGGCTCGACGCCGCGCGCGCCCGCACGGGGATCGGCCCGGACGCGGTGACCGCGACGGCCGTCGCCGAGCGCGGCAGCCCCGCGGCCGTCCTGCTCGCCCTCGCCCAGCCACGCGTCGCGCAGGCCGCCCAGGACGACGTGCGGCCCGACGCCGCCGACGGCGACGACGCCGACCTGCTCGTCCTCGGCCGCTGCGGCCGGGGCCGCCTCGGTCGGATGGTCCTCGGGTCGGTGCCGACCGCCGTCGTGCAGCACGCGACCGTCCCCGTGACCGTGGTGCGCGGGACGCCCGACGTGCGCCACGACCACGCGCGGCCCGTCGTCGTCGGGGTCGACGGGTCGTCGACGTCGGTCCAGGCGCTGCGGCACGGCGCCGACGTCGCGCGGCGCACGGGCGCGACGCTCGAGGCCCTGTTCTGCTGGCAGATCGTCTCGCTCGCGCCCCTGCCCGACTCGTGGGGATGGACGCCGCCCATCGACGACTACGAGAAGTTCGCCGCCCAGAAGCTCGACGCCGCGCTCGAGGCGGCGGGGGTCGCCCTGCCCGACGACCGCCTCGTGCGCAGCGTGCAGCACGTGCACGCCGCGAAGGGGGTCATCGAGGCGTCGTCGCGCGCGGAGCGGCTCGTGCTCGGCAACCGCGGCGTCGGCGGGTTCGACCGGCTGCTCCTGGGCTCGGTGAGCCGGCACGCGGTCGAGTACGCGCACTGCCCGGTCACGGTCGTGCGGCCCGCGGACGCGACGCACCCCTCGGGCACCCACGACAACTGAGGCCTTGCCCGACGCGCGGGCGGCAGCGACGCCCGCCGCGCGGCATGATGGAGCTCCCCGACAGGCCGGAGCCCCGATGACGAACGTCGACCTCCTCACGGAAGCCCACCTCACGACCGCCCGCACCGCGGCGAACGGTCGCAGCGCCGAGGTCGTGCTGCACGACGGCCCGCTGCGCCAGACGATCCTCGCGCTGCGCGCGGGCGTCGAGCTCGGGGAGCACAACTCCCCGCCCGCGGCGTCGATCCAGGTGCTGCGCGGCCGGGTCCGGGTCACGGCCCTCGGCGAGGGCGACGTGGAGCTGGGCGAGGGCGAGCTGCGCGTGCTCACGCACGAGCGGCACGCGGTGAGCGCGATCGAGGACGCGGCGTTCCTCCTGACGACCGTGACGAGCGTCCCGGCCACCTGAGCCCCGGCCCTCCCTGCCCCCGCCCCTCTCTCCGCGAGCACGCGACCCGCGACCGGATCGCGTCGAGAGGGGTCGCGGACCCCGTGCTCGGCGGGTAGGGCCTGCCCGGCCGCGGCGCCCGGGCTCGATGCACCGCGAGCTGCTCCTGCGAACCGCCCGCACGGCTGCCAGGGTGGTGCGGATGAGAGCCTCGACAACGACGACCGTCCTCGCCGCGAGCGCCCTGGTCCTCGCGGCCTGCACCACGGCCCCCGGCGACGAACCGAGCACCCCGGAGCCGTCGGCCCCGGCCCCCTCGACCTCTGCCGCGACCCCGGCACCCGGCGATCCCGCCGCGGCGCTCCCGACGGACGCGCCCGCCGACGTCCTCCTCCCCGCGGGGGCGTGGGGCGGCGAGGGAGGACGCGAGGAGGCGGAGGGGGTCGCGGACTGGCACCTCCCGGAGGCGTGCGCGGACGGCGGCCCCGCGGACGCCACGGCGATGCGCACCGCGACCGAGGGCGACGGCGCGGCCGAGGGCACCGTGGGGGTCCACCAGGTCGCGGTGTTCGCCGACGCCGACGCCGCGACCGCGGAGGCCGCGCGGCTCGCGGACCTGCTCGCCGCGTGCGCGGCGCAGGACGGCGCGGAGGGCTCGACGTACACGGCCGAGCCGCTCGACGTCGGCGCCCAGGGCAGCGGCCTGGCCACCGACTACTACGGGTCGGGCGGGAGCGGGGACCTGGAGACGGCGCTCGGCACCTACCTGGCGACCACGCGGCGCGGTGCCGCGGTCACCCTCGTCGCGCTCGACGGCGGGGAGAGCACCGTGGGCGCGGCCCGCGAGACGGTCGCGGAGCAGGCCGGTGCCGCGTGGGAGCTGCTGTGCCGCTACGAGCAGGCGGGCTGCTGACGGACGGCCCTTCCGCCCGGGAGACTCACTCCCGGGACGTCGCGCCCCGGGTCGCCGTGGCGGGCGCTCAGACCCGGACGGCCCAGGCGGCGAGGGCCAGCGCCGTGACGTCCTCCGCGACGGCGCCGGGCCAGTCGGGCCGCTCGCCGACGGCGAGGCGTCGCCACGCCGCACCGCCCCACGTCCCGACGGCCCCGCCCGCGGCTCCCGCGACGGCGGCGAGGACCAGCCCGACCGGACCGGTCCGGTGCCGGGCGACGAGCACCCCGCCGACGGCGCCGCTCGCGACGCGGACGACGGGGCCGGGCGGCGCGAGCCGGCTCGGCGTCTGCGGCAGCTTGTCGCCGACCAGCTCGCCGACGACGCCCAGGAGCGCCGCACCGCGCGCGAGCGGCCCGGGTCCGTGACCCGACCGGCCCGACCCGCCGGGCCGCACGAGGCCGGCCAGCACCGGCGCCGCGACCCCGAGGCTGCTGCGCGCGCCCGCGGCGACGCCGAGCGCGAGGGCCCGGGCGAGCACCGCCGTCGTGCCGCGCGGCGCGGCTGCGTCCTGGGACGTCATGGGGTCCTCCTGCGGTGGGGTGGTGGCCCGGTCGACCGGGTCCCCCCGAACGTAGCCGCTCGCGGGGCGGCCCACCCGGCGGCGACGCGTCCCGCTCGCCGGGTCCCGCGCCCGGTCCCGGGCCCACCCTGAGCGACGTCGCGGTCGGCGAGCAGGCGCTGCGCCTCGCGGTCGCCCGGGCGACGACGCACCCCGGCGCGTGGTGGTCCGGTGCCCTGTCGTGCTGCGAGAGCCCACCCCGTGCCCCTGACGCCGCCCCTCGCGGACGGGTCGAGCAAGAACGGTTGACGGATCGGCCCCACGGGGGCATGATCGGGAGGAAGTGATACCCCCTAGGGGTATCAGCGGCCGAGAGGAGACACGGTGGACCACCGCACGGAGCACGGCCCCGGGCGTCGGACCGGCGCGGACGGCGAGCACGGGCACCACGAGGCGCACACGCACACCGAGGCGCACGGGCACCCCGGCGCGGCGGCGACCGCCGCCGTCGACCACGCGACGCACGACCCGGCGGCGCACCGCGGCCACGACACAGGGCACGAGGACCACCACGCGGGTCACGGCACCGCGGGCCACGGCACGTCCGGGCACGAGGGCCACGGCATGGCCGGGCACGAGGGCGGCACGGCCGGGCACGAGGGCCACGGCACGGCCGGGCATGAGGGTCACGACATGGCGGGTCACGGGGGTCACGGGGGGCACGGCGACCACGTCGGGCAGTTCCGCCGGCTGTTCTGGATCATGCTCGTCCTCGCGGTCCCCACGGTCGCGCTGAACGCCATGTTCGCGATGCTCCTGGGCTACGACCTGCCCGACGCCGCGTGGGTGCCCTGGGTCTCCCCCGTCCTGGGCACGGTGATCTACGCCTGGGGCGGGCGCCCGTTCCTCACCGGTGCGGTGAGCGAGCTGCGGAGCCGCAAGCCCGGGATGATGACGCTCATCTCGCTCGCCATCACGGTCGCGTTCGTGTCGTCGCTGGGAGCGAGCCTGGGCCTGCTCGCGCACGAGCTCGACGTCTGGTGGGAGCTCGCGCTCCTCGTCGTCATCATGCTGCTCGGTCACTGGCTCGAGATGCGCTCGCTCGCGCAGACGGCGTCCGCGCTCGACTCGCTCGCCGCGCTGCTCCCGGACGAGGCGGAGCGGGTCGCCGAGGACGGGACCGTGACGACCGTCGCGCCGACGGACCTGCGCGTGGGCGACCTGGTCGTCGTCCGGCCGGGAGGGCGCGTGCCCGCGGACGGCGAGGTCGCTTCCGGCTCGGCGGACGTCGACGAGTCGATGATCACCGGCGAGTCGCGCCCCGTGCGCCGCACCGTCGGGGACGCCGTCGTCGCGGGGACCGTCGCGACGGACGACGCGCTGCGCGTGCGGATCACGGCCGTCGGCGAGGACACCGCGCTCGCGGGCATCCAGCGGCTCGTCGCAGACGCGCAGGCGTCGTCGACGAAGACCCAGCGCCTCGCGGACCGTGCCGCCGGGTGGCTGTTCTGGTACGCGCTCGGGGCCGCTGCCCTGACGATCGGCCTGTGGCTCGTCTTCGGCACGCCCGAGCAGGCGCTGATCCGGGCGATCACCGTCCTCGTCATCGCGTGCCCCCACGCGCTGGGTCTCGCGATCCCGCTCGTCGTCTCGCTCTCGACGGAGCGCGCCGCGAAGGCGGGCGTCCTCGTCAAGGACCGTCTGGCGCTCGAGCGCATGCGCACCGTGGACACCGTCCTGTTCGACAAGACCGGGACGCTCACCGCGGGCGAGCCGGTCGTCGTGCACCTCGCGACCGCGGGCGGCACGTCCGAGGCCGCGCTGCTCGCGCTCGCCGCAGCGGCCGAGGCGGACAGCCAGCACCCGCTCGCCCGCGCGATCGTGCGGGCGGCCGAGGAGCGGGGCGACGACGTCCCCCGCGCCACCGACTTCCGGTCGCTCACGGCCGTCGGCGTCGAGGCGACCGTCCCGACCCCCGACGGCGCGCGCCGCGTCGCGGTCGGCGGCCCCGCCCTCCTGCGCGAGCGCGGGCTCGACCCCCTGCCCGACGCCGCGGCGTGGGCCGAGGACGGGTCGACCGTCCTGCACGTGGTCGTCTCGGACGAGGCCGGCACCCGCACCGGCACCGCGTCGGACGCGCGGTCCGGCGAGGTCGTGGGCGCGTTCGCCCTGGCGGACGCGATCCGTCCCGAGTCGCGCGAGGCCGTCGACGCGCTGCACCGGCGCGGCATCCGGGTCGTCATGATCACCGGCGACGCCGAGCCCGTCGCCCGCGCGGTCGGGCGCGAGCTCGGCATCGACCAGGTCTTCGCGGGCGTGCGCCCCGAGGACAAGGACGCGAAGGTCGCCGAGCTGCAGCACGGCGGGCGCGTCGTCGCGATGGTCGGCGACGGCGTCAACGACGCCCCGGCGCTCGCCCAGGCGGACGTCGGCATCGCGATCGGCGCGGGCACCGACGTCGCGATCGCGTCCGCCGGGGTGATCCTCGCGAGCTCCGACCCGCGGGCGGTGCTGTCGATCATCGAGCTGTCGCACGCGTCGTACCGCAAGATGCAGCAGAACCTGTGGTGGGCCGCGGGCTACAACATCGCGGCCGTGCCCCTCGCCGCGGGCGTGCTCGCGCCCGTCGGGTTCGTCATGCCGATGGCGGTCGGCGCGATCCTCATGTCCGCGTCGACGGTCATCGTCGCGCTCAACGCGCAGCTCCTGCGCCGCACCGACCTCGACCCGGCCCGGCTCGCGTCGCGGTGACCGGGGCCGCGAGACCCCCTCGACCACGAGGTTGCTGTCGTCCTGCCGCGCAGGGCGACAGCAACCTCGTGGTCGGCCGCGCGGAAGGTCGTGCTCGACCGTGAGGAACCCCGTGCGCGCTGCGAGACTGGGCCGGTGACCACGCCGCACCCCGACGACCGGCCCGTCGCCGGCGTCCTCCTCACGCCCGGCGCCGGCGCGAGCCGCGACCACCGCGCGCTCGTCGCGATCGACGAGGCGCTGGCCGCCCTCGACCCGCCCGTGCCGGTGCGCCGCGTCGACTTCCCCTACCGGATCGCCGGCAAGCGGATGCCCGACCGGCCGCCCGTCGCGATCGCGCACGTCCGCGCCGAGGCGGAGGCGTTCGCCGCCGAGCTCGGCACCACGACGGACCACCTCCTGCTCGGTGGCCGCTCGTACGGCGGCCGCATGTGCTCGATGGCCGTCGCCGAGGGGCTCCCCGCCGCCGGGCTGGCCCTCGTCAGCTACCCGCTGCACCCGCCGGGCAAGCCCGAGCGCCTGCGGACCGAGCACTTCCCGGACCTCCACGTGCCGGTCCTCCTCGTCTCCGGGCGCACCGACCCGTTCGCGACGCCGGACGAGCTCGCCGAGCACACCGCCGCGATCCCCGGGCCCGTCACGCGCGTCGAGCTGCCCGGCGCCCACGACCTCAAGGGGCAGGACGCGGCCGTGTGCGAGGCCGTCGTCCGGTGGCTCGCGACGCTCGAGGCCTGACCCGCCGCAGGGCGCCGCCCCGACGTTCCGACCCGCCCGCACGACTGCGTACGATGTGCCGCGGACAGCTCCCGAACGACCCGGAGGTGTTGATGCGCGCCGCTGGCCGCCTGCTCGCCCTCGCACCGCTGGCGCTGCTCGTGGTGGCCGTCGCCGCCGCACCCGCGACCGCCGTCGGCCGGGACGGCGAGAGCGGGCTCGAGGTGAGCGTCGACGGCGTCTCGTTCGACCCGGAGCGGCTCTGGTCCGAGTGGGGCGCCGTCTCCTACGCCGTGAGCGCGCCGGACGGGAGCCGCGAGCGGTACTACTCCGACTCCTACGGCCCGCGCGACTCCGCGGACGGGTTCCTGGCCTTCTCGGTGCCGTCGCGCACGTTCCCCGACGGCTACTGCGTCACGTGGGCCCAGGTGTCCGGCCTGCGGGCACAGCACGCGCGGTGGAACGGGGACGATCCCGTCTGCACGACGGCGCAGGCCGAGCCCTCCCCCACGACGGCGCCCCCGGCGCCGACCCCCGACGCCCCCGCAACCTCGGCCCCGACGGCCGAGGCGCCGCCGGCCGCGGCGGTCGTGGAGGCGCCCGTCGAGACGCCGGACGCGCCGGAGCCCGACGTCACGGAGGAGCCGACCGTCGAGCCGACGGAGGAACCGACCACGGCCGCCCCCGTCGAGCCGACGCCGACCGCCGCGCCCACGACCGCGGGCCCCGAGCCCGCGCGCGTCCCGCTCGCGTCCGTCGACCGCACGGCGCCGCCCCCGCCCGCAGGCGAGACCTTCCCGACCTTCGCCGCGGTAGGCATCGGCGGGCTCGTCGCCGCCGCGGCCGGCGGCGTGATCCTGCTCGTGCGCCGCGTGGGCTGAGGCCTCAGCGGCGGGCGGTGCCCGCCGTCGTCCAGCCGGACCGGCGCTCCCCGCTGGCCCGCGAGCACCGGGAGCGCGCGGCGCTGCTCAGCCGCTCAGGCCGCTGTCCTGCGGTCCGGGTCTCGCGACTGCGCACGGACCTCGGCGTGCGGGACCGGCCGGGCGAAGAGCCCGAGCACGGCGACGATCCCTCCGGCGGCCGCCGTCGTGGCCGCACAACCCAGGAGAAGGGTCACGTGCACGCGCGGCACGCCGTCTTCCGCCAGCGGGTTGTCGGAGATGACGCCCACGGTGTAGCCGGTGACGACGCCGGCGACCACCAGCACGAGGCCGAGGCCCATCAGGGTGACTGCGACGCTGCGGGACATCTCGCTCCTCGGGGTCGGGTCGTGCGGCCGACGTGCATCGTGCGGCCCGTGCGCCGTCCGGCCGCCACGAGTCGGTGCTCGAGTGTCGCACCGCTCCGCGCCGCCCCCTGAGCACGACGAAGGCCCGGAACCGTGGGTTCCGGGCCTTCGTCACCGAGCCGCCTAAGGGAATCGAACCCTTGACCTATTCATTACGAGTGAATCGCTCTGCCGACTGAGCTAAGGCGGCGTGCTACGTCCCGGTCCGCTCGGCGAACCGGTGGCAACGAGCGCCTACTGTACCCAACGACCGGGCCAGATTCCAAAGCGGGCCCGAGGGTCGCCGTCGGGCGCCCTCCGCGTCAGCAGCGGAGCCCGTCCTCGGGGACTGTCCCGTCCACGAGGTAGGCGTCCACGGCGTCGCTCAGGCAGTCGTTCGCGCGCCCGTACGCGGTGTGCCCCTCGCCCTCCCAGCTGACCAGGACGGCGGAGTCGAGCGTGTCGGCGAGGCCCTCGGCCCACACGTACGGGGTGGCCGGGTCGTTGGTCGTGCCGATGACGAGGATCGGCGCGGCGCCCTCCGCGGCGAGGTCGAACTCCTGGTCGACGACGGGGTACGCCCAGCCCTCGCACGTGAGCCCGCCGAACGCGAAGAAGTAGCCCATCGTCGGGGCCTCCTCCTCGAGCCGCTCGAGCTGGGCCTGCATCGCGGCCGGGTCGTCGTCCTGGCGCCCGTCGAGACAGTTCACGGCCCGGAACGCCTCGGCCGAGTTCGACGAGTACGTGCCGTCGGCGTTCCGGTCGTTGTAGAAGTCGGCGAGGTAGAGCAGGCCGTTGCCGGTGCCCTCCTCGAACGCCTCGGTGAGCGCCTGCGTGAGCACGGGCCAGCTCTGGTCGTTGTACAGCGTGACGGCGACGCCGTAGAAACCGAGGGTCTGCGTGACGCTGCGACCCGAGTCCGTCGGGAGCGGGTTCGCCTTCGCGGCGTCGAGGAGCGAGCGGATCTGGCGCATCCCCGCGTCCGTGTCGCCCTTCAGGGGGCACCCGGCTCCGGCCTGGCAGTCCTCGACGTACGCGCGCAGGGCGTTCTCGAAGCCGACGGCCTGCTGCTCGGAGATCTCGTCCGGGTCGAGCGAGGTGTCGATCGCCCCGTCGAGCACCATGCGGCCGACCTTGTCCGGGAACAGCCCGGCGTACGTGGCCCCGAGCTGCGTGCCGTAGGAGTAGCCGAGGTACGCGAGCTTCTCGTCGCCGAGGACGGCGCGCAGCATGTCCATGTCGCGCGCGGCGCTCTGGGTGTCGACCTGGCCGAGCAGCTCGCCCGTCTTCTCGGCGCACGCGTCGGCCCAGGCGCGACGGTCCTCCGCGAGCGCCTCGAGCCCCGCCTCGTCCGTGTCGAAGTCGCGCGACAGGGACTCGTCCTTCGCGGCGTCGTCGAGGCACACGACGGGCGAGGACTGCCCGACGCCGCGGGGGTCGAAGCCCACGAGGTCGTAGGCCGCGGTGACGCTCTCGCCGACGGTCGGCGCGAGCGACGCGACGAAGTCGACGCCCGACGCGCCGGGCCCGCCGGGGTTGGTGAGGAGCGAGCCGATGCGCTCGCCGGTCGCGGGCTGGCGCTTGACCGCGAGCTCGATCTCGCCCGCCGCCGGGTCCTGCCACGAGAGGGGGGCGCGCGCCGTCGTGCACTCCCAGCCGGCTCCGCAGTCCTCCCACGCGAGGGTCTGCCCGTAGAACTCCTCGAAGCCCTCCGGTCCCGTCTCGCCCGTGCCGGTCGACGACGCGGTCGGGACGTCCTCGACCGGGGTCTGCTGCTTCGGGGGCGCCGAGCACGCGCCCGCGACGAGAGCCAGCACGAGGGTCGCGGCGCAGGCCAGGGCGCGGCGAGCGGGGCGGGAGGAGGGGGACGTCGTCACCCGGACACGGTAGCCGCTCGCCCGTCGCGCGGGAGACGGCCCACCGGCGGCGGCCCGTCCTTTCACGCGCTCTTCACCGCGGGGGTCGTCACCCCGCGGTCCAGGCGAACTCGCCGGCCGCGCCCTCGGCCGGCGGCGGCACGACGACGGTCCCGCGGTCCCCGAGCACGACGCTCACGTCGGCGCTCGTGTCCACGTCGTCGGGCACCGCGACGACGGACGTCGCGGGGACGTAGTCCATGGTGCACGCGGTGTCGGCGGGGATGTCGACGAACGACACGACGACGTCGCTCCCCTCGACCGCGGCGTCGTCCTCGGCGAGCAGCGGGCACGAGCTGGACCCGAACGTCACGACGAGCAGGAGGCCCGGCTCGGCGCTCCACGCGGCGCCGGTGCCGCCCTCGGTCGGCGCGTCCGCGCCGGGCGGCAGGCCCTTGCCGTGCGCGCCCGCGACGACGTCCATCGTCGCGGCGTCGGGCAGGCCCTGCTGCTCGTCGGTGGCGCCGTCGGTCGGCTCCGTGGAGGGGTCCGTCGAGGGGTCGCCGTCGGGCTCCGTGGTCTCCTCGGTGGCGTTCGTGCCGTCACCGCCCCCGTCGGTTCCGGACGCGCACGCCCCGAGCAGGGCGACCGTGGCCGTGAGCGCGAGCGCCGCGGTGAGGCGCGCGGTGCGGGCGGCGGGACGACGGGCGGGGACCATGGGGACTCCTCGGTCGGCGACGGGTGCGCGACCATCGTGGTCCGCGCCGGGACCTCGCGCGCGCCGAACCGCCGACGCGCCGCGGGATCGTGACCCGACGGTGACCCGGGGTGGGAGCATCCCCGCACGGACGCACCGCACCCGACCCGCGGCACCGAGCGGCCCCCGCTGCGCTGGGGCCTGCGCACCGACCTCCTGCGGCACGGCGACGGCGGCGACTCGAGCCGGGTCGGCTACGTGGAGCTGTTCTTCGACCTGGTGTTCGTCTTCGCGGTCACCCAGCTCTCGCACGGGCTCATCGCGCACCCCGGCGTCGAGGCGCTCGGGCACACGCTCCTGCTCGGCGTCGCCGTCTGGTGGGTGTGGGTCGACACGATGTGGGTGACGAACTGGCTCGACCCCGAGCGCCTGCCGGTGCGAGGCCTGCTCGTGGTGCTCATGCTGCTGGGCCTCGTCCTCGCGAGCGCGATCCCGGAGGCGTTCGGCGACAAGGGCCTGCTGTTCGCCGTCATGCTCGTCGCGATGCAGGTGGGGCGCAGCCTCTTCACGATGGTCGCGATGGGCCGCGTCTGGCCCGAGAACGCGGTGAACTTCGTCCGCATCACGACGTGGCTCGCGGCGTCGGGCGCGCTGTGGGTCGCGGGCGGTCTCGTCGAGGAGCACCGCCTGCTGCTGTGGGCGGTCGCGGCCGCGATCGACGTCGCCGGGCCGCGCGCGATGTTCTGGCTCCCGGGGCTCGGGGCGTCGCGCGCGAGCACGTGGGTGGTCCGCGGGGAGCACATGGCCGAACGGGTCAGCCTGTTCGTCATCATCTGCCTGGGCGAGTCGATCATCGTCACGGGCGCCGCGTTCGCCGAGCTCCCCCTCGACCTCACGACCGTCTCCGCGTTCTGCTCCGCGTTCGCGAGCACCGTGCTCATGTGGCTGCTGTTCTTCGACCGGTCCGAGCGGCGTGCCACCGAGTACTTCACGTCGCGCGCCGAGCGCGGGATGGTCGCCCAGACGGCGTACACGTACGTCCCGTTCGTCATCGTCGCCGGGATCGTGCTCACCGCCGTCGCCGACGAGCTCGTGCTCCTGCACCCGCTCGGGCACGACGGCGGTCACGCCGACGCCTGGACCGCCGGCCTCGTGTGCGGGGCGGCGGCGACGTACCTCGTGGGGAACGCGCTGTTCCGGCGCGCGACGGGCGGGCGCTGGTCGCTCCCGCACGTGCTGGGCGCCGTCGCGGTCGGCGTGCTCTTCGCCGTCCACGCGTGGCTCTCGCCGCTCGCGCTCAACTGGGTGACGGACGGCGTCCTGCTGGCGGTCATCGTGGGCGACGTCGTCCGCGCGCGGCGGGCCCCGATCCCACCGTCGGGCGCGCCGTCGGACGGGCCGTCGGACGGGCCGGGCGCGCCCGCGGGGCCTCCGCCCGGGACACCGGCCGGGACGTCGTGAGCCGCGGAACCGCGCGCCTCGCCGGGCGCGATCGTCGCGACGTCGCTACGTTCGCCCTGATGGCGCGGGGCAGCAGGCCGTCGCGTCGCGGGACCCGTCGAGAAAGGGCGTGACCGTGGACTTCTGGGACTTCTTCTGGCTCCTCGTGTGGAGCTTCTTCTTCATCGCGTACCTCATCGTGCTCTTCCAGATCATCGCGGACCTGTTCCGTGACCGGGAGCTCTCCGGGTGGTGGAAGGCAGTCTGGATCATCTTCCTCATCTTCCTGCCCGTGCTGACGTCGCTCGTCTACCTCATCGCGCGGGGGCGCGGCATGGCGGAGCGACAGGCCGCGGCCGTCGTCCAGGCGAAGCACGACACGGACGCCTACATCCGCCAGGTCGCGACGACGTCGCCGGCCGAGCAGATCTCCCACGCCAAGTCGCTCCTCGACTCGGGCGCCATCACCCCCGAGGAGTTCGCACAGCTCAAGGCGAAGGCGCTCGCCTGACCGTCCCCTCCCTCCCCCGGGCCGGGCGTACCCGCGTGCGGGTGCGCCCGGCCCGTCCCACGATCGAGACATGACCCGCTTCGGCTACACCCTCATGACCGAGCAGTCCGGCCCTCGTGCGCTCGTGGAGCACGCGGTCGACGCGGAGCGCGTCGGCTTCGACTTCGAGGTGATGAGCGACCACTACTTCCCCTGGCTCGACGCCCAGGGCCACGCCCCGTACGCGTGGTCCGTGCTCGGGGCGGTCGCCCAGGCGACCGAGCGCGTCGGCCTCATGACGTACGTGACCTGCCCCCTCCTGCGCTACCACCCCGCGGTCGTGGCGCAGAAGGCCGCGACCGTGGCGCTCCTGTCCGACGACCGCTTCACCCTCGGGCTCGGCGCCGGCGAGAACCTCAACGAGCACGTGGCAGGCGAGCGCTGGCCCGCCGTCGGCGAGCGGCACGACATGCTCGAGGAGGCGGTGGAGATCATCCGCTCGCTGCTCGACGGCGAGCGCCTCACGTTCGACGGCGTCCACTACCGCGTCGACTCCGCCAAGCTCTGGGACCTGCCCGACGAGACGGTCGAGATCGGCGTGGCGGTCTCCGGCCCGCAGTCGATCGAGCGGTTCGCCCCGCTGGCCGACCACCTCGTCACGACCGAGCCCGAGGCCGGCGTCGTGCAGCGGTGGTCCTCGGTCCGCGAGCGCGCCGAGCTCGCGCCGTCGCGCGTCGTGGGTCAGATGCCGATCTGCTGGGACCCGGACGAGGAGACCGCCGTGGCGCGCGCGCACGAGCAGTTCCGGTGGTTCGGCGGCGGTTGGCGCGTCAACGCGGACCTGCCGACGACCGAGGCGTTCGAGGCGGCGACGGCGTTCGTGCGGCCCGAGGACGTGGCCGCGTCCATCCCGTGCGGCCCCGACCTGGATGCGGTCGTCGAGGCGGCGTCCGCGTGGTGGGAGGCGGGGTTCACCGACCTCGCGCTCGTCCAGGTGGGCGAGGTCGGGCAGCGCGAGTTCCTCGAGACCGCGGCCGGGCCGCTCCTGGAGAAGCTCCGCGCGGCGGCGCCGTCGAGCTAGCGGCCGTCAGCCCTGGGGCCGCAGCGCGACGACCATCGCCTCCACGGCGAGCAGCGGCGCGACGTTGCCCTCGAGCCGCTCGCGCGCGACGCCGATCGCGTCCATGCGCCGCACCGTCTGCTCGGGCGTCGAGTCCTGCGCGAGCGCGCTCACCGTCTCGGCGAGCTCGGTGTTGACGAGCTCGACCTGCGCCCCGAGCTGGACCACGAGCACGTCGCGGTACAGCGAGAGCAGGTCGACCATCGCGCGGTCGAGCACGTCGCGCTGGTGGCGCGTCGCACGCCGCTTCTGGTCGGCCTCGAGGTCGCGGAGCTGGGAGCGCAGCCGCGGCGGGAGCGTCTCGCCGTCCGCGACGCCGAGCGCACGCAGGAGCTCGGCCTTCTCCGCGGCGTCGCGCTCCTCCGTCGCCGCCTTCGCCTCGGCCTGCGCGAGGTCCACGAGCTCTCCCGCCGCGAGCACGGCGTCGCCCACCCCGCGGACCCGCCGGGCGAGCGACAGCACGGACGTGCGGCGCTCGCGCGCGCCCGCGTCCCGCGCGAGGCGCCGGGCGAGGCCGATGTGGCTCTGGGCCGCGCGCGCCGCGACGAGTGCGACGTGCTCGTCGACGCCGTCGCGCTGCACGAGCAGGCCCGCGACGGCCTCGACCGGCGGCACCCGCAGCACGACCCCGCGGCACCGCGAGCGGATCGTCACGAGCACGTCCTGCGGGCTCGGGGCGCAGAGGATCCACACCGTGTGCGGGGCGGGCTCCTCGATCGCCTTGAGGAGGACGTTCGTGGTGCGCTCCGCCATGCGGTCGGCGTCCTCGACGACGATGACCCGGCGCCGGCCCTGCGACGGGCTGCGGCTCGCGACCGTCACCAGGTCGCGCACGTCGTCGATCTTGATGGTCACGAGCTCGGTCGCGACGAGCGTCACGTCCGGGTGCGTCCCGGCGAGCGTCGTGCGGCACGCCTGGCAGCGCCCGCAGCCGCCCTGCTCGCACTGGAGCGCGGCCGCGAACGCGCGCGCGGCGTTCGAGCGGCCGGACCCGGGCGGGCCGGTGAGCAGCCACGCGTGGGTCATCGCGGCGGGGTCGGTGGCCGCGGCACGGAGCGTCGCGACGGCCTGCTCCTGCCCGACGACGTCGTCCCAGACGCTCATGCGCGCGCGTCCCCGGCAGGCCGCGCCGGGGCGCCCGGGAGGAGGTCCGTGCCCGGCGCGTAGCCGATCGCGCTGTCCGTGTCGTCGAAGCCGTCGTCGGGCAGCGCGGCGACCGTGTCCTCGGCCTCCTCGACGACGGGCGTGAGCTCGAGCCGCGCGGCGACGTCGACCCGGATCTGCGCCTGGAGGTCGTCGACCGAGCCCGCGGCGTCGAGGACGACCCAGCGGTCCGGGTCCGACGCCGCGCGCGTGAGGAACGCCTCGCGCGTGCGGCGGTGGAACTCCGCCCCCGCGCGCTCGAGGCGGTCGTGCTGGCGGCGGATGCGACCGGCGGCGACCGCCGGGTCGAGGTCGAGCAGGATCGTCACGTCGGGCAGGAGGTCCTGCACGGCCCAGCGGGAGATGAGCTCGACCTCGTCCGCACCGAGCTCGCGCCCGCCCGCCTGGTAGGCGACCGACGAGTCGAGGTAGCGGTCCGTGACGACGATCGCGCCGCGCTCGAGCGCGGGGCGCACGAGGCTCGCGACGTGGTGCGCGCGGTCCGCGGCGTAGATGAGCGCCTCCGTGCGGGGGTCCATGTCCTGCCCGTGGAGCACCGCGGCGCGCAGCTCCTTGCCGAGCTCCGTGCCGCCCGGCTCGCGCGTCAGCACGACCTCGCGCCCCGTGAGCTCGCCGAGCCACTGCCCGAGCAGGCGCGCCTGCGTCGACTTGCCGACGCCGTCGCCGCCCTCGAAGGAGATGAAGTACCCGGGTGCGCTCACGGCGACCACCCTAGTCGCGACGTCGGACACGGGCCGGTCCCCCGGCCGCCGGTCGTGCGGGACAGCCGCGGGCGCCGGGCGCGCGGGATAGCCTCGGGCCATGCCCGATCCCGTGACCGCCCCCGCGACGGACCCTGCGCCCGCTCCTCTGCCCACCCCCGGCGTCGCGTTCGCCGGCCGGACGTTCGACGCCGTGCTGTTCGACATGGACGGCACCCTCATCGACTCGGTCCCGGCGGTGGACCGGAACTGGCGTCGCTGGGCCGCGGAGCACGGGCTGCCCGACGCCGAGGACTTCCAGATCCAGCACGGCACCCCCGCGCGCACGCTCATCGCGACGCTCCTGCCGGCCGACCAGGTCGAGCCCGCGTACGACCGCATCCACGAGCTGGAGCTCGAGGACAACGAGGGCGTGACGATCCTGCCGGGGACGCGCGACGCGCTCGCCACCCTGCCCCCGGAGCGGCAGGCGATCGTCACGTCGTGCACCCGCCCCCTCGCGGCGGCGCGCATGGCCGCGTCGGGCCTCGTCGCGCCGTCGGTGGTCGTCACCGCGGACGACGTCGCCCACGGCAAGCCCGACCCGGACCCGTTCCTCCTCGGCGCGGAGCGCCTGGGCGTGGACCCGGCGCGGTGCCTCGTCGTCGAGGACGCCCCGGCCGGGGTCGCGTCGGCCCGCGCCGCAGGGTGCGCCGTGCTCGTCGTGACGGGCACGCACACGGCCGACGAGCTGGCGTCCGCCTCCCCTGCACCCGACGCGCTGGCGGCGGGTCTGGCGGCGGTGCGCTTCGCCGCAGGCCCGGAGGGCATCCGGATCACGGACGCCTGACCACCCCGCCGACCCTGCGGTCGTCTCCCGTCCTCCTCCCCTGACGGGCCAAGCCCCCATGCTCGGCGGGCTGCAGCGGGCTGATCCTCAGTAGACGGACGCTCGCTGGGCGGCCGCGACGACCTTCGACGCGGCGGCGTGGATCTCCGCCAGCTCGTCGAGGGTGAGGCCCGTGGCGGCGACGATCGCGGGCGGGATGCGCTCCGCGTCACGACGCCGCGCCCGTCCCTCGGGCGTGAGCGTCACGCGGACCTGGCGGCCGTCGTCGGGCGAGCGAGAACGGCGCACGTAGCCGAGGCTCTCGAGCCGCTTGAGGAGCGGCGAGAGCGTCCCGGCGTCGAGGTGCAGCCGCGCCGCGAGGTCGCCGACGGTCGACGTCGTGCCTGCCGCGTCGTCCTGCCACAGCGCGAGCAGCACGAGGTACTGCGGGTGGGTGATGCCCAGGGGCTCGAGCAGCGGCCGGTACAGGGCGACCATGCCGCGCGCGCCCGCCGAGAGCGCGAAGCAGACCTGCGCCTCGAGCGCGAGCGGGTCCGCGAACAGCGTCGCCGCGCCCGGTGCGGACGCCCCGCCGTTCTCCTCGCTCGTCATGGCGCCATGCTACCGAGGATCGCGCTATTCTTGGTACGCCAATCATTGGTGCACCAACCATCAGCGGACGAGCACCAGCCACCGGCCCCCGGGCCGGCGACGCGACACCAGCGGAGGACACCGTGGCGCGCAAGAACGACAAGCGCACGCTCGGCATGCGCATCACCGAGGGCTTCCTGCCGATCTTCGGCCCGGCACAGCTGGGGCGACAGGAGGCCGACGGCCGCGGCGTGTCCGACGCCGAGCGCGAGCGCGACCAGGAGCTGCGCACCCGCTTCGAGCGGGTCACCGGCCCCGACGGCCGCAGCTACGTCGTCGAGCACACCGACTGACGCGACGCCCGCCCGCGGGCGTCACTCCCCGGGGTAGACGACCCCGACCTGGCGACGCACCTCGTCGAGCATGCGCATGACCTCGAGCGTCGAGTCCCACGACATGCGCGGGCTCTGCGTCTCGCCCGCGGCGACGCGGCGCGCGACCTCGGCGGCCTGGTACTGCTTGCCCTCGCCGGAGAAGCCGTCGTAGTACCAGGACGCGCCGTCGTGCCGCACGACCCGGAACGACGTCGGCGCGTAGAACGTGCCCTCGACCTCGATGCGGCCCGCCGTGCCCGAGATCACCGCCGTGTTCGCGGTGCGCGACCACAGCGTGGTCGAGAGCGTCGCCTGCGTGTCGCCGTAGCCGAGCACGATGCTCACCTGCCCGTCCACGCCCGTCTCCGTGAGTGCACCGACGGCCGTCACGGTCGACGGCGCGCCCAGGAGGTCGTGCGCGAACGACACCGGGTAGACGCCCAGGTCGAGCAGCGCGCCGCCCGCCAGCTCCGGCGCGTAGAGCCGGTGCTCGGGGTCGAACGGGAACCACTGGCCGTGGTCCGCGCTGAGGTTCACGACGTCACCGATCTCGCCGCGCGCGATCACGCCGCGCAGCGCGGCGACGTGCGGCAGGAACCGCGTCCACATGGCCTCCATGACGAACACGCCCGCCTCGCGCGCGGCGTCGAGCACCTCGACCGCCTCGGCCTCGTTGCGCGTGAACGCCTTCTCGACGAGGACGTGCTTGCCCGCGCGGATCGCGAGCAGGGCGTGCTCGTGGTGGTGCGAGTGCGGCGTCGCGACGTACACGACGTCCACCTGCGGGTCCTCGACGAGCTCGTCGTAGCCGTGGTGCGTCGTCGGGACGCCGTGCGCGGTCGCGAAGCGCTCGGCGCGCACGCGGTCGCGCGAGCCCACCGAGGCGACGCGACCCTGGGTGTGCAGGCGCACCGCCTCCGCGAACGACGACGCGATGCCGCCCGCGCCGAGGATGCCCCAGCGGATCGGGGGCGCGCTGCGCGGGTCGGGGACCGTGCCCGTCACCTCGGCGGACAGGTCGGGGAACGGGTGGACGCCGGTGGCGGCCGGGGTCTCGTCGGGGTGCGCGGCGGGCTGCGGGGCGACGGTGCTCATGCGGCCCACGCTATCGCCCTGCGCGGGCCTCGCCGCCGCTCGTCCACAGGCCGCGCGTCGGGCCCGCGAGCAGCCCTCCCCCGCACGGGTGGTGCGCGCCGCCGCGCGGCACGTCACGATGGGGGCATGACGACCCCCGCGCCCAGGACCGGCACGCCGACCGACGCCGGACCCGAGCCCGAGGCACGGGCGAGCGCGCGCGACCTCGTCAAGGTCTACGGATCCGGCCCGACGGCCGTCCGCGCGCTCGACGGCGTCGACGTCGACTTCGCGCGCGGCCGGCTCACAGCGATCATGGGGCCGTCCGGGTCCGGCAAGTCGACGCTCATGCACTGCCTCGCCGGGCTGGACTCCCCGACCTCCGGCAGCGTGGTGATCGACGGGCAGGAGATCAGCCGGATGTCGCAGCGGCGGCTCACGGCTCTGCGCCGCACGCGCGTCGGGTTCGTCTTCCAGGCGTACAACCTCGTCCCGACGCTCACGGCCGCGGAGAACATCACGCTCCCGCTCGACATCGCGCGCACCCGCGTGGACCGCGACTGGTTCGACGAGGTGACGACCGCCGTCGGGCTCACCGACCGCCTGCACCACCGCCCCTCCGAGCTGTCCGGTGGGCAGCAGCAGCGCGTGGCGTGCGCGCGGGCGCTCGTGTCGCGGCCCTCGATCGTGTTCGCCGACGAGCCGACCGGCAACCTCGACTCGCGCTCCGCGGGCGAGGTGCTCACGTTCCTGCGCCGCTCCGTCGACGAGCTCGACCAGACGGTCGTCATGGTCACGCACGACCCGCGCGCGGCGTCGTACGCGCACCGCGTCGTCTTCCTCGCGGACGGTCGCCTCGCGGGCGAGCTGCACGACCCCACGCAGCAGGACATCCTCGACGCGCTCGCGCTCGCCGCGGACGACGGCGCATGATCCGCGTCGCGCTGCGGGGCGTGCGCGCGCACGTCGTGCGGTTCGTCCTGTCGGTGCTCGCCGTGACGCTCGGTGTCGCGTTCGTCGTCGGCACGTTCGCGTTCCGCGGCATGCTCTCCTCCACGTTCGACGACATCATCGCGACGACGCTCACGGCCGACGTCTACGTGCGCGGCGCGCAGGAGGTCGAGAGCGACACGTCCGGGCCCGGTGGCGGCGGCGCCGCCGGCGGGGGCGGGTTCGCGGGCGACCGCACGCTCGTCCCGGCCGACCTCGCGACGGAGGTCGAGGGGGTCGACGGCGTCGAGCGGGCCGTGGCGGACGTGTCCGGCCCCGTCGTGCTCGTCGCGGCCGACGGCACCGCCGTCGTGACCACGGGCCCGCCGAGCACGGCGTTCTCCGTCGACCCGGAGGACCCGAGCCTCACGCTGCTCGACGGCGCGTGGCCCGGCGCGGGCGAGATCGTCCTGGAGCAGAGCGCGGCCGAGACCGCTGACCTCGCCACGGGCGACGAGACCACGGTCGTGCTCGGCGGGGAGCCGCGCCCCGTGACCGTGTCCGGCGTGTTCGGCATCGAGGCCGCCGCCGCGGGTGCGGTCCTCGTCGGGATCGACGGCGACACGGCGCGCGAGGTCTACGCGCCCGACGGGCTGGTGCCCCAGATCGCGGTCTGGGCGGACGCGAGCGGACCGGTGGACGAGGACGCCCTCGCGGACCGCGTCGCGTCGGTCCTCCCGTCCGGCGCGGAGGCCGTCACGGGCGAGCAGGCGCGCGCCGAGGCGAGCGAGGCGGTCGAGGAGGTGCTCGGGTTCGTCGAGACCTTCCTGCTCGTGTTCGCCGCCATCGCGCTGTTCGTCGGCGCGTTCATCATCGCCAACACGTTCGCGATGTCGGTGCGCGAGCGTCTGCGCGAGCTCGCGCTCCTGCGCGCGCTCGGCGCGTCGCCGGGCCAGGTGTTCGCGTCGGTCCTCGTCCAGGCGCTCGTCGTCGGGCTCGTGGGTGGTGGGCTCGGCGTGCTCGCCGGGGCCGGGCTGGTGCGGGTCATCCGGTGGGGGCTCGCGCTCGCCGGCTTCGAGTTCTCCGGCCGGGTCCCGCTCGGGACCTCGCAGGTCGTGGCCGCCGTCGCGCTCGGGGCGGTCGTCAGCGTCCTCGCGGCCGTGCTGCCCGCGCGGCGGGCCGCCGCGATCCCGCCCGTGCAGGCGATGCGCGACGACGTCGCGCCCGACCGCGGCACCGGGCTGCGGGCGGTGGGCGGGGTGGTCGTCGTCGCGGCGGGCGCCGGTGTGCTGTGGCTCGCCGCGTACCTGGGGTCCTCCGTCGTGGACGCGCCGACCGGCTGGGCCTGGGTCGACGACCTGAGCCCCCGCCTGCTCCTCGGCGTCGGGGCCGGGCTCGTGCTCGTGGGCGTGCTCGTCGGGTCGCCGGCCGTCGCGCGCGGCGTGCTCGCGGTGCTCGCGTGGCCTCTCGTCGTCGCGCTGCGCCCGCTCGGCCGCCTCGCGCGCGGCAACGTCACGCGCAACCCCCGCCGCACCGCGAGCACCGCGGGAGCCCTGCTCATCGGCATGGCGCTCGTGTCGGTCACGGGCGTCATCGCCGCCTCGACCCAGGCGTCGGTGCGGAGCATCGTCGAGAACGAGGTGCGGGCCGACCTGGTGGTCGACTCCGCGACGCTCGTCGTGCCCGAGGGCGCGGTCGAGGCCGTCACCGCGACGCCGGGCGCCGCGGTCGTGGACACGGTGCGGCTCGGGTCGGCGTCGGTCGCCACGGTCGGCGGCACGGACGACGGACCGCGCGGGACCGACGTCGCGGGCGTGCCCGCCGGGTTCTTCGACACCGCGCTCGAACCCGTGACGCTCGCCGGGGACCCGACGGCCACGCTCGAGGACGGGGACGTCGTCGTGCACCGGCGCACCGCGCGCGAGCGCGGCTGGGAGGTGGGCGACACGCTGCGGCTCGGCGAGGGCGACTCCGCCGTCGAGGCGCGCGTGGGCGCGGTGATCGACAGCCAGCTCGTGGGGACCGGCGTCCTGGTGCGCGACGACGTGTTCGACGCCGTCGTGCCGGCCGCCCAGGCGAGCGTGCGGATCGTCTACGTGTCGGCGGCCGCCGGCGCGAGCCCCGCCGACGTGAAGGAGCTGCGCACCGCCCTGACGTCGGCGGTCGAGCCGTTCCTCGTCGTGACGGTGCTCGACCGGGAGCAGACCGCGTCCGCGTTCGCCGACCAGGTGAACCAGGTGCTCGTCATCCTCTACGCCCTGCTCGCGCTGTCGATCGTCATCGCGCTGCTCGGCATCGTCAACACGCTCGCGCTGTCGATCATCGAGCGCACGCGCGAGATCGGGCTGCTGCGCGCCGTCGGGCTGGGACGCCTCCAGCTCGCGGGGGTCATCGCGATCGAGTCGGTGCTCACCGCCGTCTACGGGACGGTGCTCGGCGTCGCGACGGGCATCGGTATCGGCGCCGCCCTGCCGGGCGTGCTCGCCGACGAGGGGCTGAGCACGCTCGCCGTGCCGTGGGGCCAGGTGCTCGCGATCCTCGGCGTCGCCGTCGTCATCGGGCTCGTCGCGAGCGTCTGGCCCGCGATCCGCGCCGCCCGCCTCCCGGTCCTCGACGCGGTGACCGTCGACTGACACCCCGTCTCCCGCTGAGTGCGTGAACTCGTCGCGTCCCGGAGGCCCCGGCGCGACTGTTTCACGCACTCACGGGACCGGGAGGGGGGCCGGGGCCGGGGTGCGGTAGCGGCGCAGCGGGGCGTTGCTCCACGCGACGAGCCCGACGACGGCGCTCGCCACCAGCCCGCCCGCCACCAGCGCGACGGGCGCGGACGTCAGCGACGCGAGCACTCCCCCGCGGAAGTTCCCGACCTCGGGGCCGGCGACGCCCACGACGTGCTCGACCGAGGACACGCGGCCGCGGAACTCGTCGGGTGTCTCGAGCTGCACCAGCGCGCCGCGCGTCACGACCGACACCGTGTCCGCCGCACCGGCGACCGCCAGGCACGCGAGGGCGAGCCACAGCGGCCCCGCGAGCCCGAACCCGGCGAGCGCGACGCCCCACGTCGCCGCCGCGGCGAGCTGCAGCGCGCCCGAGCGCGTCGCCCGCGTCACGGCCCCGGAGAGCAGGCCCGCGCCGATCCCTCCCACCGCGACCGCCGAGAGGAACAGGCCGAGGGTGCGGGGGTCGCCGTCGAACCGGATGTCGTTGACGAGCGGGAACAGCGAGATCGGCATGGCGAGCACGGTCGCCGCGACGTCCGTCGCGAACGCGCCGCGCAGCGTCGGCTTGCGCCACACGATCGACCACCCGCCCGCGGCCGCCCGACGGCGCGGCGCGGGCCCGGGCGGCGCGGCGGCCGGGCCCGTCGTGGCCGAGGGACCGACGGGGAGCGGGGGCAGGGGCGGGAGGCGCACGAGCCCGAGCAGTGCGACGACGGCCGCCACCGCCTGGAGGCCGTAGGCCGCGGGCAGGTCCCAGCGCGCCAGGACCAGGCCGGCGAGCGCGGGCCCGACCAGCATGGCCACCTGGAACGCGAGGTTCTGCAGCGCGAGACCCGCGGCGACCTGGTCGGGCGGCAGCAGCCGGGGCGGCACCGTCCGGCGCGCCGGCGAGCCGAGCGCGTTGCACGCCGCGCCGGCGGCGACGAGCCCGAGCAGGAGCCACACCGACCGGTTCCCCGCGAGCGCCTGCGCGGCGAGACCAGCAGCGGAGAGCACCTGCCCGACCGCGGCGAGGCGCATGAGGGTGCGCCGGTCGTGGACGTCGGCGAGGTGCCCGCCCACCAGGCCGAGCGTCAGGAGCGGGACCGCCGTGGCGAGGCCGATCGTGCCGGTCCACAGCGGGCTGCGGGTGAGCTCCCAGACCTGGAGCAGCACCGCGACGTTCGCGATCTGGAACCCGAGGCCGCCCACGGCGGACCCGGCCCACAGGTCGCGGTACGCGCGGCTCGCGCGCAGCGGCCGCAGGTCGAGGACGTGGTCGCGCACCTCAGCGCTCCCGCGGCGCCGGGTGGCCGGCCGCGTCGAGGCGCTCGACGAGCCGCTCGCGCAGCGAGCGACGGGCGAGCACGCGCTCCAGCTCGACGACGACCGCGCTCAGGGCGTGCGGCAGCTCGTCGTCGATCTCGGCGACGGACTCCTCGGTCGCCCGCCACTCCGCCTCGAGGAGCGGGACGAGCTCGCGCGACCGCGCCGTGAGCGCGACGCGGCGCGTGCGGGCGTCCGCGCCCGGCGCGGTCTCGACGAGGCCCTCGCGCCGCATCGCGGTGACCGTCTGGCTCATCGCCGAGTGCGTGCGGCCGAGCGAGGCGGCGAGCTCCCGGATGGTCAGGGGGCCGGTGTGCGCGAGCCGGATGAGCGGGTAGACGAACCGCGGGCGCACCCCCACGATCCCGCGGTCCGCGTAGACGGTCTCGATCTCGTCGTCGAGGCGCCGGAGCACGGCGTGCAGGGAGTCCCACCGGCCGGGGACCGTGGTCGGGTCCGGAGAATTCATAGCACTGTTATAACAGCACTCATGCGATCGTCGGTTGCCTGCCCGGGGATGACTAGGTTGCCTCCCTAACTAGATAGCCGTACTGTCTAGCCCATGACGTTCGACGAGCGGCTCGACCGCGAACTCCTGCGCGGCGTGCTGCCGCTGTGCGTGCTCGCGGTCGTCGCGACCCACGGCCCCACCTACGGCTACGCGATCACGCGGTCGCTCGCCGAGGCAGGCCTCGGCACCGTCAAGGGCGGCACGCTCTACCCGCTGCTGCAGCGGCTGGAGGACGACGGCCTCGTCACGACCTCCTGGCACCAGGGCGAGCGCGGCCCGAGCCGTCGGTACTACGCCGTCACGGACCAGGGTCGCGTCGCGCTCGCCGACGCGACCTCCCGCTGGGACGCCGTGACGACGGCGGCGACCACCCTCGTCGCGGGCGCGTCCGGCGCACCCGCGCCGGACGGCGCGATCCCGGCAGACGCGCCCCCTCCCGACCCCACCCCGACAAGGACCCCCCGATGAGCGACACGACCCGCTACACGATCGAGCGC
Organism: Cellulosimicrobium funkei; assembly: GCF_004519295.1. Classification (GTDB taxonomy): domain Bacteria; phylum Actinomycetota; class Actinomycetes; order Actinomycetales; family Cellulomonadaceae; genus Cellulosimicrobium; species Cellulosimicrobium funkei. The sequence continues at coordinate 252,695 of NZ_SOZH01000008.1, forward strand.
CGCCACGCGCCGCACGTCGACCCGCGCTGGGCGGAGGCGCTCCTGCTGGAGCTGCGGCTCCAGGGCGTCGCCGGAGCGCGCATCGGCGCGGTGCTCGCCGAGGTGGACGCGCACGTCGTCGACTCCGGCGAGACCGCGCAGGAGGCGTTCGGCGACCCTGTGGCGTACGCGCGCTCGCTCGACCTGCCCGAGGACCCCGCGCAGTCGAGCTCCTCGATCGGGCGGACGGTCGCCGCCTCCGCCGTGCAGACGGTCGGGATGCTCGGCGTGCTGTGGTCGCTGCGGCCCGCGCTCGACGGCGGCGCCCTCGTCGTCCCGGCCGGGATGCTGCTCGTGCTCGTCGCCGCGCTCGCGGGCTTCGTCGGGCTGTGGCGCGCCGGCGACCGCGTGCTGCGCGCCGCGCTCGCCCACCCCGTGCTGACCGTCCTCGGGAACATGGTCGTGACGGCTGCCCTCGTGGCCGTCGCGGTCACGCTGCGCGCCCCGGTCGCGAACCTCCCCGCGGTCCCGGTCCTGGTCGCGGCCGCCGTCGCGCTCGTCGTGGGGACCGTCTGGGGCCTGCGCGAGCAGGGCTCGGGCGACCCCGTCGTCGACCCGCTCGACGACGCACCGCACGCCCGCACCGACCGCACCGGGCGCTGGGGCGTGCTGCTCCTGCCCGCGGTGACGGTGGTGCTCGGGACGATCACGGTGCTCGTCCGCTGAGCCCGGAGGGGACCTAGGTCACGCGAACCGGCGTCCCGGTGGTGGTCCCCGGGGACGCGTGACACGGTGGGGATGGCCGGCGGGCACCGGCCTCGCACGGCTGCGGCGCGCCCGACGGCGACCCACCGACTCCACAGGAGGCCACGATGTCCGAGGTTCCCGTCCGCACGCTCATCAGCCCGCTGCGCTACGTCCAGGCCCGCGGTGCGCTCACGCGGCTCGGCGAGTTCGTCCGACCGATCGGCACGAAGCCGCTGCTCGTCGCCGACGACGTCGTGTGGGGCATCGTCCAGGACACCGTCGCGGTGTCCTTCCAGGAGCAGGACCTCCCCCGCCACCGCACCGGGTTCGGCACCTACGCCACCGCCGCGGAGGTCGACCGGCTCGCGCGCGAGATCGACGAGCTCGGCGCCGACGTGGTCGTCGGCATCGGCGGCGGCTCGACCATCGACGCGGTGAAGGCCGCGGGCCACCTGCGCGGCATCCGCTGGGTGTCCGTGCCGACCGTCGCGTCCACCGACGCCCCGTGCTCCGCCCTGTCCGTGATCTACACCGAGGACGGCGCGTTCGAGGAGTACCGGTTCTTCCCGCACAACCCGGACCTCGTGCTCGTCGACACGGGCCTCGTCGCGAACGCGCCCGTCAAGTTCCTCGTCGCCGGCGTCGGCGACGCGCTCGCGACGTGGATCGAGGCGCGCGCCGTCGCCGAGGCGAACGCGTCGACCATGGCCGGCGGCCTCCCCCTCGTCACGGGCACGGCGCTCGCGCAGCTCTCGTGGGACATCCTCTGGGAGAACGCGCTGCCCGCGATCGACGCGGTGAAGAACCACCTCGTGACGCCCGCGGTCGAGAAGGTCGTCGAGGCGAACACGCTGCTGTCCGGGCTGGGCTTCGAGTCCGGCGGCCTCGCCGCGGCGCACGCGATCCACAACGGCCTCACCGCCGCGCCCCAGACGCACGGCCTCACGCACGGCCAGAAGGTGAACATCGGCTCCGTGACGCAGCTCGTCCTGGAGGGCGCGCCGACCGAGGAGATCGAGGAGTTCGTGCGCTTCACCACGCGCGTCGGCCTGCCGAACACGCTCACCGAGATCGGCCTGACCGCCGACGACGTGCACGACCTCACGCGCGTCGCGGAGGCCGCCACCGCGGAGGGCGAGACGATCCACGCCATGCCGTTCCCCGTGCGCGTGCCGGAGCTCGTCGACGCCCTGCGCTCCATCGAGGGCTTCTCCCGCCGCGTCCGCGCCGAGGCGGGCCTCCCCGAGCCGGTCAAGCACACCGCGCACTGACCGTTCCCACCGCCCCGGGCCCCGCCGTCGCCGGAGGGGGCCGGCCCGGGATGGGCCGACCAGGCGGTCCCACCCCCTCGAGCAGGTCGACCTGGCGCGTCCGGCAGCCCGGACGCGCCACGATCACCTGGTCGGCCGACGGCTGACGGGGCTGACCGCGGCTACTTCTTGGCGGCCGTCTTCTTGGCAGGGGCCTTCTTCGCGGCCGGCTTGCGGGCCGTGGTGCGCTTCTTCGCCGGGCCCTGCGCGCGCTTCTCCGCGAGGAGCTCGATCGCCTGCTCGGGCGTGATCGACTCGGGCGTGACGTCGCGGGGCAGGGTGCGGTTCGTCTCGCCGTCGGTGACGTACGCGCCGAACCGGCCGTCCTTGACGACGATCGGCTTGCCGCTGTTCGGGTCGTCACCGAGCTCGCGCAGCGGCGGCGTCGCGGCACGCTGGCCGCGCCCGCGCTTGGGCTGCTTGTACAGCTCGAGCGCCTCGTCGAGGGTGACGGTGAACATCGACTCCTCGTCGGGCAGCGACCGCGAGTCGGTGCCCTTCTTGAGGTACGGGCCGTAGCGGCCGTTCTGCGCGGTGATCTCCTCGCCGGACTCCGGGTCCGTCCCCACGACGCGCGGCAGCGACAGCAGGCGCAGCGCGTCGTCGATCGTGATCGTGTCGAGCGACTGCGTCTTGAGCAGCGACGCCGTGCGCGGCTTGGGCTGCGCGGCCTTCGCCTTCTTCTGCGCGGCGGCCGAGAGGCTCGTGTCGATCGGAGGCAGGTCGAGCACCTCGGTGACGTACGGGCCGTAGCGGCCCGCCTTCGCGATGATCTCGTGACCGGACACCGGGTCGGTGCCGAGCACCTTGCCGTCGTCGGCGCCCGCGGCGAGCAGCTCGCGCGCCTTGGCGACCGTCAGCTCGTCGGGGGCGACGTCGTCGGGCACGGACGCGCGCGGCGGGTTCTCGCCCTCCTTGACGGGGACGGAGAGGTCCTCCACGTAGGGCCCGTAGCGCCCGACGCGGAGCTGGATGCCCTCGCCGATCGGCACCGAGTTGATGCCGCGCGCGTCGATGTCGCCGAGGTTCGCGACGAGGTCGCGCAGGCCCTCGGCGTCCTCGCCCTTCGCGGCATCGCCGAAGTAGAACTCGGTGAGCCACGCGACGCGGTCACGGCGACCGGCGGCGATCTCGTCGAGGTCGGCCTCCATGCGCGCGGTGAAGTCGTAGTCGACGAGCCGGTCGAAGTGCTCCTCGAGCAGCCGCACGACGGCGAACGCGAGCCAGCTCGGCACGAGCGCCTGCCCGCGCGAGAGCACGTACCCGCGGTCCTGGATCGTCGAGATCGTCGAGGCGTACGTCGACGGCCGCCCGATCCCGAGCTCCTCGAGCGCCTTGACGAGGCTGGCCTCGGTGTACCGGGGCGGCGCGGACGTGGAGTGCCCGTCGGCGGTGAGGTCGTCGGCGCGCAGGGCGTCGCCCTCGCTCATCTGCGGCAGGCGCGCCTCGTCACCGCCCTTGGCCCCGACGACGGGCGCGTCCTCGGCGTAGCGGTCGACGTCCGAGCTCTCCTCGTACGCGGCGAGGAAGCCGCGGAACGTGATGACGGTGCCCGACGCGGCGAACACCGCGTCGCGGCCCGCGACGTCGCCCGCGGCGGCCGAGAGGGTCGCGCCGAGGCGGACGGACGCCGTCGACCCCTTCGCGTCCGCCATCTGCGACGCGACGGTGCGCTTCCACACGAGCTCGTAGAGCTTGAACTGGTCGTCGCTCAGCTCGCGCTTGACCTGCGCGGGCGTGCGGAACGAGTCGCCCGCGGGGCGGATCGCCTCGTGCGCCTCCTGCGCGCCCTGGTTCTTCGCGGCGTAGACGCGCGGCTTCTCCGGGACGAACTCGGGGCCGTACAGCTCGGCCGCCTGGCGGCGGGCCGCCGTCGTGGCCTCGGCCGACAGCGACGGCGAGTCCGTACGCATGTAGGTGATGTAGCCGTTCTCGTACAGCGACTGCGCGGTGCGCATGGCCTGGCGCGACGACATGCGCAGCTTGCGGCTCGCCTCCTGCTGGAGGGTCGACGTCGTGAACGGCGCCGCGGGACGGCGCGTGTACGGCTTGGTCTCGAGCGAGCGCACCGCGAACGCCGCGTCCGCGAGGCCGGTCACGACGGCGCGCGCCGTCGTCTCGTCGAGGTGCGCGACGCCGTCGCGCGCCGCCGCAGGCTTGAGCTGCCCGCGGTCGTCGAAGTCGCGGCCCGAGGCGACGCGCGCGTCGCCGAGCTGCACCAGCCGGGCGCCGAACGCCTTGCCCGCGTCCGGTGCCGACGCGTCCGCGTGCTCGAAGGTGCCCGTGACGTCCCAGTACTCGGCGGGGACGAACGCCATGCGCTCGCGCTCGCGCTCGACGACGAGGCGCGTCGCGACCGACTGCACGCGGCCGGCCGAGAGCCCCTGGGCGATCTTGCGCCACAGCACGGGCGAGACCTCGTAGCCGTAGAGGCGGTCGAGGATGCGGCGCGTCTCCTGCGCGTCGACGAGGTGCTCGTCGAGGTCGCGCGTGTTCTGCAGCGCCCGCTGGATGGCCTCGCGCGTGATCTCGTGGAAGACCATGCGCTTGACCGGGACCTTGGGCTTGAGCGCCTCGAGGAGGTGCCACGCGATGGCCTCGCCCTCGCGGTCCTCATCGGTCGCGAGGTAGAGCTCGTCGGCGTCCTTGAGCGCGCGCTTGAGCTCGGCGACCTTCTTCTTCTTGTCCGCATAGACCTCGTAGTACGGGTCGAAGCCGTGGTCGACGTCGACCGCGAACTTCCCGTACGGGCCCTTCTTCATGTCCGCGGGCAGCTCGGACGGCTGCGGCAGGTCGCGGATGTGCCCGACGCTCGCCTCGACCTCGTAGTCGTCGCCGAGGTAGCCCTGGATCTTGCGAGCCTTGGCGGGCGACTCGACGATCACGAGCTTGCGTGGCATCCGATCCTGCTTTCGTCCGTGCGTACGTGTCCGTGGCGGGCGCTCCCTGCCCGACGGCGGCGGGCCCCGCCGGGGCCCCGGCGACCCGGACGACCGTCCGGTCGCCCGCCGTGGCAGCCTACGACGTTACTCCCGTCGCGCCAGCCGCACGCACCCTACCCCCGAACGGGACGCGGGTCGGGGCGGGCTGTGGACTGCCGGACGAGGAGCAGGACCGCGAACGCCGCAGCCGTCACCGCCAGCACGCCCGCGACGCCGCCCGCGTAGGCCGTCATCTCCTGCGCCGCCGTCGTGCCCCACGTCGCGGGCGTCGCGCGCAGCGCGAGCAGCGCCCCGACGCCCGCCGCGGCCGCGCCGAGCAGGAGGAGCACAGCCGTGACGGTGGAGCCGGGCGTGGGCCCGGCGCCCGGGTCGAGCGACGACCTCGGCGTGAAGACGCACACGAGCGCGGCCCACGCGAGGACGACGAGGACGGCGGCGACGACGTCGCTCGGGCGGTGCCACTGGCCGACCAGGGTCGAGACCCCGGTGGCCGCGGTGTACGCGCCGCCGAGGACGGCGACGAGCGCCCGGGCGCCGCGCGGCACGACGAGCAGCAGCGCGGCGGCGACCGACCCCGCGACGGTGGTGTGGCCGCTGGGCAGCGAGTTCTCCCAGTGCCAGCCACCGATGAGCTCCTCGCGGCCGAGGAGGGAGTGCTTGACGAGCTGCGTCGTGACGTTCGCACCGACGACGAGGAACGCGACCTGGACCGCGAGGCCCCAGCGACGGCGCAGGAGCGCGATGCCCATCGCGGCGCCCAGGCCGCCCACGACGAACGCGACCGAGACCGTGTCGAGAACCGGTTCGGCGACCGCCCAGAGCTCTCCCTGGCCGGTCACGGCGCCGTCGAACGCGGCCCGCTCGAGCATCTGCCCGGCGAACGTGTCGACGAAGAACCGCCACACGAGCCACGCCCCCGCGACCGCGAGCAGCGCGACGACGGCCGCGACCACGCGCGAGCCGGTGCTCGGCCCGTCAGGACCTGGGACGGCGTGCGCGTGCGGCGCCCGGCGCGGCGCCGGGGCGGAGGGACCGCCCGCGGCGGCCTGCGGGACGGGCGGGTACGGGGTCCCGGCGGAGGGCGCTGCGGCGGGGCCCGCGGGGGGCACTGCGGCGGGCGGCGGCGCGGCCGCCGGTCCGGGCGTGGGCGGCATCGGCTGCGTCGCCGGGAGCGGCCGCGTACCCGCCCCGCCGCTGGTCCGCAGCGGCCGGGTCGGGGCGTGGTCGGAAGGCATCCCACCACCGTAGAGGACGCGTGTGCGCATTCGGGGAAGACGGCGGGAAGAGCTGCGGGCGCTGCCCCGGACCGGTCCGGGGCAGCGCCCGCCCGTCCGGGCCGAGTGGCCCGGGCACGGCGTCACGGGCCGCCAGTAGGGTGACGGCATGACCGACGCCTCCTCCGCGCCGAGCGACTCCGCGTCCTCCCGGAGCCCGCGGCCCCGGCGCCCGCGCCCCGGGACCGCCGAGCGGAGGGAGGAGATCCTGCGCGCGGCGATGCGCGTCTTCGGGTCGCGGGGCTACCACCAGGGGTCGCTCGCCGAGGTCGCCGAGCAGGTGGGCATCACGCACGCCGGCGTGCTGCACCACTTCGGGTCCAAGGAGCGCCTGCTCACCGAGGTCCTCGCGTCCCGCGACCGCGACGGCGTCGCGCACCTCGAGGGGCAGCACATGCCGGGCGGGCTGGACCTGTTCCGGCACCTCGTCGCGACCGCCGCGGCGAACGCCGAGCGCCCCGGGATCGTGCAGACCTACACGGTCCTCGCGGGCGAGGCCGTCACGGACGACCATCCCGCCCGCGCGTGGGTCACCGCGCGCTTCGCCGGGCTGCGCGCCGACGTCGCCGGCGCGCTCCGCGAGGTCGTCGAGGAGCGGCGGGCCGCGGGCGACGAGACGGCGGCCGTGCCGGACGACCGCGCGCTCGACCTCGCCGCGTCGACGATCATCGCCGCGATGGACGGCCTCCAGACGCAGTGGCTGCTCGAACCCGACGCCGTCGACCTCGCGGAGGCGACCGCGTTCGCGATCGAGGCCGTCCTCGCCGCGACCCTGGCGGGCGCCCGCCGCCCCCGCCCGCTCGCCTGACGCGCTACGTCGCCACGCTCTCCGGCACGGGATCGGGCACCGGCTCGGCCGCGGGCTCGGCACCGCCGTCCGACGGCGCGGCGTCGCCCTCCCGGCGGCCCTCGCGGTACGCGGCGATGGACAGCGTCCGCAGGCGCGACGACCGGCCGGTGGGGTTGTCGACGAACCCGACGGCCGAGATGTAGGGCTCGATGACGTGGATCTTCTGCAGCGGCGTGACGATGAGCAGCTGCAGCCCGAGGCGGCGGAACAGCTCGAGCGCGAAGCGCGTCGACTCGTCCGACCCCCGCCCGAACGCCTCGTCGATGACGACGAACCGGAACGCCGTCGACCGCACCGCGCCCCAGTCGAGCTTGAACTGGTAGGCGAGCGACGCCGCGAGCACGGTGTACGCGAGCTTCTCCTTCTGGCCGCCGGACTTGCCGCCGGAGTCGGAGTAGTGCTCGTGCTCGGAGTCGTCGGCGCGGGACCGCTCGGACGCGGAGAGCACGAACCAGTTGCGCACGTCGGTCACGCGGCGGCGCCACGCCTCGTCGAGGTCCGTCATGCCCTCGCGGCCGCGGAACCGCTCGACGAGCGCCTTGACCCGCAGGAACCGGTCCTCCGAGTACGACAGCGCGCCGTCGGCGAGCGACCCGTCGCCCTCGGCGAGCGCGCGGTCGTCCTCGGCGAGGATCCCGTCGCCGTCGGTGCACGCGCGCAGGTCCTGCTGGAACTCGCGCACCTCGAGGTTGGGCGTGCGCGACATCTCCAGACGGATGTACCGGCCCGGGTTGTAGTCGATCGCGCGGAGCGAGTCGTTGATCGTGTCGATCCGGTCGCGGATGACGTCGGCCTGCTTGGCGAGCTCGGCCGCGAAGCCCGCGATGTCGCGGATCGCGTTCGTGTTGAGGTACGCCTTGAAGTCGGCCTCGAACCGCGGGAGGTCGTCGCGCACGAGCCGGTCGTGGATCTCGCGGTAGCCGTCGGCCGACCGCACGTCCGCGTCGAGCTCCGCCGTCTCGACCGGGTACGCCGACCGGAACGAGGCCATCTGCCCCGCGATCCGCGTCCCGAGGTCCGCGCGCTCGCGCTGCGCCTGCTCGGCCTCGGCCGTGAGCCGCGAGCGCACCGCGTTCTCGACCGCGTCGAGGTCGGCCGCGCGCGTCGGGCCGTCGGCGGCGCCGCCCGGGCCCACCGTGCCGAACCCGGCGAGCTCGCGGTCGAACTCCGCGGCGAGGGCCGCCGTCGTCTCCTCGTCGAGCGTCTCGCCCGCGCCGTCGAGCACGGCGCGCGCCCGCTCCCGCGCCGTCCGCGCCTCGTCGAGCGCGTGCCGGTCGGCGCCGAGCGTCGCGACGACGCGGTCGCGCTCCGCCTCGAGCTCCGCCTGGCGGCGCGCGTTGTCGTCGAGGAGCGCCGCGAGGCGGCCGAGCTCGTCGCTCGCCTGCTCGAGCCGCCGCTTCTCCTCGGCGAGCTCGGCGATGCGCGCCGTCTCGGCCCCGCGGTCGAGCTCGTCCCAGTCGCGGTAGACGTCGAGCCGCCCGAGCGCGGCGGAACGGGCCTGGAGCGCCTCGCGCGTGGCGGCCGCCTCGTCCCGACGCCGTGCGAGCGCGTCGCGACGCGCCGTGACCTCGGCGGCCTGCTCGAGCAGCGCGTCGATCTTCGCCTGGGTCGACCAGCCCAGCACGTAGCCCCGGCGGTCGTCGACCGCGCGCGTGTCGTTCTTCTCGTGGTGGTCGGGCGAGTGCTTGACCTGGCCGGCCCGCGTGATCGCGCGCGGGAGCCGGCGGAACGCGTCGAGGTCCGGCGCGCACGCGTGGTCGGCGCGGCGCTCGAGCTCGGCCTCGACCCACGTCGTGAGGGTCGGCGCGTCGTCGAGACGCCGCACGTCGAGCAGGTCGGCGAGGAGCGGGACGCCGTCCTCGCGCGGCGCCGGCCGGGCGGCGGGGACGCGCTCGGGCACCCGGTGGTAGACGAGCCGCAGCCCGAGGTGCTCACGGTCGACCCACGCGGACACCGCGTCGTAGTGCACCGCCGGCACGAGGAGCGAGAGCGCGAAGCCGCGCAGCACGCGCTCGGCCGCACCCTCCCAGTCGGCGTGCTCGGGGCGGACGGCGAGCAGCTCGCCCACGAAGGGGACGTCGCCCGGCGCGAGCCCGACGCCGTCGCACAGCCGGTCCCGGACCTCCAGGTGGGTGCGCGGCAGGTTGGACCGGCGGTCGGCGAGGCTCGCGAGCTCGGCCTTGACGTCGGCGGTCTCCTGCTCGACGGCGCGCACCTGCGCCGCGACCTCGCTCGCCTGCTCCTCGGCCCGGGCGAGGTCGTCGCGCACGCGCACGGCGGCGTCGTCGGCCGCGCGGCGGAGCGCCGCGAACGCGTCGGCATCGACGAGCGCGGCGGCCACCGCGCCCGCCGTGGCGCCCTGTCCCGGCCCCGCCGGGCCGGAGTCCCCCGCCGCGGCGTCGGCGCCGTCCGGGGCGCCGAGCGTCAGGCCGGCCGCCGCCGCGTAGCCGGCGAGCTGGGCGACGCGGCGCTCGCGCGCGGCGCGCTCGACCTCGCGGCGCGCGACCTCGCCCTCGATCGCGGCGAGCCGGTCGCCGCCGTGGCCCGCGCGCTCGAGCTCGAGCCGCTGGCGCTCGGCGCCGAGCAGCCCCAGCTCGTCGACGACGCGGCGACGGCGGGCCTCGCCGTCGGCCACGCGCTCGTCGAGGGCGGCGGTGAGACCGTCGAGGTCCGCCACGCGACGCGACGCGGTGAACGCGCGCAGGGCGTCGCGGCGCGCGACGAGCGCCTCGGCCCGCTCCCCGAGCGCGTCGTGCGCGTCGCAGTCCGCGAGCAGGGGCGCGAGCCGCTCGATCTGGGCGGTGGCCCGCACGACGGCGTCGTGGGCGCTCGTCAGGTCGTCGAAGTGCGCGACGAGCCGGTCCGTCCAGCGGTCGGCGTCGAACGGCTCGAGCATGTGCTCGCGCACGAACTCGCCGAGGTCGCCGACCGACTTCATCGACACCGTCTGGTGGAACAGGTCCATCGCCTGCTCCGACGGGATGCCGAGCAGGCGGCGGAAGTCCCGCCCGTAGTCGGGGAAGTGGTCGCGCACCTGCGCGCCGGACTCGCGCAGGCGGCGGCGCAGCGCCGTGACGTCGCCGCCGAAGCCCGCGAAGTCCTCGGTGATCGTCAGCGGGCGGTCCGCCGTCACGAAGAAGCGGTCCGGCTGGCCCGCCTGGCCCGGGGCGAGCCAGAACACCTGCGCGAGCGTGACCTCCTGGTCGAACCCGCGGTTCGAGAACCGCCCCAGCACGACCGAGTACGTGCCGCGCTCGCGCAGGCCCACGTGGCGCGTCGTGCCCGTCGCCTCGTCGCGCTCGGACTTGTAGTGCCCCGCGACGTACGAGCGCAGCGACCGCTCGCGCGCGCCCGCCCCGGCGGCCTTGTTGTACGAGATCCGGTGCGACGGCACGAGCAGCGTCGTCACCGCGTCGACGATGGTCGACTTGCCCGAGCCGATGTCGCCGGTCAGCAGGGCGTTACGACCGTCGAGGTCGAACGCCCACACGCGCTGGTCGAACGTGCCCCAGTTGAGCACCTCGAGCCGTTCGAGCCGGAACCCGGCGCGCGCGTCGAGGTCGGCCGCCGGGTCGTGCAGCTCGACCGCGCTGAACAGGCCCTCCATCACGCCACCGTCCTCGTCGTCGTCGTCGCCGTGCCCGTCGCCAGGCCTGTCCCCGCGCCCGCCGCCCCCGTGCGCGTCCCCGCCCCCGGGACGGCGCCCTCGGCGGCGAGCTCCAGGTACTGCGCGAGGCGCGCGTCGAAGTCCGCGAGCCACTGCGCGTCGACGAACGCCTTGAGGATGCGGCGCACCTCGTACCGCCGGGTCTCGGCGTCGGCCGGGTCGCCGGAGTCTCCCGGCGGGGCGGCGTCAGGCCCGTCCGGGTCCGGGCGCCCCGCCGGGCGCAGGAAGCCGAGCTCCACGACGCGCCGCACGAGCGCGTCCACCCGGTCCACGAGCCGCGCCTCGTTCGCCGCGGCGCCCGCGTCCTGGGTGAGGAAGACCCGCAGCAGGTCGACGATCTCCGAGCGCGTGAGCACGAGGCGCGTCTCGCCGCCCTCCGAGTCCGCCTGCGCGAGCCGCTTGCGCAGCAGGGCGAGCAGCAGGCTGACGTCGAACGGCAGCTCGCGGCGCGGGATCAGCCGCGGCACGCGCTCGTCGCGCTCGTGCTCGGGCTGGGAGCGCAGGTAGGCGTAGCCGTCGCCCTCGTCGACGACGACCTGCAGCCCGAGCATCGCGACGGCGTCGCGCACCTGCGCCTCGCGGGCGAGCAGGTCGCGCCACAGCGCCTCGCCGGACTCGCGGTAGACGACGCCCTTGAGCAGCGACGTCACGACGACGGACAGCTCCGGGTCGCGCGCGGTGCGAGTCGTGCTCACGGGGTCTCCTCCGGGCTCGGGTCGGGGGCGGCGTCGGGTCGTGCGTCGAGCACGGCGGGGTGCGGGGCGGGGGGCCCGCCGGGCGGGGAGCCGCTCGTCCGCCGCGCGTACGTGACGCGGGGCAGGCGCGCGACGCGCACCACCGGCTCGGGTGCGCCGTCCTCGGCGACGGGCCCCGCCGGGGCCTCGCCCTCCCAGCGCACCTCGTCGCTGCGCTCGTCGTCGTGCACGACGACGAACCGCGGGTCCTCGAGCGACAGGTACGTCACGAGCTCGGCCAGCCCGTGCTCGAGCGGCGCGTCGGCGAGCAGGTCCGCGAGCGCGACCTCCCCCGGGCCGCCGGGCCGCGAGAGCGTCGCGCGGACCGTGCGCGCGAGGCGCTCCGGGTCGACGTGCACCTGGTCGTACAGCGCGTCGACCTCGAAGTCGTCGTCGCCGACCTCGACGTGGTCGGAGTCCAGGCGGGCCGTGGGCCGCGGCGTGAAGAGCGGCCGCTCCGTCGGCAGCACGACCTCGGGGGCGACGGCGTCGACCGGCATCCCCGGCGGGGCGCCGGCGCGGCCTGCCGCGCGGGCGACGTCGCGCGCGGCGAGCGCCTTCGCCTCGACGCCGCGCAGGATGTCCATGACCCGCCGGTTCTCGAGCCAGACCTGGTCGTCGAGGAAGCGGCGGAGCTGCTCGGAGAGGGTCCGCACGGTCGCCTGGGTGCGCTCGCCGGCGTCGAGCCAGTCGTAGTGGACGCGGCGCAGGCGGCGGTGCTCCTGCTCCCGGGCCGCGGCCTGCGCGGCGGCGTCCACGACCGGGCCGGGCGTCCCGGGGGCCGGCCGGACGACGTCGGGCGCGATCGCGTCGAGGGACTGCACGCGCTCGACGAGCGCGGCGAACTCCTCCTGGCGACGCCGGTCGAGGAGGAAGTCGTAGAACGCGTGGAACGACCGCCCCTGGTCCGACTCCGCGATGGCCGTGCGCGACCGCACGACCTCCTCGAGCAGCTCGCCCTTCGCGCCGTCCCAGCCCGTGATGCGCTCGCGCAGCTCCCGGTCGAGGGAGCGGAAGTTCGCCTCGACCTCGCGGAAGTCGGAGAGCAGGTCGGCCGCCGTCTGGGTGAGCTGCTGGTAGCGGTCGCGCTGCGCCGCCGCGTCGAGGACGGCGACGCGCCCCGCGCGGACCTGGGCGATCTCGTCGTCGATCGCGGCACGGCGCTCCTCGAGCTCGCGCAGGCGCTCCGCCGGGTCCGTCTGCGTGCCGACGGCGAGCTGGCGCAGCAGCTCGAAGACGGTGTTGAGCCGCGACTCGGTGCCGACGAACCCGCGCCCGCGCAGCGACGCGACCCAGCGCACGGCCTGCTCGACGGCGGGCGTCGCGTCGTAGTGCGGCTCCGCCGAGCCGGGCGGGTACCAGGCGCGCAGCCAGCCCTGGTCCGGGTGCGTCCAGTGGTCCACGTACGCCTGCGGGGCGCGCGGGTACCGCGGCTCCGTGCCGGAGGCGCGCGCGGCCCGGCCGTCGACGGCCCACAGGTGGTCGTCGAGGCGCGCGACGAGCTCGCTCTCCGGGATGGCGCGCACGTTGTCCTCGACGAACAGCGTGCCGAGGAACGAGAGCACGAGCGGCGCCGTGTCCGCGCGCAGGAGCCGCCACGCCGCGCTCGACCGTCGCAGGGAGTCGACGTCGTCGTGCTGCACGCAGGTCCTCTCGGGCGGGGCGGGTCGGTGCCCGGCGCGGCGGCCAGGGCGCGCCACGCGAGGGGGCGCCCCCAGATCTTAGGGCGGACCGCCCGCACCGCCCCCACGACCCACCGCGAGGCTGCCCTCCCGACGGGCTCGGCGGGCGTCCGACCGGTCGCCCGGGACCGCCCGAGAAGCGCCCCGGATCCGGGACCATGGTCCCTGTCGGCCCCGCGGCGCACGTTCGTACGCTGGGTGCGGCGCCGGGCCGGCAGCGCGCCCACCCTGCCGGCCGGCGCCACCTTCTGCCCCGCCCGCCGGACCTCTCCGGCGGGGCCCCGCGGACCCGAGGACCGCCCGTGACCGGAACGACCACCGCGCTCGCGGACGACGCCCGCTCGCCCGGCCCGACGGCGTCGGGCCCGACGCCGGACGCGGGCTTCGACCCCTTCGCCCGGCCCACCGGCTGGACCCACTCCCGCGGCGTGCTGTTCGGCGAGATGCTGCTGTTCGGGCTGCTGAGCCTCACCGCGGCGTTCGTGCTGTCGTACGACGCGGTCCTCCTCGCCGGGGACCCCGGCGCGGTGCTGTCGTGCGACGTCAACACCGTGCTGTCGTGCGGGACGGTCGCGCAGTCGTGGCAGGCGCAGGTGTTCGGCTTCCCCAACGCGTTCCTCGGGCTGATCGCGGAGCCGATCGTCATCACGACGGCGGTCGCGGCGCTCGGCGGGACCCGCTTCCCCCGGTGGTTCCTCTTCGCCGCGCAGTGCGTGTACCTGCTCGGGGTCGTGTTCGCGTACTGGCTCTTCTACCAGTCGATGTTCGTCATCGGGGCGCTGTGCCCGTGGTGCCTGCTCATCACGGTCTCCACGACGCTCGTGTTCGCGTCGCTCCTGCACTGGAACGTCCTGGAGGACAACCTCTACCTGCCGCGCGGCGTCCAGGCGCGCCTGCTCGGGTTCGTGCGGTCGGGCGCGTACGGCTACCTCGTCGCGGCGTGGCTCGTGGGCCTCGCCGCCCTCGTGCTGCTCAAGTACGGCCCGGCGCTGCTGGCCTGACGGCCCCACGCGGCCGAGCACGAGGCTGCTCCCGGGAAGCGGACGGGAACGACGGCGACCTCGTGCTCGGCGCGCGGCGGGCGGGTCAGGGCGTCGTCGCCCCCAGCGTGTAGGCGCCCGAGCCGGAGTACGCCTGGACGACGAACCGGTAGTAGCCCGCGGCCCCCGAGTAGGAGACGGACTCGTTCGCGCCCGGAGAGGTCGACTGCGCGACCGTCGCCCATGTCGACCCGTTCCAGCGCTGGAGGTAGAGGTCGAAGTCGGCACCGCTCGGACCGCTCACGCACGCGCGGTGCGTCCCGGCGGCCCCGGCCGTGTAGTACGACCCGTCGGGCTGGACCGCCGTCGTGCCCGCGGCGAGCGACCCGGAGTACGTGCGGGCGTAGCCGCTGCAGCCCGTCGGCGGCTGCGGCGTGCCTCCCCCGCCGTCGCTCGTGAGGAGCGTCAGGCCGTATGCCGAGAGGATCTCGCCCACCGGCTGGAAGTACGTCGTCCCGCCGGAGCTGCAGTTCCCGGACCCGCCGGACGTCACGCCCTGCGCCTGGTTGCCCGCGAGGAGCGAGCCGCCCGAGTCGCCGGGCTCGGCGCACACCGTCGTGCGGATGAGGCCCGTGACGGTCCCCTGCGGGTAGGTGACGGACGCGTTGTACGCCTGGACGGTGCCGCAGTGCCAGCCGGTGGTCGAGCCCGAGCGGCAGACGGAGGCCCCGACCGGCGCCTGCGTCGCGCCCGCGACCGCGACGCGGCCCCCGGCGTAGTTGTTCACCGCGCCGACAGGCGTGTTGCCCGCGTCGACCTGGACCCACGCGTAGTCGTTGCCCGGGAAGCTCGACCCGCGGAACGTGCCCGCCGGCCCGGACGTGCGCGCACCGGTCGAGCCGCAGTGCCCGGCGGTGACGAACCCGCCCTGGACCGCGAACCCGACGGAGCACCGGCTGCCGCCGCCGATCGTGTACGCGTTGCCGCCCACGACGTCGATCAGCGGCCGCGGGGACTCCGTCGTCTCCTCGTACGTGACCGCGTCGGCGGGCACGCCCGCGGCGGCGACCTGGGCGGCGACGTCGGCCTGGCCGCCCTCGCGCACCGAGACGACGACGCGGTTGCGCGTCACGTCGACGTACCAGCCCGGCAGCGCCGCCGGGTCGTCGGCGAGCGCGCCGTCGAGCGTCGCGCGCCAGGTCTCGAGTTCGGCGAGCGTGTGGTCGACGTCGACCGCGGTGGCGCCCTCGGCGCGCACCGTGCGCGCGTCGGCGGCGTCGGTGACGCCGACGTAGAGGACGTTCGCGGCGTCGTCGACCCACGCGCCCGCGTAGTCGGCGCCGAGGCGCTGCTCGAGCGCGGCCTCGGTGCCCGCCGCGTCGGACTGGAAAGCGAGGCGCGTCCGTGCGTCCCGCGCGCTGAGGCCCAGGTCGCGCTCCAGCGCGCGCTCCAGGCCGGGGGCCGTCTTGGGGACCGCGCGCACCGTCGCGCGCTGGTCGTCTGGTGCGGGCGTGGCGGCGACGGCGTGCGTCGCGGCCCCGCCCGCCAGGAGCGTCGCCGCGGCGGTGACCGCGGCGAGCCTCCTGCGGAGTGGTCGTGTCATGTCGTCCATTCCCTTCGCCGGGCCCGGGTGGCCCGGTCGAGGCCACGCTAGGGACGCGTCCAGGGCGCGCCCAGATCACGATCAGGTCATACGCGGGCGCTATGTGCGGGCTCGCCCCTACGCGGTCTCCACCGGGTGCTCGGCGCGCCACCGCCGGTAGCGGGGCGAGCGCTGCACGGCGTCGCGGTGCGCGCCCGTCGCGGCCCGCAGGACCGCGTCGACCGGGAGGCGGTCGACGGCGTCGCGCCGCCACCCCACGTGGTGCGTCCAGCGCAGCGGGGCGCCCTCGAGCGCGACGGTCCGCACGCCGGGGGCGTCGAGGAGCACGGGCTGGACGAGCGCGACGGCGTGCCCGCCGCGCACCTGGTCGATGCACGACGTGCGGTCCGACTCCCCCATCGCGCGCGGCGTGAAGCCCGCCCGCGCGCACGCCCCCACGAAGCAGCGCTCGAAGCACCCGCTCCCGGGGGCCGTGAGCCACAGCGCGTCGGCGAGCTCGCCCAGCCCGACGGCGTCGCGCCCGGCGACGGGGTGGTACTCGTCGACGAGCACGAACACCGGGTCGGTGGACACCGCCGTCCACACCAGGCCCCCGGCGGCGGGCGGGGACGCGTCGCCGCACATCCCGACGAGCGCGACGTCGAGCGTGCCGCTCGCGAGCCGGTCCGCGGTCTCCTCGACGGACCACGACGTCGCCGTCGTGACGAGCAGGTCGTCGACCCCCAGCGCTCCGGGCAGCGCGGTGTGCAGCCGGCTCGCGAACAGGCCGCCGATCGCGGAGCTCACCGTCCCCACGTGCACGCGGCCGACCGTGCCGTGCTCGCTCGTGAGCCGCCGGGCGTCGTCGACCAGCGCGGACATGGCGGGCAGCACGACGCGCGCGTGCCGCAGCACGAGCTCGCCGAGCTCCGTGGGGCGCGCGCCCTGCCGGTCGCGCGTGAAGACGCACCCGCCGAGCGTACGGTCGATCCGGTTGAGCTGGGCGGTGAGGGCGGGCTGCGCGAGGCCCAGCGACGCCGCCGCCTTGGTCACGCTGCCCGTCTCGGCCACCGTCACGATCATGCGCAGGTGCCGCACCTCGAGGTCCATGCCGCCCCAACGTATCGGTGCGGCCGGGGCGTGTCGCGCGCGTCAGCCCACGGGTGCGAGGAAGCCGTCGCGCACGAGCCCGCGCACGTCGGGCAGGAGCTCGCCCGCGAGGTCCTCGGCGCCGACCTCGAACAGCGCGGCGATCGCTCCCACGAGCTGGCCGACCGTCAGCTCGCCGTCGCTCGCGCCGACGAGCGCGGCGAGCCCCGTCGTCGCCCGCACGGCGCGGCCCAGACCGTCGCCCTGGCGCAGCAGGACGACCGTGGGGTCCGGCGCGCCGGGCGTGTGGAACCGCTCCTCCGTGACGTCGGGCGCGACGGCGAGCCGCTCGCCCGCGAGGGCCGCGTCGTCGCGCGCCGCGAGCCAGTCGTGCGCCGCGAGCGACGCCGCGAGGTGCGCGCCGAGCGGCTGGCGCACCGACCCGGTGTGCTCCTCGAGCCGCCGCAGCGTCGGGCGGGCGCCCGCGAGCGGACGGCGCAGCGTGACGATGCCGAAGCCGACGGCCTCCACGTCGCGCGCGGCGAAGTCGTCGAGCCACGCGCCGTACGCAGCCGCCCACGCCGCGGGCTCGCGCTCGGGGGTCGTGCCGCCGTCGCGGATCCAGGTCTCGGCGTACTCCGCGGGGTCGAGCACCTCGCGCTGGACCACCCAGCCGTCGAGGCCGGCCTCGTCGAGCCACGCGCCGACGCGCTCGTCCCACGGCACGCCCCGGCGGTGCTCCCAGTTGCCGAGGAGCTGTGCCACGCCGCCGGGCTCGAGCACGGCCCCGACCCCGGTCACGAGGTCGCGCACGAGGTCGTCGCCCGACCGGCCGCCGTCGCGGTACTCGTAGTCCGGGAGCGCGCCACCGGCGGCGCGCGGCGTGATGACGAACGGGGGGTTCGACACGACGAGGTCGAACCGCTCGCCCGCGACCGGCTCCAGCATCGAGCCCTCGCGCAGCTCGACCCGCCCGGCCGGTGCGGCGCCTCCGGGCCCGGCCGCCCGGGAGTCCCCGGAGTCCTCGTCGAACGCGGCGTTGAAGGCGGCGTTGAAGGCGGCGTTGAACGCGGCGAAGCCGAGCGCCCGGCGCGAGATGTCCGTGCCGACGACAGCGCGCGCGTGCCGCGCGGCGTGCAGGGCCTGGATGCCGCAGCCCGTGCCGAGATCCAGCACGCGCCCGACCGGCGTCCGGACCGTCACCTGGGCGAGCGTCAGGGACGCGCCGCCCGCGCCGAGCACGTGGTCCGGGGCGAGCCGGCGGCCCGTCGCGAGCTCGCCCAGGTCCGACGACAGCCACCACGTGACGGGGCCCGCGGCGTCGGTCGCCGCGTACGGCCGCAGGTCGACGAGCGCGCGCACCGCGTCGTCGTCGCCCGCGCCCGCCGCCTCGACGAGACCCAGCCGCCGTGCGCCGTCGACCCCCGTCCGCCCGAGCGCCGCGTCGAGGGCGCGCCGGGGCACGTCGTCGCCGAGGAGGAAGAGGGCGGCGAGAGCGGCCGTGGGGTCGGCCTCCTCCCGACCGCGGTCGCGCAGCGCGCGCCGCGCCGGGACGGCCTGCTCGCGGTGCAGCGCGGCGGACGCGACGGGACCGAGCACGCGCTCGACGCCGTCGACCGTGAAGTCCGCCGCCGCGAGGTCCTCGCGCAGCGTCGCCGCGGCGGCCGCGAGGTCGGCGGGGGCGAGGCCGGCGCCGGGCGGGACGGGGCCGGGCCCGTCCGCGACGGTGCGCGACGACGGGCTCGGGGTGCTGGAGGCGGGAGGCATGGCTCCATCCTCACCGATCCGCGCGCGGCTGCCGAGGGCCCGCGCCGCCCCGGACGCGACGGACCCCCGGCTCGCCGAGGCGTGCCGAGGGTCCGTGGGGGAGGTCGTCGTCAGCAGTTCTGCGTGCCGTAGACCGCGACGTTCTGCGCCGAGGTCTGGAAGGTCTCGTCCGTCATGAGCGACGTGATCGAGGAGATGTCCGCGTTCGCCGGGTCGGCGACCGCGGTCTCGAGCGTGTCCGTGAGCTGGCGGAAGACGCCCGTGACGTTGTCCCAGTCGGTGCTGATCTCGGCCGGGGCCTCGGCGGCCTCGAGCGACGCCGTGAACGTCTCGAACTGCGTCACGGCGGCGGCCGGGTCGCTCGTGTCGATCGAGCTCAGGGTCGTCTGGGCGTCGAGCAGGGCGTCGTAGGCGGTGCAGAAGTCGCCCGACGCCTCGGTGTCGGCGGACTCCTCCTCGGTGGGCTCCTCGGACGGGGTGGTCTCCTCCTCGGCCGACGTGCTGGTCTCCTCCGCCGGCGTGGTCTCGGAGTCGGTGCTCGCGTCGTCGCCGGAGCCACCGCAGGCGGCCAGGCCGAGCACGAGGAGGGCGCTCGTCGCGAGGGCGGTCGTGGTCTTGGTGATCGTCAGTCGGGTGCGCATGACGACCATGGTTTCCCACGGACGCGCGTCGCGCGCCCTCAAATCCTCGAAGTGGGGACCGCTCCCCATGTGGCCATCGCCACGGGGTGAAGTTCCGGCGGGTGCCGGTCAGCGCGCGCAGCCGGCCCGGAAGTACTCGGTGACGGCCCGGGACGACGACGTGAGCGCCGCCGTGTCGATCCGGCGCCCCACGCGGTCGATCGCCCGCGACAGCTCGCCCGTGTCCCGCGTGCCGGTGGCCTCGACCTCGTCCGCGATCATCGTGAGGTAGGTCGTGACGACGGCCCAGTCGCGCGCGACCGCCACGGGCGGGGTGGCCCCGGCGAGCGTGTCGCGGGCGGTGGTGAACCCCTCGACGAGGGCCTCGGGGTGGTCGACCGTGAGGTTGACCTGCGCCTTGGCCGCCGCGCCCCACGCGACCTCCGCCTCCCGGCACGCCGGGTCGACGGCGCCCGCCCCCGGGTCCGTGCCGTCGTCGGGCGCGGTGGGGTCCGACGTGTCGGGGTCCGTGCCGTCGGCGGGTGCCGCGCCGTCGTCCGCGCCGTCCCCGGCACCCGGGGACGACGCCGCGGGGGCGGCGGGCGGGGGCGGTGCGGCGGCGGGTGCTGCGCCCGGGAGGGCAACGACGTCGAACGCCCCGCTCGCGACGACGGCGAGGCACAGCCCGGCGACGACGGCGAGGACCGCGGCGTGGGCCACGGCGCGCACCGGTGATTGCATGGCCCCTATGATGACGCCTCCCGCGGGCGCGAAGAACCCCGCGGGCCTGGTCGGCCGGCGGGGTCCTCGGGGTCGCCGCGGCGTCAGCCCATCGTGTTGACGATGAGGCCGATGTGGGTGAAGAAGTTCATCGCGCCGAACAGCAGGAACGCGACGCCGGACAGGCCCCAGGCCCACCCGATGACGACCCGCACGACGCGCCGCCCGGAGCGGACCGCGAACGGGAAGAGGATCGCGCCGACGCCCACGAGCGCGATGAGCCCGGACATGAAGATCGCCTCGACGAGCGGGTAGGCGGCGAACGCGCCGGAGATCGGCTCCTCCGGCGGCGCGGCGAAGAGCTGGTACGTCACGCCGGCGATCGCGATGGCGACGAGACCGAGGCCCATGCCGAGCACGAACACCGACACGGGGCGCGCGACGGCCTGCAGGTGCTCGGTGGCGTCGGCCCGCTCGAGCGCGGCGCGGCCGCGCGTCCAGAGGTAGAACGCGGCGGCGAGGAGCAGCACGCCGAACGCGAGGCTCGTCTCGCCGAAGATGATGTTGTCGAACGGGAAGCCGCCCGCGGCGAGCGGCCACGTGAGCGTCATGTGCAGCCCGGTCGCCGTGAGGATCGTGCCCAGCACGCCGAACGCGAGCGACCAGCCCTCCACGACGATCTTCCCGGGCGCCCGCAGCAGCTCGCGGCCGAGCATGACCAGCAGGATCAGCCCGGCGCCGACGGCGACGGACATCACGGTGTTGTAGGTGGGCATCTGTGCCCAGTCGATGACGAGCCCCTCGGCGGCGACCATCCTTCTCCACTCCTCGTTCGTTCCACGGGCCGCGCTCGCGGTCCGAGGGCGATAACCATACGCACGTATAGGTTATTCCTCACTACGATGGCCGCGTGGACGACGCTGCGGGTGCCCGGGACCGGTCGGCGACGAGCGGCGCGCGGGGCGCGCGCACCACGGTGCAGGGGCGCAGCGCGGAGCGGCAGCGCGCGATGGTCGACGCCGCCGCGCACCTGCTCATCGACCAGGGCTTCGCCGCCGTGACCCACCGGCAGGTCGCCCGCGCCGCGGGCGTGCCGCAGGGGTCGGCGTCGTACTACTTCCCGACGAGCGCCTCGCTCGTCGCCGCCGCCGTCGAGGCCGCGGAGGACGTGCGCGCGACGGCCGCGCAGGAGCACGCCGACGCCCTCGCCCACCGGCGCCGCTCGAGCACCGCGACGGCGCGCGAGCTCATCGAGACGCTGTACGCCCCGCACGTGGACGACTCGGTGGTCGACGTGCGCCTCGACCCCATGCTCACGGCCATGCGGGACCCGGCGCTGCGGCCGATCATGCGCGCGTCGCGCCCGCGCCTGCTGGCGGCCGCGCGGACGGTGCTCGACGCGTCGGGCCACGGGCACGTGACGGACACCGACCTCGTCGCGCACGTCGTGGACGCGGCGCTGCTCTCGGGGGCCGCCGCGGAGGACGGCCACGTGCTCGACCACGCGACGCGGACCGTCGCCCGCTTCCTCGACCACTGGCACTGACGGCGCAAACTTACTGACCAGTTACTTGGTTTCCGGTAGAGTGACGGCGCCCGGTCCGCCGACGCCGTGCCCGCACCCGCGGCGCCGCCGGGTGCCGTCGCCGCCGCCGTGGAAGGACCGTCCGTGAGCACCCTGCCCTACCTCGACCCCGCCGTGCCCGTGGCCGACCGCGTCGAGGACCTCCTCGCCCGCATGACGCTGCCCGAGAAGGTCGGCCAGATGCTCCAGCTCGACGCGCGCGACGGCGTCGGCCCCGCGGTGCTCGAGAAGCACGCGGGCTCGCTGCTGCACACCTCGCCGGAGAACGTCCTCACCGCGCACGAGCTCACCGGGCAGACGCGGCTGCGCATCCCCCTGCTGCTCGCCGAGGACTGCATCCACGGCCACTCGTTCTGGGTCGGCGCGACGATCTTCCCCACGCAGCTCGGCATGGCCGCGACGTGGGACCCCGCGCTCGTGGAGCAGGTCGCGCGCGCGACCGCGGTCGAGGTCGCCGCGACCGGCGTCCACTGGACCTTCTCCCCCGTGCTCTGCATCGCGCGCGACCTGCGCTGGGGCCGCGTCGACGAGACGTTCGGCGAGGACCCGTTCCTCATCGGCGAGCTCGCGTCCGCGATGGTCCGCGGCTACCAGGGCGACGGGCTGTCCGACCCGACGGGCGTCCTCGCCACGGCGAAGCACTTCGCGGGCTACTCCGAGACGCAGGGCGGCCGCGACGCGAGCGAGGCCGACATCTCGCAGCGCAAGCTCCGGTCCTGGTTCCTGCCCCCGTTCGAGCGGGTCGCGCGCGAGGGCTGCGCCACGTTCATGCTCGGCTACCAGTCCATGGACGGCGTGCCCGTCACCGTGAACGGCTGGCTGCTCGACGACGTCCTGCGCGGCGAGTGGGGCTACACCGGCACGCTCGTCACGGACTGGGACAACGTGGGCCGCATGGTCTGGGAGCAGCACATCCAGCCCGACTACGTGCACGCGTCCGCCGCGGCCGTGCGCGCCGGCAACGACATGGTCATGACGACGCCGCGCTTCTTCGAGGGCGCGCTCGAGGCGGTGGACCGCGGCCTCGTCGAGGAGGCGGCGATCGACGCCGCCGTCCGGCGCATCCTCACGCTCAAGTTCCGCCTCGGCCTGTTCGAGGACCCGCGTCGCCCGGACGTCGCGCGCCAGCAGGCGGTCATCGCGTCGGCCGAGCACGCCGCGGTGAACCTCGAGGTCGCGCGCCGCTCCCTCGTGCTCCTCGCCAACGACGGCACCCTCCCGTTCGCGGGCGGGCTCGACCACGACGCCGGGACGCCCGACGGCCGGGCCCTCGCCCCGGCCGGGGCGCCCGCCCGGAGGATCGCCGTCGTCGGCCCGAACGCGGACGACGACCACACGCAGCTCGGCGACTGGGCGGGCGCGTCGGGCCAGGCCGACTGGCTGCCCGACGGCCACCCGCGCGAGATGACGACGACCGTGCTCGACGGCTTCCGCGCGCTCGCCCCGGAGGGCTGGGCCGTGACCCACGCGCGCGGCGCCGACATCCTCACGCTCGCGCCCGACCCCGAGGGCGAGCTGTTCCCCGACGGGCAGCCGCGGCCGCAGGTCGTCGTCCCGGCCGCGCCCGACGACGCGCTGATCGCCGAGGCCGTCGCCGCCGCGCGCGACGCCGACCTCGCCGTCGCCGTGGTGGGCGACCGCATCGAGCTCGTGGGCGAGGGGCGCTCGACCGCGACGCTCGAGCTCGTCGGCGGCCAGGTCGCGCTGCTCGACGCCCTCGTCGCCACCGGCACCCCCGTGGTCGTGGTCGTCGTCGCGTCGAAGCCGCTCGTGCTGCCGCCGTCGGCGCACGCGGCGGCGGCGGTCGTCTGGGCGGCCAACCCCGGGATGCGCGGCGGCCAGGCCGTCGCCGAGCTCGTGCTCGGGCTGATCGAGCCCGAGGGCCGGCTCCCGATCTCGTTCGCACGCCACGCCGGCCAGCAGCCCACCTACTACAACGTGGTGCGCGGCCAGCACGGCGTCCGCTACGCCGACCTCACGCAGAGCCCCGCGTTCGCGCTCGGCGAGGGCCTGAGCTACACCACCGTCGAGTACGCCGACCTGCGGGTGCTCGGCACCGAGCACGGGCCCGACGACGTCGTGCGCGCCGAGGTCACGCTGACGAACACCGGCTCGCGCCCGGTGCGCGAGACCGTCCAGGTCTACGTGAGCGACACCGTCACGTCGGTGACGTGGGCCGAGAAGGAGCTCAAGGCCTACCGCAAGGTGGACCTCGCGCCGGGCGAGTCGGCGACCGTCGGCCTCGAGGTGCCCGTGGCGGACTGCACGCTCGTCGACGCGCGCGGGCGCCGCGTCGTCGAGCCGGGCGCGTTCGAGCTGCGCGTCGGGCCGTCGTCGCGCGAGGACGCGCTCCTGCGCGCGTCGTTCACCGTCGCGGGCTAGTCCCGCGCACGACGGAGGGCACCCGGGTCGACCCGGGCGCCCTCCGTCGTCTGCGGCGGCCGGGCCTCAGGCGCCCGTCGCGACGCGCTCCCGCTCGACGGCGGACTCCTCGCGGTCGACGCGCGCCGCACGCAGCCGCGACATGATCACCGCGCCGAACGCGATGGCGGCCGCGACGACCGCGATCGCGATGCGCAGGACGTGGTTGGCGTCCTCGGGCACGCTCATGAGCACGACCGCGGGCGCGATGAGCACCGACACGAGGTTCATCACCTTGATGAGCGGGTTGATCGCCGGGCCGGCGGTGTCCTTGAACGGGTCGCCGACCGTGTCGCCGATGACGGTCGCGGCGTGCGCCTCCGAGCCCTTGCCCCCGTACGCGCCGTCCTCGACGATCTTCTTCGCGTTGTCCCACGCCCCGCCCGAGTTGGCGAGGAACACGGCCATGAGCACGCCCGCGCCGATCGCGCCCGCGAGGAAGCCGGCCAGCGGCCCGACGCCCAGGCCGAAGCCGACGGCGATGGGCGCGAACGCCGCGAGCAGGCCGGGGGTCGCGAGCTCGCGCAGCGAGTCGCGCGTGCAGATGTCGACGACCCGGCCGTACTCGGGGCGCTCCTGGAACGTCATGATCCCGGGGTGCTCGCGGAACTGGCGGCGCACCTCGAACACGATCGCCCCCGCCGCGCGCGTCACCGCGTCGATCGCGAGACCCGAGAAGAGGAAGACCGTCGCGGCACCGAGGATCACGCCCACGAGCGTGATGGGCGAGATGATCTGGTAGTCGAGCATCGCCGTGACGAGACCGCTCCCGACGCCCTGCACGTCCGCGAGCGCGTGGCTCACGGCGTCGGCGTACGACCCGAACAGGGCGGTCGCCGCGAGGACGGCCGTCGTGATCGCGATGCCCTTGGTGATCGCCTTCGTCGTGTTGCCCACCGCGTCGAGGTCCGTGAGGATCTGCGCGGCCTCCGCGTCGCCGTCGCCCGACTCGCCGACCGACATCTCGTAGATCCCCTGGGCGTTGTCGGAGACGGGACCGAACGTGTCCATCGCGACGATGACGCCGACCGTCGTCAGCAGCCCGCACCCGGCGAGGGCGACGAGGAACAGCGCGAGCCACACCGACCCGCCTGCGAGGAGGAACAGGCCGCAGATCGCCGCGGCGATCACGCCCGCCGTGTACACGGCCGACTCGAACCCGACCCCGATGCCCGACAGCACGACCGTCGCCGCGCCCGTGCGCGAGGTGGCCGCCACGTGCAGGGTGGGCTTCGACGTCGTGCCGGTGAAGTAGCCCGTGATCCACAGGATGATGCCCGCGAGGACGATCCCGATGACGACGGCGAGGCTCGCGACGACGCGCGGGTCGGCCGCGATCCCGGACAGGTCGCCGAGGTCGGCCGTGCCGTCGAGCGCGGCGAACGACGACGGCAGGTAGACGAACGCGGCGACGGCGGCGAGCACCGCGCCGATGAGCGCCGAGAGGTAGAACCCGCGGTAGATGGCCCTGAGGCCGTTCTCCTGACCGCGCACGCGCGTGATGAACACGCCGAGCACCGCGACGAGCGCGCCCAGGGCCGTCACGACGAGCGGGAACACGAGGCCCTCCTCGCCCATCGCCGCCTTGCCGAGGATGAGCGCCGCCACGAGCGTCACCGCGTACGACTCGAACAGGTCGGCCGCCATGCCCGCGCAGTCGCCGACGTTGTCGCCCACGTTGTCCGCGATGGTCGCGGCGTTGCGCGGGTCGTCCTCGGGGATGCCCTGCTCGACCTTGCCGACGAGGTCCGCGCCGACGTCCGCCGCCTTGGTGAAGATGCCGCCGCCGACGCGCATGAACATCGCGAGCAGCGCGGCGCCGAACCCGAAGCCCTCGAGCACCGCCGGGGCGTCGCCCTTGTAGACGAGCACGACGCCCGCGGCGCCGAGCAGGCCGAGGCCGACGACCGACATGCCGACGACGCCGCCCGTCCGGAACGCGATGCGCGCGCCCTCCGAGCGTCCGCCCGGCCGGGTCGCGGCCGACGCGACGCGCACGTTCGCGCGCACCGCGAGCCACATCCCGAGGTAGCCGATCGCGGCCGAGAACCCGGCGCCCACGAGGAACGCGACCGAGCGCCCCACGCGGATGCCGCCGTCGGCCGGCAGCAGGAACAGGAGTCCGAAGACGATCGCCGCGAACAGCGCGAGCGTGCGGAACTGGCGGCTCAGGTACGCGCCGGCGCCCTCCTGCACCGCCTGGGCGATGTCCTGCATCTTCGCCGTGCCCTCGTCCGCGGCGAGGACCTGTCTGCGCAGCACGACCGCGAAGGCGAGGGCCACAAGGGCGATCGCCGCGATGACCGCGACGATGGTGAGACTTTCCGTACCGAGCGTGAGCATCCGTCCTCCTTGACGAACCGCGCGACCGTCGCGCCGGTCCCCTGCCGGAGCGATGGGGGTGAGTCTACGCACGTGTGTCGTACGTCACGACCACTCGTGCAGGACGTCACGAGCGCGTCTTTCGCCCGACTCCGGCGAGCGGTCGGGTGAAAGTCAGGATGTGGCCCCAACCGAACTCTCGCGGCGGGCGTTGAGAGGGGCGACGGTGTTCACGACAGGCAGGAGGCATGCGCGATGGCGCGTTGGGAAACGGTGCTGGACGAGATCGTCCGCACCCGGCGGAGGGCGCTCGTGGGGTACGCCTTCCTGCTCACGGGGCACGCCGCAGAGGCGGAGGACCTCGTCCAGGAAGCTCTGTTCCGGACCTTTCGCCGCGGGCGGGCGGCGACGGACTTCCAGCTCGCCGAGAGCTACGTCCGCCGGACGATCCTCACGGCATACGTCGACGGGACCCGCCGTCGCAAGCGGTGGGACGGCGTGCGCCACCTCCTCGGCCCGCGCCCCGAGGTGGACGGGCCGGCCCTTCCCGAGGTGCGCCTCGACATCCTGGAGGCGCTGACCACGCTCTCGCCGCGGGAGCGCGCGTGCGTCGTCCTGCGGTACTTCAGCGACCTGCCCGTCCGCGACGTCGCCGCGCAGCTCGGGATCACCGAAGGGACCGCCAAGCGGTACCTCAGCGACGCGACCACCAAGCTCGCGGCCCGGCTCGGGCCGGTCCGAGCGACCGACGACGACGACCTGACCGTGAAGAACCTGCGAGGTGCGCGATGAACCGGCCCATCACCGACGAGCCCTTCGACCTCGAGCGGGCGCTGCGCTTCGCCGCGGACGCGGTGCAGCCCACGACCGACGACGCGGTCGCCGGTCAGCGCCTGCACAGCGCGGTACGGCGTGTCCGCCGCCGCCGCGCCGGGCTCGTCGTCGGCACCGCCGCCGTGTTGACGGTCGCCGTCGTGGGCGTCGGCGCGAGCGCCCTGCTCGACGACGATCCGCGCCCCGTCATGCCCGCTCCGGCGCCGAGCCCGGAGCCCACGCCGAGCCCGACACCCACGCACCGGGCCACGTTCCCCTCGCCCGTCACGACCGACGCGCTCCAGTGCGGCGCGCCCGCACCGGCGGCGACGGGCACGGACCTGCTCGCGACGGCGTCGGTCGCCCCGGCCGCGGTCTCCGTGACGTCCCCCGACCTCGTCGAGGTCACGGCCCGCGTCTCCGTCGACGCCAGCGCGCGGGTCAGCGCCCTGGACCCGGCCGGGCTCGTCGGGTACGTCGTCGTCCAGGACGGGCTCATCGCGTCGTCCCTGACGCCCTCGAACCTGGACGGGGCGCCGCAGGTCGATCTCGCCGAGGGCGACGTGCTCGACCTCGCCGCGTCGATCGACTCGTTCGCCTCCTGCGACCCCACCGGCGTCACGGATCACTCGCCGTCGCTCCCGCCGGGCGACTACGAGCTCGCGGTGGTCGTCCCCTGGCTCGTGTCGTCGTACGCTCTCGAGCACGACGGTGCCTGGGGCGAGCCCGTCACCTCCCCCGGCGGCGAACCGCTGTTTGACGGCTGGCTCGTGTCCGCGACAGTGCCGTTCACGGTCGCGCCCGATCCGTACATGGAGGCACCGCCGGCCACCGACCCGGTGCCCGGCGCGTTCCCCGGCCCGACGACGACGTTCCCCGCAGCGCTGTCGTACGAGGACCTCCGGTGCGGCATGCCCGCGCCGGCCCCGACGGGCGACGAGCTCCTCGCACGGCTCGAGACCGCGGAGGCTCTCTCGGTGGTGACCGGGACCGAAAGCACCCTGCCCGTGCGGCTCGCCGGGCTGCCCACGGCGCGCAGCGAGACGGTCGACTTCCGCTGGGTCCGCGCGTACGTCGTCTCTCGGGACGGCGTGATCGTCAGCTCGACCGCACCGGCGACCGACTCCGAGGCGTACACGGTCCTCGAGCCGGGCGCGACCGAGCAGCTTGATCATGTTGTCGGGGCTACGGTGGCCTGCGAGTGGGGACTGCCCTCGGGGAACTCGCTCCCGCCCGGCGAATACACAGTGCAGGCGGTGCACCCCTGGATCGTCACGTCGTACGCCCTCCAGCAGCTCGACGGCTCCTGGGGCGCCGAGACCACGGATGGCAGCCCCCACAAGGGCTGGCTCGTGTCCGCGCCGGTCCGGCTCACGATCTCCTGACCGCTCAGAGCACTGGGGAGAACCGCGCTCCGTCGACCGCTCGCGGTCGCCCCCCAACGGTTCCGGTCCGGCGGACGTCATGATCGGGCAGACGGGTCGAGGACGGCGAGGGAGCACGGGCGTGGCACGGTGGGACGACGAGCTGGGCGACCTGGTGGCCCGGCGTGGTCGTGCGCTGAACGGCTACGCCTACCTGTTGTGCGGCGACGCGCAGCAGGCGGAGGACCTCGTTCAGGATGCGCTCGTCAAGGTGTTCTCGCAGCTGCGCAGACCATTGAAGGGGCGGCCCGGCGCCGTCCGGACCGTCGACCTCGACGCGGACCCGCCGGGGCGGCCGGAGATCGTCAGCACCGAAGGGTACGTGCGCAGCGCGATCCTCACGCTCTACCTCGACGGCTACCGGCGACGACGGAGGTGGACGGGCGTGCGGCACCTCGTCGCGACGGACGACGCCGCGCGTGGTCCCGAGGCCCCGGCCACCGCGCGTGCTGACGTCGCCGCGGCTCTCGCCGGGCTGACACCACGACAGCGCGCGTGCGTCGTCCTGCGGTTTTTCGAGGACCTGACCGTGCCGCAGGTCGCGGCCGCCCTCGGCAGCGCCGAGGGCACCGTCAAGCGTCACCTGCACGACGCCATGGCGGCGATGCACGGCGCGCTGCACGACGACCGCGCCAACGCCCGACCCGCATCACCACCCCGCTGAGAGGCGAGCACGATGATCACGCACCACGCGCGCGACGACCGGGAGTCGCCCCCGCCCCCGGGAGACGGGGAGGCTCTCGCGCGCGCCTTGCGCACGATCGCCGATGACGCACCCGCAGCTTCGGCGGACGTCCCGGTCCGGCTCGACGCCGTCCGCTCCCGCGTGCGGCGGCGACGCTCGGCGAAGAGGACGGCGCTCGGCGCCGCGGCGTTCGGTGTCGTGGCCCTGCTCGCCCTCGGCGCGACGCAGCTCCCCGCGTGGGACACGCGCGGGCCGCTGCCTGCGGAGCCCCCGACGCCGGTCGCCGCCGCGTGCGGCACGACCGTGGACCTCGACCCCCTGCCGGAGGCTGGGCCCGACAATCCCCCGTTCATCCCCGCCTACGCCGTGGCCCTCGACGGAGACACCCAGGTCGCCGCCGGGTCCCGCTGGAACGGCATGCTCCGCGTCACGAGCGGGTCCAGCCGCCCCGGCGACACGGTGCGGCTCGTCGACGTGGACCTCGTCGCCGCACGAGGGCTGGAGGTCGTCGGCGTTCCCGGCGAAGCGGTCGTCCCGTCCCAGGAGTCCGCCGAGGCGAACGGCACCTCCGGTCCCCGGGTCGGCGTGCACTTCGTCTCGTGCGAGTCCGGCGGCCCCCTCGCACCGGGCGCGTACGACGTGTACGCCCGGGCGACGCTCCTGCCCGGGACGGGCGAGATTCCCGTCCTCGCGGGGCCCGTCACGATCGAGGTGGCAGACCGTCGGGCGACGCTCGACGCCGTCGGCGGCCGGTCGCCCTGGCTTGCAGAGACACCCGCTTCGCGCGGGGATGTCGGCTGACGACCCGACGTCGCTCGCCGACACGACACTCACGGACACGGGAGACGAGAGGTTGTCGTCATCGCGGCGAGCGTCGGGCCGGCGGCGTCGGTGTGCGACGGGTCGATCACTCGCGGCGGTGACCCGCCCGACCGGCGCCCGTTACGGCGCGGTCGTGCCGAGCGCGAGGCGCGCGACGGCGTCGGGCCGGGTGAGCGGGTAGAGGTGGCCTTCCCCCGCGAGCCCGACCCGCGGGACCCCGAGCCGGTCCGACAGCTCGCGCTGCGCGCGCAGGAACCGGGCGCTCGCCCGCAGCCCGGTGACGAGCAGCGGCTCGGCACCCGCGGGCAGACGGCGGCCGCCGTCGAGCAGGTCGCGCACGCGCGGCGCCTGCTCCCAGCTCGCGAACCACTGGTGGGCGAGCAGAGTCCACGCCTCGCGCGAGCCGTAGCGGGCGTGCGCGACGTCGTGCGGGAGGCGGTCCGGGGCGCGCGTGACGACCCGGACGCCCACGCGGCGCAGGTTCGCGCCCGTCACGGCGAGCCCGGTCGCGAGCACGCCCGCCGCCGCGGTGCCGGCCCGGGCCGTGACCCGTCCCGTGTGCAGGGCCGGGAGATGGGCCTCCCACGGGCTCGTCGGGTCGAGGAGCACGAGCCGGCGGACCTCGTCCGGGTGCCGCAGCGCCCACTCGATCGCGGTGAGTCCGCCGACGGAGTGCCCCACGAGGTCCACGGGCCGCGACCCGTCGACGCCCAGGCCCTCCCGCACCACGTCGACCGGTCCCGTCACGGGCACGCGCCACGCGTCGAGGACGCGGACGTCGTCGGTGCCGGACGCGGTGCCGAGGGCGCGCGCGAGCGGGGCGAAGTCCTCGGGCGTGAGCGCCAGGCCCGGCAGGACGACCCAGGTCATGCGGACTCCCTCTCTCGCGGTGCGCGACCACCCTACGGAGCGCTCCTGGGCGTGCGTAGGGTGGAGCCTGTGTCGACGCCCAGCACCCCCGTGACCGACCCGACCCTCCACGACCGCGCCCTCGCCCACGCGCACGACCTCGCGACGTTCGTCGAGGCGTCCCCGTCGTCGTACCACGCGGCGCACGAGGTCGCGCGCCGGCTCGAGGCCGTCGGCTTCGAGCGCCTGGACGAGACCGCGGCCTGGCCGTCGGTGACCGAGGGCGACGGGCCCGCGGGCGGGCGGTACGTCGTCGTGCGCGACGGCGCGGTGATCGCCTGGGCCGTGCCCGCGGGCGCGACGGCGACCACGCCGTTCGCGATCCTCGGCGCCCACACCGACTCGCCCTGCTTCAAGCTCAAGCCGCGCCCGAGCGTCGGCCGCGAGGGCTGGTGGCAGGCGGGCGTGGAGATCTACGGCGGCCCGCTGCTCAACTCGTGGCTCGACCGCGAGCTCGAGCTCGCCGGTCGCCTCGTCACGGCCGACGGCGAGGAGCACCTCGTGCGCACGGGCCCCCTGCTGCGCATCCCGCAGCTCGCGATCCACCTCGACCGCGCCGCGAACGACGGGCTCACGCTCGACAAGCAGCAGCACACGCAGCCCGTGTGGGGCCTCGCGTCGGCGTCGGGTCCGGCCGGGTCCGACGTCGCGGGCGCGCCGCACGGGACGAGCGGCGGGGACGTGCTCGCCGAGCTCGCGCACCACGCGGGCGTGCGGGCGAGCGAGGTCGCCGGGTACGACGTCGTGGTCGCCGACACCCAGTCGCCCCGCGTGTTCGGCGCGCACGACGCGTTCCTCGCGTCCGGGCGGCTCGACAACCTGCTGTCGGTGCACGCCGGTCTCGTCGCGCTGCTCGAGGTCGCGGGCACGCCCGACCGGCCCGTCGAGGGCGCTGCGATCCCCGTGCTCGCCGCGTTCGACCACGAGGAGATCGGGTCGGAGTCGCGCTCCGGCGCGTCCGGCCCGTTCCTCGCGGACGTGCTCGCCCGGGTCGCGGCCGGCCTCGGCGCGACGGACGAGGAGCGGCACCGCCAGCTCGCGGGGTCGCTGTGCGTGTCCAGCGACGTCGGCCACTCGGTGCACCCCAACTACCCGGAGCGGCACGACCCCGCGAACCGTCCCCTCGCCGGCGGCGGGCCGATCCTCAAGATCAACGCGAACCAGCGCTACACGACCGACGCGCACGGCGCCGCGGCGTGGGCGCGCGCCTGCGCCCGGGCCGGGGTGCCGAGCCAGGAGTTCGTCTCGAAGAACACCGTGCCCTGCGGTTCGACCATCGGGCCGCTCACCGCGACCCGCCTCGGCATCCGCACGGTCGACGTCGGGGTCCCCATCCTCTCGATGCACTCCGCGCGCGAGCTCACCGCCGTCGTGGACCCGTGGTACCTCTCGCGTGCGGTGCTCAAGATCTTCCAAGGCTGAGTCTCCCGCCCACCCCACCGGCCGAGCAGGCGGTTCTGGTTCGTCCTGGGCGCGGGACGGACCAAGACCGCCTGGTCGGGCAGCCGCGATCGCCTGGTCGCGCCCGTCAGGGGCGCTCGGCGCGGGCGCGGACGCCGCGCAGCATCTTCTGCGTCATGAGGAAGCTCACCGGCTGCACCGCCTCGACGACCGCGCGGCCCGCGGCGCCCAGCGGCAGATACCGCTCGCGGACGAGCAGGCGCGACCGCGGGGTGCCGTCCGACCCCGGCGGCAGCGGTCGCACGACGAACGCCCACGAGAACCGGAACGGCATGGTGTCCGGCTGCCCTGGCCCCGGCGCGCCGAGCAGCACGAGGTGAGAGCCCGGCTCGAGCGCCGCGACCCGGAGGACGGCCTCGTCGGCCAGGTGGACGTCGTCGCCCACGGCGAGGCCCTGCCAGCGCTCCTCGATCGCCTCCGCGCTGCGGATGCCCAGGCCGACCAGGTTCTCGAGCGCGTCGTAGGAGTAGAAGCCGCCGCGCCCCTGACCGAGCTGGACGAGCCACGGCCAGACGTCGGCCGGCGGCGCGCCGACCGTCACGGCCCGCGTCGCGACGACGGCGCGCGCGTCGGGGACGAGGTCGTCGCCGGGGAGCACGCACTCGTGCTCGCCCTCCCAGGTGCCCCACGTCTGGGTCAGGCGCCGGGTGAGCAGGAGCGCCCCGGCGGCGAGCGCCGTCGTCGTCAGGACCCGGACCCCACGCCACGCTGCCATGCGTCGATCGTCGGCCGTGCGCCCCTCCCCGCGCGAGGGCCGGAGGTCCCGAGCACGGCCCTCGGCCGAACCGTGGGCCCGAGGTGGGACACTCGGAGACGTGCTGCACGCCCCCACCACCTCCCCGCGACCGACGAGCGCGACGCTGCTCGACGTGCTGCGCGCGGGCGGACGGCGCGACGAGCGGCTGCGGCACGTGCGCGAGCTGCCCGCGCGCCCCGGCACCCAGGGCGAGTGGCCCGCGTGGGCCGACGCGTCGCTCGTCGCCGGGTACCGCGCGCTCGGCGTGGAGCGCCCCTGGGAGCACCAGGTCGAGGCGGCCGACGCCGCGTGGTCGGGCCGGCACGTCGCGCTCGCGACCTCCACGGGCTCGGGCAAGTCGCTCGCGTTCTGGCTCCCGGCGCTCACGGCCGTCCGCGCCGACGCCGCGGCGCGCGTCCTCGACCCCGGCCGCATCGAGTCGGTCGCCCGGCGCGGCGCCGTGCTCTACCTCTCGCCCACGAAGGCGCTCGCGGCCGACCAGCTCTCCGGGCTCCAGCGCCTCCTCGACGCCGCCGGGACGCGCGACGTGCGGGTCGCGACGTGCGACGGCGACACCGGGCAGGACGAGCGCCGGTGGGTGCGCGAGCACGCCGACGTCGTGCTCACCAACCCGGACTTCCTGCACTTCGCGCTCCTGCCGCACCACCGCGGCTGGACGCGGCTGCTGCGGGACCTGCGGTACGTCGTCGTGGACGAGGGGCACGCCTACCGGGGGGTGTTCGGCGCGCACGTCTCCCTCGTCCTGCGGCGCCTGCGCCGGCTCGCGGCGCACTACGCGCGCGAGGGCGACCCGCCTCCGGCGTTCGTCGTCGCGTCGGCGACGACCGCCGACCCGGCGACGAGCGCGGCACGGCTCGTCGGCGTCGAGCCCGACGACGTCGTGACCGTCGCGCGCGACACCTCGCCCGCGGGGCGCAAGACGTTCGCCCTGTGGGAGCCGCCCGTCGTCGTGGGCTTCGAGGCGTCCGCGGACGCCGGGCCCGCGGAGGGTCACGACGACGACCCCGCGGTCGCGACGCCCGCCGAGGGGCCCGAGCACCCGCGCCGCAGCGCCACGGCCGAGACGGCCGACCTGCTCGCCGACCTCGTCATCGCGGGCGCCCGCACGCTCGCGTTCACGCGCTCGCGCCGCGGCGCGGAGTCCGTCGCGGTCCAGACGCAGGACAGCGTGCGCGTCGTCGACCCCCGCCTCGTGCGCCGCGTCGCCGCCTACCGGGGCGGGTACCTGCCCGAGGAACGGCGCGAGCTCGAGGACGCGGTGCGCACCGGCGACGTGCTGGGCCTCGCGACGACCAACGCCCTCGAGCTGGGCGTCGACATCTCGGGGCTCGACGCCGTGCTCATCGCGGGCTGGCCCGGCACCCGCATGTCGGTGTGGCAGCAGGCGGGCCGCGCCGGGAGGGCGGGCGCCGACGGCCTCGTCGCGTTCGTCGCGCGCGAGGACCCGCTCGACACGTTCCTCGTGCACCACCCCGAGGCGGTGTTCGACGCGCCGCTCGAGGCGACCGTGTTCGACCCCGCGAACCCCTACGTCCTCGCGCCGCACCTGTGCGCGGCGGCAGCCGAGGTGCCGCTGCGGTCGGAGGACCTCGCCGCGTTCGGCGCGCCCGACGTGGTGCGCGGCCTGCTCGACGTGCTCGTCGCGCGCGGAGCCCTGCGACGCCGGGCCTCCGGCTGGTACTGGACCCACGCGCAGCCCGCGTCGGGCATGACCGACCTGCGCGGGTCCGGCGGCGCGCCCGTCCGGGTCGCCGAGGCGCGCACCGGCCGGCTGCTCGGGACGGTCGACGCCGCCTCCGCGGACGGCTCGGTGCACGACGGCGCGGTGTACGTCCACCAGGGCCGCACCTACGTCGTCGAGCACCTCGACCTCGCGGACCACGTCGCGCTCGTGCGTCGGCAGGACGTCGACCACGGCACGTGGTCCCGGTCGACCACGTCCATCACGATCGTCGACGAGCCCACGGACGGGGACGTCGCGACGGGCCGCGAGGTCGTCGAGCGCAGCTGGGGCCCGGTCGGCTGGGGCTACGGCCCGGTCGACGTGTGCTCCCAGGTGGTGAGCTTCCAGCGACGCCGCCTCCTCGACATGCAGGTCCTCGGCACGGAGACCCTCGACCTTCCCGAGCGCACGCTGCCGACGATGGCCGTCTGGTGGACCGTCCCCGCCTCCGTGATCGAGGAGGCGGGCGTCGACGCCGACGAGCTGCCCGGTGCGCTGCACGCCGCCGAGCACGCGTCGATCGGCCTGCTCCCCCTCCTCGCGACGTGCGACCGCTGGGACCTCGGCGGCGTGTCGACCGCGCTGCACGCCGACACCGGCGAGGCCACCGTGTTCGTCCACGACGCCTATCCCGGCGGGGCCGGCTTCGCCGAGCGCGGGTTCGAGCTCGGCGCGACCTGGCTCCGCGCGACGCGCGACGCCATCGCCCGCTGCCCGTGCCACGACGGCTGCCCGGCGTGCGTGCAGTCGCCCAAGTGCGGGTCGTACAACGCCCCGCTCGAGAAGGCCGCCGCCGTCCGGCTGCTCGATGCCGTGCTGGCGCACGCCCCGGCCACGGCAGCTGAAGCCGACGCCGACACTGCGGGACGGACCGCAGGTCTCCCGCGATAGGGCACGGCACCTCCGCAAGGTCGAGGCCTGGTGCCGTCCGGTCGCTCCCGCCGCGCGAAGGGCCGATCTCCCCAGGTCACGCTCCGCTCGCACGACCCGGCGGACCGCTGACCGTGCCGGTCGCGGACCCTCGTCGCGCCCTCGCCGGCCCGTGTCAGGAGCGCCGGCCTCTCGCGTGTGCCGAGCCGGAGCAGACGGTGGCGACCGTTCATCGCGCGCTCGCCGGGCCGGCCCGTGCGGCGGCGGTCGCGCGGCCGAGCGTGGCGCCGAGGAACGTCACGCCGGCTCTCGACTCGACGTCCACCCGGACGACCCCGGCGCCCTGCTCCGTGCACGCGACGACCACGGCCCGGTTGCGCGCCGCGGCCTCGCGCGCCCGGCCGCAGGGTTCCCACCCGTCGCGGACTGCCGTCGCCGCCGCGAGCGCCGCGAGGTCGGCTCCGGTCTGAGCGGTGCCACGCGCCGCCTGCGCCTGCGCGAGCCCGGCGAGCGCGAGAGCCAGCACGAGGACCGCCGCGACGACCCCGAGCACGAGCACCGTGCCTGCTCCGTGCTCGACGTCGAGATGGTCAGCCGCCGCCGGCCTCGCACCCGGTCGTCCGTCGGTCCCGGTCCCGGTCCCGGTCTCGGTCCCGGTCTCGGTCCCGGTCCCGGTCCCGGTCGCGGTCGCGGTCGCGGTCTCGGTCTCGGTCTCGGTGCGCCGTCCCCGCGGAGGCCGCGCCGCGGTCACGGCTCGGCCCACGCGACGGCCACGCCGCTCGCGCGCAACGGCGACCCGGCGAGCCACCCGCCCACGACGGGCGTCGTGACGTGCACCTCGACCCACGGGTCGCCGCGCTGCACGCCGACCGTCGCGCCGGCTCCGGCGACCCGGAGCGCGGTCGCGCGCACGGT
Organism: Cellulosimicrobium funkei; assembly: GCF_004519295.1. Classification (GTDB taxonomy): domain Bacteria; phylum Actinomycetota; class Actinomycetes; order Actinomycetales; family Cellulomonadaceae; genus Cellulosimicrobium; species Cellulosimicrobium funkei. The sequence goes on from NZ_SOZH01000008.1 coordinate 289,345, forward strand.
CGCGTCGTCCTCACCGATGGCCACCGCGCGGGCGGCAGCCCTCGCCGCGTCGGCAGAGCGCATCTGGGCGCCCGCCGCCGCGGCGAGGGTGAGGACCACGACGAGCACCAGGACGACCGCCGGCAGGGCGACCGCGAGCTCGGCCGTGACCGCACCACGCTCTCCGCCCTGACGGACCCGGCCCCTCAGCCGGCGGTTCTCCGCCCCGGCGTCCCGTCGCACGGGCTCAGCCCAGCGAGAGCGCGCTGCGCACGATGCCGAGCAGCATCTCGCGCACCTCGCCGCTCTTCAGCACGACGATGAGCAGTCCGGCGAAGCCCGCCGCCGCGACCGTCGCGATGGCGTACTCGGCCGTCGCGAGTCCCGCCTCACCGTCCTGCCCCGTGCTCGTCCCCGTCAGGCGCGCGAGCGCGCGTCGCGGCTGTCGTGTCATCTCCGGCTCCCCTCGTGTGGCCCGCGTCGTGCGGGCGGTCGGGGAGACCCTGCCGGGACCTGCACCCCTGCCGCACTCCACCGCGGGGCGTCGGTGGACGGGGCCCTCAAGACGACGACCTGTGCATGGCAACGCGCGCTCCGCCCGCGTCGACGGGTCGAGCCACCAGCACTCCGTCGCACGATCAGCACCCGGTCGACAGGTCGAGCCACCGGCACCCCGTCGCACGATCAGCACCCGGTCGACAGGTCGAGCCACCGGCACCCCGTCGCACGATCAGCACCCGGTCGACAGGTCGAGCCACCGGCAACCCGTCGCACGATCAGCACCCCGTCGACAGGTCGCGCGAGCAGCACCCCCGTCGACAGGTCGCGCGAGCAGCACCCCCGTCGACGGGTCGCGCGAGCAGCACCCCCGTCGACGGGTCGAGAGACCAACCCCGGCCAACCGGGGCGCGGTCAGCCCCAGGTGAGCGGGTCGAGCTCGAGGTGGAAGCGGAGCCTGCCCGGGTCGACCGGGGACCCGTAGCGCGGCGCGAGCGACTCTTCCAGGGCACGCGCGTGCTCCGGCCAGGTGTCCTGGGCGTTCGCCAGGAGGAGGGAGAGGTCGGCGTGCCGGTCGGCGACCCCGAGCCGCCCGACGTCGACGAACCCGCGGAGCTCCAGCGTCTCGGGGTCGAGCAGGACGTTGGGCAGGCACAGGTCGCCGTGGCAGACCACGAGGTCCGTGGCCTGCTGCTCCCGCCGCCACGGGAGCTCGGCGGTGAGCTCGGCGAGAAGGTCGGCGGGATCCCGGGACTCCTGCTCCGGGCGTAGGAACTCCGGGTGGACGCGGCCGCCGTCGACCACGTCGCGGGCGAGGGCGACCATGGCGTCGAGGCTCCGGTCGAACGGGCAGTCGACCACGGGGAGGTCGTGGAGGGTCCGCGCCGCCGCGAGGACGCTCGTCCAGGCGCGGTCGACCTGGTCGGGGCGGACTGTGTCAGCGGGCACGCCCGGCACCGTGCGCGTCACGAGGACGGCCTGCTCCCCCGTGTCCTCCCACACCAGAACCTCGGGGACGACGATCCCGCGCTCAGCCGCCCAGAGCGCGCGGTCCCGCTCGTCCGCCAGGTCGGCCGCCTGGTCCGGGCCCACGACCTTGGCGTGCCGTGCGCCGTCCGCGCTGACGAGCACGCGGGCCGAGGACTCGCCGCTCCCGACGTCCCGCCAGGCGTCGTCCCGGAGCGCAGCAGGCACATCGGAGACAGGGGACGGGTCCATGCGGCCACCGTAGCGACCCGACTCGACACCGACACCGGCCCCGGCCCCGGCCCCGGCCCCGGCCCCGGCCCCGGCCCCGGCCCCGGCCCCGGCCCGAAAGTAACACCGACGCCCGCCTCTGCCTCCGGACCTCCGACACCTATCCGGAGAGCAGACCCGCCCCGAGGGAGACGAGGACCGGCAGCAGTCCGACGAGCACGAACGCGGGGAGGAAGCAGGCACCGAGCGGGAGCACGAGGTGCACGGCGAGCCGCGCCGCGGCAGCCTTGGCCGCTCCGGTCCGGTCCTGGCGCGACGCCCCGGCCGCCGCCCGCAGCGACGACGCCGGAGCAGCGCCGTGCAGCCACGCGGGCCGCAACGCGCGCTGCACGACCCCGAGCCGCGGCGGTGCACCCGCCCAGGCACCATCCCACGACGCCCCGAGGAGGAGCGCCGCGCCGGCGGCGCGCAACCCCGCACCGTCGCGGCCCCCGACGCACGACCCGACGACGTCGATCGCTCGCGGGATCGCCGCACCCGACCCGACGGCGGCCGCGAGCAGCTCGAGGAGCACCCCGGTCTCGATGCCGGGTTCGCCGTCGTCGCCCCGGCGCCGTCGGCCGCCCGGGCCGTCGGCGGGATCGCCCGGCGCGAGCACTGCCCGCCCGACGGCGACGGCGCGCCGTCCGGCCTCGGTGCGCGCGGACCACCACGGCGCCGCGCCCACCAGGACGCAGAGCGCCACGAGGACGAGGGTCACCGGCGCACTCCTTCCCGGGCAGGCCGCTCCGCGCGCCGCGCGGTCACCGGTCGTCCCCCGCGGTGCGCGCCCGCTCGACGAGCCGCGCGGACCATGTGCGGCCCGCGACGAGCAGCAGGACCCCGACGAGCACGCCCGCCGTCCCGAGGCCGCCGTCGGTCGCCGTGCCGAGCGGGTCGGCACCCAGCACGTAGCCGAGCAGGACCCCGACGACCGGGAGCCAGAGCAGCACGCGGGCGGTCGCGCGCGGTCCGGCGAGCGCCGCCTCCCGCTCGGCCCGCGCCTCGGCGTCCGCGGCCACGGACGCGGCGACCTCGTCGAGCACGGTCGCGAGCGGCGCACCGAGCTCCGCGGCCAGCCGGCACGCCGCGACGAGGGCACGCGCCGTCGCCGGACCGCCGACGTGCGGCGCGAGGTCCGCGACCCGCGGGACACCCCCGCCGTCGACCCGGACCCCGACCGCACGACCCCACGCGACACCCGGCGCGGCTCCGGACCGCAGGAGCGCCCCGACCTGCGTCACGACGACGCGCACGAGCTCGGGCACCGCTTGCGGTCGGGCCGGGCGGCGCAGGACGGACCACCGCACGCCGCGCGACGCCGACCGACCGACGACCCTGCGCGCCGACCGACCGCCCCGGGCCGTGGCGCACCAGACCGCGGCACCGACGAGGAGACCCACGAGGACCGTCACGCGCGCACTCCCCCGCCGCGCACCGTCCGGGCCGCACCGGCGCGGAGACTCCCGGCACGTCGTCGCGTCATGCGGACCACCGCCCCACGAGCTCGTCCCACGCCGGTCCCGCGACCGGCCCCGCCGCGCCCGTCGACCCGCCGCCCGGCGACCCGTCCCCCGTCGACCCGCCGCCCGGCGACCCGCCTACCGTCGACCCGCCGCAGGGCGACCCAGCGCCCGGCGGCACGACGGTCCCGTCCCACGACCCCGCGACGTCCACGCGCAGCGCGCCGCGCTCGTCCTGCCGCACGACGCCGAGCTGCGCGAGGACGCGCCGGGTCGTGCCCGCCGTGCGGACGCGGCGCAGGTGCAGCACGACATCGAGGCCGCCCGCGGCCTGCGCGGCGACGGCGGCCCGGTCCATCCCCGCGAGCGCCGCGAGCGCCTCCAGCCGGGCGGGGACGCCCTCGACGTCGTTGGCGTGGATCGTCGCGAGGCCGCCGTCGTGGCCCGTGTTGAGTGCCATGAGCACCTCGCGGACCTCCGGCCCGCGGCACTCGCCGAGCACGATGCGGTCGGGCCGCATGCGTAGCGCGGCGCGCACGAGGTCGGCGAGGTCCACGCCGCCCGCGCCCTCGACGTTGGGCCGCCTCGCGGTGAGCGGGACGACGTGGGGGTGGTCCGGGTCGAGCTCGCGCGCCTCCTCGACGCAGACGACCCGCTCGTCGGGCGGGACGAGCGCGAGGAGGGCCGCGAGGAGCGTCGTCTTGCCGGTGCCGGTGCCGCCGGAGACGAGGACGTTCGCGCGCCGCGCGACGAGGCCGCGCAGCACCGGCTCCCACGCGTGCGGGACCGTCCCGCCCGCGACGAGGTCGTCGAGCCGGAACGTCCGGGTCCGCAGGACGCGCAGCGAGACGACCGCCCCCGTCGCGCACACGGGGGCGACGACGGCGTGCAACCGGGTCCCGTCCGGGAGGCGGGCGTCGACGACGGGTGACGCGTCGTCGAGCCGCTGCCCGCCCGCCGCGGCGAGGCGCACCGCGAGCGCCCGCACCGCCTCGGGGCCGCCGAGCGCGACCTCGACCCGTTCGAGGCCGGCGCCGCGGTCGACCCACACGTCGTCGGGCCCGTTGACGAGCACGTCCGTCACGCCGGGCTCGTCGAGGTACCGCTGGAGCGGCCCGGCCCCGAAGATCTCCGCGTGGGCCGTCCGGGTCAGCTCGCGCAGCGCGGTCGTGCCGAGCACCCGGCCCGACGCCCGCAGCGCGTCCGCGACGGCCGCGTCGCCGAGCACCTCGGTGGCGCCGCCCGGCTCGTCGCCCGACCGCACGAGGCGGTCCCGGACCCCGTCGAGCAGGGCGACCCGGCCGCGCTCGGCACGCGGTGGCGCCTCCCCGCGGCGCTGCGCCCCGTCCGCGACACCTCCGTCCCGACCACGCCCGCCGCGCGGCGCACGCGCCTCCCGCGCGCTCACCGGGCAGGCCCGAGGTAGCGCGCGGCGAGCTCGCGACCGGCCCGGACGACCGGCCCGCGCCCGACGCACGGCCCGTGCCCCCGCTCGACCGCGCCGGCGAGCGCACGGTCCCACCCGGCGGTGGCGGCGACGTCGAGCCCGACGGCGGCGGCCACCTCGGGCGGCGAGAGCCGACCGGGTGCGGGGCCGCGCGCGACGAGGGCGGCCCGGCCCGGCAGACGGTCGCGCACCGCAGCGGCGCCCGCGACCCCGGCGACGTCGAGCGGGGTCACGAGGAGCACCTCGTCGCACGCCTCGAGCAGCGACGCCCCGGCCGCACCCGCCCCGAGGGCCGCACGGTCGGCGTCGAGCACGAGCACCCCGGACCTCGCCGCCGTGGCCCCGGCGAGCGCGGCGACGACGTCGGCGAGCGCCGCCTGCTCCGGGCCTCCGCCGCGCTCGGTGCTGACGACCGGCACGGTGCCCCAGCGGGGCAGGCGCGCAAGGAGGTCGTCGCCGTCGAGCCGGCCCCGCGCGTCGGCGAGGTCCGGCCAGCGCACGCCCGGGTCCTGCTCGACACCGAGCAGGACGTCGAGGCCCCCGCCCACGAGGGAGAGGTCGACCAGGCACGTCGGCGCGCGCCGCCGCGCGACCGCCCGGGCCAACGACGCGGCGACGACGCTCGCCCCCGCCCCGCCGCGCGCACCGACCACCGCCACGACCGCTCCGTCCATCGCGCTCCCCCGCCCTCCGTCGACCGGGGACCACCGTGCCCTCTGGGCGAGGGCCGCCGTCGGCCCCCGACCCGCCCTGGGGACGAGCCGGTCGGCGAGCGCTCCTGGGGACGGCCACGTTCCGCCGCTAGGCTCGCGACCGTGACCCCGCTCCCGGACCCGACGGACCCGCCGCGCGCCGGCCGGGTCGCCGCGTTCTTCGACCTGGACAAGACGATCATCGCGACGTCGTCGGCCGCGGCGTTCTCGCGGCCGTTCTTCGCGGGCGGGCTCATCAACCGCGGGGACGTGCTGCGCAGCGCGTACGCGCACTTCCTGTTCATGGTGGGCGGGGCCGACGCGGACCAGACGGAGCGCATGCGCGCGCACCTGTCGAACCTCGTGACCGGCTGGGACGTCGCGACCGTCTCTCGCATCGTCGAGGAGACGCTCCACGAGCACATCGACCCGGTCGTGTACGCGGAGGCGGTCGAGCTCATCGAGTCGCACCACGAGCACGGGCACGACGTCGTCATCGTCTCCGCCTCGGGGAGCGAGGTGGTGGAGCCCATCGCCGCGGTGCTCGGGGCCGACCACGCCATCTCGTCCCGGATGGCCGTCGAGGGCGGTCGCTACACCGGCGCGATCGACTTCTACGCGTACGGCGAGAACAAGGCCGTCGCGCTGCGCGAGCTCGCGGAGCGCGAGGGCTACGACCTCGCGGCGAGCTACGCGTACTCGGACTCCGTGACGGACGCGCCGATGCTGAGCGCCGTCGGCCACGCGTTCGTCGTCAACCCCGACCGGACGCTGCGTCGTCTCGCCGCCGAGCACGGGTGGGGCGCGCTGACGTTCTCGCGGCCCGTCGCCCTGCGCTCGCAGCTCGCGGCGCCGACGCCGGTGCTCGCCGCCGCGGGCCTCGTCGGGCTCGGCGTCGTCGGGTGGCTCGTGTGGCGGGCCTGGCGCCGACGCTCGCGCGGCTGACCCTCTTCAGCGTCGCCGCCCGCGCGGCTGACCCGCCCGTCCGGCCCCCGCGGACGACCGCCGAAGGGCCCGATCCGGACCTCCCGGACCAACCGCACCGGCGTGTTCGAACCCCGCTAGAACACGGTGTGGAAGAACCCCCGGAGCGCTTGCGCCCGCCGCCCCGGCGGGCTGTGATGGAAGGACAACAGCACCGCGGCGGTACCCACGCGCAGGGCAGTCCACCGAAGGACGCGCTGACCGGAGCGGACCAGGCCACGACGGCCCCCGACCCGTTGCAGCGACTTGGAGCGAGCGCGCCTGTTCACCGCCGCCGCTGGCGACCACGGCGTCCGCGAGGGCGCCGTCGTCGTGTCCGGGCTCACGCGCCCCGTTCCCGCGTCGCGGCCCGCCGGCCGGGCGATACTGGGGCCCATGACGTCAGCGCCGAGTGTCTCCTCCTCCATCACCGCCCGCCTCCAGGTCGAGGCCCGCCCCACCGCCGTGAGCGAGCTGACGACGGCGATCGAGCACACCGGGGGCATCGTCACCGCCCTGGACGTGACGGCGTCGGGCCACGAACGCATCACCGTCGACGTCACGGTCGCGACGCGCGGCGAGGAGCACGCCGGGCAGATCGTCGAGGCGCTGCGCGCGCTCCCGGGCGTCGTCGTGGACCGCGTCTCCGACCGCACGTTCCTGCTGCACCTGGGCGGCAAGCTGAAGATCGAGTCCAAGGTGCCGATCCGCAACCGCGACGACCTGTCGATGATCTACACGCCCGGCGTCGCGCGCGTGTGCGAGGCCATCGCCGCCAAGCCCGACGACGCCCGCCGCCTGACGATCAAGCGCAACACCATCGCGGTGGTCACCGACGGGTCGGCCGTGCTCGGGCTGGGCGACATCGGCCCCCTCGCGTCGCTGCCCGTCATGGAGGGCAAGGCGGCCCTGTTCAAGCGGTTCGCCGACATCGACGCGTTCCCCATCGCGCTCGACACGACCGACGTCGACGAGATCGTGCGGACGGTCAAGGCGATCGCGCCCGTGTTCGCGGGCATCAACCTCGAGGACATCTCGGCCCCCCGGTGCTTCGAGATCGAGGCACGGCTGCGGGCCGAGCTCGACATCCCCGTGTTCCACGACGACCAGCACGGCACCGCCATCGTGGCGCTCGCCGCGCTGACCAACGCGCTCAAGGTCGTGGGCAAGCAGCTGCCCGACGTGCGCATCGTCCTCTCGGGCGCGGGCGCGGCCGGGACCGCGGTGCTCAAGCTGCTCCTCGCGGCGGGCGCGCACGACGTCGTCGTCGCGGACATCGAGGGCGTCGTGCACCCGGGCCGCCCCGGCCTGTCCCCGTCCCTCGCGTGGACCGCGGTCAACACGAACCCGCGGCGCGTCACCGGCACGCTGCGCGAGGCCGTCGTCGACGCGGACGTGTTCATCGGCGTCTCCGCGCCGGACGTCCTCACCGGCGACGACGTCGCGCGCATGGCCCCCGACGCCATCGTGTTCGCGATGGCGAACCCGCGGCCCGAGGTCGACCCGGTCGAGGCGGCGGAGCACGCGGCCATCGTCGGCACCGGGCGCTCCGACTTCGCGAACCAGATCAACAACGTGCTCGCGTTCCCGGGCGTGTTCCGCGGCCTGCTGGACGCGCGGTCGCACCGGATCACCGACGCCATGCTGCTCGCCGCCGCGCGCGCGCTCGCGTCCGCGATCCACGAGGACCAGCTCAACCCGACCTACATCATCCCGAGCGTGTTCAACCCGGAGGTGACGACGCTCGTCGCCGCGGCGGTCGAGCGCGCCGCGCGCGAGGACGGCGTCGCCGAGCCTCCCGCCCTGACCGGCGGCCTCCCGCGCGTCGCGACCACGACGTCCGCCCCGACCACCGCCCCGGAGGCCTGAGCGTGCAGCGCGTCACGACCCGCAACGCGGCGTTCCAGCAGTGGGAGGCCCTGCTCACCAACCGCACGAAGCGGCACCGGGCGGGCGAGATGGTCGTCCAGGGGGTCCGGCCCATCACGCTCGCCGTCGAGTCCGGGTGGACCGTGCGGACGTGGCTCGTCGACGCCGACCGGTCGCTGTCGTCGTGGGCCCACACGATGCTCGATCGCATCCGCGCGCAGCGGTTCGCCGTGTCGTCCGCGCTCCTGCGCGAGCTCGGCGGCAAGGAGGACGAGACGCCCGAGCTCCTCGCCGTCGTCGCGACGCCGCCCGACGACCTCGGCCGGATCGGCGGCGGCACCGTGGGCGCCGACTTCCTCGGCGTCGTGCTGGACCGGCCCACGAGCCCGGGCAACGTGGGGACCGTCGCGCGGTCGCTCGACGCGTTCGGCGGGAGCGGGCTCGTCGTCGCCGGGCACGCGGCCGACCCGTACGACCCGCGCGCCGTGCGCGCGAGCACCGGCTCGATCTTCTCCGTCCCGACCGTCCGCGTCCCCGCGGGGCGCGACGTCCTCGACTGGGTCGCCGCGCAGCGCTCCTCCGGGGTCCCGCTGACCCTGGTCGGGACCGACGAGCACGGCGACGTCGAGCTCGCCGACCACGACCTCACGGGCCCGACGCTCGTCGTCACGGGCAACGAGACCACCGGGCTCAGCGCGGGCTGGCGCGAGGCGTGCGACGTCATGGTGAGCATCCCCATGCTCGGCTCGGCGAGCTCGCTCAACGCCGCGAGCGCGACGACGGTCGTGCTGTACGAGGCCGTGCGCCAGCGCCGGGCGCGCTGACGGCACGCACGGCGGCGGTCGGCGCACGCCCGACGGCGGGTGCGGCGTCCCGGGGGGCGCCGCACCCGCCGTCGTCCCCGCGTCAGGACGAGCGCGGCGCCGTGCTGCCCGGGGCCCGGGTGATGTGGTGCACCGCCTGCGTGCGCAGGCCGGCCCCGTTGAACTCCTGGTAGATCTCCTTCGCCTCCTGCAGCGCCTGCTTGACCTGGTTCTTGTCGAGGTGAGCCGCGGTCAGCTGGTTCTGGTAGAGGTACAGGAACGTGTTGAAGTCGATCTTCGTCAGGTCCACCGTGGACTTGACCGCGACGAACGCGCTGATGCGCTCCATCTTCTCGTAGATGCCGCGGGCCGAGACGTTGAGGTACCACGCCTTGAGGTCGACCCGGACGATGGACAGGCCCTCGGTCACGACGTAGTACTCCTCCATCGTGCCGGTCGACGCCGACGCGCCGCCGAGGAACACGGTGAGGGCCTCGGAGATGAGGCCGCCCACCCCGTCGATGATGCTGTCCGCCGTCCCCGAGACGAACGACTTGAGCGACGACTTCACGGTGTCGGCGAGGTGCTCCGTCGACGTGGACGTGAAGGCGTGCACCTCCTTCTTGGACGCGAGGATGGACGTGATGGGCACGGTCGAGTTCGTGCCTCCCGCCCCGCGGAGCGACTCCTGGATCTTCGCCTCGAACAGCTCGGCCTTCGTCTCGCCGAGCCGGGCGAGCGACTCCACGACCTCGCGCTGCGTCTGCGCGAGCTCGTCGCTGTTGTCGAACTGCTTGACGATGTCTCTCACGAGCGACATGACTTCCTCCGATGACGTGTGGTGCGGTGTCGGAGCGCGGCGACCGCCCCGCCCCCGTGGCGCGAGGTCAGAAGACGACCTGCGTGCCCTGCAGGTCGACCTGCCTGCTCAGCGCGTCCGGCCGCGGGTAGCGGGCGTCCGCCGGGACGGGCCGGTTGTAGCCGTAGACCCAGACGCCCTCGAGCGCCCGCTCCTCCTCGAGCGCGAGGGCGAGCCCCGCCGAGAAGTTGGAGACGTTCTCGGCGCACGCGTGCACGAGCACCGGGCCGACCGGCCCGGGCGCCCGGGCGAGGAGCCGGGCGACCTGCCGCCGGTTCCACCCCCAGTCGTCGGCGCCGTTCCCCTCGTCGCCGATCTCCTCGTCGTTGCCGTGCGCGGACAGGCAGACCGGGCCCCGCGCCGTCGCGAGCGCCGCGACGAGCGCCCGTTCCGCCGCGGCCCGTGAGCCCTTCGGAAGCAGGACGACCTCGCCCCACGCGTCCGCCCCGGAACCGTGCTCCTCGACGGCCTCGCGGATGTCGTCGTCCTGTGTGCAGACCACCAGCATGTCGTGCCCCCTCTCGTGCGTCGGCGGGGCTGCGTCGCCCCGCCGTCGGCCCGGTGCCTTCGTCCGGGTCCGTCGCCAGGATCCGCCGGGCGCCGACCGCCCCCCATCGTCAGTTCTGACTATCTGCGGACGGGACGGCCGCCCCGTGCGCGGGCCAGGGCGGCGGAGGCCGCGAGCTGCGACGAGACGCCGAGCTTGCCGAGGATCGAGCGGACGTGGGCGCGCACGGTCGCGACCGACAGCACGAGCGCGGCGGCGATCTCGGCCACCGACCGACCGCCCGCGAGGTGCTCCAGCACCTCGGTCTCCCGGCCCGTGAGCGTCGCCACCGCCCGGCGGTCGCGTACGACCCCCACGAGCTGGTCCACCAGCAGCGCGTCGCCCGCGCGCACGTCCCCCGCGAGCATGCGGGCGACCGTCCGCACCTGGTCGCCGAACGGCCGCTCCGCGGCGACGACCAGGGCGCCAGCGCGCGCTGCGACGAGCAGCCGGTCCGCCGCCACCGCGCCGCCCACGACCACGACCGGGCCCGGGCGCCGCAGGACCGCGAGCAGCGGGGGGCCGGGGAGGGACCCGGCGTCGTCGGCCACGAGCACGAGCCCGCGGCGGCCGCCGGACCCCGGCCGGAGGGCGTCCTCGGGGACCGTGCGCGCCCCGCAGCGGCCGACGGCGCGCAGCCCGGCGGCCACGGCGACGGCGAGCACGCGGTCCCGGGACGCGACGTCGACACCGTCGTCCCGGCGTGCGGGCGCGGCAGGGCGCGACCGCGCGCCTCGCACCGCCGCGTACGCCAACCCGCCCCCTGTGCCTCGCCGTGAGGCCGCACGCTCCGCGAGGAACGTGAGCCCATGGTGGGGCACCACCCCCCGCGCGGCAACAGCGCGCCGGGGTGCCCGGCGGGCCGCCCGACAGCGCGCTCCCCCGCCGTCCGGGGCGCTCGCCCGCTCCTTTGCGAGCACTCTCGCCGAATCCCGGACGGATGTGACCGCGCTCACCGCAGGAGGTCTACACTCGCCAGGTCGGGGCCCCGGTCGTGCGGCCGTCCGCCCCGTCGTACCGTCGTACCGTCACGCCGCCCCCGGGCGGTTGCCGCGGTCGGCGGGACCGCACCAGAGTCGATGCGCACCGGAGGTCAGCGTGCCAGAGAACGAGCCCGAGGCCGCAGCAGCGGCCACCACGTCCAGCCTGGAGAACCTCCTCCACGAGACCCGGAGCTTCCCCCCGAGCCCCGAGTTCGCCGCGCAGGCGAACGCGCAGCCCGAGCTGTACGAGGAGGCGCGGGCCGACCGGCTCGCGTTCTGGGCGCGGCAGGCGAACGACCTCGTCACGTGGCAGACCCCGTTCACCGAGACCCTCGACTGGTCGCAGGCGCCCGTCGCGCGCTGGTTCGCCGACGGCACGCTCAACGCCGCGTACAACGCGGTGGACCGCCACGTCGAGGCGGGTCTGGGCGACCGGGTCGCGATCCACTTCGAGGGCGAGCCGGGCGACACGCGCACCGTCACGTACGCCGAGCTGCAGCGCGACGTCTCGCGCGCGGCCAACGCGCTCGCGGCCCTCGGCGTCGAGACCGGCGACCGCGTCGTCATCTACCTGCCGATGGTCGTCGAGGCCGTCGTGGCGATGCTCGCGTGCGCGCGCATCGGCGCCCCGCACTCGGTCGTGTTCGGCGGGTTCTCCGCCGACGCGCTGCGCAGCCGCATCGCCGACGCCGAGGCGAAGCTCGTCATCACGGCCGACGGCGGCTACCGCCGCGGCGCGGCCTCCGCGCTCAAGCCCGCGGTCGACGAGGCGCTCGCGCCGAAGGAGGGCGCCGAGCCGACGACGGTCGAGCACGTGCTCGTCGTGCGCCGCACCGGCCAGGACACCGCGTGGACCGAGGGCCGCGACGTGTGGTGGCACGACGCGCTCGAGGCCGCCGACACGACGCACACCCCGGTGTGGGTCGAGGCGGAGCACCCGCTGTTCATCCTCTACACGTCGGGCACCACGGGGAAGCCCAAGGGCATCCTCCACACCACGGGCGGCTACCTCACGCAGGCCGCGTACACGCACCGCAACGTGTTCGACCTCAAGGCCGACACCGACGTCTACTGGTGCACCGCCGACATCGGCTGGGTCACGGGCCACTCGTACGTCGTCTACGGCCCGCTGCTCAACGGCGCGACGCAGGTCATCTACGAGGGCACCCCGGACTCCCCGCACCAGGGCCGCTGGTGGGAGATCGTCGAGAAGTACCGGGTCTCGATCCTCTACACCGCGCCGACGGCGATCCGCGCGTGCATGAAGTGGGGCGAGGAGATCCCCGCGAAGTTCGACCTGTCGTCGCTGCGCGTGCTGGGGTCGGTGGGCGAGCCCATCAACCCCGAGGCGTGGATGTGGTACCGCCGCGTCATCGGCGGCGACCGCACGCCCATCGTCGACACGTGGTGGCAGACGGAGACGGGGGCGATCATGATCTCGCCGCTGCCGGGCGTCACGGCGGCCAAGCCGGGCTCCGCCCAGGTGCCGCTGCCGGGCATCGTGGCGGACGTCGTCGACGACGAGGCGCGCTCCGTGCCGAACGGCGGCGGCGGGTACCTCGTGCTGTCCGAGCCGTGGCCGTCGATGCTGCGCGGCATCTGGGGCGACCTCGAGCGCTTCAAGGACACGTACTGGTCGCGCTTCCCGGGCATCTACTTCGCGGGCGACGGCGCCAAGAAGGACGAGGACGGCGACATCTGGCTGCTCGGCCGGGTCGACGACGTCATGAACGTCTCGGGCCACCGCCTGTCCACCACGGAGATCGAGTCGGCGCTCGTCTCGCACGAGATCGTCGCGGAGGCCGCGGTCGTCGGCGCGAGCGACGACCTCACGGGCCAGGCCGTCGTCGCGTTCGTCATCCTGCGCGGCGAGCACGCCGGCCGGGCGTCCGACGCCGACGGCGCGGCGGCCGTGCAGACCGAGCTGCGCAACCACGTCGCGAAGGAGATCGGCCCGATCGCCAAGCCGAAGCGCATCCTCGTCGTGCCCGAGCTCCCGAAGACGCGGTCCGGCAAGATCATGCGCCGCCTCCTGCGGGACGTCGCGGAGAACCGGACGGTGGGCGACGCCACGACCCTCGCGGACTCGTCCGTGATGGAGCTCATCTCGGCGGGCCTGCAGAAGCCGTCGTCGTCGGACGACTGACGCGCCGCTCGCCGACCACGGGGTCGGTGCCGTCGTCCGCGCGATGACGGCACCGGCCCCGTTCTCGTGCGCCGACCGCCCGGCCGCTGCGCACGGCGATATGCCCGTGCCCGGAATCCCCGCGACGGCGTAGCGTCGAGGCGTGCCCCGCGTCCCCGCGGCCGACGGCCGCGCCCTCCTCGTCGAGCAGCTCGACCTGCGCAGCGACTGCTCCCGCTGCACGGGCCTGTGCTGCGTGGGCCTGCACCTCGTGCGGTCCGCCGACTTCGCGATCGACAAGCCCGCCGGCACGCCCTGCCCGAACCTGCGCACGGACTTCGGCTGCGGCATCCACGCCCGGCTGCCCGAGTCCGGCTTCCCCGGCTGCGTCGCCTACGACTGCCTGGGCGCGGGCCAGCGCGTGACGGCCGCCGTCCGGGCGGCGCACGACGGCGCGACCTGGCGCGACGACCCCGCCGCCGCGCGCGACGCGTTCGCCGCCCTGCCCGTCGTCACGCAGCTCCAGGAGCTGCTCTGGTACCTCGCGGAGGTGCTCGCGCTCCGCGCGGCCGCCGCCGTGCACGACGACGCCCGGCAGGCGCTCGACCGCACCGCACCCCTGGCCGACCTCGCCGCGGCGGACCTGCTCGCGCTCGACGTGGGCGCCGTCCGTCGCGCCGTCGGCCCGCTGGTCGACCGGGCGAGCGCGCTCGTGCGCGACGCGGCGCGCGACGGTCGACAGGCACGCGACGGGCGGCACCGGGACGGCCGCCGCGGCGCCGCGTCGCCGCACGGCACCGCCCGGTCCGACGCCCCGACGGCACTCCGGGCTCCGAGCGCGGGGGTGCGTCGTCGGCTGCGGCCGGGGGCGGACCTCGTCGGCGCGGACCTCCGCGGGCTGGACCTCACGGCGTCGGACCTGCGGGGCGCGCTGCTCCTCGGTGCCGACCTGCGCGGGGCCCGGCTCGACGCCGTCGACCTGCTCGGCGCCGACCTGCGGGGCGCCGACGCCCGCGGCACCGACATCTCCCGGGCGCTGTTCCTCACCCCGGCGCAGGTCGGCGCCGTCCGCCGGGACGAGCGCACGGCGCTCCCGGCCGTGCTCGCCTGACGCATCCCGCGGCCGCGCACCCGCGAGATCGGCACCGGGAGACCGGATCGGCAGTCGCGACCGCCGATCCCACCTCAGGGTGCCGATCTCGGCGGCGGTCGTCAGCGGAGCGCGGCCCGCCGCGCGAGCGGGGCCGCCACGACCGCGCACACGACGACGAGCGCCGCCGCTCCCCACGCGAGCGCGCCGTAGGACGAGAACCCGATGATCGCCCCGGCGAGGATGCCGCCGACGGCGCCGCCCGTGTTCATCGCGAGGTCCGACAGGCCCTGCACGGCGGTGCGCGACGGCCCGGGCGTCGCGTCGACGAGCAGCGCCGACCCGGCGACGAGCCCGCACGACCACCCGAGCCCCAGCAGCACCAGGCCGACCGTGAGGCGCGCGGAGTCCTCGCCCGGCGCGCCCGCCACGACGACCGCCGCCGCGAGGAGCAGCGCGCCCCCGGCGTACAGCACGCGCGCATGCCCGAGCCGGTCCGCGAGCCACCCGACGACGGGGCTCAGCGCGTACATGCCCGCGATGTGGGCGCTGATCACGAGCCCCACGACCTGGAGCGTCGCGCCGCCGTGGTTCATGTGGACCGGGGTCATGGACATGAGGCCGACCATGACGAGGTGGCTCAGCACGATCGCGCCGAGCGCGAGGCGCGCCGTCGGGCTGGCCGCGACGACGGCCCAGCCGGCGCGCAGGCCGTCGCGCCACGACGCCGGGCCCGGCGCACCGCCCGCACCCGGCGCACCCCCGTCGCCACCCGCCGCACCGGAGCCCGCCGCGCCGGGACCCTCCGCGACAGACCCCGCCGCGCCCGCCCCCGACGGTGCGCGCGACGCGAGCAGCGGGTCCGGGCGCAGCCACACCGCGACGACGGTCGCCGCGAGGGCGAACGCGAGCGTCGCGAGCACGAACGGGGCCGCGCTCGGGGCGGTGCTCCCCGCAGTGCTCCCGTGCTCGGCGTGCGCGTCCCCGAGGCGCAGGGCGGGCCCGGCGACCCGGTCGGCGACGCCCGCGAGCGTCGGCCCGACGACGGACCCGACGGTCGTCGCCCAGACCACGACGGACAGGTCGCGGGCCCGGCGCTGCGGCGTCGCGAGGTCCGTCGCGGCGAAGCGGGAGGCGAGACCGGCAGCCGTGCCGGAGCCGAACAGCAGCATCGCCACGACGAGCAGCGGCCACGAGCCCAGCAGGACGGCGACCGTCGCGAGCACCGCGCCGCCCGTCGCGAGGCCGAAGCCGAGCAGGAGCGACGGCCGCCGGCCGCGCCGGCCCGCGACCTGGGCGAGCGGCAGCGCGACGAGCGCCGCGCCGACGACGCCCGAGGTCGAGGTGAGCCCCGCGATCGCGTCGGACCCGGACAGCGCCGACGCCACGAGGGGTGCGACGGCGATGCCGCTCGCGACCCCGACACCGGACAGCACCTGGGTCGCGGCGAGGGTCGTCAGGGTGCGGCGCTGCGTCGGGAGGGCGGGCGCGTCGACGGCGGTCGGGGCGGGCCCGCGGGCGGGGTGCGGGTCAGGGGGCGGGGAGGACTCGGTGCTCACGGGTGCACGCTAGGGCTCCGCGGCGGGCGCTGACGAGCCCTCACACCGCCACCGGTCGCCGAGATCCTGCCGCAGGGCTGCGACCGGGCTGTCGGCCGAGCGCCCGCAGCACGCCGCGCGCCGCCTCGCGTCCCGCCCGGTTGGCCCCGATCGTCGAGGCGCTCGGCCCGTAGCCGACGAGCTGGACGCGCGGGTCGCTCGCCGCCGTCGTGCCGTCGAGCACGATCCCGCCGCCGGGCGCGCGCAGGCCGAGGGGCGCGAGGTGGTCGAGCGCGGCCCGGAACCCGGTGGCCCAGAGGAGGACGTCGGCGGGCTGGTGCAGGAGCCCGTCGTCGTTCGCGCCGGGTGCCCACTCGACGCCGGTCGCCGTGACGCGTTCGAACA
This sequence comes from Cellulosimicrobium funkei, assembly GCF_004519295.1. Lineage (GTDB taxonomy): Bacteria > Actinomycetota > Actinomycetes > Actinomycetales > Cellulomonadaceae > Cellulosimicrobium > Cellulosimicrobium funkei. The sequence goes on from NZ_SOZH01000008.1 coordinate 305,842, forward strand.
TCGGCCGACGCCGCAGCACCCCGCTCGCGATCCCCGCGCGGTAGCGGGGCGTGAGCGGCAGGCCCGTGACCGAGACGACGCTCCCGGGCGGCAGCCCCGCGGCCGTGCGCTCCGCGACGCGCGCGACGGCGGCCCGGCCCAGCTCGGGCGAGAACTCCTCCTCGACCCACACGGGCTCGCGGCGCGTCACCCACGTCGTGCCCGACGCGTGCGGCGCGATCTGGAGCAGGAGCTGCGTCGCGGACGCCCCGCCGCCGACGACCACCACGTGCTGCCCCGCGAAGTCCTCGGCGGCGCGGAAGTCGTGCGTGTGGAGCTGGCGCCCGCGGAACGTCTCCATCCCGGGGTAGCGCGGCCAGAACGGGCGGGTCCACGTGCCGGTCGCGTTGACGAGCGTGCGCGTGCAGACGACGACGTCGCGCGCGTCCGGCCCGGCGCCGACCGTGGCGCGGACCAGCAGGAGCGCGGGGTCGTCGCGCACGTCGTGCACCGTGACGGGCCGCACCACGCGCAGGTCGTTCTCCCGCTCGTACGCGGCGTAGTAGCGCGGGACGGCGACGTTGGCGCGCTCGCCGGGGTCGCCGGCCGGGAGCGGGACGCCCGGGAGGTCGTGCACCGCGTGCGTCTCGGCCATGGTCAGCGAGTCCCAGCGGTCCTGCCACGCGCCGCCCGGGCCGCGACCGCCGTCGAGCACGAGCGGGTCGAGCCCGGCGCGCCGCAGGTGGTAAGCCGCCGACAGCCCGGCCTGGCCCGCACCGACGACCACGACGTCGTGCACGGCCCCGCCCGGGCCGAGCAGGTCCGCGCCCGCCGTGCCCGGTGCCGCCGTCTCTCGCCCGTGGGTCCGCTCGCTCACGCCGACCACAACGACCCGCCCCGACAGAACCTTCCCCGGCCCGAGGTGAGGTGCCGAACACGGGGTTGCCGTCGTCATCGCACTCTTCACGACGACAACCCCGTGGTCGACGGCGGGCAACCCCGTGCTCGGCTTCGCGCCGCCGCGCGTGCGGCCCGCGCTCAGGGGAGGTCCGGGACCCGCCCGAGCGTGCGGATCGGCCGGACGGCGAGGAGCGCCACCACCGTGAGCGTCCCCACGACCGCGCCCACCAGGAGCACCCGGTCCGTCCCGAACGCGGCGACGGCGGGACCGGCCAGCGCGGCCCCGATCGGGTACATCCCGACCGACCCCGCGACCTCGTAGGCGTGGACCCGGTTGAGCACGTCGCCCGGCACCTGCGTCTGGACGCTCGTCGCCCACATGACGCCCCACACCCCGACCCCGACGCCCACGAGCACCTGCGCGACGGCGAGCGCCCAGACGGGCCAGCCCAGCACGAGGCCGAGCGGGTAGAGCGGGTAGGCCACGAGCGCCACGGCGCCCGCGGCGAGCGGCCGCCGCGGCCGGTAGCGGATCGCGAGCAGCCCGCCGACCACGGTCCCGACCCCGAGCGCGCTGTTGAGCACGCCGAACGCGGTCGCCCCGTGCGTCGGCACGACGACGCTCGCCGCCAGGGGGAGCTGCGGCCCCCAGGCGAGCACCGCGTAGACCATCCAGATGACGACGACGCCCCACAGCCACGTGCGGGAGCGGAACTCGTGCCACCCGACCGCCAGGCTGCGCCACAGGCCCGCGCCCGCCGGGGGCGCCGGCACGACGCCGAGCCGGAGCGCGAGCAGGCACAGCGCGCTCGTCGCGTAGGCGACGGCGGAGAGGATCATCACCCCGCCGGTCGACCCGAACCCGACGAGGACGCCCGCGAGCGCCGGGCCGCCGAGCCCGGTGATCGCCTCGGAGGTCCGCAGGACGCCGTTGGCCCCCTGGACGTCGCGCGCGACGAGCGGCACGGTCGACGCGGCGCCGGGCTGGAACAGCGCGTTGGCCGTGCCGGCGACCGCGAGGAGGGCGTAGAGGTGCCAGAGGTGGTCGATCCCCCGCACGAACAGCACCGCGAGGAGCACGTGCGCGGCGAGGTTCGCGAGGTCGGCGACGATCATCATCCGGCGGGCGGTGAACCGGTCGGCGAGCACGCCGCCGAAGAGCACGAGCCCCGCGAACGGCGCGACGAGGAACGCCATCGCGTACCCCGCGACCGCGAGCCCGTAGCCCGACGCGAGCAGCCCGGCCGAGACCGCGACCGGGAGCATCGCCCAGCTGAGCAGCCCCGCGCTGCGCGCGGTGAAGTAGTACCGGAAGTCCCGCGACCAGACGGCCGGCTCCGTCGGTTCCCCGACCGGCCGGGCCGGGACCGTCACCGGGACGGGGACCCGCCCTGCTGCGGCCTCCGCCGCCTCCTCGACCGCGCACGCGCCCATGCCGCCCTGCCTCTCCGCCCCTCGCTGCCGTCCGACCGGCCGGAGGTCGGCGGGGCGGGCAGGCCGACGCGGCCCCCCGGGTCCCGCGCCTCACGGCCGCTCGCTCACGGACGTGACAACCGTCACTCGGTTCCGAACCTTCCCGCCACGAGGACGGCGTCCCGCGGGCGCCGGCGGCGCGCGTTCGGTCGTGCGCGGGCGCCGGGGGCAAGATGGACCGGTGGAGACCGCGATCCTCTGGCACACCGGGCCGCTCATCGACGACGTCGAGATCGCGCAGGTCCACGACCTCGCTGCGGCGGCGGAGCGGAAGGACGGCGTGGCGCCCCTCTCGGAGCAGCCGCTGCTCAACCTGCGCGAGGCGACCGACGACGTCGTGCACCTCCTCACGTGGCGCGGGGGCGAGCTCGCGGGCTACGCCCAGGTGGACAAGCGCGGCGACGCGCCGAGCGCGGAGCTCGTCGTGCGCCCGGCGCACCGCGGCCACGGCCTCGGGTTCCACCTCCTGGGCAGCGCCGCGGACCGCGCCGTCGAGCCGCGCCCTTCCGAGCGCACCACGGACGAACGCGCCACGGACGCGCCCTCCCCCGTGAGGGACGTCCCGCCGCTGCGCGTGTGGGCCCACGGCGACCTGCCTGCGGCGCAGGCCCTCGCCGCGCGGGCGGGGTACGGCGTCGTGCGCGAGCTGCTCGTGCTCGAGCGCCCGCTGGGCGGCCCGGCGGAGCACCCGCGCCCCGCCGTCCCGGCGGGTCTGCGGCTGCGCGCCTTCGTGCCCGGGGACGACGACGCGGCGTGGGTCCGGGCGAACGCGCTCGCGTTCGCGCACCACCCGGAGCAGGGGCGGCTCACGGTCGACGACCTGCGCGCGCGGATGCGCGAGGACTGGTTCGACGCCGCCGGTCTCCTGCTCCTCGAGCGCGACCCGGCGCCCGGCGACGGTGCGCCCGAGCTCGTCGGGTTCGTCTGGACCAAGATCCCGACGGGCCAGCCGGACGCCGCGCGCGAGGGCGAGATCTACGTCGTCGGGGTGGTCCCGTCCGCCCAGGGCGAGGGGCTCGGGCGGCTGCTGACCGCCGTCGGGCTCGCGCACCTCGCGGCGCGCGGGGCACGCACGGCGGTGCTGTACGTGGACGGCGACAACGTGCCGGCGGTGCGGACCTACGAGCGGGCGGGGTTCGTGCGGCGCGCCGTGCACGTGCAGTACGCCCGACCTGCCCGCTGAGCCGCGCACCGGCCGAACGGTGACCCGCGTCACGCACCGTTCATCAACTGGTGCCACCATGAACCCATGACCGACACGTCCACGCAGCGCACCCTCGACCCGGACCTCGCCGCACACATCGCGGAGCACATCGCCGAGGAACCCGAGATCGAACCGGTCGGTGCGGAGCTCGACCTCGGTCCGCTGCCCGACGACCGGTTCGCCGACCGCGAGCTCAGCTGGCTCGCGTTCAACCAGCGCGTGCTCGAGCTCGCGGAGGACCCGAGCCAGCCGCTCCTGGAGCGCGTGCGGTTCCTCGCGATCTTCGCGTCGAACCTGGACGAGTTCTTCATGGTCCGCGTCGCCGGCCTCAAGCGCCGCATGGCGACGGGCATCGCGGTCACGGCCGCCTCCGGGCTGTCGCCGCGCCAGGTGCTCGACGCGATCAGCGAGCGCGCGCACGAGCTCATGGCGCGGCACGCGCGGGTCTTCGCCGACGACGTCCAGCCGGCGCTCGCCGCCGAGGGCATCACGCTCGTCCACTGGGACGAGCTGGAGACGCGCGAGCAGGAGCGCCTGCACAAGTTCTTCCGCAAGCAGATCTTCCCCGTGCTCACGCCGCTCGCCGTCGACCCGGCGCACCCGTTCCCGTACATCTCGGGGCTCTCGCTCAACCTCGCGGTCGTGGTGGCGAACCCGACGACCGGCAAGGAGCACTTCGCGCGCGTCAAGGTGCCGCCGCTGCTGCCGCGGTTCATCGCCGTGGACGCGCGAGGACGCCCGAGCGCGCCGACGTCGCAGACGGCGTCGCCCGACCGCGGGCCGACGTCGTTCGTGCCGATCGAGGAGGTCATCGCGCAGCACCTCGACCACCTCTTCCCCGGCATGGAGGTGCGCGAGCACCACCTGTTCCGCGTCACGCGCAACGAGGACGTCGAGGTCGAGGAGGACGACGCGGAGAACCTGCTCCAGGCGATGGAGAAGGAGCTGTTGCGCCGCCGGTTCGGCCCGCCCGTGCGCCTCGAGCTCACGCCGGGCATCAGCCCGCGCATCCGCGCGCTGCTCGTGCGCGAGCTCGGCGTCGTCGAGGAGGAGGTGTACGAGATCCCGCTGCCGCTCGACCTCACGGGCCTCAACCTCATCGCCGACCTCGACCGTGCCGACCTGCACTTCCCGCCGTTCGTCCCGACGACGCACCGCCTCCTCGCCGAGGTGGAGAGCTCGTCCCCGACGGACGTGTTCGCCGCGATCCGCGAGCGCGACGTCCTGCTGCACCACCCGTACGACTCGTTCTCGACGTCGGTGCAGACGTTCCTCGAGCAGGCGGCGGCCGACCCGGCGGTGCTCGCGATCAAGCAGACGCTGTACCGGACGTCGGGCGACTCGCCGATCGTCGACGCGCTCATCGACGCGGCCGAGGCGGGCAAGCAGGTGCTCGCGCTCGTCGAGATCAAGGCCCGGTTCGACGAGCAGGCCAACATCTCGTGGGCGCGCAAGCTCGAGCAGGCGGGCGTGCACGTCGTGTACGGGATCGTCGGGCTCAAGACGCACTGCAAGCTCTCGCTCGTCGTGCGCCAGGAGTCGGACGGCCTGCGCCGCTACTGCCACGTCGGCACGGGGAACTACCACCCGAAGACGGCGCGCCTCTACACCGACCACGGCCTGCTCACGTGCGACCCCGACGTCGGGCAGGACCTCACGCGCCTGTTCAACCAGCTCTCCGGGTACGCGCCGCAGTCGCGGTTCCACCGCCTGCTCGTCGCGCCCCGCACCGTCCGCTCCGGCCTCGTCGAGCGGATCGACCGCGAGGCGGTCGCCGCGCGCGAGGGCCACGAGGCGTGGGTCAAGATCAAGGTCAACTCCGTCGTCGACGAGACGACGCTCGACGCGCTCTACCGGGCGTCGCAGGCCGGCGTGAAGGTCGACCTCGTGGTGCGCGGCATCTGCGCCGTCCGCCCGGGCGTGCCCGGGCTGAGCGAGAACATCCGCGTGCGCTCGATCCTCGGGCGCTTCCTCGAGCACTCGCGCATCTACGCGTTCGCCAACTCCGCCGGCCCCGCCATCGGCGAGGGGCCGGAGAGCGGCCCGGAGGTGTTCATCGGGTCGGCCGACCTCATGCACCGCAACCTCGACCGCCGCGTCGAGGCCCTCGTGCGCATCACCGACCCCGACCAGGTCATGGAGCTGCTCGACCTGCTCGACGCGTCGATGTCCGAGCGCACCGCGTCGTGGCACCTCGACGCCGACGGCACGTGGCACCGCCCCGACACCGCGCCCGACGGCTCGCCGCTCGTCGACCTCCAGGCCAGCCTCGTCCAGCGACAGCGCCGCCGGCTCGTCGGGAGGCGGTAGCGGATGGGAGTGCCGTCCTCCGCGCTCCACGGCGGCGTGCCGCTCGTGGACACGCTCGGCCCGACGCACGTGTCGCACGCGCCCGTCATCGAGTCGGCCGGTGCCCTCGTGTGGCGCGTGCGCGACGACGAGCTGCAGGTGCGCCTCGTCCACCGGCCGCGCTACGACGACTGGTCGTGGCCCAAGGGCAAGCTCGACCCGGGCGAGACGTTCCAGGCGGCCGCGGCGCGCGAGGTCGCCGAGGAGACGGGCAAGCCGGTCGTGCTGGGCGTCCCGCTCCCGGGGCTGCAGTACCTCACGCCCGAGGGCCGCGTGAAGCGCGTGCACTACTGGGCCGCCCGCCGGGCGTCGAGCCGGTCCGACGCCGGCGCGCTCGCCGCGCGTGCCCCCGTCCCACCGGTGTCGCCCCAGGAGATCGATCGCGCCGCGTGGCTCTCCACGGACGACGCCGCGCGGCGCCTCACGCGGCAGGCCGACCGGGCGCCGCTCGAGGCGCTCGTGCGCGAGCGCGACGAGGGCCGGCTCGCGACGCACGTCGTCGTCATCGCGCGCCACGGCAAGGCCGTGGCGCGGTCGGCGTGGCACGGCGACGAGCAGGACCGCCCGCTCACGCCCGCGGGCCACGCCCAAGGGGTCGCGCTCGTGCCGGTGCTCGCGGCCTACGGCGTCGAGACGATCGTCACGAGCCGGTGGGACCGCTGCGCCCAGACGATCGCGCCGTACGCGACCGCCTCCGGGCTCGCCACGGTCAGCATCGACCACCTCACCGAGGCGCAGCACGAGCGCTCGCCCGCGCGCGTCGCGCGGACGGTCCGGGAGCTGCTCGAGGCCGAGCGGTCGTCGGTGCTGTGCACGCACCGGCCCGTGCTGCCCACGGTGCTCGACGTCCTCGGCCAGCACTCGCGGCGGCCGGTCGCGAACGCCCTGCCCGCGCACGACCCGTTCCTCGAGCCCGGCGAGATGATCGTGGCCCACGTGGCACGCACGCCCAAGGGCCCGCGCGTCGTCGCGGCAGAGAAGGTCGCCCCGCCGCTGCACTGAGACCCGCGCGCCGGCGTCCCCCAGCGGGCGACGTCCGGTCGCACGACGACGCCCCGCCGGCGGCCGCGAGGCCTCCGACGGGGCGCCGTCGTCGTGCGGGGGGACCGGCGTCCCCGGTGCCCTGGGGTCAGAGCAGGATCGGGCTGAGGATCCAGTAGACGACGGCCGCGACGAGCGCGGCGGCGGGGATCGTCAGCACCCACGCGGCGCCGATGTTCTTGGCGACGCCCCAGCGCACCGCGGACAGGCGCTTGGTCGCGCCGACACCCATGATCGCCGAGGTGATGGTGTGGGTCGTCGAGACGGGCGCGTGGAAGATGAACGCGTTGGCGTAGAGCACGACGGCGGACACCGACTCGGCGACGAAGCCGCGCGCCGGGTCGAGCTCGATGATCTTGCGGCCGAGCGTGCGCATGATGCGCCAGCCGCCCGCGTAGGTGCCGAGCGAGATCGCCGTCGCGGCCGACAGCTTGACCCACAGCGGGATCGTGTTGTCGTCCTGGAACCCGCCCGCCACGAGGGCGAGCACGATGACGCCCATCGTCTTCTGCGCGTCCTGCAGACCGTGGCCCAGCGCCATCGCGGCGGCGGAGGCCGTCTGCGCGATCCGGAACCGGCGGAACGCCCGGGCGGGCGCCGCGTTCCGGAACACCCACAGCAGCAGGACCATGAGCGCGAACGCGAGGCCGAAGCCGATCAGCGGCGAGAAGATCATGGGGAGCACGACCTTGTCGAGGATCGCGTCCCAGTGCACCGTGATCCCGGACGCGAGGCCGACGCCCGCGAGGCCGCCGATGATCGCGTGCGTCGACGACGACGGCAGGCCCAGCCACCACGTGATGAGGTTCCACGTGATCGCGCCGACCAGCCCGCACAGGACGATGACGAGACCCTGGTGGGGTGGCACGTCGCCGACGGCGACGATGTCCTCCGCGATGGTCTGCGCCACGGCCGTGCCGAGCAGCGCGCCGATGAGGTTGAACACCGCCGCCATGAGGAGCGCCGCGCGCGGTGTGAGGGCCCGGGTCGACACCGAGGTCGCGATGGCGTTCGCGGCGTCGTGGAACCCGTTCGTGTAGTCGAACGCCAGGGCGAAGGCCACGACGACGACGACGAGCACTGCCTCCACGGGGCTCAGGACTCCTTGAGGGCGATGGTCTCGACCGTGTTGGCGACCTTCTCGAAGGCGTCGGCCGCCTGCTCGAGGACCTCCACGATCTCCTTGAGCTTCATGAGGAGGACCGGGTCGGACACGTCGTCGAAGAGCTCGGCGAGCAGCTTGCGGTGGACCTTGTCCGCCTGGTTCTCCAGGCGGTTGACCTCGACCCAGTACTCGGGGAGGTCGTCCATCGAGCGCAGGCGCGGCATCGCCTCGGCCGTGAGCTCCGACGCCCGCTGGAGCACCTGGACCTGCTCGGACACGCGGGCCGGGAGCTCGTCGACCTTGTAGAGGACGATGAGGTCGGCCGCCTCCTCCATGTAGTCCATGCAGTCGTCGAGCGCCGACGCGAGGGCGTAGATGTCGTCCCGGTCGAACGGCGTGACGAACGTCTGGTTGAGGCGTCGCATGATCGAGTGCGTCGCGTCGTCCGCGAGGTGCTCGGTCTCGCTCAGCTGCTTCGCGAGCTGCTTGCGCGTGGGGCGGTCCGCCCCCAGCAGCTCCGCGAGGAGCGTGGACCCTGTGACCAGGTGCTGCGCCGAGGCGGCGAGGAGGTCGAAGAACGAGGTGTCGCGCGGTGTCAGGCGCAGGCGCACGGGGGGCTCCGGAAGGGACGCGGGGTAGGGGTCTGAGCTGGCGTCGGCCGCGGGGGCCGCTCGACCGCCGGGAGGACCGGACGGCCGGGGTGGTCACGATCTCTGGTCGGATGATCTCTCGGTGAACGCACGTCGAACTCTCGTCAAATGTAGCCGACGCGCGGAGCGATGCTGGAATCGTCGGGCCCAAGGTCCCGGATGCTCAGGACGCCCACAGCCTGCGCCCGGCCTCGTCGCCGGTGCGACCACCGCGCCCGCGCACCGCACGAGAGGCGGTGCGCGGTGGGCGCGAGGGGGAAGTTAGTGACGCCGGACCGGGAGCGCCTCTCGGCGCGTGGCCGCTCGTAGCGGCTGAGTGTGGAGCCCGGGGCTACCGCGGCCCGGCGTCGAGATCCATCGTACGTGCCGCACCCCGCTCGGGGTACCCGTGTTCGCGCTCCGCGAGACCGCCTTCGCCCGCCGTGCGGGCGTGCCGTCGATCCCGCACCCTCGCGCCCGCGGGGTCCGGACGGGCCCGACCAGGTGGTCCCGGTCGGTCGAGCAGGCGGTCCGGGCGCGTCAGGTGGCACGGACGCGCCAGGTTCGCCTGCTCGGCGACGACCGGGGCCTCCGCGGCGGGGAGGGACGCGCGCTCAGTCGAGGCGGTCGGCGCGCCAGAGCTCGGCGGCGTGCTCGAGCTCCTGGGCGGTCCGCAGCAGCGAGCCCGCGCCCCGGGTCGTGCGCAGGGCGCCGTCGGGGTCGGCGACCTCGCGCGCGTCGGCGTCGAACGCGGCGCCGGTGGCGAGGATGCGGCAGAACGACCCGGCGCGCTCGAGCGCGACCGCGAGGTCGCCCGTGAAGACGCCGGACAGCACCGCGTCGGCGAGGTCGCGCACGTCCTGCGGCCCCGGCGGCCGGGGCACGCCCGCGATGGCCTCGTGGACGGGCGCCGCGTCCACGCCGAGCCGGTAGCGGAGGGTGACGGTCTGCGGGTCGCGGCGCACCCACTCGCGCAGCACGTAGAGCCGCCAGAGTGCCCCCGGCAGGGAGTTGGGGGCGGCGTCGGACCACAGGCCGGCCACGACGTCGAGGCCCTCGGTCTCGACGAGGTGGACGAGCCGCTCGACGACCTCCGGGTCCTCGGTGTCGCGGGCGCGGTGCACGATCGCGTGCGCGGTGGTGTGCGCGACCCGGTCGCGGAGCGCGGGGTCGAGCTCGCCGGGCAGCTCGTCGGCGTCGCGCGGGTCGAGCATGGCGGGGCGGCGAGGTCGCTGCGTGCGGTCGGACCGACCGGGGTCGGGCCGGGCTCCGGGGGTGGGGACGTCGTCTGGCACCCGCCCAGTCTCCACCCGGGCCCGCGACGCGCGCAGCCTCCGGGGGGTGCTCGGGGCCGGACCTCGTTCGCCGCGCCACGGTCAGCACCCCGCCCTACAGTGACGACAGAGGGACGACAGGAGCTGCCACCGGCTCCGGGACGGAGCGGAGGGCGAGATGTCGAGCAGCGGCGCAGCAGGTCAGAGGACCGTGAGCGAGCGGAGCGCCCACCGGAAGGCGATCGGCCTCGCCGTCGCGGCCGCGGTCGGCGGCTTCCTCTTCGGGTTCGACAGCTCGGTCATCAACGGCGCCGTCGCGGCGATCGAGGGCCAGTTCGACCTCGACTCCGCGGTGACGGGCCTCGTCGTCGCGATCGCTCTCCTCGGGTGCGCGCTCGGCGCGTGGTCGGGCGGCCGCCTCGCCGACCGGTGGGGCCGCACGCGCGTCATGGTGTTCGGCGCCGTCCTGTTCTTCGTCTCCTCGATCCTCTCGGCGATCGCGTGGTCGGCCTTCGACCTGGCGATCTGGCGGTTCATGGCGGGTGTCGGCATCGGTATCGCGTCGGTCATCGCGCCCGCGTACATCGCGGAGATCGCGCCGGCCCGGCTGCGCGGCCGCATGGGCTCGCTCCAGCAGCTCGCCATCACGATCGGCATCTTCGCCGCGCTGCTCTCCGACCAGCTCCTCGCGGAGACGGCGGGCGGGGCGTCCAACGAGCTGTGGCTCGGGTGGGAGGCGTGGCGCTGGATGTTCCTCGTCTGCGTCGTCCCCGCGGCGGTCTACGGCATCCTCGCCCTGCGCATCCCCGAGTCGCCCCGATACCTGGTGGCGAAGGGCCGGGACGACGAGGCGCGCGCCGTGCTCGAGTCCGTGCTCGGCCCGGACGAGGACGTCGACGACCGCATCGCGCAGATCCACCGCTCGATCGCCGTCGACGAGAAGAACGCGCAGGAGGGCACGCTCAAGGGCTCGGCGCTGGGCCTCAAGCCGATCGTGTGGGTCGGCATCCTGCTCTCGGTGTTCCAGCAGTTCGTCGGGATCAACGTGATCTTCTACTACTCGACGACGCTGTGGCAGGCCGTCGGCTTCGACGAGAGCCAGTCGTTCCTCGTCTCGACGATCACGTCCGTGACGAACGTCGCGGTGACGTTCATCGCGATCGCGCTCGTCGACAAGGTGGGGCGACGCCCGATCCTGCTCATCGGCTCCGCCGGGATGACGCTCTCGCTCGGGATCATGGCGCTCGCCTTCACGCAGGCCAGCGGGAGCGGGGACAACATCAGCCTGCCAGACCCGTGGGGCCCGATCGCCCTCGTGGCCGCGAACGCGTTCGTCGTGTTCTTCGGGGCGTCGTGGGGCCCGCTCGTCTGGGTCCTCCTGGGCGAGATGTTCCCGAACCGGATCCGGGCCGCCGCCCTGGGCGTGGCGGCCATGGCGCAGTGGCTGGCGAACTTCGCCATCACCCTGACGTTCCCGCCGATGCTCGCCGCCTTCGGCGCCTCGATCCCCTACCTGATGTACGCGATCTTCGCGGCGCTCTCGTTCGTCTTCGTCCTGAGCAAGGTGCCGGAGACGAAGGGTGTCGAGCTGGAGGACATGGGCGACCAGGCCAAGAGCCGCTCCGGGCGCTGATCCCCCCTCCGGGTCCGCGCCGAGCCCGGGTCCTCCCACGCCGCTGCGACGGCGGGGACGGGCCCGGGCTCCGTCGTTCCCGCCACCGGCTCTGCCGGGCCGGGAATTCCTTGCCCCACACAATGGTTGCTGAAAGCAACTTCGCGGAGTATGCTTGCCTGCAGCAACCAAGGAGTGCCTGTGCCTGTGACCGCCCTTCCCGCGACCGACGTCGCGAACCCCGGACTCACCCCCGACCCGTCCCCCGCGGCGGGTCTCGTCCGCGCGCTCGACGACCTCGCGCGCGCCCAGCGGGAGTCCGCCGTCCGGATCGCCCGCGACCTCGACATGCCGCGGGCGTCGTTCGGCCTGCTCCGGATGCTCCAGCACTGCGGGCCCGTCCAGCTCGGGGACGTCGCGGCGAAGCTCCGGGTCGACCTCTCCGTCGCGAGCCGACAGGTGAGCCACCTGGTCGACGCGGGCCTCGTGCGCCGCACGGTGGACGACGACGACCGGCGGGCCCGGACCGTCGAGCTCACCGAGGCGGGCCGCGCACTCCTGGTGCGGGCGTACGAGCACATCGACGTCCTCGCCGCGACGACGTTCGCGGACTGGGGCGACGAGGAGATCGTCGAGGCCACGCGCCACATCGAGCGCGTCGCCGCGGCGGTCGTCGCGGTCCACGACTCCCCCCGCACCACCGGGTGACCGACGGCGCCCGGCGGCCCTGCGCCGTCGGGCACGCGCCCCGACCACCGGCCGCACCGCGGACCGGCCTCCGACCACCTGACACCGCCCCCCGACGCGTGCGCCCCGCCCCGGCCTCGTGAGCAAGGAACCCAACGCCTGATGACCACCACCCCCGCAGAACGCACCGCACCGCCCGGCAGCGCCGGCGCCCCCGCACCGATGACCCGCCGCGAGGTCATGGAGTCCCTCTCCGGGATCCTCCTCGGCATGTTCGTGGCGATCCTCGCGAGCTCGATCGTCTCGAGCTCGCTCCCGAAGATCGTCAACGACCTCGACGGCTCGCAGTCGTCGTACACGTGGGTCGTCACCTCGACCCTCCTCGCCATGACGATCTCGACCCCCATCTGGGGCAAGCTCGCCGACCTCACCAACCGCAAGGTCCTCATCCAGATCGCGCTCGTCGTCGCGGTCGTGTCCTCCGCGCTCGCGGGGCTCTCGCAGAACGTCGGCACCCTCATCGCGCTGCGCGCGTTCCAGGGCATCGGCGCTGGTGGCCTCATGGCGCTCGCCACGGTGCTCATCACCGACATCATCTCGCCGCGCGAGCGCGGCAAGTTCATGGGCCTCATGGGCGGCATCATGGCCGTCAGCCAGATCGGCGGGCCGCTCCTCGGCGGCGTCCTCACCGACGCCGTGAGCTGGCGCCTCAACTTCTTCGTCGGCCTGCCGTTCGCCATCGCCGCGATCGTCGTCCTCCAGCGCACGCTGCACCTGCCGAAGGTCGCGCGCCGCGTCGTCCGGATCGACTACTGGGGCGCGATCCTCATCAGCGCCGGCGTGTCCTCGCTCCTGCTGTGGGTGACGTTCGCCGGGCAGAACTTCGAGTGGCTCTCGTGGCAGACCTTCGCGATGGTCGGCGGCGCGGTCGTCGCGCTCGTCGGTGCCGTGCTCGTCGAGCGCGTCACGCCCGAGCCGCTCATCCCGCTGCACCTGTTCAAGAACCGCACGTTCGTCCTCGCGGTCGTCGCGTCCGTCGCGGTCGGCGTCGCGATGTTCGGGACCGCCGTGTTCCTCAGCCAGTACATGCAGGTCGCGCGCGGCAAGACGCCGACCGAGTCCGGCCTCCTCACGATCCCGATGATCGTCGGCACGTTCGTCGCGTCGACCCTGTTCGGCCAGCTCATCACGCGCTACGGCCGCTACAAGGCCTTCATGGTCACCGGTGGCGCGGTCCTCGTCGCGTCGCTCTTCGCGCTGTCGACGATCGACTACCACACGAGCTTCACGCTGATCAGCGTCTACCTGTTCTTCCTCGGCGTGAGCATGGGCATGCTCATGCAGAACCTCGTGCTCGCCGTGCAGAACACGCTCGCCGTGGAGGAGATGGGCGCCGGGACCTCGACCGTCGCGTTCTTCCGCAGCCTCGGCGGCGCGATCGGAGTGTCCGTGCTCGGCGCGGTGCTCGCGAACAAGGTCACGACGTCGATCCAGGACGGCCTCACGCAGCTCGGCGTCCCGGCCGGCTCGATGGGCGGCGGCAACGCCGTGCCCGACGTCTCGACCCTGCCCGCGCCGATCAAGGACCTCGTGGAGAAGTCCTACGGCGACGGGATCGCCGAGATCTTCCTCGTCGCGGTACCCCTCGCGCTCGTCGCGCTCATCGCCGTGTCGTTCCTCAAGGAGGTGCCGCTCGGCACCAAGACCGGCCTCCAGGAGCGCCTCGAGAAGGAGGCAGCCCTGCTCGGCGCGGACGCCCCGATCGACGCCACCCCTGGTCGTGTGACGCTCGCCGAGGAGACGGAGTCCACGCTGCTCGGTGCCTACGAGCCCGCGGGCGTGGTCGACGACGAGGCGACCGCGCGCCGGTCGCGCTGACGTCGGCGCCCCGCCGCGCGGGGGCACCGCTGCCGCACCCCGCGGGGGTGGTCCCGACCTTCCGGGACCACCCCCGCGGTCGTGCGCGGGGCGCTCCCGTCGCCCCGCGCGGGTGAGGTTCGCGGGAGGAAGGTGACCGGGCCGTCCCGTTCGCGCCATGATGGCCCTGTGCCCCCCGAGACCGCTCCGGCCCGCCCTGCTCCCGACACCGCACGCGTCGACGACGACGCGTACGTCGACCTCGAACGCGAGCTGCGGATCCTGCTGCGCCGCGCGGGCGCGGTCGCGACGGGCATGGCGCGCCGCATCCACCCCGACCTCGAGGCGAGCGCCTATCCGCTGCTCGCGCACATCGCCGACCATCCCGGCGTCCGGGGCTCGGAGCTCGCGGCGCAGTTCGGCGTGGGGCGCGCGACGATCTCGCGACAGCTCAGCCGCCTGCACGACCTCGGCCTCGTCGCGCGCGAGGTCGACCCCGACGACTCGCGCGGGCAGCTCATCACCCTGACGTCCGACGGCGAGGCCCGGCTCCACGCCGCGCACAGCGGGCGGGTCACGTCGATCACCGAGGCGCTCGACGGCTGGGACCGGCGCGACGTCGCGACGCTCGCGACGCTCCTGCACCGGTACTCGGAGGACGTCGTGCGCTGGGCCGCCAACCGGTGACCCTGGCCCCCGGCGCAGCATGACCGTGCCCGACGGCGCCCGCCCGCCCCACCTCGCCCCGCGCGGTCGCGGGGCGGCCCGGGTCCGACGACGGCCCGTCGTCGCGCTCGTCCTCGCGCTGATCGTGGTGGCGGGCCTCGTCGTCGCGACGCGCGTCCCCGACCCGTGGGGCGACGTCGGCGGCGACGTGCTCTACGCCGTCGCGACCTACGCCCTCGTGGTCCTCGCGGCGCCGCGCGTGCGCCCGCTCGTCGCGGGCTCCGTCGCGCTGGGGTGGTGCTGGGCGGTCGAGGCGCTCCAGGCGACGGGCGTCGCCGCCGCCGTGAACGACGCGGTCCCGCCCGCGGCGTGGCTGCTGGGCAGCACGTTCGCGGTGCGGGACCTGGTCTGCTATCTGGTGGGCGTGGCGCTCGCGTACGCGGTGGACGCGAGCGTCGGCGCCCGGACGGCTACTCCGCGCCGGCCTCGAACGTCAGGCTGACCGAGTTCATGCAGAACCGGTCGCCCGTCGGGGTCTGGGGCGCGTCGTCGAACACGTGGCCCAGGTGCGAGCCGCAGCGCGCGCAGCGCACCTCGGTGCGCACCATGCCGTGGCTGCGGTCGGTGAGCAGCTCGACGCGGTCGCCCGCGAGCGGGCTGAAGAAGCTCGGCCACCCGCAGTGCGAGTCGAACTTCGTGTCGGAGCGGAAGAGCTCGTTCCCGCACGCGCGACACGCGTAGACGCCGACGCGCTTCTCGTCGAGCAGCTCGCCCGTCCACGCGCGCTCGGTCCCGGCCTGCCGCAGCACGGCGTACTCCTGCGGGGACAGCTCGGCGCGCCACTCGTCGTCGGTCTTCACGACCTCGTAGGGCTGGTTCTCGTGGGTCTGGCTGGTCATGGTCCACCTCCGACGGTCCCAACCACGCCGACCGCTCCCGTGTTCCCGCCCCGCCCCACCCGCTGCGTGCAGGAAAAAGTCGCGGCCGAAACGGTTCGACCGCGACTCTCTCCTGCCTCAGCGTGGGGGCGTCAGCGCGGGCTGGAGGTCGAGTAGACGGTGCTCGACCCGCCGGCGGGGCGCTGCGCGCGGCCACGGCCGCCGCGACGGCGGCCGCCGCCCTGGCCTGCCGCGCCGTTCCCGGTGCCCGAGGTGCCGCGGCCGTCCCGGGCGCCGCCCTCGGGGCGACCCGCACCCGTCGGGCGCTGCGCCGGGCGCTGACCGCCCTGGCCGCGGGACGCCGTCGTGCCCTGGCCCGCGGGCTGCGCGGCCGGGCGTGCGCCGCCCTGGCCGCCACGGCCACGGCGCGACGCGCGCGACCCGCCGTTGGACGAGCCCGTGCCGCGCTTCGCCTGCGTCTGCGGCGGCGTGATGTCGGACGGACGCACGTACTCCGCGACCTCGCCGACGAGCCCCTTGATCGTCGCGTCGCCCGGGGCGACCGGCTGCGGCTGGGCCGTGATCTTCGCCTTGCGCGTGAGGTCGCGCACATCGCCGCGCTGCTCCGGGAGCATGACGGTGACGACGACGCCCTCCGACCCGGCGCGGGCGGTGCGGCCCGAGCGGTGCAGGTACGCCTTGTGCTCCGCCGGCGGGTCGACGTGCACGACGAGCTCCACGTCGTCGACGTGGATGCCGCGCGCGGCGATGTCCGTGGCGACGAGCACCTTGACCGCGCCCGACGAGAACGCCTCGAGGTTGCGCTCGCGCGCGCCCTGGCCGAGGTTGCCGTGCAGGTCGACGGCGGGCACGCCCGCCGCGGTGAGCTGCTTCGCGAGCTTCTTCGCCTGGTGCTTGGTGCGCATGAACAGCACGCGACGACCCGTGCCCGAGGCGAGCTCGTGCACGATCTGCTTCTTCGCGTCCGCGTCGCGCACCGCGAGGATGTGGTGCGTCATCTGCGGGGGCGCGGCCGCGGCGTCGTCCACCGAGTGGCGCACCGGGTTGCTGAGGTAGCGCTTGACCAGCTGGTCGACGCCGTTGTCCAGCGTCGCGGAGAACAGCATGCGCTGCCCCTGCTTCGGCGTCTTGTCCATGATGCGCTTCACGCCGGGCAGGAACCCGAGGTCGGCCATGTGGTCGGCCTCGTCGAGCACGGTGATCTCGATGCCGTCGAGCGTGAGCAGGCGCTGGTTGAGGAGGTCCTCCAGGCGGCCCGGGCACGCGATGACGATGTCGGCGCCCTTGTCGAGCGCGGCGACCTGGCGCGACTGCGCGACGCCGCCGAAGATCGTCGTCGTCACGAGCCCGAGCGCCTTGGCGACGGGCTCCATCGTGGCGTTGATCTGGTTGGCGAGCTCGCGCGTCGGGCACAGCACGAGCGCACGGGGCCGGCGCGGGTGGCGCGCCGACTTCGCCCACGACAGGCGGGCGACGGTCGGCAGCGAGAACGCGAGCGTCTTGCCGGAGCCGGTGCGGCCGCGGCCGAGGACGTCACGGCCCTTCAGCGAGTCGGGCAGCGTGGCGGTCTGGATGGGGAACGGGGAGTCGATGCCCTGGCGCGAGAGCTCGCGCACGACAGGGGTGGGCAGGCCGAAGTCGGCAAAGGAAGTCACAGGTGATGGGCCTCTCGGGGCTCAAGGTCGGGGTCCGCCGCACGCAATCCGGGGGGGGATCTCCACGACGCCGGGCGCGCGGGATCGCGCTGCCCTCGAACGTCCAGTGTCTCATGCCCGACGACGGGCGGCCGGGTGAGGTGCGTCTCGGCATCCTCAGGCACAGGGCCCTGTGGTGGAATGTCGCGCGTGCACGCCCTGGCGAACGCCCTCACCGTCCTGCCCGCCCTCCCCCGGGGCGGGGTCGCGGGAGCGCCCGACGACGCCTCCACCACGGGCGGTGACGTCGCCGCGTCCGTGGGGGACGTCGTCGGGCAGGTGTGGGAGGCCGCGACGACGCCCGTCCCTCCCCCGGCGGCCGCCGTGGTCGTCGCGATGGGCGTCCTCGCGCTCGTCGTCGTGCTCGTCACGCCCGTGTGGCGCGTGGCCCGGCACGTCGTGACCATCGCGCACGAGGCGTCGCACGCGATCGCGGCCCTGCTGACGGGCCGTCGGCTCGCGGGCATCCGCCTGCACTCCGACACGTCGGGGCTCACCGTGTCGTCCGGGCGCCCGCGCGGGTTCGGCATGGTCCTCACCGCATTCATGGGGTACGTCGGCCCCGGCCTCATCGGCCTGGGCGCCGCCGCGCTGCTCCGCCAGGGGTACGCCGTCGGGCTGCTGTGGCTGCTCGTCGTGCTGCTCGCCCTCATGCTGCTGCAGATCCGCAACTGGTTCGGGCTCTGGTCCGTGCTCGTCACCGGCGCCGCGCTCGTCGGGGTGTCCTGGTGGGCGACGCCGCCCGTGCAGAGCGCCGTCGCCTACGCCGTGACGTGGTTCCTGCTGCTGGGCGCCGTGCGGCCGGTGCTGGAGCTGCAGTCCGAGCGGTCGCGCGGCCGGGCGAGCACCTCCGACGCCGACATCCTCGCGCGCCTCACCCGCCTGCCCGGCCTGTTCTGGGTCGGGGTGTTCCTCGTCGTGACGGTCGGCGCCGCCGTGCTCGGCGGGTCGTGGATCGTCGGGCCCGCCGCCTGACCCTCGCGTACCGGTCGCACCCCGGTCGAGCGGGCCTCGCACGCCGGTCGAGACACGACGACGGGCCGCCCGCCGGAGCGAGCGGCCCGTCGTGGGACCGAGGACGCGCCTGGAGGAGGAGGACGCGTCGTCGAGATGGTCCGGCGCGAGCGCCGGGAACGTCCCGTCAGCCCTGCGGCGTCAGGACGAACGCCGGTCCCTGCGCGTTCGGGTCCGTGTCGAGCGTGAGGTTCGCGAGGGTCGGTGCCGTGGCGGACTCCACGAACACCTTCGCCTCGCCGTTCTCCACGACCGTGTCGTCGGGCTGCGGGGCGGGGACGAGCGCGAGCTCGAAGCTGCCCGCCTGGTCCGCCGACTCGGCGATCCGCAGACCGCCTCCCTCGGGGACGCCGGCCTGGGTCTGCAGGTCGTGGACAGCGGAACGGGCGTTGTCGGTCAGGGTAAGCACGAGAGCTCCTCTCGTCGCCGGGCGGAACCTGCGGGACACGTCCGTGCGGCCCACGCCTGGCCGGCGTGACCTGCCGTCGGTGCACCCTCCCGCGGGCTCCTCGGTCTTCTCCACCGAAACAAGAACCGCCGACCGTCGCAAGCGAAACGCCCGGTTCTCACCAAATTTCTCACGGAGCAAGACCGCGGGTGACACGTCGTGGAGCGCCGCATAGGGTGCGCGCCCGCCGGGGGTCGCGGTCTGAGATCGGCACCCGCTACCGGGGTCGGCACGTACTGCCGCGTTCGGCACGTACTGCCGCGTTCGGCACGTTCTGCCGCGTTCGGCAGTCGCACGTGCCGATCTGCGTCGGGACTGCGGGACTGCTGCAGGATCCGTTGACACGGGTTTGGTGGTGATCATGCCGCAAGCGCGGCGTTCTGGGCGGTGAAGGCG
>NZ_SOZH01000009.1 GCF_004519295.1 Cellulosimicrobium funkei
GACGGGGTGGGAGAGTAGGACGCCGCCGGACAACCCTTCACCGAAGGCCCACCCCACACGGGGTGGGCCTTCGGCATATCCGCATACCCCCACACCACGCGACGGACGCGTCGGTGCCGGCACGTCCGGGGCCGTCGTCGGCCCGCACGGACGGGCGAACGAGGATGTGAGAGCGGACGAGTGTCGCTCAGGACCAGCCGTACGCCGCCGACCACCGGACGATCTCCGCGAAGAAGCGTGACCGGGGTTCCGGCGCCGAGAGCGACAGGTCGTGCATGCCGCCAGGGATACGTACCAGGGTGACGACGCTACCCAGGTGCGAGGCCCGGCGGGCGAGCGGCTCGACGTCGAGCACGATGTCTGCGGCGCGCATGTCCTCCGTCCACCGCGTGCTGAACAGCGACCTCTCGGCGAGCAGCACGAGCACGGGGCAGTCGATCGCCAGGCCGGCCGCGACGCGCGCGTGGCCGGAGATGATCGCGCGCAGCCATCCCGCGCGGACGGGGAACGACGGGACGGGGCGCCACGCGTCGTCGATGGTCCACGTGCCGTCCTCCCGGTCCCGGAGCGTCCGGGCGTAGTAGCCGGGATCGACGTTGGGGAGCGGGGCACGGGGCTGGAAGCGGGCGAGCTGGCGGATCGCGGGACCGGAGACGGTCCGCGCGACCGACGACCCCTGCAGCTCCAGCCACGGGCTGTTGAGCACCAGGCCACGCACGACGCCGGGGTGCCGGTGCGCCCACAGCGCCGCGACGAGACCGCCGGTCGAGTGACCCATGAGCATGATCGCGACGTGCGCCCCGAGGTCCTCCCGCACGACGTCCAGCGCGGCGGCGATGTCGGCGTCGTACTCCTCGAGGTGGTCCGCGTACCCGGGGGTCTGGTGCGGACGCAGGCTGCGACCGTACTTGCGCAGGTCGACGGCGTAGAACGCGGCGCCGAGGCCGTGCCAGGTCTGGGCGAGCTCGGTCTGGAAGAAGTAGTCGCTCCAGCCGTGCAGGTAGAGCACCGCGCGCGCGGGGCGCAGGGGCTCGTCCGTCGGCGGGACGTGCCGGACGACCGTGACGACGACGTCGCCCTCGTCGTCGGGCTCCAGCTCGACGGTGTGCTGCTCGAACTCTGCCCCGAGCACGTCGGGGGCCCAGGCCGCGGACGTCACGGCGTGAGCACCACCTTGCCGAAGTGGTCGCCGGCCGCGAGCCGCGCGAGGCCGTCGCGCGCGCGGTCGAGGGGGAGCACCTGGTCGACGACGGGGCGCACCTCGCTCCGTGCGAGGAACCGCAGGAGCGCGGCGAGGTCGTCGCGCGAGCCCATGGTCACGCCCTGCACGCGGATCTCGTGGAAGAACACGCGTGTGAGCTCGGCGGGCGACGCGTCGCCGCTCGTGGCGCCCGCCACGACGACGGTGCCGCCCGGTCGCACGGACCGCAGCGAGTGGCTCCACGTGGCCTGCCCGACCGTCTCGACGACGACGTCGACGGGCGCGGGCAGGCGGGCGCCGGGCTCGAACGTCGCCGCCGCCCCGAGGCGGGCCGCTCCGGCGCGCTTCGCCGCGGAGCGGGAGGTCACCCACGTCTCGAGCCCCGCGGCGGCGCCGAGCGCGACGGCCGCCGTCGCGACCCCGCCGCCCGCGCCCTGCACGAGGACGCGGTCCCCGGGGGCGGCGCCACCGGCGGTGAAGAGCATGCGGTAGGCCGTGAGCCACGCCGTCGGGACGCACGCGGCCTCGACGAAGGTCAGCTCGGGCGGCTTGGGGACGAGGTTGTGGGTCGGGACGGCGACGCGCTCCGCGAGCGTGCCCGGGTACCGCTCGGACAGCAGGGATCGACGCTCGGTGGGCCCGACGCCGTGCCCGTCCGCACCGACGACGGCGTGCACGACGACCTCGGAGCCGTCGGGGGCGACGCCCGCGGCGTCGGTCCCGAGGATCATGGGCAGGCGGTCGGCGGGCAGCCCGACGCCGCGCAGCGACCAGAGGTCGTGGTGGTTGAGCGACGCGGCGCGCACGTCGACCGTGGTCCAGTGCTCGCGGGACGCGGGCTCGGGGCGGTCCCCGACGACGAGGCCGGCCAGGGGGTCGTCGGGGTCGGTGCGGTCGGCGTAGGCGGCGAGCATGGGACCAACCTACGGTCCGGCCCGTCCTCCGA
This sequence comes from Cellulosimicrobium funkei, assembly GCF_004519295.1. GTDB lineage: Bacteria > Actinomycetota > Actinomycetes > Actinomycetales > Cellulomonadaceae > Cellulosimicrobium > Cellulosimicrobium funkei. The sequence goes on from NZ_SOZH01000009.1 coordinate 2,148, forward strand.
CCACGGGGCCCGCTCGGGAGGATCCCCCCAGGACCTGCCTCGACGGGGAGTGCGTCAGTCGCGCACGCGCGCCCGCTCGCCGAGGAAGTCGGCGACGATCGGTCCGAGCTGGTCGAACTCGATGAGGAAGCCGTCGTGCCCGAAGTCGCTCGTGAGCGTCCGCAGGGGCTCGGCGCCGGGGATGCCGGCGGCGATGCGCGCGCAGTCGGCGGGGAGGAACAGCCGGTCCGTGTCGACGGCGACGACGAGCGCGTGCGCGGTGATCTGCGCGAGCGCCGCCTCGACGCCACCGCGGTCGCGCCCGAGGTCGTGCGTGAGCATCGACTCGGTGAGCACGACGTACGAGTTCGCGTCGAACCGCCGCGCGAGCTTGTCCCCGTGGTGGTCGAGGTAGGACTGCACGGCGTAGCGGCCGTCGGTGAACGGGTCCTCGCCGCCCTGCGGCAGCCGGCCGAAGCGGTCGTCGAGCTCGCGCGCGGACCGGTAGGTCGCGTGCGCGATCTGCCGGGCGATGCCGAGCCCGACGTGCGGGCCGTCGCCGTCCGCGGCGTCGTAGTAGTCGCCGCCGCGGAAGCCCGGGTCGGCGCGGACAGCGCCGAGCTGCGGGTGGGCCCAGGCGATCTGGTCGCCCGTGGTCTGGGCGGCGGTCGCGATCGCGGCGAGCGAGACGACGTCGACCCCGGCCTCGGGCCCGAGGAGCGCCCACTCCAGCACGCGGTGCCCGCCCATCGAGGCGCCGACGACGAACGCCCACGACGTGACGCCGAGCGTCCGGGCGAGCTCGATCTCGACCGCGACCTGGTCGCGCGTCGTGACGCGCGGGAACCGGCTGCCCCACGGGCGGCCGTCGGGCGCGGTCGACGCCGGTCCGGTGGTGCCCTGGCAGCCGCCGAGCACGTTGGGCGCGACGACGAACCAGCGGTCGGTGTCGATCGGGGCGCCGGGCCCGACGAGCGACTCCCACCAGCCCGCGGTGACGTGCCCCGGGCCGGCGGGGCCGCTCACGTGCGAGTCGCCGGTGAGGGCGTGCAGCACGAGGACGGCGTTCGACCCGTCGGGCGCGAGCGTGCCCCACGTCTCGTACGCGACCCGGACGTCGGGCAGGCGGGCGCCGGACTCGAGGTCGAACGTGCCGACGTCGGCGAAGCGTCGCCGGCCCGCCGGGTCGCCCTCGCGCCACGCCCCGGTCGCCGGCACCGGGGCCTTGACCCGCGCGCGCGACGGCGCCACGCCGTGCGTCGACGAGTCGCCCGGCCGCGCGCCGGAGCGGGCGTCGGGGGCGGGGGAGAGGAGCTCGTCGTTCACCGGGGTCACCGTCGGCCACTGTACGGCCGGGGCGCCCAGGGCGCCCCGGCTGTCCAGATCCGTCATCGCCGCGCCCGTCGTCGGCCGGTCAGGAGCCCAGCGCCGACTTGGCGGCGGTGAACCCGAGCTCGAGGTCGGCGAGGATGTCGTCGACGTGCTCGATGCCGACCGCGAGGCGGACCAGGCCCGGCGTCACGCCGGACTTCGCCTGCTCCTCGGGGCTGAGCTGGGCGTGCGTCGTCGACGCCGGGTGGATGACGAGCGACCGGACGTCGCCGATGTTCGCCACGTTCGAGTGGAGCTGCAGCGCGGAGACGAACGCCTGCCCGGCCTCGCTGCCGCCGTCGAGCTCGAACGCGAGGACCGCGCCCGCGCCGCGCGGCAGGTACTTCTGCGCGTTCGCGTGCCACGGGCTCGAGGGCAGGCCCGCGTAGTGGACGGTCCGGACGTCGTCGCGCGCCTCGAGCCACTCGGCGACCTTCTGCGCGTTGGCGACGTGGCGCTCGACGCGGAGCGACAGCGTCTCGATGCCCTGCGCGATGAGGAACGCGTTGAAGGGCGAGATCGCCGAGCCCAGGTCGCGCAGGAGCTGGACGCGCGCCTTGAGCACGTACGCGAGGTTGGCACCGAGGATGCCGCCCACGCCGAGGTCGCGCGCGTAGACGAGACCGTTGTACGAGGGGTCGGGCGTGTTGTAGTTCGGGAACCGCTCCGGGTGCGCCGCGTAGTCGAACGTGCCGCCGTCGACGATCACGCCGCCGATCGCGGAGCCGTGGCCGCCGAGGTACTTCGTCGCGGAGTGCACGACGACGTCCGCCCCGTGCTCGAGCGGGCGCAGCAGGTAGGGCGTGGCGACCGTGTTGTCGACGATGAGCGGGACGCCGACCTCGTGCGCGACCGCCGCGACGGCCTCGATCTCGAGGACGTCGGCCTGCGGGTTCGGGATCGTCTCGCCGAAGAACAGCTTCGTGTTCGGGCGCACGGCGTCGCGCCAGGCCTGCGGGTCGTGCGGGTCGGCGACGAACGTCGTCTCGACCCCGAGCTTGGCGAGCGAGTACTGCAGGAGGTTGTAGGTGCCGCCGTACAGGCTCGGGGAGGCGACGACGTGGTCGCCCGCCTCGGCGACGTTGAGGATCGCGAACGTCGTCGCGGCCTGCCCGGACGCGAGGAGCAGCGCGCCGACGCCGCCCTCGAGCGAGGCGATGCGGTTCTCCACGACCTCCTGCGTCGGGTTGCCGATGCGCGTGTAGATCGGGCCGAGGTCCTTGAGCGCGAACCGGTCGGCCGCGACCGAGGCGTCCGGGAAGACGAACGACGTGGTCTGGTAGATCGGGAGCGCGCGGGCGCCGGTCGTCGGGTCGGCGGTCTGGCCGGCGTGGACCTGGCGCGTCTCGAAGGACCAGGCGGGGGCGGTGTCGGTGCTCATGGTTGCTCTCCTGCGGGTGGGGTGGGACGGCGGCGTGAGGGTGCACCGGGGCGGGTGCGGCGGGGACGGGGTCGTCGACCGCGGCGAGAGGCGCACGCGGGACGGGATGCCGCGGCGAGGGCGTCGTCGACGACGGCTCGCGGGCAGGCGAACGTGCGCTCGGGTCAGCGACACATTCGACGGGACATGAGGCCGAGGCTAGGCGCGTCGTCGGCGACCCGGTAGGCCCTTCTCACCATGCGAGACCACATTCTGAGAAGGCCCCGGCTGCTCGGATCGCGCGGAGCGGACCTTCCGGGCAGACTCGTGCGAGTGCTGTCAACGAGACACGCCGAGGAGGGGTTGATGAACCGCGTGACCCGGAGCGCGCCGCGCCGTCGCGTCGCCGTAGCGGGGGCCGCCGGAGCGCTCGTGCTGGCGCTCGGCGTGGGCCTCGCCCCGACCGCGTCGTCCGCGCCGTCGGACGACGACGTGCGCGCCGCGCGCGAGGCCGCCGACGGCGCGTCACGGGACGTCGCGACGGTCGAGCACGAGCTCGCGGCGCTGCGCGACCGGCACGCGTCCGCGGTCGCGGCCGTCGAGACGGCGGCGGAGGAGTACGCCGCGGCGCAGGGCGATCTCGAGGCCGCCGACGCCGAGGTGCGCGACGCCCAGGCGGCGCTCGCGACGGCCCGGTCGGGCGAGTCCGAGGCGCGGGCCTCCGTCGGTGCCCTCTTCCGCGCGTCACGCCAGGGCTCGACGGAGCTCGACGCCCTGCGGACGGTCCTGGACGCGGACGGCGTCGAGCAGGTCGTCGCGCGCGAGAACGCCGAGCGCGTCGCGGGCCGCACCGCCGGCCGTGCGGTCGAGACGCACGCGACGGCGCGCGCCGTCGCGGACACGGCCCGCGCGCGGGCCGACGCGGCGCTCGCGCACCAGGCCGAGGTCGAGGACCGAGCGCGCGACGCGCTGGCCGCCGCCCAGGTCTCCTCCGGGGCGCTCGACGAGGCCGTGCAGGAGTCTGCGGCGCGCCGGGAGACGCTGCTCGCCGAGCTCGCGCAGGCCCGGGCCACGAGCGTCGACGTCGAGCGGGAGCGCCAGGACGCGCTCGACGCGCAGGCCGCGAGCGCGCGCGAGAGCGCGGCCCGGGAGCGGGTCGCGCCGCCCGCTGCGGGGACGCCGGCAGCGGCGCCGTCCGCCCCGGCCGCCCCGGCCGCCCCGGCCGCGCCGTCCGCCCCGGCCGCGCAGAACCCGGCTCCCGTCCCGGCACCGGCACCGGCACCGGCGCCGGCTCCGGCCCCCGCTCCCGCCCCGGCGCCGGCTCCCGCCCCAGCGCCTGCCCCGGCTCCGGCGCCTCCGCCTGCTCCCGCCCCGCCGCCCGTGGTCACGCCGCCGCCCGGCACGGGCGTGGGGAACGGCGCCCAGGGTCAGGCCGCCGTCGCGTGGGCGCGCACGAAGATCGGCGCGCCGTACGTGTTCGGCGGCACCGGGCCGGGCTACGACTGCTCGGGCCTCACGTCCCGCGCGTGGGCCGCCGCGGGCGTCGACATCACCCGGACGTCGCGCTCGCAGTACCAGCGCGTGCAGAAGATCTCCTACGACCGCCTCCGCCCGGGCGACCTCATCTTCTACGCCAACGACACGTCGAACCCGTCGACCATCCGCCACGTCGCGATGTACACCGGCGGCGGGATGATGATCGAGGCGCGGCAGCCCGGCAGCCCCGTGCACGAGGTCGCGATGCGCTGGGCCGACGCGATGCCGTACGCGGGCCGACCGTAGCGGTGACGCACGACGGCGGCCGCCCACCTCGCGAGGTGGGCGGCCGCCGTCGTACGGGGGGACGAGCCGGTCAGTGGCCCGGCGTGTGGTACCCGGAGTCGATGGCGCGCTGCAGGGAGCGCTCGATCTCGGCCTCGGCGTCGGCGCGGCCGACCCAGTGCGCGCCCTCGACGGACTTGCCGGGCTCCAGGTCCTTGTAGACCTCGAAGAAGTGCTGGATCTCCAGGCGGTGGAAGTCGGACACGTCGTCGATGTCCTGGCGCCACGCGGCACGCTGGTCGCCCGTCGGGACGCACAGCACCTTGTCGTCGCCGCCGGCCTCGTCGCGCATGCGGAACATGCCGAGCGCGCGGCAGCGGATCAGGCAGCCCGGGAACGTGGGCTCCTCGAGCAGCACGAGGGCGTCCAGCGGGTCGCCGTCCTCGCCGAGCGTCCCCTCGATGAACCCGTAGTCGTCGGGGTAGCGGGTCGAGGTGAAGAGCATGCGGTCGAGGCGGATGCGACCGGTCGCGTGGTCCACCTCGTACTTGTTGCGCTGCCCCTTGGGGATCTCGATCGTGACGTCGAACTCCACTGCTTCCTCCAGTCGTACCGGCACCGCGGCGCTCGGGCGGTGGCTGGTGTCGGATGATCGACGGACGACGCCGTCGTGCGGGAACTAGTGTGACACGGGACGTCCGCCCACAAGAGTCCGTACGGCCCTGGGCGGGCGACGCCGTGAGTGATAATGCGCACGTGCCCGAGGCCCCGGGGGCGGGTCGGACGACCGGCGACCCGTCGGGACGGGGCGGGCGGACGACGCGCCCCGGTGACCGGGGCGGACCGAGGGAGAGGTATGGGCTGGGCGACGCGCACGGGCGTGGCCGTCGGCGTGGTGCTCGCGCTCGCGGGCGGGTACGCCGTGGCGGACGCGTACGACGTCGTCCCCGGCGTGCTGACGCTCGAGCCGCCCGTCCCGGAGCCGCCGCCGTTCCCGCAGGCGCCGGGTGCGGCCGCCGCCCCGCCGCTCGAGGTGGAGCTGCCGGCGCTCGACGACGCGGCGCCCGTCCCCGCGACCGGCGCGGTGCAGGCGCTCGTGGACGGGCTCGTCGCGGACACGCGGCTCGGCCCGCGCGTGGGCGTCCTCGTGACCGACGCGGTGACGGGCGACGTGCTGGGCGCCGCCGGCGAGAGCGTGGGGCACGTCCCGGCGTCGACCCTCAAGACGTTCACCGCCGCGGCGGCGCTCACCTCGCCGGGAGCGCACACCACGCTGCCCACCCGGGCCGTCCTCGAGGGGCAGGAGACGGTGTACCTCGTGGGCGGGGGCGACATGATGCTCGCGGCGGGTGCCGGGGACCCGACGGCGGTCAACGGCCGGGCCGGGCTCGGCGACCTGGCCGCGCAGGTCGCGGGCGAGCTGCGGCTGACGGGACGCACGACGATCTCGCTGCGCCTCGACGACACGCTGTTCACCGGGCCCGCGGTCGCGCCGACCGTCGACCCTGCCAGCGTGCGCAACGGCTACGTCGCGCCCGTCGCGGCGCTCGCGGTGAACATCGCGCGCCTCACCGACGAGGAGTACGCGCCGCGCGCGGAGGACCCGGCCCTCGCCGCGGCCGACGCGTTCGTGGCCGCGCTCGCGCAGGAGGGCGTCACCGTCTCCGGGGACGTCGTGCGAGCGCCGGCGCCGAGCGAGGGTCGCACGGTGGGCGAGGTGGAGTCCGCCCCCCTCGGCGACGTCGTCGCGTACCTGCTCCAGCACTCGGACAACACCATCACCGAGGTCGTCGGCCGGGTCGTCGCGCTCGACGCGGGCCTGCCCGGCTCGGGTGCCGGCGCGACCCAGGCCGTGCGGGCGGCGGTCGAGGGCCTCGGCGTCGACCTCACGGGCGCGACGCTCGCGGACCTGTCCGGGCTCGGCGACGGCTCCGTCGTCACGCCCGCACAGCTCGACGAGGTCGTGGGCCTCCTGGCCGACCCTGCGCACCCGCGGCTGCGGCCCGGCGCGGTGGGCCTGCCCGTCGCGGGGCTGTCCGGGACGCTCGACGAGCGCTACCTCGCCAACGCGGGCCGCGGCGTCGTGCGCGCGAAGACCGGCAGCCTGCCGAACGTCACGTCGCTCGCCGGGACGGTCGTCACCGCGGACGACCGCCTCCTCGTGTTCTCCCTCATGGCCGACGCCGTCCCGGACGGCGGCACCTACGGCGCGCGCCTGATCCTCGACGACTTCGTCGCGTCGCTCGCGGAGTGCGGCTGCAGCGCCTGACGGGCCGCGCCACGTCTGGGGGAGGGCTCCCGGTTCAGGGGCCGTGCGTCGCGTCCGCCAGCCAGTCCTCGACCTCGAGGCCGGGCACGCGGGAGAACTCGCGGACGTCGTTGGTCACCAGCACGAGCCCGAGCGACCGGGCGTGCCCGGCGAGGAGCGCGTCGTACGGGCCGACAGGGGTGCCGCGGGCCGCGAGGACGGCGCGGACCCTGCCGGCGTGCATCGCCGCCAGGCTGTCGAAGGGCAGCACGTCGACGAGCGACAGCAGCTCGTCGACCGCCTGCCGGTTGCGGGCCGGGTCCTGCGAGCGCTCCACGCCGTACACCAGCTCCATCTCGCTCACGGTCGAGACGGCGACGCGCCCCTCTGCCTCGCGCAGCCTCGGACGCGCGGCCGCGCCGTGCCCGCGGAGGAGGGCGACGAGCACGTTCGTGTCGAGCAGGTAGAGGGTGCTCACAGGGCCTCGCGCTCGTCCGCGGTGCCCTGGTCGCGGTCGGCGAGGAAGCCGGGACCGACGCGCAGGCCGTGCTCGAACCACTCGTCCCACCCGGAGCCGGCCGGGGTGATGACCCGGGACCGGCCGATGGCCCGGACGTCCACCTCCCGGACGTCGTCGGGCAGCGCGACCGCCTTGGGCAGCCGGACCGCCTGCGTCCTGTTGCTGCGGAACACCGTCGTGCGCACCATGCCGACCTCCCGTTGTATATCCCGAGAGTATATCCTCCGGGCGTCCTCGAACCCGTCGGCCGGGCGAGCGGGTTACCGTGGGCCGATGACTCTCGTCGAGCAGGACGGCCGACCCCACGGCCCGTCGCGCGGCGACCGGTCGGTCGTCGACTGGTCCGCCGCCGCGCAGATCGCCGGGCGCCTCGCGCGCCCGGGGCCCCAGGCGTCGCGCGCCGAGCTGGCCGACCTCGTCGAGGGGCTGCGCACCGCGGCGGGGAAGGCCGTCCCGCACGTGCTCGACGTGACCCGCATGACGCCCGTCGCGGGGACCCCGGAGACGCTGGGCACGGTGCACGTCGTCGACCGGCCCCGCTGGGCGCGCGCCAACACCGAGATCATGGCGTCGCTCACCACGGGCGTCACCGAGGCGCTCGTGGGGGAGAGCGGGCGCGTGCCGCAGGCGACCGCCCTCGTCGGCGCGGCGCAGGTCGGCTCGGTCCTCGCGGTCCTCTCGAGCCGCGTCCTCGGCCAGTTCGACCCGTACAGCGGGCAGGCCGCGGCAGGGGCGGGCCCCGGCCGGCTCGTGCTCGTCGCGCCCAACGTGCTCCAGGTCGAGCGCGCGCTCGACCTGCGGCCCGCCGACTTCCGCCTCTGGGTGTGCCTGCACGAGCAGACGCACGCCCTCCAGTTCGCGGCGGCGCCGTGGCTCGCGGACCACCTGCGCACGCGCGCGGGCGACCTCCTCACCGAGCTCTCCGCGTCGTCGCGACGCCTCGCCGAGGCCCGCCTGCGCGACAAGCTCGTCGCGGTGGGGCGCGCCGTCCTGCACGCGGTGCGCGGCGAGGGCACGACCCTCCTCGACGGCCTCCTCACGCCCGAGGAGCAGGACCGGCTCGCCGACGTCACGGCCGTCATGGCGCTCCTGGAAGGCCACGCGGACGTCGCCATGGACGCCGTCGGGCCCCGCACCGTGCGCACCGTGCGCAGCATCCGGCGCAAGTTCGACGCGCGGCGCGACGGCGAGGGCAGCTCCGGCCTCGACGTCGTGCTGCGGCGCCTGCTCGGCATGGACGCCAAGATCGCCCAGTACCGCGACGGGGCGGCGTTCGTCCGCGCCGTCGAGAAGGACGTCGGGCGCGACGGCTTCAACGCCGTGTGGGCCTCCCCGGAGAACCTGCCCACGGCCCGCGAGATCGCCGACGCGCGCGCCTGGGTGCGCCGCGTGCACGGCTGAGCCGTGGGCGGTCCGGCGCCGGTCGTCGCCGCCGCGCGCCACGCCGTGCGCGGCGTGCTCGCCGACCTTCCCCCGGGGGCGACGGTGCTCGTCGCCTGCTCCGGCGGCGCCGACTCGACGGCGCTCGCGGCCGCCACCGCGTTCGTGGCGCCGCGCCTCGGGCTGCGGGCGGGCGCCGTCGTCGTGGACCACGGGCTCCAGGACGGCAGCGCCGCCGTCGCGGCGGCCGCCGCCGAGCGGTGCCGCGACCTGGGGCTCGACCCGGTGGAGGTGCGCCGCGTCGTCGTCCCGACGGCGGGCGACGGCCCGGAGGCTCACGCCCGGACGGCCCGGTACGCCGCGCTCGACGACGTCGCGGCGGCCCACGGCGCCGGCGCGGTGCTCCTGGGCCACACGCTCGACGACCAGGCCGAGACGGTGCTGCTCGGCCTCGCCCGCGGGGCGGGGGCGCGCTCGCTCGCGGGCATGGCGCCGCGGCGCGGGGCGTACCGGCGCCCGTTCCTCGCCCTGCGGCGCACGCAGACCGAGGCGGTGTGCCGCACGCTCGGGCTCGACTGGTGGGACGACCCCACGAACACGGGCGCGCCGCTGCGCTCGCAGGTCCGCGGGCGGGTCGTGCCGGTGCTCGTCGACGTCCTCGGCCCGGGCGCGGTGCCCGCGCTCGCGCGCAGCGCCGACCTCCTGCGCGACGACGCCGACCTCCTCGACGCGCTCGCGGCCGACCTCCTCGCGGCGGCGCTCGTCCCACCCGGCGCGGACGCCCTCGGCGCGGACCCCGGCCCCGGCGCGGACCCTGGTCGCGGCGGGGGAGCGGCGCCCCGCCCGGCGGTCGTGCTCGACGTCGGCCCGCTCGCCGCCGCGCACCCGGCGCTGCGGCGTCGTGCGCTGCGGTCCGCGGCGCTGCGCGCGGGGTGCCCGGGGAGCGACCTGTTCGCCGTCCACGTCGACGCGCTCGACGCGCTCGTCACCGCGTGGCGCGGCCAGGGCCCGGTGCACCTCCCGGGCGACCGCAGGGCGTCGCGCGCGTGTGGCAGGCTTTCCCTGGGCCCGGGGCCAACGCGCCGGGCCGGCACCTCCCTCCTCGCCCCAGCTCAGGAGTGACCCCCGTGGAAGCATCGGACGTCGCAGGCGACCTCGAGAACATCCTGCTCACCGAGGACCAGCTCGGTGCGCGGCTCGACGAGATCGCCGCGCAGATCGACCGTGACTACGCGGGCAAGGACCTCCTGCTCGTCGGCGTGCTCAAGGGCGCCGTCATGGTCATGGCGGACCTGGCGCGCCGCCTGCACAGCCACGTCGAGATGGACTGGATGGCCGTGTCGTCGTACGGCTCGGGCACCAAGTCGTCGGGCGTCGTGCGCATCCTCAAGGACCTCGACGCGGACCTCACCGGCCGCAACGTGCTCATCGTCGAGGACATCATCGACTCGGGCCTCACGCTCTCGTGGCTGCTGTCGAACCTCCGCTCGCGCGGCCCGGCGTCGGTCGAGATCGCGGCGATGCTCCGCAAGCCCGACGCGGCGAAGACCGAGGTCGACGTGCGCTACGTCGGCTTCGACATCCCCAACGAGTTCGTCGTGGGCTACGGCCTCGACTACGCGGAGAAGTACCGCAACCTGCCGTTCGTCGGGACGCTCGCGCCGCACGTCTACTCGAGCTGAGCCGGGCGGCGGCGGGCCACGAGCCCGCCCGGACCGCCCAGGGAGCTGCTCAGGAAGTACGGACCACGCCCTGGGCGAACAGGGGGAAGATCCCCAGCAGGCGCCAAGGTCCAGAGTGTAGTTTCGAGCCCGAACACTTGCGCGAGCGGAGGGATCCGGGGCGCACGCCCCGTCGCCGATGAACATCAAGAAGATTCTCAGTGGGCCGATCGTCTGGATCGTCCTGGGCCTCGTGATCCTGTGGATCGCGTTCGCGACGTTGTCGCGCCCCACGGTCCAGCGCATCGACACGTCCGCGGGCCTCGAGCTGCTCTCGGGCGACACGGTCGAGCAGGCGCTCATCGTGGACGGCGACCAGCGCGTGCGTCTCACGCTGTCCGAGGACTACGTGGCCGACGAGGGCACGGACACCGAGGAGAACAAGGGCAAGAACGTCGAGTTCTACTACGTCCAGCCGCAGGGCGAGGCGGTCGTCGACGCCGTCGTCGCCGCGGAGCCGAAGGACGGGTACAACTCCGAGGTCGCGCAACCCTCGTTCTGGTCCTCGCTGCTCGGGCTGCTCATCCCGTTCCTCATCATCGGCGTGCTGTTCTGGTTCCTGCTGTCGCGCATGCAGGGCGGCGGCTCGCGCGTCATGGGCTTCGGCAAGTCGCGCGCCAAGCTCGTCTCGAAGGACACCCCGCAGGTGACGTTCGCGGACGTCGCGGGCGCCGACGAGGCGGTCGAGGAGCTCCACGAGATCAAGGAGTTCCTCTCCGACTCGGAGAAGTTCCAGGCCGTCGGCGCGAAGATCCCCAAGGGCGTCCTGCTCTACGGCCCTCCCGGCACGGGCAAGACGCTGCTCGCGCGCGCCGTCGCCGGCGAGGCGGGCGTGCCGTTCTACTCGATCTCCGGCTCGGACTTCGTCGAGATGTTCGTCGGCGTCGGCGCGAGCCGTGTCCGCGACCTGTTCAACCAGGCCAAGGAGAACTCGCCCGCGATCATCTTCGTCGACGAGATCGACGCCGTCGGCCGCCACCGCGGCGCCGGCATGGGCGGCGGACACGACGAGCGCGAGCAGACGCTCAACCAGCTCCTCGTGGAGATGGACGGCTTCGACGTCAAGACGAACGTCATCCTCATCGCCGCGACCAACCGCCCCGACATCCTCGACCCGGCGCTCCTGCGCCCGGGCCGCTTCGACCGTCAGATCGCGGTCGAGGCGCCCGACCTCAAGGGTCGCGAGGCGATCCTGCGGGTGCACGCGGCGGGCAAGCCGATCGTCCCCGAGATCGACCTGGCGGCCGTCGCGCGTCGCACGCCCGGCTTCACCGGTGCCGACCTCGCGAACGTGCTCAACGAGGCGGCGCTCCTCACCGCCCGCAGCGGGGCGCAGCTCATCGACGACCGGGCGCTCGACGAGGCGATCGACCGCGTGATCGCCGGTCCGCAGAAGCGCACGCGCGTCATGAACGTCAAGGAGCAGAAGATCACCGCGTACCACGAGGGCGGCCACGCCCTCGTCGCGGCGGCCATGCGCTACACGGACCCCGTCACGAAGGTGACGATCCTTCCGCGCGGTCGGGCCCTCGGGTACACGATGGTCATGCCGACCGAGGACAAGTACTCCACGACGCGCAACGAGCTGCTCGACCAGCTCGCGTACGCGATGGGCGGCCGCGTCGCCGAGGAGCTCGTGTTCCACGACCCGACGACGGGCGCCTCGAACGACATCGAGAAGGCGACCGCCATCGCGCGGAAGATGGTCACCGAGTACGGCATGAGCGAGCGCGTCGGCGCGATCAAGCTCGGCTCCGGCTCGGGCGAGCCGTTCCTCGGCCGCGACATGGGCCACCAGCGCGACTACTCGGAGTCGGTCGCGGGCACGGTGGACCACGAGGTCCGCAAGCTCGTCGAGGCCGCGCACGACGAGGCGTGGGAGGTGCTCACGCAGTACCGCGACGTGCTCGACGCCCTCGTGCTCGAGCTCCTCGAGAAGGAGACGCTGAACCAGGCCGAGCTCGCGCGCGTGTTCTCCCCCGTCGAGAAGCGCGCCCCGCGCGACGTCTGGCTCTCGAGCGAGCAGCGGGCCGTCTCCCAGCGCGGGCCCGTGCTCACCGACGCCGAGAAGGCGGCACAGAACGGCGCGCCCGTGATCCCGCAGGACGAGGCCGCGGCCGCGAACGACGAGCTCCCCCCGGAGCGGATCGGCGAGGTGCCCGCGGACAGCCCGCTGGACCGCGCGCTCGGCCGCGACACGACCACGGACGTCACGGACGTGCGCGAGCCGGGGCAGGACTGATGGGCACCCCCACGGACGCCTCGGCGGGCACGGGAGCGATCACGCCGGCCCGGTCGGCGGAGGGCCTGCGCGCCCCCGCGGACGTCCCGCCGTACGACCAGGACCGCGCGGAGGCCGCCGTCCGCGAGCTGCTGCTCGCCGTCGGCGAGGACCCGGACCGCGAGGGGCTGCGCGAGACGCCGGCCCGCGTGGCGCGCGCGTACCGCGAGATCTTCGCGGGCCTGCGCCAGGAGGCCGCGGACGTCCTGACGACGACCTTCGACCTCGGCCACGAGGAGATGGTGCTCGTCAAGGACATCGAGGTGTACTCGACGTGCGAGCACCACCTCGTGCCCTTCCACGGCGTCGCGCACGTCGGGTACATCCCCAACGTGGACGGCCGCATCACGGGCCTGTCGAAGCTCGCGCGCCTCGTCGAGGTGTACGCGCGCCGCCCGCAGGTGCAGGAGCGGCTCACGTCGCAGGTCGCGGACGCGCTCGTGGAGCACCTCAAGCCGCGCGGCGCGATCGTCGTCGTCGAGTGCGAGCACCTGTGCATGTCGATGCGCGGCGTGCGCAAGCCCGGCGCGCGCACCGTCACGTCGGCGGTGCGGGGCCAGATGCGAGACGGCGCGACGCGGGCCGAGGCGATGAGCCTCATCCTGGGGCGCTAGGCCCGTGGACCGGTTCGTGGTCGCGGGGCTCGAGGAGCTCGCGGACGTCGGACGCACGCTCGTCATGGGCGTCGTCAACGTCACGCCCGACTCGTTCTCCGACGGCGGCGAGTGGTTCGAGCCGGACGCCGCGATCGCCCACGGGCGCGAGCTGCTGGGCGAGGGCGCGGACATCCTCGACGTCGGCGGGGAGTCGACCCGCCCCGGGGCGGGCCGGGTGCCCGTCGAGGCGGAGCTCGCGCGCGTGCTCCCCGTGATCTCCGCGCTCGCGGCCGAGGGGGCGGTCGTCAGCGTCGACACGACGCGCGCGGTCGTCGCGGAGCGCGCGGTCGCGGCGGGCGCCCGGCTCGTCAACGACGTCTCCGGCGGTCTCGCCGACCCGGCGATGGCCGACGTCGTCGCGCGCACGGGCGTCGCCTACGTCTGCATGCACTGGCGCGGGCACGCGGACGTCATGGACGACCTCGAGGACTACGACGACGTCGTCACGGACGTGCGCGACGAGCTGGCCGCGCGCGTGGACGTGCTCCTCGCGGCGGGCGTGCGGCGCGAGCAGGTCGTGCTCGACCCGGGTCTCGGTTTCTCGAAGGCCGGGTCGTCGAACTGGCCGCTGCTCGCGCGCCTGCGCGAGCTCGAGGCGCTGGGCCTGCCCGTCCTCGTGGGCGCGTCCCGCAAGCGGTTCCTCGGGCACCTCCTCGCGCGCTCCGACGGGCGGCCCGTCCCGCCGCTCCTGCGCGACGACGCGACCGCCGCGGTCACGACCCTCGCCGCGGCGTCGGGCGCGTGGTGCGTGCGGGTCCACGCGGTCCGGGCGTCCGCCGACGCCGTGCGGGTCGCCGCCGCCTGGGGCCGGGCCCGCGACGAGGTCGTGGGTCCCGGGGACGGCGCCGCGGCGGAGCCGACGGACCGACCGAGGGCCGGGAGCGACTCGACGGCGCGGCCCACGACCTAGCAGGATGGGCGAGGGGCCCCGCGGCGCGGGGCGGCCCGGCGCAGCACGACACACGCAACGAGACACGGTGACGACGACCCGCCCCCGTGGGCGACGACGCAGCACCGGACGGGAGCACGACGTGACCACAGCGTTCGCAGGAGCGGTCCTCGACGCGGACGGACGGCCGTTCGACCGGATCCGCCTCACGGGCCTGAGCGCGACGGGCCACCACGGCGTCTTCGAGCACGAGAAGGCGCAGGGCCAGCTCTTCCGGGCCGACGTCGTGCTCCACCTCGACACGCGCGCCGCCGCGAGCGGCGACGACCTGTCCCGGACGGTCAGCTACGCGGGCGTCGCCGAGGACGTCGTCGCGGTCCTCGCCGGATCGCCCGCCGACCTCGTCGAGACCGTCGCCGAGCGCATCGCCGCGACGATCCTCACGCACGACGACGTCGTCGCGGTCGACGTCGCGGTGCACAAGCCGCAGGCGCCGATCACGGTCCCGTTCGAGGACGTCGAGGTCGTCATCCGTCGCGACCGCGTGGTCGTCCCCGTCGTCGCGCCGCTGTCGCGCCGCGGGGAGCAGGGGTCGCGCGACGCGCAGCCCGTCGGACCGATCCCGGTCGGATCGGTCGCCCCCGCGCTCATCCACGGCGTCGGCGACGTCCCCGCGCCCGACGACCGGACCCCGCTCGCCCCCGCGCCCGAGGTCATGCCGCCCAGCATCCTCCCGGGCTCGGCCGGTGCCCCGGGCGAGGACGCGCGGACCTCGGCCGAGCCCGGTGCGACGGCGGCCGGGTCCCCGGAGGACGCGCTCGACGCGACCCGCGAGGCGCCCGCCGTCCGGGACGACGCCGTCCCCGGCGACGCCCGTCCCGAGCAGCAGACCCACGTGGAGGCACCGTACGGCGAGGCGCCGTACGGGGAGGCGCCGTACGCGGAGCCCGCGCACGACGACGTCGACGAGCCGGCGCACGACGACGCGGCACCGCACCCGCAGCAGGCGGCGTCGTACGACGAGCTCGTGGCGGGGTCGGTGGCCGCGGCCGGCCCCGCCGAGCACGTGCTGCACCACGACGCGCCGCCGGTCGCGCCCGGCGCGCCGTCGGGCGAGCAGCAGACCGTCCCCGGCGACGCCGCGCCCGTCGAGCGCGCCGCTCCCGAGGCCGAGCCCCTGCCGTACGGTGCCGCGGCCGAGCCCGCCCCGGCGCGCGACGAGGCCCACGGCGGGGCGCACGACGCCGCGGAGGTGGCCGCGCCCGTCGAGCACGACCGGATGGACGACGTGCCCGCCGGGTTCGTCGAGGTCGTGCTCGCGCTGGGCGCGAACCTCGGCGACGCCCAGCAGACGCTGCGCGACGCGATCACGGACCTCGACCGGATCTCCGGTCTCGAGATCACGGAGGTCTCGCCGCTGGCCCGCACGGAGGCCGTGGGCGGCCCCGACCAGCCGGACTACCTCAACACCGTCCTCCTCGCGCGCACGCGCCTGTCGGCGCGCGACCTGCTGCACGCGTGCCAGGCGGTCGAGCAGGCGCACGGCCGGGTGCGCGACGAGCGCTGGGGTCCCCGCACGCTCGACGTCGACCTCATCGTCTACGGCACGCTGACGGCCGTCGCCGACGACCTGGAGCTGCCGCACCCCCGCGCGCACGAGCGGGCGTTCGTGCTCGAGCCGTGGTCGCAGATCGACCCGGACGCGGTGCTCCCGGGCCTCGGGGGCGGTCCGGTCGCGGCCCTCGCCGCGACCGCGCCCGACCGCGGCGGCATCCGGTGGCTCGCGCTCGACTGGCTGACGGACCCTGCTCCGGACCCGACGGGCGCCGTGCCCGTCACCACGGGCAGCACGGACGCCGCGCCGCCGCCCGCGCCCGTCGACGTGCCCGACCCCTACCAGCAGGCGCACACCGGTCCCGTCGCCGTCCCGTACGACGGTCCCGTGACGCCCGGCGGCGACGTGCCTGCCCCCGACGGCGCGCCGGCACCGCAGCACCCGGCACCGCAGCAGTCGGCACCGCAGCAGTCGGCACCGCAGCAGCCCGTGCCGCCGCACGAGGCGCACCCGGCGCCGCAGCAGCCGCTCGCGCAGGAGCCCCTCGCACAGCAGCCCGCGGCCCCGCAGCAGCCCGCGCCGCAGCAGCCGCCGCACGTCCGGCAGGCGGAGCCGCCGCAGCCGCCCGCACCGGAGCCCGCGCCCCCGGCCGCGCCGCCGCAGGCCGCGGTCGTGCCGCAGCCGGCCGGTCTCCCGCAGACCGTGACGCCGAGCGAGGCGCTCCCGGCACGGCCGGTCTTCGCGCCCGTCTCCGAGGGCGTCGCGCCCGAGGGGGCGGCCCCGCCGATCGTCCCCGACGGCTCGTTCGACCCGCGCGAGGACGCGGGCGTCCCCGTCGCCCCGTTCCCCGGGCCGTCGAACCGGCCGCCGTCGCACCCCGTGCCGTCGTCGCCCGACGCCGGGCACGCCCCGGACGCCGGGCCCGCCCCGGCTCAGGACGCGGCGCGCTTCCCCGAGCACGGCGCACCCGCGCACCCGGTCTTCCCGCCGGTCCACGCGCCCGAGCCCGTGCCGGCCGCGCCGCAGCAGCCGTCCGCGCAGCCCGCGCACCCGCAGCCGCCCGCGGACGCCGCGTCGTCCGGTGACGACATCATCCGGTCGGTGCCGTTCGCGCCGGTCTCGAGCGGCGGACCGGCGTCCGCCCCCGGCCCGCTCGCGGACGCGAGGCTCCCGGCGAACGACCCGTGGCCGCCGTTCGGGCCGGTGTCCGGCGACGGTCGCGACGACGAGCGCTGATGCGGCGCACCTCCGTCCGCACCCTGCTGCTCGTGGCGGTCGCGACCGCCGTCGGCGGGTGGTTCGTCGTGCGCCTGCTCCAGAGCCGCGGCACGCTCCTGCCGGCGGTGCCGTGGATCGTGGACGTCACCGTCCTCGCGCTCGCGGCGGCGGTGTTCTGGGCGGGCTGGACGGTGCGCGCGTACCAGCAGGGCAAGCGTCCGTCGCTCGACGCGATCCGTGCGGCGCGCACGTTCGTCCTCGCGAAGGCGGCCGCGCTCACGGGCGCGCTGCTGACGGGCTGGTACGGCGCGCAGGTGCTCGCCGCCCTGCCCGACCTCTCGATCGACGCGTTCCGCGACCGGGCCCTCGCGGCCGGGGCGGCCGCCGCGTGCGCGGTGGTGCTGGCCGTCGTCGGGCTCGTGGCCGAGCGGTTCTGCCAGCTCCCGCCCGACGACCGCGGCGAGGGCCGGGAGGGCCGCGAGGGCTCGGTGACGCGCGAGGACCCGGAGACTCCGGGCGCGGGCACGCCCGCCTGAGACGCGCCCTCCGCCCCGGCCTGTGCACGACCCGGTCCGCACGGGGACGGGATGGGAGAATCGACGCATGACCGACCCTGCACGGGACCAGGGCCCCCGCGGCACCGGCCCCTTCGACCCGCCCGGCATCGAGTGGACGCGCGTGTCGCCGCGGCTCGTCACGGCGCGCCTGCTGTCCGTGGGCATCACGCTCGCGGTCCCGGCCGTCGCCGTGGTCGTGCTCGCGATCCTCTTCCCGCACTGGTGGCAGTGGCTCGTGCTCGGCGTGCTCGCGCTCCTGGGCCTGTGGGCGGCCGTCCTCGTGCCGCGCCAGGTCCGCGCGATCGGCTACGCGGAGCGTGACGACGACCTCCTGATCCGCCACGGCATCATGTTCCGCACGCTCGTCGTCGTGCCCTACGGCCGCATGCAGTACGTCGACGTCCAGGCCGGGCCGCTCGCGCGCAAGCTCGGCATCGCCCAGGTCCAGCTCCACACGGCGTCCGCGTCGACCGACGCGACGATCGACGGTCTCGAGCCCGCCGAGGCGGAGCGTCTGCGCGACCGGCTCGCGTCGCGCGGCGAGGCGAGGCTGGCGGGCCTGTGAACGACGCACCGGCCACCGACGACCTCGTGTGGCACCGGGTGCACCCGGTCACCCCGCTCGTGCGGGGCTGGACCGTCATCGCGGTGCTCCTGGTCGTCGTCGGCCAGCAGACGCTCAACGGGCTGCCCGAGGGGGAGAACCTCCTCGAGGGCGACCGCTGGTGGATGATCCTCCTCGGCATCCTCGTGGTGGGCCTCGTGGGGCTCGGCTACTCGGCGGTCGCGTGGCGCATGACGAGCTACGCGGTCGACGACGAGTCGGTGCACCTGCGCACCGGCGTGCTGTTCCGGCAGCAGCGCAAGGCGCGGCTCGACCGGCTCCAGGCGGTCGACGTCGTGCAGCCGCTCCTCGCCCGGTTCTTCGGGCTCGCGGAGCTCAAGCTCGAGGTCGCCGGGGGAGCGGACTCGGGCGTGAAGCTCGGCTTCCTCAAGGAGGCGGAGGCGAACCGGCTGCGCAACGACCTCCTCGCGCGCGCCGCGGGCCTGCGGGTCGCGCGCGAGCGCCCGGCCGCCGCGACGGCGACCGGCGTCCCGGGTGCGCCCGCGGTCCCGGGTGCTCCCGGCGCCGTCGGGGCGCCGGCCGGGGACGTCCAGGCGCCCGGGGCGGACGCGCCGGCGTTCGTCGCCGAGGCGCCCGAGCAGCCGGTGACTGCCGTCGGGCCGGGTCGGCTCGTCGCCTCGCTCCTGCGGTCGGGCGCGACGGTCGGCCTCGTCCTCGGTGTGCTCGGCATCGCGGGCGTCGTCGTCGGCACGCGCGAGATCGGGATCCTGTTCAGCGCGCTGCCCGCCGTGCTCGGCTTCGGCGGGTTCCTGTTCTCCCGGTTCACGGGCGAGTTCGGCTTCCGGTCCGCCATCTCGCCCGACGGCATCCGCCTGCGCCACGGCCTGCTCGAGACCCGCTCGCAGACGATCCCGCCCGGTCGCGTCCAGGCCGTGCGGCTGCGGCAGGGCCCGTTCTGGCGCGGGCCCGACTGGTGGCGCGTCGACGTCAACGTCGCGGGCTACGGCGTCAGCACCGACGGGACGGACAGCACGAGCGTGCTCCTGCCCGTCGGCACGCGCGACGAGGCGCTCGCCGCCCTGTGGCTCGTGCTGCCGGACCTCGGCACGCCCGACCCCCGCGGCCTGCTCGACGAGGGCCTGTCCGGGCTCGACGCCGGGCAGCACTTCGTCGCGTCCCCGCGCCGTGCGCGCCTCCTGGACCTCGTCGCGTGGCGGCGGAACGGCTTCAGCGTCACCGACCGCGCCCTCCTGCTGCGCGGCGGGCGCGTCTTCCGCACCCTCGTCGTCGTGCCGCACGAGCGCACGCAGTCGCTCGGGCTCGAGCAGGGGCCGCTGCAGCGCCGGCTCGACGTCGCGTCGTTCACCGTGCACTCGACGCCCGGGCCGGTCTCGCCCCAGGTGCGGCACCTCGACGCGGGCGACGCCGCCCGCCTCCTCGACACCCAGGCCGAGCGCGCCCGCGAGGCCCGCGCGCACGCGGGACCGGAGCTCTGGATGCGCCGCGACGACGTCCCGCTCGAGGAGAACGCGTGAGCGCCGCGGACGGCGGTCGCCGCCCCGGGCGGCTCGGGGTCGGCGTCGTCGGGGCCGGTCGCGTCGGGGCGGTCCTCGGCAGCGCCCTGCGCGCCGTCGGCCACGCGGTCGTGGGCGCGAGCGGCGTGTCCGACGCGTCGCGCGACCGCATCGAGACGCTCCTCGCGGGGGTGCCCGTCCTCGAGGTCCCGCAGGTCGTGGAGCGCGCCGAGCTCGTGCTCCTCGCCGTGCCCGACGACGCGCTCCCGGCCCTGGTCCGCGGCCTCGCCGACACGGGGGCGTGGCAGCCCGGCCAGATCGTCGTGCACACGTCGGGCCGCCACGGCACGGCCGTCCTCGACCCGGCGCGCGCCGCCGGCGCCATCCCGCTCGCGCTGCACCCCGCCATGACGTTCACCGGCACGTCGCTCGACCTCGCGCGGCTGGAGGGCACGACGTTCGCCGTCACCGCGCCCGGCCCGGTCCTGCCGATCGGGCAGGCGCTCGTCGTCGAGCTCGGCGGGGAGCCGGTCGTCGTCGCGGAGGAGTCGCGCGGGCTCTACCACGCGGCCCTCGCGCACGGCGCGAACCACCTCGTCGTGCTCGTCGCGCAGGCCGCGCAGGCGCTCGAGGCCGCGGGCGTCGACCGGCCCGGGCGCGCGCTCGCGCCGCTCCTCGCGGCCGCCCTCGACGGCGCGACGCGGGGCGCCGACGCGGGTGCCGAGTCGGGGACGGGCGCGGGCGCCGGGGCGCTCCTCGGGCTCACCGGGCCGGTGGCGCGGGGCGACGTCGGCACGGTCCGCGAGCACCTCGCCGCCCTGGACGCGCTCGCCGCGACGAGCGACGCGGCGGACGTGCCGCCGTCGTACCGGGCGCTGAGCCGCGCCGCGACGCACCGCGCGCTCGCGGGCGGCCGGCTCGGCGAGCGCGCGGCCCGCGAGCTCCTCGACGCGCTCGACGCGCCCGCGCCCGACCCGCAGGACCGGCACGACCAGCAGGACCGGCCCGACCCGCAGGACCCGCACGACGAAGGACGAGCATGACGAGCACCCCCCGCCCGGACGCCGGGCCCCCCGCAGCCGGGACCCCGGCCGTCGTGACGACGCGCGCCGCGCTGCGCACCGCGCTCGACGCGTGGCGCGCCGAGCACCCGCACGGTCGCCGCGTCGTCGTCATGACCATGGGTGCGCTGCACGCCGGGCACCTCGAGCTCGTGCGCCGGGCGCGCGCGGAGGCGGGCCCCGACGGCCAGGTCGTCGTGACGGACTTCGTCAACCCGCTGCAGTTCGGCCCCGGCGAGGACTACGAGCGCTACCCGCGCGACGTCGCGGCCGACGTGGCGCTGCTCGCCGCGGCGGGCCCGGACGCGGTGGTCGACGTCGTGTTCGCGCCGCCCGTCGACGAGCTCTACCCCGACCTGGGCTCGGCCGACGGCCCGATCGTGCGGGTGACGTCGGGGCGCATCGGGACGGTGCTGGAGGGCGCGTCGCGGCCGGGGCACTTCGACGGCGTGCTCACGGTCGTGCTCAAGCTGCTCCACCTCGTGCGCCCGGACGTCGCCGTGTTCGGGGCGAAGGACGCGCAGCAGCTGCTCGCCGTGCGCCGCATGGTCGCCGACCTCGACCTCGACGTGGAGGTCCTGGCGGTCGAGACCGTGCGCGAGGCGGACGGCCTCGCGCGGTCGTCGCGCAACGCGTACCTCTCCCCGGCCGAGCACGAGCACGCGCTCGCGCTGAGCCGCGCGCTGCGCGCCGGGCGGGACGCCGCGGCCGCGGGGGAGGGCGCGCCGTCCGTGCTCGCCGCCGCGCGGGGAATCCTGGAGGCCACCGACGGCGTTGACGTCGATTACGTGGTGCTCGTCGATCCCGCTACCGTGGAGGACCTGGCGCCCGGCGCCGTCGGCCCCGGGCTCCTCCTGGTGGCGGCACGCGTGGGCACCACGCGTCTCATCGACAACACGGCCGTCGAGATCGTGCCGCCCGCGACCCGGGCGGCGGACCCCGCGGGCCGTGCCCCCGCACCTGGAGGAACCGCGTGACCGCGCAGACCCCGCCGAGCCCGCCGCGACGTCCGGCGTCGCTGCAGCGACCCATGATGATCGGCAAGATCCACCGCGCGACGGTGACGCAGGCCGACCTGCACTACGTCGGCTCGATCACCGTGGACGCCGACCTGCTCGACGCCGCGGACCTCTACCCGGGCCAGCAGGTCGACGTCGTGGACGTCACCAACGGCGCGCGCCTGACGACGTACGTCATCCCGGGCGAGCGCGGCGCGGGCCAGATCTGCATCAACGGCGCCGCCGCGCACCTCGTGAGTCCGGGCGACGTCGTCATCCTCATCGCCTACGGCATGCTCGACGACGCCGACGCGCGCACCTACCTGCCGAACGTCGTCTTCGTGGACGAGCAGAACCGCATCGTCGAGCTCTCCGACGAGCCCGGGCTCGTGCCCGCGGGCCACGGCCTCGAGGCGAGCGGCCTGCCGTTCGCCCCGTTCCGCGGCGCGGTCGACGACGGCGGCGTGGCCTCCGCGGTGCGCCCCGCGTGACCCGGGCCGGCGGGGCGTCCGCGCCCCATCTCGCCCGGTCCCTCGCCGCCCCCGCACCGGGGTGGACGACGACGGCGGACGTCGTGGTCGTCGGCTCGGGCATCGCCGGCCTCACCGCCGCGCTCGAGCTGCGCACGCGCGTGCCCCACGTCCTGCTCGTCACCAAGGGCGAGCTGTCGTCGGGGTCGACGGTCTGGGCGCAGGGCGGCATCGCGGCCGCGCTCGACCCCGAGGACTCGCCCGAGGCGCACCTCGCGGACACGCTCGTCGCAGGGGCCGGCGTGTGCGACCCGGCGGCCGTCGAGGTGCTCGTCACCGAGGGCCCCGCACGCGTGCGCGAGCTCGTCGCGCGCGGCGCGAACTTCGACCGGGCGGCCAACGGCGACATCGCCCTCACGCGCGAGGGCGGGCACCACGCCGACCGGATCGCGCACGCGGGCGGCGACGCCACGGGCGCGGAGATCTCGCGCGCGCTCGTCGCGCAGCTCGAGGCCGTGCGCCGCGACCCGGGCATCGAGGTCATCGAGAACGCGCTCGTGCTCGACGTGCTGACGACCGACGGCTCGGGCGACCGCGCTGCCCGCGCGTGCGGCGTGACCCTCCACGTGCGCGGCGAGGGCTCGCGCGACGGCGTCGGTGCGGTCCTCGCGCGCGCCGTCGTGCTCGCGACGGGCGGAGTGGGGCAGGTGTTCCGCTCGTCGACCAACCCGCCGCAGGCCACGGGCGACGGCATCGCCGCGGCGCTGCGCGCGGGCGCGACGCTTGGCGACCTCGAGTTCGTGCAGTTCCACCCCACGGTGCTGTGGCTCGGGCTCGGCGCCAAGGGGCAGCTCCCGCTCATCTCCGAGGCCGTGCGCGGCGAGGGCGCGATCCTCCTCGACACCGACGGCCACCGGTTCATGCCCGCGCAGCACCCCATGGCCGAGCTGGCGCCGCGCGACGTCGTCGCGCACGCGATCGTGCGGCAGATGGCCGCGACCGGCTCGGACCACGTGCTGCTCGACGCCCGGCACCTCGGCGCCGAGTTCCTGCGCGCGCGCTTCCCGACGATCACCCGACGGCTCGCCGAGAACGGGCTCGACTGGACCGAGGAGCCCGTCCCCGTGGCGCCCGCCCAGCACTACCACTCGGGCGGCGTCGTGACGGACCTGCACGGGCGCTCCACCGTCGACGGCCTCTACGCGATCGGCGAGGTCGCGTGCACGGGCGTGCACGGCGCGAACCGCCTCGCGTCGAACTCGCTGCTCGAGGGGCTCGTCTTCGCCCACCGGGCGGCGCGGCAGATCACGGAGCGCGTGGCCGCGGGCGAGCTCGAGTTGGGCGAGCCCGTCGACCGTCCGGGGCCGTCGGCCCTCGTGGCGGCGGCCGCGCGCTCGCGCATCCAGTCCATCGCGTCCGCGGGCCCGGGCGTCCTGCGCGACGGCGACGGGCTCGCGGCCGCCGCCGCCCGCCTCGCCGCGGTCCGCACCGACGCGCACGAGGCGAGCGACGTCGTCGCGCAGCCGCAGGCCGCGGAGTGGGAGACGACGAACGTGCACCAGGTCGCGACCGCGCTCACCGCCGCGGCGGCCCTGCGCACCGAGAGCCGCGGCGGCCACTTCCGCACCGACTTCCCGGCGAGCGACCCCGCGTGGGAGCGGCGCGTGCTCGTCTCGCTCGGCGCGGACGGGACCCTGCTCGTCCGCTGAGGCGCGGCGCGCGACCTCGCGACCGCGGGCCTGCACGACCGCGGGCTCGCACGATCGCCGTCCTGCGCGACGGCGTGAGCGGGCGGCGGCCGGGAGCCGCCGGGCATCGGCGCGCTGCGGGCACACGAGCGGATAGCGTGGGGGACCGTGAGCAGCCCTGCCGAGCCCGTGCCCGCCCGTCCCGCCGACGGCGGAGCGCCGCCCGCCGTCCCGTCCCGCGTGGAGCCGGGCCTCGACCCGGCGTGGATCGCCGAGACCGTCGCGCGGGCGCTCGACGAGGACCTGGGCCCCGTGCCCGGGCGCGACGTGACCACCCAGGCGACCGTGCCGGCGTCGGCCATCGGGACCGCGCACCTCGTGGCGCGCGCGGACGGGGTCGTCGCAGGCCTCGTCGTGGTCGAGGAGGTGACGCGACAGGTCGCTCAGCGGTTCGGCCTCCCGCCCGTCGAGGTGACGTTCGCCGCGTCCGACGGCGAGGCCGTGGGCCGCGGCCGCGTCCTCGCCGCGCTGACCGGCCCCGTCCAGGTGCTGCTCACGGCGGAGCGCACGCTGCTCAACCTCGCGAGCCGCGCGTCGGGCGTCGCGACGGCGACGCGCGCGTGGGCGCGCGAGCTCGCCGGCACCGGCGCCCAGGTGCTCGACACCCGCAAGACGACCCCCGGGCTGCGCGCGCTGGAGAAGTACGCGGTCCGCGCGGGCGGCGGCACGAACAAGCGCATGGGCCTGTACGACGTCGCGATGGTCAAGGACAACCACGTCGTGGCCGCGGGGTCGGTGAGCGCCGCGATCGAGGCGATCCGCAGCGCGTTCCCCGACGTGCTCGTGCAGGTCGAGGCCGACACCACGGCGCAGGCGCTCGAGGCGCTGTCGGCGGGCGCCGACTTCCTGCTCCTGGACAACATGCCGACGTCGGTGCTCGCCGACACGGTCGCGGCCGTGCGGGCGCGCGAGGGGACGGACGGCGTCCCGGCGAAGGTGGAGCTCGAGGCGACGGGCAACCTCACGCTGGACCGCGCGCGCGAGGTCGCGGGCACGGGCGTCGACTACCTGTCCGTCGGCGCGCTCACCCACTCGGCCCCGATCCTCGACCTCGCGCTCGACCTCCTCCCCACCCTCCCGCCGAGGGAGAGCCCCGGTCCCGCGAGGTAGAACCCCGGTCCCGCGAGGTAGAGCCCTGGTCACGACCACGGCTCTACCCCGGCTCTATCTCGGGGACGCGGGAGCGTCGGTAGAATCCAAGGGTGACCTCCCCCGCCGGAACCCCCTCTCCTGCCGTGCCCGAGCCCGAGGACCACGTCGACGACGTGCCCGAGCAGATGCAGGTCCGCCGCGAGAAGCGCGAGCGGATCCTCGCGCGCGGCGACGAGCCCTACCCCGTCTCGGTGCCGCGCACGACCACGATCGCCGAGGTCCGTGCCGCGTACGCGCACCTGGAGACGGGCGAGGAGACGCAGGACGAGGTCGGCGTCGCCGGCCGCGTGGTGTTCCTGCGCAACACCGGCAAGCTGTGCTTCGCCACGCTGCAGGACGGCGAGGGGAACCGCCTGCAGGTCATGCTCAGCCAGGCCGTGGTCGGGGAGGAGTCGCTCGCGGCGTTCAAGTCCGACGTCGACCTCGGCGACCACCTGTTCGCGCACGGCCGCGTCATCAGCTCGCGCCGCGGCGAGCTGAGCGTGTTCGCGGACGCGTGGCAGATCGCCGCGAAGGCGCTGCGTCCCCTCCCGGTGCTCCACAAGGAGCTCTCGGAGGAGGCGCGCGTGCGCCAGCGCTACGTCGACCTCATCGCCCGCCCGGCTGCACGCGACACCGTGCGCCTGCGCGCCGCCGTCGTGCGCTCGATCCGCGAGAACTTCTGGGAGCGCGGTTTCGTCGAGGTCGAGACCCCGATGCTCCAGACGCGTCCGGAGGGTGCCGCCGCGCGCCAGTTCGAGACGCACATGAATGCGTTCGACATCGACCTGTTCCTGCGCATCGCGCCCGAGCTGTTCCTCAAGCGCGCGGCCGTCGGCGGCGTCGAGAAGGTGTTCGAGATCAACCGCAACTTCCGCAACGAGGGCGTGGACTCCACGCACTCGCCGGAATTCGCGATGCTCGAGGCGTACGAGGCCTACGGCGACTACGACACGATGGCCGTGCTCACCCAGAACCTCGTCCAGCGCGCGGCTCAGGACGCTCTCGGCACGACGCTCGTGACGCTCGCCGACGGCACGGAGTACGACCTCGGCGGGGAATGGACCCAGCTGAAGATGTACGACTCGCTCTCGGACGCGCTGGGCGAGCACATCACCCCCGAGACGTCGGTCGAGACGCTGCGGGCGTTCGCGGACAAGCACGAGCTCTCCTTCGACCCGAAGAACGTCAATCACGGAAAGCTCGTCGAAGGCCTGTGGGAGCACCTCGTGGGAGACCATCTGGTCGCACCGACGTTCGTGCGGGACTTCCCGGTCGAGACCTCGCCGCTGACGCGCGACCACCGCACGGTGCGCGGGCAGGTCGAGAAGTGGGACCTCTACGTGCGCGGCGTCGAGCTCGCGACGGCGTACTCCGAGCTCGTGGACCCGGTGGTCCAGCGGCAGCGGTTCGAGGCGCAGGCCCTGCTCGCCGCGGCCGGTGACGAGGAGGCCATGCGCATCGACGAGGACTTCCTCACCGCGATGGAGTACGCGATGCCCCCGTCCGGCGGGATGGGCCTGGGCATCGACCGACTGCTCATGGCGCTCACCGGTCTCGGCATCCGCGAGACCATCCTCTTCCCGCTCGTGAAGCCCGCGCAGTAGCGCGGCCGAGAACTAGGACCGACAGCATGGACATCTGGCCCACCCTCGCGGCGCTGATCCCGTCGATCGGCGTCGGCGTGCTCTTCTATGTCGCGATGCGCGCGATCGTGCGCGCGGACCGCAACGAGCGCGCCGCGCTGGCGCGTCTCGACGCGGAACAGGAATCCGCCGCGCGCGGGAATGCTGCTCCCGCGCACGACTCCTGATCTCCGCGGAAGGCCGTCGGGCGGCGTCCCGAAATGATGGACCGCCGTCCAAGAATTGCCCGTCAGGTACGGCGCGCACGTTCCGTCGGCGCGGCGTGTTCAATTGACGCTCACCATTCGCGGTGGCATCCTGACGACGACAGCAATTCCTGTGAAGCGTGAGGAAACCACAGTGGCCCAGAAAGTCCAGGTAATTCTCGTCGACGATCTCGACGGGGGTGCGGCCGACGAGACCGTCACGTTCGCACTCGACGGCGTCTCCTACGAGATCGACCTCAGCACGAAGAATGCCCAAGAGCTGCGCGACGCCTTTGCCTCGTGGGTCGGCAACGCGCGCAAGGTCTCGTCCCGCACGAGCTCGGCCCGGCCGGCCCGCCGCAGCGGCGGCGGTCGTTCGTCCGGCTCGGCCCGTGCGACCGAGGTCCGCGAGTGGGCCCGTGCCAACGGCTACACGGTCAACGACCGCGGGCGCATCTCCCAGGAGATCCAGACCGCGTACGACGCCGCGCACTGACGCGTCGTCTCACCGAGCACCGGGGCGCCCGGCCGACGACACGTCGGCCGGGCGCCCTTCTCGTGCGCCGGGGCGCTCGTGCCGAGCCGCCCGCGCGGAGAACTAGGCTCGGGGCATGACCTCCGCGACCCGCGCCCTCTGGATCGGCACCTACCCGCACCCGAGCGGCGCGGAGGGCGTGTGGCGCGTCGAGCTCGACGTCGACCCGGCCGCGGGCACCGGCTCCTTCGGGGGCGGCACGCTCGCCGCGGCGTCGGGGTCGCCGTCGTTCCTGGCGCTCGACGGCGACACGCTCTACGCGGTGGGGGAGACGGAGACCGGCTCGGTCGCGGCGTTCGCCGTCGGGCCCGACGGCGCCCTCACCCCCCGGGGTGGCCCGGTCGCCACGGGCGGCTCGTACCCGTGCCACGTCGCCGTGAGCGGTGACGTGCTCGTCGCCAACTACGGCGACGGCGTCCTCACGGTCGTGCCGACGACGGACGACGGCGCGTTCGAGGCGACCGCGCCCGACGTCGGCCCGCGCCGGCAGCCGCACGCGGGGACCGGCCCGGTCGCCGACCGCCAGGAGGGGCCGCACGCGCACTTCGTCGCGCCCCTCGCGCACCTCGGCGCGGCGGACGACGGCAGCGGCGCGGTGCTCGTCGTCGACCTCGGCACCGACGAGCTGCGCCGGCACGACCCGGCCGCGCCCGACGGCTCGACGGCCCGCGTCGTCGCGACCTTCCCGCCCGGCACGGGCCCGCGCCACCTCGCGGCGCTGCCGTCGGGGCACCTCGTCGTCGTCGGCGAGCTTGACCCGGCGCTGTTCCTGCTCTCCCCGGTGGACGGGCCGGACGGCGTGCGCACGTACGACGTCGTCGCGCGCTACGACGTCACGCACGCCGCGGCTCCGGCCGACGGCGGGAACTACCCCTCGCACGTCGCGGTCACGGCGGACGGCACGCGCGTCCTCGCCGCGGTGCGCGGCGCCGACATGCTCGCGGTGCACGCGGTCGAGCCGGGGCCGGACGGCGGCGTGCCCACGCTGCGCCACCTCGCCGACTCGCCCGTGGGCGGCGCGTGGCCGCGCCACTTCGCGATCCTCGGGGTCGCGACCGGCGCGGGGTCGGCCGCCGAGACCGACCAGGGGGACGTCGACGCGCCGCTGCACGACCTCGTCGTCGTGGCGAACCAGAACGACGACCCGCTCGTCGAGCGGCCCGCCGCGGCCGGCCCGGACGCCCCGACGTCGAACCTCGCGCTCCTGCGCGTGCGCCGCTCGGACGGCGCCGCCCAGGTGCTCGACGTGCTCGCGCTCCCGGCCCCGGCGTGCGTCGTGGAGGCCTGACCCGCCGTGACGACGCTCGACCTGCCGGGCGGAACCGCCCCCGACCCGTCGGACCCGCTGCGGGTCGCGATGCTCTCGGTGCACACGTCGCCGCTCGACCAGCCGGGCACCGGCGACGCGGGCGGCATGAACGTGTACGTCACCGAGCTCGCGCACGCGCTCGCGCGCCGCGGCACGCAGGTCGAGATCTTCACGCGCGCGACGGCGTCGAGCCAGCCGCCCGTGGTCGAGGTGTCCGACGGCGTGACGGTGCGCCACGTCGCCGCCGGGCCCTTCGAGGGGCTCGACAAGAACGACCTCCCGGGCCAGCTCTGCGCGTTCACGGCCGGGGTGCTCCGGGCCGAGGCCCGGCATCGCGAGGGCTGGTACGACGTCGTGCACACGCACTACTGGCTCTCGGGGCAGGTCGGGTGGCTCGCCGCCGACCGCTGGGACGTCCCGCTCGTCCACACCATGCACACGCTCGCGCGCGTGAAGAACGCGGCGCTCGCGCCGGGTGACGCGCCCGAGCCGCTCGGGCGCATCATCGGCGAGGAGCAGGTCGTCGCGGAGGCGGACGCGCTCGTCGCGAGCACGGACGCGGAGGCGCAGGACCTCGTGCGCGACTACGCGGCCGACCCGGCGCGCGTGCACGTCGTGCCGCCGGGCGTCGACCTCGAGCTGTTCTCCCCGGCGCCGGGCGCCACGACCGGCGACGCTCGGGTGCGCCGCGAGCGGCGACGCGCGCTGCGGGCCGAGCTGGGTCTGCCCGCCGACGGCGGCCTCGTCCTCTTCGCCGGGCGCGTGCAGCCGCTCAAGGGCCCGGACGTGCTCGTCCGGGCGCTCGGCGTCCTCGCCGCGCGCGGGGAGCCCGTGCCGACGCTCGTCGTGCTCGGTGGTCCCAGCGGCCGCCCGACGGCCGTCCGCGAGCTCGAGGCGCTCGCCTACCAGGTGGGCGTGAGCGACCGGCTCGTGGTGCGCCCGCCCGTCCCGCGCGACGAGCTCGTGCGCTGGTACCGGGCGGCCGACGTCGTCGCGGTCCCCTCGCACAACGAGACGTTCGGGCTCGTCGCGGCCGAGGCTGAGGCGAGCGGCACGCCCGTGGTCGCGGCCGCCGTCGGCGGGCTGCGGACCGTGGTGGAGGACCAGGTCTCCGGCGTCCTCGTGGCCGACCACGACCCGGAGACCTGGGCGCGCGTCCTCGCGGACCTGCTCGCCGACGACGCCCGCCTCGCGACCCTCGGCGAGGGGGCCCGACGCGCGGGGGAGCGGTTCGGGTGGGACGTCGCGGCGGTCCGCATGCTCGACGTCTACGCGCAGGCGCGCAAGGTCCGCGCGGCGCGCTGACCGCGCGGACCGGCACGGGCCGCGCGGCGGGTCAGTCGCTCGCGCGCTCCAGCACGAGGACGGGGATCTCCCGCGACGTCTTCTCCTGGTAGTCGGCGTACGGCGGGTAGGCCGCGACCGCGCGCTCCCACCACAGCGCCTTCTCCTCGCCGTGGACCTCGCGCGCGACGTAGTCGTGGCGCTCGGGACCGTCCTGCAGCTCGACCCGCGGGTGCGCGAGCACGTTGAGGTACCAGACCGGGTGCTTCGGTGCGCCGCCGAGCGACGCGACGACCGCGTACGCGCCGTCGTGCTCGACCCGCATGAGCGGGGTCTTGCGGACCTTCCCGCTGCGGCGCCCGAGCGTCGTGAGGACGACGACGGGCATCCCGTTCATGGTCGTGCTGCGCGTCCCGCCGGACGACTCGTAGGCCTCCGCCTGCTCGCGGGACCAGGTGCTCGGGCTCGGTGCGTACTCTCCGTCGATCGGCATGCGGGAGAGAACGTGCGCGGCGGCGCGCTGATTCCCGGCCGCGCCCCCGGCCGTGGCGCGGCGCTGCTCGGGCGGCCCGGGACGGCCGGACCTTCGTCCCACGCCGCGCGGCGACGGTCACCACCACGTGGGACGCGCGTGCCGCGGCGCCGGGCCGTGCGGCAGGATGGAGGCATGACCTACACCCTCGTGCTGCTCCGCCACGGCGAGAGCGAATGGAACGCCAAGAACCTGTTCACCGGCTGGGTGGACGTCGCCCTGTCGGAGAAGGGCACCGAGGAGGCGAAGCGCGGCGGTCAGCTCCTCACGGAGGCCGGCGTCCTGCCCGACGTCGTGCACACCTCGCTCCTGCGCCGCGCCATCACGACGGCGAACCTCGCGCTCGACGCGGCCGACCGCCACTGGATCCCCGTGAAGCGGTCGTGGCGCCTCAACGAGCGGCACTACGGTGCGCTCCAGGGCAAGAACAAGAAGCAGACGCTCGAGGAGTTCGGCGAGGAGCAGTTCATGCTCTGGCGCCGCTCCTACGATGTCCCGCCGCCCGAGATCGAGCTCGGCTCCGAGTTCTCGCAGGACACCGACCCGCGCTACGCCGACGCCCCCGTCGTGCGCACCGAGTGCCTCAAGGACGTGCTCGAGCGCGCCCTGCCGTACTGGGACGGCGAGGTCGTCCCCGACCTCAAGGCGGGCAAGACCGTGCTGGTCGCCGCGCACGGTAACTCGCTGCGCGCGATCGTCAAGCACCTCGACGGCATCTCCGACGAGGACATCGCCGCGCTCAACATCCCGACCGGCATCCCGCTGCTCTACGAGCTCGACGAGGACCTCAAGCCCGTCACGAAGGGCGGCCGCTACCTCGACCCCGAGGCCGCCGCCGAGGCCGCCGCGGCGGTCGCGAACCAGGGCCGCTGACCGGCCCCACCCCACGCACGACCGTGGCCCGTCCGGAGATCCGGACGGGCCACGGTCGTCTGCGTCGGTCGAGCGGGTGCTCCCGGCGGCGGGTCAGGCGGTCGCGCGCGTCGTGCCCGCCGGGGCACCGCGGTCGTCGGCGAACTCGCCGGTCACGAGGTACGTCACGCGCTTGGCGATCGACACCCCGTGGTCGCCGAAGCGCTCGTAGTAGCGGCCCACGAGCGTGACGTCGACAGTCTCCTGCGGCGTGCCCGTCCACGTGCCGTCGAGCAGCGCGCTGAACGTGTCCTGGTGCAGCTTGTCGAGCAGGTCGTCGTCACGCTCGATGTTCGCGGCGACGGTGAGGTCGCGCGTCGTGAGGAGCGTGGTCGTGCGCCGCGCGACGCGGACGGCCGCGTCGTGCATCTGCTCGAACGTGCGGTGCAGCGACGGCTCGATCGCGCGGCCGGGGTAGCGGCCGCGCGCGACCTGCGCGATGTGGCGCGCGAGGTCGCCCATGCGCTCCAGGGTGGCGCTCATGCGCAGCGCGCTGACGACGACCCGCAGGTCGGTCGCGACGGGCTGCTGCTGCGCGAGCAGCAGCACGCAGCGCTCGTCGAGCTCGCGCTCGAGGGCGTCGATCGTGTGGTCGTCGCCGATCACCGACTGCGCGAGCTGCAGGTCCGCCGTGAGGAGCGCCTGCCCGGCGCGGTTCACGGCCGACTCCACCAGCCGGCTCATCTCGGCCAGGTCGTCGCCGACCTGCTTCAGCTCGGCCTCGAAGATCTCCCGCATCGCTTCCCTCTCGTCGTGACCGGTCGGTCCGGTCCGTGACGGCGTGCGCCCCGACGCGCCGGGAGGCGCCCGGGCACGCCGTCGGCTCCTGACACGCTCGCAGGCGTGGTCGACCGGCCGGTGAACACCAGTGCGCCGTCAGGTGAACTCTTGGCGGCTCGGGCCCGCCCAAGGTCCGGTGGGGCCGGGAGGGAGCGTGCGCGACCGTACGCTGGACGGGTGCAAGCCGAGAGTCTGATCGAGGGCGTGACCGTGCTGCTCGCCGGTGTCGTGGGCATCGTCGTCGGCGTGATCGCCGCGATCGCGTTCCGCGTGAGCGAGCGGCAGCAGCGCGCCGCGCGCGAGGAGACCGCGCCGGAGCTCGACGAGGGACTCGTCCGGGTGCTGGCCGTGCTGCGGTCCGCCGCCGTCGTGCTCGACGGCGAGGGGGAGGTCGTGCGGGCCAGCCCGCCCGCGTACGCGCTGGGGGTCGTGCGCGGCGACGCGATCGCGCACGCCGCGATCCGCGACATGATCGACGACGTGCGCCGGGACGGCGTGATCCGCGACGAGGAGCTCGAGCTCCCGCGCGGTCCCGTCGGCCGGGGCACGGTGATGCTCCAGGTGCGCGTGGCCCAGGTGGGCCCGCACCACGTGCTCGTGCTCGCGGAGGACCGGACGGAGGCGCGGCGCGTCGAGGCGATCCGCCGCGACTTCGTCGTCAACGTGTCCCACGAGCTGAAGACGCCGGTGGGCGCGCTCGCGCTGCTCGCGGAGACCGTCCAGGACGCCGCGGACGACCCGGTGGCGGTGCGCCGGTTCGCCGCACGCATGCAGTCCGAGGCGACGCGCCTGTCCGCGCTCGTCCAGGAGATCATCGAGCTGTCGCGGCTCCAGGTCGCGGGAGCCCTGCAGGAGGTGACGGTCGTGCCGGTGCGCGGCGTGGTCGAGGAGGCCGTCGACCGCGCCCGCACGACCGCGCAGGGCAAGGGCATCGTGCTCACGACGGGCGGCGAGCTGGACGCCGCGGTCTACGGCGACCACAACCTGCTCGTCACCGCGGTGCGCAACCTCCTCGACAACGCGGTCGCCTACTCGGGCGAGAACACGCGCGTCGGCGTCGGCGTGACCCGGTCGGGCGACCTCGTCGAGATCGCCGTCGTGGACCAGGGCATCGGGATCGCGGCCGACGAGCAGGCGCGGGTCTTCGAGCGGTTCTACCGCGTCGACCCGGCGCGCTCGCGCGACACCGGGGGCACCGGCCTCGGGCTGAGCATCGTCAAGCACGTCGCCGCCGACCACGGCGGCGAGGTGACGATGTGGTCCGAGCCGGGCCGCGGGTCGACCTTCACGCTCCGCATCCCGGCGGCGAACGTCCCGGC
Organism: Cellulosimicrobium funkei; assembly: GCF_004519295.1. GTDB lineage: Bacteria > Actinomycetota > Actinomycetes > Actinomycetales > Cellulomonadaceae > Cellulosimicrobium > Cellulosimicrobium funkei. The sequence goes on from NZ_SOZH01000009.1 coordinate 35,633, forward strand.
CGCGCGGAGGCGCGGCGCGGTGACCGACCGGGTGGCGGAGCAGGCACCCGACGGGCACGCGACGGAGGGTCGCGCACCGGACGAGCACGAGCGTGTGCCGCACGAGCACGCGTCGGACGACGGCGCCCCGGACGCGGGCGCACCGAACAAGGAGGTAGGCGCGTGACGCGCATCCTGGTGGTGGAGGACGAGGAGTCGTACCGCGACCCGCTGACGTACCAGCTGCGGCGCGAGGGCTTCGACGTCGTCGAGGCGGCGACGGGCACGGAGGCGCTGGAGCGGTACGACGCCGACGGCGCGGACCTCGTCCTGCTCGACCTCATGCTCCCCGGCCTGAGCGGCACGGAGGTGTGCCGGGAGCTGCGCCAGCGCGGCGACGTCCCCGTCATCATGCTCACGGCGAAGGACTCGGAGATCGACAAGGTCGTCGGCCTGGAGCTGGGCGCGGACGACTACGTGACCAAGCCGTACTCGTTCCGCGAGCTGCTCGCGCGCGTGCGCGCCGTCCTGCGCCGCAAGGGTGGGGAGGCCGGTGCCGAACCGGTCCCGGAGAGCGCGCTCGAGGTCGGTCCCGTCCGCATGGACGTCGAGCGGCACACCGTGAGCGTGGACGGCGAGGTCGTGCCGTTCCCGCTCAAGGAGTTCGAGCTCCTCGAGCTGCTCCTGCGCAACGCCGGTCGCGTGCTCACGCGCGGGCAGCTCATCGACCGGGTGTGGGGCACGGACTACGTGGGGGACACCAAGACCCTCGACGTCCACGTCAAGCGCATCCGGTCGAAGATCGAGCCCGAGCCCGCGAGCCCGCGCTACCTCCTCACGGTGCGGGGCCTCGGCTACAAGATCGCCGACGGCGTCGGGCAGGCCTGACCCGGCGGTCCCGTCCGGCGCGGACGACCGGCGGACGACCGGCACGGCTGCCGGTACGACGACGGCCCCGGTGCGTCCCTCGCGGACGCGCCGGGGTCGTCGTCGTCCGACGCCGCGGGGCCCGCCGCGCGAGCCGGCAGCCCGGCACGGAAGGTCTGTGCACTGTTCATCCGTCGTTCACCCGCTCTCGGGGAACGCGTCACCCGGCGCTCCTAGCGTCGGGATCGTCACCGGCGCTCGCTGGTGGCACGAGACGCGTGAACAGGATGGAACGAAGAGTGAAGCTCAGCCGATTCTCCCGTGCAGGATCCGCCGTCGCGGTCGGCGCGCTCGCCCTGACCCTCGCCGCGTGCGGGTCGGACGACCCCGTCGGCGGCGCCGACGGCTCCACCGGTGGTTCCTCCGAGGGCTCGTCCGAGACCGCGAGCGACCTCAGCGGTGAGCTCAACGGTGCGGGCGCGAGCTCGCAGGAGTCCGCGATGGAGGCGTGGCGCGCCGGGTTCCAGAGCGCGAACCCCGACGTCACGGTCAACTACGACCCGGTCGGCTCCGGCGGCGGCCGCACCCAGTTCCTCGAGGGCGGCGTCGCGTTCGCCGGCTCCGACGCGGTGCTCAAGGAGGAGGAGATCACCCAGTCGCAGGCCGTGTGCGGCCCCGACGGCGCGATCGACCTCCCCGTCTACGTCAGCCCGATCGCGATCATCTACAACCTGCCGGACGTCGCCGAGCTGAACCTCGCCCCGGCCACGATCGCGGGCATCTTCAACGGCACCATCACGCAGTGGAACGCGCCGGAGATCGCCGCCGACAACCCCGACGCGACGCTCCCCGACGTGGCGATCACGCCCGTCCACCGCTCCGACGAGTCGGGCACCACCGAGAACTTCACCGAGTACCTCGCCGCGACCGCGGGCGACGCGTGGGGCCACGAGCCGAGCGGCGACTGGCCGACGCAGGGCGGCGAGTCCGCGCAGGGCACGTCCGGCGTCGTGCAGACCGTCCAGGGCGGCGAGGGCACGATCGGCTACGCCGACGCCTCGAAGGCCGGCGACCTCGGCACCGCGAAGATCAAGGTCGGCGAGGAGTGGGTCGCCTACTCCCCGGAGGCCGCGGCCAAGGTCGTCGACGCGTCGCCGCGCGTCGAGGGCCGGCACGAGCACGACATCGCGGTCGAGCTGGACCGCACCACGACCGAGGCCGGCGCCTACCCGCTGGTGCTCGTCTCGTACGCGGTGGCGTGCCTCAACTACGAGGACGAGGCGACGGGCGACCTCGTCAAGGCGTTCCTCACCTACGTCTCGAGCGAGGAGGGCCAGTCGGCCTCCGCGTCGGCCGCGGGCAGCGCGCCGATCTCGGAGGACCTGCGCACGGACGTCCACGCGGCCGTCGAGGCCATCACGGTCGGCGCCGCCGGCTGACGACCGCCGGGCGCCGGGGGGCGGCGGGGCCTGCGGGCCCCGTCGCCCCCGACCCGCGACCAGACCGTACGCCGCAGGACAGCACACCGGGAGCACGAGAGTGACCACCACAGCCCCACCCACGACGCCGGGCCCCGCGCCGGGCGGCTCGTCCGAGCCCGTGCGACGCGCGGGCACCTCGCGCCGCCGCGCCCGCAACAGCGACCGTGGTGTGAACCGCGCGTTCCGCTGGACCGCGACGGGCGCCGGCGCGCTCATCCTCGCCGTGCTGGCCGCGGTCGCGATCTTCCTGCTGCTGCGGGCGTGGCCCGCGCTCAGCGCGGGCGGGGCCGAGCTGAGCGAGCAGGTCGCGTGGTTCCCCGAGGGCGCGTCGCTGCTGTCGTTCGTGGGGCCGCTGATCTTCGGCACGCTGCTCGCGGCGGCGCTCTCGCTCGTGCTCGCGACACCCGTCGCGATGGGCATCGCGCTGTTCATCTCCCACTACGCGCCCCGACGGCTCGCCTCGACCCTGGGCTACGTCGTCGACCTGCTCGCGGCGATCCCCAGCGTCGTCTACGGCCTGTGGGGCTCGCTCGTCCTCCCGCCGGTCGTCGTGCCGGTGTGGTCCTGGCTCGCCGACACCCTCGGGTGGTTCCCGCTGTTCGCCGGCCCGGCGTCGCCGACCGGTCGCGTCCTGCTCACCGTCGCGCTCGTGCTCGCCGTGATGATCCTGCCGATCATCACGGCCGTGAGCCGCGAGGTGTTCCTCCAGACGCCGAAGCTCCACGAGGAGGCCGCGCTCGCCCTCGGTGCGACGCGCTGGGAGATGATCCGCACCGCGGTCATCCCGTTCGGGCGGTCGGGCGTCATCTCGGCCGCGATGCTCGGCCTCGGGCGCGCGCTCGGCGAGACGATGGCCGTGCTCATGATCCTCTCGCCCGGGCTCCTCTACTCGTTCAAGATCCTGCAGGCGGGGCAGCAGCAGACGATCGCCGCGAACATCGCGGCGGACTTCCCCGAGGCGAACCCGCTCGGGGTGAGCGCCCTCATCGCGACGGGCCTCGCGCTGTTCGTCATCACCCTGCTCGTCAACATGGGCGCCCGCGCGATCGTCGCGCGGCGCAAGGACTTCTCGGGAGCCAACTGATGAGCGCCCTCAGCACCAGCCCCGCGCGCGGGGCCTCCGCACCGGACCCGGAGCGCACCGCGTCCGTGCGTGCGCTCCTGCGCGGCGCGGACGCCGGACGTCGCCGCAAGGACCGCACCATGACGGTCCTCATGTGGGGCGCGTTCGCCCTCGCGATGGTGCCTCTCGTGTCCGTCGCGTGGACCGTCGTCGTGCACGGCATGGAGCGGTTCGACGTCTACTTCCTCACGCACTCCATGCGCGGCGTGTTCGGCGGCATGGACGCGGGCGGCATCTACCACGCGATCCTCGGCACGCTCCTCATCACCCTCGGCGCCGCGGTGATCTCGGTGCCGATCGGCCTGCTCGCCGCGATCTACCTCGTCGAGTACGGGCGCGGGCCGCTCGCGCGCGCGGTGACGTTCTTCGTCGACGTCATGACCGGCATCCCGTCGATCGTCGCGGGCCTCTTCGCGTACGCGCTCTTCGCGGTGCTGTTCGGGCCGGGGGTGCGCATGGGCATCGTCGGCTCGGTCGCGCTGTCCGTCCTCATGATCCCGGTCGTCGTGCGCTCGTGCGAGGAGATGCTCCGGCTCGTGCCGAACGAGCTGCGCGAGGCCGCCTACGCGCTCGGCGTGCCCAAATGGCTCACGGTCGTGCGGGTCGTGCTCCGCACGTCGATCGCCGGCATCACGACGGGCGTCATGCTCGCCATCGCGCGCGTCATCGGCGAGACGGCGCCGCTCCTCATCACGGTCGGCGTCGTCGACTCGATCAACGGCAACCTCTTCGAGGGCCGCATGATGACGCTCCCGGTGTACGTCTACCGGCAGTACAGCCAGGGCCTGGTGCCCTGCAGCAACGTCACCGACGCCGTGTGCCTCCCCGACATCAACTACGACCGGGCCTGGGCGGCCGCCCTGACGCTGATCCTCATCGTCATGCTGCTCAACCTCGTCGGGCGACTCGTCACCCGCTGGTTCGCGCCCAAGACCCTCCGCTAGAACAGGACAGCCCCGATGGCACAGCGCATCGACGTCAAGGACCTCAACATCTACTACGGCGACTTCCTCGCGGTGCAGGACGTCGGCATGACGATCGAACCCCAGTCCGTGACGGCCTTCATCGGCCCGTCCGGCTGCGGCAAGTCGACGTTCCTGCGGACGCTCAACCGCATGCACGAGGTGATCCCCGGCGCGCGCGTCGAGGGGACCGTCGCGATGGAGGGCGTCGACCTCTACGGCGACGACGTCGACCCGGTCGCCGTCCGCCGACAGGTCGGCATGGTCTTCCAGCGGCCGAACCCGTTCCCCACGATGTCCATCAAGGAGAACGTGCTCGCGGGGGTGAAACTCAACAACAAGCGCATCTCGAAGTCCGACGCCGAGGACCTCGTCGAGTCGTCGCTGCGCGGCGCGAACCTGTGGAACGAGGTGAAGGACCGCCTCGACCGCCCGGGCTCGGGCCTCTCCGGCGGCCAGCAGCAGCGCCTGTGCATCGCGCGCGCGATCGCCGTCAAGCCCCAGGTGCTCCTCATGGACGAGCCGTGCTCGGCGCTCGACCCGATCTCCACGCTCGCGATCGAGGACCTCATCGCCGAGCTCAAGGACGAGTACACGATCGTCATCGTCACCCACAACATGCAGCAGGCGGCGCGCGTGAGCGACCGCACCGCGTTCTTCAACATCGCGGGCACCGGCAAGCCCGGGCGCCTCATCGAGATGGACGACACCGCGACGATGTTCTCCTCGCCCACGCAGCAGGCCACCGAGGACTACATCTCCGGCCGCTTCGGGTGACCTCAGCCCGTCCGTCACGGCCCCGGCCCGACGCCCGACGGCGCCCCTCCCCACGCGGGGAGGGGCGCCGTCGGGCGTGCGGGACGGATCAGGGGATCAGGTGGCGCTGCCCTGGAGCGAGCCCGTGACGTCGGTGCCGTTCGTGTCGAGGACGCACTGGACCACGCGGTCGCCCTGCCGGTTCCAGCCGTCCGCGCGCGGCGTGAAGTACCAGTACTCGTGCGCCGACTCCTCGTAGGGGAGCCCCACGAACGGCTCGAACGCGCCGTAGCAGAACTCCTCGGCGCTCGTGGTCACGGCCTCGTCACCGGGGTAGTCGCCCGCGGGGAGCTCGGTCTCGGCGTAGACCTCGGCGTCGTGCGGCTCCGAGCACGGCACGACGGGCACGGACTCGACGAGGTCCGCGTCGTCCAGCTTCGAGGAGACGATGCAGTCGCCGACCTGGACCGAGAAGACGTCGGCGTCCGACGCCTCGGTCACCTCGCCGCCGGGCTCGTCGCGCTGGGCGTCGGCCGGTCCGGAGATCTCGTCGAGGATCGCGCCGCAGCCCGACGCGGTCAGGGCGAGGGCGACGGCGCTCACGACGAGGACGAGCGGCCGGCGGGTGGAGCGGGGGAGGGTCACCAGGGTTCCTTCGGTACGAGGCCCCGACCAGGGTGGTGGGGCGGCACGCGAAGGCTAGCGCCGGGCGGTGACACGAGCCGAGCCGATTTCCGGCGCGACCTGGGCGGTCACGGCAGGAGGTGCGCGTACTCCTCGAGGGTGCCGTCGAGGACGGGGAGGGAGAGGGTCTGCTCCTCGCCCGTCGTCGTGCTCACCGTGACGGGCAGCATCGCGCCGGGGGCCGCGTCGACGCGGCCGATCTGCGCGTCGAAGCCGTCCTCGGCGCCGAGGTAGACCGTCTCGCCGGCCGCGACGGGGATCGTCACCGGCGCGCCGCCCTCGGGCGTCACGTCGAACTCCACGTCCTCCGTCGAGTCGTTGGCGAAGGCCCCGACGAGGGCGCCCGGCTCGCCGTCCTCCGCGCTCACGACGAGCAGGTTGAGCCCGCGCAGCTCGCTGGTGAGGTCGACCCGCAGGCCGTCGGAGGGGGAGTACGGGCGGTTCGTCTCGATGGGGGAGCAGGCGGACGCGAGGGCCACACCGGCGACCAGGAGGGGCACGGCCCAGGCGCGCGCACGGCCGGTCGCTCGGGACTCCGCACGGGTCGAGGCTCGGGGGGTCGGGATGCGGGTCACGTGCACTCCAGGGCTGCAAGAAGGGGGACGGGATTCCGCGCCCAGCCTAGTGCGTCGGGAGGGCGAGGGCGGCCGGAACGGCCGGCTCGCGACCGTGGCGTGAGCGGCGTCACGTGGCTCCGGGGGCGCCGGGACGGTGGTCGTCGTGCGAGGTGGGGGTCCTGAAAGGGCCCGCGGGGCGCTCGCCAGGGGCTGATGGGGCCCCTCCTCGAGATTCGTCAGGCGCGCTGACACGGCTCTGACCTGGGCGAACGTGCTGGTGACGGGCTTGTCAAGGGGCGCAGGGGCTCGGATTTCCGCCCTTCCGCGTGGTAAGGTGGACCACCGCGAAAGGGGACATCTGCAGATGACGTTCACAGTAGGCGAGACCGTTGTCTACCCGCACCACGGAGCCGCACTGATCGAGGAGATCAAGACGCGCACCATCCGCGGAGAGGACAAGATCTACCTCAAGCTCAAGGTCGCGCAGGGCGACCTGACCATCGAAGTCCCAGCCGAGAACGTCGACCTCGTCGGCGTGCGTGACGTCGTCGGCCAGGAGGGTCTCGACCGCGTGTTCGAGGTGCTTCGTGCACCCTACACCGAGGAGCCGACCAACTGGTCGCGCCGGTACAAGGCGAACCTCGAGAAGCTCGCGTCGGGCGACGTGATCAAGGTCGCCGAGGTCGTGCGCGACCTCTCCCGCCGCGACGCCGACCGCGGTCTGTCCGCCGGCGAGAAGCGCATGCTCTCGAAGGCACGGCAGATCCTCGTCTCGGAGCTCGCGCTGGCCGAGCACACCGAGGAGGACAAGGCCGAGGCGATCCTCGACGAGGTGCTCGCCTCCTGACGTCCCGGGCCGCGGCCCGCGCAGTCAGCGCCACAGACCCCCGGGGAGGGCGCCGTCCGTACGGACGGCGCCCTCCCCGTCGTCGTGCCCGGTAGCGTGTGCGCGTGCCGACTCTCGCCGTCCTCACCGCCGCAGGCTCCGGGACCCGCCTCGGGCTGGACCTGCCCAAGGCCCTCGTCGAGCTCGACGGCCTCCCGCTCGTGGCGCACGCTGCCCGGCGGCTGTGCGCGTCCGGGGTCGTGGACGCGCTCGTCGTGACCGCGCCGCCCGGGCTGCGCGACCACGTCGCGACGCTCCTGGCCGACGACCCCGCGGTCGACCGGCCGGTCCGGGTGGTCGAGGGCGCGGGGACCCGTCAGGCCTCCGTGGCGGCCGGTCTCCGGGCCGGCCGCGACCTCTCGGAGGGCGACGTGCCCGCCGACGTCGTGCTCGTCCACGACGCCGCACGGCCCCTCGCGCCGCCGTCGCTGGTCCGCCGCGTCGTCGCGGCCGTGCGCGCGGGCCACGGGGCCGTCGTGCCGGGGCTCCCCGTCACGGACACGATCAAGCGCGTCGCCCCCGCGGGCGCGGAAGACGCGTCCGGCGCGGAGCCCGTGGTCGAGACGGTCGACCGGAGAGCGCTGCGCGCCGTCCAGACCCCGCAGGGGTTCGAGGGCGAGCTCCTGGCCCGCGCGCACGCGGCAGCGGCGCACCGCGCGGACGACGAGTCCGTCGCAGCGACCGACGACGCCGGGCTGGTCGAGGCGCTCGGCGTCCCGGTCCACGTGGTGCCCGGCGACGCCGCGGCGGCCAAGATCACCACCGCGCACGACCTCCGGGTCGCGGCGCTCACGCTCCGGGAGGACCGATGACCACCCCTGCAGGCTCCACCGGGACACCGGCCGAGACGCCCACCACCGCACCGGCCGCCGCGGGCCCCGTCCCGGCGCTCCCGCGCACGGGCATCGGGGTGGACGTCCACGCGTTCGCGACCGAGGGCGAGGATCGAGCGCTGTGGCTGGGCGGTCTGCACTGGCCGGGCGAGCGCGGGCTCGCCGGGCACTCCGACGCCGACGTCGCGGCGCACGCCGCCGCGGACGCGCTGTTCTCGGCCACCGGCCTGGGCGACCTCGGTTCGAACTTCGGCACGAGCGCGCCCGAGTGGGCGGGCGCGAGCGGTGCGAGCCTGCTCGCGGAGGCCGCGCGCCGGGTGCGGGCCGCGGGGTTCGAGATCGGGAACGTGGCCGTCCAGGTGATCGGCAACCGGCCGCGCCTCGGACCGCGCCGCGCGGAGGCGGAGGCGGCGCTCGGGGCGGCCGCGGGCGCCCCGGTGACCCTCACGGCGACCACGACCGACGGGCTGGGCCTCACCGGGCGCGGCGAGGGCGTCGCGGCGGTCGCCACGGCCCTCGTGGTCCGGGTCGCGCCGCCCGCCTGACGTCAGCCCGCGGGCGCGACCTGGACGCTCTCGAGGATCGCGCGCGCCTGCGCGGCGCCGTCGGCGTCGTCGACGGCGTACGACGCCGTGAGGTCGACGACCCACGCGTCCGGCCCGTCGCCCGTCCGCACGGCCACGATCTCCTGCGCGACGGCGGTGCCCGCGGCGTCGTACGTCCCGGCCACGCGGTAGGCGGGCAGCCCGGCGAGGGTCGTGGGGCTCTGCCCGTCGGGATCGGGCACCCAGCCGGGGATCGAGGCGACCGCCGCCGTCGTCGCGGCGCCCGCCTCGTCGACGGTCTGCGCCGACTGCTTGCCGGTGACGACGACGTTCGCCCGGAAGTCCTCGGAACCCGTGCCGCTCGGCGCGCGCAGCAGGAACGCGCCGTCGCGCGTGCCGCGCTCCCAGTCCGGGGGCGCGGTCACCTGGACCGGGATCTCGGGGACGTCGTGCACGACCGGCTCCGTGCCGCCGGCGGCGTCCTCAGGCCCGCCGCAGGCCGCGAGGGCGAGCGCGACGGCCGCCGTGAGGGCGAGCGTCCAGGGGGAGCGGGGCAGGCGCGGTCGGGGCACGGGAGTCCTTCGTCGGGGGTGGGGGCCGGGGCTGGTCCGGCTCGTCATTCTCGCCCGCTCCCGTCCGGCGTGCCAGGCCCGCCACCTGCCTCTACGATCGCTGGAAGCGCATCGATGTGTTTGACTTTCCCAAGAACGACACATGGGATGAATCGCACATGAACCGAATGTCCGTCGAGGAACGCCGAGCCCAGCTCGTCGACGCCGCGATGACCATCGCCGTCCGCGAGGGCGTCGAGGCCGTGACCATCCGCGGCGTCGCGGCCGAGGCCGGGGTCTCGCTCGGCGTCGTGCACTACTGCTTCGAGGACAAGGACGAGCTCCTCCAGGCGATGGGCAACAGCCTCGCGCTCGTGGCCTCCGAGCCCGTCCGGTCCGCGCTCGACGTCGACGGCGACGTCGTGGCGCTCGCCCACGCCGCCGCCGACGGCCTGTGGAGCGGGCTGACGCCGCGTCGTCACATGCGGCTCCTCACGTTCGAGTTCGCGACGGCGGGCGTGCGCAGCCGCGCGCTGCGCTCCGTCGCGCACACGCACCTCGAGCAGACCTGGGCGATGACGCGCGGGTTCCTCGAGAACGTGGCCGAGCGGGGGAACGTCAGCTACACGATGGACATGGGGTTCCTGTCCCGGGTCGTCGCGGGGTACATCGACGGGATCGAGATCGCGTGGCTCGTCGAGCAGGACGACGAGACGGCGGTCCGCAGCTTCCACGCGCTCGCCGAGTACGTGCTGTCGATGATGGTGCGGCCCGACGGCTCGCCGGTGCGGGAGCACGGTCCCGAGCCCGTCCCCTGACGGACGGACGACGTCCCGTCCCCTGACGGGTCCGGGACGTCGCCGGTCAGCGCCGCGCGGCCGGGGCCGGGCCGAGCACGCGGTCGGTGTAGCCGTTCGCGAACACGCCCTCGGGGTCCGTCGCGTCGCGGACGGCGACGGCGTCGTCGAACCGCGGGTAGAGCTCCCGGAACCGGTCCGCCGCCAGGCCGTGCATCTTGCCCCAGTGCGGGCGGCCACCCACCTCGGCGACGATGCGCTCGACGGCGTCGAAGTACCGCTCGTGCGGCAGGCGCGCGTACTGGTGCACGGCGACGTAGGCGGTCTCGCGCCCGTGGGCCGTGGAGAGCCACACGTCGTCGGGCGCCGCGAACCGGACCTCGACGGGGAACGGCACGTGCTCGCCGGACCGGTCGAGCCACGCGTCGATGCTCGACAGCACGTCGACGAGGTGCTCGCGCGGCACGGCGTACTCCATCTCGCGGAACCGGACGCGGCGCGACGTGACGAACACGTGGTGCGACGGCGCGACGTACGTGCGCGGCGCGAGCGCCCGTGCGGAGACCGCGTTGAGGCGCGGCGTGACGCGCGGGACCGCGGTCGCGAGCCGGTTCACGAGCTCGAACGCGCCGTTCGACAGGAGCTCCTCGTCGACCCACGTGCGCGCCCGCGCGACCGGCCCGGGGCCCGTGGTGCGCAGCCGCTCGAGCTCGACGGCCTCCTCGTCGGGCGCGAGGCGGTTGTTGCGCTTGGTCAGCGCCCGGCGGGTGTGGGGGAACCAGTAGAACTCGAAGTGGTCGTTGCCGCCGACGAGCCCGTCGGGGTCGTCGGGCGTTCCGAGCCGCTCGAGCACGCGGTCGAGCGGCCAGGGTTCCTCCTGCGCGCGCAGGAGGAACGCCGGGACCACCTCGAGCGTCACCGCGGACAGGATGCCCGTGACCCCCAGCCCGAGCCGGCTGACCTCGAACAGGCCCGGCTCGTGCGCGGGCGACGTCTCGCGCACCTCGCCGTCGGCCCCGACCACGCGGACGCCGCGCACCTGCGTCGCGAGGCCGCCGAGGCGTGCCCCGGTGCCGTGCGTGCCGGTCGAGATCGCGCCCGCGACCGACTGCCTGTCGATGTCGCCGAGGTTGCGCATCGCGAGCCCCGCGGCGGCGAGGGCCTCGTTGAGCCGGTGCAGGCGGATGCCCGCCCCGACGGTCACGAGGATCGCGTCGCCGTCGGTGCCGTCCGCCCCGCCGCGTGCGATGCGCTCGACGAGGCTCAGCCGGTCGAGGTCGAGCAGCAGGCCGTCCGTCACGGCGGCCGGGGTGAACGAGTGTCCGGCGCCCACCGCGCGGACGGGCATCCCCTCCGCCGCGGCGCGGGCGACGAGGCCGCCCAGCTCCGCCTCGTCGCGCGGCGAGGCCCGACGGCGCGGCGTCGCGGAGGCCGTGCGGGCCCAGTTGGTCCAGGAGAGGGCGTCGTCGCTGCTCACAGGTCGTACTGTCTCACGCCCGGCGGGTGGCGTACGTTCTCTCCATGACGACCCACACGGCACCGGGGGCGGACCAGGGCGCGGGCCCGCTGGACGGTGACGAGCGGGGCGCGACGCCGTCGCTCCTGGCCCGCCTGACCCGCGCGACCGCGACGCTCGACGGCCCGCTCGCCGTCGTCGACCTCGACCGGTTCGACGCCAACGCCGACGAGCTGCTCGCGCGCGCGGGCGGGGTCCCCGTGCGGGTCGCGTCGAAGTCCGTGCGCGTGCGCTCGCTCGTCGCGCGCGCGGGCGAGCGGGGCTTCCGGGGCGTCATGGCGTACTCGGTGCGCGAGGCGCTGTGGCTCGTCGAGTCGGGCGTCCGCGACGTCCTCGTGGGCTACCCGTCGGTCGACCGCGGGGCGCTCGCCGAGCTCGCCCGCCACGAGGCCGGCCGGCGCGAGGTCACGCTCATGGTCGACGACGCCGCGCACCTGGAGCTCGTGCGCCACGCGCTCGCCGAGACCGGCACCGGGGACGAGCCGCCCGTGCGGGTGTGCCTCGACGTGGACGCGTCGCTGCGCGTGGGCCTCGGTCTCGTGACGGTCCACCTGGGCACGCGCCGCTCGCCCCTGCACGGGGCGCGCGACGTCGCGTCGCTCGCCGCCCGGGTCGTCTCGACGCCCGGTCTCGCCCTGCGGGGCCTCATGTTCTACGAGGCGCAGGTCGCCGGGATGCCGGACTCCAGCCTCGCCGTCCGCGCGGTCAAGCGGCTCTCGGTGCTCGAGCTGGGGGAGCGGCGCGGCGAGGTCGTCGCGGCGGTCCGGGACGTCGTCGGGCACGACCTCGAGCTCGTGAACTCGGGCGGCACGGGGTCGCTCGAGACGTCGTCCGCCGACGCGGTCGTGACCGAGGTGACGGCCGGGTCGGGCCTGTACGTCCCGGGCCTGTTCGACGAGTACCGCGCGTTCCGGCCCCGGCCGTCGGCGTTCTTCGGCCTCGACGTCGTGCGCGTCCCGGGCCCGGGCTGGGCGACGGCGTTCGGCGGCGGGTACGTCGCGTCCGGCCCGGCGACCCGCAGCCGGCTGCCGCGCGTCGTGACGCCGGGATGGTCGCTCACGGGCCGCGAGGGTGCGGGCGAGGTGCAGACGCCGCTGCACCGGTCGCGCGGCGCCGGGGCGCCCGACCTGGGCGTGGGAGACCGCGTCTGGTTCCGCCACGGCAAGGCTGGCGAGGCCATGGAGCGGTTCGACCGCGTGCACCTCGTGCGCGGCGACGAGGTGGTCGACGTGGTCCCGACGTACCGCGGCGAGGGCAAGAGCTTCGGCTGACGCGGCGAGGACGGACCGGGAGTCGCCACGGCGCCGCTTCGGCCGCGACGGTGCGTCCCCGGTACCCTTGCGGCGTGACCCTTCGCCTGTTCGACACCGCCACGCGGGACGTGCGCGACTTCGTCCCCCTGACCCCGGGCGAGGTCGGCATCTACCTGTGCGGCGCCACCGTCCAGGCCGCCCCCCACATCGGGCACATGCGCTCGGCCGTCGCGTTCGACGTCCTCGTGCGCTGGCTCCGGCGCGGGGGCGCGCGGGTGACGCTCATCCGCAACGTCACCGACATCGACGACAAGATCCTCGCGAAGTCCGCCGACGCGGGCGAGCCCTGGTGGGCCTGGGCCGCGACGTACGAGCGCGCGTTCACCGCCGCGTACGACGCCCTGGGCGTGCTGCCCCCCACGTACGAGCCGCGCGCGACGGGCCACGTCCCGGACATGGTGGAGCTCATGCAGCGCCTCGTCGAGCGCGGCCACGCCTACACCACGGGCCCCGGCGACGTGTGGTTCGACGTGCGGTCCTGGCCCGAGTACGGCGCGCTCACCAACCAGCGCCTCGAGGACCTCAACCCCGTGCCCGACGACGTCCCCGCCGACGCCGAGGAGGCCGCCGCCAAGCGCGACCCGCGCGACTTCGCGCTCTGGAAGGCCCCCAAGCCGGGCGAGCCGGAGACCGCGTCGTGGGACACGCCGTTCGGGCGCGGCCGTCCGGGCTGGCACCTCGAGTGCTCCGCCATGGCGCGCCGCTACCTCGGCGACACGTTCGACCTCCACGGGGGCGGCCTCGACCTGCGCTTCCCCCACCACGAGAACGAGCAGGCCCAGTCGCGCGCCGCGGGCTACGGGTTCGCGCAGCACTGGCTGCACAGCGCGTGGGTCACGCAGGGCGGCGCCAAGATGAGCAAGTCGCTCGGCAACGGGCTGCTCGTGCGCGAGGTCCTCGCGACCACGAGCCCCGCCGTGCTGCGCTACGCGCTCGCGTCCGTGCAGTACCGCTCGATGCTCGAGTGGACGCCCGCCACGGTCGTCGAGGCCGAGGCGACGTGGGAGCGGCTGGCGGGCTTCGTCGAGCGGGCGACCGAGCGGGTCGGCGAGGTCGACGACGTGCGCGACGCCGAGCTCCCGACCGCCTTCACCGCAGCGATGGACGACGACCTCAACGTGCCGGCGGCGCTCGCCGTCGTGCACGAGCACCTGCGCGCGGGCAACGCGGCGCTCGCGGACCGGACGACGGCCGCGGACGCCGTCGCGCGCCACCACCTCGTGGCGGTGCGCGCGATGCTCGACGTGCTCGGGCTCGACCCGGGCGACGCGCAGTGGGCCGACCGCGGCGACTCGCGCTACGCGGCGGTGCTCGACGCCGTCGTGGGCGCGGAGCTCGCGGCGCGGGCCGAGGCGCGCGCGTCGCGGGACTTCGCGACGGCCGACGCGATCCGCGACCGGCTCGCCGCGGCAGGCGTCGCGGTCGAGGACTCGGCCGACGGCGCGCGCTGGACCCTCGCCTGACGCCCACCGGACGACGGCCGGGAGCCACCCGCCGGCGCACGAGATAGAGCTCCGGTAGCACGAGATAGAGCTCCGGTAACGCGAGGTAGAGCTCTGGTAGCGCGCGGGAGAACCCTGGTGACGACCACGGTTCCCCCTCGGCGGGGTGTCTGGGGGACACTGGACCCAGGAGCGAGACACGCACGCCGGGCGCCGAACCCGACGTGGACTGACCTGAACTGACCTGAACGACGACACGATCGGTGCACCATGGCTGGCAACTCACAACGACGCGGCGCGACCCGCAAGCCCGGAAGCAAGAAGGGCGCGACCGTCGGCTCGGGCGGGCAGCGGCGCAAGGGCCTCGAGGGCCGCGGGCCGACCCCGAAGGCCGAGGACCGCGTCTACCACGCGGCGCACAAGCGCAAGGTGGCCGACGAGAAGCGCGCGACCGGGCGCGGCGGCCCGGCGCGCGGCACCGAGCGTGCCGGCACGTCGCGCGGCGGGGCCTCGCGCGGTGGCGGCCCCAAGGGCCGCGGGTCGGTCCAGGAGGTCGTCGCGGGTCGCAACTCGGTCCTGGAGGCGCTGCGCGCGCGCATCCCCGTCGAGGTGGTCTACCTCGCGTCGCGCCTCGACGCCGACGACCGCACGCGCGAGATCGTCGACATCGTCGCGGGCCGCGGCTACGACCTCCTCGAGGTGGGCAAGCCCGAGCTCGACCGTCTCACCGACGGGGCCGTGCACCAGGGCGTCGCGATCAAGGTCCCGCCGTACGAGTACGCGGACGTCGACGACCTGCTCGACGCCGCCGAGGAGTCGGGGCGGCCGCCGCTCGTCGTCGCGCTCGACGGCGTCACGGACCCGCGCAACCTCGGCGCGGTGCTCCGCTCCGCGGGCGCGTTCGGCGCGCACGGCGTCCTCGTGCCCGAGCGCCGCGCCGCGGGCGTCACCGCGTCCGCGTGGAAGGTCTCGGCGGGTGCCGCCGCGCGCGTCCCGGTCGCCCGGGCGACCAACCTCGTGCGCGCGCTCGGTGAGCTGAAGAAGGCGGGGTGCTTCGTCGTCGGGCTCGACGCGGGCGGCACCACGGCGATCGGCGACCTCGAGCTCGCCACCGAGCCGCTCGTCGTCGTCGCGGGGTCGGAGGGCAAGGGCCTGTCCCGCCTCGTGCGCGAGGCGTGCGACGTCGTCGCGTCCATCCCCATCGGGTCGGACACGGAGTCGCTCAACGCCGCCGTCGCGACGGGCATCTCGCTCTACGAGGTCGCGCGCCTGCGGCGCGAGGCCTGACGCCGGCACGCCCGGCACCACCCACCGTCACGCGGTGCCCGCGTCGCCCCGCCCGTCCTCGGACGGCGGGGCGACGCGCGTCAGCCGTAGTACTCGGGGTCCTTCTCGCCCGGCGCGAGGCCGAGGATCGCCTTCTCGTCCGGGCGGTGGCGCAGGACGTTCTCCACGTACGACTGCGTCGCCTCCGCCATCGGCACGTCGCGACCGGCGCGTTCCGAGATGAACCAGCGGTGGTCGAGGATCTCGTGGAAGAGCTGCGCCGGCTCGAGCTTGCGGCGCAGGTTCCGCGGCACGGCCTGGATCGTGGGCTCGAACACGCCGCTCAGCCAGTCGTGCGCGACGAACTCCTCGTCGTCGTTCTGCCGCTCGGCCGCCGCGCGGAACGAGTCCAGGTCGTTGAGCAGACGGCGGGCCTGGTTCTCCTGCACGTCGAGGCCGGTGAGGCGCAGCAGGCGTCGCGAGTGGTGCCCCGCGTCCACGACCTTCGGCTGGATCTGCACGGTCGTGCCGTCGATGTCGGTCGTGATCGCGAGCTCGTCGACGTCGAACCCGAGGTTGTTGAGGTGCTCGATGCGGGCCGCGACGCGCCACCGCTCGTTCGCGTCGAACGACTCGGACGTCGTCAGCGCCTCCCACAGCTCCTCGTAGCGCGCGACGAGCGCGTCGCCGATCGCGACCTCGTCCACGTCCTCGTCGAGCAGCTCGCCGGCGGCGAGGTCCATGAGCTCGCCGATGATGTTCGTGCGCGCGAGGTCGACGTCGTACGAGCGCTGGCCGGGGGAGAGCTCGCGGTGCAGGTCACCCGTCTCGGCGTCCACGAGGAAGGCGGCGAACGTCTCCGCGTCGCGCCGGAACAGCGTGTTCGACAGCGACACGTCGCCCCAGTAAAAGCCCACGAGGTGCAGGCGCACGAGCAGGACGGCGAGTGCGTCGATGAGGCGCGTGGCCGTGTCCGGCCGCAGCGACTGGCTGAACAGCGCGCGGTAGGGGAGCGAGAACTGGAGGTGCTCGGTGATGAGCACGGCCTCGAGCCGCTCGCCGTTCGCGTCCTGGCGCCCGGTGATGACGCCCACCGGGACGACGCTCGGCACCTCGAGCCGGCGGAGCTGCCGCAGCAGCTCGTACTCGCGGTACGCGACCGTCTCGCCGATCTCCTTGATCGCGATCACCCGCCCGGAGAGGCGGACGAACCGCACGATGTGCCGCGAGATGCCGCGGGGGAGGGCGGCGAGCGTCTCCGCCGGCCACTCCTCGAGCGGGACGTCCCAGGGCAGGTCGAGGAGCGCCGGGTCGGGGGCCGACGCGGTGATCTGCAGGTTGTGCACCGTCACGGGTCCATTGTCCATGGTCGTGGGACCCGGGCGGGGCGGGCCCGACCCGTGAGGTCGGACCCGCCCGCGAGAAGGCGGGGAGCCGTCAGGCGCAGGCGACCGCGTCGTGGTCGACCTCGACCGTCGACGTGACGTCCTCGCCGTCGACCGTCGCGGTGCCCGTGACGGTCACCGACCCGCTCTCGACGGAGGCGGAGCGCACCGGGAACGACTGGTACGCGTTCGCGCCCGGGGCGACGCCGGCGACCTCGCGGGTGCCGTACGGCGTCGCGAGCGTCACGTCGACGGGCTGGTCCTCGCCGTTCGTCGCCCGGACGGCGACGTACGCCTGGCCGGCGAGGCAGCGCGCCTGCACCTCGACGTCGAGGTCGAGCTGCCCGGCCGGTGCGCCGTAGACCTCGAGCTCGTAGAGGGAGAAGCCCCACTGCGTCGCGCGCTCGGTGAGGTAGAGCCGCACGTGCCGGCCCGTCCCGGTGATCTCCAGGTCGTCGAACCCGCCGTCACCGTCGGTGACGGTGCGGACCGTGGTCCAGGTCTCGCCGTCGGGGGACGTCTGGACCTCGTAGCCCGACCCGTACGCCGTCTCCCAGTCGACGACGACGCGGCTCAGGTCATAGCTCGCGCCGAGGTCCACCGCGATCCACTCGGGCTCGCTCCACGCGCTGCTCCAGCGGGTCCCGGCGTTGCCGTCGACCGCCTTCTCGGGCTCGTGGCCGGCCTCGTCGATGCTGGAGGCCGTCACGGGCCGGCCCAGGGCGAGCGAGTCCTCGTCCTCCTCCCCGCCCCCGTCGTCGGACCGGAAGCAGCGCAGGTACTGGTAGGACTCCGCGGAGGTCTCGAACGACGGTGCCCAGTCCCACTCGTAGGTGAAGTACTCGACGTAGGGCTCGGCCGCGGCGATGATCGCCGGGAGGTCGAGCTCGCCGCGGCCGAGCGCGACCTGCCGCATGTCGCCCGGCGCGTCGACGTTCACGGCGTCCTTGATGTGGAGCAGCTCGATGCGGTCCCCGTGCTCCTCGATCCACGCCGGGACGTCGAGGCCGGCGTCGGCGGCCCAGCCGACGTCGAGCTCGAACGTGACGTAGCGCGGGTCGGTGTTCTCCTCGATGACCTCCCAGGCACTGACCGTCTCGCCCGTCCCCGGGTGGGTGTACCGCGTGGTGAACTCGCTCTGGTGGTTGTGCAGCACGATCTTGTTCGCGCCGTTCTCGTGCGCGTACTTCCCGAGCTCGTTCACGTACGCCGCGGTGGCGACCGCCTCGTCGTAGGTGCCGTAGCCGCCCGCCATGCTGCCGGTCCCGATGTAGTCCTGGCCCAGCGCGACGGCGTACGCGACCGTCGCGGGCCACGTGGCCCGGGCCGTGCTGCCGTGGCTCGACGACACCTGGAGGCCGTGCCGGTCGAGGATCGCCCGGTAGTCGTCGACCGGCATCGCGTAGGGCTGGTTGTACGGCTCGACGTTCGTGAACCCGGCCGCGGCCACCTCGCCGAGCACGCGGTCGAGGGTCTCCGGTGACGGGGTCCCCGAGCCGCCGAGCTCGCCCACGTGCGTGTAGAGCTGGATCGAGATCTTGGAGTCGGGGAGGCCGTCGTCCGCGTCGCACGTGACGGCGGCGGTGGTCGACGGACCCGCGGACGGCGCGGGCCCGACGGGCGCTGCGACGGCCGGCGCGGTGGCGAGCGCGGTCGCGACGAGCGCGCCGGTGGCCAGCGCCGCGCCGAGGTGCCGGGCGCGCGGGGAGGGGGACGGGATCTGCATGAGGCTCCAATTGACAGCGTTGTCGATTTGGGTGACGAACAGACGACTTTTGGTGTCGTGTGTGCAAAAGCAGTCTTGAGGTCCCCCATGACCCTGTCAAGGGCACGGACCCGGCGGGTCGGCGGGAGGGCGCGCCTCGCCGTCGCGAGCCCGGAACGCCGCAGGGCGGGCCCTCCCGACCGGGAGGGCCCGCCCTGCGGCGGTGGTGCGGGGTGTCAGCTGATGCGCTGACCCGAGGCGGCACCGAAGACGTGCGACTGACCCGGGCGGATCGTCACGTAGATGCGCTCGCCCTTGGCCGGGACGTTGCGCGGGTCGACGCGGACGATGACCTGGTTGTCGCCGGCGCCCGAGTGGACGTCGGCCTGCGAGGCCAGGTCGCCCTTGAGCGTGCCGTAGACGAACGCGTCGGAGCCGAGCTCCTCGACGATGTTGACCTCGACCGGGAACGCAGCCTCGTTGGCCTGCGACACGACGTCGAGGGCCTCGGGACGGAAGCCGATCGTCACCTTGCCGTTGTCGGCCTCGGTGATCTTGGCGGCCGTCTCGCGCTCGAGCGCGATGCGCGCGGGGCCGACCTCGGCGACGCCGTTGCTGACCGCGAAGGTGCCGATGTTCATCGCCGGCGAGCCGATGAAGCCCGCGACGAAGACGTTGGCCGGCGTGTCGTACATCTCGCGCGGCGTGCCGACCTGCTGGAGCAGACCGTCCTTGAGGACCGCGATGCGGTCGCCCATGGTGAGGGCCTCGGTCTGGTCGTGCGTGACGTAGACCGTCGTGACGCCGAGGCGGCGCTGGAGCGACGCGATCTGGGTGCGCGTCTGGACGCGGAGCTTGGCGTCGAGGTTCGACAGCGGCTCGTCCATGAGGAACACCTGCGGCTGACGGACGATCGCACGGCCCATCGCGACGCGCTGGCGCTGACCGCCGGAGAGCGCCTTCGGCTTGCGGTCGAGGTACTCGGTGAGGTCGAGGATCTTCGCGGCCTCCTCGACGCGCTGGCGGATCTCCGCCTTCGGCGTGCCGGCGATCTTCAGCGCGAAGCCCATGTTGTCCGCGACGGACATGTGCGGGTACAGCGCGTAGTTCTGGAACACCATCGCGATGTCACGGTCCTTCGGCTGGACGTCCGTGACGTCGCGGTCGCCGATGTAGATGTGTCCGCCGTTGACGTCCTCGAGGCCCGCGAGCATGCGGAGCGAGGTCGACTTGCCGCAGCCCGAGGGGCCGACGAGGACGAGGAACTCGCCGTCCTCGATGTGCAGGTTGAGCTGGTCCACGGCAGGACGCTCGGTCCCGGGGTAGACGCGGGTTGCGTGGTCGTAGGTGACCGTAGCCATGACTGGTACATCCCTCCACCGGCAGGTACGTGCCGGACGATCCGTTGTGCAGTGACGTGCCACGTCGACGTAGCTGTTCGCGATGGCGGACGAGCGTGTCTTCGACGACACAGAAGAAGTCGGACCCCCTCCGGAACGGGCAGGGGACCCGACGTCATCGTGGACCCGATCCTACTCCCGGTCCTGAGTGCTTCGTCACAGCGTCGGTCACGATCCGGTAGCGGTTCGGTGCGGGCGGGAGGGTCCGCCGGGCGCGCGCCCGGCGGACCCTGCCCCGGGTCAGCCCTCCCGGCGCTCCAGGAGGTCCGCGAGGAGGTCGAGCACCGCGGCGAGCCCGTCGGCGTCGGGCACACGCTGCTCGGCGAGCGTGTCGCCGTCGCCCACCTTGACGCCCAGGTCGCCCGGGCCGAGCACGGCGAACGCCGTCTCGTCGGTCGTGTCGTCGCCCGCGTAGAGCACGCGCGTGCGCGCGTCGGGGCACCCGGCGTCCTGCCCGACGACGTCCCGCAGCCGGTCCACCGCCTCGCCCTTCGACGTCTCGACGACCGCGACCTCGACGACGTCCTTGCCGTGCATCGCGTGCAGCCCGAGCCGCTCGGCCACCGCGTCGGCCAGGTCCTCGGCGGCCTGCGTGTCCGCCGCCGAGGCGAGCCGCGTGTGCAGGACGGCGGCGCTCGGCTTCTCCTGCACCCACGCGCCCTCGCGCCCCGCGACGGCGTCGGCCATGCCCGCGCGCAGGGCGGCGAGGTGGTCGGCCTGCTCCGGCGTGAGGTCGAGCGGGACGGCGTCGAGCCCGTCCTCGGTCACGTGCCCGGTCTCGGCACCGTGGCTGCCCACGAGGTACGTGCCGACGGGCGGCTCGCTGCGCTCGGCGAGGTCCGCGAGGTTGCGGCCCGAGACGAGGGCGAGGCGCGTCGTCGTGCCGACGAGCGCGGCGGCCAGCCGGTCGACGGCGGCCCGGGCGGACGGCGCCATGCGCGCGGTGAGCGGGTCGTCGACGAGCGGCGAGAGCGTGCCGTCGAAGTCGAGCGCGACGAGCCGGGCGGCGGGTGCGCCGTCCGCGTCCGCCGCGAAGGCGCGCACGGCGTCGGCGACCGGCTCGGGCACCGGCGCGGGGTGGTGCGTCGCGGTCACGCGCCCTGCTCCGCGGGCTGGTCGGCGCCCTCGCGGGCGTCCTGCGGCGCACCCGGCTCGTCGTCCTCCGGGCGGCGGCGCGGCACGCGAGACGGCATCGCGGTGAGGACGCCGAGGAACGACTCCGACCAGCGCGCGACGTCGTCGGTGAGGACCTTGCGGCGCAGCCGGCGCATGCGCTTGCGCTGCTCGCGGTGGTCCATGTGCGCGGCCGCGACGATGATGTCCTTCATCCCGTCGATGTCGTGCGGGTTGACGAGGAGCGCGCCGGACGAGAGCTCGTCGGCGGCACCGGTGAACTCGGAGAGCACGAGCACCCCGCGGTCGTCGGAGCGGGCCGCGACGTACTCCTTCGCGACGAGGTTCATGCCGTCGCGCAGCGCCGTGACGAGCATGACGTCGGCCGCGAGGTACAGGGCGGCCATCTCCTCGGGCGGGTAGGAGTGGTGCAGGTAGTGGATCGCGGCGTGCCCGATCTCCGCGTACTCGCCGTTGATGCGGCCCACCGCGCCCTCGACGTGCTCGCGCAGCTCCTGGTAGGCGTCGACGTTCTCGCGGCTCGGGCTCGCGACCTGGACGAGCGTGGCGTGCTCGACGTCGAGGCGGCCGTCCTGCAGCAGCTCGCCGTACGCCTTGATGCGGTGCCGGATGCCCTTGGTGTAGTCGAGGCGGTCGACGCCGAGCATCATGATGTCCGGGTCGCCCAGGTCCGCGCGGATCTCGCGCGAGCGCTGCTGGACCTCGGGCGTGCGGGCGAGCTCGTCGAACCGGCGCGAGTCGATCGAGATGGGGAACGCGGCGGCGCGGACGTGGCGGTCGCGCCCGTCCTCGCCCGGGACCGTGATGATCGGCCCGCGCGTGGTGTGGGCGCGCAGCCGCCGCACCGCACGGATGAAGTTCGCGGCGTCGCCCGCGCGCTGGAAGCCCACGAGGTCCGCGCCCAGCAGGCCGTCGATCACCTGACGACGCCACGGCAGCTGCTGGAACAGCTCGAGCGGGGGGAACGGGATGTGGTTGAAGAACCCGATCCGCACGTCCGGGCGCTGGGCGCGGATCATCTGCGGCACGAGCTGGAGCTGGTAGTCGTGCACCCAGACGACGGCGCCCGGTGCCGCCTGCGCGACGGCGGCGTCGGCGAAGCGCTGGTTGACGCGGCGGTACGCGTCCCACCACGTGCGGTGGTACGTGGGCGGCGAGATGACGTCGTGGTAGAGCGGCCAGAGCGTGTCGTTCGAGAAGCCCTCGTAGTACCGCTCGATCTCGTCGGCCGAGAGCGTCACGGGCACGAGGCGCATCTCGTCGGCGTCGAACGGCTCGCTCGCCAGGTCGGGCGCGCCGGACCAGCCGACCCAGGCGCCGTCGGACGCCTGCATGACGGGCTCGAGCGCCGTGACCAGGCCTCCGGGCGACCGCTTCCACTCGATCTCACCGCCGGGGCCGACCGTGAAGTCCACGGGCAGCCGGTTGGCCACCACGACGAGATCGAATCCCTCTTTGCCTGTCAATGGACCTCTCCTTGAGCTTCGATGAATCGCGCCTGGGCGGCCCAGGGTAGTCCGCTCGTCGGGCGCATGGACGGGTCGTCCGGTGCCGGTCGCACGTCGGAGGCCGCCCCGGGCCGGGTCGCCCACCGGGCCCGTCGGGGCCGCACCCTCCAGCACCGGCCCGTCCACTGCGGCTACCTTGTCACCATGGAGGAGCCCACGCAGCGCGTCGAGGCGCGGAACGTCGCCGGGGGGCCGTCGCGCGGACCCGCCCCCGGCAGCGAGGTCGGGGGCTACCACATCGGCGCGCGGCTCGGGTCCGGCGCCATGGGCACCGTCCACAGCGCGCACGACGGCGGCGGCAACCTCGTCGCGATCAAGCTCCTGCACGCGCACGTCGACCTCGACGCCGCCGCGCAGGGCCGCGAACGGCTGCGCCGCGAGGCCCGCGCCCTCCAGCGCCTGCGGCACCCCGCCGTCGCGCAGATCCTCGACGTCGAGCTCGACGGCCCGGACGCGTTCATCGTCACCGAGCTCGTCGACGGCCCCACGCTCGAGGACGAGATCGCCGAGGGCGGGCCGCTCGACGCCTGGGACCTCTACGAGCTCGCCGACCAGCTCGCCGCGGCGCTCGAGGCCGTGCACGCGGCCGGCGTCGTGCACCGCGACCTCAAGCCGAGCAACGTCATGGTGTCCTCCCGGGGACCCGTGCTCATCGACTTCGGCATCGCCCAGGGGCTCGAGGACGCGCGCGTCACGTCCACGGGCCTCGTCATGGGCACCCCGGGGTACCTGGCGCCCGAGCTGCTCGAGGGCGCGGCCCCCAGCGTGGACACCGACTGGTGGGGGTGGGCTGCTCTGCTCGCCTACGCGGCGACCGGACGGGCGCCGTTCGGCGTGCGCCCGACGGACGTCGTGCTCGCCCGCGCGCGCAGCGGACGCCCTGACCTCGCCGGCCTGGGGCCCGTCACCGCGCGCGCGATCGGTCGTGCGCTGCACGCCGACCCGGCGCAGCGCCTCGGGCCGACCGAGGTCGTGGCCGCCCTGCGGCACGCGGCCGACACCGGCGACGCCGCGCCCGCGACCCAGGTGGTCGCGCCGCCCACCGGACCGACCCAGGTGGTGCCGCCCGTCGCCGTCGTGCCCGGCGGCACGGGGGCCCAGGCGTGGACCGGCGCGTCCGCGTGGACCGGCCAGGCCCAGGTCGTGCCGCCGCCCCTGCCCACGTCGCAGGCGCAGGTCAACGACGGCCGCACGATGGCCGTCCCCGTCGGGCACGACCTCATGGACGACCTCGGCGCCCCTCCCCTCGGCGAGGACGGCGAACCGCTCTACGTGCGCCCCGTGCCCGCGGCACGGCGCACCGCGCTGCTCCTGCTCGCCGTGCCGCTCGTGCTGCTCGGCGGGACGTACCCCGGCGTGGCGTTCGTCGTGCTGTCGGTGCTGGTCGTGCTCGCGCGCGTCGTCGGCGTGACGACCGAGTCGCTGCACGCGCGGCGCGAGCGGCGCGGCGTCTCGTCGCGGGACACGGTGCGCGCGGTCGCGGCGTCGCCGTGGTACGTCGTGCGCGCGCTCGTCGGCGCGCTCCCGTCCCTCCTGGTCGCGGCGTGCGCCGCGGTGCTCGTGGTCGTGGCCGGGTGGTGGTTGCTCGAGTCCGACCGCTGGGTCGTCGTCGAGGGTCCCGACGGCGGCAACGCGCCCGTCGTGACGACCGTGCTGCTGTGCCTCGCGGCGGTCGCGGCGGTGACCCTGGCCTGGGTCGGGCCCCTGACGCACCTCACGCGGTACGGGACGCGGACCGCGCTGGCGCGGCTCGCCCCCGGCCGCACGGGGACGCTCGTGCTCGCCGGCCTGGGTCTCGTGCTCACCGTCGTGTCCCTCGTGCTCCTCGGGGGCGACCCGGGCGTCACCTGGTGGCCGTTCCCCGGCCCGCCGTCGCTGCGCTGAGCCGGCACCGGCCCTTCCCAGCCCGCTGCCAGGCCGCGCGCGTAGGATGGGCGCCGTGCTCCGGACGACGGTGCCGCGCGCCCTGTCGCGCGGCGTGACGCGCACGTCCGTCGTGCCCGCAGCCGGCCGTCTGCTCGGCCCCGCGCTCCTGCTCCTCACCCTCCTCGCCGCCGTGGTGACGCACCTCGCCGACCGCGGGTACGCCGTCGTGCACCAGTGCGTGACGGTGCCGGGGGTGTGGGGAGCCGCCGGGATGCACCTCGCGCTCGTCCACGAGGTGCCGGACTGCCCGTCGGGCACCGCGCTCGGGGGCGACCCGGCCGCCATGGTCACCGTCGTGGGCGCGCTCGCGCTGCCCGTCGTCGTGGCCCACACGGCGGCGGCCGCCGTCGCGTGGGGGCTCTCCGCGTGGGCGCGACGCGCGCACGAGCGCTCCCGCGCCGTCGTGACCGGGGCCGGGCGTGCGCTGCGCGCCGTGCTCCGGGGGGCGCTGCGCCCCGTGGGGTCGCTCGTCGGGGTCGCGCGCCGCGTCGTGCGCCCGGTGCCCGACGCCGTCCCCACCGCGCTGCACCACCTCGCCGACGCGGTGGTGCGCACCCGGCGCGGGCCTCCGCAGGTCGCGCTCGTCTGACGACGTCGTCGGACGCACGGCCCGCGCGACCCCGTCGGCGCGCACCCTGACACATCCCCAGCTCTCGGCCACTCCCTCGGAGGACGACCATGCCCAGCAACGAAACCCAGACCAAGGCCCAGCGCCGCGAGGCCGCGCGCGCGGAGGCGCTCGCGCTGCGCGAGGCGCAGGCCAAGCGCGACAAGCGCAACCGCCTCATCACGATCGGAGCGCTCGTCGCGGGCGTCCTCGTCCTCGTCGGCGTGTTCCTCGCCGTGTGGATCCCGGCCATGAACGACCGGAACAAGACGATCGACGCCGTCGCGGCGGGCAACCTCGCCGACGTCACGAGCCCCGCGACGAGCGACGCCGAGGACGGCGGCATCCCGATCGGCGCGGACGGCGCGGCCGGGACCGAGAACGAGGGCGCCGTCGAGGTCGGGGTCTACCTCGACTACATGTGCCCCATCTGCGGCCAGTTCGAGGAGACGAACGGCGCGACGCTCGACCAGCTCCGCGAGTCCGGTGACGTGACCGTCGTGCTGCACCCGATCTCGATCCTCGACCGCGTCGCGCAGTCGCAGCAGTTCTCGACGCGTTCCGCCGCCGCGGCGGCCTGGGTCGCCGACCGCGCGCCCGAGTCGATGAACGACTTCAACACCGCGATGTTCCAGAACCAGCCCCAGGAGGGCAGCGAGACCCTGACCGACGCCCAGATCGCCGACATCGCGGAGCAGGCGGGCGTGCCCGCCGACGTCGCCGCCGGCATCGAGGACGGGACGGCCGTCGAGACGTTCGGCGACTGGGTCGCGACGGCGTCGAGCCTGGTGAACCAGGACACGTCGCTGCACGGCGAGCGCGGGTTCGGCACGCCGACGATCACGATCAACGGCGAGCGGTGGGACGGCAACTGGAGCGACCCGAACGCGCTCCCGCAGGCCGTCACCGCCGCCCAGGGCTGACCGGCACGTCGTCGGTGTCCTGACCCGCGCCGCCCGCGCCGTGACCGGCGCGGGCCGCCGACCGGGGCGCGCCGGGCGAGCAGGTAGTCTGTTCGCTCGCCCGGCAGCCCCGGGAACGCCGCCTTAGCTCAGCCGGTAGAGCACTCGCCTTGTAAGCGAACGGTCGTCGGTTCGAATCCGACAGGCGGCTCCACCACGACGCCCCCGGCTCCACGGAGCCGGGGGCGTCGTCGTGCCGGTGCGCACCGCGGGGTCAGCAGTCGGTCGGCGGTCGCTGCCCGGATCGGTGGTCCCGCGGGCCGATCTCGGCAGGTGCTGCCGAGGTCGCCCGCGCTCAGCGGTCGGCGAGCGGGACGGGCAGGAGCTCGGGCGCCTTGGGGAGCCGCCCGTCGCCCGACGACGTCCCGCGCAGCCGCCGCTGCGCCCACGGCACGACGTGCGTGCGCACCCACTGCGCGTTCTGCCGCGCGCGGTCGAGAGCCGGCGCGGGCGGGAGGGGAGCCAGCGGGTCGTCCCACGCGGCGTCGTCGGGCGCCTGGCCGAGCGCGACGAGCGCCGCCTGGGCGACCCGCGCGTGCCCCGCGGGCGTCAGGTGGATGCGGTCCTCCGACCACACGCGCCAGTCCTGGAGCGCGCGCATGCCCCACAGGTCCAGCACGTACGCGCCCTGTCGGCGCGCGATCGACCAGATGTGGGCGTTGTACACGCCGACGCGCGGGCGCGTGAGGCCGACGAGCGGCGACTGCGAGGCGTCGAAGCCGGTGGCCATGAGCACGTCGATCCCCGCGCCGCGCAGGCGCGAGACCGCGTGCTCGAGGTTGCGCGCGAGGCGGTCGACGTCGGCGTTCGGCCGCAGGATGTCGTTGCCGCCGCCGATGACGCTCACGAGGTCCGGCCGGAGCTCGAGCGCCGCCGGCACCTGCTCCGTCAGGATCGAGCGCAGCTTGCGCCCGCGGATGGCGAGGTTCGCGTACCGCAGCGGGTCCTCGCCGGCGGCGACGCGCCGGGTCGCGAGGTGCTGGGCGAGGAGGTCGGCCCAGCCTCGCTGGCGGTCCTCCTCGCCGGGATACGGGTCCCACAGCCCCTCGGTGAACGAGTCGCCGATCGCGACGTAGCTCGTCCAGCGCGGAGCGGGGTCGTCGGGTCGGCGTGCGTCGGCGGTGTCACCGGCCAGGGGAGTGGTCGTCGGGTTCTGCGTCGTCACCCGCCCCATTCTGCTCCTGCGGGGCGGCGTGCCGTCGACCCGGCGATCCTGGCGGGTCGAGCAGGTGGTCCTGGCGCGTCACGCGGCGCGGACGGGCCAGGACCACCTGCTCGGCCGCGGGCCGGGGGCCGGGGGCCGGGGGCCGGGGGCGGGCGGGGGGTCAGGCCGGGGGGAGGGTCCAGTCGACGGGGGCGGCGCCCTGGGCGAGGAGGAGCTCGTTGACCCGCGAGAACGGGCGCGACCCGAAGAACCCGCGGCGCGCGGAGAGCGGGCTCGGGTGGGCGCTCGCGACGACGGGGGTGTCGCCGAGCATCGGGCGCAGGGTCGCGGCGTCGCGACCCCAGAGGATCGCGACGAGCGGGGCGTCGCGCGCGACGAGCGCCCGGATCGCCGCCTCGGTGACGGCCTCCCAGCCCTGGCCGCGGTGGGACCCGGGCTCGCCCGGCCGGACCGTGAGCACCCGGTTGAGGAGCATGACGCCCTGGTCGCTCCACGCGGACAGGTCGCCGTTCGCGGGCGTCGGGGCGCCGACGTCGTCCGCGAGCTCGGCGAAGATGTTCTGGAGCGAGCGGGGCACGGGGCGCACGTGCGGCTGCACGGAGAACGACAGCCCCATCGGGTGCCCGGGCGTGGGGTACGGGTCCTGCCCGACGACGAGCACCCGCACCTCGGCCAGGGGGCGCGAGAACGCGTTGAGGATGGCCGACGGCGCGGGGAGGTACTCCCGTCCGGCCGCCACCTCGGCGCGCAGGAAGTCGCCGAGCTCGTGCAGCTGCGGCTCGACGGGTGCGAGGGCCTCGGCCCAGTCGGGCGCCATGATGCTCGCGAGGGCCGGGCGGGGGTCGGCCGTCGAGGCGGTCGCGACCGGGTCGACGGCGACGGGCTGGGCGGGTGCGCTCTCCACGGCCCCGAGCCTAACCGGCGTCCTCGGCACGTCCGCAGCGTGCGGCGAGGACGAATGACACGGGTGTGGTTCGTGCGTAGGCTGAGAGGCGGCCGCGCGCGGGAGTGCGCAGGTCCGGTGACGAGAGAGTGCAGGGAGGGAACGATGAGCGAGGCGGCGTACGTGCTCGACGGACCCGACGCGGTCGGCGACCCGACCACCTCGGAGGCGCCGGCGTCGGGCCTGAGCGAGCGGGACCAGGAGATCCTGGCGTTCGAGCGGCAGTGGTGGAAGTACTCGGGCGCCAAGGAGCAGGCGGTGCGCGAGCTGTTCGACATGTCCGCGACGCGCTACTACCAGGTGCTCAACGCGCTCATCGACTCCCCGGCCGCGCTCGCGCACGACCCCATGCTCGTCAAGCGGCTGCGGCGGATGCGCTCCACCCGGCAGCGGGCGCGCACGGCGCGTCGGCTCGAGGGCCTCTGACGCGGGACGACCGGGTGCGCGTGAAGTCCGGGCGAACAGGGCGTTTAGCCGAGAGCCCCGACCGGGCTACCCTGTCGCCGTGACGAAGAGCCGCTACCCCTACGCGCCCGACGAGTTCGACGCGCCCGCGCCGCAGGGTGCGCCCGTGGGGGTGCACCGCACGCCGCGCAGCGGGTGGAGCAAGACGTGGCCGTTCCTGCTGGTCGCCGTCGTCTTCGCCGGCCTCGCGTACGGGGGCGTCGCGCTGCTGTCCGACAACGGTGCCACGGAGGACCCGCCGCAGGCGCAGTCCACGGAGCCGCCGCCCGCGGAGGCGGAGGAGCCGCCCGCGGCGGAGGAGCCGCCCGCGACCGAGGAGCCCCCGGCTGCGGAGGAGCCGCCCGCGACCGAGGAGACGCCCGAGACCCCGGACCTCGCGACGCTCATGGCGGCGGCCGACCCGTCGGCGAGCGTGCGCGTCCTGAACGCCAGCGGCATCGGCGGTGAAGCGGGCAAGGGGCGCGACGCGCTGACGGACCAGGGCTTCACGAACGTCGAGGCGGCCGACTACGAGGGTGATCCCGACGCCGTCTCGGTGACCTCGGTCTGGTACGCGGGTGACCGCGCTGACAGCGCAGCCGCAGTCGCCGCGATCCTCGGCATCCCCGCGGAGCAGGTGAGTCAGCAGACGCTGCGCTCCGGCGACGTCGTCGTCATCGTCAAGTCGGAGCTCGCCCCGGTCGGCTGACGTTTCGTCCGCCCGGTCCGGCGGAGCTTCCGCGACCCGAGGGCAGCACCCGCGTGACCTGCTCGTTCGGCCCGGAGCCCGAGAATCGCGACCTGCCGTTCGACCTTCCGTGCACGCCGCCTGCGGGCTAGGCTCGGGCTACCACGGGGCGGCGGTCGCCTCGCGGGCGACGATGCACGAGGAGACGTACATGGCTCAGGGGACCGTGAAGTGGTTCAACGCCGAGAAGGGCTACGGGTTCATCACGCCCGCAGCGGGTGGACAGGACCTCTTCGTGCACTTCAGCGCGATCCAGACGGACGGCTACCGCACGCTCGACGAGGGCCAGGAGGTCGAGTTCGAGCTCGGCCAGGGCAGCAAGGGCCCGCAGGCCGAGCAGGTGCGGCCGCTCTGAGCCCGGCTCCGAGGGTCGCGTGACGGAGGACCTCGACGCCGTCGTCGTCGGTTCGGGCCCCAACGGCCTGGCCGCCGCCGTGACCCTCGCGCGCGCCGGTCTCTCCGTGCGCGTGCTGGAGGCGCAGCCGACGTCGGGCGGCGGGGCCCGCACGCTCGACCTCGGGCTGGCCGAGGGCGTCGTGCAGGACGTCTGCTCGGCGGTGCACCCGATGGCGTGGGCCTCGCCGTTCTTCGAGGCGTTCGACCTCGGCGCGCGCGGCGTGGAGCTGCTCGCGCCGGAGGTCTCGTACGCCCACCCCCTCGACGGGGGTCGTGCGGGCGTGGCCTATCACGACCTCGAGCGCACGGTCGAGCGGCTCGGGGTCGACGGCGCCGCCTGGCGCGCCCTGCTCGGCCCGCTCGCCGAGGGGTGGCGCGACGTCGTCGCGGTCGCTCTCGGTGACAAGCGCTCGGTGCCGAGGCGCGTGCTCACGCCGAGCGGTGCCGGTGTGACGGCCCGGTTCGGCGCGGCGGTGCTGGAGCAGGGGAGCCCCGCGTGGACGCGGCGCTTCCGCACCGGCGAGGCCGGCGCGCTCCTCACGGGCGTCGCGGCGCACGCCATCTCGCGCCTCCCGTCGCTCGCCGCGGCCGGGACGGCGGTGCTGCTGGCGTCGCTCGGCCACGCGCCGGGCGGCTGGCCGCTGCCGCGTGGCGGCTCCGGCGCGATCGTCGCCGCGCTCGAGGACGACCTGCGTGCCCACGGGGGCGACGTCGTCACGGGCCACCGGGTCGGTTCGCTCGCCGACCTGCCGCGGGCCCGCGCCTA
This sequence comes from Cellulosimicrobium funkei, assembly GCF_004519295.1. Taxonomy (GTDB): domain Bacteria; phylum Actinomycetota; class Actinomycetes; order Actinomycetales; family Cellulomonadaceae; genus Cellulosimicrobium; species Cellulosimicrobium funkei. The sequence continues at coordinate 66,280 of NZ_SOZH01000009.1, forward strand.
CGTGTTCGACACGACGCCGCGCGTCGTCGCGGACGTGTTCGCGGACCGGCTCCCGCGGCGTGCGGAGGATGCGCTGCGCCGGTTCCGGCACGGCGACGCCGCCGCGAAGGTCGACCTCGTGCTCTCCGGGCCCGTGCCCTGGGCCGACCCGGAGGTGGGGCGCGCGGGGACCGTGCACCTCGGCGGGACGCGCGCCGAGATGGCGCGCAGCGAGGCCGACGTCGCGGCCGGTCGCCACGCCGCCCGGCCCGTGGTGCTCGTGAGCGACCCGACCGTCGTCGACCCCGGGCGAGGGGCGAGCGGGCTGCGCCCCCTGTGGACCTACGCGCACGTGCCCGCCGGGTCGACGCGTGACGTGACGGAGGACGTCGTCGCGCAGGTCGAGCGGTTCGCGCCGGGCTTCCGGGACGTCGTCGTGGCCTCGCGCTGCGTGCCCGCGGCGGAGATGGCGGCGCACGACGAGAGCTACGTGGGCGGCGACATCGCGGGCGGCGCCGTGAGCATGTGGCAGATGGTCGCGCGGCCCACGCCCCGGTTCGACCCCTACGCCGTCGGGCTGGAGGGCGTCTACCTGTGCTCGGCGTCCACGCCGCCCGGGCCGGGCGTGCACGGCCTCGGGGGCTGGTACGCCGCGCAACGGGTGCTGCGGCGCGAGTTCGACGTGCGTGACGTGCCCGACCTGGGGCCCGTCGCGACGAGCGGCGCGACCACCCGGTAGCCCCGGCGCGCCGGCCGCAGCGGACCGGGAGAGCCCAGGAGGAGCGTCAGCCCGCGCCGCCCGGCGTGCCCTGGGCGCCGAGCTCCACGAGCGCGAGCACGACGAGCGCGGAGCTCCACGACAGCGGCGCGACGGCGGCGGGCGAGCCGTCGGCGAGGACCTTCTCCGGGATGGCCCCGGACGCGGTGCGGTGGTCGTCGACCCAGCGGAGCCACTCCTCGGCGTCGGCGCGGTCCTCGGGGTCGGACGACGACGCCGCGGCCAGCGCGTACAGCGTGGTCTGGGGTGTCCACGAGATGCCGTCGGCCCGCCAGCCCGCGCCCGGCGCGAGCCCGCCGGCCGGGCGCAGCATCTCGCGCACGGACGTGCGCCAGGCCTCGTCCGCGCCGGCGAGGGGCTCCGGCTGGAAGGGCGGCAGCACGAACGCCGTCGAGGCGTCGCGCGCGCCGCCGGTGACGTGGCGCGGGTAGCCCTGGGACCCGAACGAGCGCTCGACCGCCATGCGCAGGCGGGCGGCAGCGAGGGTCGCCTCGTGCGCGCGCGGCGCCTGGCCCGCGGCCGCGTACACGTCCGCCGCGGCCTCCAGGCCCGCGAGCAGGGGACCGGCGGTCCCGAGCGTGAGAGACGTGGGCTCGACCTCCCAGTAGTCGCTCGACGGCGGCGGCAGCGGGTCCTCGCCGTCGACGAGCTCGAGCGCGTGGTCCGTCGCGGCGTCGACCAGCGGGCGCAGCTCGGCGGCCACCTCGGCGCGGTCCGCGGCGGGCGTCTCCTCCAGCACGACGTCCGCGGCCCACAGGACCCAGCCGACGCCGTCGGACTGGATGCCCCGGTCGTCCGGGACCCCCGACCCGTCGGGGAGGTAGCGCGCGTGGAACGAGCCGTCGTCCTCCTGGACCCGCGCGAGGAAGCCGAGGACGGCGCGCGCGTCGTCGACGTGACCGGTGCGTGCGAACGCCGCCGCGGTGAACGACGCGTCGCGTGGCCACACGTAGCGCCACTTGGGCGACGGCGCGGCGAGGGCGGCGCCGTCGCCGAGCGTGAGCGCGCGCAGGTCGAGCAGGGCCGCCTCGCCGAGCGCGGCGAACGGCCCGCCCGCACCCGGTACGACGCCGGACGCGAGCCAGGCCCGCGACGCGGTGGCGGTCTGGTGGGCGAGCGCGGGGTCGAGGAGCGCCGTCGCGTCGAGGCGCGCCCCGGCGACCTGCGCGAGCCGGTCCGCCTCGCCGTCCGCGGGGTCGACGCCTGCGGCGAGCGCGCCGGGGTCGAGCGACGCCGGGTCGAGCACGCGGCTGCCCTCGAGGTACGTCGCGCCGACGCCGGGCGCGAGGCGCAGCACCGCGGGGCCGCCGTCGGGCCCGGTCGTCACCGCGACGCCGTCCTGGTAGAGGTCGATGTGCTCGCCCGAGGGCGCCGCGACCGCGGTCGCGGCGGTCAGGCCGAGGGCAGGGACCAGCACGAAGCCGGCCAGGGCTGCGAGGGGGCGCCACGACGGTGTTGCGCGGATCACACCGCGCATCCTAGAGCGAGTCTCGCGACGCTCGGTTTCGCCCCTCGCGATACGCGGCGGCGTGGCGGACCGCTGTCTTGCACTCGCACCGTGCGAGTGCCAATAATGGCGTTAGCACTCTCGTCACGAGAGTGACAGAAGTGACCAGCGCAGGCAGCCGCTCAGGCGGCTGCGGCGCAACCCACCAGGTCGACAGGTGAGGCCCGCCCTGGCGGCGTGACATGAACGCCGCCGTCGTGGGCCGTCCGTCGCGGGCGCCGGCCGACCGCCATACGCCACCAGCGGAGGATCATTCCCCATGGCCAAGATCATCGCCTTCGACGAGGAGGCTCGTCGGAGCATGGAGCGCGGGCTCAACACGCTCGCCGACACCGTCAAGGTCACCCTCGGCCCCAAGGGCCGCAACGTCGTGCTCGACAAGAAGTGGGGCGCGCCGACCATCACGAACGACGGCGTCTCCATCGCCAAGGAGATCGAGCTCGAGGACCCGTACGAGAAGATCGGTGCGGAGCTCGTCAAGGAGGTCGCCAAGAAGACCGACGACGTCGCGGGTGACGGCACGACCACCGCGACCGTGCTCGCCCAGGCGCTCGTGCGCGAGGGCCTGCGCGTCGTCGCGGCCGGCGCCAACCCGATCGCCGTCAAGCGCGGCATCGAGAAGGCCGTCGACGCGGTGACGGAGCAGCTGCTCAACGCCGCGAAGGACATCGAGACCAAGGAGGAGATCGCCGCCACGGCCGCCATCTCCGCCGGCGACCCCGCGATCGGCGAGCTCATCGCCGAGGCCCTCGACAAGGTGGGCAAGGAGGGCGTCATCACGGTCGAGGAGTCGAACACCTTCGGCCTCGAGCTCGAGCTCACCGAGGGCATGCGCTTCGACAAGGGCTTCCTCGCGCGCTACTTCGAGACGGACCCCGAGCGCCAGGAGGCCGTGCTCGAGGACCCGTACGTCCTCATCGTCGAGTCCAAGATCTCGAACGTGAAGGACCTGCTCCCGGTCCTCGACCAGGTCATGAAGGCCGGCCGCTCGCTCCTCATCATCGCCGAGGACGTCGAGGGCGAGGCGCTCGCGACCCTGGTGCTCAACAAGATCCGTGGCACGTTCAAGTCCGTCGCCGTCAAGGCCCCGGGCTTCGGCGACCGCCGCAAGGCCATGCTCCAGGACATCGCGATCCTCACCGGCGGCCAGGTCATCACCGAGACGGTGGGCCTCAAGCTCGAGAACGCGACGCTGGACCTGCTCGGCCAGGCGCGCAAGGTCGTCGTCACGAAGGACGAGACCACGATCGTCGAGGGCGCGGGCGACGCCGACCTGATCCAGGGTCGCGTCAACCAGATCCGTGGCGAGATCGAGAAGTCGGACTCCGACTACGACCGCGAGAAGCTCCAGGAGCGCCTCGCGAAGCTCGCCGGCGGCGTGGCCGTCATCAAGGCGGGTGCCGCGACGGAGGTCGAGCTCAAGGAGCGCAAGCACCGCATCGAGGACGCCGTCCGCAACGCGAAGGCTGCCGTCGAGGAGGGCATCGTCGCCGGTGGGGGCGTCGCGCTCATCCAGGCCGGTGCCGTGGCGTTCGAGAAGCTCGAGCTCGAGGGTGACGAGGCGACCGGTGCGCAGATCGTGCGCGCCGCGATCGACGCCCCGCTCAAGCAGATCGCGGTCAACGCGGGCCTCGAGGGTGGCGTCGTGGCGGAGAAGGTGCGCAACCTCCCGTCGGGCCAGGGCCTCAACGCCGCGACCGGTGTGTACGAGGACCTCCTCGCCGCCGGCGTGAACGACCCGGTCAAGGTCACGCGCTCCGCGCTGCAGAACGCCGCCTCCATCGCGGCGCTGTTCCTCACGACCGAGGCCGTCGTGGCCGACAAGCCGGAGAAGGCTGCCCCCGCGGGCGACCCGACCGGTGGCATGGGCGGCATGGACTTCTGAGCCGACCTGCCTCCCCTCACGGGGAGTCGTAGGACACCGAAGGCCGTCGGCCGGGTTCGCCCGGCCGGCGGCCTTCGTCGTGCCCGCTGGGAGGTCCCGGGCGGGGTCTACCGCGCCGTGAACAGGCGCGCGGCCTGCGACTCGGCGTCGGCGTAGGTCTGGGCGGCGGCGCCGAGCGCGGCCGTGATGTCGTCGAGCGCGACCTCGACCTGAGTCTGCGTCGTCTGCCACTGCGCCATGACGCCCGTGAACGACGTCGCCGCCCCACCGCGCCACGACGCCTGCAGGTCCGTGAGGTGCCGCATCATGGCGCCGACCTCCGCACGGATCGCCGTGACCGACCCGTGCACCGCGGCGCTCGCCTGCGCGACGCGCGCGCTGTCCACCTCGAACCGGCTCATCCGAACCTCCGTCGTCCCTCGGCCCGGGGGCCGTCCGTCGCCCCGGTGAGCACCGGGGCGTGGCGACGACGGTAGGCGGACCTCCCCGGGTCCGGAGGAGCGGAGGTCAGGCCTGTGGACGGCGGTTCAGGCGCCGGAGGCTGGGGACGCCGTCGACGCTTCCGCGAGCTTGGCCTGCTCCTTGCGCAGGCGCTGGAGCTCCGCGTCGAGGTTCTGCCGCGCGGCCTCCTCCCAGGCCGCGCCGAGCGGGCTCGAGAAGAGCGTGCGCCGGTCGAGCAGCTTCGTGAGGATCGCGATGCGGGCGCGCACGTAGTCGGGCTTGGGGATGTGCGCGTACTCGTCGCGCACGTCCTTGAGGTACTCCTTGTAGCGCTGCGGCTCGGCCGCGAGCATCGCGAGGTCGGCGTCGCACAGGACCGCGCAGTCGAAGTCGGAGGCGTCCGGGGCGTGGCGGACGAGCGCGTTGACGAGGTGCGCGACGCGCCGCACCGCGGGCTCGGGGACGCCGAGCCGCGTGAGCTCGGCGACGGCGAGCGCCGCGCTCGCGGTCTCGTCCTCGCCGCCCTTGTTGGCGTAGGTCGCGCCGCCCTTCGCGTCGAAGATGGCGCCGTGGTACCAGGCCGCGAGGCGCACGAGGTCGGGGTCGTGCGTCTCCTGCGAGAGCTCGTCGACCCGGCCCAGGACGTCGGCCAGGTGGCGCAGGTTGTGGAAGTGGCGTCCCGGCTGGTCCCAGCGGTCGAGCAGCCCCTGCCCGACGGCGCGGATCTCGTCGTCCGGGGCGGTCGCCCCGGCGCCCCGGGCGCTGCGGACGAACGAGGAGAGGAACCACTGCGGTGCGTCGGCGCTGTTGACGCCCATGAACTTCAGCCTTCTTCGACGGAGACGAGCAGGACGGAGGTCGTCGTCGCCGGGCGTGCTGCCCGGCGCGGAGGCCCCCGCGTCGCCGCGCGGCCTCGTCTTCAGCCTAGGTCTCGCGGGACGACCCGCCATCGTAGCCCCAGTCGGCGGCGCGTCGGGACGCCCCGGCGGGCTCCCGCGCGACGTCGCGGACGGTCGCCCGCGAACCCGCAGGTCGGGTGGGGTGCAGGCCGTCAGGAGCCGAACGGGAGGTCCACGCGGACGGTGAGCCCGCCGCCTGGCGTCTCACGGACCGACACGCGGCCGCGGTGCGCCCCGACGATCGCGGCGACGATCGCCAGACCGAGCCCGGACCCGCCGGACGAGCGGTTGCGCGACGTGTCCGCCCGGTAGAACCGCTCGAACAGGCGGCCTCGTTGGGTCGTCGGGACGCCCGGGCCGTGGTCGCGGACCTCGAGCACCGCGACGTCGCGCGCGGCGTCGCCGGCCGGGGCGCCGCTCCCGCCCGCGCCGTCGCCCGACGGCGCGTCGTCGGGCCGGGGGGCGGGCGCCGCGCCGAGCGCGATCTCCACCGGCGTGCCCGACGGCGTGTGGCGCGCGACGTTCCCGACGAGGTTGGCGAGCACCTGCCGCAGCCGGTCCTCGTCGCCCACGACGCGCAGCGATGCCGGCGCGTCCGCGCCCGGCGCGAGCCCGACGACCCGCACGTCGCGCGCGGGGTCGAGCGCGTGCAGGTCCTGTGCGGAGTCCCGCGCGAGGGAGACGAGGTCGACCGGCTCGTGGCGCAGCGGCCGGCCCTCGTCGAGCCGCGCGAGGGCGAGCAGGTCGTTGACGAGCGTGCCCATGCGGGTCGCCGAGTCCTCGATGCGGCCCATCGTGTCGTCGACCTTGTCCGGGGTGTCGAGCGCGCCCATGCGGTACAGCTCGCCGTAGCCGCGGATCGTCGCGAGCGGCGTGCGCAGCTCGTGGCTCGCGTCCGAGACGAAGCGCCGCATCCGTTCCTCGGACGCTTCCTGGACGGCGAACGCCTCCTCGATCTGGGTGAGCATCGCGTTGAGCGACGCCGCGAGCGAGCCGACCTCCGTCGTCGGCGGCGCCGGGCGCACGCGTCGCGACAGGTCGCCCGCCGCGATGTCGGCCGCGGTCTCCTCGATCTCGCGCAGCGGGCGCAGCGCACGGTGGACCGCGAGGTAGGCGACCGCGCCGCCGACGAGCGCGATGCCCAGCGCGGACAGCGCGAGCGCGCGACCGAGCACCTTGACCGTCTCGTGGATGCCCGTGAGCGGCAGGGCGACGAAGACGGTCCCGGCCTGCTGGCCGTCCACGAAGAGGAACCGCCCGACCACGCGCCACTGGGCGGGGTCGGAGCCCCCGACGGATCGCACCGTGAAGGGCTCTCCCGCGAGGCGCTCGATCTCCTGGTCGGACAGCGCGGGGATGTCGGGCTCCCCGTACCGCGACGTCGTGGCCCGCCAGCTGTAGCCGCTCTCGTTGCCGGACAGCTCGCGGAGCAGGACGAAGTACTCGCTCGGGATCTGGCTCGCGGTGGTCGGGTTGCTGAGCAAGGAGGACCGGGCGACGGTCGTCGCCGACCCCTGGAGGTCCTGGTCGACCTGCCCGACCAGGTAGCTCGACACGACGGTCGTCGTCACGACCGAGGCCAGCCCGAGCCCGGCCGCGAGCAGGAGCACGGTGATCGCGACGAGGCGCGCCCGCAGCGGCACGCGCGCGAACCAGCCCCACCCCTCGGTGGGGACGGGCCGGCCGAAGGGGCGCTCCGCCGTCGGGCCGTCGGGGACGGGTGCGGACGCCGCGGGCTCGCTCGACGGAGCGCGGCCGGGCTGCGAGACCGCCCCGGGGGGCGGGGGAGGGGGCGGGACCGGCGGGGACCCGGCCGCCGTGCGGTCGGGGCCGGCCGTCATGACGCCGCGGGCGGCTGGCGCAGCAGGTAGCCGACGCCGCGCTTGGTGTGGATGAGCGGCGGGAGGGCCACGGGCTCGCCGTCCGGGCCGGGCACGGTGAGGTTGTCGATCTTGCGGCGCAGGTAGGAGATGTACGACTCGACGATGTTCGCGTCGCCGCCCCAGTCGTACTGCCACACATGGTCGAGGATCTGCGCCTTGGACAGCACGCGGCCCGCGTTGAGCATGAGGTAGCGCAGCAGCTTGAACTCGGTGGGGGACAGGTCGATGTCGACGCCGGCGCGGCGGACCTCGTGCGAGTCCTCGTCCATCTCGAGGTCGGCGAAGCGCAGGACCGCGTCGTCGACCGGCTCGGCGTGCGTGCGGCGCAGCACGGCCCGGATGCGCGCCACGACCTCCTCCAGGCTGAAGGGCTTCGTCACGTAGTCGTCGCCGCCCACGGTGAGCCCCGTGACCTTGTCGCGCGTGTCGTCCTTCGCGGTGAGGAAGACGACGGGCGTGTGCTGGCCCTTCTCGCGCAGGCGGCGGGTCACGGTGAACCCGTCCATGTCGGGGAGCATCACGTCGAGCACGACGAGGTCGGGCTCGACGTCGCGCACGAGCCGCAGGGCGCTCTGCCCGTCCGCGGCGGCGTGCACCTCGAACCCGGCGAAGCGCAGGGACGTGGCCAGCAGCTCGCGGATGTTCGGCTCGTCGTCGACGACGACGAGGCGTGCCTCGGGGGTGGTGCTCATACGTCCAGTGTGCTCCCGCGGTCTGGGAGACGCCTGGGAACGTGCTCGATCCCGGCGGCACCGGCGCGACGCCGGCGCCGGGCGCGGCACGCGGGCGGGCGGGCGTGGGTGGCCCGGGGCAGGATGGCCGCCGTGCGGATCACGGTGGACCAGAGGCGGCGGCGGCTCGTCGCGCAGCAGCTCGCGCTCGCCACGGACCTGCCCGGCAGGCCGGCGGCCCGGAGCCCGGAGGACGTCGTCGACCGGCTGCTCGCGCTGCACGCGACCGACGCCCCGAGCGTCTACCTGTCGGTGCTCGCGCGGGTCCCCGGCCTCGTGCTCGACGACGTCCGGGACGCCGTCTTCCGGCGGCGCTCGCTCGTCAAGGTGCTCGCCATGCGACGCACGATGTTCGTCGTGCGCCGCGAGACGGTGCCCGTCGTGCACGCGGCGGCGGCCCTCGCCGTCGCGCGACGGCTGCGCACCCGCCTGCTCAAGGAGCTCGCGACCCTGCCCACGGACCCGCCCGTCGACGACGCCGCGACCTTCCTCGCCGCGGTCGAGGCCCAGGTGCACGCGGCGCTCGCCGAGCACGGCCCGCTCGACGGCGCGAGCCTGTCGCGGGCCGCGCCGCTGCTGCGCACGGCGTTCCTGCCCACGACCACCAAGACGTGGGACGTGCGCCGCACCATGACGTCCCCGCTGCTCTCGCTGCTCTCCGCCGAGGGCGTGGTGGTGCGCGGCGAGCCGCGGGGCACGTGGTCGTCCAACCGGCACGTCTGGTCACCCGTCGAGGACTGGTTCCCCGGCGGCATCCCCGTGCTCGACGAGGCCGCGGCGCGCACCGCGCTGGCGCGGGCCTGGCTCGACGTGTTCGGGCCCGCGACGGTCGAGGACCTCGTGTGGTGGACCGGCTGGAACCGCCGCGACACGCGCGCGGCGCTCGCGGGTCTCGACGTCCTCGAGGTGGAGGTCGAGGTCGGTGCGGCGGGCGGCGAGGACGCCCGCCCCGGCATCATGCTGCGGGGCACGGACCTGCCCGGCCCGGACGAGGTGCCGATCGAGGGCCACGTCGCGCTCCTGCCGTCGCTCGACCCGACGACGATGGGCTGGACCGCGCGCGACTGGTACCTCGGGGCGCACAAGGCCGCCGTCTTCGACACGATCGGCAACGCGGGCGCGACCGTCTGGTGGGAGGGCCGGATCGTCGGGGCCTGGGTCGTGCGGCCGGGCGGCGAGCCCGCGTGGCGGCTCCTCGACGACGTCGGCGCCGACGGCGAACGGGCCGTCGCGGCCGAGGCCGAGCGGATCGCCGGGCTCCTCGGCGGCGACGGCGTGACGGCGTCGTTCCCGACGCCGCTGTACCGCGAGCTCCACGCGTGAGCGACGGAGCCCGCGGTACGGGCGGTCAGAGGTAGCGCATCGGGTCGAACTCGTCGAGCGGGATGATCCGCACGCGCGGCAGCACGGCCGTGAACGCGCCCGCGTGGTCCTCGAGGTCGAAGATCTCGAGACCGCGGCCCGTGAGCTCGGTGAGGCGCACGTTGACGAACTCGCGGAACGCGAGGACGCCCACGCGGCGGTCCTTGTCGTCGAGCAGCGTCTCGACCTGGGGCAGGAAGTCGCCGTCGTGGCTCGCGAGGAGCACGTCGCCCGGCTGGCCGGCGATCGCGTCCAGCATGCGCTGGATACCGATGTCGACGACCTTCTCGTTGCTCGACCCCGACAGCGGGATCGGGCGGTAGCCCATCGCGAGCAGCGCCTGCACGAACGACATCGGCATCTGGCCCGACGACGCGTTGAGGAAGAACAGGGGCGTGACGTCCTGGCCCCAGGCCTGGCGCGCGAAGTCCACGATGCGGTCCCAGCGCGGCCGCTCCTCCGGGGCGGGGCGGTGGCCGAGGACGTTCATGCCGAGCGTCGCGTCGATGTTCTCGCCGTCGACGACGAGGTAGGTGCGGCGCGGCGTCGTCAGCGCTCGGCCGTCGGAGGTCTGGAGGTCGGACATGCCGGTCAGCCTATCCGCGCGCGACCCGCTGCGCTCCGTCCCGGTGCGCCCGCCGCACTGTCCACGACGTGGGTGTTTGCGTCCTCCCACCCCCGAGTGGGTACCGTCAGGGTTCGTGACCACGCACGACACCGACGCCACGACCGGGACCGGGACCGTCCGGCTCACGGTCGTCGAGAACTCCCCGGACGTCACGCTCGACGCCTACGCCGACCTCCTCGACGCGGAGCTCCGCGTCGTCCGCGCGCACGAGGGCGAGCCCGTCCCCGCCGCGGACCGGCTCGACGAGCTCGGCGACGGCCTCGTCGTCCTCGGGGGCCACGTGTCCGCGTACGACGACGCGCGCGCCCCCTGGCTGCCCGCCCTGCGCGAGACCCTCGTCGCCGCCGCGACGCAGGGCGTCCCGACGCTCGGGATCTGCCTCGGCGCACAGCTCCTCGCCGTCGCGGGCGGGGGACAGGTGGCGGTCGCCGCCCCGCCGGGCCGCGAGGTCGGCGCGACCCGCGTCTTCTGGCGTGCCGAGGCGGACACCGACCCGGTGCTGGCGCCGCTCGCGACCGGCGACGACCCGGTGCGCTGCGTGACGAGCATGCACGGCGACGCGATCGTCGAGCTCCCGGACGGCGCCGTCTGGCTCGCGTCGTCCAACATGTACCCCTACCAGGCGTTCCGCCTCGGGTCCGCGCTCGGCGTCCAGTTCCACCCCGAGGCGTCCCGCGCCGGCTTCGCGGCCTGGTGCGACCGCTACGACGACGTCGACACCGCGGCGGTCCTCGCCGGGTTCGACGAGCACGCCCCCGCGCTGCTCGACGGCGGGCGCTGGCTCGCGGAGTCGTTCGTCACCGCGGTCCGGGTCAGCCGACGACGCGTCCCCGCCTGACCCGGACCGAGGTCACCAGTCGGTCGAGGGGGCGTCCTGGGTGGTCGTCCCGGAACCGATCGCGGGCGTGACCTGGGTGGGCGACACCTGCGCGGCGGGGGCGGAGCCCTGCTTGAGCGCGGCGAGGCGGGCCTCGATCTCGACGGCCTCGCCCGACGTCTCGAGCTCGGCGAACTGGGCGTCGATGCTCGACGCGGCGACCTCCGCCTGGCCGAGCGCCTGCGCCTCCTCGCGGCGGACGATCTCCTCGTAGCGGGAGATCTCGCTCGTCGGGTCGAGCACGTTGATCGAGCTGAGCGCGCCCTGCACGGTCTGCTGCGCCTGCGCGCTCTTCTGCCGCGCCACGAGCGAGTCGCGCTTCGACTTCAGCTGACCGAGCTTGTCCTTCATCATCGCGAGGCCGGACTTGAGCTTCTCGACCGACTCGCGCTGCGACGCGATGAGCGGCTCGGCCTGGCGGACCTCGCTCTCGGCGGCGATCTGCTTGCCGAGCGCGATCTTCGCGAGGTTGTCGAACTTGTCGGCGTTCGCGGCGTCGCCCTGCTGGCGGTACCGGTCGGCCTGCGCCGACGCGGCCGCGGCCTTCTGGCCCCACTCCTGGACGGCGGCGACGTCCTCGTTGTAGTCCTGCTCGGCGAGGCGCAGGTTGCCGATGGTCTGCGCGACGGCCTGCTCCGCCTCGGCGATGTTGTTCGTGTAGTCGCGCACGAGCTGGTCCAGCATCTTCTGCGGGTCCTCGGCGCTGTCCAGGAGCGCGTTGATGTTCGCGCGGGCGAGCTGCGCGATCCGTCCGAAGATGCTCTGCTTCTCCGCCATGGTCGTCCCTCTCTGGTGAGCCGTCTGGTGCTGGTCGTGTCCGTCGTGCCGTCGTCCCGTGGTGCGGGGCGTCAGGTGCCGCCCGTGCTCAGAAGCGTCCGCCGCGGCCGGAGCGTCCGCCCGACGACCGTCCGCCCGACCGTCCGCCGGAGCGTCCGCCGCCGAACCCGCCACCCCCGTAGCCGCCGCCGAAGCTGCCGCCGCCGAACCCGCCGGAGCGTCCGCCGCCGCCCCCACCGCGGAGGATGGAGTCGAGGAGGATCCCGCCGAGGACCATGCCCCCGACGTTGCTGCCGCCACCCCCGCCGAGACCGCCACCCTGGGACGACTGCCAGCTCGACGCGTCCTGCTGCGCGCGCTGCGCCGCGGACTGCGCCTGCACGTCGGCCTGCTGCGCGCGCTGGAGCGCGGCGACCGGGTCGGTCGGCTGGAGCGCGCGGGCCTCGCCGAGCAGGCGGATCGCCTCCGCGAGCCGGGTCCGCGCCTCCGGGCCGACGGCGCCGCGCCGCGTCTCGATGAAGTCGTTCGTCGCGCGGACCTGCGAGTCGACGCGCGCGAGGGTCTCGCGCAGCAGCGCGTTCGCACGCGCCGCCTGCTCGGCACGCTCGCGGAACGGGGCGAGGACGGCGTCGAGCGCCGCCTCCGCGTCCGTGAGGCGACGGAGCGCGGCGAGCGGGTCACCGCCGTCGCGCGCGGCCCCGGCCACCGCGACGGCGGCCTGCGCCTCCGCGAGCGCGGGCGCGACCGTGGGATCCCCGGGGGCGAGCCGCCCGGCGTCCGCGATGTCGGACGTGATCGACGCGACGCCCCGGTCGAGGCGGGGACCGGCTTCGGCGAGGTCGGTGCCCGCGCGGTCGACGGCGTCGAGCAGCGTCACCGCCTGCCCGACGGCGTTCTGCGCGGCCCGGGCGAGCGCGACCGCCGTCGCCCGGTCCTTGCCGGCGAGCGCCTCCCGACCGCGCGCCACCGACTCGCGCGCGCCCGCGAGGAGCGCCTGCGCCTGCTCGGGGTTCTGCGCGACGGACGCGAGCGCCGTCGACGGGTACGTGCGCCCGAGCGCCTCGAGCGTCGCGCGCGCGGGCTCGACGCGGGCGAGCACCTCGGTCGCGCGCTGGTCGGTCTCGTCGAGCACCTGCGGCGCGCGGGCCTGCAGGTCGCGCAGCTCGTCGAACGTGCGGGACTGGGCGTCGAGCGAGTCCGCGACCTCGTCGCACAGGGCGACGATGCGCGCCATCATCTGCCGCGCCTGGGGCTCCGCCTCGGGCTGGTCGTCGTCGAGCCGCTGGCGCAGCGCGAACGCCTCCGCGACCCGCTGCTTGCCCTCGGCGAGGGCGGCGGAGAACTGCTGCGTCGCCTCGATCCCGAACTGCGCCTGCGCGAAGCCGAGCTCCTGCTCGGACGTCTTCACGGCGTCGTCGATCGCCACGAGGGCCGCGCTCGCGCGGCGGTCCAGCTCGGCCGTGGGCAGCGCCGCGAGCGGGTCGCCCGCCGGCCCGACGGCGGTCGCGGCCCGGCGGCGTCGTCCCGCCGCGCGGGCGACCACCACGACCACGATCACGAGCACGCCGCCGACGAGCAGGACCCAGAACCACGACACGCCGCCCGAGCCCTGGCTCGCACCCCGCGCCACCTCGGCCGCCGCGATGGCCGCACCCGCCCAGTCGTCGGCGCGCAGCTCGTCCTCCACGGCGGACGTGATCCGGTCCAGCTCGGCGTCCGACAGCGGGACGTTGTTGTCGTACGACAACCCGTACCGCCGGTCCTGCGTCCCGACGGCCAGCAGCAGGTCGTCGACCCCCAGCCCCGACTGGTTCGCCGTCGCGTTCGCCCAGTCGACGCCGTCCATGCCGTCGAGGTCGTCCACGTACACGACGAAGAGCTGCAGGTCCGTGTCCTGGGCCAGGCGGTCGAGCGCCGCGCGCACGTCGTCCGTGCGGTCCCCGAGGACGCCGGACGGGTCGGTGATCTCGTCCGTCACGTCCATCGGCGGGACGGCGTGCGCGAGGCCCGCCGGGGCGACCAGAGCGACGCACGTCAGCAGCCCGACGAGCGTCGAGACGACGAGGGCGAGGAACGCGCGGGCGCCGCGGCCCCCGGCCGCGCGGGGGTGCCAGGGACGATCGGCCGTGCTCACGGCCCGATCCTTTCCCAGCCGCCCAGGACCCGCAATCGGTGCCGCGGGACCCTGTGTCACTGCACGACGCCCTGGTCCTCCGTGTTCTTGGTCGGCCCCGGGCGTCGTTCCGTGCCAGGCGGGTACCTTGCTGCGCTGCGGTCCCCACCCGTCACTGCACGACGCCCAGGTCCTCCGCGTTCCTGGTCGGCCCTGGGCGTCGTTCCGTGCCGGGCGGGTACCTTGCTGCGCTGCGGTCCCCACCCGTCACTGCACGACGCCCAGGTCCTCCGCGTTCCTGGTCGGCCCTGGGCGTCGTTCCGTGCCGGGCGGGTACCTTGCTGCGCTGCGGTCCCCACCCGTCACTGCACGACGCCCAGGTCCTCCGCGTCGACGATGCGGTACGCGTACCCCTGCTCCGCCAGGAACCGCTGGCGGTGCGCCGCGAAGTCCTGGTCCACCGTGTCGCGCGCGACGACGGCGTAGAAGTGCGCGGTGCGGCCGTCGGCCTTGGGGCGCATGACGCGGCCGAGGCGCTGGGCCTCCTCCTGGCGCGACCCGAACGACCCGGAGACCTGGATCGCGACGGACGCCTCGGGCAGGTCGATGGAGAAGTTCGCGACCTTCGACACGACGAGCCGCGAGATCTCGCCCGTGCGGAACGCGTCGAACAGGCGCTGGCGCTCGCGGACCGTCGTCGCGCCCGTGATGAGCGGCGCGTCGAGGTGCTGCGACAGCTCCTCGAGCTGGTCGAGGTACTGGCCGATCACGAGCACCTGGTCGTCCGGGTGCTGCGCGACGATCTGCTCCACGACCCGTTTCTTGCGGGTGGCGGTCGCGGCGAGCCGGTACTTGTCCTCGGGCTCGGCGACGGCGTATGTCATGCGGTCGGACTCCGGCAGCGTGAGGCGCACCTCCACGCAGTCCGCGGGCGCGATGTAGCCCTGCGCCTCGATGTCCTTCCACGGGGCGTCGTACCGCTTGGGCCCGATGAGCGAGAACACCTCGTCCTCCCGGCCGTCCTCGCGCACGAGCGTCGCGGTGAGCCCGAGGCGGCGGCGCGCCTGGAGATCTGCCGTCATGCGGAAGATCGGCGCGGGCAGCAGGTGCACCTCGTCGTAGACCACGAGCCCCCAGTCGCGGGCGTCGAGCAGCTCGAGGTGCGTGTACACGCCCTTCCGCTTCGTCGTCAGCACCTGGTAGGTCGCGATCGTGACGGGCTTGATCTCCTTGCGCGCGCCGGAGTACTCGCCGATCTCGTCCTCGGTGAGCGTCGTGCGCCGCACGAGCTCGTCGCGCCACTGGCGCGCGCTCACCGTGTTCGTCACGAGGATGAGCGTCGTCGTCCCGGACCTCGCCATCGCCCCCGCGCCGACGATCGTCTTGCCCGCGCCGCACGGCAGCACGACGACGCCGCTCCCGCCGTGCCAGAACCCGTCCACCGCCTGCGCCTGGTACGGGCGCATCTCCCAGGGCTTCGGCTCCTCGCCCTCGGCGCGCGGCGGCGTCGTCGGGCTGAGCGCGATGGCGTGCTTCTCACCGTCGACGTACCCCGCGAGGTCCTCGGCGGGCCAGCCGAGCTTCACGAGGACCTGCTTGAGGTGGCCGCGCTCGGACGGGTGCACGACGACGGTCGTGTCGTCGATCCGCTCGCCCACCAGCCCGGCGGTGCGCTTGGACTTGAGCACCTCGGCGAGGACGGCGCGGTCCGTCGCCTCGAGCACGAGCCCGTGCGTGGGGTGCTGCGCGAGCGTGAGCCGCCCGTACCGCGACATGGTCTCCGCGACGTCGATGAGCAGCGCGTGCGGCACCGGGTAGCGCGAGTACTCGATGAGCGTGTTGACGACCTGCTCGGCGTCGTGCCCGGCCGCGCGCGCGTTCCACAGGCCGAGCGGCGTGAGCCGGTACGTGTGGACGTGCTCCGGGGCGCGCTCGAGCTCGGCGAACGGCGCGATGGCCCGCCGCGCGTCGTCGGCACGGGGGTGGTCGACCTCGAGCAGGAGCGACTTGTCGCTCTGGACGATGAGAGGTCCGTCGGTCATGCGTTCTCCTTGCCGTGGGTGGCCGAGGGTCGTGCGGTCCGGGCGGTCGCCGGGCGGGCCGGTGGTGGTCCGGGGTCGGTCGGGTGACGGTCCGGGGGTAGTGCGGGGGCGGGCCAGGGTCAGTCCGGGGTCACGGACGCGATGCGGTGGACCGCGACCGTGAGCTCGGCGTCGCGTGCCGGGTCCTGCGCGCGCAGCCGTCCGGCGTCGAGCGTGAGGGGCCGCACGCGGCGGCGGTCCGGCGCGCCCGTCGACCCGACGACCTCGAGCCACACCATGGCGCCGTCCGCGATCGCCTCGCGCAGCAGCCCCAACGCCGCCACCGGGTCGCTTGTTCCCTCGGGGCCGTCGTCCCCGCGTCCCGCCCGGCCCGACGACGTCCCCCCGCCCCGGCGCGACCGGTCGCCCTCGGCGCGTGCTCCGCCGGCCGCGCGGGCCTGGGCCTGCTCCGCCGAGCGCGTGTCCGCGGCGCGGAGCCGGGCGACGAGGTCGGCGAACCGCTTCTCGCCACGCCCGGCCTCGTCCCGCGCCTCGTCGACGCGGGCCCCGGAGCCCGGGACGACGCCGGTCCGGGCGCGGCTCCCGCGCCGCCCGACGACCGTCCCGGCCCGTCCCCGCCGGGCCGGGCCCGCGGCGTCGGGCAGGTCGCGACGGCCCGCACGGTCCGCGACGAGCACGCGCCCGTCCGGGCCCTCCACGACCGACGGCACGCCGCGAGCCCGCAGCGCGTCCTGCAGCTCCCCGGCCGGTGCGCCGGACGCGAGCACGGTCGGCGCGAGCAGCACCAGACCGAGGCCGCGCAGCGCCGGGTCCTCCGCGATGCCCGCGAGGAGCACCGGGTCCTCGGCGCGCACGTACGACGACGCCGTCCCGACCCGCACGCGCCCGTGACGTCGCGCGGTGTCGCGCACCAGGTACTCCAGCGGCTGGGGCACGGGCGTGCGGGAGTGCGACGCGAGCTCGGCGAGCAGCTCGTCGGCCGTCGCGCCCCGGTCGAGTGCGCGCAGCACCGACTCCGCGGTGAACCGGACCGTGGTCGCGGCACCGCGCGACTCGACGTCGGCCGCGACCTCCACGAGGCGCTCGAGGGTGCGCGACGGCCGGCCCGGCACGATGCCGGTGAGGTCGCCCTGGAGCAGGAGGTCGTCCACCTCGGGCGGGAGCACGGCCTCGAACGCGGCGCCCAGGTCCACGGGCTCCGACGACGGCGCGGGGTCGTCGCCCGCGACGAGCGCCCGGCCCGGGGGAGCGAGCGCGCCCGCGCCCGTCACGCCGAGCAGCGCGGCCTCGCGCAGCAGCCCCGCGACGGCCTGCTCCGGCGGCACCGCGCGCGGCGTGCGCCAGCGCAGGACCGCGACGACGTCGGCCGGGCCGAGCGGCCGGTCGGGCGCGAGAGCGAGCACGTCGAGGACCGAGCGACGCAGCCGCGGGACCCAGGGCCGCCACAGCTCGGGGTCGAGCGCGGCGCGCAGGGCGCCCTTCTCGTCACGGCTCCCGACGAGCCACGGCGTCCGGCGCGACCGCCACCACCCGCGGGCGAGCGCGGCCCACCGGTCGCCCAGGTCGTCGTCGAGCCAGTCCTCGGCCGTCGGGGTCGGGGCGAACGTGGGCGGGTCGTCGCCGTCGTCGGCCACGAGGCCTGCCGCCGCCGCGAGCTCGACGACCGCGGCCGCCGTCCCGTCGTCGACCTCGAGCGCGAGGGCCGCGCGGCGCAGGTCGCGCACCCCCAGGCCGCCCGCGCGCAGGACGCCGGGCGGGTGCTCGGTCCAGTGCGTCACGAGGCGCGCGACGAGGCGCACCGCCTCCAGCCCGGCGCTCGCGGACTCCGCCTCGACCGTCGCCGCGGGGAGCTCGCGCGCGTCGGGCACGGGCGGCGCCGTGCGCACGTCGCGGTGGGTGCGGCCGCCGCGCAGCGCGAGCCCCACCTCGCGCGGCAGGACGACGTGCCGCTCGTCGGTCGCGCGCAGGTAGCCGCGCTCGACCAGCCAGGCCGTCGTCCGGCGTGCCGACGCGTCGGAGCGGGGCGCGACGCCCACGGGCGGCCCCCACGCGAGCGCGTCGAGGATCGCGCGCGCGCCCGGGGGCGCGTCGTCGGGCAGGACGGCGGACGGCGCCGGGGCGTCGCCGGAGACCGGGCCCAGGCCTGCGGGGTGCGGGCCGAGCACCTCGGCCGTCCCGGGCGCCGGGCGGAACCTGGCCGAGCGCGTGCCGGGCGACCACACGAGCGCGAGCTCGTCGAGGCGCGCGAGCGCCGCGGTGACCGACGCGCGGTCCACCCCCGTCGCGCGCGCGACCGCGGACGCCGTCGCGGGCGTGCCCACGGAGTCGAGCACGAGCACCGACTCGAGCACGTGCAGCGTCAGCTCGTCGAGCCCGGCGAGCGCGCGCTCGAGGCTCGTGCGGTTCATCGCGCGCGCGGCGAGCGAGAGCAGCGTCGAGGGGGAGGGCGTGGCGAGGTCGGGACGCCCCGCGAGCAGGGCGACCAGCGCGTCGTCGTCGCGCTGGCGCAGCGACTCGCTGTACGTCGGAGCCCGCTCGGGCCGGGAGATGGCCATCCGTCCGATGCTACGCGCCAGCCGGGTGGGACGAGATCGGCGCTCGCGTGCGAGAACGGCAGTCGGGACTGCCGACGCCGACCGGACCCGCCGATCTCGTCCCCGGTTGCCGACCTCACCGCGGCGGGAGGAACGGATCGGCGCGCAGGCCACGGACGACGTCGGGCGGGACGTGCCGCAGCACCCGCGTCACGACGTCCTCCGGCCGGTCCCGGGAGGTGACGCGGAGGAGGCGGTGCCCCGTGCGCTCGATCGCCTCCTGCCGCAGCTTCTCCCGGACCAGCACACGGCCCGGGTCCGCACGCGGCGCCAGGCCCGCGGGGCCGGTGCGGTACTTCACGAGGCCGTCGAACTCCAGCAGCAGGCGCCACCGCGTCCAGCCGAGGTCGACCCGGACCGCGCCGACCTCGGTGCGGAGCGCCACCTGCGTCTCCGGCCGGGGCAGCCCGGTCCGCAGCAGGACGTACCGGAGCCAGGTCTCGCGGGCCGACTCGGCGCCCGGGTCCGCGAGCGCGAGCACGTGGCGAGACCGGCGCGACCCACGACCCCGTGGCCGGCGGTCGAGGACGGCCGCGACGTCCGACCGTCGGACGCCCCGGGCGAGGGCCGCGTCGACGACGACGAGCCCGTCGAGGGCGGGCATGGTGCTCAGGCAGTCGGCGACGGTGCGGACCAGCGAGGTCGTGGTGATGCCGAGGACCGTCGTGCGGTCGTGGGCGGCGACCTCGCCCACGTGCCGCGTGACGTCCCGTGCCGCGGAACCCGAGCGGCGGTAGGACTGGACCACGTGGGTGGTCGCCGGGAGCTCCCACAGAGGCAGGTCGTGCAGGAGCGCCGCGGACGCGTGGCTCACGACCGGGTCGGCACGGAGGCTCCGGGCGACGGCACGTGCGCGGTCCACCGCGAGTCCTCGCGCGGCCGTGGCCGGAGCCGAGTCCGGCGGGAGCGCGTCGCGGTAGGCGCCGCGCCGCACGCGTTCCCACTCGCCGTGGGTCACACGTCGCCGGGCCTCTTCCGGGAGGTGCTCGCGCGCGAGGTGCAGCGGGAGCGCAGGTTCTCGTCTCGACATGGGGCGTGATCGTGCCGCTCCTGGCCGGGTCGCGGTGCGGTGGTCGGCGGATCTGTGGACGACGGGCCGACCTGAGGCGCCGAGATCGGCAGGTCCGGTCGACATCGGTAGTCGCGACTGCCGAGCTCGCAGCAGAGCGCCGACCTCGGCGAGAGGTGCCGATCTCGCGCTGTGGTCAGCCGCGGGCGGTCCGGCGGCAGACCTCGTCCCAGGGCGTGGGCTCGATGCCGAAGCGGTCGCGGGCAGCGGTGTCGGCGAGGACGTAGGGGCGCTCCCACTGGTAGGCGAGGTCGCGCAGCTCGCGCAGCAGCGGCGAGAACAGCCCGGCGGCGGCGAGCCCGGGGCCGCGCAGCGAGCGCACCCGGACCGGCGGGTGCCCGACGCTCGCGAGGACGTCGGTCAGCGCCTCGCGCTGGGTGCGCGGCGGGTTGCTCGGGGTGTGCCACGTGCGGCCGAGGGCGCCCGGGTCCGCGGCCGCCGCGACGAGCGTGCGCGCCGCGTCCTGCACGTCGGTGAAGGAGTGGGGCAGGTCGGTGCGGCCGATCATCGTGACGGCCCGGCCGCGCAGCGCGGCGGGGACGACGCGCGACACGTGGCCGTTGGTGCCCACCCCGGGCCCGACGAAGTCGGAGCTGCGCACTTCGACGACCCGCGCACGGCCGGCGCGGTGCGCGGCGAGGGCGTCGGCCCACAGCCGGGCCCGCAGGACGCCCTTGTGGTCGGTCGCGGCGTCCGGCAGGTCCTCGGTCATGGGTCCGTCGACCGGCCCGTAGGGGTAGAGGTTGCCCGTGATCGCGTAGACGGCGCCCGTCCGCTCCGCCGTGGTGAGCAGCGCGGCGGCGAGCGGCGGCCAGACCTTCTCCCACTGCGTGTAGTCGCCGGGGTTGGCGCAGTTGTAGAGCACGGCGGCGCCGTCCGCGGCACGGCTGAGCGCGTCGGCGTCGGACGCGTCGAGCGCGAGGTGCGTGACGCCGTCGAGCCCGGTGTCGCGTCCGCTGCGGGTGACGACGGTGACGTGCGACCCGCGGGCCGCGAGCTCGGCGGCCACGTGGCGGCCGACGGGGCCGGCGCCGACGACGACGTGCCGGTCGTCGGAGGACGAGGTGCTGGACATGAGGGCTCCTTTCCGAGAGCAGTGCTCTCGTTTCAGGAGCAGCCTGGCACGCGCCGTGCCAAGAAACAAGAGCGCTGCTCTCGTTGGTGGGCGGCGCTCTCGTCTGCGACCCTGACGGCATGACGGCACCTCGGACGGCACGCGCCCTGGCGCGCGAGACCCTCACGCGCGAGATCCTCGGCGCCGCCCGCGCGCGGCTCGTGGCCGACGGGCCCGCCGCGCTCTCGCTGCGGGCCGTCGCGCGCGACGTCGGCATGGTGTCGTCCGCCGTCTACCGCTACTTCCCGAGCCGGGACGCGCTGCTCACCGCGCTCCTCGTCGAGTGCTACGACGAGCTCGGGGCCGCCGTCGAGGCCGCGGAGGCCGCCGTCGCGCGGGACGACCTGCCCGGCCGCTGGCTCGCCGCGTGCCGCGCGCTGCGCACCTGGTGCGTCGCGCGGCCCGGGGAGTTCGGGCTGCTCTACGGCACCCCCGTGCCGGGGTACGCGGCGCCGCAGGACACGGTCGAGCCCGCGACGCGCGTCGTGCGGACCCTGGTCCGGGTCGTCGCCGACTCCTGGGCGGACGGCGAGGGCCCCGTGCCCGCACCGCCGTCGGGCGGGGACGCGGCCGCGCTCGTGGCCCCCGCCGTCGCGTACGTGAGCGCCCGCGGGCTCACGACGCCCGACGCCCCGCCCGAGGCCGTCGTGCGCACGCTCATGGCGTGGACGACCCTGTTCGGCACGGTGTCGTTCGAGCTGTTCGGCCACCTCCACCGCACGGTCGCCGACTACACCGACTGGTTCGACGCCGTCGCGCTGCGGGTCGGGGCGGACGCCGGGGTGGTCCCGCGGTCGGCCCCGCGCTGACCGGGACGACGGCGGGGACTCGGCCGGTCGTCCGGGCTCGCCCTGGGCTCGCCCGCGGTATGGATGCGGCTTTGCCGCCGCGTGGCCGGTAACCTGGGGGTTCTGGTTCCTACGAGCACGAACGAGGTCCACGTGCCCACCGGCAAGGTCAAGTGGTTCGACACCGAACGCGGGTTCGGCTTCATCGCCAACGACGACGGCGGCGAGGTCTTCCTGCACGCCTCCGCGCTGCCCGCGGACGCCCCCGCGCCCAAGCCGGGCGCTCGCGTCGACTTCGGCGTCGCCGACGGGCGCCGTGGCCCGCAGGCGCTCGCCGTCACTTTCCTCGACCCGGCGCCCTCGGTCGTCAAGGCGAAGCGTCGCTCGGCGGACGAGATGGCGGTCATCGTGGAGGACCTCATCAAGGAGCTCGACGGGATCGGCAACGGCCTGCGCCGTGGCCGCTACCCGGAGAAGGGCAAGGCCACCAAGGTCGCCGCGGTCCTGCGCGCGGTCGCGGACGAGATCGAGGCCTGACGATGTCCGCCGTGGCAGCCGCAGAGGAGCGCGTCCGAGGAGTCTCCGCACGCGCGGCGCGGGACGCCGTGCTCACGGGCGCGGTCGAGCTCGCGCGCGCCGCGGCGCAGGAGGTGGCCGAGAGCCCGGAGGACGTGGGCGAGCACCTCGGGACGGTCGCCGAGGCGGACCGGCTCATCTCCCACCGGTTCGCGTGCACGATGCGCGGCTACCGCGGCTGGCACTGGACCGTGACGCTCGCGCGCGTGCCGCGCGGCCGGACGGCCACGGTGTGCGAGGTCGAGCTCCTGCCCGGTGACGGTGCGCTGCTCGCGCCGTCGTGGCTCCCGTGGTCCGAGCGCCTGCGCCCGGGCGACGTCGGCCCGGGCGACGTGCTGCCCTTCCGCGCCGACGACCCGCGCCTCGAGCCCGGCTACGTGCCCACGGGCGACGAGGAGCAGGACGCCGTCGCGATCGAGGAGCTCGCGCTCGCGCGTGCCCGCGTGCTGTCGCCGCAGGGCCGCGACGAGGCCGCGGAGCGCTGGTACCGCGGGTCGCGCGGCCCGACGACGCGCGGCGCCGTCGCCGCCGCGGCCGACTGCGGGTCGTGCGGCTTCCTCGTGCCGCTCCAGGGCAGCCTCGGCCAGGTCTTCGGCGTGTGCGCGAACGAGTGGTCGCCCGACGACGGCAAGGTCGTGAGCCTCGACCACGGCTGCGGCGCGCACTCGGAGACGGACGTCGAGCCGCAGCGCAGCGAGTGGCCGGACCCGGACCCGCTCGTCGACGAGCTGCACGTCGAGATCGTCACGCTCCTCGAGTCCGCGGTCGCCCGGAAGGAGGCGGCCCGGGACGGGGCCGCGCCGACGGACACTGCCGCGGACGAGACGGTTCCGGCGGCGCAGGACGAGCCGACGCCGGTGGCCGACGCCCCGACGCCCGTCGACACCGCGCCGGAGGACTCCGCGGCCGTGGCCGTCGAGCCGGACGCCGCGCCGGACGAGGCGGAGACCGCCCCGGTCCCCGACGCCGTGCCGGACGACGCGGAGACCGCCCCTGACCTCGACGCTACGCCGGACGAGACCGCGCCGGGCGCCGCCGTCGACGCCGCGCCGGACGAGCCGCGGGAGTGACGCAGGACGTCTTCGGGACGGCCGCGCTGCGTCGTGCGGTCCTGGAGGCGTGGCGGTCCTCGCCGACGCGCCTGCGCGAGGACGCGAACACGGAGGAGGACCACGCCCACGGGTCGTACCGGGGGCGGGTCGTCGTCGAGCTCGCGCAGAACGCCGCCGACGCCGCCGTCCGCGCAGGTGTCCCCGGCCGCCTCCGGCTGAGCCTGCACGCGCCGTCCGACCCCGACGGGCGCTGGGTGCTGCGCGCGGCCAACACGGGCGAGCCCCTCGACGCGGCGGGTGTCGCGTCGCTCGTCGCGATGCGGGCCTCGGCCACGGGTCGGGGCGCGGGCGCAGCCGATGGCCCGCGCACGGTGGGGCGCTTCGGGGTCGGCTTCGCGGCAGTCCGCTCGGTCGCGGACCGCGTGCGCGTCGGCGCGGGAGACCACGCCGTCGAGCTCTCGCTCGACCGCACGCGCGTCGCGCTCGACGACGTCGTGGCGGACCGCCCGGACCTCGCCGCCGAGGTCGCGGGGCGCGGCGACCGGCTCCCGGTGCTGCGCCTCCCGTTCCCGGCGCATGTCGAGGTGCCGGCGGGGTACGACACGGTGGTCGAGGTCGAGCTGCGCGACGACGCGGCGCTCGACGCCGTGCGGGCCGAGCTCGCGGACCTCGGCGACCCGCTGCTGCTCGCCCTGCCCGCGCTCGCGGAGGTCGTCGTGGCGGGCGACGGCGTCGCGGAGCGCCGCGTCGCGGACGTCGACGAGCGCTGGACGGTGCTGCGGCGCGAGGGGACGCTCGACCCCGCGCTCCTCGCGGACCGTCCCGTCGAGGAGCGCGGCGCGGACCGCTGGTCGGTGACCTGGGCCCTGCCCCACGACGCAGCGGCGCCGACCGTGCTGCACGCCCCCACCCCGACGGACGAGCGGCTCACGTTCCCGGCCCTGCTCCTCGCGACGTTCCCGCTCGACCCCGCGCGCCGGCACGTCCCGCGCGGTGCCGTGACGGATCACGTCGCGCACGAGGCGGGTCGCGCGTTCGCGGCGCTCCTCGGGTCGCTCGCGGCCGACCGCGGTGCCGACGTGCTCGCGCTCGTCCCGACCGGGCTGCCGGCGAGCGCGGTCGACGCGGGGGTCCGCACTGCGGCGACGGCGGCCCTGGCCCGCACGCCGCTCCTCCCGCTCGACGTGCCCCCCGACCAGCCCGGCCTCTCGCTCGACGAGACCTGGGAAGGCCCGTCGATCCTCGCGGACCGTGACGAGCACGGTGCGCCGCAGCGGGCCGAGCGGCGGCTCCTCGTCCCCGCCGAGGCGCGCGTCCTCGCCGGGGACGTGGGCGACGCGCGCGTGCGCGTCGAGCTCGGGGCGGCGCACCTCGTGGACGTGCCGGGCCCGCTGCGCGCGGTCGCGCGGTCGCTCGGGGCGCAGGTCGTGGACCTGGCCGACGTCGTGGACGACCTCCCGCTCGTCGCCGACCCCGAGCGCTGGCGGGCGCTGTACGACGCGCTCGCGCCGCACGCGGGGGACCGGTCGGTGCTCGAGGCGCTGGGCGCGCTCCCGGTCCCGCTCCTCGATGGGCAGGTCGTGCGCGGGGCGCGCGGCCTCCTGCTCCTCGACGACGGCACGGACGACGGCATGGACGGCGGGACGCTCGACGCGCGGGACGCCGCCGACCTCGGTCTCCGCGTCGTCGACCCGCGGGCTGCGCACCCGCTGCTCGAGCGGCTGGGCGCGCGCGCGACGGACCTGCGCGCCGTGCTCGCCGACGGCGCGGTGCGCGAGCGCGTGCTCGCCGCCGCCGACGCCGCCGACGCGGGCGACGACCCCGCGGCGGAGGTCGAGCGGCTGCTCGCGCTGGTCGCCGCCGCGCTCCGCGACGTCCGGGACCCGGCCGGCGACGTGCTGCCGTTCTGGTGGGGCGAGCTCCCGGTCCCGACGACGGACGGCGGCTGGTCGCCCGTGCGCGGCTGCGCCCTGCCGGGCACCTGGGCGGCGGACGTGCTCGACGGGCTCGACGTCGTCGACCCGGGGGTCGTCGCGCGCTGGGGCGAGCCGGCGCTGCGCGCGGTGGGCGCGGCGGCGGGGCCGACCGCGCTGCGGGTGCGCGACGTCCTCACGCCCGCGTCGGACGACGACGAGCCCGACCTGGACCCGCACGCGCCGGAGGGCTGGCTCTCCGACTGGGCCGGGTACCTCGAGCACCTCGCGGCGACGCTCGGCCCCGAGGCGTACGTGGGGGACGTGCTCGCCGTCGCGGACCTGGACGCGGTGGCCGACGGCGCGTGGCCCGACGTGCTCGCCCGGCTCGCGGGCGACCCCGCGGCGCGGGAGGCGCTGCTGACGCCCGTGCGCGCGGAGGGCAGGCGCGCGGCGTCGGCCCGGTCGTACACGGCGTGGTGGCTGCGCGAGGAGCTCGGCGGCCCCTTCGCGCTCGACGGCGGCCCCGCCTCTGCGTTCCTGCGTCCGGCACCGCCGGAGGTGGCGGGGCTCGACGACGCCTCGCTCGCCGCCGTCGGGGGCGTGCACGACCTCGCCGAGCTCGACCCGGAGGAGTGGGCCGACCTGCTGGACGGGTTGCCGCGCGTCGGGTCACCGGTCGACGCCGCGGCCGCGCTGGCACTGTGGCGCGCCCTGGAGACGCTGGCGGAGAGCGGCGTGCGGCTCGACCCGGCCCCCGCGCGGGTACCCGCGCTGCACGGCGGGACGGTCGTCGTCGCGGCGGCCGACGACGTCGCGGTGGCCGCGGACCCGATGTGGGTCCCGCTGCGCCCGCTCGTGCCCGCCGGACGGGACCTGGTCGACGACCTCGCGGACCTGCTCGACGTCGCGACGGTCGCCGGTACCGCTCCGGCGCCGGACGCCGCCGGGCGTCGCGAGGACGTCCCGGCCGAGGTAGTGGCCGTCGTCGGTGCGCCCCTGCCACGCACCTGGGAACGGCACGACGACCTCCGCGTCGGCGGGGTCGCGGTCCCGTGGTGGGTCGAGGGTCGTGGGGGAGCGGACGTCGTCGTGCACGCGACCGGTCCGGCGGGGCTCGCGGCGGCGCTCGCCGCCGTCGCGGGGCGCTACCGCGCGCGGCACCTGCTCGAGGAGGTGCTCCGCGACCCGCGCGGGGCGCAGGGCGCGGTGGCGCGGACGGCCTGGGACGACCCTCAGTCGTCGGCGGACGCGCGGTAGCGCGTCCGGTTCCGCCGCTCCCAGCCGAGCCCGAGCGCGCCGAGCGCGAGCCCGACGGCGCACGTCGCGACCGCGCGGGGCGCGAGCGTCCCGGTGGCGAGCAGGACGGCGCACACGACGAGCGCGACCGTCCAGAGCGCCATGCCGGCGAGGATGACGACGCGCAGGTCGACCCGCCAGGGCGCCGGGTCGGGGCGCCGGCGTTCGGGGTGGAGGAGCAGGGTCACGACCGAGGGCACCCGAGCATCGTAGCGACGCGCCGGTTTTTTCACCCCCACGGCGCGTCACTGGCGTGACCTGCGTCTCTTCTCCTCTGGTGTGAGCACACGTCCGGAGCACCCGCAACCGCGCGCTACGATGCAAGCGGCCCACCACGCTCTCCCGCTCGTGGTCGCCCGTCCAGCTCGAACCGCCCCGGTCTGTGGGTGGGAACTCCCTCACGCCTTCTCCGTACGCTGCGTCGCGTGCTGCGGAACGCCAGACCTGGACACCTGTCCAGTGAATTCCTCCGCGATATGCCGTCGACGTGAGAACCGCAGGATCCTGCGGCCGGGGACCTTCCGGACAGCAGTCGTCCGGAACGCCTTCTCACCCGGGTGAAAGCCCTCGTCAACCCTCGTTATCGCACTTTCTCGAACCTAGGATGAGTCGCCATGCAGGGTGTGGAGCCGACCGGAGGTGGACGCATGTCCCACAGCGTCACCGACGACACGAGACGAGGTCTGCGCACCTTTCTCACCGCGTCGCCCGCGGCACGCATCCGCGCCGCTCGGGCCGCGTTCGCCGCGCAGGGCTGGGAGGTCGCCTACCGCCGTCGGCTGCTCGTCACCGACACGGTGGTGATCGTCGTGGCCGTGCTGGTCGCCTACTTCCTGCGCTGGGACGCCGTGATCGACGAGCCCGTGAGCCGGGCCCGCGTCCCCTACGTGGTGCTGTCCGTGCTCGTGGGCGTCGCCTGGTCCGTGTCCCTCGTGGCCAGCCGGACGCGCGACCCCCGCGTCATGGGCAGCGGGCCCACCGAGTACCACCGCGTGTTCGACGCGTCGTGGCGCCTCTTCGCGGTGCTCGCCGTCCTCGCCTTCCTGCTCCGCTTCCCGGAGACCCGGGGCTACCTCGCGTTCGCGTTCCCCCTCGGGCTCGGCGGCCTGCTCGTTGGCCGATACGCGTGGCGCCAGTGGCTCCACCGTCAGCGCGCCCACGGCGGCATGCGGTCGGCGGTGCTCGCGATCGGGCACCGTGACCAGGCCGAGCGTCTCATCCGTGACCTCAACTCCCGCGACGAGTCGGGCTACCGCGTCGTCGGCGTGTGCGTCCCGTCGGGCGGGTTCGGGGCGGGCGAGGAGATCCACGGCGTCCCGGTGCTCGGCGAGCTCCGGCACGCGGGCGAGGTCGCGACCCGGGTGGGCGCGGACGTCGTCGCGGTCTCCGGCTCGGACGCCATCACGGCCGAGGTCGTGCGCCGCCTGGGCTGGGAGCTCGAGCCGTTCGGCGTCGACCTCATGCTCACGGCGGAGCTCGCGGACGTCGCCGGCCCCCGCATCACCATCACGCCTGCCGAGAGCGTCGCGCTCCTGCACGTGGACGCGCCCCGCTTCACGGGGCCCAAGTTCGCCGTGAAGTCGGTCGTGGACTGGACGGGCGCGGCCCTCATCACGCTCGTCGCGCTGCCCGTGCTCGTCGCGGTCGCGCTCGCGGTCCGGCTCACGAGCTGCGGTCCCGTCCTCTATCGCCAGGAGCGCGTCGGGCGCAACGGTCGCACGTTCTCGATGTTCAAGTTCCGCTCGATGCGCGTGGGCGCCGACCGCGAGGTCGAGCAGCTCGAGGAGCAGAACGACGGCTCCGGCCTCCTGTTCAAGATGCGCGACGACCCGCGCGTGACGCCCGTCGGCCGGGTGCTGCGCCGCTACTCGCTCGACGAGCTGCCGCAGCTCTTCAACGTCCTGCGCGGCGACATGAGCCTCGTCGGCCCGCGGCCCCCGCTGCCGCGCGAGGTGCAGAAGTACGAGAAGAAGGTCCGCCGTCGGCTCCTGGTCAAGCCCGGTCTCACGGGCCTGTGGCAGGTCGGCGGCCGGTCGGACCTGTCGTGGGAGGAGAGCGTCCGTCTCGACGTGTACTACGTGGAGAACTGGACGATGTTCGGCGACTTCCTCATCCTCGCGCGCACGGCGCGCGCGGTGTTCTCCGGCTCCGGGGCCTACTGAGGCCCGCCGCGGTGTCGGGGCGGGCAGGAGGAGGTGCGTCGTGCGGGTCTCGGTCTCGGGAGGCGGTCGCCGCGGCGTCCTGCACGCGGCCTGCCTCGCCGCCGCCGGGCACGAGGTCGTGCTTCTCGACCCGGACCCGCGCGCGCTCGCCGCGCTCCGCTCCGCGTCGAGGACCGCTGAGCCGCGGCTGCCCCGGCTCCTCGCGCTCGGCCTCGTGAGCGGGCGCCTGCGCCCGACGACCGACCGCACGGCCGTCGCCGGTGCGCGCGTGCACCTGCTCTGCGTCGGCGCCGGGGCCACGCCCGACGTCGGCGGTGCGGCGCGCGTCGCGGCGCTGCGAGACGCGCTCGACGGCCTCGCCCCGCACCTCGGCCCCGGCGACCTCGTCGTCGGGCGCGCCCGCGTCCCCGCGGGCACCGCCGCGCTGCTCGCCGCGTGCCTCGCCGCGGACGGCGTCCCGGCCACGGTCGCCTGGGTGCCCGACGAGCACCGGCCGGGCCACGCCGTCGTCGACCTCCTGCACCCCGCCCGGGTCGTGCACGGCGTCCCCGCGGGCCCCGCCGGGGAGCGGGCGAACGCGATCCTCGACGTCCTCCACGCGGTCCAGCTCGCCTCGGGCGCGCCGCGCAGCGTCACCGACCTCGCGACGGCCGAGTCCCTCGGGCACGGTCACGGGGCGCCCCGTGCGCACGACGTCGCCGCGACGTCCGGGCGGACCGACGTGGCGTCGAGCACACCCCGGACGGCGCTCGACGCCGTCGGCGCGGCCTGACGTGCACGGACGACCCGGGCGGGCGATGCCCGACCGTGTCCGGCGCGTTACCGCGCGGTCACACGGTTCTGGCAGCATTCTCCCCATGTCCACCCCCACCTCCGTCCGTGAGGACGAGCACGCCCCCGCGCCTGCGCGCGGCGCGATCGACCGCTTCTTCAAGATCACCGAGCGTGGCTCGACGATCGGCACCGAGATCCGCGGCGGTCTCGTGACGTTCTTCGCGATGGCCTACATCATCGTGCTGAACCCGCTGATCATCGGGACCGTCCAGGACGGCACGGGCCAGTTCCTCGGCGGGGGCGCCGAGCCGGACTTCGGCAAGATCGCCGCGGCCACCGCGCTCGTCGCGGGCGTCATGACGCTCGCCATGGGCGTCTTCGCGAACTTCCCGCTCGGTCTCGCGGCCGGGCTCGGTCTCAACGCCGTCGTCGCGTACTCGATCGCGTCGCTGCCCGGGGTCACGTGGGCGGACGCGATGGGCCTCGTCGTCATCGAGGGCCTCATCATCCTCGTGCTCGTGCTCACCGGGTTCCGCGAGGCCGTCTTCCGGGCCGTGCCGCTCGAGCTGAAGACCGCCATCAGCGTCGGCATCGGCCTGTTCATCGCGCTCATCGGCCTCGTCAACGCGGGCTTCGTCACCGCGGGCAGCGGCACGCTCCTCGCGCTCGGGAACCTCGGCACGTGGCCGATCCTCGTGTTCGTCGTGGGCCTCGTGCTGACGATCGTGCTGTGGGTGCGCAAGGTCAAGGGCGCGCTGCTCGTCGCGATCCTCACGGCGACGGTGCTCGCCGTCGTGCTGGAGAACACGCTCCACATCGGAGCGAAGGCCCCCGACGGCTCGAACCCGGACGGCTTCAACCTCAACGCGCCCACGTTCGACGGCGTCGTGCAGGTCCCGGACTTCGGCCTCCTCGGCCAGTTCTCCCTCCTGGGCTCGTTCCAGAACATCGCGACCGTCACCGTGATCCTGCTGGTGTTCTCGCTCCTGCTCGCCGACTTCTTCGACTCGATGGGCACGATGGTCGCCGTCGGCGCCGAGGCGCGCCTCAACGACGCCGAGGGCGTCCCGCCGCGCTCGCGCGCGATCCTCGTCGTCGACTCGATCGCCGCGGCGGCCGGTGGTGCCGGGTCCGTGTCGTCGAACACGAGCTTCGTCGAGTCGACGACGGGCGCCGGCGAGGGCGCCCGCACGGGCCTCGCGTCGGTCGTCACGGGTGTCGCGTTCCTGCTCGCGACGTTCCTGTCGCCGCTCGTCGCCCTCGTCCCGTACGAGGCCGCGGCGCCCGCGCTCGTCTTCGTCGGGTTCCTCATGATGACGCAGATCGCGGGCATCTCCTGGAAGAACGTCGAGATCGGCATCCCCGCCTTCCTCACGATCATCGTCATGCCGTTCACCTACTCGATCGCGGACGGCATCGGGGCGGGCTTCCTCGCCTTCGTGCTCATCAAGCTCGCGCTCGGCAAGGTCCGGGCGATCCACCCGCTGATGTGGGTCGCGGCGGCGATGTTCGTCGTGTACTTCCTCCTCGGCCCCATCCGGGACGCCCTGGGCCTCTAGGCTCGGCCCATGACGAGCGCGGCGGACGAGCGGTCGGGGGAGGCGTCGGTGGACGACGCCCTCCCCGGCGCTCGTCCGTCGTCGTTCTACCGGCTGGAGAACACCGTCCAGCGGTACGACTGGGGCTCGACGTCGGCGATCCAGGACCTCCTGGGGGTGGTACCGGACGGTCGTCCGGCGGCCGAGCTGTGGATGGGGGCGCACCCGCTCGCGCCGTCGCGCGTCGTGCCCGACGGCGGCGCCCGCCCGGGCGGGACGTCGCACCCGGGCGCGGAGACGGCGTCGGGCACGACGCTCGCGGACCTGGTGCGCGCGGACCCGGTGGGGGTGCTGGGCCAGCGCGTCCTCGACCAGTACGGGCCCCGGCTGCCGTACCTCCTCAAGGTGCTCGCCGCCGATCGCGCGCTCTCGCTGCAGGTGCACCCGCGCCCGCACCTCGCGCGCGCCGGGTTCAACCGCGAGAACCGGGAGGGCGTCGCGCGCGACTCGCCGCTGCGCAGCTTCCACGACGACCAGCACAAGCCCGAGATGGTCGTGGCGGTCTCCCGCTTCGAGGGCCTCTCCGGGTTCCGCCGGCCCGCGCGCATCCTCGAGCTGCTCGACGGGCTCGACGGCGCGCTCGCCGGACGGATGCGCGACACCCTGCGCGCCCGCCCCACCGAGGCGGGCGTCCGCGAGGCGTTCACCCTCGCGCTCCACGCCCGCGCGGAGCCCGACGTCGCGGCCGACCTCGCGCTGACCGTCGCGTCCGTGCGGGCCCGGGCCGGGCGCGAGCCGGCGGCGCCCGCGCCGGGGGGCCGGCGCACGTCGCGCCGTGCCGACGCGACCGTCCTCGCGCTCGCGGAGCAGCACCCGGGCGACCCGGGCGCCGTCGTGTCCCTCATGCTCAACCGCGTCACCCTGGAGCCCGGGGAGTCGATGTTCGTCCCGTCGGGGCACGTGCACGCGTACCTGTCCGGGTGCGCCGTCGAGATCATGGCGAGCTCCGACAACGTGCTGCGGGCCGGGCTGACGAGCAAGCTCGTCGACGTCAACGCCCTGCTCGAGTGCGCCACGTGCACGCCCGGTCCGGCCGCGCGACCGCGGCTGGTCGACGACGGCACCGGCCTCGTCGCCTACCGCGCGCCCGTCGCGGAGTTCGCGCTCCGGGCCGGCCGGGTCGCGGGCGCGGTGCCTCTGCCCGCCGCCGGTCCGCGCGTCGTGCTGTGCCTCGACGGCGCGGTGACGCTCGCGGCCGACCGCGCGGACGCCGGGGCCGGGACGCGGCTCGTCCGGGGGGAGTCCGTGTTCGTCCCGCACGGCACGGGGGCCGTCGTCGTGGACGGCGAGGGTGACGTCGTCGTCGCCTACGTGCCCTGACCCGACCGCCGAGCAGACCGCCCTCGCGTCCTCGCCGCAGGGCCGACCGGCACCTGCCGAGGCGCTGCGCGCGCCCATGTGTGGTGTCTCTCCGGCGCGCCTCGGGAGTGACCTCCACCTCTTTTCTTACCTAGGGTAATGAGTTAGGGTAACTATCATGCCTGCTGCGGACCTCACTGCTCCTACCCGGAACCAGTACCGGCCCGCGACGCTCGGCGGCGACCTGCGGGTCGCGCTCACCCGGATCTCCCGGCGGCTGCGTGCCCAGCGCGGCGAGGCGGACCTCCCCGAGGGGCGGTTCGGCGTCCTCACCGTCCTGCACAAGCACGGCGCCATGTCGCCCAGCGAGCTCGCGGAGCACGAGCGCGTCCGGCCGCCGTCGATGACCCGCGCCGTCAACGCCCTCGTCGAGATGGGTCTCGTCGAGAAGGGGGAGCACGCGAGCGACCGCCGGCAGGTCGTCGTGCGCCTCACGGACGCCGGCGTGCGCGAGGTCAAGGAGACGCGGCGCCGCCGGGACGCGTGGCTCACGCAGCAGCTGTCCTCCCTCACTCCTGACGAAAGAGAGACCTTGGCCCGCGCCAGTGAGCTGTTGACCCGGATCGCCGCCCGATGAGCACCACGTTCTCCTCCCTCCAGTACTACAACTACCGCGTCTGGTTCGGCGCCGCGCTCGTCGCGAACGTCGGCACCTGGATGCAGCGCGTCGCGCAGGACTGGCTCGTCCTCAGCGACCTCACTGACAACTCCGGCGTCGCCGTCGGCGTCGTCACCGCGCTGCAGTTCGCACCCGTGCTCGCCCTGTCCGCGTGGGCGGGCCTGCTCGCCGACCGGCTGCCACGCCGTCGGCTCCTCATGGCCACCCAGGGCGCGATGGGACTGCTCGCGCTCGGTCTCGGCGCGCTCGTGCTGTCCGGGAACGTCGAGCTGTGGCACGTCTACGTGTTCGCCGGCCTGCTCGGCGTCGTCTCGGCGTTCGACAACCCCGTGCGCCAGACGTTCGTCGCCGAGATGGTGCCCGCCGACAAGCTCTCCAACGCCGTCGGGCTCAACAGCGCGTCGTTCAACGCGGCGCGCCTCGTGGGCCCGGGCGTCGCCGGGCTGCTCATCGCCGCCGTCGGTTCCGGCTGGCTGTTCATCATCAACGGCGTGACCTTCGGGGCGACCATCCTCGCGCTGCTGTACATGCGCACGCGCGAGCTCCACGTGCTGCCCAGCGCGCCGCGCGAGAAGGGTCAGATCCGCGAGGGCATCCGGTACGTGCGCGGACGGACGGACATCATCGTCATCATGGTCGTCGTCGGCGTCGTGTCGACGTTCGGGCTCAACTTCCAGCTCACGTCCGCGATGATGGCGAAGGTCGAGTTCGGCATGGGGCCGGGGGAGTACGGGATCCTCGGGTCCATCCTCGCGATCGGGTCGCTCACCGGGGCCCTGCTCGCCGCGCGCCGGGAGCGCCCGCGCGTCCGGCTCGTCATCGGGTCCGCATTCGGGTTCGCCGTCGCCACGGGGGTCATGGCGCTCATGCCCACGTACGCGAGCTTCGCCGTCGCGTGCATCCCCGTGGGGCTCGCGTCGCTCACCATGATGACCGCAGCCAACTCGACCATCCAGATGTCCGTGGACCCCGTCATGCGCGGGCGCGTCATGTCGCTCTACATGATCGTGTTCCTCGGTGCGACGCCCGTCGGCTCCCCGCTCGTCGGCTGGATCGCCGAGGCGTGGGGCCCGCGCTGGGCGATCGGCGTCGGGTCGATCACCGCCGCGCTCGTCGCGGTGGGCGCCGCCGTCTGGGCCGTGCGCAACTGGCACCTCGAGGTCCGGTACCGCGTCCTGCAGCGCCCGCACCTCGTGGTGCGCTACCTCGACGCCGGGACCCCGACCGACCGTTCCGCCCGCGCCGAGGCGCGGCGCCGGATCGAGGCCGAGGACGCGCAGGAGGCCGCCCGGGCGGCCTGACAGCGCCCCTCCCGCCGAGCCACGAGGCCGGTGCCGTCCCGGTCTCCCGGGCGGCACCGGCCTCGTGCTGGGCGCGGCCGTCGGTCGCGCGCTCGTCAGCCGAGGTGGTCGACGACGTGGTCCACGCACGCGGTGAGGGCGCGGACGTCGTCGGGCTCGATCGCCGGGAACATGGCGACGCGCAGCTGGTTGCGGCCGAGCTTGCGGTACGGGAAGACGTCGAGCACGCCGTTCTCGCGCAGCGCGGCGACGACGGTCGTCGCGTCGATCGCGTCGTCCAGGTCGATCGTGCCGACGACCGTCGACCGCTCCCCCGGGTTCGCGACGAAGGGCGTCGCCCACTCGCGCGAGTCCGCCCACCCGTAGAGGTGCGCGGCCGACTCGGCGGAACGGGCGGCGGCCCACTCCAAGCCCCCGTTGCCCAGGAGCCACTCCACCTGCTCGGCGAGCATGACGAGCGTCGCGATCGCGGGCGTGTTGAGCGTCTGGTCCTGGCGCGAGTTCGCCGCGGCCGTGCGCAGCGACAGCGACTCCGGGACCCAGCGGGTGCCGCTGCTCTCGACCTCCTCCGCGCGCGCGAGCGCGTCGGGCGAGCACAGCGCGAGCCACAGGCCGCCGTCCGACCCGAAGACCTTCTGCGGCGCGAAGTAGTAGACGTCGGTCTCCGCGACGTCCACGGGGATCGCGCCCGCGCCGGACGTGGCGTCCACGAGCGTGAGCGCGCCGCGCTCGCGCGAGCCGGGGACGCGGCGCACGGGCGCCATCGCGCCGGTCGAGGTCTCGTTGTGCGGCCACGCGTGCACGTCGACGTCGTCGGCGGGCTCCGGGAGCGCGACGGTCCCGGCGGGGGCCGAGATCACCTGGGACGGCGCGAGGAACGGCGCTGCGGTCGTCGCGGCGGCGAACTTCGCGCCGAACTCGCCGAACGCCGCGTGCTGCGCCTTCGAGCGGACGAGGCACGCCGTCGCGACGTCCCAGAACGTCGTGGAGCCGCCGTTGCCCAGCACGACCTCGTAGCCGTCGGGCAGCGCGAACAGCGCGGCGAGGCCCTCGCGCGTGCGGCGCACGAGCGACCGGACGGGCGCCTGCCGGTGGGACGTCCCCAGCAGCGAGGTGCCGGCGTCGGACAGCGCCCGGACCTGCGCGGCGCGGACCTTGGACGGCCCGGACC
Organism: Cellulosimicrobium funkei; assembly: GCF_004519295.1. GTDB lineage: Bacteria > Actinomycetota > Actinomycetes > Actinomycetales > Cellulomonadaceae > Cellulosimicrobium > Cellulosimicrobium funkei. Next base: position 101,571 of record NZ_SOZH01000009.1, read on the forward strand.
CGAAGCGGCCGTCGGCCGGCAGGAGGTCCGAGGGGATCGTGATCGAGGTGTTCGCGAGATCGGGCACGGCGTCACCCTACGCGCGCGCGGCGCGCCCCGGGAGCCTCGTCCACAGGCCGTGCGTCACCGCACGGTCCGCGCCGGGGCCCGCGGGGAGGCGCGGGCCACCAGGCACCACGGGTGCCTCTGGACGACACCGCGGTCGGGTCACGGGCTCGCCATAGACTGACCCCCAGCGGCCCGCCGGTGCGGGCAGGCGCCCCGTGGAGCGACGACCGGGCGCCCCGAGCCGACGAGCGACTGGGAGCGTGACGTGACCGATCTGATCGATACCACCGAGATGTATCTGAAGACGATCTACGAGCTCGTGGAGGAGGGCATCGTCCCGCTGCGCGCGCGCATCGCGGAGCGCCTCGGCCACTCGGGGCCCACGGTGTCGCAGACGGTCGCGCGCATGGAGCGCGACGGGCTCGTCGTCGTCACGGGGGACCGCCACCTCGAGCTCACGCCCGCGGGTCACGAGAAGGCGACGCGCGTCATGCGCAAGCACCGGCTCGCCGAGCGGCTCCTCACGGACGTCATCAAGCTCGACTGGGAGTACGTGCACACCGAGGCGTGCCGCTGGGAGCACGTGATGAGCGAGCTCGTCGAGGAGCGGCTCCTCGGGCTGCTCGACCACCCGCACTTCGACCCGTACGGCAACCCCATCCCGGGCCTGCCGGAGCTCGGGGAGCAGCTCGAGGAGGTCGACTTCCTCGACGGCGTCGTGTCGCTCCCCGTCCACCTCGCCCAGCACGGCCTCGGCGGCGGCGAGGTGCGCGTCGTGCTCCAGCGGATCGCCGAGCCGGTCCAGGTCGACGTCGAGCTCCTCGCGCGGTTCGCCCAGGCCGGGGTGCTGCCGCGCCGCACGCTCGTCGTGCGACCGGCACCGGCCGGCGGGGTCACCGTGCAGGGAGAGGGTGCGCCGGTCGTCCTCGACCTGCCCGACGACGTCGCGCGCCACCTCTTCGTCGCCCGCGGATAGCCGCCCGTTCACCGGGGGAAACGCCGTGACCTGCGGCGATGCGCGGGGCCGCGTTCCGTCGTGATGGGAACGTGACTTTTGCCGAGGGGTCCTGTACGGTCGTCCTGCTCCGTCGGGATACCCATCTGGCGGAGACCTCGCGCGGAACGCCTAACCCTGTCACCGCGAGAGGCCCACGACGACCCGATGACAGGGACGGGGGACCCACTTCCGGGTGCTGGAGACAGCGCCCTTGGGGTGAAGCCCGACGGACTCCGGTCCGCCAGGCCGGGTGACTCTTCCACCCGAACCCGACAGCTGACCTCGCAGGCGTCCAGGAGAGGCAACAGTGACCGTGAGCACGACTCGCGCCCGCCACCGCGCGGCGCGGCGTCCCGTGACGCCACTCAGCACCATCGCCCAGGCCGCATCGGACCAGATGTCGAGCGTCGGTCGTCGTACCGCCGTCGTCGCCGCGTCCTCCGGCCTCATCGTCTCGATGATCGGCGCCGCCGCCCCCGCGACGGCCGCCCCGGTCGACAACGAGTCCGGCAAGCTCAACGCCGTCGACCTCAGCGCCCTCACCGCGCAGGCCCGCCAGGCCCTCGAGGCCGCCCCGGCCGTGACCGTCGCGGCCGACGCGGCGTTCACCATCGAGGAGGCCCCGGTCACCGTGACCCCGGCCCCCGAGCCGGAGCCGGAGCCGGAGCCCGAGCCCGTCCGCACCACGCAGACGAGCCGCACGCAGGAGCGCCAGTCCACGCAGTCGTCGTCGTCCGACGAGTCGCAGGCCTCGGCCCAGCAGGAGGCGTCCGTCGGCGCCCCCGCGTCGGCGCACGGCTCGTCGATCGTCTCGATCGCGGCCCGCTACGTGGGCGTCCCGTACGTCTACGGCGGCACCACGCCCGACGGCTTCGACTGCTCGGGCTTCACCAGCTACGTCTACGCGCAGGTCGGCATCAACCTGCCGCGCACGTCGGGCGCCCAGGGTTCGGTCGGCACCAAGGTGTCGCGCGACCAGGCGCAGCCGGGCGACCTCATCTGGACGCCGGGCCACATCGCCATCTACGCGGGCGACAACATGATGATCGACGCCCCGCGTCCCGGGAAGTCGGTCCAGTTCCGCCAGATCTGGCAGTCGAACCCCACCTTCATCCGCGTGGCCTGATCGCTCACCCGATCAGGACCCCCGCGGTCACTGGCTGGACGAACCCCGTCCGCTCGCACTCTGCGCGAGCGGGCGGGGTTCGTGGCATTCTTGACGTGTTCGTGACTCGTGGCAGACGGACGGCCGGGCCTGGTCTCGGCTAGGTTGGTCGTCCGATGGCACCGGGCCGTCGAGAGGAGAGTCGCTCATGACCCGCACGGAATCCGTCCTCGTCGGTGTCGACGGCTCGGCGCCGAGCCTCCACGCCCTGGACTGGGCCGCGGCGTACGCGCTGCGCGTGGGGTGGCCCCTCCACATCGTGTGCACCTACTCGTTGCCGTCGTTCACGGCGGCGTCGCTCGACGGCGGCTACGCGGCCCTCGACGACTCGGCCATCCAGGAGGGCGCGCGCGCCGTCCTGGAAGAGGCTCGCGCCCGCGCCGAGGGCGCCGGCGTCCGCACGACGGCGACCGTCACGACCGGCGACGCCGCGGGGGTCCTCGTCGAGATGTCGCGCGAGCACGCGCTCGTCGTCGTCGGCACGCGGGGGCGCGGCGGCTTCACCGAGCGGCTGCTCGGCACCGTCTCCTCCGCGCTGCCCGCGCACGCGCACTGCCCGACGGTCGTCGTGCCGTATCGCGCGGGCGGGAAGGACGACGAGGGCGGCGCGCAGGAGCTGCCGCCGGTGCGGGACCTGCGCCGGATCGTCGTCGGGGTGGACGGGTCGCCGTCCGCCGAGATCGCGCTGCGGCACGCGATCCGTCAGGCCCGGGCCTGGGACGCCGAGCTCGTCGCGGTCGCCGGCGTCCCCGTCGGCGCCGGTGCGGGACTCCTCGCGTGGCTCCCCGCGTCGATCGACCACGAGCAGGTCCTGGCCGACGTCACCGAGGGGCTGAACGTCATCATCGACCGCCACGAGGCGGAGCACCCCGGGCTCACGATCAAGCGCATCGTGCTCGACGGCACGGGTGCGGAGCTCCTCACGGAGTTCTCCACGGCGTCCGACCTCATCGTCGTGGGCTCGCGCGGGCGGGGCGGGTTCCGCGGCCTGCTGCTGGGCTCCACGAGCCAGGCAGTGCTGCACCACTCCGCGTGCCCCGTCATGGTCGTGACCAAGAAGTGCGAGGACGAGGTGCCGGCGGCCCAGGAGGGCTGAGCCGCCGGCACGCCTGGGCACCACGGCGCCAGGTGCCCAGTGCGCGCGGTCAGCTCCGGTTGCGGTACAGCCGCATGGTGATCGGGGCGAGGATCGCGGTGAGGACGACGGACGCCACGAGGACCCACACGATCCCCTCCGTCGCGGGCTCGCCCGCCATGAGCCCGCGCACCGCGGTGACGAGGTGCGTGACCGGGTTGACGTCGACGAAGCGCTGCAGCACGACGGGCATCGTCGACGGGTCGACGAAGATGTTCGACGCGAACGTGAGCGGCATGAGCACGAGCATCGACGTGCCCATGACGGCGTTGGGGGAGCGCAGCACGAGCCCGAGCGCCGTGAACACCCAGCTGAGCGCGAACGCGAACACCAGCAGCAGCACGATCCCCAGGACCACGCCGACGACGCCGCCCGGCGGGCGGAAGCCCAGCACGAGGCCGAGCGCGAGGGTCACGACCGAGGCGATCGTGTAGCGCACGGTGTCGCCGAGCAGCGCGCCGACGATCGGCGCGGGCCGCCACACGGGCAGCGACCGGAACCGGTCGAACACGCCCTTGCTGATGTCCGTGTTCATCGTGTAGCCCGTGTAGATCGTCGTGAAGAGCACCGCCTGCACGAGGATGCCGGGCAGCAGGAACTGCAGGTAGCTCTGCACGTCGCCGGCCAGCGCGCCGCCGAACAGGTACGTGAACATCAGCGTGAAGATGATCGGCGAGACCGTGACGTCGAACAGCTGCTCGGGCACGTGCTTGATCTTGAGCAGCGCGCGCCACGTGTACGTCAGGGTCGCCGAGACGGGCGACGGCCGGTCCGGTCGCCGGTCGAGCGCGACCGCCGCGCGCAGCGCGTTCGCCTCCGGGGCGCGCAGCTCCGCGGCGGTGGTCGTGGGGTCCGCGGCCATCAGGCCACCTCCTCGATCGTCTCGTCGTCGTCCATGGGCTGGCCGGTGAGCGCGAGGAACACCTCGTCGAGGCTCGGCTGGCCCAGCGTGAACTCGGGCACCACGATCCCCTCGTCGCCGAGGGCGGGCAGGATCCGCGCGACGTCCGCCGCGCCGTCGTCGGGCACGCGCGCGGTGAACGCGTACGGGTCGTTCGCGAGCGTGATGTCCGTGCCGAGCAGCGCGCCCACGACCTCCGCGGCCCGGCCCCGCTGCGTCGCGTCGGCGAGGCGCAGGTGCACCGCGCCCTCGCCCACCGACCGCTTGAGCTCGGTCGCGGTGCCCTCCGCGATGACCTTGCCGTGGTCGATCACGGCGATGCGGTCGGCGAGCTGGTCCGCCTCCTCGAGGTACTGGGTCGTGAGCAGCACGGTCGCGCCGTCGGCGACGAGCACGCGCACGATGTCCCACACCTGGTTGCGGCTCCGAGGGTCGAGCCCGGTGGTCGGCTCGTCGAGGAAGATGACGCGCGGGCTCATGACGAGGCTCGCCGCGAGGTCGATGCGCCGCCGCATGCCGCCCGAGTACGTCTTCACCTGGCGGTCTCCCGCGTCCCCGAGCCCGAACGCGTCGAGCAGCTCGGCCGAGCGACCGCGTGCCGTGCCGCCGAGGAACCCGTACAGCCGCGCGAGCATGACGAGGTTCTCCGTGCCCGTGAGGTCCTCGTCCACGGACGCGTACTGCCCGGTGAGCCCGACGACGGAACGCACCTTGTCGGCGTCGTGCACGACGTCGTGGCCGAGGACCCGCGCCGTGCCCGCGTCGGGGCGCAGGAGCGTCGCGAGCATGCGGACGGCGGTCGTCTTGCCCGCGCCGTTCGGCCCGAGGACGCCGAACACGGTGCCCTCGGGGATGAGGAGGTCGATGCCGTCGACCGCCTTGGTCACCGACTTGCCGGTCGTGAAGTGCTTGACGAGGCCGCGCGCCTCGACGGCGAGGTCGCCGCGTGCAGGTTCGGTCATGTCCCCTCCTGGCCGTTGCCGACGGGCCGCCCGGAGCGTCCGGGCCACCCACGCACCCACCGACCGCCCGGGTCGGCAGAACTCATCGGTCGCGCACCCCTCTCATCGTGCGCCGGAGAAGGGGAGACTGACCAGCGCGATGCGCCAGGAGCGAAGAGACGCGCCGGAACGAGGTAGAGCCTCCGGCCGCGAGGGAGAACCCGGGGGCTCTATCTCGCGGCCGGAGGCTCTACCTCGCGGTCCGGGGCCGTCTACCGAGCGGCGTGCTCCGCGGCCGCGAGGAGGACGCACGTCGCGACGCCGTCCATCGCGACGCGGACCTCCTCGATCGGGGGGAGAGTCGGGGCGAGGCGGAGGACCTTGTCCTCCGGGTCCTTGCCGTAGGGGAACGGGGCGCCCGCGGGCGTGAGCGCGATGCCCGCGGCCTTCGCGAGCTCGACGACGCGCGACGCGGTGCCCGGCACGACCTCGAGGCTGACGAAGTAGCCGCCCTTCGGCTCGGTCCACGACGCGACGCCCGTGCCGCCGAGGCGGTCGGCGAGGATGCTCGTCACGGCGTCGAACTTGGGGGCGATGATGTCGCGGTGCTTGCGCATGTGGGCGCGCACGCCGTCGGCGTCGCCGAAGAACAGCGCGTGCCGGAGCTGGTTGACCTTGTCCGGGCCGATGGACTGGGCGGACAGGTGCTTCTTGTACCAGGCGACGTTCCCGGGGGACGACGCGAGGAACGCGACGCCCGCGCCGGCGAACGTGATCTTCGACGTCGAGGCGTAGAGGATCACGCGGTCCGGGTGGCCGGCCTCGGCGGCGAGCGCGATCGCGTCGGCGCTGCGGACCTCGTCGTCGGTGAGGTGGTGCAGGGCGTACGCGTTGTCCCACAGGATGCGGAAGTCGGGGGCGGCGGCGGGCACGGACACGAGCGCCCGCGCGACCTCCTCCGTGACGACCGAGCCGTCGGGGTTCGCGTACGTCGGCACGACCCACATGCCCTTGATCGTCGGGTCGTCGGCGACGAGCGCGGCGACGGCCGCGGCGTCGGGGCCGTCCGCCGTCATGGGGACGGTGACCATCTCGATGCCGAGCGCCTCGCACACGGAGAAGTGACGGTCGTAGCCGGGCACGGGGCAGATCCAGCGGACCTTCTCCTCGCGGCCCCACGGGCGCTCGGACCCGGGGACGCCGAAGAGCGTCGCGTACACGAGCGTGTCGTACATGAGCGTGAGGCTCGCGTTACCGCCCGCGAGGAGCTGCTCGACGGGCACGCCGAGCAGCTCGGCGAAGATGCGCCGGAGCTGGGGCAGCCCGTCGAGGCCGCCGTAGTTGCGCACGTCCGTGCCGTCGGCGTCCGTGTGCACGCCCTCGCCCGGGAGCGCGAGCAGGGCCTCGGAGAGGTCGAGCTGCTCGGCCGAGGGCTTGCCCCGCGTGAGGTCGAGCTTCAGCCCCAGCGCCTGCAGGTCGGCGTACGCGCGACGCAGGTCGTCGAGGGACGACGCGAGGGTGGTGGTACCGGGTGCGGTGGGCTCGGGCGTGGTCACCCTCCGGACTCTACCGACCCCGCGCAAGGTCCGTCAGGGCGTCCTCCAGGGCGGACAGCCCGGTCTCGAGGTCCTCTGCCGCGATGGTGAGCGGGGGAGCGAGGCGGATGGTCGAGCCGCGCGTGTCCTTGGCGAGGACGCCGCGCGCGAGCAGCGCCTCGCACAGGTCGCGGCCCGTCCCGCGCGCCGGGTCGAGGTCGAGGCCCGCCCACAGGCCGAGGCCGCGGACGCCGTCGAGCAGGCCCGCGTCGACGAGCCCGGTGAGCCGGTCCTGGAACCCGGCGCCGAGCTCGCGCGCGCGTCGCTGCGGCTCGCCCGTGCGCAGCAGCTCGACGACCGCGAGCCCGACCGCGCACGCGAGCGGGTGGCCGCCGAACGTGCTGCCGTGCGTCCCGGGCGTGAGCACCTCGAGCACGTCGCGCCGCCCGACGACGGCCGAGACCGGCACGATCCCACCGCCGAGCGCCTTGCCGAGGGTCACGAGGTCGGGCCGCACGCCCCACGTCTCGGTCGCGAGCGTCGCCCCGGCGCGCCCGAGGCCGGACTGGATCTCGTCGGCCACGAGGAGCACGTCCCGCGCGGTCGTGATCGCGCGCAGGCGCGGCCAGTAGTCGTCGGGCGGCACGACGACGCCCGACTCGCCCTGCACCGGCTCCAGGAGCACGGCGACGGTCGTGTCGTCGATCGCGGCGGCGACCGCGTCGGCGTCGCCGTACGGCACGAGGCGGAACCCCGGCGTGTACGGGTCGAACCCGCGCCGGGCGTCGGGGTCGTCGGAGAACGACACGATCGTCGTCGTGCGGCCGTGGAAGTTCCCGGAGCCGACGACGACCGTCGCCTCGCCCGGGGGCACGCCCTTGACGTCGTAGCCCCACTTGCGCGCCGTCTTGATCGCGGTCTCGACGGCCTCCGCGCCCGTGTTCATCGGGAGGACGAGGGAGTCGGCCCCGCCCGTGGTGAGCGGCCCGACGAGCGCCGCGAGCGCCTCGGCGAACGGGTGCAGGAGGTCGTGGTCGAACGCGCGCGACGTGAGCGTGACGCGGCCGAGCTGGCGTGTGGCGGCGTCGACGAGCGCGGGGTGCCGGTGCCCGAAGTTGAGCGCCGAGTACCCCGCGAGGAGGTCGAGGTAGCGGCGACCGGTCACGTCGGTGACCCACGACCCCTCGGCGCGCGCGACCGTGACGGGCAGCGGGTGGTAGTTGTGCGCGAGCGCGCCGCCGCCGCTGCCGTCAGCGGGCCGGTCGCCGTCGAGCGGGCCGGTGGCGCTGCTCGCGCCCGTGCCGCCGTCCGACGCGCGGACCTCCTGGGCGGTCACGACGCGCTCCCGGTCGGCGCCGGGGCGGGGACGGCGGGCTCGCGGATCTCGAGCGTGCAGCACTTGGCCCCGCCGCCGCCGCGGAGCAGCTCCGACGTGTCCGCCGCGACCGTCTCGTAGCCGCGCTCGCGGAGCGCCGCGGCGAGCCGGCCCGCGCGCGGCGAGTGCACGACGTGCGTCCCGTCGCTCACCGCGTTGAGGCCGAGCACGGCGGCGTCCTCCTCGGTCGCGAGGAGCGCGTCGGGGTAGCGCTCGCGCAGCACCTCCTGCGCGGCGGGGGAGAACGCGGCGGGCAGGTAGGCGACGTCGACGGCCGGCGGGCCGGTGAGCGCGGGGTGGGTGGTGTCGTCGGGGTGCGCGGCGTGGCTGGCCCCGCGGGTGCCGACGGTGCCCTCGTTGCCGCGCAGCACGGTGAGCGCCGTGTCCAGGTGGTAGAACCGCGGGTCCACGAGCTCGAGCGTCACGACCTCCCGCCCCCACAGGGCCGCGGCCTCGGCGTGCGCGGCGCGCTCGGTGCGGAAGCCGGTGCCGGCGAGCACGACGTCGCCGGCCAGCAGCAGGTCGCCCTCGCCCTCGTTGACGTGCTCCGCCAGGTGGGTGACGTACCCGTGGTCGGCGAACCACTTGAGGTAGGCGGGTCCCTCGGGCCCGCGCTCGGGGTGGGCGAAGCGCGCGGAGTAGACGAGGCCGTCGACGACGGTCGCGCCGTTGGCCGCGTAGACCATGTCCGGCAGGCCGGGGACGGGGTCGATCGTCTCGACGGTGTGGCCGAGGTCGCGGAAGGTGTCGCGCAGGCGTTCCCACTGCGCGACCGCGAGCGCGGTGTCGACCGGTGTGCGCCGGTCCATCCAGGGGTTGATCTCGTAGCTGACGGTGAAGTACGTCGGCCGGCACATCAGGTAGTGCCGGGGCTGGCCTGGGCGCATCGCCGCCTCCTCGCGGGAGCCGGGCCGCCGGGGTGGTGCGGCCCGGGTGGGTGCCGGACGGGGGATGCGTCCGGTGCTGCTGGTGGGCTGCCGGTTGGCTGCTGGAAGTCAGCGTACGTCCGTGAGGTGTGCGCGTCCTGGGACGGCGCGCGAGCGACGAGGGTGTTGACAGCGATATTCTATCGATATATCGTTACCGTATCGCTGAGCCCGAGACGCCGCTCGCGACGACCGCGCGGCCGGACCGGCCCGCCACGCTCCGCGGACCACCCGGAGCCCTCGAACATCCACGTACAGGAGACACCTCTCATGCACCACGCACACCAGCACCGGGGCAGGACCCCGGACGACGTCCAGAACATGTCCCAGCCGTTCGGCGAGCGACCCGGGCCGCGCCCGGACCGCCGTCGTCGTGACGGCTTCCCGCCCGTGCCCGACGACGCGGCCTGGTTCCGCGGCGACGGCCCCCGTGGCCGCGGCGGAGCCCGTCGCGGTGGGGGACGCGGGTTCGGCGGACCGGCCGACGGCGGCCGGGGCTTCGGCCCCGGCGGTCCGGCCGACGACCGTCGCGGGTTCGGCCCGGGAGGCCCCGGGTTCGGCCCGGGCGGGCCCGGCTTCGGTCCCGGTCACGGCGGTCGTCGGCACGGGGGCCGCGGTCGCGGCCCCGGGCGCGCCGGCCGCGGCGACGTCCGCGCCGCCGTCCTGCTGCTCCTCGCCGAGCAGCCCATGCACGGGTACCAGGTCATCCAGGAGATCGCGGAGCGCAGCGAGGGCCAGTGGCGCCCGAGCCCGGGCGCGGTCTACCCGGCCCTGAACCTGCTCCAGGACGAGGGGCTCGTCGAGCTCTCGGCCGACGGCGGGCGCCGCCTCGCGACGCTCACCGAGGCGGGCACCGCGTACGTCGCGGAGCACGCCGACGAGCTGGGCGACCCGTTCGCCGACGCCGCCGGTCGCGGCGGCCGCCCGCGGCGCGAGCTGCGCGCAGGCGTCGAGGCCGTGGCCGCGGCGGTCCACCAGGTCGCCCGCACCGGCACCGACGAGCAGACGACGGCGGCCGCGGAGCTCCTCGAGCGCACGCGTCGCGAGCTCTACCTGATCCTCGCCGGCCCGGCCGTCCCCGACGCCTCGCCCGGCACGGCGCCGGGTGCCCCGACGACCGCCGCGGGCGACCGTGCGCCGTCGGGCAGCCCGGTGGAGGACGCCCCGGTGGAGGACGGGCCGACGGCCTGAACCCACCACCCCGGCCCCGGGGTCGCGCGGTACCGACTGTTCGGTCCCGTGGGGCCCCGGTTCCGTCGCGTCCGCGGGGCGCTGCCCGTCCGTCGGGCCGCTCGTGCGCTACCTGCGGGCACGCAGGCGCGCGTCGAGGCGGCGCAGCGACACGTGCATCATGACGCGCAGCGCGACCCCGACGAGGGGCGCCGTGATCCCGCGGGGGACGGGACCGGCGAGGTACGCCTCCTCCCACCACACGACCCGGCAGCGGCCCGTGCCGAGCGGCACGACCTCGAAGCCGGCGTCGCCGAGCAGCGCCGGGCCCAGCTTGCGGATCCGCGTGCTGCCCGGGCGGCCCGCCGCCACGGACGGGCGGTCGAGCGACTCGACGACCATGCGGTCCGGGAAGCCGCGGCCCGTGCGTCGGACGAGCGGGCCGCTCACCATGGTGAACCGGTCGCCCACCTCGGGGCCCCGGCCCGCCGGGGTCGTCATCACGGTGAGCGGGATGAACCGCGGGTGGGTCCGCGGGTCCGCGACCCACGCGAACGCTACGGAGGCGTCGACGTCGAGCTCGCGCGCGACGGCGACGCGCCGCACGCCCCGGGTCGTCACTCGGCGTCGCGGGCGGGGGAGCGGTCGCGCCGCCCCCGTCCCGGCAGCAGCCGACGACGGCGGCGCGGCTCCGCGTCCTCGGGGACGGGGACGAGCCGCGGCGGCGCGTCCTGCACGGGCGACTCCACGACCTCGAGGAGCCGGCCGAACACCGGCGGCGGCGGCCCGAACGCGCGCCGTGACTGGGCGATCACGCCGTGCCCGAGCGCCCGCGCCCCCGCCACGCCCACGACGGCGCCGACGCCGAACGGCACGAGCCGGCCGAGCGCGAGGCCGGACTGCTTCGCGAGCTGGGTGCGCAGGAACCGGTTGCCGAGCGCCTTGTTGACCTTGACGAGCGTCCCGGCGGGCATGCTCGTCAGGAGCACCTTGCCCCACGCGAGGCCCGACCCCTGGGTCGCGCGCTCGACGTCGCGCGCGCCCTTCTCGCCGAGAACGGTCGCGAGCAGGAGCGCCCGACGGCGGCCCACGTCGTCCACCGCGATGCCGTGCACGTCCGCCACCGCGAGCGCGAACGCCGCCGAGGACGCGAAGAACGTCGCGACGTCGCTCGACGTCAGCGCGATCCCCACGCCCGTCCCGACCGCGGGGAAGGCGGCCGCCGCGCCGACGGCGCCGCCCGCCGTCTGGATGACGAGCAGGTACTCGCGCTCGAGGATCCGGACGATCTGCGCGGGGCTGGCCTCGGGGTTGCGACGGCGCACCGAGTCGACGTGCGCCCGGATGACGTGCGACGGGATCGTCACCGCCTTGTCGAGCGCGGCGTCGAGCAGCGGCGTCGGCCGGTAGGCGGACCACTCGACCGCGTCCTGCGTCGAGAGGTCCCTGCGCCCGGCGTCCGGGGGCGGGGTCCCGTACTCGGGCACGCCGCCGCGCGGCACGGGGCTTCTCGAGGGGTCCTGCTGGTACGCCATGGCGCCTCCCGTCATCCCGCGGTCAGTCCTGGGTCTCGACCTCGCGGCCGGCACCCTCCGGCTGGAACAGGTACTCGACCTCGGCGCCGGCCTTGACCGTCCGTCCTACCGTGCACGCCTTGTCGATCGCTCGCGCGGCGACGGTGACGAGCCGGTCGCGCGCGTCGTCGTCGAGCGACGTGAGGTCGATGTCGTACGTGCCCGTGATCTTCGGGTACCGCTCCTCCTCGAGGAGCTTGTCGCCCTGGACGTGGATCGTCACGGCGTAGTCGTCGCCGAGGCGGCGGGCGAACGTGCGGTCCGTGCTCATGCCCGCGCACGCCGCGAGCGCGATCTTCAGCAGCTCGCCGGGCGTGAACACCGCACCCTCGCTCGCCGGGCCGATCGAGACCTCGGCGCCGCGCGCCGACCGGCCCGTGTACGTGCGGGTACCCGTGCGCTCGACCCACAGCGCGTCGGCCGGGGCGGGCGACGGCGCGGGGACGTCGTGCGCGGCCTCGTCGGCGGCGCTCAGGGTGTTCTCGGCAGGCTGCGTCGTCATGCGTGAATCCTCGCACTCGTCGGGTCGCGGCGTCGGGGCGTCCGCCCTCCGGGGAACGTGCGGCGGCCGCGCGCGATTCCCGGAGAGCGTGCCGAGCGTCACCGGCTGCCGGGCCGGAGCGGTGCCTAGACTGGCGGGCGTGGCCCTCGACGCAACCGACGTTCCGACCGCACCCGTGCGCACCGCCGAGCCCGCGCCGTCGGGCAGCGCGCCCGGGCCCGTGCCCACCCCGTACGAGGACCTCCTGCGCGACGTCCTGGCGCACGGGACGCCCAAGGGCGACCGCACGGGGACGGGCACGCGCAGCGTGTTCGGCCGCCAGCTCCGCTTCGACCTGTCGCAGGGCTTCCCCCTGATCACGACGAAGCGCGTGCACCTCAAGTCCGTCGCGTACGAGCTGCTGTGGTTCCTGCGCGGCGACTCGAACGTGCGCTGGCTCCAGGAGCGCGGCGTGCGCATCTGGGACGAGTGGGCCGACGCCGACGGGGAGCTCGGCCCCGTCTACGGCGTGCAGTGGCGCTCGTGGCCGACGCCGGACGGCCGCCACGTCGACCAGGTCGCGCAGGTGATCGAGCAGATCAAGGCGAACCCCGACTCGCGGCGGCACATCGTCTCCGCGTGGAACGTCGGGGAGATCGAGGACATGGCGCTGCCGCCGTGCCACGCGTTCTTCCAGTTCTACGTGGCCGACGGGAAGCTGTCGTGCCAGCTCTACCAGCGCTCGGCGGACCTCTTCCTCGGGGTCCCGTTCAACATCGCGTCGTACGCGCTGCTCGTCCACATGGTCGCCGCGCAGACCGGCCTCGAGGTCGGCGACTTCGTGTGGACCGGCGGCGACGTGCACATCTACGACAACCACGTCGAGCAGGTGCGCGAGCAGCTCACGCGCGAGCCGTACCCGTACCCGACGCTGCGCCTCGCGCCCCGCGACTCGATCGACGCCTACGAGTACGAGGACATCGAGGTCGTCGGGTACCAGCACCACCCGACGATCAAGGCACCGATCGCGGTCTGATGCTCGGACTGATCTGGGCCCAGGCGCGCGACGCCGCCGGGCGGCCCGTCATCGGCGCGGGCGGCACCATGCCGTGGCACCTGCCCGAGGACCTCGCGCACTTCCGGCGCGTCACGTCGGGCCACCCCGTGGTCATGGGCCGCCGCACGTGGGACTCGCTCCCGCCGCGGTTCCGGCCCCTGCCGGGGCGCCTCAACGTCGTCGTCACGCGCCAGGAGGCGTGGGTGCCCGACGGCGGCCGCCCCGCCGACGACGGCGGCGCGCCCGTGCGCGTGGCCGGGTCGGTCGACGCGGCGCTCGCGGCCGCGCGCACCGCGGCCCGGACCAGCGGCTCCGACGAGGTGTGGGTCATGGGCGGCGCCCAGCTCTACGCCGCGACCGTCGCCGAGGCGGACCGGTGCGTGGTCACCGAGATCGACACCGTCGTCGACGGCGACACGTTCGCCCCCGAGGTCCCCGCCGGGTGGTCCGTGCACGCGGGTGACTGGGCGACGTCGTCCACCGGACTGCGCTACCGCGTCGTCACCCACGCCCGCCCCCCTCGCTGAGTGCGTGAATCCGTCGCGCTCGCCCGGTCGGAGCGCGACCAGATCACGCACCCAGCGGTCAGGCGGGGTCGCCGACGCGGCGCAGGGCGTCCAGCACGAGGTCCCAGAACCGGCCGTGGTCGAGGGTGACCGCGACCTGCGTGCGGCACTCCTCCGGGCCGGGCTCGTCGCCGCGCAGGTCGGCGACCGTCATGCCGGTCGTCAGCCCGCCGTGCAGCTCGACGTCCAGCGGCGCGCGGCGCGTCGTCATGACCGACGGGTCGACGACGTACGCGACCGCGCACGGGTCGTGCACGGGCGGGGAGGGGAAGCCCTGCGCCGTGCGGTACGTCGTGCCGTAGAAGTCCAGCAGCTCGCCGACGAACCGGGCCGGGGCGGTGCCGAGCGCGGCGATCCCGTCGCGCACGTCCGCCGTCGCGACGGCCTGGTGCGTCAGGTCGAGACCCACCATCGTCACCGGCCACGCCTCGGTGAGCACGACGTGCGCCGCCTCCGGGTCCGCGAGGACGTTGAACTCCGCGACCGGCGTCCGGTTGCCCACGTGGTACCCGCCGCCCATGAGGACGACCTCGCGGACGCGCGGCACGATCCGCGGCTCCTTGCGCGCGGCCATCGCGACGTTCGTCAGCGGGCCCGTCGGGACGAGCGTGATCTCGCCCGGCTCGGCCGCCAGGACCGTCTCGATGATGAGGTCCACCGCGTGCCGGTCGTCGACGGCGCGGCGCGGGGCGGGCAGCACCGGCCCGTCCATGCCCGAGTCGCCGTGGATGTCCGGCGCGACGATCCGGGGCCGGACGAGCGGACGGTCGCACCCGGCCGCGACCGGGACGTCGATCCCGGCGAGCTCCGCGACGGCGAGCGCGTTCCGCGTCACCTTCTCGAGCGTCTGGTTCCCGGCGACCGTCGTCACCGCGACCAGCTCGACGGCGGGGCTCCCGTGCGCGAGGAGCATCGCGATCGCGTCGTCGTGGCCGGGGTCGCAGTCGAGGACGATCCGGCGGGGCGCGGTCGTGCGGGAGTCAGGGGCGGACGGGACGGGCTGGGCCGGGGCGTGAGCGGACATCGACCCATCCTCGCGCGTCCCCGGGGCCGGGGCCGCCGGTGCGCTTCGCGTCCGGGCGCCCGTGACGGCTAGGCTGTGCTGCGGCCCTGACCCGGGGCCACGCGCCTGTAGCTCAGGGGATAGAGCACCGCTCTCCTAAAGCGGGTGTCGCCAGTTCGAATCTGGCCAGGCGCACCGAGCAGGACCACCGTCCAGAGTCTGGCGAGTCTGATACTCCCGCACCGAGGCCCGGAGCGCGTGGCGGTGCGGGCACTTCGTGGCGTTCGGGTGGTGCGTGTGCACGTCGAGCACGTGGACCGTGCCCGGGGCGCCCGGTTGCCCTTCAGCGGGTGGCAGGTCGGGTCGTTGCGGACCGGGTCGCGCGTCAGGGCGTCCCAGGCATCGGCCAGTGCGTTGAGCTTGGTGGCGCGAAGGTCGCGCCCGCCCTTCTGCGCCTGCTGGGTGGCGAAGACCAGTCGGTGCTCGGTGCGTTTCGTCGGCCGCTCGACCTGGACGTCCTTGGGCACGATCACTCGCCGCCGTCGGGGCGCTCGACCTCGACCTGCTCGTCGAGCCACACGTATTCGGTACGGTCCCAGCCGGCTGCCTTGGCCTGCGCCGTCGACATCCATGCATGGATGACCGTCGACAACGGTTCGAACTGCGCAACGGATGCGCACGCGCGAGCGGTGCGGACCAGATCGTCGGTGAACGCCTCCTGCTCGGCGTCCGAGAGGAAGATCATCCACGGGAACGGCTCGCGAAGACGGGCCGCGAACGAGCTGGGCCAGTCCGAGACGGCGACAGCGACGATCTGCGCGGCGAGGGCGAGCCCGGCGCGGTCTGCGTCGGCCTCGGCCTTGCGCATGAGGACGAGCTCGTCGCCGTCACGGCGCGTGATGGTCACCGGGCCGCGGTCGGCTGCCGCGGCGACGGCCTTGCTGTCGCGCGAGAGGTCGGAGAACTTCACGCGCTGCTCGACAGTGGAGGCACTCATGCCCGCCATGATTTCAGAACTAGTTCTGAACGGCAAGGGCGAGTGGGGCGGAGTGGTCCCAGGAGTGGAAGGAGAGCGGATCGGTCAGCGTCGTGGCGTCGCCTCGGGCCCCAGCCTCGGGCAAAGCCCCGTCCGGCGTCCGCGGCGCGACGGCGCGGCTCGGCACCGACGCACGCCCTGACCCCGAGCCGTTAGTTGATGATCTCGCCGCGCTCCTCGGTCCGCAGGGCCGCGAGGCGCGCGCGCCAGCTCGCGAGCTCCTCGGGGCTGAGCCGCGGCCACTCGGCGACCTCGCGGACCACCCGCAGGGGTGCGCTGCTCCGGTAGGACCGCGTGGGGTTGCCCGGGAACTTCTTGTCGGTGACGTTCGGGTCGTCCTCGAACGGGCCGGTCGGCTCGACCTCGTAGACGCGTGGTGCGGCGTCCCCGGCCGCGAGCTCGGCGGCGAGCGCGGCTCCGCCGACGAGCGCGGTGAAGTAGACGTGGTTCATGACGATCTCGGGCCGGTAGTTCGACCGGAAGCCCGCGGTCAGCAGGTCGCCCGCCTGCAGGTCGGCCTTCGTCCCGTGGAAGAAGGGCCCCTCGTCCCTCGCGTGGTCCATCCGCTCAGCGTAGACAGCACGGTGTCTCGGGCCGCGAGGTCAGGTCGGTCGCGTGCGTTCTCCGGGTCCCGGAGACCTGTGTCGCCCCACGGTCCGTTCCCACCCGGAGCGCCAGGCGAGCCAGAGGTGCACCGGCTGCGGACTTCTTCACGGGCCGGTGCCCCCTGCGGCACCTCGGCCGCAAGGACACCCTAAGAACCGTTTCCCCGTGCTCGCCACCTGTCGCCTTCTCCTGTTCGGGAGTACGGTCGAAGGGTTGAGTCTGGACCTGGCTCCTCATCCTCTGGAGAAGACGGAGCACCAACATGTCCGTGGACGACCATGCCATCGACCATTCGTTGACCCGCGGGGCGGGTCAGAAGATCGGCCAGTATCGCCTCGACCTGGGTACCGGCACCTGGTGGTGGTCGGCTGAGACGTACCGGGTCCACGGGTTCGAGCCGGGCGACGTGGTGCCGACCACCGAGCTCGTCCTGGCGCACAAGCACCCCGACGACCGTGAGCACGTGCGGGCGGTCCTCGACCGCGCCGCGACCACGGGTGAGCCGTTCTCGAGCGTGCACCGCATCATGGACGCCCACGGCGTCGAGCGGTACGTCGTCCTCGTGGGGCAGGGGCGCCGCGACCGCGAGTCCGGCGAGGTCGTCGAGCTGCTCGGCTACTTCGTCGACATCACGGCGACGGTCGCGGGGCGCGCGCAGGAGCGTGCACGCCGGGACATCACCGCGGCCGCCGAGGGCCGCGGCCCGATCGAGCAGGCGAAGGGCATCCTCATCGCCATGCACGGCGTGAGCGGCGACGAGGCGTTCGCTCGCCTCAAGCAGGTCTCGAACGACAAGAACGTCCGCCTGCGCGAGCTCGCGTCCGTCGTCGTCGACGAGGCGGGACGCGCCGGTGGGGACTGCGCCGAGCGCATCGACGCGATCCTCCGGTAGGCGCCGCAGACGGCAGAGCCCCGCACTCCTGGACGGGACTGCGGGGCTCTCTCGCGCGCGGCCGCCGTCCGGCTGCCTGGGTCGGCTAGGCCGACGCGGGTGCCGGGACGTGCCCGGTGCCGGGTGTCGACGGCGTCGGCGCGGTCCCGGTGCTCCCGTCGCCCGCGCCGGTCTCCGCCTCGGACTCGGCACC
Source organism: Cellulosimicrobium funkei (assembly GCF_004519295.1). GTDB lineage: Bacteria > Actinomycetota > Actinomycetes > Actinomycetales > Cellulomonadaceae > Cellulosimicrobium > Cellulosimicrobium funkei. The sequence goes on from NZ_SOZH01000009.1 coordinate 119,172, forward strand.
GCCGCCGGTACCCCCGGTGCCTCCGGTCCCCTCGCCCGGGCCGGGCGAGGGCGTCGGCGCGGGCGTCTCCGGCGTCGGCGGCTCGGGTGTGGGATCCACCGTCGGCTCCGGTGCAGGAGCGGGGGTCGTGGACGGCTCGTCGGACGGCGTCGTCGACGGCGACGGGCTCGGGCCCGGCGTCGGGACGGTCGCCGGGTCCTGCGAGGGCGCGCTGGGCGCCGGCGTCGCCGGGTCCTCGGTGCTCGGGGTGCGCTCGCGGCTGATCGTCGTCCCCGATCCCTCGACGCCGCGGACGGCGTCCGCGAGGGGCTTGCCGATGACGAGCTCGACCACGAGGACCACGCCCATGACGGCCACGAACAGCGCGAGCGCCGTCACGGTGAGCACGCGGCCGCGCCCGTACCGGTCCACGAGCCGCAGCCAGCGGTTCGGGCCACCCGCGGGGTCGTCCGCCTCGCCCGCCTGGGCCGCCTCGTCGCCGGTCCCGCCCGACCCGACTGCGGTGGCCACCGCCGTCTCGACGGTGTCCGCCCGCGCGTCGGGCTCGACGGCCCCGCGGGGCACCGACGCGACCGCCGTGGTGGTGCGGGTACGCGTGGTGCCCGTGCCCGCGGTGGCCTGCACGACCTTGCCGACGACGGGCACGAGCTGCTCGCGCGTCTTCTGGATCGAGCGTGTGTAGACGTAGTTCGCGACGACGGTCAGCGCGCTGGCGATGCCGGCGCCGATGATCGTCCCGGCGGTCCCGAAGTAGGACAGGAGCACGGTGGTGCTCACCGCGGCGAGCGCGCTCGCGACGACCTGGGTGAGCGAGAGGCGGGCCGGGGCCTCACGCTCCTTCTCGGGAGCCGGCTCCGCGGTGGTGCGTCCCGCGGGGTGTCCGGCGTCGGGGCCGGGCTCGTCGCGCGGGACGCGCGGGGCGTCGCGGTCGAGGCGGGGGTTCTCGGAGGGCGTGGTCACGTGGTGCTGGTTTCCGGTCGTCGGCGGGCTGGTCCGCCCGCCGCCACCGGCCGTGACGGCCGCGCGCCAGGGACCGGCGTCGGGCCACGGGCGTCCTTCCACGGTAGGACGTCCGTGTGGACCTCGCTCACGGGGGCCGTGCCCGGCCCTCAGAGGAACCGGGAAGATCCTGTGACGCCGCCGGTCAGGTCGTCGGACGCCGCACCCGCAGGGTCGCAGGGCGCTCCTCGCGTGCCGCACCGCGGGGGAGGGCCGTATCCTGCCGAGGGTCGTCGTGACCGTGCGGTGGCCGCCCAGCAGGGCGTGATGTGATCCGCACCGCACGCCGAGACGGCGGCCCGGGTGGCCCGGCACCCGCGGAATGCCGCGCCTCCTGGTGGACGCCCGTCCAGGTCGTTCTCAGGCGTTTGTGCGGCTCGCCGGGTGGTCGTGCGTCCAGCGCCCCGAGCCGTGTTGACGCCTGGGCTGCGTGCCGTGCAAGATAGTTCTCGACAGCGCGCATCGCCTGCCCCCTGCGCGGTGCGCGCTGTTTCACACTTCTCCGGGAGAACATCTCGGAATCGCTCGGAAACGACGGCCTCGGAACACGAATTCTCGTGATTCGGGGCCGTTCGTCGTTCTCGCTGCGCCCCGCGCCCGGGTGTGGTCGCGGCCCGGCGCCGTGCGGCGCAGCGGGTCGCGTCCTCCCCGGCGCGCCGCGTCGAGCGGCGCGAGGCGGACGGTTAGCGTCGGAGGGTGAATGCCGCAGCCCGCACCAGCTCAGCCGCCCGGAGCGTGGCCGATCCTGCTCGGCTGCCCTCGACCCCTCCCGGCGGGACAGACCGGCCCGACGCCGAGGCCGCCGACGTGACGTCGTCGCGCCCGGTGCTCGTGCCCGAGCCGACGACGTCCGACCTCGTCGAGGAGGCGGTCGCCCGCTGGCGCGCCGGGCTCGTCGAGCTCGCCGGAGGCTCGTCGCTCGCCGACGTGTCCCTCCTGGGCGACGCCGTCGTCGACCTCACCGCCGCACACCCGTCCGGCATCGCCCAGCTCTTCGCGGGGCGGCCGACCCGGTTGTCCAACCTCTTCCGGGAGGGGGGCTCCCTGCCCGCCGCCCGCCGGCGGGCGCGCGCCGTCGTCGTCCGGGCCGCCGAGCACGCGCAGCGCTACGGCGTCGCCCCGACGTACCTCGCGATCGGCGTGGCGACCTGGACCCAGAGCCCGACGGCGCCCCTCGCCGAGGACGACGTCGCGGCGCTCGCCCGCGTCGCCGGCCGCGCGCCCACGGTGGTGCCGGCCGACGGCGACGCGAGCGGCCCGGCGGACGTCGAGCCCACGGTGACGGCCCCCGACGCCGAGGACGCCCCGCTCGCGCACCCCGGCGACCGGTCCGACGGCGTGGCGGGCCTCGACGAGGAGCTCGCGCCCCGGACGGTGCGCGCGCCCGTCCTGCTGCGCCCCCTCACCGTCACGCCCCGCGGCGACGGCGAGACGGACTACGAGCTGACGCTCGAGCCCACCGCCGAGATCAACCCGCTCCTCGCGCGCACGCTCCGTGCGCACGGAGCGCTCCTCGACCCCGTGACCCTGGCGCGGTCCACGTTCACCGGCGCGGGCTTCGACCCGGGCGACGCGACCCGGCGGATCGTGGCCCTCGGGCAGGCGGTCCTCGACGACTTCGACCTCACCCACCGGGTCCTCGTCGGCACGTTCGTGCACCCGGGCCAGGTGCTGGTCGACGACCTCGACGAGCTCGCCCCCGCGCTCGAGCGGCACGAGGTCGTCGCCGCGCTCGCCGGGGACGAGCGGTCCGCCGCCGCGCTGCGGGCCGACCTCCCGGCACCGCGCGTCGGCGACGCCGACCCCGTGCTCGAGCGCGGCGCGGGCGACCTCGACCCGTCCCAGCGGCACGTCGTCGACGTCCTCGCGAGCGGCTCGCACCTGTTCGTCGACGCCCCCACCGGGTCCGACGTCGCCGGCACGCTCGCCGCCGTCGTCGCGGAGGCTGCGGCGTCGGGACGCCACGTCCTCTACGTCCCCGGCCACCGCCGCGCCGCCGACGCGCTGCTGGCCCGCCTCGACGCGCTGGGCCTCGGCGGGCTCGCGCTCGACGTCGCGCCCGAGCCGACGTGGCGCGAGACCGCCTCGCACCGCCTGCTCGCCGCGATGGCGACGGAGCCGGAGCCGGTCGAGGACGACGACCTCGTGCGCACGCGCGACGCCCTGCTCGGCGCGCGCGCCCGGCTCGCCGGGTACATCGAGGCGCTGCACCTCGTCCGCGACCCGTGGGGCGTGTCGGCGTACGACGCGCTCCAGGCTCTCGCGCGGCTGACCGCCGAGCGCCCGGCGCCGGACACGCGGGTGCGGCTCACGACCGAGGTCGTGCTCGCCGTCGGGCCGCAGCGCGAGCGGGTCGCCGCAGAGCTGCGCGAGGCCGCGATGCTCGGCGCCTTCACGGCGCGCGCGACGTCGACCCCCTGGTACGGCGCGGCGCTCACCACGCCGCAGGAGGCGCACGACGCCCTCGTGCGCGTGGAGCGGCTGCGTGCCCACACGCTCCCGCAGCTGCGCGCGCAGGTCGAGCAGGTCGCGGAGCGCACCGGGCTCACGACCGCGACGACGCTCCGCCAGTGGGGCGACCAGCTCACCATGCTCGGCGGGATGCGGGGCACGCTCGACGTGTTCCAGCCGCTCATCTTCGAGCGCACCGCGCAGGACATGGTGGAGGCGACCGCGACGAAGCAGTGGCGCGAGCAGCACGGGATCGAGATGGGCTGGTTCGCGCGTCGCCGGCTGCGCCGTCAGGCGCGCGACATGGTGCGGCCGGGCGTCCGCGTGCCCGACCTGCACGCCGCGCTCGTCGAGGTCCAGGCGCAGCGCGCCGTCTGGCAGGAGCAGTGCCCCCGTGGCGGCTGGCCCGTGCTGCCGGAGGGGCTGTCGGCCATCGAGGACACGCACGAGGCCGTCCGCATCGACGCCGAGGAGCTCGAGCCGGTGCTCGCGGGCACGCCCGCGGGCGGCGGGCTGCTCGACACGCCGCTCGACGCGCTCGCCGCCCGCCTCGACGCGCTCGCCGAGGACGCCGCCGCGCTCGACGCGCTCCCGGCGCGGACCGCGATCCAGCACCGGCTCACCGATCTCGGCCTCGGCGAGCTCCTCACCGACCTCGCGGCACGCCGCGTCGAGCCCGACGAGGTGGGCCCCGAGCTGGAGCTCGCCTGGTGGAGCTCGGTGTTCGAGCAGATCCTCGCGCAGGACCAGGCGCTCGCCGGGCAGGACGGCGCGGGCCTCGACGCGCTCGCGCGCCGGTTCCGCGAGCTCGACCGCGCGCACGTCGCGTCCCTCGCGGCGCCCGTCCGGGCGGCGGTCCGCGACCACCTCGGGACCGCGATGCGTGAGCACCGCGACGAGGCGGAGGCCCTCTTCACCGAGCTGCTCGAGGGGCGGCTCGTGAGCCTGCGCGAGACGGCGGAGCAGCACCCCGCCGTGCTGCGCCGGCTGCGGCCCGTGCTCGTCGCCACCCCGACGCTCGTCCCGCACCTCGTGCCGGCGACCCGCACCGTCGACCTCGTGGTGCTCGACGCCATCGAGCACACGCCCGTCGAGCTCGTGCTGTCGGCGCTCGCGCGCGGGCGTCAGGTCGTCGCCGTCGGCGACCCGCGGGCGGCGTCCACGGACACCGTGCGCGAGCTCGCCGAGCTCCTGCCGACGGTCGCGCTGCTCGCCGACGGCTCGCGACGCGACCCGTTCGTCACCTCGTTCCTCGCCGAGCACGGCTACGCGGGCGTCCTGCGCCCGTCGCCGCTGCCGCGCGCGGAGGTCCTCGTCCAGCTCGACGTCGTCGACGGCGCCGGGATGCCCGACACGGCGTCCGGCGCGGTCGAGAGCACGCAGGCCGAGGTCGACCGCGTCGTCGAGGTCGCGATCGAGCACGCGCTCACCCGGCCGGACGAGTCCCTCGCGATCGTCACCGTCACGCCCCTGCACGCCGACCGCATCCGCGACGCGCTCCTCGTCGAGGTCCGGCAGAACCCGGCGCTCGCCGGGTTCTTCTCCGGCGCCCGCGCGGAACCGGTCGTCGTCGCGGACGTCTCCGGCGTCGCCGGGCTCGTGCGCGACACGATCGTGCTGTCCGTCGGCTTCGGGAAGACGCCGCACGGCCGCGTGCTGCACCGGTTCGGCATCCTCAACACCCCGGGCGCCGAGGCCATGCTGCTCGACGCCGTCGGGGCGACGCGCCGGCGTCTCCACGTCGTCTCGTGCTTCACGGCGGGCGACCTCGACCCCGAGCGCCTGCGCGGCGCGGGCGCCCGGCTGCTCGCCGAGGTGCTCGACCTGGCCGAGCAGCGCAGCGGCGCCGCCGACCAGGTCACGCTGGGCAACGGCGTCGACCTCGGCGGCAGCCCCGACCGGCTCGTCCTGGACCTCGCCGAGCGGCTCTGGCGCGCGGGGCTCGTCGTCGAGACCGACTACGGCATCGGCGACGGCGACCGCATCCCGCTCGTCGTCGGCCACCCGGACCTGCCCGGCGAGCTCCTCGTCGCCGTGCTCACCGACGACGCGGCCTACGTCGCCGAGCGCAGCGTCCGCGTGCGCGACCGGCAGGTCGCCGAGCGGCTCGAGCGGATCGGCTGGACGGTCGCGCAGGTCTGGTCCGCCGCCGCGTTCCTCGACCCCGCCAAGGAGGCCGAGCGCATCCGGCGGGTCGTGCAGGCCGTGCGCGACGCGCGGCTCCCGGAGACGGGCGGCGTCGCGCAGACGGGCGGGGGCGACCGGATCGTCGTCGTGCCGGTGATCGACGACGACGAGCAGCACGGCGACGAGGACCTGTAGCCCGCCGGTGGGACCATGGGACGCGTGAGCACGACCGCCGACCCGAGCCCCGACCCGCGGCACCTGCCCGACGACGCGCGCGACCGTCCCGAGCCAGAGCCAGAGCCAGAGCCCGAGCCCGAGCCGGAGCCCGAGACCGACACCGGGCGCCGTCGGCGTCCCCGGCGGGCCGTGCGGCGGGGGACCGAGAGCACGGTGGTGCCCGGCACGAGCGCCGACGAGCGGGCCGAGGGCTGGGGCGACGAGTCAGCCCCCCGCCGCGGCGCGCCGGGCGAGAACGACGACCGCCTGCTGGGCGACGTGCCGCCCCACTACGGGCGCCACTGACGGCTCGCCGGGCGACCGGCTGAGCGGCGTCAGAGGTGCTGCGGGGGCGTCGGCCCGCCGGGCGTCGGCCCTCCGGGCGCGGTCCCGCCGGGCGCCGTGCCGGGGCCGCTGCCGGCCTGGGCGGCGAGGAGGTCGCGGATCTCCTGGAGCACGCGCACGTCCTCGGCCGGTGCCTCGGGCTCGGGCTCCTCGTCCTTCTTGCGTCGCTCCGCGAGCTTGTTCATCGGCAGGACGATGACGAAGTAGAGGGCGACGGCGATGATGAGGAACTGGAGGATCGCGTTGAGGACTCCGCCGACGGAGATGACGGAGGGCGGGATGTCCTTCGCCTCGTTCCCCGCGCGCAGCGTGATGTCCCACAGGCCGGTGAGGTCGGGCTTGCCGAAGATCGCCCCGATGAGGGGGTTGATGAAGTCCTCGACGATCGCCGTGACGACCCCGGAGAACGCGGCCCCGATGACGACGCCGACCGCCAGGTCGATCGCGTTGCCGCGGAGCACGAACTCCTTGAACCCTTGGAACACGCCCTTCATGTGCTGCTTCCCTCTCCTGTCGACGGGCACGCGTGGCGGCGGCGCCACCACACGTGCACGCGCGATCCTGCCAACGGGCGCGGCGACCGGCAACGGCTTCGCCCGGCGGGTCGGCGGTCTCGTGGTGCCGTCACGGGACCAGGACGGCCGTGACCGGGGCGTGGCCGGCCCGCGCCGCCAGCCGGACGGCCTCCTCGGGGAGCACCGCGACGAGCGTCACGACGTCGGAGCCCGACCCGCCGCTGCCGAGCAGGCCGCCGCCGTCGTCGGGCTCGGGTGCCGGCACGACGACCGCGGCGCGGGCCAGGTACGGGTCGTCCGGGGGAGCGGACTCCGTCTCCGCGGGTTCCGTGGGTGCCGGGGCGAGCGCGGGGTCGCCCGCGGCCAGCAGGTCGACGCGGTCGCCCGGCCCGAGGAGCGCGGCGACGCCCGGGTCGAGCCGGACGGGCGCGACCACGGTCCCGGCGGGCGCACCGGCGGCGAGCTCTCCTCCGGCGACGAGGCCGTCCTGGAGGAGGGTGCCCTCCGGAAGGGCGACGGTCGCGCGGCGCCCGACGACGTCATCGGGCCGAGTCGGCGCCCCGGCGGGCAGGAGGGAGGCCGCGACGTGGTCCACCCGCACGTCGGGTGCCGCGAGCGTGGTGCCGGGCGGCACGGCGCGGGCCGTCACGACGGCGGGAGCCGTCGGCGGGGGCGGGGGCCGCAGCGCACCGACGACGACCGACGCCGCGAGCCCGCAGCACAGCGCCGCGACCACGAACCGGGACCGCCACCACAGGGTGTGCAGCAGCCGCCGCCGGGCGGCGGCGCGGCCGGGGTGGGCTGACGGGCCGGGCGGGCGGGAGGAGCGAGGCATGGCGCGACCGTAGCCGCGCGCGGCGAGCCGGTGGCCGCGGTGCGCGGCGGTCTGTGGACGACGCGGCGCGCGGCCCGCCCACCGTGAGCCGACCGGCCCGCTGTGGTCGGCCGCGCACCGGTGCGGCGCCGACGCCGGAGCTCGGGCGCGTCAGGGGCGAGCGACCCGGTGGCGCCGCGTCAGGTCAGGACGACGCGGCAGAGCTGCTCGACGCGCCGCCCGAGCCCGTGCCGCCCGACGACGAGGGCGACCCCGCCGACGACGACGAGGACGACGACGCGCTGGACGTCGAGGCGGCGGGCGCCGTCGACGTCTTCCCGCCGGACCGCGAGTCCGTGCGGTAGAAGCCGGAGCCCTTGAACGTCACGCCCACGGAGGAGAACACCTTGCGCAGGCGGCCCGAGCACTCGGGGCACACCGTGAGGGCGTCGTCGCTGAACGACTGGTGGATGTCGAAGGCGTGACCGCAGGCGGTGCAGCTGTAGGCGTAGGTGGGCACGGGTTCTCCTCGTTCACGAGACGGCCGTCGAGGCGGCCACCGGCGGGTCGGGATCGGGACGGTCTCGGCCTGGTCGACGGTGTCAACACCGCCTGGCACTCGAAACTTCCGAGTGCTAATCATACGCGGACCGGCGCCCGGGCAGGGCCGGGGTAGTCTCGCATCCGTGTCTGCGCACGAACCCGCCGAGGCCCCCGCCGGTGACCCCGCCACCGGTGCCGACCCCGCGACCCCGGGCGAGGCCGCGGCCCCGCCGCGGCGCCGTCGCCGGTCCGTGCGCCGGCGCGTCCTGATCGGCGTGGCGGCGCTGCTCGTCGTCGCGCTCGTCGCGGGTGCCGCGTTCGTCGTGGTCACCGTCCGGCGCCCGCTCCCGCAGGCGTCCGGCGAGATCTCCGTGCCCGGCCTCGGCAGCGAGGTGACCGTGCTGCGCGACGCCCAGGGCGTGCCGCAGATCTACGCCGACACCCCCGAGGACCTCTTCCGCGCCCAGGGCTACGTCCAGGCGCAGGACCGCTTCTTCGAGATGGACTACCGCCGGCACGTCACGTCGGGGCGGCTCGCCGAGCTCGTCGGCGACAACCCGGACGCGATCGCCGCCGACACCGTGACGCGCACGTTCGGCTGGCGCCAGGTCGCGGAGGAGGAGTGGGACGTCGTCTCTCCCGAGACCAAGGCGTACCTCCAGGCGTACGCGGAGGGCGTCAACGCCTACCTGGAGGACCGCAGCCCGTCGGAGATCGCGCTCGAGTACACGGTGCTCGGGCTGCAGGTCGACGTCGCCGAGCCCGAGCCCTGGGACCCGGTCGACTCGCTCGCGTGGCTCAAGGCGATGGCCTGGGACCTGCGCGGCAACTACGACGACGAGCTCGACCGCGCGCTGGCCTACGGCACGCTCCAGGACACGGTACGCGTCGCGGAGCTGTTCCCTGCCTACCCGTCCGGGCTCAACGCGCCGATCCTCGACCCCGGCGAGCTCGAGAACCCGCAGGAGGTCGCGCTCGAGCTGGGCCCGCAGGCCCGCGCCGAGTACGGCTCGGACCACCTCCAGGCCGCGCTCCAGGCAGCGGACCGCGCGCTCGGCGCCGTCCCCGTGCTCATCGGGCGCGGCGAGGGCACCGGCTCGAACTCGTGGGTCGTCTCCGGCGAGCACACGGCGTCGGGCAAGCCGATCCTCGCGAACGACCCGCACCTCGCCCTCGGGGCGCCCGGCATCTGGGCGCAGGTGGGGCTCCACTGCAACGAGGTCTCCCCGGCGTGCGGGTTCGACGTCGCGGGCTTCTCGTTCGCCGGCTTCCCCGGCGTGGTCATCGGGCACAACGCCCAGCTCGCCTGGGGCCTGACGAACATGGGCGCCGACGTCACCGACTTCTTCGTCGAGCGCGTGCGCGACGACACCTACCTGCGCGGCGACGAGTGGGTCCCGCTGGAGACCCGCACCGAGACGCTGCGCGTCGCCGGGGGCGACGACATCGAGATCGAGGTCCGCTCGACGCTCCACGGGCCGATCGTCTCCGAGGCGATCCCGGCGACGGACGCGGCCGTCGACACGCCCGCGCTGGACACGCGGCTGGGGGAGTACGCCGTCGCGCTCCAGTGGACCGCGCTCGAGCCGGGCCGCACCGCCGACGCCGTCTTCGCGTTCAACCTCGCGCAGGACGCCGAGGATATGCAGGCGGCCGCCGCACTCTTCGAGGTGCCGGCCCAGAACATCGTCTTCGCGACCGCGGACGGCCACATCGGCTACCAGGCGCCGGGGAAGATCCCCGTGCGCCAGGCGGTCCCCGACGCCGAGGTGCCCTCCGACGGCACGTGGCCGCGCGATGGGTCCGACGAGCGCTACGACTGGCAGGGCTACGTCCCCAGCGAGCAGATGCCGCGCGTCGTGGACCCGGCCGAGGGCTTCATCGTCGCCGCCAACCAGGCCGTGCTGCCGGACGGCGTCGCGCCGTTCCTCACGACCGACTGGGACTACGGCTACCGTTCGCAGCGCATCCGCGAGCTCCTGGAGGCCGAGATCTCGGCCGGGCGCACCGTGGACGTCGACACGATGAACGAGGTCCAGGTCGACGACCGCAGCCCGTACGCCGAGGTGCTCGTGCAGCCCCTGCTCGAGCAGGAGATCGACGACGACTTCGCGGCCGAGGGCCAGCAGCTCCTCGCGGACTGGGACTACCGGACCGACACCGACTCCGCCGCGGCGGCGTACTTCGCCGCCGTGTGGCGGAACCTGCTCCAGCTCACCTTCTGGGACGACCTGCCCGAGTCGGCGCGTCCGGGTGGCGGCAGCCGCTGGCTCGCCGTCGTGCAGAACCTCCTGGAGAACCCGACCGACCCGTTCTGGGACGACCGCCAGACGGTCAGCGTGGTCGAGACGCGCGACGAGGTGCTCACGCAGGCGCTCGTCTCCGCGCGCCTCGACCTCACCGTCGAGCAGAGCAAGCAGCCGTCGGACTGGGCGTGGGGCAAGATCCACGTGCTCGCTCTCGAGCACCCCGTGCTGGGCGGCGAGTCGATCCCGGGGCCGGTGCGCGACTTCGTCAACCCCACCCCGGTCGGCATGCCCGGTGGCTCGTCGATCGTCAACGCGACCGCGTGGGACGCCGCGTCCGGGTCGTTCGACGTGACGGCCGGGCCGTCGATGCGCATGGTCGTCGACCTCGGCGACCTCGACCGCTCGACGTGGGTGACCGTCACGGGCACCTCGGGGCACCCGGCGTCGAAGCACTACGCAGACCAGCTGAAGACCTGGGCCCGCGGCGAGACGTACGCGTGGCCGTTCTCCACGGAGGCGGTCGCCGAGGCGAGCAAGGACGAGCTCACCCTCGTGCCGTAGCGGAGCCGCAGGCGCGTCCGCCCCGTGCGCGGGCGCGGTGGCGGACGGCGCGGTGGCGGACGGCGCAGCCTGCTACGGCAGCCAGCGCCAGCCGAGGGGCGTCGCGACGGCGTCGACCGTGCGGTCGTGCGGCTCGACCGGCAGCGGTCGGTCGCTCGCGTCGTAGACCTCCTCCGGGAACACGACGGCCACGACCTTGGTGCCGGGACGCACGTGCTCGAGCGCGCGGTCGTACCACCCGCCGCCCTGGCCGAGCCGGACGCCGCGCGAGTCGACGGCGAGCGCGGGCGCGACGACGACGTCGGCCTCGGCGATCGCCTCCGGACCCAGGGTCGGGGTGCCGGGCTCGGGCGGCCGCCCGGGCGCCCGGACCTGCAGGTCGGCGGGGCCGTCGTAGACGGCCCAGTCCCGCTGGAGCCCCGCGCCGAGCACGGGGAGCAGCAGGCGGACGCCGCGCGCGGCGAGGCGCTCGAGCATCGCCGACGTGCCGGGCTCGCCGGGGCGCGCGGCGTAGGTCGCGACGCACGTGGCGGCGGCGACCTCGGGGATGGTCTCGACGACGTCGGCGATGGCGGCGTCCGCTTCCTTGCGGAGCCGCTCGGACCGCGCCTGGCGATGCGTGCGGATGGCCTTGCGGAGGATCTCCTTCGCGTCCTCGGCTTCGATGCTTCCGTGCAGGGGGTATGGCTGGACCGGGCCACTCATGTCCCTATTGTCACCCGGCGCGCGCGTCCGCGCCGACGCCGCGCGGGTGACCTTCGGCCCCGGAGTCCCGGAGCGGGTTCCGCGGACGCGTCCGTGGTGCCTATGATCGGAGGAAGCCAGTAGTTCGGACTCCTGACAAATGGGTCGCCGTCCGACAGAGGTGCCGACAGTGAGGACGCCATGACCGCGACGACCGCGAACCCCACCGAGACCGCCCCACGAGGGAGCGCCCACCCGAGGACCGGTCGTGCCGCCGTCGTGCTGGCCGCGGGCCACGACGACGCGTCGCGCGAGCTCCTGTCGCGGCCCTTGGGCGGCGCGACGGTCGTCGAGCTGGCGGTCGCGAACGTCCGCCGCGTCGTCGACGCGGGCCGCATCGTCGTGGTCGTGTCGCCCGACGACCCGACCGTGCGCGAGCTGCTCGGCGAGGACGTCGTCTACGTGGAGCAGGAGTCGCCGCTCGGCACGGGCGACGCGGTCCTCGCGGCGCGCGAGGCGATCGCGTCGGTGCTCGGGCCGGGCGTCGACGAGCCGGTCCTCGTCGCCTACGCGGACACGCCGCTGCTGCGCTCCGAGTCGCTCCTCGGGCTGCTGACGCGCCACACCCTCACGGGCGCGGACCTGTCGCTGCTCTCCGCCGTCGTCGACGACCCGGACGGCTACGGGCGCGTGGTCCGCGCCGGGGGCGAGATCGCGGCGATCCTCGAGTCGTCCGAGGTCGCGGACGCCACGCCCGAGCCGGCCACCGAGATCAACGTGGGTGCGTACGTCGCGGCGCCCCGCCTGCTGTTCGGCGAGCTGGAGCGCATGGCGGCCGACGGCGAGCACCGGCTGACCGAGCTCGCGCGCCGCGTCATCGGGGCGGGCAAGCGCATCTCGTCGTACCGCATCGTCGACGTGGACGAGGTCCGCGGCATCAACACCCCGGACGAGCTCGCCCAGGCGGCGGACATCGTCCTCAAGCGCCTGTTCGTGCCGAAGAAGAACACGGACACGAAGATCGTGTTCGGCACCGGCGGCTGGCGCGCGGTCATCGGCGAGGGCTACACGCTCGCCAACGTGCGCCGGCTGTGCCAGGCCATCGCGAACGAGACGATCCGCCGCGGGCTGGACGGGAAGGGCGTCGTGATCGGCGGCGACCGCCGCTTCCTCTCGCGCGAGTCGGCCATCGCCGCGGCCGAGGTCTTCGCGGGCAACAACATCGCGGTGACCCTCCTGCCCGACGACGTGCCGACCCCGCTCGTGACCTTCGCCGCGCCCTACCTCGGGGCGGCCTACGGCATCATCGTCACCTCGAGCCACAACCCGCCCGAGTGGAACGGCATGAAGGTGTTCCGCCAGGACGGCTCGCTCCCGCTCGACGACGAGACGGACCGCTACCAGGACGAGGCGAACGCGCTGTCGGTCGACGACGTCATCACGCTCGACATCGACGTGGCCCGCCGCACGGGCGTCGTCGTCGACCGGTCGCTCACGGACCCGTACGTCGACGCGATCGAGCGGATCATCGACGTCGAGGCCGTGCGCGGCTCGGACCTGCAGGTCGTCGTGGACCCGATGTACGGCACGAGCCAGCTCACGCTCGGCACCATCCTGTCCGACATGCGCGTGCGGTCGGAGTTCATCCACGCGGCGCACAACCCGCTGTTCGGCGGCGTCGCGCCGGCACCGGACCTCCAGCGCCTCAGCACGCTCGTGACGATGATCCAGCAGGGCGGCGGCCGCTACGACCTCGGCATGGCGACGGACGGCGACTCGGACCGCATCGGGATCGTCGACGAGACGGGCGAGTACATCTCGACGAACGACCTGCTCCTCCTCCTGTACTGGTACCTGCACGAGGTCCGCGGGGAGAAGGGCGGCGTGGTGCGCAACCTCGCGACGACGCACCTGCTCGACCGGCTCGCGGCGCACTTCGGCGAGGAGTCGCGCGAGGTCAAGGTCGGGTTCAAGCACGTCACCGCGGGCATGGCGGAGATCGGCGCCGTGCTCGGCGGCGAGTCGTCGGGTGGCCTGACGATCCGCGGGTGGATCCTCGGCAAGGACGGCATCTTCGCGTGCGCCCTCGTGGCCGAGATGCTGGCGCGCACGGGCAAGCGGATCTCCGAGCTGCGCGCGATGCTCTACGAGATCACCGGCCGCCTGTACACGCTCGAGGCGGGCGTGCCGGCCACCCCGGAGATGCGCGTCGAGGTGCCGCGCCGGCTCGAGGCGCAGCCCCTCACGCACGTCGGGCCGTACCCGGTCGTCTCGGTCTCCCACCTCGACGGCACCAAGATCCTCCTCGAGAACGACAACTGGGCGCTCCTGCGGTTCTCCGGGACCGAGCCCGTCCTGCGCATGTTCGTCGAGGCGGACACCCCCGAGAAGGCCGCCGAGCTCCTCGAGTGGCTGCAGGGGTTCGTCACCGCCGGCGTCTGACGCCCGCGCCCCCACCCGGCACCCCGCCGCACCCAGCCCCCAGCCCCACCCCAGGACAGGAACCAGAGCAACGATGCGCTACGGCCACTTCGACACCGCGCACGACGAGTACGTCGTCGAGCGCCCCGACGTCCCCGTCTCGTGGACGAACTACCTCGGCACCCGGGACATGTGCACGGTCCTGTCGCACCACGGCGGCGGGTACTCGTACTACAAGAGCTCGCAGTACGGGCGCATCTCGCGCTTCCGCCAGAACGGGGTGCCGCTCGACCGCCCCGGTCACTACGTCTACCTGCGCGACGACGCGGACGGCGACTACTGGTCGGTGTCCTGGCAGCCGGTCGGCAAGCCGTTCGTCGGGCCGGACGAGGAGCTCGACCCGGCCGGCGGCGCGGGGCGCTGGACCACGCGCCACGGCCTGAGCTACACGACCTTCCGCTCCGAGTACAAGGGCATCGACGCGGAGCAGACGGTCTTCATCCCGCTCGACGACGACGTCGAGCTGTGGGACGTGCGCGTCACCAACACGACGGACGAGGTGCGCGAGCTCACCGTCGGGTCGTACGTGGAGTTCTCGTTCCACACGATCACGATCGACAACCAGAACCTGCAGATGTCGCTCTACGCGTCCGGCTCCTCGTACGAGGACGGGATCATCGAGTACGACTTCTACTACGAGCCCTGGACGTACCACTACTTCGCGTCGAGCGAGACGCCGTCGTCGTACGACTCGCTGCGCGACAGCTTCATCGGCCCGTACCGCACCGAGAGCAACCCGGTCGCGATCGAGCGGGGCGAGGGCTCGAACGCGAGCGCGACGACGCAGAACCACTGCGGCGCGCTGCTGCACAAGGTGACGCTCGCGCCGGGCGAGACCAAGCGCCTCGTCTTCATGCTCGGCTACGGCTCGCGCGACGCGGCCGGGCGCGCGATCCAGGCGAAGTACTCGGACGTCGCGGCCGTCGACCACGAGCGCGAGCGCCTGCGCGACTACTGGCGCGCCAAGCAGGACAAGCTGCGCATCCGCACGCCCCACGAGGGCATGAACACGATGATCAACGCGTGGACGCTGCTCCAGGCGGAGACGTGCGTCGTGTGGTCGCGGTTCGCGTCCTTCGTCGAGGTGGGCGGGCGCGCCGGGCTCGGCTACCGCGACACGGCGCAGGACGTCATGAGCGTCATCCACTCGAACCCGACGAAGACGCGGCAGCGCATCGTCGAGCTCCTGCGGGCCCAGACGGAGGCCGGCTACGGCCTGCACCTGTTCGACCCCAAGGCGTTCGACCCCGACGCGGAGAAGCTGCCCGACGTCCCGTCGCCGACGATCGTCCCGACGGTCGACCCGAAGGACCTCATCCACGGCCTCGAGGACACGTGCTCCGACGACCACCTGTGGCTCGTGGCGTCGGTCGTGGAGTACGTCAAGGAGACGGGCGACCGCGCGTTCCTCGACCTGGAGATCCCGTTCGCCGAGGGCACGCCCGCGACCGTCTACGACCACCTCGTCCGCGCGCTCGAGTTCTCCGCCGAGCAGGTGGGCCAGAACGGCGTCGCGCTCGGCCTGCGCGCCGACTGGAACGACTGCCTCAACCTCGGCGGCGGCGAGACGTCGCTCGTGACGTTCCTCCACGCGTGGGCGATCGGCGCGTTCCTCGAGGTCGCGGAGCCGCTCGCGGCAGCGGGCGACGAGCGCGCCGAGGCAGACGTCGTGCGGTTCACGGCGGAGCGCGAGCGCATCGCGAAGGTCGCGGACGCGCAGCTGTGGGACGGGCGCTGGTGGATCCGCGGCTACACGCGCGACGGCGTGAAGATCGGCTCGGCGCAGAACGACGAGGGCAAGATCTTCCTCGAGCACCAGGCCTGGCCCGTCATCGCGGGCATCACGAGCCAGGAGCGCGGCGAGGCGTCGATGGACGCGGTGCGCGAGCTCCTGGGTTCCGAGTACGGCAACCACCTCAACTGGCCGGCGTTCACGAAGGTCGACGACACGGTCGGCTTCGTGACGCGCGTGTACCCGGGCATCAAGGAGAACGCCGCGATCTTCTCCCACCCGAACGCGTGGCCGATCATCGCCGAGGCGATGCTGGGCCGCGGCGACGAGGCGGTGCAGTTCTACGACGCGATCCTGCCGTACCACCAGAACGACAACATCGAGGTCCGCGGGGCGGAGCCGTACGCGTACGTCCAGTTCCTCTACGGCCGCGACCACGAGTGGTTCGGCAAGGCGCAGAACCCGTGGCTCACCGGCACGGCCGGCTGGATGTACACCGCCGTGACGAAGTACGTGCTCGGCGTCCGCCTCGCGCTCGACGGCCTGGTCGTCGACCCGTCGATCCCGAAGGACTGGGACGGGTTCGAGGTGCGTCGCGAGTGGCGCGGCGCCGTCTACGACATCGAGGTCCGCAACCCGGACCACGTGTCGAAGGGCGTGCGCTCGGTGACGGTCGACGGCGTCGAGCACGACCCGGCGACCCCGATCCCGGCGCTGCCCGCGGGCACGGAGGCGAAGGTCGTCGTCACGCTGGGCTGAGGACGGGTCCGAGTGCGGGACTGAGCACGGGGACACCATCGGGTGCCCGCGTCACCGGTCGGTGGCGCGCGGGCGCCCGGTGGTGTCACCCTGTGCACCGAGGGCCGGGCGCACCGCCGGTCCTCGTCGCCAAGCCCACCGACAGGCCGAGGACGGTACACCGCCGCATGACCCACAAGATCGCGCGCGGCTGGACCGTCGCCAAGCCGTGGCCCGTGACGCTGCGGGACGACACCCTGGGCGGGTCCGTGGTCCTGCGTCCGCTGCGGCGCCGGGACGCGAACGCCTGGATGCGGCTGCGCGCGCGCAACGCGGACTGGCTGGAGCGGTGGGAGGGCACGTCGCCGCGCCCCGGCACACCGGGCGGGCCGCCCACGTTCGCGGAGTACGTCCGGGTCCTCTCGGCGCAGGCGCGCGCGGGGTCCTCCCTGCCGTTCGCCGTCGAGCTGGACGACGAGCTCGTCGGCCAGCTCACCGTGTCGTCCATCACGTACGGCTCGCTGTGCGGCGCGAGCATCGGCTACTGGGTGAGCGAGCACGTCGCGGGCCGCGGCGTCATCCCGACCGCCGTCGCGATGGCCACGGACTACTGCTTCACGATCCTCGGGCTGCACCGGATCGAGATCAACATCCGCCCGGAGAACGGCCCGAGCCTGCGCGTCGTGGAGAAGCTGGGGCTGCGCGACGAGGGGGTCCGCGAGCGCTACCTGCACATCCAGGGGGAGTGGCGCGACCACCGGACGTTCGCCGTCACGAGCGAGGAGGTCCCGGACGGCCTCCTCGCGCGCTGGCAGGCGACACGCCGCGAGAGCATCTGAGCCGCCCGACACGCCGGGGCGCGTGCGGAGCGTGACCGCGGGCCTCGCCTACGGTCGTGATGTGGAATCGGCCTCGGGGATCGTCGCGCTCGCGGTGTTCCTGCTGTGGGTCGGCTTCTACGTCCCGCACCGGGTGCGTCACCGGCAGCAGCTGCTGGACGCGCGCACGGACGACCGCTTCTCCGGCTCCCTGCGCGTCCTGGCCGTCGCCGGCCCGGGCGGCGGGGGGTTCGACCGCTGGGACGCCCGGCTCGACGGCGTCACGACCGTCGCGGCGATCGCCTCCGGTCCCGCCGGAGCCGGAGGGCGCCCCCTGCTCGGGGCAGCCGGGACGCAGAGCCGGTCCGAGGGCCGGACGCACGACGAGGAGGGAACGCACGCCATGGGGAGCACCGTCAGCGCGTCACCCTCGCGCGGGGCACCGCCGCGCCGTCAGCCGGCCTCCGAGCAGTCCCGCCTCGAGCTCCTCGAGCGGCGCGCCGCCGCGGCGCGCCGTCGTCTCGCGCTCACGGTCGTGCTGCTCCTCGCGACCGTCGGGGTGTGGGTCGTCGTCGCGCTCGGGCTCGTCCCGTGGTGGGCGGGCGTGGTCCCGACGGCGTTCCTCGGCCTCGTGCTCGTGCTCGGCCGCCGTGCCGTGCTCGCCGCCCAGCGGTCCGACGCCGCGTGGCTGGCCGAGCGTCGTGCCGCGGCCCGCGCGGCGCGCGGCGCCGTGCTCGGCGCACCGCCCGCACCCCGGGGCGCGCGTCCGCGCGTCACCGGACGCGCCGTCCACGGGTCGCAGGTGAGCACACAGATGATCCCGCGCGTCACGCCGCAGGACCTCGCGCGGGCGAACGCCGCGGCGTCGGCCGACGCCGGCGCGCCCGCCGCGTCGTCCTGCGAGCGGGTCACCGCGTCCGGCGCGACCGAGGGTCCCGCGTCCGAGGAGCCCGCCCCAGCGGCCGACGAGCCGGGCACCGCTGCCCAGACCGCCCCGACCGTCGAGGCCGTCGACGCGGAGCACGTCCCGACAGGCCGCGCGTGGGACCCCGTGCCGGTGCCCCCACCGACGTACACGATGAAGCCCACGGCGCCCCGCCGCGAGCCCGCCCCGCTCACGGACGACGACGTCGTCTCGCCCACGGTCTCGGTCCGCGTCGAGCCCGTGGTGGTGGCCGCCGACGCCCGGTCCGGCGCCCCGGCCCCGGCCGCGGGCGACGAGCGCAAGCCCTCCACGGAGACGCTCGGCCTCGACCTCAACGAGATCCTGGCGCGCCGTCGGGCGGCAGGACAGTAGACCCCCTGGGGGCGGCCGGTTTGCGAGACCCCGCCCTCGGGGTGCTAATCTGTTCCTCGCTTGAGGGGCTATGGCGCAGTTGGTAGCGCGTCTCGTTCGCAATGAGAAGGTCGGGGGTTCGAATCCCCCTAGCTCCACCGGAGAGACCCTCGCCAGACCAGGTCGACGACCTGAGACGGCGAGGGTCTCGTCTTGTCCCGGGACTTTCCCGCGATGCCGGCGACCGTCCTTCCGCCCCGACGTCGAAGTCCTGGAGGCGGTGCCGAGCCTGCGCGCTCGGGCGGTGCGGCAGACCTATCCTGGCGACGTGACCCTCACCGAGCTGGTCCCGGTCCCCGGCGGGACGTTCCGCATGGGCTCGGACCGGCACTACCCGGAGGAGGGTCCGGCCCACGAGCGGCAGGTCGAGCCCTTCCTCCTGGAGCGGCACGCGGTGACGAACGCGCAGTTCGCGGCGTTCGTCGCGGACACCGGCTACGTGACGGTCGCGGAGCGCCCGCTCGACCCGGCCGACTTCCCGGGTGCCGACCCGGCGGACCTGGTGCCCGGGGGGCTCGTGTTCACCCCGACGGCCGGACCGGTCGACCTGCGCGACTGGCGGCAGTGGTGGCGGTGGCAGCCCGGGGCGTCGTGGCACGCGCCGCAGGGGCCGGGCTCCGACGTGGACGACCGGCCGGACCACCCGGTCGTGCTCGTCGCGTTCGAGGACGCCTCGGCCTACGCGGGGTGGGCGGGACGTCGTCTGCCCACCGAGGCCGAGTGGGAGCGCGCCGCACGGGGCGGTCTCCATGACGCGGAGTACGCGTGGGGCGACGAGCTCGCCCCGGGCGGGCGTCCGATGGCGAACACGTGGCAGGGCCGGTTCCCGTACCTCGACGAGGGGTGGGGCGGGACGTCGCCCGTCGGCTCGTACGACCCGAACGGGTACGGGCTCGTGGACCTCGTCGGGAACACGTGGGAGTGGACGGCGGACACGTTCACGCCGCGCCACGTCGTCCCGGGCACGCGCGGGCCGGACGCCGGTGGGCGACCGAACCTGCTGGCCCCCACGACGTCGCCGGAGGTCCTGCGCGTGACGAAAGGCGGCTCGTACCTGTGCGCGCCCGAGTACTGCCGCCGCTACCGACCCGCGGCCCGGTCCGCGCAGTCCGACGACAGCGCGACGACCCACCTCGGATTCCGCTGCGCCGCGGACGCCCTCTGACCGCAGGTCGGCGCTCCGTCCCCGCCCGAACACGGCGAAGGCCCCCACCGAGCCGGTGAGGGCCTTCGCGGAGCGGCGTCGCCGCGGCGAGGTCAGGGGCAGGTGACGGGCTCGCCACGCACCTCGACGACCGTCCCCGACGGCACGCCGGAGCACGCGTCGAGGACCTCCTGCGTCACGGCGCCGACGGTGCTGAAGAACACGATCGAGCCGATGATCGTCAGGACGAGCACGATCGCACCGACGATGATGCCGGCGAGCGCGAGGCCGTTCTTGTAGCCGGCCTTCTTGGACTTGTTGAAGGCCACGATGCTGAGGATCAGGCCGACGATCGAGAGGCAGCCGAGGAACGACAGCACGAGACCGACGATCCCCATCGTCTTGCCCGGGTCCTGGCCCGGGGCGGAGTACGACGGGGCGCCCGCCTGCGGTGCGCCGTACTGGGGCGCCTGCGGTGCGCCGTACTGCGGGGCCTGAGGGGCGCCGTACTGCGGGGCCTGCGGCGGCTGCTGCGGCTCGCCGGGCTGCGGCGCCCCGTAGGCGGGCGGGCCGGACGGCGTCCCGCCGGGCTGCTGCGGGTTCTGGTCGGGCTGGTCGGGGGTCGACATGCGATCTCCTCGGCGTTCGGTCAGGGCCCGTCCAGTATGCCGGTCGGGGGCGCCGCCCGCCCTGTGGTTCCGCGGCGCGCTCGGCGGGCGGCGCGGGTGGTGGGGGTCACGCGACCCCGCGGCGGGTCGGTCCGACCGTCACGAGTCCCTCACATCCCTCGGTCGGCGAGCCGCGCCAGGTGCGCGATGATGGGGGCGTGAACACTCGGAAGGTCCGATTCGTCCCTGTCGCCCTCCCCGTCGTCCTCTCGCTCGGTGCCGTCGTGGCGCTGGGCGGCTGCGCCGCGGAGACGGCGGAGGCCGACGGGCCGTCCGCGGGCGAGACCGGGCTCGTCGCCCGCGCCGCCGAGCCGAGCGACGGGGTGCTCGTGCTCGGCTCGACCGAGCCGGCGGAGCTCGCGCTGACGAGCAGCCAGGCGTTCTTCACCAACGCGCCGGTCGTCGTGCTCGCCGCGGCGGACGACGAGGCCGCGCGCGCGACCGCGGCCGCGGCCGCCGTCGAGCTGGCCGCGCCCGTGCTGCTCGTGGGTGGCGCCATCTCGGACGGCGGGCTGCGCACGGAGCTGAGCCGGCTCGGCGCGGTCGCCGTCGTCGAGGTGGGCGAGCCGGAGGCGCCCCCCGGCCAGGAGGGCGTGGGCGAGGAGCCCGCGCGCGCGACCCTGGGCGACGTCGACGGCGTCGAGCGCGTCCTGCTGGAGGTCGGGGCGCTCCTTCCCGACGGGACGCTCGACGAGCGCGACCTCGACGAGGTCCGCGCCGCGCTGCCCGATCGGGGCGAGCCGGAGACGCTGACCGAGGTCCTGGCCCTCACGGAGCCGGGCAGCCTCGCGGTGCCGGGCGGACCGCAGTCGGCCGCCATCGCGACCGCGCGCGCCGCGGGCGCCGTGCCCCTCGAGGTGCCGCAGGGCGACCCGCGGGCGTCCGCCGAGGTCGTCGACGCGATCTCGGCGGCGAAGGCGCTCGCCGTCGTCGGTATCGGCGCGAGCTTCGGCACGGCCGACGACCTCACGTGGCGGCTGCGGTCGGCCGAGGCGGGCGACCTGCTCCCCAGCGGTTCGCAGCTCGTCCTGGCCGACGGCGTCCGGTACGTCGCGGTGGAGGCCGACGCCGTGACGTCGGGCCTCGTCGCGGTGGGGGAGCGCTCGGCGACGGAGGCCGTCGAGCGTGCGCAGGAGGCGGCGGCGGCGTACGCCGAGGCCGCCCCGGACGACGTGGTGGTCCCGGTGCTCGAGGTGCCGGCCACGCGGGCGTCGTCGAACCCGGGCGCGGACCGCGACTACTCGACCGAGATCCCGGCCGAGGAGCTCGTCCCGCTCGTGGACACCGCGGCGGCCGCGGGGGTGCTCGTCGTGCTGCGCCTGGAGCCCGGCCGCGCGAGCTTCGACGAGCAGGTCGCCGAGTACGCGGACCTGCTCGCCCGCCCGACCGTGGGCGTCGCGCTCGCGGTCGACGCCCGTCGCGCGGGCGAGGAGTCGCGGGCCGGCACGGTGGGCGCGGCGGAGCTCAGCGCCGCGATCGGCGCCGTCGGCGAGGTCGTGCGCACGCAGGGCCTGCCGCAGAAGCTCGTCGTCGTGCAGCGGCCCGACGCCGAGGCGGTGCTCGACGCCGCCGCGCTCGACGTGGGTGCGGGCGAGGCGGCCGTCGTGCTGCAGTCGACGGCGCAGGCCGGGTTCGGCGCCCGCGCGCGCGAGTGGGGCACGCTGCTCGACGACGTCCCGGCGGGCGTGGTGGGAGGCTGGACCACGGGTTCGGCGGACCCGGCGGGGGACGTCGAGGGCGTGCTGTCGCTCGACCCGAGCCCGCGCTACGTGGCGGCGTCGCGCTGACGATCCGCTCCTCTGGGCACTTGGCCGGTCCCGCGCGAGCGGGTTAGGGTGTGTCGCTCGCAAAAGCCGAATCGATTCGACCAGACCCAGACGACGAGGTACCTGATGGTCTCGATCATCCCCCAGCCCCTGCACGTCGAGCCCGGCGAGGGACACGTCCCCGTCCCCGCCCTGGAGGTCCACGCGGTCGGTCTCGACGGCGCCGCCCCCTGGCTCGCCGACCTCGCCGCGAAGCTCCTCTCCGGCCTCGACGGCGTCACCGCGACGCACGACGACCCCGCCGCCGTCGCGGTGCCCGCCGCGGACGGGGAGCGCACGGCGCTCGTCCTGCGCGTCGACGAGGCGGCCGGGCCGGAGGGCTCCACGAGCCCCGAGCGCTACAGCCTCGTCGTCGACGCGGCCGGCGTCACCGCCACGGCGCCCGAGCCGGCCGGGCTGCTCCACGCGGTGCAGACGCTGCGCCAGCTCGTCGTCGCGTCGGGTGACGGGGCGCCCGCGCGAGTGCCGCACGTCGTCGTGCACGACGCGCCGCGCTACCCCTGGCGCGGTCTCTCCGTGGACGTGGCGCGCACGTTCTTCGGGCTCGACGCGTTGCGGGCCGTGGTCGACGTCGCGGCGGCGTACAAGCTCAACGTGCTGCACCTGCACCTCACCGACGACCAGGGCTGGCGCATCGAGTCGCCGTCGCGGCCCGAGCTCGCCAAGCTCTCCTCGGGCGGCGACACGTCCGGCGGGACGGGCGGCCACCTGTCCCTCGCCGACTTCCGCGCCCTGCAGGACCACGCGGCCGAGCGCTTCGTGCGCGTCGTGCCGGAGATCGACGTGCCGGGCCACATCAACGCGGCGACCCATGTGTACGGCGACCTCATGCCCGACGGCGTCCCCACGGACGCCTACCACGGCATCGAGGTGGGCTTCTCGCGCCTGACGTTCGACCTCCCGGCCACCGAGCCCTTCCTGCGCGACGTCTTCACCGACCTCGCCCACGCGACCGACGGCGAGCACGTGCACCTCGGCGGAGACGAGGTGCTGAAGATGGAGCCCGCCGAGTACGCGCGCTTCGTCGAGCTGTGCGAGCGGCTGATCCTCGAGGCGGGCAAGAAGCCGGTCGCGTGGCAGGAGGCGGCGAAGGCGCCCCTGCGCCCGGGCACCCTCGTGCAGTACTGGGACACCCACCCCATGGACCTCACGTACCTCGTCGACGCGGCCAGGGCGGGAGCGCGCGTCATCATGTCGCCCGCGAACCGCGTCTACCTCGACATGAAGTACACGGCCGACTTCCCGCTCGGGCAGGAGTGGGCGGGGCTCGTCGAGGTCCGCGACGCGTACGACTGGGAGCCCGAGCAGGTGGTCCCCGGGCTCCCTGCCGACTCGATCGAGGGCGTGGAGGCCGCGGTCTGGACGGAGCGCATCCCCACGCTCGACGCGCTGTTCACGATGCTCCTGCCGCGCCTGAGCGCCGTCGCGGAGGTCGCCTGGACGGCCCCCGACCGCAAGGACTGGGACGACTACCGCCGACGCGTCGCCCGCGAGGCGCACGCGTGGCGCCGCTCGGGCACCCCCTTCCACCCCTCGGAGCAGGTCGACTGGTGACGCGGGCGGGCGACGCCCGCGGGGTGGTGGACGTCACCGGGGAAAAGCCTTCCTGCGGTCGCGAGGCGGGCGACCGCTGACGGACCATCGATCGATGGCCTTCGTGACCCTCTCCGCCGCCCGCCACGACGACCCGTCCGGATCTCCCTCCCCGACCCCCCGCCCCGGCTCCCGCGCGCGCCGGAGCGGCCCGCGCCGTCGTGCGGCCGCGCTCGCCGCGACGCTGGCCCTGGCGACCGCGCTCGCCGCGTGCACGGGCGGCGACCCGGACCCCGCCGCGAGCAGCACGGGGCCCGCCGCAGGCGCCGAGGCTGAGGCCGACGGCGCCCGCGCCGCGACGCCCGAAGGCGTCCTCACCCTCGCCGACGAAGACCCCGCCGCGCTCGCGCTCGCGGCGAGCCGCACGTTCTTCGCGACCGCGCCGGTCGCGGTCGTCGTGCCGGACGACGCCGTCGAGGACGCGACCGCGGTCGGCGTCGCCGCGGCGCTCGCCGAGCGGGTCGTCGCGCCCGTCCTGGTCGCGGGGGACGACGCGGCGCTCGCCGAGGAGCTGGCACGCCTCGACGCCGCCGAGGCGGTCGTCGTCGCGCCGGAGGGGACGAGCGTCCCCGGCCTCGACGACGTGACCACGGTGCACGTCGACCCGGCGGCCGTCGCGCCCGACGGCGCCGTCGACGAGGAGTCGCTCGCGGGCGCCGCCGACCTCGCGGTCCAGGACCTCCCGGCGTCGGGCGACGCCCAGACGTCGACCGGCGTCCTCGCGCTGACGGACCCCGACGCCGGGGCCGCGGCCCGACCGGCGGCCGCGACGGCCCGCGCGTCCGGCGCGACGGTCGTCGACGCCCCCGGCGGCGACCCGCGCACCACGTCCGAGGCCGTCCAGGCGGTCGCGGGGGCCGGGGCGACGGCGACCGTCGGCCTCGGGGCGTCGTTCGGCAGCCCCGACGACCTCGGGTGGCGCGTCGAGGCGGCCGCGACGGGCACGGAGCTGCCCGGCGGCGGGCAGCTCGCCCTGCCCGGCAAGCGCTACGTCGCGCTCTACGGGTCGCCGGGGGCGCCGGTGCTCGGCGTGCTCGGCGAGCAGGACGTCGCCGCGACGATCGCGCGCGCCCAGGAGCACGCGGCCTGGTACCAGGGCCTCACGGACGAGCCCGTGGTGCCGACGCTCGAGATCATCACGACGGTCGCGTCGGGGTCCGCGGGCTCCGACGGCAACTACTCGAACGAGCGTGCCGCCGACCTCGTGCGGCCCTACGTGGACGCCGCGCGCGAGGCGGGGGTGTACGTCGTGCTGGACTTCCAGCCGGGCCGCACGGACTTCCTCACGCAGGTGCGCGCGTACGAGGACCTCGTCGCGCAGCCGCACGTCGGCGTCGCGCTCGACCCGGAGTGGCGCCTCGGCCCCGACCAGGTGCACCTCGCCCAGATCGGCTCCGTCGGGGTGGACGAGGTCAACGCCGTCGGCGACTACCTCGCGGGCCTCGTGCGCGAGCGCGACCTGCCGCAGAAGGTCTTCCTGCTGCACCAGTTCCGGACGTCGATGATCACCGACCGCGCCCGCCTCGACACCGCCCACCCCGAGCTCGCGACCGTCGTCCACGCCGACGGCCAGGGTGGCCAGGGCGCGAAGGCGGCCACGTGGTCCACGCTGCACCAGGACGCGCCGGCGGGGCTGTTCTGGGGCTGGAAGAACTTCTACGACGAGGACGCGCCCATGCTCACGCCCGAGCAGACCTGGGGCATCAGCCCGACCCCGGACTTCGTCAGCTACCAGTGACGCCGGCCCGGCTCGCGCCGGGGCGCCCGGCCGGCGCTCCGGGTCAGCGCGTCAGATCCACGTGGGCAGCCACATGTGCATCCGCCAGAACCAGTACGGGACCTGCCACGCCGTCCAGATCGGGTAGAAGAACACGCTCACGGCGCCGATCGTCGTGAGCAGCACCGTGATCCCGACGCGCACCCGGGCCCGGGCGACCGCCCGGCCCTCCGTGCGCTCGAGCGCGAGCGTGATCGCGTAGACGAGGGTGAGCACGACCCACGGCAGGAACACGATCGAGTAGAACGTGAAGATCGTCCGCTCGGCGTAGAGGAACCACGGCGCCCACCCGGCGACGATCCCGCTGAGCACGGCGAGCGCGCGCCAGTCCTTGAGCCGCACGAGCGCGTAGAGCGCGACGAGGATCGCGAGCGCCGCCGCCCACCACAGGACGGGGTTCCCGAGCGACGTGATCGCCCGCGCGCACCGCTCGACCTCGCAGCCCGCCTCGCCGGCCTCGTACGAGCGCCAGTAGAACGACGTGGGCCGCCACTGGAGGATCCAGCCGAGCGGGTGCGCCTCGTACGTGTGCTCGGACGTGAGCCCCGTGTGGAAGTCCCACATCTTCAGGTGGTACTCCCACAGCGACCGCAGCGCCGGGGGCAGCCACTGGACGCCCTCGCCAGGGTGCTCGACGGCCCACTGGCGCATGTAGGCGCCGGGCGAGCGGAACCACGACGTCCACGTCGCGACGTAGGTGAGCGCGGCGGTGGGGAGCATGACGAGCGCGGCCGGGATCGCGTCGCGCACGAGCGCGTCCTCCCACCAGCGCCCGACGCCCGCGGTGCGCCGCGCCGTCGCGTCCCAGAGCACGGAGACGACGGCGAGGACCGCGAGGAAGTACAGGCCGGACCACTTGACCCCGCACGCGAGCCCGAGCGCGACGGCCGCGGCGAAGCGCCACCACCGCCACCCGAGGCCGGGGCCGTAGCGCCCGATGCGCCCGCCCGCGTCGAGGATCGCCCCGCAGCGCTCCGCGAGGCGTCGCCGGGCCTGCTCGCGGTCGAGCAGGAGGCACCCGAACGCGACGAGCACCCAGAGCATGAGCATGTTGTCGAGCAGGCCGGTGCGCGCGTGCACGATCGCCTCGCCGTCCACGGCCATGAGCGCGCCCGCGACGATCCCCATCGCCGTCGAGGCGAACAGCTGGCGCGCGATGCGCGCGACGAGCACGACCGCGATCACCCCGACGACGGCGGACGCGATCCGCCACGACCACGGGTTCTCGGCCCCGCCGAGCGCCTTCATGCCGAGCGCGATCATCCACTTGCCCAGCGGCGGGTGGACCACGTAGTCGGCCGTGGGCAGGAACGAGTTCACGTCCCCGGCCTCGAAGGCCGGGTTCGGCTCCTCGGGCCAGTCGGCCTCGTACCCGACCTGGAGCAGCGTCCACGCGTGCTTGACGTAGTACGTCTCGTCGAACACGAGCGTGCCGGGCCGGCCGAGGTTCCACAGCCGCAGCACGGCCGCGACGACGGCGACGATCGCGACGCCGAGCCACCCCCACAGCCGGTCGTGCGCGGTCGCGCCGAGCGCGAGGCGCCGCGGGCCGAGCAGCGCGAGGAGGAGCCGCTCGCGGTGGCTCGGCGCGGGGCCGTCGTCCGTCGTCACGTCCGTCGGCGGTGCGCCGTCGTCCGCCCTCACGTCCGTCGGCGGTGCGTCGGTGGCGTCGGCCGGGGGGCGGGGGCCGGGGGTCGCGTCGGCGGGCGGCTGGGACACGCTGGCCATCGTAGGGGCCGCGCACGTGTGGAACCCTGGGAGCCATGTCCTCCTCGACCGACGGGCCCGGCCCCGACGCGCCCACGACCCGGCGGGAGGCCGGGCACCTCGTGCTCGGCGGCACGCCCATCGGGAACGCGGAGGACGCGAGCCCGCGCCTGCGCCGCCTGCTCGCGGAGGCCGACGTCGTCGCGGCGGAGGACACGCGGCGCCTGCACGCGCTCGCGGGCCGTCTCGGCGTCCAGGTCGGGGGGCGGGTCGTGAGCTTCCACGAGCACAACGAGGCGGAGCGCGCCGACGACCTGCTCGACGTCGTCGACGGCGGCGGCACGGTGCTGGTCGTGTCGGACGCGGGGATGCCCAGCGTGTCCGACCCGGGCTTCCGCGTCGTGGGCCGCGCGGTCGAGCGCGGCCTCCCGGTGACGACGGCGCCCGGGCCGAGCGCGGTGCTCACCGCTCTCGCGCTCTCGGGGCTCCCGACGGACCGGTTCTGCTTCGAGGGCTTCCTGCCCCGCAAGGCGGGGGACCGCTCGCGTGCGCTCGCGGCGCTCGTCGACGAGCCGCGCACGCTCGTGTTCTTCGAGGCACCGCACCGCGTGGCCGAGACGCTCGCCGCGATGGCCGGCGCGTTCGGCCCGGACCGGCCGGCCGCCGTCGCGCGCGAGCTCACCAAGACCTACGAGGAGGTGCTGCGCGGCCCCCTCGCCGAGCTCGCGGAGCACGCCGCCGAGGAGCAGCTGCGCGGGGAGATCTGCGTCGTCGTCGGTGGCGCGCCGCCGCGCGGGCCCGTCCCGCTCGCCGAGCTCGTGCCCGCCGTCCTGGCGCGCGTCGACGGCGGGGAGCGGCTCAAGGACGTGGTCGCGGACGTCGCCCAGGGTGCCGGGGTGCCCAAGCGCGACCTGTACGCCGCCGCGCTCGACGCGCGCCGCGGGTGAGCGCGGTCCGGGCGTCCCGCGGGGTCGCCCGGACCGCGACCGCGGTGGTCAGCGCCCGACGGCGTCGCTCGCCACGAGCGTGACGCCCGCCGCGGCGAGCTCCTCGCGCGCGGCGGCACCGAGCTCGGGCGTCACCGGCACGGTGAGGTCGGTGAGGACCCGCGTCGCGAGGCCGAGCGCGTGCGCGTCGAGCGCGGTCGCGCGCACGCAGTGGGACTCGGCGATGCCGACGACGTCGACCGCCTCGATCCCGGCGTCGCGCAGCAGGTCCGCGAGCGGTCGGCCCGCGACGTCCACGCCCTCGAAGCCCGAGTAGGCGGCCTGGTACTCGCCCTTCTTCACCCCGGCGTCGGGCGCGAGGTCGGCGAGCGCCGGGTGCAGCTCGGCGTTGGGGGTGCCGGCGATCCCGTGCGGCGGCCACGTGTCGACGAAGTCCGGGTCGGGGCTCCAGTGCTGGCCCGGGTCCACGTGCCAGTCCTGGGTCGTCACGACGAGGTCGTACGCGTCGCGGTGGTCGCGCGCGTGCTCGGCGATGCGCTCGGCGACGGCGTTCCCGCCCTCGACGCCCAGCTCGCCGCCCTCGCAGAACGTGGGCTGGACGTCGACGACGATCAGCGCGCGGCGCGGCGCGGGGGTGCTCTCGGTCATGCGCCCACTCTGCCACCCCGGCGGGCACCGGGGGAGCGCGGGTGCGAGAGTGGGGCCCAGCCGTGATCCGACCGGGAGGCAGCGATGACCGAGCACCAGGAACCGCCCACGACGACCTCCGGCACGGACGCCGGACGACCCCTCGGGTACTGGCTCAAGCTCGTGGACCGGCTCATCGACGAGAACCTCGACGCCGTGTTCCAGCACTCGGGCCTCACGCGCCGGCACTGGCAGGTGCTCAACACCATCCGTGACGGCGTGAGCGAGGAGACGAGCGTCGACGGCGTGCTGTCACCCTTCACGGGTGCCGGGGCGGGCGGCGCGAGCGCCGTGACGGCGGAGATCGACGACCTCGTGCGCCGCGGCTGGGTCGCGCGCGGCGACCAGGGCCTGTCCGTGACGGTCGCGGGCAACCACGCGTACCACGACCTGCTCGACGCGGTGTCGGTCGCGCGCGAGCGCGTCGCGCAGGGCGTGAGCCGCGAGGAGTACGCGCGGACGGTCGCGACGCTCGAGCGCATGGCGCGCAACCTCGGCTGGTCCGGCTGACCCGCGGGCGGCGGGCCGACCGCGAGACGCGGTGTCACGTCGTCGGGCGGCAGGCGTACCCTGCGAGACCCGCGACCCGTGCGCACCCCCGCGCCCGGGAGCGCCGCACAGAGCTGGAGCACTGCGATGGAGTTCCGCCGGATCCCCGGTCTGCCGCCCTACGTCTTCACGATCATCGACGGGCTCAAGATCGAGGCACGCCGAGCGGGGCGCGACGTCGTGGACCTCGGGTTCGGCAACCCGGACCTGCCGAGCCCGCAGGTCGCCGTCGACAAGCTCGCCGAGGCCGCGCAGAACTCGCGCAACCACCGCTACTCCGCGTCGCGCGGCATCCCGAAGCTCCGCGAGGCCGTCGCCGGGCTGTACCAGCGCCGGTTCGGCGTGAGCCTCGACCCGGACACCGAGATCATCTCGACCATCGGCGCCAAGGAGGGCTTCAGCCACCTCATGTGGGTCCTGCTGCAGCCGGGCGACGTCGCGCTCGTCCCCACCCCGAGCTACCCGATCCACATCTGGGGGCCCTACTTCGCGGGCGCCGACGCGCGCCAGGTCCCCATCGGCGACGGGACCGACGCCGCCGGGTACATCGACCGCATCATCGAGGCGTGGGAGCTCGGCTGGCCCAAGCCGCGCGTCGTCGTGCTGTCGTTCCCGCACAACCCGACGACGACCGTGGCGACCAAGGAGGACCTCCAGCGTCTCGTCGACTGGGCGCGGGACAAGGACGTCGTGCTCGTGCACGACCTCGCGTACGCCGACATGACGTTCGACGGGTTCGAGCCGCCGTCGATCATGGAGTGCGAGGGCGCGCGCGAGGTGGCGGTCGAGCTGTACTCGATGACGAAGTCGTTCTCCATGGCGGGCTGGCGCGTCGCGTTCCTCGTGGGGCGCCGCGACGTCGTCGGGGCGCTCGCGAAGCTCAAGAGCTACCTCGACTACGGCACGTTCCAGCCCATCCAGATCGCCGCGACCGTCACGCTCAACGAGGCGACGGAGTTTCCTCAGGAGATCTCGGCCGTCTACGAGTCTCGTCGCGACGCCCTGTACGACGGCCTGCAGCGCATCGGCTGGGACATCCACAAGCCCGGCGGGACGATGTTCGCGTGGGCCCGCATCCCCGAGCCGTACCGCGACATGGGCTCGATCGAGTTCGCGACGCACCTCGTCGAGGAGTGCGACGTCGCGGTGTCCCCGGGCGTCGGGTTCGGCCCCGGCGGCGACGAGTTCGTGCGGTTCGCGCTCATCGAGAACGAGCACCGCATCGGTCAGGCCGTCCGGGGCCTGCGCCGCGGGCTCACCCGGCTGGGCTAGGGACCGTCCCCGTCCACACGTCGTCGCCGCGCAGCACGGCGTCGGCGCCGCCGTCGTCGTAGATCGTCTGCCCGGTGACGTGCGTGTTCGCGGCGTCGGTCAGCCACAGCAGGAGCGACGCGACCGACTCGGGCGACTGGTGCCCGTTGAGGGGCATCGGCACCGCGGCGTCGACCATCGCGACCGACTCCGGGGTCGACAGGAGCTGGGTCGTCATGGGCGTGAGCACCGTCCCGGGCGCGACGGCGTTGAGCGGGATGCCCCGCCCGGCCCATGCCGCCGTCACGCACTCGCGGCGCACCCACCGCGACAGCGCGCGCTTGGACGACGGGTAGGCGAGGTACCCGACCTGCGGGCCCTGCTCGGCGAGCGTGCCGGCGACGCGCAGAGCCTCGTCCTCGTCGTCCGCGAGGCACGCGTCCACGATCGCCTCGGAGACGGGCTGGAGCGTCGCCATCGACGACACGACGGCGACGCGCGGCGCCTGCGAGCGCTCGAGCGCGGGCAGGAGGCCCGTGAGGAACCGGGTGACGCCGAAGAAGTTCACCGCGACGGTCGTCGGGACGGGCGCGGAGATCCCGGCGCACGCGACGACGGCGTCGACCGTGCCGTCCGTCGCGGCGAGCACCTCCTCGACCGCACGCTCGCGACCCTCGTCGGTGCTGAGGTCCGCCTGGACCTCGGCGTCGCGCAGGTCCACGCCGACGACCCGGTCGCCCCGCTCGCGCAGCAACCCGGCCACGCAGGCCCCCACGCCCGATGCCGATCCCGTCACCACGTACGTCCGCGACATGTGCACACGCCTCCTCGCCCACGTCCCCGGACCTCGGGGACACCTCCAGCATGCCTCGCCGTCCCGGCCCGGGTGGCCGCCGAAGGACCGGCGGCGCGGGCCGAAGGTCCGTCGTCCCCGCCCGGCCCCACCCGGCCCCACCCGGCGCGACCCGCCGCTCCGGGTGACGATGGGCAGGTGCGACGCCACCACGGAACCCGGGCCGCCCGGCGAGGTCCCGCCGTGCCCGCGCGGGCCGGCGGGCCCGCGCTCGCCGTCGGGCTCGCCGTCGTGCTCGGCGCGTGCTCGGGCGAGGCGCCGGACGACGCGCCCGCCCCCGCGCCGTCGGTCACGACCGCCACGTCCGCGCCGGCCGACCCCGGCACGCCCGGCGCGTCGGGCTCGTCGCAGGCACCGGCCGCCGACGGCCTGCTCGTCGTGCCGGAGGTGCGCGTCGACGTGGCGGAGGTCGCGACCGGGCTCCCGGCGCCGTGGGGGCTCGCGGCGCTCGCGGACGGCACGCTGCTCGTCTCGCTGCGCGACGAGCGCCGGCTGGTCGTCGTCGACCCGGCGACGGGCGCCGTCGAGCCGGTGACCGGGCCGGGAGCGGACGACCTGCGCGACGGCACGGTCGCGCGCGGCGAGTCGGGGCTCCTCGGCGTCGCGGTGGGCCCGGCGGGCGGCGCCGCGGCGGGGGAGGTGTTCGTGTACCGGACCGCGCCGGACGGCAACGAGGTGCTGCGGGGGACGCTCGCGGGGCGCGAGCTCTCCGCCCTGACGCCGGTCGTCGAGGGCGTCCCTGCGGCCTCCACGCACGACGGCGGACGGCTCGCGTTCGGGCCCGACGGCCACCTCTACGTCACGACGGGGGACGCGCAGCAGCGCGGTGCGGCGCAGGACCCGGGTGCGCTCGCGGGCAAGATCCTGCGTGTCACGGTGGACGGCGACCCCGCGCCGGGCAACCCGGACCCGGCCTCGCCGGTGTGGAGCCTCGGGCACCGCAACGTCCAGGGGGTCGCGTGGGACGCGACGGGCCGGATGCTCGCGTCCGAGTTCGGCCAGGACACGTTCGACGAGCTCAACGTCGTCGTGCCCGGCGGGAACTACGGCTGGCCCGACGTCGAGGGCACGGGCGGGGCGGCCGCCGGGTTCGTCGACCCGGTGGCGACGTGGCCGACGTCGGACGCCTCGCCCAGCGGGATCGCCGTGACCCGTGAGGGCGCGTACCTCGCGGGGCTGCGCGGGGAGCGGCTGTGGCGCGTGCCGTTCGCCTCGCCCGACGGCGGCACCGACGCCGCGGCGTTCGGCGCGCCGCACGCGGTGCTGACGGACCGGGGGCGGCTGCGGGCGGTCCTCGTCGACCCGGCGACGCCGCCCGGCGACGACGGGAGCGCGGTGCTCTACGTGCTGACGAGCAACACCGACGGTCGGGGCGAGCCGCGCGACGGCGACGACCGGCTGCTCCGGGTCGCGGTGACGCCGGCGGGGTGAGCGCCCGGGAGTGTGCGCGCCGGACGCGCGAGCTGACCAGGCGGTTTGGTGTGCGATAACGAATCGGTTACGGTCGAGTGTCTCGCGTAGCCGCTCACCGGGGACAGGTGTAATGGCCGGCCGTGGGACGCGGCCTCTCCCGGGCGCCCAGGGCGCCGAGGGCCGCAGGACGCCGGATCGGCTGGTCGAACCGGGTGCGCCCGCCACGCTGCGGAGCACCCCGCGGGCGCGTGCGCGCCGTCGACCCCCGTGCCCGGGAGCCCCCGACGACTTGGACCACTGTGCACAACCCCTTCCGTTCCCGCGCGCCCGAGACGGCCGACGTCACGGCGCACACCCCCCAGACCACGGCCGAGGCGGTGCCGACCGCCGAGAGCCCCGAGAGCCCCGAGAACGCCACCCGTCGGTCCGCCCGCGCGGCCCGGACCCTGCGCTCCACACGCCGACGCCGCTGGTCGATCGTCACGGCGGCCACCGCCGTCGCGCTCGTCGGCTCCGGTGCCGTCGCCTACGGCGAGGCCAGCAAGACCGTGACGATCGACGTCGACGGCGAGACGACCACCGTCAGCACGCTCGCCGGCTCCGTCGGTGGCGCGCTCGACGCCGCGGGCGTCGAGGTCGGCGCGCGCGACCAGGTCGCTCCCGACCCCGGCTCCGCGCTCAGCGACGGCGACGACGTCGTGGTGCGCCTCGGCAAGAAGGTCACCGTCCAGACCGACGGCGCGCAGTCCGACGTCTGGCTCACCGCGCTCGACGCCGACGAGGCGCTCGACACCCTCGCCGAGCGCGGCGGCGACGTCCGCCTCGTCGCGTCGCGGTCCGGCGAGCGCGCGTCGCTCGGCCTGCGCCTCGACGCCGACGGTCCGGTGAACGTGGTGGCCGACGGGCAGACGAAGGTCGCGCCCGACGGCAGCATCGGCGTCCCCGCGATCCTCGACCAGCAGGGCATCGAGCTCGGCGACCTGGACCGCGTGAGCGTCCAGCGCGTCGAGGCGCCCGAGCCGGGTGCGCCGGCGGTGTCGCTCGTCGTGCAGCGTGTCGTCGTCGAGCAGCAGCAGACCACGACCCCCGTGCCGCACGGGACCGTGCAGCAGCCCGACGACGCCAAGTACACGGACGAGTCGGCCGTCACCCAGGCGGGTGCCGACGGCGTCACCACGACGACGTTCGAGGTCACGCTCGTGGACGGCGTCGAGGAGTCGCGCGAGCAGCTCTCGCAGGAGGTGACGACCGCTCCCGTGGACGAGGTCGTCACGACCGGCACGAAGGAGCGCCCGAAGGACCCGCGCACGATCGGGCAGGCCATGGCCGCCGAGCGTGGCTGGACCGGCTCGCAGTGGACGTGCCTCGAGAAGCTGTGGACCAAGGAGTCCAACTGGAACCCGACGGCGGACAACCCGACGTCGAGCGCCTACGGCATCCCGCAGTCGCTGCCCGGCTCGAAGATGGCGAGCAAGGGCGCCGACTGGGCGACCAACCCCGCGACCCAGATCGCCTGGGGCCTCGACTACATCGCCGGCTCCTACGGCTCGCCGTGCGGCGCGTGGTCGCACTCGCAGGCCGTCAACTGGTACTGAGCACGCGCCTTCCCTCCGCCGAGCACGGGGTTGCCGACGTCCTGGAGCTGAGAACGTCGGCAACCCCGTGCTCGGCGGCGCTCGTCCCCCGGCGGTGGACGCCGCCGCGAGGCGCGGCGCTGCCCGACTAGGATCGGGCACCATGACCCACATCCTCTCGGCCGTGGCGTGGCCGTATGCCAACGGGCCGCGCCACATCGGCCACGTCGCAGGTTTCGGTGTCCCGTCGGACGTCTTCAGCCGGCACATGCGGATGGCGGGTCACGACGTCCTCATGGTCTCGGGCACCGACGAGCACGGCACGCCGATCCTCGTCCAGGCCGACAAGGAGGGCGTGAGCCCGCAGGAGCTCGCGGACCGGTACAACCGGGTCATCGTCGAGGACCTGCACCAGCTCGGCCTGTCGTACGACCTGTTCACGCGGACCACGACGCGCAACCACTACGCCGTCGTGCAGGAGATGTTCCGCACGGTCCACAAGAACGGGTACATGGTCGAGCAGACGACCATGGGCGCGATCTCGCCGTCGACGGGCCGCACGCTGCCCGACCGCTACATCGAGGGCACGTGCCCCATCTGCGGCTACGACGGCGCGCGCGGCGACCAGTGCGACAACTGCGGCAACCAGCTCGACGCGATCGACCTGATCAACCCGCACAGCCGCATCAACGGCGAGACGCCGAAGTTCGTCGAGTCGAACCACTTCTTCCTCGACCTGCCCGCGTTCGTCGACGCGCTGGGGGACTGGCTGCGCACGCGCACCGCGTGGCGCCCGAACGTCCTGAAGTTCTCGCTCAACCTGCTCGACGACGTGCGCCCGCGCGCCATGACGCGCGACATCGACTGGGGCATCCCGGTCCCGCTCCCCGGGTGGGAGGAGAACTCGAGCAAGCGCCTGTACGTGTGGTTCGACGCGGTGATCGGGTACCTCTCGGCGTCGATCGAGTGGGCGCGGCGCAGTGGCGACCCGGACGCGTGGCGCGCGTACTGGAACGACCCGGAGGCGCGGTCGTACTACTTCATGGGCAAGGACAACATCACGTTCCACTCCCAGATCTGGCCGGCCGAGCTGCTCGGCTACGACGGCCGGGGGAGCAAGGGCGGGGCGCCGGGGGCCTACGGGAACCTCCAGCTCCCGACGGAGGTCGTGTCGAGCGAGTTCCTCAACGTCGAGGGCCAGAAGTTCTCGTCGTCGCGCGGCGTCGTCATCTACGTGCGCGACATGCTGGCCCGCTACCAGCCGGACGCGTTCCGGTACTACGTGGCGTCGGCCGGGCCGGAGACGCAGGACGTCGACTTCACGTGGGCCGACTTCCAGCGCCGCACGAACGACGAGCTCGTGGCCGGCTGGGGCAACCTCGTGAACCGCACGGCGAACCTCGTGCACAAGAACTTCGGGGCGATCCCGGAGCCGGGGCAGCGCCAGCCGATCGACGAGGGCGTCCTCGCGACGACGACGACCGCGTTCGGGCGCGTGGGCGAGCTCATCGCGACGCACCGTCAGCGCGCGGCTGTCGCCGAGGCCATGAAGACGGTCGGCGAGGTGAACAAGTACGTGTCGGACACCGAGCCGTGGAAGCTCAAGACCGACCCGGACCGGCTCGCGACCGTGCTGCACACCGTGACCCAGGCCGTGAGCGACCTCAACACGATCCTGTCCCCGTTCCTGCCGCACTCGGCGCAGCAGGTGCACGAGGCGTTCGGCGGCACGGGCACGTTCGCCGCCCAGCCGCGCATCGACGAGGTGACCGACCTCGACGACGACTCGCGCCACTACCCGGTCATCACGGGCGACTACCGCGCCGAGGGCCTGGCGACGTGGGAGCCGAAGGCCGTCGTGCCCGGCACCCCGGTCGGCAAGCCGATGCCGGTGTTCACCAAGCTCGACGACTCGATCGTCGAGGAGGAGCTCGACCGCCTGCGCGAGAACGCCTGACGGTGGCCAAGCAGCGCGAGCGCGGCTGGCCGCCGGACCCGGAGCCGCTGCCGGTCCCGGTGGTGGACAACCACACGCACCTCGACTCGATCGCCCACGTCCTCCCCGAGGGCACCCCTGCCCCGACCGTCGCGGACCACCTGGCCCGGGCGGCGGCCGTCGGCGTGGACCGGCTCGTGCAGGTCGGCTGCGACCTGCCGGCGGCGCGGTGGACCGACGCCCTCCTGAGGGAACCGGCGTCTGCCGAGCATGGGGTTGCTGCCCGCCCGGCGGCCGTGACGGGCGACAACCCCATGCTCGGCCCCGGGGTGGGGAAGGTGCTCGGGGCCGTGGCGATCCATCCGAACGAGGCCGTGCTGCACGGTGGGGTGCGGGAGGTCGGCCCGGACGGGCTCGAGCCCGACCCGCGGCCGCACCACGACGTGCCGCTCGACGACGCGGTCGCGGAGATCGCGGCGATCGCGCGCGCGAACGACCGCGTGCGCGCGATCGGCGAGACCGGGATGGACCTGTTCCGGACCGGTGCCCGGGGCGAGGCCGTCCAGCGCGAGGCGTTCCGCGCGCACGTCGCGCTCGCGAAGGAGCTCGGCCTCGCGCTCCAGATCCACGACCGCGACGCCCACGCGCAGGTGCTCGACGTCCTCGCGCGCGACGGCGCCCCCGAGCGGACGGTCTTCCACTGCTACTCGGGCGACGCCGCGATGGCCCGGTTCTGCGCCGAGCAGGGCTGGTACCTGTCCTTCGCGGGCCCGGTGACGTTCCGCGCGAACGACGAGCTGCGGGCCGCGCTGCGCGCCGTCCCGCTCGGGCAGGTCCTCGTCGAGACGGACGCGCCGTACCTCACGCCGCACCCGTACCGCGGGCGGCCCAACGCGCCGTACGTCCTGCCGACGACGGTCCGTACGGTCGCGGAGGTCGTGGACCGACCGCTCGCGGACGTGTGCGAGCGCCTGGCCGCGACCTCCGTCGCGGTCTACGGCTCCTGGTGACGACGAGGCGTCCGGGCGGGCGCACCGCGTCCGGTGCGCGAGGGCTGCGAGGTTTCGCCCCAGGTCACGTTTCGGCTACGGTCGGGTCCGTGCGTCGCGCGCCCCGCGCCGACGACGTCCCGCACCTCGCCCCCGGCGCTCGCCGGCGGGCGTCCTCCCGCAGAAGGGACCGCCCGCGTGCTCGCACCTGACGGAACCGGCCGGCGGCGCGTGCAGCGCCTCGCGGCCCAGGGCCTCGTCGTCGCGAGCCTCGTCGGGGTCACCGGCGCGTTCGCCACGCTCCACAAGGACGTCACGCTCGACGTGGACGGCGAGCTGCACCAGGTCTCCGCGTACGGGCGCACGGTCGCCGCGGTGCTCGACTACCAGGGCGTCGCGGTCGGCGAGCAGGACCTCGTCGAGCCCGCGCTCGCCGACCCGGCGCGCGACGGCGGCACGATCGTCGTGCGCACGAGCCACGACGTCACGGTCGAGATCGACGGCCAGGTGCAGACGATCCCGACGACGGCCCGCACCGTGGGCGAGCTGCTCACCTACCTCGGCCCGCGCGCCGAGGGCGCCGTGACCGAGGTGTCGCGCACGCAGGCCCTCGGGCGCGAGCCGATCCGGGTCTCCACGCTCAAGACGGTCCACGTCGCGGTGGACGGCGCCGTCATGCCCATCACGACGGCCGAGCCCACGGTGCGCGGGGTCCTCGCGACCGCGGGCATCGTGCTGGCCGAGGGCGACGGCACGTCCGCGCCGCTCGACGCCGCGGCGGTGGACGGGATGCTCGTGCTCGTGAGCCGCGCGGCGGCCACGGCGGACACGGTCACGGAGGTCCTGCCGTTCGAGACGGAGGAGCGCGAGGACCCGACGCTCCCGCAGGGGCACCGCGTCGTCGTGCAGTCCGGTCGCGTCGGCGAGGCGGTCACGACCTACTCGGTGCAGACGCTCGGCGGGGCCGAGGTGTCGCGCACGGTCCTCACGCGCACGGTCACGACGGAGCCGCGGAACGAGGTCATCAAGGTCGGGACGATGGACGTCTCGGTCTCGGTGGACCCGGGCTCGGCGCGCGCCGTCGGCCGCTCCCTCGCCGCGCAGCGCGGCTGGGGCGACGACCAGTTCGTGTGCCTCGACAAGCTCTGGACCAAGGAGAGCAACTGGCGCGTCGACGCGGACAACCCGAGCTCGAGCGCGTACGGGATCCCGCAGGCGCTCCCCGGCTCCAAGATGGCGAGCGCGGGCTCCGACTGGCGCACCAACCCGGCGACGCAGATCACGTGGGGCCTCGGGTACATCGAGGGCCGCTACGGCACGCCGTGCTCCGCGTGGTCCCACTCCGTCGCCAAGGGCTGGTACTGACCGCTCCGCAGTCGCGCCGCTACCGCCCGAGCATCTCGAGGTAGTGCGGGTTCTGCATGATCCCGAGGACGTTGCCGAACGGGTCCACGACCGAGGCGGTGACGAAGCCCTCGCCCTGCCCGCGCTCGACGACGCCCTCGTACTCCGTCGCGCCCAGGGCGAGGAGGCGGGCGAACGCGGCCCGCACGTCGTCGACGTGCCAGTTCACGATCGCGCCGCCCGGCGTGCCCGGCTGAGGGCGCGGCGACCACGACCGGGCGATGATGCCCAGCTCGTCCTGCCGGTCGCCGACGCGGAACTCCACGTACCCGCCCGGCACCACGTAGTAGGGCTCGGTCCCGAGCACCTCCGCGTACCACGCGGCCGCGGCCTCGAGGTCGTCGGCCCACAGGTTGAGCGTCGCCATCCCACGCAGCATCGTCGTCTCCTCCGTCGTCGGGCGGTGCCCGGTCCCGTCCTCCCGTCGCCCCCGGCGGGGCCGACACGTCGACCGTAGACCCCGCTGCGGAACGTGCGGTTCCGCATCGTGCGGCACGATGGGGACGTGCTCGACACCTCGGTCCGGCTCCTGCGCCTCCTGGCGCTCCTGCCGGCGCGCGCGTCCTGGTCCGGGCCCGAGCTCGCCGACCGCCTGGGCGTGACGACCCGCACGGTGCGCAACGACGTCGAGCGCCTGCGCCTGCTCGGCTACGAGGTGCGGTCGTCCCCGGGAGCCGCGGGCGGGTACCGGCTGGGCTCGGGGGCGGCGCTGCCGCCGTTGCTGCTGGACGACGAGGAGGCGACCGTCGTGGCGGTCGCGCTGCGCGCCGCGGCCACCGGGTCGATCGCCGGGGTCGAGGAGGTCGCGGCGCGCGCGCTCGTCAAGCTCGACACGGTCCTGCCCGCCCGCCTGCGCGTCCGGGCGGACGCCCTGCGCGCCGCCGTCGCGAGCGCACCCGGCGGTGGTCCCGCCGTCGGGGCGCAGGTGCTGGCCGACGTCGCGGCGGCGGTCGCCGCACGCACGGGGCTGCGCCTCGACTACCGCGCGCACGACGGCACGACGACGTCCCGCGCCGTCGAGCCCCACCGCCTCGTCCACGTGGGGCGCCGCTGGTACCTGCTCGCGTTCGACCTCGACCGGGACGACTGGCGCACCTTCCGCGTGGACCGGCTGACGCTGCGCACGCCCGGCGGCCCGCGGTTCGTCCCGCGCCCCGTGCCGGGCGGCGACGCCGTCGCGCACGTCGTGCGGGGCGTCGGCTCCGCCGCGTGGGCGCGTCCCGTGCGGGTGCGGCTGCACGCCCCGGCGGGCGTCGTGGCGGAGCGGCTCTCCCCGGTCGCGGGCGCCCTCGCAGACGACGGCCCCGACGCGTGCGTGCTCGAGACCGGGGGCACGTCGCTCGCCCAGGTCGCGGGGTTCCTGCTGAGCCTGGACGTGGACGTCACCGTGCTGGACCCGCCCGAGCTCGCGACGGTCCTGGCGCGGCTCGGGGCGCGCGGCGCGCGCGCCGGGCGCGCGCACGGGCACGAGCACGGGGAGGGGGAGGGCGCGTGAGGCGGCGTGCGGAACTCGTGGAGAGCGCACGACATTCACGCCGAAATCCGGACAGAACTCGCCAGCGTATCCCCCCAGGGGTTGGACTTCGATAACAGATCGGTTACGGTCGATCGTCGCTCGCGCGTGAACGGCGTGCTCCGACGGTCCACCCGGACCGGCAGGACGTGCCCGGACCGACGCGAGCGGTGCGCCGTCGACGGGCCCTGGGGAAGGGGTGCCGAGGGTGGCGCCGGCAGCCGGATCGGCCGCTCGAGACCCGTGGTCGCACGTGTGCGCCCGCCGCGGAGGACGTCAGTCCGCCGTGGGCCACGGGTGGTGCCACGCGCCGTCGAGCCTCCGTGCCCGGGACGCACGACGACTGGACCCGAGTGAAGAACCCCTTCCACCGGACCGCTGACGCGGCCGGCGCCCCCGAGGGCGCCGACATCACCCCCGACACCACCGAGACCCTCGCGGAGAGCCCTCAGAGCCCCGCGACCACCACCGCGCACCGTCGCCGCCGCTGGCCGCTCGTCGCCGGCGCGACCACCGTCGTGCTCCTCGCGACCGGTGCCGTCGCCTACGGCCAGGCGCGCAAGACCGTCGAGCTCGACGTCGACGGCCAGATCACCACCGTCACGACCTTCGCCGGCTCGGTCGAGGGCCTGCTCGCCGAGCAGGACGTCGCCGTGGGCGACCGCGACCTCGTCGTTCCCGACGTCGACTCCGCCCTGCGCGGCGGCGGCGACGTCGTCGTGCGCTACGGGCGCGAGGTGCCCGTGCAGGTCGACGGCTCCCAGTCCTCCGTGTGGCTCACGTCGCTCGACGCGGACGAGGCCCTCACGACCCTCGCCTCGCGCGGCAGCGACGTGCGCCTCGTGGCGTCGCGCTCCGGCGAGCGCGCCTCCCTCCCGATCCGCCTCGACGCGGACGGCCCCGTGAACGTCGTCGTCGACGGCGAGACCAAGGTCGCCCCCGACGGCAGCATCGGCATCGACGCGATCCTCGACCAGCAGGGCGTCCAGCTCGGCGAGCTCGACCGCGTCCACGTCGAGAAGACCGAGCAGGTCGAGGCGGCCCAGGCCGCCGCGGCCCCGGCC
Organism: Cellulosimicrobium funkei; assembly: GCF_004519295.1. GTDB lineage: Bacteria > Actinomycetota > Actinomycetes > Actinomycetales > Cellulomonadaceae > Cellulosimicrobium > Cellulosimicrobium funkei. Next base: position 160,676 of record NZ_SOZH01000009.1, read on the forward strand.
GAGGAGGCGCCCGCCGCCGACGCGGCCGCCACCGAGGAGCCGGCCGCCGTCGCGACGTCCGAGGACACCGAGGCCGCGGCGGACGCCGCGCCCGTCTCGCTCGTCGTGCAGCGCGTCAAGGTCGAGGAGGTGGCCACCGACGCGGCCGTCCCGTTCGAGACGGTCACCGAGGAGGACGCCGACCGCTTCAAGGACCTCGACCCGGTCGTCAAGCAGGAGGGCGCCGAGGGCATCCACACGACGGTGCACCGCGTCACGACGGTCGACGGCGTGGAGGAGTCCCGCGAGCTCGTCTCCGAGGGCGTCACGACGCCGCCGGTGAACAAGATCCTCGTGCAGGGCACCAAGGAGCGCCCCAAGCCGGAGCCCAAGCCGGCGGCGCCGCAGCGCTCGTCGTCCTCGTCGTCGGGCGGCGGCTCCTCGTCGGGCGGTTCGTCCGCCCCGGCGCCCGCCCCGGCCGCCGACCTCGGGTCGGCCCCGGCAGGGGTCTGGTCCGCGCTCGCGCAGTGCGAGTCCGGCGGCAACCCCGCGACGAACACCGGTAACGGCTACTACGGCCTCTACCAGTTCTCGCTCCCCACGTGGCGGGCGATGGGCGGCTCCGGCCTCCCGTCGGAGGCCTCGGCGGCCGAGCAGACGCAGCGTGCCCAGGCGCTCCAGGCCCGTTCGGGCTGGGGCCAGTGGCCCGCGTGCGCGCGCAAGCTCGGGCTCCTCTGAGCCTGTACGGCACGCACCCGGCCGCCTGAGGGCGGACCGGTGGACGACGACGAAGGGCGGGGCGCACGGCGTCCCGCCCTTCGTCGTCCCCGGCGAGGGCCCGTCGGCGCCGGGTCGGTAGGCTTGCGTCCCATGAGCGATACCCGAGGCGCCCTGCTGGGTCCGGCCGAGATCCGTGACCTGGCGGGGCGTCTCGGCGTCCGCCCCACCAAGACCCTCGGCCAGAACTTCGTGCACGACGGCGGCACCGTCCGCAAGATCGTGCGCGCGGCGGACGTCCGCCCCGGCGAGCGCGTCGTCGAGGTCGGGCCCGGGCTCGGCTCGCTGACCCTCGGGCTGCTCGAGGCGGGCGCGAGCGTCGTCGCGGTCGAGATTGACCCCGTCCTCGCGCGGCAGCTCCCGGACACGGTCGCGACGCACGTGCCCGACGTCGGCGACCGGCTCGAGGTCGTGGGCGCCGACGCGCTCGAGGTCACGTCGCTGCCCGGCGAGCCGCCCACCGCGCTCGTCGCGAACCTCCCGTACAACGTCGCGGTGCCCGTGCTGCTCACGTTCCTCGAGCGCTTCGACTCGCTCGAGCGCGTGCTCGTCATGGTGCAGGCGGAGGTCGCGGACCGGCTCGCCGCGCCCCCCGGGTCGCGCACGTACGGCGTGCCGTCGGTCAAGGCCGCCTGGTACGCCGACGCGCGGCGCGCGGGCACGATCGGGCGCTCCGTGTTCTGGCCCGTCCCCAACGTCGACTCGGCCCTCGTCGCGCTCGACCGCCGCGAGCCGCCTGCCACCGCCGCGACCCGCGAGCAGGTCTTCGCCGTCGTGGACGCCGCGTTCGCGCAGCGCCGCAAGATGCTGCGCTCGGCGCTGTCCGGTCTGGCGGGCTCGGCGAGCGTCGCGGCCGAGGTGCTGGAGGCCGCGGACGTCGACCCGCAGGCGCGCGGCGAGGTGCTCGACGTCGCGGCCTTCGCGCGCGTCGCCGAGCAGCTCGTCCGCCGCGTCGGCCTCGCCGACCGTCCGGCGCGCGGCGCCGCCCCCGCCGCGGAGCGACCCACCGGCCGACCTGGCACAGTGGACGCGTGACACCCCCGCGCCCGCCGAGCATCTCCCTCGCGCCGCCCCCGTCCGTCCGCGTGCGCGCGCCCGGCAAGGTCAACCTCTCGCTGCGCGTCGGGGCGGTGCAGGACGACGGCTACCACCCGCTCGTGACGATCTTCCAGGCCGTCGGGCTCAGCGAGGACGTCGTCGCGCACCAGGTGCCGCCGGGCTCCGGGGTCTCGCTCAGCGTCTCGGGCCTCCAGGCGGACGCCGTGCCGACCGACGAGACGAACCTCGCGTGGCGCGCCGCCGTCGCGCTCGCGGAGCACGTGGGGCTCGACCCGGACGTGCGGCTGGAGATCCACAAGGAGGTCCCCGTCGCGGGCGGCATGGCCGGCGGGTCGGCCGACGCCGCCGCCGCGCTCGTCGCGTGCGACGCGCTGTGGGACGCGGGCGTGCCGCGCGCCGAGCTCGTCCGCCTCGCCGCGGGGCTCGGGGCCGACGTCGCGTTCGGGCTCGTCGGGCACACCGCCGTCGGGACGGGGCGCGGCGACGTGCTCACCCCCGCGATGACGCGCGGGGAGTTCCACTGGGTGTTCGCGGTCCAGGCCGAGGGCCTGTCGACCGCGCAGGTCTACCGCACCTTCGACGAGACCGTGGGCGGGCCCGCCGAGCTGGACCTCGCGGAGGACACCGCGCTCATGCAGGCCCTGCGCGCGGGCGACGCCGTCGGGCTCGGGCAGGTGCTGCGCAACGACCTCCAGGGCCCGGCGCTCGCGCTGCGGCCCGAGCTCCAGCGGACGATCGACGTCGCGACGGAGGCCGGCGCGCTCGGCGCGATCGTGTCCGGCTCCGGCCCGACCGTCGCCGCGCTGGCCCGCAGCCGCCAGCACGCGCTCGCGATCGCGGCCTCGTGGACGGCGAACGACGCGTGCGACACCGTGTGGTGCACCACGGCCCCCGCGGCGGGCGCGCGCGTCGTCGCGCACTGACCACCCGGCCGGCAGCGGGCGCGCCCCCGAGGGGCGTGCGCGTAGGCTCGCCGACATGGTGGGGGAACGGCTCGGACTGCTCAGCCTGCGGCTCGACGCCGCGTACTGCCTCGTGCTCGGCGTCGTGGTCGCCGCCCTCGCGCCGTCGTGGGCACCCGCGCTGCGGGTGCCGGTACCGGTCCTCGCGGGGCTCGGGGTGGCGGTCGTGGTGTGGGCGGGTGCCGTCGTCTGGATGACCGCGCGGCTGCCGCTGCGCGCCGCCCTGCGGACGGTCATGGTCGCGAACGTCGTGGCCGCCGCTGCCGTCGCCGCGTTCTCGGCGACGACGGCGGGCGTCCTCGTGCTGCTCGCGGTCCTCGCGGTCGCGGCGGACGTCGGGCTGTTCGCCGGCTCCCAGGCGGTCGCGCTGCGCCGGTTGCGCGCCGCGCCGGGCGGCGCGACCTCGCGGTCGCGCGGCCCGGCGGTCTAGCGTCGAGCAGCCAGGCGGTCTAGCGGTCGAGCAGCCAGGCGGTCTAGCGGTCGCGCAGCCAGGCGAGCTGACGGGCGAAGCGGTAGCCCTGGCCGCCCTCGTGCTCGTTGTAGCGGTAGACGTCGATCGCGCGCTCGGCGCCGGGCGCCGCCCCGGCGGCCGCGCCCCAGCCGTTGTACGCCGCGTAGACGGTGGACGGCGGGCAGACCTGGTCCATGAGCGCGACGGAGAACAGCGCCGGCGCGGTGGCGCGACGGCCGAGCACCGCCCCGTCGAGGTAGGACAGCGTGCGGAACACGGTCTCCTCCGCGTCGCGGTGGACGGCGAGGTAGCGCGTGAGCTCGCGGTACGGGTCGCGGTCCGTGATCTCGACGGCGCGGCGGTAGTGGCACAGGAACGGGACGTCGGGGAGGGCCGCGACGAGCCCGTCGGCGAGGCCCGCGACGGCGATGGCGATGCCGCCGCCCTGGCTCACGCCGTGCACGGCGACGCGCTCGGGGTCGACGCCGGGCACCGAGCGCACGGCGTCGACCGCGCGCACGCCGTCGGTGAAGACGCGGCGGTAGTAGTGGTCGTGCGGGTCCTCGATGCCGCGCGTGAGGACGCCCGGGACGGCGGGCCCCGACCCGGCCGGGTCGGGCGTGCCGCCGCCGCTGCCCCACTGGCTGCCCTGCCCGCGCGTGTCGACGACGAGGTGCGCGTACCCGGCGTTCGCCCATGCGAGGTGCTCGTGGGGCAGCCCGCGACCGCCGCCGTAGCCGAGGAACTCGACGACCGCGGGCAGCGGGGCGCCGTCGCCGGCCGTGGCGGCACGGGCAGCCTCGGCGGGCCGCACGAGCCACGCCTTGACGGGCTGGCCGGCGAACCCGGGGAACGTCACGTCGTCGACCACGACCAGGTCGAGGCCGGTCTCCACGCGCTCCAGCCGCACCGACCGAGCCAGGTCCCCGCCCGCCTTGCGCGACTCCGCGAGGGTCCGCGCCCAGAAGGCGTCCAGGTCGGCAGGCTCGTCGAGCGCGGGGGCGTAGGTCTCGAGCTCGGCGAGGGGCAGGTCGAAGAGCGGCACGGGGCGATCCTCCGGTCAATACGTCTGATGTCCGACGTTCAGGTGCGGTCGGGACGACTCTAGCGTCGCGGCCCGGCGCACCGTGAGCACGCTAATAATGCGCATCATCCCTTTGACCTGCCCCGCGCCCCTCCGGCGACACTGCCACCAGCCCACGTCTCCACGTGGCGCCCGGCGGCGACGACGCCGCCGGCGAGGAACCGACGGAGGTCCCCTGTGAGAACCCGAGCAGCAGCACCACGCCGCAGACCGCGCGCCGTGGCGACGGCGGTCGCCACCCTGACGGCGGTCCTCGCCGCCGGGGCGGTCGTCCCCGCGACGGCCCTCGCCGCGGGACCGCCGCCCGCGGCCACGGCCGCCACCACGACCGGGGTGACGACCGGAGCGACGACCGACGGACCGTCCGCGTCCGACCTGCCCGTGTTCGAGTACCGCGGCGTGGTCACCGACAAGGAGTCGATGATCTACAACCCGACGGACGAGTTCATCTTCCCGAGCGTCTTCCACGCGGGCGCGTACCTCGACGACCCGCTGGGGGAGTGGTACCTCTACTACGCCCCGCACGACTCCCCGGGCGGCATCTCGGTCATGTACGCCGACTCGCTCGAGGGCCCGTGGACGGAGTACGCGCACAACCCGATCGTCGCGGACGAGTGGCTGCCGTTCTACGAGCGCGTCTCGCACGTCTCGTCGCCCGACGTCCTGTGGGACGACGCGACGGACCAGGTGCTCCTGTACTTCCACGGCGAGAACTCCACGACGCGCTGGGCGACGTCGCCCGACGGGCTCGCGTTCGACGACTCGGGCGTCGCCCTGACGAACGCCGACGGCGGCGCGGGGACCACGGAGACGTCGTACGCGCGCGTCGTCGAGCACCCGGACCCGTCGTCCGGCTACCGGTTCGCCATGACGTACATGCAGAACCGGACCGACAACATCCGGCGGATCAAGCTGGCCGAGTCGGTCGACGGCAAGACCTGGGTCGTGCGGCCGGACCCGCTCGTCGTGCCCGACGCCGCGACCGGCACCAACGTGTCCGGCGGCAACCTGTGGGAGTGGGACGGTCAGCTGTACGTGATCTACCACGGCTCCACGGGCATCACGTTCGCCCGCACGCTCGACCCGACGATGACGCAGGTCGGCCCGCGGTGGGAGCTGCACCGCGCGAGCGGAGTGGGCGACGACACGGGCCGGGTCGCAGCCCCGGAGATCGTCACCGACGGCGACGAGACGTACCTCTTCTACGAGTCCGGCGACCGCCTGGGCGCGACGATCGCGTGGGCGCAGCGCGACCCCGACGCCGTGCGGCCCCCCGAGCCGGGCCAGGACCCCGACCCGCTGCGCGAGCGGTGCAGCGGCGCGGCGTCCGACGAGTTCGACGGCACGACGCTCGACCCGGCGCGCTGGACCGTGGTCCGGCCGGGGACGGCCCGGCACGAGCTCGTGGACGGCGCGCTGCGCGTCCCGGCGTACCCGACCGGCGTCGCGGGCGCCGCGCTGCCGCTCCAGGCCGTGCCCGCCGGGCCGTGGGAGGTCACGACGGCCGTCTCCGTGTCCCCGACGGAGCGGTTCCAGCAGGGCGGCCTCCTGCTGTACCGCGACGACGCGAACTACGCGAAGCTCGACCTGGTGCACGGGTCGCTCGGCCCGCGGGTCGAGTTCATCTGGCGCCAGAACGGCACGGACCGCAACACCGGCTTCGACTCGGTCGTCCCGCCGGCGGGCCTCGGCGACACCTTCTGGCTGCGCCTGACGAGCGACGGGACCGCCGTGCAGGCGTCGGTGTCGGTCGACGGCGTCGAGTTCGCGCCGTGGGGTCGCACGGTGGACGTGGCGGCGCTCCGGGCGACGGGCGTCGGTCCGTTCGCGATGCGCGGCTCGGCGACGCCGCCGGAGATCGTCGCGTCGTTCGACTGGTTCCGCTGGACGCCGACCGCCCAGGAGGCGGCGGCGTGCGACGACGACGAGCCCGTCGTCGAGGTCGAGGCCGTCACGCGGTGCCTCGCGGGCCGCGCGTACGTGGCCGTGACGGCGCGCCCCGCGGGCGACGACGCGACGACGGTCCGGCTCGCGACGCCGTTCGGCGAGCGCACCGTGGCCGACGTCGCGCCCGGGCGCAGCGCGTACCAGTCGTTCGCGACGCGGGCCACGACGGTCGCGGCGGGGGTGGCGACGGTCGAGGTCGTCGGGACGGACGGCGTCGGGCAGGGGACGACGACCGCGCCGTACGGCGCGCTGACCTGCGGGTAGCGCGCCGCGCGAGCAGGGGGGCGACGGGCCCGGGGACGCACCACGGTGCGGCCCCGGGCCCGTCGTGCGTCCCGCGCCGCACGCCCGGCCACGGCGACGACCGGGGCATTATGCGGATCACCCGGCGCCCGCCCACCCGCGGAGCCGCGCGGGTCCCGGCGTAATAATGCGTATTACCTCGTTGACCGGCCGGGCCCGGCCTGGCGAGACTCCTTCCACGTCATCGACGACGTGATCGAGGAGGATCCATGCCGAGGCACCGCATCACCCAGGCCGACGTCGCCGCCATGGCGGGCGTCAGCCAGGCGACGGTCTCGTTCGTGCTGAACGACTCCACGCCCGCGGGGGTGCGGATCAGCGAGGAGACGCGCCAGCGCGTGCTCGACGCGATCCGGATCACGGGCTACTCGGCGAACCCCGTCGCGCAGCGTCTCGCGGGCGGGCGCAACCAGATCCTCGGCGTCTTCACCTACGAGGCGACGTTCCCGCGCTCCGGTCGCGACTTCTACGGGCCGTTCCTCGTCGGGATCGAGCACGCGGCCGAGAAGCTCGGCATCGACATCCTGCTGTTCACGAGCGCGCGCGTCGTCGACGGGCGCCGCCGCCTCACGCGCGACGGCTGGCAGCGCCTCGGGATCGCCGACGGCTGCCTGCTGCTCGGCCAGCACGAGGACCGCGGCGAGCTCCAGCACCTGCTCGACACGAACTACCCCTTCGTCTTCATCGGCAAGCGCGGCAGCGACGGCGGACGCCTGCCCTACGTCGGCGCCGACTACGTCGCGGCGACCGCGCGCCAGGTCGAGCGGCTCGTCGAGCTCGGCCACGAGCGCATCGGGTACGTCGGGCCCCGCGGCACCGACCAGCCGACGCTCGACCGCGTCGACGCCTATCGCGCCACGATGAAGGCGCACGGCCTGACCGTCCGGTTCGTCGAGCTGGACGACGTGCCCGCGACGGCGGCCGAGATCGTCGACCAGCGGCTCACCGCCGTCGTCGTGGCACCCGAGAACTCCCCGGAGGAGCTCGTCGACGAGCTCGAGGACCGGGGCGTGCGCGTGCCGGCGGACGTCTCCGTGCTCCTGCTCGGCCAGCCGCACCACGGGCGCCCGGGCGGGCGCCGCTGGTCGGGCTTCTCCATCCCGCGCGAGGAGATGGGCGCGCGCGCCCTCGTGCTGCTGTCCCGCCTCGTCGCGGCCGAGTCCGGCTCGGGCCGCTCGGACCGCCGGGCGTCGCGCGCCGTCGCCGTCCCGGAGGACGAGCTCCACCAGCTCCTCGAGTGCGTGGACGTCGACGGCGAGACCGTCGCCGCGCCGTCGGGCGTCGTCGCGCCCGCCTGACCGACCTCAGACCGCACCACCGAGCACCAGAGAAACGGAAACCCCAGCGTGACCCATGCAGACCTCCAGGCAGACGTCCTCGTCGTCGGCGGCGGGCTCGGCGGCGTGGCCGCCGCGCTCGCGGCGGCGGAGCGCGGCGCCCGCGTCGTCCTCACCGAGGAGCACCCGTGGATCGGCGGCCAGCTCACGTCCCAGGCGGTACCGCCGGACGAGAGCCCGTGGGTCGAGCGGTTCGGCGTGACCGCGCGCTACCGCGCGCTGCGCGACGGCATCCGCGACGTCTACCGCCGCTCGTACCCGCTCACCGACGCCGCGCGCACGTGGGACGCCCTCAACCCCGGCGCGGGCTGGGTCTCCAAGCTGTGCCACGAGCCGCGCGTCGCGGTGGGCGTGCTCGAGGAGATGCTCGCCCCGTGGCGGTCCGCGGGCCGCATCCGCCTGCTCGAGCGCGTGCGCCCGACGGCGGCCACCACCGACGGCGACCGCGTCACCTCCGTGACGCTCACCCCGGTCACCGCCGACGCCGCGGGCGCGGCCGTGACGGTGCACGCGGCGTTCGTCGTCGACGCGACCGAGACGGGCGAGCTCCTGCCGCTGACGGGCACCGAGTACGTCACCGGGTTCGAGTCGAACCGCGAGACCGGGGAACCGAGCGCGCCGGACGAGGCGCAGCCCGACAACGTGCAGGCCCTCAGCGTGTGCTTCGCCGTCGAGCACGTGGACGGCGACCACACGATCGACCGCCCCGAGCGCTACGACTTCTGGAGCACGTACACCCCCGGCCCGTGGAACGGGCGCCGGATGCTGTCGTGGGAGGCGCCCAACCCGCGCACGCTCGCGATGGACGTGCGGTCGTTCACCCCGAACCCGGGCGACGACCCGCGCGCCGTCGACGCCGACCAGTCGAAGAACCCCGGCGACGGCAACCTCTGGACGTTCCGGCGCATCGCGGCCCGCGACCTCTTCGCGCCGGGCCACTACGCGAGCGACCTGTGCCTCGTGAACTGGCCGAGCATCGACTACTTCCTGGCGCCCGTGCTCGACGTGCCGCGCGACGTGGAGGAGGCCCGGATCGCCGACGCCCGGCAGCTCAGCCTCTCGATGCTCTACTGGATGCAGACCGAGGCGCCCCGCGCCGACGGCGGGACCGGCTTCCCGGGCCTGCGCCTGCGGCCCGACGTCATGGGCTCGGCCGACGGCCTCGCCCAGGCGGCCTACCACCGCGAGTCCCGCCGCCTGCGCGCCGTGACGACGGTGACGGAGAACGACGTCTCGTACGCCGTGCGCGGCGACCGCGGCGCGACGCGCTACGACGACTCGGTCGGCGTCGGCATGTACCGGATCGACCTGCACCCCTCGACGGGCGGCGACACGTACATCGACGTGGCGTCGACGCCGTTCGAGATCCCGCTCGGGGCCCTGCTGCCGCAGCGCGTGACCAACCTGCTCGCCGCCAACAAGAACATCGGCACGACGCACATCACCAACGGCTGCTACCGCCTGCACCCGGTCGAGTGGAACGTCGGCGAGGCCGCCGGCCACCTCGCGGCCCACTGCCTCGCGACCGGCCGCACGCCGCACGCCGTCCAGTCGAAGGCCGACCTCCTCGCCGACTACCAGGACGAGCTCGTCCGGGCGGGCGTCGAGCTGCGCTGGCCCGCCGAGGCCCACCCCTACTGACCCGGGCTCCCCGCGCCCGGCACCCCCGCCCACCCTCAGTCCGAAGGAGAACTGATGAACCCCCTCACCCCACGGTCGGCCCCTCGGTCCGCCCCGCGCCGCCGCCTCGTCGGCGCACCCCTGGCCGCCGGCGGCGTCGCGCTCGCCCTCGTCCTCACCGCGTGCTCCGGCGGCGGCGACGACGTCGCGGGCGAGCCGAGCACCCCGAGCGAGCCGGTCGAGCTGCGCATGACCGTCTGGACGGCCGACGAGACGCAGCTCGCGCAGTTCCAGGAGATCGCCGACGCGTACGTCGCGGAGAACCCCGACCTCGTGTCCGGCGTGACGTTCGAGACCATCCCGTTCGAGGACTACACGACGTCCCTCACGACGCAGCTCGCGGGCGGCAACGCGCCGGACCTCGCGTGGATCCTCGAGAGCTACGCGCCCGAGTTCGTGGCGAGCGGCGCGCTCGTCGACGTCGGCCCGAAGCTGCAGGAGACCGAGGGGTACGCGTACGACGACCTGCTCGACTCGTCGCTCGCGCTGTGGGAGAAGGACGGCGGCCTCTACGCCTACCCGTTCTCCAACTCGCCGTTCGCGCTGTTCGTCAACACCGACCAGGTCGCCGCGGCGGGCCAGCCGAACCCGGCCGACCTCGTCGCGTCGGGCGACTGGACCTACGACCAGGTCCGCGAGATCGCGGCGGCGGCCGCCGCGACGTCGGGCAAGCAGGGCCTCGTGGTGCGCGACTTCGACTACAAGGTCTGGGAGAACCTGTCGACGATCTGGGACGGCTGGGACGCGACGCCGTGGAGCGAGGACGGCACGCAGTGCACGTTCACCGACCCCGAGATGGTCGACGCGCTCACGTGGATCCACGACGCGACGTTCGTCGACAAGGCGCTGCCCGGTCCCGGCACGACGGCCGACTTCTTCGCGGGCGACTCCGCCATGACGATCACGCAGATCAGCCGCGCGTCGTCGCTCGACGACTCGTTCGGGTGGGACGTCGTGCCGCTCCCGGCGGGCCCGGCGGGCCAGCAGAACGTCATCGGCCAGGCCGGCATCGGCGTCTTCGCGGCCGGGGAGCACCCCGACGTCGCGGCCGACTTCCTCGCGTGGTTCACCAACCCGGAGAACGCCGAGACGCTCGCCGCGTACTTCCCGCCGCCGCGCGAGTCGCTGCTCACCGCCGAGACGCTCGGGGCCGCCAACCCGAAGCTCAGCGAGGAGCAGCTCCAGGCGGTCGTCGTCGACGGCATCCAGGGCGCCGTGACGAAGCCGTCGCACCAGAACTTCGCCAAGCTGCAGGACACGGTGCGCGCCCAGCTCGACGCGCTGTGGACCGCCGACGCGGACGTCGAGGGCGTCCTCGCCGACACGTGCGCGGCGATCCAGCCCCTGCTCGGGGACTGAGCGTGGCGTCCTCCGCACTCGCACGACGGGACGCGGCCGTGGGCTACACCATGGTCGCGCCCGCCGTGCTCGGCGCGCTCGCGTTCGTCGTCGCGCCGCTGGTCGCCGTCGTCTGGTACTCGCTGCACGAGTGGAACGTCCTCGCGAACACGTTCACGTTCGCGGGCGGGGACAACTACGAGCGGATGCTCGCCGACCCCGGGCTGCGGGACTCGCTCCTCGCGAGCCTGTGGTTCTCCGTCGGGCTCGTCGTGCTCAACATCTCGCTCGCGCTCGTCCTCGCGGTGCTGCTCAACCAGCGGCTCCCCGGCACGACGACGTTCCGCACGTTCTTCTTCTCGCCCGTCGTCGTGTCCCTCGTGGCGTGGACGATCGTGTGGAGCTTCCTGCTCCAGGCGGACGGCGGCATCAACGGGTTCCTGTCGCTGCTCGGCGTCGACGGCCCGAACTGGCTGCGCGGGGAGACGACGGCGATGCTCTCGGTGATCGTCGTGCAGGTCTTCAAGAACGTGGGCCTCAACATGATCCTGTTCCTCGCGGCCCTGCAGGGGGTGCCCGAGGAGATCCAGGAGGCCGCGCGCATCGACGGCGCGGGCGCGTGGCGCCGGTTCCGGTCGATCACGCTCCCGCTCATCAGCCCGACCGTCCTGCTGGTCTCGATCCTCACGATCGTGGGCTCGCTCGAGGTGTTCGCGCAGATCGCCGTGCTCACGGGCGGGGGGCCGGGGAACTCGACCACCGTGCTCGTCTACTACCTGTACCAGCAGGCGTTCCGGTTCAACGACTTCGGCTACGCGAGCGCGATCTCCGTCCTGCTGTTCGTCATCGTCCTCGTCCTGACACTCGTGCAGTGGCAGACGCGCAAGAGGTGGGTCTTCCATGAAGTCTGACGTGATGCCCGGCCCGGCCACGCTCCCGGGCGCGGACGACGGCCCGGCCCGGCCCGCGGCGTCGGGCACGGGCGGCGCCGACGGCGCGGCGACCCGCGGCGGGCGGCCCGCGCGCCGCACGGGGAGCGCGCGCACGCGCCGCCGCTGGGGGCGCGCGGCGCTCGTGGCGCTCCTCGTGGTGCTCAGCGTGCCGTTCGTCTTCCCGACGTGGTGGATGGCGACGTCGAGCCTCAAGCCGATGAGCGAGATCCTGCGGGCCGTGCCGACGCTCTGGCCCCAGGACCCGTCGTTCGCGGCCTACGGCGAGGTGTTCCGGCTGCAGCCGTTCGCGCAGCAGTACTGGAACAGCCTCTACATCGCCGTGGTCGTGACGGTCGGGACGATCCTCGTGGCCTCGATGGCCGGGTACGCGTTCGCGCGCATCCGGTTCCCCGGGGCGAACGCGCTGTTCCTGCTCGTGCTCGTCGGGCTGCTCGTGCCGTCGGAGGTGACGATCGTCCCGCTGTTCCGGATGGTCAACTCGCTCGGGCTCATCGACACGCACTGGCCGCTCGTGGTCATCCCGATCCTCGGGGCGCCGAGCGTCCTCGCGACGTTCATCATGCGCCAGTTCTTCCTCGGGCTCCCCGGCGAGCTCGAGGAGGCGGGGCGCATGGACGGCCTCGGGCGGTGGGGGATCTTCTGGCGGATCGCGTTCCCGCTGTCGCGCTCGGCGATCTCGGCCGTCGCGATCTTCACGTTCCTCAAGTCGTGGAACCTGTACCTCGAGCCGATCGTGTACCTGTCCAGCAAGGACCGGTTCACGCTCCCGCAGGCGCTCACGCAGTACGTCGACGCCTACGGCGGCCCGATGTGGAACGTCCAGCTCGCCGCGACGACGCTCACGGTGCTGCCGGTCCTCGCGGTGTTCCTCGTCGCGCAGAAGCAGTTCGTCCAGGGCCTGGCGCACACGGGACTGAAGTAGGAGAGGCCGCCGATCAGCCCTGCTCGGGGTACTCGGTGCGGGTGCGCGACCCTCCGACCGAGACGCTCCCGCCGCCGACCACGGGCAGCGGCGTCCCGGCGGAGAACCCGGCACCCTGCTCCTTCACGACCGTCCCGCCGGGGGGCGTCGTGATGAGCGAGCTCGGCGGGTTGGGCACGACGTTGCCGCTCGCGTCGTACGTGATCGCGTACACGCCGGGCCCGCCGAGGTCCGTGCTGCCCGGGACGATCCCCGTGCCCTCGATGCCTGCGCCGGCGTCGCCGCGGACGTAGACCGTCGTGGTGCCCGTGTTGTTGTCCACTCGGGTGCCGACCAGGCCCTCGACCTCGACCTCGGCCCTGCCTCCGGCGAGCGGGACGACCGCACCCCCGGCGGACCCGGTCGCGTAGGCGCCCGCCTCGACGATCGTGGCGTCGGGCCTCGGCGGCACGTACGACCCGAGCTCCGGCCCCATGTAGTGCATCGTCTGGCGCTGCTGGTAAGCGAGGAAGGCGTCGACCTCCTCCTGGCTCGCGAAGGTGTACTCGCTCCCGACGTTCAGCACCGCCCCGCCCGAGGCGCCCGCCTGCGCGCCGAGGTTGACGCCGTGCTCGTTCACGTGCCCCTCGACGTAGGGGGTCGGGGTGCCCTCTCCGACCCCCAGGCTGCCCCCGGCGAGCTGGGTGACCCGGAACGTCCCGTCGGAGAGCTCGTCGATGCGGTACTCGAACCCGGCGCTCCCTTCCCCCGGGCCGGCCCCGATGCCCTGCTCGTACGTCACGTGCTCCGTCGCGACGATCGTCGGCGGCTCCTGCTGCTCGGTCATCGGCGGCAGGTCGGGCAGGGTGCGATCGCCCGGCAGACCAGGGATCCCGCCGCCACCGCCGCCGCCGCCAGCACCGCCGCCACTGCTCCCGCCGCCGTCGACGGCGCTCGCGCTGTCCTGTTGCTCGGCCTGCACGCGGAGCTTCTGCGCGCCGTCGTCGAGCAGGGTCGACGCCGCTCGCAGCGCCGCCTGCATCTCGCCGTGCCACCGTGCCCGCAGCGCCTCGGCGTCCGGACCTGCCCACGGGGTCGACGTGACGGCGGCGCGCAGCGCCGAGGTCGTCGCCTCGAGCTTCGCGGACTCGCCCTGGAACGTGTCGGCGAGCCCGCGCAGCGCGGCGACGTCGGCACCGTAGAAGGACATGGTGAACCTCTGCTGGCAGGGGGACGGTTGTCACGGTCACCCTTCGTCATGGCGCGGCCCGGCGCAAGGGGGAGGAGTCCCCATCGGGCCGAGACGCGCGGTCGGGCTGAGCGCCCGGCGCCCTGCACGAGGACGCCGCCGAGGTCGCTACGCTCGACGGTGTGGCTCATCTCCTCGGCGCCGACGGCATCTCGCTGACCGTCGGCACCCGCACCCTGCTCGACGACGTCTCGCTCGGCCTCGACGACGGCGACCGCGTCGGCATCGTCGGCCCCAACGGGGCCGGCAAGACGACGCTCCTGCGCCTCCTCGCGGGCACGCAGCAGCCCGACGGCGGCCGTGTCACCCGCGTGGGCGGCCTGCGGGTGGGCCTGCTCGACCAGCGCGACGACGTGGGCACCGGCGCGACGATCCGCGACCTCGTGCACGGCGACGCCGCGACCCACGCCTGGGCGTCGGACGCGAGCATCCGCACCGTCCACGCGGGGCTGCTGGGCGACCTCGACCTCGACGCCCCGGCGGACACGCTGTCCGGCGGGCAGCGTCGCCGCGTCGCGCTCGCGGCGCTCCTCGTCGCCGACCACGACGTGCTGTTCCTCGACGAGCCCACGAACCACCTCGACGTCGAGGGCGTCGCGTGGCTCGCCGCGCACCTGGGCGACCGCTTCGCCCGCCCGGGCGCGAAGGGCGCCCTCGTGGTCGTCACGCACGACCGCTGGTTCCTCGATGCCGTGTGCTCGCGCATGTGGGAGGTGCGCGGCGACGGCTCGGGCCAGGTCGAGGGCTACGAGGGCGGGTACGCCGCGTACGTGCTCGCGCGCGCCGAGCGCCAGCGCACCGCGGCCGTCGCGGCGGAGAAGCGCGACAACCTGCTGCGCAAGGAGCTCGCGTGGCTCCGGCGGGGCGCGCCCGCGCGCACGTCCAAGCCCAAGTTCCGGCTCGACGCCGCCGCCGCGCTCATCGCCGACGTCCCGCCGCCGCGCGACACGCTCGAGCTCACGCGCACCGCGACGAAGCGCCTCGGCAAGGACGTGCTCGACCTCGAGGACGTGACGGTCGCGGTGCCGCGTCAGGACGGCCAGGGCGAGCGCGTGCTGCTCGACGACGTCACGTGGCGCCTGGGGCCCGGCGACCGGTACGGGGTCGTCGGGGTCAACGGTGCCGGCAAGACGACGCTCCTCGCGCTCCTCGCCGGGCGGCGCGAGCCCGACTCCGGGCGGGTCAAGCGCGGCAAGACCGTCCACGTCGCGGAGCTGTCGCAGGACGTCGGCGAGCTCGACGACATCGCCGGCGCGCGCGTGATCCAGGTGATCGAGGACGAGAAGCGCTCGGTCGTCGTCGACGGCAAGGAGCTCTCCGCGTCCCAGCTCGTCGAGCGGCTCGGCTTCACGCGCGAGCGGTCGCAGACGCTCGTGCGCGACCTCTCGGGCGGCGAGCGGCGGCGCCTGCAGCTCCTGCGCCTGCTCGTCGCCGAGCCCAACGTGCTTCTGCTCGACGAGCCGACGAACGACCTCGACACCGACACGCTCGCCGCGCTCGAGGACCTGCTCGACGGCTGGCCCGGCACGCTCATCGTCGTCTCGCACGACCGCTACCTGCTGGAGCGCGTCGCGGACCGCCAGGTCGCGCTGCTCGGCGACGGCCAGGTGCGCGACCTGCCGGGCGGCGTCGAGCAGTACCTCGAGCTGCGGCGCGCGGCGCTCGCGGGCGCGGGCGCGGCGTCGACCGGGTTCGCGCCCACGGGCGGCGCCGACGCGACACCGGACGCGGGGCCGGCCGTGGCGGCCCCGGGCCCGAGCGCGGCCGAGGTGCGGGCGGCGAAGAAGGAGATCAACCGCATCGAGCGGCGCCTGAGCAAGATCGCGGAGGCCGAGGGCCGGCTGCACGAGAAGATCGCGGCGAACGCGACCGACTTCGCGGCGGTCGCGGAGCTCGACGCCGAGCTGCGCACCCTCGCGGCGGAGAAGGACGAGCTCGAGGCGGCGTGGCTCGAGGCGGCCGAGGTCGCCGGGTGACGGCCGACCGGATGCGCGTCGCGGTGTCCGCGCGCGGCGTCGAGGTCGACGACGGGCAGGGCGGCGTCCTCGCGCCGTGGGCGGACGTGCGCCGCGTCACCGCGTTCGCGCTCGGTGCCCCGGGCGGCACCGCCCGGTACGTGTCGTTCGACCTCGTGAACGGGCACAGCGTCGAGGTGGACGACGCCGCCCCGGAGTGGGACGACGTGCTCGCCGCCCTGCCCGGGCGGGTCGAGCTCGCGGTCGACGACCCGCTCGTCGCGCTCGGCGCGCTCGCGCCGGGCGAGCGGCTCGTCCTCGCGGGACCCGTGCGGACTCGCTGACCGCGCGGGGACCCGGGTCCGGACTCCCGGGCGCGGCGCCGGGGCCCAGCCGGGCGCGGGTGTGCGGCTCAGCGCCGCAGGAAGCCCATGCGGTCGTCGGGGTCGACGCGCTCGAGGATGGCGCCCGCGATGGCGTCCAGCTGCTCGACCTGCTCGTCGGTGAGCGCGTCGATCACGTGGTCGCGCACCGTCCCGACGTGCCCGGGCGCGGTCGCGACGACCTTCTCCCAGCCGGCGTCGGTGAGGTGCGCGTTCGTCGCGCGGCGGTCCTCGGGGCACGGCACGCGCTCGACGAGGCCACGCTTCTCGAGGCGTGCGACGACGTGGGAGAGCCGGGGGAGCGTGGCGTTGGTGGCGCCCGCGAGGTCGGTCATGCGCAGCGTGCGCCGCGGCGCCTCGGAGAGCATCGCGAGCACGTAGTACTCGAAGTGGCTGAGGTCGGCGTCGCGCCGGAGCTGGGAGTCGAGGACGCCCGGCAGCAGCTCCACGACCGCCACGAGCCGCTTCCACGCGTCGAGCTGCTGGTCGTCGAGCCAGCGGGGTTCCGTCGTCATCGTGCCTCCTCCGGTGCGGCGATCCGCATAGTTGACGGTACAACTTTAGCGGCGTACGGTGTTAGTTGTAGCAACAACTAATAGCCGACCGTCGGGCCGGCGGAGGAAGGGAAGCCACCATGAGCAGCATCACCATCATCGGCGCCGGGAACATGGGCTCGGCCATCGCCGGTCTCGCGCTCGCCGCGGGCAGCCAGGTGCAGGTCCTGACCCGTGAGGCCACCGAGGTCGACCCGCGCGTCACGGCGGGCACCGTCGGCGACGAGATCACCGGCGACGTCGTCGTGCTCGCGCTCCCGTACGGGGCGCTCGACGACGTCCTCGGCGCCTACGAGGGCCGCCTCGACGGCAAGGTCCTCGTCGACATCACCAACCCGCTCGACTTCGCGACGTTCGACTCCCTCGTCGTGCCCGACGGCTCGTCGGCCGCGGCGCAGATCCAGGAGCGCGTCCCGGGCGCGCGCGTCCTCAAGGCGTTCAACACGAACTTCGCGGCGACGCTCGCCACCGGCCAGGTCGGGCCGCTCGTGACGACGGTCCTCGTCGCGGGCGACGACGCCGACGCGAAGGCCGCCCTCGCGGGCGCCGTGTCCGGGGTCCGCGTCGTCGACGCCGGCTCGCTGAAGCGCGCGCACGAGCTCGAGGCTCTCGGTTTCCTGCAGCTCACGCTCGCGGCGGGGGAGAAGACCTCCTGGACGACGGGCTTCGCGCTCGCCGAGTGACCCCGCCCGCTCACGCACGACGGCGGCCGGCCACCCCTGGGGGTGGCCGGCCGCCGTCGTGCGTGGTGCGTCAGCCGCGCGCCTTCTCGACGGCCGCGCGGGCCGCCTCGTGCTCCGCCTTCTGGGCGTCCCGCAGGGCCTTCTCCAGCTCGCGCACCTTCTTCTGCGCCTCGCGCACGCGCCGCTCCGCGTCGCGCCGCCGGAGCGTCGCCTTCTTGACCCGCGCGTCCTTGACGTGCACCGCGACCTCGACGGGCGCGACGGCGTCCCGCGGGTCCGTCGCCGGTGCGGGTTCCGTGACCGTGGTGGGCTGCCGCCCGGGCGCGCGGCCCGCGCCGGGCGCCCCGGCGGCCCGCGCGTCGACGTAGACGGCGATCCCGTCGAGCACCCGCTCCAGGCCCCACGCGGTGTCGTCGATCTCGCCCTCGCCCGCGTACGTGCCGGCCTCGACGAGCGGGCGCAGGTAGGGGAACCGCACCTCGTCCACGAGCCCGCGCAGCGCGTCGGCCCACGCGCCGCCCTGGACCGCCTCGTCGCCCCCGGCCGCCGCGACGGCGCGCGCGAGGTCGGTCTGCAGCCGCGCCGCGTTCCGGGCGTACCCGCTGACGAGGAGGATGACGGACATCTTCTCCTCGTCGTCGAGCGGCGTGGACCGCAGCGCGCGCAGCCCGGCGTCCGCGCCGCGCAGGTTGTTCGGCGTGAGCGGCGCGCCGGTCACGGGGATGTCGAGGAACCACGGGTGCGACGCGAACACCGCCATCGTGAACTGCGCCCACTCGCGCAGCTCGGTGCGCCAGTCGGCGGGCTCGTGCGCGGGCGGGTACTCGACGTCGAGCGCGGCCTCCTGCATGAGGAGCAGCAGGTCGTCCTTGCTCGTGACGTACCGGTAGAGCGACATCGTCGTGAAGCCGAGGCTCTGCGCGACCTTCGCCATGGACACGGCCCCGAGCCCGTCGGCGTCGGCGAGCTCGATGGCCGCGTCGACGATCCGCTCGATGCTCAGCTCGCGCTTGGGCGCGCGCTCGGGGCGTTCGGCCACGCCCCACGCGAGCGCGAGCCGGGGCGGGAGGTCGGGTGCGTCCGTCATGGCTTCATCCTCCCCGACGGTGCCCGGACGTGGTCGCAGCCCTGCCGAGCAGGCCCTCCCGGTGGCGCGAGCAGGTGGTCGTGGTGCGTCCTGTCGACCGGACGCACCAGGACCACCTGCTCGGCCGCGCGGGGGTGGGGGCGGGGGTGGGTGGGAGAGAGGGGCGGAGGGGGGTCAGCAGGCGGTCCGCCGGCGGTAGAGCAGGGAGCCGGCGGTGCAGCTCGCGACGAGGAAGCCGGCGAGCCACGCGACGGCCGTGAGGGCCGTCGACGCGTCGGGCGCGCCCGCGAGCAGCCCGCGGAACGTCTCGATGACCGGCGTGAACGGCTGGTTCTCGGCGAACCCGTGCAGCCACGACGGCATGGTGTCGATCGGGACGAACCCCGAGCTGAGGTAGGGCACGAACAGGAAGAGGAAGTTCACGGACTGCGACGCCTCGACGCTCAGCACGAGGCCGAGCGCCACGCTCAGCCACGTGAACGTCAGCACGGCGAGGACCCCGAACGCGACGAGCCCCGCCCAGTCGGCCGGCCCGGCGTCGGGCCGGAAGCCGAGCGCGAGCGCGACACCGACGACCACGACGGCGGACGCGAGGTTGCGCACGACGCTCGCCACGACGTGCCCCCACAGCGCGGACGGCCCGAAGATCGGCAGGGTCTTGAACCGGTCGATCGTGCCGGACGTCATGTCCTGCGCGACGCCGACCGCGGCCGTCGCGGAGCCGAACCCCAGGCACATCACGAGCACGCCGGGCACGACGTAGTCGATGTAGTCGTCCCCGCCGATCGCCCCGCCGAAGATGACGACGAAGACGAGCATGATCATCACCGGCAGCGCGAAGGCCGTGACGAGCCCGTCGACGCTGCGCAGCTGGCGGCGGGTCTCGCGGCCGACCATCGTGCGGACGTCGCGCGCCGCGGTGGCCGGGGTCTGCCGCGCGCGCGGCCGCGTGGTGCGGGACGGCCGGGGCAGCGTGGTCGTGGGTGCGGCGCTCATCGGGCGCCCTCCTTCCGGGTCAGGGCGAGGAACACGTCGTCGAGCGTGGGCCGCACGACGCTGACCCCCACGACCGCGAGCGCGTGGGCGTCGGCGGCCGCGAGCACGTCGCGGATGGTGCGGACGGGGTCGTCGCTCGGTGCGGTGAGCGAGAGGTCCTTCGCGTCGGCCGTGGGGCGGGCCAGGCCGATCGAGGGCGCGAGCCCGACGGCGGCGGCCAGGCTCTCCCGGTCGTCGAACGCCACGCGCACGTGGTCGCCCGCGACGAGCGCCTTGAGCTCGGCGGCCGTGCCCCGCGCCGCGACGCGGCCGTCGTGCAGGACGGCGATCGTGTCGGCCAGGCGGTCGGCCTCCTCCAGGTACTGGGTCGTCAGCAGGACGGTCGTCCCGTCGGCGGCGAGGCCCCGCACGACCTCCCAGAGCTGCGCGCGCGACGCCGGGTCGAGGCCCGTCGTCGGCTCGTCGAGCACGAGCACCGACGGGTCGGCCACGAGGCTGATCGCGAGGTCGAGGCGGCGGCGCATGCCGCCCGAGTAGGTCCCGACCCGCCGGTCCGCGGCGTCGGTGAGGTCGAAGCGCTCGAGCAGCGCGGCGGCGCGCGGGCGCACCGCCCGGCGGGGGAGGTGCGCGAGCTCGCCCATCATCACGAGGTTCTCGCGGCCCGTCTGGAACTCGTCCACCGACGCGTACTGGCCCGTGAGCGCGATGGTCTCGCGCACCCGGGCGGCGTCGTGCACGACGTCGGCGCCCGCGACGCGGGCCGTGCCGCGGTCGGGCCGGACGAGGGTCGTGAGGATGTTGACGGTCGTCGTCTTGCCCGCGCCGTTGGGCCCCAGCAGCGCGAAGATCTCGCCGCGGCGCACGGTCAGGTCGACGCCGCGCAGCACGGCGTGGTCGCCGTAGGACTTCTCCAACCCCTGCGCGGCGATCATCGGTCCGGTCATCGCCTTCTCCTTCTCCGTCGGCCGTTCGTGTGCGGCGCACACTGTTTGTGTGCGCCGTAAACTGTGTGTACACCATAAACACCGGCGCGAGTGGGGGTCAAGGGTCGAGGAGGCGCTTCGGGGGAGAGGGGCCTCGCGCTCAGCCCGCGCGACGACGGGGAGCGCCGGTGAGGACCAGCCCGATCCCGGTCATCACCACGAGCGCACCCAGCACGACGGCGACCGGCACCGTCCACGTCCCCGTCGCCGTCTGCAGCGCCCCGGCCGCGGTGGGCGCGACGGCGGCCAGGCAGTACCCGACGGACTGCACCGTCGCCGACGCCTGCCGGCCGCGCCGGACCGTCGGGTACCGCTGGGCGACGAGCGTGAAGATCACGACGAAGTTCGCCGCCTGGGCGACGCCCGCGGCGGACGCCCACACCGCCCAGAGCCCCGGCGCGACGAGCAGCCCCACGGGCAGCGTCAGCCACAGCACCGCGATCCCGACGAACGTCTGCCGCAGGCTGAGGCGGCGCGCGGCGAGCGGCACCGCGAGACCGCCGACGATCGCGAAGCCCTGGAACAGCGACGCCGCGCCGCCCGACGCCGAGCGCGGGATGCCCGCGAGGTCCTCGAGGATCAGCGGCAGCCACGCCGTGAGCGCGTAGAAGCTCGACGACTGGAGCGCGAACATCGCGCACAGCCACCACGTGAACGGCGTCGCGAGCACGTGGCGCTCGCGGGCCGTCGTCGGGTCGGTGCCCGTGACGCCCTCCGCCGCAGCCGCCGCCAGCGCGTCCGCCTCGGCCGCATCCCCGGCCGCCCCGGCCTTCGTCTCCGATGCCGCCGGGCCGGGCACGGTCTCCGCCGACACGCCCCGGGGCTCGCGCGCCTCGCGCGGCACCGCGCGCAGCCACCACACGAGCGCGACGACCGCGAGCACCGACCACGACGCGAGCGCCCAGCGCCAGCCGACGGCGTCCGCGAGCGGGGCGGTGAGCGCCGTCGTCGCGACGGTCCCGACGTTGATCGCCGCCGTGTACAGGCCCGTCACCGTCGCGACGTGGCCGGGGAAGTCGCGCTGGGCGATCATCGGCACCGCGAGGTTCGCCGTCGTGATGCCGAGCCCGAGGAGCACCGTGCCCGCGAACGTCCCGGCCGCGCCGAGCGCCGCGAGGTCCGCCGAGCGCAGGACCGTCCCCGCGACGATCAGCGCGAGCGCGACGGCGATCGCCGTCCGCAGCGACGACCGCCCGAGCAGGCCCGCGACGGCGGGCGTCGCGAGCGCGAAGCACAGCACCGGGATGCCGGTGAGCAGGCCCGCCGCGGCGGCGGTGAGGTCGAGGTCGGCCGCGACGTCCGCGACGACGGGCGGGAGCGCCGTGAGCGGTGCCCGCAGGTTGACGGCCACGAGCAGCACGGCGACCAGCAGGACCCCGTCGATCCCGCCGCGGAACGTGCTCGGGCGGGGCGGCCGTGACGACGGCATCGGGCGGGGACCTCCGGGTGCGGGCGCGTGCGGCGACGCCCGCCCGGTCGTCCGGGCCGTCGGTCAGTCGTCGAACTGTCCTCCGACTGTACGCAGGAGCGCCGCGAGCGCAGGTCGCTCGCCCGGCTCGAGCGCGTCGAGGATGCGGGCCTCGACGGCGAGGAGGTCGGTCATCGCCGTGTCCACGCGCTCCAGGCCCTCGGGCGTGAGCTCGACGAGCACGCCGCGCCGGTCGTCGGGCGAGCGGCGGCGCACGACCAGCCCGCGCTCCTCGAGCCGGTCGATGCGGTTCGTCATGGTCCCGCTCGTCACGAGCGTCTGGGTGACGAGCGCCCCGGGGGAGAGGCGGTACGGCTCGCCGGCGCGGCGCAGCGCGGACAGGACGTCGAACTCCCACGTCTCCAGGTGCCCGCGCGCGAACGCCGTGCGCCGCGCCCGGTCCAGGTGCCGGGCGAGCCGGTCGACCCGGGAGAACACGGTGAGCGGCTCGACGTCGAGGTCCGGCCGCTCGCGCTGCCACGCCGCGACGATGCGGTCGACCTCGTCCTCGTGCTGCTGGTCCATGACGCGAGGGTACTCGACGTGTCTCGACGTCAAGACTCTTGACGGCTCGCCGGTCGTCGCGGCGCGTCGCAAGACCCGCCGCCGCGAGGTAGAGCCCTGGCCCCGCGAGGTAGAGCCGCTGTCCGCCGAGGTAGAGCCGTGGTCCCGCGAGGTAGAGCCGTGGTCCCGCGAGGTAGAGCCGCTGTCCGCCGAGGTAGAGGCGTGGTCGCGCGGGCCGTGCCTGGGCGCGCACCTACCAGGGCGACACGAGCACGGGGTGGGGCGACCCACCGTCGTCGACCACCGGACCTGGCCTCGACCTCGCCGAACCCGGGCTCTACCTCGCCGAACCGAAGGTCTACCTCGGCGGACCAGGCCTCTACCTCGACGAACCGCGCCTCTACCTCGGCGGGCGGGGCGGCCCCCCGTCAGGACGTGCGCAGCGCGTCCGTGAGCTTGACGCGGGCGCCGGTGCGCAGGACGGCGTTGGAGTAGATCTTCGCCGCGAGCCACACGAGGAGGGGGATGACCGCCACGGAGAGGCCCAGCGCGACGAGGGCCTCCCACGTCTCGGCGCTGCCGAGCGCGATGCGGACCGGCATGAGCAGCGGCGAGCACAGCGGCACGTACGACAGCCAGACGACGAGCGGGTTGTCCGGCGCCCACGGCGCGACGGAGACGCCCACGATGTACGGCACGATCATGAGGAACGTGACGGGCGTGGTCACCGCGCCGACGTCCTCCTGGCGCGACACCAGCGCGCCGAGGCCGGCCATGAGCAGCGCGTAGCTGACGAAGCCGACGACGAACCACACGAGCGCCCAGGCGGCTGCGGTCCCGAGGTCGATCGTCGAGGTGTCGACGAGGCCGAGGCCGAGCGCGGTCCCGACGCCCGCGAGCACGACGAGCGCGACCTGCCCCAGCCCGACGAGGCCGATGCCGAGGACCTTGCCGGCCATGAGCTGCCACGGGCGCACGGTCGAGAGCAGGAGCTCGACGACGCGGCTCGTCTTCTCCTCGACGACGCCCTGCGCGATGAGCTGGCCGCTGATCATGATGGCCATGAAGAGCAGGATGCCGGTGACCAGGCCGGTGACGTAGCGCGCCGGGTCGAACTCGCTCGGCTCGCCGATGGTGCGCACGTCCGGCGCGGCGGTCGCGACGTCGCCCGCGACCTGGGCGGGGTCGCCCCCGAGGCTCGCGACGGCGTCGGACAGCGCGGTCTGCTGGGCGAGCGTGGTGAAGACGGCCGTGAGGCCCGACGACAGCTCGGTGTCGACGACGACCGTGGGGGAGCCGACGCTCCCGGTGACGAGCGCGTCGAGGTCGCCGTCGCGCACCTGGGCCTCGCCCGCGGCGTCGTCCGCGACGTCGACGGTCTCGACGTCGGTCCCGAGCGTGCTCCCCGTGGTCTCGATCGCCTCGGCGAGCGCCGCGGTCTGCGGCGTGACCCCCACGCGCTCGGCGCTCGGGCCCGACCCGTTCGCGAGGTTGAGCACGACCCCGCCGAGCACGACGGCGCCGACGAGGATCACGGTCAGCCACACGAACGACTTGGAGCGCAGCCGCGTCATGATCTCGCGGCCCGCGACGAGGCGGATCGCGCCCCAGGACGTCAACGAGGTCCCCGTGCTCATGCCCCCACCTCCACGGTCTCGGCGGCCGTCGCGGCCGGCTTCTCCTCGGCGCTCACGACGTCGCGGTACAGCTCGGTGAGCGACGGCCGGACGAGCGCGAACTCGTGCACGGGCCCGGCGGCGAGCGCCGCGCGCAGCACGGCCTGCTCGCGCCCGCCGGTCCCGTCGCCGGTCGACCCACCGGGCACGAGCTCGACGACGGTGCGCGACCCCTCCAGGCTGACGGCCCGCGCGTCGGGCACGGCGCCGATCCACGTGGCGCCGGGCGGGCCGTCCACGACCCAGCGCTCCTGCTCGGTGCGACGGAGCTCGTCGATCGTGCCGACCTCCACCATCGCGCCGTCCTTGATGATGCCGACGCGGTCGCACAGCCGTTCCACGAGGTCGAGCTGGTGCGACGAGAACACGACGGGCACGCCTGCCTGGGCGCGGTCGCGCAGGACTCCGCTCATGACGTCGACGGCGACGGGGTCGAGCCCGCTGAACGGCTCGTCGAGCACGAGCAGCTCGGGGTCGTGGGTGAGCGCGGCGGCGAGCTGGACGCGCTGCTGGTTGCCGAGCGAGAGCTTCTGCACCTCGTCGCCGCGGCGCGCCTCGACGCCGAGCGTCGTGGTCCAGCGCTCCATCGCGTCCTTCGCCGCCGCGGCGGACAGCCCGTGCAGCCGGGCGAGGTAGACGAGCTGCTCGCCGACGTTCATGCGGGGGTAGAGGCCGCGCTCCTCCGGCATGTAGCCGATGCGGCGGCGGGCGGCCAGGTCGAGGGGCCGGCCTTCCCACCGGACCTCGCCGCCGTCGGCGGCGAGGACGCCGAGGACGATGCGCATCGTCGTCGTCTTGCCGGCGCCGTTGGAGCCGACGAAGCCGAAGAGCTCCCCGGCGCGGACGTCGAACGACGTGCCGCGCAGGGCGCGCACGTCGCCGTAGGACTTGGTCAGCGAGTCGATCTCGAGTGTCGCCATGCGTTCCACACAACCACGCGCGAGCGCGCGCGGCACGGGACAGATGTCACGTCCTGGCCGTGCGGGAGCAGGGGGTGCGCCCCTGCCGAGGTCGGGCCCGCCGGTCAGCCGAGGTGCTCGTCGCGCACCGTGGGCAGCGTCCGCGCGGCCCGCACGGCGAGGCGCAGCATCGTCCCGGTCGCCTCGTCGACGGCTGCGGCGTCGTCGCGCCGGACGGCGTCGAGCGAGACCCAGAGCAGCTCGCGGGCGAGCGCGGCGTCCTGCTCGTCGAGCCGACCGGACACCGACTCGACGGCGCTCATCGCGACGAGCACGCGCATCACGGCCGACGTCGGGGGCGCGACGCGCACGCGCCGGATCTCCACGGCCCGGCGCAGCGCGCGACGCTCGACCCGCGTGAGGCGCGGGCCCGTCACGTGCAGGAGCACGACGGTGAGGAGCGCGGCCACGAGCCCGAGGACGGCGGCGAGGAGCAGGGTCTCGGGCGCCGCCAGGTGCCGCCCGGCGACCAGGGCGGCGAGCGCGGTCGTCACGCCCGCGACGAGACCGACCCGCACCACGTCGACCGACGCACGCCACTCCGCGTGCCGGCGCACCCGGTCGAGCTCGTAGGGCGTGAGGCCCGGGACCAGCACGTCGGTGCGCTGGACGACGCGCGCGGGCGCGCCCGGGACGTCGCCCTGCAGACACCGTGCGGTCGTCCAGGTCACGTACCCCCAGACCGTGGGACGGATCTCGTCCCGTGGGTCGCCGTACTCCTGGTCGGCCGACCGGTCGTGCCCGTGCATCCGCTGCCCCGCTTCGTCGTTCTGCTCTGCCGCCAGAGAGACGGGCTGACCCCGCTGTCATGACGCGGGTTCGGGGAGCGGATCTGCGTCAGGACCTCGTGGTGATGAGGTGCGGCCGCTTCTCCATGTCCGCGAGGCCGTTCCAGGCGAGGTTGACGAGGTGCGCCGCGACCTCCGTCTTCTTGGGGGAGCGCGCGTCGAGCCAGTACTGACCGGTGAGGGCGACCATGCCGACGAGCATCTGCGCGTAGATGGGCGCGACCTTCGGGTCGAGGCCGCGCGTGCGGAACTGGTGCGCCAGGAGGTGCTCGACCTGCGTCGCGACGTCGCCGATGAGGCTCGAGAAGGTGCCCGTGGCCTGCGCGACGGGGGAGTCGCGCACGAGGATCCGGAAGCCGTCCTCCGACGCCTCGATGTAGGACAGGAGGGCGAGCGCGGTGCGCTCCAGCAGCACCTTCGGGTGACCGCCCTCGTCGAGCGCGCCCGACAGCGCCGCGGTGAGCGCCTGCACCTCGCGGTCCACGACGACCGCGTAGATGCCCTCCTTGCCGCCGAAGTGCTCGTACACGACGGGCTTGGACACCTCGGCGCGCGCGGCGATCTCCTCGACGCTCGTCCCCTCGAACCCCTTCTCGGCGAACAGCTTGCGGCTGACGGCGAGCAGCTGCTCGCGCCGCTGGCTCGCGGTCATGCGGGATCGGGGGGTGCGCCTGGAGTCTGCCACGGGTCCATCATGCCGTGCGGGCGGTCGCCGCAGCCGGAGGGTCCGCGCCCGCCGGCGCGGGCGTCGTCGGGCGGGCGCGCGCGGGTGTGGTGCGGGCCACGCCCCGCGTCCGGTGCGGATGGGGCGAGACGGGCACGCGCGGCGTCGGGCACGGGGACCGACCTGGCAGACTGTTCCCGGACCCGGCCCGCCCGCCGCGGCCCGGGTCGAACCGGGGGCGCGGCGACGGGCAGGTGACGTGCACGTGCCGAGCACGTGAGACGGCGTCGCCGGGTCCGGTCCGCCTTGGTGTAATCGGCAGCACAAGGGTTTTTGGTGCCCTTGGTCCAGGTTCGAGTCCTGGGGGCGGAGCTCGTGCCACCGATCCCGAGGGGAACACCCATGGAAGCTCAGCAGGGCACCGACACCACCGTCGCCCCCGCTGCCGTGATCGTCCTCGCCGCAGGCGAGGGCACGCGGATGAAGTCGTCCACCCCCAAGATGCTGCACACGCTCGCGGGCCGCAGCCTGCTCGGGCACGTGCTCGTCGCGGCGCGCTCGCTCGACCCGGCCCTGCTCGCCGTCGTCGTGCGGCACGAGCGCGACCGCGTCGCCGAGCACGCGGTGTCGGTCGACCCGGACGCGGTCGTCGTGGACCAGGACGAGATCCCGGGGACGGGCCGCGCCGTGCAGTGCGCGCTCGTCGCGCTCGACGCGAAGGCGCACGCGCAGGCGCTCGTCCACGGCGTGCCCGACGGCGAGGAGGGGCGCGGCGTCGGCGACGGCCTCGAGGGCCCCGTGGTCGTCACCGCGGGCGACACCCCGCTGCTCGACGGCGGCACCCTCGCCCAGCTCCTCGCGGCGCACGTCGCCGACGGCAACGCCGTGACGATGCTGACGACGCAGCTCGACGACGCGACGGGCTACGGCCGCGTCGTGCGCGACGACGCGACCGGCGACGTCCTGCGCATCGTCGAGCACAAGGACGCGTCGGCCGACGAGCTCGCGATCCGCGAGATCAACGCGTCGATCTACGTCTTCGACGCCGCCGTCCTGCGACGCGGGCTCGGCACGCTCGGCCGCGACAACGCGCAGGGCGAGGTCTACCTGACGGACGTCGTCGCCGCGGCGCGCGCCGAGGGCGGCGTCGTGCGGGCGCTCGTCTCGGACGACCCGACGGTCGTCGAGGGCGTCAACGACCGCGTGCAGCTCGCGACGCTGCGCGCCGAGCTCAACCGCCGGATCCTCGAGGACTGGATGCGCGCGGGCGTGACGGTCGTCGACCCGGCCACGACGTGGGTCGACGTCGACGTCGAGCTCGCGCGCGACGTGACGCTGCTCCCGGGGACGCAGCTCCACGGCGCGACGGTCGTCGCCGAGGGCGCGACGGTCGGCCCGGACACCACGCTCACCGACACCGAGGTCGGCGCCGGCGCGACCGTGACCCGCACGCACGGCTCGCTCGCGGTCCTGGGCGCGGGGACGTCCGTCGGCCCGTTCGCGTACCTGCGGCCCGGCACCGTGCTCGGTGCGCAGGGCAAGATCGGCACGTTCGTCGAGACGAAGAACGCGGAGATCGGCGAGGGGTCGAAGATCCCGCACCTGTCCTACGTCGGCGACGCGACCATCGGCGACCACACGAACATCGGCGCCGCGTCGGTCACGGTCAACTACGACGGCGTGCACAAGCACCGCACCGTCATCGGCTCGCACGCCCGCACCGGCGCGGACAACATGTTCGTCGCGCCCGTGAGCGTCGGCGACGGCGCGTACACCGCCGCCGGGTCCGTCATCCGCCGCGACGTGCCCGCGGGCGCGCTCGGCGTGAGCGGGGGCCAGCAGCGCAACATCGAGGGCTGGGTCGAGCGCCGTCGCGCCGGCACGCCCGCCGCCGAGGCCGCGGCCGCCGCGCGCGCCGCGGACCCGGAGGCGCCCCCGCTCGGGGCGCAGGCGCAGGCCCAGCTCGCGGACCAGAGCGCCGCCGCGACGGCCGACCGCCCCACCCCGCCGCCGCCCGCGCCCGAGCTCGAGCACACGCTCGAGGCGCTGCGTGGCGGTCGTCCCGCCACCACGACAGACTGACCGCGACCGGCCAGCCGACCTCAGACCTACCCCGCACCCGGAAACCCCACCGAAGGAACCCACTGGTATGAGCAGCACGATCGCCGGCAACGGGGAGAAGTCCCTCGTCCTCGCCTCGGGGCGCGCGCACCCCGAGCTGGCCAACGACGTCGCGCGGGAGCTGGGCATCGACCTGCTGCCCACGACCGCGTACGACTTCGCGAACGGCGAGATCTACGTCCGGTTCGGCGAGTCGGTGCGCGGCTCGGACGTCTTCATCCTCCAGAGCCACACCGCGCCGATCAACCAGTGGATCATGGAGCAGCTGCTCATGGTCGACGCCGCGAAGCGCGCCTCGGCCCGCACGATCACCGTGGTGCAGCCGTTCTACGGGTACGCCCGCCAGGACAAGAAGCACCGCGGTCGCGAGCCGATCTCGGCGCGCCTCATGTCCGACCTGTTCACCGCCGCGGGCGCCGACCGCCTCATGAGCGTCGACCTGCACGCCGCGCAGACGCAGGGCTTCTTCGACGGGCCGGTCGACCACCTGTGGGCGATGCCGATCCTCACCGACTACGTGCGCTCGCGCGTCGACACGTCGAACGTCACGGTCGTCTCGCCCGATGCGGGCCGCATCCGCGTCGCCGAGCAGTGGGCCGCGAAGCTCGGGGGCGGGCCGCTCGCGTTCGTCCACAAGACGCGCGACGTCACGCGCCCGAACCAGGCCGTCGCGAACCGCGTCGTGGGTGACGTCGAGGGCCGCGACTGCGTGCTCGTCGACGACCTCATCGACACCGGCGGCACGATCGCCGAGGCCGTGCGCGTCATCCTCGCCGCGGGCGCGCGGTCGGTCATCGTGGCCGCGACGCACGGCGTGCTGTCCGACCCGGCGGCCCAGCGCCTGTCCGAGTGCGGGGCGAGCGAGGTCGTCATCACGGACACGCTGCCCATCGCGGCGGACAAGCAGTTCCCGCAGCTCACGGTGCTCTCCATCGCGCCGCTCATCGCGCGCGCGATCCGCGAGGTGTTCGACGACGGCTCGGTCACCTCGCTGTTCGACGGCAACAGCTGAGGCTCAGCCCAGCCACCCGGCCAGCGCGGTGCGCAGCCGGTCGCGCTCCGACGGGGTGAGCCGCAGGCGCACGACGCGCGACCGCACGGCGCGGGCGACGTCGTCGGGAAGCCCCTCCTGGGGCAGGGCGCCCACGTCGTGCGCGAGCAGCACGTCGAGCACGTCGCAGCGGCCCGGGAGCGCCGGGAGGTCCGCCGCGAGGTGCGCGGCGGCGCGCACCCTCGCGGCCTCCTCGGGCGTCGTCCCGAGGAGCGCCGCGAGGTCGGGCGGGGGGACCGCCACGATCCGCTGCTCCGTCGTCAGGCCCCACGCGCGCAGGGCCGGCGCGTACCGGGCGAACGGCGCGACGGAGAGCAGGTCGAGAGGGTCCTGGCCGAACTCCGCGGCGTACTCCGGCCGCTCGCGGTACGCGGCCAGCATCGGGTCGTCGTGGAGCCACGTGCGCAGGTCGGCGAGCACGACCGCGCGCCGCAGGTGGTCGGTCGTGCGGAGCGCGTCCGCGGCATCGAGCGGCTTCGTGCGGACGGCGTACGTGCACGCCAGGTTGTACTCGCCGGTCGGGGTCGTGGGGGACGGCGCGTCCGTGCCCTCGGGGTCGCGGGCCAGGGCGGCCCGGTAGGCGCGCCGCAGGCGCTCCCGGGGCGTCTCGGCCGTCTCGCTCGGCTCGGCCCGCTCGCCCGGCTCCGTCCCCGGTGCCGTCGGCACCCGTTGCGGTGCCACGGGCTCCAGCGCCCGGGCCGCGACCTCCGCCTGGAGGTAGAGGCTCTCGACGGCGTCCTGGAGCCGGACGACGAGCGCGTCCTCCCGCCCCGCGGCACGCTCCACCGCGAGCGCCTCCAGCAGCGCGCGGACCGCGTCGACGGCGGTCGCGTCGAGCCTGCCTGCCGGGTCGTCCCCGTCGCGGCCCGGGGCGAAGCACGCGTTGACCGTCGTCGCGGCGCGCGAGTACTGGGCCCGCAGCCGCAGCGAGCGGTACCCGCTGCGGCCCTCGCTCCGCGTGACGAACCGGTCGAGCCAGCGGCCGTACGCGTCGAGGTCCTCGCGCAGGGTGTGGTGCCGGCCCTCGGCGTGCGCGAGGGCGACCTGGGCCAGGTCGTTGCGCGGGTCGACGTCGACGGCGCGCGCGAGGAGCTCCCGCTCCCGGTCCGGCGCGTCGGTGAGGTCGCTCTGGGCGACGTACTGGAGGGCGAGGCTGCGCCACGACGTCGCCCCGCACAGCCCCTCGAAGCCCGCGTGGTGGCGTGCCAGCGTCAGCAGCACGACGGCCGCCGCGGCGCGGTAGAGGTCGACCTGCGCCGCGGCGGCGGCCGACGTCGGGTCGTCGGGGTCGAACCGCAGGAGCCCCGCCCGGTCGAGCGCGGCGGAGCCCGCGGCCCGTCCGTTCCTGGTGACGACGACGGCCAGGTGGTCGGCGTCCCGCTCCTCGACCGTGACCCGCCAGGGGACCGAACCGACGACGCCCTGGGCCAGGCTGACGACCGCCTTGACGAACGCGCCCTGGGGCAGCTCGGACAGCGCGGACCCGCTGAGGGCGCTGATGTCCGTGCCGCGGGGCACCTCCAGGCCGCGCGGCGGCTCGGCGCCCAGCTCGCCCAGGAGCGCGACGAGGCGCGCCCCGCCCGTCCCCTCGTGCGACGTCGTCCGGTCGCCCGAGCGGCCCGACGTCACCTCGATCGTCAGCCGCAGCCGGGTCGCGAGGACCGTGGCGACGAGGAGCACGCCGAGCGCCGCCAGGACGGCCCCCGCCACGAGGGACCCCGCCGCGACGGGCCCTGCCGCGACGGTGCCCGGGCCCCCGAGGGCGCGGGCCGAGAGCACGACGGCCGCGACCGCGGCGACGCCGGCCACGGCGGTCGCCCACGCCCACCAGCGGGTGCGGTCGGGGCCGGCACCCGGCGCGACGAGCCGCCCGAGGGCGAGCGCCACCGCCACGACACCGGCGACGAACCCGAGCACGAGGACCACGACCGCGAGGGTCACGCCCGCGACGCCGGAGCCCGTCCATGTGCTCGCGCCCGCGGCGGGACCCCACACGAGGAGCGCCGCGCCGGCGACGAGGGCGCCCCACCCGGCGGCGCCCGCGCGCACGCGCTCTCCCGCGGACAGGACGGGCCAGCGCAGCGTGACGGGGACGACGAGCCGCGCGACGACGGCGAGCACGAGGACGCCGACGAGGAGCGCGAGCAGGAGCGGACCCAGGGGGGAGACCGCCTCGACGAACCCGTCCCAGGCGGACGCCGCGCGGTCCGGGACCGTCGTCTCCTCCTCCTGCGCCGCGCGGACCACGGCGGCGGCCCGCGCGTCCTGCGCGTCGAGCGCGAGCGCCTGCTCCGCGCGGGCCTGCGCGGCGGCCCAGGACTCGGCCTCCCCGGACGTCGGCCGCACCCCGCCGGGCTCGAGGGCCTCCGCCTCGGCGGCGAGCGTCGCGGCGGTGTCCCGCGCGGCGACCGCCGCGTCCCGCACGTCGGCGCACGCCGTGGCCCGCGCCGCCGGGTCCGCGAGGGACGAGGCCGTCGCGCGGTAGGCGTCGACCAGCGCGACCGCGTCCCGGGGGCGGGAGTCGTCGAGCAGCGCGAGCGCGTCGGCGCACGCGCGCGGCGTCGTGGCGGCCGGGTCGGTGCCCGCGGCGTCCGCGGCGGCCACCCCCGGGGAGGGGGCGAGCGCGACGAGCAGCGCCGCGAGCGCGAGGAGACGTCTCACGCGGACCTCCCGGGTGCGGGACGGGCACGACGTCGTGCCCCTCTGACACGAGAGTGGCAGGCCGCGGGCCGTCCGTGCCGCCCTCACCCGGGTGAAACGGGAGCGACGCCGGGCGGTCCGTGCGAGCATGACGGCCATGAACGGCTCTGGGGTGACGACCACCGGTCAGGGAGCGGTGACGGTCACGCCGGACGTCGCCGTCGTCGAGCTCGGCGCCGAGGCGAGCGCGCCCGGCGTCCAGGACGCGCTCGACCGCGCCAACGCCGGGCTCGCCGCGGCGCGGGACGCGCTCGTCGCGCACGGCGTCGCGCCGTCCGACCTGCGCACGTCGCAGACGTCCACGTGGACCGAGCAGCGCGAGGACGGCCCCCGCACGACCGCCCGCCTCACGCTGCGCGCGACGCTGCGCGACGTGGGGGCGAGCGGCGAGGTCGTGCGCGCCGCGCTCGACGCCGCCGGCCCGGTGGGCCGGCTCGACTCGACCAGCCTCGCCGTGGGGGACCCCGGCCCGCTCGCGGCCGCGGCGCGCGAGGCCGCGTTCGCCGACGCCCGCGCCCGCGCCGAGCAGTACGCTCGCCTCGCGGGCCGCTCGCTCGGCCCGGTCGTCGAGATCCGGGAGGACGACGGCGCGCCCGCCCCGGTGGCGCGCGTCCTCGCGGCGAAGGCGACGAGCGACGCGCTCGTCGTGGAGCCGGGCCGCCAGGAGGTCCGCGCGACCGTCACCGTCCGGTGGGAGCTCGCCGACCCGGCGGACCGGGGCCCGGCGTCGCCGACGGCGTGAGACCTGCACCGGGCACCGGTGACAAACGGCAGGTGCCCGGCCCCGTCGCCCGGTCCTAGCGTGGACGCATGCTCATCCTCGAGGACTACCTGCTGCTCACGCTCGACGACGTGACCGGGAAGGCCGTCGTCGACGCCTCGTACCGCGAGCAGGTCGCCGCGGGCGCGCTGCTCGTCGAGCTCGCCCTGCTCGGGCGGGCCGACCTCGCGGGCGACGGCGACGGCGGCCGGGTGGGCCGCATCGTCGTGCGGGACGCGTCCCCGACCGGCAACGCGCTGCTCGACGAGGCGCTCGACGTCGTGCGGGCGCGCGAGGGCTCCACGCCGAAGGCGCTCGTCGCGCCGATCGCCAGGCTCCGGCCCGCCGCCCGCGCGGTCGCGGCGCTCGCGGAGCGCGGTGTCCTGCGGCGCGAGGAGGGCCGCGTGCTCGGCATCTTCCCGACGACGCGCTTCCCCGCGGCGGACTCCCGCCACGAGGACGCGGTGCGGGCCGACCTGCGACGTGTCCTCGTCGAGGGGCAGGTGCCGGACGCGCGCGCGGCGGCGATCGTCGCGCTGCTCGCCGCGACGGGCCAGGCCGGCCGGGTGCTCGCGGCCGGCGGCACGGACGCCGACGGCGGGCCCGGACGCACCGCCGCGGGGCGTCGCGACGTCGACGCCCGGGCGCGCGAGATCGCGCGCGAGAGCTGGGCGAGCGAGGCCGTGCGCGCGTACGTCGAGGAGGTGACCGCGGTGATCCTCGTCGGCGCGACCGTGGCCACGACCGTCGCGACGACCACCGCGACGGGCTGAGCGCACGATCTCGCCCGGGTGAAATGACGGCGAGGCCCTCGTGGCCGTCGCCGTCGCGAGGGTAGGTTCGCACGGTCCGCGTCGGTCCCGACGGCCGGGGGTCTCCCGGTCCGGTCGTGGCAGCGCCCGCGCGGACCCGCCCGCAGCGTCCGGAGGTGACGACGTGCCCCGGCAGCAGACCGCCGAGCGAGTACGCCTGCGCTGGCCCGACGCCGCGCGCGGCCTCGCCATCCTGCTCGTCGTCGTGCTGCACGCGACGCGCGCGCTCGGCGACCTCGACCTCTCCGGCGCCTGGGGCACGGTCCTGGCCGGGTGGGACCGCGTGAACGCGGCGCTCGGCACGATGCGCATGCCGCTCTTCTTCGCCGTCGCGGGCCTGTTCGCCGGGAAGTGGGTCCGCGGGCCCTGGCGCGCGCTGCTCGCCTCGAAGGTCGCGCTCTTCGCCTGGCTCCTGCTCCTGTGGCCGTTCGTCCGGGCGCTCGGCTACCTCCTCGGGGCCGTCGTCGCGGGCGACCCCGACCCGGTGCACGAGGCGCTCGTCGGGCTCGAGCTCCCGCCCGGCCTGGCCGACGACGGCGGACCCGCCCTGCAGGTCGGCACGGCCGCGCTCTCGGCGTGGGTGTGGCCGTCGGGGATCCGGTGGTTCCTCTGGGCGCTCGCGGTGTTCTTCGTCGTCGCGAAGCTGCTCTCGGGGCTGTCCCCGCGCGTACAGCTCGTCGGCGCGGCGGCCGTGTCGCTCGCGGCGTTCGCGTTCGCGCTCGAGCTGCCGAACAACGCCTGGGACAGCGCGCCGAAGTACTTCGTCTTCTTCCTGGGCGGCCTCCTCCTGCGCGACCGCGTCCTGGGGCTGGCCGAGCGCCTGACGCTGTGGACCGGCGCGGGGGTCGTCGCGCTCTGGGTCGCGGGCTGCGTGCTCGCGGCGCACGTGGCGTCGGGCGTCCTGCTGTGGGTCGTGTGCGTGCTCGGGGTGGCCGCGGGCATCGTGCTCGGCGTCGCGACGAGCGGCCTGCGGCCGCTGCGCGCGCTCGGGACGCGGACGCTGCCCGTCTACCTCACGCACATGCTCGTCATCCACGCGATCCTGCTCGTCGGCGGCGACGCGCTCGACGCCGTGCCCGCCCCGGTGGCCGCGCTCGCGCCGCCCGTGCTGGCGCTCGTCGCGACCCTGGTCTCGGTCGGCGTGCACGCCGTCGTCTCCCGGACCCCGGTCTACTGGCTGTACGAGCTGCCCCGGAGCCTCGCGCGCCGCCTCGCCGGCCGGCCCGCGCCCCGTCCCGAGACGGCCCGCGCCGACGCGACGCCCTGACGCCCTTCCCGACGACGGCCGCAGGCCTCGCGGCCGCGGCTCCGGGTCCGGCGGCGGGGAGCGGGTTTCCGACTCGCGCCGCGCCCGGGTACAGTTATCAGGTTGCCTCGGCGAGGGACGTCTGACGGCCGGCAGCGCTGGACCGGTGAGCACACCGGCGGCGCGGGACCGCACGTGTCAGCCAGACCTGTTGGATCTCCGTTATCGACTGGGCGGTCGTCCTCCTGCGCGCCCGTCACACGTCCCGCGCCGACGCAACCGCCCGTCCGGGAGGCCCTCTCACCGTCCGGACAGCCGACCGTCCCCCACTGGCGGCCGGCCCGCAACGCATCTTCCAGGAGTGATCCACGTGTCCGAGATCAAGCTCGCCGCCGAGGCCCGCACCGAGTTCGGCAAGGGCGCCGCGCGCCGCATCCGCCGCGCCGACAAGATCCCCGCCGTCCTCTACGGCCACGGCAGCGCTCCGGTGCACGTCACCCTGCCGGGCCACCAGACGATGCTGGCGCTCAAGCACTCGAACGCGCTCTTCTCCATCGAGCTCGAGGGCAAGGGCCAGCTCGCCATCGCCAAGGACGTCCAGCGCGACCCGGTCCGCAACGTCATCGAGCACGTCGACCTGCTCATCGTGAAGAAGGGCGAGAAGGTCGCCGTCGAGGTCCCGGTCGCCGTCACCGGCGAGTCCGCCCCCGGCACCATCCACCTCGTCGACCTGCAGACCCTCGCCATCGAGGCCGAGGCGACGCACCTGCCCGAGTCCGTCGAGGTCTCCATCGAGGGCCTCGAGGCCGGCACGACCGTCACGGCGGGCGAGGTGAAGCTCCCCTCCGGCGCGACGCTCACGACGGACCCCGAGCTCGTCGTCGTGACGATCTCCGTGCCGCAGGACAACTCGGCGGACATCGAGGCCGCCGAGGCCGAGGCTGCCGAGCAGGCCGCCGGCTCCGAGGCCGCCGCCGAGGCGACCGCGGGCGAGTGACCCCCCGCGCGGACGTCGTCCGCGCCATGCTCTCGTCGAGGCGTCCGGCACCCTGGTGCCGGACGCCTCGTGCGCGTCGGGAGCCGGGACCGTGCAGGACGTCAGCGAAGGAACGGTGCACATGAGCGACCAGCCGTGGCTCGTCGTCGGGCTCGGGAACCCGGGCCCCGGCTACGCCGGCAACCGCCACAACCTCGGCCACATGGTCCTGGACGTCCTCGCGGGCCGGGCCGGCGCCCGGTTCGCGCGGCACCCGCGCGCGCAGGCCGCCGTCGCGGAGGCGCGCCTCGGCATGCTGCCCGGCGGGCGCCCCGGGCCGCGCGTCGTGCTCGCGAAGCCCACGACGTACATGAACGTCTCGGGCGGGCCCGTGGCGGGGCTCGCGAAGTACTACGGGATCGACCCCGAGCACGTGGTCGTGGTCCACGACGAGGTGGACATCCCCTTCGGCGCCGTCAAGCTGAAGATCGGCGGCGGCGAGGGCGGCCACAACGGGCTGCGCGACATCACCAAGGCGCTCGGCACGAAGGACTACGTGCGCGTCCGGGGCGGCGTCGGGCGCCCGCCCGGCCGCATGGACACCGCCGACTACGTGCTCAAGGACTTCAAGGGCACGGAGGCTAAGGAGCTGCCCTTCCTCCTCGACGACGCGGCCGACGCGGTCGAGATGGTGCTCACCGAGGGGCTGCTCGCGGCGCAGGGCAAGTACCACGCCCGCGCCTGACCCGTCCCGCCCGCCGAGGCCTCTCCACCCCGTCCCCGCCGGGGAAATCACCCGGGTGAGGCGCCGGGAATCCGGCCCCACGGGCCCCGCGCACCACTAGCCTCGCAGGAAGGCACAGGGCGGCAGGGCGGGAGTGACGGTGGCGGCGACGCTGAGCATCGCGATGGTGGGCACGCGCGGCGTCCCGGCACGGTACGGCGGCTTCGAGACGGCGGTCGAGGAGGTCGGCTCGCGCCTCGCGGCGCGCGGGCACCGCGTGCGCGTCTACACGCGTACGGGGAACACCGAGGACGTCGTCCGCGAGCACCTCGGCATGGAGGTCGTCACCGCGGGCGCGCTGCGCAGCCGCTCGCTCGAGACGCTGAGCCACACGGCCGTGTCGGTCGCCCACCTCGTCGCGCACCGCACCGACGCGGCCTTCGTCTTCAACGCGGCCAACGCCCCCTTCCTGCCGCTGCTGCGCGCGGCGCGCATCCCCGTCGCGACCCACGTCGACGGGCTCGAGTGGCGGCGCGCGAAGTGGGGTCCCACGGGCCGCCGCTACTACCGCGCGGCCGAGACGACGGCC
Organism: Cellulosimicrobium funkei; assembly: GCF_004519295.1. GTDB lineage: Bacteria > Actinomycetota > Actinomycetes > Actinomycetales > Cellulomonadaceae > Cellulosimicrobium > Cellulosimicrobium funkei. The sequence goes on from NZ_SOZH01000009.1 coordinate 198,375, forward strand.
GTCCGGTGCTCCGACGCGATCATCGCCGACGCCCGGGGCATCCAGGACTACTACGCGCGCGAGTACGGCGTCCCGTCGTCGCTCATCGCGTACGGCGCCCCGCTGCTCGACGACGACCGCGGCGCGCGCGTCGCCGAGCTCGGGCTGGAGCCCGAGGGCTACCACCTCGTGGTCGCGCGGTTCGAGCCCGAGAACCACGTGCAGGAGATCGTCGAGGGCTACGCGCGGTCCGCCGCGACGAAGCCCCTCGTGGTCGTCGGCTCCGCGCCGTACTCCGCGGAGTACACCGACCGGATCGACCGGCTCGCGCAGGGGGACGCGCGGGTCCGGCTGCTCGGCGCGGTGTGGGACCAGGAGCTGCTCGACGACCTCTACGCGTCCGCGTTCACCTACGTCCACGGCCACTCCGTCGGGGGGACCAACCCGTCGCTCCTGCGCGCGATCGGCGCCGGCGCGCCTGTCGTCGCGTTCGACGTGGACTTCAACCGCGAGGTCGTGCGCGACCCCGGCCTCTACTTCCGCGGCCCGCACGACCTCGCCGGGATCCTCGAGGACGCCGAGCGCGACGAGCTCGGGACGCTCGAGCGCGGACGCGCGAACCGCAAGCGCGCCGAGGACTACTCGTGGGACGACGTCGCCGACGGGTACGAGCGGCTCGCACACGACCTCGCGGCCCGGCGGACGCCCGGGCCCTGGCGGACCGCGCGCCGTCGCACCGCGGCCGGGGACCGGCAGGACGCGCCTCGCCCCGCCGCAGCCGCCGACGACCCGTCCCTCGGTGACCCGGCCCTCGGTGACCCGCCCCGCCGGGTCCTGTTCGACGCCTACTGGTGGGAGCGGGGGCCGTTCTCGAACCGGGCGGTCCAGCGCGCGCTCATCCACCACTGGCACGAGCGGTTCCCGCAGGACGAGCTCGTGCTCGCCGTCCGCGGCGGGGAGGTCGCCGTGCCGTCGGACCTGCCCCCCGGCGCGCGGACGATCGGGACGCGCCTGTACCCGCACGCGGTGTCGAACGCGGTCGAGCTCGGCCGGCTCGCGCGGACGGTCCACGCCGACGTCGTCGTCGCCCACAACTACACGCCGGTCGGGCGCGTCCCGACGGTGACGTTCGTCCACGACGTGATGTTCCGCGACCACCCCGAGTGGTTCTCGCGGACGGAGCGCGCGTACTTCGCGCCGATGATCCCGCTCCTGCGTGCGGCGGACGCGGTCGCGACGTCGTCGCGCACGGAGGCGGACCGCATCGAGGGCCGCTCCGGCCGCCCGGTCACGCCCGTGGGGCTGGGCGTGCCGCGCACCCTGACCGACGCCGTCCCGCGCCCGCCCGCGGGGATCGACCCGGGGCTCCCGTTCGCGCTGTGCGTGGGGCGCCTCAACGTCCGCAAGAACCTCGAGGCCGTGCTGCGCGCCGTCCCGCTGTCCGCGCGGCTGGGGCCCGGGTCGCCCCTCCTGGTCGTCGGGGGAGCCGAGCACTCCGGCGTCGCGCCGGACCTCCCGCCCGGCACGGACGCGCTCCTCGCGAGCGGTGCGGTGCGGCTGCTCGGCGCGATCGACGACGCCGAGCTCGCGTGGCTCTACTCGCGCGCCGCCGTCACGGCGTTCCTGTCGCGCGACGAGGGCTTCGGGCTGCCCGTGCTCGAGGCGACGCACTTCGGCTCGCCGCTCGTGCTCGCCGACACCCCCGTCTTCCGCGAGCTCGCCGACGGCCTCGCGCGCTTCGTCCCGCTCGACGCGCCGTCGCGCGACGTCGCGGCCGCGCTGGACGCCGCCTGGGGGACGACCCCGGACGCCGCCCTGCGCGAGCGGCTGCTCGCCCGGTACGAGTGGGACCGCGTGGTGGAGCGGCTGCGCGGGCTCGTCCCGTGACGCGGCCCCGCGTCGTCGTGCACCTCGCGCACGAGCAGGACCCGGTGGCGTGGCGGGCGCGGTACGCGGCGGGCGAGACCCTGGACCGCACGCCCTACGGCTACGACCTCGCCGCGGGCGCGGTCGACCTCGCGTGGAGCGTGTCCCACCGCGAGCGGCCGTCCGTGGCGCGCGTGCGGCGCGCGCTCGCGGCGCGGCTCGGGACCGACGTCGTGCACGCGTGGCGCAACCGCGCGCTCCTGGGGAGCGCCGACGTCGTGTGGACGCACACCGAGCGCGAGCACCTCGCGGTCGGCCTCGTGCGCGCGACGCTGCCCCGACGCCGCAGGCCCGCTGTCCTCGCGCAGTCCGTGTGGCTCTGGGACCGGTGGGACGACCTCGGTCGCGCCCGCCGCCGTCTCTTCGCGGCCGTGCTGCGCGGGCACGCGGTCGAGGCGGTGCACAGCGACGTCAACCGGCGCGTGGCGCTCGACCGGGTGCCCGGTCGGCGGGTCGTCCTCGTCCCGTTCGGGACGGCGCCCGCCACGCGGGAGGGGGGTGCCGCCGGGACCGACGGCCTCGGGACCGCGCCCGAGGTGCTGGCCGTGGGCAACGACCGGGACCGGGACTGGGCCGTGCTGCGCGCCGCGCTCGACCTGCTGCCCGGGGCGACCGCGCGCGTCGCGTCGCGGTCGGCGGCCGCGGCCCGGGTCGCGGTCCCGGGCCGGGTCGACGTCGCGCCGGCGACGGGCCGCGCCGAGCTCGCGCGGCTCTACGCGGGCTGCCGGGTCGTCGTCGTGCCGCTGCGCGAGAACCGGCACGCGTCCGGCGCGACGGCGTGCGTCGAGGCGATGGCGGCGGGCCGCGCGCTCGTCGTGACGGACGCGGGCGGGGTGCGCGACTACGTCGCGGGGACGCGGGCCCGGCTCGTCGCCCCGCACGACGCCGCCGCGCTCGCCGAGGCGGTGCGGCACGCGCTCGGCCCGGGGGAGGCGACGAGCGCCGCGGACGTCCGGGCGCGGGGCCTGCGGCAGGAGGACTACGTCGCGCGGTACGTGCTGCTCACGCGGGCGCTCGTCGCTCAGGCGGAGATCCCCGCCGCGGTCTCGTCGTTCGAGCCGGTCGCCGAGGAGGCGGGCCTCGCCCCCTGAGGCGTCGCGTCGTCGCGGGCGTACTGCCGGTGCAGGTGCCCGAACGCGCCGGCGACCATGCCCCGGCCCCGGTGGCTCGTGCGCAGGCCGCGCGCGTCGCTCTCCAGGTCTCCCGTCCAGCGGCCCCAGACGTGCCGGGCCGCGCCCGCGACGGCGCGGCCCGCGCCCCCGACGAGGGCGCGCGCCCGCACGAGCGCCCGGCGCGCGGGCCCCCGGGCGAGGCGGAGCTCGACCTGCACGGCGCCGTTGCCGCCGTTGAACGCGCGCCGCATGGCCCACGCCCGGGTCATGCGCTCGGCCGGGACGAGGTCCTCCGCCTCGGACTCGTTGCACCACACGATCCGGCCGCCCGCGGCGACGAGCGCGCGCGAGAAGAGCGTGTCCTCGCCCCCGGCGAGGCCCAGCGTGACGTCGAACCGGGTCCCGAGCGACCGCACCTGCCGCAGGTCCAGCAGGAGGTTGCCGCTCGCCGCGACCGGGATCTCGATCCCGGTCGGGCGCGGACGACGGCGGAACACGCCCGTCGCGAGGAGCCACGGGTCGGGCTCGTGCGCGAACACGGAGATCACCCGACCCATGACGGCCGCCGGCCGGCCCGTGTCGCGCCACGTGTCGACGAGGGCCGCGAGCCACCGCTCGCGCGGGCGCTCGTCGTCGTCGAGGAACGCGAGCAGGTCGGCGTCGGCCGTCTCGTCGAGCGCGCGGTCGCGCACGGCGGCGATGCCCGGGCGCGGCTCGACGACGTAGCGCACGGGCAGCGGGGCGTCCCGCACGACCTGCCGCGCCGACCCGGCGGGGTCGTTGTCCAGGACGAGCACCTCCACCCGGGCGCCCTCCACCTCGGCCACCCGCTCGGGCAGCCGCGCGAGCAGCCCGGCGAGCGTGGCGGGGCGCCGGAACGTCGGGACCGCGACGACCAGCCGGAGCTCACGAGGGGGCGTCACTGCGGATGAACCTCATCTTCCCGCCCACCTGCGGGATGTGGTCGACGAGCTCGAGCGTCACCGGCACGAGCCCGCGCGTCGCGCGGCGCAGCGTCGCGAGGGCCCGCTCGATGTCGGCGCGCTCGTCGCTCGCCGGGATGCAGCGCAGCGTCACGGCGTAGTCGCGGCCCTGCACGATCTCGAACTGCCGCACCGAGAGCGGTGCGTGGTCGAAGATGTGGCCGAGCGCCCCGGCGATGGTCGTCCCGTCCGGGAGGCGGACGGCGTCGGAGGCCCGCCCCGAGACCGCGCCGAGCCGGGGCAGGGACCGCCCGCACGCGCACGTCTCGCGGTGGATGCTGCTCACGTCGCCGAGGCGGTACCGCACCACGGGGAACACGCGGTTCGTCAGGTCGGTGACGACGACGTTGCCCTCCTGCCCGTCGGGGACCGGACGGTCGTCGTCGTCGAGGACCTCGACGCGGCGCACGTCCCAGAACACGTGCATCCCCGACTGCTCGGCGCACTCGCCGGCGATCCACGGCACCTCGGCGCTGCGGTAGTGGTCGTAGACGGGCGCCCGGAGCGCCGTCGCGATCTCCGCGCGGACGCCCGGGGCGAGCGGCGCGGCGGTGACCGCGACCGCGCGCGGCGGCGCGAGCTCGATGCCGAGCCGTCCCGTGCGCCGGACCAGCTCCAGCACGCCCCCGCCGTAGCCCAGCAGGAAGGGCGGCCGCAGCCGGTTCCAGCGGCGCGCGAACTCGGTGACCGTCTCGTCGGTGATGCGGAACGCGTCGAGCTGCACGCGGCGGCTCGGGAGCCACTGCAGGTCGTGGCGGACGCGCGCGAGGCCCTCCAGCATGTGCCGGGTGATGATCCCGCGGTCCTCCCACGGCTCGACGCCCCACCACCGGAACAGCCGCCACTCGAGCGCGCGCGCCGGGAAGCGCAGGTCGCGCAGCACGTGCAGGGGGAGGCCCGTGCTGCCGCCCGTGCGCGACGTCGCCGACGTGCGGTCCGTCGCCTCGTCGGTGCGGATCGTGTCGAAGTGCTCGCGCAGGGCGGGCTTGTCGACCAGCGGGAGCGCGTCGAGCACCGCGTCGTCCCGGAGGTCGGCCGCGGTGATCCCGGCGTCGCGGTAGAGGTCCCGGTAGAACGGGCTGTGCTCGGACGCGAACCGGGCGTGCCGCAGGGCGCGCTCGCGCGAGAGCTGCTCCAGCGCCGGTGCCGGGAGGGCGTCGTGCCGCACGAACGCGTCGAGCTGGGCCGTGCTGTCCCGGCCCACGACGGCCGCCTTGGCGCGGAACGCCGCCTCGGCGATCACGCGGCCCCCTCCCGCCCGGCGCGGCGGCGCGACCGGCGGCCTGCGAGCGCGGTGCGGTAGGCGCGGGCGTGCGCCGCCCCCGCGTCCGTCCACTCGCGGCGCGACAGGTCCGGACGCGCGCCCTCCGGGATCGCGGCCGCCTCGGCGAGCGCCCCGACGAGGCGCTCGCCCGTGAGCCGGTCGTCGAACATGAGCACCCACTCGTCGCCCACCTCCTTCGCGAGAGCCTCGTTCACCGCGTTGCGCGGCACGAGGACCGGGCGGTCGAGCGACAGGGCGGCGAGCACGCTCCCGGAGTTGTGCATGAACCGGTAGGCCAGCACCACGAGCTGGGAGCGCGAGGCGAGGGCGACGAGCTCGTCGTCCTGGAGGAAGCGCAGGGTCAGCTCGACGCCGGGCAGGTCCGCGGTCTCCGCGCGCAGCGAGGTCTCGAGCTCGGTCGACGACGGGCGCCCACCGATCTCCAGGCTCAGGTCGTCGCGCAGGGCGCGCGCCTCGCGGTAGGCGCGCACGAGGTCGCCCACGCTCTTGTAGCGCCGCACCCCGCCGAAGTAGCCCGCCCGTCCCGGGACCCGCTCGTCCCGGGCGTACCGGGCGAACCAGTCGCGGTAGTGGCCGTGGAGGATCGTGGTGCGCGGCTGCTCCGGGGGCAGCTCGGTCGTCTCGTTGAGGACGATGCGGTGGTCCGTCGAGCGGTCGACGCGGACCAGGAGCCAGCGCGAGACGCGCGGGACGTCGGGCAGCTCGACGTTGTGGACCGTCCGCACGACGACCACGCGGCTCAGGCGGTGCCGCACGAGGATCGCGGCGACGAGCGCGTGCTTCGCGGCGGCCTTCCACCACGTGGTGCCCTCGAGCTTGCCCTCGGGCCAGTGCCAGTGGAAGACGTCGTAGCGGCCCACGATCGCCGTGCGCCAGTCGAAGCGCAGGTGCTCCACGGACGGCTCCGCCGCGAGGGCCGCGTCGAGCTGGGTGATGTACGGGTTCGTCGTCGGCCGCGGCGCGCGGAACGACTGCATCACCCGCACCGGCCTCACGAGCGGACTCCCGCCGTCGTCGCCGCGCCGCGTTCCAGGGCCTGGAGCGACCGGTACCACCGCACGGCCGCGAGGGGCAGGACGAGCGCGTTCACGACGGCGAGCGCGGTGTACACGACGAGGAACGCGGAGGGGAGCCACAGCAGCGCGAACGAGAGGCACAGGAAGCCGTAGTCGGTCGGGAGCACCGCGAGCGTGTAGAGCGGGTGCTCGCGGAGCCGGCCCCCCGTCCCGTGCGCGGCCCCGCCCGGCGAGCCCTTGGCGCGGCGCACCAGGTCGACCGCGACGATCCCGAAGAAGAACGTGCTGCTCACGACGCAGAACGCCAGCGGGACGACGAGCCAGCCGGCGTCGACGTCGTAGTACCGGAACCAGCAGACGAGCACCGCGAGGTGCAGGGCCACCGTCTTGAGGGCGTCGAAGAAGTGGTCGAGCCACTCGCCCGCCGCGCTGCCCGACCGCGAGAGCCGCGCGAGCTGGCCGTCCGCCGAGTCGAGGGCGTACCCGAGGACGAGGAGCACGACGGCCGCGAGCGACGACGCGAGCGTCGGCTCGGCGAGCGCGATCGTCGCGATCCCGGCGAGCGTGGTGGCCGCGCTGACGAGCGTCACCGCGTCCGGCGTCAGGCCGAGCACGTACGCGCCCGCGGCGAGCGGGCGGCCGAGCGGGCGGTTGACGAAGCGCGAGTACGCGGCCGCGCCGCTCGAGGACTTCTGCGCGTCGTGCAGTCGCGTCATCGCCGCGCCGAACTCGGACATGGGCACCTCGCGAAAGAGACGGGGGGAGCTTCCGGGAAGCGGCGGCGACGGATTGTCTGCCCGCCCCCGACCGTGCCGAGAATCGTATCCAGGCGGGCGCGGGTGAACAGCGGGTGAGGTTGTATCTCGCCCGGGTGAATTCCGGCGTCACGGCCCGACGACGGGCTTAGGATCGCCGCGACGGCCGACGTGCCAGGACCTGGAGGTGACGACCGTGGACGACGTCTCGCACGCCTCCGGCGACCTCGCGATCGTGGTCGTGAGCTACGGCTCCGCCGCGCTCCTCGAGCGCAACCTCGGCGCGCGCGGCGCGGTCGGGGAGGCGCGCGTGCTCGTCGTCGACAACCGGTCGACGACGCCGGAGCGCGAGCGGGTCTCCCGCCTGGCGGACGAGCGCGGCTGGGACCTGCTCGCCCCGGCGGAGAACCTGGGCTTCGGCGGCGGCGCCAACCTGGGGATGCGCGCGGCGTTCGACGCGGGCGCCGCCGAGGTGCTCCTCCTCAACCCCGACGCGACGATCGCCGCGGCCGACGTCCGGACCCTGCGGGCGGCCGTCCAGGACGACCGCCTGCTCCTCGTGTCCCCGGTCGTCCTCACGCCCGCCGGACGCCGCTGGTTCGGGGGCCTCGACGTCTACCTCGACGACGGCACGTTCCGCGCGCCGTCGCGCCGCGACGAGCACCCGGGCGCCGCGCGCGTGGAGTGGCTCAGCGGCGCGTGCCTGCTCGTCACCCGGGAGGTCTGGGAGCGCACGGGCGGGTTCGACGACGCCTACTTCCTCTACTGGGAGGACGTCGACCTGTCCTACCGCCTGCAGCGCGCGGGCGGCCGGGTCGCCGTCGTCGAGGACGCCGTCGCGGTCCACGACGAGGGCGGGACCCACCGCGACGGCCGGCAGCGGCCGGAGGCCAAGTCGGAGACGTACTACTACTACAACATCCGCAACCGGATGCTGTTCGCCGCGCAGCACCTCGACGAGGTGTCCGTGCGGCGCTGGCGGCGCAGCGCGCCGGGCAACGCCCGCGCGGTCCTGCGGCGCGGCGGCCGGCGCCAGTTCCTGCGGCCGGTCGTCCCGCTGCGGGCGGCCTGGCGCGGGCTGCGCGACGGCCGGCGGGCGGCCCGGCAGGGCGCCGCGACGGCGGACCGGCGAGAGCCGGCACGGAGCACGACCGGAGGCGGACGATGAACGCGGAGAACGACGGCGCCCCCGAGGGCGCCACCCCGACGCGGCGGCCCTCCCGCCGTGCCGTCGCGGTGATCGGGGCGGCGGTCGCGCTCGCGGTCGCCGTCACCCTCGTCGTGCTGCAGCCGTGGCGGTCCGACGGCGACGAGTCCCCGGGCGGGACGGTCACGCCCGCGCCGGTCGCCTCCCCGGAAGAGAGCGGCGACGCCTCGGCGGACGCGACCGCGGACGACGCGGGCGACGGGGACGGCGCCGCCGCGGCGGACGGCGACGCGGCCGCCGGGACGGGCGAGACCGACGGGGCGGACCCCGCCGTCGTGCCCGTGGCCCCCGAGCTCGAGCCGGCCGCGCCCGACCAGACGGTCCAGGCGCCCGACGGCGTCACCGTGCGGCTCGCGCAGGTCGAGCACGTCGAGGGCGAGGCCGTGGCCGCGGGCGAGACCTCGGGTCCGGCCGTCCGCCTCACCGTCGAGGTCACGAACGGGACCGACGCCCCGCTCGACCTCTCCTACGCCGTGGTCAACGCCTACACGGGCGAGGACCGCGCGCCGGCCGGGCGCCTCGTGCAGCCCGGCGGCCGGCCCTTCGAGGGCGAGCTCGCCCCGGGCGAGAGCGGGACGGGCGTCGTCCTGTTCTCCATCCCCGACGCCGACCGCGACGACGTCACCGTCGCGGTGGAGTACGCGCCGGGCACGTCGACCGTGGTATTTCGCGGCGATCTGTCCTGACCCGCGCGGGAGGGGGCGGTAAATTTCGCCCGCTCGCGCCGTTCTGCGGCCGGTTCGCCGGCGCTACAGTCACAACGTCCGGCTGATGGACCGGCATTTCCGCGGGTCCGCGACGAAGAGAGTGACCCATGAAAAACAATGATGTGAGTCGGACGGTCGTCCAGGGCTCTCTTCGGGGCGCGCCGCCGGGACGGCGACGCGTCGTCGGCCGCGTCGCCGGGCTGACCGTCGCCGCCCTCGTCGCGACGGGCCTCGTCGCCCCGGCGGCCGGCGCGGTCGAGAGCGCGGCGCCCGCCGCGGCCCCCGCAGCCGTCGCGCCCGACGCGCCGGTCGCCGCGGCCGCCACCCCGGCCGACGCGACCGTCCCGGTCACGGCCGACCCCCTGCCCACGACCCAGATCGACGGAATCGTCTGGGCGCAGACCATCGTCGGCGGCCGCGCGTACGCCGGCGGCCAGTTCACCTCGGCACGCCCCGCGGGTGCGGCGGCCGGGACGGGGGAGACCCCGCGCGCGAACATCCTGCGGTACGACGTCGAGACCGGCGTGCTCGACGCGTCCTGGAACCCGGGCACGAACGGTCGCGTCCTCGCGATCTCGTCGTCGCCGGACGGCAAGCGGCTCTACGTCGCGGGCGCGTTCACCGAGATCGCCGGCCAGACGCGGTACCGCCTCGCGGCGTTCGACACCGCGACCGGCGCGCTCGTCTCGAGCTGGAACCCGGGCACCAACTCCACGGTCTACGACATCAAGGCGACGAACTCCACGGTCTACATCACCGGCGAGTTCTCCAACGTCAACAACACCGCGCGCGCCCGCATCGCCGCGCTGGACGCGTCCACGGGCGCGCTGCTCGGCTTCGCGCCGGAGCTCGCCGGCGGGTACGGCGGCCGCGCGATCGAGATCTCGCCCGACGGCGCCAAGGTGGTCGTCGCGGGCTCCTTCACGAGCACCAACGGGTCGACGAACCCCGGCCGCGGCATGGCGGCCCTCGACGCGACGACGGGCACCGTGCTCCCGTGGGCCGTCAACTCCGTGATCCGCAACGGCGGCGACAACGCCGCGATCTACTCGCTCGCGTCCGACGGCGACAGCGTCTATGGGTCGGGCTACGACTACGGCGGCAGCAAGACGGAGGACGACTTCGAGGGCTCGTTCCGCGCGAGCTGGTCCGACGGGTCGCTCGTCTGGATGGAGGACTGCCACGGCGACACGTACTCGGTGTACCCGGCCGGCGACTCCGTCTACGTCGCGACGCACGCGCACTACTGCGGCAACATCGGCGAGTTCCCGCAGACGGACCCTTGGACGGTGAACCACTCGCTGGCCTTCGCCAAGGAGCCGTCGGACCGCAAGATCACGCCGGACGTCTGGGGCTACCGCAGCTTCACGGGCCAGACGGCGGGCAAGCTGCTGCACTGGTACCCGACGTGGAGCACAGGCAGCGCGTCCGGGATCTCGCAGGCGGGCTGGGACATCACGGCCAACGACAAGTACGTCGTGTACGGCGGCGAGTTCACGCGCGTCGCCGGGGCCCGGCAGCAGGGCCTGGTCCGGTTCGCGCGGCGCGACGTCGCCCCGACGAAGATCGGCCCGACGATCCAGGGCGGGCAGTACACCATCTCGACGCGGTCCCTCGTCAGCGGGAGCGCCCGTATCTCCTGGCCGGCGAACATCGACCAGGACAACGCCGAGCTGACCTACGAGCTGTACCGCCGCGGCACGACCGCCCCGATCTCCACGCAGAAGGCGTCGTCCACGTACTGGGTGCGCCCGACCATGGGCTACACCGACTCCGGCCTCGCGCCGGGCAGCACGGTCGAGTACCGCGTCAAGGTGATCGACGGCGACGGCAACTCCACGGTCTCCAACTGGACGCCGGTCACGATCGCGGCGCAGGGGTCGAGCACGGCCTACAACGACTCGGTGCTCGGCGACTCGCCGGTGAGCTACTGGCCGATGGGCGAGGCGAGCGGGAGCAGCGCGACCGACTGGGCGTCGCTGTCCGACCTCGCGCTCACGAACGGCACGACGCGGGGCGTCGACGGCAAGGACGTGCCGCCGACCGCGAAGGCGACGCGATTCTCGGGCGCCAACGGTGTCTCCGGGAGCACCCCGACCGCGACCACCGGACCGCAGCGGTTCTCCGTCGAGGCCTGGTTCCGCACGACCTCGACGTCGGGCGGCAAGATCGTCGGCTTCGGCAGCTCCAAGACCGGCACGTCGTCGAGCTACGACCGGCACATCTACATGAACAACTCCGGACGCCTCACGTTCGGTGTCTACCCGGGGACCGTCCGCGAGATCACGACGGCCGGCTCGTACAACGACGGCGCGTGGCACCACGTGGTGGGCACGCTCGACGGCTCCGGCATGACCTTCTGGGTCGACGGCATCAAGGCGGGCCAGCGCAGCGACACGACGTCGGCCCAGTCCTACTCGGGCTACTGGCGCGTCGGTGGTGACAGCCAGTCAGGCTGGCCGAGCAGCGGGAGCTCGAACTTCTTCAACGGCACCATCTCCGACGTCGCCGTGTACGACCGTGCGCTCACCCGTGGCGAGGTCTCCGACCACTGGACGGCGAGCGGCCGTCCCGCGGCCGGAGCCACCGCGCCGCAGGACGCGTACGGCCAGGCGGTCTACTCGCTCGAGCCGACGCTGTACTGGCGGCTCGGGGAGTCCTCGGGCTCGGTCGCGAAGGACTCCGGGCCCGACGCGTCCGACGGCTCGTACTCCGGGCCCGTGACGAAGTCGCAGACCGGCGCGCTCACGGGCGTCACGGACACGGCGGTGCGCTTCCAGCCGACGAAGAACGTCTTCGGCACCTGGAACGGCGGGCTCGTCGCGAGCCAGCGCAGCTACGCCAACCCGACCGTCTACTCGGTCGAGACGTGGTTCAAGACCGACACCACGACCGGTGGCAAGCTCATCGGGTTCGGCAGCAGCCGCACGGGCACCAGCTCCAACTACGACCGCCACGTCTACATGTCGGCCGACGGCAAGGTGAAGTTCGGCACGTACGACGGCGCGCAGCAGGTGCTCAGCACCACGGGGTCGTACCGGGACAACGCCTGGCACCACGTCGTGGCGACGCAGTCGAGCGCGGGCATGCGGCTCTACCTCGACGGCGAGCTCGTCGGGTCGAACGACAAGGCCGTGCCCGAGAACAACACCGGCTACTGGCGGCTCGGCGGCGACAACGGCTGGGAGGGCGACACCTACTGGAAGGGCTACCTCGACGAGGCGGCCGTCTACCCGGTCGCGCTCACGCCGGCCCAGGTGAAGCAGCACTTCCAGCTGGGCTCCGGCACCACGCCGAACGTCCCGCCGCAGGCGGTCGTGACGGCGCAGGCCGACGGGCTCACGGTGTCGGTCGACGGCTCGGGCTCGAGCGACCCGGACGGCACCCTGACCGGGTACGCGTGGGACTTCGGTGACGGCGCGACCGGCACCGGGGCGACGGCGACCCACACCTACGACGCGCCGGGGACGTACACGATCACGCTCGACGTGACCGACGACCGCGGGGCGACGGCCACGGCGACGACGTCGGTGCAGGTGCTCGCGCCGAACGTGACGCCGCAGGCGGCGTTCACGGCGTCCGCGACGGACCTCACCGTCGCGGTGGACGGCTCGTCGTCGAGCGACCCGGACGGCACGATCGCGTCGTACGCGTGGAGCTTCGGGGACGGCGCGACCGCGGAGGGCGCCACGGCCTCGCACACCTACGCGCAGGCCGGGACGTACGCGGTGACGCTCACGGTGACGGACGACCGCGGGGGCACGTCCTCCGTGTCGCACGACGTCGTGGCGACCGCGCCGGCGGAGAACGTCGTCGTGCGCGACACGTTCGACCGTGCGGTGACCTCCGGCTGGGGCACGACGACGTCGGGCGCGGCGTGGTCCGCGCTCGGCGGGGCCGCGGCCTTCTCGGTCGCGGACTCGGCCGGCACGCTGACGATGTCGCCCTCCTGGACGCGCGAGGCGCGCCTGGCGGGGGTCTCGGAGTCGCGGGCCCGCACCGAGACGACGTTCTGGTCGGACGTCGCGTCGGTGGGCGGGACGACGTCGGTCACGCTCGTCGGCCGGCAGGTCGGGACGAGCACGTACTCCGCGCGTGTCCGCCTCGAGCCCAACGGGCTCATGCGGCTGTACCTGCTCCGGGACGAGACGCTCCTCGGGAACCAGCTGCTCCCCGCGACGTACGCACCCGGCACGCGGTACACGGTGTCGATCTCGGCGGTCGGGACGTCCCCGACGACGCTCTCCGCCAAGGTGTGGCCCACGGCGGCCGGCCCGGCGCAGGCGTGGCACCTCGAGGCGACCGACACGACGGCGGCGCTCCAGTCGCCCGGCACGGTGAGCATCAAGGTGGCCGTGAGCTCGGCGTCCACCAACCCGACGACGCGTGTGTCGTTCGACGACGTCAAGGTGGTGCGCGAGCCGTAGGCCCGCCGCCCCTCACGTCCGCCGGTGCCCCCGGGTCCTCGACCCGGGGGCACCGGCGCGTCCCGGGGGCTTCCCGGGGGCTTCCCGGGGGCTTCCCGGGGGGCTCAGGGACTACCGAGCGGGGTGGCGCTGCCGCGGTCGGGCAGCGTGTACGGCGTCGCGATCGCCACGCCGAGCATGAGGACGGTGGCGGACACCGAGTAGAACGGGCTGAAGAGCAGGTCCCACGCGCACGAGAGCGCGAGGTAGAGCAGGAGTGCCGACGCCGCGTTGCGGCCGAGGTCGGCCAGCGTGCCGCGCCAGACGACGACGACGCACGCGACGGCGAACAGCATGCCGACGAGCCCGAACCGGATCCACTGGTCGCCGAGCACGGAGTGCACCTCGAAGCCCGACCCGAAGAGGTACTTCTCCACGTAGCCGTTGTTCGGGTCGTAGTTGAGCCGCGCCATCCCGGTCTTGGCGGTGAGCAGGTCCTCGAGGTTGGGCACAGCGCCTGCTCCGTACCCCCAGGGTCGGGCCGCGACGAGCGCGGTCGCGGCCCCCATCTCGGGCCGCCCGCCCGTGAAGACGGAGCCCGACGTCTGGATCTGCATCTCCGTGCGCTGCTGCGCGTCCGCGCCGAGGTAGCCGTCGAGCACGAGGGTCTGCATCCCGAGGAAGACGACGAGCGCGAGCACGCCGAGCTGCGTCGCGACGCGCACCCCGCCGGACCGCACGCGCAGGCCGGTGCGCATCGCCTGCCAGGCGACGAGGAGGGCGACCATGAGCATCGTCGTCGCCGCCGACCGGGAGTCGTTGACCGCGGAGACCCCGGCGAGCGCGAGGGCGGCGACGACCTGGAGCCCGCGCGACCGCGTGCTGAGGCACAGCGCGAGCACGAGCACGGTCACGGGCATGCCGAACGTGTACTTCCAGGGGTTGTCGGCGCCCCCCGTCCGGAGCACGGCCGCGGCGAGCGCGCCGACCCCGAAGAGGACGGCGACGGTCGAGGTCTCGAGGACGGCGCGGCACCACAGGAGCACCCCGGCGCCGAGGACGAGCGCCGAGAGCGTGATGAGGCCGCCACGCAGCGCCAGCGACGACAGCACGCGGTCCGGGGCGGAGAGCTCGGTGAGCAGGACGCCGCTGAGCAGGGCGAGGACGCCGAGCCCTACGAACCACCGGCCGGGCCGGGACCGGCGCACGACGGGGAGCCACACGGGGAGCAGCACGAGCCCGACGACGATCGCCGGGGTGATCCCCGCGACGGTCGGGACCCAGGCGCCGCACGCGAGGGCGGCTGCGCCGGCCGCGATCCGCGTCGCGACGTCGGACGCCCCCGGGAGGGGCTGCGGCGCCGGGACGGTCGTCCGGGGCCCGGTGCCGGGCTCGGCCCCGGCGCGCGCCGTCATCGCGTCGTCATCCGGTCGTCACGGCGTCGTGCGGCGGTCCGCGTCCTCGACGGCGCGCGGCGCCGCCGCGTCGTCGGCCGTCGCGACGGGGCGGACGTCCGCGGATCCGGTCTCGCGAGAGAACGCGCCGGGGATGCCGACCCGGGGGTCGTCGACGTAGTAGGCGCTGCGCCCGCGCGGCTTGACGTCGTTGAGCACGATGCCGATGACGTCCGCCTCGCCCCGCTCGAACTTGTCGACCGTCTGGCGCAGCCGCGAGATGCGGGTCTTGCGGGCCCGCGCGACGACGAGCACGCCGTCCACGGCGCGCGAGAGCCACAGCGGGTCGCTCAGCGGGAGGATGGGCGCGGTGTCGATCACGACGTAGTCGTAGTGCGTCCGCAGGTCGCCGATCACGGCGACGAGCCGCTCGGAGGACAGCAGCACGCCGGGGTTCGCGGGCAGGACCCCGCTCGGCAGCACGAAGAGGTTGGGGCGCGTCCAGGGGAGCACGATGTCCTCCTGGGCCACGTCGCCGACGAGCAGGTTCGTCAGGCCGACCGACCCCTCCAGCCCGGTGACGCGCGCGATCGAGGGCCGGCGCAGGTCGGCGTCGACGAGGAGCACGCTGCTCCCGTCCTCGGCGAGCGAGAGCGCGAGGCTGATCGCGATCGAGCTCTTCCCCTCGCCCGCGTCGCCGGAGGAGACCATGAGCACACGGCGGCCGTGGTCGACGTCGGCGAAGCGCACGTTGGCGACGAGCGTGCGCACGCTCTCGGACGGGCGGCTGCCCGGCCCCGCGGCGACGACGGCGGGCAGCGACGTGCGCGACGGCACCTTGACGACCTCGCCGAGGAACGGCACGCCGAGCATCGACTGGATCGACGACGAGCTGACGACGCGGCGCGCGAGCAGCTCGCGCAGGACGGCGTACGTCACGCCGACGGCGAGGCCCGCGGCGAGGCCGACCATCGTGAGCAGGCGCGTGTTGGGCGCGATGGGGTTCACGGGCTGGCGCGCGGGGGCGATCGTCGTGATCCGCACGGCCGACGAGCTGTCGGCGAGCTGCGGCGACAGCTCGGGGACGGCCAGCGCGAGCTGGTCGCTGATGCCGTCGGCGATCTCGCGCGCGCGGTCCGGCGAGGTGTCGCTCACCGCGATCTCGATGACCACCGTGTTGAGCGGCGTGTTCACGCTGACGCTGCGGGCCAGGCGGGCGGGCGTGGTGTCGAGGCCCAGGTCCTCGATCACGGGCTCCAGCACGTACGGCGACTGCGCGAGCACCGCGTACGACGCCACGAGGTTCTGCACGTAGTTCGAGCCCTGCACGAGCTCGGCGGCGTTCTCGCCCTGCTCGGGGACGACCATCACCGACGCCGACGACTGGTACACCTTCGGTTCCGAGCGCGCGTAGCCGAACCCGGCGACCGCCCCCAGGACGGCGCACACGGCGACCACGACCCAGTGGCGCAGCACCGCGGTCACGTACTCGCGCAGCGTCATCTCTCGCCCTCCGCGGCCGGTCGGCACCGTCGGCGACGGGCCCTGCCGTCCACCGTAGTCGGGCGCACCGGACGGTCGCCGCAGGTCGGGCGGGATTCACCCTCCCGCGACGGTCGGATCTCGTGGAGAAGGTCCTAAGATCGTGAATTCCGGGCAGCGGACCGGCGCTCGGGCCTGCGGGCGACGCACCGGGAGCACGAGGAGGACGAGTGGGCCTCTGGCGTTCGGTGACCGGGACGGCCGGCGCCAAGGTCGCCGTGATGGGCCTGGCGGGGCTCCTCGGGATCGTCACCAGCCGCCTCATCATCGAGCACTTCGGCGTCGCGTCCTACGCCCAGTACGGGCTGCTCAACGGGCTGCGCAACCTCCTGCCGTTCGCCGACCTCGGCATCGGCGCGGTCGTCATCAACGCCATCGCGGAGGCGTCGTCCCCGCGCGAGTCGGAGCGGGTCCACCGGACGCTGACGACGGCGCTGCGCGTCCTCACCGTCTCGGGCCTGACCATCGCCGCCGTGTGCGTGGCGATCCAGCTCCTCGGGTGGTGGCCCCTCCTGCTGGGCGACGGCCTCGTCGCGGGCGGGGACGTCGTCGCGACGCTGTGTCTCGTGGTGTTCGGGCTGTCGCTCCCGCTGGGGATCGGCATCCGGGTCCTCATCGGGCTCAAGCAGAACGTGCTCCAGACGTTCCTCCAGGGCATCGTGTCGCCGCTCTTCTTCGTCGGCGTCGTCGTGCTCGTCCTCGTCGGCAAGGGGCAGGGCGGCAACTACGTCGCGCTCGTCTCCTACGTCGCGGCCGGGCTCGCGTCGGCGATCACGGTGAGCGTCGCGGCGCGCCTGCTCGCGCCCCAGGTCGGCCGGGCGTTCCGCGACGTCCCGCGGCGCCGGGCCGTGCCCGGGGTGCCGGTGGCATCGGTCGCGGTGCCGATGCTCGTGCAGTCCGTCGCGATGCCGGTCGCGATGCAGAGCGACCGGCTGCTCCTGTCCCACCTGTCGACGACGCAGGCGCTCGCGCAGTACACGTTCGCGACCCAGCTCTTCGGGCTCGTCATGCAGGCGATCATCGCGGCGGGGGTCAGCATGTGGCCCTACTTCGCGCAGGCGCGGGCGCGCGACGAGGTGATGAGCCCGTTCCGGATCTCGCTCGCGTTCCTCGCCGGGGGCGTGCTGCTGTCCACGGTGCTCGCGCTGTGCCTGCCGTTCCTCCAGGACGTGGTCGCCGACGGCAAGATCACCGTGCCGCTCGCGCTCGTCCTCGGCTACTGCGCGCTCGTCGCGGTCCAGGCGCTCAACTACCCGCCGGGCATGTACATGACCGACGAGCGCGGCCTGCGGTTCCAGGTCGTCCCTGTCCTGCTCATGACCGTGAGCAACGTGGCGCTCTCGTGGGTGCTCATCGAGCCGCTGGGCGCGGCCGGGCCGGTCGTCGGGTCGGCGGTCGCGATCCTCGTCTTCCAGGTGGTGCCGAACTCGATCTGGGTCGCCCGGGACCTGCGCGCCCGGCGGCGGGCCGCGGCGGCGGGGCGCTCGGAGGAGGCCCCGGTGGCGGGGGCCTGACGCACGCCCGCGCGCGGAACGATGTGGGTCCACGCGCGTAGTGTGGACGCCGGACCCGATCGCCCGCCCCGGTCGGGACCGTCGTCGTGCCCTCTCCTCGAAGGACCCCCATGAACCTCACCGGCATCCTGCCCGCGCTGCTCGCCGACCAGGCCGCGGCGGCCGCGGTCGAGCACGTGCGCGCCCGCGGCGAGGCCGACGTCGTCGGCCCGGCCGGCGTCCGCCCGCCGCTCCTCGCGGCGATGGCGGGGGCGCGCGCGACGGGGCCGGTGCCGGACGGCGACGCCCCGGGGTCGGGCGGCGGGGGTGGCCCGGCGTGGGCCGCGGGCTCGCGCCCGCTCGTGGTGGTGACCGCGACGGGGCGCGACGCGGACGAGCTGGCCGCGAGCGTGCGCGCCTACCTGCCGGACGAGCTGGGCGACGTCGTCGCGGTGCTGCCGAGCTGGGAGACGCTGCCGCACGAGCGCCTGAGCCCGCGCGCGGACACGGTCGCCAAGCGCATCGCGGTGTTCCGGCGCCTCGCGCACCCGGACCCGGAGGTCGGCCCGTCCGGTCCCGTCCGGGTGCTCGTCATGCCGGTCCGGGCGCTCCTGCAGCCCGTCGTGGACGGGCTGGGGGACCTCGAGCCGGTCGAGCTGCACGCGGGCACGACGGCGGACCTCACCGACGTCGCGGAGCGGCTCGTCGCGGCGGCGTACACGCGCGTGGACATGGTCGAGCGGCGCGGCGAGTTCGCGGTCCGCGGCGGCATCCTCGACATCTTCCCGCCCACGGAGGACCACCCGCTGCGCGTGGAGTTCTGGGGCGACGAGGTGTCGGAGATCCGCTGGTTCGCGGTCGCCGACCAGCGCAGCCTGGAGATCGCCGAGCACGGGCTGTGGGCGCCGCCGTGCCGCGAGATCCTGCTCACGGACTCGGTACGGGCGCGGGCCGCCGCGCTGGTGGAGGACCTGCCGGGCGCGACGGAGATGCTGGACCGGCTCGCGGCGGGCGTCGCGGTCGAGGGCATGGAGTCCCTCGCGCCCGTGCTCGTGGACCGCATGGTCCCGGTGCTCGAGCTCGTGCCCGACGACGCGCTCCTCGTCGTGGACGACGCCGAGCGCGTGCGCCGTCGCGCGCACGACCTGGTGGCGACCACGGAGGAGTTCCTCGCCGCGGCCTGGACGGGCGCGGTGGCGGGCGGCAAGGCGCCGGTCGACCTGTCCGCGGCGTCGTTCGAGACGTTCTCCGAGGTGCGCGCGGTCGCGCAGCGCCGCGGCCTGGGCTGGTGGACGCTGTCGTCGTTCGCGCTCGACAACCCCGACCTCGACGTCCCGCCAGACGCCGACGGGGGCGCTGCTGCGGACGCCACTGCGGCGAGCGGCGGCGCGGGCACGACGGCCGCCCACGTCGGCGAGAGCGCCGACGGCGTGCCGACCTTCACGCTCGGCGCGCGCGACGTCGAGTCCTACCGCGGCGACGTGGCGCGCGCGCTCGACGACGTGCGCGGGCTGCAGCACGCGGGCTGGCGGCTCGTGCTCACGACGGAGGGCCACGGGCCGGCCAAGCGCATGGTCGAGCAGCTCGGCGCGGCGGACACGCCCGCGCGCCTCGTGCCGCGGCTCGACGACGAGCCCGAGGGCGGCATCGTCCTCGTCACGCCGGCGATGGTCGGCAAGGGCTTCGTCGCGCCGGGGCTGCGGCTCGCCGTCTTCTCCGAGGCCGACCTCACGGGCCGGGCCGGCACGAGCACGCGCGACATGCGCAAGATGCCCAGCCGGCGTCGCAACGTCGTCGACCCGCTCCAGCTCAAGGCGGGCGACTTCGTGGTGCACGAGCAGCACGGCGTGGGCCGCTTCGTCGAGCTCGTGCAGCGCACGCTCGGCACGGGCGGCAACGCCGCGACGCGCGAGTACCTCGTGATCGAGTACGCGTCGAGCAAGCGTGGCCAGCCGGGCGACCGCCTGTTCGTGCCCATGGACCAGCTCGACCAGGTCACGAAGTACACTGGCGGCGAGGCACCGAGCCTCAACAAGATGGGCGGGTCGGACTGGGCCAAGACGAAGTCCCGCGCGCGCAAGCACGTCAAGGAGATCGCGGGCGAGCTCATCCGCCTGTACTCGGCGCGCATGGCGACGCAGGGCCATGCGTTCGGCCCGGACACGCCGTGGCAGCGCGAGCTGGAGGACGCGTTCGCGTACGTCGAGACGCCCGACCAGCTCGCGACGATCGACGAGGTCAAGGCCGACATGGAGAAGACGGTCCCGATGGACCGGCTCGTGTGCGGCGACGTCGGCTACGGCAAGACGGAGATCGCGATCCGCGCGGCGTTCAAGGCGGTCCAGGACGGCAAGCAGGTCGCGGTGCTGGTGCCCACGACGCTGCTCGTGCAGCAGCACCTCGAGACGTTCTCCGAGCGGTACGCGGGCTTCCCCGTGACGGTCAAGGCGCTGTCGCGCTTCCAGACCCCCAAGGAGTCCGAGGAGGTCGTGGACGGGCTGGCCCAGGGGACGGTGGACGTCGTCATCGGCACCCACCGCCTCATCACGGGCAGCGTGCGGTTCAAGGACCTGGGCCTCGTCATCATCGACGAGGAGCAGCGGTTCGGCGTCGAGCACAAGGAGACGCTCAAGCAGCTGCGGACCAACGTGGACGTGCTCGCCATGTCCGCGACCCCGATCCCGCGCACGCTCGAGATGGCCGTCACGGGCATCCGCGAGATGTCGACCCTCGCGACCCCGCCGGAGGAGCGCCACCCCGTCCTCACGTACGTCGGGGCGTACGAGGAGAAGCAGATCGCCGCGGCGCTGCGCCGCGAGCTCCTGCGCGAGGGTCAGGTGTTCTACGTGCACAACAAGGTCGAGACGATCGAGCGCACCGCGGCGCGGCTGCGCGAGCTCGTCCCCGAGGCCCGCGTGGGCGTCGCGCACGGCAAGATGAACGAGCACCAGCTCGACCAGGTGATCCGGGCGTTCTGGGAGAAGGAGCTCGACGTCCTCGTCTGCACGACGATCATCGAGACGGGCCTCGACATCTCCAACGCGAACACGCTCATCCTCGAGCGCGCGGACATGCTCGGCCTCTCCCAGCTCCACCAGCTCCGCGGCCGCGTGGGCCGCGGGCGCGAGCGCGCGTACGCGTACTTCCTGTACCCGCCCGAGCGGCCCCTCACCGAGACCGCGCACGACCGCCTCGCCACGATCGCGGCCCACACCGACCTCGGCGCGGGCATGCAGGTCGCGATGAAGGACCTCGAGATCCGCGGCGCGGGCAACCTGCTCGGCGGGGAGCAGTCCGGCCACATCGCGGGCGTCGGGTTCGACCTGTACGTGCGCATGGTGGGGGAGGCCGTCGCCAACTACCGGGGCGACGGGCCCGAGGAGCAGCCGGAGGTCTCGATCGAGCTCCCGGTCGACGCGCACCTGCCGGAGTCCTACATCGCGACCGAGCGTCTGCGGCTCGAGGCGTACAAGAAGATCGCCGCCGCGGCCGACGCGCCGGAGCTCGCCGAGGTGCGGGCCGAGCTCGTCGACCGCTACGGCGCCCTCCCGGACGTCGCGTCCGCGCTGTTCGACGTCGCCGACTTCCGCAACCACGCCCGCCGGGCGGGGCTCACGGACGTCACCGCGCAGGGCAAGTTCATCCGGTTCGCGCCGGTCGACCTCCCCGAGTCGGCGCAGCTGCGGCTCAAGCGCCTCTACCCGGGCACGCTGCTCAAGCCCGCGATCCGGGCGATCCTCGTGCCGTACCCGACGACGGCGCGCATCGGCGGCCGCCCGCTGCGTGGCGCGGAGGTCCTCGGGTGGGCGCGCCAGCTCATCGACGCCGTGGTGCTCGGCGAGGTGAGCGCGGCCGCGACGGTGGGGACGTCGTCGGCCCGCTGACGCGCGGTCAGCGCAGGCGCCAGCTCCGCCGGCCGCCGTGCCGGGGCGAGCTGCTGCCGCCGCGCCCGGTAGGGTCGGTGCCGTCCCCGCCGCCGGGGAACGGCGGCGTGCGCGCGCCGCGCTCGGTGAGGGTGGGGGACCACTCGAGGCGCCGGGCGGCGGGCGGGTGCACGACGCGGGCGACCGCCGCGACGGCGGTGTCGATCGTCGTGAACGCCTGCCGGTAGGCCCGCTCGGAGCGACCGTGCGGGTCCGGGATGTCGAGGGGTGTGCGCGGGGTGATCGTCCGGACGCGCTGCGCGCTCGCGATCTCCGGGAGGCGGGCGATCCGGTCGGCGTCGGTCTCGTCCGGGTCGACGGGCAGGTCGATCGCCGAGAGCAGCGCGGCGAGCTCCAGGAGCGTGTAGGTGCGTCGGACGGCCTGCGGGACGAGGGTGACGACGGCGGCCCGCTGGGCCCGGGACATCGTGAGGACGAGGTCCGCCTGCTCGATCATCGCCGCCGTGAGCTGCCGCCCGGTGTGCGTCGACGCCTCCAGGCCGCGTGCCGTGAGCAGCCGCGCCATCGGCTCGTCGAGCGGTGCTCCTTCGAGCGCGTGCGTCCCGGCGCTCGACACCGTGACGCTCGTGTCGCTGCGGATGCTCAGCAGCCTCTCGGCGGTGGGGGAGCGGCAGACGTTCCCGGTGCACACGGTGAGGACCTGGGACGGCATGACTGAGGTCGGCACTCCCTCCGGTGCGCGGGGACGTCGTCCGGAAAGGCGACCGACCGAAGGTAGCACGCAGCGATCGGGCCCCTGCCGGGCGGGCGGGCGGGTGCGCTCCCACGCGCTCGTCGAGCCCACAATTCACCCGGTGGGCCGCCTTCTTCACCCTCGGAGGGCGTGGTTCCGGGTCTCCTCCCGGTCCTAGCCTGGACGCGGCCCCCTCGCCGTGCGGGGCGCGCGGCCGAGGACGGGAGGACGGGCATGAAGGTCGGGTACGCCCCCGGTGCGTGGGACCTGTTCCACGTCGGGCACCTCAACGTCCTCCGGCACGCCCGCAGCGAGTGCGACTACCTCGTCGCGGGTGTCGTGGACGACGACATGCTCGAGCTCGCCAAGGGCCGGCGCCCGGTCGTCCCCGTCACGGAGCGCGCGGAGATCGTCCGCCACGTCCGGTTCGTCGACGAGGTGTTCGTCGAGACCCAGCCCGACAAGCTCGAGACCTGGCGCCAGCGCCCGTTCGACGTGTTCTTCAAGGGCGACGACTGGCGCGGCACCCCGAAGGGCGCGGAGCTGGAGCGTCGCTTCGCCGAGGTGGGCGTCGAGGTCGTCTACTTCCCCTACACCGTGCACACGTCGAGCACGGCGCTGCGGCGCGCGCTGACGCTGCTCGAGCCGACGGCGGGGCTCACGGTCGAGGGCTGAGCCCTCCCGCGGTCAGCTCTTGCGGCCGTCGAGGAAGTAGGCGATGGGCCCGACCCAGTTGACGAGGAGCGCGAGGCCCCACGCGAGCTTGGTCCCGTTCACCTGGTCGGCCGGCCGACGCACGAGGTCCCGGTACGCCGCGGCGGTGAGCGTGACCTGTGCGGCTCCCACCACCCCGACGGCGATCCGCTGACCCTTCGTCAGGTCCTTCCACCGGCGCTTGGTTCCCATGGCGTCTCCTCTCGGCGTGTCCTCCGACGCTATGCCGTCCGGGCCGCCGCCGCACCGGCACGACCCGTCCGCACGACCCGTGGACACAGGTCGTGACAGCCCGCGCCGGTCTCTGTAAGGTTGCAGCAACATCCGGAAACATCCTGCAACGCCGCAGGTGCCGGTCGCGCCCGCCACCCCGGGGCGCTCGTCATCACCGCGTGGCCCGCCCGTGCTCGACGCCGAGCGAGGGGCGGCCGCATCCTCGAAGGAGCTGCAATGACGCGCACCACCGACCTCGCCGGACCCCCGGCGCCCACCCCCGTCCCCGCAGGCCGCCCCGCCAGCCCGCACCGCGGGCGCCTGCGCCGCGTCCTCGCGGCCGGCGCCTCGGCGGCCCTCGCGCTGACCGCGGCGCTGGCCGCGGTCCCGGTCGCCGGACCCGCCGCGGCCGCGCCGCCCGTGCCGACGCCCGTCGTCGACTCCCCGAACGGCCGGGGCGACGTGATCCTCAACCTCTTCCAGTGGACGTGGGACTCCGTAGCCGCCGAGTGCACGAGCACCATCGGCCCGGCCGGGTTCGGCTACGTCCAGGTCTCGCCGCCGCAGGAGCACATCCAGGGCACGGCCTGGTGGACCTCCTACCAGCCCGTCAGCTACAAGCTCGAGTCGAAGCTCGGCACCCGCGCCGAGTTCCAGCGCATGGTGAGCGCCTGCAAGGCGGCAGGCGTGGGCGTGATCGTCGACGCGGTCGTCAACCACACGGCGGGCGCCGACACCGGGTCCGGCACCGGGACCGGCGGGACGAGCTACTCCGTGGACAGCTTCCCGGGCGTCCCGTACGGGCCGAACGACTTCAACGACTGCCGGTCGAACATCAGCAACTACGGCGACCGGTACAACGTCCAGAACTGCCGCCTCGTCTCGCTCCAGGACCTGCGGACGGGCTCCGACTACGTGCGCGGCAAGATCGCGGGCTACCTCAACGACCTCCTGTCGCTCGGCGTCTCGGGCTTCCGCATCGACGCCGCGAAGCACATCCCGGCCGCTGACCTCGCGGCGATCAAGGCGCGGCTCACGAACCCGAACGTCTTCTGGGTGCACGAGGTCATCGGCGCGAGCGGCGAGCCGATCCAGCCCTCGGAGTACCTCGGTTCCGGCGACTCGCACGAGTTCTTCTACGCGCGCGAGCTGAAGTCCCGGTTCGACGCCCAGATCAAGGACCTGCGCACCATCGGCGACAACAAGCTCCCCTCCGACCGCGCGGGCGTCTTCGTCGACAACCACGACACCGAGCGCAACGGCGAGACGATGAACTACAAGTGGGGCGCCAAGTACCGGCTCGCCAACGCGTTCATGCTCTCGTGGCCCTACGGCGCGCCGAGCGTCTACTCGGGCTACACGTGGAGCGACAAGGACGCGGGTGCGCCCGGCGCCTCGGCCACCTCCGTGCCGGACGCGAGCTGTGCCGACAGCGCGTGGGTCTGCACGCAGCGCTGGACCGAGATCGCGGGCATGGTCGGCTTCCACAACGCGGTCGCCGGGACCTCGGTGACGGGCTGGTGGGACGACGGGAACAACCACATCGCCTACGGGCGAGGCGCCAAGGGCTACGTGACGATCAACAACTCCGCGAACGCCGTGACGCGCACCTACCAGACCTCGCTCCCCGCCGGGACGTACTGCGACGTCGTGGCGTCGAAGGACTGCTCGAAGACCGTCTCCGTCTCCGGCTCGGGCACCTTCACGGCGACGGTGCCCGCGTACGGGGCGCTCGCGCTCCACGTCGGGGCGCGCGGCGACGGCGGCACCGGGGGCCCCGGGCCCGTCGACCCGGCCGGCACGACGACCGTCTACTACGCGACCGACAAGGGCTGGAACGCGTACAACGTCCACTACAAGGTCGGCACCGGCGCCTGGACCAGCGTCCCCGGGCTCCCGATGACGGCGGCCTGCACGGGCTGGGTCTCGCGGCAGATCAGCCTGCCCAGCGGGGCGACGGGCGCGGCCGCGACCGTCACCGCCGCCTTCACGAACGGCTCGGGCGCCTGGGACAGCAACGGCGGCAAGGACTACGCCCTGTCCGGCGCCGCGGTCGCCGTCTCCGGCGGGACGGTCACGGCGGGCGACCCGTGCGACGGCGGCGGGTCGCCGGGCGGGCCGGTCGAAGGGCAGGGCGACGCGTCGTTCTCCGTCACCGCGACCACCACGTGGGGCCAGACGGTCCACGTCGTCGGCAGCATCCCGGCGCTCGGCTCCTGGGCGCCCGCGAACGGCGTCCCGCTGTCGTCGTCGGCCTACCCGGTGTGGACCGCGCGCGTCGACCTCCCGGCCGGCACGACCTTCCAGTACAAGTACGTCAAGCGCGACGGCGGCGGGAACGTCGTCTGGGAGAGCGGCGGCAACCGCACGGCGACGGTCGGCGCCGACGGCTCCGTGACGCTGTCGGACACCTGGCGGTCGTAGCGCTTCCGCCGTCCCCACCACGCGGTCGTGGCCCCGCCCGGGCCACGACCGCGTGCTGGGGGCAGGCAGCGACGGCACGCTCGACCGGCGGTGACCGCGCGCCCGGCGAACCTACGATGAGGCGGTGACCGCCCCCGAGCCCTCGGCCGCCCCGGACCCGCACGAGCCCACGCACGACCGCGCGCCCGACGCCGCGACCGACCCGCTGCGCGACGTCGTCGCCGTCATGGACCGCCTCTACTCCCCGGGCGGGTGCCCGTGGGACCGCGAGCAGACGCACGTCTCGCTCGTGCGGTACCTCCTCGAGGAGGCGCACGAGCTCGCCGACGCCATCGAGACCGACGACCGCGCCGGGATGCGCGAGGAGCTCGGCGACCTGCTCCTGCAGGTGCTGTTCCACGCGCGCATCGCGAGCGAGGAGCCGGACCCGTTCACCGTCGACGACGTCGCCGCCGACCTCGCGGCGAAGCTCGTGCGGCGCCACCCGCACGTGTTCGCGGACGCCGACGCGACCGACCTGCACGGGCAGTGGGACGCGATCAAGAAGGCGGAGAAGCAGCGCTCGTCGGTGCTCGAGGGCATCTCGCACACGCAGGGGTCGCTCGCCCGCGCGCAGAAGGTCCTGTCCCGGGCCGGGCGCGGCGGCCTCGGCGACGTCGTCGGCGCGGCGCTCGCGGCGCCGTCGGGCACCGGGGCGGGTGCGGTCGGCGAGGACGGCGCCGGCCCGACGCCGGACGAGCGGCTCGGGCGCGAGCTGCTCGCGCTCGTGGCCCGCGCGGAGGCCGACGGGCTCGACGCGGAGGCCGCGCTGCGGGGCGAGCTGCGGCGCGTCGAGGCGCGGATCGTCGCGGCCGAGACGTCGGCAGGGGCGCCCGCGGAGCCCGGCCCGGCGGTGCAGGGCTGAGGCGGGACGTTCGTCCCGATCGTCGACGCGCAGGTCCCCGACCCGGGGCCCACGGACCGGACGCAGCGGCGCAGGTCACAACCGGGCACTAGGCTGTGGTCGTAAACCCACCATCGTCGCGGGCGCGCACGCGGCGTCCCGGGTTTCCCTGCCCGGGTCCGCCACCACCGTTCGAAGCGCCCGCAGCCCTGCCCCGAAGGAGCACCTGTGGCCAGCATCGAAGCCGTTGGAGCGCGCGAGATCCTCGACTCCCGCGGAAACCCGACCGTCGAGGTCGAGGTCGTCCTGGACGACGGGACGTTCGCCCGCGCCGGAGTGCCCTCGGGCGCGTCGACCGGTGCGTTCGAGGCCGTCGAGCGTCGTGACGGCGACAAGTCCCGCTACCTGGGCAAGGGCGTCGAGGGCGCGGTGAACTCCGTGATCGACGACATCGCCCCGGAGCTCATCGGCTTCGAGGCCGAGGACCAGCGCCTCATCGACGCCGCCCTCATCGACCTCGACGGCACCCCGAACAAGGGCAAGCTCGGCGCGAACGCCATCCTCGGCGTCTCGCTCGCCGTCGCGAAGGCCGCCGCGAAGAGCGCGGGCCTCGACCTGTACCGCTACGTCGGCGGCCCGAACGCGCACGTCCTGCCCGTGCCGATGATGAACATCCTCAACGGCGGGTCGCACGCGGACTCGAACGTGGACATCCAGGAGTTCATGGTCGCCCCGATCGGCGCCTCCTCGTTCCGCGAGGCGCTGCGCACCGGCGCCGAGGTCTACCACGCGCTGAAGTCCGTGCTCAAGGAGAAGGGCCTGGCCACCGGCCTCGGCGACGAGGGCGGCTTCGCGCCGAACCTCGCGAGCAACCGCGAGGCGCTCGACCTCATCCTCGTCGCGATCGAGAAGGCCGGCTTCGCGCCGGGCACCGACGTGACGCTCGCGCTCGACGTCGCGTCCACCGAGTTCTTCAAGGACGGCGCGTACCAGTTCGAGGGCGGCGCGAAGACGCCGGCCGAGATGATCGCCTACTACGAGCAGCTCGTGCGCGACTACCCGCTGGTCTCCATCGAGGACCCGCTGTCCGAGGACGAGTGGGACAGCTGGTCGCAGCTCGTCGCCGAGGTCGGCGACAAGGTGCAGATCGTCGGCGACGACCTGTTCGTCACCAACCCGGAGCGTCTCGCGAAGGGCATCGAGCTCAAGGCGGCGAACTCGCTCCTCGTGAAGCTCAACCAGATCGGCACGCTCACCGAGACGCTCGACGCCGTCGAGCTCGCGCAGCGCAACGGCTTCACCGCGATGGTGTCGCACCGCTCGGGCGAGACCGAGGACACGACGATCGCGGACCTGTCCGTCGCGACGAACGCCGGCCAGATCAAGACGGGTGCACCCGCCCGCGGCGAGCGCATCAACAAGTACAACCAGCTCCTGCGCATCGAGGAGGCGCTGGACGACGCCGCCCGCTACGCCGGCCGTGGCGCGTTCCCGCGCTGGACGGTGCAGGGCTGACCTGCGGCTGACCGTCGGTCGCGCACGACCCCGCCGGGACGACCCGGCACCCGGAGCCCGGAGGGCCGCTCGTCGGCCCGCCGGGCTCCGGCGCGTCCGGACGGGTGAAGAAGTCGTGTCGATCGCCTCACGTTCGCGGGCGCACCGCGCGTGCTCCCGGCGCGCCGCGTCTCGCGGCAGCACAATCGGGGCATGCCGTCCTCGCGTCGTCCCCCGCGCCCCGGTGCCCCCGCGCGGCCGGGCTCCGGGCCCGCGCGCGGCACGTCCGGGACGAAGCCCACGAAGCGCTCCGCGTCCTCGGGGGCCGCGAGCCCGCGCCCGGCGTCCACGGGCGCCCAGCGGACGGCGTCGGGCTCCTCGGCGAAGTCCCCGGGCGGCGGCTCGACCGCCCGGACCCCGTCGTCGTCCGGAGCGCGCCGCCCCGCCGCCCGACCGAGCAGCGCGACGTCGACGCGACGTGCGGCCGGCCCGGCGCCCGAGGACCGGCGCCGGAGCCGCTACGGCTTCCTCCTGCCCGAGGTGGTGACCGTCCGGACCCTGGTCCTGTCCGTCGTCGTGCTGCTCGCCGCGGTGCTCCTGCTGCCGACGCTGCGCGCGTACGTCAACCAGACGGGGGAGCTGCGCGAGCTGCGCGCCGGCCTCGAGCAGGCGCAGGCCGAGCACACCGAGCTCGAGGCCGAGCTCGCCCGCTGGGACGACCAGGCGTACGTCGAGCGCGAGGCGCGGGACCGGCTCAACTTCGTCATGCCGGGGGAGCGGCCGTGGCGCGTGCTCGACCCGGAGACGGTCGTCGACGACACCGACCCGCAGACCGGGCGGACGATCACGGACGGGCCCGTCCGGGGGTACGAGGAGGGCACGCCCTGGTACGAGGCCATCTGGGAGTCGGTGCAGGTCGCGGGCGGTCCGCGCACGTCCGGCGGCGACGACGCGGGGACGTCCGACGGGACCGCGCCCGCGGGCGAGGAACCGGCCGGCGACGAGGGCGCTCCGCAGAGCGGGGAGAATGGGTGAGGCGTCGTCCCGACGCCGCCGACCGACCCGAAGGAAGTCCCGTGCCCGACGCCCGCCTGGCCATCCCCGCCGACGACCCGGACGTCGTCGTCACCGAGCGCGACCTCGAGACGCTCGCGGAGCAGCTCGGGCGCACCCCGCGCGGCGTCGTCGGCATCGCCGCGCGGTGCGCGTGCGGGCGCCCGCTCGTCGTCCGCACGGCGCCGCGGCTCGAGAACGGCACGCCGTTCCCCACGACCTTCTACCTCACGAGCCCGGGCGCGGTCGCGGCCGCGTCGACGCTCGAGGCGAACGGCGTCATGAAGGAGATGTCGGAGCGGCTCACCGAGGACGAGGAGCTCGCCGCCGCCTACCGGCGCGCGCACGAGCACTACCTCGCGCAGCGTGAGGCGCTCGGCCACGTCGAGGAGATCGACGGCATCTCGGCGGGCGGGATGCCCACGCGCGTGAAGTGCCTGCACGTCCTCGTGGGCCACGCGCTCGCGGCCGGGCCGGGCGTCAACCCGCTGGGCGACGAGGCGCTCGAGCGCGTGCGCGACGTGTGGCGCCCCGACCGCTGCACCTGCTGACCGCGTGGCACGCTTGGACGCATGACCTCTGGCTCCACCTCTCCGCTCACCCGGGACCCGGGCGCGACCGCCGCGCCGGCCGCCTCGCCCGCCCCCGTCCCGCCCGGCGCCTCGCGCGTGGCGGCGATCGACTGCGGCACCAACTCGATCCGCCTCCTCGTCGCGGACGTCGACCCGCAGGCCGGGACCCTCGTCGACCTGGACCGCCGCATGGAGGTCGTCCGGCTCGGCCAGGGCGTCGACCGCACGGGTCGGCTCGCCCCCGAGGCGCTCGCGCGCACGCTCGACGCCGCGCGCCGCTACGCGCAGGTGATCGACGACCTGGGCGCGACGCGGACGCGCTTCGTCGCGACGTCGGCCACGCGGGACGCCGAGAACCGCGACGAGTTCGTCGCGGGCGTCCTCGACGCGCTCGGCGTCGAGCCCGAGGTCGTCTCGGGCGAGGAGGAGGCGGCGCTGTCGTTCCGCGGGGCGACGTCGACCGTCGCGGCCGTGCGCCCCGGCCCCTACGTCGTGGTGGACCTCGGCGGCGGCTCGACGGAGCTCGTGCTCGGCACGACGACGCCCGACGCCGCGTACTCGATGGACGTGGGGTGCGTGCGCATGACGGAGCGGCACCTGCGCTCCGACCCGCCGACCCCCGAGGAGGAGGCGGCGGCCCGCGCCGACGTGCGGGCCGCGCTCGACGACGCGGCCCGCGTGGTGCCGCTCGGGCGGGCCGCGACGCTCGTCGGCCTCGCCGGGTCCGTCACGACGGTCACGGCCCACGCGCTCGGCCTCGCCCGGTACGACCGCGACCGCATCAACGGGTCCGTGCTGCCGGTCGACACCGTGCTCGCGGCCTGCGACGACCTGCTTCACCGCACGCGCGCCGAGCGCACCGCCCTGGGGTTCATGCACCCCGGGCGGGTCGACGTCATCGGCGCGGGCGCGCTCGTGTGGTCGGAGGTCGTGCGCCGCGTGCGCGACGACGTCGCCGCCGCGGGCGGCACGCTCACCGAGGTCGTGACGAGCGAGCACGACATCCTCGACGGCATCGCCTGGTCGCTCGCCTGACCCGGGGCCGCCCCGGCGGCCCTTCCTGCCCGACCGCCGAGCCCGGCGTCGCGCGGCACCGGACCCCGGTGCCCGCGACCCGGGCTCCGGCGTCTCCGGGGGAGGGGCGTGTCTTGTGCACGGTACTGCGCATCGCGCGGTAGTGTGCATCCCGTGATCCCGGTGGCCGAGTACCGGGACGGACCGGGGCCACGCCCGACGGAGGGACGGATGGACACCACGCAGCTGCTCAAGGGGGTGCTCGACGCGGCGGTGCTCGCCGCGGTCGAGGCCGAGGACGGGTACGGGTACGACGTCGTGCGGCGCTTGCGCGCGGCGGGGCTCGAGGACGTGGGGGACGCGTCCGTGTACGGGACGCTGCGGCGCCTGTACGCGGGCGGGGCGCTCACCACCTACGTCGTGCCGTCCGACGCCGGGCCGCACCGCAAGTACTACGGGATCAACCCGCAGGGCCGGGCCATGCTCGACCTGCACCGCAAGGAGTGGCAGACGTTCGCGGGCACCGTGTCCGCGCTGCTGCGGACCGGAGAGGTGGCCGCCTGATGAGCACGACGACCCCCGCGCAGCCGCCCGCCGGCGCACCCGTCGGACGGGCCTTCTACGGGTACGTCCACGCCTACGCCCAGCAGGTGCGCGCGCACCTCGTGGACCTGCGCCCCGACCAGGTCGAGGAGCTCGCCGACGGGCTCGAGGCCGACCTCGCCGAGGCGGTCGTCGACGCGCCCGGGGCGCTCCCGCGCCGAGCCCCCGCGCCGGCGTCCGACGGCGCTCCCGCCGGCACGGCCGGTACGGCTGGCACGGAGGCGCTCGACGACACGGGCCTCGACCTCGTCGCGTTCTTCGGTCCGCCCGCCGAGTACGCCGCCGAGCTGCGCACCGCGGCCGGCCTGCCTCCCGTCGCCCCGGGCGCCGCGCGGGGCCCGCGCCCCGGGCTGCGCCGTCGGCTGACCGGGCTCGGCGAGAGGCTCGCGGCGGACTGGCGCGCGGGGTGGCAGCCCGTCACCTCGTCGCCGCAGTGGGCCTCGACGGCCGAGTTCCTGCGCGCCCTCACGCCCGCGTGGTGGATCCTGCGCGGCTGGGTCGTGGCGACGCTCCTGCTCGCCCTGGTCGCGGGATACCAAGTGGCCGTGCTCCCGCCGGACCTGTCCGCGCGCGTCGTCGTGCTGATCGCGGTCGTCGTGAGCGTGCAGTGGGGCCGGGGTCGGTGGCTGCCCACCCGCGGGCTGCGGAAGGTCGGCCGTCCGCTGTCGGTCGCCGCGGCCGTCGCGGCCGTGCCCGCCGTCCTCGTCGCCGCCTCGGCGAGCGCGTCGAGCCCGTACGCGTGGGACCGCGGCTACGAGCAGGGCCGCAGCGACGCGAGCAGCGGCCTCGTGAGCAGCGTGTCGTTCGGGAGCGGGGACTCCCCGGGCACGGCGGGCGTGTGGGTCGACGGCGCGCAGGTGTCCAACCTCTTCGTCTACGACGCGGCGGGCGAGCCGCTCCGCGACGTCCAGGTCTTCGACGACCGCGGCCGCCAGGTCCGCACGGTCACCGAGGAGGGGGCCTCCGGGATGTGGGCGGTGCCGGACGTCGAGGGTATGTGGTACTTCCAGCCCGCCCTCGCGACGGACGGGCGTGAGCGGTGGAACGTCTACCCGCTGCGCGCGGTCGCCGAGGAGGACGTCGAGTACCCCGAGGGCGACGGCCGCCCCGTCCCGGCGACGGGGACGCGCACGCGCGACATGCCGTGGCCGTTCCTCCAGGCACCGACCGCGGTGCCGTCGAGCGTGGGGACGGGGGAGACGTCGTCGGGCACGGGCGGTACCAGCGACGCGCCGGCCGACGAGCCGGCCGAGGGCGACCCGGCGCCGTCGCGGGAGGCGCCCGCGACCCCGCCCGCGGGCGGGGTGGCGCCCGCACCGACCGGCCCGACGCCCGTCGTCGGCGCGATCGGCTGAGCGGCGGGGCCGGGGTGGTGCGCCGTCGGCGGACGGCGGCGCCCCACCCCGGCCCCGGGCCCTGCGGAATGTCGCCTGTGCCCGCGTGTGCCCGCCTCTGCCCCCGTCCGTCCGCGCGGCGTGGGGCGCGTCACGCCCGTCAGGCGGACGCTCCGGCTCGCCTGTGCCGCAACCGGTAATACTCTGGAACCATGCCTCAGAATGACCTGACCTCGGTCAGCCGTGCCCAGACCGCTTCGCCGCGGCCCCGCAAGGTGCCCCGCGTCGTCGTCCTCGGCGGCGGCTCCGTGGGTCTGTACGCCGCCCGCCGGCTGCGCAAGAAGCTCGGTCGCCGCGAGGCGGCGATCGTCGTCGTCGACCCGCGCCCGTACATGACGTACGCGCCGTTCCTCCCCGAGGCGGCCGCGGGCTCGATCGACGGCCGCGACGTCGTCGCGCCGCACCGCCGTGCGCTCAAGGGCGTCGACGTGCTCCAGGGCAAGGTCGTCTCGATCGACCACACGGACCGCCGTGTGACGATCCACCCGGAGGAGGGCGACGACTACTCGGTCACGTACGACCACCTGATCGTCGGCCTCGGCTCGGTGTCGCGCACGCTGCCCATCCCGGGCCTGGCGGAGAACGCGATCGGCTTCAAGAACGTGGAGGAGGCCATCGCGGTCCGCAACCACGTGCTCAACCGCATGGACGTCGCGTCGTCCACGTGGGACGAGAAGCTGCGTCGCCGCATGCTCACGTTCACGTTCGTCGGCGGCGGGTTCGCGGGCATCGAGGCGCTGGCCGAGATCGAGGACATGGCCCGCTACGCGACGCGCAACTACGCGACGATCGAGGAGAAGGACCTCCGCTTCGTCATGATCGAGGGCGCGGGCCGCATCCTGCCCGAGCTCAGCGAGCCCATGGCGCAGTACGCGCTCGACGAGCTGAAGAAGCGCGGCATCGAGTTCCACCTCAGCACGTTCCTGTCGTCGTGCGTGGACGGCCACGTCGTCACGTCGACCGGGGTCGAGTTCGACTCCGACACGATCGTGTGGACCGCGGGCGTCAAGGCGAACCCGGTCCTCAAGGAGTCGTCCGACCTCCCGGTGGACAAGCTGGGCCGCATCACCGTGCTGCCGACGCTCCAGGTCGCGGACGCCGACGGCAACGTCGTGCCGAACGCGTGGGCCGCGGGCGACTGCGCCGCCGTCCCGGACGTGCTGAACCCGGGCAAGTTCTGCCCGCCGAACGCGCAGCACGCCATCCGTGAGGCCACGCGCCTCGCCGACAACCTCGCGCTCGAGCTGCACAGCGAGCCGCCGGTCGAGTACCGCCACAAGAGCGTCGGTACGGTCGCGTCGCTCGGCCTGTACAAGGGCGTCGCGGAGCTGTTCGGCGTGTTCAAGCTCCGCGGGACGCTCGCGTGGCTCATGCACCGCAGCTACCACGTCATGGCGATGCCGACGGGGAACCGCAAGATCCGCATCTTCATCGGCTGGATCGGCCAGTTCCTCATGGGTCGCGAGCTCGTGTCGCTCGGCTCGCTGCACGACCCGCGCGCGGAGTTCCGCGCCGCGTCCGTCCCGCCCAAGAAGGACGGCGACCCGGTCAAGCAGACCGCGCAGGGCTCGGCGGCCGCGGCGGAGTCCGGTGCGGGCACCGTCGACGCCGACGACCGGACGCCGGCGGCGAAGGCCTCCTGAGGCCGCGGCCGGGCCCCCGGCCCGGCCGTCGTGCCCGACGACGAGGGGCGAGCCGCGCGTGCGGCTCGCCCCTCGTCGCGTCCGGGTCCGAGCGGGCGGCCGTCGTGGCGACGGGCCCGGGGAGCCCCGCGCGCGCGGTAGATTCGGCCCGCGCCCCCATGGCCCAACTGGCAGAGGCGGCCGGCTTAAACCCGGCGTGTTCCGGGTTCGAGTCCCGGTGGGGGCACCATGCCGACGGGCGGTCGGCTCCGCGGCGCCAGGGCTCCCCGGGCTACGACAGCCCCGTCGGGCCCTCCGGCTCGGCCGGGGGAGCGGCCTCCTGGCCGAGGATCACGACGGTGCCGTCCGGGTCCTGCACGCGCGCGACGCGCTCGCCCCACGGCTGGTCCGCGGGCGGCTCCAGGACGGGCACGCCCGCGGCCGCGAGGTGCTCGACGGCGCGGTCGCAGTCGTCGACGTCCACCCACAGCACGACGCGGGTGTCCGCCGGAGGCGGGTCGCCCTGCCCGAGCCCGAGCGGTGACCCGCCCACGCGCACGCTCACGTAGACGGGCGGGCCGTCGTCGGGGAACGCGTACTCGACCGTCCCGCGCAGCAGGTCGCGGTAGAAGCCGAGGGACCGGTCGAGGTCGGCCACGGTGAGGACGGGGAAGAGGCTGCGGAACACGGTCGCTCCTCGGTGCGCTCGGCGGGTCCTCCCATCGTGCGCCTCGTGCCCCGGGCGCGCGCTCCGTGCCCGGGCCGCCGCGCCTCAGCGCGCGAGCAGCTCCTCGGTCGTGGTGCCGGGGACGGACAGCGTCACGCGCGTGCCCCACGGGTCGTGCACGACGACGGAGCGGCCGTCGTCCGCGTGCTCCAGCCCGCGGGCCCGGAGGCGCGCGACGAGCGCGTCGAGGTCCTCGCGGCCCGGCACCGTGACGGCGACGTCGCCCAGCCCGAGGCTCGCGGCGCGGGGCCCGGCGCCCGCGCTGTTCCACACGTTCATCGCGACGTGGTGGTGGTACCCGCCCGCGGACGCGAAGAGCGCCCCGCTGTACCCGGTGAGCGTCGCCTCGAAGCCGACGGCGTCGACGTAGAAGGCGTGGGCGGTCGCGACGTCGCCCACCTGCAGGTGCACGTGGCCGACGCGGCCCGCGAGCGAGGGGCCGGCGTCGAACGTCTCCTGGTCGAGGTGCGTGCGCAGGTAGGCGTTCGGGTCGAGGAACGTCGTCGTCATGAGGATCTGGCCGTGCTCGCGCACCCACGTCTCGCGGGGGCGGTCGGTGTAGAGCTCGACGCCGTTGCCCTCGGGGTCGGTGAAGTAGAACGCCTCGCTGACGAGGTGGTCGCTCGACCCGACGAAGGTGCCGCGGCGGTCCTGCGCGGCGCGGTAGACGGTCGCGGCGAGGCTCGGGCCGTCGTCGAACAGGAAGGCCGTGTGGAACAGGCCGGCCTGGCGCGGGTCGACGGGCGGCAGCCCGGGCGTGTGCACGAGGCGCAGCATGGGTGTGCGGCCGCGGCCCAGCACACGGTGCACCTCGGCGCCGCGCGACCGCTCCTCGAGCGGGGCGAGGGCGAACGCGCCCGTGTAGTACGAGGTCATGAGCTCGAGGTCGCCCACGCGCAGCGTGACGGCGTCCATGCTCGTGGACGGGGACAGGAGGCGGTCGGTCGGCGCGCCCGGCGTGCTCGTGGTCATGTCTGCTCCAACTTGTTGTCGCTACAACTATATTCCCACACCGTGGCGAGGGCTCCCGCACCGGCGCCGTCCTTGCTAGGGTCGGCGCGAACCACGCGGGGCGTCCCGCCCGGGCCACGGCCCGGGCCGAGGGACTGAGACGAGCGGTACGGCCGCCCGGACCCGTCGAACCTGATCTCGCTAGCACGAGCGGAGGAACGTGGGCATGACGACGCCTGCTGCCATCACCCTGAACCCTGTCCTCGCGGACGACCCGACCGCGCTCGTCCGGCAGGAGGAGACCGGCTTCACCGCCGACCTCGCCCGCCAGTACGCGGACCTCTTCGAGACGTTCTACGACCACCCCTTCCTGGCCGGGCTGCGCGACGGCTCGGTCGAGCCCGCCGCGGTGCGCCACTACGTGGGCCAGGACCACCAGTACCTCACGGCCTACCTGCGCTGCTACGGCCTCGGCATGGCCCTCGCGCCCGACCGGTCGTGGGCGGCCTACTTCCACGACAAGGCCGGCTTCCTCCTCGACGACGAGTCGCACGCGCACCACGCGATGTGCGACTTCCTCGGCGTGACGTACGAGGAGGCGCAGACGCAGCGCCTCGCGCCGAGCGCGCAGGCCTACGTGGACCACATGACGGCGGCCGGCCGCGACTCGCTCGGCGTGCTGCTCGCCGCGCTGCTGCCGTGCCCGTGGACCTACATCTGGTCCGCGCGACGCTTCTGGCTCGGCGAGCGCGAGACGACGCCCGGCGCCCTCGCCGACGACCACCCGCTCGCGGGCTGGTGGCAGTTCTACGCGGCCGAGCGCACCGAGGACGTCCTCACGGACCTGCGCGCACGCCTCGACGCGCTCGCCGCGGACGCGGGCGAGGCGGAGCGCGCGCGCATGGAGCGCGCGTTCGAGCTGAGCTGCCGCCACGAGATCCGCTTCTGGCAGATGGCCTGGTCGCTCGAGGGTTGGTGACCCGTCCGGCCGGGCCCGCGGCCGACCGTCGCGCCGTGCGCCCGGCCTTACGCCAGCAGCAGATGACCGCCCGGGTGCCTCGGCACCCGGGTGGGCCGCGGGTAGCGTGATCGCATGGACGCGACGAGCGCGGTGCCGGACGGGGTGCGCGATGCGGTGCCGGACGTGGTGACGCCGCGCCCCCGCTCCCGGACGGGCGGGAGGGCGGAACCCCTCCTGCGCCACGTCATCGGGGGGATCCTGCGGCGGGCGCGGCTCGCGCAGGGGCGCACGCTCGTCGACGTCGCGGCCGCCGCGCGCGTCTCCACCGCCTACCTGTCCGAGGTGGAGCGCGGGCGCAAGGAGGCGTCGTCCGAGGTCCTCGCCGCCGTCTGCGGCGCCCTCGGCCTGCGGCTCGTCGACCTCGTCGCCCGCACGGGTGAGGAGCTGCGGCCGCTCGCACCTGTCCGCGTGCTGTCCTCCGCGCGGGAGCGGGGTGCCCTCTCCGCGCCGCGGCACGTCGCGCCGGTGGGCGAACCCGTGCGAGACCTCCCCGTCGCCGAGACGCTCCGCCGTCCGACCGCGCGCGCCGGCGACGTCCTGCTCCTCGCGGCCTGAGCGGCGGTCCCCACCGCACCGCACCGCGTGTCGTGCGGAGGCCGGGCACCGTGCGCGCCGATACCGTCGGTCCATGACGGAGCCGCAGACCGCGCACGGCACGGCAGCCCAGGACGTCCCGGCCCTCCAGGACCTCGTCGACGACGCCGCGTTCCTCTCCCACGAGCACCAGCTCCACCTGTCGGACCTCCACGGCGACGACGCCTGGGCCGCCGACATGACCACGGGCGTCTTCACCTTCACCGCGCCCGACGGCGTGACCGCGACGTGCCGCCTCCAGTTCCTCGGTACGGCCGCGCCCGGTCCGGGCACGTGGATGTGGGCGTGGCAGAACGTCAACGGCTTCCCCGACGGCGTGCTCACCGCCGCCGAGAGCGCCCGGCGGACCGGGCTGCGCGAGGCCGCCGAGCCGGAGCTTCCCCTCGCCGACGACCTCGCCCACCGGCTCGCGCTCGCGGCCAAGGCCGTGACCGGGTCGTTCACCCACTACAGCGCGCCCGTCGGCGGCGGCACGCGCGCGTGGTTCCTCCTGGACGACGCCGACCTCGCCCTGCCCGCACCGAGCGTGCCGCGCGTCGTGCGCACGCTGAGCGAGGGGCTGCTGTCCGTCACGGTCGTCGACCACCGGCGCGCCGTCGCGTCCTACGCGAGCGCGCGCGGCCTGCCGGCCGTCGAGGACGGGACCGGCGCCGTCGTGCTCGACGTGCCCGACGGCACCGTGACCGTGCGGTTCGACGAGCGCGGCCGGATCGCGGGCATCTCCGCGTCGTCCCGACGCGCCGCCGAGCCCGAGGCCGCGGCGTCGGAGCCCACGGCGTCGGAGCCGCCCACGGCAGACCCTGCCGCCTCGGAGCCGACGGCGCCCGCGCTCACCGTCTCGGAGCCACCGGCGGACGAGCCGGCCGCGCCCGAGCCTGCGTCCGCGGCGCCGGAATCGGCCGTGCCCGAGCCGTCGCCCGCGGAGACGACCCCCGAGCCGCGCCGCCGGTCGTGGTTCCGACGACGCGGTTGACGACGCGGCTGACGTGGCACGGGGTCGCCCCCGCGGTCGGGCGTCACGCCGCCGCGGCGAGCTTGCGCGAGGTGACGACGGCGTCCGCGACGCGGTACTCCACGGCCTGGCGCGCGGTGAGCACGAGGTCGCGGTCGGTGTCGGCGCGCAGGCGCTCGACGGTCTGGCCCGTGTGCCGCGCCAGCACCTCCTCCGTCTCGGACCGGATCCGGAGGATCTCCTCGGCCTGGATCGACAGGTCCGAGATCGTGCCCTCCCCGCCGCCCGACGGCTGGTGCAGCAGGACGCGCGAGTGCTCCAGCACGAACCGCTTGCCGGGCGTGCCCGCCGCGAGCAGGACGGCCGCGGCCGAGGCCGCCTGGCCCATGCAGATGGTCGAGACGTCGCAGCGGACGAACTGCATCGTGTCGTAGATCGCCATGAGCGCGGTCGCGGAGCCGCCCGGTGAGTTGATGTACAGCCCGATCTCCTGGTCCGGGGCGTCCGACTCCAGGTGCAGGAGCTGCGCCATGACGACGTTCGCGACGCCGTCGTCGATCTCGGTGCCGAGGAACACGATGCGCTCGGACAGCAGGCGGGAGAAGACGTCGAACGCGCGCTCGCCCAGCGGCGTGCGCTCGACCACGGTCGGGATCGTGTAGCTCGCCATCACAGACCCACCTTCCGGGCCGCGCGGGCGGGGCGGACGTCGTCGACGCTCTCGACGATCCGGTCGACCATCCCGTACTCGAGCGCCTGCTGCGCGGTGAACCAGCGGTCGCGGTCGGAGTCGTCGGCGATGGTCTCGACGGACTGCCCGGTGCTCTCCGCGAGGAGCCGGTGCATGAGCCCCTTGGTGTAGACGAGGTTCTCCGCCTGGATCGCGATGTCGACGGCGGTGCCCCCGATCCCGGCCGACGGCTGGTGCATCATGATCCGCGCGTGCGGCAGCGCGAACCGCTTGCCCGGCGTCCCCGCGCACAGGAGGAACTGGCCCATGCTCGCGGCGAAGCCCATCGCGACGGTCGACACGTCGTTGGGGATGAGTCGCATCGTGTCGTAGATCGCGAGGCCGGCGCTCACCGAGCCGCCGGGGGAGTTGACGTAGAGCGCGACGTCCGCGCGCGGGTCCTCCGCCGAGAGCAGGAGGAGCTGGGCGCACAGGCGGTTCGCGACGGCGTCGTCCACGGCCGTGCCGAGGACGACGATGCGCTGGTGGAGCAGGCGCGTCGTGAGCTGGTCGTCGAACGAGGAGGCCGCCGAGGCTGCAGCCTCCGCGCGCGGGGTCCGGTGGTGGTCGCCGACGGCAGGTCGGCCGGTCAGGTGCGTGGTCATGCGACCACCCTGCGCCCGCCCGGGCCTCGCGAGGAGGCCGATCTGCCGTCGGCTCATTCGCCGACGGCAGATCGGCCGTCGCCGCGCTACCTGATGGGCCAGTCCCGGTGCTCGACCACGATGCCGCTCGGTGCAGGGCTGATCGTCACGTAGACCTTGGCCGTGCGCTGGGTCCCGTACGGGTTGCCCAGGATGCACCCGAGGTCGACGTAGCCGCCCGCGCTGAGGTGCTCGGTCCACGTGAAGCTGCCGATACGGTTCCCGTCGTAGTAGCACGCGAAGGTGTAGTTGCCGGAGGGGAACGTCGCGTTCGCGTTGACGCGGAAGACCGTGCAGACGCTGGTGTTCTGGCAGTCGCCCCACGAGCCGGTGGCCTTCCCTGGCCCACGCGTCACCCAGATGGTCGGCGGGACCGGCCGCGGGTCGGTGCGGATCGTCTGGCCCGAGCTCCATGGGCCGCACCCGGCGGCGTTGCACGCCTGGGCGATGAGCGTGTAGGTCTGGTCGTAGTCGCCACCGACGTCCACGCTCTGGCCGGAGCCCGACCTGTTCTGGCTGCCGGAGAGCTGCCAGTTGTACCGGGTGACCCCGCTCCCGCCGTTGGACGACGGTGCCGTCACCGTGAACGTGCCGCTCGTGGCGCCGGTCTTGTTGGGGCTGACGCCCGGCGCGCTGGGCTTGCCGTACGCGCTGATCTGCCCCGACGCCGGGCTCGACGTGGACGTGCCGCCCTTGTTCGTCGCGGTGACGGTGAACGTGTAGTTCCCGGCGGGGAGGCCCGTGAAGTCGACGGACGTGCCGGCGACGTCCCTCTTCGCGCCCCCGGGCGACGCGGTGACGGTGTACCCCGTGATCGGGCTGCCGTTCGCGTCGGCGGCGCCCCAGGACACGCGGGGGATGCCGCTGTCCTGCCCGCCGCCGCCCACGTTCTGCACGCTCGGCCGGGGCGGAGCCTCGGGGCGCCCGTAGGGGACCACGGCCGCGGACGCCGCGCTCTCCGCCGTCCGGCCCGCCTTGTTCTCGGCCGTCACCGTGAACGTGTACGACGACTCGTTGTCGAGGCCCGTCGCCTTGTGGCTCGTCGCCGTGAGGGAGAGCGCGGCGCCGTCGCGGGCGCCGTTCTTGTACCGCTGCAGGGTGTAGCCCTTGATCGCGTCGCCGTTCTCGAACGGCGGCTTCCACGACACGTCGATCGAGCCGCCGTTGAGCGGCGAGTCCGCGGCGCGGACCGCGCTCGGCGTCTCCGGGACGTCCGGCAGGCCCGCCGGGACCATCTCGCCCGAGTACTCGCCCCAGTCCGAGGGGTCGGGGGCAAGGTTGTTCGCCCGGACCCGGACGCTGTACGCGGTGCCGTTCTCGAGCCCGTTCCACACGTACTGGGTGCCCGAGAGCGCCGTGACCTGGACGGCGCCGCCCTTCGGCGCCGGGGAGATCTCGAGGTCGACCGTCTCGATCGGCGAGCGGTCGGTGTAGGTCTTGTTGGTCCAGGTGACGGTGAGGGACTTGTCGCCGAACTCGAGGCGGGGTG